>NZ_FPEH01000031.1 GCF_900117425.1 Novosphingobium sp. NDB2Meth1
ACTCAATAACGCCATGTCGATCACTCCATGATCCCCCGACTGCCAGCCAAGGGAACGATCAGAACATGGGTCAAATCTCAGTGGAAATTACGGCCTCTCCCGGGTCACTTCTCAGTGGCAATCAACAGTCTGCGCACGCTCAGTGATCCGGGCCACCTGCCGGCGCTCAAACCGGAATATATCCACCGCCAACCGGCCCTCGGGCTGGGCGAACTCAATCCACCGCCGCGGGTGCTGCTGCTCTACGGATCGTTGCGGGAGCGCTCGTATTCGCGCCTGGTCGTCGAAGAAACGGCGCGCCTCCTCCAATACTTCGGCTGCGAAACACGGATCTTCGATCCCTCCGACATGCCGCTCCCCGACCAGATTGCAGGCGACGATCACCCCGCGGTCCACGAACTGCGCGAACACTCGCTGTGGTCCGAGGCGCAAGTCTGGTGCAGCCCTGAGCGCCACGGCCAGATCACAGGGATCATGAAGACCCAGATCGACCACCTGCCGCTTGCCCTGAAGGGCCTGCGTCCGACCCAGGGCCGCACGCTCGCGGTCATGCAGGTCAGCGCCGGCTCGCAGTCGTTCAACTCGGTCAACACCCTGCGCGTGCTTGGCCGCTGGATGCGGATGTTCACCGTTCCCAACCAGTCGAGCGTCGCCAAGGCCTATGAAGAGTTCGACGAGGCGGGCCGGATGAAGCCTTCGAGCTATTACGACCGGATCGTCGATGTGGTCGAAGAACTGGTGCGCTTCACGGTGCTGCTTCGCCCGCATGTCGATCAGCTGACCGACCGCTATTCCGAGCGGGTCGACAATGACCGGCCGGTGATCGACGCGGCACCAATCCTTGCTTCTCTTGCTCCGACGAAGGCCTGACCGTGACAGACCGACCTTTCAGCATCCTTGTGCTGTGCACCGGCAATTCGGCCCGCTCCATCCTGGGCGGAGCGATCCTCACCGCGTTCGGGCAGGGCCGGATTGTCGCCTACAGCGCAGGAAGCAAACCCAAGGGCATACCGCACCCCGGGGCACTGCGGCTGCTTGCTCGCAAGGGCATCGATACTTCCTCCTTCCGTTCGAAGAGCTGGAACGAATTCACTGGCACCGATGCGCCGCCCATCGACCTAGCGATCACGGTCTGCGGCAACGCCGCTGGCGAGGCATGTCCGGTGTTCATGGGCGCTCCGCTCAAGGCGCATTGGGGCCTACCCGATCCGGCTGATGTCTAAGGGAGCAAGGCAGATGTGGATACCGCGTTCGAGCAAACCTGGCGCTGGCTCGAAATGCGCGTGCAAGCGCTGCTGGCACTGCCGTTCGAAACAATGGACCGGCACGAACTGATGACCGAACTCGGACAAATTGGTCAGATGGTAGGGGCAGCCTGACCGATCATTTCGCGCATTTACTCACCCAATCGATGAAGTACCATATACCCCATGACCGGTATTCCCGCTTGGCGTGCAGGATTTGAGCTTGAGGTCATCCTCGGGGACCTTGGTGAACCCAGATTTGAGCGAGAACTGCGCGAGGATGGTCCGATGGACCTTGCCTCGCCCGCCTATTGCCGATTTGTCGCGGCGCGGCTGCGCGAACTGACCGGTCGGCGCTGGGCGGCTCTCGCCAAGCCGCCGCGGCGACCCGGATTTTACGTCGTCCCGGAATATGGCCTGGATCCTCTGCACTGGCCGCGCGACCGGTTAGCCGGAGTCGAACTTCTCACCCCGCCACTGCCGCTCAATGACGCCGACGCCGTTCGCCGCGAACTGATCGACGCCATCTACGAGCTCGACGACGACTTCAACTTCATCCCGAACGAGTTCACCGAGGACTGCGGGTGGCACATCAACATCGACGCGGGCGAGCAGCGCCTCGATCCGGACCGGTTCATCGTGGGTGTCGATGAACTGGCGATACTTTCGCGAAATGACCGGCTTTTTTCACGCTATACTGGCACGCAGCGCCATGCCGTAGGCATCACCCTGCTCCGACATCTCGCCCATGATTCATCCGGAAAATTCCTCGCAGGCGCGGCCCTCGACAACGTGCTCCTAGACCGCGCAGGCCGAGACAAGGGATATGCGGCAAATTTCTCCAAGCTGCTCAACGGCTATCTCGAACTACGCCATTTCAGCGCCGACAGCTTCTTCAATGGCGCGAGCCTCACCGAGCAAATTGAGCCAATCACTGTGGCGCTCGAATTGTGGCCGAGCCAGTCAGCGCCTCTGGACCGCGCATTTCGGCGGAAATTCGATGTGCTGGCACACTGGCTGAAACGGCACCGCGAAAAGCTCAGTTGGGAACTGCACCCAGGATGCATCGTCGCGGAAGGCCGCGTTCATTTTGCGGGGTCACCGCTCGGCTCGCTGGTCGCGAACGGCTTCGTCGAGGTCAATCTCTTCGGCCGCGAGGAATACGACTATGTTGCGACGATCCGGGATATCGAGCTGCCCGACATCGCTGAAGCGGTTGCATTGCTCGCTCTCGACCTTGCCGAACTCCATAACCTCAACGCCAGTCGTAGTCTTTGCGCGAACAAACCCTTTCACTCGGCCATGCTGAAACTTGCGGCCGATCTGCGCAAAGACGCAGAACTGTCCAGCGCCGCTCAAACCAAATTCCTGCTCGATGCCCAGGCAAGGCGTCACCTCAAGGTTTGTTCGCCAGACAACGATTTCTCGGACATAAGCGGAACATGGGCTACGCTACACGCTTCAACCGCGCCATTGGCTCGTTGAGTGGGTGGAATTCACCTGCTGGAAGTCGCCTGGCCTGCTCCCAGAGGTAATCGCCGGTCAGACTGATGTGCGCCCAGCCCATCGGAGAAAGGTGCGCAAGCAGTGCCGCATCGAACGTCGTGCCGACAGCGTTGAGGTGCTGGGCGGCCCGGTCGAGATAGACCGTGTTCCAGTAGGAAATCGCCGCAATCAGCAGGTTCAGCCCAGATGCGCGAAATTCCTGATTTTCCAGCGAGCGATCGGTGAACCGACCCTGCCGGTTGGTATAGATGGCGGCGGCAAGCGTGTGCCTCGCCTCGCCTTTGTTGAGACCGGCCTGACAGGCACGTCGCAGTTCCGGTTGTTCAAGCCAATCGAGCGTGAACAAAGTGCGCTCGATACGGCCCAGTTCAGCCAATGCAAAATCCAGCCTGTTCTGGCGTTTGTAGGCGGCAAGTTTTCGCAAGATTACTGACGGCGCCACCGTGCCATCCTTGATTGAGGCGACAATCCTGACGATGTCATCCCAATCGGCCTCGATCGCTGCCGTTTTGATGGTGCGGCCCATCAGATTTTCGATGCCCTTGTATGTCGATGGCGCAGCGATCGAACCCAGCTTGCGGTCGCCAATATCGCGCAGCCGGGGCGCGAAGCGGAACCCGAGTAGGTGGCAGAGTGCGAAAACATGATCGGTGGCGCCGCCGGTATCGGTATAGTGCTCATGCAACGGAAGGTTGCCGGCGCCCAGGACAAGCCCGTCGAGCACGTAAGGCGCTTCACCTGCCGTCGCGGACATGATCCGTGATCCGAATGATGCGAAGTGATCGGAAAGGTGAGAATAGATTTTCACGCCAGGTTCGGCGCCATATTTGGCATTGACGTCCGCCGCCCCTGAACGGCTCCGCCCCGACCGGAAGAACTGGCCATCGGACGACGAACTGGTGCCAGCGCCCCAATGCCGCGCGAAGGGTAATTCGTGATGGGCTGAGATGATCATGGCCAGCGCGGCCTGATAGTTCTCGGGTGAAAGATACCAGTTGTGGGTCCATGCGAGTTGGGCATAGCTGACGCCTTCGCTGGCATTGGCCATCCGCTCCAGCCCGAGGTTGGTGCCATCAGCCAGAATTGCGGCGAGTACCGTGCTGGGGTTGTCGTGCTCCTTGCCTGAGCGCAGGTCACGGAATGCGTTCAAAAAACCAGTGCGTTCGGCGACTTCAAGCAGCAGCTCGGTGATGCGCACGCGGGGAAGCAGGGTATCGAGCTTGCGATCGAGGGCTTCAGCTTCCGGTGGGGTGACAGGCGGCATTTGCTGAAGCTTGAGCCGGTCTCGTTCGAGCGACACTCCCTCAAGCTTGTTTGTTTTCAACTGCTTGGCAAATCGGCGCAGCCGCCAGTCAAGATTTCGTGCCCGGTCAGCGAGGTAGGATGCAGCATTTGAATCGAACGGAAGCACATCCGCCACTTTGGCGGCGTCGCGCCGACCCAGCAAATAGGCATCGAAGCGCTGATAGTTGCGGGTTCCCTCGATCCATACATCACCGGCGCGCAAACGATCACGCAAGGTTGCCATGATCGCAATTTCATAACGTCGGCGGTCGATACGGCCGCTTTCGGTGATGAGACGCTTCCACTGCCGATTGGGGAATGGCAGTGGAACGCCATCGGGAAGGTCGCGCGACTTTCGTGTGTTCGCATCGCGAATGACATCGATGGCTTTGATCAGTGCCGTCCCTGTTCCAGACGCCTTGAAGGTGAAGGCGTCCAGAAATGCCGGGCTGAAACGCCGTAGCGTGGCGTAACGCTCGGTTGCCGTTACCAGTGCGTCCTCGCCGGCAAGATCAGCAAGGGCATCTACTTGGGCCTTTGCCGCAACAAGCCGGTGCCAGCCCACCGCTTCGTCAATCAATTCGAGCGGATCGCCGCCATTCTGGACAGCCTCATCAAGTGCTGTAATCGTGGCGCCAAACAGCCGCATGAGTTGCCCCACCGACTGAATACTATCTTGGTAGCGACGCTCGCGCCCACGCCGCGCGCGCGTGAACATGCCGCCGATAAGTCGGTCAAACATTTGGATCGCGGCATCGGCAAGTCTGGCCTCAAGGTCGATCACTGCGGCCGTCAACGTCGCCCGCCTGCGATTGACGCTGTAATCCGAAAGCAGGAATGCCGGTGCCACGCCGCCCTCGCGGACAAATTGGGCAAAGCGGAATTCCGGAATGGCGCCCCCAACTACCGGGTGGATACCTATGCCGCGAACATAGCGCAGGCGCTCAAGCAAGCCATTGATATTGGCCGCAGTCGGGGCTTCTTCGAAATTACGCAACCACGCCAGCGGTGTCATGCCGAAATCCGGGTTGTTGATTACGAGTTCGTCTAGCCGTGTCAGTTCAGCAGAGCTGAGGCCTTCGACGATTGCGGCTGCGGCAGCTTTGCGTGCGCGTGCCCGGCCAGCAAGACCGGCGCGTTCCAGTGTGTCGCCTGACGGAAGAATGAACCGCTCACCCTTCAGGCCAACCATGAGGGCGCGAACAATCGGTTCACCTCTGTCTGTATACTCGGCGGCTTGCGCGGCAAGATTCAGGGCAAGTGCCAGGTCGCCGCGTCGAAACGGGCGTATGCCAAGATAACGCGCCACGAGATCGGCATGATCGGTACGGGTTTGCGCGCGCTGACCATATGCAGAGAAGGAGGAAGGATCGACGAATAACTGTGCCGCGAGGTACTGAAGAATGACGTCGGGAAGCCCGATCTCGGGTTGCAGACCAAAGCCGGGATGTCGCATCAAAGCGATTTGTGCAGCCAGACCGAGGCGATTTGCTGGACCATAGCGGCGCCCAACCAATTCAACATCTTCCGCAGAAAGGGTATAATGCCCAATGATCGCGGTTTCTTGGACAGGAGGATCGAACAGGCGCCGGCGCTCGTCTCCGGTCAGAAGTCGGCGTCGTGCCATTTTGCTCTCCCGCTGAGGCGAATAACAAAATTGACACCAAAGCGGCTTGCACTGGAGGGAGGCCATTCGTTGCCGGTTGATCCCCGAGCAATCACCCGGCGCAGCAAGACAGTTTGGCGACATCCTTATCAAACGTTTGGGCCGCCAGTTTGAGGCCTTCCACAGTGGTCAGGTAAGGAAATATCGTTGCACCCAATTCCAGGGTGGTCATGCCGTGTTTGATCGCCAGCACCAGTGTCTGGATCGAATCCGCGCCTTCGGGTGCCATGATCTGGCCGCCCAGCAAACGGTCGTTCGCCTTGTCGGCAATCAGTTTGATGAGACCCCGCGTATCGCGTGCTGCCAGTGCCCTTGGCACAGCATCGAGCGGGAGCAGCGAAACCTTGATGTCCAGGCCTTGCGCCCGTGCTGTCGTTTCAGTGAGGCCGGCGCTGGCGACTTGCGGGTCGGTGAAGACGACGGATGGCATGGAGGAATTGTCGTAGCGGTATTGGTTGCCCGTCACCGCGTTGCGCGCGGCCAGTTTTGCGCCATAGGCGGCCATGTAGACGAACTGGTCCCGTCCCGTTACATCGCCCGCCGCGTAAATGCCTGGAACCGACGTTTCGAGGTGGTCATCGACGACGATTCCACCATTACGGGCAAGCACTATGCCGCGCTCCTCCAGCCCAAGCCCGTCGCTATTGGGTCGGCGTCCGGTGGCGATGAGCACCTGTTCCGCCGCGACGGTGTCACAATGCCCCTCGCAGGTCAATTCGACCCCGCTCTGTGTTTGGGCGATACGCTGATAGCCGACACCTGCGCAAACCCGCACGCCCTCGGCTTCCAAATAGTTTTTCAGCGCGGCACTCACTTCCGGGTCCATTTCGGGGAGCAGGCGGCTTCGGCAGCAGATGGTGACATCAACGCCCAGACGCGAAAACATCTGTCCCAGTTCTACCCCGATCACCCCGCCACCGATCACCAGCAGCGATTTGGGCAAGCGATCCAGCGCCAGCGCCGATGTGCTGGTTAGGTAGGGCACGCTGTCCATCCCCGGAATCGGCGGCACGGCGGCGTGCGCACCCATCGCCAATATGACCTTGCCGACCTTCATGGGCGCATCGCCGACAATCAGCGCACCATCGGCAAAGCGTGCCTTGCCCTCGATATAGCTCACACCGTCATAGGCGGGCAGCAGATCGACATATTTTTTTTGGCGCAGCGTCGTGACAAGATCGTCCTTCGACGCCGCCAATACGGACCAGTCATCCATCTGGACAGCGCCCCCAAGGCCGGGAAAGCGCGCGGCGGCAAGCCCACCATGCACCGCTTCGGCGGCGCGGATCAGCGTCTTGGAAGGAACGCAGCCAACATTGACACAGGTGCCGCCAATCGTGCCGTGACCGACGAGCGCCACTTTCGCGCCCAGATCGGCAGCGGCGATCGCGGCGGAGAACCCGGCAGAACCCGCGCCGATGACGGCAACGTCAAATCCTTCCTGCCCGGGGCGGTTGCAACAGTCGTTCATTGCTTATCGCTTTCTTGAGGCGCTGGCGGCGCCCCGCTCAGTTTTGAATAGCGCGCGCCGGATAACCCGCGTTGGTTGATGCAGCGGCAATCGCAGCAGCATTGGTGCGGCGCGGGTTATAGGTTGCGCGCGCGGTCTTGGCTGCGAAATCGACCGTGACCGCCGTTACCCCGGCGACGCCTTCCATCGCCTTCTTCACGGTGATCGGGCAGGTGGCGCAGGTCATGTTCTCTATGGCAAAGGTGGTTTGCTTCTGAGCGGTTGCGGTAGCCGCGGGGCGATCTTGCGCCGTGCCACTAACTGCATAGGCGACCCCGCCGCCAGCCATAGCCAGCACGGCCATAGCGATACATACTGTCTTTTTCATGGGTATTTCCTTTCAATAGAACCAGGGTGCCCACCAGTCGATGGTGAGCGCCAGGATGGCGACGGCAAGGCCCAGCCACAGCACCGCCTTGGTGGTCCAAGCCGATTGTGGACGAGCGCAGTAGGAACCGTCTTCACAGGGCGGTTTCGGCTTGAAATAGACATGCCAGAAGCCGTAGCCGAGCAGCGCGAGCGTTACGCCTGCGACATAGGGCTTGTAAGGTTCGAGCGCCGTCAGGTTGGCGATCCACGCGCCGGAAATTCCGAGCATAACCAACAGTAGCGGGACGACGCAGCAAGCCGAGGCGAGCCCCGCGCCGATCAATGCGCCCGCCGCAACCCAGTTTGCCTGCTTCGGCTCGTGGTTTTCGGTGAGGGCTGGCTGTCCCGCTTCCGGCGTTGAGACCATGGCTTGAATCCCTTGTTCCAACTGAGTGATTCGCAGTGTAGGCTCTGTAGCCACTACAGACTCAAGAGGTATTTTCATGGAGCAACAGGTCGGCATCTTGCGTGCCCAGCTTGCCCGGAAAACAGGCTGCAATCTCGAAACCATCCGCTATTACGAGAAGGTGGGATTGCTGCCGGGGCCGCCTCGCAGTTCCAACGGCTACCGCGTCTATTCGCCGGAACTGGTGCAAAGGTTGCAGTTCATCCTGCGCGCGCGCGACCTTGGCTATGCAATGGATGACATACGGTCATTGTTGTCGCTCACCGATACCGGTGCACAAACCTGCGCGGAGGTTATGGCGAGAACCGAACTCCACCTTGAAGATGTCCGCCGCCGCATTGCAGATTTGCAGAAGATAGAGGTGACGCTGGCGACCACGTTAGCCAGATGCACTGGAGATGACGTTGCCGAATGTCCCATCCTGGAAGCACTCCAGTTTTTACCCCATCAAGGCAATTGACGCCATCTTTGAGGGATTTGATTTTGTGATGTCAGCTTGGAGTATAGAGGGCATAGCGTGGATGGTACGCTAAACAACGCTAAGGGCGAACAATCAGCGAACGCTTATGCGACGCGGCTATCCGGCGGGAGATTGAGGGCCTTGCGGCCAGCGGAAGCGGCTGCGCGATCCCAGAGGAAATCGCCGGAGAAGGCAATATGCTCCCAACCCACGGGGGACGTATGGGCGAGCAGATAATCAGGCACCGCGACCGAGGTTGATCGTAGATGCTGGGCGGCAGCATCCATGTAGATCGTGTTCCAGTAGACGATCGCGGCGATGACTAGATTGAGGCCGGATGCCCGATATTGTTGCGCCTCATGGCTGCGGTCGATGATCCGGCCTTGGCGGAAGGTGTAGATTGCCTGCGTCAGGGCATGGCGTTGTTCGCTGTTGTTGAGACCAGCATGGCATCGCTGGCGCAGATCGGGATTTTCCAGCCAGTCCAGCATGAACAGGGTTCGCTCGATCTTGCCGATTTCCTGTAGCGCGACGTCGAGTTGGTTCTGCCGTTCGTACGCGGCGAGCTTTCGCAGCATGACCGATGGCGCGACATGGCCGGCCTTGATCGAGCCGACGAGGCGCAGCACGTCATCCCATTGTTCAGCGATGATGTCGGTGCGGATACGCTTGCCCATTAGCGGGGCGATGGCCGGATAGGCCTTAACCGGCGCGATCGGCGCGAGGCGCCGGTCTGGAAAGTCGCGCAGGCGCGGGCAGAAGCGAAATCCCAGCATCGCGCACAGGGCGAAGACATGATCGGTCGCCCCGCCAGTGTCGGTGTAATGCTCGACGATTTTCAGATCGGTGCCGTGGCTGGTGAGGCCGTCGAGAACATAGGGTGCCTCATGCGTCGCGGCAGAGATCACGTTGACGTGGTAAGGCGCACGCTGGTCGGAAACATGAGTGTAGAAGCTGAAGCCATGATCGACGCCATAGCGGGCGTTGATATCGCCGCCCGATGCACCGCGCTTCGCGCCCCTGAAGAACTGGCCATCGGAACTGGACGTTGTGCCGTCGCCCCATACGCGCGAGAATGGCAGGCGGTGATGCGCGTTGATGAGCACGGCCAGCGCCGCGCAGTAGCTGTCGTCGCGGATATAGGCGTCATGGGTCCACAGGAGCTGGTCGCGCGTCACGCCCTGGCTCGCGGCAGCCATGCGCGACAGGCCGAGATTGGTGGCATCCGCAAGGATGGTGGCGAGCAGCGCGTTTTCGTTGGGGCACGCTTCGCCGGTGCGCAGGTTCGTGAATGCAGCAAGAAAGCCGGTTTCCTGCGCCACTTCATGCAGCAGCTCGGTGATGCGGATGCGGGGCATCATCGCATCGAGCCGGTCAGCCAGCGCTTCGGCATCGGGCATCGCGATCGTGCGAACCGGGGATATCTGGAGGCGGCCGTCGCGGAACCGCACACCCTCCAGAGCGTCGCGCTTCAGGCGCTGGGCAAATTTCTTCAGTCGCCAGTCCAGTTCGCGGCCCCGTTGTTCGAGCCATTCGCTGGCTGTGGGTGGCAGACCAAGAGCCGACACGATTGGCTTCGCCTTCGGTTCGCTGAGCAGGTAGCTGTCGAACTGGCGGTATCCCGCCGATCGCTCCACCCAGACATCCCCCGAACGCAACTTGTTGCGCAGATGCGCGATCGTTGCGATTTCCCAGAGCCGCCGGTTGATCTTGCCGTTATCGCCAACGACGATTTTTCGCCATTCTTTACGGAAGGGCATCGGAGCGTCGGTAGGAAGATCGCGTTTGCCCGACCTGTTGAGGTCGCGCAGCATTTCGATGGCAGCGATCGTTTTCGCACTGCCCTTTCCGGCCCTGAACTGGAGCGTCTCAAGCAGGTCGGGGGCGAACTTGCGTAACGTCGCATAGCGGTCGGCCGCGACCGTCAGCGGATCGAGGTTGGCGGTTTCCGCGATGCTCGCCACTTCCGGCCTCGCCTTCATCAGGGTGTTCCACCCGACCGATGCGTCCAGGACCTCAATTGGATCTTCGCCAGTATCGACCGCATCGGTCAGCGCATCGATCGTTCTGCGAAAGATCAGCATCAGCCGCGCCACGTTCTTCGATGTGGCGGCATAGCTACGCGCCTGGGCATTCTTCGCGCGGGTGAAGATGCTGCCGATCAGCTTGTCCGCCATCTCCAGAGCGCTGTCGGTCAGCTGCTCTTCAAGATCGAGCAGGAAGGCAACCAGCGTGGCGCGCCGCCGGGAGGGAACGTATCGCTCGATCATATAGGCAGGCGATGCACGGCCTTCCCGGACATATTGCCGGAAGCGGTCCGCGTGGATGCGGCCAGCCACGTCCGGGGAGATGCCGATCTTCCGCACTTGCCGCAGGCGGTCGAGAATCTGGCGGATATGATCGGGCCTTGCCGCGATGGGAATGGTCTTGAGCGAAGCGAGCTGGCTCATGCCCCCGGCGTCGTCAAAGAGCTGGTCGAGGGCGTGGACCTGTTCAGCGCTGAGATCGTCGATCAGGGCATAGGCGGCTTGCTTGCGGGCACGCGCGCGCCCCGCGCTGCTGGCACGCTCGATGGTGGAGATGGACGGCAGCAGAATCCGGGCCTCACGAAGGGCGGTGACAACACCGGTCGCTATCGTCATCCCCTTGTCGGTCGCCCATGCCGTTTTCGTGGCCGCTTCGATCATGAACGGAATATCGGCACGCGTCGGCCCTCGCAGTCCCAAGCGCGCGGCTAGCTCGCGAGCATGGTCCGTCATGGTCTGGTCCCTCGCCGCATAGTCAGCCAGATCCGTGACGCGCAGGCCAAGCTGTTCTGCGACGAAGGCGGCGAGATCATGGGGCATCGCTCCCCTGTTCTGTATCAACTGCGCCAGTGTGATGCCCGGGTGGCGCAAGAGCGCGAGTTGCAGCGCGACGCCCAACTGGTTCCGTCGTTCCCGTCGCGCGCCGATGATCTCGATGTCCGCAGGCTCGAAGGTGTAGAGCCGAGCCAAGTGGTCGCGATCGGTCGGGATGGCAAGGATCTGATTGCGCTCGCTCTCGGTCAGGAGTTGATGCTTGCGCTTCGTCATGCCGATTCCCGTCCACAAAAGGTCAACTGCGCCTATGGACAGCCATGAGTAAAGAGACATAGTATGTGGACGGCTATGGGCGGGGTGAAGCGGTCGCCCTTCAGAGCGTCCACAGAACGACCGTTTGGGAGACACGATAGATGGGCGGCATTCTGGGCTACGCCCGCGTCAGCACCGGCGATCAGGATGTGGCGGGCCAGACCATGCGACTGGAGAATGCCGGCGCCATCAAGGTGTTCACCGATGTAATATCGGGAAAAAGCATGGAGCGGCCTGGACTGGCCGAACTGATCGCCTATGCCCGCAAGGGTGACACGCTCGCCGTGGTCCGCCTCGATCGGCTTGGGCGTTCGCTGACTGAACTGCTCGCCACAGTCGAAACTTTGCGCAGCCAAGGCATCGCCCTCCTGAGTCTTGAGGAAAAAATCGACACCTCGTCGGCCGCCGGCGAACTCATCTTCCATGTGTTCGGAGCTATCGCCCATTTCGAGCGGCGGCTAATCTCTGAGCGGACCCGCGATGGGATCGCCGCTGCACGCGCCAAGGGCAAGCAGCCTGGCCGTCAGCCGCTCGACATGTCCAAGGTGGATGCGGCCATCAAACTGGTCGAAGCCCGTATCTCGCCGACAGAGGCAGCACGGCAACTCGGCATCGGCAGATCCACCATCTATCGCGAAATGCGCCGCCTTGGCGTGGAAAGGCCTGCCTGAATGTCCAGATTGAAATCTGCTCACGATCTGTCCGGGCTGATGAAATATGCGGATCGTGCTCCGTGGGACGAGGCGATGGATGAAATGCTGTCCGCGCATCTCGGTCCGGCATGTGAAGCGACCGGCCTCGAACCCGACGCCATATTCGAGATCATCGGTGATCATTGGCAAGGGCCGCTATGGGGCTGCGCCTTTGAAGATCTGCTGACACAGGAACTGGAACCTGACGGTCGCAATCTGGTCGATGACTATCTCAAGCGCCGAGGCTGGAACGAGAAGGCGCCGAACAAGGCCTATATGGGGTCAGGACATAGAACGGGCACAGATATACGCTAAGCGTCTCTGCGCGCACTTATGGGTCGACTCTATGCGTCGACGACTCCAGCATTCCAAAGGCATCCATCGGACAGTTGTAGCATCGCCTCTCGTCGCAGAGCCGGCATATCGTCAGCGCCGAGACAGCGTCGTCAGACATCTGCGCAAGTATTGTCTCGGCAATACGTTCCAGCACGAGGCGGTCAGCATTCGAGACATGGCTAAGGATTTCGGATAAAGTCTCGTTTCTTCGTTGCAGGATCGCAGATAGGCGAGTCTCGCCTGCCTCAGTGAGCATCAGCGCTACTGCACGACGGTCCCGTAGCGCTTTGGATCGAACGGCGAACCCGGCTGCAACCAATCGATCGACAAGCCGCACCGTCCCCGCGTGGGACAAGCCTAGCACCCGTCCTAATTCGTCGATCGAAAGACCGGTCGCGTGACCGATGACGACGATCGCCGCGGTGGTTTCGCCACCGCCGGGTATCGTCGGGTCGAATGCCGCCTTCTTAATTCGATCGGTGATGCCCACTGCGAGGGCGCCGAACAGATTGACGAGCCGGTCCGAGAGTACGTTCAAAGGGTTGCCTCATTCATTGACGGCGTATAGTGTATGCGCAGCGCATATATCACGCCTGTCTAAGCATGAAGGCAGGTCATGCGCCATGATGAAAGCGAGGCACCATGTTTTCGACATTACACATAGCTGAAAAGACGACCGGCTCTCGCGGGTCTCTCGCGTTGCTGCGCTGGGCGCTGGTGGTCATCTTTCTCTGGTTCGGTTGCATGAAATTCACGAGCTATGAAGCGATGGGCATCGCGCCATTGATGAAGAACAGTCCGATCATGAGCTGGATTCCGGCCGTTTTTGGGGTGCAGGGTGGAAGCTATTTTATAGGCACCGTCGAGCTCGCGACGGCCGCTGCGCTGATTATCGGTGCTTTCAACAAGACGGCCTCCGCTCTCGGCGCGGCGATGTCATGCCTGACTTATGCCGTGACACTGACGTTTTTCCTGAGCACGCCTGGCGTCGCCGAGCCGACCGCTGGCGGGTTCCCGGCGATTTCGGCCGGAACCGGACAGTTCCTGTTGAAGGACCTGGTGCTTCTTGCGGCATCAGCGTGCCTTCTACTTGCGTCCATACGGACAGCAGACGCGTGACGGCAAACAGGTGATAGGCGACGCTCCGGACCTGCGCTTTTGCCGAACCATACCCGCCTCAGCCCATAACGATCGACAAACCCTGTCGCTTTGATAGGGTGTTCGAAAACATGCTTTCGAGGGTTTGTCGTACATGCTGGTCGGATATATGCGGGTGTCAACGACCGATGACCGCCAAACGGTCGATCTCCAGCGGGACGCGCTCGTCGCAACCGGGGTCGATCATCGGCATCTCCATACCGACAAGGCATCCGGCGCGCGCGACGACCGACCAGGCCTGAAAGCCTGCCTCGACTATCTGAACGCGGGCGACACACTGATCGTGTGGAAGCTCGACCGGCTCGGACGCTCGCTGCCGCACCTGCTGACGATCGTCACCGATCTGAAGGCGCGCGGCATCGCGTTCCGGTCGCTGACCGAGCAGATGGATACGACCACGCCGCACGGCGAATTGCTGTTCTCGCTGTTCGGTGCATTGGCACAATATGAGCGTGCGCTCACGCGCGAACGGGTGATGGCGGGACTGGCTGCTGCCAAACGCCGGGGACGCCAAGGTGGCCGCCCGCCGATGATCGACGCCGAAACGCTCGAGCGGATCACCGCCGCGCTGGATGGCGGGGCCAGCAAGGCGTCCGTCTGCCGGACCTTCAAGGTGCCGCGTTCGACCCTTCTCGGCACGCTTGCCCGGATCGGCTGGACCGCACCGGCCAAGGTCTAAGCCGATGCCGCGTCGCGCCGTCCTGTCGGACGAGCAACGCGCGGCGTTGCTCGCGCTTCCCGACGACGAAACCCTGCTCGTCCAGCACTGGACATTGAGCCGGGACGACTTGGCCATCATCGTCCGCCGGAGGCGACCGCATAACCGGCTGGGTTTCGCGATCCAGCTTTGCGCGCTGCGCTATCCTGGCCGTTTCCTGCGACCCGGTGAACTGATCCCTGATACGCCGCTCGCGTTCGTCGCAGAGCAATTGCAGGTCGGACCCGAGGTGCTGGCCGACTACGCGACGCGCGGCCCGACCCGGTACGAACAGCTCGATGCACTGCGCGATGCATTCGGCTTCATGCCGCTCAGTCGGCCGCTGCGAACGACGTTGCAGGAATGGCTCCTGCCGATCGCGCTGACGACGACCAGCGGGGCTAGGCTGGCGCGCGTGATGCTGGATGAGTGCCGGCGACGGCGCATCATTGTGCCGGGCATCAGTTCGGTCGAGCGGATGGTCGCACAGGCGTTGCTCGATGCCGAACGCCATGTCGCCGAGCATCTGACCCGAGGACTCGATGCTCGACAGCGCCGGCTGCTCGATGCGCTTCTCCTGCCCCACACAGGCACGAACTTGAGCGATCTGGCCTGGGTGCGGCAGTCACCCGGCAAGCCCGGCCGAAAGACATTCGCCGCCATCATCGAGCGACTGACACTGCTTCGGGCCATCGGGATCGATCCGGATATCGCCGTAGGCGTCCATCCCGAGCGCCTCCGACGCCTGTGCCAGGAAGGCGTGCGGCTGACCGCGCAACATGTTCGGACGCTGCAAGCGACGCGGCGTCGCGCCACATTGGTGGCGACCATCCTCGAAACCATCGTTACCCTCACCGACGATGCGGTGCTGATGTTCGATCGCCTGCTTGGGCAGATGTTCCGGCGCGAACAGAACAGCGCGGACACGACACTCAAGCGCAACCGGCGCACCATCAACGGCAAAATCCGGCTGCTTGCCCAACTCGGCGCTGCCTTGCTCGCCGCCAAGATATCAGGTGGCGATATCGGCGCTGCGGTCGAGGCAGCGATCGGATGGAATGATCTCGGCCGCGAGGTCGATGAAGCCCGCAAGCTGATCCGCCCCGATTCGGGGTGACTACACGAAAGTGACGTATCTGCACGCTAAGGGCGAACAAATCCGGTACGATGCCAGCAGATGCTATTCGCAGGCTTTCCTGCCCCTTTTATGTGGTGCCGCCCTACGGGCGCCGATATG
>NZ_FPEH01000030.1 GCF_900117425.1 Novosphingobium sp. NDB2Meth1
TGACGCTGGAAACCCTCGGCTCGGTGAGCCATAACCCCATTGTCAGCCTGCCAGCTCTGGCTGCCTGACCCGAACCTGATCCTACTGCGGATCGACGGTTCCTACACCACCCCGTGGGACACGACCAGTGATGGGTTGGCCGCGTTGCCCCTTACGTCCGAGCTTTGCCATCGTATTCGCGACCAGCTTCACTGCGTCCTTTTGGTCCCAACCACGATCGATCAGAGCCTGCACCACAGATACCGCGCGGACCTCCTCGGCATGATCGGTACGACTCGCAGATGGTCTACCGGGTGTCTTTACCGAGTTGACCAAGTTCATCATTGGCTTCTTTTGTCCGGCTCTCAGTTTATCGAGGCGAACAAGCAGGTCTTGAAGTGCGACCATTTTGGAATTGAAGCCGGGAAGGCGCTTCAGGACGTTCATTGCCGTCACCAGCGCAACAATATGCCCAGCAACCAGTGCGTCTGGACGGGCGTCAACTAATGCCTGATCTAGCAAAGACATGTACCGCCCCACTTCTTGCCCGAGCAACTCGTCGGGGATGCTGTTCACGTCGAGAGCGTCGCTGCCCCCATCCATTGCATCGTTCAATTTCGCCTCCGCAGGCGCCGCAAATGAAAGGGGCGGCAGGGCCGTGCGGTAGTCGGCCCGTTCGGGAGCTAACCTAGCCGCCCCATGCGATCACGCCCGCTTCTCCGCCAGCGCAACCACGTTCGATGTATCCTTCTCCGTCAGCAGGCCCTCAACGTGACCAGACCAAGCCTTGAGCGCAGCCTTCTTTTCCGGCCCCCAGTCGTGAAGCTGATAGACGCCAGCAACGCCGGACTTCGCCCCGCTCACATGGTTCATAATGGCTTCGGTCACTTCGAACCGCACCCCAAGCCGCTGCATCCCGGTTGCAAGCGTCCGGCGCAGATCGTGATACCGCCAGAGCGGAATCGCAGGCGCATCCTTCGGCTTGAGCTTCTCCATCTCCCGGTCAAGGCGGCGCTTGGCCCGAGAGTGCCCGCTGATCGAGGTTTCGCCCGTCGTGCTGAACACGAAGCCCTTGCGCGGCCAACCGTCCTTGCGTTTCGTCCGCCTCGCCAGTGCGTTCAATTCCGCCACGGCCAGCGGTGACAGCGGCACGAGGGTAGCGTTGCCGTTCTTGGCCCGATCCGCTGGCAGGCTCCACAGAGACTTGTCCTTGTCCAGTTCATGCCATTCGAGGCCGGACACTTCCTCAAGGCGCTGCCCGGTCAGGATGAGCAGCCGCACGAACGGCCCGAAGGGATAGCCGAGCAGGTCCGACCCCTTCCACGCCAGCGTCAATTCCTCATCGCTCAGCACGCGGTCACGCTTCACCGGCAGGGGAGGGGGTTCCATCCCCATAATGGGCGACACATCAAGATCGCCCTGGCTCACCGCCCACCGGAACAATCGGCGCAGGACGGCAAACAGATTGCGGCTGGTCGCGACCTTGCCCTTTGCCTTCGCCAGTACCGCACGGATGTCAGCGCGGTTGATCTCGTGCAGCGGCTTGTTGCCCAGAACCGGGATAGCATAGAGCCGCAGGAGCGCGTCCCCGTCCTTGTGCGAGCGCTTCCACCGGACCTTGAGGCAATCATCCACGAAGGTCTGCGCATAGCCCTTGAATGCCAGATCAACTGCCTTGCGCGCGTTGTCCTGTTTCAACTGCTGCGGATCGATGCCCTGCGACACCAGCACTGCAAGCCGCTCGGCTTCCTTCCGGGCAGCATCAGGTGTGAGACTGCCATGCTTGCCGATAGTGACGCGGCGTGTCCGGCCAGCACGACCACCAAGCCGGTACTGGAACAAATACGACTTCGCCCCGGTCGGCATGACCTTGCAGCCGAAGCCCGCAATCTTGTCGTCCCAAAGCAGAACCTCCGCCGCACCCGGCAGGAGACTGTCGACGTTGGTCTTGTTGATCCTGCCCTTTGCCATCCGTGCTTACCAGAACCCTTTCCAGTAAGCACGCTAGCGGGAATTGCCGTGAACAGCAAGGGAACAGCGGGAAGAGAACGAAAGAAGAAGGCTTGCTTATCCACGCGATTCGTCGCAGAACGCCGTGACTACACCGGCTAACTTTTAATCAGTAGGTCGCTGGTTCGAACCCAGCAGGGCTCACCATTGCTCACCGCAGCGGGATGCGCAGCGCGAACCAACGGCCGCGCCATTGCCATTCCGCGGTGAAGCCGATGCGGCGCCAGCCGGCTTTCCGGAAGGCGCGTACCGAGGGGGTGTTGGTCCACCAGATGAAGGCCACGACCCGGTCCGCGCCCGCTTCGAGGTAGCGGCGCGTCGCCCCGCGGATGAGGGCAACGGCAAGGCCCCGGCCGCGTTCGGATTGTTCGGTGGCGATGTCCATCAGCGCGACTTCGTTGGCCCTCAGCGGCCAGGTCGCATCGCGGCCATACTGCGCGGCGCGCGCGAAATGGGCGACCGAGGCGGGGCGGCCGTCCTGCAGCAGGACCATACCGGGCAGACCCTGCCTCGCATAGCTGAGCGCGCCTTTGACCTTGGGCGTCAGGCTCTCCGCGATGGCGCCATAATGCTCGGGCCTCGCTTCCACCACGTCCGGCCCGGCGGCGTCCGGCATACCCGACGAAGCTACGATCCAGTTCAACCGGTAGTCGGTGATCAGCATGCCGATCGCCGTCTTGATCCCGTCCTTGACCACTGCTGTCACCGCCGCACCAGCCGCCGCACGCTTGCCATCGCGCCCTTGCTTTCCGCGATCCGCTTCGCCGCCGCCACGCTGCGGTTGAAGCCGTCGAGTGCGCCCAGCAGCAGCCGGTTGGCAAGGCTCGGGCGCAGCAGATAGAACGAGCACGCCTGCACCGATCCCGTCGCGAACAGCGCCTTGTGCGCGCCTTCGCCCTCGGTGAAATCGAAATAGCGAAAGCGTTCTTCCGCAAACAGCCGCTCCAGCGCCTCGAGCTGCAGCACCGTCCCCGGCGAAAGCTGCGCGAAATCCGGATCATAGCCGAGGTGCGCGTAGACCACGGTCTCGCCGTCGATCGGCAGGTAGAGGTAGCTCACCGCCTTGCCCTCGATCCGCAGCAGATAGGCGCGCAGCCTGTCCTGGCGGGCCAGCGCGCGCATTTCGGCGATCGCGGCGTCACCTTCCGGCAGTCCGGCATCGAGCAGGCGCGCCTGATAGGTCCGGCGCGAGAGGGGCACCGCCTCCGCCACGAAGCGATCCATGTCCTCTGCGGTGCGAAACTCCTCGAAATCGAGCCGGTCGCCGCCCAGCTCGGCAATCCGCTTGCGCTTGCGCCGCAAGGTCGAGCGGGTCTTGCCGGAGAAGCGCGCGAGGTAGTCCTCGAAGCTGCCGGCCATTTCGATGTAATAGCGCGGAAAGGCCTGCCAGCCGCCGAGCCGGTAGCCGGGCAGCTGCTTGCGGATACGGGGGATCGCCGATTCGGGTGCCGAGAGGACGCGTACGCCCTCGCAGCCGATCTCGATCCCCGGCAGGCGCTCCGCCTTGCCTTCGAGCAGGTCGGCCAGCGTGAACGAGGCGGTGTCAAGCTTGCGCGTAGCGGCAAACACGCGGCGCGAGCCGACGACGAAGGGAATGGTGACAGCAGCGGTCATCGGGCACCGTAGAGCGCGTTGGCGGCGGCCTGTTCGGCATAGCGCCAGCCGGTGCGCAGCAGGCTGTGCGGCAGCAGCGCGGCGTGGGTGCTTGCCGGGAGGGCCAGCGGGGGATTGTCGGCATAGGTCGCGGTTGTCACGCCTGGCTCCCTTTCCAGCCATGCGCAAAGCCGCTCGAACCGGCGGACGAGGATCTGGTTCTTGCGCGATCGGTCGCGGCTCAAGAGCTCGAAGCTGTGCGAAACCAGCGTCATCGGCACCTCCGGCTGCCGCCGCGCATGGCGCAGCGCCGCGCCGATCTCGCCGTCGGTGAGCGCGGTCAGCTGGAAATGGCGGCGCGATCCGCGCGGACCCGCGATGCAGGAAACGGGCACTTCGGTCACGCCGTGGATCTTGACCGGCACGCGGTCCTCCGGCCCCAGCGCAATGCGGCTGTGCGAACCGACGATCCCCGGCGTGTGGCTGCTGTCATAGGCCAGCCCAAGCGCGGCGAGCGCACGCAAGGTGTCATCGTTGGCGCCGTAGTTCCCGGCGCGAAATGCCACCGGCGCGGGCGCCCCGGCAGCGATCAGCACGCCCTTCGCATAGTCCAGCAGCTCGCACTGCTGCTCGAACGTGAAGTCGCGGATGTTGAGCCCCGTCGCCGTGCCCAGCGGATTGTTCGCGCCTGCGATCGCCAGCCACTCGGTATGCGCGTGAAGCTGCACGTCGTGCCCGCGCGCCACGATCGGGCCGACCACGTCAGCAATCGCCTCCACCCCCCAGACCAGCGCGGGCAGCGGATCGACGAAGAACACGGCCTTGATGCCGTGCCGGTCCATCACCGCCATCTGGTAGAAGATGCCCGCTTCGCCGTCCGCCACCTGCCCGGCGATCGAGCGCGCAAAGTTCTCGCGCCGGTCATCGCGCCACGGGAAACCCGCTGCGTATTCGGTGTCGATGGTGATGTAGAGGCTGACCATCGCTCAGGGACGCGGAACCACGCCCGCGCGGCGGATGGCGCGATAGGCGAGCGACTTGCCGAGGTTGCGCGCCGGATATTGCTGCGGGCTGCGCGGCGCTAGTCCGGCGCGGCGCAGGATGTGGTTGAGCGCGCGCGCATCGGCCTCGGCGCAGCTCCATTCCGAACGCCACGTCACCGACAGCGAGATCGAGGGGAACGCCCCGTTGCGCACATAGTGCGGCGCCTTCACCGGCACATGCAGGCCCTGTCCGGGCCGGAGCGCAAACGCCCGGCCGCGTGCCTGGAACTCGTCACGCCACGCGAGGTTGCGATGATGCGCGCCGAGGTGAAACAACTCGTGCACGCGCGGCGGGGCGATGGCCTCGTCGGTCACCGGGAACATCGTCATCACCTTCTCGCCCTCGATCTGCAGCAGCAGATTGTGCTCGGGATCGAAGTGCAGCGGGGTCACCGCATGCGGCGAGGAGACGAAGATGAATGCCTCGCAGCGCTCCATCGCACCGGTGCGCGGGGCGACGACGTCACGCACTTCGCCCAGCACCTCGTCCACCAGCTTCGCATAATCCGGATGCTGCTCGATGCGCTTCAAGGCCATCCATGAGCCGGCGCGGTCGATCTGGCGGATGACTTCGGCGGCGGAGAGGGCAGGGCGCTCGACCTTGTCCGGATCGACGCCCAGCGGCAGGTCGCCCAGATTGTATTCCACGCTGTCCGCCGGCAGGAATTCCGCCAGCTCGGCCAGCGCGGCGCGGGTCAGCAGGCCTTCTGCCGCCAGCTTGTGCTCGAACGTCACTGGTGCAGCCGGATAAGCCTCGGCCAGCACGGCCAGGGCCGTCGGATCGAACCGGACAGTGCTCATCGCGATCGAAGTCCTTCCGTTTCCGCCAGCGGGAAACCTTCCACTGCCCGATGGCCTAGCGAAGCGGACTTAACATTCGATTTAGGTTCTTTCGCGGTGCGGGCGTTTTCCGCCGCAATCCGGGAAACTCCATTCCTTCATCCCGCTGCGCAGAACACGCTTGGCGCGCATTTATTCCTGTCCGGCATAGAGCTAATCGCGACGGCGTATCTGCCGGAACGCGGCGGGCAGGGCCATCAAGGGGTCACGGCAATGACGCCGCCCCGATCAAAGGAACCTGACGATGACCGCTTTCACTGTCCCGACCCGCGATACCGTTTCGGCTGGCAACCAGGGCCTGTTCGATGCTCTCAAGGGCCAGCTGGGCTTCGTGCCCAACCTCTACGCCACGCTCGCCCACTCGAACAACGCGCTGGGCACCTATCTCGCGCTGCAGTCGGCCAAGTCGTCGATCAATGCGAAGGCCCGCGAAGTGGTCAACCTCGTCGTCAGCCAGGTCAACGACTGCGCCTACTGCCTCGCCGCCCACACTGCGCTGGGCAAGATGAACGGCTTCTCCGATGCGCAGATCCTCGAAATCCGCGCCGGCAGCCTTGCTTCGGACGCCAAGCTCGATGCGCTCGCCCGCCTGACCCGCTCGATCGCCGTCAATCGCGGCCAGGCCGATGAAGCCCTCGTCGATGGCTTCTTCGCTGCCGGCTGGACCAAGGAAAACCTCGTCGATGTCATCGTCACCATCGGTGACAAGATGATCACCAACTACCTCCACGCCGTGACCAAGGTCCCCGTGGACTTCCCGGCTGCCCCGGCGCTTGGCGTCCTCGAAGCGGCCTGAACCGGAAGCTGACCCCATCGGCTTGGCCCGCCTGTCCTCTCTCCCCTCCCGCCGGGCGGGCCACACCAGGAGCCTCGTCATGACCGCACTTGCGTCCCCTTGCTCCACCGGTCATGGCGAGGTTCACCCCTCGCTCTCCCTCCCAGTCGCCAGCCTAGCCGCCAGCATTGCCGCAGGCGCGCTCGCGGCCTTCATCTGGGCGATCTACTTCGTCTTCGCCAAGACGGGCACTGCCGCCGGGCTACTCCCGCAGGATTTCGCGCTTCTCCGTTTCGGCCCCGCCGCGCTCGTCCTGCTCCCCTGGCTGATCCGCCATGATCTTCCCCGCCTGGCCGGGATCGGCTGGCCCCGCGCGTTTACCCTCACTTTGCTCGCCGGACCGCCGTTTATCCTGCTCAGCAGCGCAGGGTATCTCTACGCCCCGCTGTCGAACGGCGCGGTTATCCAGCCCTCCACCGTCACGCTCGCATCGATGGCGGCGGCTGCGGTCCTCCTCCGTGAGCGCATCACGCCCGCCAAAGTCATCGGCATCGCGCTGATCCTTGCCGGGCTCGCCGTGATCGCAAGCCACAAGAGCCACGCCGGCGGCAGCATGGTCTGGCTTGGCAACCTGCTCTTCCTCGGTGCCGGCCTCAGCTGGTCCGCCTATACCATCCTGTTCAAGCGCTGGAACCTCGATGCCGTCGCCGCAACCGCCGTCGTCGCGCTGCTGTCCACGCTGCTCGCGCTGCCGATGCTGCTGTTGAGCGGTGGTTTCACCCGCCTCGCAGCGCTCCCGCTGCAGACCCTCATGGCCCAGATCATGGTCCAGGGAGTCCTCTCGGGCGTCGTCGCGCTCATCGCGTTCGGCATGGCCGTCCGCCAGCTCGGCGCCGCCCGTGCCAGCCTGTTTCCCGCCGTCGTCCCCGTCGCCGCAATGATCATCTCGGTCCCGCTCACCGGCACGGTCCCCGCCGCCATGGAGATCGCCGGAGCCCTGCTCGCCACGGTCGGCCTCCTCGCCGCCATGGGCCTCCTCCGTTTGCCTACCGTTGTTACCCGTCCCCAACCATCAAGCAAAGGATTGCGTTCATGACCCAAGATCCCCTGTTCCAGCCCATTCGCTATGGTGCGATTCTGGCTCCCAATCGCATCGTGATGGCCCCGCTCACGCGCACTCGCGCCAATGCCGACGAGGCCCCGCACGAGCTTCAGCAGATCTACTACAGCCAGCGCGCCACCGCTGGGCTGATCATTTCCGAAGCCACCCACATCTCGCCGCAGGGCAAGGGCTATGCCAATGCGCCCGGCATCTACAGCGAGCGCCAGATCGAAGGCTGGAGCAAGGTGACCAAGGCCGTCCACGCCGCGGGCGGACGCATGATGCTCCAGCTCTGGCACGTCGGCCGCCTTTCGCACCCCTCGCTGCAGCCCGGCGGCGTGCTGCCCGTGGCTCCCAGCGCCATCGGTCTCGAGGGCCATGCCCATACCTATGAAGGTCCGCAGGCGTTCGTCGTCCCCCGCGCGCTCGAACTGGCGGAGATCCCCGGCATCATCGAGGATTACCGCAGCGCCGCGATCAACGCCAAGGCGGCCGGTTTCGACGGCGTGGAGATCCACAGCGCCAACGCCTACCTGCTCGACCAGTTCCTGCGCGATGGCACCAACCACCGCACCGACCAGTACGGCGGCAGCATCGAGAACCGCGCCCGCCTCACGCTCGAAGTGACCGACGCCGTCACCAGCGTCTGGGGGGCGGACCGCGTCGGCATCCGCCTCTCGCCCTCGCTCACCATCAACGGCATGAGCGACAGCAACCCCGCGCCGCTCTTCGCCTATGTCGCCGAGCAGCTCGGCAAGCGCCGCCTTGCCTATCTCCACTGCGTCGAACCCAGCGATCCGCGCGGTGATCCGTTCCAGCGGATTGTCGATCCCCAGATCGTGCGCAAGGCCTTCGGCGGCAACTACATCGCCAACGGCAGCTACACCGGCGAGCGCGTCCGCGATGCGCTGAGCGCGGGCGATATCGACGCCGCTTCGTTTGGCCGCCTGTTCATCGCCAACCCCGATCTTCCGCGCCGCCTCGCGGAAGGCCTGCCGATGAATCCGCTCAACGCTGCCCGCATCTATGGCGGCGGCGCGGATGGCTACACCGACTACCCGTTTGCGCCCGCTGCCTGGGCGGCGTGAGGCGCAGGGCGCGGTCCTTCCGGAGGAGGGCCGGGGGGATCGCGCCGTTCTACCCGGCCAGCGTTCGGCACTGCGCCTTCTCGCGGATCGGATCGACCGCTGCTGCCTCGGACGGATCGGCCAGCAACACGCGCTGCAGGATGATGCCTGTCGCATAGCGCACCCGCACGGTTTCGACCCCGGCGGGAACCGCCTGCCCCTCCAGCGCCAGCACCACCCGCATCGGCTTGCCGGCCATCTCTTCATCGTTGCGCACGTAGGCATTGTCGGTCCGCGCATCGAACACGCTGATCGAGCTGTAGCGCCCCGGCACTAGCACGGCGGTCACTTCCAGCGGCCCTGCGGTCAAATCATAGGGACAGACCGAATAGAGCAGGTCCGGGCTTGGCCGCACCACGAACTGCCGCTCGGCACGCACCGGCGGGGTGTGGGTGAAGTGGTTCACCGGCGCGGTTTTCGTCAGTTTGGCTTCGGCCAGCCGCATCAGCCCATAGGGCGCCGCCGCCAGCGTTCCATAATAGCTGCCAAGAGCCACGACCGCGACCACGGCCAGAGGAGCAATGCGGCGGATCATGGTCGGCACTCCCCCTTGGTGATCGTCGGCAGGCTGATCCGCGATGGATCGCGCGCCATCTCGCCCTGCGGACGATAGGCCCTGAGCGTCAGCTCGAAGGGGCCGTCGGTGCCGGTCGGGATCCACAGGCCGGGCTGCTCGTCCGGGCCGATCTGCACCGTCCAATGCTCCGCTTGGCCTGCCGGAATGCGCGCGCTGCCGATCGAATAGCGAGACCACCGATTGGGGATCAGCCAGCCGCCCCGGTCATAGAGCGTCACGCTCCACCAGCGCGCGGCGATGTCGCCCCCGGTCATCGCATAGCGGCACTTGCCCGAAAGCGGCGCACCGGCGCTGTCGGTCGCGGCGGTGAAATAACGCGCTTCTTTGGCCGGCAGTGCCAGCAAGCCCCGCAGCGCGACAATCGCCCGGGTCTTGATGTCCGCATCGGCGGTGCCCACGTCGCGCCCTGTCGTCCACGGCCCCACCCGCACATCATTGCCGAGCCCGCCGGTCCTGATCTGCCAGACGGCAAGGCCGCTCCCCAACGCAAGCCCCACCACGATGAGGCCTACCCATTTCAAAACTGCCTTCACGCGTCTCTCCCTTCCGCGTGGATTCAGAAGTAATGCTTCGGGATCAGCCCCTTCTCATAGGCCTCGCGCTCCAGCTCCTCGCGGAAATCGGGGTGCGCGATCGAAATCATTGCCTTGGCCCGCTCGGCCACCGGCAGGCCTTTCAGGCAGACCATCCCGTATTCGGTGGCGGCATACATCACATCGGTGCGCGGCACCGTCACCACCGTTCCCGGCGCCAGCCCCGCCACCACGCGGCTCTTGCGCTGCCCGTGCTTCTCGTAGGTCGAGGGCATGCACAGGAACGCGCGTCCGCCCTCGGACTCATAGGCCGCGCGCACGAAGCCCAGCTGTCCGCCGGTCCCGCTGAAATGCCGGTAGCCGTCCGCTTCCGAAGCCGCTTGCCCCTGCAGGTCCATCTGCCCGGTGCTGTTCACCGCCACCACATTGTGGTTCTGCGCCACGAACTTCGGCAGGTTCGTATAGTCCACCTGCCGCGCGACGAAGGCCGGGTTGCGGTCCAGCGCGGCGTAGATATCCGCGGTCCCGATGGCGAAGGCATAGACCGCCTTGCCCACATCGACCTGCTTGCGCGCCCCGGTCGCGACCCCGGCTTTCACCAGCTCGACCAGCCCTTCGACCATCATCTCGGTATGGACGCCAAGGTCCTTCACCCCGGCACCCGCAATTGCGCGCCCCACGGCATTGGGCAGGCCGCCGATGCCCAGCTGCAGGCAATCCCCGTCCCTGATTTCCGCCGCCACCAGCCGCGCGATGGCAAGGTCAACCTCGCTGGAGACCGCGCTCGGCAGTTCGGGTGCGGGGAGGGGCGGCAGCTCGATCACCAAGTCCACTTCGCTCTCGTGCACCGCGTTGTCCGGTCCGAAGCAATAGGGTAGCGCGGGATTGACCTCGACGATCACCACGTCCGCCTTCTCGACCAGCGCGCGCATGTAGGAGGCCGAGATCGAGAAGTTGTAGAACCCGTCCGCATCCTTCGGGCAGACCTGCAATACCGCGATATCCACCCGCTCGCAGAACCGGCGATAGAGATCGGGCCATTCGCCCAGGTTCAGCGGAATATAGGTGCAGCGCCCCGCATCGAACTGGCGCCGGTCGTATCCGCTGAAGTGCCAGCTGGCGGAAAGCACATGTGCGCCTTCGGGATCGGCCTCCTGAAACGCGCGCGGCCGCGTCGTCAGACAGCTGCGCACTTTCACGCCGCGCAGCTCGTGCACCCGCGCCGCCAGTGCCTTGTCGAAGGCTTCCGCCTGCGTCGCGCCGAACCCGTAATCGAGCCACATGCCGCTTTTCACCAGCGCCGCGGCTTCCTCTGCCGTAATCACCTGCGGCATGTCAGGCGCGCTTTCCCGTGCGCAGTAGCCAGAACGCGACTGCAAACAAGGCCGCCACCAGCAGGCTCATCCACAATTGTGAGGCAAGATCCGGCTGCAGCCCCATGAACACCAGCACCGCCAGCATCGCCGCCAGCGCGGTCAGCGTGCCGAAGGGGTGGAACCACATCTTCAAGGTCAGCCGCTCCGGCGCCTCGCGCTCCATCCGGGTGCGCTCCTTCAGCTGCGCGATGCCGACCAGCCCATAGAGCAGGATCATCGTCACGCCCGAGGAATTGACGAGGAAGCTGAACACCGTCCCCGGCGAAAGCCACTGCGCCGCGAGCGCGCCATAAGCGAACAGGCTCGCGGCAATGATCGCCCGCGCCGGCACCCCGCGCGCATTGACATGCACCAGCCAGTCCGGCGCATCGCCGAAGCGCGCAAGACCGAACAGCGCCCGGCTTGTCACGTAGAGCCCGCTGTTGAGGCACGAGAGCACGGCCACCAGCACCACCGCGCTCATGATCGTCTCGCCGCCGGGGATATGCATCGCGGCCAGCGTCGTCGCGAAGGGCGAATGCCCCGGCACGATCTGCGTCCACGGCACCACCGCGACGATGAGGCCGATGGCGAGCACGTAGAAGATCACGATCCGCAGCGCGACCGAGACGGTCATCCGCGCGATCACCTTGGCCGGATCAGGCGATTCCGCCGCCGCAATCGTCGCGATCTCCGCACCGCAGAGAGAGAAGATGGTCGAGGCCACGCCTGCCAGCACCGGCCCCCAGCCATGCGGTGCAAACCCGCCATGCGCGGTCAGGTTGCCGATGGAAAACCCCTGCGGCGCGGTGATGCCGAAGACCCACAGCGCGCAGATCAGGCTGAACACGAGGATCGCGGCGACCTTGATCGAGGAGAACCAGAACTCGAACTCGCCGTAGCTGCGCGTGGACATCAGGTTCACCGCCGTCATCAGCGCGGTCAGACCGGCACCGATGGCCCATTCCGGCACCCCCGGCAGCCAGCCGCCGATGATCTTGGCCCCGGCAATCGCCTCGACCGCCACCACCACGACCCAGAAATACCAGTAGAGCCAGCCCGACAGGAACCCGGCCAGATGCCCGAGCCCCGCGCGGGCAAAATCCGGAAAGGTCCGCACGCCTTCCAGCACGATGGCCATTTCCGCGATCATCCGCATCACCAGCAAGATCAGCAGCCCCGCGATCAGGTAGGAAATCACCGCTGCCGGCCCGGTCAGCGAAATCGTGGTGGAAGATCCGACGAACAGGCCCGCGCCGATGATCCCGCCAATCGCGATCATCGAAACGTGGCGCGGCAACAGCGTCCGGCTCAGCTCAACCCCGCCACCAGTCTCTGCGATCCCCACTGCGCCCACGCAAATCCCCTTTATCTGACCCGCCATAGGGATAAGCGGCAGGGCGGGCGTGTCAAATGCCCCGTGCAATCAGATAGCCCCCTCCTCTTCAGAGGAGGGGGTTGGGGGTGGAGGCTCTCCGCATAGCGCCGACCCCCCTCAAAACCCCAACGGCGCATTCTCCTTCACTTCCTTCATCACGAAGAACGTCCGCGTCTGCCGCACCCCGGGCAAGGTCAGCAGCCTTTGCCCATGCAGCGCGTTGAAATCGGCAATGTCGCGCACGCGGATCTTCAGCAGGTAGTCGAAGTCCCCCGCCACCAGATTGCAATCGAGCACTTCCTTCATCCCGACCACCGCGCCTTCGAACGCGGCAAAGCTTTCCGGTGTCGAGCGATCGAGCACCACGCCCACCATCACCAGCGTGCCGAGCCCGACCACGCCCGGATCGACCGCGCCGCGAAAGCCCGTGAGCGCGCCCGCCTCGACCAGCCGCGCCACGCGCCGATGGCATGTCGCCGGGCTGATATTGGCCGCCTCGGCCAGCTCCGCATTGGACCGCCGCCCGTCCGCCTGCAGCAAGCGCAGCAGGTTGCGGTCGATCCGGTCAAGCTCGATGGAAGAATCTTTCATGATTTGCCGATCTATCGAACATTCAAGGAAACAGGAAGCCCCTCAGTATCGATCATGGTCGATCAAACCCCCAAGATTGCAAGCACCTTCCACGCAGTTTGCATTAGTTTCGCCCCCGAATCAAACGCATGTCGGAGCCCACATGTCTCTCCTCGCCAAGTTCGAACGCTACCCGCTCACCTATGGCCCCACCCCCATCGAGCGCCTTCCGCGCCTGAGCGAAGCGCTTGGCGGCAAGGTCGAAATCTGGGCCAAGCGCGATGATTGCAACTCCGGCCTCGCCTTCGGCGGCAACAAGCTGCGCAAGCTCGAATACATCGTTCCCGACGCCATCGCCTCGGGCGCCGACACGCTCGTCTCCATCGGCGGCGTCCAGTCCAACCACACCCGCATGGTCGCCGCCACCGCGGCCAAGCTCGGCATGAAATGCGTCGTCGTGCAGGAAAAGTGGGTGCCGCACTACGATGCCGTCTACGACCGCGTCGGCAACATCCTGCTCACCCGCCTGATGGGCGCGGACAGCCGCCTCGTCGATGACGGCTTCGACATCGGCATCCGCCAGAGCTGGGAAGACGCCATCGAAAGCGTCAAGGCAGCGGGCGGCAAGCCCTATCCGATCCCCGCCGGCGCCTCGGTCCACAAGTATGGTGCACTGGGCTACGTCGGCTTCGCGGAAGAAGTCGCCGCGCAGGAGGCCGAGCTTGGCTTCACGTTCGATTACATCGTGGTGTGCGTCGTCACCGGCTCGACCCAGGGCGGCATGATCGTCGGCTTCGCCGCGCAGGACCGCGCCGACCGCGTCATCGGCATCGACGCTTCCGGCACACTCGAACAGACGCGCGCGCAAGTCCGCTCCATCGTCGACAACACGGCGGAGCTCGTCGGCCTCGGCCGCACGATCCGCGAGGACGAGATCGTCATCAACCCGGACTACGCCTACCCGGCCTATGGCGTGCCTTCAGACGAAACCAACGAGGCCATCCGCCTCGCCGCCCGCACCGAAGCGATGATCACCGACCCGGTCTACGAGGGCAAATCCATGCAAGGCATGATCGACCTCACCCGCAAGGGCTTCTTCCCCGAAGGCAGCCGCGTCCTCTACGCCCACCTCGGCGGCGCGCCCGCGATCAACGGCTACAGCTATTATTACAAGGATGGCTAAAACCTCCCCGGCACGGGGAGGGGGACCGCCCAAAGGGTGGTGGAGGGGTCGGGGCCTACAGCCTCTCCAGCGCCAACAACCGCCGATCCCCCAGCCACGCCCGGTCCAACGCCGCCTCTGCCGCGCGCGCTTCCAGATCATGCCCCAGCGCCCGCTCGGCCTTCGCCAGCCCCCACAGCGCCCAGCCATTGCCCGGCGCGGCAAATAGCGCCTGCTTGAAAGCGTCTCGCGCCTCTTCGGCCTTGCCCGCTGCCAGCAAGGCCGCGCCCAGTGACTGGCCCACCGGATAGTACCAGAACGGCGGCTCCTGATAGGGCAGCGTTCCCTCGATTGCCTGCGCCTTGTGATAGGCCTCCGCTGCCGCCGCAAAGTCCCCGCGTGCATAGGCCAGCCGCCCGCGCATCACGTGCTGCGCCAGATGGATCAGGTCGGTCGCGGGCAGGCCCGTCCCTTCCACCGCCTTGATCCCCGGATCGGTGGTGAGCCGCTCCATCGCCGACAGCTCGGCCTCCAGCGGCCCCGCCTGCTTCAGCCGAGCGAACGCCACGCCCCGCGCATAGTGCCACATCGCCCGCACATAGGGCAGGCGCGCCGTCGGCTTCGGCAGCGCGAAGATCTGCGCCGGCGTCCCCCCTTGCGCAAAGGCGAACGAAGGCGCGGCGACCACCGCTTCGATCCAGCCGAGTTCGACCGCCTTGTCCTCGGGAATGATCCGCATGAGCTTGCGCGCCTGCGCCACCGCCAGCCCCAGATCGCCCGCCTGCTGCGCCGAGGTCACGATGAAATGCACGTTGTGCGGGTAATAGCCGTAGCGATACATGCCATCGTCAGGCACCCGCGCCAGATAGGCCTCGTCCGCTTTCGCCGCCGCCACATTGGCCCGGATCGAGTCCTTGTAGCGCCCGATGCGGTAATAGATGTGCCCCGGCATGTGGACGAGGTGCCCCGCCTCCGGCATCGCGCTCAGCGCGAGCGCATCCGCCGCCTTCTCCCCGCGCGTGGGATCGACGTGGTTCTCCATCAGATGAATCGCGAGGTGCGCCGCTTCCTGATGCCCCGGATGCCGCGCCAGCACGCCTTCGACCAGCGCCACCGCCTTGTCGATCCGCGCCCGCGGCTGTGCGCGGCCCGGCTGCCAGTAGTTCCAGGGGGTCGTGTCCATCGCCGCTTCTGCCGCGAGCACTGCCACTTCGTCGTTGGTCGGCACGCTGTCCGCCAGCTTCAGCATGGCATCGGCATAGGCCGCATCTAGCGCGCCCCGGTCCGCCTTGGGATCGGCCGAATAGCGCGCAGCCAGCGCCCCCACGAGCGCCCGATCCAGCGCTGGCATCCCTGGCGCCAGGGCCTGCGCCTTGGCCAGCGCCGTCAGCGTCGGCGCGAGCGCCTTGGCCTCCATCGGCGCATTGATATTCGGCCCCTGCACCAGCGCCTCGCCCCAGAAGCACAGCGCGCATCCGGGCGCGAGCACCTGCGCCTTGCGGAACGAGGCGACCGCCGCGGCATGGTTGAAATTGTAGGCCATCTCGAGGCCCTGATCGAACCACGGCCGCGCCTCCGGCGTCATCCCGCCCGGCTCCAGTGCGGATCGCGGCACGCCGCCGTAAAGCGGGAACTTGCCCGGCACGACCGGCCCCATCAGTGCGGCCGCCTGCTGCAACCGCCGCAACAAGATCGGCGTGTTCGCGCGCGCCCGTTCGGCACAAGCCGCTGCCGCCAGCCGCGAGGGATCGAGCATCGCCAGCGCTGCCGCGTCGGAGCGCGGCGCATGGTGCAATGTCGTCGCAGCCGTCGCTGCCCCGCCAGCCAGCAAGGCCAAAGCCAGCACCCGATACAAACGCATGATGTTCCCTCCCTTGCCCCGGGAAGGCCAGCCTATGCCTGCTGGGGCTGCGGCGCAATCACGCCGCAGCCATCATCAGGATCACTCCGCGGCTTCGCGCTGCGCCTCACGCGCGAACATCTCGACCAGTTCGTCGTCGGTCGCCTCGAGCAGCTTCGCCGCCCAGGTGTGGAACACCTGCCCCCCGCGCTCGTTGCGGCCAAACAGGACGTCCTTCATCAGCCCGCTCTGCAGCGCCTCGTGCTGGCGCTTGCCGGTCTTGTAGTCCTCGTCGCGCACCACGATCTCGAGGAAGTCGAACTGCTCGTGCGCGGCCTTGATCGCCACCTCGTCCGAGGGCTTCTTTTCCATCACGTAGAACTGGGTGGTGTAGCTCTCGCCCACCTTGTCGCCCGGGAAGAGCTGGCTGATCATCGCGCCGCGCAGGCCGCCGCCGTAGAAGCTGGCGATCGAGATATGCGGAAAGATCGTCCACACGCCCTGCACCAGCACCTCGTCCGGGATCTGCTCGTCGGAAAGCGCGGCTAGGTCGATCTGGCCGTCGTCGTCGGACTGCACCTTGATTGCATAGCGCGAAGGGGTCGAGAGCCGCTGGTGCGGCCCGAACTCGAAGTAGTTGGCGCGGTTGTAGAAATCCGCCCCGAACGTGTTCGCGTGGAGCACGGGCAGGTGGTAGAAATCGAGGTAGCCGTCGTAAGCCGTCTTCCAGTTCGGCCCCGAAAGCGTGCGCTGGCTGAACAGGTACCAATCCTTGAACCCGAACGCTTCCAGCAACCCGTCATAACCGCACAGGTAATCCGCGATCGAAAGCTTGGACTTGGGATCGAGCGTCGCCCAGATCAGCCCCGCGCTTTCATAGACCGGGAACTTCGTCAGGCACAGCGCCGCCTTGTCCACCGCGCCAAAATCCTGCGGGCTTGCCACGCCGATCAGCGCGCCGTCGTTCTTGAAGGTCCAGCCATGATAGCCGCAGGTGAACCGGGTGGCATTGCCGCTGCCCGATGCGACCGGGTTGCCGCGGTGCGAGCACATATTCAGGTACGCGCCGACCGACCCATCACGCTGGCGGGTCAGCAGCAGCGGCACGCCGGCAATGTCCATCGCCTTGTAGTCACCGGGATTGGGCAGCTCGCACGAAGGCGCGACCATCAGCGGCAGGCGGCGGAAGATCTGCTTCTTCTCGCGCTCGAAGAGCGCCTCGTCGGTATAGGTCGAGGCGGGGATGCGCACGACCTCGTCCGCGAGTTCCATCGTGCCTGCATCGCCGTGGGCGACAAGCGAACGGGTCATTTCGATCAGCTGTTCACGTGACATGGTCTTATCCTCGAATCCCGGGGCAGGCCTATTCCCATGGAGACTGATCTCCGGCAGCCCTGCCTGCAATTGTCATTTTTGCTTGGCGGCACCCTGTTTCAACCGGACTGCAACACGGATCAACGCGAAAGTTGCTCGTTCAGCAGCTGGTGGAAGTGCCTGATCTTCGTCTCGCCGTAGTTGGCAAAGACGATCTCCTTCGATTTGATCGACTTCATCCCCCGCTGCACGTGCGGCAGGTTGACCACGTCCTGATTGAACACCTTGGCCAGCATGCCCAGCTCCGGCGCGTCGCAATAGTCGTCGTCGAAGTCCAGCCAGTGCACCTTGGCGGGGGCCGGGCGCTGCTCGCCTTTCTTCACCGGCATCATGAACATCGTCTCGTGGATGCATTCCTCCAGATTGTCGCCCAGCGGGCGGAACCGGTAGAAGATCGGATTGAGGCACCCCCACGGGCTGATGTTGGGGAAGAGGTTGTAGTAGATCGTGTCGACGAATTCCGCGTCGGACATTGCGTCCACCTCGTCTCCCAGCACATTCCGCCAGCGTTCCCGCGCGTCGTTCGCCATCGCCTTGCGGCGGTCGGGCACCGGACCAGTCGTGGTGTGGTCCTCCTCCAGCTCCCACCCGGCAGGCAGCTTGCCGCCCACCCAGTCGCACAGCTGCACGTCGGCGTGATCCAGCTCGCCCTCGATATGGTGCGCCTGGTGATCGAAAATGCCCGTCCGCCCGTCGCGCGCGGTCACTTTCACGCGGTCTTCGCCGAGCCGCTCATAGACATTGCCGGACAACGCGTGTCGCACCTTGGCATAAGTCATTGCGCCCTCCAGCGGCTCCGCCACCAGCATCGGGTTCACGTGCGGGCTGAGGAGGCCATTGGGCGAGATAGCCCGGGAAAGATTGCCGAACACATCATATTTCGAATTGGCGTCGCCCATCACATCGAGCAGCGTCGGGTGCGTCGCCACCACGTGGTAGGCTTCCATGAAGGCTTCCTGCGCCACCTTCCAGTTGCAGCGCAGCTTCTTCGCGACATGTACCGCCTTGTAGCGCCGCTCGAACGGGATCGGCTGGAAGTGCCGGTCGATATCGCCGAGGAAGTCCTCGAAGGCTTCCGCCTTGTCATCCGGGTTGATGAACACCCAGCCGCCCCAGCGGCCGACCCTCACCGGCGGCAGGCTGTGTGTCTTGGCGCTGACCGAGGGGAAATCCCACTGGCACGGCACTTCCTTCAGCGCGCCGTCGATCCCCCAGTTCCAGCCGTGGAACGGGCAGCGGAAGCTGTGCAGCCCCTTGCTGTCCTCGGTCAGCAGCGCACGGCCGCGGTGGAGGCAGGCGTTGGGAAAGGCCTTGATCTCGTCCGGCCCGGTGCGCACCACGATGTAGGACAAGTGTGCGATGTCATAGACATGGCTGTCGCCCACGTTCGGAATGTCGTCCTCGTGGCAGGCCATCTGCCACACCCGCTTCCACAGCCGCTCGACCTCCAGGTCGAAGAAATCGCGCGAATAGTAGATGCTCGGATCGACGATCGTCGGCCCCGGCGCGATCGGGCAGTCCTCGCGCAGCCGTTCCGGCACCGCATGCGTGTCCATGTCCAGCAGCGCGTCATAGGTGATGCCCTTCGACCGGTTCGTGCCCGTCAGCGTCTCGACCATGCTTGCTCTCCTCTTCCGCCACAGAGGATGAAGCAGCAGGCCGCCAGAAGGCTTTGACCTGCCTCAAATTCGCGCCCCCCAAAAATGAGAGCGCTCCGGCAGGCGGAATCCGGAAGGCTTGCAAGGCGCGCCCTCATGCGTACCAAGGCCGCGAACCGCAATGGACCTTGCCGATGATCCGCGCCCTAGCCTTGCTCCTCGCACTCCTCTTTGCCGCCCCCGCCGCTGCCCAATCTGCGCCGCAAGGCGAAGTCATCACCACCGCTTCGGGCAAAGTCGAAGGCTTCATCCGCAATGGCGTCCTCGAATTTCGCGGCATCCCCTATGCCGCCCCCGTCTCCGGCGAGGCGCGCTGGTCCATGCCGCAGCCCGCCGCGCCGTGGACCGGCGTCCGCCCCGCGATGCACTTCGGCGGCGCCTGCCCGCAGGCCGCACGCTACGGCCTGACGGAACGCAGCGACGAGGAAAACTGCCTGACGCTCAACATCAGTCTTCCCACCACCAAGGCTGCCAAGCGCCCCGTCCTCGTGTGGATACACGGCGGTGCCTTCGTCGGCGGCGCGGCCTCGCTCTACCGGCTGGACCGCCTCGCCAGGGGAATGGACGCCATCGTGGTGAGCGTGAACTACCGCCTCGGCGTATTCGGCTTCATGGCCCCTCCGGCAGGCACATCCGGCGCAGGCCATGTCCTCGGCCTCGAAGACCAGCGCCTCGCCATGCGCTGGGTCAAAGCCAACATCGCGGCCTTCGGCGGCGACCCTGACAACATCACCCTCGCAGGCGAATCCGCTGGTGCCGCCTCGGTCTGCATGCACCTCATGGCACCTGAGCAGACGCGCGGCCTGTTCCACCGCGCCATCATCCAGAGCGCCGCCTGCGGCACGCCCCTGCGCACCCTCCCGCAGGCCGAAGTCTTCGCCGCCAAAGTCGCTAAGGAAGCGGGTTGCCCCGACGCTGCCACCGCCTTCGCCTGCCTCAAGGCCATCGACCCGCAGGCCCTCATCGCTGCCGGCACCCGCGCCGCCAAGGGCGAACTTCTCGCCTTCGCCCCCTTCACCGGCAACGCCACGCAGGCGAACGCCACGATGGCCGCGCTCCAAACCGGCCAGTTCCTGCACCTGCCGGTCCTCAACGGCTTCACCCGGGATGAAATGCGCCTCTACGTCGGTTACGATGTGCAGGGCGGCGCCAAGATCACTGCCGAGAGCTACCCCGCCGCCGTCCGCGCGATCTACGGCGACAAGGTCGACAAGGTCCTCGCCCGCTACCCGCTCAAACCCAGCGAACACCCCGCCGAAACCCTCGGCTCGCTGATGAGCGACTTCATGCCCGGCCTTGGCATCACGCATTGCCTGATGCTCGAAAGCGGCCGCCTGCTCGGCGCATACACCCCCGTCTTTCAGTGGGAATACGCCGACCGCACCGCGCCGTCACGCGGCGTCTCGATTCCCATCAGCCCCGAACCCGGCTTCAATCTCGGCGCCGTCCATTCTGCCGAGCTCAACGCGCTGTTCCCCAATTTCTCCAACACCTCGGCCATGTCTGCGCCTGATCTGAGCCCAGCCTCGGGCGCACTCGCGGGCGTCATTCTCACGACTTGGGCCGCCTTTATCCGTGGCGATGCTCCCGCTGCCGATTGGCCTTTGGGCAAGGTCATGCGCTTCGAACCGGGTTCCATCACCCGCAAGGGCGACATCATTCACATCGACACCAGGCCGATCCGCCCCTTCGACGCATGGTCCGAATACAGTTGCGATTTCTGGCGCGCCGAATACCCGGCCTTCTTCTCGCCAAAGGAAACCCGATGAACACCGCAATCGTCACCGGCGCCGCGCAGGGCCTCGGCCTCGTCACCGCCCGCCGCCTCGCCGCCGCCGGCTACCGCGTCGTCCTCACCGATGTGCAGGATGTGACCGCGCAGGCCGCCGCCATCGGCCCGCATGCGGTCGCCATCAGCGGAGACATCTCAAGCGAGGCCTTCGTGGAGGACATGGCCGGGCGCATCGCGGCAGACTTCGGCAGCGCGCAGGTTCTCGTCAACAACGCCGGCATCAGCATGATCCAGCCCGCCGAGGATACCACGCTCGATCAGTGGCAGCGCATGATGGCGATCAACCTGCAAGGGCCCTTCCTTACCTGCCGCGCCTTCGGCAAGCAGATGCTGAGTGCCGGCAAAGGCGCCATCGTCAACGTCGCCTCGGTCGCGGGCCTCGGCGGGGTGATCCACCGCTGCGCCTACAACACCTCCAAGCACGGTCTCGTCGGCCTCACCCGCACCCTTGCGGGCGAATGGGGCGGTCGCGGCGTGCGCGTCAACGCCGTGTGCCCCGGCTGGATCAAGACCGAGATGGACGTCAAGGACATGGGCTCGGGCGCCTACACCAACGCCGATATCGAAAACCGCGTGCCGCAAGCCCGTTTCGCCATGCCGGGGGACGTGGCCGAGGCGATCACCTTCCTCGCCTCCGACGCCGCCGCCTTCATCAATGGCGTCGCCTTGCCGGTCGATGGCGGCTGGACCGGCGACATCAGCTGGGATGCCCTGCGCCTCAAGACGCGGGGCTGAACCCGCGCGCCAGCGTTAGCCGGACATATCGCCGGGTTCATCGGGGAACGATCCGAGATACCCGGTTCCCCGCGTGACCATCCCCGCGTCGCAGCCCGCCCCGGCCAGCATGGCGAACGTCGCCGCCCGATTGGTGACGATGGTCCACCTGGCCGGTCCATCCGGCGCTGCAAAGCCGCAAGCCAGTTCGTGCAGCGCGTCCAGCAAGGCCGCAGGCTCCAGCGTGTGGACCGCCAGCCCTTCGCCCGCAAAAGCCGCCGCGCCGATGCCCAGCTTGCGGCACAAGGCCGCCATCAGCGGCACTTCCCGCCGCGCGATCTCGCGGTGCTGCGCCAGCACCGCCACCGCTTCGGGATCGAAGATCCGCGCGTCATCGATCAGCGGCGGATGGCGCTCCTCCCACGCCTCGGGCGGACACACCTTCCCGCGCGTTTCAAACCGCATCCCGGCCAGCCGGTCGAGCGGGTAGATCCGGCATATCCGCGGCCGCGCTGCATAGTTCCCGCAGCGCATGTCGGGCAGCAAGTGCGGGCAGGCCCCGCCATGATAGGCCACCAGCGTCGCCGCGATGCGGATCGGCATCTCCCCACTCACCGCCGCGAACGACCGTCCGGCGCCCGGATCGTCTCCATCCGCGGCCCCCGGCACCACCGGCAGCGCTTCGCTCAGGATCTGCACGGTGTGCCCGTTGCCTGCCCACACCGCGGCTTCCTCCGCGCTCAGGGTCAGCCGCAGATCGTGGCAGCATTTGCCGCATTGCGTGCAGGAGAAATGGACGGTCATGGCTCACCGCCGGGCATAAGCCGCGCCCGCTGCGCGACGAATAAGGGCCATTACGGATCAGCCGGCGGAGAGAGGCAACGCTGGGCAGGAGCCGCCCATGCCAGCTCTCTCCGCGTCGAGGCCCGGCGTCAGATCAGGATCCACTCTGCGCCGAGGTTGCCGAGGTTTCCGCCGCCGATGATGGCGGTGTCGTTGATCAGCCATGAGGCGTATGTGCCGGCCGCGTCGCGGAACAGCAGGTCGCTTCGTCCGTCGCTGTTGAGGT
>NZ_FPEH01000029.1 GCF_900117425.1 Novosphingobium sp. NDB2Meth1
TGTTGAAGATCAACCCGATCCGGACGCCTTGCGACCGCTGCGCGCCGTCAACTCCCTACTTGCCGCGTGACGTTCGCTATCCGTTCGCCCTTTCCGTGCAGATACGTCACTTTCGTGTAGTCACCCCGATTCGGTCGATCCCGTCGCGGTCGCCGCGACCAATTACCCCGTCCTCCGACAGGTCGGTCCCTCGTTCATCGCCTCGTTCACATTCGGGGCGGTGCCAGCCTGCCATGCGCTCGCGCGAGCGGTCGCGATCATGCGCGACCTTCATTTTGGTCATCTGCGCAAATTGCCTGCAGGCACGCCAGTCGGCTTCATCCGGCAAGCTTGGCGTCGGGCGATCGGCACCGGCATTCCCGATCGCAGGATCTATGAATTGTGCGTGCTGGTCGAGCTTCGCGACCGGCTTCGCGCCGGCGACATGTGGGTCGAGGGAAGCCGACGCTATCGTGCTGTCGAGCAGCAACTCATTCCTGCCCCCGTATTCGCCAACATGCGCGCGGCCGGCCCCTTGCCGATACCGGCACCGGATACGGCCGATATCTGGCTGGCCGAACGACGCGCCCGCCTCGCCCGTCGATTGGCCGAGGTCGAGCGAAAGGCGGAGACGGACGCGCTGGAAGACGTGCAGCTCAGCTTGGGCAGGCTGCGGATTTCGCCCTTGAAGGCGATTACTCCCGAGGAATCCGATACCGCCCTTGCGCCGCTCTATGCGCATCTGCCCGCGATCCGCATCACCGACCTTCTTGCCGAAGTCGATCGATGGACCGGGTTCAGCCAGTGCTTCACGCATCTGCAAAGTGGCCGTGCCGCGGATGAACCACGTGCGATCCTCACGGCGGTGCTCGCCGATGCCACCAATCTGGGCCATACGCGCATGGCGGAAGCCTGCAATCTCGTGACCCAGCGCCAACTCGGTTGGCTCGCCTCGTGGCATCTGCGCGAGGAAACCTACGGTCGCGCGCTCGCCCGGCTTGTCGACGCCCAACACACCGCGCCGCTGGCCGCGCTGTTCGGGTCCGGCACCTCGTCCAGCTCAGACGGTCAGAACTTTCCGCTCGACCGCCGCGCCCAGGCAACCGGCGCAGTCAATCCGCACAAGGGGACAGAGCCGGCTGTCTCCTTTTACAGCCACGTCTCGGATCGCTACGCGCCGTTCCATTCCACAGTTATCTCCGCTTCGGCGAGCGAGGCGGCACAGGTGCTCGACGGGCTGCTCCACCACGGCGCCGATCTGCACATCGAAGAGCATCACGTCGATGGCGGGGGCGTCTCCGACCATGTGTTCGCGCTATGTCATCTGCTTGGGTTCCGGTTCGCGCCGCGTATCCCGAATATCGCCGCACGCCGTTTGCACCTGTTTAACGGCATCGAACCCGGCCCCGATATTGCGCCGCTGGTCGCGGGCCGCATCGACGAAGGTCTGATCGAGGCACACTGGGACGACGTGCTGCGACTGGGAACCTCGATCCGCACAGGCGTCGTCAGCGCCTCGATCATGCTGGAACGGCTCGGCTCCTATCCACGCGCCAACGGCCTGGCACTGGCGTTGCGCGAGATCGGTCGCGTCGAGCGTACCCTGTTCACGCTCGACTGGATCGAGCAGCCCGAACAGCGTCGCCGCGCCACCCGCGAACTCAACAAGGGAGAAGCGGAAAATGCCCTGAAACGCGCCATCTTCTTCCATCGCATCGGCCGTATCCGCGATCATGCGCTGCAAGCCCAAAGCCATCGGGCGAGCGCGCTGAACCTCGTCGCCGGTGCCATCGTCCTGTGGAACACGACCTACCTGCAAGCCGCCCGGATGCATCTCGCCAACCTCGGCCGGCCGGTCCCGCCGGACCTGCTGCAACACCTATCACCGCTCGGTTGGCAGCATATCAATCTCACCGGCGATTACCTCTGGACCGATCCCGATGCGCCATCCACCGCGCTCAGACCGCTTCGCCAGATGCGCGCCGTCGAAGGCACGGCAAAACCTTAGCGTATATCTGGGTCCGTTCTGTGTACCGACCCCTATATGCGCGCGCTGCGGGATACGATGATGTCGCTCTATGAGGTTAGCGAGGTCGTCCCCGGTCAGTCGATGACCTTGCGTGATCTGTTGCGGGATGTTGCGCCAGTCACGGTCCGCGAACACGGCGCGACACAGACCCTCGTCAACTGGGACAAGATCGCTGCACGGGTTGTCGATGTGAACGGTCGCCATGGCATCTCGGGCGCGCTGTTGCCGTTCAGCGCTGATGGCGCCCTACAACTGATCGACGCGTTTGGCCGGCTTGCGGACGATGCAAAGGACACCTCCGAACTAAACCAGACCGACCGGGATGCTATTTTACGGGCATCAGGCCCGATGTTCACGAACATGTGGCTGCTCGATTGTCTGGGCAAAGCCATGCCTGGCACCATGCCGGATATGGTCAACGCCGATGGCGATGATCTTGTGTTCCACCGCATCGTCTTCCCCCTGGCCAAGGGCGTGATCGGCAAGAGCGTGGTTCGCAGGCTGAACGCGGCACAATGGCTGGAGCCTGCCAGCGACACATTCTGGAACTGGCTGGTGCCGGTGACGAAGGAGAGAAAACCACGAACGGCCAAAGGCGGGCAGGCTTTTGTGACGACCATGGAGGACGGCACACCCGTCTTCGCCAATGTCGAGTTGGCGGGACGCAAACTGATCGTTGAGGTCAATAGTGCCGCCCGTGCGGAGAAAGCGATTGCGCAAATGGGCGAATGGCTTGGTGATTGCGTGAGCACACCTATGACCGAAATCCGGACTCTGGCCCAGTTCATGGCTGATGACGCCGCCCGCGCTCCGCAGGAAGAGCCGCTCGATATCCCGCCGGACGAAATGGAGCGCATCGTTCATGATATGCTGACACGCGAATATACCAAAACGCTTGATGAAGCGGTGCCTGCCCTTGGCAACAAGACGCCGCGCGCTCTGGCCCGCACGAAGGCTGGCCGGGCGAAAGTGGCCGACTGGCTCAAATATATAGAGAATGGCGCAGCAAAATCCGGGGTCGGCGAGCCAATGGCTACCTATGATTTTACGTGGATGTGGCAAGAGCTGGGCATCATCGGCCTCCGCAGGTGATGCCCTTGCACGCCGTTCCGGTATTGTTCGTCCTTAGCGTTGCTTGGCGTACCTCCCACGCTATGCCCTCTATAGCCTAACCGGACGTCAGGGCGCTACCGCGGTTTCTGTCAGATTAGGGTACTAAACGGAATTTGTTGACGAATGTCGTTGCGTATCATAGATTTCAACCTGACATTTTGATGGAGAGAGTGCGCAGTGAAGGGGCAACGGATCGGCTATGTCCGGGTCAGCACGTTCGATCAGAATGTGGATCGCCAATTGGAAGGTCAGTCGCTCGATCGGACCTTCACCGACAAGGCATCGGGCAAGGACGTCAACCGCCCCCAGCTTGAGGCTCTGCTCACTTTCGCCCGCGAAGGCGATACCGTCGTCGTCCACAGCATGGATCGGTTGGCCCGCAATCTGGATGACCTGCGCAAGCTGGTCCAGGGCCTCACCAAGCGAGGTATCCGGATCGAGTTTGAGAAGGAAAGCCTGTCCTTCTCGGGGGGAGGACTCCCCGATGGCCAATCTGATACTCTCGGTCATGGGTGCGTTTGCTGAGTTCGAGCGCGCCCTGATCCGCGAACGGCAACGCGAAGGCATTGCGATCGCTCGGCAGCGCGGCGCCTATCGGGGGCGGAAACGGTCGCTCTCGGATGAGATGATTGCCGATCTGCACCGCCGCGTTGCCGCCGGTGAACGCAAGGCGACCATCGCGCGCGACATGGGCATCAGCCGCGAAACCCTCTACCAGTACCTTCGCGCCGCTGCCTGACACCAATGTTCACATTATGTCCGGAAAATCGTTGTTCAGCGTACAAAGCTTGAGGTGACGCCGACCAGCGGTGAGAAAAACAGATTGTCAGGAAGCTCAGCGTCTCTCTTGCCCGAGGGGGAATTTCCAGCCAATCGGCCAAAGCATTGACCGAAGGGCGGAACCCCTCGCGCTTGTTCAACAGAGCTTCTTGTCCGCAGACATAGGCCTTCACCATTGCGCGCTCGATCTCGCCAATCGTATTTTGCGTGCGCCCCCCTTTACGCGCCTTGCGATCCCGGGCGACAATGTCGCGCGCGACCTCGCGGAATATCGTGCGCATTTTCGATGTTGGTCGCTCGGCTTTGGCAGGCTTCCTTTTGACGTTCACAGTTGCAAAATCCCGAAAAAAAGCGAGCCTCAGACCGACTGACGCGGCGCGATGCCGAGGCGCTGTGCGACCTGCGTGTAGAGACCGACGATGCCGGGCATGGCGACCGTGACCGCAAGACCGAATGGTACAGCTTCATCTATCGGAGTGCCCGGATCTGGATCGCGCTGCACAACGAGGTCAATCGTCATATCCGGGCCGACGACCGGCGCTTTGTCACCTTCCCAGCAACGCATGAATATGGTGCCGCGATTAGTCTGATTGCCGTCCGGTTGAAGGCTTCGCGGAGAAACGCCCAAAGTGCCGGCTTCTGCTGGATCGAGCAGCTTGAGGCGAACGGATCGGTAGCTCTTGCGTCCCGGTTGCACGGGTGTGAACCATGCCAGCGTCGCCGAGAGGCTGTGGGGCCGGGCCTGACCGCTCATAACCGCCGGTATGGGAACACGGACAGTGGTGACACGGTCGCGCGAAAGTTCTCCAACCGCCCAGAACGTCGCGCGGTCCTCCGCGCACGCTACCGCGTCTTCGGCGTCAACATAGCCAAATCCCAGGAAGCGCCTGATATTGTCCTTGATGTGGCTGTGATGTCCGCCGACTGGACCGATGATCGCTTTGATCCGTGCAGCAATGTCATCGGGCCACCGGGCGGGATGGACAAGCAGTGCCTTAAGCAAGGCCGCCCGCTGAATGTGGGGCAGGCCCGCAAAATCCGGATACGCCGCCTCTAGTGCGTCGTGGATCCGATGACATGTGCGTGATGCCAGCGCGGTCGCGCCGCTGGTCCCGCCCGAATAGCCTTCGGCTACCCCGAAGGCGCCGGTACGAGGCGCAGCCACTTTGAGGCCAGCGGGGCGCGTCGAGGGCGCCGGCCTGACGAAGACATGACCGTCGGTCCGCATCTGGCGGAGGTGCTCGCGACCTCCCGGCATCAAAATGTCGGGTTTGACTGATCGGGCAAATCCAGGGCCGAGAGCGCTCGACGGGTTGGCGGCACGAATGCCCGGAAAGGGGTCGATGATGGTGCGGGCGGCGCGGCGGTCCGCAGCCGACACCCAATCGTCGTTGGACGCGCCGACCGTCACCGCGTTGATTGCCTCGGACGGCGAAAACATACGCCGGTCAGCCATCAGATTGCCGATCGCGGTCAGCGTGCCGTCACAGCGAGCGGCGGCGTCAGCGTCTTCGAAAGCCGTGCCGGTCGCGAAGGCTGGGACGCCGAAGGTCTCCCTCACATTACCAGCACTCACCAGAAACAGAATGCCGTATCGGTACGCCAGTCGATCCAGCAGCCGTGCCCATGCCGACAGCGACGACTGAAAGGGACGCCGCTCGTTGCCAAGCGAGAGATTGACGATCAGCACGCCCGGCGCCGTTGCATCCGGGCCTTCTCGCATCGCTCTAATGGCGAGAAAGATGATATCGACGACAAGCCGTCGTGCCGGGAAGCGATCCCCAGCACCCATCACCGGAACAACATGAATGCGCCGCGGCAATGCCGGTGCGGGATTGTTCCTGTCGCCATGCACGAGGAGCGACGCCATCGCAGTGCCATGGACGCGTTGGTCCACGGGGGCATGGGGTTCGAGATCGAATTGATCATCCACGACCAGATGAGCGGCGAGCAGCGGATGTGCAGCGACCGGAACTCCGTCGAGCAGGGCCAGGATCGGTTCGCGCAGGTTGCCGACCGCAGCAGCGGTGCCGGCGTCTGTGACGTCCTCGATCTCGATCGTCGTCGCTAGGCTTTGCGGGCGGATGTGCATGACAGGCTCGAGGCTGGCGATGCCGCCTTCCGCCCGATCGATGATCTCCCGGATCGCGCGTACCGGCAAATCCACAAGCAGGGCATGATAGGCGATGTCGGGCAGCCGGGCACGCGAGATGATATCCCCGCCGCGTGCGGTCACTGCCGCGCGCACTTCATCTTCCCGTGCCTGGGCCTGAACCTCAGAGGCTCGGTAGATCAATTCGATCTCCAGCGGGACAAGCTCGTCCTCGCCGCGCTCCTCGATCTCCTCGGCGAGAAAACTGGCGTCGATTCGTTGGACCCTGTCCTGAGGCCCCCATGGTCGCAGATCGCGAAGCAGTTCGAACACGCCACGCCACGGCGTCTCCCCGAATTGCAGTTGATCGGCGTTCCAGCGCCTCCAAAGAGAGAGCAGTTCTGCGAGCGCGCGTGCGTCCGGAACAAGGAGGTAGGCAACGGGCTCCTTGTCGTCGTCGCTGCCTAACTCCTCCTCGTCGATCAGTTCGAGGCCGGGCACGCGCTGAACGGCTGCGGCAAAATTGTTCACCGAGCCACGGACTTCGAAGACGAGCAATCTCTCCGGTGCCAGGGCAGCCGGATCGGCACGCAGTTCGAGACCGCCCGGATCTCGCGCCAAAGCCTGGGCCAGGCGGTCGAAGTTTGGGGCAAATGTGGCTTGCTGGCGATCCCGAGGGAAAGATTCAGGTGGCCGGGGAAATTTTTGCTGACCGGCGGGGCGTTGTCTTGATTGGTCTCGCGTCAGCCTCAGCAGGGGCTTGGTTGGATCGCTCGCCATCTACATTCCCGGGCCGTACGCGCGATTTCCATAGTTCAAGCTCTGTCTCGAGCGCATCATCAATCCCAATCTCCCCCAAACCCAATATCTGCCTGCGCCTCACATTCTGGCACAGGTCGAGCGCTTCGGCATAACTTACTTCGCCAAGGCGGGTCGCGAGCTTCTGTACAGTCATGCGCGGAGTTTCAGGCCAGCCAGAGATGACCCTGTCCAAAAACACCTCAAGCAGTTTGCGATCGGGCTGTGGAAAAGCTAACCGCATCTGAAAGCGACGCCATACCGCGCGATCAAGCAACTCTGCATGATTGGTAGCCGCAACAACTATAACATACGGCGGCAATTGATCGAGTTGCATGAGCAAGAACGAGACCACGCGCTTGATTTCGCCGGTTTCATGGGTGTCGCCACGCTCTTTACCGATAGCATCAAACTCGTCGAAAAATAGGACGCTCGGCTGTGTGCGCACATAATCGAACAGTTTGCGAAGCCGAGCGTTGGTCTCACCAAGGTAACTGCCGATCAAAGCATCATAACGCACGACGAAGAATGGTAAGCCCAGCGCCTCCGCGATTGCCTCAGCAAAGGACGTCTTCCCGTTTCCAGGAGGCCCGGAAAGCAGAATCCGATGCCGTGGCTCATAGGCATGTGCGCGCAAAACATCAGCACGCATGTGCTCTTCGATCAGCTGACGACCATTCTCGCGCGCTGGCAACGAAAGGAGCAGATCATCAAATCTAACCCGCGCTTCGATTTCGATGATCGTGTCTCGACCTGGCCCGACCTGAGGCTGGGAGGTCGTGAGAGGCGGCGGCGTTACCGGCACGGTGCTTAGTGCGCGTTCGATGCGATCTGCAACGATGTGGTGATTTTTGGCTCGTTCGTCCGCGGCAATGGCCTCGGCCGCTGCGCGCAGCGTCTCACGGTCGCCAGCAACGCTGGCGCGAACGAGCGAGACGAGATGATCAGCGCGGGCCATTTTCTATGTTTCAGTCACTCAATCGGCAGGATCAAAATCGACTACCTGGGGAATCTAATGAAATTTTCCTGCGGTGTAATCAATTATTCGCGATCCAGCTCTAGCAGACCTAGCACGATAATGCCTCTGCCATATGTGACGCTCCGTAAGGGTATCTGAAACCAGGGACCATCGTGGAGCAAGCCAGCATTCCATAGCCTAGATTCCCTATAGAAAGCTCTCACCGGCGTGGTTCTTGAACAACGCGGCATCGCGAACATAACCGAGGAGCACCTCCACCTTCTTCTGACGCGATACCTCCTGCATCTTGGGCAGCGAGGCTCCGGCCTTGGCCGCCTCGGTCAGAAACCCTGAGCGCAGTGAGTGCGCACCGACTGCGGCAGGATCGAGCCCAACCTTTTGGGCGTAGCGCTGAATCAGGCGGGCAACCGAGCGATCCGACATGGGCTCTTTGGTCATCATCCCTTGTGCGTCGGTGCGGTAGAACAAAGGACCAGCCTCCCCTCCCCTTGCGCTGAGCCATTCGTTGAGGCGCGCGCCCGGCTTGAGAATCTTTCCCGACGGCACCGCGATGACCTGCCCTTCCCCTTCTTGGTCTGTTTTCGAGTGCCTGATCGTCAGCTTGAGGCCTTCCCGCACCAGCTCGAGGTCAGCCAGCTGTAGCGCGACCAACTCGGAACGCCGCAACGCCGCCGCCAGCCCAAGTGCCATGACGGCCCGGTCGCGGATAGCCCGCGGACTTTGGCCTTCAGCAGCTGCAATCATCCGCGCAAGATCGGCCGCCAGAATTGCGCTCTTCTTGCGCGTCGGCCGTGCGCGCTGCTCGCGCCGGATCCCGGCAAGTGTGTCGCCAATGACATCACGCGGATCGCGATGCTGGGGTGCGACCTGCCCTGCCTGCCTGTGGTGCCAGGCGATGGCTGCAAGGTGCCGCCCGATGGTGCTGTCCGCCCTCCCCGCCTGCGCCAGCGAGGCAAGGTATGTGGCCACGGCCTCCGGCATAGCCGGCATAGGCTCAAGATCGCGCGTCCAGCACCATTCTTCGAACTGCCGCCAGTCGCTCTCATAGGCCCGGACCGTGTTGGCGGCCTTGGACCGCGCCCGGTAAGAGCGGGCCGCTTCGATCTCAGCCGCGAGCTGCGGCGGGATCGCATTCCCCAAGGGCGCGAGCGCAACCTCATCTGAATGCCTCAAGGCCTTGCTGCTGTCATCGTCCAAGGCGACACTCCTCAAGATTCAAGTCCGCTGCTGTGCCCCCCCTTGCCTTCGGGCCGGGGCGACATCGCAGTGAATTTCGCCTGCTTTATATAGAATAGCTCGTCGTCCGTGAAGGGCATTTATCGGACAGCAAATCAACCGTACAAGCTGGGTATACTTTTTAGCCCATTGATATACTTTCTGGCTGATGGCATTTTCCCCTTCCCCCTGGCAACTGACACTTGCGCGGATCGAAGGCGCCCTCCCCTTCATCTCGCCGGAGCTTTCCGAGTGCCTGGCGATGGCCTCATTGCGGCGCCTTTGGCGCGTACATGTTCGCGACTATCCCTTTGATAATCTGGGAATCGCTCACAATCCGGGCGTGGGCGCGAGCGAACTGGTCCGTTCGTGGTACTCGGAGGAGCGCCGACAGTTTTTGTCCTGGATCGGCCGACGTGCGCCCCCTGCCCTCGCCAACGCCGCGAAGCTAGTGCTGGCAGCCAAGAGCCAAGCCGAAGGCTTCACCGAGGCCTACAGCCCCGCAGACAATGCGCTCGCGCGCCTCGACGCCCTACTCCCTAGCAGGGATCCTCAGGGCACCCTGCTCGAGTGGCTTGAGGAACTGCGAACCGAGGAATTCGACTTCTTCGAAGGCGGCAGCGAAATGGTCCAGGTCGGCGGGTTCGCAATCACTCGTTCGGCGCCGCGTGGCGCGGCCTGGGCTGCCTCATTGGCTGCGGCCATCAGGCCCCACCTTTTTGGATTGGGCTCGGCCCCGCTGGCGCTTGCAGGCATCATGCCGCGGGCCCTGTTCCGCGAATTCCACGAAGAACCCCTGCCCGCCCTTCTCCGTTCAGCGCTTCAGACGGCCACTGACAAAGCCGCGACCGATTTGCGGGTGATGCGAGAGGCTGTTGCTTTGGCCGACAAGCAGCTGGCCGGTCGGCTGTATGCCTCCTCAACCGCTCCGCAGGCCTGGCGCATGATCGTCAGCCTTGGCCCCCTTACCAGAGCGGAGCTTGCCAGAGCCCTAGGCGTGACAAAGCGAACCGCTTCGCAATCGGTGTCCTCGTTGCAGGAGGCAGGCATGGTGCGCTTGCGCGAGACCGATAGTGCTATGATACCGGCCAATGCTGATCTAGTACCGCGCGAATAGCCTCTTCGGCTTCCTGCCGCGTTGCACCACCCTTGTTCAACAAGGTGATCCGAACCCCCTTGCGATCAGCTCCCTCAATCCGAAGCACAGGCTGGCCGACAGCATTGGCGACAGTCTCGACCTTTCCTGACTTCTTGGGGGATCCTGACTTCTTGGGGGGATCGACCGCAAGGGAAAGCGCCTTGATTACCTCCAGCACCGAGAGCGACTGGTTGGTCCGCTCCCGTTCGGCGGCAAGCCGGGCTGCCTCCTGGAAGGCCCTCTCCCTCCTGTCCTCGGGCTTCAAGAGCGCTTTGAGTGCGATCGCATTACGAATTCCGAGTTCCTGCGGACTAGCAAAGGCTCTGGTCAACTCCTCGGGCAGGCGGGCCAGATCGAGATAGCGTGTGAGCCAGCTTTCGGACACTTTGAGCCGTTCGGCCATCGTCTTCTGACGACCCTCGTAGTAGGCCGACAATGCCCGGAGATAGTCCTTCGCGCGCTCGAAATCGGTTAGGTCGTCCCGTGCGCGGTTCTCGAGATCTGCGAGCCTGAAAGCCTCCTCATCGCCAATCTCGCGCACGTCGACGAGGAACTTAAAGTCTGGGTAGTTGTGCGTCCGCAGCCAGCTGACCGACCAGTGCCGCCTCGCCCCGCAGATGACCTCGAAATCATAGCCATCTTCGCCCGACAGGCGACGGACAATAGCCGGGATCTCTTGCCGCCCTTGGGCCTTGATGCTCTCGATCAAGTCTGCGCAGCGTTCCTCATTGAGGAGCGCGTAGTCGCGATTATGGCCAGCCCACATTCGGCATCTTGCAGGGTCAACGAGCTCATGAGTGCGCGAAACAATCGCGCCCGATGCGAGGTCGGCTAGACGGTTTGAGCGCCCCGTAAGCACATTCGACGCGATGCTCGATCGACGCGGCGCTGCGGCTTCTTCGGTCAAATCAATTCCTGCCGCCAAGTCGGCCGCAAAACCGCTGTTCTTCCTACTCATGCAAGCCTCCCATTAGCAGAATTGCACGCGTGCAATTTCCCAGCGGCTCATACCAAAGCCTCCTGCCGGAGGCGCTTCTGATGGCTCGGCCACATCGATCGAATGTCGACTTCGATCTCAGAGTTCACGCCATCAAGATAGTTGAGGCAGCGATTGCGCACAGCCGAACTCGTAGCAGGTCCATCAAGCTCATAGACTGTCATCAGCCGCGCCGTCGCATTATCGATCTCGGCGGAGTCCTTGAGCGGCGTTCGAACCATGGCGTGGCCAAACAGCGTCCGCATCAACTGCAGAAGCTCCTTCTGCATCGACTTGTTCTCATCGACCTTCGAGGCGACGAAGCGCAGAAACGTCAGTTCTGGGGCAAGACCCCGGTCGGCCAGCTGCTCAATCGTCTCATCAAGCATTGAGAGGAATGCCGCGGTCGACGAGAAGTCCATCACGGTCGGAGGAACGGGAACCACCAACGCGTTCGCAGCTCGCAACACGGACAAAGAGATAGCTCCGAGGGCGGGCGGTGGGTCCATGACGATGACATCGAACCGATCCGAGATGCTCTCAATCCCTTCCTTGAGGCGGTCGAGTAAGGCTCCGTTCCCCTGCGCCATTCTGGCGGCCAGTTCGTACTCGGAATTGAACAGGCGAAGATTGGCAGGGACCAGCTCAAGGCCGTCGAAATGGGTCTTGCGGAGGGCGTAGTCGAGCGATGACCGCTCACCCTCACGAAGGAATGGGTAGAGCGTATCGTCCTCTGTCAGATCGAGATCTGGCACATAGCCAAACAGCGTCGTCGCAGAGGCCTGGCTGTCGCAGTCGATCAATGCAACACGATAGCCCTTGATCGCGAGATACTGCGCTAGATGAACAGACAGCGTCGATTTACCGACGCCGCCTTTGAAATTCTGAACCGCAACCACGCAGCACGGATCGGTCGGAGCACGATACGGCCTGGTGCCGAACACGCCGCGCATGTCGTTAAGCTGGGCAAGAGTGTACCTCTCGCGTCGATTGCTATCTGTCCTCGCCGGCTCGGGCAGCCTTCCATCTTTCTCGGCGTCACGGATAGCTGCCGGTGTCCGCCCGACGAGCTCGGCCGCCTTCCCGATCGTAAAGGTAGGCTCGCGGCGCGCATCTGCCCGAGCGCTTCGTGCGGAGTCGCGCAGCTTTTCAAGCACCGACGATGTTCGACTGGCCAGCGTTGCAACCGAGACTAAACGCTCGGCTTCTTCGATCTGAAGTCCGTTAGACACATGCCGTCCTTTCGCAATTGTAGGTGTGCTACACCCACTTGCGCTTTCCGGTCAAGAAATTCGGAAATTTCGAAAGTCGGGCCGCATTGTCGCGCCGATTCTAGAGCCCGATCAGGCTATCCTGACTCGGTGGGGGCATGGCGAATTGCACGCGTGCAATTCTTGAGCGTCAGGGCCGCCCGCGCCGGTTTACCCAGCCCTCACAAAAGCCCTTCCAAGCAGCGATGAGCTTGGCGCCACGAAGCTTCTGCAACCGATTGCCCATGTGTTCGCGAAAGCCGCTCGCGATAAGATCAACATCCCATCCACCGCCATGCTTTCGGGCGACTTCAAGCAAATCGGCGTGCCCGAAGCGGATCGAGCCAGACGACGGGAAGGTGGACTCTGACTGCTTGATCGCAGGCGCCGCGCTGGGCGGTGCTGCTATTGCCCCCTGCCCCGCAGTTACTGTTTCGACCGAACCTGTCCGCCTCGCTTGGCGTCCCGCCGAGTGCCTGTCGAGCTCGTCTACGGTTTCGAGAACCTCGGGCGCACCTTTGGGTTCAAACCGAAACTCGAGTTCAGTGACCGTTCGTCCCTGCCGGATCTCACGCCATTCGACACGGAAGTGAGCGAGCTGGTCAATTTCAGACTTCGCCTTCTCAAGCACCTTGCGTCGAAGCTGAGCGAAGTCCGTGTAGACATCAGGCGGGATCCCGAGCGCTGCACGCAGTGCCTGCATATCTCCTCGCCAGGTTGCTTGGCGGCGATGGAGGCGAAGGGCTCCAAGCTCGTAAAGCTTGAGCGCATAATTCGAGCGGAAACCCAAGACCGCTTGCCGGTTAAGCACGGCATAGGTCTCAGAAGCCTGGATCAGCTTACGCGCATCGGGCGTGAACTCCCATTCGATCCAACCCGTCTCACCACCTTCCTCGTCAGTCTCCTCTTTAGACCGCGAGATCAGTGAGAACAGGAGAGTAGCCTTTTTTCCGCGCCAAGATTTATCATCCACAGCAAACAGAGTGCGATGGAGCTCCTGAAGCATGTCGCTGATCCGCTCGTTACCTTTGTGGCCTCGGCGGATATCGGCTTTGCGGATGCGATGAGGACGATCTTCCCATGCATCTCCACCTGCGGTCAGGATCATGAGCGCCAATAACCGCGATGCCGTCAGACTAAGCGACTCACCTTTGACGAATTTGATTTCAATGATGTTGCCCGGTTTGGCGAACTCGTCGCCACCCTTTGCCTTCAATGCAGCGGCAACGCGCATCGCACGTCCGGGGGAACCTTCTTCTGGCTTCTCCTCGGAAGCTTCTACTATTGGGCTATCATCAGTTGCCATGCCATAGTGCGATCAGAGCTTGATTCTTTGAAGGACTGATTGCTGCCTGACCTGACCTCAGTCGTCAAGTCAGGTCAGGATGGGATTTCTTCGGGAGCCCCCAAGAGGTCAGGAATGAAGGTCTGTGAACAGGAGGCCGAATCCTAGGAGATTCCACGAGTCGGCAAGTTTATGGACAGAGCGCTGATTAGTGGGCAATTTTGATTTTTGCGGGCGAAGTTAGCCCACTGAGCAGCGTGCTGAAGGCCCGTCCCCCAAGCGGTCAGGATGGCCCCAGCAGGTCAGGTGAATGCCCCCGCTCGGTCAGGGCTCAGCCCCCATCTGGTCAGCCTAACACCCCCATCTGGTCAGGAAGTTCGGCTTAGAGTGCTGAATTCAGGTCAAAATTTGACCTTGAATCTGAATCCTTAGAATCAAGAATCCTTCCGCTGCAAGCAGCGGCGTTTTTATAATGATGTTTCTAAGGGAGAAGGGCTAGCGCCTGCCATCCAATCGCTTCCGTGAATCACAGCGAGTGAAGTGATTCAAATTTCCGGTTGGACCCACAGCCGATATCCCTGTCACCAAGCCACCATGAAAACACCCATCAGTCAGTCTTGGCATTGGCAGGCCATCGACCCATCACGCAATGTTGCCCGTGCCTACCATCTCTGGATCGAAACCGATCTGTTCGGTTGGACGACGGTTGAACGTCGCTGGGGGAGGATCGGCTCAAAAGGGCAGGGGGTAACCCTGAGTTGTCCTGACAGTGCACAAGCCGAAATCATCGCCCGGCAGGTCCGTGAAAGACGCAAGAGCGCCCTCAAGCGAATAGGAGTAGGTTACCAAGAGGTCGAATGACCGCCTTGCACGCGCATCTGCAAGGGAGGGAAGGGGGGAGTGGCGAGTGAAGCTTATGACCCTAACAGCACTCCGACCAACTCAAGACACGATCAACCTTGTCACAGCTCTGCGCGGCACATGGCACGGCTCCTACGCCATGTGCCGATGCCCTGCCCATGACGATAAAACGCCCTCATTATCGATCCGCCAAGGATTATCAGGGGTCCTCGTGCATTGCTTTGCCGGCTGCAATCCAAGGGACATCATACGTGCCTTGCGGAGTGCAGATAGAGTTCAAGGCATCGAACCCCGTCCAGCTCAAAATGCAGACTCTAGGCGACAGGCTCAGCGCCTGTGGGATGATGCGATCGACGTTCATGGAACGCTGGGAGAGCGCTATCTCGTTGGCAGATGTCTGCTCCCGGACCTTCCCGACATCCGGTTCCATCCGCGGTGCCCTCTTGGCCGAAAGCCAGACACTGCGTTTCATCAAGCCTTGCTTGTGGCCGTGCGTGACCTAGGCCGGCTTGTGGCGGTTCAAAGGATCATCCTGGACCCTAGATCAGGCCGACATCGCGGCAAGTTCTTGCTGGGGAGCTGCGGGCAGGGGGCATGGCAACCAACATTGTCTGATGGGGTGTTGGCAATTGCGGAAGGCTTCGAAGACGCGGCCGCCTTCACAAGTCTGACCGGCGTGACCTGCTGGGCGGCCATGGGCGCTGCTCGCTTGCCACTCCTCCATCTTCCGAAGGGGATCCATACGCTAATCATTGCCGAGGACAACGATGCACCTGGACAGAATGCTGCGCATCAAGCGAGCAAGACCTACGCCAGACCAGGCCTCCGAATTTTGCGAAGGTCTCCAAGCTGGGGCATCGACTGGGCGGACTTCAACGAACGGATGAACCGTCGGGGCAGTAGCATCGGCGAATGACGAAAGCTGGGACATTCCTGCCATTCATAGCTATCCAATGCGATGACGGCTTTCGGCGGGACCGGCCGATGGGGCGACGGTGGGCCCGATCCACTCCAACCATGCCGCTGACGGGCAGGATAGTTGGCAGACTGGAGCGGGATGGCTTGATCCGGTGAGAGCCCACGCCGAAACCAGCGACCGGCTAAGCCGCCGCGTCTCACACATCAGCTTGTTCCAAGGGACCAATGAGCACCGCAAAAGTTCGCTGACCGGCAGGCCGGATCAATGATTTCGCTGTTGTTGCAACATCAGAAATCGATCGAGGCGCTCGCCTTGAAGGTGCGGGGTTGGCCCTGCAGCAGCGCCGCCGAAAAGACATCGAAGGCCGAGGCCCAGTAGCGCTTGTTGGCCACGTTATCGACGCCGAAGCGCAGCGTGAGCGGCTTGCCAGCGGCCACCAGCACATAGCGCGCGCCCAGATCGAAGCGCGTCCATTCCGGGATCTCGAGCGTGTTCGCCACGTTCACCGCCTGCTTGCCGGTGTGGACCACGCGGCCTGTGAGAGTGAGGCCGGTTGTGGCAATGTCCCACTCCGCGCCGGCATTGGCGGTCCATTCAGGCACTCCAACGGCGCGGTTGCCCTGGTTCACGCCGCCGCTTGTCTTGCGCAGGCGCGCATCAACGACCGATCCGCCGCCGATCAGGCGCAGGCCCTTCACCGGCTCGGCGTTCACTGTCAGTTCGATGCCTTCGTTGCGCTGCTCGCCGAACAGGCCGAAGCGCTTCTTTCCGCCGCCGGCGTCGACCGAATAGCCGACCGGCAAATCGATCCTGAACAGCGAGAGGCCGATGTTGAAGCCGCCCGCGCTGAGCTTGCCGCCAACTTCGTACTGCGTGGACTTGATCGGGCCGAACACGGCGCCCGAGTTGATCACGGTGGCGTCGATCGGCGCGGTCGGCCCTTGCTGCAGCGCCTCGATCCGGTTGGCGAACAGCGACAGGCCAGACACAGGTTTCACAACAAGGCCGACGATGGGGGTGAGTGCGGACTTGCCGTAGGTGCCATCAAGCCGGCCGCCGTTGTAGTAGTTGTAGCTTTTGACACGGATCTCCTGCAGGCGGACGCCACCGGTGATCAGCACCCGGTCTCCCCACAGGCCGAGCGTGTCCGAAGCAAACGTCGAGAGCAGCCGGGTGCGGCTGATCGGGAACGGGTTCTTGAGGTTCCCGCCGACGAAGGCCGAAGCCGGAATAGCGGCGACAGGCGTGTCGTAGATGTTCGTCGCGAACCCGGCAAAGCCCGGGCCATAAAGGAAATCGAAGGCGTTGCGATTGACCTGCCACACCGCGCTGCCGCCGATATTGAACTCCTGCGTGACGGCCTTACCCAACTTAACGCGCAGGCCGGCCTCCAGCGCTTCGTTGTTGTCGGTGCGCGGCACATAGAGCGCGTTGCCGTTTGCAGCGCCTGTGGCTGCGTTGAGCACGGTGATCCCGCCGTAGATGCCCTGCTCGCTGCCATCGCGCGCGCCGGCGGTTACATAGAGCTGGGCATTGGTGCCCAGATCCTGCTCCAGACGGATCGCGCCGAACAGATCGCGCAAGGTGGTGTAGGTCCAGGGCTGGGCATAGTTGGCGCTGGCCCCAGGCACCGCCGGGATTGTCGGCGTGCCGATGGTGACCTTGGGGCGCAGGCCCTTCACTTCGACCCGCTGGTACCCGAGATCGACGAAAAGCCGGGTGTTGTCATCGCGCCAATCGAACGCCGCGCCGAGGGTCGCGGTGCGGCGGAACTCGCCGTCAATCGCCACGTCGCCGCTGCGGAAGGCCCCGTTGACCCGCAGGCCGAACGCGCCGCCCTTGCCGAAGCGGCGCGAGACGTCCGCGCTACCGCCGAAATGGCTGCCCGAGGTATATCCGAGGGTGACGCGGTTGAGCGGGGTGTTCCTGGCCCGCTTCAGCTGCAGATTGACACTGCCGCCCACCGACGATCCGCCTGGCGCTGCGCCGTTGAGAAAGGCCGAGGCTCCGTTCAGCACTTGCACGCTTTCGAAAAGTTCGGGCGCGATCAGCTGGCGCGGCGCAATGCCGTAAAGGCCGTTCAGCCCGACATCGTCACCGTAGAGAGCAAAGCCGCGGATGACGAACTGCTCAGAGGCATTGCCGAAGCCGTAGCTCGTGCGCACGGTCGGATCGTTTTCGAGCACCTGCCCCAGCGTCTGCGGCTGCTGGTTGAGGATCAGCGCCTCGTTGTAGCTGCGTACCGTGAACGGCACGTCCTCTGCCCGCTTGTTGCCGAGTGCGCCCAGATCGCCCTCGCCGCTGACGGCAGTCGCATTGGTGCGCTGAGCCGTGACCACGATCTCGCCCTGTGCCGGAGTGTCGGGCGCGGCATCGGCATTGGCGGCGGTCGGCAGCGCGGCCAGCGGCAGGGCGAACATGCTCGTGGCGAGCAGGAAGGAAGGCTTCACGGTCTGGCTTTCTGGTTGGGGCGGCAATCGGATCCGGCACTGGGCCGGGACCGCCGCAGGAAGTGAAACAGGAAGACGAAGAGCGGCACGGCGAGCGCACCGGTGCAAAAGGCATCACGCCAGCCCGAACCGGTGAGGCCGGCGATCAGGCCGGCAACGACCAGCGATGCGATTCCGAGCGGCGCGGCGAGGATGGCCATGGGGCGGCGGGCAGGCAGCCGGCTCATGCGCGGGCGCTCTGTGAGAGCAGAGCCGCAGCGCCCCGCGCAGCAGGGCGGCGGCGCTTGCCCCACCACAGGACAAGCCCCGACCACAGCACGCGGATCGTCGCCAGATCGAGCAAAGCCCACACGATCTTGAGCGAAAGCCCGGCATAGTCGCCGAAATGGAGCGGACGCGAGAGCATCAGCGCCTGCATTGAAACCGGCATCGGCCGGATCGCGTCCACCTTACCCGTTGCGACGTCGACCAGTGCCGGAGTCAGGAGGTGGCTGGTCAGCGGTGTGTCGCCTTGGAAGAAAACGGCATAGTGGTGGTTGCTGCTCCACGCCCCGCCCGGAAAACCGATGAATTGGGGCGACAGGCCCGCCTGCGCAGCCTGTGCGGCGGCCATGGCCTGATCGAGCGAGGCGCGGTGCGCGGCATCTGTTGCTGGCGCATGGCCCGAGGCGGCGACCATCGCGGCAAGCTCGCCCTGCCGCCACATCGCGATAAGCGGATCGGCAAAGGCATTGATCGCACCGGTGAGTCCGATAACCAGCGCCCATCCCATCGTCACGGCGCCCAGCAGATTGTGTTCGTCGAGCAGGCCGACCCGGCGGTTACGCCCGCGCCGCAAGGTACCGAACGGGAGGAGGCGCATGAACGGCGCGTAGAGCACGAGGCCCGATACGATCGCGAGCACGAAAAGCAGGCCCATTACACCGAGCAGCAGCATCCCAGGCAAGCCGGCAAACAGGTCCACATGCAACCTGAGGATCAGCGCCATGATCCCGTCCTGCCGCTGTTCGCCAAGGTGGTCGCCGCTGGTGCGATCATACGTAAACAGCCGCATCTCGGCCGCACTTGCATCGGCCCGGGGGCCGAGCGTGACGGTGATGCGCGGGTCTTTCTGGCTGAAGCCGATGAACAGCGGCACACCGAAACGCCCTGCGGTGCGCCGATAATCGGCCATTGCCGCAGTGACGATACGATCGAGAGGCTGGCCGGACCGGGCCGAAGCTGCTCCGACGGGCGCGTGCTCGCCGCTCAGCGCATCGATCTCTTCATGGAAGATCAGGGGCAGGCCGCTGATGCACAGCATGAACAGGAACAGCGTGCAGACGAGGCTGCTCCACCGATGGACCCAATCCCAGGCTCTGACTGTGCTCGTCCGCATATAGGGGCGAGCGCTAGAGGGAAGCCTTATGACTTGTCAATGATAATCATTCGCATTAGCAAACTTGTGTAAAGCCGATGGCAGGTTGCCCTACCACGGCTTTACGCAGTTCAACGCTGTTCAGGCATCACATCTCTATGAAGTCGTGGATGTCTCCTCGGGTAACGATCAACCTCGCGCTTTCTTGGCCAAGATACCCCCATCGGACATAACGCATCGGGCGAACGCTGGGTGTCGGATATGGCGAGAACCGGACCTTAGTCGGCGCTAATGGTTTCGTCCGGCTCTGGTCGGAACCTGCCTCAGCGGGGCACTGTCGGCTTCCGGTTAGCCAAGCCACCCTCAGCCAAACTCTTGCGCCACCAAACCTAAACCCTCTGACACAGGAGCCATAGAGACCCCTACCCCCGCGTCACGCGCATACGACGCCCAGTTGGAAAGCGCTGCACGAACTTCGTCTACGATCGAAGCCGTACGCTTCGGCGAAACCCCATGGACCTTTGCGAGCTTCTCGACATGCTCACGGGTGATGGTGCGCCCTTCGCCCAAGACGGCCATGTAATGCTCGCCGCCCGGGCCATTCGAGAAGGTGAGGTCAAAGGCCGGTGCAAGCCGCCAGTTCCCTTGGTCGTCCATCAGATAAGCATGCTGGCGTACATGATCATCCCGGTTTCGCGCGAGCACATTGAAGACCATTCGCCGGAAGGCCTGCTCGACGTCTGCCATGCTGTGAGTGATGGCCAAGGTCGCCTTCAGGAACCCGTCGTAGTCGACGCTGGGCATATGCGGCGACGCTTCAAGCGCTCCGCCGAGGCTGACCATATGTAGCCGCTTGCCCGGTGCCGGTCGATCGAAGCGCCTTGTCGCGAAATGACCCGGACCGTTCGCCGACGGGATCAATCGCGTCTCTGCCATAACAATCCCTGCGGCGCGTGCCATCCGGGCGTAGGCCTCCTCCAATGGCCCGATATCGGCAGGGTCATTGGTCGCTGCAAACTTGACGATCCATTCCGCACCCGCGTTCTTAGTTCCCGCGGCAGCGAGCTCGTCTCCGGCGGACAGCTTGCCGTCCGCGTCGATCGCCACGTGAACTTTCGGCCGCGCTCCGCCCGAGCCGCCGCCCAGGCGTGCCAGCAGCGCTTCGAGCTCTGTTTCCTCGCCGAGCAGAACCTGGCGCGATTCATCGGCCAGAGCATCCAGGTCGATGGTGCCTGAAGCCTCGAACCCAAGCGTCTCGGGCTGGAAGACGAGGGCTCCCCGACCATTCGTGCCCACAAGGGCGAGCCGGTCGACCGCATTAAGGTCTTCGAACGGGTGACCCATCCTTTGAAGCCGCCGTTTCAAAAGCAGCATGCCCCAGGCGTCGGGCAGGCAGTCTGAAAGGAAACCGTGAAGGCCTTCGAACATTCGGCTGCGGGCAGGGTGCAGGCCGGGCTCAGCCGGATAGTGAAGCGGAGATATCGGAAGGCGCGCAGCGATGATCTCTGCCGACCATTCGAGCTGAGCCAATCCGCTGGCCATCGCCAGCCTGCCGACCGAACGCGGCGCTGCAGTCTCGTTGGTCAGCAGTCCAACCGCCAAAGGCGTTCCCGGAGCCAGCTTCATGACCCAATTCCGCTTGAGCGCCCGCTGGCACGCTGGCGCTGCCGCTTGGCTGCCTGACGCTGCTGTGCAAGCAGTTCATCCATGCTGGTCGCCGGAACTTGCGGAAACAGCGCGGCAATGCCCTCATCGCAGCGCAGTGCAATGGCAGCGCGAACAAGGTCTTCGATGGACGCCCTGCCTTCGGTCTCCATCCGCCGCCATGTTCTGTGGGCCACGCCTGCTTTGGCAGCTGCCGCTTGCTGGGTGAGGTCAAGGGCCAGGCGGCGAGCCTTGATCCGTTTGCCGAGGCCCGTGAGCTGATCCTGAAGGGTCAAAAACATGGGCCACATATGGCCTATATGCTTCCTGTGGTCAAATTAACGGCCATATTTGGCCTACGAGTCTCTCTTGCCGTAAGGCTGAGGTCTCGGCCGCTTTTCCAAGCTGAACCTTGGTCTGCGCCCTTAGCGCAATTCCAGGCTTCGCGCTGCCGGACCGGAAGGGGAGGGGGAGGCTGTGGTGCGCATCAGCATCAGGAGCAGCGCATGACCGATCTTTTCACCCCGTTCGACACCCGCCTTGATCAGGTCATCGACGAAGTCGCGCTCGAGATCGCCTGTGGATCGCTTACGAAGATGACGCTCTTCGACGCAATGAAGCGCCTCCATGGAGGAAGCTCGGCTGAGGGCCGCTGGGCACAGCGCGATGCGTATGACCTCTTCGAAGCAGGGGTGACCCGCCACCTGCTAGGCTTATCCCGTCCGGTGCGCCTAGACGACATCACCGCCCTGAGCCTTCTGGTTGAGCAACTGCCAACCCATACGGTTAGGAGCGAAGACCAGATCCGGTTTCAACAGTTCTCCACGCCCGCCGATCTTGCGGCACTCGCGACTGTCCTTGCGCAGCCCCGGCCAGACGACATCGTGCTGGAGCCGAGTGCGGGACATGGTGCGCTCGTGGCCAGCCTAACGACAGTCAGACAGCTACACCTCAATGAGCTTGATCCCAAACGCCGTGAGAAACTCGCTCTGCTGTTCAAACATGCCAAGCTTACCGGGATCGACGGTGCGATGCTAGCTTCCGCGCTGGATCCTTCGCTGCGCCCCAGCCTGATTCTCATGAACCCCCCGTTCTCCCGATCGGAGGGAAGGGGCGTCGATCAATTCGCTGCTGTCCGCCATCTGCGCGCCGCGCTCGGTCGATTGGCTCCTGGCGGCAGACTTGTCGCTATCATGCCGGACTGGTTCACCACCAGTGCCAGGCTTTCGAAGATCTATGACCAGACGTTCGAGAATTGCACCGTGCATGCAGCTTGCCGCCTTGCCAGATGCTACCACAAGCAAGGGACCAGCGTGCCGGTTCGCCTCTATGTGATCGACAAGGTTCCCGGGAACATCCGTCCTGCCATTCTTGCCCGATCGACTGTCGTCGAGATTGCCGAGGCAGTCACAGTCGTAAAGCGGGCAGCTTGCGACCCTTCAGCAATTTCCGCACGGCAGCAGACCAAGCCCGGCACGCTTTTCAAGGCGATGCGCACAAGTGCAAAGTCGCCTGCGGCTAAGCCGCGCGTAATCGAAGCGCCATCGATATCGCCGCTTGTTTTTCGCAGCCTGGCAACACCGCGCCCTCTGGGCGAGCAGGCCGGTGTCTATCTGCCTTACCGCCCGAGCCGGATCGACATCGATGGTGCAAAGGCGCACCCGACCCCGCTGGTGGAAAGTGTGGCCATGGGCTCCATACCGGCGCCGGTGCCGGAGTATTGCCCCAGCCTGCAGGACCGCATCCTCAAAGAAAGCCTGCTTTCGGAAGCGCAGCTCGAGACGGTGATCTATGCCGGCAATGCCTGGCAGCAGTATCTGCCCGGCCTGTTCGTCCCGGCCGACGAAGGTGTCGCTCTCACTCTGGCCGAAGACGGACACAGCTACCGCAAGGGCTACTTCCTCGGTGATGGCACTGGCGCGGGCAAAGGCCGGCAGATTGCCGTCTGCATTCTAGACAATTGGCTAGCCGGACGCCGCAAGGCGATCTGGGTATCCAAGAACGAGAGCCTGCTCGAAGATGCGCGCCGGGATTGGAGCGCGATCGGCGGGATGCCTGCCGACATTCAACCGCTCTCCAGCTGGAAAATCGATCAGCCAGTGCCGTTCCGCGAGGGGATCCTCTTCGTAACCTATCCCACACTGCGCAGTCAGAGGCAGGATGCGACCCGCCTGAAGCAATTGCTGGACTGGGCCGGGGCGGATTTCGAAGGTGTCATCGCCTTTGATGAGAGCCACGAAATGGGCGGGGTGGCAGGAGGCGAGGGCGCCCGCGGGAGCAAATCAGGTTCCCAGCAGGGCATCGCCGGCGTCATGCTCCAGAACCATCTGCCCAAGGCCCGCGTGCTCTATGCCTCGGCGACCGGGGCCTCTGAAGTCAACAATCTCGCCTATGCGGTTCGGCTCGGCCTTTGGGGACCAGGAACGGCGTTTGCCAACCGCGAGGATTTCATCAGCCAGATCAGGGCAGGTGGCATCGCTGCGATGGAGCTGGTGTCGCGCGACCTTAAGGCCCTTGGGCTTTACCAGGCACGGGCGCTGAGCTTTGCCGGGGTCGAGTACGAAATCCTCAAGCACGACCTGACGGCCCAGCAGATCGCTGTCTACGACACCTATGCGGATGCTTGGGCGATTATTCACCAGAACATGGAGGAGGCGCTCGCGCTGACCGGTGTGGTCGACGAGATCGACGGCAGCACGCTGAACGGCGGCGCGAAGGCCGCAGCCCGCAGCCGCTTCGAAAGCACCAAGCAGCGCTTCTTCAACCAGCTGCTGCTTTCGATGAAGCTCCCGACTCTGATCAGCGCCATCAATAAGCACCTGGACCAGGATGACGTGGTCGTGGTTCAGCTGGTCTCGACCGCCGAAAGCATCCTCGACCGAAGGCTCGACAGCCTTTCACCCGAAGAGCGGGCCGAACTCGACCTTGATCTCAGCCCGCTTGATGCGGTCATCGAATACCTCGAGCGCGCTTTTCCCACCCAGCAGATGACGTTCTACACCGACGACACCGGTGCTACCCGTTCGACGCCGATGTTCGACGAGGACGGCCGCCCCGTGCACAACCAGGCTGCGATCGCCCGGCGCGCCGAGCTGATCGAGCATCTTTGCGCGATGCCGCCAATCAAGCCAGCCCTCGACGGGATCATCGAACACTACGGGACGGATAAGGTCGCAGAAGTCACCGGGCGCACAAAGCGCCTCATTTCTCAGGCCGATGGTAGCCAGCGCCTCGAGACCCGTTCCCCCCGAACGAACCAGTCGGAGACCGACCAGTTCATGGATGGCCGCAAACCCATTCTCGTCTTCAGCGATGCAGGCGGAACGGGGCGTTCCTACCATGCCAGCCTCGACGCAGCCTGCCAGAAGCGCCGGGTGCATTTCCTTCTAGAGCCGGGCTGGCGCGCTGACCGGGCCATCCAGGGCCTCGGCCGCACCCATCGCACCCATCAGGCGAACACCCCCCTATTCAGGCCGGTCACGACCAACTGCAAAGGTGAGCTGCGTTTTACCAGCACGATCGCGCGGCGCCTAGACAGCCTTGGGGCATTGACGCGCGGCCAGCGCCAGACCGGTGGTCAGAATCTGTTCGATCCAGCGGACAATCTCGAAAGCCCTTATGCCAAGGCCGCGCTCACCAGCTGGTTCGCCCTTCTGGCAGACGGGAAGCTCAAGAGCGTGACCTTGTCCGACTTCGAGCGCCGCAGTGGATTGACGATCGTCTCCCAGGATGGGGTGCTCGAAGAAGACCTTCCCCCTATCCAGCGGTGGCTCAATCGGATTCTTGCCCTGCCGATCGGCATGCAGAACGCAATCTTCGATGAATTTCTCGGGCTCGTTGAAGCCCGGGTTTCCGCAGCGCGTGAGGCCGGTTCTCTCGATGTAGGCGTCGAAACGATCCAGGTCGAAAGTGCCGAGGTCATCGAAGATATTGTGCTGCGAACGGATGCACGGACCGGGGCGACCTCGCACCTCCTCCAGCTCGCGCTCAGGACGCGTACCCGGCCAATCACGCTGGAAAGGGTGAAGCAGCGCCTCGACCTGTCGGACGGGTGCGTGCTGATGCACAATACCAAGAGCGGCAGGGCGGCGCTGGCTGAGCCGTCCCGGCATTTCATGACCGATCGGGGCGAACTGATCCGCCGCGTCATTCTCCACCGACCGCTGCGCCGCGAATACCATCACCTTGATGATCTAACCGAGTCTGCGTGGGCGGAATGTCCTCGGGAGACCTTCGAGCAACTCTGGTGTGCCGAAGTTGCTGAGCTGGCCGAGAAGCTGACAACCGAAAAGGTCTACCTCGCCACAGGACTGCTTCTACCGATATGGTCGAGCCTTCCGATCGAATATCTGGAGGTGCGGCGGATCGTCGATGAGGAGGGACGCAGCTGGCTCGGCCGCATCGTTCACGAGCTCGACGTCGCAAACCTTTTGCAGAAGTTCGACATTACCTCGAGTGTCGAACTCTCGGAGCAAGCGATCCTCAAGGCACTCGGCGAGCATCGGACGATACCTATCAAGCAACCGTTCGAAGCCATCATAAAGTCATCGCGGGTCGCCAACGAGCAGCGCTACGAGATCGTTGGCGCCCCTGTCGATCAGCTGCCTTGGTTGAAGAGCATCGGCTGTTTCACCGAGATAATTTCGTTCCGCACCCGGGTGTTCATACCGACAACGGCAGCAGAGGCCGTGCTGGCGGCTCTCCTGATTCAGTGATGAGAGGCAGCGCCGGAGGCGCTGAACCCATGGCGACTGCGACAAGTGCACAGGATCTTGGATGCTTGAACCCCGCAAACAAGGGGAGGGGGAGGGGATCTGTGCCCCGGTGATGGCCGGGAGCAGATCAGGAGTGACCGAGATGCTGATTCCCTTTTCCAAGCTCTATCTGAGCGATGCGAACGTGCGCAAAACACGCAACGACCAAGAAGATGCGCAGCTCTCTGCGGACATCGAGGCCCGCGGGCTCTTGCAGAACCTGCTGGTGACCAAGAGCAAGAAGCGCGGCCAGTATGCGGTGATCGCCGGTGGCCGCCGCTTGCGCGCCATTGGCATGATCATCGATCGCGGTGCTTGGGCTGCGGATGCCGAAGTCGAATGCAAGCTGCTCGAGGGTAGTGAAGATACCGCGGGCGAAGCCTCGCTCGCCGAGAACTTCCAGCGGGTCGGCATGTCTCCGGCTGAAGAATGCCGCGCGTTCCAGCACTTCATCAAGGAAGGCAGCGATATCGCGGCCGTTGCCAAGCGTTTCGGACTCACCCAGCGGTTCGTCGAAGGCCGGCTGCGCCTTGCCAATCTGGCAGTGCCGATCTTCGAGGCACTCGCCGCCGGCGACATCACCCTCGAAATCGCCAAGGCCTATGCTGCGACCGACCAGCACGAAGTGCAGATGCGCGTCTTCGAGCAGATGCGCCATGCCTACAACCCCAGCGCCGACGCCATTCGCCGCATGGTCGCCACCGGTTCGATGCGCGGCAATGACCCTATCGCGCTTCTGATCGGCGAAGATGCCTATGTGGCTGCCGGCGGCAAGGTCGAGCGCGACCTGTTCAGCGATGCGGGCGAGGATCGCTGGATCGATATCGAGATCGCGCACCGGCTCGCTTCCGAAAAGATGGAAGCGGAAGCCGAACGCCTGACCTCGGAGACCGGTCTCGCCTGGATCAGCCCGGTGGCCGCAAGCAATTCCTGGCAGGCGCGCAGCGAGATGGGCGTCTCCGCTGTCCGGCTCCCGCCCGTGCCCCTCTCGGAAACGGCGCGCGCCCGCATCGACGAGATCGATGCCCGGATCGATGAGATCAACGCGATCTTCGATGAAGGTGAAGAGCAAGAGGACGTCGATTTCGGAAAGCTCGAGGCCGAATACGAGGCTCTCGATGCCGAACGCAGCGACCTCAACAATCCGGTTCGCGAGCTGCCTGAAGAATGGCGCGGTGAAGTCGGCCGCTTCCTCGTGCTCACCACCCGCGGCGAGATGGTTCTCGAGGCCGATTACTACAGCGAGAAGCGGCTGTCGTTCGAGACTGATGACCAAGGCAATGTCACCGCAACGGCAGAAGAGCCAGCGCCGACCTCAGGGAGCCGCGCAAGTGGTGCTCCCGCACGGCCTGAGGCGATCGCACCCGGAAGCGAGAAGCCGATCAGCGCGAGGCTGTTCGACGAGCTCGCCGTTCAGCGCCGCAATATCCTGTCGGCCTGCCTGCTTGGCGATCCGGGGCTTGCCCTCGATTTCGCCATCTTCGCGCTCGCGGACAATCGCAGCTATGAGGGGAAGGGCACCTCGATCAAGGCGGGACGGCCGAGCGATCCTGCGACCGGCGAGGTTCCGCAATCAGCGGCCGAGGGCATTCTCGCCGAGGCCGAGGATGGTCTCGACAAGGCGTGGCAGGAGCAGGGCAGTGTTGCGGCCCGTTTCATCGCCTTCCGCGACCTCGAAGATGACGCTAAGGCGGCCTGGCTTGCCTATGCGGTGGCGCTCTCGCTCGAGGCCAAGAAGGGCTATGGATCCGAGTATCATCCGGTTCATGCCGTGCTTGGGTCGATGCTCGATGTCGACGTTGCGGCTCTGTGGCGGCCGACTGCCGAGAATTTCTTCGACCGGGTGAGCAAGACTTCCTGCCTCGCCGCGCTGACCGAGGTTGGCGGAAGTGACCTCGCTGCGCGCTATGCGGCGTCCAAGAAGGCGGACCTCGCCAAGACGTGCGAGACGATCTTCGCCGGTAAGGCGATCATCGAGCAGGAGGTCAAGGAAGCCGCCCTTGCCTGGCTGCCCGAGGCCATGAAGTTCAGTGCGGCCATGCCGGAGGGCGCACAAAGCGCTGATCCTGATGCCTCCGAAGACGGCACGGCCGACATCGACGCGATCGACGGGGTGGACGCACTGTCGGATGCCGAAGAGGAACCCGAAGGCGCCGCCACAGACTCGGCAGTGGCTGCCTGAACGCCTCACCCTCCTCCTGATGTCCTGGCCCGGTCGCTCACTCGAGTGACCGGGCCTTTTTCTTCCAAGAAGGGAAATGCCGATGCGCCGCGGACCAAAGCGCGATGTCGCGCAGGAAATTACCAATCTCATCATTGCACGGATCGAGGCCGGCACAATGCCCTGGCGGCGGCCCTGGAAAAAGACCGGGGCAGGGGGCGCGCCCTTGCGTGCAGGCGGACTGCCCTACACCGGGATCAATCGCCTCTATCTCTGGGCTGTCGCCGACTGCTTCGGCTACGCCTCGCGCTACTGGATGACCTATCGTCAGGCTCAGGAACTGGGCGGGCAAGTGCGCAAGGGTGAGACGGCCGAGCCGAGCATCTATTTCAACAGCACGAGCAAGACCGACGTAGATCAGGCGACTGGCGAGGAGACGTCGAAAACCATCCGGTTCATGCGATCCTACAGCGTTTTCAATGCCTCGCAGATTGAAGGCCTGCCGCCGCATTTCTATCCCAGTCCGGTCCCCGAAGCACCGCCGCAACCCTCTGTGAAGGCAGCGGCCATCGAGGCCTTCTTTGCTCCGATACCTGCTGATATCCGCCATGGCGGTGACCGTGCATTCTTCTCTCCGGGCGGAGACTATATCCAGCTTCCAGAACGCGGCGCCTTCCGCACCGAGGACGGATATGTCGCCACCAAAGCGCACGAAGTATGTAACATCGCAAGTGTCCTCATTTCGAGGACAGTCGATGGCCTTTGCGCGCTGCTGTTTCCCAACCATCGTACGGCCTGCTGTGCGATTTCAGGACGGGAGTCCTGATCATGCG
>NZ_FPEH01000028.1 GCF_900117425.1 Novosphingobium sp. NDB2Meth1
GCAACCGGACAGGAAGGGCCCTCGGGCCCTCCCTGTCCGGCAGAGAAGAGGGGGCTCGGATCATGTGTCCTGCTTGATTGGCAGAAGAGGACAGAAAGGACACGTTATGGATGGGACCTACCACGAACTCGGCCATTGGAGCGGGCACCCCTCGCGGCTCGCGCGCACATTCGGCAAGCGGTTCGGCGACAAGGCCTACGCCTTCGAGGAACTGGTCGCGGAGCAGGTCAGTGCCCGGATCTGCTATGAGCTGGGCCTCCCCGCAGACCTCCATGAAAGCCACGCCAGCTACATCGCTCATTGGCTCGATATCCTGAAATCCGACAAGACCGCGATCATTACGGCTGCCGCCAAGGCCGATCAGGCTTTCAACCTGCTTGCAGCCTATTCGGGCTATGAGAGTGAACCTGCGGAGGAAGCCCATGAAGAGGCGCCAGTTCCGGCTTACGCTTGAGCCAACCGCAGACGACGCGGTGCGGCTTGCGCAGCTGAGCCGCTATGCCAGCGACCTTGCGAGCGGAGGTTCTGCGGACATTGGCGCAGCGCTCGGCGACCATGTTGGGGTGCTGTTCCCCGGGCGGAACCGTCATGCGGTCCTGGAGAGCCTCCTCGGCAAAGGAGAACCCGGTTGGTCACTGGTGTCCGATCCGGGGCAGGGCGGCTCCCTGGTTATCCAGACAACCGAGGCTGGCGCTGCGGTCTCGGCGATTGCGAGAATCCTCGAACAGGTCGCTCCCGGGGCTCTCTTACGGCCGATGATCTATGAGCCACTGTCCCTGAGAAGCTCAGGGAAACATCACCGCAGTCTGCATTGAGGGGAGGGGGAGGAGGCCATTGCACTTGCAATGGAAAGGAAGCCGCATGTCCTGCGACATCGATTATCGTTACCGCCGCGCGCTCGAGCCCGATGGGCTGACGACGTTCGAGACCGCGCTGCGAGCATTGAACGAGGCCGTCGATGATGTGCGCCTCGCAGGCCGGCAGGTCGCCACCTGTCCCGCGGTTCTGCTCCTCACTCGCCACCTTCAGCGCATTGCCGACGGAAGGCCGACAACCTGCGAGGCCGACGACCAGATCTTGCGGGCACAGTGCATCGAGCGCCTCGGCGAGCTCAAGCACCGACCTGCGATCATTGCGCTGGTCAAGCGCGGGATCGACTATCGTCGTAACCGTGGGCTGTAGGCCGCCTTGCGTGGCACGGGATTGAAGCGCTGATAGCCACTCCTTTGATGGGGTGGCGTAGATGGACGATAGCGAGGCGGATCGAGCAAGTAGTCATATGAGTGGTCATATGACTACTCGTATTGAGGTGGTCGGCCGCATATCTGGCCGCCGTCGTTGGACGGTGGAGCAGAAGCTGGCGATCCTGCGGGATGCGTTTGGGCCGGACGGTTCGGTCCGGGCTGCATGCGACCGGCACGAGGTCGGCAGCGGGGCGGTCTACACGTGGCGCCGACAGGCGATGTCGGGAGAACTGACTGGCTTCCGCTCAACGGCCTTGCCGACGTTCTCAGAGGTTGAGGTCGCAGATCCGGTCGTCCGCGATATTACGCCAGCGGTGCCACCCCGTTGCGGGCAGATAGGCATCGAACTGGCGACAGGTGTCCGCCTGACCGTGGACGCGATGGTCGATGCCGACGCCCTTGCCCGGGTGATTGCCGTGCTCAGCCGATGATCCCGTTGCCACCCTCAACGCGGGTTTACCTGGCCTGCGGGACGACAGACATGAGAAAGGGCTTCGACGGGCTGGCGGTATTGATCCAGCAGGTTCTGGAACAGTCCCCGCATTCCGGCGCACTGTTTGCCTTTCGCGGAAAGCGCGGCGATCTGATCAAGCTGCTCTGGTTCGATGGCCAGGGGATGTGCCTGTTTTCCAAGCGTATGGACCGCGGCAAATTTGTCTGGCCGGTGACGAAGACAGGCAAAGTCAGCCTCACCTCGGCCCAGCTTTCCATGCTGCTCGAAGGCATCGACTGGCGCCGTCCAGAACGCACCGCCGTACCGCTTCTGGCAGGATAAAAAGTCCCAGATTTGCGTGGTTTTTCTGGCACCGGATGTCCTGTTTTGCTAGTGGATCACGGTGTCGGACGCAGCCTCCTCTTGGTCAGATAAAGACGCCCGGATCGCCGAGCTGGAAGCTGCATTGGTGGCCCGCGATACGTTAATCGACACGCTACGTTTCCAGCTGGCACAGCTGCGCCGCATGACGTTCGGGCAATCGTCCGAGAAGCTGTCGGCGCAAATTGAACAGCTCGAACTGACGCTCGAAGAACTCGAAGGCGAGGCTGCTGTGGCCGATGCCCGCAAGGATACATCAGCAGGCAGGTCCGAACGGCCATCGTCGGTTCGCACCCTGCCGCCCCATCTTCCACGCGCCGAGCAGCGGATCGAACCTGAAGCGGGTCACTGCAATTGCCCCGATTGTGGCGGCACCTTGCGCTCCTTGGGTGAGGACAGCGACGAGATGCTGGATGTCCTGCCCGTGCAGTGGCGCGTCATCCGCACGATCCGCCCCAAGTACAGCTGCCGTTCCTGCGAGAAGATTGTGCAGGCGCCGGCACCGGTGAAGGCGATTGCCCGCGGCAAGGCGACCTTCGCCACGCTCGCGCATGTGGTCGTATCCAAGTTCGATCATCACCTGCCGCTCTACCGGCAGGCCGAGATGATGGCCGCGCAAGGCCTCGACATCGACCGTTCGACGCTGGCCGGGTGGGCAGGACAAGCTGCGCATCTGCTCGACCCCATTGTCTCCCGGATCCGCGAGGAAGGCCTGAAGGCCGCCAAGATCCACAGCGATGACACACCCGTGCCGATGCTGATGCCCGGTAAGGGCAAGACCGCGCAGGGCCGGTTGTGGACTTATGTGGTCGACGACCGGGCCAGCGGATCAACCGCAGCGGCGATGGTGTGGTACAGGTTCACGCCCGACCGCAGCGGTATCCATCCGCAGACCGAGTTGAAGAACTTCACAGGCCTCCTTCAGGCCGACGGCTACGCCGGTTACGAGAAGCTCTATGCTGACAACCGGATTCAGGAGGTCGCCTGCTGGGCGCATCTATGGATGCCCCCGCTCTTGCAAGGCCTTTCTGGTTCTGTCTGGCAAGATCCGCGGCTGCGGTCATCTATTCGGCCTGTCGCGGCGAAGCGCCCCGCTCCGCCGGCCTTGATGGTAAATCCGCAAGCTAGCTCCCAATCACGTCTCACGAGCTCAAAGCTCGATGCGCCCAACGGGTCTATGCCAGCTCCGGTTCGCCCGGTGTTGCCATCATACTCAGAACGATCCTCGCATCCGCGGCGGCCTTACTATGGCCGAACCCGTTTTACCTTCAGGCCGCTTGTCGCGCTGGATTATCGTAAGTCCCGCCATAGCGCAGCAGAGCCCAAACAACCCTCGCCGTCTTGTTCGCAATGGCCACAGTCGCGACGTTGGCTGGTCGCCGATCGCGCAACCGCGCTAACCAAAGCCAACTCCGCCCTCGCCAGCGCATGACGGACCTGCTGCCATGGATCAACAGCCGGCGTAGATATCCGTCTCCGCGCTTGCTGATGCCACCCAACTTGTCGACACCGCCCGTGGAGTTCTGTCGGGGAACCAGCCCGAGCCACGCAGCGAAGTGACGGCCAGACTTGAAGTCCTGCGGGTCTCGCATCGACGCAACTAGGGCCGTCGCTGTGACAACACCGACGCCCGGGATACTCATCAGGCGCCGGCACTCCGCAATCTGGGCGGCCAGTTTGACCAATTCCGTGTCGATCTGCTCAAGTTTTGCCTTGGTCTGCCGCAACTGAAGAACCAGAAACTTCAGTGCATGACGCGCGACAGGTGGCAACCTGGCGTCCTCGTCATCTTCGACCAGCGTGGTGAGTAGTCCTATGTTGTGGGCCCGGTTCGGACCAACAATCCCAAACTCGGCCAAGTGCCCCCTGATGGCGTTGATGACCTGAGTCCGCTGACGGATGAGCATCTCCCGGACGCGATGGATCACCAACACCTCTTGCTGTTGCTTGTGCTTGATAGGCACGAACCGCATGGTTGGTCGTGTCATTGCCTCACAAATCGCTTCAGCGTCTGCCGCGTCGTTCTTGTTGGACTTGACGTAGGGGCGTACGAATTGAGCAGGAAGTAGCCTTGCGTCATGTCCACAATCTCTGAGGAGGCGGGCCCAGTGGTGCGAGCCCGGGCAAGCTTCCAGTCCGACCTGACATGGTGGGAGTTCGCGGAAGAAAGGCTCGACGTCATCCCGCTTCAGCTTTCGCCGGAACAGTACGTGGCCACTCCGATTGGCAGCGTGGACCTGGAATACACTCTTGGCAATATCGAGCCCAACAAGGGCAACTGCTTCATTCATGGCAATGCTCCTTCATTCTCTGCCGCCAACATCATGGTCCAACAGATCGTGGAGTCGAGCGGGGGCATCCATGCCATCATTTCCGTCGCAAGATCTTCGAGAACCACCAGACCAGCCCAACGCCGTTGACTACCGATCTCCTGGAACGGATCGCCGCGCTCTACCGGATTGAGGACGAAGTTCGCGGACAACCACCTGATATTCGCAAGCAACGGCGACAGGAAAGCACCAGGCCTATGGTCGATGAGCTACGCTCGGCCATCGACGATGCCTTGCGCCGTCTGTCGCCCAAGTCGGCGATGGCAAAGGCGCTCGCCTATGGTCGCAAGCGCTGGATTGCGCTCACACGCTTCGTTGACGACGGCTTGGCCGAGATCGACAACAACATTGCCGAGCGCGCGATGCGCACAGTGGCGATCGGCCGGAAGAATTGGCTATTCGCGGGATCACAGGCTGGAGGAGAGCGCGCCGCTGCCATCTATTCGGTCATCGAGACGGCAAAGCTCAATGGCATCGAGCCGCAGGCTTACATCGCCGATGTCATCGAGAAGATCGCAGGTGGATGGCCGGCCTCCCGCTGGGACGAGCTCATGCCTTGGAACTGGACAGCCGACGAGCAACCGCACATCGCCGAGGCCGCCTAAGCCGCGGCCTTCAGGCCACGCTTACCTATCGTCCCGAAGAACTGCGACACTACCGGCGCGAGGGTACGCGCGCGCTGCGCCAGATCGCAGCCGGGATCGGGCTCGATCATTCCGCCTACCGCATCAGCTACTACACCTCGCAGGAGGCCCTCGCCGGTGAGCATGTGCTCGAAGCAGACGGTGTCTACATCCGCATCAGCCCCGAGCGGTTCGGCGAACCGGGTCTCGCCTGGCGGAACCCGTTCTGGAAGCCCCCCGGTGCGGTCATGCGCAAGGCTCCGATCACCGCGCTTGCCGACATTCCGGCACTCACAGCGCGGATCGCCCGCGAACTGCAAATCGCACCTCCGGCTCAGCCGGGGCTCATCTGAAGGACACGCACATGGGCTGGCTCTATATGCACCGCACAGGGATGGGAGGGTTTGAGACGCCTAAAGCCTATCTCGACGATCAGCTGACCTACGAACGCGAGGCCTGCGAAGATGCTCCGTTCCGGGGGTGCCGGGTCCTCAAGAGCGTCTTCACCGGCAGCACCTACTATGCAGCCGTCGAGCGGTACGGTGAAGGCCGCGAAAGGCTCTATGTGACAGCGGTTATCTGCCTGGTCCGCTGGAACCCGAAGGCGGCCGATGGCCTGATCTTCGGGTATAAGGACATGGATGAGCAATCCGGCCCCGTCGAGGCGAATTGCCCGCGAAGCATCCTGGAACTGCTCACCTCATCCTCGCACCCCTATGCCCTGGACTGGCGCAACCGGTGTTACGCCATGCTGCGTCTCAAGGAGCGAAAGGTTGCCGATGGCGACATCCTGCGGCTTCCCGAACCGCTGCGCTTTACTGACGGCAGCGAACACCGCGAGTTCCGGGTCAGCAAGCGCGGGAGCAAGATCGAGCTGCGGACACCCGATGGCTTCGGGGCCTATCGTATCTCCCGGCTGATGGAGCGGCGCTTCGAGATCATTCGTCCCGCCCGAAGGATCAAGACCTTCTTCCCGATAGCACAGTAGCGAGGGCCTCTTCCATGACTTCTGCCAGCCTCGATCCGCGCCGCCGTGTCCTTTGCGGGCGGGCCAATGCCGAGCGCGTCGCCATCCGGATGAGCGCGAAAACCGGGAAGAGCCACGCTGTGGTCAGAACCGGCAACACGCTCCAGCCCTTCTGTGTCATGCCGACGGGAGAAAACCCACCCGGTGCGATCGAACTGCAAGTTGTCGTCCTGTGACGAACTCGGCGCCAGCCCTATGGCAGCTTGAAAGCCACGCAGAATGACGCTATATCGCGTCAGAATTCATGGAGCTTTGCAATGGCGATTCAGAACTATGCGGACAATGGCGCGTTTGCTCCGCGCAAAATCGTCGATGCGCTGCGCACCACCAGCGACGAACTGGCGCGCTCGCTGGGTCTCGGCAAGGACGCGATCCAGCGCAAGGACCGGATTGCCTCCGATCGTACCCAGCGCCGCCTTCGGCAGATGGTCGAAGTGCTCAACAAGGTCGAACCGCGGTTCGGTTCAGCCTTGCTGGCCTATGCCTGGTACCGCTCTGAGCCGCTGCCGGGCTTTTCGGGCCAGACTGCAATGCAGCTTGTGCAGAACAACCGGGCCGATGACGTTCTGACCTATATCGACGCCGTCGACGCCGGCATTCACGCCTAGCCTCATGCACTTCACCGGGCTGCTCTACCGCGCCCACAATCCGGTCTGGTCCCGCGAACCCCTCTCAGGGGAGGGGGCGGCCCGGTTTGGCGGACGGTTCAATCGCATCGGGCGCAGCGCGCTCTATACTTCCCTCGCCCCAGAGACCGCGCTGCGCGAGGCCAATCAGGTTGGCACCCTCCAGCCCACCACGCTCGTCGCTTATCAGGCCGATATCGGACCGTTGCTCGATGGCCGCGATACGGCTGCATTGCGGCCTTTCGGTATCGCACCGGCTGAGCTCGCCGACCCGGCGTGGCGTGATCGGATGCTCTCAGGCAAACCGGTCCCGACGCAAGATCTGGCGGAGGCCGCGATCGCGCAAGGCTATGTGGGCATTGTCGTGCCGAGCTACGCCCGCGGCGCTTCCGCCGACGCTCTCAACCTTGTCCTGTGGCACTGGGAAGGGCGCATCACGCTCGTAGATGACGACGACCGGCTTGGCCTGCGCGATCCCTGATTTCTGCCTATTAGGCCGGCAAGCTGATGCCTGCCTAGTCTTCGATCCGGCCGCCAAGCGACGGATCGAGATACCACGAGGGTCCCTCGACGAAGTCGGCCGAGCGTGCTGGAACGGGCCCGTCGGGCTCACTTGCGACATAAGGATTGACCTGCGGTGCAGGCCTCTCGCCGGAGCGAAGGAGCTTCCCCGACATTTCGCAGCGAGGGCGCAGGAGATCGAGCAGCCATTCGAGATCATCCAGCATCTGGACGATGCCGCGCCCCGCCAGCGTGTAGTAGAGACACCGCTGATAATCATCGCACTGGCACGAAAGCACCTGCGTCAGCTTGTTCTTGGCACCGGGTGTGCCCAGGAAAACCCCCTGCAGCGCTTCGTAGAGTTCGCGCGCCGAATAGTAGGCATCGAACGCTTCGACGCCAATCGAGGCGTTGGCGAGCGAGCGCCGCGTAGGCGTCACCAGTGGGTCAACCGATGCATCGCGCAGCGTCAGATCGAGGTCGAATTGGCCGAGATCGAATACCTTGTTCATAAGACAGAATTCCTCTATGTGACGAACATAGAGTGAACAAAAGGGGCGGTCAAGAGCGTCAGACCATGTGGTTGGTGGCCAAGGACACCACAGGTAGCACCGGGCGCGTCGCCATTGGCGACGGTCTGCGGGCAGCCTTGGTCCGCTGGTACACGGGCCATGGCAACGAGGCCGATCACCGGGCCTGCGTCTCCCTCGTCGTGACAGCGCGCGAGAATCACAAATGGCTCGCCTGCGATTGTCTGGGCGAGGTCACCGCGCCGCCGCTGCTGAGCCCGGCCTACCTGAGCTTTCAGGAAACCTATTACCTGCGGCGGCTGACTTCGAGGCCGATGCATGCGCCGGCGTGTCCATTTTTCCTGCCCCAGGCACCGCCGCGCATCCGCGAGACAGCAAGGGATTCGCTCTACGCGCTCGATGTTCCAGATGGCCTGTTCAACGCGCACCAGAAGGCGCCGGAGAAACTCGCCCAGAAACCGGACTACAGTGAGCCAGACGACCGGTCGCGCGGTGTTGCAATCCCGCGCCTCGGCAAACTGCTGTGGCTGCTGCTCGAGCGGGCGGGTTCCAACGTGCTGCGCGAGCTTCCGCCAGCAGGGCCACGGGAGGGCTCGATCAGCCAGGAGATGCGTTTCCTGCGCCGGGCTGCGCAAGGTCTCGAGATTGCGCCCGGGGTTCCGCTCTCGGCCCATCTCTACACCAACGCGATCGATTACGAGAAGCGGCGGGTTCACGCCCGGCTGCGCGCCGCGGCCGAGAGATGGCCTCATGAATTCGCGCCCCAGGCGTTTCTTCTGCTCGAGGCCAATGCGGTCACTTCCACCGAGATCGTCACCGGTCTCGGCACGATCACGGTCCGGAACCGCATCCAGCACACCGGGATCATCCGCGCCGAAGTTGAGCCGCCGTTTCTTGTGCTCGCCGTCGTCGGCGAGCACAGCAGGAAGGAGGGCTATGTCGCGCTGCGCGCCTACGCTCAGCCTGTCTTGAGCGGCAACCAGTTCGTGCCGACAGAGCGAGACCACGACCGAGACGTTCTGCGGACGCTCCAAGACGCGCAGTATATCCTGCGACGCCGGGACATCCGGATGGCGGTGAAGAAGATCCTCTTCGATCTGCCATTTCCGGACGTCTCCGTAAGGCCGGATTTCCTGATCGCCCTTCTTGACGACAACACCGGACAGGAGTGCCGCTTCGCGCTGCAAATCCTCCAGTCGTCCGACGAGGATTATCTCGCCCTCAGGGCAATCGAGCGGACTCGTCTTTCGCAGCTTGGACCGGTGGCGGCCCTCGCTCTTCGAGACGTCACGCCCGAGATCGTTGCCCGGACCGCTCTCGGGATCCTGAGCTGAAGAAGAGGGGGAGGGTCTAAGCGAACCTGCAACAGGAGAGTTCGCTCATGCCATGTTTTGCCCCATCACCGCGCCCCTCCACTTCCATCTGGGGCGCCGTCCAGCAGGCCGATCAGCTGGCCCCCGGCATATGGTCAGTTATGACCGCCAGCCACGGCGGCATCATTCTGTCCGATCAGAGACAGGCCGCCATGCCAGCGGCGCTACAGATCGAAGGCGGGGCCTACGAAGAAGATTGCGATTGGGGGCTTCCGATCCTTGCTTTCACCAGCGAGCTTGAAGGGCAGGGCTCCTGCTCTGCGGGCTTCCTGCAGCTTGCCCGCGATACCACCCGATGTTGGCACCCGGACCGCTTCAGGGCCTTCACCGGCGAGGCCGTAGAGGAGAATTCCTCTGCGATCCTGCGGACGCGCAAGGCCTATATGGCCGCGATCGGCGAATTCTGCGTGACCAGCGCCTGGGGCGATTGGGCCGAATGGGTGCCGGAAGGCAAAGTCGGCGTGATTGCCCGACAAGTCGAGCGCGTCGATCACCTTGGCCGGCCAACCTATGGCGAGGCCGAAGTCTGCGCGCTCATCGCCAAGGACCTCTACGCCGCGCGCGGCGAGGTTACGGCGCTGCGTGATACGGCGCACGAGGTAATCCCGATGCCAGAGGCCCTGCGACCGAAACGAGTGGGCTGAATATGCCCTCCAAACACGTTGCGTTTGCCGTTGCTTATGGACTTTACAATATGGTCATCGTATGTAACCAGTCATAAGGCATGACTATAGGAGTGTCAGATGCGAGCCGAAACCTACGGCGCGGCAGACTTCAAGGCCAACTGTCTCGCAATCCTTGACCGACTGGCACGTCGCGATCTCGATCAGGTGACCATCACCAAACGAGGTCACGCCGTCGCGGTGTTGACGCCGCCACCCAGCATGGCCGATGCCGTTAAAACGCTGCACGGTTTTATGTCTGGCTCCGTGAGCATTCCCGAAGGGTTTGACCTCCTCTCACCGGTACTTGATGAACCGCTAGGTGCAAGCGAAGGCGCGTTGCACGGGTGATGACGAAGAAAAAACCCTCAGAATTGCCGAACGCTGTCCTGCTGGATACCTGCGCGGTCATCTGGCTCGCCAACGGCGATGTGCTTGCTCAAGAGGCGCTCGCGGCCATTTCACATGCCGCGCTCGCAGGCGGAGTTTTGGTGTCACCCGCATCGGCTTGGGAGGTCGGATTGTTGAGCCGCGTGCGCAGCGGCATCAGTCCGACGCTTACCTTTCTTCCCGACCCGCAAAGCTGGTTTGCCCGCTTCATGGGCGGTCCTGGTATCAAGCAAGCACCACTGCTTCCGGAAATTGCTATTGCGTCCTCGCATCTGCCTGAGCCCTTGCACGGTGACCCTGCAGACAGGTTCGTCATCGCGACAGCAAGACATCATCAAATTCCTATCATCACGCGCGACGGCAAGATCATCGACTACGCGGCCCAAGGCCATGTAAACGTTATCGCTTGTTGAGTTTTGGGCTTCAGGCTCGCGTGCAAGCGACTGAGCCGCACGGCAAGATTTAGCGGAGCTCGGCGTGGCTCTCCACGCAATCAATCTAACGTCTAAGGCACGTGTGTCTCGGGCACGTGACCTGATTGCGCGGCCCGAAGGCCAACCGGCTCTGGCTGCGCACCAAGCCGCCGATGTGAAGGGAAGGGGGAGGGGAAGGGGAAGGGCGAACCAATGCGATGGAAGACCCTTTGCTATGAAACCAACAATCATCCGACCCAGCGTCAGCCCGAAGACCATCACCAACGTCACGCGCCTCTTCAACGGCACCATCGGCGATATCCTCGGCGAGCTCCTCCAGAACAGTCGCCGCGCTGGCGCGTCCCGGATTGATATCGCCTGCTGCGCCGATCAGGACGCAGCGCGATTGACCCTTGTCGATGATGGAACCGGGGTCGCCGATCCCCAGACCATGATTGCGCTGGGGGATTCGGGCTGGAGCCAGCACATCCATGAGGCCGAAGACCCGGCAGGCATGGGTGTCTTCAGCCTCGCGGGCAAGGATACCCGGTTCAGCTCACGTCATGCCAATGCCGACACCGGATGGTCGGTGCATGTCCCCGCGGATGGCTGGACCGGCGCGCAGGACATTGCCGTGCGGCCCTTTGCTCGCCCGGTCGGTACGACCATCACCTTCCTGATGCCCGGAGTGAGCGAGCAGACGACCGAGCGGATTCTGCGCGAAGTCGCGAAGTTCTACCCACTGTCGGTGTTCTTCAATGGCACGGAAATGCCGCGCGAGGACTTCCTCGCCGAGGCGATCTACGTTGCCGAGTGGAACGGCAGCCAGATCGGCGTGTTCGAGGGGCGCGAATACCACCAGGACCCCACGACGAATTTCCATGGTATGGTGCTCACCCGCAAGCTTGCCAGCGTCTCGGAGAGCCTTGGCGGCAAAACATACCATGCCCGGCTCGATATCGGGGCCACCCCGGGCCTTGCCCTTGTGCTCCCGGCGCGCAAGGAATTCGTCGAGAATGCCGCCTTTGCGGCGCTGCAGGCAGCCTGCAGGCGCACGATCTATGCCGCGCTGGCGCACAGAGGCCAGCACCGGCTTTCCTTCGAGAACTGGAAGGAAGGGCGCGATCTTGGGGTTGCCCTGCCGGAGGCCGACCCCTGCCTGCCCCGCTGGCATGCTGCCATTGCGGAGAGCGACAACGTCAATGTCGAGTATGAGGAAATCGCAGCAGGTGCGGACACGATCCTTGTCGCGGATCTTGAGCCCGATACTGCCCAGGGACTGGAGCGCGCGCTGCGCGACCACCCCTTGCGCCCGCACCTCGTCGAGAACCATCCCGCATACGCTGGCTATGGCTGGTATGACGCGCTGCATCAGCTCGGCAACGTGCGCTTCTATGTTGCAGCCGGAGAGCAGGGCCACGTCATCGCCGAAAACGGCAGCTTCCCCCCGCTCGATGACCATGTTCGTGCCGAGACGATCGAGCTGAGGTTCTGCGTCTTCCACCGCGCCAGCGAAACGCAGCGCGAGGAACGGATCTCGGCAGATGTCGCCTTCGTCGTCGGCGAGGATGGCTGGTACAGCGGCATCGACCAGATCCGCATTGCCTATGTTCCGGGTCCGGCGCTGACTCCTGAAACGCTGGTCGATCTGATCGAGAACGTCTGTTTCTGCGCGAACGACGACAGCGAGGCCGACTCCTGGGACACCCAGCACGAGCACTTCTTGCGCGATGCGCGCGAGCTCGCGGCCCGGGTGCTGCTCGGCGAGGACGAGGCCATTGCGGCGCGTATCCACGACACGCTTGCCGGCATCCTCTGGGTCATTCCCAAGGACCGGCAGGTTGCCATTACCGTTGCTGCCGGGACCGCGATCGATGTTCAGCTTTCCGCTTTTCAACCTGCGGGCTGAGTCCCGCGAGGCCGTCCGGTTGTCCGCTCGTCGTCTCTTGGATCAGGAGGAGACCTCCAATGCATGACACATCTGACCTCACTTGCGCGCGGCAACGCACCGAGCGCATTGCGCTGCTCAATGATGCCGCGCGCCAGGGCCGTGACCGAACGGCCCGCATCGTCATGACCTCCGGGTTGCTTGCAGAATTCGGCGGCGACACCGTGGCACAAAGCATGATGGTTCAGGCTCGGTTGATGGCCGCTCTGCGCCATTGCACCTTCGCCCCGGATTCGCCCGAGCGAGACTTTGCAAGCATGGATGTCGATGGCATCAAGGTGCTGATGAAAGTCGATTATTACGACACCGAACTGGCATTCGGGTCCGAGGATCCGGCCAATCCAGCGATGACACGGCGCGTCATCACGCTGATGCGGCCAGCGGACTACTGATCAGTTCAGGGGCGGACATGTCACTGCGCCGCGGGGCATAGGCCACGTAAATGGTGGGGAGGTAACGAGCGCATGAGCAGGCACAAAGTACCGCTTCGTGACGGGATTGCAGCTGCCAGTGCCTATGTCGGATGGGACCGACCGCTTCAGACCTATTTCGCGCAGGTTCTGAGCCTCCCTGACGAAGACGGGGAGGAAATCGAACTCGTATGGGTCGGAACCGCTTTCGGCGAGCTGCCCCGCGCGGTTGACGCAATCCGCGCGCTCGAGCCCTATTGCCATATCGAGGCAAGTCTTGCCGCACAGCTCGAGATCGACAGGATGGCCTGCCTCGCCACGCGCGATGGACCCAATCAGCTCGAAGCCAAGGCGTTTATGGCGCGCCTCAACCAGATCAAGGACGGGTCCGAGCCCGAGGCTTAGGTCGTTACAGACCGCGCCTGGCTCGAAGCAGGGCCGGTTCAGCTCCAATCCACCTATCGAGACTCCTCAGCCCTCTGGGCTGGACAGGATGACGCGCGCCTGCGGTGGCTGGCGCACGGGCCGGGCCAGAGGCCCGGAGGAGAGGGGGATGGGAGAAGGTGTTCCGGACAAGGGGTTCGGACGGCATCAGGAGAACTTCGACATGAACATCGGCACCCTCAAGGCCAACGCAGAAGGCGTTCACATCGGCCGCATCACCACCCTGACCTTCAGCGCGACGGTTGCACTGCGGGCCTTCGAATCCACCAACGAGCGGGCACCCAAGTTCGACCTCATGGCGCTCTCGGCGGACCGCCGCAGCTGGGTCAAGATCGGCGCGCTCTGGGAATACTCGTCGAACGAGACCGGCGAGTGCTTCCTCTCGGGCCAGATCGACGATCCCAGCCTCTCGGCGCCGATCCCGGTCGCCATGTTCCAGCAGAACGATGGCAGCTACAACGTCGCCTGGCGCCGCTCGAAGCCCAAGGCCTCGCTCGACGGCTTCGGCAGCGAGAGTGAAGGCGCCCTGCCGCCGCTGACTGCCACCGGCGACGAACCGGCCAGCGACCGCAGCGTTGACAGCGCTGCTGCCACCGGCGACGGTCTGGGCGACAGCACTGCTCCGGCACCCAAGGGCAAGACGCGCGCGAGCGTCGACGCCTGACCGGGACAAGCCCCCGGTGACCGGTGCCGCGACCCGCGCCGGTCACATCGGGAAGGCCCGTCCGCGCATTCGTCGCGGGCGGGCCTTTTCTTTTGCCCGGTGCTTGCAAGCCGAGCCGACCTGCAGCGGAAACTCTGCCTGCGAGAGAGAAGGGGGAGGTGCCGTTCAAGCAAAGGAGGCTTGAATGGCACAGACAAACTGGACTCTCGATCTTGGCGGGGCTCCGTGGAACGAAGACTGTGCGCAGATCGGCCACACCCAGAACTTCGACCTCGTGAATACCGCGGAAGCAATGCTCTACAGGGCTGCGCTGATCGCGGTCGCCGGGCCTCCGCCCGCAGGGATCACCCTGCGGATCAAGGCTAACGCCCATGATTTCGGGACCTACCGGACGGTCGAGGCGAGCATCGATGACGAACAGGACGATGGTAGCCATGCCAGCTATATCGAGACCCTCGAGACCGGCTTTGCCTTTTGGCATCAAGCCGGGTTTGCACCGCCGGAATTCGGCAAACTGACAGCCAGCAGTCAGCTTGCGGGTTTCGTCGTGGATGCAGTCGCAAGCGCGCTGCGGATCACACGGCCGAGCAGCACCGGCGCATTCTTTCCGGAGTCCTCCGGGCCGATCCACCGCAACCTCAACGCGGCCTTCCCGGAGGCGGCGCAGCGCGCCTTTTCCGAAGGGAGCCTGCCATGCTGACCGACAGCGAGCGCTTCGCCTTCAGCGTCTGGCGGATCCATGCGTTCGCCTCGACGGGCAATGCCTACGACGCCGTGCAGACCGACGAGAGCATCGCAGCCGGTGACACCCTGCTTGTTCTCGATGAACGGGTTGTCGGTGTCGCGATGACTTGGCCTTTTGCCATCACGGCACAGCCGGGCAAGCTTCACGCGGTCTGTGCGCCTGGCGCTGGCGAAACCCTTGGGCACATTGAAAGGGCGCTCGATGTTCCAGACGGGTCAATCGCTCGAGCCTGCCGCCTCGCAAGGACACTGGGCATTGCGATTGATGCGGGCCTCGTCCCGTGGCTGTCTGAGCCGCTGGCGAGAGATGGGGACGACTAGCGCGGCGAGTGGCGCCACAGAAATCTTGCTATTTTGGCAATAATTGCTATTTTAAGGCCAAGAGGAGATACCACCATGCCAACGGCGGCGAATGAGCACCCCAGGGTTCCCCTAACCCAGTTTCACAACAACACCGGCGAGTTCCTCGATCTGGCAACCAAGCAGCCGGTCGTCCTGACCAGCCATGGCCGCGAGCGGCATGTAATCGCAGATAGCGAGTATTTCCGCCATCTTGAACAGGCGGCACGCGGTGTGATCGCCGGCCACATGAATATCGAAGCTGTCGCTTCGTCCGACATGACCGGAGCCGACCGCAAGGCTTTTGCCAATGCACGGCCTTCGGCCAGTGAACTTGCCAATGACCGCTGGGAAGACTGACCGACCCGCCGCAGGCCATATCCTCCGTTACGTCTATCTCTTCGAGGAAGAGCAGAGACGAGGCCGCGACGAAGGCGTCAAGGAACGCTCCGTCGTCGTCGTGGGTGTGGACGGCTCGCGCTATCTGGTTGCCGCGATCACGACCAAGGGCGAGGGGCGCAAGAACGCCATCCCCATCCCCGATGAGATCGCACGCACAGCCGGGCTCGTTCCGGGTAGCGCGATTGTCGTTTCGGAATTCAACCGGTTCACCTGGCCCGGGTTCGACATCAGACCCCTGATGAAGCAGCCCGGGTACATTGCCGGACGACTCCCACCGCGGTTCACAGCAAAGATCATCGATGCCATCGGAGCCTGGGGCGCCGCTGCCGTCGATCGCGATTGATTTCCGGAACGCCGAGGCAGCCTGCTCCTTGGAGCCTTGTCTGCTCGTGCATCAACGCCAGGCCAGTGACGCCAGCGTTGTGGATTGGCGCCGGAGGTGGCCGAAGTCGGGTATTCCGGACCAGTGCCGCAGAGGGACCTCTCGCTCACCGGGATCGGCAAGGGCGGGCGAATTATCCGGTGATCATCATCGTCAATAGCAAGCCGGTCCGCGGCGAAGTTGATGTCCAGGCGTGCGATAAGCTCCTGTGCCAACCGCACGTCCGCCGCCCAGTGCCCATGCCTCTCTGGTCGAGCTTAGGGCCAACCTGCAGAAATGCGAGCCGTGTTGCCCGGCAAGCCGGGCTGCCCGCACCACCTCGATTTCCGAGGTTCCCCGCGCGCGGAAGCGCGCGGTGTCCCAGCTCTCCCGCCGAGGCTCGACAAGGGCACCGGCGGACGAGCCGTCGGCACCAAGGAGGCTCTTGCAATGAACATCGTCAACCTCGTCGGCCGTCTCGCCAAGGATCCCGTTGCCCGCGACCGTAGCGACACCCGCATCACCGAACTGATCCTCCTGACCGAACGCCCGGTCATCCGCGACGGCAAGGTCCAGAAGGACCCGGAAACCGGCTACCCGGTCAAGGATGCCGAGTTCCACAAGGTCACCGTCTTCAATGGCCTCGGGCTCCCGCTGCGCCAACACAAGGCCAAGGGTGACCAGCTCGCCGTGACGGGCCGCATCCACTACTCGCGCTGGCAGGACGCCGACGGCAACGACCGCTACGGCTGCGAGATCATCGCCGAGAACGTCGAGTTCTTGTGACCGGCAGGGCGGCGCGCAGGCGTCGCCCGAGCCCTTTCAGGGGGGCGACAGCTGGACACCGGTGGCGTCCAGCTTCGTCCCGCGGTGACCGCAGTTGCAGCGCAAGTGCCGCGCGACGATTTCCAGCTTCATCGGGATGGATTTGGCAAAGCATTGATCTCGTAGTTTGGCTGCCGGAACGATCACAACGCGGTAGCAGCCGAGACATTCTACCTGCGCGTTGAGGCCATGGCGAACCAGATCGGCCACGGTATCCAGACGTTTGCTGCTCATGGTTGGTTAGAACAATATAAGAACATTGGGAGTCAAGGAAGACAGGGGGCGGGCAGGAAAAATACGAGCAGGTGCTTGCCGTCCCCCTGGCCTTCGGCCGGGATCGCGCTCTACTCCGCCAACCGCCCTTGGCGCCGGGACTTCGTCCGGCAGCCAACGACGGTCCGGCTCCACCGAGTCCCTTTCAGGGTCTCGGCCCAGACGGGTGACGATCGCTGACGGGTTGGGTCGCGGCGCGCTTGTCGGCGGCAAATGCCGCCGTCTCGGCACGCGCGGACCCAACCCTGTCTGGCGGCGGCGCTCTCAGGCTTTTCGTCCTGCGCCCGATCGCGTGATTTTCAAGGCAGTGTCGATTCTTCCGGTTAGCTTCCGCAGAGGAGCGCATTGCGGATAGGCGCCTTCGAGGAGCCCCTTCAGCTCGATCAGGAGGCTTTCCACACCGCTTGGCGAGTTGGCACGGCTGAACAGCGGATCGTCTGGAGACATGTCGCCATAATAGAGGTCGATGGGGTCATCCAGGGCGTTGAGTTGTTGATGCGGCACGTCGGCGTAGAGCCAATCGACGAGTACGCGCATGAGCTTGTCGACGCGCCAGTTCACCGCTCCGGGCTTGCTGTTCGATTGCAAGATTGCACGCAGCAAACGTCCTGCTAGCTGATGCTGAACCAGCGTCATGCTGCCATTCGGCTTGCGATCGTATCCGATCATGTCGCGGTGATAGGGGAGCGTTTGCCGGGAGGGACGCGCAACGATGGTGCCCTTTGCCTTTGCACGGCGCTTGTCTTGCGGCGTTGCCGCTTGCGGCGAGATAAAGACGTCGTGATTGGGCATCGATGACCCGGCCCAATGCTCTGGTGTTTCTGGAGCAGGCAGTGCGTTGATACTCCTCACAAGGGCATCAAAATCGAAGTCCTCAGTACGCTTGGAAGCGACGAAGATGGTACAGCGATACGGAAAGTACAGACCAGGCCAGTCTGCGGCGACGAGATCCCAACCGTTCCGCTTTGCCCAAGCTGCCCGTTCATCGCTCACGATCGGCCCGGAATAGGGCTCATCGATGAGTATGAACTGTCCGCTGGCCGGCAGCTTCCAATAGCTCGAATGGTCGTTGCCAGGCAGTTCCTCATCGAGATCAGCCATGGCGCGGCTAGCTTCGAGGTAGTCGCAAGGACGTAGACCGGTCATTTCCATGAACCGCAGAGCTCGCGCTGCCTTGCACAAGCTGTCGCGAACATACTCTCGTGTTGGCCCGACCATGTCTTTCACGAGATGGTCGGATGCAGCCACGCGCATGGATGCGAGACCGCCGACAAGCTTGAGCTCGGCTTTCGAAACCAGTTCCAAGAGCGGCCGCGATAGGGTGACGGGCAGAGATTCACGACCCCGCTCGAACGTCTCCAGGTCTTCCCAGTACCCGGTCAGGAACACCCGGGCAGACCTATTCCCTATGGAAGTGCGAGCATGTTCGTATCGTTCAAAGCCCGCGCTTCGCGCGGCCAAGTCGAGGGCCCGTCGATGAGGAATGCCATCTCGTTTTTTCAGTTGGTTCGCGAGGCGCTTGATGTTGGCCAGATTAGACGGCCGCACGTTAGCAATCGACATGATTGTTCTCCGCGGCTTGAAATGTAGCGTCGCCCGTCAACCACCAGCACTCAAGCCCGAACAACATGTTGCAAGGGATCGTGAGATATCGCGGCAGTGCTGATCGACAGCTTGGCTTTGAGACGGGCGTCATGCTCCTGCCGGGAGCGCTTTATCTTTTAAGCGATCAGGCGAATCGTGACAACAGTCGCTGGGCCGACTTCAAGTTGAAAAGTCCGGCGAAACTGCATCCCCCCTCGGGATAATCTCATACGAACCGGGCAGCCAGTTAGCGCAATCAAGCAGCGCTGGCTGCTCAGGCCGATCGGCTTTGGCACCACATCCGCGCACAATGGAATGGCGGTGTTCCCGCTGTAACCCCTGCGCAGGGCCGAAGGGGCGGCCCGGCGTGGCGCCGAGGCGCCTGACCGGTCCTGCCTTCGTCTCTTGCTCGGGGGCGGGAACGTCTCTTCCACACACAGGAACACCTGCCGAAACATATCGGTCTCCGGCGCTCGTCAAGGATCGCGGTTCCCCCAATTTTCCGCACACGTGCCCACTGCGCTGCGCTTGCGGCAAGTGCGCAGAAAATCGGCACCCCCACGCCCGCTGCGGCGGCGGCGAGCATCGCTCGCCGTCCCTGACTGCACGCCTCCCAACCGATGGGTTTTCGGCCGTTCCCGATGTGGGGACGATTTCAACAATCGGAGGCTACCCATGCAGAAATTCAACAGCTTCGCTGATCTCGCCAATGCGCGCATAGAGCTCGCGGACAACCGTGATGGTATCGTCGAATCCTACGACGGTGCCTTTGTCGAGCATAGCGATCTTGCCAAGCTGAGCATCATCGATGAACCGATCGCAGCTGAAATGCCCGATCCCGACATGGCGCGCCGCGCCGTGGAGATGGCTATCGGAACGATCTTCGATGTCCTCAAGGACACGCGCATGGAGGAGTTCGCGCAGCAACTTGCCTGGGGCATGGTCAACTCGTTTCACATGACCGCCCGTCTGGCCGAGGGGCGCGAAGACGATGCCGCCAAGAAGCTGGGTGAGCTCGCTCGTCACTTTGATCCTTCGGAGATCTACGCCGTGGAACTCGAGGAGACACAGGCGCTCTGCCAGACGCTGCAAGGATGCCGAGAAGCGCTCGAGGCAATGCGGGACCATGCTGCCGACGTCTACCGGGTCGAAACAGGCCGGGTATTCACAGCCACGCGCGGGTCGCAGGTCAGCAAGAATGGCGTGACCGCCTCGCAGGTCCAGGCGCAGGATTACCTTGCCGCTCGGGCAAGGGACCGGCGGGCACAGTTCCAGCCCGATGGTCCGCTGGTGATCGTCTCTGGCGGCCAGCAGGACTGGCATGATTTCGAGATGATCTGGGAGATCCTCGATGACATCAAGGCCCGCATCCCGACGATGGTTCTGGGCACGACCGGCATGCGCAAGGGCGTCGATGCCATGGCGAATGCCTGGGCACAGCGGAACAGGGTGCAAACCATCCTCTTCATGCCCGATCGTCGCCACGGCAACCGTGCCCCGTTCTTGCGCAATGAGAACATCGTGAAGCTGGGGCCGGTCGAGGCGATTATCGGCGAGGGTTCCGGCATCCAGTCCAACTTGGCACAGCGCCTCCGCCAGGCGGGAGTGCCGCTCCACATCCGGCGCATCAGTGATCAGCGCAAGCCAGGCTCACGCAGCCTCGCATGAGCGCTTTATGGAAGGCTCCGGCTCTGACCGGGGCCTTCCAATCTTCTTTCGTGCGAGCACGGGCTCAGGGGGCATCGAACCCCCCTTGCCCGTCACGGAGGAAGCCCGCTGGTGCCAGATGCTAAGCGCCGATTGGAACATGCAAAGGGCGGGCCGAGATCGGTGAGAATGGCCCCGCTCAGTATCCGGTCCTCACCCCTAAAAGAGGAGGGGGAAAGCAAGATGGCGAGCAGCAGCAGGAGGTAAAGATGCTCGTCACATTCAGGGTGAAGGACAAGACCACTCGGCTCCATTCCGAACCTGCGGAAATCTCCGCGCTCGAGCTCGCAAGCTTGATGCGGCGGCTGCACGCGGGCCATGCCGACATCGAAACCGAGAGTCACGAATTCTCGGCTACACCGCTCAACTTCGAAGTCAACGCGAACCCTCTTTCCCTCGCAAGCTTTGCCGCCTGCTTTGACTGGCGCGCCGAGGTGATTGCGATTGTCGAGGAGGCGCTGTTTCTTGGGCGAACGCTGCGTGTCCACTGCCCCGGCGGACCCTCCCCGATCACAATCATGGTCTCCGAGCATATCGCCCTTGCGCGCGACATCCTGCTGCCATCGGAACTTTCCGCCAAGGTTGTGCGGGCACTGGGGCAGGGCGACGGTTCAGAGGGGGAAATCTCGCTGGATGCGCTACGTGCCCTGCTTAGCGATCACCATACCGCTGAAGCCTTTCGCAGTGCCCAGATCGAGACCGTCTTCGAAAGCCTGTCGGTCCTTGCATACACCGATTGCGGCGAACAGTTTCCAACAATGGAATGGGCGCCGTGAGCGCGCTCTCAGGTAAAGCACTGCTCATCCGCTGAATGGCAATCTTGCTCCCGTTTCTGAATACACAGCGCTAACCAGTTTCAGGTCGATCGACGAACAGCCTCCCGCTCGTTCGGCAAGGGAAAAGGGTGCCCGGCCTCAAGTCGTGGTGCCCTTTTCTCATGCCATGGAACCAGCGCTCTGCGCGAAGACGGCGACGCTCCCAAGGCGCGGTGTAAATCCGACTTCAGCCTCATGCCAATGGCCCGTCCACCACCATCGCCATGAGCACTCCGGACATGCCCGGGTCAACCACAAACAGGCCGACCGGGAAGTCCGCAAGCGGACTTCCGCACCACTCGACCAGTTTGCGGTCAAGCCTCCGCTTCGCTCCGGTGACCCGAGCACATCCGGAGCGCTGTTTCATGGCATGGCGGACGAGCCGCCAACGACAGGAGGCAACGATGTGCTACACCGCAGAAGCCTATGAAGCTGACACCGCCACGATCCGCCAGATTGATACCGACATCATCGCACTCGATGAGAAGATCATGCAGGCAGAACGGCGCTCCTATCACACCTTCTTCGATGTGCACGTGGTCCAGGCCGGAGATGGCTCATATCTGCTGATCGAGGAAGGTGACTACGGTGAGCTTCCGCTGCATCTGATCGACGACATTGTCTACACCGCAACCGGCAAAATGGGCGACGAGTATTGAGCCCAACGGGTGCGGGTCGCCGCACCCAAAGGTCTTTGTGTCACTCTGCCCCTCAGCCCAATTTGGTCAGCGCGTCGATCGCCGCTTTGGGCTTCACTTTGACGGCGAGTTCGAGCAGCTGGATTGCCCGGTCTTGCCCAACCTTTCGCACCAGTCTGGCGAGCTGCTTCTCCGCCTCTTCCTGTTCGAGTTCAGCGAGCTTTTTCTTGCGCTCCGCTAACTCCTTTTCAGCGGCTTCAAGAGCAGCGCGCTCGCGTTCAACCTTTGACACCATAAGGCCCATTCCTCGCGTCTCGTTTGACTGGCAGATGATAACCATCTGTGGGGTCAAATCGAGACGTTTTTTTGTCTGATGCTTCTGCGCCCTCGCGGACAATCATAATGGCACCGCGCCGCTGAGGCTCCGAGATGCGCATTGCCGAGGGTCGTGGATGCAATGCAGTCCTCGCTATCGGTCCACGCCGGCCTTCGGCCTGGCTTCCTTCCGGAATGCCACCCCCGACATGCGACTCCCACCAAACCCGTGATTTCAGCACATAGCCGCCAAGTCCCTGAGAAAGCACACCGAACACGGTTTGACCGTAAGGCGTTTCGGAACGAATCACGTTTAATTGCAGGAGGTTAGAAGCAAATAGGCGACCCTGGGGATCGGCGAAACATGTTTCGGGCACTTACGGAGAACGTCTAAAGTATGTGAAATCAGAGATATAGCGCCGCAACATGTTTCGGATCGCAAAGCGCTTTTCATGGCGTTTCGGCTACGGTATAAATGCGCCTGCGGTATCCAAGCCATGCATAACCTTGTGAGGTTTGCATGGGTAAAGTCTTCAAAGGCATCGGCATCGGCCTCTCCGAAGAGGTACTGCGCGAGCTCGACACGTTTGCTGCGGCCAAGGGCGTTTCGCGCGCCGAAGCCATCCGCGCCTCGATCGCCGTCGGCCTCCCCCTTCTCAACCTTGGCATCGCGCTCAATGCCGAACGCGCTCTGACGATCCTCGAGCATACTCAGCTCGCGCTGTCGCTTCTGGTCGAACGGCAATACCCCGAGGACGTCAACGAGCTCATCGACATGGCTCTGCGCAACGTGCGTGAATACCATGCGTGAGGACATCCGTTTCAGCAAGAAAGCCGTCATGCTGACACATGATTCCGCGCGCGGAAAAGTGAAGCGAAATGCCGGCAATTTCACTCGCGGATCGCAGCTGTTTCACCATCAGATTCTGATGACCTGGGCAGGGGTGCGTATCCCTCTTTACACATGGGCCGGGACAACGCTCTGTCTGCTGTCCCTGCTCGTTGCGATCACCTTCAAAGACCATGAGGTGAACCTTGTTCTAATGCGGGTCCTTGCCGAGTTCTGGAATTGGGTCGGACTGAACCCCATGAAGTCCGTCAACCTGACCCTCCCGTCGGGCGATATGGTGCAGGGCCGGATGCATATGGTGCCCTTTCATCCCGCCGTCATGGCGGCATGGGGAAAGGCCATTCAAGTGACCGTCTCAGCCATGCTGGGATCGGTCTTCATTTGCGTGCCGCTGACGATCTGGTTCTTTGACTACTCGCGACGCCGCGGGTCAGAAATTCTCACCGAGCGCCATGAGCGCGGTGCGGTCAAGGTCGAGCGTGATGTGCTCATTGCGGCGATCAAGCAGTACAACTGGAACGAGCACCAGAAGGAATGCCTTGCCCGGGTTCCGGCAGAGGACCCCGATGCGGTTCTCAAGGAGAGCCTCAAGAGCCGCACTCGCCGCGGACTTCACCAACCCTACAGGCTGGCTGGTGTCCCGTTCCCTTGGCGCCTCGAGCAGAGCCACGCGATGTTCATCGGCACCACTGGAGCAGGCAAGACAACCGAGCTCAAGAAGATCGTCACACAGGCGCGCGCGCGGGGCCATCGGTGCGTCATCTTCGACCTCACCGGGACCTTCGTCGAGAGCTTCTACGAAGAGACCACCGACTTCATTCTCAATCCGATGGATCAGCGTTGCCAACCCTGGTCGATCTTCAACGATTGCGACAACTATGCCGAGTTCATGAGTGCCGCCAGCGCGTTGGTCCCGAGCGGCCGCAATGCGGACGATGATTTCTGGCAGAAATCGGCCCGCACAATCTTTGTCGAAATGTGCATGAAGATGATCAAGCTCGGCATCCGCTCGAACGGCGGGCTTGCCTACTTCCTGATGCACGCCGACCTCAAAACAATCAGCCGCTATCTCGAAGGAACTATCGCAGCTCCGTTGATGTCGCCGTCAGCTGCAAAAATGGCCGAAGCGATCCGGGCAACCTTCAATGCGAACGCCAACGTATTCCGCTTCTTGCCTGAGCCGGCCAACGGTCAGCCCGGCTTCTCGATCAACAAGTGGATGACCGAGGATGTAAAGGAAGGATCGATCCTTTTCATCACGTCGACCCACCCAGACCTTGTGCTCAATCGGCCGCTGCTGACCTTGTGGATGGACATTGCCGTCAACGCTCTGTTTCGCATGGGCCGGACCCGCAATCTGCGCACCTGGTTTCTCATTGACGAAGTCCATGCGCTCCATCGTCTGCCCGCCATCGAGAACGGCCTTCAGACCGCCAGAGGGGTCGGCGGCGCCTTTATTCTGGGAATGCATTCCTTCGGTGCCTTGCAGGACACTTACGGGGAGAATGGCGCGACGCATCTCACGTCTCTCGCTGGCACCAAGCTGATCCTTAAACTGGCCGATCCGGCCACTGCCCAGCGCTGCTCGGAATTCATTGGTCGGCGCGAAGTCCGTCAGATGGATGAGGCCTATTCCTACGGGTACAACAGCAACCGGGACGCTTCGACGATCACCCCGCGCACCCAGGTGGCCGAACTCGTCTTCCCGGACGACATTTCCAACCTTCCATCGATGCACGGATTTGTGAAGTTCCCGGACGGATTTCCGGCAGCCCGGATCGAGCTCAGTTGGAAAGACTATAAGGCGCGCGCGCCCGGCTTCGTGCGTGTCACGGATATGCGCGCGGCAGACTATGTTCCAACGCCCGAGGAAGCCGCAGAGATGCTGATGAGGGCAGGTGAGGAGAGCGGTCCGGACAGGCAGCCGCAGCGGTCTGAAAAGCCTGTCGATGCGGAGCGCACCGATGCCGAGCAGGAAGCGGAAAGGCTGCGCGAGGAGATCGAGCGATCGGTCGAACGAACCGTCGAAGAGGCTGAACGAGTTTTGCGCGAACAGCGCAAGGAGGAAGAGAGCGCTGGGCCACCGACGCGCGATCACGACCCCCACAGCGCCTTCAAGTTCAGCAAGTCTGGCGAGAAGGACAGACGCGAGAAGCAGCAATTCGCTTTGAAGGATGTCGAGGAGCGCTCTGGTCTGGTACGGAACCGCACCGATCAGCAGCGCGACAGGGATGCGCGGGACGCGGGCCAGGAGAGCGAGGTCCAGCGTGAAAACATTCATGGCTTCGGAGCCGAGGACAAGCGCCGCGCAGAGCCTTCGATTGATGACGATCAGGAGCCGGAACGATGACGGTTCACACCACTGTCCGGAAGCCGGCACCAGCATCCTGCGTTGCCCTCGGCCTACGGCTGCGGACGCTGCGAGCGGCGCTTTCCAAGACGCAGGGCGAGTTCGCCTCGGACCTCGGAATCGCGGTGAAGACGGTCAAGAATTATGAAGGCGGTCACAGGGATCCGCCAGCCACTCTCGTCGCGCTTGTCTGCATCAAATTCGCTGTCGATCCAGCCTGGCTTCTGCTGGGTGATGCCGCTCGTCCGATGTTCCAGTCAACGCCTCGGGAAGGGGCCTGACATGCTCTCGGTTGCATCAGTGGGATCTGCTGGAGGCGCAGCCAACTATTTCGCCAAGGATGACTACTATGTTGGCGATGGCCCGGCTGAGCTCAGCGAGTGGGGCGGGAAGGTTGCTGAGGCGCTCGGGCTCAAGGGGCCAGTCTCGAAGGATGACTTCGAGAAGCTGCTCGACGGCAAGCTTCCCGACGGGAGCGTTGTCAATGCCAATGCCAACCGGCGCGCCGGGATCGACCTGACTTTCTCGATGCCGAAATCGGCCAGTCTGATGATCCAGCTTGGCGGCGATAAGCGTGTATTGGAGGCGCAAGCCAGTGCGGTCAAATCTGTCATGGCCTATCTGGAAAAGCACTTCGCCGAGGCGCGAGACTACTCCCGGAATGCCAATGGCGAGCCGGTCAGGACCGGCAACCTCGTCTACGCGCTCTTCCAGCACGATACGAGCCGCAAGCTCGACCCGCAGAACCACACCCATGCCGTGATCGCCGCGATGACGCAGGACAAGGCGAACAAGTGGAAAGCGCTCTGGAACGGCGAGATCTGGAAGAACAATTCGGTCCTCGGCTCAATCTACAACGCAGCCCTGCGCAGCAACCTCGAGAAGCTGGGATACCAGACAGAAATTACCGGCAAGCACGGGCAGTTCGAGATCAAGGGTGTCCCGCGCGACGTGATCGATGCGTTCAGTCAGAGGCGACAGGACATTCTGGCGACTGCGGAACGGTTGGGTCGCAGTCCGACCGAAACCGAAGCGATGCGCGAAATCACCAAGCGGACCCGCGATCCCAAGCTCAATCCCGACGACAAGCAGGCGCTCAAGGCAGAATGGGCGCGGCGCGCGGAAGGTCTTGGCTTCGACGCCAAGGCTCTTGCCGAACAGGCTATGTCGCGCTCGCAGCTGTCGGCCGAAGCCAAGCTTGGCACCGCCGAGCGCGTGCGCGAGGCGATCAACGACATTCGCGCGAATGCCCGAATCTATACGCGTCCGGCTGACGAACTCACGACTAATGGCCTGGCGCGGACCCTGCTGACCCCAACACAGCTGCGCACTGAGATGGCAACCGCTTCGGCCATTCGCATGATTGGTGAGCGAGAAACCTCGTGGACGCGAGCCGAGCTCGTCAAGAGCGCGCTGGACCTTGGCCTCAAGGGCGTAACCGCCGAAGGTGTCGAAGCCCGAATGCAGCGGCTGCTGGAGGGCGGCCAGGTGCTCGCAGGCAAAAGCACCCGGATCGATGGCGTGCCTGATCGGTATACCACGCCCGAACACCGAATGATCGAGCGCTCGACACTCGACAACGTGGCGCGAGGGAAGGGGGCCAGTCCAGCCATGATTGCGATGGGCGAGGCCCCGGCACGCCTGCGAGAGGCTGCCGGCGACAAACCACTCAACGTTGAGCAGATCGCCGCTGGCACCTTGGCGCTCGGGAGTGACGACCGCACGGTGGTGATCCAAGGGGTCGCGGGCGCCGGCAAGACGACACTCATTTCCGCTATCGCCAGCGTCGCCCATCAGGAGGGCAGGGAGGTGATCGGCCTTGCCTTTGCCAACAAGATGGTAAGCGACCTCCGGAACGATACCCAGCTTCGCGGTCGCGGCGGCGAAGTGCTGCAAGCGGGGATCGCAGCGCAGACGGTCTCCTCGTTCATCAACCAGCATTTGCGCGGTGCGCTCCATGGGTCAGGGCCGCAGTTCGAGGCCTCGCGCAACGCGGTCGCAGGCAAGGTTCTCATCCTTGATGAAGCCTCGCTCGTTGCCAACAAGCCGATGAACGACCTTCTCACCATCGCCAACCGGCTCGGCGCCGAGAAGGTCATTATGGTGGGCGACAAGGCGCAGCTGCTCTCGATCGAGGCGGGCAAAGCCTTTGCGCTCATCCAGGCGGACAATCCGGCCATGGCCCGGCTCGACACCAGCCTGCGCCAGCGGACACCCCACATGCAGGAAGCCGCCGGCCTTGCGAGGGCTGGCCAGTTCAGGGAGAGCTTTGCTTCGCTTGGGGAGCGCGTGATCGAGGCGGGGCATGATCATCTTCGGGTCACGGCGCAAACCTGGCTAGCGCTGTCGCCGGAAGATCGGGCGCGCACAGCGATATACTCTGCAGGGCGCGATGCACGCGGCGCGCTCAACCGGATGGTGCAGGAGGGGCTGAAAGCCGAAGGAGCGCTGAAGGGCGAGGGCATACAGCTGACGACACTGCTACCGGCCCACGCGACACGCGAAGAGCTGCGCTATGCGAGCACCTACGACAAGGGCCAGGTTCTCGAGGTCATGCGTGCCAACGCTCCGGGGGGGCTGGCGTGCGGGCGCTATGACGTTGAAGGCACCGATGGTCAGGGGAGGGTGGTGCTGCGCGATGCACAGGGAAAGCTGAAGCGCTTTGACCCTTCCAGCATCGACCCGGCTGACAAGCGCGATGCCCTGCGACTTTCAGAGAAGCACCGGGAGACGATCTACGAAGGTGACAAGGTCCGCTGGAACGAAAAGGACACCGCTCGCGGCCTGATGAAGTCCGAAGAGGCCCGGATTCTGATGATCAAGGACGGGGTCGTAACGGTCGAGAACCGCCAAGGCGACACCATCGAGCTCAAGCAGAACGACCGGATGCTCGAGCGCATGGGTCTCGCCTATGCGCTGAACATGCATCAGGCGCAGGGCGATACCCGTGACATGGCGATCGGCGAGATGCACTCGGCCGCTCGCAACCTTTCCAACCAGCGCCTTGCACTTGTGATGATGACCCGCGTGCGTGACGACATCACGATCGTCACCAACGACAAGGACCGTCTGCTCAGTCAGATTGAGCGCAACCCCGGCGACAAGACAAGCGCGCTAGAGACCCTTGGCGAGAAGCAGGTCGATGAGGGCAAGGGAAAGCGTACGTCCGCTGAATTCAGCCCGAAGATCCCCGAACACCTGCGCGCCGGTGGCGACAGCCTCGCGCCGCTTCCCAATGTGGCAAGGGACAGCCTGCGGTCAGTACCTCAGATCGACCTGCCCGAACGCAGCATCGAACGCAGCCGATAGGAGAAGAGTCATGCTACGACGAGATCCAGCGATGTCCGGTGCGGAATCAGGTTCTGCAAGTGAGCCAATTTCTCTCGTTTCGCATCCGGTAACGGAAGGGTTCACCAAGGCAACAGGGGTTTGTGCTCCCGGCGTCGCTGAGCCGGTTGGGGTCCAGCCTGGCCCTTTCCCCGGACCGGAATGGGTTGCGCTCGGTTTGGCCATCCTGGCCTCAGTGGTTGCCGGATCGCTGGCGGCTGCGTGCGCAACAGTCTTCCGGAAAATAGTGCGGCTGCACCCTTCACGGCTCAGGGCTCGCCAATCAGCCACTACCCGATCGGCCAGGCCCCAGAGGCAATCGGCATGATCCTGCGCATCCAATCTTCCAGACCGTCAATCAACACATCAAGGAGAGCATGAAATGGCATTCGATTACGAAGATGCCGGAACCTTCGGCAGCGAGCGCGAGGCGAAGGACTGGGCGCTGCGCAACAAGATTGATCTGCGCGATCTCCACATCCGCAATGCCGGCGGTCAGCGGGTCGAGGTGGGTATTCGCAAGAGCGCCTACGACCAGCGCGAAGACTACGACAACCGGTACGGGCAAAGGCAGGACGGCTTCTGGCGGTGAAGTTCGCTGAGATACGGCCAGTCTCAACCTATCAGGTGAAACCGCTCATGACGTGCAATCGGTAGCTTCGTTCTAGTCCAGACATCGACGGTAAGTGCCGGAAGCCTCCTATGTGACCTAGCTGTATTCAGGCAGCAGCATGATTTCGCTCCGCAGACCTGGGCGGCTCATCATGTCCGCGATTTGCGGCACTCTTTCTGTCATCACGGCGAGCAGGCCGCCTTCAAGCTCACGCAGCGCGTGGCCCTCTATGGCGGGAGGCACTGTTGTGTCACTGCGCCCCAGGCTATTGAGCAGCTTTAAGAGCTCCCAATCGCGGAGCACCTGGATTGTCCCTGTCTCATCCTTGAAGGCTGCGATGACAATCCGCGTAATCGACTGGTCCTGGCCAGTCACCTGATCTTCGACGGACGCAATCAACAGAGGGCGATCTAGTCGAGCGCAAGTGGCGAGGCATGCTTCGGTTCGTTCTCCCTCTTTGAGAGCCCGATCAAAGAGTACGTGACCAACGCCCAGAAGACGGGTCGGTCCTTCCGCCGCGCCTAACTTCGCATGACGATCAAACATCAACCCCTTGTAGCGTGGCTGCATAGCATAGTCTTCATCGACCCAAGGTTCGGGCGCAATCACTTCGAACCCTTCGTCACGGCGCAGCACTCGACGGCCTTGGTGTTCCATCATCATGATGAAGAAGCGTTCGAGATCCGGTAGATCGACTTGTGGTAGATTGCGGCCAACCGAAGCAAAGTCGAAGCGCGCCACGTTGCCGAGCATAGACTTGACCTTTCGGACCAGATCCTCTCCACCGATAGTTGCACTTTCGCGATTGAACCACTGATCAAGACTTTCGCGCGGACGTGCTTGCCCCTCTGCAAAAAGCTGCTCGAAGGCGCCAGGCCCCGTCATGCCGATCACCAGCTGGCTGATGTCTTCCCGCTCATCCATCGCCACGTCGAGCGTACGCTGAATGCGTTCAAGCTTGGTGTTGAGCAGGTCCCAAATGCGGGCTTCGACCGTGTCGGGGTTGCGCAGAATATAAACCTGAACAGGCCGGGTTTGGCCATAACGCGACAATCGCCCCACTCGCTGATGCAGGCGCATCGGATTCCAAGGCATGTCGACATGGATCAGCGTGGCGCAGCGCTCCTGCAAGTCGATCCCTTCGCCGGCCGCTTCTGTTGACACGAGGAAACGCACTTTACCGCCGTTGAACGCGTCGGCGGCCACATCGCGTGCCCAGCTTTTTGGCCCCCGTGTGCCGTCTTCGCGAGCGAGGTCGTCGAGCCGCTCGTCCCCGTTGATGAAGGCGCAGCAACCATGTCCGAAGCGAGCGTGGAGTGCGTCCACCACCATAGCCTGCGTAGCCTTGTACTCGGTGAAGAGCAGCACGGGTTCGCGTGGCGGAAGTTCGTTTTCGATCAGCTCAACCAGTCGGTCGATTTTGCGTTCCTGTCGGATCGGCTCGGCCAGTTCGAGCAGCTCGTCGAGGCGCGCGACTTCATCGTCCATCAATTCGGCCAGCATCCTGCCCCAGGCTTCTTCGTCCGCGCGCGCGCGGTCATCGAGCGTGTCGTCCTCGTCGGATTCGGATATCATCGCGGTAGGCGGGCGCATCGACTCCGCCATTTCGGACAGTCTTGCCCGCCGCTTGGCCAAGGCACTGCGGATTGCCGCAATCGAGCTTGCCGCCAGCTTCTGCAGAGCGATGAGGAGCAGCATCCGTTGTGATTGTGCGCGAGCCCCGAGCGTGGAGGCATAGGCGCGCCCATCAATGATAAACGCGCTAAGCGTGTCATAAAACGCCCGCTCCTCCGCGCTGAAAGCATATTCACGCGAGTCCACCGTGATCGGTGTGAACAAGCGATTGCCACTGAGATCTGTGACCGTCGCCTTGTTGTTTCGGATCATGTACTCTGGCAACCGGGCCAGTTGTTCGTCGGGATCGCGTTCGGGGCCGAAGATTTCGCGGTCGAGAAGGCTTAGTAGCGACAGGAATCCATGATCCTTGCCCCGGTGCGGGGTACCCGTGAAGAGCAAGAGAGAGCCAATCCGGCGCCGCTCTTCCATGGCGCGTAGCAGTTGGAATGAAAGTGTTTCACCGGTACGTTCGTCGGCATTGAGGTGGTGCGCCTCGTCCACCACTACTGCGTCCCAGGGATCAGCCGCGAGGAACCGGCTTGTGCCTTCACGGTCTTCGGCGATTTCCCGACGTAAAGTATGGATCGACGCGACGACCATATTGGCCGTATCCCAAAAGTCGACCTGCCCAGTGTCGACGGCCCGGTCGTAAACCTGCAGTCGGATATCGAACATGGTCCGCAGGCGCTTCTGCCACTGCGGCACAAGTTTAGCCGGGGCCAAGATCAGGAGGCGGCGCACCTGTGCTCGGGCGACCAAAGGCATCAGTACAAGCCCGGCCTCAATCGTCTTGCCAAGTCCCACATCGTCAGCGACCAGCCAACGGAAGGGATAGCTACGATTGACTCTATGGCAGACCCAGAGCTGGTGCGGCAGCAGTTGAACACGTGACCGGGAGAACACGCCCCATTGATCGTTCACTGATCGGATTGCTAACGCGCTCGCTCGCAAAAGCGCGTCGCTGCTGGGGTCAAGCGTGCCGGTCGCAAGCGCTTGTTCCAGCGATCGCACGCTCGCCAGCTCCTCGCGCGGCACTTGCTGAATCGCAGCTCCGAAGCGGACGAGGGCGAATTCGCCCATGTCGGCGAGGACATGTCCAGCGCCATGCTTGGGGTGGCTGACCGGTGCGTTGGGAGAAAGGGGCTCAGGCATCGTCGCTCCTGTCCTCGTCGAGGTCGTCGGCAGTCCATCCATCGCCGTCAGCATCGTAGAGAATGGCGTTCAATATGTCGCGGTGCTTGGCGAGTGTAATGATGTGCAAAGGAAGGTCACCGTCACCAGCGAAGGCTGCGTCCTCTCCGATTAGATTCTCGACTGCCTTGTGGAGGTTTCGCCCTGCATCGACCCCATGTTCAAACGTGCCAAGGCCAATCCGCTGAGCCAGTTTGCGAACTCGGTCTGCCGTGCTCCAGCCATAGGGTAGGACAAGATCAGCTTGAGCCTGCGAGTAAACGCCCTTTCGCGCGAGTTCGCGTACGATCCAGTTCGCACCGATTCCGAGCGAGCGCGCGAGGGGGGGAGCGAAAACACCAATTCGGCTTGCAGCGACCGAAAAGGCCGGGCGCAGGAGGTTGCCGATGCTGACAGGGCCATCTTGTCGGATGATGCCCGGTAGCCTCCTGAATAGGGTGCGATAATCGTCCAGATGCCGGGCAATCAGACAAAGATCAGTCAGGCATCGCCGCCAGATCATGTAGTCTTCACGGGCGTCCGGCTCACTCCACGCCCGCAATCGCTCCACGAACGGGTCGAGGTTGTCTGCGTCCGGATTGATTGTCGATAGCTGATGCCACCAGCCCTCGTTCATGGCGTGCGTAACGAAGTGTCGGGATTGGTCCGGCTTTATCCGTCCCAGGGTCTGGAATGTCGCCAGAGCCAGCAGGGTGAACCAGGTTTCGTCGCTGTCATCGTTAAGGCTCCCAAAAGCAAAGCCTTCGGTTGGATAGACGCTCCGCTCGTAGGCAGGGATGAGCGTCTCGCGCTCGGCCTGCCACCATTCAGCAATTGCCAATAGGACGGTTGCGGCGTCAGGCCTGAAATCGTCAGTACGTGGCGGAGCCTGCTCAGAAAAGAGGACGCAGCCCAGCTTGAGTAGCAACAGGTTACGGTCTGTCTGATCCAAACCGTCGAGCAGTGGTGATGCCTGCAATTCAGCCGCCGGCGGCAGCCAATCAGCCGCCTTTGCTAGCACTGGCACGGTTTCGGGCCTTGTTCGAGTGGCGAGATAGCGCAGGAAAGACAGACGTCGTGCATCATTCGAATTTGCCGTCCTGGCCCATTCTTGCAGAACATCGAGGTGTCCCCCGGACCGTTGATCGGCAAACTGGGCCAGCTCCAGAGCAGCGTCGCAATAATCAGCTGCCAATCTGCCGGCGGGGGGTGCAAAGTCGGCACGGGCGCGCTCATCGGGATCATCGCTTTGCGGAAACGCCAGCACACGGATCGGCTGCCAGGAGCCATCTTCTGCCCGCCACTTCCGCTCGCGCAGAACGCGGCGCAACGCTTCATCCTCCTCTTTGGAGGTGGCTGCCCTCAGTGCTTCATCGATCACCAGGGATAAGCGTCCTGCCAAATCGGCGTCTATACCACTGTCGCCAGTGGCAAGCTCGACGAGTGTCGGCAAGTCGAGAGCCTTGCCCCGAGGCAAACCCAGCCTCGACAGTAGATCTGCCGTGTCCTTGCCAATGAGGCTTGGTCGTGTCCCACGGGGTGGTGTAGGAACCGTCGATCCGCAGTAGGATCAGGTTCGGGTCAGGCAGCCAGAGCTGGCAGGCTGACAATGGGGTTATGGCTCACCGAGCCGAGGGTTTCCAGCGTCA
>NZ_FPEH01000023.1 GCF_900117425.1 Novosphingobium sp. NDB2Meth1
CCCGTCTGCCCCACCGAGGCAATCATCTCCGCCCGAAGCTCGTCAGCGAGCTGGCGAAGCTGGGAAGGGGCAAGCTTGCGAAGATCGTCAGGCGTATCAACCTGATCAAGAAGCGGCGTATGCGGATCGGTCCTCATGGCCCCGCGCGTTACCGGAGCAGAAGCGGCTTGTCGATTGCAGGTGGCTCGGCTTTGTTGACGAAACATGTCGCGCAGATTGGCGCGAACCACCTGAACCGCGTCTGACCTCCCTAGATGGCCGTCGCCAGATCGACGAGCCAATCGGGCGAAGCGGCGACGAGAACGGCTTCGACGAGCTTGTCACCGCCGGTGAAGATCATCACGCCGACGACCATCAGCAGCCCGCCAAGCACGCGCTTGCCGCTGCTGCCTGCCGACATCAGCCCACCGCGCCAGCGTGCGAGGAGCGAGCGGGTGGCGAAGGCCAGCACAAGCAGCACGCTGGCAATGCCGAGGCCGAAGGCGGCCATCGTCACGGCGACCATCGTCAGGTTCTCGCCTTGTGCCGCCAGCACCGTCGCCGCGCCGAGCGTCGGGCCGACGCAGGGGCTCCAGACGAGGCCGAGCAGCACGCCGATCCCCGCCTGTCCGATCAGACCGTAGCGCTCGAGCCCGGCCTTCTTCGCATTGGCCCAGTTGGCCAGCGGGCTGGCTGCTTGGGTGAGCATGTCCTGCACGTGGGGAATGACCAGCGCCACACCGGCAGCAACGAGCATCACGGCACCGGCGAGGCGTACCCAGTCGCCATCGAAGCCCGAGGCGGCGCCGATGGTCGCAAGGAGGAACCCCGTCAGCGTGAACGAAGCGACGAGGCCTCCGGCCAGCGCAAGCGGCCCGCGCGGGTGTGCCTGCGCCGCGCTGCCAAGCACGATAGGGACGAGCGGCAGCACGCAGGGCGAGAGGATGGTGAGCGCGCCCGCGGCATAGGCGAGCGCCGGGCTGAGGATATCGGCGGCCATGGCGTCAGCTGATCGTCTTGGCGAGCAGATCGTTGATCAGCTGCTTGTTGGTCATGTAGACGACGCGGCCGACTTCCTGCTTGCCCTTGTAGCCAATCAGCGTCGATTGCTTGGTCGCGCCGAGCGCCTTCCAGTAGTCCTTCTGGGTGTCGTAGTTGATCGAAAGGATCAGCAGCTTGTCATAGGCGGGCGCGGCGGTGGTCGCCTTGATCGTCCGGCCCTGCGAGGCGCAGACGAGGCACCACCAGGCCTTGACCTCGACCAGCACGGGGCGGCCCTGCGCCTGTGCGGCAGCCAGCGCGGCGGGGGTGTAGGCCTGACGCTCGGCGGCGAGGGCGGGGGTGGCAAACGAGGCAGCCGCAGCGGCGGCGAGGGCGATGGAAGCGATGGGACGGAACATGGGATACGGTCTCCTGAACTGATGTCCCTCCTTCGCCACGGCGGCCTCGCGGGTTACATCAGCCAGTCGAACGCGACTGGAACAGGGTGGCGATGAGGATACCTGCCGCCGCGAAGGCCGCGATGGGGAGCGCCTGCTCGAGCACGATTGACCAGCCTTTGCCGCGCAGCAGGACGCCGGTCGCGGCGCGGATGAAATGGGTCAGCGGAAAGACTTCGCCGAGGGCCTGCGCCCAGCGCGGCAATGTGGCGAAGGGGTAGAGGAACCCGGAGAGCAGCATCGAGGGCAGGTAGAACGCGACTGCCCCTTGCAGCGCCGCCAACTGCGTCTGCGCCCTTGCTGCAATGGCATAGCCGAGCACCAGATGCGCGGCGCAGAACAGCGGCAGCAGCGCGGCGAGCGCGGCTGCGCCTTGCGGCAAGGGCAGTTCGAACAGCCAGATGCCCACTGCCATGACGGCGAGGCCCTGCACGGTGCCGATCACGATGTAGGGCAGCAGCTTGCCGAGCAGCACTTCCCAGCGCGCGGCGGGGAGGATCAGGAGCGCTTCCCAGGTGCCGCCCTCCCGCTCGCGCGCGAGGCTGAGCGAGCCCAGCATGATCATCGCGATCATCACTGTCACCCCGATCAGGCCCGGCAGGAAGCTCCAGTCCGAGCGGGAGGCGGGGTTGTAGAGGCGCTCGGTCCTGAGGCCCGGGCCCGCCGCGTCGCTGCGTTCGGCAAGAGTGCGCCAGTAGGCGGTCTCGATCCGGGCAGTCGCGGCGGAGGAGAGCGCGGCGTTGCTTTCGTCGACCACGATCCGCAGCGGCCCGCCCTTGGCGAGCGGGTTGGCGAAGGAGCGTGCCTCGGGAACCTCGATGCCGATCACCGCGTTGCCATGCTTCACCGCAGCTTCGGCTGATCCGGGCTCGCCCTGCGCGACAACGAGAATGTTGCGCTGTTTTCGCAGCGTTTTGGCCACGTTTTCGGCATCGGTCGATGTGGGTGCGGCGACGGCGACGGCAACGGCGGCATCGGGGCGGATCGCGGTGCCGAACAGCACGATCTGGAGGAGCGGCACGACCACCAGCAAGGTCAGCGCGATGCGAGTGCGCAGCAGCCGCGCCCACTCGACCGCCGCAATGGCCATGATGCGCCTTGGCGCGTTCATCGCCGGGCCTCGGCGAGCACGGCGGCTTCGAGCGTCGGCGCGCCAGCCTCAGCGATCAGCGCGGCGGGGGTGGTCTGCGCACCGGCAAGGCCATCATGATATAGCATGATCTGCGGCAGCAGCTCCGCCTCGGTCAGATCGTGCGTGCTGACGATCACCGCGCTGCCCGTCGCCGCGATCTGCGTCATCCAATCCCACAGCGCGAGGCGGGTGACGACGTCGAGTCCGGCAGTCGGCTCGTCGAGCAGCAGGAGATCGGGCGCGTGGATGACACTGGCCGCGAACTGCGCGCGGCGGGCCCAGCCGCCAGAGAGGTGGGTGAATCGGCGGGAGGCGACTTCGCCGAGGCCAAAGCGCTCCAGCGCGTCGCCGACAGCTTTCGCGGGCAGGCCATGCATCCGCGCATGAAAGCGCAGGTTCTCGGTGACAGTCAGCTCCGGATAGAGCGCCAGCCGCTGGTTCATGTAGCCGATCCGCCGCCGGTCAAGCCCGCCGGAGCGCACTGCGCGGCCCAGCACGAAGCCTGCTCCGGCATCGGGCGTGACGAGCCCCGCCAGCATCCGCAAGGTTGTCGTCTTGCCGCCGCCGTTCGCGCCGACGAGCCCGAGCAGATCGCCGGGGCGCGCGCAGATGGTCACCTGACGGACCACTTCGCGGCCGTCGTAGGTCTTGGCGAGACCGCGTACGTCGACGACCGGTTCAGGCATGGCGGTAGGCGAAGCCGCCGTACATGTGCTTGCTCGCCTCAGCGCCGAGGATGACGATCTGTTGGCCAGGCGCGGCGTTGTGCCGGACGCTATCGAGCGCGATCCAGATGGCAGCGGAGCCGGTGTTGCCGATGCGGTCCGCCTGAACGAACATCCGTTCGGGCGGCAGGGCGAAGTGCGCGGCGGCGAGCGCGCCGATTCGGCCGCTGACCTGATGCGGGATCACATGGTGCGCAGCCTCGATGGGAGCGCCCTGCAGCGCTGCAGCCGCTTGGCCCGCGTCGAACAGGCGGTGGCCTTCGGCGCGGATGGCGGCGAAATCGTGGTCGAACCGCCGGGTGTGATGCTGACGGGAAATGCCCGGAGCGCGGTCCCGTCCCAGCGCGCCGAACCATGCCGCCTCGATGGCCGGGCGACCCTTCTCGGGTGTGCCCACGATCACCGCCCCGGCGCCGTCGCCCATCTGGACCATGTTGACGATCTGGTCCGGCTCACTGTCCAGCGCGGCGGGATCGAAGAAGAACGAACCGGTCTCGGAGCCGACGATGGCAACCGGGCCGCTGCCTGCCGCGACGAGCCCGAACGCGATCATGAGCGCGTTGGCAAAGCCGGTGCAGGCCTGCCGGAGTTCGACGTGCGGGCCGTCATAGCCTAGCCGGTCCGCAACATTCGCGACATTCGCGGGCAGAGGCTGATCGGGGGTCGTGGTATGGCCGATGAGGTAGGCGAGATCGCGCGGCTGCAATCCGGCGTTTGCCAATGCAGCTTGCACGGCCTTGGCCGCAAGCTCCGAATTGGCGGTGCCGCTGCGAGCAGGGTCACCCTGATCCTTGAAATTGCGCGCCAGGTGGCGGCTTTCGACGCCGAGGCGCCGCGCAATGGCCGCGGCCTCGCGCGTCCGGCTGAATCCGAAACGCTGCGCCATCATTGCGATCAGATCGTCGGTGGAGATCGGCGCGCCCGGCAGCGCCTGACCTGTACCGAGCACGGCCAGCCTTCCGCGCGATAGCCATGGCGCCATGCTCATGCGCGAAGCAAGCCTTGCGGCAGGGCGCGCAAGTCCGCCTGCAGGCGGGCCGGATCAACCGCCAGCCCCTCGAAGGCGTCGGCGGCGAGCGTTATCACATTGGCCAGCGCTTCGCGCGCGGCGGCGGCGACATCCTCGAACGGGCGACCTTCGGCGCGCTCCAGCACCAGCGCGCGGCTGAGGCGGACATGGCGCGTCTCGTCCCGCCGGATACGTGCGAGCATCTGCGCCACAGCGGTATCGTCGGAGACCGGGCCACCCGGCCGCAGCAGGCGACTCAGGATCAGGCAGACCCCGGCATCGATCGCGGCGATCCGGGCAAGGTGCGCCAAGGTAGAACCGCGTCCGAGCTGGATATGAAATCGGCGCGCTTGTTGCTGCAGCGCTTCGGTCGAAACGGCAGGCAGGGCCTCGGCAAGGCTGTGGAGCAAGCTGTCGTGGACGCGCTCTTCCTCGGCAATCGTGCGCAGAGCCACCGCTGTGGCAGGATCGCCGTCGCGTGCGGCAAGGCCGTCGAAGGCAATCGCCGCCGCTTCCTCGCCGCAGCCGAGCAGGGGCACCAGTGTGGCGAGCGCACTGGCGGCATCCGCGCCGAGCCGGACGTCAAGCGGCGCAGCGCGCAGGCGGGCGCGGCTGGCACCGAAGCAGAACGTCGTCGCGGTGGTCATGGTTTTCCTGAAATCTGGACGGTCGCCGTGAGCTTCGCGTGTACGGAGCGCGCGGTTACAGGTCCGGGGGCAGGTCAGGGCTCGCGATGGGCCGACTGGGCATTTTGGGGGTTCCAGCGCGGTCGGTTCGCGTGTTTGATGGATGCCCTGTTTCTCGAACGACTGGTAGACTTGAGGCAATGACAAGAGCTGGCGAAGGTCGCCTCAACCGGATCGTCTCGCGCGATCAGCTGGCGCTTGTGGCGGATGACATCGGGCCGATGACCGCGCCGGTCGTGATCCTGATGCACGGCGGCGGGCAGACCCGGCACAGCTGGTCCGGCGCCGCGCAGGCGCTGGCGCGGCGCGGCTACCGCGTGGTCAACGTCGACTTGCGCGGGCACGGCGACAGCGAGTGGTCCAAGACCGGTGCCTATTCGCTCGACGACCGCGTCGCCGATGTCGAGGCCATCGTGGCGCAGCTGGAGCAGCCCTTCGCGCTGGTCGGTGCCTCATTGGGCGGGGCGACGTCGATCCATGCGGTGGCTTCGGCGATCACGCCCGCGGCAGTGGTGCTCGTCGATATCGTGCCGCATCCGGAGCCGGAGGGGATCAACCGCATCGTCGGCTTCATGCGCGCGCATCCGAACGGGTTTGCGACGCTGGGCGAAGCGGTCGACGCGGTGGCGGCCTATAATCCGGCGCGCCCGCGGCCGCGCGATCCCAAAGGTCTGATGCGCAACTTGCGGCAGCGCGACGACGGCCGGTTCTATTGGCACTGGGACCCGCGGGTCGTCTCGCATCGTCCGGAAGACTTTCACGAAACGGTGCAGCGCTCCGCCGTCTCGCTAGCCCAAGCGGGCGTGCCGGTGCTGCTGGTGCGCGGGCTCAAGAGCGATGTGGTGAGCGACGCCGGGGTGGCCGCCTTCCGCGAACTCGTGCCGCATCTCGAGGTCGCCGACGTCGGCGGCGCTGGCCACATGGTGGCAGGCGACCGCAACGACGCCTTCAACGACGCCGCGATCGCCTTCCTCGAGCGGCATATGCCGCTGGCCTGAGCCTAGCTTATTGCGCCGCCTTCCAGTCGCGGCGCAGCTTCTTGGCGAGGCTCCACTTGTGGACTTCGGTCGGGCCGTCATAGATGCGGAAGGCACGCACTTCGCGGAACATCGTCTCGACGATGGTCTTGTCGGTCACGCCGAGGCCGCCCATCACCTGCACGCACTTGTCCGCCACGCGCATCAGGGCTTCCGACACCGCGACCTTGGTCATCGAGCTTTCGACCGTGCCAAGCGAGCCGGTGTCGAGCACCGAGGCGCACCAGTCGATCATCAGTTCGCACTGCTTGAGGTCGATCATGTTCTCCGCGAGCATGAAGCCGACGCCTTCGTGGTCGATCAGGTGCTTGCCGAAGGCCATGCGGCGGTTGGCATAGTCGGTCGCGATTTCCTGCGCGCGCATGCAGCCGCCCAGCCAGCGCATGCAGTGCGAGAGGCGGGCAGGGGAGAGGCGGATCTGCGCATACTTGAAGCCCTCGCCGGCATCGCCCAGCATCTGGTCCGCCGGAATGCGCAAGTTGTCGATGGTGATCTCGGCGTGGCTGCCGGGCATCGAGCTGTCGATCGTGTTGGGAACCCCTGTGATCCGGATCGCCGGGTCCGGCAGGTCGACGAGGAACATGCACGCGCCGCCCTTGCTGTCCGGATCCTCGGACTTGGCCATCACGATGCCCACCTTGGCGCCCTCGGCCCCGGTGATGAAGCACTTCCTGCCGTTCACCACCCAGTGGTTGCCGTCCTTGCGGCAGGTCGTCAGCATCATCGAAGGGTCCGCGCCCGCGCCGTTGAGTTCGGCGGGTTCGGTCATGAAGAAGGCCGAACGCGCACGACCTTCGATCAGCTGCTTGAGGAACCGTTCCTTGAGGTGCTGGCTGCCGACATGGCCGATGAGGTACATGTTGCCCTCGTCCGGCGCCTGGGTGTTGCAGGCCAACATGCCGAGCGGCGTGAGGCCCGACTTGATCAGGATCACCGCTGTCTCGCGCTGGTTGAAATGGCTGCCGTCCGGGCGGATATGCGGGGTGAGCACGCCCGCCTCGCGCGCCAGTTCGCGCATTTCCATCACGAGTTCGTCGGTCGGCGCGCCGTGGTGGTCGCGGCGCGGGTCCTGCTCGTAGGGGAAGATCTTCTCCCGCACGAATGCTTCGACCCTTGCGGCCATTTCCAGCGCTTCGCTGCTGATCGTCATGTGCGGACCTTTCCGGAGAAAACAGGCATGATGCACGGCGGCCTTGGGGGCCGCGCGGGGATGAATCAACTCCCCGGTTTAGATAAGGCCGTCTTCCGGCGCGGCGCTTGTGACAGTCACGGCGATGGTGACGAAGTCGATGACGCTGCACCAGCTCGTAATCCAGCGTGGCAAGGCGCGGCTTGGCGACGCCGGGCGAGCGGTCGCTGCGGACTTCCTGCGCCACTAGATCGCGTGCGGATTCGGCCATCGCATCGCGGACACCGGCAAGGCGCAGCGCGCTGGCGGACTGGTGCGGGTTGCCGATGATGAAGCCGATGCGGCGGTGGCCAAGGCCGAGGATATGCCGCGTCATGTCATGTGCGGCCTGATAGTCGTCGATCATCACCACGCCGTGATGCGCTTCGGCCTGGCCGGGGCCGATCAGGACCGCGTGCGTGCCAGCGCGGCGCAGGCGGGTGAGCAATGCTGTATCGTCGCACAGCGGCGGCGGCAGGAGGAAGCCATCGCCCCCGCTTTCGATCAGGCGCTGGATCATGCGCGACTGGTCGCGTTCGGGATCGCAGCGTTCGACCATGAGGTTGGCGTCAAGCCGGGTCGCGGCGTCCATGCAGCCGACGCCGGGCTGTATCTCGGAGGTCGCCCCGGCGGTCGAGGACTTGCGTCAGATTTAATCAGCGATTAGATAGAGGGCGGACGGCACAGCGCCGTTCGGGATTCGCGCCGCTCGCGCGCAGGGGTTTGGCAGGCAATGGGTTCTCTGAAGTACGGCGTCTCGGTCTACAGCTACGTCAACGACTATGCCTCGGTGATGACGCTGGAAGACGCCTTCGATCACATCGCCGATACCGGCGCGACCGGCATCGAAATCCTCGGCGAGGGGCAGATCGAAGGCTATCCCGAACCCTCCAGCGCCTTCCTCGACCGGTGGTTCGGCCTTGTTGATCGCTACAAGCTCGAGCCCACCAACATGTGCGGCTGGATCGATACGCGCATCACGCTTGCCCGCAACATCACCGTGGAGGAAGGCGCCGCCGAACTTGCGCAAGACCTCAAGCTCGCCGCGCGCCTCGGCTTCAAGTTCTACCGCCCCAAGTTCGGCGTCACCTCGCACGAGCTTGATCCCGATCCGCAGTGGGAAGCCTATGTCGAGCGCAATCTCGATCTCGCGCACCAGCTCGGCGTGGTGATCTGCCCTGAAATCCATGCGCCGACGCCGATCAGGCACCGTGTCACCGATGGCTACATCCAGTTCATCGAGCGCACCGGCACCAGGAACTTCGGCCTGATGATCGATACCGGCATCTTCCAGGATCGCCCGCTCACGCACTGGGGCTCGCACCAGATCAACGACGAAGCGCGCAAGCACATGGAATTCCTGAACGGCATCAAGGTGCCGCCCGAGCAGTTCCTCGAAATCGCGCAGTATGTCGTGTTCATCCAGGCCAAGTTCCACGACATCGACGACAGCCTCGAGGATCTCAACATCCCGTGGCGCCCGGTCATGTCGGCGATTCTGCGGTCGGGCTACTCGGGCTGGCTTTCGAGCGAATACGAAGGCCTGCGCAGCCCGTGGCGCGCGATCGATCAGGTCCGCCGCCAGCAAGTGCTCCTGCGCAAGCTCGAAGCCGAATTCGACGCCGGCACGCTCGCCTGAGCACGCTTTCCGGAGATACCAAGATGCTTGAACACCAGCTCATCCAAAGCACCGGCTTCCGCAATGTCGGCCCGGTCGGCGCGCGCACCGGCTTCGCGGTGCGTATCCGCATTCCCAACTATCATGGCACCCGTCTCTGCCAGCTCGACGGCTTCACCGTCACCGTCGACGGCGAAGTCTTCCCCTTCGAACAGAACAGCCTTGGCATCCGAGACGAGGTCTACACGCTGGCCGAGCTGCGCGAGGAAACCGAAGCGCGCTGGGGCCTCACTGAATGGGGCGAGATCCTTGTCGACAAGCCCGGCGGCCTCGAACCCGGCGTGCACAAGGTCGAAGTGCTCGCCCGCATCCGTTATTCCTACTTCCCGCCCGACGTGCACATTTTCCCAATGCACGAAGCGCGCATGGCGACAATCTGCATGCCCTAAAGCGGGCGAACGCTGAGCCGCATCTCGGCGCTGAGCGTCTCACCCGGCGCCAGCGCAGGCATCGGCGCGCCGGGATCGCGCCCGTTCAGCGCATCGGTCAGGTGGCTGACGGGTTCAACACAGAACCAGTCGCTGCCTTGCGGCGCGTAGACCGCCGTGCGGCTCAGGTTGGCGGAGGGCGTGATGGTCACCGCCATTGCGCGTTCCGGCCAGATGATTTCCAGCGGGCCCTGTCGCCCCGAATAGACCGTATCGACCACCCGCGTGCTGACGGGGCGGCCTTCCCACCAATCGAACGGCGTGTCGCGCTCGTCGAGCGTGACCGGCAGCGGATTGCCTTCGCCGCGCCATTCGCCGCGATGAAGGCCGATGAAGCGGGTTGCATCCGTGCGCGGGAAATAGGGGTGGAAGCCGAGGCCCGCCGGCATCGGCTCCTCCCCCGTGTTGGTGAGCGACAACCGTGCGGTCAGCCCATCGGCCTCAAGGACGTACTCCACCGCTGCCCGATAGGGCCACGGCCACTCTCCCCCGTGGCGTTCATGGCCAAGTTCCAGCCAGTCCTCGCCTGACTGCAGCACATCCCACCCCGTGAGCCAGCCATAGCCGTGGATCGGATTGTACGCGTCCTCGTCGCCGAAATTGGGCGGGATCGCCATCGCGCGGCCGTTCCAGTCGAAGCGCCCGCCCGCGATCCGGTTGGCAAAGGGCACCATCAGGAAACAGCCGACATCGAGAATGCCCGGCCCTTCTGCCTCGCGCATCACCGGCTCACCGCGCCAGGTGAACGATAGGATCGAACCGCCGCGCTCCGGGGCGACAACCAGCCGGTAGTCGCCCGCCGCAATCGCCAGACGCACTTCGCGCTCGTCAGTCTGCCGCGGTAAGCGCGCCGAGGTGGGTTTCCCAGTTGATCGTGTCATTGTGCGAATGGGTAAAGCCTATGGCGCGCTCGAAGTCGACACAGGCCTTGGTCCGGAATGCAGCGATATAGGTCCGCCGCCAGCGGTCCGGAGACGAATTGCCACCCGAACCGTGGATGATCATCTCGTCATGCACGGTGATATCGCCGCGCTGCAGCGGCAGTTCGACCACCGGATCGTCCGCCGTCAGTTCCACGCTGAGGATGTGCGATTTCTCGCGGTCCTCGCCCATCAGCGGCCGGTGCGGGCGCAGGCCCTTGCGGTGCGAGCCGGGCACCACCCGCAGGCACCCGTTCTCGCTGTCCGCATCGTCGAGCGCGAGGCTGCAGGTCGCGGTCAGCGGTTCGGGCGTGCCGGTCGGCCAGTAGCCAAGGTCCTGATGCCAGGTGAACACGGCATCGGGTTTTGCGGGGCGCTTGGCGAGGAACTGGTCGTAGTCGAGCGTGGCGGTCTCGCCGATCAATTGGCGCGAGATGGAGGCCGCGCGCCTCTCGAACAGGTTGTCCCGGATCTCGGGCCGATAGCGGCGCGGCAGCACGGCATTCACCAGCGCAAAGTCTTCGAACTTGCGGCCGTAGGGGCCCGACATGTCGCAGAAATCGCGGCCCATGCCCGCCACTTCGCCGCGGATGAAGCGGTCGAACTCGGGCTCGATCGCGGCCAGTTCGCCCTCGCTCAGCACCCCGCGCAGGGTGACATAGCCGTCGCGGTGGAACTGTTCGATCTCGTCCGGCGAAAGAATGTAGTCGTCGCCCTGCTGTCCCGAACCGCTCATTTCGCCCCTCCCGTTGCGACGATCCGCGGCAGGCGCGTGATCGGGGTGATCGTGATGTCGCGGAACCATGTCTCCGCGCCTTCGGACTGCAGCTGGATGCGCCCGCGCACCAGCGGCCGCCTCACGCCCTTGGCATCGGTCGTGGTCAGGCCGCTCGCCGCCATAACGGGCACGCCGTTCACGACATGGATCGAGCGGTCACCCAGCGTGTAGATATCAAGCGTGTTCCACTCGCCGAGCGGCTTCTCGGCATTGCGGTTGGCATCGACATTGAAGGCCGGCATCTGGATCGGCAGCAACGGCCCGCCCGGCATATAGCGTCGGAAGGGATAGGGGATCGTTGGATCGCGTCCAACCTCGACCTTCGCGCCCGCGCGCCAGTCGACGGTCTGGAAGGAATGCGTCCCCTTGGAATCGCCCACCGCCAGCAGCATGCCGACCGATCCCGGCACGACCTCGAACTCCAGCGCGGACATCCACGTCCCGAAAAACGCGCCGTATGCGCCGTGCGAATGATAGAGCACGCCGTTGTTGCGCGGCATCGGGAACCACGCGTGCTCGCCCCATTTGAACTGCAGGTGCAGGTGGTAGTTGCCATAGCTGCGCTTGGTCAGCAGGCCGCCCCAGATCTTGCCGCTGACATGGATGGCCGGGCGGCCATCGGTCTGCTCGACGCGGAACACCCCGGTCGTGTCATGATTGAGGCCGATCGGCGCCGCGGTCGGCTGGCCATAGGTATCCCGCGCGTCGGCATAGCCCAGCCAGCTGTCCCATCCAGTGAGGTCGCGCCCGTTGAACAGCGGCGCCGCGCGGCCCTGTTGTGCGCCGGCCAGTTTCAGGGTCTGCGCGCGGAACGGCGGGTCCTTGGCGATGACCGCCTGCTCTTCCGGCGTCGATCCATCGGGCGCGCCTCCTTGCGCCCGAGCAAGGGCAGGGGCAGCCAGCATCGCCGCACTGAGCAGGGTTGAAATCAGCCGGGGCATCGCACTCTCCGTTCTATTTAATCAGTGATTAAATTGTCGGCGAGCGCGAGTCAACCGCCTCCCGCACCGCGCAGGCTGGCATCATCGCGGAATGGTGGTAGGACAGCAGCGCAACCGGGAAAGCGCATGGCGAGCAAGAAGCCGTACCACAAAGAGGATCTCAGGGGCGATCTGCTCAAGGCCGGCCGCGCATGGATCGAGGCGAACGGCCATGTCGGCCTGTCCATGCGCACGCTCTCGCAGCAAGTCGGCGTCTCCCCCGGTGCGCCCTATCATCATTTTCCGGACCGCCGCGCCTTCCTGCTGGCGCTCGCGCTCGATGGCTTCCGCGAAATGCTGGCCCAGTCGCAAGGCATTGCTGCCAGCCGTGCTGATCCGGGCGCCAAGCTGCACGCGATGGGCACCGAATTCATCCGCTTTGCCGAGGAGAACCCCCGCCTCGTCGACCTGATGTACGAAAGCGAGCTCACCAGTCCCGCGCTCGACGAGGAATTGCTCGCCTTCCAGCAGCAAGGCCACACCGCGCTGCGCACCGCGATCGACGAGGCCATGCCCGGCCTTGGCGAGGAAGCGGCGGACTTGCGCACGCTCGCTTTCTGGTCCGCGATCTACGGTTTCGCCTCGATGCGCCGCAAGGGCGTGATCCGCCCGGTCCCTGGCACGACCACGCTCACGGCCCTCGCCGAAGCCATTGTCGACCGCGCCATCGTCGCAGCCTTGGCGGCCTGACGTGGACAAGCTCGACCGCCAGCTTCTCGCGCTCCTGCAAACCGATGCCTCGCGCGCCCACGCGGATCTCGCCAAGCTGGTGAACCTTTCGCCCAGCCAGGTTTCCCGCCGCGTCGCCCGGCTCGAAGCGGATGGCTATATCCGCGCTACCGTCGCCCTGCTCAGCGAAGCCGCGCTCGGCCTGCAGGTCGAAGCCTATGTCGCCGTCGCCATGGCGAGCTATGCGCCGGATGTCGTGCGCGGTTTCCATGCGCGCATTTCCGCGCTGGAAGAAGTGCTCGATTGCCGCGCCACGACCGGCGATTCCGATTATCTCCTGCGCATCGTCGCCCGTGATCTTGCCAGCTATTCGCGGCTCATGAACGAGCAGCTCCTCGGCCACGGCGATGTCGCCAGCGTGCGCTCCAGCGTGGTGCTCGACCGGATCAAGCACACCACCAGCCTGCCACTTCCCCCCACATCGGCCTGAACCGCTTGCCCGCCCGGCAAAGGCGCGCAATACTTTGGCCAATAAGAAAACGCGGGGGGATAAACGCCATATGCCGACGATAGCCGACAGCCTCACTTTGCCTTGTGGCGCCGTGCTGCCAAACCGCCTCGCCAAGGCGGCGATGACCGAGGGCCTTGCCGATCCGCAAGGCCGCGCCACGCCCGAGCTTGAGCGGCTCTATGGGCTCTGGGCCGATGGTGGCAGTGGTCTCCTCATCAGCGGCAACGTCCAGATCGACCGCGACCATCTCGAGCGCCCCGGCAACGTGATCATTCAGGGCCCGCAGGACGAAGCCGCGCTCGCAGGTCTGCGCGCCATGGCCAACGCCGGAACGCGGGCAGGGGGCCACCTCTGGATGCAGATCAGTCATGCCGGCCGCCAGACGCAAGTCACCGTCAATCCGCATCCCAAGGCGCCCTCTGCCGTCGCCGTCGGCCTCCCCGGCAAACAGTTCGGCCTGCCAGAAGCGCTGACCGAGACCGAGATTCTCGATCTGATCGAACGTTACGGCCACGCGGCGGAAGTCGCCAAGGAAACCGGCTTCACCGGCGTCCAGATCCACGCCGCGCACGGCTATCTTCTCTCGCAATTCCTCAGCCCGCGCGCGAACTTGCGCACCGACCAGTGGGGCGGCTCCCTCGAAAACCGCGCGCGCATGCTGCTCGCCGTCGTCGCGCGCGTGCGGGCCGGGGTGGGGCCTGCATTCCCCATCGGCGTGAAGCTCAATTCCGCCGACTTCCAGAAGGGCGGCTTCGCCTTCGAAGACAGCATGGTCGTCGCGCGCTGGCTGCAGGACGCAGGCGTTGACTTGCTCGAGATCTCCGGCGGCTCCTACGAACAGCCCGCAATGATGGACATTCAGGGCATGGAAGCGCCCGACGCGCCCAAAGTCGCCGCCTCCACTGCCGCGCGCGAGGCCTATTTCGTCGATTTCGCCAAGACCATGCGCGCCTCGCTGACGATGCCGCTCCTCGTCACCGGCGGCTTCCGCACCCGCCGCGCGATGAACATGGCGCTCGAAACCGGCGGAGCGGATGTCATCGGCCTCGGCCGTCCGCTCTGCGTTGATACCGCAGGTCCCGCCAAGCTGCTTGCGGGCGCGGACGAGCTGGACCGCTGGGAAAACAAGCTCAAGCTGCTACCGCCCTGGCTTTCGTTCCTCGGCGGCCTCAAGATGATGCGTGCGGTCGAAGGCTTTGCCGTCACCTACTGGTACTACGCCCAGATCGATGCGATCGCCCGGACCGGCCGCGCCAATATCGGCATCGCGCCGTTCAAGGCGCTGCTCACCGTCCAGAAGGCCGGCAAGGCATGGCTCAAGGCGCGCAAAGCATGATCAAGCTCACTTTCTGCCTCCACCGCCTGCCGCACTTCAGCCGCGCGGAGTTTCAGGACTACTGGATCAACCGGCACGGCCCGCTTGTTGCCAGCGTCCGTCAGGCGCTCAAGATCCGGCGCTACGTGCAAATGCATTCGCTGCCCGATGCGGAAGCTGCGCCCTTCGCCCGCGTGCGCGGCGCACCGGGGCCTTATGACGGCGTCGCGCAGCTCTGGTGGGACAGTCTGGAAGACCTCGCGACCGATACCCCCGAAGCACGCGCAGCGGGCGCGCTCCTTCTGGAAGATGAACGCAAGTTCATCGATCTGCCGCGCTCTCCGCTCTGGCTGGGCGAGGAGAAGGTGATCTTCAGTTAGGCCGCGAGCGCCGGCTCATGCCGGTGCAGCACATCCCCGCCGATACCGCGCATGCCCTGCGCGGCCAGCGAGGCGACCACGCGTTCGGGATCAAGCGCCTGCACCGTCACGCCATCGGCCAGTGCCATCGCGGCGGCCGTTCCTGCTGCTTGCCCCATCGCCATGCACTGCGGCATCCCGCGCACCGAAGCAAAGGCGGCGGGATCGGCGCAGACCAGCCGTCCGGCGAACAGCAGGTTGCTCACCCGCTCCGGCACCATCGCGCGGAATGGGATCGTATAGTATTCGCCTCTGGCCACGATGGCATCGTGGGTCATCGCCTCGTCGCCGCGCATCACGTCGTCGATCGGGTTGTCGCAGGCCACGATGCCATCTGTCGGTTTTGCGCCGGACCGCAGGTCGCTCGCCAGAATCCGGTGCACCGCTTCGAGCTTGCGCGTTTCGCGCACGCCCACCGTCGGCCCAAGCTGGTTCATCCGCGCCCGCTCGAAGCCGGGCACGTGCGCCACCAGAAACCGCGCAAGCTGATGGCACCGCCGCCGCCCTTCCTGCGTCGCGCGGGCCACGGCCTGCGGGTCGGTCCCGTCCACACCGCGAATATGCACCGAATTGCAGAACACCGTATCAGGGTGAAACCCCTTCATCAGATAGAGCTTGGCAAGGTCCGGATGGATCAGGCCCTGCGCGACGCCGAATGCGGCTTCCTCCTCGAAATAGGGATCGCCCCTGGCAAACACTCGGTCCCAGTCCGCGCCCACCATCGCGAACGAAAGCGTCACCCCCATCATGTTGCCGCGCCCGTCCCCCACCACATAGGGAACGCCCGCCCGCGCCGAGGTGTCACCATCGCCCGAGCAATCGATCACCATCCCGGCCTCAATCATCATCGGCCCGGTGCGGTCGATGCATTCCACCCGTGTGATCCGCCCACCTTCCACCACTGGCGCGCCCGCGAAAGTGTTCAGATGCACCTCTACACCTGCATCCTCCAGCATCTGGAACATGGCGAAAACAGCGGCTTCGTGGTCGTAGATTACTTCGTACCCGAAGTTCTCCAGCGTCGAGGCGCGCACTTGCGCCATCGGCGGGTCCATTGCCAGAAGCATGTCGGTCAGCTCGCCGAACACCCCGCCGATGCTCCGCCCGGTGGGATAGCCGCCGCCCCACGGCATGCCCGGGCAGAACGCCATCACGCCGCCGATCTTGCTTGTCCCCTCGATCAGGCGGACCTTGGCACCAGCCCGCGCCGCGCCGAGCGCCGCACCGAAGCCAGCGGTTCCCCCGCCGATCACCACCACGTCAGCCTGTAGATGCCGCATCACTTGCGCTCGAACACCACTTTGCCGCCAAACAGCGTCATCATGCAGCGCATGCCCTTGAGGTCTGCAGTCGGCACCGAATAGGGATTGCGGTCCCAGATCGCCACGTCCGCCAGCTTGCCCACCTCGAGCGAGCCGGTCTCCTTTTCCAGAAACAGTTGCCGCGCCGCCCAGATCGTGTGGCTTTTCATCGCGGTGTGGATGTCCACCGCTTCCGCCGTGCCGAACGGTGCCTTGCCGAAGCGGTCCCCATCGGGCTCGCGCGCCACCGATGACCACAGGCCATAGCGCGGCGCATAGGGCGTCACCGGATAGTCCGACCCGTCGCTGTAGACGATGCCGCGCTTCACATAGGTCGCGAACGGCATCATCTTCACGCTGCGCTGCGGACCCCAGCCTGCCGCCAGCGCGTCGCCGAGGAACCACAGGAACTCCGCCTGCGCTTCGGGATAGCCGGAATCGTAGGTCTTCTGAAGCCTCGCCATCACCTCCAGCGCATGCTCGGTCGGCAGGTTGGCGTGGATCAGGCTGTGCCGCAGGCCCTGCTTCGGCCACGTCTTCAGGGCCGAAGCATAGGCATCGACCACCGTGTCGATCGCCCGGTCGCCGATGGCATGCGTCCCGATCGGAATGGCTTCCTTGGTGAACAGGTCGACCATCCGGCGATAGACACCGGCATCCATCATCGGAAAGCCGGTGCCCGGATTGACATGCGATTCATCCGCTTCGAATGGCTGATACATCCACGCCGTGCGCCCGGCGCCAGATCCATCGATATAGATCTTCACCCCACAGACGTCGAGGTTGCGCCCCTTCAGCCTGGCGACTTCGCGCTTGCGCTGGCGGTAGTCGTCCACCGCCGCGCGCGCGGTCATCATGTCTGACCGCGCCGATACCAGCGTACAGGCATGGATAGGCAGCGGTGCGATGCGAGCCGCGGCGGCATAAGTGTCCCAGTAGATCCGGTCGATGCCGGGGTCCTTGAAGCCGGTCAAGCCCTGCGAGAGCGCGCCTTCGATCAGGTGGTTGAGGCCTTTCGCGCGGGTCGCGGCATCGACCGACGGCACCAGCTTTTCGAGCACATCCTGCGCGCTGTCATAGAGCACGCCGTTCAGCGCGCCCGATGCATCCTTGTCAAAGCGCCCGCCCGCCGGATCGGGCGTCTGCGCGGTGATCCCTGCCAGCTTCAGCACCGCGCTGTTCACCAGCGTATAGTGCCCTGTCGTGTTCCCCAGCGCGACAGGATGCCCGCCCGATACCGCATCAAGCTCAGCCAGCGACGGCGGTCGATGTTCGGCAATCCGGCTCTCGTTCCAGCCCGAACCCGTCAGCCAGACCCCTGCCGGCAACTCCGCCGCGCGCGCCTTTACCCGCTCAAGGAAATCGGCAACGCTGGCGACTTCGCCCAGCTGCAGGTTCGCCACTTCATCGATTCCGCCGCCCAGCGCATGGGCATGGGCATCGATCATCCCCGGCGTCGCCGTGCGCCCCGCCAGATCGATCACCTTGGTGCGCTTGCCGATGAATGCCTTGATCGCCTTGTCGGTGCCCAGCGCGACGATCCGCCCGCCGCGGATGGCCATGGCCTCGACCACCCGGTCCTTGGCATCGACGGTCAGGATCGTGCCGTGATGCAGCACGGTGTCCGCCGGTGCGGGCGCCTTGGCAGCTGCCGATGTCGCTACCAGAACCAGCGCCAGCGCGCACGAAATCGCCCCGTTTCGCATATCTACGCCCCCCAACGTTCAGCGCGCCTTACGGCATCATCCGCTGCAGTTCCTTCTCGCCGTCTAGGAACTGGTGCTTCAGCGCGCCGATCACATGCAGCGCGAACAGCGCCCACAGCGCCCAGCCCAGCAGTTCATGCGCTTCGCCGAAGCTGTCGTGCACCGTCTTCTTGGTCACTTCGTCGAGACCCATCACCATGCCGATGCGCGGCCATTCGAACAGGCCGAACCACTGCATCGGGTGGGTCGCGGCGTCCTTCCATGCCGAGTCCATGATCCACCCAGTCAGCGGCATCGCGAAAATGAAGGCATAGAGCGCCCAATGCGCGGCATGGCTGGCCTTCACTTCCCACGGCTTGTAGCTCGTGGGGAGGGCAGGGGGGCGGTGCGTCAGCCGCCACAACAGCCGCATCACGGCAAGGCCCAGCACGGTCACGCCGATCGACTTGTGCGCATCGATCAGCGGCCGCACGTTCTCATCGCCTGCCACTTCCCAGATATTGGGCAGCATCAGGTTCACGAGGATACCCAAGGCGATGATCCAGTGCAGGGCAATCGCGACGCCGCTGTATTTCCTGACCATGTCTGCTCCAAAGTCCATTTCGGTCTATTTTCCCGGATGTTCACCCACCTGCCCCTCAAACGCAATAGCCGGTTCAGGTTCGGATGACTAAGGCGCCTGTCCATGCCTTCACTCAATGCCGTGCTCGTGGCCGAGTCCCCACGCTTTACGCCGCGCCCTATTCCGCTCGTCAGCAAGCTGATCGGGATCGCCGCGCCGCTGCTGTTCGTCCTGCTCACCGCGCAGGCATTCTACCGGCAAGGCCTCGGCATGTGGTCGGTCGGTGTCGTCTATATCCTCTACGATACCGCGCTGCTGCTGTTCACCGCGTGGCAGATCCGAAAGCTGGTGGCCGATACCACGCGCCCGGTGCCGCACACCGCCGATGCGCCCACACTCGGCGTCATCGTCGCCGCGCACAACGAAGCCGGCGTCATCCACCTCACCATCAACCGCCTCCTCGCGCAGGCCCAGCCGCCCGAGGCCATCCTGATCGCCGATGACGGATCGAGCGATGCAACCCCGGCCGTCATGCTTGATACCTACGGCCTCGCGGCGCCCTGCATCGGCGGCATGGCCGAGACGGTGGTGGGCGCAACCCGCCTGCAGTGGCTGCGGCTGCCCCATGGCGGCAAGGCCCGCGCGCTCAATCAGGCGCTGCAGCATGCGCGCACCGATGTCGTGCTCACCGTCGATGCCGATACGCTGCTGGAGCCGGGCGCGATTGCCGCGATGCGGACCGCCTTCCTGCGCGATCCCAAGCTGGTGGCCGCCACCGGCGTACTCCAGCCGATCTGCGGCCCTTCACTGTCGGGCCGCCTGTTCGAATGGTTCCAATCTTACGAATACGTGCGCAACTTCCTCTCGCGCCACGCATGGATGCAGCTGAAAGGCCTGCTGCTGATCTCCGGCGCCTTCGCCGCGTTCCGGCGCGAGGCAGTGCTTGCGGTCGGCGGGTTCGATCCCGATTGCATGGTGGAGGACTACGAGCTCATCCACCGCCTTCACCGCCACAGCAACGACCACGCCCTCGGCTGGCACGTCAGCGTCGTCGGCGGCGCGCTCGCCCGCACGGATGCGCCTGCCAGCATTCGCGGCTTCCTCAAGCAGCGCCAGCGCTGGTTCGGCGGCTTCCTGCAGACGCAGTACTGGAACCGCGACATGGTGGGCAACCGCCGCTACGGCCTCGTCGGCACGCGCATGCTGCCGGTCAAGGCGCTCGATACGCTCCAGCCGATCTACGGTCTCGCCGCCTTTGCGATCCTCATCTTCCTCGTCGCAACGGGCCGCTTCTACCTCGCGTTCCCGATCCTCCTCGTGATGATCGCCAAGATCGTGATCGACCTCACCTTCCACCTCTGGTCGCTCGGCATCTACAAGCGCTGGACCGGCCGGCGCGAGGGCCTGCGCCTTGGGCCAGCCTTCATCGCCGCGCTGGCCGAACCGTTCAGCTTCCAGCTGCTGCGCCACACCGGCGCCGCGCTGGGCTGGTATGCCTTCCTCACCGGCAGCCAGACCTGGACCCGCGCCACCCGCAGCGCGCTGGAGCATCAGGCCTAGAACGCTGGATTGGTCCGCTTCGGACCTCGCAGGCTTGCGCAAGGCTGCGCCTGCGGGCAAGTCCTAAGCCGATGGGGCACAGGGGCACGCGCGGGGCATGATTGTCGGAATAGATCTGGGGACCACCAACAGCGCCGCCGCAGTTTGGCAGGACGATGCACCTGTCCTGATCCCCAATGCGCTGGGCGAGATGCTCACGCCCTCTGCGGTCTCGGTCGGCAGCGATGGCACGACCTACGTCGGCGCCGCCGCGCTCGACCGGCTGGCGACTCACCCCGAAGCCACCGCAACCAGCTTCAAGCGCTACATGGGCACCGAGCGCAAGCTGCGGCTCGGCAAGAAGGAATGGCGCCCGGAAGACCTCTCCGCACTCGTCCTGCGCGCGCTTTGCGACGATGCCGAAGCCTTCCTCGGCGCGCGGCCGACCGAAGCGGTGATCACCGTCCCTGCCTATTTCAACGACCGCCAGCGCAAGGCGACGCGCCATGCGGGCGAGCTTGCCGGGCTCACCGTGCGGCGCCTGATCAACGAGCCGACCGCCGCCGCGCTCGCCTTCGGCCTGCAGGATCAGGAAGACCGCGAGCCGTTTCTCGTGTTTGATCTCGGCGGCGGCACCTTCGACGTCTCGATTGTCGAGAAGTTCGAAGGCGTCGTCGAAGTGCGCGCCTCGGCGGGGGACAACCGGCTCGGCGGCGACGATTTCAACACCGCGCTCGCCGTCCGCATGAAACCGCTGGTCGATCCGGATGGCCGCCTCGAAAAGCTCGATGCCCGCCAGCGCGAGGCGATGCTCCACCGCGCCGCCGAAACCGCGCGGCGCCAGCTGTCCAGCGAAGACAAGGCAACCTTCGCGGTGGTGCTGGGCGAAGACCGTCTTGCCGCCGAAGTCACCGCCGACCAGTTCGAGGCCGCCTGCGAGGACCTCCTTCGCCGCCTGCGCGAACCCGTGGTCCGGGCGCTGCGTGATTGCGCGTTCGATGTGGCGGAACTCGGCGACATCGTTCTCGTCGGCGGCGCCACGCGCATGCCGGTCGTGCGCAAGGCGATCACGCGCATGTTCGGCCGCTTTCCCAACAGCTCGGTCCATCCCGACCACGCGGTGGCCCTCGGCGCGGCGATCCAGGCCGGACTGCTCAGCCGCGATGCCGCGCTCGACGAGATCCGTATCGCCGATGTCTGCCCGTTCACGCTCGGCGTCGATTCCGCCGAGCGCGATTCCCGCGGTGTCTATCAGCACGGCATTTTCTCGCCGATCATCGACCGCAACACCCCCGTCCCGGTCAGCCGCGTCAACAACTACCGCACCGTGCAGGACAACCAGAAGGAGCTCCTGTTCAACATCTACCAGGGCGAGGCGCGCGAGGTTTCGGCCAATATACACCTCGGCGCGATCAAGGTTCCGGTGCCTGCAAGACCGGCGGGCGAGGCAGGCGCAGACGTGCGCTTCAGCTACGACAGCAGCGGCCTGCTCGAAGTCGATGTGACCGTCCACGAGACCGGTGTGACCCGTAATCTCGTCATCGCGGGCGAGGCCGAAGTCATGACCGACCGCGAAGTCGCCGCGCGGCGCGAGGCACTGGCCAAGCTCAAGTTCCACCCGCGCGAGGATGCGGAAAATGTCGCGCTGATGGCCCGCGCCGAGCGCGTCTACGAGGATTTCGTCGGCGAGGAGCGCCGCATGATCGGCCAGTGGATCACCGATTTTGTCGGGGCGCTCGATAGCCAGGACCCCCGCCGCATCGCCGACGCCCGCGCCGTGCTCCAGAGCCAGCTGGAGGCAGCCAGCGGACCGTCACTGCTGTGACGCCCGCTGCGGCGCTCAAGCGGCTGGGCCTGGCCAAGGGGGCCGATGTCGCGGCCATCCGCAAGGCCTATGCCGCGCTGTTCAAGGCGATGGACCCGGACGCCGATCCGGAAGGCTATGCCCGCCTCCGTCAGGCCCGCGATGTGGCGTTGCGCGCCGCCAAGCTCGCCGCCGCACCCCCGCCTCCACTGGTGGAGGAGCCTGAAGCACCTGCTGCTGAACCTTCCGCCGCGCCATGGCTCTATGCGGCTCCTGCCGTCACGCTGGCTGAGGCGGGCGAAATGCCGCTGCTGATCGCCGGGCAGATCGAACATCCCGAGGTCGTCCCTCCCGCCCCGCAGGCGATCCATGCCCCGGCCACCCCCGATGCGGCGCTGAGGGCACTTGCAGGCCCGCCGGTCCTCGCAACTGCTGAACCGGTGCGCGCCGACGTAAGCTATCTCGCGCGGCCCGACGTTGACCTCGCGCGCCTGCTCCATGATGACGAGGCCGATCTCGCACCGCTCGACGATGCCGGCGAAACCTTCGCTCAGCGCTGTCTCGCCGCGCTGCTGGCCGAAGCAGCGACCGCCAACCTCACCCGGCACGCGCAGATCGAGGATTGGGTTGCCGATCTCCTCGCCGAAACCTGGCCGCGCAGCGCTCCCCTGCTGCGCCCCGCCGCCGAGGCGTTCGGCTGGGAAAACGAGCGCGGCCAGATTACTGAGCGCCCCTCCATCGCCTGGCTCAACGCCCGCCTGCGCGGCCTGCGCTTTCAGGACAAGGTGGCCGAACCCGATCACCCGCTGCACAAGGCTTGGGCCGAACTGACGCGCACGGGCAGCGCGAACATGATCGACAAGCTGCGGGTCAAACGCGCGGATATCAACCAGCTCCTCGAAGGCGTGCGCAAGCATTTCCCTGAGCTGGAGCACCACTTCCCGCGCGAACGCGTCGTATCGTGGGGTGATGGCGCAGCAAAAAGCGGGTCGGGCTTCGGAGTGTTCCGCCTGTTCGGCACCGGTTTCACGTTCAACGCCGGCTACGCGATCTCGATTTTTGTTGGCCTGCAAATCCTTATGGCGGTGCTGCGCATGGCGGCGCCCGATCCCACGGGCGGCCACGATCCACTGTTCGGCCCGCCCACCACCACCGCCACTGCCGATCCGGCCTACGCTCCCCTGCGCGACAAGGCGGTCGAGGAAGTCTTTGGCAAGGGCAAGACCATCGGGTGGCTGCGCGAGAAGCAGGCGAGCCTTGCGACGAATTTCGAGAGCCACATCGAGTCCGCCCGGAGCGCGGGTGGGCGTGATGAGGCCGGGATCATCTCCGATCCGCTCGAGTACGTACGGCGGCGGGTTTACTACGATGGCCGCGCTGCCGACGTGCAGACCCTGCGCGAGATGACCAAAGTCCGCCTTGCGCTCTATGAGGTCGCGCGCAAGGAAGACCCCGACGTCTGCAGTCATTTCCTCGAAACAGCGGACCTAACCAACATCCCGGTTCCAGAGGAAGTTCGCGCGCAGGAACGGGCGCTGGCGGCGCGTATGGTAGATCAGGGCGTGCTGGCCGATAGCGGCGAGACTGTTCCGAAGCAGGCGACCATACCGGGCGCCCTGATCGGCCAAGTGATCAAGGTGACCGATCTGCCGGAAGCGCGCGTCCGAGTGGTGCTAAAGGGCGAAGGGCAGCCTGCTGAACGCTGCGCGGTGATCGGCAGCCTGCTCCGCGCGGCGCTCAAGTGGCCCGGCAAGGAAGCGGTGGATATCCTCCGCGTGATGTAGGCGCACGACCCCTTGCCAGCCTCGCCCCAAGCCAGCACGATGCGGCAGTTCCAAGGGGGAGGGCAGGGGCATGGCATCACTGGCGATCACGCGGCGCGGTTTCATCGGTTCCGGCGGCGCGCTGGGCCTTGCGAGCATCTCGCCCCGCGCCATGGCCGCAGTCCTCGATCCCGCCCCCACGCGCATCTACAAGGGCGCGCGCATCCACACGCTCGATCCGGCAATACCCTCGGCTGATGCCATTGCCATTTCGGGAAGCCGCATCGTCGGCGTCGGCAGCTGGGCCGAGCTCAAGACACTCGCCTCCGCCCGCACCGAAGTGATCGACCTCGGCGGGCAGACCGTGGTCCCCGGCTTCAACGATGCGCATCTCCACGCGGTGGGGGAGAGCCTGCTGGGCGATGTGCTGGTCGGCAATCCGTTCGAAGTCGAATTCCCCACCATCGAAAGCATCATCGCCCGCCTCAAGGAGCGTGCCGCGCAGACCCCGCCGGGCCGCCTCGTGCGCGGTGAATTCTACGACGATACCAAGATCAAGGACGGCCGCCCGCTCGTCATGGCGGACCTCGACCGCGTCTCCACGACCCACCCGGTCATCGTCACCCATCGCGGCGGGCATACCGGCGTCGTAAACGGCTTTGCGCTTGAAAACGCCGGGATCACGCGCGATACGCCCAATCCCTTCGGCGGCACTTATGACCGCGATGCGAACGGCAATCTCACTGGCCGCGTCACCGATGCCGCGCTCAACTTCGTGCGCGATGCGGCGAAGGAGCCCGATCTCTCGCCCGAACAGCTGCGCGCCCGCGCGATTGCCGGGCAGGCCAAGATCAGCCAGGAATTCGTGCGCTACGGCCTCACCAGCGTCTGCCACACCGCCCCGGGCCTCGTCGCTGCCAGCACCGGCCTTGCCGACGATTTCGCTGCCATCCAGCAGATCCGCCGCGAGGGCCGCCTGCTGCACCGTGTGACCTATGAAACCTCGGGCGCGATGCTCGATGCGATGATCGCCAACGGCATCCGCACCGGCTACGGCGACGAGTGGATCCGCTTCGGCGCCACCGCCGAGCAGTTCTCGGACGGCTCGTTCTCCGAACGCACGATGTCGCGCTCGACGCCCTATCCCGGCCGCACCCCGCCCTATTACGGCAACATCATGCAGACGCAGGAGGGCCTCGATGCGCTCGTCGAAAAGCAGATGCGCGCAGGCATCCAGCCTAATTTCCACGCCAACGGCGACGTCGCCATCGCGATGGTGCTCACGGCCTACGAACGCGGCATGAAGCTGCTCGGCCCCGCCGACCGCCGCCCCAAGATCACCCACTGCACCAATGTCTCGTCGCAGCTTGTGGCCCGGATCAAGGCGCTCGGCGCGGTCCCAGCGCTGTTCACCAGCTATGCCTACTACAACGCCGACAAGTTCCATTTCTACGGTGCGGAGATGATGGAACACATGATGGCCTATCGCATGCTGATCGATGCGGGCGTGCCCGTCTGCGCGGGGTCCGATTTCCCGCCCGGTCCGTTCGCCCCCCTGATGGGCCTGCAAGGCATGGTCACGCGCAAGGGCTGGAACGGCGAGGTCTGGGGGCCAAGCCAGAAGATCACCGTGATGGAAGGCCTCAAGGTCCTCTCCAGCAACGGCGCGCACGCCAGCTTCGAGGAAGACCTCAAGGGCACGCTCACCCCCGGCAAACTGGCCGACATGGTGATCCTTGATGGCGATCCGGCCAGCATCGACCCCGAAAAGATCAAGGACATCCGCGTGCAGCAGACGATTGTCGGCGGCGATGTGAAGTACAAGGCCTGAGGAGCCCCGCATGACCTACCGCGTCGAATTCGTCGAACGTACCGGCCTCGAACTCCTCGAAGGCGGGCGCGGCACCGCCCGCTACCGCATGCCGCTGGCGGGCAACGAGAACCACGTCGGCGTGATGTACATGGGCGCCTTCACCGTGCTCGCCGAAGCGACCGCCGCCATCCCCGGCATCTCGATCCTCGATACCGCACGTTTCTACCCGATCATCAAGGATATCGCTGTCTCGTTTCACAAGATGGCTGCGACCGATGTCTTTGCCGATTTCGCGCTTGATGAACCGACGCTCGAAGGCCTCCTTGCCGATCTCGAACGCAAGGGCAGCGCCGGCTATCTCGCCGAGTTTCCGATGCGCGATGCAGATGGCGTGGTCGTCGCCACCGGCAAGGTCACCGTGAAGCTCCTCTCGCACGGCTGGCAGAAGGCCTGACTGCTATTCCACTCCTACAGGAACCCGCCATGATTGTTCTTCCCGTCACTGCCTTCGTCACTGCCGTCTGCGCGCTGATGCTGCTGATCACCGCCATCGACACCGTGCGGCAGCGCATGCGGTTGAGCGCCGCGTTTGGCGACGGGGGCGATGCCAAGCTCATCAGTGCGAGCCGCAGCCACGCGAATCTGGCCGAGCATGCCCCGATCGTCATCCTGATGCTCGGCGTGCTGGAACTGGCCCACGCCTCGCCGCTCGGCCTCAAGGCGCTCGCCGGTTTGTTCCTTGCCGCGCGCGTGCTGCACATCATCGGGCTCTATGCGCCCATCGACAGCAAGCCGCCGCTGCCGCGCTCGCTCGGCGTCATCGGAACCTGGCTGACAATGCTGGTGCTGGCCGGCTGGTGCCTCGCGCTGGCGGCGCAAGTCGGCTAGCCTGGCAACGGCCTACGCCGCGTCCAGCGCAGCTCCCAGATCGGCGAGGATATCGTCGATGTGCTCGATCCCGATGGAAAGCCGCACATAGCCCGGTGACACACCCGTAGCCGCCTGCTCGTCCGCCGAAAGCTGCGAGTGGGTGGTCGAGGCGGGATGGATCGCAAGGCTGCGCGCGTCGCCGATATTGGCGACGTGGTAGAACAGCTGCAGCGCATCGATGAAGCGCTTGCCCGCCTCGGCGCCGTCCTTCAGTTCGAAGCCGACAAGCCCGCCCTGTCCGCCGCGCAGATACTTGGCCGCAAGGTCCGCCGCGCGGCCCTTCGCCACCGAAGGATGGATCACCGAAGCGACCTTCGGATGGCTGGAAAGGAACGCCGCCACCTTCACCGAGTTGGCGCAGTGCCGCTCCATGCGCAGCGGCATCGTCTCCAGCCCCTGGATCAGCGAGAACGCGTTGAACGGCGAGATCGCGTTGCCCAGATCACGCAGCAGGATCACCCGCGCGCGGATGATGTAGGCAATCGGGCCGAGCGGCTTGATGTCGCGCGCCCACACCGCGCCGTGGTAGCTCGCGTCGGGGGTGTTGAGATGCGGCTGGCGCTCGGGGAAGGCGTCCCACTCAAAGTTGCCGCCGTCGATGATCAGGCCGCCGATCGACGTGCCGTGCCCGCCGATATACTTGGTCGCCGAATAGACCCCCACCGCCGCGCCATGCTCGAACGGCTTGATCAGCAGCGGCGCCGCGGTGTTGTCCATGATCAGCGGAATGCCGTACTCGCGCCCGATTGCCGCCACTTCGGCGATGGGGAACACTTCCAGCTTCGGATTGGGCAGCGATTCCGCGTAGTAGGCGCGGGTCTTGTCGTCTGTTGCGCGGCGGAAACCTTCGGGGTCTGCCGGATCGACGAAACGCGTCTCGATGCCCAGATCGCGCAGCGTATTGGCAAAGAGGTTCCATGTCCCGCCGTAAAGGTTTGTCGAGGCAACGATATTGTCGCCCGCCTTGGCGAGGTTGAGGATCGCCAGCGTCGTCGCCGATTGGCCCGAGGAGACCGCAAGCGCCGCCACGCCCCCCTCGATCGCCGCCATGCGCTGTTCCAGCACATCGGTCGTCGGGTTGCCGAGCCGGGTGTAGATATTGCCCAGTTCCTTGAGCGCAAAGAGGTTCGCGGCGTGCTCGGTCGAGTTGAACTGGTACGAGGTCGTCTGGTGGATCGGCACCGCGACCGAACCGGTCGTCGCATCGGCGCGCCAGCCGGCGTGGAGGGCAAGGGTCTCGGGCTTGGCTTTGGAAAGGTCGGTCATGGTCGGCATCCTGCTCCGGGAGTTTGTCATTATAGTCTATTAATTCAGTTGAGTTGGCAAGCGGCGGTAGACCACGCTGTCTGCCGTCTTGCGCAGCGGCTGCCAGCCCGGGAACTGCCGGCCCGGATCGATACGGATCACCCACAGGAACCGCACCCGCTGCGGGATCGCCGCGACCACTTCAGGCAATGCGGGGGAATCGCCGCAGCCTTCAAGGAAGGTGATCGTCGAAGGATCACGGTCAAACGGGGCGAGGCTCCGGTGGTGGATGCTGATCAACTGGCCGCTCGGCAGCTGCCACTGCCCGTTGTCGAACAAGTGCCGCCGCGCAAGGCCATAGCCCATGATGTGCCGCCGCCGATCGGTGTTCCAGCCCTTGCACTCGTCGATATAGAGCGAGACGAGGTTTACCCCGCGCGGCACCGCGTCGATTGCGGTCAGCGTTTCGGCAAACTGCCGGCCGGCCAGCGCTATGCTTGCGGTATTGGTCGCCAGCCGGGCGGAGCAGAAGAGCAGGGCCCCGATCAGCAGCGCACGCGCGACGCGCGGATCGAACAGCGGCCCTTGCGTCACAGCCAGCACAAACAGGGCCAGGATCACCCAGCCGAGCCGCATGTCGGCAAAGCGCGATCCCATGATCGTATCGGGCATCACCAGATAGAGCCCGAGCAGCGCAAATGCGGTGGCCAGCAGCCCCGCATGCACCACAAACCCGCGCGTGCGCAGGCAGATGTAGAGTGCGAAGGCGATGATCGCGGCGCCGGCGGCGTCCCACACCAGCCAGCGATCGGCCATCGCCATGATCAGCCAGACGATCTTGCGCGGCGCATCGTTGTTGGCGAGCAGGGCCACCGCTTCCTTGCCCGGACGCTGCGCCAGCATGCCCACGAGAGGGCCGAGCAGCAGCGGCGCGGTCATCAGCCCGGTGGTCCATCCGGTTCGCACGAGGCCCTTGCGGTCACGCCAGCCGGCCGCCAGCGCCGTCATGCCCGCCGCAAGGCTGAACACCGCCCAGCCGACCAGATGGCACAGCCACAGCAGGAACCCGATCGGCACGAACAGCAGCGTCCGCAGCACCGGCTTGTGCTCCAGCGCGATCCACAGTGCGATGGCATGGAAGGCGAGCGCGATCGACAGCGCGAAGTTCACGAAGCCGTAGAGGTAGGGCAGCGAGAATGCCAGGGGCAGCGCATAGAGCGCCTGCACGCCGATCCGCCCATGCGCCGCGCGCGAGAGCAGCAGCATGCCTGAAACCGTCAGCGGCGGGATCGAGCCCACGATCAGGTGGACTGCCGGCTCCAGCCCCATCACCGGCGCGAGCAGCTGCACCAGCAAATCGACGCCAAGATTGGGCAGCAGACCCCATGCGAAGCTGTACCAGATGCGCAGGACTTCCGAGCGCCCCGCATCGAGTTGCACGGCATAGCGCCCCACGTGTCCGCCCAGATCGGTGAACGGCAGAATGGGCGCAAAGATCGCGGGCAAGGCAGCCAGCGCGCTTATCAGCACAATCAGCGCGATCTCGCCAAGCGGGTCGCGGACGCGGGCACCGCCGCGCGGATCAACCAATACGGAGAACGGCCATACCCTCATCGCGCCTGCCTTTACGGGGGGTGCCATGTCCCTGTCAAAGGGCGGCTCTGGGCCGTATGAATCATCAGCCAGTTGGCAGATTGACGCCCCTTGCGCGACATGCCCTTGAGGACAATTGCGCGGGCGGCTTCCGCCGTGAAGATTAAGTGTGTGTAACGTACACGATCCAAGCCTGCCGCGCCGTGATTGCCCGTTGCCGGTCTGTGATTTTCGTCATAATCGGCAGCTTGGAACTGCCCCAATTCTTGAAGGAGTGGCCATGAGCAATTTGAGAGGATACCTCGGTCTGATCGCCCTGTCCGCCGCCCTGGCGGCTTGCGGTGGCAAGAAGGAAGAAGCTGCGGCGCCTGCCGCCGAAGCTCCCGCTGCGGCCACCTCGGCTGCTGCTGATGCGGCTGCTCCGGCTGCCGCCAAGATCGCGGCCGACGACACCACCACGCTCGACGGCACCAAGTTCGCCGACATGAAGGGCGATGCCAAGCACGGCGAGGCCGTCTTCACCCAGTGCAAGACCTGCCACGTGACCGACGCCGGCGTGAACCGCATCGGCCCGTCGCTCCACGGCATCATCGGCCGCAAGTCGGGCGAAGTCGCCGGCTTCTCCTATTCGACCGCGAACAAGGAAAGCGGCATCACCTGGACGCCCGAGAAGCTGTACCAGTACCTCGAAAAGCCGGCTCGCGTCGTCCCCGGCACCAAGATGGCCTTCGCCGGCCTGCCCAAGGGCCAGGACCGTGCGGACGTGATCGCCTACCTGACCGAAGCCACCAAGTAAGCTTCGCCAGGGCGACATCGCTGAACAAAAGCGCCGCTCCCGGGAAGGGGGCGGCGTTTTTTTGCGGTGGTTGGCGCGGATGGCCGTCATTCCGGATTTTCCCATCACCATCGACGAATGATCGCGCCTCGGCTTTGCGGTGAGCAGCCTTTGCGCACGATCGCGTTTGATGCAGATTGCACACGGCGAATCCGCTTCCCGGGGACGAACGAGCATGCGGTTCTGGGTCTGGCTTGCAATCCTCGCACTGCTCGCAAGCCCCGCAGCAGCACAACCGTCGCTGCAGCGCGCTGTCGTACTGTCTCAAGCGGAGAAGGCGGCCGACTGGCAATTGTCTCGCATGACGGACCTGTCTCCCATCCGGAAGGTGGGGCGAGATACCGCTGATATCCGTGGATGGCAGAAGGCCACGTTCTACGTCGCCCTCACCAAGATCGCCGATCGAAGCCGCAAGAGACACTACCGGAAGGCGCTGCAGGACCTTGGGCGCTCTACCGTTTGGCGGTTGGGAGATCGCCCGTTCCACGCAGATGATCACCTAGTGGGCTCTGCTTACATCTGGGCAGCGCGGCATGGTGGCGGGCGCGCGGCGCTGGCTGGAGTCACTTCGGGTCTCGACTATGTCCTGCGTCATCCTTCTCCGGCGGGTCTTGCGATGAGTGACAACCCGGCAGATCCCGATCCCGACGATCGGTGGTCATGGGCGGACGCCTTGTTCATGGCTCCGCCAACGTATGTCGAGCTGACCCGCGCGACCGGGGATCCTCGCTACGCCGAATTCGCAGACAAGGAGTTCAAGGCAACATCGGCGTTCCTGCTGGACCCCACCGAGAGCCTGTATTTCCGCGACAGCCGGTTTCTTGAACGTCGCGACCCGGCGGGCCTGAAGATCTTCTGGGCACGGGGCAATGGTTGGGTCTTCGCAGCACTGGTCCGGATCCTGGAAGCCCTGCCGGCGCGGGATGCACGCAGAGCCTATTACGAAGATCTCCTGCGGAGAATGGCATCCCGGCTACGGCAGCTGCAACGTCCCGACGGGTTCTGGTCGCCATCGCTGATGGCTGCTGCGGCAGCTTCGCCGCCGGAATCAAGCGGAACCGGGTTCATGGTCTATGGCATGGCTTACGGCGTGAAGACCGGCCTCCTTTCGCGCAAGGACTACGAGCCGGTCATCCGCTCCGGCTGGTCAGCATTGAATCAGGCGATCTCACGCGAAGGCAAGGTGGGATGGGTGCAGCAGGTGGGCGACCGTCCGGATGAAGTCCTCGCGACCGATACCCAATTCTATGGCGCCGCGGCATTCATTATGGCCGCTTGCGCCGTCGCCGATCTCGATTGGCAGTGAAGCCTCGCAGTGTGGCCGGTCCAACCGGCTGTGCCTCCCGTCAACCCAATGACATGGCAATTCGGCGGCCCGAAGCGCGGTTCGTCCAGAGACACCAGATGGCTTAGACCGGCGATCTATCCATTCGAAAGTGCATGGCCGTCGTGCGCCTTTCGTGACTACCCGCCGCAGCTGAATGCGCTCATCTCCTGAGCAACAGCAGGAGATCGACAATGCCCACCCAGACCAAGACCTTCGACCGCACGTCCACCACCGACGAGGTGCTCGCCGGGATCGATCTCACCGGAAAGCGCGTGCTCGTCACCGGCGTTTCGGCCGGCCTCGGCGTGGAGACTGCCCGCGCTCTTGCCAGCCATGGCGCGCAGGTCATCGGCACCGCGCGGGACCTTGCCAAGGCGGCCAGGGCGCTGGCCGCTGCCGGTGTCGCCAGCAACGCCGCGGAACTCGTCGAAATGGACCTCGCCAACCTCGCAAGCGTCCGGCGCGCGGCCGATCAACTCAATGCAGCCAAGCCCGTGCTCGATCTGGTGATTGCCAATGCCGGTGTCATGGCACCGCCGTTCGGTCGCACCGCCGATGGCTTCGAGACCCAGTTCGGCACCAACCATATCGGGCACTTCGTGTTCGTGAACCGGATTGCCGGCCTGATGCGGCCCGGATCGCGGCTGGTCATGCTCGCCTCATCCGGGCACCGGTTCTCGGACGTCGACCTGACGGACCCCGGATTCGAAACCACCGTCTACGAACCGTTCATCGGCTACGGGCGCTCGAAGACAGCCAACATCCTTTTCGCGGTGGAGTTCGACCGCCGCTACCGCGCGCTCGGCCTGCGTGCGACCGCCGTCCATCCGGGCGGTATCCGCACCGAGCTGTCCCGCCACATGGGCGATGAGAAGCTCCAGGGGCTGTTCGACCAGATCAACGTGGACCTCGCCAGGGAAGGCAAGCCGCCGATGGAATGGAAAACCCCGCAGCAGGGCGCTGCCACTTCGCTCTGGGCGGGCCTTGTTGCGGATGCGGATGCCGTCGGCGGGCGCTACTGCGAAGACTGCCAGGTCTCGCCCGTGGTCACCTCTGCCAGCATCGGTTTCGGCAGCCCCGGCGTGCGGCCCTATGCGCTCGATCCGGCAACCGCCAAGGCGCTTTGGGCCAGGACCGAGGAATGGGTCGGCGAGAGCTTCGATCTTCGCTCCGCTGCAACAGCGCAGCGCAAACTGCCGGACGCCTGACTCGGCATTGCAGGCCGCCGGGCAGGCTGACTGCCTGGCGGCTCACCCACCATGGAGGACGACATGTCCCTTACCGACGAGCGCGCACTGCTCAATCTGCTTGGCCACTACACCCGGGCGCATGACCATCGGGATCCCGATGCGATGGCGGCGCTCTTCACGCCTGATGCAACGATCGAGATCATGGATGCGGTCGGTGGAGCGGCGTGCCTGCTCGGCAGGCTGGAAGGGCGCGCGGCGATCGGCGAGGCGGTCCGCCAGATGATGGCACCGCATGAAGCGCGCGCGTGGAGCCAGAACGTGATCAGCGCCCCGATCATTGCCATCGATGGCGATCATGCCACGATCGACGCGCAGTTCATGGTGTTCAGCATTGTCGGGGACGAGGTTCCGGACAACGGATGGCCTGCAGGTACATTCGGCGCACAAGGCCGCATCATACCGATCGAAGCAGGGCAGTACCGACCAACGATGCGCAGGACCGCCGAGGGCTGGGCTATCTCGGCCATGCGGATCGAGCACCGTTTGCCGATGGCCTTCGGCTAGCGCGCTTTCGCGGGCTATATGCGGCCCAACAAGAAACCCGGCCCTCCAGCGTAGGGAGCCGGGCTTCTGATTTCAGCTCACCTCAGGCCGCGTGGCTGCGGCGCGCCAGTTCGCACTGCGACCAGATATCGGTCAGCGCTTCCAAGAGCCGGTCGATATCGCCGTCGGTGTGGACCGGCGAGGGGGTGATGCGCAGCCGCTCGGTGCCGCGCGGCACGGTCGGATAGTTGATCGGCTGGACATAGATGCCGTGGTTGTCGAGCAGCCAGTCGCTGATCATCTTGCACTTGCGCGCGTCGCCCACCATCACCGGGATAATGTGGCTCGGGTTGTCGAGGTGCGGGATGCCCAGCGCGTTCAGCTTGCGGCGCACCGTGCTCACCCGGTCGCGGTGGCGGGCGCGTTCGTGGCCGCTCACCTTGAGGTGCTGGATGCTGGCGCAGGCGCCGGCGGCGAGGGCAGGGGGGATCGCCGTCGTGAAGATGAAGCCCGAGGCGAAACTGCGGACATAGTCGCACAGCGCTTCGGAGGCCGCGATATAGCCGCCCATCACGCCGAAGGCCTTGCCCAGCGTGCCTTCGATCACGTCGATGCGGTCCATCAGGCCGTCGCGTTCGGCCACGCCGCCGCCGCGCGGGCCATAGAGGCCGACGCCGTGCACTTCGTCGATGTACGACAGCGCGCCATGCGCTTCGCAGACTTCGACGATCTCGCGGATCGGCGCGATGTCGCCGTCCATCGAATAGACGCTTTCGAACGCCACCAGCTTGGCGCGGCCGGGAGCGACCTGGCTGAGCTTGCGATCAAGATCGCGCCAGTCGTTGTGCTTCCAGATCACGCGCTCCGCCTTGCTGTGGCGGATGCCCTCGATCATCGAGGCGTGGTTGCCTGCATCCGAGAAGACAACGCAGTCCGGCAGGCGCGAGGCGAGGGTGCCCAGCGCCGCCCAGTTCGAGACATAGCCCGAGGTGAACAGCAGCGCGGCTTCCTTGTGGTGGAGATCGGCCAGTTCCGCTTCCAGCAGCGCGTGATGGCGGTTGGTGCCCGAAATGTTGCGCGTGCCGCCCGCGCCCGCGCCGCATTCATCGAGCACGGTGTGCATCGCCTCGAGCACCTTGGGGCTCTGGCCCATGCCGAGGTAGTCGTTCGAGCACCACACGGTCACTTCCTGCGTGCCGCCGTCCACATGCCGCGTCGCCTTGGGGAAGGAGCCGCGATGGCGCTCCAGTTCGGCGAAGATGCGATAGCGCCCTTCGCCGCGGATCCCATCGAGTTCCTGTGTAAAGAAGGCCTCATAATCCATGGCCGAAATACCCCTTCCCTTCAAAACCCTATGCGGCGCGCTCAGGCGCCCAGATGATTGCGGCGGCCGGGCAGCGCCCAACCCCACAGAGCGCCGTCGCGAAACGGCAAGGCGAGAAACACGTGTTCGAGGACGCCGAGCGCGGCCATCGCAAAGAGCAGGCTGGCACGCACCGCTTCGGCGCTGCCCGCAGGCGCGGCGAGGGCGGCCTTGCCCAGCAGCGCGGCCAGCACCACGGTGAAGACGAGAGCCAGCCCCAGCGCACCGGAAAAGCGGCGAGGGCCGAAATAGCTGCGCAGGTAATCGAGATGCGGCGGCAGCAGATCGCCCACCTGGCTCGGCACCCCGGCGTAGAGCGCGAACTTGCTGGCGAGGCGCAGAGCGAGCAGCAGCACGAAGACTTCGGCGCCGGTCGGGTTCGGCGCGTTCCACCCCAGCGACATCAGCATCAGCGCCGTCAGGGCAAGCGCGACTTCGTGGTAGATCAGCGTGGAGCCCGCATCGATGAACCGGTCCCAACCGCGCGCAGCGGGGTTGCTCGGCTCGCGGCGAGGGCCGGCGACGGCGCCCATAAGGAAGCTTGCCTCGTGCCACGACCACACCATCAGCGCGCCGACGAAGCCCACATAGGCCCCCGCCATGCCAGGCATGACCGAGCCCGCCACCACCGCGACGAGCCCGAGAATGCCGCCCGCGCCCGCCCATGCGAGCGCCCGCGGAAAGGTCGCGCGGTCGCGGTTGTCCAGCCACGCAATCAGCCCGGTGGCGAAGAACCACACGAGCAGCGTGACCACGAGGGGCACGGCATGGCCGGAAAAGCTCACCACGAAGGCTGCATCCGCACCGAAGCGGGCAGCGCGTTTTCACGCGTGCGGTGGAAGTACATGCGGGCGAAGGCCAGGCCCGCGCCGGCAACGCCGCTGTAGCGCTGGAACGCGCCCATCAGCCCGCCACGCGCCTTGCCGGCATCGATGCGGCGGCTCGACTGCAGCAGGTCTTCCATCCGGGCGCGGAAGGCCGGATCATCGGTTTCCAGCTCAATCGGGAACACCTGCCGGGTGATGGCGGTGCAGACCGTGAAGACCTTGTAGTCATACTCGGTCGGATCGACGCCCAATGCCTTGTGAAACACCGGGCGCGAGTGGTCGCGCACATACATCGTCGCGTAGACCGAAAGCAGGAAGAAACGGATCCACAGGCGGTTGCCGCCCTTCAGCAGCTTCGGATCGGCGCGCATGAGGAGGGCAAAGGCCTCGCCGTGGCGAAACTCGTCGTTGCACCATTCCTCGAACCACGAAAAGATCGGGTGGAAGCGGTGTTCGGGGTGCTTGGCGAGGTGCCGGAAGATCGTGATGTACCGGGCATAGCCGATCTTTTCCGAAAGATAGACAGCGTACCAGATGAACTTCGGCCGGAAATAGGTGTACTTCTTCGATTTCGTCAGGAAGCCCAAATCGACGCCGATCCCCGCGTCCTTCAGCGTCTCGTTGATGAACCCGGCATGCCGGCTCTCATCGCGGGCGAGGAGCTTGAACAGCATCTTCATGTCCGGATTGCGCGTGCGGCGCGCCATTTCAGAATAGAGCACGCAGCCGGAGAATTCCGAGGTCATCGAGCTCACGAGGAAATCGGTGAATTCCTCGCGCAGGTCGGGCTCAAGGTTCTCGATGATCCCTTCGAAGCTTTCCTTGCGCTTGAAGTGCAGCTTGTTGCGGTCCGCCTGCATCTCGGCGATCAGGTCGTCCCACTCGGCGCGCACCGGGTTCACGTCGATCGCATCGAGCGCGGCGAAATCGGTGGTGTAGAAGCGCGGGCTCAGGACGGTTTCCTGCCGGGCCATCGCCATCGTGTCGAGCTTGCCATCGCTGCCAAGGTCCAGCCCGGCGGCGGCCGCCGCGCGGCTGAATTCGCCATGATCGGGGGAGTTCGGGTCGATCTTGGTAGGGGCGTTCATGACACTCTCCCGGGTGTGAAGCTGACTTCGTAGAGTTCGGTCAGGTCGAAATAGGCGGCCAGCCGGATCCAGGCCCGCACGAGCGGACCTGCCCGTGTTACGGTTGCCATCCGGTCGATCGCGAGGCTTTGACCGAAATCAACCTTGATCGGCGCGCCGTGGACTTTCACGCGGTCGCCCGGCTGCAGCTCGATATCGCCCGCGAGACGGACATGCGCGTGGAAGTGCTCCGGCGTCTGCTCGATCTCGATGCGGCAAGGGGTATCGAAGCGGCTGGCAGCCATCAGCTGGCGCCTCCGGGCAGCATGGCGGCGAAGGCGGCGCGGTTGTCCGGCCCAAACGAACCCAGTTCGATGGAGCGGCCGGTGGCCTTGTCCTCGAGGCTGAGCGACTGGTTCTTCCACAGCGTCAGCGTGAAGGGCGGGGCCATGCCGATGCCGTGGATATGCCGGTCACGCGCCATGCCGCGCATCACACCGCGCACGAAGCCGTTGCCCGGCACCCCGTCAACCAGCACGCGCACGGTCTCGCCCGTTGCGACGTCCCGCACCACCACCGCGCCGTCGGCCCGGTCCGAGAAGGTGAGCTGGCGCACGATCACCGGCGCGACATGTGCTTCGCTGCGGACGACGGCGGGTACGGCCTCACGGCTCAGCACGCCGACCTTGACCAATGTGGTCAGCGCGAGCGCGGTCAGCACCAGCATCGCGGCCGAGGCCACGGCATGCTTGGGGATCGTCTGTTCGTGATCGTGAACCAGGCTCATGCGGTGGCCTCCCTTGCGCCCATCGCCGGGCGCGGTGCGGTGGTGGCGGGTGCGGTCGTTTCGCTGCGCTGCTGCACCGGCATCACCGCCGCGGTCGCCTTGGCGAGAATGCCCGCGACATTGGCCGCATCGGGCAGGGCGCGCAGCATCGGCTGCGGCGCGGCAAGGCGGAAGGGCCGGGCATGCGGCCAGAGCATCGCATAGCCGAGCATGCTCGAACCCTGCAGCGAGAGCGCGATGTCGCCATAGCCTGCGCCCAGTTTGCGCAGATCAGCCCCGGAGAGCTTCACCAGCGGCAGATTGATGCACTTGCTGAGCGCGACGCCGATCCGCAGCACCACGCGGCGGTTGGTGATCGTGTAGACGGTGCTGCGCGCCACCATGAGCGCGAAGCCATAGGCAAGGCCGAGCGCCAGCAGGCCAGCGACAGCCGTCAGCAGCGCGCCGAGCGGGGTGCCGCCGACCATCGCCCATGCCACAAGGACCGCAAAATATCCGCCGATCCACCGCACGCCCAAGGCGCTGCGGGCAAACACCCGCGCATCGGGCGCACCCTGCCAGAGGATCGCCTCACCCGGAGGCAGATCACCCGGCAGGCCGCGGATCGGCTCGATATCATGCTCTCTCACAGGATCGGCTCCTGCCGTCCGGCGTTGGCGTAGAGATAGCCGCCGCCGAAGTAGCCGATCACGCGCTCTTCCTCGTAGCGGGTGATCTCGGTCGCGCTGGCAAGCTGCGGCACGGCGTCATAGTCAGCCGCGTTGATCGCATCGATGTTCACGCCCGAAGTGCTGACCGAAGCCATCGCCATCGGGGCAAGCACGGTCTTGCCGCTGGCCGTCTCGACCTGCAGGTAGCGCACCTGATGCTCCGCGCGGTCGATCCACAGGTCGGTCACGGTGCCAGCGACCTTGCCGTCTGCCGCCGTCACCTTCATGCCACGCGGATCGGGACCGCCCTTCCATACCGAGATGTGGTCCTCGGTCGAAAGCGGCACGATGCGGGCGCGGCCATGCGCGTCCTGATCGGGCCACTTGGCGCGGTTGGCGTAGGACGCGGGGCCAACACCGTCGACGAGCGGATTGCCGGTCGGCACATAGGGCGCGCCGGGGAAGTTTTCATAGCGCTTGGCGGCGATGTCCACCGGCTCGCGGCCTTCCTCGCGCGGGAGCGGATAGGACACCGTGCCGCGATCGAAGGGCAGGCGGAAGGTCTTGGGCAGCGCGGTCGAAAGCGGGCCGCCCACGCTCTCGATGAAGCCGTTGATCTCGTCTTCAAGCGGATAGCCCTCGCGGCGATCCTCGCGGCGCAGCCAGAACACCAGGGCGACGAAAAACAGGAAAAACGCCCAGAGGGCAATCTCCGCGACGTCGATCGAGCCAACTACATATGCGGTTTTCATCGAACTTTCCTTTCCCGGATCAGGGCCCCGGAGGCCGCAATTCCCACCACCTCAGTCAAATTCTTCGCATTCACGTCGGAAACTCGGGCAAGACCATCTGCCCCCCGGGCAGCTCGCCCGTAAGGCCGATGCGCTTGCCGGCCAGCGGCCCGAGCACCACCAGCGCTGCAATCAGCATAACGATTTCTAGGCTGTAGACCGTGGCATAGCCTGCCGCGCGTCCACCCGCGCCGCTCGCCCACGAGACAGTATCGCGGATCACGCCGCCCACCGCGAGCGCGCTGCCCGCCGCCGTCGCCTGCACCGCGCCCCATGCGCCCAGCGCCACACCGGAGTCGCCGCGCTGCGCCAGCGACATCGCCGCGATCAGCGTCCCGACCGAGAACAGCCCGATGCCGAAGCCGATCGAGCCCGCACCTACGGCAAGGAGCAGCGCTGAATGGAGCGGCGCTGCCAAGAGCACGAGAATGAACGCGCAGATCCCGCCGACCATACCCGCACCCGCCAGTCGCAGCGGATCGAAGCCGCGCTCCAGCACCCGCGTGGAAATCGAGAAGCCGGCAATCGCCCCCAAGGCCCACGAACCCGTCAACATCGTGGTCGAACCGACAGCAAGGCCCAGCAGTTCGGCACCATAGGGCTCCAGCAGCGCATCCTGCATCGCAAAGGCCGCCGCGCCGAGGCCAATGGCGGCCAGCAGGCGTTTGGTGTTGCCCTCGGCGACGAATTCGCGCCAGACATCGCTGAACTCCGGCGTCCCGCGGTCCTTGGCGGTCCGGCCGGGATTGCGGCCTTCCTGCTTCCACAATGCGGTCACGTTGAGCACCAGCGTGACCACCGCTGCGCCCTGGATCACCTGCACCAGCCGGGTCGGGCTGAACGGCACCAGCAGGCCGCCGATCACGAAGGCTGAAACCATCATGCCCACCAGCAGCATCACATAAAGCAGCGCCACCGCGCGGGGACGTTTGTCCTCGCGCGCAAGATCGGTCGCGAGCGCAAGGCCCGCAGTCTGCGTCACATGAAGCCCGGCACCCGTCAGCAGGAACGCCAGCGCCCCTCCGCCAAGGCCGGTATAGAACGTGCGGGCCTCGCTCATCAGCAGCAGCGCGAAGGGCATGATGGCAAGGCCGCCCCACTGCATCAGCGTGCCGAACCAGATATAGGGCACGCGCCGCCAGCCCAGCACCGAGCGGTGGGTATCGGACTTGTGCCCGATCAGCGCGCGCAAGGGTGCGAACAGCAGCGGCATCGCGATCAGCAGCGAAACCAGCCAGGCCGGCGTGTGCAGCTCGACGATCATCACGCGGTTGAGCGTGCCGTTGAGCAGCACTGTCGCCATGCCCACGCTCACTTGGAACAGCGCGAGGCGCAGCAGGCGGGAGAGCGGCAGTTCGGCGCTGGCCGCGTCGGCGAAAGGTAGCCAACTCACCGCCACGCGCGTCCACTGGCCCGCCATACGCGACATGCGGCTTTGCGGCACGGTGTCAGTCAAGGCGGGTGTGCCGGTCATCGTCAGTCGCGGACCAGTTCGATGGCGTTTGAGATGTAGAAGCCGCTGCCGATCCGCTCGCTGCGGCCGACGTGCCAGCCGGGCAGGGCCTCCTCGATCATCGCGACGAGGTCCGCGTCGCGCACCGGCACGATCGCGGGGGCGCGGTCGCTGCGCGGGAACATCAGGCCCATCGTGTGCATTGCGCGCAGCATCGGCGTAGACGGCGCATGGGTGAACACGATCGAGCCGTCGCAGCGCTCCGCCAGCGAAACCAGCGTCGCGACGATATCTTCGGGCCGGTAGTGGATCAGCGAGTCCATCGCGACCACATGGTCAAATCGGCCATGCGCGGGATCGAGCATGTCGCCCACCCGCCAGTGGATCCGGCCATGGCCAAGAAACGAAGGCTGGCGTTCGCGCGCGATGGCAACGAGCCCGCCCGCAACATCGACCCCTACCACTTCCGCCCCGCGCCGCGCGGCCAGCACGCTCAGCGCGCCGGTGCCGCAGCCCGCATCGAGGACGCGCATGCGCCTCAGATCATGCGGCAGCCAGCTCAGCAGCACGTCGCGCATGGCATCCCGCCCGGCGCGCACCGTCGCGCGGATGCCGCTGACCTTGGTGTCGGACGTCAGGTCGATCCAGGCCTTGCGAGCGGTGCTGTCGAAGTACGTCGTCAGCTTGTCGCGCTGCGTGGCGAAGCGCGAGCCATGGTGACCGAAGCCGGAAGACGGGTGCGTTGCCATCACTCAAACCCCAGAAAATCAAAGATATCGCGGTCTTTCATCGCCAGCGCGTCAAGCGCAGGCGCTCCTGCCCACAGCGTGCGGGCGAGATTGAGATATTCCTCCCGCGCCTTGATCACTTCCGGGCTGTCCGGCATCTCGAAGAGCGTGCACTTCTTGAGCCGCGAGCGGCGGATCTCGTCGAGATCCTTGAAGTGGGCGAGGCGCTTGAGGCCGGTGGCGGCGTTGAAACGGTCGATCTCGTCGGTGCCTGCCGAACGGTTGGCGACCACACCCGCAAGGCGCACGTCGTAGTTTTTCGACTTGGCGTTGATGGCCGCAACGATGCGGTTCATCGCGAAGATGCTGTCGAAATCGTTGGCCGTCACGATGATGGCGCGCTCGGCATGCTGGAGCGGGGCGGCAAACCCGCCGCAGACCACGTCGCCCAGCACGTCGAAGATCACGACGTCGGTGTCTTCGAGCAGGTGGTGCTGCTTGAGGAGCTTCACCGTCTGCCCCACGACATAGCCGCCGCAGCCGGTACCCGCCGGGGGCCCACCCGCCTCGACGCACATCACGCCGTTGAAGCCCTCGAACATGTAGTCCTCGGGCCGCAGTTCCTCGGCATGGAACTCCACCGTCTCCAGCACGTCGATCACGGTCGGCATCAGCTTCTTGGTGAGGGTGAAGGTGGAATCGTGCTTGGGATCGCAGCCGATCTGCAGCACGCGGTGGCCGAGCATCGAGAACGCGGCGGAAAGGTTCGACGAGGTGGTCGACTTGCCGATGCCGCCCTTGCCGTAGACGGCAAAGACCTTGGCATTGCCGATGCGATCAGCGGGATCGAGGCGGACTTGCACCGACCCGTCGCCATCAGGCTTTCGGACGGGGGGATCGAGAAGTGCCATGCTTGGTTTCCTTTATGCCGCGACGGCTGCAACGGACGCGGGGGCCGACGTTGAAGGCATGATGCCCTCAAGGCGGTCCTCGAGTTCGTTACTGGCGGCGTGGAGAGCTGCGAGTGTGGCTTCGTCGGGCGACCAGAACTGCCGGTCGACCGCTTCGAGCAAACGGTTGGCAACGCGCGCCGAAGCGCGCGGATTGAGGGCGGCCATGCGCTCGCGCATCGCGGCGTCGAGCACATAGGTCTCGCTGATGCGCTGGTAGACCCACGGATCGACTTCGCCGGTCGTGGCGGACCAGCCCATCGTGGTGGTGACGTGGCCCTCGATCGCGCGCACGCCTTCGTAGCCGTGCCGCAGGAGGCTCTCCTGCCAGACAGGGTTGAGGATGCGGGTGCGGGTTTCCAGCGCAACCTGCTCCTGCAGGCTGCGGACCTTGCCCGAGCCTTGGGTCTGGTCGCCGATATAGACCGGCGCGGTCTCGCCGCCCCTGGCCCGCGTCACCGCGCGGCTGATCCCGCCCAGCGCATCGACGTACTGATCGATGGTGGTGATGCCGAGTTCGACGCTTTCGAGATTCTGGTAAGCGCAATCGACCGTCTTGAGCGCCGAGGCGAGAATCGCCGCCTGCCGCACCGGCACGCCCTTCACGCCGTAGGCATAGCCCTTCTGCCGCTCGAAGCTGTCCGCCAGCTCGTCCGGATCGGTCCACGCGCCGTTGTCGATCATCAGGTTGACGTTGGCGCCGTAAGCCCCTTGCGCATTGGAAAAGACGCGCAGTGCCGCCGTCTCGAAGTCGCACTTGTGCTCGTCCTGGTGAGCGATGGCGTGGGCGCGCACAAAGTTCATTTCGAGCGGCTCGTCAGCGCTGGCGGCGAGCAGGGCAGCCTCGGCTAGCATGCGCGTCTGCAGCGGCAGCAGGTCGCGGAACACGCCCGAAAGCGTCGCGATCACGTCGATGCGCGGGCGGCCGAGTTCTTCCAGCGGGATCAGTTCAGCCCCGGCAAGACGGCTGTAGCTGTCGAAGCGCGGGCGGGCGCCGATCAGCGCAAGGACCTGCGCGATCTGCGCGCCTTCGCTCTTGAGGTTGTCGGTGCCCCACAGCACCATCGCGATGGTTTGCGGCAAGTGACCGCTGTCCGCGAGGCTGCGCTCGATCAGCTTCTTCGCCTGCTCGGCACCGTCCTTCACCGCGAATGCGGAAGGCAGGCGGAACGGATCGAAGCCGTGGATGTTGCGCCCGGTGGGCAGGATTTCCGGTGCGCGCAGCACGTCCCCGCCCGAAACCGGCCGCACGAACCGCCCAGCCAGCGCGCGGACGATGCCGTCCAGCTCGTGGTTGGTGGAGAGCGCTGCGTTAAGCGCGCCCATGTCCTTGAGCAGCGGCGTATCGAGCTTGATCCGGCCATCGACCAGCAGTTCGGCGGTCTGCGCTGGCAGCGGTTCCCCGCGCGCTTCGGCGGAGGCGCGGATCATGTCGATGCGCTCCTCGCGGCTTGCCACCTGTCCCGCGACGTGGAGCCCCTGCGGGATCAGCTCGCGCTCGATCTCGTAGAGCCGCGCGGCGAGGGCAGGCACCTCTCTGCCATCAAGGTCAAGCGCTTCGGCCTGTTCGGCGATCAGCTCCGCGAGCAGTCCGGCCTGCTCGTCGCCCGGGGGCAACGAACGCCAGCGTTCGACCGAGGCCTTGAGGTCGGCGAGGCCCTTGTAGACACCCGAGCGGGTGAGGGCAGGGGTGAGGTAGCTGACCAGCGTTGCACCCGAACGGCGCTTGGCCAGCACGCCTTCCGAAGGGTTGTTGGCGGCGTAGAGGTAGACGTTGGGCAGGTCGCCGATCATCCGGTCCGGCCAGCACTGTGCAGTTAGGCCGGTCTGTTTGCCGGGCATGAATTCAAGGCTGCCGTGTGTTCCGAAGTGCAGCACGGCGTGGGCCTGGAAGTCCTCGCGCAGCCAGCGGTAGAACGCGGCAAAGGCGTGGCTCGGAGCGAAGCGGCCCTCGAACAGCAGCCGCATCGGATCGCCCTCGATGCCGATGGCGGGCTGGATGCCGACGAACACATTGCCGAACATGGCTCCCAGCACCTGGACCGCGCTGCCATCGGACTGCAGCTTGCCCGGCGCCGGGCCCCACGAGGCCTCGATCTCCTTGAGCCAGACTTCGCGCGACACGATGCTGTCCGCCGTCACCCGCGCATGGACATTGGCCTCGGTGCCGTAGCGCGCCGAATTGCCGATCAGGATCGCCTCGCGCAGCGCATCGACGCTCTCCGGAACTTCGACCGTGTAGCCTTCAGCCGCCAGCCGTGAGAGCGTTGCGTGAAGCGATTCAAACACGCTGAGGAACTGCGCCGTGCCCGCCGCACCGGCGTTCGGCGGGAAGTTGAAGAGCACGACCGCGATCCGCCGTTCCGCAGCCGCGGCGCGGGCCAGATCGATCTGCTTCACCACCCGCGCGGCGAGGGCCTCGGCCCGCTCGGCGCAGCTTTCCATCTGGCGCACGCCGGCGGCGCTCGCGCCGGCAAAGGTGCAGCCCTTCGCGCAGCCGGTGCAGGCCTCGCCGCTGCCGTCCGCGCGGCCGCCGAACACCATCGGCTGGATCGCGCCGTCGAGTTCCGGAATCGCGATCATCATCGTCGATTCCAGCGGCAGCAGCCCTTGCGGGTTTGCACCCCAGGCCTGCAGCGTCTGGAATTCCACCGGATGCGCCGCGATGTACGGGCGGTCGAGCTTTGCCAGAATTTCTTCCGCTGCCGCCGTGTCGTTGTAGGCGGGGCCACCGACGAGGCTGAACCCCGTGAGGTTCACCACCGCGTCGACCGTCGACTTCCCGTCCTTCAGGAACAGCGCCTCGATCGCCGGACGCCCGTCAAGCCCACCGGCGAAGGCCGGGATCACGCTCAAGCCCTGTGCTTCCATCGCCGCGATCACGCCGTCGTAGTGCCGCGCATCCTTCGCGAGGACGTAGGAGCGCAGCATCAGCAGGCCGACGGTGCCGCGCTTGCCTGCGGTCGCACTGGCGGGAAGCGCAGCCGCGGTAGCCGCCATGCGCGGAGTCATCGCCGGGTGGTAGACGCCGACTTCGGGATATTCGCGCGGGGCCTCCGCCTTCATTGCGCCGCGCAGGGCTGCGCGTTCGCCGCTGGCATAGCGGTCGATCAGCGCGCGGATCATGTCCACCACGTTGTCGTCGCTGCCCGCCAGCCAGTATTGCAAGGTCAGAAAATAGGCCCGCACGTCCTGCGCGGTGCCAGGCACGAAGCGCAGCAGCTTGGGCAGACGGCGCAGCATGGCCATCTGGCCCTTGCCCGAGCTGGCGCCCGGCTTGCCCGATCCGCGCAGCTTCTTGAGCAGGCCCATCATGCCGGTGGCGGGCTTGTCCATGCGGTAGTCGCCCATGCGCGTGAGCTTGACCACTTCGCCCGCCGACATCAGGCCGACAATCGCGTCGCAATCCTCGCGCCGGGCTTCCAGCGCGGGCATCACCGCGCGGATGTGGTCCTCGAGGAACAGCATCGTGCACAGGATGATGTCGGCCCGCGCAATATCGGCACGCGCGGCATCGAGCGTGCCGGGCTTTTCTTCCCAGTCCGCCGCCGCGTGGAAGCCGATGGTGACCCCGGTCCCGGCCCGCGCAAACTGCGCTTGCGCGCGGGCAAATGCGCCCGAAAGGTGGTTGTCGAGCGTGATGACCACGACGCGCACCGGGGTGTCCGGCGTGGGGGCGAGAGGCGCCTTACCGCGCATAATGGGCCTTCGCGTCGTAGAGCGTCTCGAGCGTGATCGCGCCGAGCCCCATCTCGCTCGCAAACTTCTCGGTGTTGCGCTTGGCCTTGCCGCGCACGAAGAACGGGATCTTGCGCAGCTCCCGCTCCGCCTCGGCGGTCCATCCGAGCTCGCCCGCCATGGCCGGCGCAGCGTCCTCCTTGATCAGGATGTCGCCTGCAGGCGCCAGTACCGGTTCCGGCTTGGTGTGCCCATGGAGGTGCGACGGGCCAGCCGCATCGCTGAACTCGAAATCGTCGCGGAACATGGTAAGCAAGTGCTCTTCCAGCCCCATCACCAGCGGATGGACCCAGGTATCGAAGATCACGTTCGCGCCCTCGAAGCCCATTTGCGGGCTGAACCGCGCCGGGAAATCCTGCACATGCACCGGCGAGGAAATCACCGCGCAGGGCACGCCCAGCCGCTTCGCGATATGGCGCTCCATCTGCGTGCCCAGCACTAGTTCGGGTGCGGCTGCAGCGATGGCTTCCTCGACGGTCAGGTGATCGTCGGTGATCAGCGGCTCGACGCCATATTCCTTGGCGGCATTGCGGATGTCGCGCGCGAATTCGCGGTTGTAACAGCCCAGCCCGCAGACGGTGAAACCGAGTTCTTCATGCGCAATCCGCGCGGCAGCGACGGCATGGGTTGCATCGCCGAAGATGAAGACGCGCTTGCCGGTAAGGTAGGTCGAGTCCACAGAGCGGCTCCACCATGGCATGCGCGATGCAGGATCATCGAGCGCCAGCGCCGGATCGACCCCGGCCAGCGCCGCAACTTCGTTGATGAAGGCACGCGTGGCGCCGACGCCGATGGGAACCGTGCGGATGGCGGGCTGGGCAAAGGTCCTGTCGAGCCAGCGCGCGGCCTCGTCGCCGATCTCGGGATAGAGCACGATGTTGAAGTCCGCCGCGCCGATCGTGCGGATGTCCTCGGGCGATGCCCCCAGCGGCGCGACGAGATGGACGTCGATCCCGAGCAGGTCGAGAATGCGGCGCACTTCGCGGATATCGTCGCGGTGGCGGAAACCGAGCGCGGCGGGGCCGAGCAGATTGACCAGTGGGCGGCGGCCTTCGCGCGGCGCGGGCCGCACCGAGGTATCCGCGAGATGGCGTACGATCTGGTAGAACGTTTCCGCCGCGCCCCAGTTTTCCTTGCGCTGATAGCTCGGCAATTCGAGCGGGATCACCGGGCAGGGCAGGTTCATATTCGCAGCTAGGCCCGCCGGATCGTCCTGGATTAGCTCTGCCGTGCACGATGCACCCACCAGCAGAGCCTGCGGCTGGAACCGCGCCACAGCATCGCGCGCCGCGTTCTGGAACAGGCTCGCGGTATCCTTGCCCAGATCGCGCGCCTGAAATGTCGTATAAGTGACTGGCGGACGGGCAGCGCGCCGCTCGATCATCGTGAACAGCAGGTCCGCATAGGTATCGCCCTGCGGCGCATGGAGCAGGTAGTGCACCCCGCGCATGGCCGTCGCAACCCGCATGGCGCCCACATGCGGCGGTCCTTCATAGGTCCAGACGGCAAGCTGCATGGGCCTAGATCCTCAGCACGTCGCGGCGGCGCAGCGGCCGGGCGAACAGTTCGGCAAGGTCACCGGCCTGATCGAAGCCGTGGACGGGTGAGAAGACGAGTTCGATCGACCACTTGGTCGAAAGCCCTTCGGCTTCGAGCGGGTTGGCAAGGCCGAGGCCGCAGACGGTAAGGTCGGGCCGATCGGCGCGCACACGATCGAGCTGGCGCTCGACATCCTGCCCTTCGCTGATGCGGGTGCCTTCGGGCATGCGCGCCAGGTCCGCGGCAAGATGCGCGCGGTGGAGATAAGGCGTGCCCACCTCGACCGGAATCATGCCCAGTTCGTTCGCCAGAAAACGGGCCAGCGGGATTTCCAGCTGCGAGTCCGGCAGGAACGTGATGCGCTTGCCTGCGAGTGCCGGCTTGTAGCGCTCCAGCGCACGCTTGGCGCGTTCACGGCCCGGGGCGATCACGCGGTTCACATGCATTTCGTCAATGCCAAACGCCGCTGCTGCCGCGGTCAGCCATGCGGCAGTGCCGTCAGCACCAAACGGGAAGGGCGCATCGATCCGCACCGCACCCCGGTCTTCCAGCGCTCGCGCCGTTTCGCCGAGGAAGGGCTGTGCGAGGAGATAACGGGTGTTCGGGCCGATTGAAGGCAGCGCCCCGGCGCGGCGGGCAGGCAGTACGCCGACATGTTCGATGCCCAGTTCCGCAAACAGACGCAGGAACTGGTCCTCGACAATGTCCGGCAGGGTCCCGACCATCAGCAGCGACTGCGCCGCGCCCGAAGCTTCGGCCGGCATTTCAGGCACCAGCGTGGTGAGGCAGGCGTCTTCGCCCTCGGTAAAGGTCGTCTCGATTCCGCTCCCCGAATAGGCGAGGATGCGCACGCCCTCGGAGCCGTTCTCGCCCTTCAGGTGCCGCGCGCCGATGCGCTGGGCGGCATTGGCGAGATCGAGCTTGATCACTTCGGAAGGGCACGAGCCCACAAGGAAGAGTGTGCGGATTTCCGGGCGCCGCGCCAGCAGCCGCTCCACCACGCGGTCGAGCTCGGCATGGCAATCGGCCATTCCCGCCAGATCGCGCTCCTCGATGATTGCGGTAGCAAAGCGCGGCTCGGCAAAGATCATCACGCCCGCCGCCGATTGCAGCAGGTGGGCGCAGGTGCGCGAGCCGACGACGAGGAAGAACGCGTCCTGCATCTTGCGGTGCAGCCAGACGATTCCGGTCAGCCCGCAGAACACCTCGCGCTGGCCGCGCTCGCGCAGCACTTCGAGCGTGCCATCGCGCGGGCTGGCCGCAAGGGCGGAGGACTGGGCAGGGCTCATGCGGCAGCTCGCTGCAGCCGCGCCGCGCGCAGCTTCAGAACGAACTGCGCTGCGTTGACGACGTAGGTGAGGTAGGCGGCGAGCGCCACGGTAAGCCGTGCTTCCACCGTGCCGATCTTGCCCAGCAGCATGACCATGTAGGCCGTGTGCAGTGCGATCACGAGCATCGAGACGACGTCTTCCCAGAAGAACGCCGGGGCAAAGAGCCACTTCCCGAAAACGACCTTCTCCCAGATCGATCCCGTAACCATGATGGTGTAGAGCGTGAGGGTCTTGGCGATGACCGAAAGGTCTGCCGCGAAGGCGCCGTCACCGGTCAGAAGGCAGCGCACAACCAGCGCGAGGCTGACCAGAAACACCACGAACTGGAAGGGTGCGAGCAGGCCCTGGACCAGTGTCCACGGCGTATTGTCACGCCTTTGCTGCTCTTCGGGGGTATAAAGTGGGCGGGCCTGTCGGGCAGGCCCGCGAGCATTCTGGCGGTGGTCCGAACCGGACCTGATTCCGCGCAGCGCTGTCGTACGAGCTTCCGACATTTCGTGCGTCCCATCCTCTTCGCAACGGGCAGCTTACGACTCGTTCGCGAGGACTGTCAATAAAATTGGACGACAAGAAAAATTGACATCATTGCGTTTGCCAAGGTCGGACAATGGGCGTACGTCTTGTGAACGGGACAGAGTCGGAGTGTCTTTAACCACTATCCCCACGCGGTACCTGCCGCGGCAGACGGGGGGAGTCTGGCATGGACTTGGCGGTTGGGAAAAGCGGGCCACAAGGTGGCCAGGGACCCCGCAAGGCGGATCCCGGCGCTGCACACGAAGAGCATACCGGCGTCCCCGTTACAGGGCGGCGCAAGGGCAGCAGCGGCGGAAATGGCAGCGGTAGCGGCAATGGCCGGAGCGGAAGCTCGCGCCGCTCGCAGCGTTCTGGTTCCAGTTCGGCCATCAACTCGCTGATCGAGGGCGAGATCATTCCCCAGCTCCTCGTGGCGCACCGTATGCGGCCCGGCCGCGCGGCACCAAGTGGCGGCGGGGTCATCACGCCTGAGGATTTGGCGCGCTTCTGTCCACTGCCGTTGACACTGCAGGCAGACGAACTGCTCGTCCATGTCGAGGAATACCTCGCGCGCGGTGTCGGCATCGATGCGATCTTCGTGGATCTCCTGGCTCCGGCAGCCCGCCGCCTCGGCGTGCTGTGGGAAGAGGATCTCTGCGATTTTCTCGATGTCACCATCGGTCTCTGGCGTTTGCAGGAAGTCATGCGCGAGATTGCGTGGGGCAGCCCGATCATCACCGGTCCGCTCAGCGCACCTCGCCGCGCACTCTTCTCGCCGATGCCGGGTGAGCAGCACAGTTTCGGCGCCACCATGGTGCACGAAGTCTTCGTCCGCGCCGCGTGGGACAGCGAGGTTCTCGTCGCGCCCGACATGCGCCAGCTGGTCGCGAAAGTTGCCAACAAATCCTACGATCTCGTTGGCTTGACCGTATCTTGTGAAGTTACTACCGAGTCTCTTGCAAGAACGATCAAGGCGATCCGCAGCGTGTCCATGTGCCAAGAAGTGAGTATTCTGGTGGGAGGACATGCGATCAATGCCAATCCGGCGATGGCTCTGGAAGCCGGCGCGGATGGCTCGGCGGTTGATGCGCCCGGAGCGCTCGCTCTCGCCAACCGTCTGGTTGGCGCGGTCGCGCACCGGACCGTGAACGCCGGCTAGGGCCGGGCACCCCGTGGTAGAACCCGAGCGCGCCATCGCGGACAAGATGCCGTTTAATCGGTCGGAATCCGCTTTCAATGCCATCGGCCCTGCGGATGCGATGCGCCTCGTGCTCGCCTCGGGCGATGTGACCCTTGCGCTTGATCCCGCTGGCCAGATCCTCGACGTTGCTGCCAACCGGCAGGATTTTCCCGGCTGCGACGGCTGGATCGGGCAGCACTTCGATGCCACCGTTACGGTAGAAAGCCGCAGCAAGATCAAGGACATGCTGCAGGCTGACCATGCTGACGCGAGCAATCGCTGGCGCCAGATCAACCACACCAGCCCCGCCGGCGATATCCCTGTCCGCTACCTTCTTATCAGCCTCGATGGCGGCCAGCGCCTGATCGCGGTGGGGCGCGACATGCGCAATGCCGTTGTGCTGCAGCAGCGCCTCCTCCAGGCGCAGCAATCGCTCGAGCGGGACTACATGCGCCTGCGCCAGATCGAGACACGCTACCGCCTGCTGTTCGATCTCTCATCCGAGCCGGTCCTGCTCGTCGAGGCGGACAGCCAGCGCATCCAGGAAGCGAACCCGGCCGCGCATGCGGTGCTGGAGGCGCGGCCCGGCAGTCTCGTCGGCACCAAGCTCTCCGGCCTCGTCGCGCGCGGCTCGCGCGACGCGCTGATCGCCTATCTTGGCGCGGTGCTGACGACATCCGAGGTGTCGCCGCTCACGGTCGAACTCGAACGAGCGCGCCAGCAACTCACCATTTCCGCCACCGGTTTCCGACAGCTGGGAGGCCGCTACTTGCTGGTCCGGCTGAGTTCGGCTGGCGCGCGCACCACCGAAGGCGCTGCCACTTTGCTCGACATTGTCGAGCGCATGCCCGATGCTTTCGTCGTCGCCAATTCCGACATGCGGATCATCGCGGCCAACATCGCGTTCCTCGAACTCGCGCGCGCGGCCTCGCTCGATCAGATCCGCGGACGTCCGCTGGGCGAATTTGTCGGCCGGCCCGGGATCGATCTCGATCTCATCGAAAGCCAGCTCACCAAGTACGGCCTTGCGCGCAACGTGAGCACCGTGGTCCGTGCCCGCGATTCCGAGCTGGAAGAGCCGGTCGAGCTTTCCGCTGTGCGCACGTCGGGCGACAATCCGTGCTATGGCTTCGCAATCCGCGAGATCGGCCGCCGTCTGCGCGATCTGCCGCCGACGCCGCTCGATCTACCGCGCTCGGTCGAACAGCTCACCGAACTCGTCGGCCGCGCCAGCCTCAAGGAAATCGTGCGCGAGAGCACCGATCTCATCGAGCGGCTCTGCATCGAGGCCGCGCTCGCCTACACCTCGGACAACCGCGCCTCGGCCGCCGAGATCCTCGGCCTCAGCCGCCAGAGCCTCTATTCCAAGCTGCACCGCTACGGGCTCGGCAACCTCGTGGGTGAGGGCGAGTAGCCTTTTCCACGCAAGTGTAAGAATCAATTGACACTTGTTGGTGTCAACCATACCCTCCGAGGGTATGACGAAGCCTGCCACTTCGGCCCGCTCGATGGCACTTACGGACCCCAAGGTGATCCGGCGTCCCGCTCCGCGCGACGTGCTGGAGCTCTTGAAGCCGATCACGTGGTTCCCGCCGATCTGGGCTTTCATGTGCGGCGTCGTTTCGTCGGGTCAGCCTGCCTCCGGGCATTTGGTGCAGATCATCGCGGGCGGCCTCCTTGCCGGCCCGCTGGTCTGCGGCAACAGCCAGGCGATCAACGACTGGTTCGACCGCCATGTCGATGCCATCAACGAACCGAACCGCCCGATCCCGTCGGGCCGCATTCCTGGCCGCTGGGGCCTGTGGATCGCCTGCATCGGTACGGTCATCTCCCTTGCGGTCGGCGCGGCGCTCGGCCTGTGGGTCATGGCCGCGACCGTGGTCGGCCTTGCCGCCGCCTGGGCCTACAGCGCGCCGCCGTTCCGCTTGAAGGCCAGCGGCTGGTGGGGCCCGATGCTGGTCGGGCTGACCTACGAAGGCCTCAGCTGGTTCACTGGCGCCGCCGTGATGACCAGCACGCTGCCGCCCACGCCGGTGCTCGTCGTCCTCGTGCTCTACAGCCTGGGCGCGCACGGGATCATGACGCTCAATGATTTCAAGGCTGTAGAGGGTGATCGCCAGACCGGTGTGCGCTCGCTCCCGGTCGTGCTCGGCGTCCGCAATGCCGCGCTGCTCGCCTGCACGGTCATGGCGCTCGCGCAAGTCCTCGCCGCGATCTACCTTGTGCAACATGGCTTCATGCTGTCTGCCGCTATCGTTGCGGCGGTCCTCGCGGTGCAATTCGCGCTGATGCCGAGACTGATTGCCGATCCGGCGGGCCGCGCGCCTTGGTATGGCGGAACCGGCGTCACGCTCTATGTCCTTGGCATGCTGGCAGCTGCCGGCGGCCTCGGCGGGCATTGGTGAAGGGGGCGTGGTGACAGGCTTCGGCTGGTTCTCGATCGCCCGGCTCGGGCTGGTGCAAGCCTCCATCGGCGCGATCGTCATGCTCGCCACGTCGCTGCTCAACCGCGTCATGGTCGTCGAATATGGCATGGCCGCCGCCGTTCCGGCGGGGCTCGTCGCGCTGCATTATGCCGTCCAGCTTGCGCGGCCGGTCTGGGGCCATGGCTCGGACCGTGGCCATGCCCGCACGCCGTGGATCATCGGCGGTGTTGCCGTGCTGGGCGCTGGAGCAATGCTCGCCGTTTTCGCACTGCCGCTCGCGCCGCTCCCTGCCAATGCATTGCTTTTGCTCGGCTTCGTCCTGATTGGAGCAGGTGTCGGTGCGGCGGGCACATCGCTTCTCGCCCTGCTCGCGGCGGGTGTCGCACCCCAGCGCCGCGCCGCTGCCGCGGCGGTCACGTGGATCATGATGGTCATGGGCATCGTGGTATCCGCCGGCACAGCTGGTGCGCTGCTTGAGCCATTTTCGTGGGCGCAACTCGTCAGGGTCTCCGGCGGCATCGCGCTCGCTGCCCTCCTGATCACGGTGCTCGCCACCTTCCGCCTCGAACGCGGCATCCAGCCCGCCACTCCCGAACCGACCAGTGAAACCAGCCTCGGCGAGGCCCTGCGCGCCGTCTTTGCAGAAACCGCCGCGCGCCGCTTCACCGTGTTCGTGTTCCTCTCGATGCTCGCCTATTCGATGCAGGACCTGATCCTTGAACCTTTCGCCGGGATCGTCTTCGGCATGACGCCTGCCCAGTCCACCTCGCTCTCCGCGGTCCAGCACAGCGGCGTGCTCCTCGGCATGATCGTCGCCGGCATCGGCGGCAGTGCCTTTGCAGGCCGCGCGGCGGGCGAACTCAGGGGCTGGATCGCCGCCGGTTGTGTCGGTTCCGCGCTCGCACTGGCAGGCCTGGCCGTCGGTGCCGGCATCGGACCCGGCTGGCCGCTCGCCGCCAACATCGGGGTGCTTGGCTTCACCAACGGCGTATTTGCCGTCTCCGCCATCGGCGCGATGATGAGCCTCGCCGGCGAAGGCCGGAAATCCGATACCGGCCTGCGCATGGGCATATGGGGCGCGGCGCAGGGCATCGCCTTCGGCCTCGGCGGCCTTTCCGGCGCCATCGGCGTTGATCTTGCGCGCCACGCGGAAAGCGATGGGCGTGCATTCCAGACGATTTTCACGTTCGAGGCCATGCTGTTCATGGCCGCGGCGGTGATGGCGGCGCGCATTGCGGGTCAGGGCGCGGCAGTGAAATTGCGGGAGGCGGAAGCATGATCAAGATCGATTTCGACGTCGTCGTGGTGGGAGGCGGCCCCTCCGGAGCCACGGCGGCTGCCGACCTCGCCCGCATGGGCCACTCCGTGCTGCTGCTCGACCGCGATGGCCGCATCAAGCCCTGCGGCGGCGCAGTCCCCCCACGACTTATGGAAGAGTTCGCCATCCCCGACAGCCTCCTCGTCGCCCGCGCCCGCAGCGCGCGCATGGTCGCGCCGTCCGATCGCGCGGTCGATATGCCGGTGGGCGAGATCGGCTACGTCGGCATGGTCGATCGCGACGTGTTCGACGAATGGTTGCGCAATCGCGCTGCGCTAGTCGGGGCCGAGCGCCGCACCGGCACCTTCGAACGCATCGAGCGCGACGGGGCCGAGGGCGCAGTCGTCGTCTACCGCGAGAGCCGCAGCGGACCGGACCACCGCGTGCGCGCCCGCCTCGTCGTCGGTGCAGACGGCGCCCGCTCCGGTGTGGCGCGCGACAGCCTGCCCGGCAGCGAAAACGTCAAGTGTGTCTTCGCCTACCACGAGATCATCAAGTCGCCCCCCGCCAACGACCACGGCTTTGATCCCGCGCGCTGCGACGTGATCTACCAGGGCCGCGTCTCGCCTGATTTCTACGGCTGGGTCTTCCCGCACGGCGAGACCTCCAGTATCGGCGTCGGCAGCGCGAACAAGGGCTTTTCGCTGCGCGGCTCGGTCGCCGCAATGCGCCAGGAAATGGGCCTTGCCCATTGCGAAACGATCCGCAGCGAAGGCGCGCCGATCCCGCTCAAGCCATTGAAGCGCTGGGATAATGGCCGGGATGTCATCGTCTCCGGCGATGCCGCCGGTGTTGTCGCGCCCGCGTCGGGCGAGGGCATCTACTACGCAATGACGTGCGGCCGCCACGTGGCCAACGCAGCGCACCAGTTCCTGCTGACGCGCAAGCCCTCCGCCCTCCGGGCCGCGCGGCGTACCTTCCTGAAGGAACATGGGCGCGTGTTCTGGATCCTCGGGATCATGCAGTACTTCTGGTATTCCAGCGACAAGCGCCGCGAACGCTTCGTGGCGATGTGCGCCGATCCCGATGTGCAGCGCCTGACCTGGCAGGCCTACATGAACAAGAAGCTGGTCCGCGCCGATCCGCTCGCGCACCTCAGGATTTTCCTCAAGGACACCGCGCATCTGCTTGGTTTGAGGGCCGCGCACCCTTGAGCAGGCACGCCAACCGGCCCTGGGGCCTGCCGATTGCCGTTGCCGCCATTGCCGCGACGATCGTCGCCGGCGTCGGCGGCACGATGACCGATACGACCGGCTGGTACCAGTCGCTCAACCTGCCGAGCTGGAACCCGCCGGCGCCCGCCTTCGGCCTGATCTGGACCGTTGTCTTTACCTTGATCGCCGCCGCCGGCGTCTACGCCTGGCGCGCCGCGCCGGACAGCCGCTCCGCCGATACACTGATCGGGCTGTTCGCGATCAACGGCGCGCTCAACGTCAGCTGGACGGTGCTGTTCTTCCAGCTGCGCCGCCCGGACTGGGCGATGGTCGAGCTGGCGGTGCTGTGGGTCTCGATCCTCGTCCTGATCGTGGCCTGCGGCCGCTTCTCCCGCCTCGCCGCGTTGCTGCTCATGCCCTATCTCGTCTGGGTGAGCATCGCCGGCGCGCTCAACTGGCAGGTGATCCAGCTCAACGGGCCGTTTTGAGACGGCGATCACCACAACAACTCCGCTCACCCTGAGCCTGTCGAAGGGTGCTCACGCAACGGTGCAGGGCAAGTCATGCCTGATCTCGCTACCTTCTTCGCCAGCGGCCACGCCGCCGATCTCGTCCTTGCGGTGCTGGTAATCGAGGCCCTCATCCTGCTGCGCGCCGGCCGCCCCGCCATAGACGTTGCGCTGCTACTGCTCCCCGGCGCCTGCATGATGTTGGGCCTCCGCGCTGCGCTCGTCGGCGCCAGCTGGCCATGGATCGCGCTACCGCTGGCGGCCTCGTTCCCGGTGCATTTGGCGGATCTGCTGCGGCGGGGGAGGGGGCGATAAGGTCCTGCTAGTCCATCATTAGGGGCGGCTCAGTTGCCTTTTCAGGATTAGCGAAGAATGAACTCGGCACGCTCGCGCACGCCGCGGGCGGAGTCATCAAGAAATTCCCGAGCGATGGCCTCTACATCACTCAGCTTGTCCCGATGCCGAATGACACCAGACATCGCGACTGATCGGACAGCACCGGATCGGTCCCTGAGCGCCATTGCGATTATGTCCTGTAAGGAGATGTCCGTTGCAAGCGGCCTGTGGGCAAAAACCGTCTCGACACGCCGCCTGCCGATGGTCTTGTCCACCCATCGCCATCTCCAGCCATTCGGCCAACTGGCTTGCCCGGCAATCAATGTTTCGTAGGCGACTGCTCTCGTAGCTGGTTGGACCGCGGAACCGGCGATCTGCGGCAGGAAGCTGTCCATCCATGGTGTTTGCAGTGCCCCGCGCAAGATACGGGCAGTGGGGCCGCTAGGCCGCTCGATGATCTGGGCGGCAAGTTCGGACGCCACGTCGCGACGATTCAACACCGCGTCGAGCCATCTTCTTTCATCACCCCAGCGGCGCCAGCTCGACTTTCGGATCAGCAGGACGGCTGCCGCTTGCGCAACGATGCTCGCGGGTGTCTGCGGAAAGCAGCGCGACACGCACTCTTCCGCGGCGCGGCGAACCTCGGGAACCCAATCATTGAGCCGCCAAGCAAGCGCGATGAACATAAAGGCACTCGAGACAGGTCCGTCGAACTTGCGCAGGGCGGCCTCACGCAAATTGCCATCGCGATGAAACAGGAAAAGCTTCTCTAGTTGGTGTGTCTCGGAAAGCTGTTCCAGCGATCCAACCGACTTGCCCAAGAGCCGAGCCATGAAAGTCGATTTTTCAGGCGGCCGGCGGTAAAGTTCCGCCTCGCGCACAATCACGGATTCGGCTTCAGCCAAAGCACTAGGGTCAATCGCGTCGAGCATCGGCCAGAGGTGCTCGAATGCTGAACCAACCTGCATTCTACTGCGTAGTACCAGACCAAGTTTGCGCAATTCTACCTGCAAGTCTGGTCGAATGGGCGTTCTTCGTTTTCCTCGCATAATTACGAGGGTAACGCGGCGTGGATGACTCTCACAACCCTGTATGCCTTTATGCGCTTCGCCGCGCGCATTCCAAATCAAAAGAAAACCCCCGCGATCCCAGGGGATCGCAGGGGCCAGGTATTCCGCGCCGGTTGCGTGCGCGGGGGTGTTCGGTTGGCTTACGGCATCTTGGTCGGTGCCGCAGCCGGAGCCGGGGCTGCCGCTGCGGTGACCATCGGAGCGCTCGGCCGCAGGGCCGGGTAGTCCTTGACCATCGAGACACCGCCCAGAGGCTTGTTGATGCCGCGGTGGCAGGTCGTGCAGTTGACCTTCAGCGGATCACCCTGGGGCCCGAGGCGGTGCTTCGGGAACACGCTGGCAAGCGTGCCGATGTATTCCCCGTTGATGTTGCGCACCATCCGGTAGCCGTACCAGGCGCCGACGCGCTTGGGCGTGCTCATGTTCCAGGCCTGGAACGAGCCGGCGTTGTGGCAGAACGTGCAGTTCACGCCGAGCGCCGAGGAGGTGTGCATCATGAGGCTGTAGGTGCCCTCTGCCTCCATCGTCGTGGTCTTGTTCTTCGTCGCGGCGTATTGCGACGGGTGGCTGTAGGTCGTCTGCACCCGGATCGGCGCCGAGTTGCTGTCGAGCAGGTACTTGGCGAAAGCCGTGTTCGGCAGCGACGAATAGGCCGTGCTGACGAGCGGCGCGTTCTGGCCGTGCTTGTTGCCGAGGATGGTGTCCTCGTTGCCCTTGGCCGGCAGCGCCCAGTTTTCGGTCGGAACCGCCTTGCCCCGGTGGCAGGTGTAGCAGGTCACACCGGTCTGCTTCACGTGCTGGGTCCAGTTGGTGTTGATGTTCCGCGTCATCTGCAGCATCCGCCGAGCCACCTTCTTGGTGTAGATCTCGTCGGAGGCCATGTTGGCCGGGTTGTGACAGTAGTTGCAGCCTTGCTCCGGCGCGATCCACTGGGTGATCGCGGCCATCGTGTAGCTGAACTCGTCTTCCGAGATGTCGCCCAGAACCTGCACGTTCTGGTACGCTTCCTTGGCGGGACGGCCACCCGGCTTGGGCGGATCATAGGGCGGCGGCGGCACGACATTGATCGGATCGATCTTCTTGTTCGCCGAAGCGAGCGTGATCTGATCCATGCCGGTGCCGCGGAAGCCGTATTGCTTGGCGGACTTGGTCTCGAGCTGGCAGCCGCCGAGCAGCGCTGCGCCGAGGACCACCGCGCCGAGGCGCAGCATGAGGTTCGGTTTCATGGTCACTTGCTCCCCAAAGCCGGATCGACGACCCCGGTGTCGGGATAGGCCGGCGCATAGTGGTGCTGCTGGGCCCACAGGTACCAGTTGTCGACAACGGTGCCGGTGAGGAGGATGCCGATGCCGCCCGTGAGAGTGGTCAGCACGGCGAACCACCAGGCCCAGCGGTGTATCGATTCCATCGTGGCGTTGAAGCCCATGGTCCAGCGCCAGAACAGGGCGGCGCGTTCGGAGGCGGTACCGCGATCGGTGATCTGTTCGATCTCGCGCTCACCGCCATAGCGGCCGACTGCCAGGATGGTCGCGCCATGCATCGCGAAGAGCAGGGTCGAGCCATAGAGGAAGGCGATCGAGAGGGCGTGGAACGGATTGTAGAACAGGTTGCCATAGCGGATCGAGAACGCGGCGGTCCAATCGAGATGCGGGAAGATGCCGAAGGGCACAGCTTCGGACCAGCTGCCCATGAAGGCGGGCCGGATGAAGCCGAGCACGAGGAACAGCCAGATGGCCGACATGAATGCCCAGAACACGTGGGTCCCCATGCCGAGCGCGCGGGCCCGGCGATAGGTCCGGATTGCCCAGAGCAGAACCGAGAGCGTCAGGAACATGCCGGCGAGGATCCACCAGCCGCCCTTGGCGAGCGGGACGATGGGCGAGAAGCCGTATTCCGGCCCCGGCGGCTCCAGGCTGAGCCACGGCAGCATGCGCACGAACTGGATCGGATCCCAGTTGACCGAAGCCATCATGTTGAGACCGATGATCTCGAACGCGGTGAGCCCGCACAGGATCGAGAGGAGACCGGTCCAGCCGAGATAGATCGGGCCGAGCTGGGCCTGACCGAAGCGGCCGAAGAGGTGGTTGAAACCGACGGCGGTGCCGCGCGGATCACTGCCGGGCTTCATCTCGATGCCCATTTCGGGGGCATGGCTGAGCTGAACCTGCGTGAAGATATTCTGATAGGTAGCCATGGCTAGTCCTCCTTCACGACCAGATCGGCAGGTTGAGCCACCAGTTCCACCATTCAGGCCAGCCCTTGGTCCACAAGGGGCCGCTGATGATGATGCAGACCGCGCTCCAGAAGCCGGCGTTGAGCGCCAGCAGCAGCCCCAGACGGTGGATGCCCAGGGTACCGATCGAGTAGCCGATCAGATCGCGGAAGAAGGTGTCTTCGTATTCCGGGGTCTTCACGGTCTCGCCCTCTTTCGGGTTGACCGCGGAAAGCACCAGCGCGCCGTGCAATGCGAGCGCGAGGCAGGTGGTGAAGAAGAAGCTCACCGCCAGCATGTGCGCCGGATTGTAGTGGAAGTGCAGGTACTGGTAGCCGGTGTTCGACACCCAGTCGAGGTGGCTGAAGATCCCGTAGGGGAAGCCGAAGTGCCAGGCACCCAGCAACACCGGACGGATCACCACCAGCGAGACGTAGGCGAAGATCGCGAAGCCGAAGGCGATGGGCACGTGATATCCCATGCCCAGCTTGCGGCAGATCTCCACTTCGCGCAGCGCCCAGGAGACGAATGACACGATCGCGCAGACCGTGATCACCTGCCAGAACCCGCCCTCGCGCAGCGGCGCAAGGCCGAGCCCGTATTTGAGGTCAGGCGGCGCGATCGAGATCAGCCACGGGTTCCACGTGCCACCTTGCGAGGCGCAGTAGAGAATGAGAGCCGTTCCGAGTGAGGCGAAGATCGCCGTGATCACTCCGAAAAAGCCAACGTAGAACGGGCCGACCCAGAAGTCGAAAAGGTCCCCGCCGATCAACGTGCCTCCGCGCACGCGATACTTTCGCTCGAAACTGAGGAGCGCCATGGCTCTATCCTCCCCCGCCCAAGCCTGGCGGGCACAAGTACATGGAAAATCAACCGGTTCCCCCCGGCAGTGCCGGAGGCGGCATGTCCACTTTCGGTGGGATGCCGCCTCTTGCCTTGCAGGTGGTCAGGGCGTGGCTGCGGCTGCAGCCGGGGCTGCCTGGGCCGCAGAGTGCGGACCATCGAGCCAGTTGAAGCGAGGCGTGCTGAGCAGGATGAAGTGAATCACGATTGCCAGCACAAACAGGAACGCGGCGAGCGCCACGAGGGCCCTGCGCGGATCGAAAATAAGCCAGACTCTCCACATGGTATCTGTCCTTGTGAAAGCGCCGAAGCGGCGCGGTCGTTCAGGTTCGGCCGAAAATGGCCGGGTGGCCGTTATGGCCAAACGTGGGTGTTATGACGTTGGATTTCTTACGAAATCCAGGGGCGCCACGACCACACGAGCGCGTGGGCAACCACGGCCACGGCGGTGAAGCCGAGGAAGCTGCTCATGAACAGCTTGTGGAATTCCTTGGCTTCTTCAGGCGTCAGGTAGGTCCTGAGCCCCAGGCGATCATCGCTCATATCTGCATCTCCAGTATTGACGTGCAAAGCGAGAGGCGGCGATCGCCCCCCGGCGATATTCCAACGGCCGAAGCCGAGGGAATGGGTTTACCCGCTGAGCGGGAATGGCCTTCCCGCAAAGCGGGATAATGGGTGCGCGCGCTGCTCATGGCGCCGCGCTTCCGAGCAGCGCATCGGCGAGCCGGTCGGCGCTGACTTCGCTTTCGCCTTCGCGGCGCGCGGCAGCTTCGGCCGCGTCGCGCAGGCGCTTGGCAAAGGAGATGCGGATGAGCACCGGCTGGGCTTCGACCAGTTCATCGAGCCGGGCCTTGGCCTCGTCGCTCCACGGCAGCTCGCGGTGGAGCCGCGCCGGCGTGGCGGGCACCGCATCGAGCTGGGTGGCAAGGGGCAGGATGTGGAACAGCGCGTCGAACAGCGCGTTGCACACTTCCTGGATCAGGTAGGTCGCACCCGAATAGCCCATGAAGGGCGTGCCGGTGTGGCGGCGGATCGCGGCGCCCGGAAAGCTTGCCGGGATGTAGATGCTGCGCGCGCCGCATTCGGCGAGGTACATGCGCTCGTTGTAGCTGCCGAACACGACCATCGGCGCGCCGGCGCGGATGGCATCGCGCACGTCCTCGTTCTTCGGCTTCACACCCGCGCTGCGCGAGAAGGCGAAGGCGCAGGGGAGGCCCATGTCCTCTTCAAGGAAATGCCGGATCCCGCGGGTGTAGGTCTCGTTCGCGACAATGCCGAAGCTGGCCGTGCCGAAGAAGTCCTGCGTGACCGAGCGCCACAAGTCCCACAGCGGCTTGATCGTGGTGTGCTTCTCGCGCGTGATGAACGGTTCGGGATCAAGCCCCAGCGAAGCCCCCAGCGCTTCAAGGAAGCGGGTGGTGGAGGTGAGCCCGACCGGCGCCTGGAAATAGGGCCGCTCAAGTACCTCGCAAAGATTGCGCCCGAACTCGCGGTAAAGGCACACATTCGCGTCGGCATCCGCAAGGCGGCGGATATCGGCGAGGTGACAGCCCAGCGGGAACACCATGTTCACCTCGGCGCCGAGGCCCTCGATCAGGCGGCGCATCTCGGCAAGGTCCGAGGCCATGTTGAACATGCCGTAGGCCGGGCCGATGATGTTGACGCGCGGCTTCTCGCCTTCCTTGCGTGCCTTCGGGGCGGGCACGGTCTTGGGGCCGAACTCGCTCCACAGCCAGCTCAGCGCGCGGTCCGCCGACTGCCACTGATCCTCGTCGATCGTGCGCGGCAGGAAGCGCTTGATATTGGTGCCCCCCGGCGTCACGCCGCCGCCGATCATCTCGGCGATCGAGCCGGTCACGACAACCGCCGGAAGCTCAGGATCGAGCGTCTTCCACGCGCGGCGCATGGCCGCTTCGGTGCCGGTCTTGCCAAGCTCTTCCTCGCCGAGGCCAGTGACGACGATGGGCAGTTCGTGCGGCGGCAACCCGTCGGTGTAATGTAGCACCGATGTCACCGGCAGGTTTTCGCAGCCCACCGGGCCGTCGATAATGACCTGCAGGCCCTTCACCGCGGTGAAGACGTAGACCGCGCCCCAATAGCCGCCGGCCCGATCATGATCGATGATGAGCGTCATGCGCGCGCTCCTGCCAGGCGATACAAGGGCCGGACGGTCATCGCGAGCCGCAGGTGGCGATAGGCGATCAGCAGGATCATGATCCCACCGCCTCTGCCGCCTTGCGGGCAGCCTCGTTCAGCGCGGCGTACTTCTTCTTGAAGTTCGGGCGGTCCTGCGGGGTATCTTCCCAAACGCCGGTCGTATGGCCGGAGCCGACGCCCTCGAAGAAGGCGCTCATGCGGTCGAAGCGGGCTTTTCCGCCGATCGCGGCGTTGACCACCATCGCGAGGCTGCCAGCACCCGCAGGACCCATCAGCGGGCGGGCCGAGATGAGATTGGTGAAATAGAGCGCCGGGATCGCCATCTGCTTGGCGTGCTGCACCACCGGCGTCGTGCCGATGGCGAGATCGGGGCGGAATTCCTCGACGGCGGCAATGTCCTGCTCGAGGCTGGCGCGGTACTGCACCTTGACGCCGCGCGCCTGCAGCCATTCGCGGTCGGGATCGGACCACACGGTGCGCGGGCAGGCGGTGCCGACATAACGCACGTCGGCGCCGCTTTCGACGAGCAGACGCGCGACCAGCAGTTCGGAGCCTTCGTAGCCCGAAACGGTGATGCGGCCCTTGATCGGGCGGGCGGCCAGCGCGCCGGTGATCGCGGGCAGGATGCGGTTCTGCGCGGCGGCGATCTTGTCGGCGCTCACGCCGCAGGCCTGGCCGATGCTGGCGAGCCAATCGGCGGTGCCATCGCGGCCAACCGGCGCCGAACCGACGACAGTGCGACCCGCGGCTTCGAACTCGCGCACGCTGGCGGTGTAGAACGGATGGATCGCGGCGACGGCGGCGCAATCGAGCGCGGCATAGAGCTCGCGCCATTCGCGCGTCGGCACGACCGGGCCAGCAGCGAGGCCCATCGGCTCCAGCATCTGTGCGATGCCGACCGGATCGACCGGGAACATCTCGCCGAGCAGCGTGATCGTCGGGCGGTCCGAACGGGCAGGGGGAGCGCTTACCGGGCCAGCTTCCGCCTCGCTGCGGGCATAGGCGAGCATGGCGCCGGCAAGCACGTCCTTGGCCTCGGCATGAGTCGGAATGCCGAAGCCGGGGACATCGATGCCGATGATCCTGACGCCGTTCACTTCCTTGCCCAGAAGGCGAAGCGGCACACCGCTCGCGGTTGGCACGCAGAGGTTGGTGACGACGATCGCGTCGTAGAGTTCAGGATCGGCGAGCTGCTCGACCGCTTCCTTGATGTCCTCGAACAGCTTGCCGGTAACCAGCGTTTCCGAGCTGAACGGCACGTAGCCGACGCTCCGCCGCGCGCCATAGAAGTGCGAGGTGAAGGTGAGGCCATAGACGCAGCACGCCGAGCCCGAGAGCACGCTGGCCGTGCGGCGCATCCTGAGGCCCACGCGCAGCGAGCCGAACGCGGGGCACATCGATTGCGGCTGATCGTGCGGGCCGACCGGGTAGTCGGCGGCATAGCGATCAAGCACTTCGCTCTTGCCGGCATTGCGCGCGGCTTCGCGCATCCGGTCCGTCCCGCCATGGCAGCCGCCATCGGTCCCCGCCGCGACGGGGGCGTCGGGCATGGCGTCGATGCGGTCAGGGGCGGGGCGGGTTTCAGATGTCATCGTAGATGACCTCCAGCGACGCCTTGGTTTCAAAGGTGCCGCCGCGCATGTCGGCCTGGGTTGCCGGGATCAGCGTCACACTGCCGCCGGTGTCCTCGGGCGAGAACAGGCCGAGCAGGCCGTCCTGGTCGAGCGGCTTGGGCCGCCGCGGCGGGGCCGTTGCAACGTTTTCCGCCAGTTCCTCGAACAGGCTGCCCCACTGCGTGTCGGGCCGGCCAATGATCTGGTAGTTTGCGGACTTGCGGCGGATGTCCTCGTCCGCCGGGATCGCGCAAAGCACCGGGATATCAACAGCCTGTGCAAAGGCCTTGGCCTCACCGGTGCCGTCATCCTTGTTGACGATCATGCCCGCGACGCCGACATTGCCGCCCATCGAGCGAAAATATTCGACCGCCTTGCAGACGTTGTTCGCCACGTAGAGCGACTGCAGGTCGTTCGAGCCGACGACGATCACCTTCTGGCACATGTCGCGCGCGATCGGCAGGCCGAAGCCGCCGCAGACCACGTCGCCGAGGAAGTCGAGCAGCACGTAGTCGAAGCCCCACTCGTGGAAGCCCAGCTTCTCGAGCAGTTCGAAGCCGTGGATGATCCCGCGCCCGCCACAGCCACGGCCGACTTCCGGTCCGCCGAGCTCCATCGCGAACACACCGTCGCGCTGGAAGCAGACGTCCTCGATCTTCACGTCCTCACCGGCCAGTTTCTTGGCGGCGGAGGTTTCGATGATCGTCGGGCAGCTCTTGCCGCCGAACAGAAGGCTGGTGGTATCGGACTTGGGATCGCAGCCGATCAGCAGCACGCGCTTGCCCTGCTGCGCCATCATGTAGCTCAGGTTGGAAAGCGCAAAGCTCTTGCCCGAGCCGCCCTTGCCGTAGATCGCGATGATCTGCGTTTCCTTGGTCACTTCGGAGGGCGTGACCGCATCGGGTTCGATCGCCGCTTCGTCGCGAAGCGCCTGAACGCGCGCAGATACTTGCGGACTGGAGGTTAGGGTCGTCATGCGCAATTGCTCCAGTCGAGAACCATTTTCAGGCAGTTCCGGTCGGTGAAGGCCGCCGGATAGGCCTCGGCCGCCTCGCTCGCGGGGCGAACGTCGGTGACGAGGCCCGAGAGATCGAGCCGACCCGAACGAATGAGATCGCGCGTCCGGTCGAGATCGCCGTGGCTCCATTCGGCAGCGACGCGGATGCGTGCTTCCGCGCGGAAGGCCACCGGGAAGGCGAAGTTCACCCGCTCGCTGTAGAAACCCGCGAGGTTGATCTCGCCGCCGCGGCTCAGGCGGCCGAGCAGCGTGTCGAGAATGTTCGAGTCGCCGCTGGCATCGCAGATCGAATGGTAATCGCGCCGCGGATCCTCGTCGGGCGAAACGACCTTGTAGCCGACAGCCCCGCCCATCCGCTGCGGGTCGGTTTCCCATACGGTGGGTGGGTGCGCGCCGAGGGCGATGGTGATGCGTGCCAGCAGGCGGCCGAGCACGCCGTGCCCGACGATCAGGTCGGGCAACGTGCCGCCGTCCAGCGCGTGGAGCGCCGTCGCGGCGAGGGCGAACAGCACCCCATTCGCCTGGAGCGACTCGTCGATGGTGAGCGCGCGGGCGGAGGGGAGGACAAGCCTGCGGGCCGATCCGCCGAACAGTCCTCGCGCATCGCGGAAGCAGCTCGCACCCGGAACGAACACCCAGTCACCGATCCGCGCCCAGGCATCACGGCCCGCGTCGATCACGCGGCCAACCGATTCATAACCGGGCACCAGCGGGTAACCCATGCCCGGAAACATGGGCATTTTTCCGGTCCAGAGGAGTTTTTCGGTGCCTGTGCTGATGCCGCTCCAGCAGACTTCGACGACCACATCGGAACCGGTCGGCGCATCGAGCGCGAGGGGCCTGAGAGCCAATTGCTCTGGTGCCTCCATGATGAGCGCTAGTGCTTCCACGACCACTTTTCCCCTCAGCCCGGGCCGGACGGCATGCCGTTCGGTCTAGGGGGCTTTCCGAGTGTCAGCTTACATTGTCATAAAGAAGTGTCAACTCAACACTACACCTTTGTGCAGGTCGGCCATGCGACAAGCTGTGCATGAGTGCCGTTAGTCCGTTTTGGGGGAATTCTGCGCCTATGCGGCCGCGAGGTGTCAAACGCGGGCGACAATCGCGCCGCAAACCAGCGGCAAATGGGTCGAAACCTCGCGCCAGCTGGAAAATCCGGCGCTGTGCAGCATGGCACCAAGCTCGGCGGGGCGGCGCGGGCGGCCCGATCCCATCGCCCAGAGGTAAAGTCCGAAGTATGCATCGCCCATCGCGCCGCCGCCGGCGGCACCGGCCATCGGCTCCCCGATCAGCAAGGTTCCGCCAGGCGGAAGGGCCGCGCGAACCGCCCGCAGCAGGCGCAGCGCGGGTTCGTCGTCATGATCGTGGAGTATGCGCACTAGCGTGATCAGATCGAAGCCGGTGGGCAGAGGATCATGCAGGAAGCTGCCCTTGTGGAGCGCAAGTCGCGGAGCAATCAGCGCATCGCGCCCCAGAGAGGTTTCCGCCCCCGTGACGACATCGGGCAGGTCGAACAGGCCGAGTCGCAAGTCAGGCGCGGCAGTGCCGACCGCCCGCACAAAGGCGCCGGTGCCGCCGCCCACGTCCATCATCGCCTTGTGTTTGCCGAACTTGTACGCCGCGATCAGCTGCTCGCTGACCATCGCCTGCGAGGCGGCCATCAGCGCGGAGTAGGCCTTTGCCGCCGACTCATTGTCAGCATCACCCTGCCGTCCCGGCGGCACATTGCCCGTCGCGCTGGCCCGCGCATAAGTCCAGAAATCCGAAAGCGCGGTCGGCTCCTTCCGGTCGGCGCGCAGCAGCGCCAGCGGGTCGGCAAGGTCGGCATAGAGCAGCGCATGGTGGCGGATCATCGCCCGCGCCCCCGGATTGCACTGCAGCGCCGCGCCATCCATCCCCAGCGTCCAGCGCCCACCCGGCAGCGACTCGGCGATCCCCAGCGAGGCGGCGGCGCGCAGCAGGCGCTCCGCCGCGTCCACGCCAAGTCCCGCCCGGTTCGCCGCCCGCACCGTATCGCACGGCCCTTCCGCCAGCAGATCGAGCAGCCCGCCCTCGACGCAGGCCGCCAGCACTTGCGCATAGGCAAAGCCTGCCACCAGATCGAACGCCCGCCGCGCGCGGGAGCGCACGATCGGCCGGGTCAGCGGGAACGCGGCGCTCCACGATTGGAACCGGGGATTGGTCAGCAGCCGGTTGCGCCAAAGGACCCAGCGCTCCTTCAGTCCGGCCCTTTGGGGCAAATCCAGACGATTGGACATGTCCATATGTCAATTACATTGGACATTTAGCAGCAATGCGTCAATCATCCATCACATGCTCCTGCAAATCCGGAGCACGGGAGACAGGCCCATGTGGCGAGGCGATGATCGCGCGGATGGCGCGCTGGGGCTCAAGGCCGAGGACTTGCCGCCGGTTTGGACGGCGCTCGCCCGCATGCAGGGGGCGCTGCCGCCCGCGCCCGCCGCGCCCGATCCCTGGGCGCTGCTGCAGAAGGGCGAGGAGGACCGCCTCGTCCGCGCCCCCGGCAGCCTTGACAGCGACGCGCACCCCCGGTTCGACGCGCCGGTCCCGGCCGGCGGCTACAGCTGGTGGTACGTAGATGCGCTCAGCGACGACGGCCAGCACGGTCTCACTCTGATCGCCTTCATCGGCAGCGTCTTCTCGCCCTATTTCAAGCGCTCCGGGCGCGGCAATCCGCTCGATCACTGCGCGCTCAACGTCGCGCTCTATGGCCCCAAGGCGCGCTGGACGATGACCGAGCGGCCTGAACATGCCGTCAAACCCGAGGCGGACCAGTTCGCCATCGGCCCCAGTTCGGTCCGCTGGGCGGGTGACTGCCTCGTCATCGATATCGAGGAACGCGACAAGCGGATCATGAATCCGTTCCGCAGGCGGGTCGCCGGGCAGATCAAGGTCTGGCCCGAAATGCTCAACACCGAAGCCTTCGCGCTCGATCCGGCGGGCAAGCACTTGTGGCACTGCCTCGCCCCCCGCGCTCGGATTTCGGTCGAGATGCAGGCGCCCGAGCTCAGCTGGAAGGGCAGTGCCTACCTCGATTCCAACCGCGGCTCCGAGTCGCTCGAGGAGGGCTTTCGCGTCTGGCACTGGTCGCGCGCGCACCTCGGCAAGCACGTCGCGGTGTTCTACGAAGGCCAGCGCCGCGATGGCTCCACCTTCGCCAGTGCGCTGCGCTTCGACAGCGCGGGCGTGCCGCATGAGGCCGACTTGCCGCCGACCGCGCCGCTGCCCAATACGATGTGGCAGATGGAGCGCCTGACCCGCTCGGACCGCGGTCTCGCCCGCGTGCGCAAGACCTGGGAGGATTCCCCCTTCTACACCCGCTCCACGCTCCACGCGCGGCTCTATGGCGAACCGGTGGTGGCGATGCAGGAAACGCTCTCGCTCGACCGGTTCTGCAATCCGATCGTGCAGCAACTGATCCCGCACCGCATGCCGAGGGCGCGGCGGTGACTTAGGCTGGACGGGCAAATCCGAACGATCGGTTGCGCCCAATTGCGGACATTGCGCGGCTGTGCCAACTTGCACCCATGAGCCGATTAACTGGTATTGTGGCGACGCTCTGGTTCTTTTTTGCGCTCCTGAGCGTGTTTATCGCGTTGGTGTTCTCGCCGATGGGACTGCGCTTGCTTCTCCCAAGCACCCATCCAATCACATGGCTCTATCCCGCTTTCATCGCGCTTCCGCCAGTCGTTCTCGGTCTCACCGCCGTTATCGGCACAAGGGTATCACGCCTGCTGCTTTGGCCTCTCGCAGGAACGCTGGGGCTGACGGCGTTTCTCCTGTTCAGTTTCCTTGCTGTCACCTTTGTCGGCCAGTGAAAGGGTGCGGCAGCTCTCCACCAATCCCAGCCGCTCCGCCAGGTTCGGAACCAATCGACGCTGGCTAATCCCTCGCTGTTCCGTCCTTCTTGGCCTTGTCCTTGGCGATCTCGCGGTTGACCGAAACCAGCTGCCACACGCCGATGCCCAGCGCGACGCCGCCAAAGACGACCATTTCGATCCATCCGAAATTCTCAGCCATGCTGTCCCTCCCTCTCAGGCATGCACTGTCGCGGCGACCGCCATGGCCGCCGCGACACTACCCGCTCGCTCTTCGTGCGCCAGATGGCCAAGCCCCGCAAGCACCTCGAGCGACGCCTGCGGCATCAGCTTCACCGCCTGTTCCACCGAGCCGACGGGCACCGCGGCATCCTTTGCGCCGTGGATCAGGCGCACCCGCGCCGCCACCTTCGGCAGATCGCGCTGTAGCCCGGCAAGGTCCCACCCCGCCATCATTTCCAGCGCGCCCCGGCAATGAAGCGCATTGCCCAGCAGCAGAGCGTAGCAGCGCACGCCCTCGGCATCGATGTGCGAACCGGTCGAGCGCACCAGCAGCCGGCCGGTATCGCCGGACGTGCGCGCGCTCGCGGCAAACAGGCGCGGCACCAGCGGATTGAGCACCAGCGCCCGGGCAAGGCCCTGAAACAGCGGCGCGAAGAACCCTGGAAACGGTGAAAGCGCCGCATTGAGCCCGACAACGTCCGGCACCGCAAACCCGTCGCGCACCATCCGCAGCGCAATCGCCGCCCCGGCGGAATGGCCGATCAGCCGCTTGGGCCGCACGTCCAGCTTGTCGAGAAGCGCCGTCACTGCAGCCGCCATGCCCGGCAGCGTCAGCCCACCCGCCGGTCTTCCGCGCGTAAAGCCATGCCCCGGCAGGTCCATCGCGATCACGCGGTTGTGCTGTGCCAGCAGCGGCATCAGATGGCGCCAGCTGTGAGTCGCGGCGCCGGTGCCATGGAGCAGCACCAAGGCTGGCCCGGAGCCCATTTCCTGCACATGCCAGGTCAGCGGCCCGGCAGCCACGAAGCGGCTGGCCTCGCGATGCGGCCAATCGCGTCCGTCGCTGTCCCAGACCAGCGGCCTGCTCATGTCAGCGCCCCAATCACCTTGCTCAGCGTCTTCGCATTGGCCTGCGGCAAAGGCACATAGCGCGCCCGCATCGCCGAGGCGACTGCCGCAGCTTCCGGGCGAGGGCGGGGGGAAATGTCGATCACCACGCCCGCCAGCCCTGCCGCGGCAACCGCACGTCCCGCCTTCAGTGCATCCTCGGTCGCGGCCTTGCGATCCGTGCTGCCATTAAGCGCGATGTTCCCGCGCCCGTCGGTCAGCACCACCAGCAGCGGCGTATAGCCCCGGCGCGCAAGGCCGGTCCCCAGCGTGCAGACCATCGACAGCCCCGCCGCCAGCGGCGTTCCGCCACCGCCGGGCAATTCCGTCAGCGCGCGCCGCGCCCGCGTCAGTGAACGCGTCGGCGGAAGCAGCATCGTTGCCTCCTGCCCGCGAAACGCCACGAGCGCGACTTCGGTGCGCTTCACATAGGCCTGTGCCAGCAGCAGCTCGACCGCGCCCTTAGCCTCCGCCAGCCGCGTGAACGCCGCCGAGCCCGAGGCATCGACCGCGAAGATCGTAACCGAAGCGCTGCGCGCCTCGAACCGCCGAACGCGCACATCGTCCTTCATGATGCGCAGGCCGGGCCGCGTTTCGCCCTCGCTGCGCCGCAAGGCCTGCCACGGCACCGCCGCGCGCAAGGTATCGATCAGCGCCAGCCGCGCGCCTCCGCGTGGTAGCCCCTGCCGCGCCGCCAGCGGCCGACCCCTGAGCGGTGAGAGGTGCCGCGAACCACCGCCGCTTCCCGCACCGCGCCGGACGCGCCCATCGGCGAGGGCTTCCAGCAGACCCGGCGGGATCGCCGCCGCCGCCGCTTCGATCAGCTGATCGGGGTCCGGCACGCCGTTGTCCTCGCGCTCCTCGTCTCCTGGCGTGTCGGTCTCGCCCTCCGGCGGCGGGGGAGGGGGCGGCGCTTCGTCCGCCTGATCCTCCGGCGGAGGCGGCGGCAGGCGCGTCGCGCGCGGGGCCAGCACCAGCCGCGCCGCTGCGGCGAGATCGCTCTCCCGCACAGACCCGCGCCCATCGAGCCGCGCGCTGGCACCCGCCGTCAGCGCGGCAAAGCGCAAGGCCCGCCCGGAGTCGACTCCCAGCGCAAGCGATACCGCCGCCAGAGCTTCCAGCCCTTCCGCACTGCACGCCGGAATCTCGGCCGGTGAGGCAAGGGGGGCAGGCAGCTCCGTCGCCGCCAGCCCGCCGGGCGCGCTGCTCCCCAGATCACAGGCAAAGGCCACGCGTTCGGTCAGGCTCAGCGGCGGTACTTCATCGCGCTCGGCCCCGTCATCGAGCAGCACCAGCCCGAAGCGCTCTGCCGGTTCCGCATGATCCAGCGCCTGCGCCACGCTCCCCGCCAGCGCAGGCGTGATCCGTTCGGCCAGCGGTGCGATCACAACGCCGCCGCGCGCTTCCTGCAGGAACCCGGCGCGCGAGACACTGCGCCCCGCCGCAAGGCTGGCGGCGAGGTCGATCCCGCCATGCAGCCGCTCGCCATCGATATGCGCGGGCATCCGCTTCAGGGCCACAGCGCTCCCCAGCCGCTCGACCAGCGCATCGCGTGCCGGGCCGGGGCCGCGCAGCCACAGCCCGCCAAATCCCGCCGGCCAGAGCGCAAAGGCTTGCAGCGCCAGCGCCGCGTCTTCTGCGGCGGACGGCGCGGGAAGGGTGGTCACCCGAAGACCTCGGCCACCGCGCGTTCGATCCGCGTAGTCGAGCCCGTCTCATCCAGCACATCGCGCCGCAGCCGGTGGCGCAATGCCATCGGCGCGACCGCTGTCACATGCTTGCGCTTGACCGAATCCGCCCCATCCAGCGCCGCCTGCGCCCGCGCCGCGCGCATCAGGGTCAGTTCGCCGCGCAGCCCGTCCGCCTTGCAGGCCATGCACAGCCGCGAGGCATCGTAGAGCACGTCGTCCGGCGTCTCGACCGTCGCCAGCCGGCTCCGCCCCTTGGCAATCCTGCGCACAATCTTGGCATCCGCCGCCGCCCATTCCTCGCCGAACGCCACCGGATCGCGCTCATGCGAAGCACAGCGGCGCATGATCTCCACGCGCGCATCGAGCGCCTGCGGGGTGCGCACCTCGACCGAAAGCCCGAACCGGTCGAGCAGTTGCGGCCTCAGTTCGCCTTCCTCCGGGTTCCCGCTCCCGATCAGCACGAACTTCGCCTTGTGCCGCACCGAAAGCCCCTCGCGCTCGACCAGATTCTCGCCCGATGCCGCCACATCCAGCAGCAGATCGACCAGATGATCCTCGAGCAGGTTGATCTCGTCGATATAGAGAAAACCCCGGTGCGCCTTCGCCAGCAGCCCCGGCTCGAAGCGCTTCTCGCCCGAGCGCAGTGCCCGCTCCAGATCGAGCGCGCCGATCACCCGGTCCTCGGTCGCGCCCAGCGGCAGGTCCACGAACGGCACCGGTCGCTTCGCCGTCTTCTTCGATGTACAGGGATCTGGACAGGTCCCCGCATCGGGCGGCGCGCAGCCGAAGCGGCAGCCTTCCACCGCGACGATGGGCGGCAGGATCGCGGCAAGTGCCCGCGCTGCCGTCGATTTTCCGGTTCCCCGGTCGCCGAAGACCATCACGCCTCCGATGGCAGGATCGACAGCGGCCAGCAGCAGGGCCTGCTTCATTTCGTCTTGCGCGACGATGGCGGAGAAGGGGAAACGGTTCATGGTGTCAAGCAATCTGGACTATGCGCCTTGTAAGGGCAAGCGCGCTGTGAAAGACTGGCGCCTTAGCGGGAGTGCCAGAGGCCATGCTCAACGAACACCGGCTGCGGCGCGAGATCGTCGGCGAGATGCATCTGCGGCGCTGGCCGCCGATCACGCCCCCCATGTCGATCGTCCAGATCCTGCGCGTGGGGCCCTCCGAAGGTCTGCCCCCCTTTCGCGGCGGCCCCGCCTTCGCCGCCGAACCCGGCCAGCGCCATATGCAGGGCATCCTTGCCGACGGCCTCCTGTTCACCTGGGAGCGCCACAGCGAGGCAACCACGCTCACCGTCTTCGCCAGCCCCGATGCTCCGCTGCTGGCAGAAGCCCGCGCCTGGGCCGAAAGCGCGCCCGGTGAAGTGCTGCGCGCCACGCTGATCGATATCGAATCCGATGCCGCCACCGCCGCCGCGCGTATGGCCGAATTCGACGTCGATCCGGCCGAACTCGTCTGCTGCGATTTCGGCGGCGGCGCGCGCCTGTCTTCCGATTTCCGCATCAAGGACGAAGGCTACGGCCGCCTCGTCGTCGCCGCCGGACAGCTCGGCCCCGTCGATCTCGCCCGCGCGGTCCAGTCGCTGCAGGAACTCGGCAACTACCGCAACATGGCGCTGCTCGGCCTCCCGGTTGCCCGGGCCGTCTGGGGCAAGCTCGATGCCGCCGAGGAGGAACTGCGCGCCTTCGGTCGCAAGCTCGATTCGGACGAAGTGTCCGACAACGACCTCCTTGATTCGCTTTGCGCGATGAGCCTCGAACTCGGCACCATCGCCGCCGATACCCGCTACCGCCTCAGCGCCACCGCCGCCTACGCCCGCCTCGTCGACGAGCGCCTCGCCACGCTGAACCCCGTCGCCATCCCCGGTTTCGCCAGCCTCGCCGATTTCACCCAGCGCCGCTTCTACCCCGCCATCCGCACCTGCGAGACCGTGGTGCGCCGCCAGCAGGAGCTTGCCGAGCGCTCCGCCCAGCTCACCTCGCTGCTGCGCACCCGGATCGAGACCCGGATCGAGGACCAGAACGCCCAGCTCCTCAAATCATTGGAAAGCGCAACGCAGACCCAGCTGCGGCTCCAGCATCTCGTCGAAGGCTTCTCCACCGTCGCGATCACCTACTATGCCGTCTCGCTCCTCGCCTACCTCAGCGGCGGCCTTTCCCTCTTCGGCGTCCACGTCGAGCACGACCTGTTCGCCGCGCTCGTGATCGTCCCCGTCTTCATCATGCTCTACGTCTACCTGCGTCGCGAACGCCACCGCCTCGGCGCCGACTAGCAAAATTGCACCTCCGGACCCGCTTTACGGCGCGCCCAAGTCAGGCAATAGCCATCTCTGACAAGCGCTTGCGGGAGAGGGACATGAGCGGCGAAGAAACCTTTGCAGACCTGCGCGAAGGCGTGCGCAAACTCTGCGCGCGCTTCCCCGGCAGCTACTGGCAGGCGCTCGACCGCGACCGGAAATACCCCACCGAATTCGTGACGACCCTCGCGCAGGAAGGCTGGCTCTCGGTCCTGATCCCCGAGGCTTACGGCGGCTCCGGCCTTGGCCTTGCGGCGGCGACAGCGGTGCTCGAGGAAGTCCACCGCTCCGGCTGCAACGGCGGTGCCGCCCACGCGCAGATGTACACGATGGGCACCCTCCTGCGCCACGGTTCGGATGCCCAGAAGGAGCGCTACCTCCCCGCCATCGCGCGCGGAGACCTGCGCCTCCAGGCCTTCGGCGTCACCGAACCCACCAGCGGCACCGACACCACGCGCCTCAAGACGTTTGCCCGCCGCGATGGCGACCGCTACATCGTCAACGGCCAGAAGATCTGGATCAGCCGCGCCGAACACTCGGACCTCATGGTCCTCCTCGTGCGCACCACCCCCCGCGAGGAATGCGCTCGCCCCACCGAGGGCATGAGCGTCCTCCTCGTCGACTTGCGCGATGCAGTCGGCAACGGCCTCACCATCCGCCCTATCCGCACGATGCTCAACCACGCCACCACCGAGCTGTTCTTCGATGACCTCGCGGTCCCGTGCGAAAACCTCATCGGCAAGGAAGGCGATGGCTTCCGCTACATCCTCTCCGGCATGAACGCCGAGCGCATCCTCATCGCCTCCGAATGCATCGGCGACGCGCGCTTCTTCATTGACCGCGCGGCCGCCTATGCCAAGGACCGCAGCGTCTTCGGCCGCCCCATCGGCCAGAACCAGGGCGTCCAGTTCCCCATCGCCCGCGCCTATATCCAGACCACCGCCGCCGCGCAGATGGTCGCCGATGCCGCCGCGAAGTTCGATGCGGGCGAAGGCGCCGGCACCGAAGCCAACATGGCCAAGCTCCTCGCCTCCGAAGCCTCGTGGTTCGCGGCGGACATGTGCGTCCAGACCCACGGCGGCTTCGGCTTCGCCGAGGAATACGACATCGAGCGCAAGTTCCGCGAAACCCGGCTCTACCAGGTCGCGCCGATCTCCTCGAACCTCATCCTCAGCCACGTCGCCACCCACGTGCTGGGCCTGCCCAAAAGCTTCTGAGACAAACCGTTGCACCACCGCCCACAAGGCGTAATCTCGCCTCGCGCGCGGTAAAACTAGCCCCGAGTCTGAAGGGCTTGGCCGCGCTGCCCTGCATGGAGAAGATGCGATGCCCAAGCTCCCCGCCGCCATCCTCACGCTGAGCGCCGCCGCGCTCGCCCTCGCGCCCGTCGCTGCTGCTGCCGAGACGGTCGTCCTCACCGCCAACCTCTCCGGCGCCAACGAGCCCGCAGGCGGCGCCCCCGAAGGCAACGGCGCCTTCCGCGTCGAGATCAACACCGAAACCGGCGATTTCTGCTACACCCTCTACGGCGAGAAGATCGCCGCGCCGACCATGGCCCACGTCCACACCGGCGCCGCCGGCACCAACGGCGCCCCCGTCATCACCTTGGATGTCACCGGCAAGGGCAGCGACATGTGCATCGCCGTCGAACCCGACAAGCTGAAACCCATCGTCGCGGATCCGGCAGGCTTCTACATCAACATCCACACCGCAGATTTCCCCGCGGGTGCGGTGCGAGGTCAGCTGGCCAAGGGCTAGTTCCTCCCCGACACGGGGAGGGGGACGATCGCAGATGGTGGAGGAGCACCCGCCGCAAAGCCCAACGCCCTCCACCAAGCCCAATCCCGATAGCCCTCTCCCCTTGAGGAGAGAGAGTTGGGAGAGGGGGGGGCAGCCCATGCCAACCTGCCAAAACGAAAAGCAGCCTCCTGCGGGCAAGCGCGTTGGACACAGCGATCAGTTCCATCCGCGCAATTGATTGTGCGGCGCCGCCGTGCTGGGCCTGCTCGAGGCACATGCCTGCGTCCAGATCGCGCAAGGCGCGACAGGTGAGCCATGGATCGGCGATCAACGCATCAAAGAACAGGTCGGTGCCGTTGGCCGGGAGGCTTGAACGAGTCCCCGGCTTGGCTCAGGCGATGCCCTGCTTGCCCGGCGAGAGGATATGGTTGGGATCGAGTGCCTGCTTGAGCCGCGCGTTGATCTCGCGGTGGCTGTCGCCATATTGCCGCGCCACGAGGTCCATCGTCGCCACGCCGGTGCGATAGGCAGCCCAGCCGCGGTTCCCGAAGCGGGTGATCATCTCGCGGATGCAGTCGTCGGCCTTCTTCTCCTCGACCGGATTTTCCTTGTCGTACTGGATGAAGATCAGGTGGTGTAGCTCGCGCCCGCCGATGGCGTAAGCCACGGAGTAGTCGAATCCGTAACGCCCAAGGATTTCCTTGGCGAGTTCGGTCTGCTGCTGGGTCTCGATGCCCTTGGCGGGGGCGACCGGGGCAAAGCATGTCATGCCGCCACCGCGCCAGCGCATGATGCCCTTTTCCTCGAGCGTCATCTGCCCGCTCATCAGGTTCTTGTGGTGCTCGAACCACAAGTTGCCACCCATCTCCTTCTCGGTCAGCACTTCGCCGCCCGAAGCCTCGAACGCGCGGCGCACGATGGGTTCCACCGCCGCGATGATCTCGTCGGTGCCATAGAGCGCGAAGTAGGTGTTCCACATGCCGAGGCCATGCTTCTTCGCGAAATCGCGCACGACATCGTCGGGGATGCTCTCGGGCTTGTCCCACAACTCCTCGCGGCGGTGGAACATTGCGATCTGGTAGGCAGCGCCCATCATCAGCACGACATTGGGGATGAGGTTGTTCATCCGGAAGGGGCGCATCGCATCCACGATTTTCGCGACGTCGCCCATCTCGTTATGGCGCACCATGAAGGGCTTGAACGCCGGAGGCTTTGGCATGAGCCAGAAGCCCAGCTTGGTGACCACGCCGAAGTTCGACTGCGTGAAGATGCCGTCGATATAGGGCCCGTAGCCCCACTTGAACGCCTGCCAGGTGGTCGAATCCTTCACCCCGCCCATGCCGGTGCGCACAATCGTGCCATCGGCGAGCACCACTTCCATCCCGCACTGCATGAAGAAATGATCGCCATAGGGCGTGTAGCCCACCCCGCGCTCCAGCGTGTTGCCCACGGGCGAGACGATGGGGCCGACGGTCGGCACGTCGATCCAGTAGGGCAGGTTGTTCTCGGTCAGGTAGTCGTGGAGATCCTGATAGGTCACCCCTGGTTCCACAAGCGCAGTGCCGAGTTCGGCGTCGATATGGATGATCCGGTTCATCCGCTTGAGGTCGAGGATCATCTGCCCGCTGCTGGCTGGCGTCGCGCAGCCGTAGCCCATGTTCTTGCCGGTGGAGACGGTCCACAGCGGCAGCTTGTAGGTGTTGGCGATCTTGAGCACCGCCTGAACTTCCTCGACCGAGGCGGGAGCCACTGCGCCCGAGGGCACGTGCTCGTGGCGGGGATCGGGCGTGAAGCTCTTGGTATAGGGCAGTGTGGTTTCAGGATCGGCGAAGACCCATTCGTTGCCAACAACCGCGCGCAGTTCCTTGACCGCAGCGGCGAAGATGCCCTTGTCGAGATGCGCCGGGAGCTGGCGCGGGCCGTCGAGCGGTGAGGCAAAGGCGTTGCCCGAAAGGAGGGCCGCCCCCACGGCGCCGGTGCGGATCAGGTCACGCCGGGAAATGCCGCTCATTGCTCATGCTCCTTGGGATCGGCCTTCGAGGTGCTGACCCACTGGGCCAGAGCCTTGAGTTCGGCATCGCTGATTTCGGTGGGGCGGAACGCCGGCATCGCGCGGGGACCGCTGCGGACATACTGCGCGATGATTTCAGGTGGCAGATTGCGACCGCGGATCACCGGGGCGACATGCTGTCCGTGGCAGTAGCCGCAGGTCTTCGCATAGATCACCGCAGGCGCACGCGGCGTGCTTGCGACACCGGCGGATGCGCTGGCCGCTGGCATCAGGCATAACCCAAGAGCAAAGGTCGCGAGACGGCACCTCAGCCGCTTTGGCGTCGTGGAACTCATCCAGCCTCTCCCATTCTTCCGGTTTTTGTGACGAGGGCAGCACGCCGATTAAATCGGACATTCTGTCAGATTATGGAATGGCTAAATTCAATCTTGCGAAACGTCAAGTTTGATCAGGTTGGTCGGAAGGCATGGCGAGGGCGGGGAGCGTACGATTGGCAATCTCAGTCGCTTCGGCGGCGCTGACGCCCAGACCTCGCAGGATCATGCTGACAACCGCTTCAGGATAGTCGTCGCTCATGCGCTCGCGCAGCATCGTCGAGACGGCCGCAATGGTGGTCCCGAGGATTGCATCGCGGCCGAGCGCGCTGTCGCTAATGCCAAGCTGGCCTGCTGCCATGGCTTCCTGCACCGTGATCTCCGCCTGCCGAAAGGTTTCCGCGCCGAATATGATGCCATTGGCGCTGAGGCTGAGCATCGAGCGGCCCCAGCCGGGCACTTCGCGAACCCGGTGCAGATAGAAACGCATCGCCGCGGCTGCGCGTTCCCGCGGATCTTCGAGCTGCGAGACGGTCCGCGTCACTGCGGTCAAGAAAGTGTGCGTGACCTCGTACGTCACGGCCTCGCGCAGTTCGGCCATGCCGGAGAAGTGGTCGTAGAAGGTCGCGCGTGTGATCCCGGCGCGCTGCACCACGTCCTCGATACGTGCGTAGAGGCCGTCTTCCTCACCGAACAGCTCGAACGCCGCCGCGATCACTTTGGCCCGCGTTATTGCGCGACGCTGGCGGCCCAGTTCCAGCCGCCTTGCCTTGTCGGACCTCAGGTCAACCAAATCCCGTACTCCACGGCAAAGGGGCACCGTTACACATCAATCCGACACATTGGCAATTTGAACCGGAAGCGCACTCAAAGCGACCCATACCCACCGCTGCTGACAAGGCCATCACGATCTTCAGCACGTTCATGCAGAGCCAGGATGTCTGATGTCATTGGCGTTGTGGTTGCTTGGCAGGCTTAGCCTCGCTCAAGGACTAACAATTCTGGACGAGGTCGTGTCCCACGGGGTGGTGTAGGAAGGTTTCTCTGAGAGGGTGGCCACCGTCGATCTTCTGGTAGGGTTCGGATGCGAACTCGAACCTGGAGAAGAAGACGATGACCGACGACAGAATGGCCCT
>NZ_FPEH01000010.1 GCF_900117425.1 Novosphingobium sp. NDB2Meth1
TCAAAGAACCACCAGACAGAATTTGGCGGACAACCAACGTTCCCCGATTTTCGCTACCGGGGGACCTGGTGTCCGACTATGCTGGCGACCAGCAAAAATGGAAGCGATGCCGCCGTCCCTGCCGGTGGAGCGCATCTGATGGACGGCGGTTGATTCGTCAAGCACGAAATCAAACTTTTTTGATCCGGCCTGCAAAAAGGAGGCGCAGCAGCCCGAGGGTCAGGGATCAGACGGGATCAGTGTCAGGCTCGTCTGGCGTCCGTCGATGAAGCGCACGGTCTTCCCGTCAAAAAAGGCATTCTCCTCGGCGCGAAAGTCGACCCGCTGGCCTCCCCATTCAGGCACGACGGCATAGGAGGTCAACTCGATCGACCACGCGGTATTGGCATGGATCGCAGCATCTCCGCGCGGGTCGGCGTTCTGGTTGTCCCAGAAACCGATCGATGGTCCGGCGCCGTGGCCGTGGAAACCGATGGGATGCGAATAGATTGAAGGATCAAGCCCCGCCGCCTTGGCCTCAGCCCGCGCGCGGGCCAATGCTTCATTGCCGCTTCGCCCGACCACGAACTGGCGCAGCAAGGCATCCTGCACCTTGTTGCTGTTCGCAAGGCCCTGCCTCAGCCCCGCTGGCGCCTCGCTCTCGCCCGGCTTCAGCACATAAGCGAGGTGCTGCGTATCGGTGTTGAGCCGCAAGTAGGTGATCCCGAAGTCGGTCCACAGGAGGTCGCCCGGACGGATCACCTCGTTCCCCTCGAGCATGCCTTCGGCGCCCTTGCGCTGGATTGCGATCGAGGGATGGAACCAGGCATCGAGGCCCAGCTGAAGCAGCCGATCACGGTACCACCATTGCACCTGCTCCGCCGTCGTCACGCCCGGGGTGATGACCTTGCGCGAAAAAGCCTCGGCGATCACGGCGTGGGCGGTGCGCTCGATGGTCGGATAGAGCGCCATTTCCGACGGCGTGCGCGTTTCCAGCCAGCGGATCGCCAGCCCCTCCCCGCTGACGATGCGGGCGCGCAGCGCCTCAGGCAGGGCAGCGGTGAACTTGTCGTACTGGCTGACGGTCATGCCGTCGGCGAACTGGTGGAGATCGGAAATGTTGACCGCGATCTTCCCCGGATTGCGCGCCGCGATGATATCGGCCACGGCCTTCCACTGGTCCGGCTGCTTCGCCGGATCCCACGCCGGCTTGAACAGGCCGCCGAGTCCGTAGCGGCTCACCGTCAGGCGCTCGACCGGCTTGCCCTCGCCCGGATCGTGGAAGATCAGGATCGTGCGCCGCCGCGCATGCATGTTCTCGGCATCGAGCATCGTGGCGACCACCGGCTCCTCGAAATACTCGCGCGCGACGAGCAGCCAGAGGTCGATGCCTTCGGCGCGCATGATCGCCGGGATCACCGTTTCGAGCCGTTCGGAGAGGATGCGGTTCTCGGTTTCGGCCCGCTCGCGTGCAGAGAGGATTGGCGGAACGGCGGGGGCGGCCTGCTCCGTGTCGCTCATGCCGATGGGCGCGGCGAATGCCGGACTTGCCACCAGCACCGCCGCAGCGGCCAGCAGATGCTTCATGCTGCGCGTTCCAGCGCCGCGCGGATCGTTTCGGCGATACGGCCCATGTGATCGGGCTCGACGATCAGCGGCGGCGAGAGCGCGATGATGTCGCCTGTCACGCGGATCAGCAGGCCGGCGCGGAAGCAATCGGTGAACACGTCATAAGCGCGTGCGCCGGGAGCGCCGTCGCGGGAGGCGAGCTCGATGCCGCCGACGAGACCGATGGTGCGCACGTCGATCACATGCGGCGCATCGCGCAGGCCGTGGAGCGTATCGGCCCACAAGTCCGCCAGCGCGGCGCCGCGGGTCAGCAGGCCTTCGCGGGCATAGATGTCGAGCGTGGCGAGGCCCGCGGCGCAGGCGACGGGGTGGCCGGAATAGGTATAGCCGTGGAACAGCTCGATGAGGTTTTCCGGCCCGTTCATCAGACCATCATGCACCGCACGGCTCGCGAAGACGGCGCCCATCGGCAGGGTGCCGTTGGTGATGCCCTTGGCGGTGGTGATGAGGTCCGGCGTGACGCCGAAGTAGTCCGCGCCGAACGGCGTGCCGAGGCGGCCGAAGCCGGTGATCACTTCGTCGAAGATGAGCAGGATGCCGTGCCGCGTCGCGATTTCGCGCAGGCGTTCGAGATAGCCCTTGGGCGGCGGCAGCACGCCGGTGGAGCCCGCGACCGGCTCGACGATCACAGCAGCAATGGTCTCCGCGCCGTGGAGCTGGACAAGCCGCTCGAGATCGTCGGCCAGTTCCGCGCCCTGTTCGGTCATGCCGCGGGTAAAGCGGTTGCGCGACAGGTCGTGGGTGTGGCGCATGTGGTCCACTCCCGGCAGGCTGGTGAACACGCGGCGGTTGTTGAGGATGCCGCCGACCGAGACACCGCCGAAGCCGACACCGTGATAGCCCCGCTCGCGCCCGATGAAGCGGGTGCGCGTGCCCTGGCCGATGGCGCGCTGGTAGGCGAGCGCGATCTTGAGCGCGGTGTCGACGGACTCGGAACCCGAGCCGGTGAAGAACACCCGGTCGAGCCCCGCGGGCGCGATCTCAGCAAGGCGGGTCGCGAAATCGAAGCCGATGGGGTGGCCCATCTGGAAGGCGGGCGCGAAATCCATCGTGCGGATCTGGTGGGAGACCGCGTCCGCGATTTCCTCGCGCCCGTGCCCGGCATTGACGCACCACAGGCCCGCCGTGCCATCGAGGATCTCCCGGTCGTCCGCCGAGCGGTAGAACATGCCGCGCGCTTCGGCGAGGAGGCGGGGCTGCGACTTGAACTGGCGGTTGGCGGTGAAAGGCATCCACCAGGCGGCAAGATCGGGCGTGTTCATCGGGGCAGGACTTTCCGGACGCGGTAAAACGAACCAGTGCAGCGTGGCACGTTCCGCGCGCCGCGAAAAGCCTCAGGCAACCTCGCGCAGCGCCGGCAGCGCGCAGACAGCATCGAGGCCGAGTACGTGGGCAACGCGCCCCAGCCCCATCCACACCGCGACGCAGAAGGCGAGATCGACGATCTCGTCATCGGTGAGCGCGGCCTTGCAGCGCGTCCAGAAATCCTCGTCGGTGGCGAGCGCCTTGGGATCGAGCCCGACTTTCTCGGCATATTCGATTGCGAGCTTCTCGCGCTCCGACAGGACCGGCGAAGTGCGCCATTCATGGACGGCAGCGTAGAACGCCTCGTCCGGCGCCGGGCCATTCGTGCGCTCGATGTCTGGCCGATCGCGCAGCACGCGAAAGTTCTGGCAGAGCTGGCACCCGTTGATCAGCGCCGTGCGCATCCGCGCGCCTTCGAACAGGCGGGTGGGCAGCTTCGACATGCGGTAGGTGACATCGGAAAAGCCGAAAGCGGCGTTCACGATCTCGGGCGCGTAGTGCTCCGAGAGGTGGCCGAGCGGGTTCATGTGATGGGCTTCGGGCAGAGCAACACGCATGGCATCCTCCTTCATGGTCTGGCACAGGGCCTGCGGGCGATCAGACGCCCGGCAGCCCGCGTTCTCCACTCCCGAATCTGACAGGCGCGGGCTGTGCAGGAAAGGGACGTTCGGCGGGGAAGGTTGACGGGGTTGACACAGTCCAGAGCAAAAACCGGCAGCCCCGGCGCAGGGCGATCTGTCCCGCAGGAGGACGGCCGAAAGCGGCGGATTTGCAAGGATTCGCAGCGCATTTCGGGACTATGCCGCAAGCGTGTGCATGTAGGACAGCAGTTTATAAATAACAGACGCGTCTGTTATTTATCGGGATGTGAGAAGACTGTTTAGGGAGTGCTGGAACGGGGTTTGGGATGGGGGCAGGTGTGTGGCAGGATCGATGGAGGGCGTGAGGTTTGGGGATTTGGTAAAGTGTCACCGTAATTCGTAATCCAGATGTCTGCGAGGAGATCCTCGGCTATTGAATTGAATTTGACATGATTGGGAGCGGTTCATGGCAATCATTACCGGCACTGGCTCCAACGACACCTTATCCGGAACCTCCGCCAATGGCGAGCTCACTGGCGGTGCAGGCAATGACATTTTTGCGTTTACAGGGCGCCTGTTCGGTGAAGACGTCATCACCGACTTCGTACAAGGTCAGGACCGGATCAATCTTTCTGCCCTGGGCATTGCCGATCTGGCAACATTGCGGGGCTACATGGCAGAGAACCTTGGCAACACCATCATCCGCCTTGTTTACGACAGCACGCCGGAAACGATCACCATCAATGGTGTTCTGCCGAGCCAGCTGACTGCCAGCGATTTCATCTTCAACACTGCGACGACGGCATCATCTCTCACAGGAACCGTCAACGGCGACATGCTGTTCAGCAGCAATGGCAACGATACGCTGAACGGCGGCGGTGGTGACGATGTTCTCAACAGCGGCGCTGGGGCCGATACGCTGAACGGCGGCGGTGGTGACGATGTTCTCAACAGCGGCGCTGGGGCCGATACGCTCGTTGGCGGCAACGGTGATGATTGGCTGACCGGCGGCAACGGAAACGACATTTTTCGCTATCCCGCCCGCCAGTTCGGCAACGATGTGATTGCAGACTTCGTGAGCGGTCAGGACAAGATCGATCTCTCGATCCTTGGCGGGGCCGATCTGCCGACACTGTCGAACTACATGTCTGATGAAAGTGGCAGTACCGTCATCAGGCTTCTCTATGGCGGTGCACCGGAAACGATCACCATCCACGGCGTTCTGCTTAGCCAGTTGACGGCGGACGATTTCATCTTCAACCCCGCAGCACCACCCCCCACCGGGACCGTCGCCGACGACGTACTGTTCGGCGGCAATGGCAACGACACCCTCGACGGCTCCAGCGGTTACGACGACCTTTATGGCGGCGCCGGTGCCGACACCCTTATCGGCGGCATTGGCAATGACTTGCTGACGGGCGGAAGCGGCAACGACATATTTGCCTACACCGCCCTTGCGTTCAACCAAGATGTGATCACGGACTTCGTGAGAGGTCAGGACCGGATCAATCTCGCGCCGCTCGGCTTTGGCGATCTGGAAACGCTGTCGCCCTTTGTCTCCGAGAACCTTGGCAATACCGTGATCAGTTTGCCCTTCTCAAAGGGAACAATCACCATCAATGGCATTCGACCGAGCCAGCTGACCGCCAGCGATTTCATCTTCGACACTGCGACGACAGCTAAGACGCTGACCGGAACCCTTGGCAGAGATGTGCTGATCGCCGGAAATGGCAACGACACGCTGAACGGCAGGGATGGCGACGACGTTCTCATCGCCGGCGCCGGTGCTGATACGCTGATCGGCGGCGATGGCAACGATACACTCTGGGGCGGGAGCGGCGATGACACGCTCTTCGGCGGCTCTGGCGCGGACACGCTGACCGGCGGCAGCGGCAACGACATCTTTTCGGGCAGCGCGGCGGAACTGAACGGCGATACGATCACGGACCTCGATATCGGCGACCGGATCACCTTTACCGGGGCTGCGGCGGCGGGCAGCCCGGCGTTCACTTATTCGCTCAGCGGCAATACGCTGACCTTCACCGGTGGTTCGCTGACCCTGCAGAACCTGCGCCCGGGCACTATCGTCACGGCGGCGGCCGGCGCATCGCCGGGTAACGTCGATCTCGTGTTGCAGCGCGGCGGCCT
>NZ_FPEH01000001.1 GCF_900117425.1 Novosphingobium sp. NDB2Meth1
TGACCTGCCCCCCGCTGGTCCCGCGGTCATAACGAGAGTCCACCGGTTTGATATTCGTGCCGGTGTTCGGTTCGCCAGTGACGAGTGCGGCCTTTCGTTGTTGTAGTCGTAGCGCCAGACCGCCAGCTTGCGCCGGGCATCGGGGAGGCTGTCGAACAACTCCTTGTTCAGGAGCTCGTCGCGCAGCGACCCGTTGAACGATTCAATGAAGGCATTCTGCTGCGGCTTGCCCGGATCGATGTAGTGCCACTCGACCCGGTTCTCGCTGGCCCACCTCAGGATCGCCCGGCTGGTGAACTCGGTCCCATTGTCGCTGACGATGCAAGCCGGTTTGCCATAGAGGCGCACCAGCGTGTCGAGTTCGCGCGCGACCCTGACGCCCGAGATGCTGGTGTCCCCCACCAGGCACAGGTTCTCGCGGCAGGCGTCATCGTTGATCGCCAGGATGCGCAGCCGGCGGGAAGCGCCGAACGTATCGGCCACGAAGTCCATCGACCAGCGGTCGTTCGGCCGCAGCGGCACGGGCATCGGGGTACGGCTGCCGCGAGCCCGCAGGCCCGGCGTTGCGAGATCTGGTAATCCCGCACCACGCCGAGCGCCGCGTCCCGTCGCTGAGCTGGCGTCGTCAGACTTTTCCCAGCAAGTCCTTCAGGATGGCATTGTCGAGCACGGTCTCGGCCAGCAGCCGCTTAAGCTTGCTGTTCTCCTCCTCAAGCAACCGCAGCCGCCGGGCATCGGACACCTCAAGCCCGCCCTACTTCGCCTTCAGCTTGTAGAACGTCGCCGGGCTCAGACCGTGCTTGCGGCAGAACTCCGCCGTCGAAAACCCGGCATCCTGCTCCTTCGAGTGGGGCAGACTCTACATCAAATCGAGGGAGCCAGCGGGGGGCAGGTCAGT
>NZ_FPEH01000009.1 GCF_900117425.1 Novosphingobium sp. NDB2Meth1
CCCAGTAGACAGCACCCGAGCAAAAAGGAGAGCTAACGCGGAGTTGATGACAGAACTCGGCGTATCAGACAGAGTCAAACGAGGGGATGGCCGTTCTGGTCGAAATTGCGACGATCGTATCCAGGATTGGATGAACGCGCCGCTTGTCCCAGACCAGCGCGGCGGTAACAACCATGATGTGATCCTCAAGCGGGCGAACGACCACATTTGTTGGCGCGAGCCTGCTTGTTGATGTCGGCACAAGCGCCAGCCCCTGCCCGCAGCCGACATAGGCGATCTGGGACATCACGGAACGGACCTCGTGGAGAATGCGGGGCGAGAAGCCTTTATTGCGGCACAAGGCTGTGAGCATGTCGAAGTAGATCGGGCTGACCCTTCGCGAGGACATGACCATGGGTTCGCCGGCGAGCGCGCCCAGTGGCACCTCCCGCAAGTTCGAAAGTGGATGATCCAATTGAAGTGCAACCCCAAGGCGATCCTCGGTCAGGGGCAGCGAGGCAATCGATGGCCCCGCCTTCCCTTCGATCCGTGCAAAGGCAATATCGAGTTCGCCCGCCTCAAGCGCGTGCAGCGCCTCGGCGCTGTCGATCTCCTGAATGGTCACTGTGAGATTGGGATGCAACTCTCTCAGCCCCGCAAGGATGATCGGCACTGTCTCGAGCATGGCAGCGCTGATCGCGCCGATTCTCAGCACGCCAGAATGACCCGCTGCCACCTCGCGTACCACCTGTTCGAGCCGCTCCACCTGTGCGGCAAACTGGCGCACTGCCGGCAGGAGCGCCGCACCTGCCGGAGAGAGCGCCGTGCCACGTCGTGAGCGGTTGAACAGGGTAAGGCCGAGCGAGCGTTCGAGCACCTTGATCTGCTCGGTCAGCGGCGGCTGCGACATTCCGAGACGCCGCGCAGCGCGGCCAAAATGCAGCTCCTCGGCAACGGCAAGAAACATCCACAGGTGCCGAAAGAGCCGAAAGTCGATCGTCTGCATAGCGGTGTCTCTGTCTTGCTAATGTTACGATATACGTATCACAGCATTACCATAATCAAGCTTTACCTATCATATAAAGTTGCCGAGGATCACGTGTTCCGAACCAGAGACCATCCGCCATGCCCCGCAACCCACTGGAGCGCCTGGGCGCGCTTGACAGCAACACCATTTCCGATGCGCTGGATTTTCTCGGCTTGCCCGGTGCCACCTATGGTCTTCGCCCATTGTGGGATTGCCCGGCTGTTGTCGGTCGCGCCTCGACCGTCCAGTTGGGACCAAAGACGGATGCAGCGCCTGCTGTACACCTGATTTCCCCAGTTATTGATGCGATTACGGAGGAAGGGCGGGTGCTGGTGATCGCCGGCGGCATCGAAGGCGTTTCCTGCTGGGGTGACATTCTGGCCAACGCCGCAGTGGCGCGGCAAATCCGTGGCTCGATCATAGACGGCTGCTCGCGCGATATCGCAGGCAGCGAAGCGCTCGGCTATCCGGTATACGGCAGAGGGGTGACGATGATCTCGGCACGCAATCGCCTGATCCAGATCGCGTCGGGAACGCCGGTGGTCATGGCCGGTGTGACTGTCCGCGAGGACGATTTCGTGATTGCCGATCGTTGCGGCACTGCATTCATCGCGGCAGACGTAATCGGGGCTGTGCTTGACCTTGCCGAGCGAATCGACAAGCGCCAGACCGCAATGGTCGCGGCAGTCCGCAAGGGTCGCTCGGTCGCCGATGTAATGCACGATAGAGAGTTCGAAGCCATTGGCACCAGTCTGGACCGGGGGGCGAAATGAGCACGCTGCGGCAGCAGTCGAGCGAGGATCGTGACCTGGTGGCGCTGTTCGCAGGGCTTGATACGCCCGCCGTGTCCGATGCGCTCGACCGCTTTGGCATTCATGGTCAGGCGCTGGGGATCGTGCCGCTTGCCGACTATCGGCAGGCGGTTGTCGGCCCTGCCTTCACCGTGCGGTATGTGCCGGCCGCTGTTCCACCGGGAACGGTGGGCGATTTCATTGATGATGTCGCCGAGGGCGACATCGTGGTGATCGACAATGGCGGACGGACGGACTGCACTGTCTGGGGTGACATCATGACCGAGTATGCCGCACTTCGCGGCATTGCGGGCTCCGTGATAGACGGTGTCTGCCGCGATGTGACGAAGGCGCTTGGTAGTGGCTATCCGCTGTTTTCCGTCGGCCGGTTCATGCGCACCGGCAAGGACCGGGTCGAGGTGGCCGCTATTGGCGAGTTGGTCAGTATCGGATCAGTTCGCGTGACCAGCCGTGACATCGTGGTTGCGGACGCAAATGGCGTCGTCTTCGTGCCCCGAAAGCGCGCACCCGAGGTCGCCGAGGCTGCCCGGCGGATCGAGGAGACCGAAGCTGGCATCCGGGCGCGTATCGGCAACGGCATGTCCTTGCGCGAAGCCCGCAAGGCGCTCAACTATCACCTGCTGCAGCGCCGGGGATGAGTCCGGTGTCTTATGGGCCGAACCAACTCGAACGGGCGCTGACGCTCGGCACTTCGACACTGTTTGAGGCCGCAGCCATCCCCTCCGCGTCTGTCGATCCCCTCATTCGCCCGGTCTGGGCGGGCGCGACAGTGGCTGGTCATGCCTTTCCGTTGCAGTGTTCACCCGGAGACAACCTGGCGATCCATCTCGCCATGGAGCGGGCACCGCGCGGCGCCGTCCTCGTTGTCGATGCGAAAGGCTTTGTGGCAGGGTATTGGGGCGAAGTACTCACTGTTGCGGCCGAAGTTGCCGGAGTCGCCGGGCTGATCATTGATGGTGGTGTGCGCGATGTCACTGCGCTGCGGACGCGGCGGTTTCCGGTCTTTGCACGAGGTGTTTCGATGCGCGGCACGATCAAGGCCAGCGCGCCTTCCGTCGGTCTGCCGATCCTGCTTGCAGGCACCCCGGTCGGGCCCGGTGATCTGGTGGTGGCCGACGATGACGGGGTACTCATACTGCCTGCTGAAGCCGCCGCTGGCGCCATCGAACGCGGGGAAAGGCGCGCCGCGACGGAGACCGTGTTGATGGACGCACTTTTGGGAGGGCGCACAACGCTTGATTTGCTGGGCCTGACACGTTGGCGTAAGGTGGCCGATGAAGCCAGTATTTGAGCATGCCTCTCACCAGATTGTCGTGCAGCAGGTCGGCCTGGCCGTTGCAGCGCTGCAGCGCGGCGGGACGGGGGCGCCGATCCTTTTCCTGCATGGCTTCGGCTCGACCAAGGAAGACTATGCCGACATTGCGCGCTGGTCTGCCTTTGATGGCCAGCCATTCCTCGCCTACGATGCCCCAGGATGCGGCGAGACTGTTTGCGTGGCCCCTTCGAAGATCAGTATTCCGTTCCTCGTCGAGACCGCAATGGCGATGCTGGACCGCGTCGGCTTCGACCGCTTTCATCTTGTAGGCCATTCGATGGGCGGACTTACCGCGCTGCTTCTAGCACATGCCTGTCCGCAGCGGGTATTGAGCTTTGTGAACATCGAAGGAAATGTCGCGCCCGAGGACTGCTTTCTCAGTCGGCAGATCCATGACTACCCGTCGGAAGATGCGCAGCGCTTCCTCGACGATTTCATTGAGCGGGCCCGCCGAGCCCCCGCGCTCGCGAGCGCACTCTATGCCGCTGGTCTGCGCCACAAGGTCCATGTCGAGGCCGTGCGGCCCATCTTTACGTCCATGGTCGATCTGTCGGACAACGGACGGCTGATGGATCGCTTTGTCGGTCTCCCTTGCCCGAAGCTGTTCATGTATGGCGACGAGAACGCGCATCTCTCCTACCTCGCCGCTCTCGCTTCGAAGGGAATCGCGCTAGCTCGAATCGCACAAAGCAACCATTGGCCGATGTATTCGGCCCCAGCGGAGATGTGGCGGCGGATCGCCGAGTTCCAGCGCGGCTCTACCTGACCCTCGCGGCCCGCAACCAAGACGCCGTGCTCTCCCGCGCAGGAAATGGATTGCACCCATTCCAGACTGCCAATGCAATTGCGTGGACGCCAAGGTCAGGATCTAGGCATGTCAGCCTAGGTGCTAAGGAACGTCATGACATCCTCAACAGCGCGATGCCCTTCTGCGATCGCTGCGTGGGTATATGCAGTGAACGCCGCATCAGAATTGGCAATAGCAATCCAGCCGATGGGCTTGACCGCGTTGATCCGATGCGCCGCGAAATCGCCGGGATCGCCGGACAACGAATCTTCGCTGCAGGAATAGCCATGGGCCCAGCGATTGATCGTAATGCCGGCGACATGGCGATCAAAATCAAATCCGCCCGGGCCCAGCACATCGGTCATTTCGCGCCGCAATGGCCGCTCGAAATCGGCAAAAGTCATCTCGTAGAGCTTGGCCCGGCCCAGCCGGTTCTGGGTTCGTTTGTCACCTTGACCGGGCGCTCTCGGCACATAGTCGACATGCCCGACGATCAGCTCATCGGGTGAGGCGGAGAAACGATAGTCACCCAAGCTGACGGGGAAATCGAGTTGCATCCAGTGTTACATGCCGCCGGGCTTGAAGACCATTGCGACCCCGAGCTTGTGCCACGCATGCCAGTTGCGCAACGCGACATTGACGTAGACAGGCGGCCCTTTGACGTTCGCGCGCAACGCTTCGAGTTGCCGTTGGGGGATATTCCTGACCATATAGGGGATCATCACGTTGTAGCAGGCGAGGATGCTGGCATCGGCCGCTATCCTGACAAGTTTCCCGTCGCGGATGTACCCTACTTCGGCCCCTTCATCGACGTTGCGC
>NZ_FPEH01000015.1 GCF_900117425.1 Novosphingobium sp. NDB2Meth1
GGCTTAGCCCGTCCCCGGACATTCCCTCAACCCCCATATTATCTGGAGTAAAATCATGACCAATCGACGCAATCCCACGCCTCCGGCCGCAATGCTCGACATAAATGTCGACTGCAAAGAATACGTGTAATCTGGACCTCAACATTACACGTATTCGCGGGGCGTGATGTCGATTTGAACGTCGTTCCACTCGCCCGGATCGATATCGGCGAGGCGGCGCGACAGCAGCGCTTCCCCCGTCGAGACGATCTGCACCACGGCGGCGTGGCCATCGGCAAGGCCCTGGTCGATCGCGGCGATCAGCGTTGGCGTCTTCATCGCCGTGATCAGGTGATTGAAGAAGCGCTGCTTGGCGGATTCAAATGCGGAACGGGCTGCCGACTTGGCATAGCGGTTGAGCGTGCCTTCGCTGCTCGTGACGTTGGCGGCTTCCAGCGCGGCGTCCAGGTTATTGTGGATGACCTGAAACGCTCCGGCATAGGCATCGTAGATGCGGACCTGGTCAGGGGTGAGCTGGTGCTCGATCAGCTCATATTCGACGCCCTCATAGGACAACGAACGGGCGGCATAGAGGCCGAGGGCTTTCAGGTCGCGGGCGAGCACCTCCATCGCTGCGACCCCGCCTGCTTCAATGGCTGCGATGAAATCGGTGCGCTTGTCGAACGGGAAGTCCGCACCACCCCAGAGGCCAAGCCGCTGGGCATAGGCTAGGTTTTCGACCGTCGTCGCGCCCGTCGCGGAGATATAGAGGATGCGGGCGTTGGGAAGCGCATGCTGCAGGCGCAGTCCGGCACGTCCCTGCTGCGAGGGGGCGCAATCGCCCCGTTTGGATGTGCCGCCACCGGCATTCTGCATGGCATGGCTTTCGTCGAAGACAATGACACCGTCGAAGTCGGTCCCCAGCCAATCGACGATCTGTTGGACGCGCGAAACCCGGTTTTCGCGCGCGTCGGAGCGTAGCGTGGCATAGGTTGTAAAAAGAATGCCCTGCTCGAGCCGGATGGGTGTGCCCTGACGGAACCGGGCGAGCGGGGTGACCAGCAAGGGCTCTTGCCCCAGAGCTTTCCAGTCGCGCTGCGCATCTTCGAGCAGCTTGTCGGACTTGGAAATCCAGACCGCGCGCGTTCGGCCCTTGAGCCAATTGTCGAGCACAATCCCTGCGACCTGACGCCCTTTGCCAGCGCCGGTGCCATCGCCGAGGAACCAGCCCTTGCGGAACCGGACGGCCGTGTCGCAGTCATCGGGCGCAGCTTCCACCCTGTCCCAGGTTGCATCGACGGACCAGCTGCCGGCGAGATGGTCGGCATGGGCCTCGCCCGCATAGATGACCGATTCGAGCTGGGCATCCGACAGTAATCCCTGTTCGACGAGACCAGCGGGCAGATGCGGGCGATAGCTCGGCTTGGGCGGCGCGACCGAGGACATCGCCGCGGATTGGACGAGGCGCGTCGGATGTGGCTGAGCGCCAGCGATGCGGATCGATTGGAGCGAGTAGGGCTCATAGAGCGATTCGGAGAGCTTGCCGTCGGTTGGAGGACACCAGTCGATCACATCATAGTCGAGCGGCACGCCGCATATTGCAGGGATCGGGGCTGTAGCCAGTTTAGGCCTTGGGCTGGCTTTGATCGCTTGTGAATTGCGGGCAGCTACCAGTGGCTGAAGAGCTGATGCGGAGATGGGCTGACGTGGCGGGAGGCTGTCGGCCAACCAGCGCAGCAAGGTCGCAAGATCGGGAGCCATGCCTCGCGATGCCGGAAATTGTGCTGGATTGTCTGCGGGAACCTTGTCGATAACGGTCAGCCGGGTTTCGACCGAGGTGCCGTGCGGTGCGAACACGCTGCCCGCTATCGCCGCGCTGAACACGACCCGGGCGTTGTCCTGCATCCGGACGAAACCATCACGCCATGCCTTGTGATCTGGCGCGCAGTTGGCCCCCGTGATCGCGACGAGCCGTCCACCGTCGGCAAGCCGCGCCACTGCTGATGACAGATGCCGGATGGCTGCATCGGCCACACGTGAATCAACATTCAGCGCTGCCGAGAACGGCGGGTTCATGATGATGCAACTCGGCACCACGCCAGCATCGAGCCGGTCGTGGATCTGTGCGGCGTCGTGCATGGACAGGGGCGAGCCTGCGAACAGGTTGCCAAGCAGGGCGGCACGCACGTCGGCGACTTCGTTCATTGCCAATCTGCATCCTGCCAGTTCAGCTTGGATGGCCAGCAGTCCCGTGCCTGCAGAAGGTTCGAGCACCAGTTCGCCCGGCAGAAAGCCCGCAGCAAACCCGGCCACCCATGCCAGTCCCAGCGGTGTCGAGAATTGCTGGTAGGCCTGCATCTCCTCGCTGCGCCGGGTTTGCGTGGGGGCAAGCCGGGCAATCCGTTCGACCAGTGTGAGCCGTTCGAACGCATCGGCGGTTCTGGCATGGATCGCCGGGCCGTAGCGACGAATGAACAGCAATTGCGCGACCTCGACGGCTTCGTAGGCGATCTTCCAGTCCCAGGCTCCTGTCGCATCGCTTGCGCCAAAGGCGGATTGCATGGCGGTGCGAATGGCGGGCGTGTCGATCCGGCGACCGGCGGCAAGGTGGCCGAGCAGGTCATGGGCTGCGGTGATGATCGCGGTAGCGGTTTGCTGCGGGCAAGCAGCGGCAAGCGGGCGCGCGGAGGCACCCGCCAAAGGCGAGTTGGTCATGTCGGAATTCCTTTAATGAAGTTGGGGTGGTGTAGGCCGGATCAGGCGGGCGGAGCGTAGGCCTCGTAGGGATTGTCCGGTGCGAGGTGCCCGAACGGTGTCATCACGTAGTCGCCGTGGTCGCGGCCAACTGCGCAAAGAACGTAGCGGGTTTCGCCGCTGGCAAGTTCGGTGCATTCCATCAACGCGAGTTCGCCTGCTTGTGCCGCTTTCAGCAGCGTCTCGAAATTGGCGCGGGCATGGTCAGGAATTGCCATGGCAAAGCTCCTTCTTCGGTGAGGGGGTGACAAGACACGCGGGGCGACCGAGGCCGCCCCGCGCGAGCGAAGTTCATTCGGCAGCGATCGCGAAGGCGTCGTCGGCGTCCGCCTGGTCGGCCTCATCCGCGAGGAAATCGGGCAGGTCGGCGATTTCAGCTTCATTTGCTTCGATAACCGGCAACCGCAGGGGTTCAGGCAGCCAGCCAGTGCCGCTCAGCAGCCGTTCGGCCTCGCGCGCCATGTCACCCTTCTTGAGATGTTCGATCAGGGCGGCGGTCGCATCGCCCTTGGCTTCGCGGACCGCTTCGATGATCCGGGGTTTGGTCACCCGCCCGAGGTAGTTGTCGACCGTTGGCGTCCAGCCAGCCTCGGCCATGTCGAGCCCGACGACTGCTGCCAGAGCATCAGCCGCTGCAATGCGCTGCGCAACGCCATGCGCCGAGATGCGTCCGTCATAGCCCTTGCTCGGCTCAAACAGTGCGTTGACGCCGTGGCTGACACAGTGGGCGAGCAGTGCCATCTGTTCATCCTGCGGCATAGCGGCGAGGGCGTCCCACAGCGCGTGTGGTTCATCCGGCAGCCTTTCACCCCAATGTTCTTGCCGCGCCTGGATCGACTGGCTCCAGACACTCTCGCGCAAGTTCGGTGCGACATTGCCGAGCCAGGCCTGGGTGACGCCGATCCGCACACAGCCATGAGTCCCGTGGGGACGGAACACCGATAGGACGAGCGCATGGAGAAGGGCGAGGAACGCCGCCTGCGGAGCGTTGGCGAGTGCATCGCGCAGCGCGAGCGTGCGTTCAGCGGTGAGTTCGGAAACGAGCCTGTCAGGCAGCGGCTTGATCGCCTCATCTTCGTCGTCGTCACCACCGATTGGCGCCGCTTGCCCTGCCACGGTGACTGTCGCGCCATCGGACACGTCTGCGTTGGCACCGTTCGTACCGTCATTCTGGCCTTCAGCGACGGGTTCATCTTCAGGACGGACATAGCCGCGGTCGATCCGCAGGCGACCATCGTGGGTCAGCGAAATGAACACGCCGGCGCGCGCCATGTCGTCCGGATCGTAAACCGTGGGACGACTGTTCAAGGCGGTCAATTCGGCATCGATCTTGGTTAGCCGCGCATCGACTTCGTCGGGAAGGTCGCTGCCATCGCCGTAGTCGTCGCCAATGCGGTCATATTCCTCGACCAGCACATCGCGCCGTGCCTGCTCGTCGTTGGTCAACGGAACGGTCGTGCCGACGATCCGGCGTTTGCCGCGCTCGCAGCCATAGGGCAGGTCGACGGCGGCCTCGACCCATTTCCAGCCTTCGGCACCGATTTCCTGGGCGAGTTCCGAGAGTTTTTCGTTCACAAGCAATTCGACCAATGCGGGATCCTGCAACCAGCCATCCTCGTCCGATGAGAACAGGTCGCGCATCACATAGCCACCAGCCTCGGTGTAGGCGTCAATGCCAATGAACCGGACGCGGCGGTCGCTTGCAGAAATCGCATCTTCGGTCAGCAAGCGGCGGATGTGGTAAGCCGGCACATGGTGCCCCTGATTGACCTGTTCCCAGACCTGCTCCTGGCGCGCATGGTTGTCGGTGACCGAGAAGGCCATGAGCTGTTCGAGCGTGATGCCGTCCTCGCCATAGACCTCGAGCAGGGTGGGGGAGACCGACGCGAGCCGAAGGCGCTGGCGTACGGTCGACACCGAGACGAAGAACCGCGCGGCGATGTCTTCCTCGGACAGGCCCGCTTCGATCAGCGCGCTGAAGGCACGGAACTGGTCGAGCGGATGCAGCGCGACGCGCATGACGTTTTCAGCGAGCGAGTCCTCTTCGGCAATCCCGGCTTCGCGCACGACGCAAGGGACCGGTTGATCCTTCGCCATCCGCTTGGTCTTCACCAGCAATTCGAGCGCTCGGAAACGGCGGCCACCGGCCGGTACTTCGAACATGCCGGTTTCCTTGCCGTCGGCATCGAGCAAGGGGCGGACGTTGATGCTCTGGAGCAGGGTCCGGCGATAAATGTCCTCGGCCAGATCCTCGATCGAAAGGCCTGCTTTCACGCGCCGCACATTCTTCTGGCTCAGCACCAGCTGCGAAAACGGGATGTCGCGCGAGGCGCTGAGCACGAGCTTGGGCAATGTCTTGGTCATGGGGTTTCTCCATGACGGGCCGCCCGAAAGACTCTCTCTCAGGCCCGAACCCGTCACGAAGCGAAGCGCCGCCCTCTCACTCTGAGAAGGCAGCGCAACGCATGAGTAACGGGCTGAGCCCTGCTGGCTTAATGCACCCGGTCGAGCAGCTTCTTGGCCTTGCCCTCCATGTCGAGCCGGGCGTCTTGATGCGGCTTGGACCGCGCGAGCGCGGTGATGCCCTGAACGAAATCGAAGATCGATTCCGGTGGGCGGCCTTCCTCGGCGAGGACGGTCTCGATGATCCGGCCGGTTTCAGCCTTGGAGAATCCGCGCGCCCGGAGGAAATCCTGCCGGTCTTCGTCGCTGCGGGCGACAATTCGCTCCCGCGCGGTCTTGATGCCGTTGATGAACGGCTGCGGCGAGGAATTGGCAAAGTTCAGCAGCGCCGGTTCGGCTTCATGGGCAAAGCGGTTCGCGGCATATTTGCTGTGGCGAATGCTGATCTCCTCGAAGTCCTCCACCCCCCACAGGTTCCGGTTCTGGCAGACCGCGCGCAGGTAGAAGCTCGCCATGCCGAGCGTCTTGGCGCCGACCTCGGAGTTCCAGCAGTAGAACCCGCGGAAGTAGAGATCGGGCGATCCGTCGGGCAGCCGCCCGGCTTCGATCGGGTTGCAATCATCGACCAGAAACAGGAAGACGTCGCGATCCGACGCATAGAGCGTGGTCGTATCCTTCGAGATGTCGACGTTAGGGTTGTAGACCCCGGTCGACCAGTCGAGCACGCCCGGAACCTTCCAGCGTGTGTCGCCGGTGCCGTTGCCAGCGATCTTCTGCACGGCTTCGACGAGTTCGTGGTCGTAGATCCGGCCATAGTCGGGCCCGGTCACGGCGCGCAGTTCGAGCCGGCCCCCGGAAACTGGATCGTCTGTTTCGAGCGTTTTGATCTGCTCGGCTCGGTTGGAGGTCAGCCCGTATTGCAGATTGATCGCGGCCAGCGGCGCCGGAAGTTGGCGCAGATAGGCAGCAGGAGCGCCTACCTGGCTGGCCAGTTGCCCAAAGCTCCAGTGAGTTGGCGTCACCGGTGCCTCGGCACCTGGCAACATGAGAGCCAGGCGTTCCGGATCATTGCGGTTTGCTTCGACATGGATCAGCGCCGTCTCGACCACGCGCGTCCGGCTCCGGTCAGACCGACCGCGCACTGATCGGGCCAGATCGCCCAGTGACAGAAACCTCTCATCATCTGGGCGCGAGAACCACTCCGACGACACCCGACCCACGCGCGAGCCGCGCGAGACATCGACCTTGTAACCGCCGCTTGAGTCGCGGCGCGTATCGAGAACCTGCATATCCATGGGAAGATCTCCATGACGGCTGGCCGGGAGCCTCTCTCTCGACCCTCAACCCGTCACGGCGAAGCCCGCCAGACTCTCACTCTCCCCCCTCAACGCTTACAACCGCGCGAGCGGCCAGCGAGATCGCCAAAGCAAGAAACTGCACCCTGAACGAGGCGGAGCATCGCGTCATCGCTCGCGCAGGCGGAAAGCCGGGGCCTGTCGGCTTTCTCGGCCTGCACTTCGGACGATGTCCGCCGGATCAGAGTGCGTGCGGGGGCCCATGCGTCAGGCACCGCGCCCTCAGGAGCAGGGCAGGCAGCCCTGCGGGACAGAGCGCGTCAGCAGCCCCGCTCTTCGTTTCGGGGCGTTGCGGGGTGTCCCCGCTGAGGTGGGTGTGAAGAAGCCGCGCAGCGGCTTCGACCAGGGAGGAAACGTCCTCCCGCACATCGAAAATCAAGCCTCTACGCCAGGCTACGAAACACGTTGATTACGTGGCGATTACGTGGCTCTCGACAGCCCCTCGGGAGGGGTGTATATTTGCAACTAAGTCGTTGAGAATTTTGGTGGACGCACTTGGGCTCGAACCAAGGACCCGCTGATTAAGAGTCAGCTGCTCTACCAACTGAGCTATGCGTCCACACCGTACCGTCACCGGCGACCGGGAGCGGCCCCTTTAGCGATTTCTCACCGGCTGCCAAGCCCCATTTTTGAAAAATTATCGCAAGGTTCTACCCGGCGCGCGCGACCAGCGATCGACCGCCATCAAGGTGCCGATGCACAGCATGTTGGTCATCATCGAGGAGCCGCCGTGGCTCACGAAGGGCAGGGGGATGCCCACCACCGGCGCAAGGCCCATCACCATCATCAGATTGATGCACACATAGAAGAAAATCGTCGTCACCATCCCCGCCGCCAGCAGGCGCGAGAAGCGGTCCGGCGCATTGAGGGCCACTTTCAGCCCCCAGCGCAGCACCAGCGCGAAGACGCAGAGCACGAAGAACCCGCCGATCATCCCCCATTCCTCCGCCATCGTCGCGAAGACGAAGTCGGTATGCGCTTCGGGCAGGTAGTCGAGGTGGCTTTGCGAACCCTGCCCGAAACCCTTGCCCAAGAGGCCGCCCGATCCGATCGCGATCTTCGACTGGGTGATGTGATAACCCGAACCCAGCGGATCGCTTTCGGGATCGAGGAACACCAGCACGCGCTTCCTCTGGTAATCGTGGAGCAGGGTGAAGAATGCGAGCGGCGCGGCCACCGCGACCGCCGCACCGCCGCTGATGAACAGCCACAGCGGCAGGCCCGCCAGGAACATGATGACGACCGCGCCGAAACTGATCGCAAGGCCGGTGCCGAGATCAGGCTGCAGCATCACGAGCCCCGCCGGCAGCCCCAGCAGCACCACTGCGGGGGCAATCGCCCGCCAGGTGCGGATCTCGCTCGGCGGCAGCACGCTGTAGAACCACGCCAGCACCAGCACGATGCCCGGCTTCATCAGCTCGGAGGGCTGCAATTGCATGAAGCCCAGATTGAGCCAGCGCTGGCTTCCCCCGCTCACGCGGCCCAGCAGTTCGACCAGCACCAGCAGCACGCACAGCAGTGCATAGGATGGCAGCGCAGCATTCTTGAACCACGCCGCCGGAATGCGCGCGACGACCATCGCCATGCCGAGGAACACCACGAAGCGCACCACATGGAGCAGCGCCCAGGGCATAAGGTGCCCGCCCGCCGCCGAATAGAGCACCGCACCGCCGAAGGTGACGAGCGCCGAAAGCGGCAGGATCACCCCCCACGGCTGGCGCGCGATGAACGCCGGGATATAGGCGCGCTGCATGCCCTAGGCTCCCGGTGCAGGCGCGGCGGGCGCTGCAGCAGCAGGCGTCGGCGCGGCAGCAGGCGCTGCGGTTTCAGCCGGGGCAGGGGGCGCCTCAGGCTCGGGCGCGGGCGGCGCGGCATCGGTCTGCGCGGCGGTCGGCTCGGCCACCGGGGTGTTGTCCGCGGCGACCGCCTCCGCCGCCTGCTCCTCGTCGGGCGCCTTGGGCGCGGTGGCGCCGAACTTCGCGGCATAGGCGTTGTATTTCGCCGCCATGCGCTGCTGCACGTCGCCGCCCCATTCCGCCTCGTAGCCTTCGAGCACTTCCATCGCCTTGGCGCGGTCGAACAGGTAGGTCATCACGTCGCGCGCGATGGGGTAGGCCGCGCCCGATCCGCCGCCGTGCTCGATCGCGACCGCGCAGGCATAGCGCGGCTTGTCGAACGGCGCGAAGCAGATGAAGTGGCCGTGGTCGCGGTGCTTCCAGAGGCCGCCCTTGCCGTTGCCGATATTGAGCCCGACGACTTGCGCGGTGCCGGTCTTGCCCGCCATCTGCACACCCTCGACCGGAATGCGCGCCTTGCCGGCGGTGCCGCGCCCGTTGACCACTTCGTTCATCGCCGCGTGGATGATGTCGAGGTGTTCCTGCTTGATCCCCAGCGAAGGCGCCCGCGGCGCATGGCGGTCCATCAGGAGGCGCGGGGTCAGTTGCAGCCCGGAGGCAAGGCGCGAGGCCATGACCGCCTGCTGCAGCGGATTGACCAGCATGTAGCCCTGACCGATCGTCGCATTCACCGTGTCATAGATTGCCCATGGTTTCTGATACTTGCGCTGCTTCCACTGCGGATCGGGCACCGTGCCATAGGACTGGCCGGGATAGGGCATCGGGTATTCCTGACCCAGCCCCAGCCGCCGCGCCATCGCCGCGATCCTGTCCATCCCGATCTGCTGGGCGAAATGGTAGAAATAGACGTCGCACGACTGGTAGATGCCCTTCGACATGTTGGTCGTGCCGTGGCCGCGGTGGTTCCAGCAGTGGAACACGCGGTTGCCCACGCGCAGCCCGCCCGCGCAGCCGACGCTGGCCTCCGGATCAAGTCCCGCCTCGAGGAACGCGAGCGCTACCATCGGCTTCACCGTCGAACCCGGCGGATAGAGCCCGCGCAGCACCTTGTTGCGCAAGGGCACGTGGTCGTCTTCCGAAAGCATCTTCCATTCGATGCGGCCGATCCCGTCGGCAAAGCTGTTGGGATCGAAGCTCGGCATCGAAACCATCGCCAGCAAGTCGCCCGTCGCGCAGTCCATCACCACGACCGAGCCGGATTCGAGCCCGATGCGCCGCGCCGCATAGTCCTGCAGGCCCGCATCGATGGTCAGCTGGATAGGGCTCCCCGGCACATCCTCGCGCGTCCCCAGATCGCGCACCACGCGGCCACCCGCCGTCGCCTCCACCCGCCGCGCGCCCGGAATGCCGCGCAGGCGTTCCTCGAAGTGCTTCTCGAGCCCGTCCTTGCCGATCTTGAAGCCTGGTGTGATCAGCAGCGGGTTGCGCTCCTTCTCGTAATCCTCCGCCGAAGCCGGGCCGACATAGCCCACAAGGTGGCCGACCGCCGCGCCCGTCGGATAATAGCGCGAGAAGCCGCGCTGCGGGATCACGCCGGGCAGTTCGGGCAGGCGCACGCTGACCGCGGCGAACTTGTCCCAGTCGAGGTTCGAGGCGACTTCGACCGGCTGGAACCCGCGCGCCTTCTCCAGCTTGTCCTTGATGTCGCTCACCCGGTCCGCCGTGAGGCCCAGCAGCTGCGACAGCGTCCGCAACGTGGCATCGGCATCGACCACCCGGTCCGGCACCAGATCGACGCGGAAATCGGCGCGATTGGCCGCCAGCGAAGCGCCGGTGCGGTCGATCACCCAGCCGCGCCGGGGCGGGATCAGCGTCAGGTTGACGCGGTTGCTTTCAGAGGCCGCGCGGTACTTGGCATTCTCCGCCACCGCCAGCCAGGTCAGCCGCCCGGCCAGCAGCATGCCCACGCCCGCCTGCGCCATGCCCAGCACGAACGTGCGCCGCTCGAACGAATGGGTGAGCTGCGCGCCCGTCACCGGCAGCGGCTTCGCCGGCTTCGACCAGGGCCAGGACCACTTCTGGCGCATGGCGCGTCAGACCGTCCTGAGCGGCAGGAGGCGCACGCGGTCCAGCAGGGCGACCGCCCGCGTCACCAGCGGATAGAGCGCCAGCGTCACCAGCAGCTGCGGCCCGATCACCAGCGGCAGCGGATAGGCCGCAGCCAGCCCCGCGATCCCTGCCGAAAGCACGAGATAGCCCGTCATCAGCAACGAAGCGACCGCCCAGTCAGCCACGAAACTGCGCCACAGCAGGCGGTTGTCGACGGTATCCATCACCAGCATCGCGGCAGACCATAGCACGATCCCCGATCCGAACGGCTGCCCGCTGTAAAGATCGTCGAACGCGCCGAGCGGGAGGCCCGCCCACAGCGGCAGCAGGCTCGGCCGCAGCATGCGCCACGCCAGAAACACCATGAACGCCAGCGGCGGCACCACCGGCGCAGAGGCGATCACCGGCGAGTAAACTGCCAGCGAGGCCAGCATCACCGAAACCCATGGCAGTCCGGAAGCCACCAGCGGCGAAGGCGCGCGGTTGATCCGCTGCGGCACGAGGTCCTCCGGCCGGCGCGGCAGGCTGGGCAGGTCGGGCAGCCGGGGAAACGGCATCAGTTGCCCCCTCCGCCCTCGCTGGCTTCGGGAGCCGGTCCTGCCGCCTGCTGGCTCGCCCCCAGCGCTTCGACGGCAGGGGCCTGGAACACCGGCAGCACGACCACGAAATCGGCTTCTGCGGGGTCACTCGCGAGATGGCCCACGCCCCCGTCATGCAGCACTTCGGTCACCACCGCGACCGGAATGCCCGGCGGGTAGAGCCCGCCCGAACCCGACGTCGCGAAAACATCGCCGCGCTTCAGCGGGTTGTTGCCCATATTGAGCAGGCGGATCGCGATGCGCCCGTCGGACTTGCCCTCGACAAAGGCGGGCAGGCCATCGCGCACCCGCCGCACCGGCACCACGTTTTCCGGGTCCGTCACCAGCAGCACCCGCGCCGTGCCCGGCCCCGCCTCGATCACCCGCCCGATCAGCCCCGCCGCCGATCGCACCGGCTGGCCCGGCCGCACACCTTGCGACGTGCCCGCCGAAAGCACCGCAAAGCGCCGCGCGCTCGCGGCGGTCGAGCCGATCAGGCGGGCGGCGGTGATCGGCTTCATCTGCGGGTCGACAATCCCGAGCAGCGCTTTCAGCCGCCTGTTCTCGCCTTCCAGCGCCTGCATCGTCAGCGCATTGGCCCGCGCCGCGGCGACTTCGCGGGAAAGCGCCGCGTTCTGCCGCCCGGCCTGGAAATAGGCGCCGATGGCCGCGATCACGCTCTGGCCCGCCGCGCGCGTCTCGGCCCCCGCTTCGCCCGCAGGCCGTGCGATCTCGCTTGCCGCGCCGCGCACCGAACTGAATGCCTGCGGGTTGACGATGCTCACGATCAGCAGCCCCGCGCCCGCAAGGAAGCCGGCCACGGCAATGACGTAGCCGGTGAAGATCCCGTATTGCGCCCTGCGCGAAAAGCCCGGGCGCCGGTCTGGCGACCGCGCCATCTAGCAACCCTTCCTCTTGCGACCTGCCCGGTGGCGGCCGAGCGGCATCACGCCGTCATCAGCACGCCGCGGTAGATCGGATCTTCCATCGCCCGGCCGGTGCCCAGCGCCACGCACGAAAGCGGGTCTTCCGCCACGCTCACGGGCAGGCCGGTCTCCTCGCGCAGATGATCGTCGAGCCCCCGGATCAGCGCGCCGCCGCCGGTCAGCACGATGCCCTGGTCGACGATGTCCGCCGCGAGTTCAGGCGCGGTGTTCTCGAGCGCGATGCGCACGCCCTCGACGATCGCGCCGATCGGTTCGGACAGCGCCTCGGCGACATTGGCCTGCGTGATGGTGATTTCCTTGGGCACGCCGTTCACAAGGTCGCGGCCCTTGATGTGGATCGTCTCGCCCACGCCGTCGGCGGGCACGGTGGCGATGCCGAAGTCCTTCTTGATCCGCTCCGCCGTCGATTCGCCGATCAGCAGGTTGTGGCGGCGGCGCACGTAGGAAACGATGGCTTCGTCCATCTTGTCGCCGCCCACGCGCACCGAGGTGGTATAGGCAAGACCGCGCAAGCTCAGCACCGCGACTTCGGTCGTGCCGCCGCCGATGTCGACCACCATCGAACCCACCGGCTCGGTGACGGGCATGTCCGCGCCGATCGCCGCCGCCATCGGCTCGAGGATCAGGAACACCTGGCTCGCCCCCGCATTGCTCGCCGCATCGCGGATCGCGCGCCGTTCCACGGAAGTCGAACCGGACGGCACGCAGATCACGATCTCGGGATAGCGCAGCAGGCTCTTCGAGCCGTTCACCTTGCGGATGAAATGCTTGATCATTTCTTCCGCGACTTCGATGTCGGCAATCACGCCGTCACGTAAGGGGCGGATCGCCTCGATATTGTCAGGCGTCTTGCCCATCATCATCTTGGCATCGTCGCCCACGGCCTTGACGCGCTTGATGCCGTTGATCGTCTCGATCGCCACGACCGACGGTTCATTGAGCACGATGCCCCGGTCCTGCACATAGACCAGCGTGTTGGCGGTGCCGAGATCGATTGCGATGTTCTGGGAACCGAACTTGAAGAATCGGGAAAGCAACGATGCCATCAGGAAATCCGTATAAAACTGCGGTTGAGCCCGCCCGCACTCAGGGCGAGGTAGGCTCCGGCGGGGCTTGCGAAGTGCGCGCATTAGCAGGCGAACGCGGCAAAACCCAATATTTTGTGTGCGACTTTGCGGGATAAGTGCGCCCGCTGGTCTCGAAAAACCGTATGCTCACCGCTAGTGTACCGCGACGCATGTCCGAACCGGTCCGAACCATCCGCCGCCTGCCTGAAAACCTCGTCAACCGCATCGCGGCGGGCGAGGTCGTCGAGCGCCCGGCAAGCGCGCTCAAGGAGCTGGTCGAGAACGCCATCGATGCGGGCGCGAGCCACATTTCCGTGCGGCTCGCTGAAGGCGGCCTCTCGCTCATCGAAGTCACCGACGACGGCTGCGGCATGCGCGCAGACGAGATCGCGCTGGCCCTGGAGCGGCACGCGACGTCCAAGCTCCCTGACGAAGCCATCGAGATGGTCGCCACCCTCGGCTTCCGCGGCGAAGCGCTTCCCTCCATCGCCTCGGTCGCCCGCGTCACGATTGAAAGCCGCGCCGGCCCCACGGGCGAAGCGTGGCAGCGCGTCGTCGATCACGGCACCGTCGTCTCCGATGGCCCCGCCGCGCTCCCCCCGGGCACCCGCGTCCGGGTCGAGGACCTCTTCGGCAAAGTCCCTGCCCGCCGCAAGTTCCTGCGCAGCCCGCGCGCCGAATGGGCCGCCAGCCTCGACGTCGTCCGCCGCCTCGCGCTCGCGCGGCCCGATGTCGGCTTCACCTTGGAGCATGACGGCCGCCGCGCCCTCCACGTCCAGCCGGGTGACACGCTCGCCGCCCGCACCGCCCAGCTCGTCGCGCGCGAGCTGCACGACAACGCCGTCGCGGTCGACCTGCTGCGCGGCCCCTATCACCTGATGGGCGTCGCCGGCCTGCCGACCTACAACCGCGGCGTCGCCGATCACCAGTACCTCTTCGTCAACGGCCGCCCGGTAAAGGACAAGCTCCTGATCGGCGCGGTGCGCGGCGCCTATGCCGACATGCTCGCGCGCGACCGGCACGCGGTCCTCGCGCTGTTTCTTGAGGTTCCGCCTGAAGAAGTCGACGTAAACGTGCATCCTGCCAAGACCGAAGTGCGCTTCCGCGATCCGGCCCTCGTGCGCGGGATGATCGTCTCGGGCCTCCGCCAGGCGCTCACCACCGGCGACCGCCGCTCCGCACAGGCCCCCGATGCAGGCGCGATGCAGGCCTGGCAGGCCGAACCGATTGCACCCATGCCCGTGGTGGCGCCGCAGTCGAACCTCTTCTGGCAGCACCGCGAACCCGCCCGCGTTTCCGAAGCCGGACGAGCCTGGCGCGGCTACGAAGCCGCCCTGATGGCGCCGCCCGCCGCCCGCGCCGAACCGGCGGTGGAGCCCGTCACCAGCCATCCCCTCGGCGTCGCACGCGGCCAGATCGCGCAGACCTACATCGTCGCCGAAGCCGAGGATGGCCTCGTCCTCGTCGACCAGCACGCCGCGCACGAACGCCTGGTGCTCGAACGCCTGCGCGCCGCCGGGGCGGGGGAGGGCACCGCCCCCGCGCAGGCCTTGCTGCTCCCTGAAGTGGTCGAGCTCGACGAACCCTCCTGCGACCGGCTCGAAGACGCCGCCGCCGAACTCGCCACCTACGGCCTCGCGCTCGAACGCTTCGGTCCCGCCGCCATGCTCGTCCGTGCCGTTCCCGCCGTCCTCAAAGGCGGGGACGTGCAGGCGCTCGTGCGCGATGTCGCCGACGATCTTGCGAAAAACGGCGCCGCCCTGCTGCTCGGCGAGAAGCGCGATCTGGTTTTGGCAACCATGGCCTGCCATGGTTCGGTAAGGGCCGGGCGGGTACTCAGCGTCCCCGAAATGAATGCGCTGCTGCGCGAAATGGAAGTGACGCCGCGTTCCGGCCAGTGCAACCATGGGCGGCCGACATGGATCAAGCTCGCCCACGGCGATATCGAAAAGCTCTTCGGGAGGAAATGATGCGGCGACTTGCTCTGGCTCCGGTTTTCCTGCTCGCCGCGTGCGGCCCCGGGGCGCCGCCACCGCCGCCGCCCGCCAGCACGGTCCAGCCCGAGCCGATCACCTATCCCGACATCAAGGACAACGAGCTCTACGGCGCGGGCTGCAACTTCACCCCCGAAGGCGGCGGCATGTCCGCGCTCGCCCTGGCGCAGGAGGGCGAGGCGATCATCAAGGTCAAGGGCAAGATCGAGCGCATCCCCGCCGACAAGAAGAGCCAGATCCTCCCCGAAACCGCCCGTACGCGATATCTAGGCCCGGACCGCATCCTGCTCCTTGCCCCGCTGCCCGATGCCAAGCCGGTCGAGAACGGCGTGGTCAAGACCCTCGCCACCAGCCTGACGATCATGGACCCGCTCGGCCGCATCCAGTTCTTCGCCAAGGGCGTCGTCCAGTGCAAGCCGATGTGACCGAGGCTAAATCAAGCTATTGAAATAAAATCATTTCGTCATTCCCGCGCAGGCGGGAATCCAGAGCGGCAAACGCAGCGCCAGCACCCCTGGATTCCCGCCTGCGCGGGAATGACGAAGCCATGTGCCTCCACCCTTGACAAAACGAACCATATAGGTTATACGCTCCGCCCAGATCGGGAGCAGGCTAGGCCGGCCTCGCCCTCGCTCCTTTGGCCGTAAAACGCCAACGCGACCGGTGCGGGCTGCGGGTTCAAGGTGGGGCGGTCTCCCCCAAGTCCTTGGCCAGGCAATCTACCGCGCCAGCACGCAGATCATGGCTCCCATCGGCTTCGTCCCGGTGCGAGCAAAGACCGGCACGCACGCGAGCCGCTACCCCGGTCCCGGGCCATGATCGACCAAATGGCTGCGCCGGACCTCTTCTGCCCATCCGGCCACTCGCAACCGGCGGAACACGACGCCCTCCCCGCAGCGCCAGTGCAGGCGCCGCACCGGTCGCGCGATCACTCCCCAATGCCCGAACACCGCAGCGCCGCGCCAGTAAATCCAACACGCCGCAGAGTCCTATCCCAGTCCTCGTCATTGCGAGCGTAGCGAAGCAATCCAGGGCGGGCGCGCATGACGCTCTGGATTGCTTCGCTGCGCTCGCAATGACGAACTACTGAGGTGTTTCACTCGCCGTCGAATCCGACGGGCCCTAACCCGCCTACAGCCGCCGCCCCATGCTGATGTGGTCTTCCACCGCGAAGCCCAGCCGCTGGTAGAACGCGATCACCGCGGCATTGGTGCTGCGCACCTGCAGGTTGATCTTGGGGCACCCCAGCGCCCGCAGCGCTGCTTCCGCCCTCTGCACCAGCGCCGTGCCCACGCCGCGCCGCTTGGCCGACTGGCGCACCGCGACCGAATAGAGCCACCCCCGGTGCCCGTCATACCCGGCCATGATCGAGCCGATCACCACGCCGTCCTCCACCGCCACGAACAGCAGGTCGTCGTTCATCGCCAGCTTGGCCGGAACCGACCGGTCGGCCCGGTTGCGCGGCGGATCGTTCGGGAAGGCCTCGCGCCAGAGCGCGTCCAGCGCGCCAAAATCCGCCGGCTGGTAAGGCCGGATTTCCATTCAGTCCGCGCCGCCGGGATCGCGCGTCGCCACCAGCCCGAGCGCCTTGAAGCTCATCACCAGCTCGTCATGCTGGTTGTAGACCCGCGTCTCGCCCTTGATGATGCCCATTTCCGGCTTCGACTTGCTGCGGCGCTTTTCCAGCAGCGTGTTCTCGCAGCGCAGCGTGTCGCCGGGATAGACCGGCTTGATCCAGCGCAGCTCGTCCACCCCCGGCGAGCCGAGCCCCGCCTGCTTGTTGTTGAGCAGGTTCGCCACCGTCATCGACATCGTCATCGCCGCGGTATGCCACCCGCTTGCCGAAAGCCGCCCGAAGTGCGTCTTCGCGGCCGCGTCGTCATCAAGGTGGAAGGCCTGCGGATCGTACTTGCGCGCGAACTCGATCACTTCCTCGCGCGTCACTTCGTAGTGCCCGAACTTGGTCACCCGGCCGACTTCCAGATCCTCGTAATACTGCATGATCAGCGCCTTATACGTTGAACTTGAAGTGCATCACGTCGCCGTCGCGCACCACGTATTCCTTGCCTTCCTGCCGCAGCTTGCCCGCATCGCGCGCCGCCGCTTCGCCGCCCAGCGTGACGAAGTCCTCGTAGGCAATCGTCTCGGCGCGGATGAAGCCGCGCTGCATGTCCGAATGGATCTCGCCCGCCGCTTCGGGCGCCTTGGCCCCGGCGTGGATCGTCCAGGCCCGCGCTTCCTTCGGCCCGACGGTGAAGAAGGTGAGCAAGTGCAGGAGATCGTAGCCCGCGCGGATGATCTTCGCGAGCCCGGCTTCCTCAAGGCCGAGCGCGGAGAGGAACTCGGCGCGGTCCTCGACCGGCATGGTGACGATATCGGCCTCGATCGCGGCGGAAACGATCACCGCATTGGCACCCTCGGCCCTGGCCTTCTCGATCACCCGCGCGGAGAAATCGTTGCCGGTCGCGGCGGCCTCTTCCTCCACGTTGCACACATAGAGCACCGGCTTGGCGGTAATCAGCTGCGCCTGTGCAAACACGCGCGCTTCCTCGTCGTCCTTGGGCACCGTCAGCCGCGCGGGCTTGCCCTGCCGCAGCAGTTCCAGCGCCTGCCCCAGCACCGAAGCGGTGATCCTGGCTTCCTTGTCGCCCTGCGCCGCCTTCTTCTGCGCGGCGGGCACCCGCTTCTCGAGGCTCTCGAGGTCCGAAAGCATCAGCTCTGTCTCGACCGTCTCGGCGTCCGAGATCGGATCGACCTTGTTGTCGACATGCTGGATGTCCGCGTTCTCGAAGCAGCGCAGCACGTGAACAATCGCGTCCACCTCGCGGATATTGCCGAGGAACTGGTTGCCCAGCCCTTCGCCCTTCGAAGCCCCGCGCACCAGCCCCGCAATGTCGACAAAGCCCAGCTGCGTCGGGATGATCTTCTGGCTCCCGGCGATGGCCGCCAGCTTGTCCAGCCGCGGATCGGGCACGCCCACGTTGCCGATGTTCGGCTCGATCGTGCAGAACGGATAGTTCGCCGCCTGCGCCGCCTGCGTCTCGGTCAGCGCGTTGAACAGCGTCGACTTGCCCACGTTCGGCAGCCCGACAATCCCGCAGCGAAAACCCATCGTTCGATCCTTGTCCATCGCAGCGGGCGAATGGCTTGCCCGATGCCGTGAAGCGCGCGATGGTATCCCCAAGCGGCAAGGTCAAGGGGGCGCGGGCGATATGAAGCACTGGATGGCATGGACGCTGCTGCTCCTTGCAGCATTGACCGGCACTGCGGCACACGCTGCATCGGGCGCCGGCCATCAGGCGCAAGCAGTCAAGGTCACCACGCTTTCCACCATGCTGGCCGATTACGAAGGCCTCGGCGAATGGGGCTATGCTGCGCTTGTCGAGGTCGATGGCCGTCGCATCCTGTTCGATACCGGCGCGAATCCCGATGTGGTCCTCAAGAATGCCGAGGCGTTGCACATCGATCTTTCCACCGTCGAGGATGTGGTGATCTCGCATTTCCACGATGACCACACCGGCGGGCTGATCACCTTGCGCAAGGCCCTGATGCAAAAGAATCCCGGTGCGCTCTCGCACCACTATGTGGGGGAGGGCATCTTCGAGCCGCGCTATCACAAGGATGGGAAGGGCGAGAGCGAGAACGGCTTCCCGGCGCTCGCCAAGGCCTATCTCGATACCGGCGGCCGCATCCAGCAGCTGTCCGGTCCGGCCGAGATCGCCTCCGGCGTGTGGCTCACCGGGCCAGTGCCGCGCGGCCATGCCGAGACGAACTGGAACCCCGGCCTCTTCATCAAGACAGGCGGCCAGCTCGTTCTCGATACACTGCGCGAGGATACTTCACTGGTCATCGATACCGCGCAGGGCGTGGTCATCGTCACCGGCTGCGGCCATGCCGGGATCATGAACATTGCGGACGACGCCAAGGCCATCACCGGCGACACCCGCCTCCACGCCGTGATCGGCGGCATCCATCTGTTCGGCAAGCCCGACACGGTGCTTGTCGAGACGGCGGGGCGGCTCAAGGGCCTTGCCTACCTGTTTGCCGCGCATTGCACCGGGATCGAGGCGACCGTCCGGCTGCGCCAGTTGCTCGGTCTCGACCGGCGCACTGCCGTTGTCGCGGCGATCGGTTCCAGCTTCACCTTGGGCAAGGGGATCGAGGCAGGCGCCATCGCCGGCTGGGTCGGCTGAATTCACGTCCTCTTCACCAAAACTTCAAGGATTGCCGGTTAGGTCCGTTCCGAATGTAATGCCCCCGGTGCGGGCGCCGAAGGAACCGATCCGATGAACCGCAAATTCCCGTCCGCCCTCGCGCTCTCGGCCCTGGCGATGGCCCTGATGGTCGGCGGCTGCGGCGCCGATCCCAAGGCCGCCGCCGCCAAGGCGCGCGACGAATATGCCGCGCACAACTATCTCGCGGCGCAGACCGATCTCGGGATCGCGATGGCCGCCAATCCGAACGACGCAGGCCTGCTCGAACTCCACGCCCGCAACGCGCTCGCTATGGGCGACGGCATCGCGGCCGGGGCCAGCCTCGAAAAGCTCGCCGCCCTCGCCAGCAAGCCCGCCGATTTGGGCCGCCTCCTCGCCGAAGCCGCCTTGCTGCGCGGGCAGACGCAGGAAGCCTTGACGGCGCTGGGCGATGACAAGTCCGCCGCCGGCCTGCGCCTCAAGGGCCTCGCGCTGCTGACCGGCGACAACAGGGCCGGGGCGGAGCAGGCCTTCCAGTCCGCGCTGGCCGTCGATCCGAAGCACGCGCCGACTCTCGCCAGTTTCGCCCGCCTCAAGCTGCTGAACGGCGATACGGCGGCGGCGCGCGGCCTTGCCGATCAGGCGCTCGCGGCGGATGGCCATCTGCTCGATGCGCTGCTTGTGGATGGCCAGGTCGCCACCGCGGAAGGCCAGCTCGGCAAGGCGCTCGCCGCCTATGCCAAGGCCGGCAAGGAATACCCCGGCAATCTCCCTGCGCTCACCGGGCAGGCCGGCATTCTCGGCGATCTCGGCCGCACCGATGAACTGGCGGCGCTGCTCTCGGGCTTCCAGGGCAAGACCACCGACGGCACGCTCGCCTACCTCAAGGCGCGCCTCGCCTCCGCCAAGGGGGACTGGACGTCCACCCGCGACATCCTTCAGGCCAATGAGGACAAGCTCAAGGACCGCGACGACGCGCAGGTGCTCTATGCGCAGGCGCTCACCCAGATCGGCCAGCCCGAACAGGCCCGCGCCCGCCTCGCCCCGATGCTCGCCCGCCATCCCGAAAGTGTCGTCCTGCGGCGCGAGCTCGGCAAGGCGCAGCTTGCCGGCGATGACGCCGCCGGCGCGGTGCAGACCCTCACGCCCTTCGCTCGCAGCAAGACCGCCAGCGTCGAGGACCTGCGCCTCCTCGCCAAGGCGGCCGAGGCGGCGGGCGATCCCAACGCGGCGTTCTTCGCCGCCCGCGCGCGCTATCCCTCGCCGCAGTCGCTGGGGCAGGCGCTCAGCGCCGCCGATGCCGCGATGAAGGCGAGCAACTGGGGCAATGCGATCACCGCCTACGAGCAGATCCTCGCGCTCACCGATGGCCGCAGCCCGCTCGTGCTCAACAACATGGCCTGGGCGCAGGCGCAGGTCGGCAACAAGGACAAGGCGCTCCAGTTCGCCCAGCGCGCGATCCAGGTCGCACCGGAGGACCCGTCGATCATGGACACGATGGGCTGGCTGCTCCACCAGACCGGCGGCAACCGCGACCGCGCGCTCGATCTGCTCCGCCGCGCCGCGCAGAAGGCGCCGCAGAACCAGACCATCGCCCGCCACCTCGCCGAAGCGCAGCGCGGCTGATCAACGCAAAAAGGGCCCCGACCGCGAGGTCGGAGCCCTTTCGCATTCGTGGGGCTTCAGGAAAGCGCGGCTCAGGCCGCGGCGAGCGTCAGGCGCGCCACCGGACGGCGGCCCGAATTCCGGCGACGTGCCAGTGCCAGACCGACGATGCCCGCACCGAACAGGCCGAGCATGCCCGGCTCCGGAACCGGCGTACCGCCCGTCGAGGTGCTGGTCGTGCTGCCGCCGCTGGTCGTGCTGGTGTTGATCGTGCCCGCGCCGGTCGCCGAGCTGACGCCGGGGACGCCGGTGATCGACTGGTAGCGCACATAGAAGTCGCTCAGCGTCAGCGCCGAAACCGGCGAGGCGAAGCTCAGGGTGAAGCTGCCGGTGCCGGTCTGGCCCAGCGTAAGACCGCCGCTGCCGCCGCCGGCGCAGGAATTGGTGTTGGCGTCCTTGAAGCAGACGTCGACGGTGCCGATGCCGTTGGGATAGTTCGAATTGAGCGTCGTGAACCCGTAGGCACCGGTCGAGGCCGCACCGGTGATCGTCGGGTCGGTGTTGAACGCGAAGCCCGAGATGCGCGAGTCGGTCACCGGGGCCGAGCTCGTGTTCGTGACCGAATAGTCGAAGGTGTAATCGTTGCCCGAAACACCGGTCAGCGTGAAGGTGGTCGAGCCGGTCAGGCCGGTGATCGAGGCGCCGCCGTTGCTCGAATATCCGTTGTAGTCGAGCGTCACGGTCTTGCCGATGTCGCTTGAGTTGAACAGCATCGAGTCGGCGAGTGCCGGAGAAGCCATCGACAGTGAAGCCGCGATGGCCACTGCGAACTTTGCGTAAGTGTTCATTTCCCTGCCCCTGAGTGGTTAAAATGTGGTCCGACACACTCTACGCAAACACCATGCCAGTCGCCAAAACACGCCGTTTCGGATGATTAACGAAGCCCCGCTTGTAAACCATTCCGACGATTGGCCCCGCCGGAGCGCCGGAGCCCGCTTCACCGAAATTTCAGAGCTTAGGTAGTATTGGTGAGCCGTGAAGCGCTCCGCACTCCTTGCCGGCCTCCTGCTGCTCGCCGCCTGCTCGCGCGCCGATCCGGCGGCGCAGTATGCCTCTGCGCAGAACGCCTTCGCGGCGGAAGACTATGCCGCCGCCCGGACGGCTGTGCTCGGCGCGCTCGACAGCGATGGCAGCAACCGCGACATGCAGCTTCTGCTCGCCCGCACCCAGCTCAAGCTCGGCGATGGCGACGGCGCGCAGTCGACGCTGACCCGGCTTGAGGAACAGGGTTTCACCAGTGCCGAACTCGTCCGGATGAAAGCCGAAGCGGCGATCCTGCGCGGACAGGCCCGCGCCGCGCTCCATCTGCTCGGTCAGGATGAAACGGCCGGCGCCTGGCGCCTGCGTGCGGCGGCCCACACCGCTCTCGACGATTCCCCCGCCGCGCTCGATGCCTTGCGCCGGGGCCTTGCCGCCGACCCGCGCGACTATGCGCTGGTGCATGATTACGCGCGCTTCCTGATCTCGGCGCAGGACTATCCTGCCGCCGCCAAGGCCGTCGAAACCCTGCGCCAGCTTGGGCCCAAGCGGCTCGATACGCTGATGACAGCGGGGATGCTGGCGACGCAGCTGGGGCAATTGCCGTCTGCCAAGCAAAGTTTCACGGCCGCCGCCGATACCTTCCCTTCGCGCGTGGAGCCGCTGACTGCGCTCGCCAGCCTTGCGGACATGGAAGGGCAGATCGACGCCGCGCAGCAGATCGTCGCCCGCGCCGCAAAACTCGCGCCGAACCACCCGGAGGTGATCGATCTCACCGTGCTGCTCGCCTCGGAGAAGGGCGATTGGGAAACGGTGCGCAAGACGCTCGTCGGGCAGGAAGCCACGCTCGATCCGCGCTCGGCCAATGGCATGAGCTATGCCGAAGCACTGCTGCGACTGGGCCACCCCGAACACGCGCGCGCGCTGTTTGCGAGGGCCCTGCTGCTCTCGCCGCAGAACCCCTACGCGCGGCTCATGCTGGCTGAAGCGCAGCTGGCGGTGGGCGATGCGCGGACCGCACAGCGCACCGTGCAGCCGCTGTCGGACTCGGTGCTGGCCGGAGAGCGCGAACTCGATCTGGCGCTGCGGGCAGCAAAAGCGGCGAAGGATCCGTCTGCCGGTGTGCTACAGGCCCGGCTGCAGTCACCGGATCTCAAAGCCAACCAGCAACGCGCCGGTGCCGGACAAGCCGCGCTCGTCCGGCAGGACTGGCCCGCCGCGCTCACCGCCTTCGGGCAAATTCCGGGCCATGAGAACGATGCCGAAGTGCTCCGCCGCATGGCGCTTGCGGCGCTGCGGTCGGGTCAGGCGGCAGCGGCGCTGGGCTATGCCGATCGCGCGCTCGAACTCGCGCCGCGCAATGCCGACAACTTGCACATGGCCGCGCTGGTGCGGCTGGAGCAGGGCACGGACCGCGATCAGATGCTGCGGCTGATGAAGCAGGCCAGCCAGCTCGATCCGGCGAACCGGGTTATCCGCGCCGATCTTGCGCGCGCGGTGAACGCGGGAAGCTGAAGACCTGCCGCCCTTCCGGTCCTTCAGGGGCTGAGGCAGCGCCCTGAAGGACGGGGTGTGGGGCAGGGGATAGCCAGATCAGCGGCGGCGGCGACGCGCCAGGGCAAGGCCGACAAAGCCGAGGCCCATCATGCCGAGCATGCCCGGTTCCGGAACCGGAGTGCCGCCGGTCGAGCCGCCCGAAGTGGAGGTGCCGCCGGTCGTCGTCGTGCCGCCGGTCGTTGTCGTACCGCCAGTCGTCGTCGTGCCACCCGTAGTGGTCGTGCCACCGGTTGTAGTGGTGCCGCCCGTGGTGGTCGTGCCGCCGGTGGTCGAAGTGGTCGTGGTGCCGCCGGTGGTGGTGGTGCCACCCGTGGTCGTCGAGCTCGTGCTCGAGCTGCCGCACATGCTGCCGCCGCTCGGGTGGCCGCAGTTGCAGTAGTGGGTGTGCTTGAACCAGGCCGAGGCCGGCGTCGAAATCGCGGCCATGCCCAGAAGGGCTGCCGAAGTAAGCAGGATGCGTTTCATGGTTTAGTCCCCTTGCCAGAAAACCGTGGTTAAGCGCCGACAAAGCAAACTTGGTGCCAAATACGCATTTCTGCTGGCTTGGGTGGTTAATGTCCGTTTGGAAGTACCATAACTGTAAGCGGGGCCGACGTTAACATGTATTAAGATTGGCGCAGTGCCACATCGCTCATGAACCGCACAATATCGCCCTTTGCGAGCCATCCTGCTTCTCCGGCAACCGCGCCGAGCATGGTCACGAGGTCGTCCTGCTCGGCCTTGGCGAAGTTACCTAGGACGTATCCGGTCACGCGGTCCTTGTTTCCGGGATGCCCGATGCCGAGCCGCACGCGGCGGAACTCCGGCCCGATGTGCTGGTCGATCGAGCGCAGACCATTGTGCCCGGCATGCCCGCCGCCCTGCTTCACCTTGACTTTGAAAGCCGCGAGATCGAGCTCGTCATGGAACACCGTCAGCGCCTCCGGCCCCAGCTTGTAGAACCGCAGCGCCTCGCTCACCGCGCGGCCGCTCTCGTTCATGAAGGTCGCGGGCTTGAGGAGGATGATCCGCTCCGAACCGATCCGCCCATCCTGCACCCAGCCCTGGAACTTCTTCTGCACTGGGCCGAAAGCATGCACTTCGGCGATGGTATCGAGCGCCATGAATCCGACATTGTGCCGGTGAAGGGCGTATTGAGGCCCGGGATTGCCGAGGCCGACCCAGAGCTGCATCGCGCGCACTCCTCTTTTCGAAACCGAGTGGCCAAAACGACATCACCCCGGACATGATCCGGGGTCCCGCTACGCGCGCCGCCATGGCGGATCAAGCAGGACCCCGGCCAAGTCCGGGGTGACGGAAAGGAATCGGGCCAGTCCCCGAGGAGACCGGCCCGCAATCTCTCAGCCGACGATCAGGCGGCCGGAGTCTCGTTGTCGCCTTCGGCGCTCTTGAGAGCCGAGGGAGCAACGATCGTCGCGATGGTGAAGTCGCGGTCGGTGATCGCCGAGCGCGAACCCGCCGGCAGCGTGACGCTGCTGATGTGGATCGAATCGCCCACGTCCACGCCCGAAACGTCGACAGCGATATCGTCGGGGATCTTGTCCGCTTCGCAGATCAGCTCGAGCTCGTGGCGGACGATGTTCAGCACGCCGCCCTTCTTGAGGCCGGGCGACTTGGCTTCGTTGACGAAGATCACCGGCACCGAGACTTCGACCGCGCGGTCAGCCGAGATGCGCAGGAAATCGGCGTGGAGCGGGCGCTCCGAAACCGGGTGGAAGGCAACGTCCTTGGGCAGCGTGCGAACGGTTTCGCCGCCGACAGTGAGCTCGACGATCGAGTTGAAGAAGTGGCCCGTGCCGAGCTGGCGGCGCAGTTCCTTTTCCTCGACGTGGATCGCAACCGGATCCTGATTGCCGCCATAGATCACGGCGGGGGTGCGGCCTTCGCGACGAAGTGCACGGGAGGCTCCCTTGCCAGCCCGTTCACGCGTCTCGGCCGGCAGATGCAGCGTATCGCTCATTGTCCGTACCTTCACGTTATAGGTTCAACCGATTTCCTTGCGCCACGCCTCCAGGGATGACCATGCACGCAGGAAGCGGCGGCCCTTAGCGACTACTGTGGAAAAAGCAAGCAGAAGCCGGGGCGGCGGCCCTCAGTAGACCCGCTTCACCAGCCAACCGCGCGCTTCGAGGAGGCGCGGCAGGCCGTCGACACCGGCCACATGAGCCGCGCCCACCGCGATGAAGGGTTTCGCCCCCGCCTTCAGCATCGCATCGATCTGGTTCGCCCAGGCGAGGTTGCGCCGGGTGAGCAGCGCCGAACGCAGCTCCGGATCGGCAAGGAAGCCCGTCTGCGCTTCCCTCGCGATGCCCAGTTCATCGCCGCGCAGCCACAGCGCGAGCATGTCCTTGTCGTCATCGCGGTTGTCCGCCGCCTCGTGCGCGACTTGCTCCAGCAGCACGGTCTGTGCGCGTTCCGGCAGCGCGTCGAAGATCCCGAACTGGCTGTCGATCGTCTCCAGCCCCGTGACCGGCTTGGCGCCGATCACCTTGCGCAGTTCGGGCTCCACCCCGCTGTCGGGCTCCATCCCCTGCTTGAGTCCACCGATGGCCGCGATCTGCAGTGCCACCGCCCAGCTTTCCTGATCCTTGAACTGCGCGTCGTTCAGCGAAAGGTCCTTGTAGACCTTGGCGAGATCACCGCGGAACTTCACGCCGACGCGTTCGCTCGGCGGCGGCAGGCCGGGGGTGAACGCCAGCTTGCCCAGCGCTTCGCCCGCGATCTGCGGATTGAGCGCATCGCCGATCTCGAGCACCAGCCGGTCCGCATTGGTGATTGCCCCATCGATCACCGGGCGGCGCCACTGTGTCCCGCGCGGCAGCGAATGGACGGTGCCGAGCAGCCAGCCGTGAACCCCCGTGTTGTCCGAAATCGCCCAGAGCGCGACCTTGGCCGCCTCATCCGAGGGCGGTTTGGCCGATCCGCAAGCCGCCAGCGCGATCAGCAGGAAGGCCGCGAGCAGCCGGCGGAGGGGAGGGACAAAGCGCATCATTGCCCCCAAGGGATGAACGAACCGGGCAGGCAGCGCAAGAACCCGCCGTTCCGGCCCCGCCTGCCGGTTGATTTGCCGCATGCAATCGGCCAAAGCGCGCGGGCCATGGCCGACACCGCAACCACCGCCGCTTCCCCCCTCAGCGTGCAGGACATGATCCTTGCGCTCCACGCCTATTGGGGCGCGAAGGGCTGCCTGATCCTGCAGCCCTATGACATGCGCATGGGCGCGGGCACGTTCCACCCGGCGACGACCTTGCGCTCGCTCGGGCCCGAACCGTGGAATGCCGCCTATGTCCAGCCGAGCCGCCGCCCGACCGACGGCCGCTATGGCGAGAACCCGAACCGGCTGCAGCACTATTACCAGTATCAGGTGATCATGAAGCCGAGCCCGCCGGACCTGCAGGCGCTCTATCTCGGCAGCCTCGCCGCGATCGGCATCGATCCGCTGCTGCATGATATCCGCTTTGTGGAAGACGACTGGGAATCGCCGACGCTCGGCGCCTGGGGGCTGGGCTGGGAAGTCTGGTGCGACGGCATGGAAGTCACCCAGTTCACCTATTTCCAGCAGATGGGCGGCTTCGATTGCAAGCCCGTCGCGGGCGAGCTGACCTACGGCCTCGAACGCCTCGCGATGTATATTCAGGGCGTCGACAACGTCTACGACCTCAAGTTCAACAACCACGGCGTGAGCTACGGCGACGTGTTCCTCGAGAACGAGCGCCAGATGTCGACGTGGAACTTCGAGGTGGCGGACACCGAAACCCTGTTCGAAGGCTTCCGCCGCGCCGAGGCCGAATGCCGCAAGGCGCTGGAGGCCAAGGTGCCCATCGCCGCCTACGAACAGGCGATCGAGGCAAGCCACCTCTTCAACCTCCTGCAGGCGCGCGGCGTGATCTCGGTGCAGGAGCGCGCCAGCTACATGGGCCGGGTGCGCGATCTGGCGCGCGGTTCGTGCGAGGGCTACATGGAGAAGTACCGCCCCGAATGGGAAGCGAAGTTCCCGGGGTGGACGGCATGAGCAATTCCCCAACCCCGTTCGTGTCGAGCGAAGTCGAGACACCAGGCACGGTCGCAGATTTCCTCCTCGAACTGCGCTCGGAGGAAATCCCGGCGCGGATGCAGGCCGGCGCGCGCGCCGATCTCGAAAAGCTGTTCCGCCGCGAGATGGAGGCCGCAGGGCTTGCCGTCGGCGCGCTGACGGTGTGGTCCACCCCGCGCCGTCTCACGCTCATCGCGAGGGGCCTGCCGCTCGCCACCCAAGCGGTGAGCGAAGAGACCAAGGGCCCGCGCACTTCCGCGCCCGAGCAGGCGCTCGAAGGTTTCCTGCGCAAGACGGGCCTCACCAAGGACCAGCTGACCGAGCGCGACGGCGTGTGGTTTGCCGTAGTCGAAAAGCCGGGTCGCGCTGCCACCGATGTGCTGGCCGAAGCGATCCCCGCGATCATCCGCGCCTTCCCCTGGCCCAAGTCGCAGCGCTGGGGCGCGGCGAGCCTCCAGCCGGAGAGCCTGCGCTGGGTTCGCCCGCTTTCCGGCATCATCGCGCTGCTCGGCGGCGAAGTGGTCGATTGCGAAATCGGCGGCATCCGCTCGGGCCGCACCACGATGGGCCACCGCTTCCACCACAGCGGCGAGATCACCATCGACGGTGTGGACGACTACGCCGCCAAGCTGCGCGACGCCCATGTGATCGTCGATCATGTCGAGCGTGAAGGGATCGTCCGCGAGGGCGCGAAGAAGGCGGCTGCCGATGCCGGCCTCGTGCTGGTCGAGGATGAAGGCCTCGTCATCGAGAACGCCGGCCTCACCGAATGGCCCGTGCCGCTGCTCGGCCGCTTCGACGAGGCGTTCCTCGAAGTCCCGCCCGAAGTCATCCAGCTCACCGCGCGGGTGAACCAGAAGTACTTCATCTGCCGTGATAGCGCGGGCAAGCTCGCCAACGCTTTCGTCTGCACGGCCAATATCGCCGCGAAGGACGGCGGCGCGATGATCGTCGCAGGCAACCGCAAGGTCCTCGCCGCCCGCCTTTCCGACGCGCGCTTCTTCTGGGAGCAGGACCGCAAGACGCCGCTTTCGGTCCATGCCGAAAAGCTCGCGCGCATTACGTTCCACGAGAAGCTCGGCACCGTCGCCGACAAGGTCGAGCGGGTTGCCAAGCTCGCCGAATGGCTGGCTAGCGAGGGGATCGTCCCCGGCTGCGATCCCGCGCAAGCGCGCATCGCTGCAGAGCTGTGCAAGGCCGATCTCGTCACCGAAATGGTCGGCGAATTCCCCGAACTGCAGGGCCTGATGGGCGGCTACTACGCCCGCGCCGAGGGCTTGCCCGACGCTGTCGCCGATGCGATCCGCGATCACTACAAGCCGGTCGGGCAGGGCGATGAAGTGCCCACCGCACCGGTGACAGTGGCTGTGGCGCTGGCGGATAAGCTGGATACGATTGTCGGCTTCTTCGGTATCGGTGAGCAGCCGACTGGGTCACGCGACCCATATGCACTCAGGCGTGCAGCTATTGGCGTTATCCGCATTCTCCAATCCGGTGTTCGCCTTCAGCTAGCTCGCGCGTTCAGACTTCTGGCTGGTGAGTATCACCTTCAGGAAATCGATCGTGAGTTCGGCAGCTTCGAGCAGTATCTCGCTGAAACAAAGAGCTTTGACGAGAGTGGTAAAGCCGATCCTGGGGTTCCCGATCCGTTTGCTGAGCGTTTTGCCTTCAAGCTAGATGCGGGCCCTGCGGAACTCGCCTTCTTCGCCGACCGCCTCAAAGTCCAACAACGCGAAGCCGGGGTGCGCCACGACCTGATCGACGCGGTCTTCGCGCTCGGCGATGAGGACGATCTCGTCCGCCTGCTTGCCCGCGTCCACGCGCTGCAGGCCTTCGTCGGCACCGAGGACGGCGTGAACCTCATCGCCGGGTACAAGCGCGCCGCCAATATCCTCAAGAAGGAAGGCTACCAACAGCCGTTCGTGTCGAGCGAAGTCGAGACACCGGCGCACGGCATCTCGACTTCGCTCGATGCGAACGGACTTGGGGCTGAAACAGAATACACCCGCGAGCCTGCCGAACAGGCCCTCGTCGATGCGCTCGATGCGGCCGAACCGCGTGCCGAAGCGGCTGTTGCGGCGGAAGATTTCACCGCCGCCATGGCCGCGCTCGCCACATTGCGCGCGCCGATCGACGCGTTCTTCGAGAGCGTTACCGTCAACGATGCGGACCCGGCCAAACGGGCAGGGCGGCTGGGACTGCTTGACCGCTTCCGTGCTGCAGTGCACAAAGTTGCGGACTTTTCGCGTATAGAGGGCTAAGGCAGCTCATCCATTCATCGCGAATCCGGGAAAAACCCGGACACAGGCACATTCGCAGGGAGCCGCTTGGTCTTATGAGCGCATACGTATTCCATTTCGGCGGCGGAGCCACCAGCAGCGATCCGCGCTCTCGCGACAAGACCATCACCGGCGGCAAGGGCGCCAATCTTGCCGAGATGGCGGGCATCGGCCTGCCGGTTCCCCCCGGCTTCACCATCAGCACCGAAGTCTGCACGGCCTACAATGCCGCCGGCAAGCAGTTCGACGACAGCCTGCGCGCCGGAGTGGCGGGCGGCGTTGCCCATATCGAGCAGGCTACGGGCCGCACCTTCGGCGATCCGGCGAACCCGCTGCTCGTCTCGGTCCGCTCGGGCGCGCGCGTCTCGATGCCGGGCATGATGGATACCGTGCTCAACCTCGGCCTCAACGACATGACTGTCGAAGGTCTCGCCGCAGGTTCGGGCGATGCGCGCTTCGCGTGGGACAGCTACCGCCGCTTCATCCAGATGTATTCGGACGTGGTGCTCGGCCTCGATCACCACCGCTTCGAGGATGCGCTCGAGATCGCCAAGGAGGACAACGGCTTCTTCGCCGATGTCGAGATGGGGGCGGAGCATTGGCAGGCCCTCGTCGGCGAATACAAGGCCATCGTCGCCGAAGAACTTGGCCGTCCGTTCCCGCAGGACGTGCACGAGCAGCTCTGGGGCGCGATCGGCGCCGTGTTCGATTCGTGGGAAAGCGACCGCGCCAAGGTCTATCGCCGCCTCAATTCCATTCCGCATGACTGGGGCACTGCGGTCAACGTGCAGGCGATGGTCTTCGGCAACATGGGCGAAACTTCGGCCACCGGCGTCGCCTTCACCCGCGATCCTGCGACCGGCGAGCGCGCCTACTACGGCGAATGGCTGGTCAACGCGCAGGGCGAGGATGTCGTCGCCGGCATCCGCACCCCGCAATACCTGACCAAGGCCGCGCGCGAGCGGGCGGGGGCAAAGCCGCTCTCGATGGAAGAGGCGATGCCCGAGGCCTATGCCGAGCTCGCCCGCGTGTTCGACCTGCTCGAGCTCCACTACAAGGACATGCAGGACATCGAGTTCACCGTCGAGCAGGGCAAGCTGTGGATGCTGCAGACCCGCTCGGGCAAGCGCACCGCCAAGGCCGCGCTCAAGATGGCGGTGGACATGGCGCGCGAGGGCCTGATCGATGAAGCCACCGCGGTGAAGCGCGTCGATCCCATGGCGCTCGACCAGCTGCTCCACCCGACGCTGGATCCCAGCGCGCCGCGCGATGTGCTGACACGCGGCCTGCCCGCCTCGCCGGGCGCGGCGACCGGCATCGTCGTGTTCGACGCCGACAGCGCCGAACACCGCGCGCAGATGGGCGACGATGTCATCCTCGTCCGCGTCGAGACCAGCCCCGAAGACATCCACGGCATGCACGCCGCCAAGGGCGTGCTCACCGCGCGCGGCGGCATGACCAGCCACGCGGCGGTCGTGGCGCGCGGCATGGGCCGCCCTTGCGTTTCGGGCGCCTCGGGCCTCTCGATCGACATGGCCACCCGCACCGCGCGGATGGGCACGCGCGAGGTGAAGGAGGGCGATGTCATCACGCTCGACGGCTCGAACGGCGATGTCATGGCGGGCGCGGGGCCAATGGTCGAACCCGAACTCGTCGGCGATTTCGCGGTGCTGATGGACTGGGCGGACAGCCACCGCCGCATGAAGGTGCGCGCCAACGCCGAAACCCCGCTCGATTGCCAGGTCGCGCGCCAGTTCGGCGCCGAGGGCGTGGGGCTCTGCCGCACCGAACACATGTTCTTCGATGCGGGCCGTATCTCGCTGGTACGGCAGATGATTCTGGCCGAAGACGAAATGACCCGCCGCCGCGCGCTCGATCAGCTCCTGCCCGAACAGCGCGCCGATTTCACCGCGATCTTCGAAGTCATGGCGGGCCTGCCGGTCACCATCCGCCTGCTCGATCCGCCGCTGCACGAATTCCTGCCGCACGGCGAGCTGGAGTTCGTCGAGCTGTCCGAGGCGACCGGGCTCGGTATCGATCACCTCAAGCGCCGGGCTGGCGAGCTTCACGAGTTCAACCCGATGCTCGGCCACCGTGGCTGCCGCCTCGGCATCACCTTCCCCGAAATCTACGAGATGCAGGCCCGCGCGATCTTCGAAGCGGCCTGCGATGTCGCCGAGAAGTCCGGCGAGGCAGTGGTTCCCGAAGTGATGATCCCGCTTGTCGCCACCCGGCGCGAGCTGCTCATCCTGCGCGGTCTGGTGGACCGGGCGGCAGAGGCCGTGTTCGCCGAGAAGGGCCGCCGCCTCGAATACCTCGTCGGCACGATGATCGAGCTGCCGCGTGCCGCGCTGATGGCGGGCGAGATCGCCGAGGAAGCCAGGTTCTTCTCGTTCGGCACCAACGATCTCACGCAGACCACGCTCGGCGTCAGCCGTGACGACGCGGCGCGCTTCCTCGGGCCCTATGTCGAGCAAGGCATCTACCCGCGCGACCCGTTCGTCAGCCTCGATATCGAAGGCGTCGGCCAGCTGGTCGAGATGGCGGCGGTGCGCGGGCGGGAGACGCGGCCCGACATCAAGCTCGGCATCTGCGGCGAGCACGGCGGCGACCCGGCCTCGATCGCGTTCTGCGAGAAAGTCGGGCTCGATTACGTATCGGCGAGCCCCTACCGCGTGCCGATCGCCCGGCTGGCGGCGGCGCAGGCGGCGCTCGGGTAACCCGGTGCGGTAGCCATCCACTCTCACCGCTCACCCTGAGCTTGTCGAAGGGTGTGTCCGCAAACGCTGCGCCTTATGCTTCGACAGGCTCAGCATGAGCGGGGAGTGGGAGGGCGGACCTGTTGTTCAGAACTTCGGCGGCCGCAGCGCCTTGCTCCAGCCGCTCATGGTCAGGATGGCGAAGCGCTCGGTCACGCGCCCGTCGCTGTCTGCCATGGCCGCAAACGCCGCCTCGGCCCGCGCGAGGCCCGCCTTGCCCAGCAGCGGTCCTGAGCGCGCGAGGCAATTGCCGAGGCCCTGCGCGCGCAAGTCCGCCACCAGCCGGCGCAGGCTGGAATAGCGCACTTCCAGCATGCGGCTGTCGCTCATCGGCTCGGCAAAGCCGCAGCGCTGGAGGAGATCGCCGCCGGCACGGACATCGACTTGCGGGTGAATGCGGGCGGCGGGGCGGTCGCCGTCGGTCTCCGCCATGATCTGGCGCAGCGACGGGACGCTGCCCGCGCCGCACAGGCTCATCACCGCAAGGCCATCGGGCGCCAGCGCGCGGCGGATATGGAGCATGGCGCCGGGCAGGTCGTTGACCGTGGCGAGCGTGCCGAGCTGGACGATGAGCTCGAAGCCCTGGTCGGGGAGGGGCTGTTCCTCGTCGATGGCGAGCTCGCCCGCGACCGGGGCGGGATCGGCGCGGACAACCTTGCAGCCTTGCGCCGTCAGCGCCTCGGCCAGCAGGCCCGTCGCATCGCCCACCACCAGTGCCCGCTGAGGGTGATGGCGCAGGAAGGCGAGGCGGTCGAGCACGTCCTCGGCCATGTCCTCGGCGAGGAACCGGGGCGCATCGGGGCGGCGCTCCAGCACACGCATCCGCCCGCGCATCGCGCGGCGGCGGGCAGGGGCGAAGATGGTGGGGGGAGGGGGGCTGGCCATCGCCGACGCCCCTGCCGCGCGGCGCGCCGCTTGCCAAGTCCCTCTTGCGAATCCCGGCACTCGGGCAGACACTCCGGGCCATGGCGAGCCTCGCGTTCCTGACCCCGGTGATCGATCTGATATTCCCGCCGCGCTGCCCGCTGTGCGGCGATGCGCTGGCGCAGCAGGGCGGGCTCTGCGCCGCCTGCTGGACCAAGCTGGCCGTGCCCGGAGAGCCGGCCTGCAGCACATGCCAGCGGCCCTTGGCGGACAGCATGGTGCGCTCGGGCGAGGTCCAGTGCGCGCCCTGCATGGCAGAGCCCCCGGGCCATGCCGGGATCGCGGCGGCGACGCTCTACAATGATACCTCGCGCGAGCTGGTGCTGGCGTTCAAGCGCGGCAAGCGGATCGCGCTCGCGGACCTGCTGACGCGCCTCATGGTGCGCCGCCTGCCCGATCTGGAAGGCGAATGGCTGGTCATCCCGGTGCCGCTCCACCGCTGGCGGCTGTGGGAGCGCGGCTTCAACCAATCGGCGCTGCTGGCGGAGCGGATCGCCAAGACGATCAGGCAGCCGCTCGTCGTTGACGGACTGGAGCGGCGCAAGCGGACGCCTTCACTCGGCGGCCTCGGCAAGCGCGCCCGGGCCGAGGCGCTGCGCGGTGCCATAACGGCCCACCCACGCCGGGCCGACCGGCTGAAAGGTGCGAAAGTGCTGCTGGTCGACGATGTGATGACGAGCGGCGCGACCACCGATGCCTGTCTCGCGGCGCTGCGCAAGGCCGGGGCGGGCGAAGTGCGCATCGCCTGCTTTGCGCGGGTGCACGATGAAGCGCTCGATCAGGCTGGACGTGCGGACGCGCCGCTCGCTGCCTGAAAAACTCAGAGCCTCAAACACGAAACGCCCGGAGCGTTAACTCCGGGCGTTCCCGTGACGATACCTGATCGGTTCAGGAACCACTCCATCACGGCCTGCCCCTCGCTGGCCCCAGCTTCTGCTGGCATGTGACGGCGGATGGTTCCTGCCGAAATCCCTGAGTTTCTCTCCTCCGGCTGCACTGCCCTGCCCAATCACGGGGAGCGGCGCGGCCATCGGCCCCATCTGATTTGAACCCTGAACTCTGGCCTGTATGCGTGCGTCCGGGTGTTCGTCCGGTACGCGGATGTGGTTCCCTCAAACCACCCGGCCTTCATCCGCGATTGCGGGGCGGGGTTAAAGCATGTTGTTCTCGCCCCATGGATTTTCGCAGGGGCATGTGGTTATCCTGCAACAAAATGACACCTGATCGGGTGCCTGAAGCGAAAGGCCAGTCCCATTTCCACGCAATCTCCCGAAACCGAGCTGCGCGAGCAGGGCGCGGCGTTCATGCCGCGCTTCGATTCTGCGGGACTCGTCACGGCCGTCGCGGTCGAACATGCGACCGGCGCGCTGCTCATGCTGGCGCACATGGACGCCGAAGCGATTGCCCGCACGCGCGAGACTGGCTTTGCGCATTTCCACTCGCGGTCGCGCGGACGGCTGTGGATGAAGGGCGAGACATCGGGCCACGTGCTCAAGGTGATCGAGATCCGCGTCGATTGCGATCAGGATGCGCTCGAACTGCGCGTCGAGGCGGCGGGGCCGGCTTGCCATACCATGGCGCCATCCTGTTTCTACCGCCGGATCACCGCGGACGGGGGACTGGAGCGGATCGGCGGTTGACGCTTACGTAAAGGGCAGTTAGGTCTCGCGACATGTCCTCGCGTCCCCTTACGTCCAGCCCGGAGCGGGCACCTGCGGCGGTTCGCCCGGCCCGCAGCGGCGATCATACCGGCCATCTGCATCAGCCCGATGCCTTGTCGCGCGAGCAGTTCACGATCTCGGACCTCTCCAGCGAGTTCGGTGTGACCGCGCGCGCGCTGCGCTTCTACGAGGACGAGGGCCTGATCGCGCCGACCCGCGTCGGCCTTGCCCGCATCTATTCGAAGCGCGACCGGGCGCGGCTGGCGTGGATCATGCGCGCCAAGAACGTCGGCTTCAGCCTCTCCGAAATCCGCGACATGATCGATCTCTACGATCTCGGCGACGGCCGCGCGAAGCAGCGCCGCGTCACAATCGACAAGTGCCGCGAGCGGATCGGTAACCTCAAGCGCCAGCAGGCCGATATAAATGCGACGATTGCCGAGCTGACCAGTTTCGTCGCACTGCTGATCGAGCGCGAGAAGCTTGAAGGTCGTCACGTCGACCCTGAATAAGACCAGAGAGGACCAATCCCATGCCCGTTTTCCAGGCGCCGACCCGCGACACCCGTTTTGTTGTCAATGAAGTGCTCGATCTGGAGCAGTACGGGCACCTGCCGGGTTTCGCCGCCGCGACGCGCGACCTCACCGACAGCGTGATCGAGGAAGCCGGGCGCTTCGTGAACGAGATTGTCGCGCCGCTCAACCTGTCGGGCGATCAGGAAGGCTGCACCCGCCATCCCGATGGCAGCGTGACGACGCCCAAGGGCTTCAAGGAAGCCTATGCCCGCTATGTCGAGGCGGGCTGGGGCACGCTGGCGGCGCCCGAAGTCCATGGCGGGCAGGGGTTGCCGCATGTGATCGGCTTCGTGATGGAGGAGTTCCTCGCGAGCGCCAACCAGGCCTTCGCGATGTACCCCGGCCTTGCCAACGGCGCGATCTCGGCGATCTCGTCCAAGGGTTCGCCCGAGCAGCAGGCCACGTACCTGCCCAAGATGGTGAGCGGCGAATGGCTCGGCACGATGAACCTGACCGAGCCGCACTGCGGCACCGACCTTGGCCTGATCCGCACCCGCGCCGAGCCGCAGGCGGATGGCTCCTACAGCATCACCGGCACAAAAATATTCATCTCGGCGGGCGACCATGACCTGTGCGAGAACATCATCCACCTCGTGCTGGCGAAGACGCCGGGGGCACCTGAATCGTCGAAGGGCATTTCGCTGTTCATCGTGCCCAAGTTCCTCGTGAACGCGGATGGCTCGCTGGGGGATCGCAATGCGGTCTCGGTCGGCTCGATCGAGCACAAGATGGGTATTCACGGCAACGCGACCTGCGTGATGAACTACGATGGCGCCAAGGGCTGGCTGGTCGGCGAGGAGAACAAGGGCCTCGCCGCGATGTTCATCATGATGAATGCGGCGCGCCTTGGCGTCGGCATTCAGGGCCTCGCGCAGGCGGAAGCTTCGTACCAGAATGCAGTGGCCTACGCACTCGAACGCCGGCAGGGGCGCGCGTTGACCGGGCCGGCTGAGCCGCAGCAGAAGGCTGATCCGCTGCTGGTTCACCCCGACGTGCGCCGCATGCTGATGGACGCCAAGATGTTCATCGGCGGCATGCGCGCGCTGTGCCTGTGGGGGGCGCTGCAGGTCGATTTGTCGCACAAGGCCGCGACCGAGGAGGAGCGGCAGGCGGCGGACGACCTCATCAGCCTGCTCACCCCCGTGATCAAGGGCTACGGCACCGACATGGGCTACAAGACCGCGACCGACATGCAGCAGGTCTGGGGCGGGCACGGCTATATCGCCGAGAACGGCATGGACCAGTTCGTCCGCGATGCCCGCATCGCGATGATCTACGAAGGCGCCAATGGCGTGCAGGCGATGGACCTCGTCGGCCGCAAGCTCGCGCAGAATGGCGGCCGCGCGATCCAGCGGCTGTTCGCCATGATCGACGCCGCGTGCGCCGAGGAGAGCGCTGACGAGACAGTGAAGCTCGTCGCCGAACGGCTGGCCAAGGCTGCGGGCCACCTCAAGGCGGCGACGATGTGGTTCCTGCAGAACGGCATGAGCAATCCCAACGCCATCGGCGCGGGCGCCTATGCCTACATGACGCTGACCGGCGTTGTCTCGCTCGGCCTGATGTGGCTGCGCATGGCGAGAATCTCCGCCGCGGCACTTGGCACCGAAGGCGCGGACACGGCGTTCTACGAGGCCAAGCTGCTCTGCGCCAAGCACTGGGCGCTGCGCTTTGCCCCGCAGGCGGGTGCGCTGCGCTATGAAGTGGAAGCGGGCGCGGAGACCGTCATGGCGATGACGGCGGAGCAATTCGCGGCCTAGAAGACCTCGGCGAACAGCCCCGTCAGCGCGGCCCAGCTCTGGCGGTCCGCGCTGGCGTCGTAGCCGATGGCGGGGACACCACGCGCATCGCTGCCGGGATCGGTGAAGCCGTGCTTTACCCCGCTGTAGGCGTGGAAGTGCCAGTTGGCCCCGGCGGCATCCATTTCCTCCCAGAAGGCGGTGACCTGCGAGCGGGGCACGAGCGGATCGGCATCGCCATGGCAGACAAGGATGCGCGCCTTGACCGCGCCGGGTGCGGCCGGGCGGCCGGTTTCGAGAATACCGTGGAAGCTGGCGGCGAGCACGATGTCCGCGCCGTCACGCGCGAGTTCCAGCGCGGCCTGACCGCCCATGCAGTAGCCGATGGCGGCGGCCTTGAGGCCTTGCGCTTCCGGTAGCCCGGTCAGCGTATCCAGCGCCGCCCGCAGCCGCGCACGGTAACCATCGACCGAGGCTCGGAGTACGCCTGCCAGCGCCATCGAATGCTCGAAATCGCGTACCGGCTCGCCGTAGAAATCGGCGACCAGCGCGAGGAAGCCAGCATCGGCCAGCATCTGCGCGCGGCGCGCCATCGGCTCGTTGGGGTTCATGATCGTGGGCAGGACAAGCACCGCGCCGCGCGGAGTTCCGACGGGGCGGGCAAGCCACCCCGTCAGCCGGGTATCACCATCCTGATAGGCCAGATGTTCCAACGGGCCTACTCCGGCAGGAAGTCGGGCACCGAGAGATAGCGCTCGCCGGTATCGTAGTTGAAGCCGAGGATGCGGCTGCCGGCGGCCAGGTCGGGCAGCTTCTGGGCGATGGCGGCGAGCGTTGCGCCCGAACTGATGCCGACGAGCATGCCTTCCTCACGCGCGGCGCGGCGGGCCCATTCCTTGGCGTCCACCGGATCGACCTGGATCGCGCCGTCGATGGCCTGGGTGTGGAGGTTGCCCGGGATGAACCCGGCGCCGATGCCCTGGATCGGATGCGGCGCGGGTTGGCCGCCGGAGATAACCGGCGAGAGCGTCGGTTCGACCGCCCACGCCTTCATCGTCGGCCAGTGGCCCTTGAGCATCTCGGCGCAGCCGGTGAGGTGCCCGCCGGTGCCCACGCCGGTGATCAGCGCGTCGATGGGGACATCGGCGAAGTCGGCGAGGATTTCCGCTGCAGTCGTGCGCACATGGACGGCGACGTTGGCCGGGTTGTCGAACTGCGCGGGCATCCATGCGCCCGGCGTCTCGTCGACGATCTCCAGTGCGCGGGCGATGGCGCCCTTCATGCCCTTTTCGCGCGGGGTCAGGTCGAAGGTCGCGCCATAGGCGAGCATCAGCCGCCGCCGCTCGATCGACATCGATTCGGGCATGACGAGGATCAGCTTGTAGCCCTTGACCGCCGCGACCATGGCAAGGCCGATGCCGGTGTTGCCCGAAGTCGGCTCGACGATGGTGCCGCCGGGCTGGAGGCTGCCGTCAGCCTCCGCCGCCTCGATCATCGCGAGGGCGATGCGGTCCTTGATCGAGCCGCCGGGATTGGTGCGTTCGCTCTTCACCCATACCTCGTGGTCGGGAAACAGGCGGGAGAGGCGAATGTGCGGGGTATTGCCGATGGTGGCGAGGATATTGGCCGCCTTCATGTCGCATGCTCCTTCTGGTGAAGTGTCTTGTCTGCAAACGTGCGGACCAGCCTGAGCTCGGGGAACCAGACCGCCCACAACGCGGTAATGACTATCGCACCGACGCCGCCGAATACAACCGCGCCGGTTGCGCCCAGCAGCGCTGCCGCCACGCCGGACTGCATCTCGCCCAGTTCGTTCGAGGCCGAGATCGCAAGGCCCGAAATCGCCGAGACACGGCCGCGCACGCCGTCAGGCGTGTGCAGCTGGACCAGCGTGTTGCGGATGAACACCGAGACCATGTCCGCCGCACCGAGCGAGGCCAGCATGAGGAGCGAGAAGAAGTAGTCGCGGCTCAAGCCGAAGCCGATGGTCGCCGCGCCGTAGATGGCAACCGCGAGCAGCATCTTCGCGCCGACCCTGCTTTCGATGGGCCTCCGCGCCAGCAGCAGCGCGACCACGACCGCGCCAGCACCCGGTGCCGCGCGCATGATGCCAAGGCCGTTTGCGCCGACGTGATGCCCGCCGATCATCAGGATATCGCGGGCATAGACCGGCAGCAGCGCCGTCGCGCCGCCGAGCAGAACGGCAAAGAGATCGAGCGTGACGCAGCCGAACAGGAAGCGGTCATACCACACGAAGGTCAGCCCGCCGACGATCTGCGACAGCGGATGCGCGCGCTTGTTCTCGTCTGGCGGGGGGAGGGGACGGATGCGGAAAACCGAGATCGTGGCAAGGCCCAGCAGCAGGGTCGAAATGGCATAGGGCAGCGCGGGGGCCTGTGCGAAGAGCAGGCCGGCAATCGCCGGGCCACCGACCGAACCGGTCTGCCACGCCATCGAATTGATCGCCACCGCGCGCGGCATCAGGCGGACGGGCACGACATTGGGGGCGATCGAGGCCATGGCAGGCCCGATGAACACGCGCGCGGTGCCGTGCAGCGCGCCGAGCGCGAAGAGCAGCGGCAGATTGAGGTGGCCCGCAATGGTCGCCAGCATCAGCACAAGCGCGACGACCATGTCGATCCCGACGGCGGAGCCCGCGACGATCCGCCGGTCGTACCGGTCAGCAATCAGGCCCGCCACCGGGGTCAGTAGCAGCACGGGCAGGAACTGCGCCAAGCCGAGCAGGCCCAGCTGAAACGCCGCCGTGCCGATGCTCATGCCATATTGGCTGCGCGCCACGTCGTAGAGCTGGTAGCCCAGCACCACCACCATCCCGGTCGTGGCAAAGACCGACAGGAACCGCGCCAGCCAGAAGCGGCGGTAGTCCGGGATGTCGAGCGGCGAGCGCGGTTCGTCTGCTGGCAAGGTCACGCCGTCCGAATGGCAGCGCGGCGCGCCCTTGCCAAGCAAGCAAAACTAAGGCGCGGTTTAAATCTTCAGTGAGAGCGTGATCCGCACATTGCGACCGGCGATCGGAACGAAGTCGCGCGTCTCCGATGTGGCAAGGCGGCCATTGACATCGAGCAGGTTGTCACCGGAGAGGATGAAGGAGGCCGGACTGTTCTTGCCGCCGGGCCGCCAGGTGACGCTGGCGTTGAGCAGGGTGAAGGCGCCGACCGGGTTCTCGTTGGAGGCGACGCGGTCCTGCCGGGCGTTGTAGACCGCCTCCACATTCGCGCCAAACCGCTCGGCTTCGTAGCTCAGGCCACCGCGCAGGCGCAGGGGCGGGATGCGGGGGGCTGGCCCGACATCGATGATCTTGGCATGGACGTAGTCGACCGCGCCTTCGACCGAGAGCGCACTGCCATCGGCCCAGCGGATAGCCTTCCATGCGCCTTCCGCTTCGATACCGCGGAACCGGGCGTCGCCCTGGATGAACTGGAAGGCGGGCACGTCCTCGATCCGGGTTCCGGTCGGCACGGGGGCAATGAAGTTGTCGAAGTTGGTGGCATAGGCGGTCACGGCACCGGCGAAGCGGTCGCTGTGGTAGCGCAGCCCGATCTCGAGCGTGTTGCTGCGTTCGATCCGGAACGCGGGATTGCCCTGCTCGTAGGACTGCGTCGCCTCGTGCACCCCGTTGATGTACAGTTCCTCAGGGCTCGGTGCGCGCTCGCCGTGGGTTGCCGAGAGGCTCACCGTCAGGCTTTCGACCGGATGCCAGGCGAAACCGGCGCCGGCGGCGAAGAGATTGAAGCTGCGGCTCTGCGCTTCCTTGGGCACGATGCTGACGTGTTCGAAGCGGCCGCTGCCTTCGAGATCGAACGTGCCGAGGCTGAGCTGCTGCCGTGTGAAGACGGCAAATCGCTCGGTGACCGAATTGGGGACCAGCGGCTCGCCGTCGATGCGGAAATTGCGGGTGCCGAACTGGATGCCGCTTTCGCCGCGCCAGCCGCCGCGCTTGGCCTGGGTGAGGGTCAGCCGCGATTCGATGCCTTTGTTGTAGAAGCGCGCCTCGGCCTCGCCGCCGACGATTTCGGCGTGAGTATAGTCGCCGAACGAGCCACGGAAATCGAGGCGATCGAAGAACCCGCCAAGATTGACGCTGCCGTGAAGGTCGACGCGGGTCTGACGGAGTGCGATCGAGACGGCTTCGGGATCGGTCGAGGGGCGGAGCGGGATGCCGTAGTCGCTGGTCAGGCGCTGCACGGCGATACCCAGCGAGCCGTCGCTGTCGATGAACGCGAGGCCGCCACTGACGGTGGTGCCGCGCGCCCACGAATTGGCGAGGCGTCCGCGCGCATTCACTTGCGACGTGAGGATATCCGCCGCGTCCTGATCACCGCCGGCGGCCAGATCGGCTGCTTCGGCGAGCGACCGGGTGCGCAGCGCGTCGGACACCACATTGCCGCCGATCCTCACATCGCTCGCGCGGTTGTAGGACGCATCGAAGTGGGCGGCCAGACGCGGCGCGAGCGCCACGTCGACCGTGCCGGCAAGGTTCACCGAATCGGCCGCGCTGCCATAACCGGCAACCGCTTCGGCACTGATCGGCTTGTCCGGCATGCGCCGCGGGATGCGCCGCTCGAGCGCGTTGACGGCGCCGCCCGCCGGGTCAGCGGCGTAGAGCAGCACAGCCGGTCCGTGGAGCACATCGATCTGTTCGACATTGAGCGAGTCGATGGCGACGCCGTGGTCGACAGAGACCGAAGACGCGTCGAGCGAGCCGATACCGTCGGTCAGGATCTGCACGCGCGGGCCATCGAAGCCGCGCAGGACAGGCCGCGAGGCGCCGGGGGCGAAGCCGGTGGTGGAAACGCCGGGCAGGTGGGCCAGCAAGGTACCGATCTGCGCGGCGGCGTGGCGGGCGAGTTCGTCGCCGTTGATGACCACCGGCGCGACGATTGAGTCGCGGTCGCCCGAGATCAGGCGGCCGGTGACGACAATGGGCGTGTGCCCGGCATCGTCGGGCTGTCCGGTGTTGACCTCGCCGCCGTGTTCGTGGGTCGAGGCCTGCTGCGGCGCGCCACCGGCCGAGTCATCGGTCGCGGCCATGGCGGGGGTGATGGAAGCAAGCGCCAGCGCGCCGAAAGCTGTGCCGGCAAGGATCTTGGACATGGACATCGAATGCACCCGTTATGGACTGTCGGGCGCTGCATTAGCGTGATGATATAATATCACAAGAGCAAATCGACAGAGAATGCCGCTTTGCCGCATGGCCGTTGCTGCATTGCATCAACGGCTGCGGTGGAGCCTCGGATTGGGTTGCAACGACTTGATCATCATGAGGAAATCGTCACCCCGGATGATGCGCTCGAACTGGAATCCGGCGCGGGTGCCGTCGCTCCAGACAAGGAACGCCTCGATCCGGCCGATGTGATGCAAGCGGATGGTGATTCGTTCGCCCCGCTGCAGCGCGACTTCGCCCTTCACCATGAATCCGGTGGTCGAGATGTTGATGACATGCAGCATCACGTCGCCCAAACGGCGGTGTTCGCCGATCAGAGGCAAGTCGACCGGATGGCGGGTAGAAAGCCGCTGATCGGTGACGGAAAGCTGTGCGCCGCTGGCCATGGGTCCTCCTAGTGCTGGGCAAGCACCAGAGCTTTGGCGACAATTGGCTGATATTTCGTAAAAGCCCGGCACCGTTCTGCCGCTTTACGGCAAGGACTTGCCGGTTAACGGCTGGTCTTTGCCGTCAGGCGGGGCGCAGGACGCCGTGTTTCTTCTTGCCGGAGGAAACACGGACTTCGCCGCCGCCGAGCGTGATGACATGTGCTTCGTCGGTCACCGCCTCGCCTTCCACGCGCGCGCCGCCACCGGCGATCAGGCGCTTGGCCTCGCCCCGGCTGGCTGCGAAACCGAGGCCGATCAGCGCGTCGATCAGGCCAACGCTGTCCGCCGCAACGTCCAGCGAGGGCAGGTCCTGCCCGACGCCGCCACCCGCGAAGGTGGCCGCTGCTGTCGCTTCCGCTGCCGCCGCCGCTTCGGCCCCGCGAACGAGCTTGGTGACTTCGTTCGCCAGCACGACCTTGGCCGCGTTGATCTCGCTCCCGCCGAGCGATTCGAGGCGGGCGATCTCGTCGAGCGGGAGATCGGTAAACAGGCGCAGGAACCGGCCGACATCGCGGTCGTCGACATTGCGCCAATACTGCCAGAAGTCCCACGCGGGCAGCGCATCTTCATTGAGCCAGACAGCACCGGCGGCCGTCTTGCCCATCTTCGCGCCGTCTGCCGTGGTCAGCAGCGGGGTGGTAAGGCCGTAGACCTCGTTCCCGTCCTTGCGGCGGGCGAGCTCGATGCCGTTGACGATATTGCCCCACTGGTCCGAGCCGCCCATCTGCAGCCGCACGCCGTCATGCAGCGCAAGATGGCGGAAATCGTAGCCCTGCAGGATCATGTAGTTGAATTCGAGGAACGTCATCGGCTGCTCGCGGTCGAGCCGCAGCTTCACCGAATCAAAAGTGAGCATGCGATTGACGGTGAAGTGCGTGCCGACTTCCTGCAGCAGCTCGATATAGCCGAGCTTGCCCAGCCAATCATGGTTGTTGACCATGACTGCATCGGTCGGCCCATCGCCGAATGTCAGCAGGCGGGCGAAGACCTGGCGGATCGAGGCAATGTTGTCCTCGATGGTCTGGTCCGACAGCATCTTGCGGCTCTCGTCGCGCCCGGTCGGGTCGCCGATCCGCGTGGTGCCGCCACCCATGAGCACGACCGGCTTGTGCCCGGTCTGCTGCAGGCGGCGCAGCATCATGATCTGCACAAGGCTGCCGATGTGCAGCGATGGCGCGGTCGCGTCGAAGCCGATATAGCCCGGCACGATCTGCTTCGCCGCAAGCGCATCGAGGCCTTCGGCATCGGTGAGCTGGTGGATATAGCCGCGCTCGCTGAGCAGGCGGAGAAGAGAAGAGGTGTACTGCGTCATGATGGCGCGGCGCCTAGCACGAAAGTTCGGGGCTTGGAAACGTTCGACCTGACCGCGCATCCGGCATTTCCGGCCAGACTTGTGACGGGCGTTGCCGCGCGCATCCTGTCGTTGGACGGCAACTGGCTCACAATGCGTTGGAAGGTGGAAGGGGCGCAGGAACTGGTCCTGCCGCCGTTTGCCGGACGGGCCCGGACGGACGGGCTGTGGCAGACGACGTGCTTCGAGCTCTTCGTGAAGGACGGGGAGGGGTATGCGGAGTTCAATCTTTCCTCGTCCGAACGCTGGGCTGCCTATGATTTCACCGGCTACCGCGCCGGCATGGCCGAGCGGGCGATGGAGCGCGCGCCGGTCTGCACGCCCCGGCGCGGCCAATCGGTGCTGATCTTCGATGCCGCGATACCGGCAAGCGCGCTGCCGCCGCTGCCTTGGGACTATGGTCTGACGGCAGTGATCGAGGAGGAGGGCGGGCACAAGTCGTACTGGGCCATCGCGCATCCGCCGGAGAGGCCGGACTTCCATCATCCGGCTTGCTTCGCCGGGCGGCTTGCGGCACCGCTTCGCCCATGAAATTCGGTATCGATCGCCTGCTCGCCGACCCGGCGCTGCGTGCTCCGCTGGAGGGCAAGCGCGTGGCCCTCGTCGCCCATCCCGCTTCGGTGACGGAGGGGCTGGTCCATTCGCTGGACGCCCTGGCGGCCTGCCCCGGGATCACGCTCACCGCTGCTTTCGGGCCGCAGCATGGCCTGCGCGGCGACAAGCAGGACAACATGGTCGAGACCGAGGATTTCATCGACCCGGCGCTCGGGATCCCGGTGTTCAGCCTCTATGGCGAAGTGCGGCGTCCCACCGCGCGGATGATGGACAGCGCAGATGTGTTCCTGTTCGACCTGCAGGACCTTGGCTGCCGGATCTATACCTTCGTGACCACGCTGCTTTACTTGCTCGAGGCGGCGAGCGGCACCGGCAAGGCGGTCTGGGTGCTCGACCGGCCTAACCCTGCTGGGCGCCCGGTCGAAGGCACAACGCTTCTGCCCGGCTGGGAGAGCTTCGTCGGCGCGGGGCCGATGCCGATGCGGCATGGGATGACCTTGGGCGAGATGGGCCGCTGGTTTGTGGACCACTTCAAGCTCGATGTGGATTACCGCGTGGTGGCGATGGAGGGCTGGGAGCCGGAAGGCCCCGGATTTGGATGGCCGCTGAACCGCATCTGGATCAATCCCTCGCCCAATGCGGCGAGCCTCAACATGGCGCGGGCCTATGCCGGCACGGTGATGATCGAGGGCGCGACGGTATCGGAAGGGCGCGGCACGACGCGGCCGCTCGAAGTGCTGTTCGGCGCGCCGGATGTGGATGCCAAGGCGGTGCTGGCAGAAATGCGGGCCTTTGCCCCCGAATGGCTGGAGGGCTGTGCTTTGCGCGAATGCTGGTTTGAACCGACGTTCCACAAGCATGTCGGCAAGCTGTGCAATGCGCTGATGGTCCATGCAGAGGGGGCGTTCTACGACCACCATGCGTTCCGGCCGTGGCGGCTGCAGGCGCTGGCGTTCAAGGCGATCCGGCGGCTTTATCCCGATTATCCGCTTTGGCGCGATTTCCCCTATGAGTATGTCACTGATAAGCTGGCGATCGATGTGATCAACGGCGGGCCGGGGCTGCGGCAGTGGGTGGATGATCAGGCAAGCACGGCTGCCGATCTTGAGGCGCTGGCGGGGCCGGACGAGGCGGCCTGGCGCGAGGTGCGGGCGGCGTATTTGCTGTATTGAGGCACAACAGAGTCGCGGTAGCGGTTTTGGGCGCGCTGGCGTTCAGTCCCCCTTGGTGGACGACTTGAACCTGGCCTCGCCGATTTGGTCCCTGTGCTTGGCGGCGAGGGTGTAGCCAAGTGAGGCAAGCAGAACAGTGCCGACAGCAATCAGATAAGGCACGTTGCTGCTCGCTTCGGGACCGCCATGGCTGGCGGCATAGACGCCAGCTACACCGGTGAGCACGATGAGGATCGTCAAGATGACAGCAGGCGACGGCTCATCCAGAGCGGGATCGGCTTCGCCCAGCCTGCGAGCGCGTATTCTCAACAGCAAATCGATCCAGAACAATACGAGCCAGCTAGCTTGAAGCCCTGCCAAAGCATCCTTTGAGAACGGAAAGAAACCTGCGCGACCGCCAACCCAGAGCGCCAGCAGCGACAGGGAGCAACACATAATCAGCTTTCTGATTGTTCTTTCAATCCATTCGCGAGACCAGGGTCGCATGGCACGGTCCTTTCCGACTCCCAGGATACCATGCGTATCGATCTGCCGCCACGCGATCCTGGCCCAGTTTGGAGGTCTCTCCGGCTATCCGGCATCGTGGAAAATGATCCCCAGCGTCTGGCGCTCGCCTGAAAGCACAGTGCTTACCCCGTGGCGCATGGCGGACTTCGACCAGCCGCCTGAGGCCATGCGCGGTTTGTCGCGGACCGGGACGATGGCGATCTGGCCCTGGCGGATGGGCACGACTTCGACGCGGCTCTGCATCCGCGGGCGGTTTTCGACCAGGGTCAGCGCGCCGCCGGTGAAGCTGTCTTCCGCGCTCAGCATGACGACCGCCTGCAATGGGAAGTGGATCGGCCCGTAGAGGTCCTGGTGCAGGCAGTTGTAGTCGCCCGCGCGGTAGCGCAGCAGCAGCGGGGTTGGGCGGGGCTGGCCGAAGGCGTGGCAGCGATCGATCAGCGCAGCGTGGTTGTCAGGCCAGATGTCTGACAGGCCGAGGCGCTCCGACCACTGGTTGGCGATGCGCGCGAGCGGCGGGTAGAGCGCGGCCCGCAGCGCCTGCACCGTATCGGGCAACGGGTAGGCGAAGTAGCGGTACTCGCCCTTGCCGAAGCCGTGGCGGGCCATGGTGACGGTGGAGCGGAAGCGCCGGTCCTGCGCATAGAGCGCAGCGAGTGCGGCGCAGGCGTCTGCATCGAGCAGGCGCGGTGTGAGCGCGTAGCCGAGGGTGTCGAGGCTTTGCGACAGGGCATTCCAGTCGAGCGCGGCGATAGCTTGGGATACAGATTCCATTAGTCAGTAGTAGTCTCGTATATATTCTGTCACACTCCGTTTATTGTTGTGCAATCGGAGGGCTTGGGCGCATGGTCGAGGCACGGTGGAAAGGCGTGGTTATCGCGAGGAGCGATGATACGGTAGTGGTCGAAGGCAACCACTATTTCCCGCTGGATTCGATCGATCCGACTGTATTGCGACCGAGCGCGACCACGACAGTCTGCCCTTGGAAGGGGACGGCGAACTACTATTCGCTGGTGGTTGGCGGCGAAGAGAACCTCAACGCCGCCTGGTATTATGCCGAGCCGAAGCCTGCTGCGAACGAGATCAAGGGTCGGGTGGCCTTCTGGAAGGGCGTGCAGGTGGGGTAGGAGGAAGTACCCCTCCGTCTCGCTTCGCGAGCCACCTCCCCATTTGTGCTTCGCAAAAATGGAGAGGGAAGAAAGACGGGGCTCTCTTCTTTCCTCCCCATTTTTCCCGCAGGGACAAATGGGGAGGTGGCCTGCCGCAGGCAGGTCGGAGGGGTTTTCACCGCCAGACCGGCGCACGCTTCTCCAGAAACGCTTCGATCCCTTCCGACGTGTTCTCGTCCATCATGTTCTGCGCCATGACTTCGGCGGCGAGGGCATAGGCTTCGGCGCGGTGGACTTCGCGCTGGGCGTAGAACAGGGCCTTGCCGCGGCGGATCGCGTCGGGGCTCTTGGCGGCGATGGTGGCGACGAGCGTGTCGATTTCCGCATCGAGCTGGCCCGCCGGAACCGCGTGGTTGATGAGGCCCCAGCTCTCGGCGGTTTGCGCACTGATGAATTCGCCCGTCACCAGCATCTCGAACGCAGGCTTGGCCGGCACGTTGCGGGTAAGCGCGACGGCAGGTGTGGAGCAGAACAGGCCGACATTGATGCCCGAGACGGCAAAGCGCGCGTCCTGGCTGGCGATGGCGAGATCGCAGGCGCCGACGAGCTGGCAGCCGGCGGCGGTCGCGATGCCATGGACGCGGGCGATGACGGGGACGGGGAGCGCGACGATGGCTTCCATCACATCGGCGCAGGCGGCGAAGAGGGTGCGGTAGTAGTCGAGCCGGCCCAGGCGCTCGTTGTGCCCGTGCATTTGGCGCAGGTCATGCCCGGCGCAGAAGGCTTTGCCGGCGCCGGAGAGGACGACGCAGCTGATCGACTGGTCGCCCGCGAGGCTGGTCAACTCGGCCTTCAAGGCAGCGAGCAGGTCCTCGCTGAGCGCGTTGTACTGGTTCGGGCGGTTGAGCGTGAGATCGACGCGGGTGCCGGTGCGGCGGACGTTCAGGATTTCGTTGTCGGACATCTTGGGCGTCCTCTCCGTTGTTTTTTGCGGTTGTACGCTTGTCAGGGGGAGGATCAAGTCCGGCAGAATACCCCTCCGTCTCGCTTCGCGAGCCACCTCCCCATTTGTGCTCCGCAAAAATGGGGAGGACCCAATCCCTCCCCCATTTTCGTCGTAGACGCAAATGGGGGAGGTGGCTCGCGATGCGAGACGGAGGGGGTCCTCCTAATGCTTCTTGCGCGTCAGCTCGCGCATCGCCCCATCGAGCCCTTCCAGCGTCAGCGGGAACATCGAGCCGCCGACGAGGTCCTTGATCATCTTGGTCGACTGCGAATAGTTCCACTGCTTCTCGGGCACGGGATTGAGCCAGACGGTGGCAGGATAGGTCTGCGCCACGCGGTGGAGCCAGATCGCGCCGGCTTCCTCGTTGAAATGCTCGACCGAGCCGCCGGGGTGGCTGATCTCGTAGGGGCTCATCGCGGCATCGCCGACGAACACGATCTTGTAGTCGTGGCCGTACTTGTGGAGGATGTCCCAGGTGTTGGTGCGTTCAGACCAGCGGCGGCGGTTGTCCTTCCACACGCCTTCGTAGAGGCAGTTGTGGAAGTAGAAGAACTCCATGTTCTTGAATTCCGCCGTGGCGGCGCTGAACAGCTCTTCCACCAGCTTGATGAACGGGTCCATCGAGCCGCCGACATCGAGAAACAGCAGCAATTTCACAGCATTGCGCCGCTCGGGCCGCATGCGGATATCGAGCCAGCCCTGCTTGGCGGTGCCTTCGATCGTGCCGGGAAGGTCCAGCTCGTCGGCATGACCCTCGCGTGCGAACCGGCGCAGGCGGCGCAACGCGATCTTGATATTGCGGGTGCCGAGTTCCTTGGTGTTGTCGAGATTGGCGAACTCGCGCTTTTCCCAGACCTTGATCGCGCGCTTCTGGCCGCCTTCGCCGCCGATGCGCACGCCTTCCGGGTTGTAGCCGCCATTGCCGAACGGGCTGGTGCCGCCGGTGCCGATCCACTTGCTGCCGCCTTCGTGGCGCTCTTTCTGTTCCTCGAGCCGCTGTTTGAGCGTCTCCATGATCTCCTCCCACGAGCCGAGGGACTTGATCTTCTCCATCTCCTTTTCGGTGAGGAACTTCTCGGCGACGGCGCGGAGCCAGTCTTCCGGAATATCGACCGGGCGCTGGCCGTAGTCGGTGAGGAGGCCCTTGAAAACCTTGTTGAACACCTGGTCGAAGCGGTCGAGCAGGCCCTCGTCCTTCACGAAGGTGGCGCGGCTGAGGTAGTAGAAGGCCTCGGGCGTCTGTTCGATGACGTCCTTGTCGAGCGCTTCGAGGAGGACGAGATGCTCCTTGAAGCTGGCCTGGATGCCGGCGGCGCGCAGCTCGTCGATGAAGTTGAAGAACATGGATGGGGCCTCGATCGCGTCTTTGACCTGCCGCCTAACAAATTGCGCCCAAGATCCGTTCGTGTCGAGCGAAGTCGAGACACATGCACCGCGCTTGGTGTCTCGACTTCGCTCGACACGAACGGATCGGTTTATGGGACGACCGGTCTTAACCGGATGATTAAGGCGAATGCGGCGCGGGGGCAAGTGTTACGAAGTGGGTGGCGGCGGCGCGGGTGGCTGGGCTGCGAATTGTTCGAGCGCCGGGTCGATCATGGCCCACGGCGGAGCATCGCTCGTCCAGATCGCAGCGGCAGGGGCAAGGCCATGACCGGGGGTGAGAAAGCCGAGGCGCATGGTGCGGAAATGCGGGCGCGCGCTGGTCTGGGCCATGACGGGCGTGCCGCACTTGGGGCAGTAGGAGTGGGTGAGGGTGTTACCGCTGGCCGCGACGTAGGAATGCGTGGCGAGTTCGCCGGTGAAGACGACGCTTTCGGTCGGGAAAATGGCGTTGTTGGTCGCCGCGCCGCCAGCGACCTGCTGGCACTGGCGGCACCAGCACTGGCGCACCGCCACGGGTGCGTCTGCCGCGATGGTCGCGGTGACGGCACCGCAGGCGCAGGATCCGGTATAAGCCATCAGTGTCTCCCTCACTTTGGGGATTGTTAGTCTTACTTACAATTTGTAGGCTGCGGGCAAACGGAGAGGACACCCATAACCATGCTCAAGCTCTACAGTTTCGGCCCTGCTGCCAACTCGATGAAGCCGCTGCTCACGCTCTTTGAGAAGGGGCTGCCGTTCGAGAAGAACCGGCTCGATCCTGCCAAGTTCGAGCACCATACCGACTGGTTCAAGGCGATCAACCCGCGAGGGCAAGTGCCTGCTCTCGTCGATGGCGAGCATGTGATCACCGAGAGCACGGTGATCTGCGAGTATCTGGAAGACGAGTACCCGACCGAGGTCAAGCTGCGGCCGGATACGTCATACGGCCGCGCGCAGATGCGGGTGTGGACGAAGTGGGTGGACGAGTACTTCTGCTGGTGCGTCTCGACCATCGGCTGGCACCGCTATGTCGGCAACATGGTCAAGGGCCTTTCGGACGCAGAGTTCGAGGAGAAGGTGAAGGCCATTCCGGTGGTCGAGCAGCAGGTGAAGTGGCGGCGGGCGCGCGAAGGCTTTCCGCAGGACATGCTCGACGAGGAGATGCGCAAGATCGCCTACTCGGTCGAGCGGCTCGATGCGCATCTGCGCGAGCACGAATGGTTGGTGCCGGGGCAGTACACGCTGGCGGACATCTGCAACTTCGCCATCGCCAACGGCATGCAGGTGGGCTTTGCCGAACTGGTGAACAAGGAGAAGACGCCGGGGCTGGTGCGCTGGATCGACCAGATCAAGGCGCGCCCGGCGGTCAAGCAGATGTATGCCGAAGTGGAGTTGGAGCAGCTCGGACCGCGGGATTGAGAGCGCAGGATTGATTGTTTCGCGCGGAGGCGCGGAGGCGCAAAGGGGTTGCGATAGCGGCGAAGCCGCGCTGCATAATCAACGCAGAAAGTGTGAAATGACCCCGACGCTTTAGCTCAACCACCGTTCGTGTCGAGCCCCTCGACTTTGCTCGGGATAAACTTCCGGCCCGATGGGCCGGAAGTCGAGACACCCGGCGCTGCGCATGGTGTCTCGACTTCGCTCGACACGAACGGGAAGGAGGTTAATTCGAGGGACGCCGCGCCATGAAGGCGAGGCGTTCGAACAGCATCACGTCCTGTTCGTTCTTGAGGAGCGCGCCGTGCAAGGGCGGGATCGCCTTGGTGGGATCGCGGTTCTGGAGGACGTCGAGCGGCATGTCCTCGTTGAGGAGGAGCTTGAGCCAGTCGAGCAGTTCCGAGGTGCTGGGCTTCTTCTTGAGGCCGGGGACTTCGCGGACCTCATAGAAGATGTCCATTGCCTTGGCGACAAGCGTCTTCTGGATGCCGGGGAAGTGGACGTCGATGATCGACTGCATCGTCGCCCGGTCGGGGAACTTGATGTAGTGGAAGAAGCAGCGGCGCAGGAACGCGTCGGGCAGTTCCTTCTCGTTGTTCGAGGTGATGACGACGATCGGGCGCTCCTTGGCGGCGATCGTCTCGTGCGTTTCGTAGACGTCGAAGCTCATCCGGTCGAGCTCCTGCAGGAGGTCGTTCGGGAACTCGATGTCGGCCTTGTCGATCTCGTCGATGAGCAGGACGGGGAGCTGCGGCGAAGTGAAGGCCTCCCACAGCTTGCCCTTGCGGATGTAGTTCGAGATGTCGTGCACGCGCGGATCGCCGAGCTGGCCATCGCGCAGGCGGGCGACCGCGTCGTATTCATAGAGGCCCTGCTGCGCCTTGGTGGTGGACTTGACGTTCCACTCGATCAGCGGCGCGCCGACGGCCTTGGCGATTTCATGCGCGAGGACGGTCTTGCCGGTGCCGGGTTCGCCCTTCACCAGCAGGGGGCGGCGCAGCAGCACGGCCGCGTTGACCGCCACCTTGAGATCATCGGTGGCGACATAGTTGCTGGTGCCTTCAAAACGCATGGACATCCTCGAATTTCTTAACCGGTTGCTTAAGGGATAAGCGGTGCGGGCGGGGCTGGCAAGTGGGCTGAAACGCCACACACACGCGGGGAAGCGACACTTGGTTACAAGTGGGCCGGTTGCCGCTCTTGCACCGCGCGTGTAGGCGGTGCGCCATGGCATCCACTCCCGTCGCCAGCGCCGCGCGCTACGCTCCGTCGCGCCGCGACCGGGTTGTGTCGTTCGTGCTGGCAGTGCTGGTCGGGGTGTTCCTCGTCTTCGTGCTGATCATCATGAGCAACGTTGCCGGCGGCGGCGGCGATGCGGGCGGGCAACTGGTGGCGATCAACATTGCGCCGCCCTCTGCCGAAAAGGACAAGGCCAAGGCCGCGCCCAAGCAGGATGTGAAGCAGCAGCCGCAGGTGCAGACGGTAACCACCCCGCCGCCCAAGCTGCCGCCGCGCGTCGAGATTCCCAGCAAGAATCAGGTCGAATGGCCGCCGGGCTTCATCAAGCTGAGCCGCGAGGACATCGCCAAGGCCGATATCAGCAAGATCAAGCCAGCGGGCGGCAGCAGCGGATCAAATGGCGCATCAGCGGGCGGTGGAGGCAATGCCGAAGGCACCGGCGATGGTCCCGGCGGCGCGCGGGTCTACAATGCAGAATGGTACCGCGAGCCGACGCGGGCCGAACTTTCGCCCTACATGAGTGCGGCGCGGGGCGGATCGTCGGGCGACTGGGCGATGATCATCTGCCGCACGGTCGAGCGCTATCATGTCGAGGATTGCCGCGAGGTAGACGAGAGCCCGCGCGGATCGGGCCTCGCGCGCGCGCTGCGGCAGGCAGCCTGGCAGTTCCTCGTTCGCCCGCCGCGCATCGACGGCAAGGCGCAGCTCGGCACCTGGGTGCGCATCCGCTTCGATTTCAAGGCGGCGAAAGCCGGAGACGGGACGGCCGGCCAGGACTGATCCCGGCCGGCCAAGGCCCCGCGCCGTCGCACAAGACGCAGGGCCAAGCGGGTTCTCAGAACTCCGACCAGTTGTCCTCGTCGAGTTCGAGCGCGAGGTTGCCGTGGACCGGGGCGGGCGCGGCTGCCGGAAGCGGACGCGGGGCCAGCGGCGCGGGGGCAGGTGCGGGCCGCGCGGCCAGCGGAGCGTTGAAGCTGCTCGCCGAAGCGGCGATCCCGGTGCCCCGGAAGCGCGAAACGAGATTGGCGAGGTTCGCCGCCTGACCCGAGAGATTGCGCGAGGCAGCCGCGCTTTCCTCGACCATCGCGGCGTTCTGCTGGGTCATGCGGTCAAGCTCGCCCATGGTCACGTTGACCTTGGAAATGCTCGCCGCCTGATCGACCGCGGCAGTGGCGATGCCCTCGACCAGCGCGCCGATCTCGGCGACCTGGGTGATGATCGCATCGAGCGCTTCGCCGGTCTCGCCGACAAGGTGGACGCCCATCTCGACATGCTGCGCGCTGCCGCTGATCAGGCCCTTGATGTCGCGCGCAGCTTCGGCCGAGCGCTGGGCGAGGGCGCGGACTTCGTTGGCGACCACCGCGAAGCCCCGGCCAGCCTCGCCGGCGCGGGCCGCCTCGACCCCGGCATTGAGCGCAAGCAGGTTGGTCTGGAAGGCGATGCCGTCGATGAGGTCGATGATCTGGGTGATCTGCTTCGAGCTGTCGACAATCGAATCCATCGCGTCGACGGCCCGCTTGACGACTTCGCCGCCCGCATTGGCCCGATTGGTGGCGCGCACGATCGTCTCGCGCACGGCACCGGCATTGCTGGCGCTCTGTTCGACCTTGGCGGTCACTTCACGCATGGCATTGGCGGCGGATTCGAGGCTGGCGGCCTGCTGCTCGGTGCGGCTGGCAAGATCGTCGGACGCGGCGCGGATTTCGGTCGAGCCGGTCTGGACGCTGCTGGCCGTGCCTGCGACCGAGCCGATGACCTGCTCGAGTTCGCTCGCCATCGCGTTGAAGTCGGTCTTTAGGCGGGCGAAGGGCCCTTCCAGCGCGGCGGTGACACGGGCGGCGAGATCGCCCTCCTTGAACTTCGCCAGCGCAGTGCCGAGCGTGCTGACGATGAGCTCGACCTGTTCGGCCTTGCTCGCCTCGGCGCGGGCGAGCTGCGCTTGCAGGCCGCGCATCGCCCGGCCCAGCGCGCCGACCTCGTCTTGCGTCTCGCTGATGACGAGCGTGCCATCGAGGCGGCCATCGGCAAGGTCCTGGATCGCGTGGGTGATCTGGCCGACCGGGCGGGCGACGAGGCGCACCATCATCAGGTAGATGCCGCCGAGCGTGGCGAGCAGCGCCAGGGCGGTGAGGACTCCGGTCCACAGGGCAAGCATGTAGCCCGTTTGGGACTGCTGGACGGCCACCTCGATGTGGTGCTTCTGGTATTCGGCAAGATCGGCAAGCGACTTGGCGGTGGCCTCGACCGGTTCGGACGAGGTGGCGAGGCGTGCCAGTGCCTCGGCGGTACGGCCCTCGCTGGAGAGCTGGATGATCTGCGTGGTATCCTGGCTCATCTGCTGCCAGCCGGCCTTGAATGCCTTCAGATAGCCCTTTTCCTTGTCGTCGAGGTCGGTCGCCTCGAACGCGGCTGTCTGGGTGCTGATGATCTTCTGGTTCGCGGCGATGACTTTCTCGGCGTCGGAGCGTTCGTACTCGTCTGCTGCGAGCAGATGCGCCCGCAGCGCGTTCTCGAACTCGGCCATGGCGATGTTGATCTTGTCTGCCGCAAGCGCCTGGGGGACGTGATCCTCCGCGACTTCTACTTCAGCGGCGCGCATCGCGCCCATGCGCCAGACCATGGTGCCGATCGCAGCGACGATGACCAGCGAAAGCACCGCGAACATCACCGCGAGCTTGCGTCCGATCGGAGCGTTCCTGAGATAATTCATGCCGAGTGAGCCCGTTTCTGCCGCCGCGCGGGACTGCGGGGCGGATATCGGCACGGTTCTTATCCGGTGCGGACTGTAAAGGCGTTGGACCGGGACTAGGGTGAAACCCGGACTGCGCGGTTAAAATGGACTGAAGGGAAGGCGCGGCTCAGGCGTCGATCAGTTCCGGATCGAGTTCGCCCGCGCGGTTCTGGATGAACATGAAGCGCTGGGCGGGATCGCGGCCCATGAGGCGGTCGACGAGGTCTTTGACGGCGGCGCGGCCTTCGTATTCGGGGGGCAGGGTGATGCGGATGAGGCTGCGGCTGGCGGGGCTCATCGTAGTCTCGCGCAACTGCTGCGGGTTCATTTCGCCGAGGCCCTTGAAGCGGCCGACTTCGACTTTCTTGCCCTTGAATTTTGTGGCTTCGAGCTCGGCGCGGTGCGCGTCGTCCTTGGCGTAGACCGAAGTGGCGCCGCTGGTGAGGCGGTAGAGCGGGGGCTGGGCGAGATAGAGGTGCCCGCGCCGAACGATTTCGGGCATTTCCTGGAAGAAGAACGTCATCAGCAAGGTGGCGATATGCGCGCCGTCGACGTCGGCGTCGGTCATGATGATGATCCGGTCATAGCGCAGCGCATCGGGGTTGCAGTCCTTGCGCAGGCCGCAACCCAAGGCGAGCGCGAGATCGGCGATTTCGGCGTTGGCGCGGATCTTGTCGGCGCTGGCGCTGGCGACGTTGAGGATCTTACCGCGGATGGGGAGGATCGCCTGTGTCTTGCGGTCGCGCGCGTGCTTGGCGCTGCCGCCGGCGGAATCGCCTTCGACGATGAACAGCTCGGTCTCGCCGTCACCCTCGCCGCTGCAATCGGTGAGCTTGCCGGGGAGGCGCAGCTTGCGCGCGTTGGTGGCGGTCTTGCGCTTGACCTCGCGCTCTGCCTTGCGGCGCAGGCGCTCGTCCATGCGCTCGAGGACTGCGCCGAGGAGTGCCTTGCCGCGCTCGAGATTGTCCGAAAGGAAGTGGTCGAAGTGATCGCGCATCGCGGTTTCGACGAGGCGCGCCGCTTCGGGGCTGGTCAGGCGGTCCTTGGTCTGGCTCTGGAACTGGGGATCGCGGATGAACACCGAAAGCATGATCTCGCTGCCTGTCAGCATGTCCTCGGGCGCGATGTCTTTGGCCTTCTTCTGGCCGACGAGTTCGCCGAACGCGCGGATGCCCTTGGTGAGCGCGGCGCGCAGGCCCGCCTCGTGGGTGCCGCCATCGGGCGTCGGGATGGTGTTGCAGTACCAGCTGTAGGAACCATCCGACCACAGCGGCCAGGCGATCGCCCACTCGGCGCGGCCCATTTCCTCGCCGTTCGGCCCGGCCGGGAAGTCCTGCCGCCCGGTGAATGGAACGGAGGTGACGCATTCGCGGCCCGCGACTTGTTCGGCGAGGTGATCGCCGAGGCCACCGGGAAACTGGAACACCGCCTCGGTGGGAATGTCCGTCCCCGCGATGAGCGAGGGCGCGCACTTCCAGCGGATTTCGACGCCAGCAAAGAGGTAGGCCTTCGAGCGGACGAGCCGGAACAGGCGCGCGGGCTTGAAGCGCGCGTCCTCACCGAAGATTTCGCCGTCCGGGATGAAAGTGACGCTGGTTCCGCGCCGGTTGGGCGCCGCTCCGATGCGTTCCAGCTTCGTGGTGGGAAGCCCGCGCGAGAATTCCTGCGCGTAGAGTTCCTTGTTGCGCGCCACTTCGATACGGGTCAGCACCGAAAGCGCGTTGACCACCGAGATGCCGACGCCGTGGAGGCCGCCCGAGGTGGCGTAAGCCTTGCCCGAGAACTTGCCGCCCGAGTGGAGCATGGTGAGGATGACTTCGAGCGCGGACTTGCCCGGATACTTCGGGTGCTCATCCACCGGCATGCCGCGGCCGTTGTCGGTGATCGTGATCTTGCCCGCGGTGCCGTCCGGGCCTTCCTCGAGCGTGACCTCGATGCGGTTGGCATGGCCGGCAACGGCCTCGTCCATCGCGTTGTCGAGCACTTCGGCGGCGAGGTGGTGCAGCGCGCGTTCGTCGATACCGCCGATGTACATGCCCGGGCGGCGGCGGACGGGCTCCAGCCCCTCCAACACCTCGATCGCGGAACCGTCGTAGGTTTCCTCGGGGCTTCGGCCCGGCAGCTTGTCGAACAGGTCATCGGACATGGGAACGGCTATAGAACACGCCCGATTCCCGGAGCAATGGGGGGATGGTGCTTATCCGGGAATATCCCCGGTTTTGCGGGGTCAGGGATTGAACTTCGCCGGGGCCGGGCTTGCGGTCACGAAAGTGCCTGCGCCCACCTCGCGCACTTCCATCGCGCGTTCGGCGACACCGTTGGGATCGAAGCGGAACACGCCGTCTAGCCCGATGAAACCGTCGCGCGCGTAGAGCTTCGCGGTCGGGAACAGCGTGCCCGGCTTCCACGTCCGCGCGACGTTGAGCGTGAGCAGTACGGAATCGTAGCCGAGCGTCGCCAGCCGCGAGGGCGCGGCGCCGAAGCGGGTGCGGTAAGACTGCTCGAACTGGCCGAAGCGCTTGTCCGAAACGGCGGCGAACCACGCGCCGCGCATCGCGGGGCTCTTGGCGATCGCGGCGTCGCCGTTCCACAGCTCGGTGCCGAGCAGCTTCGTGCCATTGGCGGCCGGCGCGGCCATGAGTGCGATGCGGCCGCTGTCACCGATCAGCAGCGCGCCGACCGGGCCCTTCGTCAGCACGCGGCGGACCGCGCTGGAGACCGAGGTGTTCGAACGGTCATAGCTCTCGACCGAGGTCACCGTGATCCCGCGTGAACGGGCCGCGACCATCAGCGCTGTGGACACACGCTGGCCGTAGGCGCCGGTCGGGATAATCGCGCCGATCGACTTGATGCCCTTCTCCTGCGCGTAGCCGACGACGCGGGTGATCGCCTGCGACGGGACCTGGCCAAGCACGAAGACATCGCGGTCCGCAACGTTGGCGTCGTTCGAATAGGTGATCATCGGCACCTTGGCGGGCCGCGCGACGCTGGCGACCGCGACCACTTCGTCCGCCAGCAGCGGGCCGAGGATCAGGCGGTTGCCATCGAGGATCGCCTTGTTGGCGGCAAGGCCCGCGCCGAGCGCGGTGTCGTAGGTCGTGATGCGCACGTTGTCGGCATTGGTATCTAGCAGCGCCATCGTCGTCGCATTGGCGATAGCCTGCCCGACGGGAGCGTTCGGCCCGCTCATCGGCACGAGCAGCGCTACGCGGTGGCGGTCCGCGTCGGTCGGCAGAACGTTGGCGTCGGGCGTCACTTCAGCGGGCTTTGGCGGCGGCGGCGCCTCGGTCGGTTTGGGGATGACAGCGCAACCCGCGAGGAGTGCGATCCCTGCGCAGACCACTAAATGCCGGAGGCGCCCGAGTGCTGCCCCACCGCTTCCGAACATCATTGGCTTGCCGCTCCCTGGTAGCCGGTCCATGGGTACGCCTATGGATGCGCCCCTACTTGACCCCGGTCTCTATATAGTTGCGACCCCGATTGGCAATCTCGGTGACGTCACGCGGCGGGCAATCGACGTACTTTCACGCTGCGCTGTGATAGCCTGCGAGGATACGCGGGTGACCGGCAAACTCTTGCACCACCTTGGAATCAAGCGCCCGCTGCACCGCTACGATGATCACGCGAGCGATGCGGCGCGCGAGGCGCTGCTGGGCGAGATGACACGCGTGGCCGTGGCGCTGGTCTCCGATGCGGGCACGCCGCTGATTTCGGACCCCGGCTACCGCCTGGTGCGCGAGGCGCGGGCGCGCGGCATTGCGGTGACGACGATCCCCGGCGCGAGCGCGCTGCTGGCGGCGTTGACTTTGGCGGGCCTGCCGACCGACCGGTTCCTGTTCGCCGGGTTCCTGCCGAGCAAGGACAAGGCGCGCGGGGACGTGCTGGCAGAGCTGGCGGCGGTGCCGGCGACGCTGGTGTTCTACGAGACCGGGCCGCGGCTGGTGGCTTCGCTCGAGGCCATGATGCGCCTGATGCCGGGGCGCGAGATCGCGGTGGCGCGCGAGCTGACGAAGCTGCACGAGGAGTGCCGGACGGGCAGCGCAGCGGAACTGGCGGCATACTACACCGCGCATCCGCCCAAGGGTGAAATCGTGCTGCTGGCGGGGCCTCCCGGCGCACCGGAGAAGCCGGGCGAAGCGGATGTCGATGCTGAACTGCTCGCGGCGGTGGCGGAGATGCCCGCGTCGAAAGCGGCGGGTCTGGTTGCCAAGAAGCACGGGCTTGATCGCAAGACGCTCTATGCGCGGCTGATGGAATTGAAGGGGTGAGCAGGGCGGAAGCCGAACGGCAGGGGCGGCGCGGGGAGAGCCTTGCGGCGTGGTACCTCTGGCTGACGGGCTGGCGCATTCTCGCCAGACGCCAGCGGATCGGGGCGGGCGAGGTGGATATCGTCGCGCGCAAGGGCCGCACCGTCGCCTTTGTCGAGGTAAAGTGGCGCGCCACTGCCAGAGCGCTGGATGAGGCTATCGATGCAAGGCGGTTGCGGCGCGTGGCGCGGGCGGCGGAAGCCTTGGTGCCGCGCTTTGCCAAGCCGGGCGATGATGTGCAGATCGATGTGATCCTCCTTGCGCCGGGACACTGGCCGCGCCACATGGCCAACGTCTGGCAGCCTTAGGTTGGCCCTTCGGTTCTGTCTGGATAAAGAAACACCGCTCATGCTGAGCTTGTCGAAGCATCAACCGCGACGGCCCAGCCAGCACCCTTCGACAAGCTCAGGGTGAGCGGGGTAAGTGTAAGTTCGTCGCGTCCAGAGGATTTTCGAGCCCATGACCCTTCGCGTTGCCGTCCAGATGGACCCGCTGCATTCGATCAATATCAACGGCGATTCCACCTTCGCGCTGATGCTGGCGGCGCAGGCGCGGGGGCATGAGGTCTATCACTACGACGTCGGCGCGCTTTCGCTCGACGAGAACGACCGGCTGATCGCGCGCTGTGTGCCGGTGACGGTGCAGCATGTGGCGGGCGATCACTACCAGGCGGGCGAGGCGCGGCGGCTCGATCTGGGGCGCGATGTGGATGTCGTGCTGATGCGCCAGGATCCGCCGTTCCACATGGGCTACATCACCGCGACGCACCTGCTCGAGCGGATCGAGGGCGAGACGCTGGTGGTGAACAACCCGCGCAGCGTGAGGAATGCGCCCGAGAAGGTGATGGTGCTCGATTACCGGCGCTTCATGCCGCCGACGCTGGTCACGCGGTCAGTGGAAGAGGTGCGCGCGTTCCAGAAGCGGCACGGCGCGATTGTGGTGAAGCCGATCCACGGCAACGGCGGCAAGGCGATCTTCCGCGTTTCGGAAGAGGGCGAGAACCTCGGCGCGCTGCTCGAAGTGTTCAACCAGACCTGGCCCGAACCGCACATGGTGCAGGCCTTCCTTCCCGACGTGGCCAAGGGCGACAAGCGCATCGTGCTGGTGGACGGCGAAGTCGCGGGCGCGATCAACCGCAAGCCCGGCGAGGGCGAGTTCCGCTCCAACCTTGCGGTGGGCGGCTATGCCGAGAAGACCGAGCTGACCCCGGAAGAACAGGAAATCTGCGCCGCGCTGGGGCCGGAGCTGAAGCGGCTGGGGCTGATCTTCGTCGGCATCGACGTGATCGGCGGCAAGTGGCTGACCGAAATCAACGTGACTTCGCCGACGGGGATCGTGGCGATCGACCGGTTCAACGGGACCGATACGGCGGGGATGATCTGGGATGCGATCGAGGGGCGGGTTTAGGGGCTAGCCGAAACGCCGAGGCCTTCGTATGCATTAGCAGCAGTCTTGTGCTTGCCTGATGCTGATCTTGGAGGTTTCGGTGCTGAACATCTTGACCCAGATAAGTCTGGTGTATTTGGCCTCAATTGGAACCGATCCGGTCTTATCTCAAGAGAACTTGGATGATCTTGCGGCCTTTACGCAGGGTTATGGGGCGCCTGGTCATATTGCCGCACGGGCTAGCCGATTGGATGCCTCAGCATCGCCAAGCCTAGCAGCTGATGCAGGTAGCGATCAGGGGGCGCCATCTTCAGGTCATGTTACTCAAGCTGATCTTGAGCGCGGCATTGAATTGATGAGGGAGGATACTCGCCGACTCAAAGAGAAAAGCCGCAGAACAGAAGCAGAAACTCGCCAGATTGAAGCGCGTATTGCCGAAAAGGAAAAAAATATACGTATCCTTCAAGCACGACTGCAAGAAACATCTGCGTGCCTCGCTGCCTTGGACAATTTTATGATGAAATACAAGGCGAAGCATTCGTCTGGTGAAACTAGCTCCAAGGCAAAACAACTCATCGAGGACTACAGAAAGTTTTATGATAATCCTGGACTGCCATGTCCGGTAAATGCGGGTACTCCTTGGTAGTTTGCGATTTCTAGGGGGCCTGCTGGGATGCCGGACTCGGCTTTTGCTGGCGGTTTCCCCCTCCGACCCGCCTGCGGCGGGCCACCTCCCCATTTGTGCCTGCGGCAAAAATGGGGCGGACCTTGCCATATCGGATGTTTCTCCTTCAGGTCCTCCCTGTTTTGCGCAGCACAAACGGGGAGGTGGCATTGGCGCAGCCAATGACGGAGGGGTTTCTTGCCGAGGTCGAGACAACCGCGCAACGTACCCTTGGCGCGCAAGCTGCGCGCAGAGCCGAGTTTGCCGGAGACGCTGCTGTGGCGGCATTTGCGGCTTCAGCCGGATGAGGTGAAGATCAGGCGGCAGCATCCGGTTGGTGAGTGGGTGCTGGATTTCTATTGCGCTGCGGCCAAGGTGGCGTTCGAGATTGATGGCATTGCGCATCATATGGGGGATCGGCCTGCGCGGGACCAAGATCGCGATGAAGCGATGAGAGCGCTCGGGATCGAGGTGGTGCGGATAGCGGCGGCGGAAGTGTTGCGGTCGCCGGAGGATGTTGCGGAGGCGATTGTGCGCTATTGCAGGCGTTGATTACCCCTCCGTCAGCCCTGCGGGCTGCCACCTCCCCATTTGCACTTCGTGAAAATGGGGAGGACCTAGGTTGTCACCCCTGCTCCGAAAGCCACTGCTCCAGATACTTGATCGAGTAGTCCCCATCGAGGAAGTGGGGGTCGCTCAGGAGCTTCTGGTGCAAGGGAATCGAGGTCTTGACACCGCCGATGACCATTTCCTCCAGCGCGCGCTTCAGGCGCATGATGCAGCCTTCGCGGGTGCGGCCCGAGACGATGAGCTTGGCGATCATGGAGTCGTAGTAAGGCGGGATCTTGTAACCCGCATAGAGCCCGGAATCGACGCGCACGTGCATGCCGCCTGCCGCGTGATAGCTGGTGACGAGGCCGGGCGAGGGGGCGAAGGTGAACGGGTCTTCCGCGTTGATGCGACACTCGATCGCGTGGCCCTTGAACTCGATCTCTTCCTGCTTGACCGAAAGCGGCTTGCCGTCGGCGATGCGGATCTGTTCGCGCACGAGGTCGACGCCGGTGATCGCTTCGGTGACGGGATGTTCCACCTGCAGGCGGGTGTTCATCTCGATGAAGTAGAACTCGCCGTTTTCCCAAAGGAACTCGATCGTGCCCGCGCCGCGATAGCCCATGTCGGCCATGGCCTTGGCGACGATGCCGCCCATGCGATTGCGTTCTTCGGCCGAGATGACGGGCGAGGGGGCTTCTTCGAGCACCTTCTGGTGGCGGCGCTGGAGCGAGCAGTCGCGCTCACCCAGATGGATGGCATTGCCGTTGCCGTCGCCGAAGACCTGGAATTCGATGTGGCGCGGATTGCCGAGGTACTTCTCGATATAGACGGTGGCATCGCCGAACGCGGCCTTCGCCTCGCTGCCGGCCTGCTGCATCAGCGTCTCGAGCTGGTCGGGGCTGTTGCAGACCTTCATGCCGCGACCGCCGCCGCCCGAAGCCGCCTTGATGATCACCGGATAGCCGGCGGCCTCGGCGATTTCCTTGGCTTCCTTGATATCCGAGACCGCGCCGTCCGAGCCCGGCACGAGCGGCAGGCCGAGCGCGCCGGCGGTGCGCTTGGCTTCGATCTTGTCGCCCATCGTGCGGATATGCTCGGGCTTGGGCCCGATCCACGTGATGTCGTGCGCCTCGACGATATCGGCGAACTTGGCGTTTTCCGAAAGGAAGCCGTAGCCGGGATGGATCGCGTCGGCATGGGTGATCTCGGCCGCGGAGATGATCGCGGCCATGTTGAGATAGCTGTCCTTCGCGGCCGGCGGGCCAATGCAGACGGCATGGTCGGCCAGGCGCACGTGCATCGCGTCGGCATCGGCGGTGGAGTGCACCGCGACCGTCTCGATCCCCATTTCGTGCGCGGCGCGGTGGATGCGCAGCGCGATCTCGCCGCGGTTGGCGATCAGCAGTCGGGAAATGGCCATGGGAGGCGCGTCCTCAGGCGATGACGACGAGCGGCTGGTCGAATTCGACCGGCTGCGCGTTCTCGACCAGGATCGCGGTGATCTTGCCGCCGGTGGGCGCGGTGATCGGGTTCATCACCTTCATCGCCTCGACGATGAGCAGCGTGTCACCCGCCTTGACCGTGGAGCCCACCGAAATGAACGGCGCGGCGCCCGGTTCGGGGGTAAGATAGGCGGTGCCGACCATCGGCGAGCGCAGCGCATTGGTGTGCGTTTCGGCGGCGGGAGCTTCAGCAGCAGCGGCAGGCGCGGCGGCGGGCGCCGGAGCCGGCGCGGCGACCGGCGCTGGTGCATAAGTCGCCACCGGCGCGGCGGTCACGGTGCGCGCGACGCGGATCTTGCGCTTGCCGTCCTCAACTTCGATCTCGGTCAGGCCGGTATCGGAAAGGAGTTCGGCCAGTTCGCGCACGAGTGCGCTGTCGATGGCCATAGCCTTGTCGGCGTTTTGGGCGCTCTCGTCGCCGTGGTCATGCCCCATTTTATTGTCCTCGCGGGTGTGCCCAATCAAAGCGGGTTCCATGCCCGCCGCGCTTCGCAGTGGCAAGGAAAACCCGCAAGCGCGGCGTGGAAAAGCCCGATCTGGCCCCTTCGGGCCGAGGTCTCAAAGCTTGTGCGCGCCTTCGAGCGCGAGGAGGTAGCTGAGAGGGCCGAAGCCCGCGATTGTCGCCTTGGCGGCCATGCCGACATAGGACTTGTGGCGGAACGCCTCGCGCGTGTGCGGGTTGGAAAGGTGGACCTCGATCACCGGCGTGCGGATCGCCTTGATCGCATCATGGAGCGCGATGCTGGTGTGCGTGAAGGCGCCGGCATTGAGCAACACGGCCTTGGCACCTGTGGCCTGCGCTTCGTGAAGCCAATCAATAAGATGACCCTCGTGGTTCGACTGCCTGAGATCGATCTCGAGCCCGAGTTCGCGCGCTCGGTCCTCCAGCATCCCGGCAATATCGTCGAGCGTGGCCGAGCCGTAGATCTCCGGCTCGCGCGTGCCGAGCAGGTTGAGATTGGGGCCGTTGAGGACAAACACGGTCTGGGGCATGGCGGGCTCCGCGGAGGCAAGAACGCTTGTTCCAGCCCTGATAGAGCGTGGGCCTGCCTGCGCAAGCCCGCGCGAATTCAACCCTTGCCGTTGTCCGCCATGGGCGGCGGTGCTCCGGGCTCACCGCCATCATCAATAGACGCATTGGGGTCTTCGCCGTCCGGATTGTCGTTGGTCTGCACCACCGGTTCGGGCTGCGAGATCGCCGGCGGCTGGTTGGTTGCAGCAAGCGATTCGGCAGCCTTGGCCTTCTTTTCCGCCGCCTCGGCTTTCGCTTCGACAGCGGTCATGCGCTCTTCGAGCGCGCTCACGCGGTCTTCGCAGCCGCCGAGCAGGACCGACAGCACCGCAGTGGCGCTGACGAGGGCAAGGCGGCGAACTGCGGGCCGATGGGCAGGATTGTGGCGGTGTGCGTCCATGTTGCGCATCGTCTTAGCAGGTAAAGATTACCCGAAACTAACCAAGCGGGTGCTTTTCAGTGATCCGTGCCCCGCGCTTTGCCATACTGCCGCGCTGCCGTGTAGCCGAGGTAGGCCGCGCCGAAGAGCGCATAGAGCGGCTGAGGCAGGCCAGTGAAGTAGGCCGTCATCGCATCGGTCATCGAGCGGGCGGCGGCGGGGCGCACCGCGGCCAGCAAGCCAAGCGGAATTGCCCAGAGGATCATCGCATACATCACATAGAGGAAAGTCGGGCGGGCCAGCGCGACATAGCGGCGCAGTGCAGCAGTAGGGGTCATAAGCGTCCTTTCGGGGATGGAGGGACGCCGGACCAGATAGCGGCAAGGATCGATGTAGGAAAATGGTTTGGCGGCATCGCTTGCAGCCGCAGTCGGGCCCCAAGCGATAAATCGCGACCCCCTGTCCGGTTTATGGCAATGGACGTGCTGCACTGCGGTCAATAGGGCAGTGGCCATGCTGTCACGCTGGTGTAAGCAAGCGCGGCAGGACAGGTCAGGGGCAGACATTTGGTCGAGGTTTTGCGGCGGATTTCCTTTGGACGCGGCTTGCTGGCGCTGAGCGCGCTGGTCTCCGCCTCGTGCCTTTACGCCGCTGCCGACGATCCGGTCACGACGACCTCCGTTCCCGAATCCGGGCCTTCGCTGGGCGAGCGGCGGGCCGCGCTGGTCGAGCCGATGCTCGCGGACTATTGCTCGCGCTGCCACAACGATTTTGATCATGTCGCGGGGCTTTCGGTCGAGGGGCTGAAGGCGAGCGACGTCGCGGAAGGCCGCAATGCCGAGGCGTGGGAGAAGATCCTCCGCCGGGTGGCAGCGGGCGAGATGCCGCCGCATTCGAAGAAGCAGCCCGATCCCGCCTTGCGCGCCGATTTCGTTTCGTGGCTCGATGAGGGCCGCGCGCAGTATGTCATGGCGCATCCAGACCCGGGCGCTGCACCGGTGCGGCGCCTGAACCGGCGCGAATATGCCAATGCGGTGCGCGATCTGCTCGGCGTCGAAGGTGATTTCGCGGCCGCGCTGCCGCCTGACAATTCGGGCTTCGGCTTTGACAATATCGCCGACGTGCTGAGCGTCTCGCCCACCTTGATGGAGCGCTATGTCGCCGTGGCGGGCAAGGCGGCTCGGCAGGCGACAGGGCTGGTGCCGAAGCGCGATTTCGTGACGACCTGGCAAGTGGCCAAGGACGGTTCGGTGATGAACTCGGGCATTCCGGCGTTCAACGAGCGGGCCGCAACGGACCTGCCGCTGGGTTCGCGCGGCGGCACGGCGGTGCGCTACACCGCGCGGTGGGACGGGGCCTATGACGTCGCCGTCTGGCTCAATTCCAACACCAACAACGAAAGCGACCGCCTGCCGGAGGATCGCTATGCGCTGCGGGTGCCGATGAAGGCGGGGGTGCACAGCGTGGCCGTCTCGTTCCGGCGGCAGACCTGGCCGGACGAGGCGGTGCAAACCGTCCGCAACACCACCGATTATGTGCCGCTACCGCTCGAAAAGCCCGTGGACCTGCCGCTTGATGTGTGGGTGGACGGCCAGCGTGCGGGGACGATGACGGTGCCTTCGTTCCGCGTCCATCCGCGCTATTCGCAGCACAATTTTCCGCGCGACGTGCTCCAGCTCGATGTGGCGGGGCCGTTCGATGCGGGCGGGAATGCGGACCTTGCGAGCCGCAAGGCGGTCTTCGTGTGCCATCCGAAGCGTACGGTCGAGGAAGCGCCCTGCGCCAAGCGCATCCTTGGCGGCCTTGCCAGGCGGGCTTGGCGCGGGCCGGTCAGCGAGGCGGAACTGGCGCCGCTGCTCGAGATCTATGCCGACGAGCGCGCTGCGGGCGGGTTCGAGAGCGGCGTCGAGGCGGGGATCGAGGCGCTGCTGGTCTCGCCGCGCTTCCTGTTTGCTGTGGAAACGCCGGCGGCCGGGCCTGCAGGCAGCGTGGCGCGGCTATCGGACTACGATCTTGCGACGCGCCTCTCGCTATTCCTGTGGAGTTCGATCCCCGATGACCGGCTGCTAGCACTGGCCGGGCAGGGCAAGCTGCATCTGCCGGTGGTGCTCGCTGCCGAAATCGCGCGCATGCTAGCCGACAAGCGCGCCGAAGCGCTGACCGAGAACTTTGCTGGCCAGTGGCTCTATCTGCGCAATCTCGACCAGCAGCGGCCGGACATCACCGAGTTTCCGCAGTTCGATGTGCCCCTGCGCAGTGCGATGGCGACCGAGACGCGGATGTTCTTCAGCCATGTGCTCTCGGCCAACCGTCCGGTGACCGACTTCATCCGCGCCGACTATACCTTCCTCAACGAGCGGCTGGCCCGGCACTACGGGATAGAGGGAGTGCGCGGTCCCGCCTTTCGCAAGGTCGCGCTCGGCGCTGATCTGCCGCGCGGCGGATTGCTGGGGCAGGCGAGCATCCTCACCGTTACCAGCTATGGCAACCGCACCTCGGTGGTGAAGCGCGGCAAGTGGATCCTCGACAATATGCTCGCCTCGCCGCCCCCGCCGCCGCCCGCCGATGTGCCAGCGCTCAAGGCCGAGCATGACGGAAAGAAGCTCACCGCGCGCGAGCAGCTCGAATTGCACCGCGCCAACCCGGCCTGCGCTTCCTGCCACCAGCGCATGGATCCCTTGGGCTTTGCGCTGGAAAACTTCGACGCGGTCGGCGCATGGCGGACGCAGGATGCCGGGCAGGTGATCGATGCGGGCGCTGTGCTGGCGGACGGGACCGCGTTCAAGGGCTTTGCCGGGCTGCAGCAGATACTTCTCGACCGGCGCGAGGAGTTTGCGCGCGCCTTCACCGAGCGGCTGATGACTTATGCGCTGGGCCGGGGCCTCGGGCCGCAGGACATGCCAACGGTTCGTGCCATCGCGCGCGATGCGGCCAAGGATGATTGGCGGGTGCAGACGATCATCAAGGGCATCGTGATGAGCCCCAGCTTCACCTTGCGCCGGGTGCCTGCGCCGCCCACGGCCGTTGCACTCGCCGCCAGCGGATGGAGACCGCACCGATGATCGTGAAGCGTCCCGCCCTCAGCCGCCGCACCGTGCTGCGCGGGCTTGGCACCACGCTGGCGCTGCCGTTTCTGGAAGCGATGATCCCGGCGGCGCGCGCGGCGGACGGGGCTGCGCGGCCCAAGCGGCTTTCAGTGTTCTACACGCCCAATGGCATGACCATGGACGCCTATCGCCCGGCCACGGCGGGTGCCGACTATGTCCTGCCGCCCACCCTTGCGCCGCTGGAGCCGTTCCGCAGCGACATGATTGTGGTGAGCGGGCTGGGGCATCCGCAGGCGGCGGCGTTCGGGGACCGGCCGGCGGGGCACGGCCGCTCCTGCCCGGCGTTCCTGACCGGCGCGCATGCCCGGCAGACCGAGGGGCCGGACATTCGCTGCGGGGTGTCGATGGATCAGGTGTTCGCGGCGCATCTGGGCGAGACGACAACGATCCCTTCGCTCGAGCTGGGCATCGATCAGGCGAGCCTGCTGGGCAGCTGCGACATCAACTATTCGTGCGCCTATACCAACGGCATCTCGTGGTTGACGCCGACCGTGCCGCTGCCCGTCATGGCAAACCCGCGCGATGTGTTCGAGCGGCTGTTCGGCGACGGCGAGGCGCTCGATCCTGCCAGCCGGCTGGCCCAGGCGCGGCGGCAGGCCTCGATCCTCGACTACGTGCGCGAGGACGCGGCGCGGCTTTCGCAGGCGCTCGGTGCGGAGGACAAGCGCAAGCTCGACGAGTACCTCGATGCGACCCGCGCCATCGAAAAGCGCATCCAGCGCGCGGCGACGGGGCCGCAGGCGGAAGCGGGCAACTTCGCGCAGCCTTCGGGCATTCCGGCCGACTTTGCCGAGCACGTGCGGCTGATGATCGATCTGCAGGTCCTCGCCATGCAGGCTGACCTGACGCGTGTCGCGACCTTCATGCTGGGCCGGGAAATCTCGAACCGGACGTATCCCGAGATCGGCGTGCCGGATTCGCACCACATGCTCAGCCACCACGGCAAGAACGCCGACAAGATGGCCAAGCTCGCGCAGATCAACCGCTACCACATGGAATTCTTCGCCTATGCGCTGAAGCGGCTGAAGGAGGCCAAGGACGGGTCGGGATCGCTGCTCGATACGACGCTGGTAATCCGCGGCAGCGCGTTCGGCGATTCCAACGAGCATGATTTCATGGACCTGCCGGTCATTGTCGCGGGCGGGCTGGTGAAGGGCGGTCGCCATCTGGCCTTCGACAAGGGCACGTCGATGTCGAATCTGCTGCTGGCGGGGCTCAACCTGCTCGATGTGCCTGCCACGACGTTTGGCGACAGCACCGGTCCTCTGGCGGGGCTGGCCAGTGCGTAGGCTGGCGGCGCTGCTGCTGGCATTTTTGCCGCTGCCTGCATTGGCGCACGGAGTCGAGGATGTCGCCCGCCCGATTGCCGAGGATGATCCGGCGGCACTCGCGGCGGCGCTGGCGCATGGTGCGAGTGCCAATGCCGCGTTCGAATATGGCGAGACACCGCTGGCCCGCGCGGTCGAGACGCAGGACCCTGCGCTGGTGGACGTCCTGCTCAAGGCGCGCGCCCAGACCGACCGGGCCGATACCTTGGGCGTGACGCCGCTGCTGCTGGCCTGCGAGCGCGGCAACAGCGCAATCGTGGCGGCGTTGGTCGCGGCGGGCGCGCCCGTCGATCAATCCAATGCCGATGCGGTGACGCCGCTTGCGATGTGCTCGCGGTTTTCCGATGCGGACGCGCTGCGGGCGCTAATGGCGCGCGGCGCGGCGGTCGAGAGCGTCGATGTGCGCGGGCAGACGCCGCTGATGTGGGCGGCTTCGGCGGGCAAGCTCGAAGCGGTATCGGCGCTGCTGGCGGCAGGCGCGCAAGTGAACCGCGAGACGCCGAATGGCTTCACCCCGCTGTTCTTCGCATTGGCGAGCGGGAAAGCCGAAGTCGCCTCGGCACTGATCGCGGCGGGGGCGGACGTCAGGCATCGCGGGCCGGAGAACACCAGCGCGCTGCAGATGGCGCTTTACCAGAAGAACTGGGCGGCGGCCGAGCAACTCGTGCGGCTTGGCGGCGGCGATGTTGCCGAACTCGACCGCGAGGGGCGGCGCCCTTTGCATGTGGCGGCGGCAGCGGGCCAAGGCGCGCTGGTGGCGGCGCTGCTGGAGCGCGGGGCGGAAGTCGATGCGCTGTCCGGTCCCTCGAAGATCACCTGGGTGACCGAAGCCAATTTCGGCTTGCCGCCACCACCGGTCCAGCCGACGACCGCGCTGATGGCGGCAGCGAGGGCCGGGCAGGCCGATGTGATGTGGCAACTTGTGCGCGCCGGGGCCAATGAGCACTTTGTCGATGGGGCTGGGGTAAACCTCGTGCTGGCCGCCGCGCAGGGGCGCAATGCGTCGGCACTGGGTCTCGCCATTGAGCTGGCCGGCGATGCCAATGTGGCGGACAAGGACAAGACGACTGCGCTGCACATGCTGGCGGGTGGTCCCTACTTCACCGAGCTTCCGGCGATGCTGCGCGTGCTCGCCTCGCACGGGGCCAAGGCGGACCTGCCCAACGCCAAGGGCAAGACCGCGCTGCAGGTCCTTTCAGACGGGCTTGCCACGGTGCAGGCCGCATTCCATGAAGTCTATCCGGACAAGACTCCTGCCAACCTCGCGCTCTCGCACTGAAGAAGGACCGCAGCCGATGACCCGAGCGAAACCGATGCTCCTGACCGCCCTCGCCGCCGCGCTGGTTGCCGGCAGCGCGATTGCCAGCGCCGCTTCGCCCGCCGAGACAATCGCGACGCGGCAGGCGAACTTCAAGAAAATGGGCGGCGCGATGAAGGCGCTCAAGGACGAGCTTGGCGCCGGGGCGGACAAGGCCAAGCTGCTGGCCGCGGCACGCACTTTGGCGGCCACTGCAAGGCTGCAGGGCGGGTTGTTTCCGGCGGGGACCGGGCCGTCTTCCGGTGTGAAGACCGACGCGCTCCCTGCGATCTGGACACAGAAGCCCACTTTCGATGCCGCTGCCGGCAAATTGGTCGCTGAAGCAGACAAGCTGGCCGGGATAGCGGGTTCGGGGAATACGGCAGCAGTGCTGGCGCAGTTCAAGGTTGTTGGCGGCACCTGCGCGGCCTGCCACCGGCAGTTCCGCGCCGAGGAATAAGCGCCCGATGAGCACCGAAAGCGAGACCGTAAAGGTGTGGGACCCGTTCGTGCGGGTGTTCCACTGGAGCCTGATTACGCTGTTCTTCTTCGCCTGGTGGAGCGGCGAGAACCACGACATGGATCGCCACCGGCAAGCGGGATACGCCATCTTCGCGCTGGTCGTGTTCCGGATTTTCTGGGGCTTTGCCGGTGGCCGCACTGCGCGCTTTGCTCAGTTTCTGAAGGGGCCGGGCGCGATAATGGCCTACCTCAAGACCCACGATCCCGAAGCTCCATCTGACGGGCACAATCCGCTCGGCGGTTGGAGTGTGGTGGCGCTGCTCGCCGTGGTGCTCACCATCACGCTGGCAGGCCTCTTTGCGGTCGATGTCGACGGGATCGAATCCGGGCCGCTGGCCGATTGGGTGAGTTTTGATCAGGGCCGCATGGCATCCGAATGGCACGAAGGCGTGTTCAAGGCGGCGCTGGCGGTGATCGGCCTGCATGTGCTGGCCATCGGGTATTATCAGGTGCTCAATGCGCAAAACCTGATCGGGCCGATGATCACCGGCAAGCGCGACCGTGCGAAGGGTGAGGCGACGGCGGACGTGAAGTGGTCGCCAGTCGCAGCATTGGCCGGGATCGTGGTGGTCGCTGCGCTGACGTGGGCAGTGATGAACGGGTTCAAGTTCGGCGGTTAGCCGCCCAGCCGCTCCGGCACCGCCTGCGCTTCCTCGGCCAGCGTTTCGGCAGTCATCACCGCTTCCCACGGGAAGACGAACCAGCGCTTGTCCTCGGCGCGGTCGATCACTTCGGCGGTGTAGTCGACGCGCGCCTTCGAGCGGCAGTTGTCCTTGAGCACGGCGAAACGCAAATTGTCAGGATTGCAGCCGTTTTCGGCAAGTAGATTGCGGATGTAGACGATCGTGCCGCCGCTGTCGTTGATGTCATCGACGAAGAGCAGGCGCGTGCCGGTGGTGGACTTGTCCGCCACTTTGCCGAGCAGTTCGTCGGCAAAGCCGGGAACCTTCGATGAATGGTCGATCGAAAGCATCGGAACTTGCAGTTCGTGGCTGATGTAGACTGCGGGGACGAGACCGCCGCGGCCGATGCCGATGATGAAGTCCGCCTTCCAGCTGTCCTCGGAAAGGAGCCGCGACAGCTTGCGCACGCTGCTGAGAAAATCCTCGTAAGCGATGTAGTTGAGCACGGGAGCGGCAGCTTCGGTCATGGCGGGTCCGTTTGTCGGGCGGCAAAGCAGAGCCGTTACCGGTTCACCGCGCGGACCGCAATTGCGCCAGGGGGGCGTTTTCAACCGGAAATGCTGGCGCTCGGTCCGGGCCATGCCAGCAGACCGAAGGCGCTCTGGATTTCGCCGAGCACGATATCGGCGGCATAGCTCGGCGGGCGGGCAGAGGCAGTGCACAGCGCGAGCGTCATCGGGCGCAGCACTGGATCGGAAATGCGGGTGAACGAAAGCAGGCCTGCGCGCACTTCGGTCACCACGTCGAGCGAGGTGAGAATGCCGATGCCGACACCTTCCATCACGAGGCTGGTGATCATCTGGATGTTGTTGCTGGCCGCCTTGCGCTCCAGCGTCAGCCGCGTGGTGCCTTCGAGCACGGCGATCTGCTGGTTGACCGCCAGCGGGCTGGAAGGCACCACCACGGGCGAACCGACGCAGGCGGAAAACCGCGCCTCGGCCTGCTCGCCGAAGGGGTGGCCGGCGGGCGTGATGAAGCCGAGGTGGACTTCCACGAAGGCGCGCACCGTGATGTCACGATAGGATTCCGGGCCGAAGAACACGCCGAAATCGACTTCGCCCGAGGCAATCATGCGGCGCACCTGATCGTTGGATGCGACCTTGAGTTCGATGGTGATGCCGGGGTAGCGGCTCTGCAGGGCGTGGACTGCGGCGGGGATCACGCCCTTGGCCAGCGCATCGATCACCGCGATCTCGACATGGCCGCGCTTGAGCCCGCGCAAGTCCTCGATCTGCGCGCGCACCTCGGCAAGGCTTTTCTGCCAGCGTCCGCCGGCGGCCATCATGATCTCGCCCGCTGCGGTAAGGCGCAGGCCGGTGGGCAAGCGCTCGAACAGCGGCATGCCGATTTCGGCCTCGACGTTGAGGATCTGCCGGTCGATCGCGGAGGCCGAGACATTGAGCTCGTCCGCCGCCTTGCGGATCGAGCCGAGACGGCCGACCGCGAGGAAATAGCGCAGAAAACGGGAGAATGCCGGCACTCGTTATACCCTGCCTAATTTTCGCAACACCTTGCGCGATTCATTGCATTTGCGCGATACACGTCAAGGCCATAGTCACGCTGCAGTGCAAAAAATGGCGCAGTGCAAAGAACGGGGTTTTGAGTTGGGTCGCTGGGCAGGGGGATGGTTGGCAACGACAAGCTGCGCGCTCGGCGCGGGACTGTCTGCTGCGCCTGCCTTGGCCCAACCTGTCCTCAACGACACGGCGCGCGAGGCCGCCGTCGCCAAGCTCATCGAGGCTGCGCGCGAAAGCCCGCCGACGCTGCGCGTGCTGCTGCGCGGCATGCCCAAGGGCGGCGATCTCCACAATCACCTCGGCGGCGCGATCTATGCCGAGGATTACCTGACCTGGGCTGCGGCCAAAGGCTTCTGCGTCGACGGGACGGGTCTCAGCGTGGAACCGCCGCCGTGCCCGGCCGAGCGCGCGATCGCGACGTTCGCCGCCAATAACGAATTCGGCATGGACCGCCTGATCGACGCGATGTCGACGCGCGGCTTCCAGCGCGGAGTGGGGCAGAACGATGCCTCTGGCCACACCCAGTTTTTCCGCTCGTTCGATCGCTTCGGGAAAATGGGTGGTGAGACCGCGCAGATGCTGTCCGCCACGCGGCGCATCGCAGCGGGGGACAACGTTTCGTACCTCGAGCTGGATCACAATACGGTGACGCTGGTTTCCGTGGTGCGTGCGGCGGGTGATGCACCGATTGCAGAGGCTGAACTGTCGGCGGTCTATGCTCGCGAAGCGAAGCAATTTGCCCCGCTGATTCCGAAGGCGAGGGCCGAACTCGATGCTGACGAGGCGGCTTCTGCCAAGGCCATGGCCTGCGGCACGCCTGCTGCCGAAGCCGCCTGCAACGTCGCGGTGCACTACCTGTTCCAGGCGCTGCGGGCGTTGCCGCCCCGGCAGGTCTACCGCTCGCTCGTCCTGGGCTTCATGATGGCGCATGCCGATCCGCGCTACGTCGGCGTCAACATCGTGATGCCTGAAGACGCGTGGCTGGCGCGGCGTGACTATGCGCTCCACATGGCGATGATCCGCTTCCTTGCCGCGAAGTACCCGCGCGTGAAGCTCACGCTCCATGCCGGCGAAGTGACGCTGGGTCAGGTGCCGCCGGCCGACCTCAAGGACCATATCGCGCAGGCCGTGGCGGTGGGAGCGAGACGGATCGGTCACGGCACCGGCATCGCCTTCGAGGACAAGGCCGAAGACACCATGGCGCGCATGGCGCAAGAGGGGATCGCAGTCGAGATCAACCTCACCAGCAATGCAGTGATCCTCGGCGTGAAGGGTGCGGATCATCCGCTGAACCTCTATCGCGCGCATGGTGTCCCGGTGGTGCTTTCTACTGACGACGAGGGCGTCCTGCGCTCGGACATGACCAACGAATATGTCCGCGCGGTGCGCGAACAGGGACTGACCTATCCGGAGCTCAAGCAGATTGCGCGGGCAGGATTGCAGTATTCCTTCGTGCCCGGCGAGGCGCTATGGGCTGATCCGGTCAAGCTGGTGCCCGTGCTCGTCTGTGCTGATTTTGCCACACCTTCTTGCGCCAAGTATCTGGCGGGCAACGAGAAGGCGCGGCTGCAAGTCAATCTTGAACACCAATTTGCAACGTATGAGGCCGAGCGTCTGGCGCGGGCAAAGAAGGTGTCTTAAGAGCGTAATACGAATTGCCGCTTCGGTGGCGTCATAAAAAAAGCGGGCGCGCCCGGCCGAGGGGATGCTGCGAACAGCGGCATGACGGCGGGGAAGATGCCCGGTGGTTTGCGGGAGAGGCGCGGTTCAACCACGCGCATGGCAGCCTTCACGGCAGGTGAAGGCAGTGCGCCTTTTGCGTCCCAGGGGGTCTATTCGATGCTTCACCCGAACAATTCAGCGCGGTTTTCTGCGCCCCGTCACTTTATGAAAGGCCTTGTGGCGCTGCTTGGTTGCACCGCGCTCACCGCGCCCGCCTTCGCGCAGGAAGCGCCTGCAGCCGATGAGCCCAAGAAGGAAGAAATCGTCGTTGTCGGCTCGCTGAACGCGCTGCCGGTCAAGGACGTCGGCTCGATCTTCGGTTTCGACAAGAACCTCGTCGAGACCCCGCGCTCGGCCTCGACCGTCTCGAAGGAGCAGATCGAGCGCTTCGGCATCACCGAAATCTACGACCTCGTTTCGCAATCGCCGGGCGTGTTCACCAACTCGTTCTTCGGCGTCGGCGGCGCGCTCGACATTCGCGGCACCCCTGGCGAAGTCTACTTCCGCGGTATCCGCCGCCTCGACAACCCCGGCAACTACCCGACCCCGATCGGCGCGTCCGACCGCGTCGACATCGTGCGTGGGCCGGCTTCGCCGATCTATGGTCCGTCGAAGACCGGCGGCTACATCAACTTCGTGCCGCTGACGGCGCGTGCGGCCGGCGGCAAGTTCCTCGACAGCCCCGAGGGCCAGCTCTCGTACACCAGCGGCAGCTGGGCCCGCAACGTGCTCAGCGCGCAGGTGCGCGGTCCGGGCAAGATCGGCAATCAGGAATTCGGCTACAGCCTCTACGCCCAGATTGAAGACTCGGGCAGCTACTATCGCAACATGTCGACCCGCCAGACGATCCTGCAGGCGGCCTTCGATACCGACCTCACGCCCAATCTGCGCCTCGAGTTCGGCGGCATGCACCACAACTTCAAGGGCCAGCAGAACGGTGGCTGGAACCGCCTGACCCAGGACCTCGTCGACAACGGCAACTACATCACCGGCGATGCGCAGCCGCTCGACACCAATGGTGACGGGCAAATCTCGCATGCCGAAGCGCGTGTTGCCAACCTCAACCCGTTTGGCGGCTTCGCTTGCGGCGGCAACCCGTTTGCTTCGTCGATCACCGCGGCATGCTTCACGAATCCGGCGATGCGCCTCTCGAATGTCGGCACTGCCAAGCTCAGCCGCCGCGATACGCTGACGGCAGAAGACGACAAGCTCAACAACATCGCCAACACAGCCTACCTCGATCTTATCTTTGATGCTGGCAATGATTTCGAGATCAAGAACCAGTTCTTCTACGACGGTTACCGCAATGAGAACGAGAATCAGTACGGCTTCTCGCAGTTCCACAACTCTTATGTGATTGAAGATCGCATCGTCGTCTCGAAGGTTTTCAAGAACGATGTTGGTAAGTTCTCGCTCGAGTTCTCGCCATCCATTCGCTACACGAACTTCAAGCATGGCGAGGACTTCAACTACGAATACTTCAATCGCGTCGATCTGACCAAGGGCTACAACGCGCTTTCCGATCGCCTGCTGTCGACCGAGTGTGACTGCAACTACACCGGATATAATGTGGGCCATTACACCGACTATGGTGTTGCCGGTCTCGCCAACCTTGACTTCAACTTCGGTCTCGATCTGACGCTTGGCGCGCGTTACGACCATGTCAAGGTTGTCACGACAGATGTGGCCTCCAAGCTTGAAAATCCAGGCGGTGCGCGCTCGGCAGACACCTCGAAGGGCGGGTGGTCGTGGTCGGCCAGCGCGAACTACAAGCTGCCCCTTGGTCTGATCCCCTATGCGACCATCTCTCGCCAGTCGACGATCATCGCCGGGCAAGGCGCCGAGATCACCGCAGGTGATGCGCTGTCGGGCGCGTTCATCAGCGCTTCGAAGCTCTATGAAGGCGGCATCAAGGGTTCGTGGCTCAACAACCGGCTTTACGCGTCGGTCTCGGTCTACAAGCAGACCCGCGTGGATCGGAACGCGCAGGCCATCGTGACAAACCAGGCGGTCGAGACCAGGGGTATCGAGGCCGAACTGCGCTGGTCGGTCGACAAGCACTTCCTTGTCTCGGCCAACTACACGAAGACCAAGGTCGAGAACCTCACCGCGATCGGCAGCGGCGTGCTGTTCAGCTTCTTCGGCATCGAGGACCTGAAGGGCATTGATCCGGCGCTCTTCCTCGGCGGTCAGCCGATCGGTCTGGTGCCGATCCCCAACCGCAATGCTTCGCGCCGCGCCGGTATCCCCGAGGATCTCTACTCGGCGACCGCGACCTACTCGTTCGACAACGGCCTCGCGTTCGCCGGCAGCATCACGCATGTGCCGTCGGTGTTCTCGGGTCAGTCGCAGGTTGTCAGGCTCCCTGCCTACACGCTGGTCGATCTCAGCGCGTCTTACACCACCGGCCGGTGGCTGTTCCGCGCGGTCATGAAGAACGCGACGGATGCAAAGTACTTCCGCGCCAACTTCACGGAACTCTTCGGCAGCACGATCGCGCTGCCCGAGCGTCCGCGCAACTGGCAGGCCTCGGTCGTCTACAAGTTCTGACCGGGCGCAATGGGCGAGGGGCGGCAGGTGCCGTCCCTCGCACCTTCTCTGACATGATTTCAGGGTGATCCGACCCATGCGCTTTCTTGCGCCTCTCGCAAGCTTTGCCGCCGCCTTGCTGGCTCCCACAATTGCCAAAGCGGCGCCCGTCGCAGACGCCGCTACGCTTTCGGCGGTCAAGGCCTGCATTCCGGCCCGGCCCTGCGCGGCAAAGCTTCCGGTGCGCGTGGTCGTCGTCACCATGTTCGAGATCGGCAAGGATACCGGCGACAAGCCGGGCGAATTCCAGCTCTGGAAAGAGCGCCGCCACCTGACCGAAACGCTGGAGTTCCCGCAAGGTTGGCATAATCTCGCCTATGATCCTGAAACAGGCGTGCTGGCGATCGTGACCGGCATGGGTTCGATCAAGTCGGCGACCGCCACGCTGGCGCTGGGGCTTGATGACCGGCTCGATCTGTCCGAGGCGTATTGGCTGGTGGCCGGGATTGCCGGGATCGATCCCGAGGATGCCTCGGTCGGTTCGGCTGCCTGGGCGCGCTATGTGATCGACGGCGACATCGCGCACGAGATCGATGCGCGCGAAATTCCCAAGGATTGGACGAGCGGCTACTTTGCGCTCCACAGCAAGGGCCCGATGGACCCCACGCCGCTGGAGCCGGTCAATGGCGAGATGTTCGAACTCAATCCGGCGCTGCAGGACTGGGCCTTTGCACTGACCAAGGGCATGTCGCTGCCCGACGACGCGCGGATTGCCGAGGCGCGCAAGGCCTTCAGGGGCTACCCCAATGCGCAGAAGCCGCCGTTCGCGCTCAAGGGCGACAATCTGGCCGCGATGACCTTCTGGCACGGCGCGAAGATGACGCGGTGGGCCAACGATTGGACGAAGTTCTGGACCCGTGGGAAGGGTGAGTTCGTGACTTCCGCGATGGAGGAAACAGGGACGTTCCAGTCCATCGAATACCTGACCAAAGTGGGTAGGGCGGACCGCGACCGGGTGCTGGTGCTGCGCGCGGGTAGCAACTTCACGATGCCGCCGCCGGGAATTGATCCCGCGCCCTATCTGCTCGGCGAGAACCAGGGTTATGCCGGGATGACCGCGGCGCTCGAGAGCCTCTATGCGGTGGGCGGAAAGGTGGTCGACGAGATCACCACGCACTGGGACAAGTACGAAGCGAGCCCGCCGAAATGACGGGGCGCAGCTGACATGGCGCTGACGCTGATCCGCAATGCGGCGGTGGTCGCCGCGATGGACGATGCGGGCAGCGAAATTGCCGGCGGTGCGGTGGCGCTGCGCGATGGGGTGGTTCTCGCGGTGGGCACGACGGCGGAACTGGCGCCGCTGGCCGGCCATGCCGACGAGATCGTCGAAGCGGCCGGCTGCGTGGTGACGCCGGGACTGATCAACACGCACCACCACTTGTATCAGACGCTGACCCGCGCTTTGCCGGGGGCGACCGAGGCTTCGCTGTTCGGCTGGCTGAAGCGGCTCTATCCGGTCTGGGCGCGCTACACGCCCGATGACGTGTTCGCTGCGACGCAGTTGGGGCTGGCGGAACTGGCGCTATCCGGCTGCTCGCTGAGCAGCGACCATCTCTACCTGTTCCCCAATGGCGTGACGCTCGACGACACCATCCATGCCGCCGCCGGGATCGGGGTGCGCTTCCACGCGACACGGGGGAGCATGAGCGTGGGCGAGAGCGCAGGCGGGCTGCCGCCCGACAGCCTCGTCGAGCGCGAGGATGCGATTCTTGCCGACTGCATCCGCGTGATCGACCGGTTCCACGATGCCGCAGATGGCGCGATGGTGCGCGTGGGCGTGGCGCCTTGTTCGCCGTTTTCGGTGAGCCGGGAACTGATGCGCGATGCGGCGCTGCTGGCGCGCGACAAGGGCGTGATGCTGCATACGCACCTCGCCGAGGATGCCGATGACGTTGCCTTCAGTCTCGAGCGGTTCGGCTGCCGGCCGGGGCAATATGCCGAGGAACTGGGCTGGACCGGGTCCGATGTGTGGCATGCGCACTGCGTTCAGCTCGACCACGGCGAGATCGATCTGTTTGCGCGGAGCAAGACCGGCGTCGCACATTGTCCCGGCTCCAACTGCCGCCTGGGTTCGGGCGTGGCCCCGGTAAGGGCGATGGTTGATGCGGGTGTTCCGGTGGGGTTGGGAGTCGATGGTTCGGCTTCGAACGATACCGCGAACCTGCTCGGCGAAGCCCGGCAGGCGCTGTTGCTCCAGCGGGTGACCCATGGCGCGACCGCGTTTGCCGCGCGCGAGGCGCTGCGGCTGGCGACGCGCGGCGGTGCGGCGGTGCTGGGGCGGCCTGATCTGGGCCAGCTGAAGCCGGGCCTGCGCGCTGACGTGGCGGTGTGGGACATGGCCGATGTCGCCTCGACCGGCGCGTGGGATCTCGTTGCAGGGTTGGTGCTTGCGCCGCCTGTGGGCGTGCGCGACCTGTTCGTCGAAGGGCGCGCCGTCGTGCGCCGGGGCGACCTCGTGCAGACGCCGCGTGCGTCCATTCTTGCGGCGGCGCGCCGCTCGCTCGATCGGCTGATCGCAACCGGATAGGAGACTGCCTGCCGTGCCATTGCCTGTTTCGGTCAGCCGCTCCCAGGCCCGTGACCCGGACTTCTTCCCCGGCATGGCTCTCGCGCTTCCTCTGGGCATCCAGCACGTGCTGGCGATGTTTGTTTCGAACCTCACCCCGCCGATTATCGTCGCAGGGGCGGCGGGCTTCGGGTTTGGTTCGGCGGACCCTTCGGAACTCATCTACATGATCCAGATGGCTATGCTCTTCGCCGGGATCGCCACCTTGATGCAGACGGTCGGCTTTGGCCCCATCGGCGCGCGGCTGCCATTGGTGCAGGGAACGAGCTTTGCATTTATCCCGGTGATGATCCCGATTGTGGCGGGGCGCGGCGTCGGCGCGATGGCGGAATTGACCACGGCGGCGCTCATCGGCGGGCTGGTACATGGCGCGCTCAGCGTCTTCGTCGGGCGCGTGCGGTTTGCCTTGCCGCCGATGATCACCGGGCTTGTCGTGCTGATGATCGGTCTCTCACTGATGCGGATCGGGGTGCAATATGCGGCGGGGGGTGTGCCTGCGGTGGGTACACCCGCGTTCGGTGCAGGGACAAGCTGGCTGCTGGCCGGGGTGGTGGTTTTGGCGACGCTCGGCCTCAAGTTCTTCGCGCGAGGGATCTGGTCGACGGCATCTGTGCTGCTAGGGTTGCTGGCGGGCTATCTTGTCGCACTGGCGATGGGGCGGATTTCGTTTGCTGCGGTGGGCGCCGCGCCGCTGGTCATGGTCCCGCAGCCGTTTCACTTCGGCTTTGCTATCTCAGCTTCGGCGGTGCTGGGTTTCGTGCTCACGGGGTTCGTGTCCTCGATCGAGTCCATCGGTGATGTCGAGGCGATCTGCGAGGGAACGGCGGGGCGCCCTGCCACCGATGCCGAACTCAAGGGCGCTGTGGCGGCGGACGGTGCGGGGACGGCGCTGGCCGCGATCTTCGGCGCGATGCCCAACACCACATTCAGCCAGAACGTCGGCCTGATCGCGATCACGGGGATGATGAGCCGCCACGTGGTGACGCTTGGCGCGCTGTTCCTGATCGTCTGCGGACTGGTGCCCAAGATCGGCGCGGTGATCACCACGATCCCCATCGAAGTGCTGGGCGGCGGGGTGATCGTGATGTTCGGCATGGTCGCTTCGGCGGCGCTTTCCATGCTCTCGGGCGTCACGTGGAACCAGCGCAACATGCTGGTGTTCGGGGTGAGCCTGTCACTGGCGCTAGGCCTGCAGCTTGAGCCGACCGCGCTGGCGCACTTGCCGGAGACAGCGCGGATGCTGCTGTCTTCGGGCGTGCTGCCGGCGGCGATCATGGCGATCGTGCTCAACCTGATCCTGCCGCACGAAACGGCGGACGAGGAGCCGGTGCTCGCCGGGGATGGAGCATAGCCAAGTGGTGACGAGCGCTCTCTTTTTTGCAACAAACCGTCCGGTTCATTGCGCTCGCTCGGTAGGGTGCGGCGCGGCATAGCGGCGGGACCCATGGCCATGCGCATCACGATACCCAAGGTCGATCCGTTCCTGCTGTGGCTGGTGGGCTGTGTCGTGGCGGCCAGCGTGCTGCCCGCACGCGGGGCTGTGCTGACGGCGTTCGACGTTGCGGCGGACGGTGCGATCGTGCTGCTGTTCTTCCTCCACGGGGCCAAGCTATCGCGCGAAGCGGTCCTTGCGGGGATCGGGCACTGGCGGCTGCATCTGATGGCGCTGGCCTTCACCTACATCCTGTTTCCGGCGCTGGGGTTGGCGGCGGCGGCGCTGACGGGGCGGGTGATCGATCCCTCGCTGGCGGTGGGGCTGCTGTTCCTCGCGCTGCTGCCCTCGACGGTGCAAAGCTCGATTGCTTTTACCGCGATGGCGGGCGGCAATGTCGCGGCGGCAGTGTGCAGCGCATCGCTCTCGAACCTGCTCGGCATCGTGCTGACGCCGCTGCTGGTGGCGGTGTTCATCCATTCGGGCGGAAACGCCGGGATGGACGAGTGGGCCTCTGTGCAGAAGATCGGGACGCAGTTGCTGCTGCCGTTCCTGGCGGGGCACTTGCTGCGGCCGGTGATCGGCACCTGGATCGACGGGCACAAGAAGCTGCTGCAGCCCGTTGACCGCTCTTCGGTCCTGCTGGTGGTATATTCGGCGTTCAGCGCGGCGGTCGTGAACGGGGTGTGGCAGCGCGTCGGGCCGTTCGATCTCGGTGTGCTGCTTCTGGCCTCCGCCGTGATGCTCGCCATCGTGATCGCGGTGAACGGTGTAGCCGCGCGGGCGGCGGGCCTGAAGCGCGAGGATGCCATTGTCCTGCTGTTCTGCGGCTCGAAGAAGAGCCTCGTTTCCGGCGTGCCGATGGCGGGGGCACTGTTTGCTCCGGCGCAGGTGGGCATGGTGATCCTGCCCTTGATGATCTTCCACCAGTTGCAGCTGTTCGTCTGCGCGTGGCTGGCAGGGCGCTGGCGGCAGGAACTGGATGCGGCGGCTGCGGCTGCGGCACTGCCGCTCCCGCCGCAGGATGAAGCCGCAATGCTGGCGCGGGCCGGGGAGATCGATCTGCCGGTGCCGGAAGAATGCCGTCCGGGCGTGCAGGCCAACCTTGCACTTTTGACGCAGCATGCGCGGATCGCGCTGGGCGAGGGCGGCGCATGAGGACGGCGACTGCCATCGCGGCAGCGGTGCGTTCGGGCGACATCAGCGCTGCATCGGTTGCAGCGCGCACGCTCGATGCCTTGCGCGCCGACAGGCATGTGGCGGTGACCCGCGTACTGGCCGAGCGGGCGATGGCGGAAGCATCGGCGGTCGACGCCAGGATCGCGCGGGGCGAAGACGCCGGGCAGCTGGCGGGCGTGCCCTATGTGGTGAAGGACTTGTTCGACGTTGAAGGTTTGCCGACCACTGCGGGCTCGGCGGCACGGGCCAAGGGGCCTGCGGCTGCGGCAGATGCCGAATCGGTGCGACGGTTGCAGGCAGCGGGCGCGGTGCTTTGTGCGACGGTCAATATGGACGCCTTTGCCTATGGTTTTGCCACGGTGAACGCGGATTATGGGACGACGCGCAATCCGCATGATCCCGCGCGTCTGGCTGGTGGATCTTCCGGCGGATCAGCGGCAGCCGTGGCGGCGGGGCTGGTCCCGCTGGCGTTGGGGTCGGACACCAACGGTTCGGTGCGCGTACCCGCAAGCCTGTGCGGGCTCTATGGCCTGCGGCCAGCACGCGGCGATCTGCCGGTGGCCGGAACGTTCCCGTTTGCCGAAAGCTTTGACGAGATCGGGCCATTTGCGGCTGATTTGGGTGATCTTGCGATGGTCTGGGAGGTGCTGCGCGGCGGCGCCGTTGCGCCCAGCGCCGCCGCTCCAAGGATCGCTCGGCTCGGGGGGCGTTTCCGCGAGAATGCCGATCCGGCGCAGCTTGCCGCGATTGATGCGATTGCTCCCGATGCCCCGCTGCTTGTCCTGCCGGACGTCCCGAGGGCGCGCAGTGCGGCCTTCGTGATCACCGCGTATGAAGGCGGCCATTTGCACCGCGAGGCGCTCAAGGCCGATCCGTTCGGCTATGATCCGGCGGTACGCGACAGGCTGATCGCGGGAGCATTGCTGCCCGATGCGCTGTACGAGCGCGCCCTGGCGTTCCGGACCGAGTATGTGGCGCGGATCGAAGCACTGGTATCGGACTTCGATGTACTGCTCGCACCGTCCGCGCCTTGTTCCGCCCCGCTGATCGCGGATCCCATGATCCTGATCGACGGCGAGCCTAGCCCGGCGCGGTCCAATCTGGGCATCCATACCCAGTCAATCACGTTTACGGGCCTTCCTGTGCTGGCGGTGCCGCTCAAGCGTCCGGGCGCGCTCCCGTTGGGCTTGCAACTGATCGGCATGCGGGGCGGGGAAGGCGCGCTGCTGCGGCTGGCGCATGAACTTGAAGAACGGGGCGTGACCGGCGTGAGCATGCCGGCCGGGGCTTATGCGGGGGAAATGACATGACGGGCGAAGCGGCCACGGCCGAAAACACTGGGGGAATGCTGGAGGCCCGGTTCAAACTCAGCGAGCGCGGCACCGATGTGCGCACCGAAGTGCTGGCAGGGTTCACCACCTTCCTGACGATGGCCTATATCGTGCTCGTCAATCCGGCGATCCTTGGGCAGGCGGGGCTGCCGGTGGCTTCGGTAGCGGCGGCGACATGCTTTGCCGCGGCCTTTGCCTCGATCCTGATGGGCATGGTGGCGAACACCCCGCTGGCGCTGGCGCCGGGCATGGGGCTCAACGCCTATTTCAGCTTCACCGTGGTGCAGCAGATGGGCGTGCCCTGGCCGGTGGCGCTCGGCTGCGTGTTCATCTCGGGCGTCGCCTTCCTGATCCTGACGTTGACGGGCGTGCGCCAGCTGATCGTCTCGGTGATCCCGCAGCACCTGTTTGCGGCGGTGGCGGGCGGCATCGGGCTGTTCATCGGCTTTATCGGGTTGAAGGATGCGGGGATCGTGGTGGCCAATCCCGCAACGTTCGTGGCGCTGGGCAGCGTGACGCAGCCGGGGCCGGCGCTGGCGCTGTTCGGCCTCGTGATCATCGGCACCCTCAGCGTGTGGAACGTGCGCGCCGCGATGCTGATCGGGATCGTGCTGACGACGCTGGCCGGCTGGGTGATGGGCCAGGTCCATGCGCCGACCGAGCCCTACAGCCTCGCTGCACTGACGGCGACGGCGTTCAAGCTCGATATTCCGGGCGTTTTCGGGCTTTCTGGGAAGGCCGGGCTTGGGCTGCTGGAAATCCTGTTCGTGTTCCTCTTCGTCGATTTGTTCGACAATATCGGCACCTTGGTCGCGGTGACCAAGCGTGCCGGGCTGATGGACGCGGCGGGCAAGATCCCGGGGCTCAACCGCATCCTGATGACGGATGCGGTGGCGACGATGGTCGGCGCGATGGCGGGCACGTCCACCGTGACGAGCTATGTCGAAAGCGCGGCGGGCGTGCAGGCGGGTGGCCGCACGGGGCTGACGGCGGTGGTCTGCGGGCTGCTGTTCCTCGCGACGATGTTCGTGGCGCCTTATGCGAGCTTCGTGCCGCTGGCGGCGACCGCGCCTGCGCTCGTCGTGGTCGGCGGGCTGATGCTGCTGCCGCTCACCGAAGTCGACTGGGAGGATCCGATGGCGGCGATCCCGGCGTTCCTCACGGTCGCGATGATCCCGCTGACCTTCTCGATCGCCAACGGCCTAGCCTTCGGCATCACTGCCCATGCCTTGCTCAAGCTGCTCAAGGGTCAGGCCACGACGAAGGACTGGTTTCTCTACACGCTCGCCGCGCTGTTCGTGGCGCGCTTTGCCTGGATGGCTGCTGCATGATCCGTCTTGTTTTTCTGATGTTCGCCGCGCTGCTGGCAACGCCGGCGTGGGCGCAAAAGCTCGATGACACCCCGCGCACGGTGGTCATGACGGCGTTCTATCCCGAATGGCACTCGCTCGTGCCGACGATCAAGGATGCCAAGGAACACACGATCAACGGCAATACTTTCCTGACGGGGACGCTTGAGGGCAAACCGGTCGTGTTGATGCAAAGCGGCGTCAGCGTGGTGAACGCGGCGATGAGCACGCAGCTGGTGCTCGACCGGTTCAACGTGAAGCGGATCGTGTTTTCAGGCATCGCGGGGGGCGTCGACCCGGCGCTGTCCATCGGCGATGTTGTTGTGCCGGAAAACTGGGGACAGTATCTTGAAGGTTCGTTCGCGCGGAAGACCAAGACGGGATGGATGCCGCCGGACAAGGGCGATGCGGAGTCGCCCGCCAACTGGAACTTCATCTTCCCGCGCGGGACTTTGATCACCACGCCGAGCGCGCCGATGCAGCGGGTGTACCGCATTCCGGTCGACGCCGATTTGCTGGCGCTGGCGAAGAAGGTGGTGCCCACGATCACGCTCGAACGTTGCGTGCCCCCATCGGACAAGATGCGTGCGGGCTCAGCGCTGTGCCTGCCGCGCATGCCCAAGGTGCAGGTTGGCGGAACAGGCGTGACCGCGGGCATCTATGCCGACAACGCCGCGTTCCGCATCTACCTGCAGCGCGCGTGGAAGGCGCGGGTGCTTGATATGGAAAGCGCCGCGGTGATGCAGGTGGCGATGAGCAACGCGGTGCCGGCGATCGTGTTCCGGAGCCTGTCCGACCTCGCCGGCGGCGATCCGCACAAGAACATGGAATATGTCTTCGAGCACCTCGCCTCGGCCAATTCGGCGCATGTTGTGCGCGCCTTTGTCGCAGCGCTGCCAAACTGATGGGGCTGACAACCGTCTCGGGCCGCAAGGGCATCGTCACCGCGCCGCATCGGCTGGCGGCGGAGGCGGGGCTGTCCGTGCTGCAGGATGGCGGCAATGCGGTGGAGGCGACCGTGGCGGTCGCGGCGTGCCTTGCGGTCGTCTATCCGCATATGACCGGGATCGGCGGGGACGGGTTCTGGGTGATCCATGAGCCGGATGGCGCGGTGCATGGCATCCATGGCTGCGGCGGGGCGGCGGGGGCGATCTCGCTTGCGATGTACGCCGGGCTGGAGGCAGTGCCGTTTCGCGGACCGCTCGCGGCCAATACGGTCGCAGGGACGATTTCGGGCTGGGCGGCGGCGTTGGCGGGCGCGGGCGGCTCGCTGCCGCTGGACCGGCTGCTGCGCGATGCGATTGCCTATGCCGAAGCAGGTGTTGCAGTTACCGCGGGTCAGGCTGCTATCGCCGAGGCGAAGGGCCCGGAACTGCGTGTCCAGCCGGGTTCCTACGCAGCGATCTTCGAGCCTGAAGGGCGCCCGCTGCGCCGCGATGATGTGCTGCGCCAGCCTGCACTGGCGGAAACCTTGCGGCGGCTTTGTGACGAGGGCCTGGAGAGCTTCTACACCGGCGCGCTCGCGGCGGACATTGCGGCGGATCTTGTAGCGCTTGGTAGCCCGGTCTCGGCAGCGGACCTTGCGGCGCATGTCGGGACGCGGCCCGAACCGCTGACGGTGCGGTTTAAGGATGCGCGCCTGTGGAACTCGGCGCCGCCGACGCAGGGGTTTGCCTCGCTGGTGATCCTCGCGCTGTTCGATCGGCTGGAAGCGGATGTGGCGGACGGGTTTGCGCATGTCCATGGGCTGGTCGAGGCGACCAAGCAGGCCTTCCTGCTGCGCGACCGGCATGTCGGCGATCCGGCCTTTGCAGCGTTCGATTTTCAGGGCCTGCTGGACGATGCGGCGGCGCTTGATGCGCTGGCGGCCAAGATCGATCCGGCGTGTGCCCTGCCGTGGCCGCAGCCGCCGCAGTGGGGCGATACCTGCTGGTTTGGCGCCGCTGACGGCGAGGGGCGCGTCGCAAGCGCGATCCAGTCGACCTATTTCGAGTTCGGCTCGGGGCTGGTGCTGCCGAAGACCGGAATCACGTGGCAGAACCGGGGCAGCAGCTTCCGGCTGGCAGAGAGCGGCTGGAATGCCCTCAAACCCTATCGCAAGCCGTTCCACACGCTCAATCCCGCGCTGGCGAAGTTCGATGATGGGCGGGTGATGGCCTATGGCACGATGGGCGGGGAAGGGCAGCCGCAGACGCAGGCGGCGCTGTTCAGCCGGTACGCCCGGTTCGGCACAGACTTGCAGGAAGCGATCAGCGCGCCGCGCTGGCTGCTGGGGCGAACCTGGGGCGATCAGTCGACCACGCTCAAGCTGGAGGATGGCTTTTCGCCTGAGCTTTATGCTGCGCTCGAAGCGGCGGGGCATGCGGTGGAGCGGGTCGGGCCGCTGACCGCGACAATGGGGCATGCCGGGGCGATCGTGCGCCATCCGGATGGGCGGCTGGATGGCGCGACCGATCCGCGCAGCGATGGCGGGGTGGCGGCATGGTGAGCGGCGGCGCCCGGGCCGTTGCGCGCTGCGATGCGCTTGCCGTTCAGCCTTTCAGCGACAGTGCCGAGGGGCTGACGCGCACGTATCTCTCGCCTGCCTACCACGCGGCGCAGGAGCAGATTACGGCGTGGATGGCCGAGGCGGGCATGACCGTTTGGCGCGATGCAGCTGCGAACCTGATCGGGCGTTATGAGGGGCGTGAGCCTGGCGCTCGCACATTGGTGATCGGCAGCCATATCGATAGCGTGCGAAATGCCGGGGCCTATGACGGGCCGCTGGGGGTCATGCTGGGGATCGAAGCGGTTGCGGCGTTGGCCGCGAGCGATGTGCGCCTGCCGTTCGCGATCGAAGTCTACGCTTTCGGCGATGAGGAGGGGAGCCGCTTTCCTGCCGCCATGCTGACCAGCCGCGCCGTTGCGGGCACGCTTGATCACGCGACGCTGGACGTGGCCGACCGCGATGGCGTGCGGCTGGGCGATCTGCTCGATCTTGCGGCTTACCCATCGGCGAGACGCGAGGCGGGCGAGATCCTTGGCTATCTTGAGGCCCATATCGAGCAGGGGCCGGTGCTGGAAGCCGAAGGGCTGGCGCTGGGCACCGTGACCGGGATCGCGGCGCAATTGCGGTTCGAGATCGGGCTGTGCGGCACTGCGGGCCATGCGGGAACCACGGCGATGGCCCTGAGGCGCGATGCGGTGGCAGGCATGGCGGAAATGGTGCTCGCTGCTGAAGAGGTGGCGACGGCGGGGCCAGCCGATCTCGTCGCCACGGTGGGCGTGGTCGAGGTGCCTTCGGGCGCGGCCAACGTTATCGCGGGGCGCAGCCGGTTCACGCTTGATGTGCGCGCGGGCGATGCGGCGGTGCGGGACCGGGCGGCGGAAGATATCCTGCGCAGGTTCCGTGGGATTGCTGGGCGGCGCGACCTGGGGCTGTCGGTGCGGCAGGTACACGATCTGCCAGCAAGCCCTTGCGATCCGGCGCTGATGGACCTGCTCGATGCCGCAACGGCAGAAGCGGGGCACCGTCCGTTCCGGCTGGTGTCCGGCGCGGGGCACGATGCGATGATCATGGCTGCGCTCTGCCCCACCGCCATGCTGTTCCTGCGTTGCAGGGGCGGAGTGAGCCACAATCCGGTCGAGCATGTCGAGCCAGCGGATGCCGAAGCGGCGCTGGCGGTAATGTCCGGCTTTATCAGACTTTTGGGAGCGAAATGTGACGCTTGATCCCACCTTGTTCGGCGAGATCGATCCGCCGCAGCGCCTGCTGATGGGGCCGGGCCCGGTCAACGCCCACCCGCGCGTGCTGCGCGCGATGTCAGCGGACCTGCTCGGCCAGTTCGATCCGGAAATGACCGGGTTCATGAACCAGGTCATGGCGCTTTATCGCCCGGTGTTCGGGACCGCGAACCAGTGGACGATGCTGATCGACGGTACCGCGCGCGCGGCCATCGAGGCGTCGCTGGTGAGCCTTGTCGAGCCCGGTGACACGGTGCTGGTGGTGAACTTCGGGCGCTTCGGGCTGCTCCTGACCGAAATCCTCACGCGGCTGGGCGCGAAGATCGAGCAGGTCAGCGTACCGTGGGGCGAAGTCGTCCCGCTGGAGGCGATCGCCGAGACGATTGAGCGGTATGGCCCGAAGGTGGTCGCCACAGTGCACGGCGATACCTCGACCACGATGGCGCAGCCGCTCGATGGGCTGGGCGATTTGTGCAAGGCGGCGGGGGCCTATCTCTACGTCGATGCCTGCGCGACGTTGGGCGGCATGGAGATCGCGGCGGACCGGTGGGGCGTCGATGTGGTGACCGGGGGCCTGCAGAAGTGCCTTGGCGGGCCGTCGGGCAGCGCGCCGATCACGATTTCGGACCGCGCCGCGGAGCGCATCTTCGCGCGGCGGCATGTCGAGCAGGGGATCAGGCGCGCGGACATCGCGGACGGTGCGGGGCCGCGCATTCCCTCCAACTACTTCGATCTGGCGATGATCATGGACTACTGGTCGGAGAAGCGGCTCAACCACCATACCGAGGCGACTTCGATGCTCTATGCCGCGCGTGAATGCGCGCGGGTGGCGCTGGGCGAGGGGCTTGAAGCGCGCTTCGCCCGGCACCGCAAGGCGGGCGCGGCGATGACGGCGGGGGTGCGCGCGATGGGCCTCACCGTCTATGGCGATGACGCGCACCGGATGACCAATGTGACGGGCGTTTACATCCCGGCGGGCGTGGATGGCGAGGCGATCCGAACTGCGATGCGTGGGCATTTCGAGATCGAGATCGGGACCGCGTTCGGCCCGCTGCAAGGCAAGATCTGGCGGCTGGGCGCGATGGGCTACAACGCGATGAAGCACAAGGTGCTGCTGACGCTGGCGGCGCTGGAGGCCTGTCTTACGGCGGCTGGACATGCGGTTCCGCTGGGCGCGGCGGTACCGGCGGCGCTGGCGGCGTGGGAGGCGGCATGACCTCCGAGCGGGACCTCGCCGGCTATGGGGCGACACCGCCGGACGCGCGCTGGCCGGGCGGGGCCAAGGTCGCCGTGCAGTTCGTGATCAATTACGAGGAAGGCGCGGAAAACTCTGTCCTCAATGGCGACAAAGGTTCGGAATCGTTCCTTTCCGAAATGGTCGGCGCCGCGAGCCATCCGGCGCGGGCGATGGCGATGGAAAGCCTCTATGAATACGGCAGCCGCGCCGGTTTCTGGCGGCTGCACCGGCTGTTCAGCGAGCGGGGCGTGCCGGTGACGGTATTCGGCGTGGCAGCGGCGATGGCGGCCAATCCCGCGGCGGTCGAGGCAATGCTTGGGGCCGACTGGGAAGTGGCGAGCCACGGCTATCGCTGGATCGACTACCAGTATGTGCCGGAAGACGTGGAGCGCGAGCACATTGCCAAGGCGATTGCGCTGCATACCGAGCTGACCGGGGAGCGGCCGCTGGGCTGGTATCAGGGGCGGACATCGCCGAACACTGCTCGGCTGGTGGTGGAGGAGGGCGGCTTTCTCTACGATGCGGACAGCTATGCCGATGATGTGCCCTACTGGGACCGGCGGCATGGCAAGCCGCAGCTGATCGTGCCTTATTCGCTCGATGCCAACGACATGAAGATCGTGGCGCTCAATGGGTTCACCGAAGGCGAGCAGTTTTTCAGGTACTTGTACGATACCTTTGAGCAATTGCGCGAGGAAGGTGGCCGGATGATGTCGATTGGCCTGCACGGGCGGATCGCGGGTCGTCCGGGCCGGGCGCGTGCCGTGGCGCGGTTTGTCGATCATGTCATGGCGAGCGGCGACGCGTGGATCGCGCGGCGCGTCGATATCGCGCGGCACTGGCTGACGGAGCATCCGGCATGACGGTGAACGATCCGGTGCTGCTCGCCGAAGTGACGGCGGCGTTCCACGAGTACGAGCGCGCGCTGATGGCCGACGATCTGCTCGCGATGGACGCGCTCTTTCACGATTCACCGACAACCAACCGCTTTGGCGTGGGCGAAGTGCTGTGGGGGATCGAGGCCATCCGCGAGTTCCGCAAGGGGCGCGGCGGATCACCGCAGCGGCGGCTGGGGCATGTGGCGATCACCGTTTACGGCGATGCTTTTGCCACAGCGGATGCGGAGTTTTTCCGTGAGGGCTCTGAACGGCGCGGACGGCAGAGCCAGAGCTGGGTGAAGTTTTTCGACGGTTGGAAGGTCGTCTCTGCCCATGTCAGCCTTGAGGGAGCAACCTCGTGACGGCGTTGTTCGAGCATAGCCCCTGGATCGAGGCGCGTGCGGATGCGCTGCCTTCGAGCGGAGACCGGCATGCGGATCTTATGGCGGTTGTATACGCGGCAACGCCCGAGGAACAGCTCGCCCTGATCCGTGCGCACCCGGAGCTGGCGGGGAAGGCCGCCATCGACAAGACGCTGACCGAGGCCTCGGCGGCGGAACAGGCGAGTGCAGGGCTGGATCGGCTGACCGAGGCGGAGTTTGCGCAGTTCCATGCGCTGAATGCCTCTTATCGGGAGCGCTTCGGCTTCCCTTTCATCATCTGCGTGCGGCTGACCGACAAGGCGGGCATCCTCGCGGCGATGGAAGCGCGGCTGGCGCATGATCGTGAGACGGAGATCGCGACGGCCATTGCGCAGATCGGCGAGATCGTGCGGCTCCGCTTGGAGGATGCGCGATGAATATAGCCCTGAACATCGATCTCGCGGAATGGCTGAATCTGGCGATCCGCTGGTTCCACCTGACGGCGGGCATCGCGTGGATCGGCTCATCGTTCTACTTTGTCTGGCTCGACAACCATCTGGTGACGCCCAAGGCCGGTGAGGCTTCCGGCGAGGTGTGGTCGGTCCACGGCGGCGGATTCTATCACAAGCAGAAGTATCAGGTCGCGCCCAAGCAGATGCCGGAAGACCTGCACTGGTTCATGTGGGAGGCTTACACCACGTGGATCACCGGCTTTTCGCTGCTGGTGCTGGTCTACTGGGTGGGCGCCGCGAGTTTCCTGATCGACCCGGCCAAGGCGGCGCTGACGCCGCTGCAGGCCTCCGGAATCGGCGCGGCAGCGCTGGTCGCGGGGTGGCTGGTCTATGATGGCCTGTGCCGTTCGCCGCTCGGGCGCGATGACCGGACGCTGGGGGTGGTCTGGTTTGCGGTGCTGGTGGCTGCGGCGTGGGGGCTGTGCCAGATCTTCAGCGCACGCGGCGCCTATCTGCATGTGGGTGCGATCATCGGGACAGCGATGGTCGGCAACGTGTTCTTCGTGATTATCCCCAACCAGCGCAAGGTCGTGGCGGCGCTGGTCAAGGGCGAAGTGCCCGATCCGGCGCTCGGCAAGGCGGCCAAGGCGCGGTCCTTGCACAACAATTACATGACGCTGCCGGTGCTGTTCATCATGATCAGCCACCACTACGCGATGACCTTCGGCGCGGACCGGCCGTGGCTGGTGCTGGCGCTGCTGGGCGCGACGGGCGTGGCGGTCCGGCACGTGTTCAACTTGCGGCACAGGGGGCAGCCGCTGGGGCGGGCGATCCTCGTTGCGGCGATCTTGGCACTGGCAAGCGTGACCTATGTTTCGGCGGAGAAGGCGGGTGCCGCGAAGGCTACCGGCGGCTCGGCGGACTGGGCCAGCGTCGAGCCGATCTTCCAGAAGCATTGCGTATCTTGTCATGCCGAGAAACCGACCAGCGATCTCGTGACCGCACCGCCGCTGGGCGTGATGCTCGACAGCCATGAACACGCCCGCCAGTTCGCGGCGCGGGTGAAAAAGGTCGCGGTTGATGCCGAGATCATGCCGCTGGGCAACACGACCGGAATGACCAAGGCCGAGCGTGAGGCGCTGGGCCGCTGGATCGAAGCAGGAGCACCCTGATGACGACGCTTTCGACGCATGTGCTCGATACGATGCACGGCAGGCCTGCCGCGGGCATGCAACTGTGGCTGGAAGACGCGGATGGCGAGGCGCTGTTCGCGGGCGAAACCAATGCTGATGGGCGCTGTCCGGGCCTGCCGGACCTCGCGCCGGGGCGCTATGCGCTGACTTTTGCGGTGGCGGAATACTTTGCGGGCGAGGGGGTCACGCTGCCCGATCCGCCGTTCCTGGGTGACGTGCGTATCGCGTTCGGCGTCTCGGAAGAGGGGCACTATCATGTGCCGCTGCTCGTCTCGCCCTTCGCCTATTCGACCTACCGAGGGAGCTGAACCGTGGCCTTGCGCTTCCTGCTCGATGGCGAAGTTGTCGAACTGACGGCGCCCGATCCTGCGGGCACGCTGCTCGACCTGCTGCGCGGGCCGCTGCGGCGGACGGGCACCAAGGAAGGCTGCGCGGAAGGGGATTGCGGGGCTTGCACGGTGCTGGTGGGTGAGGCAAGCGAAGACCGCGTGCAATGGCGGGCGGTGAATGCCTGCATCCTGTTTCTGCCGATGGTGCACGGCAAGGCGGTGATGACGGTCGAGAGCCTTGGCGCCAAGGACAAGCTCAATCCACTGCAGGCGTGCATGGCGGCGAACGGAAGTTCCCAGTGCGGGTTCTGCACGCCGGGCTTCGTGATGTCGCTGCATGGGCGCGCGATCGGGGCGCTGGGGAGCGACCTGCCGGTGGCTGATGCCATTGCAGGCAACTTGTGCCGTTGCACCGGTTATGGACCGATTCTGGAAGCGGGAGAGGCGGTGTCCTCGCTCGCGCAGGATGATGCCGCAGTGCTGGCCGGACTGGCAGGGCTGGCAGGTGATGCGATGACGAGCGGCGTTTTCGAGGCTCGGCAGTGGTTTGTGCCGCGTAGTTCGGACGAGCTTGTCGAAGTGCTGGCGGTGCATCCCGATGCGCGGATCGTGGCAGGGGCGACCGACGTCGGCTTGTGGGTGACCAAGGGGCTGCGGGATTTGCAGACCGTGGTCTTCATCGGCGATGTGGCGGACCTGAAGGCCATCGAGGAAACGCCGGACGGCGTGCGACTGGGCGCTGGCGTGCGCTATGCCGAGGCGCATGGGGCGCTCGCGCGGCTGCATCCGGATCTGGGCGAACTGGTGCGCCGGATCGGGGGGCTGCAGGTGCGCTCTTCGGCCACGGTCTGCGGCAATATTGCCAATGGCTCGCCCATCGGGGATGGGCCGCCGGCGTTGATCGCGCTTGGGGCGGAATTGACGCTGCGGTCGTCCGCGGGGCGGCGGACAATGCCGCTGGAGGCCTATTTCCTCGATTACGGCAGGCAAGACCGGATGCCGGGCGAGTTTGTCGAAAGCGTGTTCGTGCCGCGTCCGGCGACGGGCACGGTGGTGCATGTCTCGAAGCTTTCGCGGCGGTTCGACAGTGATATCTCGGCGGTTCTGGGCGCATTTGCGCTGACGGTGGAGACGGGGGTGATCACTGCCGCACGGGTCGCGTTCGGCGGCATGGCGGCAACGCCTCGGCGCGCTGCGGGATGCGAGGCGGCGCTGGTCGGCCAGCCATTAAGCGAGGCGACCATAGCGGCGGCAGCGGAGGCCCTTAAAGGTGATTTCAGCCCGCTGACCGATGTGCGCGGCAGCTCGGCTTATAGGATCGAGGTAGCCTCGGCACTGCTGTGGCGGCTGTGGCACCGCGAGCGGGGCGTCGCGACGTCGGTGCTCGACGTGGAGGCCTGCTGATGGCCGAAGGGAACCCGCTCTGGCCCGAAGCGGCCATGCCGGCACTGGCGCATGACAGCGCGCACCTGCACGTCGCTGGGATCGCGCGCTATGTCGACGACGAGCCTGAGCTGCCGGGGACGCTGCATCTCGCGTTCGGGCTTTCGAGCGAAGCGCGGGCGCGGATTGTCAGCATCGATCTGGAGGCGGTGCGGGCCTATCCGGGCGTCGTTGCGGTCTACACGGCGGCGGATATTCCGGGCGAGAACAACGTCGGGCCAATTGCGCATGACGATCGTGTGCTGGCCGACGGCGAAGTGGTGAGCCATGGCCAGCCGGTGTTTCTGGTGGCGGCGGAGACGCGGATGGCGGCGCGCAAGGCGGCGCGGCTGGGCAAGGTAACCTACGAACCGCTCGAGGCCGCGATTACCGTCGAGCAGGCCCGCGCGGCGGGTTCGCGGATCGAGGCGGACCAGTGCATGGCGCGCGGTGATGCAGACGCTGCGCTCGCGGGGGCAGAGCACCGGCTGGCAGGTTCGCTGAAGATCGGCGCGCAGGATCACTTCTATCTGGAGGGGCAGGTCGCGCATGCGCGGCCGGGGGAGGACGGGCAGATCCATGTCGTCTCTTCCAGCCAGCACCCGAGCGAAGTGCAGCATCTGGTGGCGCATCTGCTGGGCAAGAGCAGCGCTGACGTCACCGTCGAAGTGCGGCGCATGGGCGGGGCATTTGGTGGCAAGGAAAGCCAGGCGGCACTGTTTGCGGCGGCGGCGGCGCTGGTGGTGCACCATACCGGGCGGCCCGCAAAGTTCCGCTGCGACCGCGACGACGACATGATCGTGACGGGCAAGCGGCATGATTTCGAGGTCGATTACGAGGTTGGGCATGACGCCGAGGGGCGGCTGACAGCGGTCAAGCTTCGCTTCGGCGGGCGCTGCGGCGCGACGATGGACTTGTCCCCGGGGATCAACGACCGGACGATGTTCCATGCCGACAACTGCTATTTCCTGCCGGATGTCGAAATCCTTTCGGAGCGGCTGAAGACGAACACGGTATCGGCGACGGCGTTCCGCGGTTTTGGCGGGCCGCAGGGGATGCTGGCGATCGAGCGCGTGTGCGACCATGTGGCGGCGCGGCTGGGGCTCGATCCACTCGAAGTGCGGCAGCGCAATCTCTACGGGCCGGGGCGCGATATGACGCCTTATGGCATGACAATCGAGGACAACATTGCCCCGCAAATGATTGCGCGGCTTCGGGAAACCTCGCGCTACGATGCTCGGCGCGAGGCGATTGCCGCGTTCAATGCGGGCTCGCCGCTACTCAAGAAGGGTATCGCGCTGACGCCGGTGAAGTTCGGCATCAGCTTCACCACCACGCACCTCAATCAGGCGGGTGCGCTGGTCCATGTCTATGCCGATGGTTCGATCCAGGCGAACCATGGCGGGACCGAGATGGGGCAGGGGCTGCACATCAAGATCGCGCAGATCGTAGCCGATGTGTTCGGCGTGGGTGTCGATACGGTGCGGATCACCGCGACGCGGACCGACAAGGTGCCCAATACGTCTGCGACGGCGGCCAGTTCGGGCGCGGACCTCAATGGCATGGCGGCATGGCGCGCGGCCATGGCGATCCGGGAGCGGATGGCGGATTTCCTCGCCGGGGCGTTCGGATGCGCGGCGGACGAGGTGCGGTTCACTGCTGAGGGCGTGATTGCGGGTGAGACGCGGCTTTCGTTTGCCGAAGCGGCGCGCAAGGCGTGGCTGGGTCGGATTTCGCTCTCGTCGACCGGGTTCTATGCGACGCCGGAGATCGAATACGATCGCGCCGCACACCGGGGGCGCCCTTTCTACTACTTCGCTTATGGTGCGGCGGTTTCGGAGGTCGTCGTCGACAGGCTGACGGGTGAGCACAAGGTGCTGGCTGTCGATATTCTGCATGATGTCGGTCGCTCGCTGAACCCCGCGATCGACCGGGGGCAGATCGAAGGCGGCTTCGTGCAGGGGCAGGGCTGGCTGACGACCGAAGTGGTGGAGTGGGACGCCAAGGGCCGCCTGCTCAACCATTCGCCCGCGACCTACAAGGTGCCGACCGCGTCTGACCGGCCCAAGCGGATGCGGATCGACTTGTGGGACGGCGAGAACGTTAAGCCAACGATCCACCGCTCGAAGGCGGTGGGCGAACCGCCGCTGATGCTGGCGAACTCGGTATTCTGCGCGATCTCGGCGGCGATTGCGGCGACGGCTCCGGAGGTGCGCGAACTCCCGAAGCTGGATGCGCCGGCAACGCCCGAGGCGGTGCTGCGCGCGCTTGCGAGTTTGCGTGCGTGACCATGTGGCTGAGCGATCTTGCGCGTCTGGCGGGGATTGGGCCGGTCGCGATGGTCAGCGTGCTGGCGACCGAAGGTTCCGCACCGCGCGGGGCCGGGACGCGGATGCTGGTGACGCCGGACGCGCTCTTTGGCACCATCGGCGGCGGCGCGCTGGAGTTTCGCGCGGTGGAGCAGGCGCGGGCGGTGCTGGACCATTCGCCGGGCACGTGGCGGGTGCAGGACTATCCGCTGGGGCCGCTGCTGGGCCAGTGCTGCGGCGGCCGGGTGCGGCTGCTGGTGGAGCATGTGGACCGGGCGGCGCTTGGCTGGCTGGCCGAGGCGGCGGAAGGCCGGGTGCTGGTGAGCATGCTGGGCGAACAGGGGATTGCCCGGCAGGTCGATGATTGCCCGCCGATTCCGGTTTCAGCGCGTGGTGACAAGCCTGGCGTGGGCGCGCGGATCGCCGAAGTGATCGGGGGGTATCGGCGGCCGGTGTACCTGCTTGGCGCGGGGCATGTCGGGCAGGCGATTGCGCGGCATGTCGAGGGGCTGCCGATCCGGCTGGCGTGGTTCGATGTGCGGGATGAACTCGCCAACATTGCAGGCGTGACGGTGGTGGCTGACGAGGCGATCGCAGGCTGCGTCGCGGATGCGCCGGACGAGGCGGCGGTGGTGATCCTGACCCATGATCATGCACTTGATTATCGCCTCACGTTGGCGGCGCTTTCGCGCGCACCACTGGCGTTCACCGGCTTGATCGGTTCGCTGACCAAGCGCGCGCGGTTTCTGGCGCGGCTGGAGCGGGACGGGGTTTCGGCGGAAGCGCGGGGGCGGCTGGTTTGTCCGATCGGGCTGCCGGGGGTGACGGGCAAGGAGCCTGACGTCATCGCGGTCGCGCTGCTGGCGCAAGTGCTGCAACTGCCGCAGGTGGCTGCGGTTCAGGCAGCGGCGGCATGAAGGGCTTTCGCGGGGAACTCCTGAGCTTGGCTCATGATCCGGCGGAAGGACCGGATGCTGTGCGCCATGAGGCTGATGGGCTGCTGGTGATTGACGGCGGGCGGATCGTGGCGCGAGGAGCGTACTCGAATATGGCGCCGCGCTTTCCCGGGCTTGCAGTGGAGCGGCTGGAGGGCCTGATCGTCCCCGGCATGATCGATGCGCATGTGCATTATCCGCAGTTTGGCCGGATCGCGAGCCATGGGGAACAGCTGCTCGACTGGCTGGAGCGGCATATCTTTCCGGCGGAAAAGGCCTTTGCCGACCCGGTCCACGCGGCAGCTGTGGCAGAGGAATTCCTCGATGAGCTGCTGCGGCATGGCACAACGAGCGCGCTGGTGTTCGGCACCGTGCACGCCGCTTCGGTCGAGGCGTTCTTTGCGGCGGCGGAGGCGCGCGATTTGCGCATGATCTGCGGCAAAGTGTTGATGGACCTTGGGCCGGATGGTCTGCGCGATAGCGTTCGGGAAGCGAGGACCGAGAGCGCGGCGCTGATCGCCAAGTGGCATGGGCGCGGGCGCTTGGGCTATGCGGTGACGCCGCGTTATGCGCTGACTTCAAGCGACGAGCAGTTGGCTGTCGCAGGGGAATTGCTGGCAGCGCATCCGGGTGTGTTGCTGCATACCCATCTGGCCGAAAACAAGGCGGAGATCGCAGCCGTGGCGGTGCGGTTTGCCGAGGCGGTCGATTATCTCGATGCCTATGACCGCTTCGGGCTGGTCACGGATCGCTCCGTGTTCGCGCATGGCGTGCATCTGCCGGACCGGTCTTGCGCTAGGCTGGCGGAGACGGGCGCGGGGATCGCGGTATGCCCGAGTTCCAACTTCTTCCTCGGCTCCGGTATGTTCGATTTCGGGCAGGCCGAGCGGCATGGGGTGCGGCTGGGTCTGGGCAGCGATATCGGCGCGGGAACATCGCTTTCGCTGCTGCATAATGGTGGTCTGGCGTATCAGGCCGGATTGCCGAACGGCTATGTGCTCGATCCATTCCGCGCGCTCTGGCTGGCGACAGGCGGGTCGGCGCGGCTGCTGCATATCGATGGCGAAGTGGGCATGCTGGCGGAGGGTCAGGAAGCCGATTTCGTGGTACTCGACGATGCCGCGACGCCGCTGATGGCGCGGCGGACGGCCGGGGCTTCACTGGCGGAGCGGTTGTTTGCACTGCAGGTACTGGGCGATGACCGGGCGGTGAAACAGACTTATGTTCTGGGTCGCTGCGTTTGGGACAGGGATGCGGGCCATGGACAAGCTTGAAGACTTCATCCGGAAGCTGCCCAAGGCGGAGCTCCACCTCCATATCGAGGGGAGCCTCGAGCCGGAGCTGATGTTTGCGCTGGCGGAGCGCAACGGAGTGCGCATTCCCTTCGCCAGCGTCGAGGACGTGCGGGCTGCCTATGCCTTTTCGAACCTGCAAGACTTTCTCGACATCTACTATGCAGGCGCGGGTGTCCTTCAGACCGAGGCGGATTTCCGCGATCTGGCGATGGCCTATTTCGAGCGGGTGGCAGCGGACGGCGTTGTCCATGCCGAGATCATGTTCGATCCGCAGACGCACACCGACCGGGGAATCGCGTTCGGTACAGTGATCGAGGGTCTGCTAGCCGCGATGGCCGATGCGGAGGCGCGGCTGGGGATCACATCGCGGCTGATCATGAGCTTCCTGCGGCACCTGAGCGAGGACGCGGCGTTCGAGACGCTGGCGATGGCCGAACCATGGCTCGACCGGATCACGGCGGTGGGGCTCGATTCCAGCGAGCTCGGCCATCCGCCGAGCAAATTCGCACGCGTGTTTGCGGCGGCGCGGGCCAAGGGCCTGAAGCTGACGGCGCATGCGGGGGAGGAAGGGCCTCCCGACTATGTCCACGAGGCGCTCGATGTGCTGGGGGTCAACCGGATCGATCATGGCAACCGGGCGCTTGAGGATGGCGCGCTGGTCGAGCGGCTGGCGCGCGAGGGGATGACGTTGACGGTCTGCCCGCTCTCCAATCTCAAGCTGTGCGTGGTGAACGATCTGGCGGCGCATCCGCTCGACCGGATGCTGGCGGCGGGGCTGAAGGCGACGGTCAATTCGGACGATCCGGCCTATTTCGGCGGCTATGTCCTCGACAACTTCAAGGCTGTGGCCGAGGCGCGGGGGCTTTCGCACGGGGATCTGGCTCGACTGGCGCGGAACAGCTTCACCGGCTCGTTCCTGCCGCCTGAAGCAGTCGCGCGGCATCTTGCTGCGATTGAAGCTGTTGCAGGCGAGTAAAACACCTCTTGCGCCGGTGCGGCCCGGCGGGCCAAGGGTGGCGCATCGCTTCATCACATGGGAATTATCCATGCTTCGCCAGACGCTTGCACTCCTGCTGCTATCGACTTCGCTGCCCGCTGTGGCCCAGAACGCACCAGCTGCAACAACCGAGCAGCCTTCGCGGCTGTTCACCGGTTCGGACCTGTTCGGGCTGGAAATGGCCTCCACCCCGCAGATCAGCCCGGATGGGTCGCGCGTGGCTTATGTCCGCAAGTCGGGTGATGTCATGGCCGACAAGATGCGTTCGGCGATCTGGCTCGTCGATGTGAAGAGCGGCGAGCAGGTGCCGCTGGCGGGGGCGGGTTCGCAGTTTTCTCCGGTCTGGTCGCCTGATGGCAAGCGGCTCGCCTATGTCGGCGCGGAGGAGGGCGGATCGCCGCAGCTCTATGTACGCTGGATGGAGAGCGGCGCGACGGCGCGGATCACCGGACTGCCTGATTCGCCGGCGAGCCTTGCATGGTCGCCCGATGGCAAGCAGATCGCTTATGTGATGCGCGTGCCCGGTGAGGCGACCAAGCTCGGCAGCGCGCCGGCCAAGCCCGAGGGCGCGAAATGGGCCGAGCCGCTCGAGGTCATCGATCGCGTGACGTACCGCGCCGATGGCGGGGGGTATCTCAAGCCGGGGTTCGATCAGGCTTTCATTGTTGCGGCTGACGGCGGCGCGCCGCGCCAGCTGACCTTTGGCAAGTTCGACGTTTCGGGGCCGCTCTCGTTCTCGCCGGACGGGCGCACGCTGGTGCTCTCCTCCAATCGCCGCGCAGACTGGGAGCGCGAGCCGAATGACAGCGAGGTGTTTGCGGTCGATGTGGCGAACGGGACGCTCAGCCAACTGACCAAGCGCTATGGGCCGGATCACAACCCGGTGCTCTCGCCCGATGGCAGCAAGATTGCCTATCTGGGCTACGACGATACGCGACGGAGCTATCAGGAAGACGTGCTCTATGTGATGGACCGTGACGGCTCCAATCCGCGCGCGCTGACGGCCTCGCTCGATCGCAGCATCGAGGATGTGCAGTGGGCGGCGGACGGGCGCGCGCTGCTCGTCTCGTATGACGACAAGGCGGTGCGCAAGGTGGCGCGGGTGGACCTTGCGGGCAAGCTGACGGTGCTGGCGGAGGGTCTGGCTGGTGGCGGGATCGACCGGCCCTACACCGGCGGCGAGTTCAGCGTTTCCAAGGGCGGGGTCATCGCCTGGACCGGCGATGCGAGCGGCGGCGCGCGCCCGGCGGACTTGTTTGTCGGCAAGCGGCAGGTAACGCAGCTGGACGCGACGCTGATGGCGGGCAAGACAATGGGGCGGGTCGAACCGCTTGAGGTGACGGCGAGCGACGGGCGCAAGATCGGCGCCTGGCTGGTGCTGCCGCCGGGCTACCAGCCGGGCAAGCGGATGCCGCTGATCCTCGAGATCCACGGCGGGCCGCACAGCGCCTATGGGCCGGTGTTCTCCTCGGACGATCAGCTTTATGCCGCGCATGGCTATGCGGTGCTGTTCACCAATCCGCGCGGGTCGACTTCGTATGGTAGCGAATTCGCCAACACGATCGACAAGAATTATCCGAGCGACGACTACGGCGACCTGATGAGCGCGGTCGATGCGGCGATTGCCAAGGGCGTGGCCGATCCCGACAACCTGTTCGTGACGGGCGGCTCGGGCGGCGGCGTGCTGACGAGCTGGATCGTCGGCAAGACCGACCGGTTCAAGGCAGCCGTGACGCAGAAGCCGGTGATCAACTGGATCAGCGAGGCGCTGACGATGGACGGCACCGGGTTCACCTCGCGCTACTGGTTCCGCAAGCAGCCGTGGGAGGATCCGATGGCGTATTGGAACCGCTCGCCGCTTTCGCTCGTCGGCAACGTGAAGACGCCGACGATGGTGGTGGTCGGCAGCGAGGACTACCGCACGCCGGTGAGCGAATCCGAGCAGTACTACGCCGCGCTGCAGATCCGCGGCGTGCCGACGGCGCTGGTCAAGGTGCCGGGAGCGAGCCATGGCGGGTTCACCGCGCGGCCTTCGCAATCGGCGGCCAAGGCTTCGGCAATCCTGGCGTGGTTCGACAAGTACCGCACCGACGCGAGCAAGGCGCAGTAAGGCGTGGGGCGGGTCCTTCTCGCGCTGGCGCTGCTGTTTGGGGTGATGGCTCCTGCGTGGGCAGCGAAGCCGAAGCGGCAGGTGATCATCGATGACGAGGGGTTCGCGATCCCGCATCTGATGCTGCTGGAGGATCCCCGCGTCGAGGTGCTGGGGATCACGACGGTCTCGGGCAATGTCTGGGCGAACCGGGCGACCGCGATGGTGCTGCGCGGGCTTGAACTGCTCGGACGGACCGAAGTGCCGGTGGCGGAAGGGGCGACCCTTCCGCTGCTCAACAGCGAGGCGCGCACCGAACGGTGGGAAGCGCTCTACGGCAAGCTGGTCTGGAAAGGCGCATTCATGAAGCAGTGGGCCGAGCCTACTGCGCAGTCCACGCCGCCTTATCACGGTCCGTTCGAGCCAGTGGACCTGCCGTGGGTCAATCCCAAGCTCAAGGCGCTGGACGAACCGGCCGCGCAGTTCCTGATCCGCACGGTGCGCGCACATCCGCACGCGGTGACGATCATTGCCTCTGGGCCGCTCACCAATCTGGCGCTGGCGCAGCGGCTCGATCCGGAGTTCGCCTCGCTGGTCAAGGAACTGGTGATCATGGGCGGGAGCCTGGCGCCGCGGCAGGTGCTGGAGGGCAAGTCCGCCTCCGACTTCGCGCGCGAGTTCGTGAATACGCCGCGGCGCGAGTTCAACATACGCTTCGATCCGGAGGCGGCGAGCATGGCCGCGCATGCGCCTTGGCCCAAGGTGACGATCATTCCATCCGATCCTTCGACCGCGACGCAGCTTTCGCCGACGCTGCTGGAGCGGCTGGCGAAGGCCTCGCGCCCACCGGTGGCGGCATTCCTGCGGCGGATGGAGCCGGGCTTTCCGATGTGGGACGAGATTGCGGTGGCGGTCTGGCTGGATCCTTCGATCGTCACGAAGTCCGAGCGGCTGTGGTATGATTTCAATACCGATTTCGGCGCGGGCTATGGCGACATGCTGACATGGCACGATGCCTATCGCCCGCACCTTGATGAGGGGCAGGCCGAGGTTGTGCTGTCAGTCGATGTGGCGCGGATGGAAAGCTTGATGGCGAAGGCGCTGGGAGAGCACTGATCGCGACCGAAAAGCGGGCCCCCCATGAAGTCCGGGGTGACGGGTGTTCGCACCGGCTCTAAGGACGCGAGAAATCTCCGGGAGCCGCCGCCATGAATGCCAATCTTGTTGCCGTCTTCCTCAGCCGCCATGCCGGGCATGAGGCAAAGCCCGCATGGCTGTGGCAGGGGGAAACGGTCTGCACGTTTGGCGAGCTGCCCGCGGCCATCGGTCGCTACCGCGCGGCGCTGGCACGGCTTGGTGTCTCGCGCGGCGACAGGGTGATGATCAAGGCGGAGAACTCGCCGGCATTTGCCCTGACCTATCTGGCCGTGCTCGCCTCGGGCGCGATCGCGGTGCCGGTGAATCCGGCCTATACCGCAAGCGAACTGGCCATGCTGATCGAGGATGCCGAGCCGGTGCTGCTGGTGCATGGCTCAGCGACGGCAGTACCCGAAGGCGGCACTCCCAAGCGAATGACGCTGGAGCCCGATGGCTCTGGCTCGCTCCCGGCGCTGGCCGCGGGGCTGGAGCCTGATCTCGCGGTAGAGGTCATGGAAGAAACCGACCTTGCTGCGATCCTGTTCACTTCGGGCACGACGGGGCGGCCGAAGGGCGCGATGCTGATGCACCGGAACCTGTCTTCGAATGTGGCGGCGCTGTTCGAGACCTGGCAGTTCTCGCACGCGGATTCGATCCTGCACAGCCTGCCGTTGTTCCATGCGCACGGGCTGTTCGTCGCGCTGCATCTGGGGCTCTACAGCGCCGCGACGGTTCACCTGCTGGGCAAGTTCGAGGCGGCCAGGGTGGTCGCCCTTCTGCCCACAGTCAGCGTCTTCATGGGTGTGCCGACCTTCTACACCCGGCTGCTGGAGCGGGCGGACTTCGGGCGTGAGGCGGTGCGGGCCATCCGCTTGATGATCTGCGGTTCGGCGCCGCTGCTGCCATCCGTCTTTGCCGAGATCGAGGCGCGCACCGGACACCGCATTCTGGAACGCTACGGCATGACCGAGGCGGCGATGATCACCTCCAATCCCTATGCGCCGGAAGGCCGTATTCCGGGGACTGTGGGCTTTCCGCTGCCGGGCGTGGAACTGCGCGTTGTCGGCGGTGAACCCCGCGTCGAACTGCCCGCCGGCGAGGTGGGCGAGATCGAGATTCGCGGACCCAACTTGTGTGCCGGATACTGGCGGCGGCCCGAGGCGACAGCGGAAGCGATCGGACCGGACGGGTTCTTCGTGACGGGGGATACCGGGTTCAAGGACGAGACTGGGCGCGTCACCATCGCGGGGCGCTCGAAGGACCTGATCATTTCGGGCGGGTTCAATATCTATCCGGCCGAGGTCGAGATGGTGCTGGCCGAAGTCGAAGGCGTGGCAGACGTGGCGATCATCGGCGTGCCCCATCCCGATTTCGGCGAGGGCGTCGTCGCCGTGGTGACGGCGGCGCGGGATGATCTCGATCCGGCGGCGATCGAAGCCGTGGCGCGGGAGAAGCTGGCGCGCTTCAAGCAGCCCAAAGCGATCCGCATCGTGCCCGAATTCCCACGCAATGCGATGGGCAAGGTGCTGAAAGCCGAGCTGCGGAAGCAGTTTGCTAGGCTGTTTTCGAAGGAAAGATAAGCTTGGTCGGGACGAGAGGATTCAAATCCGCCCGAAGCGCTGCCCGAACCGGATATTGATACCGAGGAGTCGTTGGCAAAGCGCGATGAAGAAGCGGTGCAGGCATTCTTGGCGTCACGGCGCGGGGAGGCCAGACCACATAGCGGCAGTACGCTGTCTCCTTTCCCGCGTCCAGCAGCTCGAACAGGCTCGCACCGCCCCTCGTTCACCCTTCGAGGCAGCTTAAGGCTCGTTCGATGCCTTCGCCGCCGAGACGCAGGTGGGCATCGAAGCGGGTCAGTTCGACAGCCGGGAAATGCCGCTGGTGCTGAACTGCATCCGCCGTTGGCACGATGATGGGGTTTCGGGGGTGTGGCATCGGGACAGGATATGAGAAATGGCGCGGCGACATGCGATTCACTATTAGCAGTTCAGCCCGACCATGATAGCATCAATCCTGAGATGAGAATTTCAGCAGCATCGGGGGGCGGTATGTTGGCAATTCGTTTTAAGAAAAGAAACGCAATAATCGGTGGAGCTATATACCTGTATATAGCATTTATGATTGTTGGTTTGGCTTTTCTATCTGGCATAGGCGCTATCTTGGCATTGGCGTACATTGGCGGGTGTATGTATGCTATTCACGCTATGATTGAAGGGGCTCATGCTAAGGAAAATAGCTCTACCTTCGAATTTAAGCGCTATTATGGCCTTGACGCCTTTGGCGTTGAGTGGTCGTCTTTTTTTCATGTCTTTAAATCGAAAGATTTGGTTTCAGAGGCGGCAATATCGCGGATTGGTGCAAGTTTAAATTCTGATCTGGTGAAGCATAGTTTGAAAAAAATTGATGTTGTTGATAAAGACTCTGATTTGTCTCAGCCAGAATTGCGCAGTTTTTTTTGCACAGATGGAATTAAAACTAGCCGTGGTGCTGTTGTTACATTTGTCATGTATTCCTCGCGGGTGGGTGACGTTCAAGGCTTGCGCTGGTGGATTATGGCGAGAGGCGTGTATGATCCAAATAAGAAATTTTGGTCAATTTTATATAGTCCAATTACACTACCATTTCTAATTGTTCCATACATAACTGGAAAATTAAAGCCTCTCAATTGGATAAGATCAACAGATCTTGGATTTTATAATGGTTTGGATATGCTGTCATTTTCAAGAAAGATGCAGTTTGTTGCATTCTATGCACTTGTCGATACACTCGAATCGTATGGCTTGGACGTCTCCGACCTTAAATCTCAAGTTGGAAGCGTTCTCAATATAAACGTTTCTGGAGGAAGCGCCAACTTTGGGAATGTTGTCCAAGGTGCTTTTAACAAAATTGGTGGCGGCGTCGGTAAAGGTAAAGGACATGAATAAGGGTATTTCTATAAATATAAATGGCGGCAATGCTGCAATTGGAACTGTTGTCCAGGGAGATTCCAACGAAATACGCGACAATCATCAGACTTCGTCGAATTACAGTCTCGAAAATAGCTTAACCGAGATTGCGGATGATCTCGCTAAATTGAGAGTATTTCTCAAGGAGAGAGCGAAGACGGTCGAAGAAGACCGTGCTGTTGTTGCTGTCGGTGAGGCCGAGGATGCCGCGCGCAAGGGGGATCGGCAAACCCTGCTAACCCTCCTGAAAAAGGCAGGCGAATGGTCGTTGAAAGTGGCAACCAATGTCGGAATGCCTGTTGCGCAAAAAGCGATCGAGGCAGCGTTGGGCTTGTAACCTAACTAGTGGGGTTTGGTTCGGGCTGAATCGGAAGGTTCAACGTTTTCACGTAGGCTATAAATGCGCTAGAAATTGACGCACATGCGGGGGTGGGCAGCTTTCGACACCCGCGTAAGCCATTGAAAATATTCGTTATTTTGGTCGGGACGAGAGGATTCGAACCTCCGACCCCCACACCCCCAGTGTGATGCGCTACCAGGCTGCGCTACGTCCCGACCGGAAGGCGCGCCTATAGGCAGGGCGTGGCGGGAGCGCAAGGCTTCTTGATCGCTGATTGCAGATGGCCCGCGCAAAGTTGCCTAACCCATGCCAAACTGCTAGCGCGCCTGCGATTGCTGGCCGCCTGCGCCAGACCTGCTCTTAGCGAAAGTTTCCGTGTCCGCCATGACTGGTCCTGCCCTGCTTTCCCTCCTTGCCGCCGCTGCCCCTGCTGCCGCTCCGGCCGAGCCGCCGGCTTACCTGCAGTTCCTGCCGCTGATCGCGATGGCGGGCATCTTCTACTTCCTGATCCTGCGCCCGCAGATGCGCCGTCAGAAGCAGCAGCAAGAGAAGATCGCGGCGCTCAAGAAGGGCGACCAGGTGGTGACCGCCGGCGGCCTCATCGGCAAGGTGATCAAGGTCGAGGACCAGACCGTCGATCTCGAGCTCGGCCCCAATGTGCGCGTCCGTGCGGTGCGCGCGACGCTCGGCGATGTGCTGCCGCCTGCCGGTTCGGCGCCTGCGAACGATTGATGCTGCGGCCCGCGTTCCCATCTTGGCGGACGCGTGTGGCCCCCTTCAGGAAGACTTCTTTCGATGCTTGAATTCTCGCGCTTGAAGGCGATCTGGCTCTGGGTGATCACGCTGGTGGCCGCCGCCGCCGCCATCCCCTCGATTACCGCCACCATGGGCCTCGCGCTCCCCGCCGGCATCTATGCGCCCAAGGTCAATCTCGGGCTCGACCTTGCAGGCGGCAGCCACATCCTGCTCGAAGCCGATCCCAGCCAGGTGCGCCAGCAGCGCATCGAGGGCATGGACGAGTCGGTGCGCAACAAGCTCAAGCAGGCCAATCCGGATATCCGCATCAGCGACATTTCCAACCGCGATGGCGCGCTGACGTTCCTCGTCGAGGACCCGAGCAAGGTCGACGCGGTGCGTGAGGCGATCCTGCCGCTGACCAATGGCGCGGGGCTGACCGGCGCGCGCGACTGGACGATCAACGTGATCGACGGCAACCGCTTCGTGCTGACGCCGACGCCTGAAGGCATCGATCTGGCCGTTGCGCAGGCGATGGAAACTGCCGTGGAAGTGGTGCGCAAGCGCATCGACGCGCTCGGCACGCGCGAGCCGACGATCATTCGTTCGGGCCCCAATCGCATCGTGGTGCAGGTGCCGGGCCTGCAGGACCCGCAGGCGCTCAAGAACCTGCTGGGCCAGACCGCCAAGCTCGAGTTCAAGCTGGTCGATACGACTGCTCTGCAGAGCGATATCCAGCGCGGCGTGGCGCCTCCCGGCAGCGAGATCGTGCCTTATGCGGCGGGCAAGGACGGCGCGCCGGTCGGCTCGATCGCGGTCAAGCGGCTCGGCGGTATTCGCGGCGATCAGCTGACCAACGCGCAGGTCACCAACAACCAGCAGACCAACGAACCGCAGGTGGCGATCACCTTCAACACCGAAGGCGGTGCGCGCTTTGCCAAGCTGACGACGCAGAACGTCAACAAGCCTTTCGCGATCATCCTCGATGGCAAGGTGCTGTCTGCGCCGAATATCAACGAGCCGATCCTTGGCGGCAGCGCGGTCATCTCGGGCAACTTCACCACGCAGGCGGCTAGCAACCTTGCGATTTCGCTGCGGTCGGGTGCGCTGCCGGTGGACCTCAAGGTTGTCGAGGAGCGCACCGTCGGGCCGGACCTTGGCGCAGACTCGATCCGCAAGGGCATGATCGCGATGGCGGTCGGCACGCTGGCGCTCGTCGCCTTCATCCTCGCGGTCTATGGCCGGTTCGGGATGTATGCCTGCATCGCGCTGGTGTTCAACGTGCTGATGATCCTTGGCATCATGGCGCTGATCGGCACCACGCTGACCCTGCCAGGCATTGCCGGCTTCGTGCTCACGATCGGCGCGGCGGTGGACGCCAACGTCCTGATCAACGAACGCATCCGCGAAGAGCGGCACCGCGGCCGACGCGTGTTCCAGGCGGTCGAGATGGGCTACAAGGAAGCCAGCCGCGCGATCTTCGATGCCAACATCACCAACGTGATCGCGGCGGTTTCGATGGCGGCGTTCGGCACCGGCCCTGTGCGCGGCTTCGCCATCGTGCTCCTCATCGGTATCGCGACCTCGGTGTTCACCGCGGTGACCATGACCCGCATGTGGGTCGCCCAGTGGCTGCGCAAGGCGCGGCCCACCGAAATCGCGCTCTAAGGAACCAGCCGCCATGAAGCTCCTCAAGCTTGTTCCCGACAACACCAACATCAAGTTCCTGCGCTGGCGCGGTCCGTTCTACGTGATCAGCCTGCTGCTGATGGCGGCGAGCCTTGGCCTCGTGTTCACCAAGGGGCTCAACCTCGGCGTCGATTTCATCGGCGGCCAGATGATCCGCGTGACCTTCACCCAGAGCGCGGAAGCCCCCGTTGCGCCGCTGCGCAGCGAGATCGAGGCGCTTGGTTACGGCGAGCCGATCATCCAGCGGTACGGCAAGCCCAACGAAATCTCGATCCGCATGAAGCTGCCCGAAGGCGCGGACCACGACAGCGGCCTATCGGACAAGATGGCGCGCACGATCACGGCGGATATCAAGGCCAAGCATGCCGATGCGCGCGTCGACGGTGTGGATTCGGTTTCGGGCAAGGTTTCGGGCGAGCTGTGGCACAGCGCCGTGCTCTCGCTCGGCCTCGCGGCGCTGGCGGTGGCGGCCTATATCTGGCTGCGGTTCGAATGGCAGTTCGGCGTGGGCGCATTGTTCAGCCTCGTCCACGACGTGACGCTGACGCTCGGCATGTTCGCGGTTACGCAGATCGAGTTCGACCTCACGATTGTCGCGGCCCTGCTGACGCTGATCGGTTACTCGCTCAACGATACCATCGTCGTCTACGACCGCATCCGCGAGAACCTGAAGAAGTATCGCAAGATGCCGATGCCGGAACTGCTCGATCTTTCGGTCAACGAAACGCTGCACCGCACCTTGGCGACCTCGCTTTCGATGCTGATCACGCTGACGGCGCTGCTGCTGCTGGGGCCGGGGGTGATCTTTGGCTTCACCGCGGCAATCACGCTGGGCATTTTCGTCGGGACCTACAGCTCGATCTACATGGCCGCGCCGATCCTGATCTGGCTGAAGGTCACCTCCAAGAGCTTCGTGCCGACCGAGAGCGCGCTCGACAAGCAGGAGCGGCTGGCGCGCGAGGGGGCTTGAGCTCGACCCTCGTGCGGACATCCTTCGACAAGCTCAGGATGAGCGGGGGTTGGGGGTGTTTTCCTCTACCTGCACCGCTCGTGCTGAGCCTGTCGAAGCACTTCGCGGGGCGTCAGCTTCCTGAAGCAGCCTTCTCGTAGATCGCAGCAAGCGCTGCGGCATTCGCATCCCAGCTGAAGCGGGCCGCGGTGGCGGCGGTTTCGGTCTGGGCCGGCGGGGCTGCCAGCAGGTCGGTTATGGCGGCAGCTATGGCGACCGGAGTGCGTTCGGCAAGTCGGCCGGCGGCGAGGCGGTCTACCACTTCGGGGGCGCCGCCGACGGGCGGGATGACCAATGGCGCGCCGCAAGCCAGTGCCTCGATCCACGCGTTCGCAAGGCCTTCGCGTTCCGAAGGCAGGACCATGACATCGGCGGCGGCGAGCAGCACCGGCAGGACATCGTGGCTGACGTTGCCGAGGAAATGCACGCGGGTGGCGACACCATGCGCGGCGGCGTGGGCGCGCAGTGCGGCTTCGTCGGCGCCGGTACCCGCGAGCGCGAGGTGGATATCGCCCGGCAGGCTGGTGAGTGCTTCGATGGCGAGGGCCTGGCCCTTGATCGCGATCAGCGCGCCGACGCAGACGGCAAGGCGGTCGTTGGGCCGCAGCGCGAGGCCGGGAAGCTGATCAGCCAGCCGCGCACGGGCTTCGGCTCGGGGCAGCGGCTGGAAGCGCGCGTGGTCGAGGCCGGTGTAGTGGACGGTGATGCCGCCGGGCGGTTCGAGGCCAAGCGTTTGCATATCGCGCGCAAGCGCGCCTGATACCGAAAGAACGGCGGCGGCGCTGCGGGCAGCGCGGCGCATCTGGGTGAGGGCGGGCGGGCGCTCGCCCCAGAGGTGGATGTCCGAACCGCGCGCCTTGATCGCGTGGGGGAGGCCCAGTGCTGCGGCGACTGCGGCGGCGGCGGGGCCATCGGGATAGAAGAATTGCGCATCGACGAGGTCGAACGCGGTTTCTGCGTGAAGCCGGCGCGCGAGTGGCAGGACCGCGCGGGTGATGGCCCAAGGATTGAAGCGACCCGAAAGGCCGGGGATCAGCAGAAAACGGGGATGATGAACGGTAACCGGTCCGCTTGCCTCGACCGGCGGGACCGCGGCGAGCGGCTTGTAGCGGCCCATCGCGCTGAAGGGTGCGGGCGGCAGGCCGATGGGGTTGATGATAGTGACGTCCCAATCCCCGCGTGCTGCGAGCGTTTCCATCTGGCGCGCCACGAAGCGGCCGAAACCCGTGCGACCGGGCGCGGGATAGAGCGTCGAAATCGACAACAGGCGGCGCTTCACCGGCAATGCGCGAAGTTCAGAGCGAGCGGACGAGCAGCTCGGCCACGCCGATCCAGGCGGGGTGATCGATCACCACTTGCCGCTGGCCGACGCCGGGGGGGAGTAGTGCGACGCGGTCGCCGTCGCGGTCGATCATGCGGCCGAAAGCGAAGCGGCCGCCGGGGCGGGGCGCGAGCACATCGCGGTTGAGCGCGCGGGCGAAATCATCCGGGCCGACTTGCCGCAGCCAGACCTGATCGCCAGCGCGGTACTCCCCGGCACTCGCTTCGACCGTCATGACCACCAGCTGCGCAGATCCGGGGCCGACCGGAAAGACGGCGGACATCGGCTTGCTGAGCGCTTCCGCACCGGTTGCGGCGAGGCGGGCGATGATCTGCGGCTCGCTGTCAACCTCTGCCTTCACCAGCAATTGCGGATCGACATCGAGCGCGGCGGCGATGCGGTTCATCCAGCCGAGCGAGAGCGAGCGCATGCCCGTCTCGAGACGGCCGATGGTTTGAGCTGTTGTCGGCGGCGCACAGCGCGCGGCGACATCGGCCAAGGTCAGGCCCTTTTGACGGCGGATATCGCGGATGCGGTTGATCATCTTGGGGGCACTTTCAGAGGCCTCATGCGTACTTTTACAGCTTTTGTGCGCTGCGGCAAGTTTTGTGCTTTCCTACAGCAACGACTCTCCGGCAATAACACGCTTGTTCCTGATTTGTTTCTTGGGGAGAGTGCCATGGCGCAGTTTCTGGTGGAGCGTGAACTGACCGAGGAAGGGCCGCGGCGGGTGGATGGGGTGCGTCCCGGTGCCAAAGGCGCTGCGGTGCGCAGCGTCAAGGTCAATCTCGCCGAATCGCCGCTGTCGTGGCTCCATGCGCGCGGGCATCTGAATGACCGCCAGTTTGCTGCGGGCGAACGGCTTCGCGCGGACTGGGAGCGGGCGGACCTGGCGCCGTCGGTCACGATGCGCTGGGATCCGGTGCGCATCGCCGGGGGCGAGCGGGGCCTGACGCCGGGCGAACGACAGCTTGCTGCAAAGCGGCGCTTCGATGGCGCGATTGCTGCGGCTGGGCCGGGGCTGGCGGATATCCTCTGGCGCGTGGTCTGCGCGGGCGAGGGCGTCCCGGCGGCCGAGAAGGCGCTCGCGTGGCCGGCGCGCAGCGGCAAGCTGGTGCTGGAGCTGGCGCTGGACCGGGTGGCGGGGTTCTACGGCATGTTATGAGGATTTCCCCAGAACGGCAGGACTTGTACCTTGTCTCTCTCGTGGGGGATGTGCGAGCGATCGGATGAGCCGATACGGGAGCCTAATCCATGGAAAGACGCGAATTTCTGGCCGGTGCAGCAACGGCAACGCTGGCCGCTTGGCTTCCGCCGAGGGCGTTTGCAGCAGGTGCTGCGGCTCCGGGTGACGCGGCCTTTGCTGCGCTGGCGGACAAGCTGTTTTACGACAACCTGCTGCTGACGCCGCAGCATGCCACCGGCTTGGGACTCGATACGGGTGTTCGGGCCGCGCTGCGTTCGCGGCTTGATGACAAGAGCGAGGCGGGCCGCGCGGCGGGAGAAGCGTTCGACCGGGCAGGGCTAGCGGCGATGAGGGGCGTTGATCCCGCTTCGCTCAGCCCCGCGGTGCGGCGGCAGCGCGAGATTCTGGCCTATATGTTCGAGCGGCGGCTGGCGGGCGTGCCCTTCGGGATTGACGGCGTACAGCAGCCCTATCCGATCACGCAGCAGCAGGGCGTCTATTTCGATGTCCCTGACATGCTCGACAGCCAGCATCCGGTGGAGACCGCGGCGGATGCAGAGGCCTATCTGGCGCGGCTCAAGGCGTTTGCCTTTGCGCTCGATGAGGACAGCGCCGGGCAGAAGCGGCTGGCGGCGCGCGGGCTGATCGCGCCGCGCTGGTCGCTTGAACTGGCGCTGGGGCAACTGGCCAAGCTGCGTTCGCCGGCGCCCGAGGCAAGTTCGCTGGTGCTCTCGCTGTCGCGGCGGACGACGGCCAAGGGCATTCCCGGTGACTGGGCCGGGCAGGCGGCGAAGATCGTGAAGGACATGGTCTATCCCGCGCTCGACCGGCAGATCGCGCTGATCAAGGCGCTGCGGCTGAAGACCCCGGCGGGCGATGGCGCATGGCGCGTGAAAGGCGGCGATGCGATTTATGCCGCGGCGCTGGCCGAGGCGACGACGACCAAACTAAGCCCGGAGGAAGTCCACAAGATCGGGCTTGAGCAAGTGGCCGACATTACGGCCAAGCTCGATGCGACCCTCAAGGCGGCGGGCTATACCAAGGGCAGCGTGGGCGAGCGGCTGACCGCGCTCAACCATGCGCCGGATCAGCTTTATCCCGATAGCGATGCGGGGCGCAGCGACCTGATTGCTTCGCTCAATGCCGGGATCGCGGCGATGGCGAAGAAGCTGCCGCAGGCCTTTGCGAACTATCCGAGCGAGCCGCTGGAAATCCGCCGCGTGCCGGTGGAGATTCAGGACGGGGCTTCGAACGGCTATTACTACAGCGCCAGCCTCGATGGCTCGCGCCCGGCGATCTATTGGATCAACTTGAAGTCGGTTGGCGACTGGCCGCGCTATTCGCTGCCTTCGCTGACCTATCACGAGGGCATTCCGGGGCACCACCTGCAGGGTGGGTATGCGCAGAAGGGCGGTGCGCTGCCCTTGTACCTCAAGGATTATTTCCTCTCGGCGCATGGCGAGGGCTGGGCGCTCTATGCCGAGCAACTGGCGGATGAACTAGGCGGCTATTCGCCGCTCGAGCGCGCCGGGTATCTCCAATCGTTCCTCTTCCGCGCGGCGCGGCTGGTGGTCGATACCGGCATCCACCACTACCGCTGGAGCCGCGAGAAGGCGACGGCCTACATGGTGGCGACGACGGGCTTCGCGCAGCCGCGCAGCCAGCGCGAGGTGGAGCGCTATTGCGTGCTGATCGGGCAGGCGTGCAGCTACAAGATCGGCCACACTGCATGGGTCGGCGCGCGGGCCAAGGCGCAGGCGGCGCTGGGCGACAAGTTCAGCCTGCCGTGGTTCCACGGGATACTGGAGGAAGGCACGATGCCGCTGTTCATGCTGGAAAAGCGCATCGAGGAGCGGACGGCGGAGCGGTTGGCGGCGGGGTGAGGGGCTGGTGTCTGGGGCCAGTAGCACCCGGCGGGCGCCGTGCCGGGCGGTGAGGCCCAAAGGTAGCCAAGCCCCGTGTCAAGCACGGGGCGACGGAGAAGGTGATTGCAGGAATGTCCGGAACCCACCCACTTTCAGCCATCATGGCGCATCAATTCGCCATCTAAAACCGACCGTCGCCCCGTGCTTGACACGGGGCTTGGCTTCCCTCGCAGCCTCGCGTTTGGCATGAGGAAGCGATGGAAAAAGGCGGCTGGGTCTACATCATGGCGAACCGCTACCGCGGCGGGACGTATGTCGGCGTCACGTACGATTTGATCCGGCGGGTTTGGCAGCACCGCGAGGGGCTTGGCTCGATCCACGTAAAGGATTTCGACAAGACCAGGCTCGTCTACGCCGAACGGCACGAGGAAATCGAACCAGCCATCGCACGGGAAAAGCTCGTCAAAAAATGGCGCCGGGAATGGAAATTCGCGCTGATCGAGGCAGACAATCCCGCTTGGCTCGACCTTTGGGACCAGTGGTACCCGGCAGGAGGCAGGCCGCTGGGCAACGCTGGTAAGTAGCCAAGCCCCGTGTCAAGCACGGGGCGACGTTGGGTTTTAGGTGGCGATTTGATGAGCCATGATGGCTGGGATTGGTGGAAAGCGGACGTTGACCCAGTATCGCCGAGGAGTATCTTAGGCAGATGAGACCGTCCCTCAGTGCGCTGCTGTTGCTCCTCGTTGGCGGATGCTCGGAATCCTGCACAAACACCCTTGTCACAAGTGCAATCGCTCCAGATGGAAGACTCAGCGCTGCATTGTTCCAACGTGACTGCGGGGCGACCACTGGCTTCTCGACACAGATTTCCGTATCTGCTTCCGGAAATCAGCCCAGCAGCGCTGGAAATGCATTCCGTGCAGATGATGATCATGGGGCAGCCGCAGCGGGTGCATGGGGCGGCCCTTGGGCCGAAGTGAAGTGGTTGGCCCCAGACCACCTGCATGTCCGGTATGCCGTCAAATCTCGCGTATTCGAGAAGGCTGATCAAATAGACGGCATTCGTCTGACATATGAGGCGGTGAAGCGCTAAGCGTCCGTTTGTGGTGCGATTGCTCTCCACCCGACCGAACCCAACGTCGTTACCCCTCCACCATCTCCGCCAGTTCCAGCCAGCGCTCTTCCGCCGCATCCTTCTCCGCGCGAGCCTTGTCGATTGACGCGGTGAGGGCAGCGAAGCGGTTGGGGTTCTTGGTGTAGAGGTCGGGGTCCGCCAGCGCGGCTTCGTCGCGGGCGATGGCTTTTTCCAGCTCGGCGATGTGGTCTGGCAGCAGCTCGTAGTCGCGCTGGTCCTTGTAGGTCAGCTTGGCCTTCTTGGGCGGCGGAGGCGGGGGCGGTGCGGCGGCGGGTTTGTCCGCCGTTTCGCGCGCGACGGGCTTGCCGGCCAGCCGTGCCTTGCGCTGCTTTTCCCAATCGGCATAGCCGCCCGCGACCACATCGACCTTGCCCGAGCCGTCCATGCCAAGCGTGATCGTGACGGTGCGATCGAGGAAATCGCGGTCGTGGCTGACGATGAGGACGGTGCCGTCGTAGTCCGAAATCACTTCCTGCAGGAGGTCGAGCGTTTCGAGATCGAGGTCGTTGGTCGGCTCGTCGAGCACGAGGAGGCTTGAGGGGCGGGCGAATTCGCGTGCGAGCAGGAGCCGCGAGCGTTCGCCGCCGGAGAGCGTGCCGACGCGCGCTTCGACCATGCCGGGATCGAACAGGAAGTCCTTGAGGTAGCCGTGGATGTGCTTGCGCACGCCTTGTACGTCGATCCAGTCACTGCCTTCGGCGACCACATCGCGGATGCGCTTTTCGGGGGACATCAGGCTGCGCTGCTGGTCGATGATGACGGGGGTGAGCGTTTTGGCCAGCGTAACGGTGCCGCTGTCCGGCTCCAGTTCGCCGGTGAGGAGCTTCAGGAGCGTGGTTTTCCCCGCGCCGTTCGCGCCGACGAGGCCGATGCGGTCCTTGCGGGTGATGCGCAGGGAGAAGTCCTTGACGATCACCCGTTCGTCGAAGCGCTTGGTGATCTTGTCAGCGACGATCACCGCCTTGCTCTTGGCATCGTCGCTGGCGAGGGTGAGCTTGGCCGCGCCTTGCGGGCTGAGCATCGCAGCGCGGGTGGCGCGCATCTCCCAGAGCTTTTCGAGGCGGCCCATGTTGCGCTTGCGCCGCGCGGTGACCCCGCGTTCGAGCCAGTGGGCCTCGATCTTGAGCTTCGCGTCGAGCTTGTCAGCCGCGCGGGCTTCCTCGGCGTAGACCGCTTCCATCCACGCTTCGTAGCCGCCGAAGCCGATCTCGCGGCGGCGGATCGCGCCGCGGTCGAGCCACAGCGTCGCCTTGGTCAGGCGTTCGAGGAAGGTGCGGTCGTGGCTGATGACGACGAAGGCGCCGGTGTAACGCTGCAGCCAGCCTTCGAGCCATTCGATCGCGGCGAGATCGAGGTGGTTGGTCGGCTCGTCGAGCAGCAGGAGGTCGGGTTCGCTGGCAAGCGCGCGTGCAAGCGCGGCGCGGCGGCGTTCACCGCCCGAGGCGCTGTCGGCCTTGCGCGACAAGTCGATGCCGAGCTGGCCGGCGATGGATTCGACTTCGTGGCGCGGCGGGGCGTCCTTGCCCGAAAGGGCGAAGTCCATCAGCGTGTCGTAGCCGGTGAAGAACGGGTCCTGCTCCAGCGTGACGACGCGCGTGCCCGGCTGGACCGAGCGGGTGCCTTTGTCAGCATCGATGAGGCCCGCGATCAGCTTGAGCAGGGTCGTCTTGCCCGCGCCATTGCGGCCAATGAGCGCGAGCCGGTCGCGCGGGCCGATCTGGAGATCGAGGTCCTTGAACAGCCAGCTGGTGCCCTGGTTGAGGCCGAGGCCTTCCCAGCTGAGGATCGGTGCTGCTGCCATGATGGAGGCGCGCTTAGCGGGGAGGCGCGGCGAGGTCCAGTATGAGCTTGGCACCGGCGCGCCTGATCTGCCATAACAGCGCAACAGGGAAGCGGTCATGGGGTGGGGACCTCGCACCGCGCGTTCACAAGCTATTCAAAGGCCTCAGGCTATGGCGCTTCGCATCATGCGTTGGACTTCCACACTTTTCGCCCTTGGCCTTCTGGTTTCATTTGCCCCAGCAGCGGACGCGCAGCAGCGCCGTGCCGACGAGCAGCGCGAGGCACGGCTCGATCTGCGCAATGGCAGCGTGCGCTCGCTGCGCGAGATCGAGGCGCGCGTGCTGCCGATGAAGCGCGGCATGCAGTACCTCGGGCCTGAATACGATCCGACCGCGATGGCCTACCGCCTCAAGTTCATTCAGGACGGACGGGTCGTATTCGTCGATGTGGACGCGCGCACCGGCCAGATACTGGGCGAATCGCACTGATTCCCCCAGTCTTGCGCGAAGCAGAACGGCCCGTTCCTTGACCGTTCAGGTTTGCCGCTCCATCACTTGGGGCGAATAGTGGTCCCGCCCGCAGCGGGCGCAGCAAGGGGCAAGCGATGCGCATTCTGATCGTCGAGGACGAACCCACCCTCGGCAAGCAGCTCAAGTCCACGCTCGAAGCCAATGGCTATGCCGTCGATCTTTCGGTCGACGGCGAGGATGGGCACTTCATGGGCTCCACCGAGGACTACGACGCGGTGATCCTCGATCTGGGCTTGCCGGAGATCGACGGGCTGACCGTGCTTGGCATGTGGCGCAAGGAGGGGCGCAAGTTCCCGGTGCTGGTGCTGACCGCGCGTGACAGCTGGTCCGACAAGGTGGCGGGCCTCGATGCGGGGGCGGATGACTATCTTGCCAAGCCCTTCCAGAGCGAGGAACTGATCGCCCGCCTGCGCGCGCTGATCCGCCGCGCTTCGGGCAATTCCTCGTCCGAACTGATCGCGGGCGGCGTGCGGCTCGATACGCGTTCGGGCCGGGTGACGCTGGACGGCGAGCCAGTGAAGCTGACCGCGCAGGAATACAAGTTGCTCTCGTACCTGCTCCACCACAAGGGCAAGGTGGTGAGCCGCACCGAACTGATCGAACATATCTACGATCAGGATTTCGACCGCGATTCCAACACGATCGAAGTGTTCGTCACGCGCATCCGCAAGAAGCTGGGTCCTGATGTGATCACCACGATCCGCGGGCTCGGCTACAGCCTCGACGATCCCGCGCAAGGCGGGCGCGGCTGATCCGGCCGGGGGCGCACGGCGTGGAGCACAGCGTGATTGCCCCCGGGGAAGATACTGCCGCCGTGCAGGCCGAGGCGCCGCGCTCGACTGCGCCGCATACAGGCTCGCTCTCGCGGCGCATGCTGCTGATTGCGGTGGCGTGGATTTCGGTGCTGTTGCTGGGCGGTGGTCTGGCGCTCGATCGGACGATGACCGGCCTCGCCACGCGCAACTTCGACGATCAGCTGGGCTATATGCTGACCGCCATGGTCGGTTCGGCAGAGCTAGGGCCGGACGGCGAAGTGTTCTTCAACCGCGCTTTGGGGGACCAGCGGTTTCTGGAGCCGAACAGCGGGCTCTACTGGCAGATCAGCGGCAAGGGGCATGAGGACTTCCCCTCGCGCTCGCTGTGGGACCGCACGCTGAAGCTGAAAGGCGACCACTTCGACGGCAATCCGCACGTCTATGACAGCGAGCAGTTCGGCGAGGAACGGCTGCGGATCATCGAGCGTTCGGTGATCCTGCCGGGGAGCCCGATCAAGTGGCAGTTTGCGGTGGCTGCCAGCCGCAGCGATCTCGACGCGCAGATCCGGCGCATCCGGGCGATCCTGATCTGGTCGTTCGTGGTGCTGGGGCTGGGCCTGATCGCGATGGCGGCGATGCAGACCTACTACGGCCTCGGCCCGCTGCGCCGCGTGCGCCGCGCGATTGCCGACATGCGCGAAGGGCAGGCGCGGCGGGTGGACGAACCGCTGCCGCTGGAAGTCCAGCCGCTGGTGGAGGAAATCAACGGCCTGCTCGAACATTCCGAGCGGCAGGCCGAGGAAGCGCGCACCCATGCCGGCAACCTCGCCCATGCGCTCAAGACCCCGCTGACTGTGGTGATGAACGCGGCGACGGCCAAGGCCGATGACCTCTCGGACACGGTGATCCGCGAGGCGGCGGTGATGCGGCGGCAGGTCGACCACCACCTTGCGCGGGCGCGTGCTGTTGGGCGCCGCGCGACGGGGCTGGCGCGCGCCAGCGTGGGTGAAAGCGCCGAGGCGGTCGAGCGCGCGGTGGTGCGGCTCTATCCGCATGTGCGCTTCGATATGGATGGCAACCGCGAGGCGAGCGTCGCGATCGAGCGGCAGGACCTCGACGAGATCCTCGGCAACCTGATCGAAAACGCGGCGAAATATGGCGGCGGCTCGGTCTTTGTGACGATCGATGCGGTGCCGGATGATCCCAGGCATTGTGAGATCTGGATCGAGGATGACGGGATGGGCATTCCGGCCGAAGCAAAGGACAAGCTCTTCGCGCGCGGCGCGCGGCTGGATACGGGCAAGCCGGGAACGGGTCTGGGGCTCGCCATCGTGCGCGATGTGGCGGAGCTCTATGGCGGCTCGATCACGCTGGGTGAGAGCGAAGATCTGGGCGGGCTGCTTGCGGTGCTGCGGCTGCCGCGCGCGGCAGGGAAGTAGCGGCGTTTCAGGCGCGCGGATGTGCTGAGCGGTAGACATCAAGCAGCGTTGCGGCATCGACTTTGGTGTAGATCTGGGTCGAGGACAGGCTGGCGTGGCCGAGCAGTTCCTGCAGGCTCCTGAGGTCTGCGCCAGCGCCCAGCAGGTGCGTGGCAAAGCTGTGGCGCAGCGCGTGGGGTGTGGCGGTAGGCGGCAGACCAAGGGCCACGCGGGCCCGGGCGACGGCGCGCTGGATCATCGCCTGCGCCAGCGGGCCGCCTTTGGCACCGCGGAACAGCGGAGCGCTGCGCTCGAGCGGGTAGGGGACCTTCGCGGCGTAGTCCTCCACTGCCGCTTGCACGATGGGCAGGATGGGGACGACCCGCTGGCGGCCGCCCTTGCCGGTGACGGTGAGTGCATCGCCCAATGGCAGGACGGCGGCGGTGAGCGAGAGCGCTTCGGCTATGCGCAGGCCTGCGCCGTAGAGCAGCAGCAGGACGGCGCGGTCGCGGGCGCCGATCCATGGTTCGGCGCCTTCGTCCGCAACCATCGCGGCGAGGTTCACCGCGTCGTCGGGCGTGACGGGGCGGGGCAGGCCCTTCTTGATGCGGGGGCCGCGCAGGCGGGGCGTAGCCGCATCGGGCGCGCCGGTTTGCGTGCGGGCAAAGGCGAGGAAGGCCTTGAGCGCTGACAGTTCGCGCGCGGCTGATACGTTGCCGAGCCCATCGGCGCGGCGCTCAGCGAGCTGGCGGCGAACGTCGCCGACTTCCAGCTTCGCAAGTGTGGACCAGTCCTGCGGAGGCGGCAGAACTTCCAGAAAACGCGCCGCAGTGGCGACATAGGCGCGGACGGTGTGCGGGGAGCGGCGGCGGGCGAGGGCGAGGTGGTTGCCCCAGGCTTCGAGCAAGTCAGCGACGCTCATGCCGCCACGAGTCCGGCCGGGACGAGCTCGCCGAGTAGGCCATCGAGCAGCGGCATGCCGGCATCGGTCACGACAAGGCGGTCGCCGCGCTCGGTGAGCAGGCCTTGCGTGATGTAGAACGCGCGCTTGGCGGGGGCGATCAGGTCAGTTTCGGCAAGCCCGAAGCGCTGCGCCAGCACAGCCGAGGCGATGCCTTCGCCAAGCCGCAGCCCCATGAGGATCGCTTCGGCGGCCTGCTCGCGGATACCCAGTTCGCGGATTTCGGCAATGCCGTGGAGCTGGGCGGCGACAGCTTTGAGATAGTTTTCCGGTTTCTTGTGGCGCACCGTCGCGAAGCCGCCGCGCCGGCCGTGGGCACCGGGGCCGATGCCGACGTAGTCCTGATAGCGCCAGTAGACGAGGTTATGGCGGCTTTCCTCGCCGGGGCGGGCGTGGTTGCTGATCTCATAGGCGGGCAGTCCGCCGGCAGCGGTCCGCTCGCGGGTGAGGGCGAAGAGATCGCCCGCCATGTCGTCGTCGAGCGGGGTAAAGCGGCCTTCGCGCACCAGCGTGGCGAAGCGGGTGCCGGGCTCGATGGTAAGCTGATAGAGCGAGAGGTGACCAGTGCCAAGCGAGAGCGCGCGGGCAAGTTCGGCCTCCCACAATTCGGGCGTGTGATCGGGCCGGGCATAGATCAGATCGAAGCTGACGCGGGCGAAATGGCGCTGCGCCAGGTCCAGCGCGGCGAGGCCTTCGGAGGCATTGTGGAGGCGGCCGAGGAAGGCGAGCGCCTTGTCGTCGAGCGCCTGCAGGCCGAGCGAGACGCGGTTGATACCGGCACCTGCCAGCGCCGCGAAGTTGGCCGCTTCAACTGACGAGGGATTGGCCTCCAGCGTGATCTCGATGTCATCGGCAAAACGCCAGTGGCGGCTTGCGGCTTCGATCAGCGCAGTGACCAGCGCTGGCGGCATCAGCGAAGGCGTGCCGCCGCCGAAGAAGATCGAGGTGAGCTCCCGCCCGCCGGTCAGCGCGGCTTCATGGGCCATGTCGGCAAGCAGCGCATGCTGCCACTCGGCTGCGTCGATGCCCTCACGGACATGGCTATTGAAATCGCAGTATGGGCACTTGGCGAGGCAGAACGGCCAGTGGATATAGAGGGCAAAGGCCATGCTTCTTTCCAGCCTGAGTCGGGCGGGCAAAGTCAAGGGCCAAAGCCTTGGGGACAGCGGTTATGCCAAAACATGCAGCGCTTGGGCTCGTTACTTTCGTTTGCCTTGTTGCCGCATCGCCAGCGGCGGCGCAGGTTGCCGTCACTCCGATGGAAACAGTGGGACCTCGCTTGCTCGTAGCCCATAACGCCGAGCGAATTCGGCTGGGACTGAAGCCGCTTGTGTGGAGCGCGAAGCTTTCCGAGCATGCGAAGAAGTGGGCGCAGACGCTCGCAACCTCCGACATGTTCGAGCACGCCCCGGTCGGGGCTGATGGCGGCGAGGGGGAGAACCTCTGGACCGGGACCAAGGACGATTACACGCCCGAGGAGATGATCGGCTTCTTCATCGACGAGGGGAAGCTGTTCAGGCGGAGCAAGTTCCCCGACGTTTCGACCACCGGCCAATGGACAGATGTGGGCCACTACACGCAGATCGTGTGGAAGGACACGCGCGAGGTGGGCTGCGCGATCGCCAGCAATCCGCGCAGTGATTATCTTGTCTGCCGCTACTTGCCGGCGGGCAATGTCATCGGCCAGCAGGTCTACGACTACAAGGCGGCGGATCGGCTGGCCAAGGCCGCGACTGCTCCAGCCGGAGCGGCTCCGGCGACGGTCAGTCCGTCAGCGCCGAAGAAACGAGCTTCGAAAAAGCGTCGGCGCGGTGGCTGATCCTGTGCTTCTCGGCGGGGTCGAGCTCGGCGAAGGTGCGCGTATCGCCTGAGGGCACGAAGACGGGATCGTAGCCGAAGCCCATCGTGCCGCGTGGCGGCCAGGTGAGCGTGCCCATGGCACGGCCTTCGAACACGGCCTCGCGGCCATCAGGCCATGCGATCGCTAGGACGCAGGCGAACCAGCAGTTGCGCGGGGTATCCGGGCCGAGCTCGGCGAGTTTGCCCTCGACTTTGCCCATGGCCATGTACCAATCGCGGCCCGGACCGCCTTCGAAGGGCGCGGCTTCGGCCCAGTCGGCGGTGTAGACGCCGGGGGCGCCATTGAGGGCCGCGACGCAGAGGCCGGAATCATCGGCGAGTGCGGGCAGGCCTGCCGTGCTTGCAGCGGCATGGGCCTTGATGAGCGCGTTCTCGGCGAAAGTCGTGCCGGTTTCGGCAGGCTCGGGCAGGCCGAGTTCGCCGGCCGAAATGCAGTCCATGCCGTAAGGTTCAAGCAGGGCCCGGATCTCGCGCAGTTTGCCCGCGTTGTGTGTGGCGATGACGAGTTTTCCGGGCTCCAGCAGGCGTGTCACCGCGAGACGGCCTTTTCCTGCGCGGCGAAGATTTCGGCGCAGCCGATGCGGGCGAGGCGCAGGAGGCGCAGGAGGCCTTCCTCGTCATAGGTCGCGCCTTCGGCGGTGGCCTGGACTTCGGCGATTTGGCCGCCCTCGATCAGCACGAAATTGGCATCGGCGTCGGCCGAGCTGTCCTCGATGTAGTCGAGATCGAGCACCGGGGTGCCCTGATGGATGCCGCAGGAAATCGCGGCGACCTTGCGGGTGAGCGGGTCTTCGGAGATCGCACCCGCGTCCATCAGTTTCTGCACGGCAAGGCGCAGCGCGATCCATGCGCCGGAGATCGAGGCGGTGCGGGTGCCGCCATCGGCCTGGATGACGTCGCAGTCCAAGGTAATCTGGCGTTCGCCGAGCTTCTTGAGATCGGTGACGGCGCGCAAGGAGCGGCCGATCAGGCGCTGGATTTCCTGCGTGCGACCCGATTGCTTGCCCTTGGCCGCTTCACGGCTGCCGCGCGTGTGGGTGGCGCGGGGGAGCATCGAGTATTCCGCCGTGACCCAGCCTTCGCCCTTGCCGCGCATGAACGGCGGCACGCGCTCTTCCACCGAGGCCGTGACGAGCACCTTGGTATCGCCGAAGCCGATCAGCACGGAGCCTTCGGCGTGCTTGGTGAAGCCGGTTTCGACAGTGATGGCGCGCATTTCATCTGCGGCGCGGCCTGAGGGACGCATGGGAACTTCCTTTGCTCAATGTTTCCGCAGCCTTTAGCCAGCCGGTAGCGGAAGGGAAGGCCCCTCCTCACGAAAAGGCGGGGACGCCGATCCCTTTCATGGCCGGCGAATCTGCCCTAGATATGGGGCATGGCAGGACCCGGTCTGACCGAACTTTCCACGCGCGCTCGCGAAATCTTCCGGCTGGTGGTCGAGGGCTATATCGCCAGCGGCCATCCGGTCGGTTCGCGCACCTTGGCGGGGAGCGGCGGCGTGGCGCTTTCGCCTGCCTCGATCCGTTCGGTCTTGCAGGAACTGCAGGATGCGGGGCTCCTGGCGGCGCCGCATACCAGCGCGGGGCGGATGCCAACGGAGGTGGGCCTCAGGCTGTTTGTCGACGGGATCATGCAAGTGGCTGAGCCATCTGCGGCCGACCGCGCGCAGATCGAGCGGGGGCTGGCGGAAGGCGGCACGATCGAGGCGGCACTGGCGGCGGCTAGTTCGGCGCTGTCCGATCTTTCGGCGGCGGCGGGCGTGGTCATGGTGCCGCGGCGCGAGGTTCGGCTGGCGCAGGTTTCGTTCGTGCCACTGGGGCAAGGGCGCGCACTCGTCGTGCTGGTGGGCGATGACGGGAGCGTCGAGAACCGGGTGATCGATCTGCCCGGCTCGGCCAGTGCGGTGACGCTGGAGCAGGCGGGGAATTACCTGACGGCGCGCGTGGCAGGCCGTACGCTGGGCGAGGCCCTGCAGCTCATCCGCGCGGAGATTGCGGGTGGGCGCTCGGCGCTAGATACTGCGAGTGCTGCGCTGGTGGAGAGAGGGCTTGCGGTGTGGAGCCGCGACGCGGCGCAGCGGCCGGTGCTGGTGGTGCGCGGGCAGGCCAACTTGCTTGATGAAGCCGCGCTTGGAGATATCGAGCGGGTGCGGCAATTGCTCGACGAACTGGAAAGCGCGGAAGCCATCGCGGGCGTGCTCGATGCTGCGCGCGAAGCGGACAGCGCGCGCATTTTCATCGGCAGCGAGAACCGGCTGTTCTCGCTTTCGGGCTCCTCGGTGATCGCGGCGCCGTGGCGCGACGGGGAGGGGCGCGTGGTGGGCGTTGTCGGCGTTATCGGACCGACGCGGTTGAATTATGCGCGGGTTGTCCCCATGGTTGATTTCACGGCTCAATCCTTGAGCAGGATCATCACCCAGGACGGATTTGGTAGAAAATGACTGAGAACGACACGCGCCCGCAGGATGCCGAAGTGGCTGCCGAGCTGGAGGGTGTGCCCTCTGAACTGACGGAGGGTGGCGATGCGCTGGCCGATGTGGTGGAGGCGCTGAAGAGCGATCTCGAGGCGGCCAAACAGGACGTACTCTATGCCAAGGCCGAGACGCAGAACGTACGTCGCCGCATGGAAAAGGAAGTGGCCGATACGCGCGCCTATGCCGCGACCTCGTTCGCCCGCGACATTCTGTCGGTCGCCGACAACCTCTCGCGCGCGCTCGAATCGATCCCGGCGGAGCTGCGCGAGGACGACAAGATGAAGAACCTCGTGGCGGGGCTGGAAGCCACGGGCCGCGAGATCGAGAAGGTGTTCGCCAGCCACGGCATCAGCCGGATTGCCGCCAAGGGCCTGCCGCTCGATCCGCACCAGCATCAAGCCATGCTGGAGATTCCGTCGGCCGATGTGGAGCCGGGCACGGTGCTGCAGGAACTGCAGGCCGGCTACATGATCAAGGACCGCCTGCTGCGCGCAGCGATGGTGGCGGTGGCGAAGAAGCCGGATTGAGGCTGATTTCCGTTTGATCCAATCCCCCAATCCGCTCACCCTGAGCTTGTCGAAGGGTGCTGGCGCTGCCGTTGTGCTTGATGCTTCGACAAGCTCAGCATGAGCGGGTTGGTGTAAAAACTTTGGTTATTCAGCGCAGCAGCGCCACGACCTCGTCCGTATCGTAAAGATCAGCGAACACGAACGCCATGCTGTGCAGCGTGGCGGCGTGTTCGGCGTCGGTCAGCGCGGCATTGGCATCGCCTGCAAACAGCACGCGGTAGTTGAATTGCATCGCATCGCGCGCAGTGCTTTCGCAGCAGCAGTTGGTGAGCGTGCCGGTGATCACCACGGTATCGATCCCGCGCGCCTTGAGCACGGCGTCGAGGTCGCTGGTGCCGGGGGTGAAGCCGCTGAAGCGGTGCTTGTCGACGACTGCATCGCCGGGCTGAACATCGAGCGCGGGCCAGAAATCGTGGTAGTGCGCGCCTGGCGTGAAGGCGGCACGGTGGGTGGCGGCGCCTTCACCGAGGCGGCGGACGAAAACCGACCAGCTTGCTGCATCGGGCGTGGTGAAGCGCAGGAACACGTTGAGTCCGCCTGCTTTGCGGACGGCGTCGCTGATGCGGTTGATGTTGCCGACGATCTCCCGCGCCATGGGGACTTCGACCGGCGAGCCTTCCTCCATGAACCCGTTCTGCATGTCGACACAGATGTGGGCGAGGCGTGTCGGGTCGATGTCGTCAAACACATTGCGCACGCCCCCGCGCGCGGCGGCGGCGGCATCGAGAATGGTGTGGGTGTCGACGGCGTGGGGCATTTCGGCGGTCCTTCTCCTGCGCGGCAAAAATGCCACGGCTGGGCGCATTCGCGCCAGATCCGGCCAGACGGGCTTTCGCGTGGCGGAACCGGAACTGCGGGCAGGCGTTTGTGACCTTGAGGCGGGCCTTGAGGAGACCGAACGATGAACCGCAAGTTCCTTCTTCCAGTCATGGCTCTTGCCGCGCTTTCCACGGCGGGCTGCGCGCGCAACTATGCCGGGGAGGGCGCGCTGGGTGGCGCCGCAGCCGGCGCCTTGCTGGGCGGCGCGAGCGGCGGCGATGTCGGCACCGGAGCCGCGATCGGCGCGGCGGCGGGCGCGCTGGGCGGCTCGCTGATCAAAAAGCACGGCCGCTGCTATCGCCATGACCGCTATGGCAACGAGTACGAGGTCCGCTGCTGAGGCTGGTCAGGCGAGGCTAATTGGGAACGGCAGGACGGATTGCAGTGACGCAAGCGGGGGCGCCGCCGGGTGCGGTGCCCCTTGGGCTGCGAGAAAGGCGTGCGCGACCAGTTCAGCCTGCTGTTCGATACCGTAGGCGGAGAAGCGCCGTGCCGGATTGAACTGGTACTCGTAGCGGCACAACGGGTGGCGCATCAGCGGCAGGTAGAAACGGCCGCGCTGCTGGCTCTGCCAGACGTGGACGAGTTCGTGGATGAACAGGCTTTGCAGGCCGAGCGGAGCCGAGCTGAAATCGTCACGATAATGCGGCCCGGCGGGATGGAAATGGATGTGCCCCATCGGCGCCATGACGGTCCCGCGCGGCTGGAACGGGAACCAGCGCCAGCGGCGGATGCGCACCGGCGCGAGATCGATGGCATCGCCGAAGACGCTGTGCGCTAAGACCAGCTCGCCCGGCGTGAGGGACCGTTCGGCGCCGGGCGGAAGCGTGTGGACGCTCACATGTGGTCCATCATGCCTTCCATTGCGCCGGTTTCCTCAACCTTGGCGAAGGTGCTGACCTTGTCGCCGTTGGCGAGGGTGAAGGTGACTTCGACATCCTTGCCCGGCTTTACCGTATTGGCGAGATCGAACAGCATGACGTGATAGCCACCGGCCTTGAACTCGGCGGGCTGGCTTTCGCTGAATTCGACCGCGTTGACCGGTTCCATCGTGGAGACTCCGTTCTCGGTCTTGCTTTGGTGCATCTGCGCGCGGCCGGCGCCGTCGACGTGGACGGCGACAAGGGTGTTGGCCTTGCCCGCCGTCTGCTGGATGGTGAAATAGAGCACGCCCGGGTTGCCGGGCACTGCGGGCAGCTTGATCACCGGTTCGATCACGCTGACATTCGGCGCGTTGTCGGGTGCGGCAGGGTTTGCTGCGCCTCCGGGGGCGGCTGCGGTGCTGGCACCGGCTTCGGGCGCGCTACCGCTGCAGGCCGAGAGCATCATGAGGCTCGCGGCGGCGGCAGAGGCAAGGGCAAGGGAACGAACGGGGGGCATCGAGGCGCTCTCCAGTCTTGAATCGAGACGTAATATAGGCGCAGGCGCAGGCCTTGTCCCGGAAAGAAGGCGACCTATATCGCCCTGTGAAGGAGCTGCATAGACGAAGGCTTGCCCGGTTCGGGGGGCCGCACCCGCAGCGTCCAAAGGGCAAGGAAACAGGACGACATGGCTAAAGTTATCGGTATCGACCTCGGCACGACCAACAGCTGCATCGCGGTGATGGACGGCGGCACTTCGAAGGTCATCGAAAATTCCGAAGGCGCGCGCACGACGCCCTCGATCGTCGCTTTCACCAAGGATGGCGAGCGCCTGATCGGGCAGCCGGCCAAGCGCCAGGCCGTGACCAACCCTGACAACACGATCTTCGCGGTGAAGCGCCTGATCGGTCGCCGCTTTGAGGATCCCATGACCCAGAAGGACATGGCGCTGGTTCCCTATGGCATCGTCAAGGGCAAGAACGGCGACGCCTGGGTCAAGGCGGGCGGCGAAGACTACAGCCCCTCGCAGATTTCGGCCTTCATCCTGCAGAAGATGAAGGAAACCGCCGAAAGCTACCTCGGCGAGACCGTGACGCAGGCGGTGATCACCGTACCCGCCTACTTCAACGACGCGCAGCGCCAGGCGACCAAGGATGCCGGCCAGATCGCGGGCCTTGAAGTGCTGCGCATCATCAACGAGCCGACCGCGGCCGCGCTCGCCTATGGCCTCGACAAGCAGGACGGCAAGACCATCGCGGTCTACGACCTTGGCGGCGGCACATTCGATATCTCGGTGCTCGAGATCGGCGACGGCGTGTTCGAGGTGAAGTCCACCAACGGCGACACCTTCCTCGGCGGTGAAGACTTCGACAACGTGCTGGTCGAGTACCTCGCGGACAAGTTCAAGTCGAAGGAGAACATGGATCTCCGCACCGACAAGCTGGCGCTGCAGCGCCTGAAGGAAGCGGCCGAAAAGGCCAAGATCGAGCTTTCGAGCGCACAGACGACCGAGATCAACCTGCCGTTCATCACCGCGCGCATGGAAGGCGGCAGCACCACCCCGCTGCACCTCGTCGAGACGGTGACGCGTTCGGATCTTGAAAAGCTGGTCGCCAAGCTGATCGAGCGCACGCTTGAGCCCTGCCGCAAGGCGCTGGCCGATGCGGGCGTGACCGCGAAGGACATCGACGACGTCGTGCTCGTGGGCGGCATGACCCGCATGCCGCGCGTGCGCGAAGTGGTGAAGGAGTTCTTCGGCAAGGATCCGCACACCGGCGTGAACCCGGACGAAGTCGTCGCCATGGGCGCGGCGATCCAGGCCGGCGTGCTGCAGGGCGACGTCAAGGATGTGCTGCTGCTCGACGTGACCCCGCTTTCGCTGGGCATCGAGACGCTTGGCGGCATCATGACCAAGATGATCGACCGCAACACGACGATCCCGACCAAGAAGAGCCAGGTCTACTCGACCGCCGAGGACAACCAGCAGGCGGTGACGATCCGCGTGTTCCAGGGCGAGCGCGAGATGGCGCAGGACAACAAGCTGCTAGGCCAGTTCGATCTCGTCGGTATTCCGCCGGCGCGGCGCGGCGTGCCGCAGATCGAAGTCACCTTCGACATCGACGCGAACGGTATCGTGAACGTAAGCGCGAAGGACAAGGGTACCGGCAAGGAGCAGCAGATCCGCATCCAGGCCTCGGGCGGCCTTTCGGACAGCGACATCGAGCAGATGGTGCGCGATGCCGAGAAGTTTGCCGAAGAGGACAAGAAGCGCCGCGAGGCGGCCGAGGCGCGCAACAACGCCGACAGCCTTGTCCACGCGACCGAGTGCCAGCTGGAAGAGAACGGCGACAAGATCGACGCTTCGCTGAAGGCCGAGATCGAGGAAGCCATTGCCGACGCCAAGAAGGCGATCGAGGGCGGCGACCCGGCCGATATGAACGCCAAGACCCAGGCGCTCACCGAAAAGGCGATGAAGATGGGCCAGGCGATCTACGAGAAGGAGCAGGCTGCTGCGGCTTCTCCGGGCTCCGAGGCTCCGAAGGGTGCCGAGGACGTGGTCGACGCCGAGTTCTCGGAAGTCGACGACACCAAGTGATGTTGCGCTGAGCCGGCCCGCTGCCTGCCTCGTATGAGGCATGGTGGCGGGCCGGTCGCCTTGAGGTGGGACCGCAATGTCGGCAGAGATTGATTTCTACGAGCTGCTCGAAGTCGAGCGCACCGCGGACGAGAAAGTCCTCAAGTCCGCCTATCGCAAGCTGGCGATGAAGTATCACCCGGACAAGAATCCGGGCTGCCAGGACAGCGAAGCCAAGTTCAAGCAGATCAACGAGGCCTATGCCTGCCTCTCCGATCCGCAGAAGCGGGCGGCCTATGATCGCTATGGCCATGCCGCGTTCCAGCAGGGCGGCGGTGGGGGCGGCGGCGGCTTTGCGGGCGGCGGCGATTTTGGCGATCTCGGCGATATCTTCGAGACCATCTTCGGGGGCGCATTCGGCGGCGGCGGGCGCCAGCAGGCGCGGCGCGGCGCGGACCTGCGCTACGACATGGAAATCACGCTCGAGGACGCGTTCCACGGCAAGTCGGCGGAGATCGCGGTCGAAGTGGCGCAGAGCTGCCAGCCTTGCGGCGGCACCGGCGCGACGCCCGGTACCTCGGCAAGGCGCTGCAACTTGTGCGGCGGACACGGCAAGGTGCGCGCGCAGCAGGGCTTCTTCATGGTCGAGCGCACCTGCCCGACCTGCCACGGCCGCGGCGAAGTGATCGAGAGCCCCTGCAAGAGCTGCCGCGGCGAGGGCCGCGTCGATGCCGAGCAGAAGCTCGAAGTCCAGATCCCGGCAGGTGTCGACAACGGCACGCGCATCCGCGTTGCGGGGAAGGGCGAGGCCGGGCCGTTCGGTTCACCGGCGGGCGACCTCTACATCTTCCTCCATGTGAAGCGCCACCGCATGTTTGAGCGCGAGGGCACGACCTTGCTCACGCGCTGCCCGATCAGCTTCACCAAGGCGGCGCTGGGCGGCGAGATCGAGATTCCGGGCCTCGACGGGGCGCGGCACAGGATCGAGATCCCGGCCGGCATCCAGTCCGGCAAGCAGCTGCGCAAGCGCGGGGCAGGCATGCCCGTGCTGCAGGGCCGGGGCGCTGGCGATCTGGTGATCGAGATTCAGGTCGAGACGCCGACGAAGCTCTCCGCGCGCCAGCGGGAGTTGCTGCGCGAGTTCCAGGCGACCGAGACGGGCGAGGAAACCCCGCAATCAAAGGGGTTCTTTGACAGGATCAAGGATGCGTGGAACGATCTGACGGAGTGAGCGCTCAGGTCAGGCGCACATTGGTCGCTGAGTCTTCACGAGGTTCGGCTGCGCTTCCGACCCCAGTTCCGCTCACCCTGAGCTTGTCGAAGGGTGCTGGCGCGACCGTCGAGGATGATGCTTCGACAAGCTCAGCATGAGCGGTCCGGGGCAGGCGGCACGGGATAGGGTGAGCCACAGCGGATCTGGCTGAACTCAGCTCTCGGCAAACATCGCGTGCACTTCCGCAATCACGCCATCGACCATGCCTGCCTCAGCGGTCAGGCGCGGCTTTTCCTCTTCAAGGATGGCGAGGAATACGTCGCGCTTGAAGCTGCGGATCACACTGTATGCCAGCGGCGGCTCGGCAGTCGAGGCGATCAGGTCCACCGTGCGTTCAGCGCCGTGGAGGCGGCCCCAAAGGTAGTCGTTCTCGCGGTAGGCCCGCGCGAAGAACGCGCCGAAGTGGAAGAATTCGATGCCCTTGAGGCAGGCGCTCGTGCCGCCGGTGCGGATCGACATCGCGTCTTCGGGCGAAATGCGGTCGACCTTGACCGGATCGAATTCGCCCATGCCTTCGCCTTGCAGCAGCGGCAGGGTGGCGACATCGTAGAACGGGAAACCGAGATAGGCATAGAGGAAGCGGCGGCGCAGCGGCTTGCTCATTGCGGCAAGGCCTTCGACGATCATCGCATCGACGACAAGATCGATGCCGGTGAGATCGCGGCGAGCGGCGATCTCCTCAAGGACGGCGGCCGGGCGGACCAGTGCCTTGGCGGCAACATCGGCAAAATCCTCGCCAAGACCCGCCGCGGTCTGCTTGGCCTGATAGAGTGCCTGCGCGTGGTAGACGATATCGCGCGCAGCCTCGCGTTCGGCGAGCGAGATGCCTTCGGCTTCTTCCCAGTCCTGCGTCAGCCGCCGCGCCAGCAGCTTGAGGCGCCGCACCCGGAAGGCAAGGTCATGCGCACGGAAGAAGGCGATGGCCTCCGTCGTCGCGCCGCCCTTGGCTTCGGCCAGGCGGTCGAACCCCAGCATGGCGAGGTGCGTCCAGAGCGCGGCTTCCACGGCGCCGCGCTCGGGCACCTCGATCATTGCTTCCTCGACGACTTGCGCCAGGTCCGCGACCACGCCGGCGAGCTTGACTTGCGCATAGCCGTGGAACGCGAATCCGGCCTGTTCGGCGGCGGCCTGCTGGGCCTTGGCGCGCCATGCGGTAAGGCGCTTCAGGTTCGGTTGATCGAAGAAGAACGTGTAGCCGAACAGGCGCTCGACCGCCGTATCGATCTCGCCGCGCAGGGTATCGACGATGAGCCGGAGGCGCGCGCGTTCACGCGATTGGGCTTCGAGCGCTTCGAGGTTGTCGCGGATCGGCTGTTCGCGCGGGATCGAAGACAGCGAACCGAAGATCGCCGAGAAGAAGCCGACCGAGCGCTCCATGTGATCGGGCATGCGCATGCGGTCGGGGCTGGGGTCGATGTATACGAAGCGCCGGTCCACCTCTCGCTGGGCGGGGCGATCGCGCAGCACCGCCATGGCGGGGGCAAACGGGCGGTTGACGAGCACTGCACCATCCACCAGCGCGACTTCGGCAAGCTGGCCGCGCTTCCAGCGGCTCGGCATCACGCGCTTGAGGAAGGCTTCGCGGCCATACCACGCAAGGTCGCGCTCGTGGGTCAGCTGGTCCATTTCCGCGAGCATCAGCGGGGGGAAAGCGCCCGGAAAGCTTGCGGTGGAGCGCGCTGCAAAGACGAGTTCGGGGCGCTCGGCGATGTCCTCGCCCGCGCCGGAAGCTGCATTGCGGCGGAAACCGATGGCGAGGCGGTGTTCGCTTTCCTCGACCACTGGGGGGCTGTTGAGCCTGAGGTCTTCGAGGTGGCCGTTGAAGTCGGTCGCGGTTACGAGCAAGTCGAGCGGGTGGCCGGCGGGGAGCAGCGGCGGCGTGTTGCCTCCGGTTTCCGCCATGGCATCGAGCGCTTCGGCGAGCAGGCGCGAGAAGCCGATGCCGCTGAAGGGCGGCGCGAACCAGCGCGCGCGGATCAGATGCGAGAGCTTGAGGCGCACTTCCTTGCGGGTCCTGGCCGAACCCACTGTGCGGCTGACGACATTGCCGGGGCGCTTGAGCAGGAACCACACCAGCGGCTGCGCCCAGAACTTGGCGAAACGGCTCCATGGCCGCGCATCGGGATCGAGCAGGATCTCGACGTCGGCCCGCTCCAGCCATAGCGTCGTCAGCGGCTCAAGGCTCTGCCCGCTGGACAAGGCCTGCGCAAGGAAGACCCCGTTGATCCCCCCTGCGCTTGCACCCGAGATGATGTCGGGCAGGATGCGCAGCTTGAGGTCGCGCGTGGAAACCAGCGTGTCGAGCATGCGGCGATAGACCGCCTCCGCCCCGGAACTCGGCGGGCTTTCCTCATGAAACGCGCGGCTGGCGCGCGTGGCGTACCAGATTTCCTTGGTGACGCCGTGCATGTAGACCGCAAGGCTGATGCCGCCGTAGCAGACCAGTGCGAGCCGCAATTCCTTCTCCCGCATGGCCGGCAACATGACACCGCACGGCAGCGGGCGCCAGTGCGATGTGCGCCTTTTGGCGGAACATCGGTGCGCCCCAGTGGATTACTCCCATGCGGTGGGTGCAATGGAAGGAAGCTGTCATGAGCGATGCGCGCTAGAACAACGCCGTCGCCGAAGCCGCGCATGATGTCGGCAAGGCTGCATCAAAGGCGGGCGACGCGGCGGAGAAGGCGGCTGACAAGACTGCACCGCAGAACTGACCGGATTTGTAAAACGCGCCGACAAATCGGCAGTGCGCGAGGCCGCGGCGGCACGTTTTCCTTGATTTCGGGCGCTTGGATGCCTTCGGAGAGGTGTCAAGTTTACCGACGGTTTACGCCTTTGCGCGTATGTCTTCCGCATGATCCGGCTGTTCAAACTCTACATCCCGAACGCGGTGTTCCTGCTGGCACTGCTGGATTTCGTTCTGCTGATCGCCTCGGGAGAGCTTGGCTGGTCGGTCCGCGCGCACCAGATCGGGATCGACAGCGGCGTGCTGGCCGACCGGTGGATGCCGCTGCTCATCTTTGCCGGCCTGGTCCAGCTGGCGATGATCGCGGTCGGGGTCTACGGATCGGACGCCCTGCGCTCGATGCGCTATGCCACCGCGCGGCTGCTGGTGGCGATCAGCCTTGGCATCATTGCGCTCTCGGTCGTCTACTTCCTGCTGCCCGGCCACACCTTGTGGCGATCGAACCTGTTCTACGCGATGTTCATCGCAATGGTGCTGCTGGTGTTCATCCGCATCCTGCTCGGCGGCCTGCTCGGCACGGCGGTGTTCCGGCGGCGCGTGCTGGTGCTGGGGGCAGGCGACCGGGCGGAGCGGCTGCGCCAGCTCGGTGAGCGGATCGAGGCGGGTTTCGTCATCGTCGGCTTCATCGGCATGAGCGACAGCGCCCCGGTGATCAAGGAAGCGATCAACCGCAATGCGATCCACAACCTGACCCGCTATGTCGAGAACCTCGGCGTCAGCGAAGTGGTGCTCGCGCTGGAGGAGCGGCGCAATGCGCTGCCGCTGAAAGATCTGCTGCGGATCAAGACCACCGGTGTCCACGTCAACGATTTCTCGACGTTCATGGAGCGCGAGACGGGACGCGTCGATCTCGACACGGTCAATCCCAGCTGGCTGATCTTTTCGGACGGGTTCTCGTCAGGCCGGATGATCTCGAGCGCGATGAAGCGCATTTTCGATATCTGCGCCAGCCTTGCGCTTCTGCTGCTGACCGCGCCTGTGATCGCGCTCTTCGCACTTCTGGTGAAGCTCGACAGCCGCGGCCCGGCCTTCTTCCGCCAGACCCGCGTCGGGCTCTATGGGCAGAATTTCAGCCTGATCAAGCTGCGTTCGATGCGCACCGATGCCGAGAAGGCGGGTGCGCAGTGGGCCGCCAAGGACGATCCGCGCGTGACCCGCGTCGGCCGCCTGATCCGCAAGTTGCGCATCGACGAGCTGCCGCAGGCGTGGACCGTGCTCAAGGGTGAGATGAGCTTTGTCGGCCCCCGTCCCGAGCGGCCGGAGTTCGTCTCCGACCTCGAGGAAAAGCTGCCCTACTACGCCGAGCGGCACATGGTGAAGCCGGGGATCACCGGCTGGGCGCAGATCAACTATCCCTATGGCGCCTCGATCGAGGATTCGCGCCACAAGCTCGAATACGACCTCTACTATGCCAAGAATTACAGCCCGTTCCTCGACCTGCTGATCCTCCTCCAGACGCTGCGCGTGGTGCTCTGGAACGAAGGCGCACGCTGAGCAGGCCATGCACAGCCCGCTCGAATGGACCGGCCTCAGCCAGTGGAGCAATCTCATCGCGGCGTTCGCGGCGATGCTGCTCACCGTGTGGCTGGTTGACCGGCACCGGCGAGGCAAAGAGACCAGCCGGGCGCTGATCGCGGCCCTGGCGTTGACAACGGCCTGGTGTCTCCTCGCCTCCTCGTTCGGGCAGAACGTGGCGATCACGCAAGTCTTCGAGCTCATCCGCAACCTCGGCTGGCTGGGGATCGTCTACTCGCTGTTCGCGCGCGACAATCGGCATACCAGCGTGGTGCAGGTGCGTCCGGTGCTGGCGGTACTTGCGATGGTCGAGCTGCTCCAGGTCGTGCTGCTCGTCCTGGCGATCCGCTTTGCCGGGATCGACTCCGCTGCCGCGATGATCTTCCAGCTTTCGGTGATGTTCCGCCTGCTGTTGACGACGGGCGCGCTGGTGCTGGTGCACAACCTCTATGTCGGCGCGATCAGCGGGCAGCGCGATGCCGTGCGCTGGACTGCGCTCGCGCTCGCGCTGATGTGGGGCTATGATCTCAATTTCTACACGATCGCCTATCTCGGGCATCTTATCCCGCAGGAAATGGTGGCGCTGCGGGGCCTGATCCAGATCGGCGTGGTTCTGCTGGTTTCGGTCGGGGCAATGCGCGGAGGCTCGGCGCTGCGGTTCTCGCCCAGCCGCTCGGTGGCGTTCCAGTCGCTTTCGCTGCTCGTGATCGGCGGTTACCTGATCCTGATGGTGGCGGCGGCCCAGTCGGTCGCATGGCTGGGCGGCGATGTCAGCCAGCTGGCGCAGCTGGGCTTTGCCTTTGCAACAACGGTGGTGATCCTCGCGCTGGTGCCATCGGGGCGGCTGCGCGGCTGGCTCAATGTGATGCTGGCCAAGCACTTCTTCCAGCACCGCTATGACTACCGCGCCGAATGGCTGCGCTTCACCCGCACGATCGGCCGCGGCGGGCCGGGTGCTGCGCCGCTGCACGCGCGCGTGGTGCAGGCGCTGGCGGACATCACCGACAGCGCCAGCGGCCTCATGCTGATACCGGGCGAGGGCGGCGATCTCGTGCTGGCCGCGCGCTGGCAGTGGCCGACGGCCGAAGTGCCGGCTGAGGCAATGCCGGTGGAAACCGCGCAGTTCTTCGAGCGGCGCGGCTTCATCGTCGACCTGGATGAAGTGCGCGCCGGGACCGACCATGAAGGCGAGGCGGCGCTGATGCCGCGGTGGCTGGTTGAGGAAACCGGAGCCTGGGCGCTGGTTCCGCTCGTGCATTTCGACAGGCTGGTGGGGCTGGTCGTGCTCGGCCGCCCGCCGCTCGCACGCAAGCTCGATTGGGAGGACTTCGACCTCCTGCGCGTCGTCGGCCAGCAGCTTGCAAGCTACATCGCCGAGCACAACGGGCAGAGCGCGCTGCTCGAGGCAAGCCGGTTCGACGAATTCAACCGCCGCATCGCTTTCGTGATGCACGACATCAAGAACCTCGCCAGCCAGCTCGCGCTGCTGGCGCGCAATGCCGAGCGCCATGCCGACAACCCGGCCTTCCGCAAGGACATGCTGGTGACGCTCACCAACTCGGCGGACAAGCTCAACGCGCTGCTGGCGCGGCTATCGCGTTACGGCGCTGGCGGCGTGCAGCGGCTGGAAGCGATCGATGCGGCTGAAGTGATCGAAGCCGTCGCCGCGCGTTATCGCGAGGCCGGGGGCGAGTGCCCGGTCTATGCAACTCCGGGCCAGCCATGCCTCGTCACGGCGAGCCGCGAGACGCTCGAACAAGTGCTCGCGCATCTCGTTCAGAACGCGATCGATGCCAGTCAGCCCGGCATGGCGGTGCTGCTCCAGACCCGGCTCGACGGCTTCAATGGCGTCATTGAGGTGGCCGACACCGGCAGCGGGATGAGCGCGGACTTCGTGCAGAGCCGGCTGTTCACGCCCTTCGTCTCGACCAAGGCGGGCGGCTTCGGCATCGGTGCATTCGAAGCGCGCGAATTGGTGCGGGCGATGAACGGGCGCCTTGAAGTGGAGAGCCGCGAGGGGCTCGGCAGCCGGTTCTCGGTGCGCCTGCCGCTGGTGGTGGCGACCGAACTCGAAACACATCCTGACGTTGCGTCAGACGACAAGCCCAGTGACAAGAAAGTGGCATGATGATCCAGGACCGCCCCCCGGCGCCCGCGAAGGCGCTCCCCAAGCTCCTCATCGTCGAGGATGATCCGGGCCTGCAGGCGCAGCTCAAATGGGCCTACGAGGATTTCGAGGTGCTCATCGCGGGCGACCGCCAGACCGCGCTCGCGCTGCTGCGGTCGGAAGAGCCGGCGGTGGTGACGCTTGACCTCGGCCTGCCGCCCGATCCGGATGGCACCAGCGAAGGCTTTGCCGTGCTCGATGCGATCATGGCGCTGAAGCCCGATACCAAAGTGATCGTCGCCAGCGGCCATGGTGCACGGGAAAGCGCCCTCAGGGCGATCCAGCAGGGCGCCTATGATTTCTACGCCAAACCGGTCGATATCGATGCGCTGGGCCTGATCGTGCGCCGCGCGCTGCATCTCCACAAGATCGAGGCGGAGAACCGCCAGCTTGCCGAGCGGGCGCCCGAAGGCAACAAGGTGCTGGGCCGGATGATCACCGGTGCGCCGGAAATGGTGAAGGTCGCGCGCACGATCGAACGCGTGGCGGGCACCAATGTCTCGGTAATGCTGCTGGGCGCGAGCGGGACCGGCAAGGAACTCCTTGCGCGCGGGCTGCATGAGGCGAGCCCGCGGCGACAGGGTGCGTTCGTTGCGATCAACTGCGCGGCGATCCCGGAAAACCTGCTCGAAAGCGAGCTGTTTGGCCACGAGAAAGGCGCGTTCACCGGCGCGGTCAAGACCACCGAGGGCAAGATCGAGCAGGCGAGCGGCGGCACGCTGTTCCTCGACGAAGTGGGCGACATTCCCTTCCCGCTGCAGGTCAAGCTGCTGCGCTTCCTGCAGGAGCGCACGATCGAACGCATCGGCGGGCGGCGTTCGATCGAAGTCGATACGCGCATCGTCTGCGCGACGCACCAGAACCTCGAGGCGATGATCACTGACGGTCGGTTCCGTGAGGACTTGTTCTACCGCCTTGCCGAGATCGTGATCCGCATCCCGAGCCTCGCCGAGCGGCCGGGCGATGCAGCGCTGCTGGCCAAGGCCTTCCTCACGCGGTTTGCCGCCGAGATGAACCCCTCGGTCAAGGGCTTCGCGCCCGATGCACTGGCCGCCATCGACGCGTGGACCTGGCCCGGCAACGTGCGCGAACTCGAGAACCGGGTGAAGCGCGCGGTGATCATGGCCGATGGCAAGCTCGTCTCCGCGAGCGACCTCGACCTTGCCGAGCCGGGCGAGGACGAGGCCAACCCGCTCAACCTCAAGTCCGCGCGCGAGGCGACCGACCGCAAGATGATCCGGCATGCTCTGGCGCGCAGCGAGGGCAATATCTCGAACACGGCGCGCCTGCTGGGGATCAGCAGGCCGACGCTCTATGATCTCCTCAAGCAGTACGACCTCCAGCACTAAGCGGGCATGCAGTTTGCCGGTCTCATGCCCCAAGTTCCGCTCATGCTGAGCTTGTCGAAGCATGCCTGCACAGCGGTTGCGCGGGCACCCTTCGGCAGGCTCAGGGTGAGCGGTGTGGGGGGACGCGGTATTCTTGTGGTTGCGGTGGGCGTGCTGCTGCTGGCGGGCCCGGCCGTCGGCGCCTCGCGGCTCGACGATCTGCGTGCCAAGGCGCAGGCGGCGATCGAGCGGCGCGATCCGGTCTCGGCCGAAGTCATGCTGCGCGCGGCAATCAAGAACGGTGCGCGCGAAGACGAACTGCGCGCGCATCTGGGCGAGGCGCTGCTGGCCGAGGGCGACCGGGCGGAAGCGCGCAAGGTGCTCGAAGGCGGAAGCTTTGCTCCCGGCACCGAAGCGCTCGGCTGGCGTGTGCGTGGCCAGATTGCGCTGGCCGAGGGCAATCTGCGCGGTGCGGCGAATGCCTTTGATGCGGCGCTGAGGGCCAATTCCAAAGATTCCGACCTCTGGGTCGCGATTGCCGCGCTGCGTTTCTCGGGCGGGGAACAGCTGCAATCGATCGAGGCTGCGGACCGCGCCGTCGCGCTCGATCCGAAGAATGCCCGAGCGCTCGCCTTCCGGGGCCTGCTGATCCGCGAGCAGTATGGCCTCGCCGCCGCGCTGCCATGGTTCGAGGCGGGGCTCAAGGTGCGGCCTGATGATCCGGCGCTGCTCGGCGAATATGCCGCGACGCTGGGCGACATGGGTGACTACCGCGCGATGCTGATCGTCTGCCGCAAGCTGGCGCAGGTCGATCCCAAGAACCCGCGTCCGGCGTTCCTGCAGGCGGTGCTGGCGGCGCGGGCCGGGCAGACCGACCTGGCGCGCACGATCCTGCAGCGCACCGGCAATGCCTTCCGCGACATGCCGGCGGCGATCCTGCTGACGGGCGTGCTCGAATACCGCGCGGGGAACACCAACGTGGCGGTCGAACAGTTCGACCGGCTGGTGCGGCTGCAGCCCGACAATCTGGAGGCGCGGCAGATCCTGCTGCGCGCGATGGCGCGGCAAGGGAGCGACCAGCCGCTGGTAGCCCGGTTCGACGGCGACGCCGACAGGGCCTTCGCGGTGCCCTATACGCTGCGGCTGGTCGGCCAGAGCTGGCGGCGGCTGGGCAACAAGGCGCGGGCCGATGCGCTGTTTGCCCGTGCTGCCCATCCCATGGCGCATGGCCCGGTGCCGCTGCCGACGCAGTTCAGCGCGTCCGTGCTGGGCGCGGCCTATATTGACGCGCCGGGTCAGGCGCAGACGACAGTGCCCTATATCCGCGCGCTGCTGAAGGAAGGACGCAAGGACGAGGCGCAGGCTGCTGCAGACCGTTTGCGCGATGCCAATCCCGGCGCGGCGGAAGCGCACCTGCTGGCCGGGGATGTGCGCACCATGCGCGGCGACATGGCGGGCGCCCTGGCCGACTATCAGAACGGCGCATCGATCCGCTTCAACGAGCAGGTGCTGCGGCGGATGGACGCCACACTACGGGCGCTCGGCCGCATCAGCGACGCTGATTCCATGACCTCGCGCTATCTCGCGCAGAACCCGCAGAGCGTGCTGGCGATGAAGCTGCTGGCCGCCTCGTGGGCCAAAGGGCCGCGACGGGATGCTTATGTTGCCGTGTCGCGCGCACTCGCAGCGCGCGGTCAGCCCGAAGCGGTGCAATAAGGCTCGACAGCGGCGCGATCGCGCGGCAAACCTCGTTTCAACCGATCGGTTAAAACATAAGGGGTGAGAGATGGCTGGTGCGCTGGAAGGTCTGACGGTTCTCGAGTTTGCGGGCATCGGCCCCGGTCCCTTCGCCTGCATGATGCTGGCCGACCACGGCGCCAAGGTCATCCGCATCGACCGTCCCGGCAAGCCCGGCCGCACCGGCGATGCCGGCAACCGCGACATCCTGAACCGCAACCGCATGCGGATCGAGCTCGACCTCAAGGATCCCGCCTCGATTGCCCGCATCCGCGAGCTGGTGAAGACCGCCGACGCACTGATCGAAGGCTACCGCCCGGGCGTGATGGAGCGGCTCGGGCTCGGGCCGGACGTGCTGCTCGCCGACAATCCGCGCCTTGTCTATGGCCGCATGACCGGCTGGGGACAGGATGGCCCGATGGCGCCGCTGGCTGGGCATGACATCAATTACATCGCGCTGGCTGGCGCGCTGCACACTTATGGCGCGGCGGGCGGCAAGCCGCAGTTCCCGGTCAACGCGGTGGGCGATTTCGGCGGCGGCGGCATGGTCATGGCGTTCGGCGTGCTGGCGGGCGTGCTTTCGGCCCAGCGCACCGGCAAGGGGCAGGTGATCGACTGCGCGATGGTCGATGGCGCGGCGGTGCTTTCAGCGATGACCTGGACGTTCTTCGGCAACGGCCAGTGGAAGGATGAGCGCGGGGTCAACTTGCTCGACGGCGGCGCCCACTTCTATGACACGTACGAAACGAGCGACGGCAAGTGGATCGCGCTGGGTTCAATCGAGCCGCAATTCTACGCGCTGCTGATGGAGAAGTCGGGGCTTGGCGCCGATCCCGCGATGGCGGCGCAGCACGATCAGTCACAGTGGCCCGCGCTCAAGGCCAAGGTCGCGGGGCTGATCAAGACCAAGACGCGCGCCGAGTGGGAAGCGATCATGGACGGCACCGACATCTGCTTCGCGCCCGTCCTCAGCCTCAAGGAAGCGCCACATCACCCGCACAACGCGGCGCGCGGCACCTTCGTGGAGGATGGCGGGATGACGATGCCCGCGCCCGCGCCGCGCTTCCTCGGCACGCCTGCGCCTGCGCCGAAGCTGGCGTCCGTGCCGCTCGATTGAGGGGCGGAACCTCGGACAGGTCCCAAGTCCGCTCACCCTGAGCCTGTCGAAGGGTGGTGGCGCGACCGCCGGGCATAATGCTTCGACAAGCTCAGCATGAGCGGGTTTGGGGGGAGTGCATTCGAAGGCGGCTCACTCCGCCCGCAGAGCTTCCTCGATCTCGCTATCGGGGAAGCGGCGCTTGTGGCGGACCGACCACAACAGCGAGAGGCCGATGAGCACCGCGCCGATGAGGCCCGTGACGGTCTCCGGAATCTCCACATGCGCCGAGATCAGCATGATCGCGGCCAGCGCCACGATCGCCCAGAATGCGCCGTGTTCGAGGTAGCGATATTCCGACAGCGTACCGTTGCGCACAAGCATGAGCGTCAGCGACCGCACGAACATCGCACCGATGGAAAGACCGAGTGCGATGACAACCATGTTGTTGGAAAGCGCAAACGCCCCGATCACTCCGTCAAAGCTGAACGAGGCATCGAGCACGTTGAGATAGAGGAACCCGCCAAGGCCCGAGCGGACGACCTGCCCGGCCGCCTTCTGCGCCGCTTCCTGCATTTCCAGCAGCGTGCCGATGGCTTCCACCGCGATGAACGTCACGATCCCCAGCGCGCCCGCGCCGAGGAACGTCAGCGCCTCGTCCGCCGGGAGCAGCAGCGACACGCCGTAAAGCGCGAAGAGCAGGATCGCGATTTCCGCCGCCTTGATATCGGCAAACCGCGCCAGCACGCGCTCGATGCCGGTGATCCAGTGCACGTCCTTTTCGCCATCGAAGAAGAACGAAAGGCCGACCATCGCCAGGAACGCTCCACCAAAACCTGCGATGCCGACATGTGCGCTGGAAACAATGGCTTCATAGCGCGCCGGCTCGGTGAGCGAGATGCGCAGCGCGTCCATCGGCCCCATGCCCGCCGCAATCGCGACAATGGCGAGCGGGAACACGATGCGCATGCCGAACACCGCGATCACCATGCCCCACGTCAGGAACCGGCGCTGCCAGATCTCGTCCATCTCGCGCAGCACGACGGCGTTCACCACCGCGTTGTCGAACGAGAGCGAGACCTCGAGCACCGAGAGCATCACCACGATCCACAGAACGCTGAGGGTCGCGGGCAACGATGCGGTCTGGAACCAGCCGTAGACGGCCGCCAGCGCAAGGCAGACAAGCGTGAAGGCGATCGAACCGCCGAAGTTCTTGAGCAAGTTGTGGTCCCGTGGTGGCCAGGTGATACCGGCCGGTTCGTCCCTTACTTCGGCTGATACGTCTGTTCCACCCCCGGAAAGGTGCGGGCGCGCACTTCTTCGGCATAGGTCGCGGCGGCGGCGGAGATCGTTTCGGCGAGGTGTTCGTAGATTTTCACGAAGCGCGGGGTGCGCTCGAACATGCCGAGCATGTCGTCGGTGACCAGCACTTGTCCGTCGCACTGCGCCGAAGCGCCGATTCCGATGGTGGGGCAGGGGACGGCCTGCGTGATCGTCACCGCCAGCGGCTCGACCACGCCTTCGACGACGATGGCGAAGGCGCCTGCCTCGGCAATCGCGCGCGCATCGCCGACGATCTTTTCCGCTTCCGCTGCGCTGCGCCCGCGCGCGTTATAGCCGCCGAGCACATTGACCGCCTGCGGAGTGAGACCGACATGGCCCATCACCGGGATGCCGCGCTGGGTCAGGAACGCTACCGTTTCAGCCATCGCGACCCCGCCTTCGAGCTTGATCGCATCGCACCCGGTTTCCTTGAGCACGCGCGAGGCGCTTTCGAACGCGTGCTGCGGCGAGCTTTCATAGGCGCCGAATGGCATATCGACCACGACCGCCGCGTGATACGAGCCGCGCACGACGGCGGCGCCGTGGGCGCACATCATGTCGAGCGTTACCGGCACGCTGGAGGGCAGGCCGTAGATGACCTGACCGAGCGAATCCCCGACGAGCAGCAGGTCGCAATGCGCATCGAGCAGCTGGGCCTGGCGCGCGGTATAGGCGGTCAGCATGACCACCGGCTGCGCCGTCACTCCGTCCACCTTGCGCTGGCGGATGCCGGGAATGTTGAGCCGCTTCATCGGCGCCGGCGTCGGGTGCGCGCGGCTGGTCGAGGTGTCGAGAACGTAGGTCGTGGACATTCGCGAGGTTCCCTGTCGCTGGGCTTGCGCTTTTAGACCAATGTCACGAAGCCGCAAGGCTAGGTCCGTTTCGGTTTATGACTGTTCCGCGGCGATCCACGGGCCCGTGGAAAAAGCGCTTTGCGGCGGCGATTGGCGGCGCTAGCACTTGTGTCAGCAAAACCTGGTGATCGGCAGCCGCGCCCGCGCAATGGGTGGGCAGGGCGCATGTGGCATGCCGGACCAAGGCGGGAGATATCAATGTTCGGTCGCGTCAAACCTCTCGACGCCATTCTTGCAACTGCCGAGAAGAAATCGCTGCATCGTTCGCTCGGCGCGTTCCAGCTCACCATGCTCGGCGTCGGCGCCGTCATTGGCACTGGCATCTTCGTGCTGACCGCAGAGGCGGCGCAGAAGGCGGGGCCCGGCATGATGATCAGCTTCATCATCGCCGGTTTCGTCTGCGCGGTGGCGGCGCTGTGCTACGCGGAAATGGCCGCGATGGTGCCGGTCTCGGGCTCGGCCTACACCTACAGCTACGCCGTGATGGGCGAGCTTGTGGCGTGGATGGTCGGCTGGGCACTGATCCTTGAATACGCGATCGCGGCAGGGGCGGTCTCGGTCGGCTGGTCGGGCTACATGGTCGGCTGGCTCAACACGAGCTTCCATCTCGACATACCGCTGACACTTGTGCGCGGTCCGTTTGATGGCGGGGTGATCAACCTGCCGGCGATGGCTATTGCGGGCCTGATCACTTGGTTGCTCGTGCTTGGTACCAAGGAAAGCGCTACGGTGAACGCTGTGCTCGTGGCGATCAAGATCACCGCACTTTCGCTGTTCGTCGCGCTCACGCTGCCGGTGATCCACACTGGCAAGTTCGTGCCTTTCGCGCCCAACGGTTTCAGCGGGATTTCGGCGGCCGCGGCTTCGATCTTCTTCGCTTACGTCGGCTTCGATGCGGTTTCCACCGCAGCGGAGGAAACCAAGAACCCGCAGCGCAACATGCCGATCGGCCTGATCGGCAGCCTCGGTATCTGCACCGTGTTCTACATGCTGGTCGCCGCCGGGGTGATCGGCACAGTCGGTGCGCAGCCGATGGCCGGCCCCAATGGCGAGATTCTCTCGCCGGGTACGCCTGCACTGTCGGCCGCCTGCGCCGCGATCCAGGACAATGCCGTCGTCTGTTCGAAGGAAGCACTGGCCTGGACGCTGCGCATCGTCGGCTATCCCTTCGTCGGCTGGTTGGTCGGCGCGGCGGCGATCCTTGCGCTGCCTTCGGTCATCCTGATGATGATGTTCGGCCAGACCCGCATCTTCTTCGTGATGAGCCGCGACGGGTTGCTGCCGGAGTTCTTCTCGAAGATTCACCCGCGCTTCCGCACGCCGCATGTGATCACGATCATGACCGGCGTGTTCGTTTCGGTTTTCGCCGCTTTCTTCCCGGTGGGCCTGCTGGCCGACGTGTCGAACTCCGGTACGCTGTTTGCTTTCGCTGCGGTTTCGGTGGCGGTGATCGTGCTGCGCCGGACCGAGCCCAACCGGCACCGTCCGTTCCGGACCCCGGCGGTGAACATCGTCGCGCCGATCTCGATCGCGGGCTGCATCTATCTGTTCTTCAGCCTCTCGGCGGTGACGATCCAGCTGTTCTTCGGCTGGGCGATTGCGGGCCTCTTCGTCTATTACACCTATAGCCGCAGCCGCAGCCATGTCGGGCGCGGCACGGTCGAAGTGCACGAGGGAGACAGCGACGTGCCGCCGCAGCCGGTGCCTCCGGTCGCCTGACCGGTTGCGCCAGCGCCTTTCAGAAGGGCCGCTTCCCCCGGGGAGGCGGCCCTTTTGCATGGAGGGGCAGGGGCGCTTGCATGGCGGGAGAATAAGAACATAATAGGAACATGAACCGAATCGAAGCCTGTTCCGAAGTCCATGTTCTTTCCCCGCCGCTCCCTGCCGGATTGCGGCGCGGGTCTGCGCCGCGTGTGCTGTCCAAGTCCGCACGCTGGAAGCCGGGGATCGCCGCCTCCTGCCGCCATACCGAAGTCTTCGCATCCGGCGGAGAGGCGACCGGCGCGGCGCTTGCATTGGCTCTGGCGCGTGATGCCCTGCATGCAGAGGCGGAGGATCAGCGCCCTTGGCTCTGGGTGCAGGACAAGGCGGCGCTGCGGCTTTCGGGCCGTCCCTATCGCCCGGGCCTGCCGGAGCATCTGCGCCACCGCCTGATCCACGTCGCCGCCAACACGCCAGAGGATGCACTTTTCGCGCTGGAGGAAGGGCTGCGCTGCCGCGATCTTGCCTTCGTGATCGGGGAGATCGCGGGCAATCCGCGCGCGCTCGATTTCACCGCCTCGCGCCGCCTCAGCCTGGCGGCGGAAAAGCACGGCACCGCGCTGTGGCTGGTGCGGCTCGATGCGCGGACCGATCTCGGCTCGGCACGGATGCGCTGGCGCGCCGCTGCTGCCGCCTCGCCGCCGCCGCGCTGGAACCCGCAAGCGCCGGGCCAGCCTGCATGGCAGGCCGAGCTTTTCCGCGCGCACACCTTTCAACCCGGACACTGGACCTTGCGTGATGACGGCAATGCTCTCGTCGCAGCCCCTGTCGCGCCGGATCATGGCGATCTGGTGCGCGGATCTGGCGCTCGATCGCTGGCGGCTGGCTGAAGGCTGCAGGCGGGGGCAGGGGAGCGACGCCGCCCCGCTCGCGCTGATTGCCGAAACCGCCCACGGCCCGCGCATCGCGGCGGTGAACATTGCGGGCGCTGAGCAAGGCGTGCGGACCGGTGCAATGCTGGCGGACGCGCGCACGCTTTGCCCTTCGCTTGCCGTGCGCCCGGCCGATCCCGCCGGAGACCTCGCCTTCCTCGAAGCCCTCGCGCTCTGGGCGCAGCGCTGGGGGCCGTGGTCTGCGCTCGATCCGCCCGATGGCCTGATTGTCGACACGACCGGCGCGGCGCACCTGTTCGGCGGAGAAGCGGCATTGCTGGCGGACGCCCGCGCACAGTTGCGGCGGCGCGGCCTTCTTGCGCGCGTGGCGATGGCTCCTACGGCAGGCGCCGCTTGGGCCCTGGCGCATTATGGCCCCGATGGCGCGGTGCTGGAGGGCGAGGCGATGCTCGAGCGCCTCGGCCCGCTCCCGGTCGCGGCGCTGCGGCTCGATGACGAGGTGCTTCTCCTGCTGCGCCGCCTCGGCCTCAAACGGATCGAGGACTTGGCCGGTATCGGCCGCGAAGCGCTCGCCCGCCGTTTCCGCACCCGCCGCGCGCCTGCCGCCAATCCGCTGGTGCGGCTCGACCAGCTCCTTGGCCGCGTTCCCGAGCCGCTGCTGCCGGTGATCGGCCAAGAGCAGCCGATGGTCCAGCGCCGCCTGATGGAGCCGATCCGCCACCGCTCCCTGCTTGACCGCGTGCTGGCAGACCTTGCCGAGGACATGGCGCGCGCGCTGGAGGCAAGGGGGGAGGGCGCGCGCAGGCTCGAGCTGGCGGCATGGAAGGTCGATGGTGATGTCCTCGCGCGGCGGCTGGAGATGGCGGCTGCCACGCGCGATCCCGCGCATGTCTGCCGCCTGTTTGCAGCGCGGCTCGATGATCTCGACGCCGGCTTCGGGATCGAACTCGTGCGCCTCATCGCACCGTGGACCGAACCGCTGGCCCTCGCGCAAGCCGATCTCGATGCCGCTGCCGAGCGCCACGGCACCAGCCTTGCCGCCTGCATGGACCGGCTGACCGTGCGGCTGGGCGAGGGGGCGGTGCGCCGCCCGCTGCCGCGCGCCAGCCATCTGCCCGAACGCGCCCAGCGCTGGACACCGCCGCTGGCGCCGCAGCCTGGCCTGCAGGAAGACTTCGCGTTCCACGAACGGCCTCTGAAGCTGCTTGATCGGCCCGAACCCATCGCGGTGATCTACGAGGCACCAGACGGGCTCCCGCGCCTGTTCCGCTGGCGCGGCGGCGTCCACGAAATCGCCCGCGCCGAAGGACCGGAACGCATCGCCCCCGAATGGTGGCGCGAACGGAGTACCGTGCGCCTGCGCGATTATTACCGCATCGAGGACAGCACCGGCCGCCGCTACTGGATCTACCGCCACGGCCTTGCCACCGATGGTCGCGGCGACGCACCCGAATGGTTCCTGCAGGGGTTTTGTGCCTGAAGGCCCGCTCACCCCGGGCAGGCGGCATGTTTCGCCCGATCAATTCTCGGCAGCGCCTGTCCGCGCGCCTTTCGTCGAACTCGGCCTTGTAACCTGCTTCTCGTTCCTGCGCGGGGCTTCCGACCCGGTCGATCTCGTCCTCGCTGCCCACCGCCTCGGCTACGATGCCATGGGCGTGGCCGATGCCAATTCGATGGCCGGTGTTGTGCGCGTGCATGGTGAGGCAAAGGCGCTCGGCCTGCGCCCGGTGATCGGCTGCCGGATCGAGACGGTCGAAGGCCTCGCCTTCCTCGCCTATCCGACCGACCGGGCCGCTTATGGCCGCCTCTGCCGCCTGATTTCCGCCGGTCGCATGGCCCGCCCCGATGGCGAGTGGCAGGCCAAGGGGGTGTGCGAGATCGACCTTACGATGCTCGCCGCGCACAGCGAGGGGGTGCATCTCGTGCTGCTGCCACCCGATGATCTGGAGCAGACACTCACGATCGCGGCCGAGAGCAACGTGATCCCCCTCCCGCTTGCGGGAGGGGTTAGGGGTGGGCAGGCGGCAAGCGCTACGCCCGAACAGCCCACCCCCGACCCCTCCCGCAAGCGGGAGGGGGGAAGTCACAGGCTTTCCCTGCCTTTTCCTGCGCTTGTGCCCAGACTTGTCCACAGCCTGCCGAGCCTGCGCCACATGGCCGCGAGCTACCTCTACAGCGGGGACGACATCGCCCGGATCAACGCGCTCGATGCCATGGCCCGCGAGCATGGCCTCAGCCTGCTCGCGACCAACGACGTACATTACCACGAGGCTGCGCGGCGTCCCCTGCAGGACGTCATGACCGCGATCCGGCACAAGACCACCGTCGCGCGCGCGGGGCACCTGTTGCATCCCAATGCCGAGCGGCACCTGAAGTCGCCCGACGAGATGCTCCGCCTGTTCGAGCGCTGGCCCCACGCCATCACGGCTGCCCGCGACCTCGCCGACGCCTGCACCTTCAGCCTCGACGAACTGCGCTATGAATATCCCGAGGAAATCTGCCCCGAAGGCCGCACCCCGCAGGAATGGCTGGAGGAGCGGACCTGGGTGGGGGCAGATGGCCGCTACCCCTCCGGCGTACCCGAAAGCGTGCGCACCACGCTGCAACGCGAACTGGCGCTGATCGGCAAGCTGAACCTCGCAACCTACTTTCTGACCATCAAGGATATCGTTGATTTTGCGCGCAATCAGGATCCACCGATCCTGTGTCAGGGGCGCGGCTCGGCGGCCAATTCGGCGGTCTGCTACTGCCTCGGCATCACGGCGGTGGACCCGGCGCGCCACGCCCTGCTGTTCGATCGTTTCATCTCGGAAGAGCGCAAGGAACCGCCCGATATCGACGTCGATTTCGAGCACGAGCGGCGCGAGGAAGTGATTCAGTACATCTACCGCCGCTATGGCCGCCAGCGCGCCGGGCTCTGCGCGACGGTGATCCATTACCGCCCGCGCATGGCGATCCGCGAGGTGGGCAAGGCGATGGGCCTCACCGAAGACGTCACCGCTGCGCTTGCGCGCACCGTCTGGGGCGGGTGGGGCAGCGAGGTGGCGGAGAAGAATGTCGCGCAGGCTGGGCTCGATCTTTCCGATCCACACCTCAAGCGGGTTCTCAAATTAACCGAGCAGATGATTGGCATGCCACGCCATCTTTCGCAGCATGTCGGCGGCTTCATCCTCACGCAGGGGCCGCTGACCGAGACGGTGCCGATCGGCAATGGCGCCATGGTGGACCGCAGTTTCATCGAGTGGGACAAGGACGATATCGACGCGCTCGGCATCCTCAAGGTCGATGTGCTGGCGCTCGGGATGCTCACCTGCATCAGGAAATGCCTCGATCTCCTCGGCGAGCATCATGGCCGCACCCTCACGCTTGCCACGGTCCCGCGCGAGGATCCGGCGGTCTACGCCATGCTGTGCAAGGGCGATTCGCTGGGGGTGTTCCAGGTGGAAAGCCGCGCGCAGATGAACATGCTGCCGCGCCTGCGCCCGCGCGAGTTCTACGATCTCGTGATCCAGGTCGCCATCGTGCGCCCCGGGCCGATCCAGGGCGACATGGTCCACCCCTACCTCCGGCGGCGGCGGGGGGAGGAAGCCGTCAGCATCCCCGCGCCGGGCCCCGCCTTCGGCCCGCCGGACGAACTGACCTCGATCCTCGGCCGCACGCTCGGCGTGCCGATCTTCCAGGAACAGGCGATGAAGATCGCGCTCGATGCGGCGAAGTTCTCGGGCGCCGAGGCCAACCGCTTGCGCAAGGCCATGGCGACCTTCCGGCGGCGCGGGATGGTCGAGGAACTGCAGGACATGATGGTAGAGCGCATGACCGCGCGCGGCTATGACCGCGACTTCGCGCAGCGCTGCTTCAACCAGATCCGGGGCTTCGGTGAATACGGCTTTCCCGAAAGCCATGCCGCCAGCTTCGCCCATCTCGTCTACGTCTCGTCATGGATCAAGTGCCACTACCCGGCAGCGTTCGCCTGCGGCCTGCTCAATTCGCAGCCGATGGGCTTCTACGCGCCGGCGCAGATCGTGCGCGATGCAGTGGAGCATGGTGTCATCGTGCTCCCGGCCGATGTGAACCATTCGATGTGGGACTGCACGCTGGAGGAGGACGGCGCGGCGCTCCGGCTTGGCCTGCGCCAGATCGATGGCCTCCCTGAACATGTCGCCGCCGCGCTCGTTTCGGCGCGCGAGGCGGGCGGGAGATTTGCCGATGCCGGAGCGCTCAAGGCGCGCGCGGGGCTTTCGCCCGCGATGATCGAGCGGCTCGCGGCGGCCGATGCGCTGGGCTCGCTCGGCCTCTCGCGGCGGCAGGCGCTGTGGGATGCGCGCAGCCTGGTCGCCGCACCGCCGCTGCCGCTGTTCGCCGCCGCCGATGCGCGCGATCAGGGCGAGGAACGCGTGCGAACCCGTCTGCCCATGATGCCGCTCTCCGAGGAAGTCGTTGCCGACTACCAGACGCTGCGGCTCTCGCTGAAGGCGCACCCGATGGCCTTCCTGCGCGCCGAGCTCGCCGAACGCGGCTTCGTGCGCGCGGCAGACCTGCGGATGCGCAAGGTGCGCTCGATGGTGCGCGTGGCCGGCGTCGTGCTGGTGCGCCAGCAGCCGGGCAGCGCCAAGGGCGTGTGCTTCATCACGCTGGAGGACGAGACCGGGGTGATCAACCTCGTGATCTGGCCCGATCTCAAGGAAAAGCAGCGCAGCGTGGTGATGGGGGCGCGGCTGATGGAAGTGCGGGGCCGCGTGGAATACGATGACGAGGTTATCCACGTGATCGCCCAGCACCTGACCGACGCCAGCGAAGGCCTCGCGCGTCTGTCAGACGATGCGCTCCAGCCTGCGATGGCACGTGCCGACGAGGTCAACCGACCTGTCGTCGGCCGGATGGGGCCGCCCGCGCGCAGCCATCCACGCAACGTGCGGGTGATCCCCAAGTCGCGCGATTTCCACTGACGGAAGTTGCCACAATTGCGCCGTGAGAAGCCCTTAGGCCCCGCCGCATGGAAATCGTGAGACTGACCCCCGATGATGCGCCGCGCTTCCTCGCGCTGCGCCGCGCCATGTTCGATGCCGAAGCGATGAGCTTTCGCGGTGCCGCCGCGGATGATGCGGCACTGGGCGAGACCGCCTGGCGCGACCGGCTGGCGCGCGATCATGTCTATGCCGTGATGCAGGAAGACGGCCCGTGGCTCGCCGTCGGCGGGCTCAGCCGTCTTGCGGGCGAAAAGCTCGATCACAAGGGCCTCGTCTGGGGCATGTACGCGGTGCCTGCCGCACGCGGTACCGGTGCTGCCGCGCGCATTCTGGATGCCTTGGAAGAAGCTGCCCGCACTATCGGCCTGCGCCAGCTGCAACTCACCCTGATGGCCGACAACGCGCGGGCGAAAGCGCTCTATGAACGCCACGGCTATGAGCTCTATGCGATCGAGCCGGAATCCGTGCGGCGCGGCGACGTCTATGCCGACGAAGCGCTGATGTGGAAGCGGCTGTAGCGCTTCATCTTCTGGTCTGACAGTCGTACAAACCCAGCATGATGCAATTGGAACGGGACGGAGCAGAGCATTGTCCGGGGTCGGCCTTGTCCGTGCTGCCGCGGTTGCTCGATGCATTGCATGACCTGCAAGAAGGCAGAGCAGGCGTCAGGCTTTCCCATGCCTGCGGTCTTGCTGATGTCCTGGCTTCGTGTGGTGCCATCGGTGCTATAGCCGCTCGTTTCTGCCACACGGACGTCAAGCCGGTCCGCGCCGTTCTCTTCGACAAGAGCGCAGAGCGAAACTGGGGGCTTGGATGGCATCAGGACCGGACGATCTGCGTGAAGGCACGCCATGATACACCCGGCTTCGGCCCATGGACGACCAAGGCAGGTCTGACCCATGTGGCGCCGCCCTTCAGGTATATCGAGCGGATGATCACGCTCCGCGTTCATCTTGATGACGTTACGATCAACAACGCGCCGCTGCTGGTTGCGCCGGGCTCGCACAAGCTGGGTTTCATTCCTGTCGGCCGGGTCGGGTCTGTCGTCGCTGCATGTGGCCGTGAAGCCTGCCTTGCCCGGTCTGGCGACATCTGGGCCTACGCAACGCCCATCCTTCATGCGTCCGATCCAGCGCGCCAGCCCGCCCGTCGGCGGATCCTGCAAATCGACTATTCGGCAGACGAACTGCCAGAGGGCCTCGACTGGCTAGGCGTCAACTGATCAGGTCCGCAGCCGCTCGATGCCCTGCGCGAGAGCGACGTAGAGCTTGCCCATGTCGGACGACAGCAGCGTCACGCCCAGTGCGTGACCGTCTCGCGTCGAGAGCAGCTGGCGCAGCATCGCTTCGAAATCGTGAATATAGCGGTTCACGTGGCCGCGGAATTCGCCGTCGCTCTCGTAGTGCTGCTGCACCGCGCGGGCTTCGCCGGTTTCGAGCAGGCTGACCGCGCGGCGGGTGAAGATGCCGCGGTCACCGCGCAAGTACGAAGCCCAGGCGGTTTCGGAAACGTCCGCCGAGAGCACCTTGGCGATGTCGATGGCCGCGGAATTGAGCGATTCGGTGATCAGCGCGGTGCGGCGCGCGAAATCGTTGTCGACTTGCTCCTCGGCGCGTTCGCGGGCGCGGGCAACGCGGTTCTCGAGGTTGCCTGCGAGTTCGTCCACCTTGGCGAGCTGGTCGCGCATCTGGATCGCGGTCTCACGGCTGGCGGCCGCAGCGCTGTCGATCGCTTCCTCAAGCCGGGCGACGAGTTCGGCGCCGCGTCCTTGCAGCACGCGCACGATGGCGCCCGAAAGCTGGCCGTCGATATCGCGCGAGAGCGCCTCGCTGTCCTCGCGCGCGGCGGCAAGGAGGGCGCGCAGTTCGCCGAGGCGCGCTTCCTGCTCGGCGGCCTGGGCAGTGAGCGTCTTCTGCATGCGCGCGGTATCGGCCATGGCTGCCTTGAGGCCGCTGCGCGTGCTTTCCACGTCCTGCGCCAGCGCGTGGCTCGATTCGCCTGCTTCACCGAGTGCGGCGCGCATCTGCCCGACCCGGTCTTCGAACGCGGCGAGGCCGGCTTCGGCGCTGCCCAGCGCGGCGGGCAGCACGGTTCCGGCATGGTTACCGCCTGCCTGAATGAGCTCCAGCAGACGCACGGCCGAATCGGTCAGGGCGCCGATCTGCCCGTCCGTGCCGGTCAGCGCTTCTCGCATGTCCACGAGGTGCTGGGTGAGCGTGGCGAGGGCGCGGTCGATGGTCGCCGCGCTCGTGTCGCCCGCCTCGCCCGATGTCTTGAGCGTCGCGCTGAAGGCCGCAACCTTGGCGGCAATCGCATCGCACTGCTGGCCGAGCGCCCGGGCTTCCTCCAGCTGGCGCTGGCGCTGCGCTTCGACGGCGGTGTCGAGATCGGCAAGCTTGCGGGCCAGCGCCTCGGCGGCTTCGGCCCCGGCGGCAGCCATGGCAGCACGACGTTCGCGGATCGCGCTGTCCAGATCGGCAAGGCTCTGCGTCAGCGCGGCGCGCTGTTCGGCGGAAGCGACCTCGAGATTGGCACGGCGGGCGGCCAGCTGTTCGTCGAGCAGGCTCGCGTCCTCTGCAAGGCGGCGGGCAAGTTCGGCGGCATTGGCCTCGAACGCGGCGAGCCGGTCGCGCGAAGCGGAGATCAGTGCCTCGTGGTCGCTGCCGATCGTTTCCACCGCATGGCGCAGCGCGACCAGCTGGGTCTCCGAACGTTCGGCAAACTGGCGCAGTGCGGTATCTTCCGCGCTGCTCAGCGATCGGCTGAACGCGCCGCTCTCCGCCCGCATCGCGGCAAAGCGCGCGCCAAGGGCCGCGAGCGTATCCTCTTCGCTGCGAATGATCGCCTCGCGCTGGCTGGCGAGCTCCTCGTTCAGCGTCTCGGCGCGGGCGCGGATGGCGGCGAGGGCAGCGACTTCCTCGGCATCGAGCTTTTGGCGATGGGCCTGCGCACCTTCCTCCAGCGCGGCAAGGCGAGCCTCGCTATGCGCGGTGATGCGCGCCGCGCTCTCCTCGAAGGCGGCAAGCGCAGCGTCCACGCGCTCGCGCACAAGGTCGACCTGCCGCTCGCTGGCCTGACCGAACTCGTTCAGCCGCAGGAACCCGGCAACAAGGTCTTCCAGCTGGGCATGGGCGGTGCGCCCGGCGTTGGCGATGGTGTTCGTGACGTCCTTTGCGGAATTGGCGATCACCGGCAGCTGGCCGCGCAGCTTTTCCATGTTTTCAAGCGCATGGTCGGAAACTGTGGCGATCTGCTCGACCTGCGCGCCGTTGCCCGCGATCAGCGCCTGCAATTGCGCCGCGTTGCTGCTGATCCGCTCCACCGCGATGCGCCCCAGCGATTCGAGATCGCGGCCTTGCGCTGCCAGAAAATCGCGCGCGAGCGAGAGTTCGGTGTTCACCGCCGCGAGCCGCCGCTCAAGCTGCTGCGATTCGATGCGGAGCAGCTGCGCGGCATCGCCGAAGCGCGCGGCCTCGCGCCGACTGCCGCGCCGCACAAGGAGCAGCGCCACAAGCACCACCAGCACCGGGGTCGACCAGGCGGAAAGCAGTCCGGTCCACACGCCCAGCGGCTGCGCCTGTCGGAACATGGCGAGATTGCCTGTGATGAAAGCGCCGGTCCACGCTGCAATCAGCGCACCGCTTACGGCAAGACCGAGCCACTCGCGTTCGAGCTTGACCGCTTCGCCTTCGTCGTCGTCCCAAACTGCCATGCTGTCTTCCGGGGTCGGCGCGACCGGCCAGCCGCCGTCCGCCGTGTCTTCGCTCGCAGCCATCAACGCCGCGCCGCCATCAGCGTCTTCCACCAGCGCTTCGCCGGCAAGGCGCTTGCCCAGCCGCACGGCGGCCGCCTGCGTAGCATCGTCATCCATGCCGCCTTCGATGGCGATGATCTTTCTTCCCCCGGCCATGTCTAAGGCTTTAACACACTTGTGACCGCCGCTTAAAGCGTGGGTTAACTGAATGACGATAATCCTGTGGCCATGGCTTACCTTGGCGATGCGATCGATGCCCATCTGGCTGCGGCAACCGGCGACGATGCGGAGCTGTTCCGCGAGCTGCGGGCGGCGTTTGTCGAAGCTGCGCGCCGACAGCTCGATCTGCTGGGCCGCGCGCGCTGCGACGGGAACTGGGAAATGGCAGCGCTGCGCTTGAAAAGCCTCGCCGCGACATTTCATGCCGAGGAACTGATCGCGCTCGCCGACGAAGCGCTGCAGGGCGCACCAGGAGAGCCTGCTGTGCTGCGAAACATCGCGGCGGCGCTTGATTCCATAGAACCAACCGACTGATTCGCCGCCGCACTTGGGCCACACCCTTGGCATCGCGGTCTTGCCGCCCTAGCATAGGGGAAAGGGAGGTCGCCGCCTTGCGGGTCGCATTGCTGTCGTTGATGGACGCCTTTCAGGGCGAGCCACAGGCCCTTCGCGGCCTGCTGTCGATTGGTGGCCGCTCGATCCTGCGCCATCAACTCGGCCTTGCCATGGCGCTTGGCTGCGCGAGGGTGGTGGTCCTGGCGGAAACGCTGACCAATGATCTCGTGATGCTCCAACATGCGGCAGAGGCAGGCGGGGCGCGGTTTCACGTGATCGCGTCTGCGCGGGCGCTTGCACCGCTGGTCGCTGCCGAGGATGAACTGCTGGTACTGGGCGAAGGCCTGCTTGCCATGCCGGAAGACGCGCTGCGGTTGCTCGGTGATGGACCGGTGGTGCTCACGCTTCCGGTCGAGACCGGCCTGCCGCTCGGTTTCGAGCGCATCGATATCAATAGTGCCGGCGCGGGGGCGATGCTGCTGCCCGGCAAATTGATCGCAGCACTGAGCGATCTGCCCGGGGACTGGAACCCGGGCTCGGCTCTGCTGCGGATCGCTTCGCAAGCGCGGATTGTTCAGCGCGAATTGCCCGCAATGCTGCTCGATCAGGGCCGCTGGCGCCTGATCCGCGACGAGGGCGAGGCGCATCGGGCAGAGCCGGGCTGGGTGCGGCTGCACACGGCAAGTGCACAAGTCCGTTCGCCGGGATCGTGGCTGGCCGCCGGAGTGGTGCGCTCGCTTGGACCGGCGCTGCTCCATGCGGGGACGCGGCCCTATGTCATCGCGCTTGGCGCAGTCATCACCGCGCTGCTGGGCACCGGCGCGGGGTGGTTCGGCTGGTGCGGCCCGGGCTTTGTTATGCTGGCGCTGGCGTGGCTGGTGCAGCAGGTGGCCGGGTTGCTCGCGCGGGTCGAGCGGGATTCGCTGATCGGATCGTCCGGCGGCGCGCCGCTCGACCAGCTCGCCGACTGGGTGCTCGACGGGATGTTGATCACACTCTGTGCGTGGCGGACCGAGATTCCTGCGGTTGTCGGGGTTCCCTGGGGCATCGCCTGGTTTCCACCGGTCGTGCTGATCCTCCTGCTGCGCCTGCTCCAGCGCCTGCAGCCCGATGAAGCCTGGATCTGGTGGCTCAACGATCGCTTCGTCGTCGGGGCAATGCTGGCGCTGGCGAGCATTCTGTTGCCATTCGATTTCGTGCTGCGGCTGCTCGTGGTGACGCTGATGGTCGCCGGACTGCTCCTTGCGGGGCGCGGCGAGGGGCCGGGCAGCACTCTGCCGAGCGGAGGGCGGCCCGCGTGACGGCCAACCGCCTAACCCCGAATTAACCAGCCCGGGCCTAAGTTGGTGAGGATGGCCATCCCCGCATCTTCCGGCGCTCCGGCAAGCGCGATGTCTTCGCCGCTGGCGGACGACGTGGCTGCCGCGCGCGGTGCGGTGGCCCATGTCGTGCCGATCCTGCGCCATCTTCTGCGCAGCGACAACAACTCCATCTTCAGCGACGAGATCGTCGCGCGCGTGCGCGGCATGTTCGTCGATGTCGCGCGGCAGCTGGTGATCGCGCTGGCCGAGGCGGCTGGCCATGCCGAACCGGAGGGATGGGCGCACGAGGCGGCGGAGGAGCTCGCCCATGTACTGGCGGAAAATCCGGCCTTCCTCGAGCATTTCCACACGCTCGCGCTCGAATGGCAATGGACTGTCAGACTGGAGCGCAGTCGCGGGGTCGATCCGGTGCTCCCGCCGCTCCTGCAGTCGCGCATGGCCGATCCCGATGCGCAGGCGTCTGCCGGCGCGATGAACTTGCTCGCGGCTCAAGCGCGCTTCTGCCAGAGCCAGCGGCGCATGCAGCTGCCGCTGGGCGAACTGCCCGGCGATCTCGTGCACATTGCGCTCGTGACCCTGCGCGCTCATGTCGGCCTCGATGGTTCCGCCGAAGCTTATGCGCTCATTGCCGAACGCGGCGTCCGCGCGCGGATCGACGAGACGCGTTCGCGCCTCGCGCAGATGGGCCATGTGCTCGATGCCATGGGGGAAAAGGCAGCCGCCGCGCTTGAGGTGGACAAGGCTGGAGTCGCGCTGTTTCTCACCGCGCTTGCGCGCGGCTCCGGGCTCAGCCGCGAGGCGGCGATCATGGCAACGGTCGAAGGCCAGCTGCCGCGTTTTGTGCTCGCGCTGCGGGCTTGCGGACTGGTACCTGCCGCGGTCACACAAGCGGCGCTGGTGTTCCATCCCGAAGCCAACTTGCCGCAGGGCTTTGCGGACATCACGCCCGCCAAGGCCGCCGCGCTGCTCGCGCAGGCCGGCGCATGAGCGCGCTGCGCGAACGGGGCGCGGCGCCGAGTACGCCCGGCGGCGGCCTGATCCGTGCCCGCACCGACGGCGGAGACCGGCTCATCGCGGCTGACGAACCGCTCGCTGGTCTGCAACTGCGCTGCGGCAGCGCGATCCCCGGCCTGATCGCGGTCCCGGCCCTGCTGGCGCTGGTCCGCCGCGTCCGCCGGACCGGCCAGGCTGCCTCGCGCATGATCCTCTCGGTTGATGAAGGGCACTTCGTCACCGCGCTCGCTTCGGTCACGCCGCATGGCGAGGGCACAGCAATCGAGCTCACGCATTGGCAGCGCGGAGAGGAAACCGCGACCGACTTGCCCGTGCCCGAAGCGCTGCTGCATCATGTCGCCGAAGCTGAGATCCTGCTGGACGACGAGCAACGCGTGATCGTCGCCGATGTCCGCGCGGCCGATCTCTCCGGACTGGCCGCAGCTCTCGAGGCTGGTCGGGGGCGCTTCTGGACCGATTTCGTGACCATCGACCGGGTGAGCGATCTGATGACGGCGCGGCAAGGGCCGCTCCACTGGCGCTTGCTCGATGATGCGCCGTTCACGGTCGAGGGCTCGAAGCGCGGCTGGCGCGCTCGGATCATCCCGCGCGGGCAGGGCGGTTTCTCGCTGCTTGCGATCCCCGATGTGATCGAGACTTTGCCCTCCAGCTCCGCAGCCAGCGACGAAAAGGCGGATGCGGCGAACGCGCAGCCCGGATGGAACCGCCTGCTGGGCCGAGATCTCGCCCCCGCCCTGCGCCAGCCGATCACGCGGATCATCGCCAATGCCGAGACGATCCGCACGCGCCTCGCCGGACCGCTGGCAGAGGAATATGCCAGCTATGCGCGCGATATCGCCGATGCTGGACGCCACCTGATGAGCCTGATCGAGGACCTTGCCGATCTCGAAGCGGTCGAGGCTCCCGGTTTCTCTCCGGCGCCCGACCACATCGATCTGGCCGATTGCGCCCGCCGCGCTGCCGGCATCCTTTCGGTCCGCGCGCAGGAGCGCGGGATCACGCTGGTAACGCCGGATGCCGCTGCGTGCGTACCCGCAATCGGCGAATTCCGCCGCGTATTGCAAGTGCTGCTCAATCTCGTCACCAATGCGATCCGCTACAGCCCGGAGGGTACGCGCGTAACGCTCGAGACCGGCGAGGACGCGCGCTGTGCATGGATCGCAGTGCAGGACGAGGGCCAGGGCCTCGATGCCGAGCAAGCGGTTCGCGTGTTCGAGAAGTTCGAGCGGCTGGGCCGCAGCGGTGATGGCGGGACGGGCCTCGGCCTCTATATCTCGCGCCACCTCGCGCGGGCGATGGGCGGGGATCTCGTGGTCACCAGCGCCGCGGGCGAAGGCGCGCGCTTTGAACTGACCCTGCCGCCCGACCGGACGGCCTGAAGCTCAGCCTCGGCGCTGCGCCAGAAACAGCAGCCCGGCGCCTACCAGAGCCAAACCGCCGCCCCACAGAATCCAGATCTTCTGCTCCAGCATGAAGCTGGATGCCGGCCACATGATCAGGCCGGCGCCCTGGCCCATCCACAAGAGGCCCATGAGGAGCGCAAGCACGCCCAGGATACGCAGGATCAGGGTCATGTCACTCTCCTCACGATGTCTGCTCGCGCCTCAGCGCTCGCTGACGGGCACGTAGTCGCGCTGCGCCGGGCCGGTGTAGAGCTGGCGCGGACGGCCGATCTTCTGGCCGGGATCGCTGATCATTTCGTTCCACTGCGCGACCCAGCCCACGGTGCGGGCAAGCGCGAAGAGCGCGGTGAACATCGCGGTCGGGAAGCCGATCGCCGAAAGGATGATGCCTGAATAGAAGTCGACGTTCGGGAACAGCTTCTTCTCGATGAAGTAGGGATCGCTCAGCGCGATCTCTTCCAGCTGCAGCGCCGTCTCGAACAGCGGGTCAGTAACCTTCAAGGAGGCGAACACCTCGCGCACCGTCTGCTGCATCACCGTCGCGCGCGGGTCGTAGTTCTTGTAGACGCGGTGGCCGAAGCCCATCAGGCGGAACGGATCGTTCTTGTCCTTGGCGCGCGCGATGTAGTGCGGGATGCGGTCGGGCGTGCCGATTTCCTTGAGCATGTTGAGCGCGGCTTCATTCGCGCCGCCATGCGCCGGGCCCCACAGACAGGCGATGCCCGCCGCGATGCAGGCGAACGGGTTGGCGCCCGACGAACCCGCCAGACGCACCGTCGAAGTCGAGGCGTTCTGCTCGTGGTCGGCGTGGAGGATGAAAATGCGATCGAGCGCGCGCTCGACGATCGGGTTCACCTCGTATTCCTCCGCCGGGACCGCGAAGGTCATGCGCAGGAAGTTGCCGGTGTAGGAGAGGTCGTTGCGCGGATAGACGAAGGGCTGGCCGACCGAATACTTGTAGGCCATCGCCGCGATCGTCGGCATCTTGGCGATCAGGCGGTGCGCCGAAATCTTGCGCTGTTCCGGATCCGAGATGTCGGTCGAGTCATGATAGAACGCCGAGAGCGCGCCGACGACACCGCACATGATCGCCATCGGATGCGCGTCACGGCGGAAGCCGCGGTAGAACACCGAGAGCTGCTCGTGGACCATCGTATGGCGGGTGATCGTGCGGGTGAACTGTGCCAGCTCGTCCGCCGAAGGCAGTTCGCCGTTGAGCAGGAGGTAGCTCACTTCCATGAAGCTGGAGTGCTCGGCCAGCTGGCCGATCGGATAGCCGCGGTGCAGCAGCACGCCTTCATCGCCGTCGATGTAGGTCAGCGCGCTGTCGCAGCTTGCCGTGCTGGTGAAGCCCGGGTCGTAAGTGAACTTGCCCGTTTCGGCATAGAGCTTGCGGATATCGACCACGTCGGGGCCGATCGTGCCGCTCTTGATCGGCATCGTGACGGTCTTGTCGCCATCATTCAGGGTCGCCTGGTTGTCGCTCACGATCTACCCTCCTGTTCTGCTCATACTTCGGCGGCGCTGTGCCGGCCTGGTTGGGTTCGGGCCGGGGCCCGGAAAGTTACATCACGTGGTCTGCGCAGCCTGGTCTTTGACCCGGGCGAGCGACTCGTCTCGTCCCAGAAGTACCAGTACGTCGAAAATGCCCGGCGAGGTAGTCGTGCCGGTCAGCGCGGCGCGCAGCGGCTGTGCCAGCTTGCCCAGCCCGAGCCCGCGTTCTTCCGCCATCGCCTTGAGGGAAGCTTCCAGCGCAGCGGCTGTCCATTCCTCGGCGACAAGCCGCTCAGCCATCGCGCCAAGCAGTGCACGCGCATCGTCCGTCAGCAGGCCCGCTGCCTTTTCGTCGAGCGCCAGTGGCCGCTGCGCAAACAGGAACCGCGCGCCGGCGGCCAGTTCCATGAGGTCCGCCGCGCGCACTTTCAGCACCGGCATAGCGGTGGTGAGCAGCGCAAGGCCAGCTTCGTCCAGCCCTCCCAGCCGCTGCGCGACAAGCCCCGCCAGCCGCGCGTCATCGGCTTCGCGGATATAGTGCCCGTTGAAATTCTGCAGTTTCTTGAGATCGAAGCGCGCGGCGCCCTTGCCGACATCGCCGATCTCGAACCACTCGACCGCCTGCTCGCGGCTGATGATCTCGGCATCGCCGTGGCCCCAGCCGAGCCGGAGCAGGTAGTTGAACACGGCTTCGGGCAGCAGCCCCAGTTCGTCGCGATAGGCATCGACGCCAAGCGCACCGTGGCGCTTGGAAAGCTTCGCCCCGTCCGCGCCGTGGATCAGCGGGATATGGGCATAGGCCGGGTCTTCCCAGCCCGAGCCTTCGACCGCCTGCATCGCGCGGATCACCACCAGCTGGCGGAAGGCGTTGTTGATATGGTCATCGCCGCGGATCACGTGGGTCACCCCCATGTCGTGATCGTCGACCACAACCGCAAGCATGTAGGTCGGTGTGCCGTCCGAGCGCAGGATCACGTAGTCGTCGATCTCGACGTTCTGGACGGTGATCGGGCCTTGCACGAGATCGTCGATCGTGGTCGCGCCGTCACGCGGCGCCTTGATGCGCACGACCCACGGCTGGCCTTCGGGCCATGTCGACGGATCGGCATCGCGCCATTCGCTTTCGATGCGGAACGGGCGGCGTTCGGCCTGCGCCGCGGCGCGGCGGGCGGCGAGTTCTTCCTGCGTCAGGTAGCAGCGATAGGCGTGCCCGGCCGCCAGCAGCTTATGCGCGATTTCCGCATGCCGATCAGACCGCGCGAACTGGAATACCGGTTCCTCGTCACCGCCGATGCCCAGCCAGTTGAGCCCGTCGAAGATCGCCTCGATCGCCGGCTCGGTCGACCGCGCGCGGTCGGTATCCTCGATGCGCAGCAGGTAGGTGCCGCCGTGATGGCGGGCGAACAGCCAGTTGAACAGCGCGGTGCGCGCGCCGCCGATATGCAGGTAACCGGTGGGGGAAGGCGCAAACCGCGTCACCACACCCTTGCGAACAGCGGCAGTCCCCGCGCCCGATCCTGCAGAAACGGTGTCACTGGCGCTTGCCATTATGGGCGCAATCCTTCCTAATCCGGCCATGCCGCCGACTTTGGCCCAACCTCTTGGCGAACCTGCGACGCTGCGGACACGCCTCTGGGACAAACTCGCCGCCTTGTCCAGCATGCACCGCACCATGGAAGCGTTCCTCGCCGCCCGTTCGTTCGAGCGCGGACCGTGGCTTGCGGTGGGCTTCGGCCTTGGAATCGCTTGCTGGGCGGTGCTGCCGGGGCCCTGGCAATGGGCGGGCTTCGTCGCATTGTGCGGTGCGGCGGCGATGGGCGGCCTGCTCATCGACGCCGAGGGCGATATGGGACACTTGCGCGCTGCGCTGATCGGCATGGCGCTGATGCTCGCGGCAGGCTGCACCACGATCTGGGTGAAGTCCGAGCTGGTGGGCGAGCCGGGCATTGCGCGGCCCGAAGTCGCCATGATCCAGGGCCGGATTATCGACCGGCAAGTCGAAGGTGCGCGTGATCGGGTGAGGCTGCTCATCCGCGCGGAAATCGAGGGCCACGCCGAGCCGCTTCAGCTGCGGCTCAACCTGCCGGACGAGAACGACCAGCCCGGGCTTGTCGAAGGAGCCGAGGTCCGCCTGCGCGCCCGGCTCATGCCGCCGGCGCCGCCAATGCTGCCGGGCTCCTACGATTTTGCCCGCGCGGCATGGTTTCAGGGGCTCGCCGCCACGGGGAACGTGGTGGGTCCCGTGATGGTCGTCAGGCCGGCGAACGAGGGTTGGTCACTCCGGCAATGGCAGCAGGAACTGGCCGACCATGTCCGCGGGCAGCTCTCCGGTTCTCCCGGCACGATTGCCGCCGCCTTTGCCAGCGGCGACCGCGGCGCCATCGCACAGGGCGACGAGGATGCGATGCGCGATGCGGGCCTCACGCACTTGCTTTCGATCAGTGGCCTGCATGTCAGTGCTGTGATTGCGGGTGCCTATTTCCTGTCGATTAGGGTGCTCGCTCTATTTCCGTTCATCGCACTGCGCGTGCGTCTGCCTTTGCTGGCCGCAGGGGTCGGAGCGGCGGTGGGGCTATTCTACACCCTGCTCACCGGCGCCGAAGTGCCGACCGTCCGCTCGGTCGCGGGCTCGCTGCTGGTGCTCGCGGCGCTGGCGCTGGGCCGCGATCCGCTCTCGCTACGGCTGCTGGCGACGGCGGCGCTGATCGTCATGCTGCTCTGGCCCGAAGCCGTGCTGGGGCCGAGTTTCCAGATGAGCTTCGCCTCGGTCATCGCCATCGTCGCCTTCAGCACGTCCGCGCCGGCCAAGGCGTTTCTTTCACACAGCCACGAAGGGCGCATGACGCGGTTCGGCCGTCATCTGGCGATGCTGCTCATGACCGGCGTTGTGATCGAGCTTTCACTCATGCCGATCAGTCTGTTCCATTTCCACCGCGCCGGCATCTACGGCGCGGCGGCCAACGTGGTCGCCATCCCGCTGACCACAGTGCTGACGATGCCGCTGATCGCACTTGCGCTGGCGCTCGATCTGTTCGGCCTCGGCGCGCCGGCGTGGTGGGCGGTGGGCAAGTCGCTCGAGCTGCTGCTGTGGCTCGCCCATCTGGTGGCGGGTCAGCCGGGGGCGGTGACGATGATGCCGGGGATGACGGGCGGGATGTTCGCACTGTTCGTCGCCGGGCTGTTGTGGTTCGCGCTGTGGAGCGGGCGGGTGCGGCTGTGGGGCCTGGTGCCGATCGGGTTGGGCATGGCCGCGCTGCTGGTGACGCGCACGCCCGATGTGCTTGTCTCAGGCGATGGCCACCATGTCGGGATCACGGGGGAGGGGCCGGACCTGCTGGTCCTGCGCGCGGTGCGGGAGGAGAGCTACACGCGCACCGCGCTGCTGGAAAACGCGGGGATGACAGGCGATGCTGTGGCGCTGGAGGACTGGAAGGGCGCGCGCTGCAATCCGGACTTCTGCGCGATCTCGCTGGTGCGCGGCGGGCGCAAGTTCGACCTGCTGATGGCGCGGGGGAAAGACCTTGTCGCGATCCCGGTCCTGGCGGCGGCGTGCGCGCGGGTGGATATCGTGGTGGCGGACCGCCGCCTGCCCTCTGCCTGCAAGCCCCGGTTGCTCAAGGCGGACCGGGCCATGCTCGGCCAGACGGGCGGACTGGCAATCGATCTCGTCTCGGGCCGGGTCCGCACCGTGGCGGAAACCCAAGGCGAACATGGCTGGTTCCGCCGTCCACCACCGTGGCAGCCAAGGGCGAGGCGGCAGGGTCCGGCTCCAGCTGCTACCGGAGCGCCGAACCCCACACCCAGTCAGTGATAGCGGCGCAGCAGGCCTGCGAGCTTGCCCTGAACCTGCACTTCATGCGGCTGGTAATACTGCGGATCATAGGCCGCATTGGCCGGATCGAGCCGCACCATGCCGCGCTCGCGCCGCAGATACTTGAGCGTCGCTTCCTCGCCGCGCACCAGCGCCACCACGATCTCGCCATCTCGCGCCGTGTCGGTGCGGCGCACGAGGGCATAATCGCCATCGAGAATGCCGGCCTCGACCATCGAGTCGCCGGAGACTTCCAGCGCATAATGCTCGCCCGAACCGAGCAGCGCGGCGGGGACTGGTAGGGTGGAGGTGCCCTCAAGTGCTTCGATCGGCACACCCGCGGCGATGCGGCCGTGGAGCGGGATCTCGATCACATCGTTCGCAGGTTCGCGCGCCGGAGCGGGATTGCGCAGCGGGGCAAGCGCACTCGGCGCATTGGCCGCAGCGCGGCTGGCAGGCTTGGCGCCGCCGGCATCGCTGTCACGGATCACTTCCAGGGCGCGGGCGCGATTGGGCAAACGGCGGATGAAGCCGCGCTCTTCCAGCGCCGAGATCAGCCGGTGCACCCCCGACTTCGACTTGAGGTCGAGAGCTTCCTTCATTTCCTCGAACGAGGGGGAAATGCCGGAATCCTCAAGGCGGGTCTGAATGAAGGTCAGCAGTTCATGCTGCTTGCGCGTGAGCATCCGTGCGCACTCCTATGGTGAACGAATGCGGAACGAATAAGCAACGAATATTCACGCGTCAAGCAATTCCGTGCATTTACAGCAGGTATACTGGAACAAACGTACCAGCAGGCGTTTCGGCTTCGTTCGCTGGGCGGACTACAAGGGCGTTGGCGCGGGAAAGCGAGGACAGCGCGCCGCTGTCCTGCAAGCCGTCGAGCGAGACTTCGCCGCCATCCCAGACTGCGCGCAGGAATTCCATGCGGCTGCCTCCTGCCGGCATCGCTTCGCGCAGCCGGGCCGGAATGGGGCGCGGCATCGGGTTTCCGGCACCGAGCGCGGCGCGGATCAGGGGCAGGAGGAACAGGAATCCGGTGACGAAAGCAGCGGCGGGATTGCCGGGCAGGCCGAGGATCACCTGCGCACCCCGCCGCGCGACAAGGAGCGGCTTGCCCGGCTTGATCGCGACGCGCCAGAACGCAAGGTCCGCGCCGAGTTCGGCAAGCGCCGGGCGGACAAGATCGTGGTCCCCGACCGATGCACCGCCGCTGGTGACGATAACGTCTGCGTCGTCGGCGGCCTCGAACGCGGCTTTCAGCGCTTCGAGCCTGTCCGGGACCGGGCCGATGCGGGTGATGCGGACGGCGGGCTGGGTGGCGAGTGCCGCCAGCATCGCGCTGTTGCTGGCGGGAAGCTGGTGCGGGGCAAGGTCTGCGCCGGGCGCCGCCAGTTCATCCCCGCCATCGATCACCGCGAGTTCGAGCGGGCGGCGGACCGGGAGGTGGGCGTGCCCAGCCGTGATGGCGAGCGCGATCTGTGCGGCGCCGATCTTCGTCCCGGGTGCCATGAGGACATCGCCACTGCGGAAGTCCATGCCGGCGGGGCGGATGTGGCGTGCGCGCGGCTCCGGCGGCGTTCCGGTGAGGGTGAGCACCTCGCCGTCGCGGGCTGCATCCTCCTGGATCAGGACCATGTCGGCGCCGGCGGGGACAAGCGCGCCGGTGCTGATGCGCGCGGCCTCGCCGGGTCCGACAGTGCCGGCGAAGGGGCGCCCGGCGGCACTTTCGCCGATGACGCGCCACGGGCCGGGGAGATCGGCGGCGCGCAGGGCGTAGCCGTCCATCGCGGAGACATCGGCGGCGGGCTGGGTGCGCAGCGCGGTCAGTGGCTCGGCGAGGTGGAAGCCGAGGCAGTCGGCGGTCGCACGGTGCTCGATCGGCAGCGTGGGCGCCAGCTCCATCAGGCGGCGCTGGGCTTCCTCGAGCGGGAGGGGCGGGTTCGGGCGCGCAGGAGTCTGTTCGGTCAAGGTGCGCGCCAATCGCCCGATTTGCCGCCGCGCTTTTCGATCAGGCGGATGCCCTCGAGCACCATGCCTTTGTCGATCGCCTTGGCCATGTCGTAAATGGTGAGCAGCGCGACCGAGACCGCGGTGAGCGCTTCCATCTCGACCCCGGTGCGCCCGGTGAGCGAGGCAGTTGCGCGGGCTTCGACACCGTCCTCAACGAACGCGAATTCGACGCTGACGGCATCGAGCGCGAGGGGGTGGCAGAGCGGGATCAACTCCCCGGTGCGCTTCGCGGCCATGATCCCGGCAATGCGAGCGACGGCAAGGACATCGCCCTTGGGTGTCTTGCCATCACGCAGCGCTGTGAGCGTGGCGGCGTTCATGCGGATGCGACCGAGGGCCACGGCGAGGCGCTGCGTCTCCGGTTTGCCGCCGACATCGACCATGCGCGCGCGGCCTTGCGAATCGAGGTGGGTGAGCTCGCTCATCGGGCAAAGGCGACACAAGTTGACACGGTTGACACAGTCCTGAGTGAAAACTCCGGGCCTGGCTTTCTGGCGGGATCAGGCAGGGAGGAGACGAAGGAAAAGCGCGGTTTCATGCGGCGTTGATGCCATACCTCGGCGGTGTAGGACAGATGGCAATGCTGATAGCCCTCAGCGCGGCCATCCTTTGGCGAGGGCTATCCCGGCGAGGTTCTGCGCCCGCTTGATGCGGCGGATGCGGACGCGGGTGAAGGCGGCGGCCTTGGCCAAATAGCTTGCGTGGAAGCTGGCGAAGGGACCGGGTTTCGCGGTGCCGCTGGCCTGCGCGACGATCAGTGCGGAATCGCCGAGCAGGACGATGTTTCGTGCGCCGAGCTCGCTGGCCACGTCGAGCGCGCCAAGCAGGGCCTGCCATTCGGCCTCGTCGTTGGTGCCGTGACCGATGTCGCAGCGGTGCCAGACTTGCCCGCGCGTGGCGACGGCGGTTTCCATCGGGCCGGGATTGGGGCGGCAGCCGCCGTCGAAGAACAGCTTGAGCGGTGCTTCAGGCACCGAGCAGCGCGCGGGTGGCGGCGGTGACATCCGCATGGCGCATCAGGCTCTCGCCGACGAGGAAGGCCCTGGCGCCGGATGCAGCCAGCGAGACGACGTCCGCATGGCTGTTGATGCCGCTTTCCGCCACGAGGAAGGCGCCTTCGGGCGCCAGCGGAGCGAGGCGCGCGGTGGTGCCGAGATCGGTGACGAAGCGCTTCAGATCGCGGTTGTTGACCCCGATAAGGCGCGAGTGGAGGCGGGCGGCGCGCTCCATCTCTTCCTCGTTGTGGACTTCGACGAGGACGTCCATGCCGTGCTCGCGCGCGGCGGCCTCGATCTCGGCCATCTGGCCGTCATCCAATGCCGCGACGATGATGAGGATGGCATCCGCCCCGATGGCGCGCGCTTCGGCGCACTGCCAAGGATCGACCATGAAATCCTTGCGCAGAACCGGCAGCGCGCAGGCGGCGCGGGCGGCGACGAGGTAGTCCTCGTGGCCTTGAAAGTACGGCGCGTCGGTGAGGACCGAGAGACAGGTGGCGCCGCCAGCCTCATAGGCGCGGGCGTGGGAAGGGGGATCGAAATCGGCGCGGATCAGGCCCTTGGAGGGGCTGGCCTTCTTGATTTCGGCGATGAGGGCGAAACCGGTTTCGGCGCGGCTGCGGAGCGCTGCTTCGAAGCCGCGCGGGGCGGATTGCTGCGAGGCGCGCGCGGCGAGATCGGCGAGAGAGGACGCGGCCTTGCGGGCGGCGACTTCCTCGCGCTTGGTGCCCATGATTTTGGTGAGCGTGTCGGTCATTTGAGGGCAGCGATCCAGCAGTTGAGGAGCGCGTTGGCAAGCCCCTTGTCGATGGCTTCGGCGGCTTCCTCTACCCCTTCGTGCCAATCGGCAGCTTCGCCCGCGACGATCAGCGCGGCGGCGGCGTTGAGGAGAACGGCGTCGCGGTAGGGGCCGGGCTCGCCCTGGAGGAGCGCGCGCAGGGCGGCCGCGTTGTAGGCGGGATCGCCGCCGCGCAGGGCATCGACCGGAGCGCCGGGGAGACCGGCGTCTGCAGGTGCGATACGGCGCATGAGGACGTTGCCGTCCTTCACTTCGGCGAGTTCATTGCCGCCCGCGAGGCTGAGCTCGTCGAGGCCTTCATCGCCCGAGACGACGAGGCTGTGATCGGTGCCAAGGCGGCGGATGGCTTCGGCATAGATCGGCACATAGGCCGGGCGCGCAATGCCGACGAGCTGGCGGCGCACGCCCGCCGGGTTGGCGAGCGGGCCCATCAGATTGAAGATCGTGCGGCGACCGAGCGCCTTGCGGATCGGGGCGATCCGCGCGAGCGCGGGATGGTGGCGCTGCGCGAAAAGGAAGCAGATGCCGAGATCGGCGAGGGTGAGTTCGGCGGTTTCGGCGGCGCGGTCGAGGTTGAGGCCGAGCGCTTCCAGGGTGTCTGCCGCGCCTGCCTTGCTGCTGGCAGCGCGGTTGCCGTGCTTGGCGACGGGGATGCCGCAGGCGGCGACGACGAGGCTGACGGCGGTGGAGACGTTGAGCGTGTGGTGCCCGTCACCTCCGGTGCCGCAGACGTCGATGGCATGGGCGGGGGCGCTGATCGGGATCATCCGGGCGCGCATGGCGCGGGCGGCCCCGGCGATTTCGGAAGCGGTTTCGCTGCGTTCGGCGAGCGCGATCAGGAACGGCGCGATGGTCTCGTCCGGCACCGTGCCATCGAGGATCGCGGCGAAGGCGGCTTCGGCTTCCGCCTCTTCCAGCGGGGCTTCGGTGACTTCGGGAAGGACCTTCATGCCGCGAGGTGCGTGGGCATCTTCGCGGTGATGCCGCACATCTTGAGGAAGTTGGCGAGGAGGGCGTGGCCGTGCTCGGTCGCAATCGATTCGGGATGGAACTGCACGCCGTGGATGGGGAGCGTCTTGTGGCGGAAGCCCATGGCGTGGCCGTCGTCGGATGTCGCGTTGACGACGAGGCTCTCGGGCACGTTCTCGACCACGAGGCTGTGATAGCGCGTCGCGGTGAAGGGCGAGGGGAGACCTTCGAACAGGCCGGTGCCGTCATGCGTCACGGGCGAGGTCTTGCCGTGCATCAGCCCGCCGCGCACCACTTGGCCGCCGAAATGCTGGCCGATCGACTGGTGGCCGAGGCAAACGCCGAGCAGCGGCACCCCCGCATCCGCCGCCGCGCCGACGAGATCGAGGCTGATGCCCGCTTCGTTGGGCGTGCAGGGGCCGGGCGAGATCAGAAACCCCTGCGCGCCGGTGGAGATGGCCTGCCCGGCGGACATCGCATCATTGCGCACGACATCCACCTTCGCGCCCATTTCCATGAGGTAGTGGACGAGGTTCCAGGTGAAGCTGTCGTAGTTGTCGATAACGAGGATCATACAGGGGGTGCCTTATTGGCCGAAGCGGGGTTCGGAGGCGACGCGCAGGGCTTCGCGGGCGGCGGCGAAGAGCGCGCCGGACTTGGCTTCGCATTCGCGCTGTTCGTAGGCGGGATCGCTGTCTGCGACGATGCCCGCGCCGGCCTGGACGTGGAGCACGCCGTCCTTGAGGACGCCGGTCCTGAGGACGATGCAGCTGTCGACCGAGCCGTCGGGAGCGAAATAGCCGACGCCTCCGGCATAGGCACCGCGGGTTTCGGGTTCGAGTTCGGCGATCACCTCGCAGGCGCGGACCTTGGGCGCGCCGCTGACGGTGCCGGCGGGGAAGCCTGCGAAGAGCGCGTCCACGCTGTCGGCCCGGGCGGTATCGAGCTTGCCGACCACGTTCGAGACGATGTGCATGACGTGGCTGTAGCGCTCGATCGTGTAGCTCTCGGTGACCTTGACCGTGCCGGCGGCGGCGACGCGGCCGACATCGTTGCGGCCGAGATCGAGCAGCATGAGGTGCTCGGCGCGTTCCTTGGGATCGGCGAGGAGGCTCTGCGCATTGGCGCGGTCTTCGGCTTCGGTACGCCCACGGGGGCGGGTCCCCGCGATTGGGCGGATCGTCACTTCGCCGTCGCGGATGCGCACGAGAATCTCGGGGCTCGAGCCGACGATGGCGAAGCCGGGGAGATCGAGGAAGTAGAGGAACGGCGAGGGGTTGATCCGGCGCAGCGAGCGGTAGAGCGCGGCAGGCGGCAGCGGGAAAGGCACGGTGAAACGCTGGGCGAGCACGACCTGGAAGATGTCACCGGCCTCGATGTAGTCCTTGGCGCGCAGGACCATGCGTTCGTAGTCGGCGGGGGCCATGACCGGGGTGCGTTCGGCGGGCTCGGCGGCGTCGAGGCGCGGGTCGGCGGGGACCGGGTCGGCGAGGCGGGCGAGCGCGGCGTCGATGCGGTCGGCCGCAGCGGCAACAAGGCGCTCGGGCGCGCTGCCGGTTGGCCAGACGGGGGCGACTGCGATGAGTTCGTCGGAAAGGCGATCGAACACGAGGACGACGCTGGGGCGCACGAACAGCATGTCCGGCAGCTGGAGCGGGCTGGCGGGCGCGCGGGGGAGCTTTTCGACGAGGCCGATGGTCTCGTAGCCGAAGTAGCCGACGAGGCAGGCGAGCGACTTGGGCAGGCCTTCGGGCACGTCGATGCGGCATTCGCCGACGAGGTTGCGCAAGGCGGTGAGCGCGGTTTCCGGATGCGGGGCGAAGGCCTCGCGGTCGGTCTGCCAATTGCGGTTGATCTCGGCAGCGGCTCCCTCGGCGCGGAACACGAGATCGGGATCGAGGCCGAGCAGGCTGTAGCGCCCGCGCACTTCGCCGCCTTCGACGGATTCGAGCAGGAAATCGCCGCGGCCGGGCTGCATCAGCTTGAGCGCGGCGCCAACGGGTGTCTCGGTATCGGCGATCAGCCCCCGCCAGACGAGCGCGGGGCGGCCAGCGGCGAGGGCAGTGCGCGCCGACGCGCCGCCATCGGGCAGGAGGCCGGCGATTCCGGGCTCCATCGTGTCCACTGCCGCCGCCACGGGCTTACTGGCCGCCGGTGAGCTGCGTGCGCAGCGCGGCGATGGCGGCGTCGTTGCGCTTCACGCCGACGGCGTCGCGCACCGCCATGCGCAGTTCGTCGACATATTCGCGGCCGGTGATCTGCCCAAGTTCGAACTTGGCGCGGCCGATGAACGGGTCGTCCGCCTTGAGCACGCCGGGGGTGATCCTGGTCAGCACGACCACGAGGAAACCGGCCTTGTCCGGCGCATCGAGCTTCTTGGCGGTGCCCTGCGCCATCTCGAACATCAGCGAGAGCGGCGCGGGGATCTTGGGCTGCATCGCATTGAGCTGCTCGCGCGGCATGTTGACCGCCTGGGCCGCCGGGACCGCGACGCCGAGGGTCTTGACCGCCTCGGCCAGCGGAACCTTCTTGGCGAGGGCGGCGAGGAGCTTGTCGGTGGCAGCCTTGGCAGCGCCGTAGCCGCGCGAGGTCTGGAGGTCGGCGGCGACCTTGTCCTTCACTTCGGCAAGCGGCGGCGGGGCGGCGGGGGTGATCTGGCCGACGTCGAAGATCACGAAACGCTCGCCGGGCTTGAGTTCGGCGACCTGCGGCTGGCCCTCGCGCTCCATGCCGAAGGCGGCCGGGAGCAGCGGGGTGACATCGGCGTTGGGCTTGATGTCGGGACGGCCCGGGACAGTGCCGTTGGCTTCGAGCGGATCGGTGGTGATGATCGTGAGCCCGGCGCTCTTGGCCACATCGGCAAGGCCGGTGCCGCTGCCGAAAGCATCGTCGAACTTGGCCGAGAGGTCGGACAGTGCGGCCTTGCGCTTTTCGGCGGTGATCGCGGTGACAATCTCTGCGCGCGCCTGCTCGAGCGACTTGCCGGGGACCTGCGTGACGCCGTCGAGCCGGATCACGTACCAGCCGAGCGCGCCCTTGGAGGGCTGGGCAAGCTTGCCCTGCGCGGCGCTGAACACCGCGTCGGCCACGGCGGTCGAGCCCTGGCTGGCGAGGTTCGCGCGGGTGATCGCCGGCACCTTGCGCGCCGTGAGCCCCTTGGCAGAAGCAGCCGCATCGATGGCCTTGCCGCCCGCGATTTCAGCCGAAAGCGCCTTGGCGGCGGCTTCGGTCGGCACGATCACTTGCGTGAAAGTGCGTGTTTCGGTCGGCGCATAAGTCGCGGCGTTGAGCTTGTAGCGCGCGGCGATCTCGGCATCGCTCGGCGCAGGGACGTTCTTGAGCGAGGTCTCGTCGAAGATCGCATAGCGGATCGTGCGGCGTTCGGGGCGCTGATAGCGCGCGCCATTCGCCTTGTAGTAGGCAGCGACATCGGTGTCCGTCGGCGGTGTCTTGGGCGCAAAGGCGGAGGAGGGGATCAACTGGATCTGGCCCTCGCGGCTTTCCTTGAGCACACCGGCGTAACGCATCGCCACGCTCTGCGGCATCGAGGAGCCGATTCCGGCGGGAATCAGGACCTGCCGCGCCATCAGCCCCTTGGCGAGATCATCGCGCAGAACCGCATCGGAAATGCCCTTCTGGCCGAGCAGCGCCTTGTAGGCAGTCTGGCTGAACTTGCCGTCGGCGCCCTGGAACGCGGGCATCTTGGCGATTTCGCTGTCAACCAGACGGTTGCTGACACCCATGCCGACGCTGCTCTGGCGCGCCCATTCCATCAGCGCGGCGCGGTCGATCAGGCTGTCGACGACCTGCTCGAGGGCGCCTTGCGCGACGAAGTCCTTCATCGTCACGGCGGGGCTGTCTGCGCGGGCGTTTTCCAGCGCGTTGGTCATCGACCGCTGCACATCGACCGTGCCGATATGAGCCGAACCGACAGTGGCCGCGCGGTCTGCATTGCCCGCGCCGCCGAACTTGGCGTTGGAAAGGTCAGCCCCCGCGAACGAGAGTGCGATGAGCCCCAGGAACACCAGCGCGAAGGCGACGCCGATACGGGACTTGGTCATGGAACGGATAAAGCCGAGCATCGGGGCCTGTCATTAGCAGTGATAGGTTCGGAGCAACTCCTTGGGGCGCATTAGGGGGCAATGCCAATTCCCGCAATGCCCTGCTCTTTGTGCGGGTTGGCTTCCTCCCGGAAGTTAACCACCAACTTTGCGTAACGCGCGCTTTGCAAACCGGGCTGCGGTTTGATAGCGGCCCGGGACATGAGGAGGAATCGCATAGTGATAGCGTGCAAGGTCCTATGAGCCAGCGTCCCTACATCGTCGGCAACTGGAAGATGAACGGCAGCCGGGCCATGCTCGCTGAAGCGCGCGCCATCGACCGTGCGGCGCAGCGCTATCCCGATGTGGAAATCGCGCTTGCGCCGCCGTTTCCGTTTTTGGGGCCGGTGCGCGAGGCGGTCTCGGCAATCGGCGTCGGCGGGCAGGATTGCCACACTGCGGCCAAGGGCGCGCATACGGGCGACGTATCGGCTGCCATGCTGGCGGACATCGGCGCGGACTTCGTGATTCTGGGCCACAGCGAGCGCCGCCGCGACCATGGCGAGACCGATGCGCTCGTGCGCGCCAAGGCCGAAGCCGCGCTGGCGGCGGGCCTGAGCGTGATCATCTGCGTGGGCGAGACGCTGGACGAACGCGATGCGGGCAAGGCCGAGGCGGTTGTTTCCGCGCAGGTCGACGGTTCGGTGCCTGCTGGCGAAAGCGCCGCCGTTGCCGCTGGTCGGCTCGCGCTGGCCTATGAACCGGTCTGGGCGATCGGCACGGGCCGTGTGGCGGCGGTGGAAGACGTTGTCGCGATGCACGCCGCTGTCGGCGCGCGGCTGGCCGCGATCTTCAGCGAAGATGCGGACAAGGTGCGCATTCTCTACGGCGGCTCGGTCAACGGCGAAAACGCGGCGGGCCTGCTTGCAGCAGACGGCGTGCGCGGCGCGCTGGTGGGCGGCGCGAGCCTGACTGCCGACGCCTTCCTGCCGATCGTGGCGGCGGCTTCGCAGCCGGAAGGCTGATCCCTTCCGGGTTGTGCCGGGCCCTCCTGCGCCCTTGCACGCGGAGCCCCTACGCCCTAGATGCGGCCCATTCTTTTCAGGTTGACCCGCGATGTCTCTCTTCATTTTCCTTACCGTCGTGCAGGCGCTGGTGGCTGCCGCGCTCGTCGGCGTGATTCTCATCCAGAAGTCGGAAGGCGGCGGCCTCGGCGTGGGCGGCAGCCCGGCGGGCTTCATGTCGGCGCGCGGCGCTGCCGATTTCCTGACCCGCGCCACGACGGTGCTGGCGACCCTGTTCGTCGGACTCAGCATCCTGCTGGCCGCGCTCGCGGTGGGTACGACTTCGGGCCGCGAGATCGATACGTCGCTGCAGCGGACCGCGCCGGCCATTCCGGCAGACCCGCTGGCGCCGGCGCAGGGCGTTCCGGCGGCTGGTCCGGCTGAAACGCAGCCTGCTCCTGCTGCGGCACCGGCAGCACCCGCCAAGAGCGCCCCGGCGAAGGGAGCGGCGGCCGATCCGCTTGCGGGCGGCGCCAAGCAGTAAGGCATAGACGCCGGACTTTCCGGCACCATTTCACCTGTGCTCCTGGCCGCTCGCGTGGCGGACGGGAGCACGTGTTTGTTTTCAAGAGCTTCCGCTCCGCCTGTGGATTGCGACCGGGAATCCGGCGCAGACCGCTTGCGCATGCAGAGCCTAAGACGGTAAGGCCCACCTCCCATGGCGCGGTTCATTTTCATCACCGGCGGCGTGGTTTCCTCGCTTGGCAAGGGCCTCATGGCAGCGAGCCTCGCGGCGCTGCTGCAGGCGCGCGGCTTCCGGGTGCGAATCCGCAAGTTCGACCCCTATCTCAACGTCGATCCGGGCACGATGAGCCCCTACCAGCACGGCGAAGTCTTCGTGACCGACGACGGCGCTGAGACGGACCTCGATCTGGGGCACTACGAGCGCTTCACCGGCGTTTCAGCGCGCCAGTCGGACAACATCACTTCGGGCCGCATCTACCGCGACATCATCGCCAAGGAGCGCCGCGGCGATTACCTAGGCGCGACGGTGCAGGTGATCCCGCACGTGACCGACGCGATCAAGACCTTCGCCAAGGACGAGACCGACGACCTCGACTTCGTGCTGTGCGAGATCGGCGGCACGGTGGGCGATATCGAGAGCCTGCCGTTCATCGAGGCGATCCGCCAGCTGCGCAACGAACTGGGCCGCGAGGCGACCTGCTTCGTCCACGTGACGCTGGTGCCCTATATCGCCGCGGCGGGCGAGCTGAAGACCAAACCGACCCAGCATTCGGTGCGCGAGCTGACGGGACTTGGCATCCAGCCCGATATCCTGCTCTGCCGCTGCGAGAAGCCGCTGCCGGACAACGAGCGGGCGAAAATCGCTCTGTTCTGCAACGTGCGCAAGGAAGCGGTGATCCCGGCGCTCGATGCGAGCAGCATCTATTCGGTGCCGCTGCAGTACCATGGCGAAGGGCTCGACTCGGAAGTGCTGCGGCATTTCGGGCTTGGTAGTGCGGAGCCTGTGCTGTCGCGCTGGACCGACATCGTCGACCGCCACCAGAACCCCGAAGGCGAAGTGACCATTGGCGTCGTCGGCAAGTATGTCGGCCTGCAGGATGCCTACAAGTCGCTGAACGAGGCGCTGGTGCATGGCGGCATGGCGAACCGGGTGAAGGTCAATATCCGCTGGATCGACGCCGAGATCTTCGAGAAGGACGACGCCGAGATCGCGGCCTATCTGGAACCGATGCACGGCATTCTGGTGCCCGGCGGCTTCGGCGAGCGCGGAACCGAAGGCAAGATCGCCAGCGTGCGCTTTGCGCGAGAGCGGGGCGTGCCGTTCTTCGGCATCTGCCTCGGCATGCAGATGGCCTGCATCGAAGGCGCGCGGAACCTTGCCGGGATCGAAGGCGCCAGCTCTACCGAGTTCGGGCCTTCGGAAGAGCCTGTGGTCGGCATCATCACCGAGTGGATGACGCCCGAGGGCCTTGAAACGCGCGCGGCAGGCGGCGATCTGGGCGGCACGATGCGGCTTGGCGCCTATGAGGCGCAGCTTTCGGGCAACAGCCATGTCGCGCAGATCTACGGTTCGAACGCGATCAGCGAGCGGCACCGCCACCGCTACGAAGTCAACGTGGCCTACCGCGAGCGACTGGAGGCGAAGGGCCTCGTCTTCTCGGGCATGTCGCCCGACGGCCTGCTGCCGGAAATCGTCGAGCGGCCGGACCATCCGTGGTTTATCGGGGTGCAGTTCCATCCCGAGCTGAAGAGCCGCCCGTTCGAGCCGCATCCGCTGTTCAAGAGCTTTATCACCGCTGCCGTGAAGCAGGCCAGATTGGTCTGAGGGCCTCGTCTGATCGGGCGGGCGGCGCCAGAGGGGGACTTTGCATGGACGCTGCCACACTCGCCCAAATGCTCAGCGCGCAGAGCCTGCTGGCGGGATGCGCTGCAGAGGAGCTGGCCGATATCGCCGCGCGGGGCACGGTGCGCAGCTTCAAGCCCGGCACCTCGATCATCCTGCAGGGCGATCCGGGCGACACATTGTGGATCGTGCTGAAGGGCCTCGCGCGGGTGAGCATGGTGGCCGCCAATGGCCGCGAGATCGTGCTCGATTATGCCGAGCGCGGCGCGGTGCTGGGGGAGATCGCGTTTCTCGATGGCGGCGAGCGGACGGCGACGGTCGAGGCGATCGAGCCGGTCGAGGCGCTGGGGCTGACGCGCGCGGCCTTTGGCGAGATCGTCGGCAAGCATCAGGGCCTCGCGATGCGGCTGCTGCAGGCGATGGCGCGGCGGCTCAGGCAGAACAACACGGTGATCGAGGCAGACCGCGCCTATACCTCGGGGCCGCGGCTGGCGCGCTTCCTGCTGCGGCTGATGATGGGCGGCGAGGATGAGACGCGGCTGAAGATCGCGCTGAGCCAGGGCGAACTCGGCAACTTCGCCGGCATGTCGCGCGAGCAGATCAACCGCCAGCTTTCGGCGTGGGCGGACGGCGGGATCGTCGCGCTCAAGAGCGGGCAGGTGACGGTGCTCGACCGCGAGGCGCTCGTCGATATTGCCGAGGCTTGGTAAGCGTATACGAATACACAGTTTCCGTCGGGACGGTGCACGGTACCATGGCGGCATGATCCGCCATCTCACGCTCGCCGCGCTGCTTGCGCTACCCGGTCTCGCTCATGCCGAGCAGCCCCTGCCGATCACCGACGGGGTCAGCGCGGTCAAGCATCCCGCATGGTCGAAGCGGGCGACGATCTACGAAGTCAACATCCGGCAATACACGCCGGAAGGCACCTTCCGCGCCTTCGAGCGGCACTTGCCGCGCCTGCGCAAGATGGGGGTGGATGTGCTGTGGATCATGCCGGTCAACCCGATTGCGAAGAAGGAACGCAAGGGCTCGCTCGGCAGCTATTACGCGGTGAGCGACTACCTCGCGGTGAACCCGGAATACGGCGACATGGCCGACTTCAAGCATCTGGTGGCGCAGGCGCACCGGCAAGGGTTCAAGGTGATCCTCGACTGGGTGGCGAACCATACGGGGTGGGACCATGTCTGGACCCGCGAGCATCCTGACTGGTACAAGCGCAACGCGGCGGGCGAGCTTGAGGGGTATCACTATACCGACCTCAGCGACCACCACGAGGAAACCTGGGCCGATGTGATCGGGCTCGACTACAGCAAGCAGGCCGTGCGCGACGGGATGATCGCGGCGATGGCGTTCTGGCTGAAGGAAGCCGATATCGACGGGTTCCGCTGCGATGTGGCGTGGACCCTTCCGGTAGCGTTCTGGGAGCAGGCGCGGGCCGAACTCGATGCGGTGAAGCCGGTGTTCATGCTGGCCGAGGCCGATACGCCCGAAATGCAGGCGCGCGCCTTCGACATGACCTATGACTGGAAGCTCTATCACCTGCTGATCGATGTCGCGAAAGGCAAGGCGGATGCGCGCGATCTGGCAAAGCACTATACGGCGCCGGCGCGGGTCTATCCGGCGGGTGCGATGCGGATGACTTTCACCAGCAACCACGACGAGAATTCGTGGAACGGCACCGACAAGGAGCTTTATGGCGACGGTGCCGACGCTATGGCCGTGCTGGCGGCGACGCTGCCGGGCATGCCGCTGGTCTATTCAGGACAGGAAGATGGGCTGAACAAGCGCCTCAAGTTCTTCGACAAGGATCCGATCGTGTGGGGCAAGCATGCCCGCGCGCCGTTCTATGCCTCGCTGCTGGCGCTGAAGCACGCGCATCCGGCGCTGACGAGCGAGCATGTGCCGGGCAATCTCGAACTGATCGAGACGGGCAACCCCAATGTCTTCGCGTTTCGCCGGATCAAGGGCGCGGACCGGGTACGGGTTGAGGTCAACGTCTCGGGTGAGGCGCAGCGCTATACCGTGGCGGGGAAGGCGCGCAGCCTCGCGCCCTGGCGCTGGGTGATAGCGGCCAAATAGGGGGCGGCCCCGCGGGACCGCCCCTCTGTTCGGCTTACGCGGCGGCGCTGCTGTCGCCTTCGACGACGGTGAGCGGCTTGGCGTTGCTGCCGCCGATCAGCACCTTCTTGGGCTTCATCGCCTCGGGCACTTCGCGCACGAGATCGATCACGAGCAGGCCGTCAGCAAGGTCAGCGCTTTCGACGCGGACGAAATCGGCAAGCTCGAACCGGCGCTCGAACGCGCGGTTGGCGATGCCGACGTGGAGGAAGTGGCCGTCCTGCGCCTCGGTACGCTGGCCCTTGATCACCAGGAGGTTCTGCTGCGCGGTGATGTCGAGGTCGTGCGGCTTGAACCCGGCGACGGCGAGCGTGATGCGATATTCGTCATCGCCGCGGCGTTCGATGTTGAACGGAGGGTAATTGTCGCCGGCATTGGCACGGGCCTGGCGTTCGAGCAGGTCGAACAGGCGGTCAAAGCCCACGGTGGAGCGGCGATAGGGGGTGAAGTCGAAACGTTCCATGGTTGCAATCCTCGTGCTTGAGCAATTGGCATTCGGGCCGGACCCGAAATGGCGCCCGGCGGTTCTCTTGTGGCCATGCCCGCCTTGCGGCGCATGACACGAACAACCATGTGTGTTAGCGATTTTGCGTTTTCAAGAGGTCCCCATGAGCGAAGCTGCCAACCCCACTGCCACTGTCGAGATCTACACCAAGTGGGGCTGCCCCTATTGCAGCCGCGCGCTGGCGCTGCTCGGCCGCAAGGGCGTGAACGTCACCGAATACGACATCACGTTTGGCGGCGAAAAGCGCAAGGAGATGCTCGAGCGCGCGCCGGAAGCAATGACCGTGCCGCAGATTTTCATCAACGGCCGGCATGTCGGTGGTTCGGACGATCTGGCGGCGCTGGACGCGGCGGGCGAGCTTGATCCCATGCTCGCGGCATGAGCGCTGACATGCGGCGCGTCGCGCTGCTGCAGATGACGACGGGGATCGACCCCGTTGCCAATGCATCGACCATGGCGCGCGCGGCGGAGCAGGCGGCGGGTGAGGGGGCACTGATGCTGTTCACGCCCGAAATGTCCGGCCTGCTCGATCGGGACCGCGCGCGTGGCAGCCGCCATGTGGTGGCGGAAGACGAAAGCCCGGTGCTGGCCGAAGTCCGCAATGCGGCCACAAAGGCGGGTATCTGGGTCCATATCGGCAGCCTTGCGGTGCAGGCGGACGGCACGCGGTGGGCCAACCGGGCCTTCGTGATCACGCCGACGGGCGACATTGCGGCGCGCTATGACAAGATCCACATGTTCGATGTCGATCTGGCAACGGGCGAGACCTGGCGCGAATCCGCCGCCTATCAGCCGGGCGAGGCGGTGGTGACGGTGGACGACACGCCGCTGGGGCGGCTGGGCCTTGCCATCTGCTACGACATCCGGTTCCCTGCGCTGTTCGAGGCGCTGGGGCAGAAACGCTGCGATACCATCGCCATCCCGGCCGCTTTCACCGTGCCGACGGGCCGCGCGCATTGGCATCTGATGCAGCGGGCGCGGGCGGTCGAGGCCAGCGCTTTCGTGGTATCAGCTGCACAAGTGGGCCGGCACGAAGATGGGCGCGAGACCTATGGGCACAGCCTGGTGGTCGATCCTTGGGGCGATGTGGTGCTCGACATGGGCGGCGAGGGCGGTCTGGGTTTCGCCGATGTGGACCTTGCCCGAATTGCCGAGGTGCGCGCGCAGGTGCCCAGTCTTGCCAACCGGCGGCCGATCCCTACATCCTGATCAAGATGATTGTATTCGATCTTGAATGCCGTGCGGGCGGACACCGGTTCGAGGGGTGGTTCGCCAGTTCCGAGGACTTTGCAAGCCAGCAGACACGCGGGCTGGTGACGTGCCCGACGTGTGGCGCGCCCGAGGTGGAGAAGGCGCTTTCCGCGCCGCGCCTGACGCGCAAGAGCAACCAGCTGCCCGCAGTTTCCGCCAAGCCGCGAGCCGAACCGGCGCAGCCTGTTGCCTCCGGGCCGCTGCCGCCCGAGGCGGTGGCGATGCTCAAGGCCGTCGCGGCAGTGCAGACCGAAATGCTCAAGTCTTCGACCTGGGTGGGCGAGAACTTTGCCGAGGACGCGCGGGCGATGCACTATGGCGAGAAGGATCACGCGATGATCCACGGTCGCGCCAGCCCCGCCGAGGTGCAAGGCCTGATCGAGGAAGGCGTCCCCGTTGCGCCGGTGATCGTGCCGGTCGTGCCGCCGGGTGAGGTCAACTGATTGCCAGCGGCGCCTGCCGTGCGTAAAGGGCAGGGCAGGGGCGCCCGTAGCTCAGCAGGATAGAGCACCAGATTCCTAATCTGGGGGCCGTGGGTTCGAATCCCGCCGGGCGCACCACACTTCATCGATTGTTCTTGCCGCAGCCTTCCCGTACCTTCGCCGGTCGAATTGTCGGGGAAGCGAGATGCTGAAGCGGTTGCTGCCTGGGTTCCTGCTCGTCGTCTCAGTGCCGCTTTCGGCGCAGGTTACCTCGTTGGGCCAGCAGGGTGATGTCAGGCCGACCGATCCGGCGTTTCTCGCCCTGCAGCGGCTGGTGGAACACAATGGCTGCATTACGGGCTATCCCGATGCCACCTATAGGGGCAACCGTCCGCTGAGTCGTTACGAGTTTGCCGCCGGGCTCAATGCCTGCGCTGACCGGGTGCGGCAATTGACCGCTTCGGGGCAGGCGGTGGGCAGTCAGGATCAGGCGGATCTGGCAATGCTGGAGCGGGAGTTTGCATCCGAGCTTGCGACGCTGCGCGGTCGGGTCGGCGCGCTTGAGGAGCGGACGGGCAAGCTTGAGAAGCAGCAGTTCAGCACGACGACGAAGCTCACCCCGCCCGGCGACTTTCAGTTTGGCCAACCCGGCACTCCGCCGGCCAATCCGCGCAAGTTTCAGAAGCGGAAGCGCAAACAGCCGCCCGTGGCGGACGGTTCGGGCGGGAACTGACCGCGCAGAGAGGATCAGACGCCGACGCGGTCCCTCAGATAGGTCAGGTACTGGCGCATCGCGTCCATCGCCTCGTCGTTGATGGCGAGGAGATCGCGGCGGCGGTCGAGCGGGTCGGACCAGCGGCGGATAAGGCCCATGTCGACGAGGCTGCGGATCTGGCGCAGTGCGGTGCTCATCGGCACGCCGGCGGCCTGGCACACGCTGGAGACGGGGACGGTCTTCTGCTCGAGTCGCGCCGAGGTCAGATCGAGGAGAATATCCCACATCGGATCGGAGAACAGCGCCGGGTTGAGGAACTGGCCGCGCTGTTCGCGCATGCGCACCAGCTTGCGGGTGATCTTGAGCAGTTCAGCATCATCGACCGGGGCGAGCGGCGTGGACGGAGAGGCCGGCTGGCCCAAATCGCCAGGCGGCGCGCGCAGGCTGGCGCTGAGCGCGGCCAGCGAGCGTTCTCCGCACAGCCGCAGCCACTTGCGCATGGCGCGGCGCAGCGCGGCGGCAAGATCATCGCGGGAGACGGGTTTGGTGAGAAAATCAGCTGCTTCGTTGCGCATGGCGGCGACGGCGACATCGATGCTGCCGAAGCCGGTGATGACCAGCGTGACCAGCGGGCGCTGCGAAGCAAAACGGGAAGACAACTCGTCAAGCAGCGACAGGCCGGTCATGCCCGGCATCTGGACGTCCGTCACCACGATGCCGATGGTCTCGTCCTCGGCAATCGTGCGCAGGGCGGAGGCCGCATCGAGCGCATAGCCGCACTGGTATCCGAGCAGGTGCGCCGCTTCGACGACCTCCTCGGCCGTCGCCCGGTCGTCATCGACAACCAGGATCCGGCACTGTGCGTTGTCCCGCTCTGCAATTGCTTTCGCGTTCATGATCCTGCGTTGTATATCGTTTGTAACGGAGAATTACATCCGGTTTGAATTTTGTTCCCGTCAATTCAGCGCATGTCGAATGCAATCGCATCAATCAACGCCGGATTGGTGCCAATGTGGCACCGATGCGTGTCGATTGGATCACGGTAAATGCCTAGAACTACCGCCAAACTACCGTCCATGCTTAGTATTCGGTAATCAGTGCGATTTATGTGGGAGAACGGTAGCTTGGCGGGGGCTCAAATAGACATGGCGATTGAGAACGTTTCCAAGGTTTCGGACTGTCTGCATGAGCTGCGCCAGCCGCTCAATGTGATCGGGCTTGCCACCGGCAACTTGCGATCGGCGCTGTGCCCCGGCCTCTCGCGAGAGCAGGCCGACTACCTGAGCGCGAAGCTCGACCGGATCGACGAGCAGGTCACGCGGGTTTCGGCGCTGGCCGACCAGTTGGCGGCGGCGGCACAGGATGCGATTGCTGCGAAGCTGCAGGCCTGAGACGGAGCGCCCCTCATGTACGGAATGGCACACCGCGCGCTGCGGCAGATGATGCTGGATCGACTGGGTCCCTCGGCCTGGGCCAAGATCGAGCGCGAGACCAACACGGGGCCCGCCGACCTTATCAGCCTGTGCGTCTACGATGATTCCAAGACGATCGCGCTGATTTCCGCCTCGGCGGCGCATCTCGGCATGGCCGTGGAGGACGCGCTGCGCGTGTTCGGGCGCTATTGGGTGCGTTTTGCGGAACTCAGCTCGTTCGGTCCGATCATGGACTTCACCGGGCAGGACCTCGTCACCTTCATCAACAACCTCGACCGGATGCACCGTTCGGTCGTGCTGGCGATGCCCGATGCGCGGGTGCCTTCGTTCGAGCTGCTCAGCGAGACGCGCCAGCGGCTGCTGGTGCGCTACCGCTCGGATCGAAGCGGGCTCGAGATGTTCGTGATCGGGCTGCTCGAAGGCGTGATGGACCGGATGGGCGAGACGGGTACGGTCGACGTGGCCGCGCGCTTCGAGAACGGGCCGGGGACAGTGATCGATTTTGCCATCCTGCTCGACAGGACCTGAGCGGCGATGAAGCCCGCCGTCACCATTCGCGAATCGCAGCTTGGGGCGCTGTTCCGCGCCTATATCAAGGTCGATGCGGCGCTCGTGGTGCGATCTGCCGGGCCGTTCTTCCTCAGCCGCGAGACGGAAGTTGTGCCCGGCGCACGGCTGGCCGAGCTGTTTTCGCTGCGACATGACCGGCTGGACGAGCAGGCGGTGCGGATGGAGACCGCGATTCCGGCCATGGCGGACACGCCCGAGCGGCTGGAATTGTTCTGCAAAAGCAAGAACATCCGCCTCGCGGGCATCGTCTTCTCGACCGAGGATGGCGGCTTCCTGCTGGCGCTCAACATTGTGCCCGAGGACTTCATCATCGAGGGCCAGGGGCTCCACATCTCGGACTTTTCGCAGATCGATGCCTCCGTTCCCGCGCTGACGCTGATCGGCATGCAGCGCGCGCTGCTGGCCGAGGCGCGGCAGGCGGCGATCGATCTTGCCAATGCGCAATCGGAAGCGCTTGAGCTGCTGGATCGCACGCAGAGGCTGGGGCGCTACATCGTCCATGATCTGACCAACTATCTCTCGATCATCCGGCTCAACGTGGCCAATCTGGCGCAGTCTGGCGGGAACGCCGAGACGAGCCGCGCGGCGATCGAGGCGGCGACGCGGCATGTGAGCGACCTCGTGCTCTCGCTCGAGCGGCTGACCGGGCATCGCGACGTGGAAGCGACGCCGATCTCGGTCGATCAGACCATCCGCTCGAACCTCGCGTTCCTGTCTGCCGCGCTGCCGAGCGACTTTACGCTCGATTTCATCGGCGGCGCGGCGCAGGCGGCGGTACGGGTCGGGCGGACCGAGCTGGTGACGATGCTGACCAACGTGATCGTCCACGCGCGCGGGGCGATGCCGGATGGCGGCTCGATCACGATTTCCAGCTATCGGACCAGCGAGCCGCCCGAGCGCCATGCCGCAGCGGCCGCGCAGGATTGGGCGGTGATCAAGGTGATCCACGACGGTCCGGCGATCGATGATGAAACCGTTCGGCTCATGCTCGATCCGCAGACGCTGACCCCGCCGGAGGGCACCGACTTTCCGCTTCGTTCGGTGCGGACCTGGGCGCGCTCGGCGGGGGGGGACGCACGGATCACGGCGCTCCCTGCGGGAACCGACATCTGCATCCATTTGCCGATCAGCGGCGACGCAGACGAGCTGGAGCTTGCCCCGGCGGCTGGACCGGGGACCGCGTTGCCCCGAATGTCTCGGAGCGCCCGGGTGCTGGTCGTCGAGGATGAAGTCCATGCGCTCGACGCGGTGGTCGAGATTCTGCGCATGGAAGGCTATGCGGTGACACCGGCGCTGAATGCGGCGCAGGCGGTCGAGGCGCTGGCGGAGGCCGACTTCGACATATTGCTGACCGATGTGGTGATGCCCGAACGCAGCGGCGTGGAACTCGCTCACGAGGTGGAGGCGCGGCATCCGCGCATCGGGATCATCCTGATGAGCGGTTACCTGCCCGATGAAAGTCTGCTGCAGCCGCACTGGCCCATGCTGCGCAAGCCGCTTGATCTCGGTCTGCTGTCACAGACGCTCGCCTCGACCCATGCAAGGCTTGAAGGCACCGCGTTCAAGGCAGCTCTCGTCTCGGCCTGCCGGGTCTCGAGCTGGCCGATCAGCGTATCGACCGAGAAGGGCTTTTCCAGCAGCGGCCAGACGAGATCGGATTCGGCATGGCGCGCGGCATTGCCGGACATCACGATCACGCGCATGTCCGGGTTGGCCAGTGTGGCCTGACGGGCAAGCACGGTGCCGTCCTCGCCATTGTCGAGCAGCAGGTCGCAGATCAGCACATCGAACTTCTGCCGGGCCAGGGCGTCCAGCGCATCGCGCGAGGTGGTGAAGCCGGTCGGTTTGTGACCTGCGAGGCTGAGCGTCTCTAGCATGCCGCTGAGCAGATCGGGCTCGTTGTCGACGATCAGCACGCGCAGGCTGACGGGCTTCGGGGGCGGGAGCGCGACCAGACGGCGGGTGGCGCTATCGAGCGCGCCGGTGCTCGCAGGGAGCACGATCTGGACGGTGGTGCCCTCAGGGCTGCTGCTGAGCACGCGCGCTGTGCCGCCGTGGTGGACGGCGAAACGCAGCACTGCCGAGAGGCCAAGCCCCGTGCCCTTGTTGGGACCCTTGGTCGAGAAAAACGGCTCGAAGGCGTGTTCGCGCACGTCTTCGGTCATGCCCGAACCGGTATCGGCCACTTCGACGACGACGAGCGGCGTGCTGCGCAGGCTGGCGGGCAGGCCTTCGCGGCTGGGGCAGCCTTCGGGCGTAGCGCTGAGGAACGTGCGCAAGGTCAGCACGCCATGTTCGCCCATCGCATCGCGCGCATTGATGGCGAGGTTGACCAGCGCGTTGTTGAAGCCCGCGGGATCGATCTCGACCAGCAGCGGGTTGTCCCACAGCTGGACCTGCACGTCGATCCCGGGGCCGACGGCGGCGCGGATGAGCGCGACGAGGCGCAAGGTCAGGCTGTTGGCGTCGGCGACTTCAGGGATGCCGCGCGGGTGGCGGGCAATACCGAGCAGCGAACGGGTGATATCGACACCGCGCAGCGCGGCCTGGGCGATGAGCGAAAAGCGGTCGCGCGCGGCCTCGCTCTCGGCCTCGCGTCCGCCGATTTCGGCGTGGGTCGCGATGATGCCGAGGATGTTGTTGAAGTCGTGCGAAAGCTCGCCCGAGATCTGGCCGATAAGCTCCATCTTGCCGCTGTTGACGAGCCCGGCCTTGGCTTCGATCATGACGAGGCCCTGTGCGAGGCTGACACTCATTTCCTCGAGAATGCGCAGCTCGTCCTCGGCAAAGGCGCCCGGCTCGTCGGAATAGAGCGTAAGCGTGCCGAACGCACGGCCTTCATTGAGCAGCGGGAAGGCGGCAATCGCCTGGAAGCCCTGCCGGAGTGCTGCCTCCCGCCACGGCGCCAGTTCGGGGTCTTCGGCGACCGACTGGCAGACGGAGACCTTGCCGTCGCGCATCGCCCTTGCGGTGGGACCTTGGCCGAGCACCGGATCGTCGGGGCGGATATCGAGCGCGGTGATATAGTCCGTATGCGAGGCGGCGTGGGCGGTGACCCTGATTTTGGCCACCGGGCCCATCTCGCGCAGGCCGATCCAGGCGGCGGCATAGCCATCGCCTTCGATCAGGCTCTGGCAGACCAGCTTGTGGAGCTCCGAGCGTGACTGCGCCCGCGAAATGGCGGCGTTGACAAGCGCCAGCGCGCGCAGGGCCCGGCGATTGCGGATCATGCCGGCATGGGTGCGGCGTTCCTCGGTAACGTCGGTGGCAAACCCGATCCAGTACCCGGCGCGCTTGCCCTTCACCTCATGGGGATGAAACTTCACATGCATGATGCGCTCGTCGCCCGAGGCGGTCTTCATGCGAAATTCGGTGCGGAATGTTTCGAGCCCGGCCTGCCCGGCACGGATTTCGCGGCGCACGCGCTGGCGGTCTTCGGCATGAACGGCATCGAGCCGCGACTCGGCCGCCTGGAACAGCGTGAGCGCCTCGTGGCCCCAGACCTGCTCGTAGGTGCCGGTGACAAAGGCGGTTTCGCCCGAAGGGTAGCGCTCGATCCAGATGATCTGATCGATGGCATTGGCGGCAATCCGCGCGACGTCGAGTTGACCGAGCAGTTCCGCGCGGACAACGAGGAGATGGACGACAGCCCAGACAATCGCGACGAAAATCAAGGTGGTCACGGCAAGGGCGGGGAATGCGACGACCGCATGCAGTTCGGCGATCACCAGCACGGCGGCGACTGCTGCTGCTACTGGTGCCCACATCCGCGCTTTGCTGCGCAAGTCCGCCATTGTCCCCATGCCCCTTTTGCCGCAGCGACGACCGGCACTTGTTCTTGTGGACCGGAGCTTCCGGTTCGAGGTGCCTTGCCCCCCGGCAGGACGCCCCCTTCCATCACAGTACGCGTGTCAGGATTGCGACGCAAACCTCTGATAAGTGTTAACGGAACTTGGAGTATAGCGCCGGAACGGGCTGGGAACTCGCCCGTCCCGGCGCATAGGTCGAAACCTGGCCGATCTCCGCTCGCAACGGATGTGATCATGGCGGGCATCCTCTGGCAAAGGGTGAAGCCCGCTGGCAGGTCGATGACGGAGGTCTCTCGCCCGGGCATCTGATGCCCGGGCGCCTCTTCTGTTCTTGGCGCGCAAGACTTGGGGACGTTGCGCGCAATCCCTCGGCAGATGAAATCTGTGCGACCCGAAGGGAGTTAACGGTTCCCGCTGTCAGGCGTAGGCCGGGCTCATCGCGAATTCGGCGTTGGCCGGCTGGAACTCGCCCGAGCTGAGCGCGATCACGATCGCCTGGGCGGTGTTGCGGACATTGAGCTTGGACAGCACGTTTCGGCGATGGATGTCGACCGTGCGCGGGCTGATCGCCAGCTTGGCGGCGATGCGTTCGGTGGTGCAGCCGTTGATCACGTCGTTCAGTACCTGGCGCTCGCGCGAGGTGAGCATGGCGACCCTTTCCTTGGCGCGGCCACCCATGACCTTGGCCGGCTGGTTGCGGCGCAGATCGTCTTCGGCGCGGTGGATGGCGCGGTCGAGCAGGCTCGGCTCCGACGGCCAAACCACGAAATCGGATGCGCCTTCGCGGATCGCGGCAACCGCCTTTTCAAAGCCGGCGTTGCACGAAAACTCGACCTTGGCCGAAACCGGGGCGCGCTCGGTGCGATACTTGTCGATCTGCGCGCGGCAGGCAGACTCGTGCCGAATCATGAATACGACGGCGCGATCGATCTTGGCAGGAAGCTCCTCGACATCGTTGAACACCACGCTGCGAATGCCCAGCGAGCTCAGATTGTGCGAGATCTCGGCGCGCAGATGAACACTGTCTTCAACGACGTAAACAACTGTTCTATCGTTCATTTTTCCCGACCCGTGCAGAAGTTCGTTAGTGGAGCTTGCCTAGTTGGGATTTGCCCGTGCCGCCATCGATAACGGTGCCATTGCGGCAGCGAGTTTGGTTAAATTCGTACCACCGAAACCAAAGCTGCCATTTTGGTTTTAACTTGGGATCGCCCGAAGGCCGGGCATCTACAGCAGGAACAGCTGGTTAGTTTCAGATGCGACGAAGTGCGGCAAGGTCAGGCCGGCGATCGCTGACACGGTGCTTGGACTTGACCTCCCAGCTCGCGTTGCGCTCAGCAAGATCACGTAGCCGCTGCAGCGTGTCCATCATGATCTCGAGATTGATCGATTCGTCGAATTCAACGCCGAACACCTGATCGTTGACCCAGCGCACGGTGGCGGTGACGGTGCGGTTGTCGGGCAGCAGAATCTCGGCGAATTCGCCGCGGATAGGCGGCAGGCCCTTGCAGGTGCCGCACAGTCCGCGCGCGGAAATGTTGCGGATGACGATTTCGAACGAGGCGAGGCGCTCGGTCTGCATGTAGCCGCGCAAAAGGCGGCGTTCGCGCGGCTCTCGCGGGTGTTGGGGCAGGCTTTCTTGCTTCACGGCTCGCTCCATGGGACTCTTGTGCAAACTGTTGACTGTAGCTGGCGATCGGCTTGGACAGCGCGAGGATTGTTTATTATCCCGATATACCCGTAGTCAGCCGAGTATCGAGGCAGAGACAGTCTGCTTATTCTCGGGTTGGACACGGCAGCTCTGGCAATTGCGATCGGGCAGGGCCCACCGCATGACTGGCGCTGTTGTTAGGACAATTCAGGTGATTACAGCAGTGCTGCATCTTCATGGCATTCCCCCATTGATCAGGAGAATCTACGTGGCAGGTGTTAACGCGCGTTTGGAACCCGGGTAACCAAATAGACCGAGTTCATGCAAAAAAGGGCAGGACCGTCGGGGAAGGGGGAGGTTGGCGCGCCCTGCAGGATTCGAACCTGCGGCCACCGGCTTAGAAGGCTGGTGCTCTATCCAGCTGAGCTAAGGGCGCGCACGACGTGTTGCTCTGACCGTGCCTCATAAGGCCGCTTTGCCTGCCGTGCAAACCGCGTTAGCAACATGGTCCATGAACCAGCACCGCTTAGCCCGCATCGAAGGCAGCGCCGGCGCGCGCCGCCATTTCCGCTTCTTCGACTACCTGATGGCGGCATTCGTCGCGATCCTGCTGCTGTCCAATCTGATCGGGGCGGCCAAGCTGACGACGGTGTGGGGCTATACCTTCGGCGCGGGCATCCTGTTTTTTCCGGTGTCCTATGTGCTGGGCGACGTGCTGACCGAAGTCTACGGCTACGCCCACGCACGGCGCTGTGTGTGGGTGGGCTTCTTTGCCCTGCTGTTCATGGCGTTCATGAGCTACGTCGTGGTCGCGATGCCGCCGTCGGACGGCTGGGGCTGCGCGTCGAGCGGCGATCCGCGCTTTGCCGAAGTGGTGGCGAAGACCTCGGCCGGCGCGGTTTGCCAGACGACCTATGATTCGGTTTTCGGCAGCACCTGGCGCATCGTGATCGCCTCGGTTGTGGCGTTCTGGGCGGGCGAGTTCGTCAATTCCTTCGTGCTGGCGCGGATGAAGGTCTGGACCGGGGGCAAGTATCTGTTCACGCGCACCTGGGGCTCGACGATCTTCGGTCAGGCCGTGGACAGCGCGCTGTTCTATCCGATCGCCTTCCTGGGCACCTGGGCAACCACCGACGTGCTCCATGTGATGTGGACCAACTGGGCGCTCAAGGTCATCTGGGAGATCGTGCTGACGCCGGTGACCTATGCGGTTGTCGGCTTCCTCAAGGAGAAGGAGGGCGTCGACGTGTTCGACACCGACATCGACTTCTCGCCCTTTGCAACAACCGACGACGCCTGATGATCTACATCGTCCTCAATGGCGGTGCCATTCTGGCGGCGACCATGGTGGGGTTGCTGCTGGGGATGATCTGGCAGGTGCTGGTGGATCGTGGACGGACCGGCGGACCGGGCGTTGCGGGAACCCTCTTGCTCGCGTTTGTGGCCGAAGCATGGCTTTGCGCGATTCTGGCCGGAGCGCTGATCCTCGCGCCGCCCAAAGGCAGCGTCTGGACAATGACGATCGGCAGCGCATTTGTGATCTGGCTGGGCTTCGTGGTGCCGAGCCTTGCCGCGTCCTACCGCATGCGGTCCTTGCCCGTGCGTTCGGCGCTGGTCGATAGCGTTTACTGGCTGGTGGTGATGCTGGCGCAGGCGGTGGTGTTGCGCCTCATCGGGCTGGTGCCGCCGCCAGTTTAAACGACCATGGCCCTCCCCGGGGTGCGGGAAGGGCCATGTGGGGGGCAGGGCAGGCGGGCTCAATCGGCGATCAGGCCGATGGCGAGGTAGATCAGGATCAGCGAGCCGAAGCCGACCAGCGTGCCGACGACCCAGGCAACGCGCACCAGCGTGACATCGAGACCGAAGTAATCGGCGATCCCGGCGCTGACGCCCATGATCTTGCCGCGCTGCTTGTTGAGACGGAAGCCCCGAGGGGCCGGCGATTGGACCCCATGGTCCTCGAAGCGCAGGTCGCTCATGCTGCGTACACCGAGCTGACGGTGGCGGTGTGGAGCGGGCTCTGCACCGGGCTGGTGACCGCGGCGCCGACCATGGCGAAGGTGAGGGCGATCGCGGCGACTGCGCTGAAGATCGGGGCTGTGAAGTTGCGGATGGTGGTCATGTCGTGGTTCCCTTCTTTGGTTCGAGTGTGGCGCCGTCCAGTTCGTCCGGCGTATGCCAAGGTCTTTGCATAGCGCGTGCCAAATGCTCGAAATGGCGGAATTCTGCGGTTTGGCGTTCTTGATCTAGTTGGTTTCGCCTAATCACTTGCCAAAGAGTGGGAAATTTCACCGACTTTCGGGAGCGAATGGTCGGGCAATCTTGGTGCTTGCCTTTTCTGGCTCGTCAGCCTAGGGGCGATGCATCCCGACATTGTGAAGGCAAAGTCTGGGCTGGCGCCAAACGGGGCCGGCACCAAACCCGCTGCCTTTGCTGCGTTGGCCCCATGGAGCACGCATGAACGATATCGCACGGATTACCGAGATCGCCGGAGAAGAGGCTGCCAGCCTCGGCTTCGATCTCGTGCGCGTGCGCTATTTCAAGGGCGGCGAGATCGGGGACGAAGAGCACACGCTCCAGATCATGGCCGAGCGGCCCGAGACCGGGCAGCTGGTGATCGAGGATTGCGCCGCGCTGTCGCATCGCATTTCGGACCGGATCGATGCGCTGGAAGAGGCAGGCGAGGTGCTGATCGAGGATGCCTATCGGCTCGAGGTCAGCTCACCGGGGATCGACCGCCCGCTGACCCGCGCGAAGGACTTCGCCGCGTGGACCGGGCACGAAGCGCGGATCGAGCTTGCCGAACTGCAGGACGGGCGCAAGCGCTTCCGGGGTGATCTTGTCGGCTTCGATGCCGATGCAGAGATGATTTCGATCAACGACGACGGCGTGGTATATGCCGTACCATTCAGCCTCGTCGCCAATGCCAAGCTTATCCTGACCGATAAGCTGATTGCCGCTTCCCGGCCGCTGGATGTCAGCGGCGTGGACGACCTAGTTGAGGAACAGGAAGACTAAGCCATGGCCAGTGCGATTTCCGCCAACCGCGCCGAGCTGCTCGCGATTGCGAACTCCGTCGCGACCGAGAAGATGATCGACAAGTCCATCGTCATCGAGGCGATGGAAGAAGCGATCCAGAAGTCCGCGCGCAACCGCTATGGCGCCGAGAACGACATCCGCGCCAAGCTCGATCCGCGCACCGGCGACCTGCGCCTGTGGCGCGTCGTCGAGGTGGTCGAGCATGTCGAGGACTACTTCAAGCAGGTCGATCTCAAGGCCGCGGAAAAGCTGCAGCCGGGCGCCAAGATCGGCGACTTCCTGGTCGATCCGCTGCCGCCTGTCGATCTCGGCCGCATCGACGCGCAGTCGGCCAAGCAGGTGATCTTCCAGAAGGTCCGCGATGCCGAGCGTGACCGCCAGTACGAAGAATTCAAGGACCGCGCGGGCGAAGTGATCACCGGCGTGATCAAGTCGGTCGAATTCGGCCACGTGATCGTCAACCTCGGCCGCGCCGAGGGCGTGATCCGCCGCGACCAGCAGATCCCGCGCGAAGTGCCGCGCGTCGGCGAGCGCGTGCGGGCCTGGATCATGAAGGTGGAGCGCCAGAACCGCGGTCCGCAGATCTTCCTGAGCCGCGCACATCCCGAGTTCATGAAGAAGCTGTTCGCGCAGGAAGTGCCCGAGATCTACGACGGCATCATCGAAATCAAGGCCGCTGCCCGCGATCCGGGTTCGCGCGCCAAGATCGGCGTGATCAGCCGCGACAGCAGCATCGACCCGGTCGGCGCCTGCGTCGGCATGAAGGGCAGCCGCGTGCAGGCCGTCGTGCAGGAACTGCAGGGCGAGAAGATCGACATCATCCCGTGGAGCGAGGACACCGCGACCTTCGTGGTGAACGCGCTCCAGCCCGCAACCGTCAGCCGCGTGGTGATCGACGAGGAAGAAAGCCGCATCGAAGTCGTCGTGCCCGATGACCAGCTGTCGCTCGCCATCGGTCGCCGCGGCCAGAACGTGCGCCTTGCTTCGTCGCTGACGGGTTCGGCGATCGATATCATGACCGAGGCGGAAGCATCGGAGAAGCGCCAGAAGGAATTCGCCGAGCGCTCGAAGATGTTCGAAGAAGAGCTCGACGTGGACGAGACGCTTTCGCAGCTGCTCGTGGCCGAAGGCTTCAGCGAGCTGGAAGAAGTTGCCTACATCGACATCGCCGAACTGGCGGCCATCGAAGGTTTCGACGAGGAGCTGGGCCAGGAGCTGCAGAGCCGCGCCGTTGAAGCGCTGGAACGCCGCGAGGAAGCGCAGCGCGAGGAGCGCCGCGCGCTGGGCGTCGAGGACGACCTTGCCGAACTGCCGCACCTCACCGAGGCCATGCTGGTCACGCTTGGCAAGGCGGGCATCAAGACGCTCGACGATCTGGCCGACCTCGCCACCGACGAGCTCATCGCCAAGAAGCGCGGAGGCGAGCAGCGACGCCGCGGCAACAACAATGAAACCCGCCGCGACCGCGAGCGCAGCGAGCGCGCCGAGGACAAGGGCGGCGTGCTGGGCGAATATGGCCTGAGCGAAGAGCAGGGCAACGAGATCATCATGGCTGCGCGTGCGCACTGGTTCGAGGACGAGCCAGCAGCTGAGGAGGCCGCCCATGCGGAATCCTCACAATGAAGCGCTAAGCTCCGACATCTCTGGCGCCAAGCCGGCCGGGACTTCCGCAAAGGAGGCCCAGCCGGAGCGCAAATGCGTGCTGACCGGGCGCCACGACGCGCGCGGTGAGCTCGTGCGGCTGGCGCTTTCGCCCACCGGCGATGTGCTTCCCGATGCCCTGGCGCGCGCGCCGGGGCGGGGGGCGTGGATCGGTGTGAGCGAGGACGAGCTGGCGGCTGCTGTCGCGGGCGGCAAGCTGCGCGGCGCGCTGGCGCGGGCCTTCAAGGGCGCGCCGCTGACCATTCCGGCAGACCTTGCGGAAAAGACGCGCGCTGCGCTGACGCGCGCCTTGTTGGACCGGCTCGGCATCGAACTGCGCGCGGGCAACATGGTGCTTGGCACGGAAAAGATCGCGCAGGCTGCACGGGCCGGAGCGGTGACGTGGCTTGCCCATGCCAGCGACGCCGGAACCGATGGCCCGAACAAGCTTGCCCAGGCCTGGCGCGTGGGCGAGGAAGCGGAAGGCAGCGGTCTCAAGGGTGTCATCTTGCCGCTGGACCGCGCGGCGCTGTCTGTGGCATTGGGCCGCGACAACGTGGTTCATCTGGCGCTGATCGATGCCGCCGCGGCCGAACGAGTCGCGGTGCCGCTGCAGCGCCTGCTCCATTTTCTCGGGTCTGAGCATGATCGTGCTGGGGACTTGACCGCCGCTGCTCCGGCAGCGCGCGATACTGTTGATACGAAGGGTGTGTGAATTCGATGAGCGATGACAAGAAGCCGACGCTCGGCCGCAGGCCGCTGGGCCTCAAGACTTCGGTCGAGGCGGGCGAGGTCAAGCAGACCTTCAGCCACGGGCGGACCAACAAGGTCGTCGTCGAGGTCAAGCGGCGCAAGCTGATGCCGCGCACACCGGGTGAGGGCGCACCTGCTGCGCCCGAAGCGGCTCCGGTCGCAGCCGCGCCGGTCGCGCCTGCGCCGCAGCCGGTCCGCGCGCCCGCGCCGCCCCCGCCGCCGCCCGCCGCTTCGCGCGAGACGCGTCAGGAAATGCAGACCCGTCTTCTGCGTGAAGCCGAAGAGGCCCGTCTGCAGGCGCTTGAAGCCGCCAACCGCCGCGAGCAGGAAGAACGCTTGCGCGCCGCCGAGGAAGCACGCCGCGCTGCTGACGCGCGCAAGGCTGGTGAGGCCGCCGAAGCGGCTGAGCCCGTCGAAGCACCGGCTCCCGCGCCTGCTCCGGTCGAGGCACCTGCTGCCGAAGCGCCGGCCCCGGTTGAAGCGCCGGTGGCTGCTGCTCCTGCCGCGCCTGCCGAAGTCGAGGCGCCTGCTGCTGCTGCCGAAACAGTAGCACCGGCGCCGCGCCGGTTTACTCCGGTCGTTGCGCCCAAGCGGCCCGAACCGCCGGCCAAGAAGCCCGCGCACGCCCCGCGCGACAAGGGTGCGGGCGACCGCCGTCAGGCCGGCAAGCTTACCGTCACCCGCGCGCTCAACGAGGACGAAGGCGCCCGCGCCCGCAGCCTCGCCGCGCTCAAGCGCGCCCGCGAGAAGGAGCGCCGTGCGCACTTCGCCGGGCAGTCGCAGCCGCGCGAGAAGCAGGTGCGCGATGTCGTGGTGCCCGAGGCGATCACGGTGCAGGATCTCGCCAACCGCATGGCCGAAAAGGCGGCGGACCTGGTGAAGGCGCTGTTCAAGATGGGCATGATGGTCACCATCAACCAGACCATCGACCAGGACACCGCCGAACTGCTCGTCACCGAATTCGGCCACAATATCAAGCGCGTGTCCGAATCGGATGTCGACATCGACACTGCGGCGGACGTCGATGAAGAAACCTCGCTGCAGCCGCGTCCGCCGGTGGTCACGATCATGGGCCACGTCGACCACGGCAAGACCAGCCTGCTCGACGCGCTGCGCGGCACCGACGTGGTGCGCGGCGAGGCCGGCGGCATCACGCAGCATATCGGCGCCTACCAGATCAAGACGAAGAGCGGTGACCACATCACCTTCCTCGATACGCCGGGCCACGAAGCCTTCACCGAAATGCGCCAGCGCGGCGCCAACGTGACAGACATCGTCATTCTGGTGGTTGCGGCGGATGACGGGTTGATGCCGCAGACGATCGAGGCGATCAACCACACCAAGGCGGCCGGCGTGCCGATGATCGTGGCGATCACCAAGGCCGACAAGCACGAGGCCAACCCGCAGAAGATCCGCGAGCGTCTGCTCGAACACGAAATCGTGGTCGAGGAAATGTCGGGCGACGTGCAGGATGTCGAGGTTTCGGCCAAGACCGGGCAGGGCATGGACGAGCTGATCGAGAAGATCCTGCTCCAGGCCGAACTGCTCGAACTGCGCGCCAACCCGGACCGTGCGGCGGAAGCCACCGTGATCGAGGCCAAGCTCGACAAGGGCAAGGGTCCGCTCGCGACCGTGCTGGTCAATCGCGGCACGCTCAAGGTGGGTGACATCCTCGTGGTCGGCACCCAGTCGGGCCGCGTCCGCGCGATGCACGATGACAAGGGCCGCCAGATCAAGGAAGCGCCTCCGTCGTTGCCGGTCGAAGTGCTTGGCCTCGGCGGTGTGCCGATGGCGGGCGATACGCTGACGGTCGTGGAGAACGAGGCGCGTGCCCGCGAGGTCGCCGCCTACCGCCAGGAGCGCGCAACCGCCAAGCGCACCGCGCAGGCGCCGACGAGCCTCGAGAACATGTTCTCGGCGCTCGCCGCGAAGCAGACTGTCATCGAATACCCGGTGGTGGTGAAGGCCGATGTGCAGGGTTCGACCGAGGCGATCGTCAATGCGCTCAACCGCATTTCGACCGACGAGATCAAGGTCCGCATCCTCGCTTCGGGCGTGGGCGCGATCACCGAAAGCGACGTCAACCTCGCGCAGGCGAGCGGCGCGCCGATCATCGGCTTCAACGTCCGCCCGAACGCCAAGGCACGCGAGCTGGTCGAGCGCTTCAAGGTGCGCATGAAGTACTTCGACGTGATCTACCAGCTGACGGACGACATCCGCCTCGAAATGGCCGGCCAGCTCGGGCCGGAGCGGATCGAGACCGTGGTCGGCCGTGCCGAGGTCAAGGAAGTGTTCCCCGCCGGCAAGCGCGACAAGGCCGCCGGTCTGCTCGTGGTCGAAGGCTTCATCCGCAAGGGCATCAATGCGCGCCTTACCCGCAACGATGTCATCATCTCGCAGACGCTCATCCACTCGCTGCGCCGCTTCAAGGACGACGTTCCGGAAGTGCGTGCGGGCCTCGAGTGCGGTGTGGTGCTGGCCGATACGAACGACGTGAAGCCGGGCGATCAGCTTGAAGTCTTCGAGGTCGAGGAGCGCGTGCGCACGCTGTGAGGGTTCCCCTCCCGCTTGCGGGGGGGGCTAGGGGTGGGCACGTGGCCGCAAGGCCGCGTCGGTCCATGCCGCGGCGTCGCAAACCCACCCCCAACCCCTCCCGCAAGCGGGAGGGGGGAGACTGAGTCATGGCGTACCGTGAAAGCACAATCACCAAGGCCTTGGCGGCTTGGCTGATTTTGATTGGGCTCGGCTTCATGGCCGCAGTTCCGGTTTTCATTTGGCTTGTCGCTCGGAACTGAAATGCCCCGCTACGTCGCCCTGCTTGGCTCAATCAATGTCGGTGGCAACCGCCTCTCGATGGCGGAGCTGCGCGAGGCGTTCGAGCGCGAGGGGCTCGAGCAGGTCGAGACGGTGATCGCCAGCGGCAATGTGCTGTTCGAGCATGAGGAGCGCCCGACCGAGGGCCTTGCCGAAATGCTCGAATGGATCGTCATGGACCGCTTCGGCTTCCGCTCGATGGTGGCAGTGCTGAGCGCGGACGAGCTGCGCCAGGCCATCGAAGGCAATCCCTTTGCTGCCGATGGCGATGAAGCCAAGGTCCATACGCTGTTCCTTGATGGCGAGGTCGATCAGGCGCAGTTTCGCGTGCTGGTGGAGGATCACGAGGGGCGCGGGCGCGAAAGGCTCGCGATCGGGCCGCGCAGTCTCTATATCGATTACGTAGACGGTGTCGGGACAAGCCGGCTGACGGGCGCGTTCCTCGAACGCCGGCTCGGACGGCGCGGGACGGCACGAAACATGCGCTCGCTCGCCCGCATTCTGGCGAAGATGGGCTGAAGGATAGACGTACGACGATGGCCAAGCAGCCTGCATCCCCGGAAACGCGCTCGGTCCGCCTGCTCAAGGTGGGCGAGCAAGTGCGGCACATCCTTTCGGAACTGCTGATGCGGCAGGAAGTGCATGACGACGTGCTCACCGCGCACAGCGTCTCGGTGACCGAAGTGCGCATGTCGCCCGATCTTCGCCACGCGACGGCCTATATCAAGCCGCTGCTGGGGGCGAACGAGGAAGCGGTGCTCAAGGCACTGCGCACCAATACAGCCTATTTCCAGAAGGAAGTGGCCCAGCGGCTGCGGCTGAAGTACGCCGCCAAGGTCAAGTTCCTGGCGGACGAGAGCTTCGATGTGGCGGGTCATATCGACAAGCTGCTCGCCGATCCGCGCGTGGCGCGGGACATCGCGCCGGACTAGTTCGGCACCATCCGGGCGCGGATGGTGACCTTGACCATCGAACCGATGATGAAGGGATAGGCCGTCATCCCGAACTGGCGCCGGTCGATCACCCCGGTGCCGACGATCGAGATCGGCTGCGTGCCGCCGGTGGAGTAGGGCGGAACCGAGAAGGTGACCGCCAGCTTGATCGGCCGGGTGACGCCGCGCGCGGTGATCCGGCCTTCCACATCGGCGGTCTTGTCGCCGGTCATCTTGATGCGCTGCCCGACGAATCGCACGGTGGGGTAATGCGCGACGTCGAAAAAGTTCTTGCCTTTCAGCGTCTTGGCTTGCGAATCCCCGGTCGTGAGCGTGCGCGCGTCGATATCGACGACCATGTCGAGCGCCTCGAGATCGGCGAACGAGAGATTGAACGTGCCGGACATGTCCGGAAAGCTCGCCGTCTTCGAGGCGATCCCGAAGAACGCGACTTTGGCATCGACGCGGCTGGCGGCCTTGTCGACGACGTAGCGCAAGTCGCCGGCCATTGCCGCCATTGGTGACAGGAATAGCGCGAGGGACGCAAAGGCGGCGAGCAGGCGGGTCAGCGCGGAGAGCATGCCGGTCATTCTTGTGGACCTTGTATGAATGGACCGTGACGGACAGGAATTCGGCACAGGCGCTTGGCTTTCCCGGTGCAATGCCTATGTCACCGTGAGCATGACAAGCCTCCCTTTCCGCCACGTCGCCCTTGGCCGCCGCGCACGATGAGCATCGATGCGCTCTATGTTCCGCTTGAGGACGGCAATCTGCGTATCGAGCCGCTGCGCGAGGAGCACCGCGAGGCGCTGCGCAGTGCCTGTGCCCAAGACAGCGAGATCTGGGCGATCTATCCGTTCTGCTATGTCGGCGAGCATTTCGATCCGCAGTTTGACAGCCTGCTGGCAGGCCCACCTGGGCGCTGCGTCTATGTCGTCCTGCAGGATGGCGTGGTGGTCGGCATGACCGCGTGGATCGGGTTCGGCGATCCGGGCTGGTCGATCGAGATCGGCAACAGCTTCATCGTGCCGTCGCTGCGCAGCACCGGCTTCAACGGGCAATTGAAGCGGCTGATGATCGACCATGTGTTTGCTTGCGGGCTGGAGCGCGTGGTGTTCAAGGTAGACGTGATCAACACTCGCAGCCGTGCTGCCGTGCGCAAGCTGGGTGCGGTCGAGGAAGGGATCATGCGGCGCGAGCGCAAGACGTGGAACGGGCGCGTGCGCGATACCGCGATCTACGGTTTGCTGCGCGAGGACTGGCAGGCGACCCGCGCGTGATGAGCACACCCTATCTGATCGCCACGCTGGTGGTGCCGATGGTGTTCGCCATCGTGCTGCACGAGATCGCGCATGGCTGGGCGGCGCGGATGCTGGGGGATCCGACCGCCTATGAGCGCGGGCGGCTGAGCCTCAATCCGTTGAAGCATGTCGATCCGATGGGCACGCTGATCCTGCCTGGCACGCTCAAGCTGCTTGGCCTGCCGGTGTTCGGCTGGGCCAAGCCGGTGCCGGTGAGCTATGCCCGGCTGCGTAACCCCAAGCGCGACATGGCGTTCGTCGCGGCGGCGGGGCCGCTGACGAATTTCGTGCTGGCGGCGCTGTCTGCTGTCGCGTTCGGGCTGCTGCTGCGTGGGGTCGATCCGCAGGGGACGCCGGGCTGGGGCACGCTTTTCGTCGCGGACAACCTCAAGAACTTCATCGCGATCAACGTGTTCCTCGGCACATTCAACCTGCTGCCGCTGCCGCCGTTCGATGGTTCGCGCATCGTGCGCGGGCTTTCTCCGGCCGCTGGGGTGCGGCTGCTCGACCGGATCGAACCGGTGGGCATTCCGCTGTTCATGATCGTGTTCATCGTGCTGCCCTGGGCCTTTCCGGGGCTGCACATCGTCGACCGGCTGGTCGGCCCGCCGATGGAATGGATGCTCTCGCAGTTCGAGCACATCATCGTGCTGGTGGCGGGACCTGAACTCGATTGACCAGCGGTTGGATCATTCTGGACAAGCCACACGGCCTCGGTTCGACGCAGGCCGTGGCGGCAGTGAAGCGCAACTTGCGGCAGGCGGGTTACGGCAAGGTCAAGGTTGGCCATGGCGGCACGCTCGATCCGCTGGCGACGGGCATTCTTCCCATCGCGGTGGGGGAGGCAACCAAGCTTGCGGGGCGGATGCTTGATGCCAGCAAGGAATATGCGTTCACCGTGCGATTCGGTGAGGAGACAGATACGCTCGATCTGGAAGGCAAAGTCATCGCGACAAGCGATGTGCGGCCTGCGCCGGAAGCAGTCACCGCCATTCTGACGTGCTTTACCGGCCCGATCGAGCAAGTGCCGCCAGCCTATTCGGCGATCCTCATCGATGGCGAGCGGGCCTATGACCGGGCCCGCGCGGGCGAAGCGGTCGAGATGAAGAGCCGTTCGGTGACGGTCCATTCGCTCACCGCCGGGCACGTCGGCGAAAGCGAGATTACCCTGATCGCCCATGTTTCCAAGGGCACCTATATCCGCAGCCTCGCAAGGGACATTGCATATGCCCTCGGCACGGTCGGCCATGTCACCATGCTGCGCCGCCTGCGCGCGGGTCCGTTCGGCCTCGCTCAGGCGATTTCGCTGGACAAATTGAACGATGTGGGTAAGGGCGCACCCCTTGAACATATCCTCTTGCCGCTGGAGGCAGGGCTGGTCGACATCCCGGCTCTTGACCTCACGCCCGAGCAGGCAAGGGCGGTCCGCCAGGGCCGCGTTCTTGACGGGCTGCCCCATAACGACGGGCTTTACTGGGTGCGCTCCGGTACTGTTCCGGTCGCCTTGGTTCAGCTTTCAGGCATGAGCCTGACCGTTGTACGGGGTTTCAATCTTCCCGATGTCGCGGAGTAAGTACAATGTCGGTTACCGCTGAAAAGAAGCAGGCCATCATCGCGGACAACGCCCGCGCGGCCAATGACACGGGTTCGCCGGAAGTGCAGGTCGCCATCCTGACCAGCCGCATCCAGACCCTGACCGAGCACTTCAAGGCTCACCACAAGGACAACCATTCGCGCCGCGGGCTGCTGATGATGGTCAACAAGCGGCGCTCGCTGCTCGACTATCTGAAGAAGAAGGATGTGGAGCGCTACAATGCCCTCATCCAGAAGCTCGGTCTGCGCAAGTAACCAAGCAGGAAGCGGCCCCAAGGCGGGCCGCTTTTTGCATGTGGCGACTGTCCGGCAATCCGGCCGGCGGACGCATCCCATGGGGCCAGACCAGCGCCCCGCACCGGACCGGGACGGCACACCCGGCAGCAAACCCCGCGCGCAATAGGGCGGCGGGCTGAAGGAAAACACATGTTCGACGTCAAAACCGTATCGCTGGAGTGGGGCGGGAAGACCCTCACTCTGGAAACCGGCCGCATTGCCCGTCAGGCTGACGGCGCGGTCCTCGCCACGTATGGCGAAACTGTCGTGCTTTGCGCGGTGACTGCCGCCAAGTCGGTGAAGGAAGGCCAGGACTTCTTCCCGCTGACCGTGCACTACCAGGAAAAGTTCTCGGCCGCCGGGCGCATCCCGGGCGGCTTCTTCAAGCGCGAACGCGGCGCGACGGAAAAGGAAACGCTGGTTTCCCGCCTGATCGACCGTCCGGTCCGCCCGCTGTTCCCCGAAGGCTTCTACAACGAAATCAACGTCATCGCCCAGGTGATGAGCTATGACGGCGAGACCGAGCCCGATATCGTCGCGATGATCGCCGCTTCGGCTGCGCTGACCATTTCGGGCGTGCCGTTCATGGGCCCGATCGGCGCCGCGCGCGTCGGCTTCAAGGATGGCGAGTACCAGCTCAACCCGTCGATGGCGCAGGTTGCCGAAGGCCGCCTCGATCTCGTCGTCGCCGCGACCGACCAGGCCGTGATGATGGTGGAATCGGAAGCCAAGGAACTGACCGAGGACGAGATGCTCGGCGCGGTAATGTTCGCGCACGATGAATGCCGCAAGGTTGTCGGCGCGATCATCGCGCTGGCCGAGAAGGCCGCGAAGGATCCTTGGGAAATTGACCTTTCGGACAACACCGCCGACATCAAGAAGAAGCTCAAGGACATCGTCGGCGCCGACGTTGCCGCCGCCTACAAGCTGACCGACAAGTCGGCGCGTTCGAACGCGCTGAACGAGGCCCGCGCCAAGGCGAAGGCTGCGTTCGCGGACGAGACCCCGCAGACCCAGATGGTTGCGATCAAGACCATGAAGAAGGTCGAGGCGGACATCGTGCGCGGCGCCATCCTCAAGGACGGCACGCGCATCGACGGCCGCTCGGTCACGCAGGTCCGCCCGATCGAATCGATGGTCGGCTTCCTGCCGCGCACCCACGGTTCGGCGCTGTTCACGCGCGGTGAGACGCAGACGATCTGCACCACCACGCTGGGCACCAAGGATGCCGAGCAGATGATCGACGGGCTCGACGGCCTCTCGTATCAGCGCTTCATGCTGCACTACAACTTCCCGCCGTACTCGGTTGGCGAAGTTGGCCGTTTCGGTGCGCCGGGCCGCCGCGAAGTCGGCCACGGCAAGCTGGCATGGCGCGCGCTGCACCCGGTGCTGCCGAGCAAGGAAGACTTCCCCTACACGATCCGCGTTCTCTCGGACGTGACCGAATCGAACGGCTCATCGTCGATGGCCACCGTCTGCGGTGGCTGCCTTTCGATGATGGATGCGGGCGTTCCGATCGAGCGTCCGGTTTCGGGCATCGCGATGGGCCTTATCCTTGAAGGCAAGGACTTTGCGGTCCTTTCGGATATTCTGGGCGACGAGGACCACCTCGGCGACATGGACTTCAAGGTTGCGGGCACCAGCGCCGGCATCACCACGATGCAGATGGACATCAAGGTAGCCGGGATCACGAAGGAAATCTTCGAGGTCGCGCTCAAGCAGGCCAGCGAAGGCCGTGCGCATATCTTGGGTGAGATGACCAAGGCGCTGGGTTCTGCCCGCAGCGAGCTTTCGGCGCATGCTCCGCGCATCGAGACGATCCAGATCGACAAGTCGAAGATCCGCGAAGTGATCGGCACCGGCGGCAAGGTGATCCGCGAGATCGTCGCCGAGACCGGCGCCAAGGTGGATATCGACGACGAGGGCGTGATCAAGATCAGCTCCTCGGACATCAACCAGATCGAGGCGGCGAAGAAGTGGATCCTCGGCATCGTGGAAGAGGCCGAAGTCGGCAAGATCTATGATGGCAAGGTCGTGAACATCGTCGATTTCGGCGCGTTCGTGAACTTCATGGGCGGGAAGGACGGCCTCGTCCACGTCTCCGAGATGCGCAACGAGCGGGTCGAGAAGCCCACCGATGTGGTCAAGGAAGGCCAGGCCGTGAAGGTCAAGGTTCTCGAGATCGATCCGCGCGGCAAGGTTCGCCTTTCCATGCGCGTTGTCGATCAGGAGACCGGCGCCGAGCTCGAAGATACCCGTCCGCCCCGCGAACCGCGCGAGCCGCGTGGTGATCGCGGCGATCGCGGTGGTGACCGCCGCGGCCCCGGTGGCCGTGATCGCGGTCCGCGCCGTGATGGCGGCGGCGGTCGCGACGGCGGCCGTGATCGTGATCGCGGCCCGCGTGGCGGCGGCGAAGGCGGCGGCGATCACATGCCGGCGTTCCTCAAGTCTGACGACTGATCGTCCGGCTTCAGGCCAAACCGAACGAGGGGCTCGCAGCTGGCTGCGGGCCCTTTTTTCTTGCCTCGGCGCGGGCGGCGGGAGAGCATTGGCCGGACTGGATTCGGGAGAGAGACGATGCGGCTGCGGCTCACCAAGGGCGCAATTCTGGCGGGGCTGCTGGCCTCATCGGGCGCGGCGCTGGCCTGTGCGGATGTCGGCTGCGATCCCAACTGGTCGCTGTTCGGCGGGGCGCAGGTCTGCCACAATCGCGTAGTGATCGCGCCGGGGAATGACAGCCGGGTGAACCTGCTGGCGCTGTTGCGGGATTCTGCGGGGTTGGGCCTGACCGGCGCAGTGACGGGCGGGGGTGATTATCCCAAGCCGGAGTACGACGAGGAGGGCTTTGGCCACACGTTCCTCGATTGGGGCATGGTGACGCGTACCTGGGTGCCGGAGCTCGATCCCAACGCGGCGGCCGCGGCGGAGGTGATAAGCGGCCCTTGCGACTGGTTTCGTAGCGGGGCGCCGGACTTTGCGGCGGCTCTCGGCGCCAATCGCGCGCTGCCGGCGGCGGAGCGCAGCACGCTCACCGCCGCGCGCGAGAAGATGGTCGCGCGGTGCAGCGACAGCACGCTGCCCGAAGTGCTGCCGGGGATCGCGGTGAGCAGCGCGCCGGGCAAGGCGTTCCTCGGCTACCTCGCCGCCTCGGATGCCTTTTACGCCGAACGCTATGCAGACGCCGCCAAGGCTTATGCCGCGCTGACCGGTGCGCCCGACCCGTGGGTGGCGGAGACCGCGCGCTACATGGTCGCGCGCGCGGAGCTGCGCCTGGCTCTGGCAAAGAGCATTGATCAGTATGGCTTTTTTGATGGCCTCAAGTCTGTCGACAAGGCTGCGGCCCAGCGCGGCCGGACGGCGCTCGCTGACTATCTGAAGGCCTGGCCCAAGGGCCGCTATGCCGAATCCGCGCGGGGGCTGGAGCGCCGCGCGATGTGGCTGACCGGCGATTTCGCGGCGCTCGGCGAGCGCTACGAGAGCCTGCTCGCGGCGGTGCTGACCGACGGCGAGGTGCTCGTCGGCCTGATCAACGAGGCGGACGGCAAGTACCTGTCCACCAGCGACAACCCCAACCCGCGCGGGGGAGGGCTGTTGCTGCTGGCGGCGGCGGACCTCACGGCCATGCGGGTTGCCAATCCGGATGACCGCTACGACATGGGAGGCGGGGAGAACCCGCTCGGCGCCGACGTGCTGGCGAGCCAGCAGGCAAGCTTCCTGCGTGCGCCGCAGCTCTATGCATTCCTGCAGGCCAACCACGCGTTCTATGTCGCCAAGGACTATGCGCGGGTGCTGCAGCTAATCCCGGACGATGCGAAGCGGCCCAGCTACACGCCGCTCGCGTTCAGCCGGCAGGTCCTGCGCGGGCAGGCGCTGGCGGCGAAGGGCGATCCCAATGAGGCGGGTTTCTGGCTCGAACTGCTCGGTGGGGCCAAGGCGCTGTGGCAGCGGCCGACGGTCGAGCTGGGCCTTGCAATGAACTGGGAGCGGCATGGCAGGTTGGGGGCAGTATTCGCCCCCGGGTCGCCGATCACCGACCGGATGATCCGCGATATCCTGATGACTCACTCGGCCGGTCCCGCGCTGCTGCGCCGCGTGGCGCTCGATGTCGCGAACCCGCAGGAGCAGCGCGATACGGCGCTGTTCACCTTGCTCTACAAGCAGCTCAGCCGGGGCGACTACGCCGGGTTCCGCGCCAACCAGTCGCTGGTGCGTGCCGATGCGCCAACCGACGGGCTGTGGGGCTTTGCGCCGGGTACGACGGCGCCGCTCGGCCTGTTTGCCAAGGGCAGGACGGCGCAGGCCGGGTTTGCCTGTCCGGCGCTGTTGGGGACAGTTGCCACGCTGGCGGCGAACCCGCAGGATATCCATGCGCGGCTGTGCCTCGGCGAGTTCTGGCGGCTCAACAATTTCGACGGGTTCACCACACTCGATACGACGCCGTCCAAGGGACTGCTCGGCGGGGCGGCGAACGACTTTCCCGGCCGGCCGCTGGCGCGCGGTGCGATCTACGCTGGCGTCATCGCCGATCCGCGCAGCACGCCGGGAGACCGCGCCTATGCGCTCTACCGCGCGGTCAACTGCTATGGGCCCTCGGGCTACAACAGTTGCGGCGGCGATGACGTGGACAAACCGGTGCGCAAGGGTTGGTATGATCGGCTGAAGCGCGAATTCCCGAAGAGTCCCTGGGCGCAGAAGCTGAAGTATTATTGGTGAGGCGCGGCTGGGCGGCGCTGCTGGCTGCGCTCGCGCTCGGGGCGTGTCGAGGCACCGAGGCGCCGCAGCCGGTCGATCCGGCGCGCTTTGACCGCTTCTTCCTCTGGGCCGGGGTGCCGCCGCCGCCTGCGGTCGGCAGGGCGCGCGAGCTCTACATTCTCGGCGGCGAAATCCGGCGCGGCGGAACGGCGCAGCTTGTCGATATGCGGGCGGGTGTGCCGCATGTGCGCCTCGCCAGGGTCTGGCTGACCGTCAGGGCCGAGCGGCTCGATTGGAATGCGCAGGTGTGGGATGCGTTACGCGCGATGCTGGCGCGGTGGCGGGCGGCGGGCAACCGGCTCGAAGGATTGCAGATCGATTTCGATGCGGCGACGCCGGGGCTGGACCGCTATCGCGCTTTCCTCGGGCAGGTCCGGCGCGAATTGCCGCCCGGCACGCGGCTCTCGATCACCGGCTTGCTCGACTGGAGCGCGAACGGCGATCCGGCGGAATTGGCGCGGCTTGACGGGCTGGTTGATGAAGTGGTGATCCAGACCTATCAGGGCCGCACCACGATACCCGGCTATGCCGCGTGGTTCCGCCGGATCGACACACTGCCGCTGACCCACAAGATCGCGCTGGTCGAAGGCGGCGAGTGGACTCCGCCCGCCGCGCTGGCACGGGACCGGCGCTTTGCGGGCTATGTCGTGTTCCTCCTCAGGCCGCCTTCACCAGCGGGCCCGGGTCCTCGCCGGCCTTGAGAATACGGTTGCGGCCCGATTGCTTGGCAAGATAGAGCGCCTCGTCCGCCGCCTTCAATGCCGCACTCTTTTCCGGATAGGCAAAGACATCGGCGATGCCGCCCGAAAAGGTGATCTTGCCGAACGGCGTGTCATTGGCACGGTTGATCAGTCGGCGGTCCGCGATATCTTCCCGTGCCGCATCAAGCTTCTTCCACGCCTTTTCAACGGTGTGGTTGCGCCAGATGACGGCAAACTCCTCGCCGCCGTGGCGGGCGACGAAGCAGCGCGCATCGGCGATGCGGTTGAGCGTCTCGCCGACGAACTTGAGCACGCGGTCCCCGGCGGGATGGCCGTGGGTGTCGTTCACGCGTTTGAAATGATCGATATCGACGAATGCGACGCAGAGCGTTTCCCCGGCCTCGCGCGCCTCGCGCATTTCGCGGTCCAGCATGTGATCGAAGGCTCGGCGGTTGGGCAGGCCGGTCAGGTGGTCCATGTCGGCCATCCGGCGGGTTTCCTCGAGCGAGCTTTGCAGCACTTCGGCGCGGCGTTCGCTGCAGGCGAGTTCGTTCTCGATGGCGATGCTGCGTTCCATCATCGCCCGGGTCAGTGCGGCAAGTTCGGTGATGACGACACCGGCACGACCGACGCCTTCGAGTTCATCGACATGCTGCTTGAGTGCACTGCTGTACTCGCTCGTCGCATTGCGAGCGCCGCTGGTGGTCTTGCTGAACTCGTCGAGGCTGTCCTCCAGCCGGCTCATCAGCACGGCCAGTGCTTCGCCGTTCTTGTCGTGCGTGCTTTCGCCGCGCTGCTCCTCGATCCAGCTCAGCGTGATCGGGAGGCCCTTCTCGGTGCGCTCCAGGATCAGCTGGGCGAGGCGGGGGGCTCCGCCGGTGACGCATTCGTAAGCCACCGTCAGCGTCATCGGCAGGACTTCGAGATCGTGATCGATTAGGAAATCGGCAATTTTGCTGATCATCCGCCGTTTGGCCGGAAGCCACACCTCGCGTGCGGTAAGCTCACGCGAAATCTGCGGCTCCATGCCCGGTTCATCGGCGTCTGCTTCCGCGCTCCCGCTGAACCACTGCCACCAGCGCGACTTGCGCGCGTTCTCGTCTGATGTCTGTTCGCTCATGCCGGGAAGAACGGCCGTATCCACCCGAGGTTAACCACGGGTGGGAGCTGAAAGTGAGGCAAATCTGCGGTTTTTAGACCGGAACGGACTTATGGCGCTGCCCAAACCTATCGGACGGGGCTTGCCCCATTGGCCATTCCGAACTGGATCTATCGCACTCGCGGCCCGCCGAACGGCATCGGCGGCGGCGGACGGCGATGGCCGCGCGGCAGCTGCGCCTGATAGGCGCGGCCGCAATGTTCGACGCAGTAGGGGAAGCCGGGGTTCACCTTGTCGCCGCAGAAGTGGAAGTCCGGCTCGCCGGGATGGCCCATCGGCCAGCGGCAGATGCGGTCGTTGAGATCGAGCAGGCTGGTCTTGTCGGCAACTTCCTGGCTCGGGCGCGCAGGCACGAGGCGGCGCGGCGGGGCAGGGGGAATCGGCGCCTGCTGGTCACCGGGGCCCTGTCGCAGAAAGCCGCCGGGGCCGACCGAGACGATGCGCGGCTGCGGCGGGGCGGCGGGAGCATCAGCCGATGCGGCAGGTACCGGCGCGGCGGGAGCCGGTGCGGCCTCGACCGGCGCGGCAGGCGCGCGGGGCGCAGGCGTAGGGCTGGCTGGCGCTGGCTGGGCCTGGGCCGAGGCCGGGCGCGGCGTGGCGGCGCGCGGTTCGGCGGGCGCGGCGGCAGGTTCAGGCGCTGGGCGCGGGGCCTTGGCAGCAGGCGCAGGCTCGGCCTTCTCGTTCGGCTTGACCGGGGATGGGCGCGCCTTGAGGCCAAGGCGATGCGCCTTGCCGATGACAGCGTTGCGGCTGACCCCGCCCAGTTCTTCGGCGATCTGGCTGGCGGTGGCGCCGCCTTCCCACATCTTGGTCAGCTTCTCGATCCGCTCGTCCGTCCAGCTCATGCCGTCTCAAATCCTTCAGTACTTGGTCCTGTCGGCACCGTCGCCGCAGGACAGGGCCTGCCCTGTGAAGCAAACCGTGCAATGCCTTGCCTTGATCCGGCATGCGCGATACCGCACCGATCATGGCCGATCAACCGATCCCCCACGACGGGGCCGCATCCTTCCGTGAACAACCCAGCCGTTCGGGCGATTTTCCGCCGCCCGGGCAACTGCGCTTCCGCAGCTTCAATCGCTTGGGGCTGTGGACCCTCTATATGAAGGAGGTGCGCCGGTTCTTCAAGGTGCAGACCCAGACGATCTGGGCGCCGGCGGTGACGACGCTGCTCTATCTGATGATCTTCACGCTGGCATTGGGTGGCGGCGGCCGCTTGGTGCTCGGCGTGCCCTTCGCCACTTTCGTCGCGCCGGGCCTGATCGCGATGGGGATGATCAACAACTCCTTCGCCAATTCGAGCTTCGGGCTACTGGTGGGCAAGATCCAGGGCACGATCATCGATTACCTGATGCCGCCGATTTCGAACGCGGAACTGATTCTGGCGCTGGTGGCAGCCGCGGTGACGCGGGCGATCCTCGTGGGCCTGGCGGTCGCAGGCGCGATGCTGTTCTGGCCAGGGGTTGACCTTACGGTGCATCACCCGTGGGCTGTCATCTGGTTTGGCCTCATGGGATCGATCCTCCTCGGCCTGATCGGCGTGCTGACCTCGCTCTGGGCGGAAAAGTTCGATCACAACGCCGCGATCACCAACTTCGTGATCACCCCGATGTCGATGCTTTCTGGCACGTTCTACGTAATCAGCAACCTCTCGCCGACATTCCAGATGATCAGCCGGTTCAACCCGATCTTCTATGTGATATCGGGATTCCGCTTCGGTTTCCTCGGCCAGAGCGATATCGGCACGACCAATGAGGCGGTGCTGCACGGCGCGATCGGGCTCGGCGTGCTGAACCTCGTGCTGTGGGTGGCGATATACGCCATCTTCCAGTCGGGCTGGAAGCTCAAGAACTGACGGCAGGGCGCGCCGCCGTCAGCGCATCGGATCAGTGCGAGAGGCCGCGGCGCAAGCGGTAACGCCCGTCGCGGAACGCATCGAACATCTCGTGCACCGAAGGGTGGTCCACCGGGCCGCCTTCCGCATCAGCCATCAGGTTCTGCTGGCTGACATAGGCGACATAGCTGTTCTCGTCGTTCTCCGCGAGAAGGTGGTAGAACGGCTGCTCGCGCGGGGGGCGGATCTCGGCCGGGATCGATTCGTACCACTCTTCGCTGTTGGCGAAGACCGGATCGATATCGAAGATGACGCCGCGGAAATCGAACAGCTTGTGCCGCACGACATCACCGATGCCGAACCGAGCTTTGGCGACGTGGGGAGCCGTGATCTCCCGGCCAGCCTGAGGCGAAAAGAAAATCGCTCTATCCATACGCGCGAATATAGGGCGCTGCCTGAGGGAAACAAGCGAGCCGTGCTGCGGAGCCGTGGATTGTAGGGCAGGTGTAACATGTTTCCCCTTGGCAAGCGGGAGACCATGCGCTAACGGCGCTCTTCCTCGACCGGGACGGCGCTTGCTGGCTCATCGACACTTCGCGGAGAGGTGGCAGAGTGGTCGAATGCACCGCACTCGAAATGCGGCATACGGGTGACCGTATCCAGGGTTCGAATCCCTGCCTCTCCGCCAAGTGCCTTTGAATTTGGTCAGTAAATCGGGGCTGGCTGGCCTTGGCCAACCACTAGGCCCACGATAGCATTATCGATCAGGCCTCATGCGCTTCACAAGAACCGACCCGGTTGCGAGGAAAGCCCGCAAAGCATCTGGCATAGTCGCCATCGGCGTAGGGTGAGCGCCTGCCCGCGCACTTGGGAAAGCCGGGAAGTTCGGGGGCATCGACATTGGGAACGCGGATACATGCGGCCCCGCAGCGGAGTGAATCGCCATCATGTACCGCTGGCGCTGCGCAGATCGCCGCGGCGGCGAGGATCGGGGGCAGGGCCATGGGCATGCCATATCGGAAAAAGCGGGTTAAGCGATAACTCCAAGAAGGCGTCGTGGTCCCGGCTCGGGATCCCAGATTGCCCCCCACCACAGGACCAAGCTGGCGATGAAAGGCTAGGCATCGCGCGTGCTGCCGGGCTCTCGCTGCGTTCGTCCGGCTTCTTTATCGATTGGCGCCATGCTGCGATGAGAGTGGGGCCGACCGGGGAACACGGTGCCGCGTCTCCGCCCCTGTGTCGCTACACATGATGCGGCTGGCACCGGTTACAGCGCGTGCGTCGCCCCGGTCGCCGCCGTGTTCATCGCGCTAAGTTGCGGGGTGTCGTTGTCCAGCCCGGTCAGATGCCCGGCAAGGTCGGCAAAGTCGCGCAAATCGCTCAGCATGGTCGCGATCTGGAAGGTGATCAGCATCAGGATCGGATTGACCAGCACCGGGCGCTCGAACGTCTGCGCCGAAAGCCAGCGCATCGGCGTGCTGTCGGCCATCACGCGGACACCCGCCAAGACCACGACCACACCGATCATTGCGCCGACGATGAGGTCTGAGGCGAAATGGAGGCCGAGGTAGAGGCGCGGCAAGGCGATCACGGTGGCGACGTAGCCGAAGGCGAGCCAGCCGGCGCGGCGGTTCACCAGCCACAGGCCGGTCGCCATAGCGAAGAACAGCACGGCGTGATCGCTGGGAAACGAGCTTTGCTCCATCATCTTCGGCGCCAGTGCCTGCAAGCCCTGCGGAACATGCATGCCGAAGTCTTCATTAAGAAACGGACGCAGGCGGAACGGCGCGAGCTTGGCCATCGCGAGCGCGATGATTTCGCCGACGCAGCTTGCCAGCATGGCCGAGGCGAGGATCGCCCGATCCGCCGCGAGGCCGATGCGGTTGCCCGGCGTCGATCCTTCGGTCGGGGCAATCCAGAAGCAGCTCGCCGCCGCGATCAGCACGGCGCCCTTGAGCAGATTGCTGCCCGACACCGTCAGCATGAACGCATCAAAGCCGGGTGCGTGGCCCAGCAACAGGCCCATGAAACGCGAAATGCTCTCGTCGATGCTCATTGTGTCCGGTCCTTGAAATGGTCTGCTCCGCCTGCGGCTGGGTGCGTGGGAGCCTTGTGGCGCCACCTCAGCACCAACCGTGCCAAATCGAACGAACCGCTTGTCTCGTAACGGCCGCCATGGCATCAAAGGCGCATGAAGGGGCTGGTTTTTTCGGAATTGATGGCCTGGGCGGAGGATGTGTACTCTCCCGCGCTGGTCGATCAGATGATCGTGCACTCGGGCGTGCCCAATGACGGCGCCTATACGTCGGTAGGCAATTACCCGCATGGCGAAGCGCTGGCGCTGCTTGGCGCGCTCGCAGACCTTACCGGTGAACCGGTGGGCGAACTGGCGCGGGCCTATGGCTATTGGCTAGCGGGACGATTTGTCACGCTTTATCCCGAAATGGTCGGAATCTATCCCGATGCGGAAAGTCTTCTCGCCGGGGTGGGGCCGCATATCCATGAAGAAGTGACCCGGCTCTACCCCGAAGCGCAGCCGCCGCGGGTGCAGGCCAACCCGCTGCCTGATGGAATGCAGCTCGAATATGCCTCGCACCGCCCGTTCGCGCTTTTGGCACATGGCTTGATCGAGGGTTTTGTGGCCTACTTCGGAAACCGCCACACGATCGCGCGCGAGGATCTCGACCCGGCCGGCACGGCGGCGCGCTTTACGATTTTGCAAATTACAGCCTGATTGGTTGTTTCGCAATTTGCGAAGAATACTTTGCAAAATGCAATGAAGCTCTGTGCAGAATGCAACGTTGCTTTGCACTTGGCAAAGACCTTTCGCCATTGCAGCAAGGCTTTCCAACTCATGGCATACTCCTTGCTTCAAACCCGGTGCTAGCATGGACCCGGGGATACCAAATGAAGGGCGTTATCTTCTCCGAACTCATCTATTGGGTTGAGGAGACTTATTCCCCGAGCATTGCCGATCAGATGATCCGGCAGGCCGACTTGCCCGGGGACGGCTGCTATACCAGCGTCGGGAGCTATCCCCACGAACAGGCGCTCGCCATGATCGGGCAACTGGTGGAGATCACCGGTGAGCCGGTAAACGACCTCGCCGATGCATATGGCTACTGGCTTTCGGCGCGCTTCGCCCAGCTTTATCCGGAAGTCTTCATGGGGCACACCAATGCTATCAACTTCCTGAGGGCCATCGATGGCATCCACAAGAAGGAGGTGGCCCGCCTCTATCCCGATGCGCTGACCCCCAGCGTGATCGCGGAAGTCGATGGGGAGGACCTGCTCGTCAGCTATGCCTCGCACCGCCCCTTCGCCGAAGTCGCGCATGGGCTCATCCGGGGCTACATCGATTACTTCGGCGACGATCTTGTGATCATACGGGACGAAGGCACGCCGGGACCGCACGCCGCACGGTTCATCGTCCAGCGCAAGTAGGGCATTAACCGCATGCTTGTAGTAAGCATTGCGCAATGGATGGCACAGGCTGGGATGCGGCGGCGGCAATGACGGCGGAGGAGATGGAGGCGGAGCTGGCGCTGGTGCGCCGCAGACTGGCTCGTTCGGAATCAGCGCGGAAACAGGCCGAGGCCTTGCTTGAGTTCAAGAGCCGTGTGCTGGCGCAGGCCAACGAAGAACTCAAGGAGAACCGCGAGCGCCTGCGGATCGAACTCGGCCAGCGTACACGCCAGTTGCTCGAAGCCCAGCGCGTGGCCGGCTTCGGCACGATGATCTGGGATGCAGAAGCATTCAAGGCGGAGCTTTCGCCGCATTGCCAGGATTTGCTCGGCCTTCATGGGCTTGCCGAGATCGAGGGTGCGAAGACGGCGGACAGTCCGCATCCGATCCTGGACCGCGTTTCCCCGGAAGAACGCGAGAAGGTCTTCGAATGGTCGCGGCGTCTGACGACCGGCGCGCTCCAGCTCAAGCATAACCGCGTCGCGCTGATGCAAGCGGGCGCAGGCCGGACCTGCAAGGCGGACGACTGCCGGACCTGCGAACACCTCGCCGATTGCGACCGCATGCTGGAATTCCGCATTGTCGGCCGGAACGCGGGCGAAGCCAACCGCATGATCCGCGCGCTTGCCGAGACGTCGGTCGATGAGGATATTGGCCGAGTGCTGGTGTTCATTACCGTGCAGGACATCACCCGCGAGATCGAGGCGGCGAACGAAGCCGAAGCGCTGCACCAGCGTGACCAGCGCCGCATGCGCGAGCTGGAGCAGCTCGCGGTGGAACTGCGCGCCGCGCGCGAGGCGGCCGAACGGGCCAATGCTGCCAAGACGCGCTTTCTGGCGATGATGAGCCACGATATCCGCACTCCGATGAACGGGGTGATTGGCATGCTCGAGCTGTTCGACGCCGCCGGGCTCAGCGAAAGCCAGCACGAAATGCTGGGCCTGATGCGTGCGAGCGGTGACCAGCTGCGCATGCTGCTTGACGATATCATCGATCTGGAACAAGCCGAATCCGGAAAGCTCACTTTGGCGGCTTTCCCGCTCGAAGTGGGAACGTTCCTCAGCACCTCGATCGGCTTCTGGACCCGCGCGGCACGCGGCAAGGGGCTGACGCTGGAGCTGGAACGGGCTGCATTCGGCTGGCGCGGGTCGCTGGTCGAATGGATCGTGGCGGACCGCTACCGCCTGCGCCAGATCATCGACAACCTCGTCAGCAATGCCGTCAAATTTACCAAGCGCGGCGGTATCCGTGTGCGCGTCGGGCCGATTGCCGAAGATCGCTTCCGCTTCGAAGTCATCGATACCGGCATCGGCATTCCGCCCGAGCGCCGTGCCGAAATCTTCGAGGATTTCGGACAGTTGCACACGGTTGACGTGCAGGCCGGCGGCTCTGGCCTCGGCCTCGCGATCTGCCGCCGCATTGTCGATCTGATGGGCGGCACCATCGGCGTGGAGGCCGGCCCCGAGGGCGTCGGCTCATGCTTCTGGGTCGAATTGCCGTTCGTCGAAGTGGACGGTCCGACCGCCGCCAAGCAACGCGACGAAAGGCGCCTCCTCCGGTTCGACGGCGGACGGCTGCGGGTATTGGTGGCCGAGGACGTGGAGACCAACCGGATCGTCGCGCGCGGCATGTTGAGCAAGCTGGGCTGTGATGTCGAACTGGTGACCAACGGCGAGGAAGCGGTCGAGGCCCTGCGGCGCGATGCCTTCGACGTGGTGTTGATGGACATGAGCATGCCCGTGCTTGACGGACCTGAAGCCACCCGGCGGATCAAGGCGTTGCCCGGCGCAGTCAGCCGAACGCCGATCATCGCGCTGACCGCCTATTCCGGACGCGCCGAGCTTGCGCCGATGATGACAGCGGGCGCGATTGGCGTGGTCAAGAAGCCCATCGTGCTCGACGAACTCTATCGCGCAATCAAATCGGTCTGCCGCTGACCGCCTTTTTCGGAGCTGCCCGCAATGTTCTCTGATGCACCCGCTCAACTTGTCGATTCGCAGGCCGTGGACGCCCTGTTCGGGGGCATGGATTCCGACACGTGCGATCTGCTTCTCGATGCAGCTGCCGCCGATACCACCGAATGGACCGAGCGGCTGGCGCTGGCGTGGCAGCAGGGCAATGCCGAAGAACAGAGCCGGGCGCGCCATTCGCTCAAAGGCATTTGCGGCAATTTCGGCATGACCCTGCTGTTTGATCGCTGTGCCGGCACTCTCGCCGCCGACGAGGCCCTTCAGGATCTGCGCGACTGCCGCGACGCGAGCCTTGCGGCCCTGCGCGCGGCAGTGAGCGGTCTTCAGTAGGCTCCGCGCGCAGTCAGTACCGCCGGCACCGTGCGCAGGATCAGCGCGATGTCCTTCAGCAGCGAGCGCGTGCGCAGATATTCGATGTCGAGCCGCACCTGCTGCTCGAAGGGAATCTCGGCGCGGCCGGAGACCTGCCATGTGCAGGTCAGTCCCGGCTGGCCCGCGAGCCGCTCGCGCTGATCGGGCTTGAGCGCGAGCACTTCGCGGGGCAGTCCCGGGCGCGGACCGACGAGCGACATCTCGCCCGAAAGCACGTTGAACAGCTGCGGCAGCTCGTCGAGCGAGAGCCGGCGCAGCAGCGCGCCGACGCGGGTGACGCGCGGATCGCGGCGCATCTTGAAGCAGGTGCCGTCGCGCTCTGACTGCGCCACCAGCGTGGCAAGACGGGCTTCCGCATCGGGAACCATCGAACGGAACTTCCACATGCGGAAAGGCAGGCCGCGCTGGCCGATGCGGGTCTGGCGGAAGAACACCGGGCCGCCGTCCTCGAGTTTGATGGCGAGGGCGATCAGGGCGAAAAGCGGCATGAACATCATCAGTGCGCCCAACACGGCGGCAAGATCAAAACCGCGCTTGAGCCGGGCGGAGAGCGCCGCGGCATGGCCGCGCGCCTGCCATGCGTAAGCTGCGGCAGCCATCAGGAACAGCGGATTGCCCAGCACATAGCGCACGAACAGGCGGCGCGGTTCGAGCAGCAGGCGCCAGGCCCATTCGCAGCCCAGCTTGCGAATGGCGAGCGGCGCGCGCTGGACGGCACCGGAGTAGTAGTCGAACAGTCCGCCGACCCCCATCACCACGGGCGCGGCGAGGCGGCTGCGCACGCGGGCAATCCACTTTTCCTGCAGCGGCACGCCCAGCCCGACCATGACGATCGCCGCGCCCGAGGCGTTGATCTCGGCGATCACGCGGTCCTCTTCGGCAGCGGACCAATAACCGTCGCGCGCGCCGGCAAAGCGAAGGCCCGGATAGGCGTCCATCATCCTGGTGGCGGCGGCATCGGCGATGCCGGGCTTGCCGCCCGGCAGGAAGATCGACTGGCCGCCTTGCGCGGCGCGGCGGCAAAGTTCGGGAAAAAGATCGGTGCCGTTGAGGTTCTCCCCCATCGGCTCACCGGCAAGACGCGCGGCGATGGCCATGCCGCTTCCGTCGGGCAGGAGATAGTCGGCCCGCGCCAGTGCGGCGCGATAGCCCGCGTCGCGGTGCAGGGCGTTGACGCAGTGGGCATTGATGAACTGGATCGTCATGGGAGTAAGCCCATCTGCCATGGCGACGATTGCATCCGCGGCATTGGCCAGCGAGCCGTTGACCAGATCAAGGCCGAACAGGCGCGTCGCCAAGGCGGAAAGGCGCAGGGGCAGCGGATGCACGGACCGGCCAGAAGCTGTCCTGGAGAGTATCGAAACGTTTGAGCATGGAAGCCTCCATCGAGAATGGGGGCAGCCTGTGCAGACGCTGTGCCAAAAGGGTTCAAAGCCGCGGAAATCCGCCATTGGTGCGCCTGCGCTGATTCTGAAATTCGGGTTCCGGCTTGCATTCCGGCATGATTTCTCCGGGCCCTTTGCAATTTGCATAGGCATTTCGCGAACTTGGATTGATAGAATTGACAAAAATACAATAAAAACAATCTTATATGGAAGTGGCACGAGCATTGAAACTGCCTAGGCATCTCTCGCAGTTGCACAGGTCGATTTCGTGTCTCACCCGTTTGCCTCAACCTTGTTCCGGCTTCGTGCTGTCCTGGCCGGGCCGCTGATGCGTGGCTTTGGTGCCTATGGGGGCGCCGAGCTCGCAAACCGAGTGGTGCGCGTTGTCACCACAGTGGTTATTGCGCGGCAGCTGGCGCCGGAGATTGTCGGCGAGGCTGCACTTGCGCTGACCCTGTTCGAACTCGTCCGCGTGCTCAACGGGATCGGCGTCGGCCAGCGCATCATCTCGGCTTCGGAGCGTGAACTGGGCGCAGTCTGCAACACCGCGCGCCGCCTGTTCTGGATCTGGGCGCTGGTGCTTGTGGCGATCCAGTGGACCGTTGCCGTCGTTCTAGCATTCGGTTTCGGCGCGGCCGCCCCCGCCGCGATGCTGGCGCTGCTTGCGCTGGTCTATCTGGTCATGCCCGCCGGCCTTGTCCAGTGCCATCTCGCGATGCGCGAAGGCCGCAATGCCGCGATGGCCCGCACCGTGGCGAGCCAGGCCATTGCCGACCATGTGTTGACCGCGCTGCTGCTCCTCGCCTGGCCTAGCCCATGGTCGGTTGTCCTGCCCAAGCTGCTGACCGCGCCGATCTGGCTGGTCATGACCCGCCGCAATCGTCCGTGGCGGCCCGATCCGCATGCCGGCATCGCCTGCTGGCGCGGCATGGTCCGTTTCGGCGGCGGTGTGCTCCTCGCCGAGGGCCTCACCGCGCTGCGCCAGCAGGGTGACAATCTGGTCATTGTGGCCACGATGGGCAGCTCGGCGCTCGGCGCCTACTACTTCGCCTACAATGCCGGACTCGGCATCGTCACCTCGCTTGTCGGTGCGTTCGGCACCGTCTCGTTCCCGATGCTCTGTGCCGCGCCGGCCGGGCTGCCCCGCCGTGCCATGCTGCGCAGCATCGTGATCGGCGGCGCGGCGCTGTTCGTGCCGCTGGTGGCCGTGCAGGCGTTGCTGGCGCCGCTCTATGTGCCTATCGTGTTCGGCGCGCACTGGGCTTTCGCGGCGCCGCTCATCGCCATCATGTGCCTTGCGGGTCTGGCCCAGCTGGCCTCCGTCCTGACCGCCAACTGGCTGCGCGCCGAGGGCCGCGTCGGCAGTGATGCCGGGCGCAGCCTGCTGGGCCTGACGCTGGCGCTGGGCGGTCTCGCCATCGGCGCCCGCACCGGCAGCCTGACCCTTGCCGTCATCGGCCTCGTCAGCGGCACAGTGCTCGCCGCTGCGATTTCCGCCGCGATAACCCTCGTACCGGCCCTGCGCCGGACCGTCCCCGCCATGGAGCTGCCCGCATGAGCCAACCATCCGTCTCTGTTGTTCTGCCGGTTTACAATGCCGCGCAGACTGTCGCGCAGACCATCGCCTCTGTCCTTGCGCAGAGCTTCACAGCGTTCGAATTGGTCATCGTCGACGATGGTTCGACCGACGACACGCTCGCCCGGCTGATGCCTTTGGCCGAAGCCGATGCGCGCATCCATCTCGTGTCGCGCGGAAGCGGCGGCGTCTCCAGCGCGCGCAATCTCGGCGTCGAACTGGCGCGGGGCGGATTGATCGCCTTCATCGACGCCGATGATCTCTGGGCCGCCGACAAGCTGGCCGCGCACGTGGTGCGCCATGCCCGCGATATGCGGCTGGCGGCCAGCTATGCGCGGATCGGTTTTCTGCCGCAGCATGCCACCTCGCTCGATGCCTGCCGCACGCTGTCCTCGGTTGGCGAGGGTTCGCTGCGGCTGCTAGACGTGCTGGGCGAAAATCCGGTCTGCACGATGTCGAACCTTGTGGTCCGGCGCGATGTCTACCTCGCTGCGGGCGGGTTCGATACCGGCCTTTCGCACGCCGAGGATCAGGAGTTCGTTGCACGCCTGCTGTCGCGTGGGAGCCGGATCGAGGCGATCGATGCGGTGCTCGTCGGCTACCGCTTCAGCCCGGACGGCCTCTCGATGGACTTCGACCGGATGAAGGCGGGTTGGCAGCTGCTGGCGCGGCGCCATCTGGAAGGCCCGGCGCTGACCGGGCTCGAGGCGCTCTACCTGCGCTATCTCGCCCGGCGCACGCTGCGCTCGGGCGGGTCGCCATTCAAGGCGTTGTCATACGCGTTCGAGGGCCTGCGCACCGATGCCCGCGCCTTCCTCGCTGAGCCCCGCCGCGGGTTCGGCACGCTCGCCGGAGCGCTTGCCGCCCCCATCCTGCCGCGCGCGATGCGCCGTCACGTCTTCGCCTGAACACGCTGTTTTATAGAGGATATTGCCATGAATCCGACCGTTTCCGTCGTCATGCCGGTCTACAATGTCGAAGCCTATGTGGCCGAGGCAATCGATTCCGTGCTCGCCCAGACTTTCACCGAATTCGAACTCATCGTGGTCGATGATGGTGGCACAGACCGCAGCATGGAGATCGTGCGCGGCTATGATGATCCGCGCATCCGCATCGTCACGCAGGCCAATCGCGGCCTGGCCGGCGCGCGCAATACCGTCATCCTGGAAGCGCGCGGCATCTATATCGCGCTGCTCGATTCCGATGATCGCTGGCTGCCTGAAAAGCTGGCCCTGCACGTGATCCATCTCGACAACAATCCCGATGTCGGCGTGAGCTTCTCGCCCTCGCGCTTCATCGACCGCGATGGCCGTCCGATGCGCCTCATGCAGACTCCGAAGCTCGACGGTATCGAAGCGGCGGATATCTTCTGCCGCAATCCGGTCGGCAACGGCTCGGCCCCGGTGATCCGCCTTGCCGCGCTGCAGTCGGTCGCGTTCCGCCATCCCGAGGAGCCGGAGCGCCTGTGCTGCTTCGATGAAAGTCTGCGCCAGTCCGAAGACATCGAGATGTGGCTGCGCCTCTCGGTCGCAGGCAGCGTGCGTTTCGCCGGGATCGAACCCGCACTGACCGAGTACCGCGTCAATGGAGGGGGCCTCTCATCGCAGGTCGTGCGCCAGTACCAGAGCTGGGAGCAGGTCGTGGCGCGGCTCAACAGCTATGCCGCCGAATTTGCCGGCAAGCATGTCAGCCGCGCCCGTGCCTACCAGCTGCGCTATCTTGCGCGGCGCGCGGTGCAGCTCGGCGATCCGGGCATGGCGCTGGCCTTGCTGCGCGAGGCGATGGCGAGCAACCGCCGTCCCTTGCTGGAGGAACCGGTCAAGACCATGGTGACAGTCGTGGCCGCACTGGCCGGGCGGATCATCGGGCCGGATCGCTTTGCGCGCCTTGCCGGTCTGGCCGCTGGCGGGAGGCTGGTGGCATGAGCGCGTTCCGCAGCAAACCTCGCCTCGTCAACCTGCTCGACGACTTCGCCCTAGGCGGCGTCTCGCGCGGGCTTGGGATATTCTCTTCGCAGCCGGTGCGCGATGTGGCCGATTGCAGCACCATGGCGGTCCGGCCTGATGCCGTGATCGCGCCCGCGCTCAATGCCGATATCATTGTGCTGCATTTTCCGCCCAACTGGCGGCGCCTTGCTTTCCTGCTCTCGCTGCGCGCGCGCAATCCGCGGGCGAGGATCGTGCATGTCGAGCACAGCTATACCCGCGCGTGGGAAGCGCGGAATGTCGAGCACAAGGGCCGCTTCCGCCTGATGCTTCGTCTTGCGCTGCGGCTGGTCGATCAGGTGGTCTGCGTCTCGTGCGGCCAGGCGGACTGGCTGCGCGAAGTGACACGCCTTGCCTGGCACAAGGTCGACGTGATCTATCCCTATTCGGAAAACCCGGGTCTCGACGCGCTGGCCTATCCCGATTTTGCGGCGGACCGCCCGCTGGTGATCGGCGCCTATGGCCGGTTCCACGAAGCCAAGGGGCTGGAAAACCTGATCGGTGCCCACCGCGCTGGTGCTCTGCCGGGGACGCAGCTGCTGATCGGCGGCTTCGGCGCGCTGGAGGGCGATCTGCGCCGACTGGCCGGCAATTCGCCCCTTATCGAGTTCGTCGGCAAGATCGACAATGTCGCCGGCTTCCTCGAGGAATGCGACGTGATTGCCGTGCCTTCGCGCTGGGAAGCTTATGGCCAGGTCGCCTGCGAGGCGCGCGAGGCCGGGCGGCCGATCCTCGTCTCGCCGGTCGACGGCCTTCCCGAACAGGTCGGCGCGGCGGGGCTGGTGATCGATTTCACCAATCCCGATGCCATTTCCCGCGCGTTTGCCAAGCTCGATGGGCCGCGCCTTGCCGAAATGGCGCGTGCGGCGCGTCGCTCGACGCAGGACTGCGGGCTGGATCGGCAGCGCGAATGGGCGCGGCTCATCCGGCGGCTGGCTCCGTATCAGGCGGTTCCGGTGCGCGTGCTGGCCCCGGCTTGAGCGCGATGCCGATGGCCAGCAGCGCGGGCCAGGCGATATAGGTGAGGACCTCGAGGTTTTCCCCGAAGCTGTAGAGCCAGTAGGTCAGCGCCATGGCGAAGCCGAGGCGCCCGACCTTGCTGTCCATCGCGGCGCGGAAAGTGGCGACAAGCATCCACATCATCGGTACCGCCAGCGCCATGGCGCCCGCCAGCCCCTTCACGAAGAGGAGGCCGTACCAGGTATGGTGGCTGCCGATCGGCATGTATTCCACCATGTGCGGCCCGCGCTCGACGATGCCATGGCCGAACCAGTAGGCCTCCGACTGCCAACGCTGCACCGCGATCCGGCCGAGCGCGGCGCGCACGCGCGAGGAATCGGCGCGTGCGCTGGAGAAATCGCTGCTCATCTTGTCGACCAGCGCTTGAAGCTGGGGCGAGAACCATGATCCGATCAGGACGAGCGCGGCTGTGCTGAGCCACAGCGCCGGGCCCCTGACTTTACCCGCCAGCCATGCCAGCGGCATGATCACCGCGAGCGCGTTCAGGGCGAGGCGGCTTTGAGAGAGCAGCGCGACGAGGATCGAGGCGGTATAGCCGGTCCAGCGCCACTTCGCGTCCGGCTCCATCCGCGCGAGCAGGAAATGGATCACCGCGACCATGCCGGCCGCCGGCGACCACGGCGCGAAGAACTGCCAGCGGGCGGTGCCGACGCCGGGTTCGATAGTGTAGAGAATGGCGGCGAAATACTCGTCGCCCGAACCGCCGAGCACGGCGAGCGGCGAGACCCACAGTTTCTGGGGCAGGCCGACGAAGGGCGCGGCAAGGAACAGCGGCAGCAGGATCAGCGTCTGCAGGCCGAGCTTGCACACCGCGCGTGACAGCGTCTCGACGCGGATGGGGAGCGCGAAGCCGGCAAAGGGGAACAGCGCGAGCAAGGCCCAGCCCTTGGCCCAGCCGACCGCCGACTTGATCGTCTGGGCGGTGCCGAGGCCGAAATCGGCGTGACCGATGAGCAGAACCACCAGCATGACCGCCATGCCGATCAGCCATGCCCACAAGCTGCGCGGCAAGTGGGCAGGGCGCTCCGCTTCGGGAAGGACCGGAGCAAGATACCACGCCCGAACGGCAAGCAGGGCCAGCGCCCATCCGAGCACCGGCCCTGCAAAGTAGAGGCCGCCTGTGATCCACAGGATCCAGGTCGCGCCGATCGTCCCGGCGGTCAGCCTTTCCGCAACATGCGCTCGAGAAGGGGTTGCCGCAGCCATGCCAGCGCGAACGCTAGCAGGACCAGCAGGCTTGCCGCCAGTGCTCCGGCGAGAGCTATCACCAAGGACGGGCTCGAAGGCCGCTTGGGCAGCGAGGGCGGGGCCAGCGTCTGGACGAGCGGATAGGATGCGAAGGGATCCTGCTTGTTGGTGTCGATGCGGGCAAGGGCAGAGGAGAACACTGCCTCGGCGACGCGGTGATCGCGCTGGAGATCGGCGAGTTCCGAGGCCTGTGCGATGAGTGCGGGCGACTGGGCCTGCGCACGTGCCAGATCGCCGCGGATTTCGGCGAGCGCGGCGCCTGCACCGGCAGCCTGCGCATCGTTCACGGTCATCGCCTGCATGAGGTTGGACCTGCCGTCGGCAACCTGCAGGTCGATCCCGGCCATGATAGCATTTTCGGAGAGCCCGGTCAGCTGGCGCCCGCGCAGGACGAGCGCCGCGCGCAGGGCATCGCGTTCGCCGTTGGCCTTGGCCATTTCAACATGGCGCGTGCCCAATGTGGCCGACTTTTCGCTCGCCTGCGCATTGCTCGTGGCATAGCGATCGGCGAGCTGCTGGAACACCGGATCGCCGCGCAGCCGCATGGCGATGTCCGCCGCATGCGGATTGCTGCCAAGGCTGCCCGAAAGGCGCCCGGCGGTTCCGGAGAGCTGGCGCAACTGCATGCGCACTTCGCGCTCCTTGTCGTGGAGCGCATCGACCGCGGCGATCCGCGAGTTGAACTGCTCCAGCGTGGCAAGGCCGTGGCTCGCCTGGAAGGCGATCAGCTTGCGCTGCGCGGTCTGCACCTTGTTCGACAGCTCGACGAGGTGCTTCACGTCCGATTCTTCGCGCTTGTGCGCTTCATCGGCGCGCAGCACATCGAGCCGCGCAAGAAAGGCGTTCTGAAGCGCATCGGCGCGCGCCTTGGCCTGGGCTGCGGTCCTCCCGGTGATGTGCACGTGGATCAGGTTGGTCTGGTCGACGAGCTTGATCACCGGATCGGGAAAGCGGTCGCCGTCCTCGCCGGTCAACTTTGCCGCGGCGCGCCGGGTGATGTCCGCCGAGAGCAGCTGCTTGTAGTTCTCGGTCGGGCTCAGGGTGGGACTGGAGAAGGCCGAATTGGAGGAGGACTGCGCCTGCCCGATCGATTCCACGTTGAGCGAGCTGCCCACGCCCGAACCCGGCACGATCAGGCTGAACTCGCTGGTATACGTGCGCGGCACGAGCAGCAGGTAGGCGGCGGTCGCCAACCAGATCGCGCCGAGCACAGGGGCGATGCTGCGCACATAGCGCTGATAGCGGTTCACCTTGGGCAGGTGGGGAAGGACAAGGAGGAGCAGCCGATCCAGCCACTCGTGGCGGCGGGCAGGCATGCGGGTGTGCGACCTGCTCATTTGCGGAGGCCGTTTGCCAGCACGGCGGGACCAAGCAGGTTCCCGGCAAGGCTGAGTGCATCGACGAAGGTCATCGCGTCGCTGTCGTAACAGGCCATGGCGTCCCCGGGCATGAGCATGGGGTTGAGGTCATCGCGATCCGCGCCGCGGACAAGGCCTTCGACCGAGCGGGCGATAACGATCGAACGGCCGGTGAGCGGATTGCGCGAGATCAGCACCGCCTTGCGCCCTGCGTTCATTGCCGAACCACCGACGCAGTTGGCTGCAACAAGGCCCTGCAGCATGCGGGTGCCATAGGGGAAGCTGGTTGAATCCTTGTTGATGCCTGATGCTGAATTGCTCGTGGCCGGACGCGAGAGGTTCGAGAGGTAGACGCGAACGCCCGGTGCCGTGACGCTGCTGGGCCGGACGTAATCGGCCTGGAAGCATCCCGCAGTCGGCACGATGATGCGATCCCCGGCTGCCAGTTGCGGATCGGCAGGTACGCCGCCCGTAAACGCCGGGGTCACGTCGATCACCGCATAGCGATCCCCGCGCAGGAGATAGACCGATTGCGCCGCCGCATCGGGGCGGATGCCGCCCGCCGCGCGCAGGGCGGACGAAAGCGAGCGGCCGGAGTTGAAGTCACCCGCAGCGGGATGGTTCACCGTGGTCGCGCGCGCTTCCGCCGCGCGCTCACCGGCGCGGACGAGGCCGGGCTCGAAAACCGCGCCTTCGACCGAGACTTGCACGCCAGCAGCCTCGACCTGGGTCAGCTTCACCCCGCCGGCCACTTCGCGGACGAGCGCGGCGGCAAGGAGACGCCCCCGCACTTCGGTCTCGACTGCGCTCACCAGACGTCCGGCGGCGACGATTTCACCGACAATAGGGATCGTCAGGCGGCCATTGGCAGCCACGACATAGCCGCCAGTCAGCGTATCAGTATCGCCCGCGACGGCAAGTTTCATGCGGTCACCCGGGCCGATCAGGTCGGCGCTCTCCGAAAAGGCGCCGGCGTCGACCCGCGCAAGACCGGCGGTGATGGCGGGCGTCCCTGGAACACTGCAGGTGGCGACCGGCTGGTCCTCAAGTTGCTGCTCGCGCTGGTAGCGGGCGCCGGGCAGATTGCCCGGAGGCGGCATTGTCGCGCAGCCGCCGAGCAGGGCGGTGCAAAGCAGCATGCTGAGGAACTGGCGGGACTTCATGATATTCTCCTGATCTGTGCCAGGAGAGAGCAAGGCGCGTGCCAGTGTCGCATTTTGCAGGTTAACCAGCGGAAATCTGCGCCATATGCTTGGATCTGCTGCAGGTGACGCCGGTATGCACTTTGCAAAATGCGTAGAATTGCTTATGCATTTGGCGAAGGTTAATCTTCGCGAAATGCAAATCGGGGTATGCAGCATCTCCAGAATGCAAGCATTTTCGCGCTTGGCATGCTTCCTGCGTTATATTGGACACTAGTATAGTACGGGTCCTTGCGCAAAGCGCAAAGGACGTGGCGCCTCCCTAAGGGGGCGCATCGGTCGACCGTCTGAACGGGCTGCTCGCACAGCTTCGAGCCGGCCGGCCGCTTACACATGGGAACGAAGCGCTGCTCGCATCTTGCAAAGCAGCAAAATAGATTGGAACAGCGTATGGCACGCGCAAAAATTCTGATCGTCGAGGATCTGGCCTCGCTGGCCATGGCCTATGCGGCCCAGATCGAGAAGGCTGGGCACCAACCGATTGTCGCGTATTCGGCCGCGGCCGCGCTAAGTGCGCTGGGTGAGACACCGGATTTCGCCGCCATCCTGCTCGATCTCCAGCTGCCCGATGCCGACGGGCTTGACTGGCTGCGCGCCAATCCTGCCATCTGCGAGAGCCATCCGGTGATCGTCGCCACGGCGGACGGCTCGCTTTCGCGCGCGATCGAGGCAATGCGGATCGGGGCGTTCGATTTTCTGGTGAAGCCGATCGCGGGAACGCGGCTGCTTTCGGTGCTGGCAAGTGCGATCGAGCTGGGCAAATCCGCCAGCAAGGCAGCCCCGGCAGGCGCATCGCGGCCAGCGAAGAAGGCCAAGCCCGGCACGTTCATCGGCAATTCGCCGCAGATGCAGGAAATCTACCGCCAGATCGAATGCGTCGCTTCCAGCCGGGCGACAGTGTTCATCACCGGCGAGAGCGGCACCGGCAAGGAAGTCTGCGCCGAGGCGATCCACGGCTCCAGCGGGCGCGCCAACGGTCCGTTTATCGCGCTTAACTGCGGTGCGATCCCGGAAAACCTGCTGGAATCCGAAATCTTCGGCCACCTTAAGGGCTCGTTCACCGGCGCGGTGAGCGACCGGGTCGGTGCCGCGCAAGCCGCGCACAAGGGCACGCTGTTCCTCGACGAGATTTGCGAAATGGCCCTGCCGCTGCAGGTCAAGCTGCTGCGGTTCCTGCAGACGGGGACGGTCCAGCGCGTCGGCTCGAACCGGGTCGAGGAAGTCGATGTGCGTATCGTCTGCGCGACCAACCGCGATCCGGCGCGCGAAGTGGCGGAAGGCCGTTTCCGCGAGGACTTGTTCTTCCGTCTCGCCGTGGTGCCGCTGCACATGCCGCCCTTGCGCGAACGCAGCGGCGATGTCCGCGACCTCGCCGAAGCGTTCCTCCAGCGGTTCGCGCGCGAGGAAAGCAAGACGTTCGCTCCGCTCGGCGCCGCGCAGCTGGCCGCGCTCGAGCACTATCGCTGGCCGGGCAACGTGCGCGAATTGCAGAACGTGATGCGCCGTGCCGCCGTGCTCCATGCGGGACCTGATCTGCCGGCCTCGGCATTCCCGCTGACAAGTGATCAGATGGCGCCGCTGTCTGCCTCCATGCCTGCGCTCGTGGTTTCCCAGACCCCGGCACTTGGCGGTCAGCCCACTGATGTCCTCGCGGTGGTCAATGCCGTGAAGGGCCTCACGCTCGATGAATTGGAGCGCATCGCCATCGAGGCCGCGATCGACAATGCGGGCGGCAGCCTGCCATCGGCTGCAAAGGCGCTCGGTGTCAGCCCGTCGACGCTCTATCGCAAGCGCGAGCGGTGGATGGCGGCGAGCTGAGCTTGCGCCTCAGGGCTCGCCGCAGCGTTCGATATAGCGGCGGATATCGAGGCTGAGGTCTTCGATCGGGGCGTAAAACCCGTGGGTGTGGACGCGCGCGGCGATGCCCGACTGCACGCGTTCGCACACCGCCCAGTCCTGCCGGTTGACGAGGTCCCAGAAATCGACCGCGTCCGACGGGTCGAAATCCCCCTTGGCCACCTCGTCCGGGTGAAACAGGAACCGGCACTCGATCAGCGTACGGTCTGCTGCCAGCGGCCAGAGCACGAAAGCGGCGGCGTGGTCGCACGATACGCTGAACATGAGGTTCGGGTAGATCAGCTCGCCCTTGTGGCGCACTTTCTCTTCCTCGGAGAGACCGGGGAAGGGCGCGCGCCTGGTGGTGCCGTCCCAGGTGTAGGTATAGGCGCCCTCGCGGTGCGGAATGCCGGCTTCCCAATCGAGATCGATGCCGCCGCGCACCTTGAACGCGGGGACAATCGCGGTCAGCTCCGGATGCACGCCGGGGCAGTGGTAGCACTCGTTGTAGTTTTCGAGGATCAGCTTCCAGTTGGCGTTGACCTCGTAATTGATCGTCTGCGCCGTCACGAGATCGGCGAGCGGATAGTTGGCAAGGCGGCGCGAGGGTTCGGCAAGGTCCGCTGTGAAATCGGGTGCGGTATCGGGTGAGAGATTGAGGAAGACAAAGCCGCCCCAGGTCTGGACCGCCACAGGATGCAGGCCGAACGCGGCCTTGTCGAAACCCGGCGAGTCCTGCAGCTGCGGTGCGGCGAGCAGGCGGCCGTCGAGCGCATAGGACCAGCCGTGGTAAGGGCAGCGGATCATCGTGCGGCCGACCACGCCTGCGTCCAGCTTAACGCCCCAGCGCGCGTCGCTCACGGCGTCGCACATCCGGGCGCCGCGGTGGCGGCAGACGTTATAGTGGGCGTGGATAGCGCCTTCCTTGCCGCGCACCACGATCACGCTTTCACCGGCGATATCGAGGATCTTGTGGTCGCCGGGGGCGGGCATGTCCTCTTCGCGGCCGGCGCAGAACCATTGCCTGTGGAAGATGGCGGCCTTGTCACGTGCAAAGGCATCCGCTGTCAGGTAGGCGGCGCTGTCGAGCGATTTTTCCATTCCGCCATTGGCCTTGTCGCTCATCACCAGCACTCCGCACCGCTTATTAGACGCTTGCCTTATAAGTGGCATTGAGGCACTCAGCGAGCCAGAATGCAAGGGGGAAATCGGGCGCAGTGGTGGATGTGACGACCAAGGTCTGGGATGCGGTCATCGTCGGGGCCGGGCACAATGGCCTGACCGCTGCGGCCTATCTTGCCAAGGCCGGACGCTCGGTTCTGGTGCTCGAGGCGCGGCCCATCGTCGGCGGTGCCTGCGTGACCGAAGAGGTGATCCCGGGCCACCGCGTGTCCTTCACGTCCTACATCGCCTCGATGCTGATGCCGACGGTCATCCGCGATCTCGATCTTGGCCGTCACGGTTTGCGGATGGTGGCTTGCGATCCGATCCTGACCGTGCCGCTGGGCGAGGGTGAGATCATCCGCTGGTGGGCTGATCCTGAACGGACAGCGCAGGAGATTGCGCGCTTCTCCGCGCGCGATGCCGAGGCCTTCCTCGAAGTCGACCGCAAGCTCAAGGCGCTTGCCGCCTATCTCCAGCCGTTCTTCCTGGAATCGCCGCCGGACCTTGCCGCGCGCGGGCTCGACCGCATCCGCGAGGGGCTGCGGATGATCCGCCGCTTCCGCCGCATCAAAGGCAGCGAGATCGGCGAGATGGTGCAGTTCCTTACCGGCAGTCTCGGCGAGTTCCTTGACCGGCACTTCGAGTCCGAATCGGCCAAGCGGATGATCCTTGCCAACAACGTCTACGGCAAGCACGGCGGGCCTTACGAGCCGGGCTCGGCAGTCGGGCTGCTGTTCCACCTGCTCGCGGGCGGCGATCACGCGGTTCAGGGCTTCAACGGCCATGTGATGGGCGGCATGGGTGCGGTTTCCGGCGCCATTGCGGCCTCCGCGCGCGGCTTCGGCGCGGTGATCGAGACCAGCGCACCGGTCGGCAGCATCGATGTCTACCAAGGCCGCGCGACCGGTGTGACGCTGCTCGACGGGCGGCAGGTGCGCGCGAAAGTCGTGCTCTCCAACGCCGATCCCAAGCGCACCTTCCTTGCGCTGCTGGCCAAGGCCGATCTGCCGGACGATTTCCGCCGCGATATCGCCGCGATCAAGATGAGCGGCCCGGCGGCCAAGCTCAACATCGCGCTTTCCGGCGAGCCGACCGTCATCGGTCGCAGTCCTGACGCGACGCCGCTGGAGCGGGCACTGCTGACCATCGCGCCGACGCTCGAAGGCGCGCAGCGCTGCGCTGATACCGCGCGCTTCGGCGATGTGCCTGACGAGCTGTGGATCGACTGTGTGATCCCCAGCCTCGTCGACGACAGCCTGTGCCCCCCGGGGCATCACATGCTGACCTGCTTCATCCAGTACCTGCCCTACGAGCTGCGTGAGGGCACCTGGGACGAGAAGCGCGAGGCGCTGGCGGAGACGATCATCGACCAGATCAGCCGCCACATGCCGAACCTGCGCGAACTGATCATCGGCCGCGTCATGCTCACCCCGCTCGATCTGGAACGGATCTACGGTCTGACCGAAGGCAATATCTTCCACGGTGACCTGCATCCCGGCGCGCTGTTCTCGATGCGCCCGGTGCCGCGCTGGTCGCAATATCGGACGCCGGTCGAGGGGCTCTATCTCTGCGGTGCGGGCGCGCATCCCGGCGGCGGGGTGACGGGGGCGCCGGGGCATAACGCGGCGATGCAGGTGCTCAAGGATACCAAGAAGCAAGGTCGTCGCTGATGGCCGGCGGCGCGCCTCAGCCTCACAAGGTCATGGGCGTTGCCGATCTCGCGATGTTCTACATCGTAACCGGCGTCAGCCTGCGCTGGATCGCGACCGCCGCCGCCTTCGGGCCAAGTTCAATCGTGGTCTGGGTGGGCGCACTGCTGTGCTTCTATCTGCCGTTCGTCCTTGCCATCGTCGAGCTGTCCTCGCGCTACCCGCAGGAAGGCGGGCTCTACATCTGGACGCGCGAGGCATTTGGCCCATATGTCGGCTTCATGGCAGGGTGGAGCTACTTCACCTCGAACCTCCCCTATTTCCCCAGCGTGCTCTATTTCGATGCCGGCAATGCGCTCTACATCGGCGGGACGAGCCTGCTGTTCCTGCGCGGCAATCCGCTGTTCTTCATGGGTTTTGCGCTGACGGCCCTCGCGTTCATCACCGCGATCAACATTTTCGGCATGCGCTTCGGACGCTGGCTGCACAATCTGGGTGCGGTCGGGATGTGGGGGCCGGCGCTGATCGTGATCGTGCTGGGCGGAATCGCGTGGTCGCAGTTCGGTTCCGCAACCGAGTTCACGTCGCAATCGTTCGTGCCGGTGTTCGATCTGCAGCACATGATCATGTGGGCCGCGATCGCCTTCGCGCTTTCAGGCGCGGAGACCGCCTCGTTCATGAGCGGCGAGATCAAGGACCCGCGCCGCACCATCCCCCGCGCGCTGCCGATTGCGGGGCTGGTGATCGTCTCATGCTACATCATCGGCACGTTCGCAGTGCTGCTGGCGATGCCTTCGAGCGAGGTCAACACGCTGCAGGGCCTCGTTCAGGCAGGCGCGGTGGCGGCTGAGAAAGTGGGGGCAGGGTGGATCGTCGTGCCCCTCGCGCTCCTCATCACGCTTGGCAATCTGGGCGCGGCTAGCGGCTTTCTTTCCTGCGCTGCACGCATCCCGTTTGCAGTCGGCATCGACCGGTTGCTTCCTCCCGTTTTCGCCAAGGTCCACCCAAAATGGGGCACGCCTTATGTCGCCATCCTGGTGCAGGGCGGGCTTGGTGCAGTCCTATGCATACTTGGACAGGCTGGTACTGGCGTGAAAGGCGCCTATGATGTGCTCGTCAGCATGGGAATCATCGCCGCCTTTCTTCCGTTCGCGCTCGTCTTCCTCGCGGTGATCCGGCTGCAGGGCGTGCCGAGCGACGTGCCCCTCACGCGCCTGCCGGGCGGTCGCGTCACCTCGACCGCATTCGCCTGCATTGGCTTCGCCACGACGCTGACCGCCTTGGTGCTGGCGGGATTTCCTGCGCCGGATGAGCCGAACAAGCTGCTCGCCGTGATCAAGATTCTCGGTCTCACCACGATCCTTCTCGGCAGTGGATCAGTCGTCTACCTCCTTGGCCAACGCGCTGCCAGGCGGTCGGCATGAACATGGCCAGCCCACCTGGGGAGGAGGCAACGCCGCGCCGCCGCCGGGCTTCGCCTGTAGTGCGCCGGGCAGACCTTGTCGCCGCGACGGTCAACTGCCTCGCCCGGCTGGGTGCCAAGGGCGCAACCGGGCGCGAGATCTGCCGGCAAGCCGGGGTCAGCCATGGCCTGCTGCGCCACTATTTCCGCAATCCGGACAATCTGCTGCTCGAAACCTACGAGCAGCTCTGCGAGGACATGCTGATCCAGCTCGAAGCGGCGGCAATGCCCGGTGAGGGCGCGCCAGGCGAGGCGCTGCACCGCTACTTCGTCGCGGTTTTCTCCGACGACTGGGCCGGGCCGGACATTATCGGCGCGTGGATGGTGTTCTGGCAGCTGGCGCGCAGCCGGGACGATTTCGCGGCTGTCTCCACACGGTTCAACTTCCGCCAGCGTGATTTGCTCGAACGGCTTGTCGCGCAACTGCCGCAGGAGGAGAGCGCAAGCTGCCGCTTGCGGATGGCATTGCGCTGCTGTCTGCCGTGCTTGATGGCCTGTGGATCGAATTCTACCTCTCGGACCAGCGCACCCCGCGCGAGCGCTGCGTTGCGCTGTGCGATGCTGCGGCGCAGCGGCTTTTCGGGAGCTGATCGCCCTCAGTGCGGAGGAGGGTGGTTGCCGCAGTGTGTGCTGCCACATGCTCTTTGCACTGCACACTGGGTCCCTCAAGAGGCCTATGGCAACGGGAACTTCCTGCACGGAATCGGGGCGAACACCGGCTTGACCGCAATTGCCGCAGCGATAGAGGGGCGCGATGCTGACCGCGCCCGAAGTCCGTCCTGCCTTGCTGCACGCTTTCCTTGCGGAGGCCGCTGCCCGCTATCCGGACCAGACCGCGATCGAGGTGCCGCCTGCGCGCAATCGGCCGGACCGGCAGGCGATCAGCTATGCCGAACTTGTGTCCCTTACCGACCGGCTCGCTCACCATCTCGCGCCGCGGCTGGAGGCGGAGCGGATTGTCGCGCTGCTGCTACCGCGCACCTCGCCAATGCTCTATGCGGCGCAGATCGCGGTGCTCAAGGCGGGCGGGGCCTACACGGCGATCGATCCTTCGTTTCCGGATGATCGCATTGCCGAAGTGCTGGAAGACGCCAATGCGGTCGCGGTCCTGACCGATGCGGCTGGTGCCGCGCGGCTCGGTTCCGTCGCGGGCGAGGTGCCCCTGCTGCAAGTGACGGAGCTGGCGGTGCAGGAGCCGCCTGCGGGCGCAGCATTGCCGGATGAAATCCGCCTGGAACAGCTCGCCTACGTGATCTATACCAGCGGCACGACCGGCAAGCCCAAGGGCGTCATGGTCGAACATCGCAACGTCGCTAACCTTGTTGCGTCCGATCTCGCCGAATTCGGTCTCGGCCCGTCAGATCGCGTCATTCAAGGCTCGTCCGCCGCCTACGACAGTTCCATCGAGGAAATCTGGCTGGCGCTCGCCTCGGGCGCGACGCTGGTGGTGATGGACGACGAAGCCGCGCGGCTTGGGCCCGACATCGTCGAATGGCTGCGTAACGAGCGTGCCACGGTGTTCTGCCCGCCGCCGACGTTGCTGCGCAGCAGCGGCTGCCGCGAGCCGGAAAGCGCCCTGCCTGAACTCAAACTGCTCTATGTCGGTGGCGAAGCCCTGCCGCGCGATATTGCGGACCGCTGGGCCAAGGGGCGGCGGATGGTCAACGGCTATGGCCCGACCGAATGCGCGGTCACTTGCCTGCGCGGCGATATCGTGCCCGGCGGCCCGATCACTATCGGCCGCCCGGTTCCGGGTATGGCCGCTTATGTGCTCGATGATGCGCTCCAGCCGGTGCGCGAGGGCGAGCAAGGCGAGCTGTGCATGGGCGGGGCAGGGGTTGCGCGCGGCTATCGCCACCGCGAGGACCTGACCGCCGAAAAGTTCGTCGACCACCCGACTTGCGGGCGGATCTATCGCACCGGCGACCTCGTCCACCGCGAAGCTGACGGCAGCCTGTTCTATCACGGCCGCATCGATGCGCAGGTCAAGATCCGCGGCTACCGTGTCGAACTGGGCGAGATCGAGGCCCGCCTGGCCGCACTTCCCGGCGTGCGCGCAGCGGCGGCGCGGCTGCAGGATGCAGGCGGGGTGCCGGAACTGGTCGCCTATGTGGTGGCGGGGGAAGGCGTCACGGCGCTCGATCTCGACGACTTGCGCACCCAGCTCGCCAGCACCGTGCCGGGTTACATGGTGCCGCGCCGGATCGGCCTGCTCGATGAACTGCCCACGACGGTCGGCGGCAAGCTCAACCGGGCCGCATTGCCGCCGATGAGCTTTACGGCGGATACCTTGCCGGACCGCGACATCTTACCGCCCGCAACGCCGCACGAAACCGCATTGGCCGCCGCCTTTGCCGATATCCTGACGCGGCCGGGCGGCGTGTCGGTCGACGACGATTTTTTCGAAGACCTTGGCGGCGATTCCCTTAGCGCCGCGCTGCTCGTCACACTGCTGCGCGAAGCCGGCGCGGCAGACTGGATCACAGTCAGCGATATCTATTCCGCCCGCACCGTGCGTGCGCTGGCCGCGATGGGCGAGGAGGCCAATGCGGCCACTGCCCATGCTGCGCAGCATAAGGCGCCCGAATTGGAGCGCGAGGGCAAGGCGCAGCCGCTGCTCGCCAACATTGTGCAGCTGGTATGGCTGGCCGGCGAGCTTGCCTTTGGCGGCTGGGTCAGCTGGTGGGTGGCGTGGGAACTGTTCCCGGCACTGTTCGACAAGCTTGATCTCGTCGGCTTCGTGCTGCTGACGCCGTTGATTACCGTGGCCGGTGTCGCGCTATACCTGCCGGTGTCGGTCGGCTTCACGTTGCTGGTCAAGGCGATCGCAATCGGGCGCTATCGTGCGGTGCGGGCACCGGTGTGGAGCCCCTATCACCTGCGGCATTGGGTTACTGTCCAGTCGGCGCGGCTGATTCCCTGGCCGATGCTGTCCGGCACTGTCTTCCAGAACGCCGTGCTCCGGCTGCTGGGCGCAAAGATCGGGCGCGGCGTGCATATCCATCGCGGCGTGCACCTCCATCGCGGCGGCTGGGACCTGCTCGAGATCGGCGACAATGTGACGCTCGGGCAGGACGCGCATATCGGGCTCGCCGAATATGACCGGGGCGATGTGGTGTTCGGCCATATCGTGATCGAGGCCGATGCCACGTTGCAAACCCGTGCGACAGTGGAGCACGATTGCCGCATCGGCGCGGGCAGCGTGATCGCGCCGCTCTCGGTGATCAATCCGGGCACCACGATTCCAGCGGGCGAGCTGTGGGACGGCGTACCCGCCCGCCGCGTCGGCCCGGCGCCGGACGCACCGGCCTTCACCATGCATGGCCGCCACCTCCATCCGGTCACCCACGGCTTCGCCATGCTCGCGGCCGAGGGCGTCGCCACCATGTTTGGTGCACTGCCGACGGGGCTCCTCGCGCTGCTGCTGTGCGGCCTCCTCGGGGTCGGTTCGGAGGAAATCTGGGTCTGGATCTACGAGCCCAAGCTCGATCCGCATGTCCTCGCGGTCGTGTTCGGCGTGACTGTGATCAGCGTCCCTGTCAGCCTCGTGTGGAGCGCGCTGATGGTGCGCGCGATGGGCCGCGTCAAGCCCGGCGTGATTGACCGCTGGAGCCTTGCCTATATCCGCGTCTGGCTCAAATCCGCGACGACCTTCAACGCGGGCCAGTGGCTTTCAGGCACACTGTTCTGGAAACAATGGTTGCGGCTGGCGGGTGCGAACATCGGCGAAAAATGCGAGATCAGCACGATCTTCGACGTGACGCCCGAACTCGTCACCATCGGCGCGGAGACCTTCTTTGCCGATGGCATCTACCTTGGCGGACCGGAAATCTCGCGCGGCACGGTGCGACTTGCGCCCATCGTGTTGGGCCGCAACACGTTCCTTGGCAACCATGCGGTGATCCCGGCGGGGGAAGTGCTGCCGGATGATATCCTGATCGGCATCAGCACGGTGGCAAACTCCCAGGAAATCGCGGCCGGCCAATCGCGCTTCGGCCGTCCGAGCTTCGATCTGCCGCGCCGTCAGGTGGTCGAGATGGACCGCAGTCTGACCCACGATCCCTCGCCGATCCGCTACTGGAACCGCGTGTTCTGGGAATTGCTGCGCTTCGTGCTGCCGGTCGGCCCGTTGCTGGCGACAGTGCTGTGGTACAAGCTGCTGGTCGAAGGCGCGCCGGAAGCGACCAATCTCGAGTTCGCGTTGATCATCATTCCGCTGGCGACATTGGCCCCGCTGCTCGCGCTGCTGCTGGCGGTGACCGTGCTCAAATGGACGCTGATGGGCCGTGTCAAGCCCGGCCAGCACGCGCTTTGGTCATGCTGGGCGAGCCGGTGGGACTTCGTCTTCGTCGCCTGGGCGCGCTATGCCAATGCGATCCTGCAGCAACTGGAAGGCACGTTCCTGCTGACGCTCTATTTGCGCCTGATGGGCCTCAAGATCGGAAAGCGCGCGGTGCTCGGGCCGCAGTTCTCGCAAGTCGTCGATCCCGACATGATCGAGATCGGCGACGGGGCGACGGTCACGGCGTTCTTCCAGGCGCACACTTTCGAGGACCGCGTGCTCAAGGTCGACAAGGTGCGGATCATGGCGGGCGCGACGATCAGCGCCGGGACCGTGCCGCTCTACGGCTGCGTGGTGGGCGAGGGCGCGCATGTCGGCGCCGGCAGCGTGATCATGAAGCAGGAGAGCCTGCTGCCGGGCCTTGCCTATCAGGGCGTGCCGCTCAAGGTTGTTCGGAACTAGAGGATGAAATCGAGGCCGGTGAGGGCAGGAGCTTTCTCGATCCGGATCGCGAAATCGGCCACGCCGTTGCCATCGATATCGCCGCTGACGAGGCCGACGCCGCTGGCCACGACATAGCGCAGTTGCCCGGCGACTTTGGTGAAGGCGCCGTTGCCGATCCAGGTGAAAGCATCGTTCACACCGGAGGTCGACTTGACCGCGTCGATTGCGGAAAGATCGATGCGGTCGCCCTGGCTGCTGCTGAAATCGAGGATCGTGTCTGCCGTAGTCGCGGTGGTGCCGGGAAGGTCGCCCAGTTCGGCAAAGCGGAACACGTCGCCGCCGAGGCCGCCCTGCAGCGAGTCGCGTCCGCCGCCGCCGATGAGGATGTCCGCGCCGCCGCCGCCGGACAGCTGGTCCGCCCCGCCGCCGCCGTTGATCAGGTTGGCGCCGTCATTGCCGGTCAGGATATCCGCACCGGTGCCGCCGATCAGGTTTTCGACGCCTACCAGCGTGTCGTTCCCCGCACCTGTGTTCTGCGCGCCTGAGATGGCGAGGCTCACCCGCAAGGAGGCACTGACTGCGGCGAAGCTGGCGGTATCGGTACCGGCGCCGCCGTCGAGCAGATCATTGCCGGCACCGCCGATAAGCACGTCGTCGCCGTCACCGCCGCTCAGCGTGTCATTGCCGACGCCGCCGTCGAGCTGGTCGTTGCCCGTGCCGCCACGCAGAATGTCGTCGCCGCCGTTGCCCTGCAGCCTGTCTGCCCCGGCTCCGCCATCGAGCAGGTTGGCGAGTTCCGAGCCGATCAGCGCATCGCCGCCACTGCCGCCCAACGCGTTTTCGATGTTGCAATTGAAGGCGATGCCGATGTTGTTGGTAAGCGCGACGCTGTCATAGGCAAGCGAAGAATAGGCCCCCGGCCGGAGGTCCACGGTGCAGCCCTGGCTGAACGCGGCGACGCTGAAGGTGTCCGTCCCGCCGGCATCCCAGATCGTCTCGAACGAAGGTGCTGCGGGGTCGAAGGCGTAGGTATCGGCGCCGGTGCGATACGTCATGTTCGCGCCGTAGAGCTTCTGGATCGCAAGTATGTCGTAGACCATCGGTGTCTTGATCAGCCACTCGGTACGGCTTGTCGCCGGATTGCGCCACCACACCTGCTCGGGCGAGGTATAGGACATGATCGAATAGCGCTGGTTGTCGAACCCCGCCGGGATTTTCGGCGCCTCGAACGTGTGCTTGAGCCCAAGGCTGTGGCCGATCTCGTGCAGGATCGCCATGTAGTTGTAGGTGCCCGGCGCAAAGGATTGACCAATGATGCCTTTGTCGATCCAGATATCGCCGTGCGCGTTGGCGCGTCCGTCCGAGACGCCGAGCGAATAGCCCCAGTATCCGGCCGAGATCGCCGAGGAGAAGGCGATACGGATATCGCCGACCGTTCCATCGGCGGTCTCGGTGACGGGTGTGAATTTGATGTTGGCGACATTCGACCAGGCCTCGAAGGCCTTTGCGATCATCGGCGCCTGATTGGCATTTACCGCGCCGGTGACCGCGGCGGTGTTCTCGGCGCGGCCATAGGGCGTGGTGAACTGGCTGGCGACACCGCCCGCCCAAGGGAAGCTGTAGCTGATCTGCGTCGTACCGCCGACATCCTTGGTCGACCAGATTACCCGGAACATCGCGTCGGCGGGAAGCAGGGCTCTGATGAACGGGTCGGTGCTCGCGGCGGCGCGGGTTACGACGGACAGGTCTGAGAACCGGGGCATGGCAGAAGGCTCGCGCTGCTGAGTGGCAGCTACGACAATGCCAGTGCCTGCTGAATCCCTTCTAAACGCCCATGCCGACTATTTCGCAGCGATAATGAAGTCGCTGGTCGTGTCCCAAGCGTCACAGCCGTCATCTACCGCAGAATTGCGGTGCACACAGTGGTTAAGCGAACAGGCCTTCGATTTTAGAAGTTTTTACGCGCCAGATAAGTTTCAAGCGCTTCAGCTGTGCCCGGCGGCACATGGAGGCCGAGCTTGCTGCGGCGATAGAGCACATCTTCCGCACTGCGCGCCCATTCCTGATCGACCAGATAGTCGACTTCCGCTTGGGTCAACCCGCCGCCGAAGTCGGTTCCGAGCATATCCATCGTCTGCGCGGTTCCGAGGATCGCCTGCGCGCGGGTGCCATAGGCGCGGGCGAGGCGGGTCAGCAGCGGACGGGGAAGGTCCGGATGCGCGGCGGCAAGCCGCGCGACAAACGCCGCGAAGTCATCACCCGGAATGTCACCGCCGGGAAGATCCGCACCGGCCGTCCAGTGACCCTTGGCGCCGGGGTAGAACGGCACCAGCTTTTCCAGCGCATGTTCGGCCAGCTTGCGGTAGGTCGTGATCTTGCCGCCGAACACGCTGAGCAGCGGGGCCTTGCCGTTTCCGCCATCGAGATCGAGCACATAGTCGCGCGTCACCGCCGACGCGCTCGCGGCATGATCATCATAAAGCGGGCGGATGCCGGCGTAGCTCCACACGACGTCTGCCGGATGGATCTCGCGTGCGAAATAGCGCCGCACCGTCTCGCACAAGTAGTCGGTTTCCTCGGGCGAGATTTGCGCCTTGCCCGGTTGGCCTTGCCACGGTTCGTCGGTCGTGCCGATCAGCGTGTAGTCGTGCTCGTAGGGGATCGCAAAGACGATGCGGCGATCGGGGTTCTGCAGCATGAAGGCGTGGTCGCCCTCATAGAGCTTCGGCACCACGATATGGCTGCCCTTGATCAGCCGCACGCCGCGGTCCTGGCTGGCGCTGGCGGCGCGCTGGAGCACGTCTTCCACCCACGGACCCGCTGCGTTGACGAGGCCCTTGGCCATCACGCTCCGCGTGCCGCCGCTGCCGGTGATCTCGGCCTTCCACAGTGCGCCCTCCCGCATGGCAGAAACCAGCCTCGTGCGCGTTTCGATCCTTGCGCCGCGTTCCGCCGCATCGCGGGCGTTGAGCACGACGAGGCGGCTGTCTTCCACCCAGCAGTCGGAATAGACGAAGGCCGTCTTCGCGCCGGGCTTGAGACCATTGCCGAGCGCCGAGCGGGCGAGGTTGACCGTACGGGTGGCGGGCAGCTTCTTGCGTCCGCCGAGGTTGTCATAGAGGAACAGCCCCAGCCGCACGAGCCAGGCGGGGCGCGGTGAATTCATCTGCGGCAGCACAAAAGCGAGCGGCCAGATGATATGCGGCGCCATGCCCAGCAGTCGTTCGCGCTCGATCAGCGCCTCGCGCACCAGGCGGAACTCGTAATATTCGAGATAGCGCAGCCCGCCATGGATCAGCTTGGTGCTGGCCGAGGAGGTGTGGCTGGCGAGGTCTTCCTGTTCGACCAGCAGCACCGAAAGCCCACGTCCGGCGGCATCGCGGGCAATCCCTGCGCCATTGATCCCCCCGCCGACGATCAGCAGGTCATAGGTTTCCGGATCCGGCACGTGGTTGCTCCTGCCTGCCATTGCGGCGTGTGTGGTGGCGCCCGCTCCTTAGCCACGCGTGCGTGGTCGGACAAATGCAGCTAGCGCAAGGTGGGATGCGAATACAAGATAGCGCGCGCCAAGGTAAATGCGGTAACAGGGGCCATGCGAGAGGACAGGACTAACCCGGCACATGATCGGGAAACCCCGGATAACCACACCGATTGCGCGGACATTCGCGTCTGCGATCGCGCCATGCGGATGATTCGCGCTTGAAGCCGCTGTCCGTTTTTGCCGCGATGCTCAGCGCGTCGTCGGTCGCCGCCGCGCCAGCCGAGGCCGCGCCGCCGCCCAGCATTCCCGAAGTCGGATCGCCTGCGCTTGCTGCAGTCGGCCCGAACGGGGTGGGCGTGATCGAGAAAACGGTGGTGGACAAAGGCGCGGTCGATCCGCTTGGTACGCTGGCCAAGGGTGAACTGGTCCGCGCCGACCGCACGATGCCATTGGTCATCTGGTATCCCGCGCAAGTCGGCCCCAAGGACCGCCGCGCCACCTACCGTGCCAGCCTTGTCTCCGAACCGCCCAAGCCGCCTGCCTACTTCACCGTGCCCGCGCTCGCGGTCGCCGATGCCAAGCCGGCGGGGCAGGGCTATCCGATCGTGCTGCTCTCGCATGGCTACAACAACGATCCGGTCATGCTCTCGTGGCTGGGTGAGAACCTTGCCACCAAGGGCTTTGTCGTCGTTGCGATCCGCCACCGCGATCCGGCCATCACCGATACCGCGCAGACGCCCGCGACGCTGATCCGCCGCCCGCTAGATATCACCTATGTGCTGCGGCGCATCCGCGGCGGCCTGCTCGGGCCGCTCGGCGATACCACACGCATCGCGCTCGCCGGCTATTCGTTCGGCGGTTATGGCGCGCTGACTGTGGCGGGCGCCGAGCTTGATACGGCGAGCCCTGCGGTGAAGCGTCTGCCCCCCGCATTGGTCGACCGCTACACCGGCGGCGGTCCGGACGCGGCCGCGCTCCACGATCCTGCCATCAAGGCGGTCGTTGCTATCGCCCCCGCGGGCGGCGCGCCTTGGGCCGCATGGGGCGCGAATGGACTCTCGGCCATCAAAGCTCCGCTCCTTGTGGTGGCAGGTACTGCGGACCGCACCGTCGGTTACGATCCCGGCCCCGCCGCCATCTTCCGCGATGCCAAGGGCTCGGACCGCTGGTTGCTCGCGCTCAAGGGTGCGGGCCATGCCATCGGCACCAATCCTGCACCGGCGGAAATGCGCGGCACCGTGTGGGACTTCGACTGGTTCGAAGACCGTATGTGGCGAAAGCCCCGCGTGAACTCCATCGCGCTCCACTTCATCACCGCGTTCCTCGATGTGCAGCTGAAGGGCGAGACAGCGAAGGCCGAGTATCTTGCGGTGCCGTCAGAGGAGTCCGACGGCGCCAAGTGGACCAGCGACGACACTCGCTACGATGCGGTGAGTGAAGGCGGCGCGAACCCGACGTGGAAGGGTTTCGTCAAGGATCACCAGGACGGGCTGCTGCTCAAGCACCTGCCACCGGCGCCCTGACCACACCTTCGTCATTGCGAGCGCAGCGAAGCAATCCAGAGCCGCGCAGAACCGCCCTGGATTGCTTCGCGCAGTTTATCCTGAGCGGCTGCTGCAAGCAGCCAGCCGAAGGGCTCGCAATGACGATGTAATGGGACGGCGCAGCCCTTAGCCCCGCATCTCCGGCACCATCTCGGTCGGCGCATTGGCATCCCGTCCCATTCCGCCGGAGAAGTGCCGGATGATCCATTCGCGCAGCAGGAAGATTGCCGGATCGCCAAGGTCTTCGGCGTGGGTCTTGAGATAGTATCCGAAGCCGTCCGCCGAAACGCGGTCATAGGGCATTACCAGTTGCCCGCTGGCAATTTCCTGCGCGAACATGTCGATATCCGCCAGCACCACGCCCGAAGCGCCGATCGCATAGCGCACGGCCGAAAACGCAGTATCGAACGCAAGGCCATCATTGGTCTCGATCGCGAGGCGCTGCTGCGCGGCGTAGCTTGACCAGAGCAGCCCGCGCGGTTCGCCTTCCAGCTTCACGTGCAGCAGCTCGTTGTCGTGCAGGAACTGCTCGAAGCTCTTTCCGACATGCGCCGCTGCCGTCTCGGGCGAGCACAGCGGGGCGACCCGCACCATCCACAGCAGATCGGCCACGCTGTCGTCGACATTGGGCCGGTCGAACACCACCGCCATGTCGACATTGTCGCGGGGGGCGCCGGTGACATTCGAGGTCACCACATCGATGCGGATTTCCGGATGCTCCTTGTGGAACTTCGCCAGCAGCGGCAGTGCGTTCTGATAGAGCAGGGAAGGAGGGATATGCAGCCGGATCGGACGGCTTTCGAGATCCTTGTTGCGGATGGTGTTGATCGTCTGCTCCATCCGGTCGAGGCACTTGCTCACGACCGGGAGAAGGATCGAACCCGCAGGCGTCAATTTGAGGCCGGTTGGCCCACGCTCGAACAGCGGGCGGCCGATGAGATCCTCGAGGCTGGAGACATGGCGGCTCATCGCGCTTTGCGACACCGTCAGCGCATGGGCACCGGCGGTGAAGCTCATATGCCGCCCCACCGCCTCGAACGCGCGCAACGCGTTCAGCGGCAGCCAGCGGCGGTTGATGAGGCGATCGGGCGCGATCTCGGTATCTCCCTTGCGATGTGGACATTTTGCGCCCCGCATTGATCTACGTCAATCCGCGAAGCCCCCCACGAACATTCTTGCCCTACGATAACAGTTTATAATATGACGCTTCAGTCATTTTTATCGTGAGGCGCTGATGCTGCTCCCCGCCGAGTTCGATTTTCATGCGCTGGAAGTCTTCGTCCTCACGGTCGAGCTGGGCGGGATGACCGCGAGCGCACAGCAGCTGCGCATAACCCAGTCTGCCGTCTCGCAGACCATCGCGCGGCTGGAGCAGGGCATCGGCGCGACCTTGTTCGACCGCACCTTGCGGCCTCTCGGCCTGACGCCCGCGGGCAGGGCGCTCTACGAACGTGCGACGCACCTGCTCGCCACTGCGCGCACGATGGTCGATGAAGTGCGCGAAGGCGCCAACCAGCCGATCGACAAGGTGACCGTGGCCATGGCGGAATCGCTTGCGATCCTGCTCACCGGCCCGCTGCTCAGCCGGCTCGGGCCCCGCGTCGCGCGCTGGCGTGTGCGCTCGGGCATCTCGCTCAACCAGCAGCAGGATTTCCTTGCACGGCGGGTCGATCTGCTGATCACCGGCAGCAGCGTGCTCGAAAAGCAGGAAGGCGTCGTCCATCACGACGTGCTCGACGATCCCTTTGTGCTGGTGTTCCCGCCGAGTTTCCGCGGCGCTGCCGATCCCATCGCTGCGGCCGAGGGCCTGCCGTTCGTGCGCTATTCGCTTGATACCGGCATGGGCCAGCGCATCGAAAGCCAGCTTACCCGCATGCGGCTGCGCCTGCCCAATGTGATCGAAGTCGATATCGTGCCGCAGCAGCTCAACGCGGTCGCCCTCGGTATCGGTTGGTCCATCACCTCGCTGCTCTGCCTCGCCGCGATGCCCGCGCTGATCCAGAACCTGCGCATCGAGCCGCTGCCGCGCGCCCGCTTCGCCCGGCGCATCCAGGTTGTCAGCCGCGCCGGCGAACTCGGCGATCTGGCCATGGAAACAGCGACCCTGGCCGGCGAGACAATCCGCAGGGAAAGCCTGCCGCCGATCCTCGCGCAGCTGCCCTGGGCGGAAGACTTGCTCGGCGTCGCCTGATCCATCGATGCGAGTGCATTACACGCATTGATACGATATATGATTCTTGATGATGCACTGCTGAGCCGGTCCATTCCGGGCTAAAGTCGCAATCGAGAGCGGCAGGCAGGCCGCCGCACATCCCAGCGGGGGAAGACAATGACGCTGACCACCTCGTCCACCGCACCGGTCACGCTGACCGACACCGGGCTCGAAGTCCTGCTTCCCGGCGGCAAGACCGCCTATTTCAACAACTACTGGCTGCGCGACAACTGCCCGACTTCGTTCGACAGCCAGACGCGCGAGCGGGTGTTCGATATCTTCCATCTGGACGCTGCCCCGCGACCCCGCCGCGCCGAAGTGGTGGACGGTGCGCTCGAGATCGCGTGGGACGGCGAGAACCACACCAGCCGCTACCCGCTCGAATGGCTGGCAAGCTACGCCGAAGGCAAGCGCCGCCACGATCCGTCCGATCTGCCGCGCCGCGCCTGGTATGCCGATCATTATCCGAATGTCGCGCGCTTCCCGCAGGCCGGGCTGATGGCGGACAAGGCCAAGGTCGCCGAATGGCTGAAAGCGCTGATCGTCGAAGGCGTCGCGCTGGTGACCGACATGCCCGACAGCGACGAGGCGCTGACCGATTTGGTCAAGCTGATGGGCCACGTGCGGCCGACGTTCTTCGGCGAATACTTCGACGTGATGACGCATATCGAGCCGACCAACCTTGCCTACACCGCCAAGGCGCTCGAGCTGCACACCGATACCCCGGCCGAGGACATGGCCCCTGGCGTCCAGTTCCTCCACTGCCGCGCCAACAGCGTGGAGGGCGGGGCGAACCTGTTCCTCGACGGCGTGGCGGTCGCGAACGACTTCCGCGCGCTTTACCCCGAGGACTTCAGGCTCCTCGCCGAAACCGAAGTGCCCTTCTACTGCGAGCACGACACCTACGACGTCCGCTCGCGCCAGCGTGTGATCGAGCTCGACGCGCATGGCGAAGTTTCCGGCGTCACCATCAGCCAGCACATGGCCGATGTGTTCGATCTGCCGCAGGACGTGCTCGACCGCTATTACCCCGCGTTCTGCCGCTTTGGCCGGATGCTGCAGTCCGACAAGTACCTGATGCGCTTCCGCATCAATGCCGGCGAATGCATCGTGTTCGACAACCACCGCATCGTCCACGGGCGCGAGGCCTATTCTGCCACCAGCGGCGCGCGCTATCTGCGCGGGACTTATGCCGATCGCGGCGAGATGCGCAGCACTTACCGCGCGCTCACCAGCGAAGGCCGCTTCAAGTGACGGAGGCCGAAGTCGCGGCGCTGCGCGAGGACCTCGCTGCGGCGTTCCGCATCACCGCGCAGATGGGCTGGTCCGAATCCGTCGGCAATCACTTCAGCGCGGCGGTTTCGGCGGATGGCAAGCAGTTCCTCCTCAACCGCAAGTGGCAGCATTTCGCCAGCATCAGGCCGGATGACCTGATGCTGCTCGATGCCGATGATGCAGACGTGATGAACCGCCCGGATGCGCCCGATGCCTCGGCCTGGACGATCCACGGCACCGTGCACCGCCAGTGCCCTGCCGCGCGTGTGATCATCCACTGCCACCCGCCGCACGCCACCGCGCTCGCCACGCTTGCCGATCCGCGCATGCTGCCGCTCGACAACAACACGGCGCGCTTCTTCAATCGGCTGGCGATCGATCAGGGCTTTGGCGGCATTGCCGACGAGGCGGAGGAGGGCGAGCGTCTTGCCGCCGCGCTGGGGGGCAAGAAGACGCTGCTGATGGGCAATCACGGGATCACCTGCACCGGCACGACCGTCGCCGAAGCCTTCGAGGACCTCTACTTCTTCGAAAAAGCCGCGCAGACCCTGCTGCTCGCCTATGCCAGCGGCCAGCCGCTCAATGTGTTGTCGGACGAAGTCGCGGAAAAGACCGCGCGCGGTTGGGACGACTATCGCGGCATGTCCTACGCGCATTTCGACTGGCTCAAATCGCAACTTCCGGCGCTGGCCTGAACACCATGCCAAACACACCCCATCCGTTCGTGTCGAGCGAAGTCGAGACACCATGCGCGGCGCTAGGTGTCTCGACTTCGCTCGACACGAACGGGCGGTAGGAGCGGTTCGATGGCAGAAACACCCGCCACGATGGAAGCCGTGCTGCTCACCGGCAGCGGCGGTTTCGAGTGCCTGTCGCACCGCATGGACGTACCGGTGCCGCAGCCTGGCCCGGGCGAAGTGCTGATCCGCGTCGGTGCCTGCGGGGTCAACAATACCGATATCAACACCCGCACCGCCTGGTATTCCAAGGCGGTTACGGTGGCCACAGAAGCAGGCGGCGGCGACGGATTTGCCGAGGCGAAAACCGAAGATTCCGGCTGGACCGGCGCTGTCCCGCAGTTTCCGCGCATTCAGGGTGCAGATGCCGCCGGACGGATCGTTGCCGTGGGAGAAGGCGTCGATCCCGCCCGCGTTGGCCAGCGCGTGCTGGTGGAGCCGGTATTCCGCGGTGCTACGCGTTTCGCGGCGACCTATTTCGGCTCCGAAGTCGATGGGGCCTTCGGGCAATTCGCGCGCGTCCCCGCACCCCACGCGCACGCCCTTGAAACAGCACTGACCGATGTGGAGCTTGCCTCGTTCCCATGTGCCTATTCGGCAGCGGAGAACATGCTCACGCGCACCGGGCTTGCGCCCGGTGAACGCGTCTTGATCACCGGGGCTTCGGGCGGGGTCGGTTCCGCCGCTGTACAGCTGGCCAAGCGCCGGGGTGCCGAAATCACCGCGCTGGCGGGCGCCGACAAAGCCGATGGGGTGCGCGCCTTGGGTGCAGCCTGCGTTGAACCACGCGATGCCGATCTTGTCGCTCTTTTCGGGCAGGAGCACTTCGATGTGGTGATCGATGTGGCGGGCGGCGCAGGCTTTCCGGCCTTGCTGCAGGTGCTGAAGCGCGGTGGGCGCTATGGCGTTGCAGGCGCGATATCCGGCCCCATAGCCGAACTCGACTTGCGCACGCTCTACCTCAAGGATCTGACGCTCTACGGCTGCACGATCCTTGAACCCGAGGTATTCCCCAATCTCGTCGGCTACATAGAGCGCGGTGAAATACGCCCCGTCGTGGCCGCGACATATCCGCTTTCGCAAATCGTAGAGGCGCAGCGCGCATTCCTTACAAAGAAGCACATCGGCAAGATCGTGCTGATCCCCGGAGAATGACCCAAATGAAGATCGGTTTCATCGGCCTCGGCAATGTCGGCGGCAAGCTGGCGGGCAGCCTCATCCGCAACGGTCATGACGTCACCGTGCGCGATCTCAATCCCGAGCTCGTTGCCGAATATGTTGCACGCGGCGCCAAGGAAGCGGCGAGTCCGCGCGAACTGGGCGAAGCGGTCGATGTGATCATCACCTGCCTGCCGTCGCCCGCCGCCAGTGCTGCCGTGGCCGAAGGAGAGGACGGATTCCTTGCCGTCATGCGCGCAGGCCAAGTCTGGATGGAAATGAGCACCACCGACTATGCCGAAGTCCTGCGCCTTGGTCCGCTGGTCGAAGCGCGCGGCGGCCTGTTCATGGAATGCCCCGTTTCGGGCGGCTGCCACCGCGCGGACACCGGCAATATCTCGATCTTCGCGGCCGGCCCGCGCGCCGGTTTCGAGCGGGTGCTTCCGGTGCTGACCACGCTCGGCCGCCGCGTGCTGCATACCGGCGATTGGGGCACCGCCTCGCAGCTCAAGGTCATGACCAACTTCCTCTGCACCGCGCACCTTGTCGCGCTCGCCGAGGCGCTGACGGTGTGCAAGGCGGTCGGGCTCGACATGAACACGACCTACGAGGCGATCCGCATTTCCTCGGGCAACAGCTTCGTCCACGAGACCGAGAGCCAAGTCATCCTCAACGGCAGCCGCGACATCAACTTCACGATGGACCTCGTCTCGAAGGACGTCGGCCTGTTCGACAAGATCGCGCAGGAAACCGGCGTGCCGGTCGAAATGTCGCCGCTGATCGTGCGCCTGTTCAAGGAAGGCGAAGCGGCGTTCGGCCCGCGCGAACATTCGCCCAACATCATCCGCCGCTATGAGGAGCCGCTGGGCATCAAGGTGCTCGGCACCGGCTTCCCTGAGCAGATGGTCGATGATGAACCCGAAGAGCAGGGCTACGAAGTGGTGGTGCGCCGGTAAGGCCCGGCTTGTATTGATCTTTCCCCGTCACCCCGTGCTTGACACGGGGTTGGGCTGTTCCTCCGGCGCGGCGCCCGAAGTAGAAAGCCAAGGCCCGTGTCAAGCACGGGCCGACGATCTCACGGGGTAACGGCTGACCTCACGGCCGCGCATCCTCGAGGATCATCGCCGCGCCCTTTTCCGCCACCATCACCGTCGGCGCATTGGTATTGCCGCTGGTGATGTTGGGGAAGATCGAGGCATCGATCACGCGCAGGCCTTGAATGCCGTGCACGCGCAGCTGCGCATCGACCACCGAAGTCGCCACATCGGGCCCCATCGCGCAGGTGCCGGTCGGGTGATAGACCGTATCCGCCCGTTCGCGGAAATCGGCGAGCTGGTCTTCCTCGGTGCGCACCTCGGGGCCGGGGATCAGTTCCTCGGTGATCATGTCCGCTAGCGGGCGGCTCTGCGCGATCCGGCGCAGCAGGCGGTTTCCGGCCAGCACTTCGGCGATGTCGTTCTCGGTCGAGAGGTAGTTCGGCTGGATCAGCGGATGCTCCAGCGGATCGGCCGAGCGTAGTTCCAGATGCCCCCGGCTCGTCGGGCGACAGGGATTGAATGAAAGCAGGAACGCCGAAAACGGGTCAGGATTGAGCAGCTTGCGCGCGGCCAAGGGCGTCTTGGTATAGCTGACCGGGCTGAAATAGAGCTGCAGATCGACGTTCGGCGCGTCCGGCCCGCTGCGCACAAAGCCGCCGCTCTGGTTCACGCTGAGCGACAAGGGCCCGCGCCGGTCGAACGCGAACCGCAGCGCGGCCTGTGCCTTGCCGAGCAGCGGATGCAGCTCATCGTTGAGCGTGGCCGTGCGAACCTTGTAGAAGTACGAGACCGCCAGATGGTCCTGCAGGTTCTTGCCCACGGCAGGCAGGTGCTGCTGCACGGAAATGCCATGCTGCGCCAATGCTGCACCATCGCCGATGCCCGAAAGCATGAGCAGCTGCGGTGAATTGATCGCGCCGCCGGAGAGGATCACTTCGCGCCGTGCCCGCACCTGGTGCAGCTTGCCGCCACGCCGGTATTCGATGCCGACCGCGCGATTGCCTTCGAACAGCACACGCGTCGCATGCGATTTGGTCTGCAGCTTCAGGTTCTTGCGCTTTAGGGCGGGGTGCAGGAACGCATTGGCAGTCGAAGCGCGCCACCCTCCGCGCGTGTTGATCTGGTAAAAGCCGACCCCTTCCGGGTTGCTCCCGTTGAAATCGCTCGTCACCGGGAAACCGAGGCCTTCCGCCGTTTCGATGAAGCTGTGGCACACCGGGTGGACGTGCGGGGTTATCTCGGTCACGTGCTGCGGCCCGCCGCGCCCGTGGTGTGCACTGAAGCGGTCGAAGTCCTCGGACTTGGTGAAGTAGGGCAGCACGTCGCTCCAGCTCCAGCCCGGATTGCCCGCCGCCTGCCAATCGTCGAAGTCGCGCGGCTGCCCGCGCACATAGACCATCGCGTTGATCGAGCCCGAGCCGCCGATGACCTTGCCGCGCGGCCAATAGCTGCTGCGTCCGCCGAGGCCCTCGACGGGTTCCGTATCATACATCCAGTTGATCCGGCGGTCGAAGAAGGTGCGGCCATAACCGATCGGCATCTGGATCCAGATCGAAAGGTCGCTGCCGCCTGCTTCGAGCAGCAGCACGGTCGACTTGCCGTCCTCGGTGAGGCGATTTGCCAGCACGCACCCTGCGGTGCCAGCACCCACCACGATATAATCAAACATTTCGTTCATAGGATTCTTGGCATCAGAATACCGGGTGCTGTGTCATCTCGAGGTGCAGCATATCCCCGGTATAGGGATGGTTTCGCGCCACATATTCGTTGAGCTCGACACCGAGGCCCGGTTCCGTCGGCGGGATGACATGGCCCTCCTCGAAGCGGATCGGCTGCTTCAGGATCGCGGTATGGAAGCCGCCCCAATCCTCGATGCTTTCCAGGATCAGGAAGTTGGGCGTTGCCGTCGCCAGCTGGATGTTGGCAGCGCCCACCACCGGTCCGCAATAGAGATGCGGCGCGATCTGCGCGTGGCGCACTTCGGCCATGCCGGCGATCTTCTTGGCCTCGAGCAAGCCGCCGACGCGCCCGAGATTCATCTGCAGGATCGCTGCGCCGCCGGCATCGAGCAGCCGCGCAAAGTCGTACTTGGTGGAGAGCCGCTCGCCGGTTGCGATGGGGATCGAGGTCGCACGCGCAACCTTGGCCATTTCCTCCGGCGCATCGGGTGGAACCGGTTCTTCAAGCCAGAGCGGATCGGCCGCCTCAAGCCGCTTCGCCAGCCGGATCGCCCCTGCCGCCGTCATCTGGCCGTGGGTGCCGAACAGGAGGTCCGCCTTGCTGCCGACAGCCTCGCGCAGGATCTTCGCGAACCGCTCAGACAGATCAAGCGCCTCCAGCGAAAGCTGTCGCCCGTCGAACGCCGAATAGGGCCCTGCCGGATCGAACTTAAGCGCGGTGAAGCCCATGGCGAGGTACTCTGCCGAGCGTTCCGCGGCGAGATCGGGATCATGGTAGACGTCGGTCTGGTCGCCCGGGCGCGGATAGATATAGGTGTAGGCGCGCAGGCGTTCGTGCACCTGTCCGCCAAGCAGCTTGTAGACCGGCTGACCCGCGGCCTTGCCGACGATATCCCAGCACGCCATTTCCAGCGCGCTCAGCACGCCCATCAGCGAGAGGTCGGAATGCTGGGTGAACCCGCTCGAATAGACCCGCCGCCACAGGTTCTCGATATCGTGCGGATCGCGCCCCGCTGCATAGCGCGCGAAGACATCCTCGATCATCTTCGCCACAAGGAGCGGTGAGAAGGGGACGCAATAGGCCTCCCCGATCCCGCTGATCCCGCAGGCCGTCGTCAGCTTGACGAACACGAAATAGCGCCCGCCGAAATGCGGCGGCGGGTTGCCGACGACAAACGTCTCGATATCGGCGAGCTTCATGCCGCCTCGAAGCCGTTGATCACCTTGATCTCGAGGTAGTCGTGGAGGCCGAACTCGCCCCACTCCCGCCCGTTGCCGGACTGCTTGTAGCCGCCGAAGGGCGAGCAGTAGTCCTGCCCGGCGCCGTTCACATAGACGCTGCCCGCGCGGATCTTGCGGGCGACGCGGCGGGCGCGCTCGACATCGCCGCTCTGGACGTAGCCGGCAAGGCCATAGGGCGTGTCGTTGGCGATGCGCACTGCGTCCGCTTCATCCTTGAACGGGATCATCGCGAGCACCGGCCCGAAGATTTCCTCACGGGCGATCGTCATGTCGTTGTTCACGTTGGCGAACACCGTCGGCTTCACATAGTAGCCCCGGTCAAAGCCGTCAGCGCGGCCGGGACCGCCGGTTACGAGCGTAGCGCCTTCGGCAATACCTGCCTCGATCAGACGCTGGATCTTGTCGTAGTGCACCTTGCTGACGACTGGGCCGATATGCGGGCCCTTTTCCATCGGATCGCCCAGCGTAACGCTTTCGGCCACCTTTTTGGCTATGGCGACGGCTTCGTCATAGACCGCTTCTTCGACCAGCATGCGCGTCGGCGCGTTGCAGGACTGGCCCGAGTTTCCGAAGCAGTGGCGCACCCCGCGCGTGACGGCGGCTTCGAGGCCGCTATCGGCAAAGACCACGTTGGCCGACTTGCCGCCGAGTTCCTGGCTGACGCGCTTGACCGTCTCGGCGGCCGACTTCGCCACCTGGATGCCCGCACGGGTCGAGCCGGTGAACGAGACCATGTCGGCTTCGGGATGGCTGGTCAGGTGATCGCCGATGCCGGGGCCGGTGCCGTGGACCATGTTGAACACGCCCGCCGGGAAGCCCGCCTCGTGGATGAATTCGGCAAACAGCTGCGCGGAAAGCGGGGCGATTTCGCTCGGCTTGAGCACCATCGTGCAGCCCGCGACGAGCGCCGGGCCGATCTTGGCGGCCAGCTGGTTGATCGGCCAGTTCCACGGCGTGATCAACGCGCAGACCCCGACCGCTTCGTGCACCAGACGGCCGCGGCCGCCCAGCGGACGTTCCCACACCATCTCGCGCGCGGCCTTGACCGTTTCCTTGAGGTGACCGGGCCCGCATTCTGCCTGCGCGTTGTAGGAAAGGTCGTAGGGCGCGCCCATTTCGGTGCTGATCGCGGTGACCATCTCGTCATAACGCGCTTCGAACACGGCAATCAGCTTCTCGACGAGGGCAAGGCGCTCTTCGAGGCTCATCGAAGAGTAGCCGTCGAACGCCGCGCGTGCTGCCGCCATCGCCTTGTCGACATCGTCAGGCCCGCATAGCGCCACGCGCGCACAGACTTCCTCGGTCGCCGGATTGATCGCCTCGAAGACCGCAGAGGACGTGGCGGGGAGGACCCATTCGCCGTTGATATAGGAGGGGAGGGGAGAAAGCTCAGACATGACCGATAGCCCGCTGCTGGTCCTCGACGATCGTGCGTGCGGCGAGGAAATAGTGGAGCGCCGCCCAGAACCCGGTCGGCGCGAGGATGAGGAGCGCCGAGCGCAGCGAATTGGCGTCAGGCCCCGCCGGACCCGCGAACCAGTCGCTCAGCATGCCGACGCCCTGCGGCGCGACGATGAGGTTGAACACGTTGGCGATAAGGAGCGCGATCGCGCTGAACATCGCGCGCATCTTCGGCGGCGCGAGGTTCTGGCCGAGCGCGAAGGCGGGGCCGATGTAGAAATAGATGCCCGGGATGAACAGCCAGAGCGAGACGGTCGCCAGCGTCAGGTTGTGCGTGTAGATCGCGATGATGCCCGGCACCGTGGCCACGGCGGTGACGCCGCCGAGCAGGTACACGATCTTGCGCGGATCGGTGTAGGACGGGCGGGCCAGGATCCACGCCGTCAGCAGCGAGGCGCCGATGCCCATGACGAGATGGATCGGCCCGACGATCGCGCCGGCCTGGCCCACGTCGATCTGATAGGTGCGCTGGAGGAAGGTCGGGATGAACCACATCAGGCCCCAACCCCACAGCGCGCCGACGCCGCTGCCCATCATCACATGCACCGCCGATTTCTGCGACATGCAGAAGCGCAGCGTGTCCATCAGGGTCGGATCATCGTCGCTCTTGATCACGTCGAGGCAGCCGCGCTTGGGTTCGCGGATCGTTGCCATGATGAGCAAAGCAAGGAGCAGTCCCGGCACGCCGAGCACGAGGAACGCCGCGCGCCAGCCATAGGCATTGGCAACCGCACCCGCCATGTCCGCGCCGATCCAAGCGCCGATCGGTGCGCCGAGGCAGAAGATCGTCAGCGCCATCGGGCGCCGCGCGGCGGGGAAGTAGTCGCAGATGATCGAGTTGCACGAAGGCGTGCCTCCCGCCTCGCCGATGCCCACGCCCATGCGCGCCAGCAGCAGCTCGATATAGCCGCGCGAGAGGCCGCACAGCGTGGTCATCAGCGACCACAGGGTGATCGAGATCGCCAGCAGATTGCGGCGGTTGTAGCGGTCCGCGATCCACGAAAGCGGAATGCCCATGCTGACGTAGAACAGCGCCAGCGACACGCCGGTGAGGAAGGCCACGCCGCCATCGCTGAGGTGCAGGTCGAGCCGGATCTGCTCCAGCACGGTCGACATCACGTAGCGGTCCGCGATGTTGATCGTGTAGGCCAGCATCATGATGAACAGCACGTACCAGCGCAGCGCTACCGAAGCATTCTCCTCGCCCGCCGGGGCTGCCGTTGCGCCTATCGCTGCCATTGGCCGATCCTGTCCCTTTTCCTGATGTCTTATCGTGGTGCCAGCTCGGGTCCCAGCGCCTCGCGCAGGGGTTCGAGCCAGGGTTCGAACTTCTTCCACTGGTCGAGCCCGTCGCGGAAGATCGGCTGGCGAACCTGTTCCGAACTCGGCGTGCGCACGCTGCGCTTGGTCTTGTGGAACTCGATGCAGGCCTCCTCGAACGGGAGGCCGCAGTAGTCGAGAATGCGGCGCACGCTGCCTTCGAGATCGTCTACCACATCCTCGTGCTGCACGCGCAGCACCCTGCCGGGAAGCACGGTGTCCCAGTGGTCCATCAGCTCGACGTAGGTCTTGTAGTAGCGCGCGATGTCCTCGATGCCGTAGGTGAATTCCTGCCCCTGCGCGAAAAGCTGCTTGAGATTGCTGAAGCAGCACGACATCGCATCGCGCCGCGCATCGATGATCTTGGCGTTCGGCAGAATCAGGTGGATCAGGCCGACGTGCCGGAAATTGTTCGGCATCTTGTCGATGAAGAACGGCCGGCCAAGGATGCGGTTGGGCATCGTATCGGCGATGTACTGCTCGCCGAACTTGCGGACGGCCTCACGGTCCAGATCCGCCATCGACCCGGGATAGAGCGGCTTGTCGAAGTTGAGCTCGCGGCCCTGCAACTCGTGGACGATGCGCTGGATGTCCGGCAGTTCCTGCGTACCTTCGACCATCGAATGCGAGGCGAGGATCTGCTCGAGCAAAGTCGAACCCGAACGCGGCAGGCCAAGCACGAAGATCGGCGAGGGATCATCCAGCCCCCAGCCTTCGCGCGCGGCGAAGAAGGCGGGGGTGCACACCCGCTTCTGTTCGCGCGTGTTGGTCTCGAACACCTCGGGCACGTAGCCGTTGCTGGCGCGGTGCATCGTGTTGCCGCGCGAATAGGCGGCCCACGAACCTTCGTAATCGCCCGCATCCTCGAGCGCCTTGCCGAGCGCGAAAGCAACGTGGACGCGGTCGACATCTGCGATCGTCGGGCTTTCCAGCTGTTCCTTGAGGATGGCGATGGACTCGGCGGAAAACCGGTAGGTCTTGAGATTGGCGAGGCTCCACCAGGCATCGCCGAAATCGGGTCGGTTTGCCGTCGCCGTCATATAGGCATCGATGGCCTCGGCCGTGCGCGCCTCTGTCTTGAGCGCATGGCCCAGCCAGAGGTTGAGATCGGCACGCCGTACGCGGGCGTCAGGAGTATCGCCTTCGATCTCCGCGATCATCGCGCGGTATTCGGGGATCACGCTCTCGAAATCTCCGAGGCCGACCTTGATCGTCGCAGCCTGGATGCGGTGCGCGTGATTGCGCGGATCGCGCTTCAGCAAGGGCTCCAGCGCCTCGCGCGCCTGCGGAAACTTGTGCCGCGCGATCAACACCTGCACATACTCGTGCCGTGCCTCGTCATGATCGGGCACCATCGCCAGCACGCCTTCGTAAAGCGTCTCGGCGTCATCGAGCACATTGCGCTGGTGGCCGATCTGGCCGAGCAGGCGCATCGCTTCGGGGTGATCGCCCGCCTCAAGCAGGAACCGCCGGATCAGATCTTCGGCAACATCGATCTCGCCGTCGCCAAACAGGACTTTGGCCTGAACGACTTGCGGCGGGATACTGGCAAGATGGGCGAAATGCGCGGCAGCGAGTTCGGCGCTGCGCATGTCACCGGTCATGCGGTAAAGCCCGTCGAGCATGCGCCAGCCCATCGCAAGGGCCGGATTGAGCGTCACGGCGGCGCGCAGATCGAATATCGCAGCAGGCGCATCGCGGCGGGCGACATGGCACAGGCCGCGCTCCAGATGCATCTGGCTGAAACGGGGATGGCTGGCTGCCAGTCGGCCCAGTGCGGCCAGCGCGGCGTCGGTCTGCTGCATCATGCGCAGCGAATGCGCCTCGATCAGCAGGAGATCGCGGTTGTTCGGCTCGGTCTTGAGAAGCTGCCGTGCGCCGCTGACGGCGGCTGCATAATCGTCTTTCGCCTGCAATGCATGCAGCGCCATGATCTTTGACGCGAGCGATGTTTCTGAATTTGCAGCAGGAGAGGCAGTCATGGAGCGGGTCAGGTCTGCTTGGGTGGCCATTTAAGATTGGTCCTGTCGGCCATCGCCATGCGTGTCCATCAACCGTGCCCGTCCGTCATCTTGCATCACCGAAAGGATGGGGGTGGCCCTTGCGGAGCCACCCCTTTCCTTCAGCGGTATCCGATCACAGCTTGGCAGCGATCTTGATACCATAGGTCCGCGGACGCACGATCGTCGAAGTCTTGATGTACTGCGACGAGTTGGTGAACGTCGAGGCGTGCGAGTTGAAGATGTTGTCGCCGAAGATCGTAACCGTCCAGTTGTCCTTGGTGAAGCCGATCTGGCTGTCGACAAGGCCATAGCCGGGCATCTTGTAGCGCAGCACGGTCGTTGCGGGAACGATGATCCCGTTCGGACCCGCCACGTTGCCGTTGCCCGGGACGTTACCGTCCGGATAGGTCGCGGGCTGGTTGAACTGCGCGCTGATGTAGTTGCCACCGACCGCCGCGAACCAGTCCATCCCGTTCTTGCCGGCCCACTCGTAGCGGAAGCGGATGTTGCCCTGGAACTTCGGGCTGAACGGCGTGATGCTGCCGACGGTGCCGAACGGGCTCTGCACGGGCAGAGTCAGCGGGTTGCCTGCCTGATCGTAGCCGTTGCCGAAGCGCTCGGTAATGCAGTTCCCGAAGCTCGACGCCGTCGGGTTGTTGGCGATGAAGCAAGGCGCGTTGGATTGCTTGCTGCTATTGTAGGTTCCCGAAGCGTTGATCGTCAGACCCTCATAAGGACGCGCGAAGATCTGCGCTTCAACACCCTTGATGTTGTAGCTCGGACCGTTGGTCGCGAACGCGGTGTTGCCGAAGCCGGCCGCCGGGTTGAAGAACCCAATCTGGATGTTCTTCCACTGCATGATGTAACCGGACAGGTTGAAGGTCACCTTGCGGTCGAACAGGTCGGTCTTGAGGCCCACTTCGTAGTTGATCAGGTTGTCCGGCGCATAGGCGGCGGGAACCAGCAGCTGGAAGTTGCGTCCGTTGCCGGTGTTGGTCACCGAACCCTTGCCGTCGGCGCCGATGAACGGCAGGCGCGGATCCTGCACGCGGGCCGAAGGACCGCGGTTGAACGCACCCGGACGGAAACCTTCGCTATAGGTGAAGTAGAGCAGCGTGCCCGGCTTCGGCTTCCAGGTGATCGTGCCCTTGCTACGGAAGCCCTTATAGGTCGTCTTCAGGCCGAGCGCGTCGAGGTTCGAGCCCGTCGTGCAAACGGCCACCTGATAGCAGGATGCGCTGAACGACGAGTAGACCGAGCCCTTCTGGTAGTTGTCGTAGTAGTAGTAGCGCGTTCCGCCGGTGAGGGTCAGGTTCGGTGTGATGTCGAAATCGACCGAGCCGAACGCCGCATACTGCTTGTAGCCGCGGGTGATGTCCTGGCCGAAAGCATCACCGATATCGCGCGGGCCGGGACGATTGAGTGTGGCATTCGGGTTGGGTGCAACGCGGCCGAGGCAGACCGGGTTCGGAGCCGCGCCAGCAGCGATCTGTGCCGCCGTTGCCGGTACAAAGTCGAGGCCGCAGTCAGGAATGGTCTTGTACGCCCAGTTCATGTCGTCCTGGATCTTGAAGTTCTCGTAATAGCCACCGACGATGGCCCGGATCCGGCCCGTGTCGGGCGTCGATATGCGGATTTCGTGGCTCTCGTGCGTATTGCGGACCTTGTCCTTCCAGTAGCTGTTCGGCTCGTAGCAATAGGGCGCCGCGCCGACGTTCCAGTAGTAGTTGCCGGCACCGGTGCACTGGTAAAAGATGCCGTAGGTCGCGCGCGCGTAGTTGGTGTAGTCGCCCTGCTGCGTGATGTGGCGGGTCAGGTACGAACCGGTGTAGACCACCTTGAAGTCGCCGACCTTGCCGTTCAGCGTCCAGGCGGTGTTCCAGTAATCGTCCTCGTTGTACTGGGGCGAGAACAGCGTCGACGAAAGACCCGTCAGCGGCGCGTAGTCATAAGTGTAGGTCTGGACGGCGAATGTGCCGCGCGACTTGAGCTTCTGATAGGCCTGCGTGACGAGCAGATCCCAGTCCGGCGTGACCTGCCAGGCCAGCGCCGCGCGCGCGCCAGTGTAGTCGACCGGGTTGAAGTTGTCTTCAACCAGAGCCTGGTTGTTGTACTGGCCCTGACGGCTCTGCTGGTCCGGGGTCAGCTGGTTGCCGTTGCCCTGGTACGACAGGTAGTACGAACCAAGGTCAGTCGGCCGACGCGTGAAGGTCGAGAACTTGTTGTCGATGTAGCCGCCGCGGTGATCGGTATAGGCCACCACGCGAACCGCCAGCTTGTCCTCGATGATCGGCACGTTGATCATCGCATTGAACGAGCCGTTGGTGCTGCCACCGGAGGTGCCGCCAAAGCTGCCTTCGAAGCGGCCTTCGAACTTGCTCAGCTTGGGCTTGTTGGTGATGTAGCGAACCACACCAGCCTGCGCGCCGCCGCCGAAGAGGGTGCCCTGCGGACCTTCGAGCACTTCGACGCGCTCCATGTCCGCGACATAGACGTCGACGTTGCGCGCCGGGAACTGCAGCGCCTGGTCATCGAGATAGACGGCCACGTTCGGGAAGCCGCCGATCGTCGCCGAGGACTGCTGGCCTGCGAAGCCCGCCGAAAGACCACGCAGGAAGATCGCGCCCTGGCCCGGACCGTTGTTCGAGAAGGTGACGTTCGGGGTGTACTTGAGCAGGCCTTCGATCGACGTCACGTTGAGCTTGCTCAGCGTGTCGGTGCTGAACGCCTGCAGGGTCAGCGGCACGTCCTGGATCGACTGGTCACGGCGCTGCGCCGTCACGATGATCACATCGGAGCTGGTGGAGTCGGCCTCGGCCTGCGGCGCGGACTGCGCCAGCGCCAGTTCGCCCGAGCCGAGCGCGACTGCAGCAGCAGCGCACGACAACATAAACCGTGATTTCATGTGTACCCCCATCTTTCTCATTTCCCGCCCGGCACCTGACCGGGGCCCTCAAAACCACGCCGACGGCGCGTGCATGTCGCGGAAAGGATCAGAGACATCCTGCAGGAAACTGTGTGAAGGGCACTTCACTTGGCCGCTTTCACTGGTTCTGCCTCATCCGGCCGAACCATCCCCGAGCAGGCAATTCCCTGATTTTACTCCCCGTTTTCAGCACGCTCATCGTCGCGTTTGGACAAGCCTAGGTCAAAGCAAGGCCTAAATCCACCCCAAGATTGCGGCGCTGCAACGTCGCGGGCGATTGTGGCTTTTTGGTCCTCCTTGCCGTGCATAGGTTTGCGCACGCGCACAAAGCACTGATATTGCTGAAATTTGCTCGAAATTGGACGAAATCGTAACCATCCGCCGGTGCCGTATGGGCGTTCACGGCGCCCGCGAGCCATGCCTTTTTGTCAATTTTCCATGGCGGCATAAGGAAATCCGATTGGCTGCATTGGCCTGCTTGGTCCACCCGATGGCATATTCGTTCCTCGTCTCATCGGGACAACCCACACATGATCGACCTCAGCCGGATCGGCTCGCTTCTGGACCAGCGGCCGGCAGGCCACTGCCTCCCCCAGGCTCTCTATAACGACGCCGAGGTCTTCGACTTCGACATGGCCGCCATCTACGGCACCAGCTGGCTCATGGCCGGTTACGAGTGCGAGCTGCCTAAGGCCGGCAGCTACATCTCGCAGATGGTCGGCAAGTGGCCGGTGCTCATCGTCAAGGGCCGCGACGGCGAGATCCGCGCCTTTCACAACACCTGCCGCCACCGCGGCTCGATCCTGTGCGCCGCCGGCAAGGGCGCGGCGCCCAAGATCGTGTGCCCCTACCACCGCTGGACCTACGAGCTCGACGGCTCGCTGCTGTCCGCCATGCGCATGGAAGCCGATTTCGACAAGGCGAGCCACAGCCTGCGCCCGATCCAGCTCGAACGCGTCGCCGGCTGCCTGTTCATCTGCTTCGACGACAATCCGCCGCCGTTCAACGAGTTCGCGCTTCGGCTCGAGGAGTACCTCGCGCCGCATGACCTCAAGAACGCCAAGCTCGCGTTCGAGAGCACGATCATCGAATACGCCAACTGGAAGCTGGTGATGGAGAACGGGCGCGAGTGCTATCACTGCGCAACCGGTCACCCGGAACTGGCCCGCACCTTCCCGGTCGGCATGTCGAAGCATTTCGAGATCGATGGCGATACCCAGGTCCAGACCTTCCACGAAACGATGGCCGCCGTGGGGCTTGCCACCGAGGCAATCGAAGGCGAGTGGTGGCAGCTCGCGCGCTTCCAGCTCAATCCGCAGGTCGTCTCGCTGTCGATGGACGGCAAGCATCTCGTCAAGAAGCTGATGTGCGACCTCAATGGCGGCGATATCGGTTCGATGCGCCTTGCCGTCGATCCGCACTGCTTCACCCATTCGACCGCCGACCACACCTTCATGTTCAGCGCGATGCCCATCGGTCCGCACGAGACCGCGGTGACCGGCAAGTGGCTCGTCCACAAGGATGCGGTAGAGGGCGTCGACTACTCGGTCGAGGAACTGGCGGACCTGTGGACGCGCACCAACCTGCAGGACAAGGAACTGGCGGAAAACAATCAGCTCGGCGTGAACAGCCCCGGCTACGTCCCCGGTCCCTATTCGCAGGAGGCCGAGATGCTCGCGCTGCGCTTTACCGACTGGTACTGCGACACCGCCCGCAAGTATGTCGAGACGCATGGCCGCTGATTCTCTCAAGGGGTTACGCCCCGAAACCCTCGCCGTCGCCTTCGGTTATGATCCCGCCGAGGCGCTCGGCGCGGTCAAGCCGCCGGTCTACCTGACCTCGACCTTCATCTACCCCAGCGCCCAGCACGCCAAGGACGTCCACGAGGCGTTCTTCGACGGCACCGGGCCGCTGGCGGGGAAGAAGGGTGAGGGACATATCTATTCGCGCCTTGGCCATCCGGGGCTCGACATTCTGGAATCCCGCCTTGCCGCGATTGACGGGGCGGAGGCGGCTGCCGCGTTCTCGTCAGGGATGGCAGCGCATTCCTCCATCGCGCTCACGTTCGTGAAGCCGGGTGACAGCGTTCTCCATGGCCGCCCGATCTATGGCGGGGTGGACATGCTTTATGGCTCGGTGATGCCGGGCTTTGGCACCCACGTCGAAACCTATACCGACGGCTGCGATCCCAATGCCGTGCGCGCTGCTGCCCGGGCTGCGCTGGCCAAGGGGCCGCTGGCGCTGATCGTGGCGGAAACCCCGGCCAATCCGACTGCTGCCATGGTCGATCTTGACCTCATGGTCGCGGTTGCCGACGAGATCGGCCGCGAGACGGGGCGGCGGCCGCTGGTCGTGGTGGACAACACCTTGCTCGGTCCCTTCGCGCAGCGTCCGATCGAGCATGGTGTCGACCTGTGCATGACCTCGCTCACGAAGTACTGCGCCGGGCACAGCGACCTGCTGGCGGGCGGGGTCAGCGGCAGGCTGGAGCTGATCCACCAGCTGCGCACCTTGCGCACCACCTGGGGCAACCATCTCGATCCGTTCACGGCATGGCTCGTCGTGCGCAGCCTCGAATCCGCCGCCGTGCGGATCGAGCGGGCCATGAGCAATGCGCGGCAGGTGGCGGAGTTCCTGCGCGATCATCCCAAGGTCGCGGGCGTCACCTATCTCGGCTTCCTGCCCGAAGGCAGCCCGGCCAAGGCGGTCTATGACCGCCAGTGCAAGGGCGCGGGCTCGACCTTCTCGTTCCACCTCCACGGCGGCGAAGCAGAATCCTTCCGCATGCTCGATGCGCTGAAGCTCCTGAAGCTCGCGGTCAGCCTCGGTGGATCGGAAACGCTGATCTGCCATTCGGCGACGACCACCCATTATGCCGTCCCGCGCGAAGGGCGTCTCGCGGGTGGCATCACCGACGGCACGATGCGCCTGTCCGTCGGGCTCGAACACGCCGATGATATCATCGCCGACCTTTCCCAGGCACTAGAGGCTGTCTGAACCATGCACCTGAACAACGGCACCGATCCCCACGCGATCGGCACGAAGCTCCCTGCGCCCGAAGCGCGTTATGACATGGTCGTCGTCGGCGCGGGGCCTGCGGGCCTTGCCGCCGCGCTCGCCGGGGCAGGGGAGGGCAAGTCGGTGCTCCTCGTCGACGAGAACCCGATCCCGGGCGCGGCGATGGGCAACGACGTGCCGCTGCTGTTCGGCGGCCGCATGACCACCGCCACGCAGAGCGCTGTGCGCATGCTCGAGACCGTGTTCATGAGCGAGCCGCAGCTTGAGGCCGCGATGGAAGCGGGTGTCGAAGTGCTCCTCGGCACCAGCGCCTGGGGCGTCTATCGCAATGGCCCCGGCATGACAGGACTTCCGGAAAGCGTCGTCGCGCTGGCGGACAAGGATCGCGGCTGGATCGTCGGCTACAACGAACTCGTCCTCGCCACCGGCGCGCGTGATCTCGCCATCGGTTTCCCGGGCTGGAACCAGCCCGGCGTGATGGGCGCCGCCGCGCTCGAACGCCTGCTCGCACATTACGAAGCTTTCGCGGGCAAGCGCATCCTGATCGTCGGCAGCCACGATCTCGCGCTCGAAACCGCGCTGCTGGCGCGCGACAAGGGCGTCGAGGTCGCCGGCCTCGTCGAAGTGCGCAGCGCGCCGCAGGGCGATGCCGCGCTCGCCGAAGCCGTCCGCGCCGCGCAGATTCCCTTCTTTCTCGAAGACGCCCCAGCCGAGGCCATCGGCGGTATCGACGGCGTAGAGCGCGTCCGCCTGCGTTCGGGTGCCGAGATCGCGGTCGATACGATCGTCCTCGCCATCGGCCTTGTCCCTTCGATCGAGTTGATCGACGCGATGGGCGGCAAGCGCGTGCTTGATGGTGCGCGCGGCGGCTATATTCCGGGCGAAAACGAGGGCGTCACCTGCGTCGGCGACTGCGCCGGCCTTGCTGACACCGGCTTCGACCATGTCGAATACCGCATGGAATGGGCGCGTGAACTCGGCGCGCTCTCGAAACCCGACACCATCGTCTGCCAGTGCGAGGAAGTGACCCGCGCCGACCTGCTCGGCGTCCAGCCCCCGCGTTACCTCGAGCGCCCCGCGCCGATGCAGGCCCGTTCGCTCGATACGCTGATCAAGGACGGCCCGCCGAACCCGGATCAGATCAAGCGCCTCACCCGCGCCGGCATGGGTGTGTGCCAAGGCCGCCGCTGCCGGGATCAGGTGGCGATGATGCTGGCGATGGCAGCAGACGGCCCCTTCGGCTCGGTTCCGCTTGCCACGCACCGCGCGCCGGTCCGCCCGCTGCCGCTGCGCATCCTCGCGGACTGGGAGGAAAGCGAAGAGATGCGCGCCGGGTGGGACGTCTGGTTCGGCATCCCGACGCAATGGGTGCCCTACCGGGACATCGACACGCCGCGCGAGCGCGAGCACCAGACTGCCATTGCCGAAGGGTGGAGCCTCTAAGATGACCTACGTCGGTATGCCCACTCCGAAGGAAACCCCGCAGGAAACCATGGCGAAGATCGCCGGGACTGCGGCTGGTATGAAAGTCGTCATTGTCGGCGGCGGTGTCTCCGGCCTCAGCGCCGGCTGGTGGCTCGCTCGGTCCGGTGCGCAGGTGACGGTGCTCGACAAGGGCATCGTCGGCTGGGAAGCCTCGGGTCGCAACGGCGGCGGCGCCTCGCACTACCAGAGCCCGCTGTTCGAGGAAGAGCAGCGCATGTGGCCGCACATGGACGAACTGCTTGGCTATCCCACCGAGCACCAGCAGGAACGCCTCGTCATCGCGGTCAGCCCCAAGCAGTTGAATCAATACCATTATCTCGCCAAGATGAACAACGACATGGGCTACCGTGTCGATCTGCTCGATGGCGATCAGGTGCGCAGTATGGTGCCGCTCGCCGGGGACAACTGCCTTGGCGGGATGCACTACCGCTTCGGGGGCCACGCCAACCCACAGCGCAGCGTGCAGGCCTATGCATGGGCGCTGCAGGACCTTGGCGGGCGCATTTACCAGCACAACCCCGTCACCGGGTTCGAGACCGAAGGCGGCAAGGTCGTCGCTGTCCACGCCACCAGCGGTCGCCACGAATGCGATGCGGTCGTCGTCGCGGCTGGCCCGCAGATTCAGGGCCTTATGGCCAAGCTCGGAGTCGTAGTTCCGCTCGCCGCCGCACGCGCGGAGATGATCGTGACCGAACCCGCCCCGATGATGCCCATCGGCGGTGTCGACGGGAACGGCCTCTATGGCCGCCAGACCCTGCGCGGCAATCTCGCTTACGGCGGCGGCCCGCACGAATGGCTCGAAACCTTCGAGGCAGGCCCGCCCGCGCGTCCGTCCTCGCCGCTCACGCGCAACCTCGCGCGGCGCGTGGCCGAATTGTTCCCCAAGGCCGCGCATCTCAACGTGATCCGCTCGTGGGCCGGTATCGTCGAGAACACGCCCGACGGCCGTCCGATCATCGACCGGATGAAGGACCCCGAGAACGTCACCGTCATCACCATGTCCGGCGTCGGCTTCGGCCTCTCGCCCGCCTCGGGCCACGCGGTGCGCGATCTTGTCGTCGACGGGCAGTGCAGCTTCACCGACATCAAGAAGCTCAGCCTCTCGCGCTTTGACGGCATCGGCGCGGATTGGCGCGAACAGCGCGGCTGGCAGGCCCCTCAAGCCGCATGAAGACTCCCTATTCCGCCTTCAGCCTGCTGCGCGGCGCGCTGAACGGGCAAAAGCATTGGGAACCGGCGTGGCGCGATCCGGAGCCCCGCGCGAGTTATGACGTCATCATCATCGGCGGCGGCGGGCATGGGCTTGCCACCGCCTATTACCTCGCCAAGGTGCACGGCATCCGCAACGTCGCGGTGCTGGAGAAGAGCTGGATCGGCGGCGGCAATGTCGGGCGCAACACTACGCTGGTGCGCTCGAACTACCGCCTGCCGCAGCTGCACAACTTCTTCGAGTTCGGCCTCAAGCTCTGGCACAATCTCAGCGACGATCTCAATTACAACGTCATGTTCAGCCCGCGCGGCGCGATGTTCCTCGGCCACAACGATGGCGACATGATCAAGCTTGCCGAACGCGGCGATGCCATGCGCTGCGACGGGATCGACGCGGAACTGCTCACCCCGAAGCAGATCGCCAAGATCGAGCCGCTGCTCGATCTTTCGCGGGGCGCCCGCTTCCCCATCGACGGCGCGCTGATTCAGTGGCGCGCCGGCACCGCGCGGCACGATGCTGTCGCCTGGGGCTATGCCCGCGCGGCCGATGCGCTGGGGGTCGATATCATCCAGAAGTGCGAGGTCACCGGCTTCGTTAAGGACGGCAATCGGATCACCGGCGTCGAGACCACGCGTGGCCGCATCCTCGCGGGCCGCACCGGCATCTGCGTCGCAGGCCACAGTGGCCATGTCGCGGGCCTCGCCGGCCTGCGCCTGCCGATTGAATCGCAGACCTTGCAGGCACTCGTCACCGAAGGCGTCAAGCCGATGGTGCAGTCGGTCATCATGTCGCAGTCGCTCCACTTCTACGTCAGCCAGTCCGACAAGGGCGGCATCGTCATGGGCGGCGATCCGGACAACTGGCCGAGCTATGCCCGCCGCGGCCAGCCGACGATCAAGGAGCATGCCATCGCGCAGGCCGTCACCTGCATGCCCGCGCTCTCGCGTCTCCGGATGTTGCGCACCTGGTCGGGCGTGACCGACATGAGCTTCGATGGTTCCCCGATCATAGGTCCTTCGCCCATCGACGGGCTCTATCTCAACGCTGGCTGGTGCTACGGCGGCTTCAAGGCAACGCCCGCTTCGGGCTGGACGTATGCCCACACGCTCGCCACTGGCAAGCCGCACGAACTGAACGCGCCCTTCAGCCTCGAACGATTCATGACCGGCGCCACGATCGACGAAACGTCCGTCGGTCCTTTCCCGAACCACCGCTGAGACGGGCAACGCGATGTACCAGATCACCTGTCCCCACTGCGGCCCGCGCGCCCAGACCGAGTTTACTTACGAGCGCACGACCGACTCCGTCGTCGATCCCGCCGGCGATACCCACGCCGCGATGCAGGCGCTCTACACCCGCGCCAATCCGATGGGCCTTGACGATGAAATCTGGCGCCACACATATGGCTGCCGCGCGTGGATGGTGCTCACCCGCCACCGCGTGACGCACGAGATCCGTGCCGTCAAAGCCATCGGTCCGGAGGCGCTGCCATGAGCGGTCCTTCGCGCAGCGCGACGGGTGACGAGACGATCCCGTTCACCTTCGACGGCAACACTTATCATGCCCGCCCCGGCGACACGCTCGCCGCCGCGCTGCTCGCCAATGGCGTCGGCCTCGTCGGCCGCAGCTTCAAATACCACCGCCCGCGCGGGATCATGACGGCCGGGATCGAGGAGCCAAACGCGCTCGTCACCGTTGGCACCGGTGGCCGCACCGAGCCCAACACGCGCGCGACCGACGTGTTCGTCTATCCCGGCATGGTGGCGAAGAGCCAGAACCGCTGGCCCAGCCTGTCTTTCGACGTCGCCTCGATCTTCGGGCTCGCCGCGCCTGCGCTAGGCGCCGGGTTCTACTACAAGACATTCTTCGGCCCGGCGAAGCACTGGATGCTCTACGAGGGCTTCATCCGCCGCGCCGCCGGCCTCGGCAACGCGCCGACCGAGGCGGACCCGGATAACTTCTCGCACAAGGCCGGGTTCTGCGACGTACTTGTCGTCGGCGCCGGTCCAGCTGGCCTCAAGGCCGCACTCGCCGCGGCCGAAGCAGGCAAGCGCGTCATGCTCGTCGAGCAGGATGCCGTCCCCGGCGGTTCGCTGCTGCGTGATCCCGATCCCGCGATCGATCCTGCCGCCATGATCGCGCGGATCAAGGCGCTCGGCGGTGAAGTCCTGCTGCGCACGACCGCGTCGGGCTATTGGGACCACAACTTCCTTACGCTAACCCAGCGCCTCGTCGAACCCGGCGCGGTGCCGCCGCACGGTTTCGCCCAGCGGCTCTGGCACGTGCGGGCAGGGCGGGTGATCCTCGCCACCGGCCTGATCGAGCGCCCGGTGCCCTTCGCCAACAACGACCATCCCGGCGTGATGCTCAGCCAGGCCGTGCGCAGCTATGTCCGCCGCTGGGGCGTACTGCCCGGCAAGCGCGTCGTCATCGCCACCAACAACGACGATGCCTACCTGACTGCCGAGGCGCTCGTCGCAGCGGGTGCAGAGGTCGTGGCGCTGCTCGATGCCCGCGCCCCCGGCAGCGGTCCTACCGCGCCTGCCGGTGTTCAGGTTTTCTACGATGCAAAGCCCGCGAAGGTCATCGGCCGCAAGCATGCGCTGCGCAAGGTCACTGCCGTCATCGGCGGCAGCGAGCACAGCTTCGACGCCGATCTGATCGCGGTATCGGGCGGCTTCGTCCCGGTCGCGCACCTCCACATGCAGGCGGGCGGCAAGCTGACATGGAACGAGGCTGCGCAGGCCTTCATCCCGGGCGAGACGCCGCAGGCTTGCGAGACCGTCGGCGCTGCGCTCAATCCGCCATCCGCGCCCGCCATCGCGCCCGCCGGGAAGGCCAAGACCAGCTTCGTAGACTTCCAGAACGACGTCAGCCTCGCGGACATCGATCTCGCCTGGCAGGAAGGCTACCGCTCGGTCGAGCACCTCAAGCGCTACACCACGCTCGGTATGGCGACCGATCAGGGCAAGACCAGCAACATGGTCGCGCTCTCGCGCCTTGCCGAAAAGCAGCATGTAACCGTGCCCGAGGCCGGTCTCACTACGTTTCGCCCGCCGTTCACGCCCGTCACCATGGGCCTCATGGCGGGCGCCGGCGCACGCAATGCGGGGGCACACGTGCGCCGGATCCCCTTGCACAGTCTGCACGAGGCGCACGATCCGATCTGGCAGCCGCTCGGCTACTGGTTCCGCCCGCGCGCCTATCCGGTGAACGGCGAGAGCTTGCAGCAAGCCGCCCTGCGCGAAGCCCGCACCGTGCGCACCGTGGCGGGCCTCAGCGACGTTTCCACGCTCGGCAAGTTCGAGGTCAGCGGCCCCGACGCCGCCGCGTTGCTTGAACTGGTCTGCGCAACCACAGTCGGCAAGCTCGCCGTCGGACGCGGCCGCTACACCTTCATGTGCCGCGAAGACGGCTTCGTGAACGACGATGGCACCGTCTGGCGCCTCGCCGAAAACCGCTACCTGCTGACAAGCTCGACCGGCGGCGCGGACCGCATGGCGCACTTCATCTCCTACGTGCGCAACTCGCTGCGGCCGGACCTCAAGTGCTCCGTCGTCAACGTGCAGGAGCATTACGCCGGGATCGCGCTCGCCGGACCCCAGGCGCGCGCCATCCTTGCGTCGCTGATCGGCGCCGAACCCCCGCGCCACATGGGCTATGCTCCCGGCGTGCTCGCAGGCGTTCCGGTCCATGTTCTCGCCGCCAGCTACAGCGGCGAACGCGCCTTCGAAATACATGTCGAGGCGACGCATGCCGCACCCGTCTGGCAGGCCATCGAACACGCAACCCGCGCGGCAGGCGGCGCGCCCTATGGCCTCGAGGCCATGGAACTGCTGCGGATCGAGAAGGGTCACGTGGTCGTCGGCGGCGAAGTCGATGGTCGCAGCACGCCGCACGATCTCGGCCTTGGCGGCATGCTCAACAAGGCGGGCGGCTTCATCGGCGCGGCTGGCCTGACGCGGCCTGCACTCAGCGCGCCGGATCGCAATAACCTCGTCGGCCTCGTCAGCCTCGATGGCCCGATCCCCGAAGGCGGCATGCTGATCCAGCGCGCGGGTCAGTCGCCGCAAGGCCATGTCACCGCCGCCGCGCGCCGCATCCTCGAAGGCGGCGCCATCGCGCTCGCTTTGCTTCAGGGCGGGCATAAGCGGCACGGCGAGGAATTGATCGTCACCTCGCCCACGCGCGGCGAAAAGGCGCGCGTCCGCGTGACCGCACCGCACTTCTATGATGCCGCCGGGGAACGCTACCGTGACTGAACCGACATCGATCACCATGCTCCCGGCTGCACCGCTCCACGCGCTGGAGATCTGGAGCAACCCGCAGGCCGTCGCCACGCGCATCGAGAAGGCGCTGGGTTTTGCGCTGCCGGTGATGAACCGCAGCGCGGGCAATGATGCCATCACCTTGCTGCGTTACGAGCCGACCGTCTGGCTCGTTGAAGGGGATGTGGCCGTGATCGCGGATACCCTTGGCGATGACGGCGCATTGACGGCGATCGGTGGCGGGATCGTCCGCATGCGCCTTGCCGGGCCGCACTGGCGCGACCTGCTGCTCGAAGGCGGCTTCTTCGATACCAGCGCCGCCGCGTTCCCGGCGGGCGCCACGGCCGCGACAGTCATCGACCACGTCGGCGTGCGCCTTTGGGCCGAAAGCGACGATGCTTGCATCGCCTACGTGCCTGCCAGCTATGCGCTCAGCCTGCACCACTTCTGGGATGAGGCCCTGCCGCTGCTGGGGGCATAACCTTCCTCGTCACCCCGGGCTTGATCCGGGGTCCCGCTTCGTTCCGTCTCAGTGAATCCGCGCGCCCTGCCGCTTGAGCTCGGCCTGCACCGCCGCGATATCCACCTGCGCGAAATCCCGCCCCGTCTTCACCGAAAGCGCCGCGGCCACGCCCGCGCCCTGGCCTGACACCGCGCAGCACATCATGTTGCGCACCGCGGCATGGCTCACCTTGTCGCCGCCGATCACCCGGCCCGCGACGATCAGGTTCGTGATCCCCTTGGGTACGAGCGAACGGTAGGGCACGTGGAAATAGCGCCCGGTCGTCGGCAGGATCAGCAGCCCGTAGCCATCGATGAACTCCGGGAAGATCCCGATGGAATCGTCGAACCGCGCCTCGCCCCGCACGTCGCCGCCGGTCATGTTGTAGAGCGCATCGATCTTGCGCGTGTCGCGGATGCCGAGGGTCATCCCGAAATTGCGCAATTTGGCCCCTTCGCACCCCGGCATGAACGCGCGCAGCGCCGCGATGGCGTGCATTGCATCGGCGCGGCCGTCCATCTCGCCGCGCGTCAGGCTGTCGGGATCGGTGCCGTCGAGGTAATGGTGGACGAGGTTGAGGTAGGTGAGATCGCCTTGATCCGAAACCGTGCCCCACGTACCCGCGATGGTCGCAAGGTTCTCCGGCAGCAGTCCAGCCTTGAGCGCCTGCCGGAACGGCTTCCTCAGGAACGGCGAGAACATTGCGTCTTCCTTGCCGCTCGTCGTGATGTCCCACTCGCCGCCGCCGGACCAGTCGCCATAGGTCTGCGGATCGGCCTTCACCGCCTCGATGAAGCGCGCCTTGTTCACCCCGCTCATCGAGAACATCACCGAGACGGACATCATCTCGTCGACCGGATGCTTGATCGTCGGCGCGCCGCCGCGATAGGCAAGGTCCGCATCGCCGGTGGCGTCGATAACCCGCTCTGCTAGGATCGCCTCGCGCCCAGCCTTGCTTTCGACGATCACGCCCCTGATCACATCGCCTTCCATGATCGGAGCGACGACGAGCCGGTGCAACATCGGGATGACGCCGGCTTCCTTCACCAGCACGTCGGCCACATGCTTGAAGGCTTCGGCATCGAGCGCATGGCTGATCGATTGCGGCTCGGGCAGCGCGGCGTCCATCGCGATCGCGCGGTCCTCGAATTCGCGGCCGATGCCTTCGCTGTCGATGGTCGTCGGGTGGCGATACCAGGCAAAGCCTTCGACGCCGACTTGCGTGATATTGCCGCCAAAACAGCCATAGCGTTCAACCAGAGTCGTCTTCACCCCCGCGCGCGCCGAAGCCAGCGCCGCCGCAAGGCCGCCCGGGCCGGAGCCCACCACCAGCACGTCGGTCTCGTGGATCACGTCGATCCGGCGGGCGGGTTCTTCGATCTGTCTGGTCATGGCCGCGCAGCATGACGCCTGCGCAAGTCCGGTCAACCGGCGCGGCGAACGCTGGTTCCCATCAAGAAAAACTGATGCAGGGCTTCAGTCCGGCTGATGCAAGTCAGACGCGGCGGATGCGCGAAGGGTCGGTCATCGGCGTGACGACACGGTGCCGTGTCTCGACCTTCCATTCGCCGGAAACCTGCGCGACATGCGCCTGCCGCTGCAGCGCGCGGCCAAGTGCTTCGAGATCGAGCGGCGCATCAAGCTGCATGCCGAACGTGTGACCGCTGAACCAGCGGACGATCCCGGTCGCTTCCTGTTCGCCCGGCAGCACCACCAGCACCCGCTCTCCGCGCACCGGCGCCGGCCCGCGCGCGCTCGCGCCAAGTCCGGTCTCGGAGACGTTGCGGATGACGATATCCTGAACTTCGCCGTCGCGGTGGATCAGGCGAGCGCGGATGATCCGCGGCTGGCGCTGGGCCCGCACGACCTGATCCGTCGGTGGAATGGGAGCCATGAATGACATCTACCGCACCATCACCTTGCAACGAGCCTCTTGGCGCTGGTCCGGCGCCACCAGCCCATTGTGGACCAAGAACGGTAAATGATCCGTTATGGATCGTCTTTCAGTCATTCGAATTGAGCAATAATTCCTGACAAATGCCATTGCAGGGAGCCCGGAGCAGGTCCGAAACTCCCCGCTAACGCTTCAGGCAGCGTCAACCATGACGATCTCGCTGTCTTCCAGCGCGGTCACGGTCAGCACTTCGAGATCGCGAATCGCCGCGCCGTCGCGGGCGTTCACGGTCACGTCCGCGATCTTCACCGCACCGGTGGCGGGGACGAGGTAGGCCCTGCGGTCCTTGCCCAGCGGATAGCTCGCGGTTTCACCGGCGCGCAAGGTCGCGCCGAGAACGCGGGCATCGGTGCGGATGGGAAGGGCATCGCCGTCGGTCTGGTCATTGGCATAGCCCGAAGCGAGCGCCACGAATTGCCCGGCGCGCTCGCCCTTGGGGAAGGGACGGGCACCCCAGCCGGGGGCTTCGCCGCTGCGGGTCGGCATGATCCAGATCTGGAAGATGCGCGTGGTCACGTCCTCCATGTTGTATTCCGAATGGCGGATGCCGGTGCCCGCGCTCATCACCTGCACATCGCCCGCTTCGGTCCGGCCTTTGTTGCCAAGGCTGTCCTGGTGGGTGATCGCGCCTTCGCGGACGTAGGTGATGATCTCCATGTCGCGGTGCGGGTGCGGCGGGAAACCGCTCTTCGGCGCGATCGTATCGTCGTTCCACACGCGCAGGTTGCCCCAATGCATGCGCGCCGGATCGTGGTACTCGGCGAACGAGAAGTGATGCTTGGCATCGAGCCAGCCGTGGTTCGCACCGCCGAGGCTGGCAAAGGGGCGCAGTTCGATCATGACCTGTTCTCCTGTCATGCGCCCGCCACGGGAACGGGCAGGGCGCCTTCGTTGGAGCCGATATAGCGGTTGCCTGCTTTCCTGTTCAGTGGGATAAAGTGCACCGATTTGTTCGATGGAGCTGAACAGTGGCTAATCCCGGTACGCCCACGCTTGATCAGTTGCGCATCTTTCTCACGATTGTCGATACCGGCAGTTTTGCGGGTGCGGCACGCCAATTGGGCCGGGCCGTTTCCGTGATCAGCTACGGTGTTGCCAACCTGGAGGCCCAACTGGGCGTCATCCTGTTCGACCGCGAGGGCACGCGCAAGCCGCAGCTCACCACCGCCGGCCGCGCGCTGCTGGCAGAGGCGCGCGCCATTGCGCAGGGCGTCGATGGCCTTCGCGCGAAAGTGAAGGGCTTGCTCGACGGGCTGGAAGCCGAAGTCGATCTTGCGGTCGACGTCATGGTCCCACCCGAACGCCTCGCAACCGTGCTGCGCGGGTTTGCGACGGAGTTCCCAACGGTTCAGCTGCGGCTTCACGTCGAGGCGCTGGGCGCGGTCAGCGCGATGGTGCAGGCGCGCACGGCCACCATCGGGATTTCCGGCCCGCTGGCCGCCGAAATGGCCGAGATCGACGGCAGAGTGGCCGGAGCGACGTTGCTGGTGCCGGTCGCGGCGCCCGATCACCCCCTCGGCCGCATGACCGAGATCCTGCCCGGCGCCGGGCGCGACTACATCCAGCTGGTGCTGTCGGACCGCTCGGGCACCACTGCGGGGCGCGATTTCGGGGTGGTCAGTCCCAAGACCTGGCGTCTTGCCGATCTCGGCGCCAAGCATGCCCTGCTGCGCGAGGGGATCGGTTGGGGCAACATGCCGCTGCCGATGGTGGAGGGTGATCTGGCGGCGGGCACGCTCACCCGCCTTGCCATGCCCGATCACCCCGGCGGCGCCTATCGCTTTACCGCGATCTGGCGCCGCGATACCCCGCCGGGGCCAGCCGCGCGCTGGCTGCTCGATCAGTTCGTGGCGCTTGCCGAGGGCGACGGCGAGGTGTGCAACATGCCTGAGGTCTGAGGTTCAGCCGACGCCTGCGGCAAAGTCCTTCAGCATCTGCTTGGCGATCACCAGCTGCATGATCTGGGTGGTGCCTTCGTAGATGCGGTAGATGCGCGCATCGCGGAAGAACCGCTCGGCCTCATACTCGGCGAGGTAGCCCGCGCCGCCATGGATCTGCACGCAGCGGTCCGCCACGCGTCCGCACATCTCCGAGGCGAACATCTTGAAAGCGGCGGCTTCCATCAGGATCTTCTGCCCCGCATCCGCCTTGGCGATCGCATCGCGCATCATGCACTGCGCGGCGTAGATTTCGGCCTGGCTGTCCGCCAGCATCGCCTGGATCAGCTGGAACTGCGCGATCGGCTCGCCAAAGGCCTTGCGCTCGTTCGCATAGCGGATCGCCGTATCGAGGAACCGCCGCGCCTGCGCCGTCGCTGCCGCGCCCACCGAAAGCCGCCCGTTGTCGAGGCTCTGCATCGCGGTCGCAAAGCCCTTGCCTTCCTCGCCGCCCAGCAATGCCTCGCCCGGCACATAGACATCCTCGAGGATGATGTCGCCGATATGGCTGCCTTGCTGGCCCATCTTCCTGTCGGACTTGCCGCGCGTCACCCCCGGCGTGTCGAGCGGCACGAGGAAGGCCGAGACATGCGCATTCCTCGGCAGGTTCTCCTTGCTCGTGCGCGCCATGATCAGGCCCACTTTCGCATAGGGCGCATTGGTGATGTAGCGCTTGGTGCCGTTCAGCACGTAGCCATTGCCCGAACGCACAGCCATCGTCGCGAGCCCTGCGGAATCCGAGCCCGAACCCGGCTCGGTCAGCCCGAACGCGGCTATCTCGCCCGCCGCCAGCCGTGGCAGCCATTCGGCCTTCTGTTCCGGCGTGCCCGCATTCTTGATCGCCGAACAGACCATGCCGATGTTGATCGAGATGATCGAGCGGAACGCCGGCATCGCGTAGCTGATCGCGTGGATTGTCTCGATATACTGGCTGATGTTCATGCCCGCGCCGCCGTATTCCTCGGGCATCGTCAGGCCGAACAGCCCCATCTCGCGCATTTCGGCAAGCAGGTCCTCGGGGATCGCATCTCCCGCGATGACCTGCGCCTCGGCCGGAATCAGCCGCTCGCGCACATAGCGCTGCAGCTGTTCGAGGAACTGGGCGAAAACCTCCGGGTCCATGCCGGGATTCAGGCCTGCGCCGCTCGCATTGCTCATCAGGTCGTCCTCATCGTTTTGCTTTTCTTTCCAACGCTAGCCAAGAATCCGGCGCGGGGGAATGACCCTTTGCGCACCCTATCAGGGCGAATGCGTAGCTGTGTGGTCAGCCGGTTTCAGCCACACCGGTGCCATGTTGTCCGGACCATGCTGAAACGCGTCGAAACCTCCGAGCTCCGCCTCGGCATGTTCATCCAGAAGCTGGAGGGGAGCTGGTTCAAGCATCCCTTCTGGAAGAGCAAGTTCCTGCTGGAAGAACAGTGGATGCTCGATGCGCTGCTGGGCAGCGATGTGGATGGGGTCATCATCGATACCGAGCGCGGGCTGAGCAACGTGCCCCAGCGCGAGGTGGCAACCGTCGGCGCCCCGCCACCCCCACAGCGCGGCATGCCGCTGGTGCCGCCGCGCCCCGCGGCCAACAAGTTCGCCACCGCACGGGTCGCCACTGCCCGGGAATTCGGCACCGCGCGCAAACTTGCCGAACGCCATTCCAGGCTCGTCAGCCGCGTGTTCATCGAGGCCCGCCTCGGCCGCGGCATCAGTGCGCGCACGGTCGATCCGCTGATCGACGACATCTACGCTTCGGTGCAGCGCAATCTCTATGCCTTCAACGGCCTCCTGCGCTGCCGGGAGGACAGCGAGGAAACCTATCGCCACGCGCTCGCCACCAGCGCGCTGATGATCGCGCTGGCCCGCCAAATGAACCTCTCTGCCGCAGAAACCCGCGAGGCCGGGATGGCGGGGCTGCTGTTGGACATCGGCGCAAATCAGGAAACCGGCGGCCCGCCCCACCCGGAAGACGCGTGGTCCGGCAGCACCGCCGATCCCGAGATCGATGTCCATTGCCAACACGTGCTTTCCGGTCACGCCCTGCTCAAGGCGGCGGGTGACATTCCTGACGCCGTGCTCAAGGTCTGCATGCGCCATCACGAGCGGCTCGACGGCTGCGGCTATCCCAACCGCCTGTCCGGGGACGAGATCGACCAGCTCTCGCGCATGGCTGCGATCTGCGACACCTATGATCTGCTCGTCGCGGGCAAGGGCCATCGGCCCGGCCTCGATCCGGCCGAGGCGATCCGCCACATGGGCGAGCATTGCGAGGGGCTCGACCCGGCGATCATGGTCGATTTCATCGAGATGGTCGGCATCTTCCCGATCGGTGCCTTCGTCGAACTGCGCTCGGGCCGGCTCGCCATGGTCGTGGACGAGGACCCCACCGAGCGCGCGCTGCCGACAGTCTTAACGTTCTGGTCAAGACCGCTTGGAAAGAAGATCAAGAGCGAGGCGATCATGCTCTCGCAGTGCTACGGCGCGGACGAGATCGTCGGCATTGCGCAGCTCGGCGGGCTCAACCTGCCGCCGCTCGGCGCGCTGCGACAATCGCTGCTGAATGCCTATACCCGCGCTGCGGCAGACTGACCCAGCAAATCGAGCGCCAGCGCTTCGGCAACGCGGATGCCGTCCACCGCTGCTGACAGAATGCCGCCCGCATAGCCTGCACCTTCACCCGCCGGATAGAGGCCGTGCGTATTGAGGCTCTGGAAGTCGCTGCCCCGGTTGATCCTTACCGGCGACGATGTGCGCGTCTCGACGCCCGTCAGCACCACATCCGGATGGTCGTAGCCGGGCATCTGGCGGCCGAACACCGGCAGAGCCTCACGCATCGCGGCAACGGCAAAGTCCGGCAGGCACTGGGCCAGATCGGTCGGCGTTACCCCCGGCTGGTATGATGGGGTAATCGAACCGAAGCGGGTCGATGGGCGCCCGGCGAGGAAGTCTTCGAGGCGCTGGCCCGGCGCGCGGTAGTTGCTGCCGCCCGCCACGTAGGCCAGTTCCTCCCACTTGCGCTGGAACGCCACACCCGCCAGCGGCCCACCCGGATAATCGCGCTCCGGACTGATATCGACGACGAGACCGGAGTTCGCGTTGAACTCGGCGCGCGAATACTGGCTCATGCCATTGGTCACCACGCGCCCCGGCTCCGAAGCCGCCGCCACCACGCGCCCGCCCGGGCACATGCAGAAGCTGTAGACCGAGCGGCCATGGCTCGTCTGATGCGCCAGCGAATAGGCCGCCGGGCCAAGGATCGGATGGCCCGCGCCGGGGCCATAGCGCGCCACGTCGACCAGCCGCTGCGGATGCTCGATACGCACGCCCACCGCGAAAGGCTTGGCCTCGATATGCACCCCTGCAGCGTGGAGCACCGCAAAGGTATCACGCGCCGAATGGCCGACCGCCATGATCACGCGCTTTGCCGGCAGGACTTCTCCGGTTGACAGGACGAGGCCCTCAAGCTGCCGCTCGCCGCGCTCGTCCTTGCCAATGACAAAGTCCTCGACCCGTGTCTCGAACCGGTACTCGCCGCCCAGCGCCTCGATCGTCTCGCGGATCGACATGACCATCGTGACCAGCCGGAACGTGCCGACATGCGGATGCGCTTCGGTCAGGATTTCCGGCGGCGCGCCCGCCTTGACGAACTCGGTCAGCACCTTGCGCCCCAGATGGCGCGGGTCCTTGATCCGGCTGTAGAGCTTGCCATCCGAGAACGTGCCCGCGCCGCCTTCGCCGAACTGGACGTTCGATTCCGGCGTCAGTTCGCTCCGCCGCCACAGGCCCCAGGTGTCCTTGGTCCGCGCGCGCACCGCCTTGCCGCGCTCGATGATGATGGGTTTGAGCCCCATCTGCGCAAGGATCAGCGCCGCCAGCAGCCCGCACGGCCCCGCACCGATCACTACCGGACGCGGGCCCTGCCAGCCCTCGGGCGCCATGACCGGAAAGCGGTAGGACGTATCGGGAGAAGGGCGGACATGCGCGTCCCCGGCATGGCGTGCCAGCACGGCGGCCTCGTCCGTCACGCTCGCATCGATGGCGTAGACCAGCTTGATGGCTGATTTGCGCCGCGCATCATTCCCGCGCTTCGCCACGCTGTAGCGCAGCAGTTCGGCAGGCTCGATCTCCAGCCGCTCGGCAATCGCGGCTTCAAGTTCGGCAGTCGTGTGATCGAGGGGAAGCTTGAGTTCGGTGAGGCGAAGCATTCCTGTCCCCTACCCACTCGCGGGGCGGGGGGAAAGCGTCAGTGCATGTGGCCCGCAACAATCGCGTCGAAGACCGCCTGGTGCAGCGGCTCGACGAACGCGCAGCCGGCTTCGAAGCGGTCCACCCAGACCACCTTGGCCTGGCGCGGCGGCAGGCCGGGGAGGGTGATCCACACGCATTCGCCGACGCGCAGCCGCTCCATGCCGGCAAGACGCAGGCCGTGGCACGAAAGGTCGAGGATCTGCGCTGCAAGCCGCACGATCGTGCGCCGGTACTGCACGCGCACCATAAGCGGGCGGCGCTCGGACTGGCGCTCCTGCTGGGGACGTTGCTCGGGCATCTCGGCGGACATGCGAACTCCGGAATGGGCGGACCCGCATGATATATATCCACAATGACTACGATTCCTTTAACTCGATAGAAATGATGACAAGCGGCGGATTTCCGCGCTATCCGCCGGGCATGGATCTCGTCCTCCACACCTACTGGCGTTCTTCTGCGGCTTGGCGGGTGCGCACAGCGCTCGCGCTCAAGGGGCTGCCATGGGAGGCGGCACCGCACGATCTGCGCACCAACGAGCAGACCGCGCCGGACTATGTCGCGCGCAATCCGCAGGGGCTGGTACCCGCGCTCGAAGTCGAAGGCGCCGTGCTCACGCAGAGCCTCGCGATCATCGAATACCTCGAGGAACGCTTCCCGGAGCCTGCGCTGCTCCCCGCCGATCCGCTCGAACGCGCCCGCGTCCGCGCTTTCGCGCTCGCCATCGCCTGTGATATCCACCCGGTGCAGAATCTTCGCGTGCTGCGGATGCTGCGCGCGCGGGGGCTTGATCAGGCCGCGGTCGATGCCTGGGCACGCGAAGTGATCGAGGGCGGGCTCGAAGCCTGCTCGCGCCTGATCGCGGATCGCAGCGGCCCGTTCTGCTTCGGGGACATGATCACGCTGGCGGACATCACCCTGATCCCGCAATTGGCCAATGCCCGCCGTTTCGGTGCCCGGACCGACTATCCCCGGCTTGAAGCGATCGAAGCCGCCGCCCTCGCGCATCCGGCTTTTGCATCTGCGCGTCCCGCCGCACAAGTGGATGCCGACCCCGCCTGATTGACTTTCGCGGGCGCAGCGCGAAGGTTGCGGTCATGCGCATCAGAACGATCCTTCTCGCCGCCTCTGCCCTTGTCCTCGCTGCCGGCCCTGCGTTCGCCGCGCCCAAGAAGGTCGCTGACCCTGCGGCCGCGCTCCAGCAGCGCCTGCTGACGCTCGATACCCATCTCGATACGCCCGCTTCGCTCGCCTTTCCCGGCTGGTCGATCATGGACGCACACACTGTGGCGCAGGATTACACGCAGGTCGATCTGCCGCGCATGAAGCAGGGCGGGCTCGATGGCGGCTTTTGGGCGATCTACACGCCGCAGGGGCCTCTCGATGCGGAATCCACCCGCAAGGCGCGCGATTTCGCGTTCCTGCGCGCTTCTGCCATCCGCGAAATGGTCGCCGCCCATCCCGAAAGCTTCGCGCTCGCCAGCAAGGCCGCCGATGCCGCCGCGATCAAGGCCAGCGGCAAGCGCGTGGTCTATCTCTCGATCGAGAATGCCTGGCCCTTGGGCGAGGACTCGACGCTCCTGCGCAGCTTCTACGCGATGGGCGTACGCATTGCCGGCTTTGCGCATTTCCGCACCAACCAGTTTGCCGATAGCTCGACCGACAAGGCCAAGTGGGATGGCCTCAGCCCGCTCGGCGTGCAGCTCCTGGCAGAGATGAACCGCCTCGGCGTTGTCCCCGATCTCTCGCACAGCTCCGACCGCGCGCTCGATGATGCGCTGCGCCTCTCGAAAACGCCGCTGATCCTCACCCATTCGGGCTGCAAGGCGGTGTTCGATCACCCGCGCAATATCGACGACGCGCACCTCAAGGCGCTCGCCGACGCAGGCGGGGTCATCCAGATCAATTCGGTCTACGTGAAAGGCCTCAAGCAAAGCCCGGAGCGCGCAGCGGCGATGAAAGCGCTCGAGGAAAAGTATCCCGAGGACAAGACGTTGACCGCAGCCGAGCGCCAGTCGATGCTCGCCGAACGCCATGCCATCGATGCCAATTACCCGGAAGTTCGCGCCACGTTCGATGACGTCATGGCCAATCTGCTGCATGCCCTGAAAGTCGCGGGCGCCGATCACGTCGGCATCGGGCTCGATTGGGATGGCGGCGGTGGTGTGGTCGGTCTTGAGGACATTGCCGACCTGCCGAAGATCACCAAGGCCCTGCTTGCGGCGGGCTATACCGAAGCGGATGTCGCCAGGATCTGGTCAGGCAACGTGCTGCGTGTGCTGGCGGCGGCGGAAGCCGAGGCCGAGCGCGAGAAGCGTTAGCGCACGTCCGCCTTCAGCCCCAGATGTGCCGCTAGGGTCCGGAGGTCGCGTTCCACGCCTTCGTTGACCAGCACCGCGATCTGCGGCTGCACGTTGAGCACCAGCGTACCCTCTTCTACCCGCAAGCCACTGCCGCTGATCCCTTGCGCGGTATTGCCGCTGAAGCGCCGGCACAGCCGTGTCGCAAAGCCCCAGGCTTGAGCCGTGCGCAACTGCTCGGGTGCGGCGAGCAGGCTGAGGTCTGGCGGCAGATCGGTTTGCCCGGTGTTGGCGATCATCGCCCCCGCCAGCATCGCGCGGTCAGCGGGCGAGGCGCCGATCCAGCGCTTGCGCAGGGCCCAGTCCCGCGCGAGGTCACTGCGCAGATTGGGCTCGACCATCGCGGTGGCAAGGCACAGCATCGTCGCTGTCAGTCGCAGGTGTTCGGAACTGGCAACTCCATCGGGGAGCCGCGCTGCGGCAGTCCAGCCGGTGACCATCGCTGCGGTCCCTGCGGCAATCCCGTATTCGGTCGCGAACGCAGCCGCGCCCGCCACCAGCGGGTCCTGCATGCGCACGCCGTCCGCCATGTGCTCCCACAGGAGTCCCTCGCGCAGGCCCCACGAGGAGAACACGAGCCGCCCCGGCTGCAGCGCGCGGATCAGTACGAAGAGAAGGGCCGCCGTATCGGGCAGCGCGGCAAGGCGCGAGCTCGAAAGCCCGGGAACTAGCAGCAGCGCCTCGGGTTTGCGCTTTGCCAGCGCCTTCGCGAGGGCCTGCGCGGGCGCCGCGTCGATCTCGAATCCGTGCGGATCGTCGATCGGCCAGCCGGACGTCGTCATCGCATACCGGGCAAATGCACGCAGCGATCCACCGACCAGGTAAAGCGTCGAGCCCGGAGCCGCCCGCCAATCCGCGCGCTTGAGCATCTTGGCGACCGTCTGCCCGAACGCCCGCTCGCCCCCCGCTCGCAGGCCCGGCAGCCGCAACGTGCCGAGCGGGAGCGAGGTGCCATGCCGGCAGCCATCCGCATCGACATCAACCAGTTCAAGACTTCCGCCGCCGAGATCGCCGACCACGCCCTGCGCGCGGGGGAACGCGCCGATCACGCCGTGCGCGCTGGTGATCGCTTCCTCCTCACCGCTCAGCAGCCGCGGCGTGAGGCCCAGCGCGCGGATCTGCGCGAGAAAGTCCTGCCCGTTCACTGCATCGCGCGCCGCCGCAGTCGCGACAACATCGACCTCGGCAATGCCCTTGAGATCGAGCAGGGTGCGATAGCGGGCAAGGCTCGCGAGCGCGGTGCTCATCGCGCGCTGGCCCAGCTTGCCGTTCTCCGCCACGCCCTTGCCGAGCCGCGCGGTCACTTTCTCGTTGTGCAGCACTTCGGGCGCGCGCGCCGGTCCGCCATAGATGACGAGGCGCAAGGTGTTCGAACCGATGTCGATGATCGCCCGGGTGGGCACGTAGGCAGGGGCGCGGGTATAGCGGGTCATTCAGTCCGGTCGGGTCAAGTGGTTGCCATCCCGCCGCGTCGCAGGGCGAGCTTGGGTACCTTGCTGCCTTTGGTGAGCGCCGCGCCGCGCCCGGACAGCGAAGGATTGGTCATGAAATAGCGGTGTACGTTGAACGGCTTGGGCCCGGGATCGGCGCGGTGATAAGTGCCGTCGCTCTCCAGTATCCAGCTCTGCTCGGTATCGAGCAGGTTTGCCAGCATCACCTGATCGAGCACTTGATCGTGCACCGTCGGGTTCTTGATCGGCACCAGCACTTCGACACGGCGATCAAGGTTGCGGGTCATCCCGTCGGCCGAGGAAATGAACACCTTGGCGCGGCGGTTGGGCAGCGGTGCGCCATTGCCGAAGGCCCAGATGCGGCTGTGCTCAAGGAAGCGGCCGATCACCGACTTGACCCGGATCTTCTCAGAAAGCCCCGGAACGCCGGGCCGGAGGCAGCAGATGCCGCGCACGACGAGATTGATCTCCACCCCCGCCTCGCTTGCCGTGTAGAGCCGGCTGATCAGCTGGCTGTCGGTCAGCGCGTTGAGCTTGGCCCAGATCGAAGCCGGCTTGCCCGCTGCCGCAAAGGCGATCTCGCGTTCGATGCATTCATAGAGCTTGCGGCGCACACCGATGGGCGCGATCGCCAGCATTTCGGTAGCCTTGGGCTCGATGTAGCCGGTGATGAAGTTAAACAGCAGCCCTGCATCGCGCCCGAACTTGGGGTCGGCGGTAAAGAAGCTGAGGTCGGTATAGATGCGCGCCGTCACCGGGTGATAGTTGCCCGTACCGAAGTGGCAGTAGGTGCGGTAGCCATCGCCCTCGCGCCGCACGACCATGCTCACCTTGGCGTGGGTCTTCCAGTCGACGAAGCCGTAGATCACCTGCACGCCCGCGCGTTCGAGCTGGCTCGCCCAGTGAAGGTTCTGCTCCTCGTCGAAGCGGGCCTTGAGCTCCACCACCGCGGTCACCGACTTGCCCGCCTCCGCCGCCGCGATCAGTGCTGCGATGACGGCCGATTGCTTGCCGGCGCGGTAGAGCGTCTGCTTGATCGCGACGACGTCCGGATCGGAGGCAGCCTGGCGCAGGAAATCGACCACCACATCGAAGCTTTCGAACGGGTGGTGGATCACAAGATCCTTGGTGCGGATGGCCGCGAAGCAATCGCCGTCATGCTCGCGCACGCGTTCGGGATAGCGCGGGATATAGGGTTCGAACTTCAGCTCCGGCCGGTCGGTGTCGACGATCACCGAAAGCCCGTTCATTGCGAGCAGGCCGCCTGCCTTGATCACCATCGCGTGGTCGAGCCGCAGCTTGTCGCGCAGCAGCGCCTCCGCCTCGGGATCGAAGTCTTCCTGGACCTGCAGCAGGATCACCTTGCCGCGACGGCGCCGCTGGATCGCGGTGCGGAAGTAGCGGACCAGGTCTTCGGCGTCTTCCTCGATCTCGATGTCGCTGTCGCGCAGCACGCGGAAGGTGCCGTGGCCGTGGATGCGGAAGCCCGGGAAAAGCTTGCCCGCGCCGCGCAGGATCAGTTCCTCGATGCTGATCCAGCTCGCCGGGGCTCCCGGCAGGCGGACGAAGCGGGGGAGCGCGGGCGGCACAAGAATCATCTCGGTCACCGCCTCGCTGTCCGCCAGCCGCGTCAGCGTGAAGAGAATGCCGGTGCCCTGATTGTTGATGAAAGGGAACGGGTGCGCCGGGTCAATTGCCTGCGGGGTCAGCGCCGGGAACACATGTTCCTCGAAGTACTGCGCCACCCATTCGGACTGGGCCTTGTCCAGCTTGCGGTCGCCGACGATGCGGATTCCGGCCTCGTCGAGCTGCGCGGTGAGATCGGCAAGGATCGCCTGCTGCGCGCGCACCAGTTCCTCGACCCCGCGATAGGCGGCGTGCAGCTGCTGCGCCGGGGTCAGGCCGTCGATCGATAGCTCGTCGATCCCCTGCCGCACTTGCGCGGCAAGGCCGGCAACGCGGACCATCATGAATTCGTCGAGGTTGCTGCCCGAGATCGAGAGGAAGCGCAGCCGCTCGAGCACCGGATAGTTCGGGTTCTGCGCCTCGGCCAGCACGCGGCGATTGAAGGCCAGCCAGCTCAGCTCGCGGTTGAAATAGCGGTGCGGCGGCGGGGCTTGCAGGCTTTCTTTGGCTGCCAACGGCTGCGGTTCACTCATGGCCCATGATCCCCCCTGCGCCCGCCGGATTGCGGCGGAACGCGGCGCGGAATGCTGGCCGATTGCGACAGAGCGATGACATGGCCGCTCGCATAGCACGAGGCAGTGCGGGGCATGCAAGGGGAGCGGCACCCTTATGCCCGATCACCTGAGGGCCGTTCGAAACAAACTATGTCTACTCATTTAGTCGACAATTTCCCTCACTTCGGCGCTGACCTATTCTCTACTCATTAGGTGGAGATAAGCTTCCTCGCGACAGATGCGCGCTGATTCGGGGCAAAGTGCGGGGGTGGGGCATGCGCGCGAGGCGCATCACCCATAGCTTCTCTTTCCGGCCACGAAGCAGAACTCTAATGTCTATCGTATTAATTGAGTTTAGGGACGACCCGACGCCGCAGGCCACACGCCTTCGGTCGACGCAAACGGGAGTACGATGCATGACTGAAGGCCGATCCAAGTCCCGCCGCGCATTTCTCGCCGGCTCGCTCGTGATGGGCCTGCTGCTGGCGGGCTGTTCAGGCAGCGGCAGCAAGTCGGGTGCGATCGAGCTGACCAACGTGTCGTACGATCCCACGCGCGAACTCTATCAGGCGATCAACCCGGCCTTCGCGGCGTTCTGGAAGCAGAAGACCGGCAAGGACGTCACCTTCCGCATGAGCCATGGCGGCTCGGGCAAGCAGAGCCGCGCGATCATCGATGGTCTGGAAGCGGACGTCGCCACGCTCGCGCTCGCCTACGACATCGATGCCATTTCGGCCAAGGGCAAGCTGCTCGATGCCGGCTGGCAAAAGGCCCTGCCTGACAACAGCGCGCCCTATACCTCGACGATCGTGTTCCTCGTGCGCAAGGGCAATCCCAAGGGAATCAAGGACTGGGGCGATCTCGTGAAGCCCGGCGTCGAAGTGATCACCGCCAATCCCAAGACCGGTGGCGGCGCGCGTTGGAACTTCCTCGCCGCCTGGGCCTATGGCCGCAAGGCGGGCGGCAGCGATGCGGCAGCCGAAGCCTATGTGAAGCAGCTGTTCCAGCATGTTCCCGTGCTCGACAGCGGCGCGCGCGGCTCCACCACCACGTTCGTCGAGCGCGGCATCGGCGATGTGCTGATCTCGTGGGAAAACGAGGCCTTCCTTGCCGAGAAGAAGCTCGGTGCGGGCAAGTTCGAAATCGTCGCGCCCTCGATCTCGATCCTCGCCGAACCCTCGGTCGCGGTCGTTACCGCCAATGCCAAGAAGCACGGCACCAGCGAAGTGGCCGACGCCTACTTGCGCTACCTCTACACCCCCGAAGCGCAGACCGCGATCGCGCACAACTTCTACCGCCCGCGCGATCCGGCTATCGCGCAGCAGTTCAAGGCGCAGTTCCCCGAGATTCCGATGGTGACCATCGACAAGGATTTCGGCGGCTGGGCCAAGGCGCAAAAGACCTTCTTCGACGATGGCGGCGTGTTCGACCGCATCTACACGAAGAAGTAGGCGCGGCGCCCCATGTCCACTTCCACTTGGCGATGGCGGCAGCCTTCCGTGCTGCCCGGCTTCGGCCTCAGCTTCGGCTTCACGCTCGCGTGGCTGACGCTGATCGTGCTGATCCCGCTCGCCACGATCTTCCTCAAGGCGGCAGGACTCGGCTGGGCGGAATTCGTCGAAGTCGGCTTCAGCGAGCGCGCCATGGCCGCCTATCAGTTGAGCTTCGGCACGGCCGCCGCCGCCGGCCTCGTCAACGTGGTATTCGGCCTCGTCGTGGCGTGGGTGCTGGTGCGCTACGATTTTCCCGGCAAGCAGGTGGTCAGCGCGCTCGTCGATCTGCCCTTCGCACTCCCCACCGCCGTCGCAGGCATCGCGCTCACCGCGCTCTATGCGCCGCAGGGCTGGATCGGGCAGTTCCTCGAACCGCTTGGGATCAAGGTTGCCTTCACCTGGATCGGCATCACCATCGCGCTCGTCTTCATCGGCCTGCCGTTCGTCGTCCGCTCGGTCGAGCCGGTGCTGGCGGACCTTGGCCGTGATGTCGAGGAAGCCGCCGCCACCTTGGGGGCAACGCGCTGGCAGACCTTCACGCAGGTCATCTTCCCGGCCATCGGCCCCGCGCTGCTCACGGGCTTCGCGCTCGCCTTCGCGCGGGGTGTGGGTGAATACGGCTCGGTGATCTTCATTTCGGGCAACATGCCAGGCCGCACTGAAATCGCGCCGCTGCTGATCGTCACCCAGCTTGAGCAGTACGCCTACGCCGGTGCCACCGCGATTGCCGTGGTGATGATGCTGGCCTCCTTCGCGGTGCTGCTCCTGATCAATCTGATCCAGGCCGCCAGCCGCCGGAGGATGGGTGCATGAGCACGCGCGCCACCACCGAAAGCCCAATCATGCGCGCAGTGCTGATCACCGTCGCGCTGGTGTTCCTCGGCTTCTTCCTGCTGCTGCCGCTGCTGGCAGTGTTCAGCGAGGCCCTGCGCGAAGGGGCGGGGCCGTTCCTCGATGCGCTCCACACCCCCGATGCGCTTGCCGCGATCCGGCTGACGCTGCTGATCGCCGCGATCTCGGTGCCGCTCAACATGGTCTTCGGCATTGCCGCAAGCTGGGCGATCACCAAGTTCCAGTTCCCCGGCAAGGCACTGCTGATCACCTTGATCGACTTGCCGTTCTCGGTCTCCCCGGTCGTCTCGGGCCTCATCTTCGTGCTGCTGTTCGGCGCCAACGGCCTGTTCGGCGCGTGGCTGGCCGAGCACGACCTCAAGATCATCTTCGCGGTCCCCGGCATCGTCCTCGCGACCGTGTTCATCACCTTCCCATTCGTCGCCCGCGAGCTGATCCCGCTCATGCTGGAGCAAGGCAAGGACGACGAGGAAGCCGCGATCTCCCTGGGCGCAAGCGGCTGGCAGACCTTCTGGCACGTCACCCTGCCCAACATCCGCTGGGGCCTGCTCTACGGCGTGCTGCTCTGCAACGCTCGCGCCATGGGTGAATTCGGCGCGGTCTCGGTCGTCTCGGGCCATATCCGGGGCGAGACCAACACGATGCCGCTCCATGTCGAGATTCTCTACAACGAGTACGATTTCGTCGGCGCCTTCGCGGTCGCCTCTCTCCTGGCGCTGCTCGCCCTGGTGACGCTTGTCGCCAAGACGGTGCTCGAATGGCGCTTCGGCCTCCATGCAGGAGCACGGCATTGATCCACCTTCGCGGCATCACCAAGCGCTTCGGCGACTATCCGGCGCTTCACGGCATCGATCTTGATGTCGCGCCGGGCGAGTTCATCGCGCTGCTCGGCCCCTCGGGCTCGGGCAAGACGACGCTCCTGCGCATCATCGCCGGCCTCGAATTCCAGGACAGCGGCACCGTGCTGCTCGGCGGCGATGACGTCTCGCGCACCCCGGTGGCTGACCGCCATGTCGGCTTCGTGTTCCAGCATTATGCGCTGTTCCGCCACATGACCGTGGCCGACAACGTCGCCTTCGGGCTCAGCGTGCGCCGGGGCAAGGGGCGCCTGCCCAAGGCCGCGCGCCGCGCCCGCGCCGAGGAGCTGCTGCGCCTCGTCCAGCTCGAAGGCCTTGGGCCCCGCTATCCGGGCCAGCTTTCCGGCGGCCAGCGCCAGCGCGTCGCGCTCGCCCGCGCGCTCGCGATCGAGCCGCGGCTGTTGCTTCTCGACGAGCCCTTCGGCGCGCTCGACGCCAAGGTCCGCAAGGACCTGCGCCGCTGGCTGCGCGATCTGCACAAGGCGATGGGCCTCACCTCGATCTTCGTGACCCACGATCAGGAAGAAGCGCTCGAACTTGCCGACCGCGTCGTCGTCATGAACCAGGGCCGCATCGAGCAGGTCGGTGCGCCCGACGCGGTCTACATGAACCCGGAGACGCCGTTCGTCTCGCATTTCGTGGGCGAGACCAACCGCTTGCCGGCACCCGGCGGGGAGATCCACTTCCGCCCGCACGAGATCACACTCGCAGCGGACGGCGCGGAGGCGCTGCTTGTCGACAACGTGTTCCGCAAGGGTGCGGTGTGGCGCGCCGAAGGCCTGCTCGAAGGCAGCGGCCAGTTCGTCGAGCTCGATCTGCCGAGCAGCGGCGATGCTCCGCAGCTCGGCCAGACCATCCGCTTTCATCCCCACCGCGCCCGCATGTTCAACGCAGCTGGAGACCATACCCAAGGAGAAACTCGATGACCACACAACCGGCGCCTTCCGACGCGGAGCGCCACCTCGAAGAAAGCCTCGCCAGCGTGCGCGAGGCCCTGACCGGGCTGCGCTTCGGCACCGTCGCGCTCACCGTGCACGAAGGCCGCGTCGTTCAGATCGACGTGACCGAGAAGAAGCGGCTCAAGCCGAGCTGACCTGATCCACTACCCATAACTTCATTCACAATCGCCCACCGGACCACCGGAGGCATCGTGACCCTAATCCAAAGGATTGACGATGACTTTGCGTGTCCTGCTCCTCGGCGGAGCGGCGATCCTGCCGCTTGCCGCCGCCACTCCGGCCTTTGCTGCCGAAACCGCTCCTGCAACCGACGCTGCCGCGCCCGCTGACCAGACCACGTCGGTCGGCACCGGCCAGTCCGACAACGACACCATCGTGGTCACCGCGCGCCGCCGCGCCGAAACCGCGCAGGATGTGCCGCTTGCCATTTCCGTCGTCGGCGGCGATCACATCGACGCGACCGGCGCGTTCAACGTGGGCCGCCTCCAGCAGCTGACCCCCACGCTGCAATTCACCTCGTCCAACCCGCGCAACACCTCGGTGAACATCCGCGGCCTCGGCGCGCCGCTCGGCCTCACCAACGACGGCATCGAGCAGGGCGTGGGCATCTATGTCGATGACGTCTACATGGCGCGCGTCGCGTCCTCGACCTTCGACTTCCTCGACGTCAAGCAGATCGAAGTGCTGCGCGGGCCGCAGGGCACGCTCTACGGCAAGAACACGACCGCCGGCGCGATCAACATCACCAGCCGCCAGCCTTCGTTCGACACCGAAGGCCGTGTCGAACTGAGCGGCGGCAACTACGGCTTCTTCCAGGGCAAGGCGGCGGTCAACACCCCCTTGTCCGATACCGTCGCGGTGCGTCTGGCTGGCTCGTACACCCGTCGCAATGGCACGATCTACAACGTCACCTCCAAGCTCGACGTCAACGCGCAGGACAACCTCGGCCTGCGCGGCCAGATCCTGTGGAAGCCGTCCAACGGCGTCGAGTTCACCCTGGCAGGTGACTTCAGCCGGCAGAATCCCGCTTGCTGCACCCAGCTCTACGTGCGTGTCGGCGCCACCCAGCGGCCGCTCAACCGCCAGTACGAGGCGCTCGCCGCCGCCCAGAACTATGCGGTGCCCAGCACCAATCCGTTCGACCGAGTGACCGACGTCGACTCGCCGCTGCGCGCCAAGAACAAGATCGGCGGTGTCTCGCTGAGGGCAAAGATCGATACGGGCATTGGCACGATCACCTCGGTGACGGCATGGCGCTTCTGGGACTGGGACCCCTCGAACGATCGCGACTTCACCGGCCTGCCGATCACCTCGAAGTCGAACAATCCCTCGCAGCAGAACCAGTATTCGCAGGAACTGCGCCTTTCTGGCGAAACTGGCAAGCTCGGCTACACGCTGGGCGCATTCGGCTTCTACCAGAAGATAACCACGCAGGGCATCCAGCAGCAGGGCGCTGCCGCCAGCCGATGGCTGATCGCGCCGAGCAATGCTCTCTCGCGTGATCCCAGTGTGCTCAATGGACTGACCGCGAACAACGACATCAGTTTCAAGAACACCAGCGCCGCGATCTTCGGCAAGTTCACCTACAAGCTGACCGACACGTTCTCGATCCAGCCGGGCTTCCGCGTGAACTACGACAAGAAGGAAGGCAACTACAACTCGGTCGTCACCGACGGCGCGGGCAATCTCGTGGTGTTCGAATTTGATTCGGCTGGAAGGACGCTCAACAGCGCCCGCGAACGCGCGCAGCTGGCGGTGCTTGCCCCGCAATCGTTCAAGGCGAACTTCAGCGACTGGAACTTCTCGGGCGACGTCACCGCCGCGTGGGATGTCACCCGCGACATCCACCTCTACGCAACCTATGCGAAGAGCTTCAAGACGGGCGGCATCAACCTCAACGGCGTGCCTGCCGATGCCGTGACCGGCGTGCCGCTGCTCGATCTTGCCACGATCAAGCCGGAATCGGTCAATCACTACGAAGTGGGCATCAAGACCCAGTGGTTCGACCGCAAGGTGACCTTCAACCTTTCCGCCTTCCGCACCGATATCGGCAACTATCAGGCGCAGGTCTCGAACTTCGCGGTCGGCCTGATCCGGGGCTACCTCGCCAATGCCGACAAGGCGCGGTCGCTGGGCGTGGAATTCGACGCCTCGTTCCGCCCGAGCGAGCGCTTCAACGTCTACGGCAACGGCGCCTATACCGATGCCAAGTTCGTGAAGTTCACCAATGCGCCGTGCCCGCCGGAGCTTTCGGGCGGCACCGCGCAGCCGCTCGATGCGAACGGTGTGCCCACCGGCCCGACGGCCGCGCCCGGTACGCCCGGCATCAGCCCCGCACAGTGCGACATTTCGGGCTCGCGCCTCCCCGGTGTCTCGAAGTGGGCGTTCTCCTATGGCGCCGAAGGCAACGTCCCGGTCACGCTGCTGGGCAAGGAAGGCCAGGTCTACCTCGGCTTCGACGGCAGCTACCGCTCGTCATGGTCGTCGAACGCCAGCCCCTCGGCCTACACCAATGTCGATGGCTATGCGCTGTCGAACTTCCGCCTCGGCTTCCGGACGGACAGCGGCATCGATGTCTTCGGCTGGGTCCGCAATGCGTTCGATGTGAACTACTTCGATCAGCTCGCGGTCGCGCCGGGCAGCACCGGCCTGATCGTCGGCAATGTCGGCGATCCGCGCACGTTCGGCGGGACGGTCAAGCTCACGTTCTGACCAAGGCGGGTGAGGGGAGGTGCCCGCAGCGCCTCCCCGCATCGCTGCACGATGCTCAGTTGTTCCCCTGAATGAAGTCCCCCAGCACGCCCAGCGCGGAGCCTTCACCCCGGTTCTGCCCGCCGCCCGGCATGGCCGCCGCCAGCATCCGCCCGGCAAGGCGAGCAAACGGCAGCGACTGGATCCAGACTTTGCCCGGCCCCGTCAGCCGCGCGAAGAACAGGCCTTCGCCGCCGAACAGCACGCTTTTCACACCGCCCGCGCCGATCAGGTCAAAGGTCACGCCCGGCGTATAGGCGGCAAGGCAGCCCGTATCGACATGGAGCTCTTCGCCCGGCGCCAGCGTCCGCTCGGTCAAGGTGCCGCCCATCTGGACGAAGACCCAGCCATCCCCTTCCAGCTTCTGCATGATGAAGCCTTCGCCGCCGAACAGCCCGGTCATGATCCGGCGCTGGAACGCGATCCCGATGCTCACCCCGCGCGCGGCGCACAGGAAGCTGTCCTTCTGGCAGATCAGCGTGCCGCCCAGATCCGAAAGCTTGAGCGGCAGGATCGCGCCGGGGGTGGGGGAGGCAAACGCCACGCGCGCCTTGCCGTGGCCGGTATGGGTGAACACGGTGGTGAACAGGCTCTCGCCCGTCAGCAGGCGCTTGCCCGCGCCGAGCAGTTTGCCCATGAAGCCGCCGCCTTGATCCGCGCTGCCGTCGCCGAACACGGTGGTCATCTCGATCGAGCCGTCCTTCCACACGAAGGCCCCGGCTTCGGCCACCGCGCTTTCGCCGGGATCGAGCTCGATCTCGACGAATTGCAGCTCCTGACCCTTGATCTCGAAATCGATATCGTCGGCAATGCCCGCACTGCGGGTGTGGCTCCAGGGACTGTTCATGGCCATCGGCGGCTCCTTGCTGCGGCGGGTGACGGTATTGGCGCCATCATAGCCGGTCCCGCCGCCTCCGCAGAGGACTTTTACGCAGCCGATGCAGTTCCTTCAGGCCAGACGAGGGCGAAAGCGCTCGCCTCATCCAGCGGCCGACCGAGATGATAACCCTGGCCATATTCGCAGCCCATCTCGCGCAGCGAAGCGCCCTGTTCCATCGTTTCGATTCCTTCGGCCACCACCGAAAGGTTGAGATTGCTGGCGAGGTCGAGGATCGCGCGGATGATCTTGCGGCTCTTGGGATCGTCCATCGAGGCGATGAACGAGCGGTCGATCTTGAGCGTGTCGAACGGCAGGTTCTGCAGATAGCTCAGCGAGGAATAGCCGGTGCCGAAATCGTCGAGGCTCGTCTTCACCCCCCAGCTGCGGACCTGTTCCAGCACCTGCCGCGTCTGGTCGGGATCGATGATCGCCACACCCTCGGTCACCTCGAGGCGCACCAGTTCGGGGGGCACGCCGGTCTCCAGCAGAACGCGCTGGACGTGCGCGGAAAACGTGGGGTGGAGGAACTGCTGCGGCGCGATGTTGATGCTGATGTAGGGCAGCTCGCCGGGATCGAGGCCCTGCGCGGTCATCTCGGCATGGAGCCGCGCCATCGCGTTGCAGGCCTGCCGCAATACCCAGTCGCCGATGAACACGATAAGCCCGCCCGCTTCGGCCGCCGGAATGAACCGCCCCGGCTCGACCAGACCGCGATCCGGGTGATTCCAGCGGATCAGCGCTTCGAAACCGCGCAGCTTTCCGGTGTTCGTGCCCGCCTTTCCCAGCGCGAAGATCGGCTGGTAATAGAGCGTGAACTGCTTCTCGCGGATCGCATCGCGCAGCTCGCTTTCCAGCGCCATGCGGTTGCGCCGCTCGTTGCCGAGGCTCTCCGAGAAAGTCACCACGCCGCCGTGGCCGCCAGACTTGGCCTCGTACATCGCAAGGTCCGCATCCTGCCGCAGCTGCTCCACCGAGCAATAGCTCCTGCCGCTGTGGGCGATGCCGATCGAAAGCCCGACGTTGACGTATTCGTCCGCCACCAGGATCGGTGCTTTCAGCGCATCGATCAGCGCACCCGAAAGGTCCATGGCGATGGCCGGATCGGGCAGGGCATCAAGCATCACGACGAATTCGTCACCGCCCACTCGCGCCAGAGTTGCTCGCCAGCTCGCCTGATCGCCGCGTCTCCGCCCGCCCATCCGCGCGGTGATCACGCTGTCGAAGCGCCGCGCCGTCTCGATCAGCACGATATCGCCGGCATGATGGCCATACTTGTCGTTGATCGCCTTGAACCCGTCGAGGTCGATCACCAGCACCGCAAGGCCCTCGCGGCTTTCCGGGAGGCGCTCGAACGCCGCGCGCGAGCGTTCGTCGAGCAGCGTACGGTTGGGCAGGCCGGTCATCGCATCGTGCAGCGCATCATGAAGCAGGGTCGCGCGCGCGCGCGCGCGCTCGATCACCCGGGCAAGCTGCGTCGCGGCTTGAGTCACCGTCAAAAGGATCGCGTCCTTGTCCAGCATGGACGTATGCGAGAAGAATTCGAGCACGCAGACGATCTCGTCGCCGATCAGCACCGGAAAGCCGCAGGCGGAACGTACCCCGCAACAGGCTGCGGCGATCCGGCGGCAGGCATGGGCGGCAAGTTCGGTCTCGTCGATCCAGTGCGGGTGGCCATCGCGCAGCACGCGGCCGGGCAGGCCTTCGCCGCGGGGGAACGTCCGATCCCGCGTCGCTTCTACCAGTGGGAACAGCTTCGCCGGTTCCGCAGTATACCACGCGTCGCAGGAAACCGCCGCGCCGCCGCCCTCGACGCGGTAGGCCGTGCCGAAGGCCCAGTTCATGTGCTCGCAGATTTCCTTGAGCACTTCGCCGATGGCTTCGCTGAAATCGTTTGAACGATTGGCGCAATCGGTGATCCGCTGCAGCAGCGCGAGCCGCACCTGGCTTTCGTACAGTTCGCGCAAGCCTCGCTCGGCGATCGCCTCGGCCTGCAGCCGCCCCTCGCGTTCGCGCTGGACGAGGCGTTCGAGCCGCTCGACGGCCATCGCCGCATCATCGGGGAGGGGGATCGCTTCCTGCTTCACGGGTTCCAGTCCAGCGCGATCCGGCACACGGGATGGCCATCCAGCATGCAGGAGAGGTGCTCTATGGCCACCCGGTCGCCGTAGTGATCCGCCGCGCCCTCGATGAAGCCGTGCGCCAGTCGGCACATGCGCCGCGGCGACTTGTAGGCAAGGCCGGTGCGGCCATCGTCCAGATCGTGGAAATGGAAATGCGGGCAGCCGGCTCCGGCATTGAGCTTGCGGATTTCGGGATGGATGATGTCGTTGATGCTCGCCACGAACGATTGCGCGCTCTTGTGCGGCGTGAAGAACATCTCGTAGCGTTCGTGGAGCAAGGGAATGGCGCTGCGCCCGAACCAGCGCAGGACCTCGCCCGCGCTCAGCCCCAGCGCGGTGGAGGCGGCGTCGACAAGCTGCACCACCTCGCTGTCAGGATAGCTGCCAAGGGACGTATAGGCGCCTTCCAGCCCCGCCATTTCGAGCAGGCTGTCCCACGCGAGCAGGCCATGCTCGCGCACCACGGCATCCTCGAGGAGGTTGAACACGACGCCCTTCATCGCTGCACAGACTTTCCGCACGTTTGTTGGGTGCGGGAGATGCCATCAGGCCGGTGCGCGGCGTGTGAAACGGGCTATCGGGCGCTTTGCCTATTGCCGAACACGAAGGCGCTAACCATCTTTGCGGCGGGCGGAAGCGCGGTCGTGATTGATCGATCCAATCAATCAATACGCTCAGGATTGATCATTAGCGCCGCGCACCGACTCGCGCTAAAGGCGCGCCAGCCACACCGGCTAACCCCATTCATGCGGACCATTCCGGCCCGCGATCACAAGGAAGCGAGCGCATGTCCCTGCTGAGCACCCCGATCAAGCCCTTCGCCAACACCGCGTACAAGGAAGGCAAGTTCGTCGACATCACCGAGGCCGATATCGCCGGCAAGTGGGCGGTGTTCTTCTTCTACCCGGCCGACTTCACCTTCGTCTGCCCGACCGAGCTCGAAGACCTCCAGGACAACTATGCCGAGCTGCAGAGCATGGGCGTCGAGGTGTTCGGCGTCTCGACCGACACCCACTTCAGCCACAAGGCCTGGGCAGACAGCTCGCCGGCCATCGGCAAGATCACCTATTACCTCGTCGGTGACCAGAACCACACGCTGACCAACGCGTTCGACAACCTGCGCCCCGGCGTCGGCCTTGCCGACCGCGGCACCTTCGTCGTCGATCCCGATGGTATCATCCAGCTGATCGAGATCACCCCCGAGGGCGTGGGCCGCAACGCTGCCGAGCTCGTCCGCAAGATCAAGGCCGCCAAGTACTGGCGCGAGCACCCCGGGCAGGTCTGCCCGGCCAAGTGGGAAGAAGGCAGCGAAACGCTGGCTCCCTCGATCGACCTGGTCGGCAAGATCTGATGACCTTTTGCGAGAGCGCCGGCACTCCCCCCGCACGGCCTCTCGCAACCCGCCGGGCGGCGGTTTCTCCTCCCCCCTCCACCGCCGCCCGGCCCCTCGTTTCCATGCAGCTCCCCTTCGCGCGCCGGTGATGCCACCCCCGCGCCGTACGCCGCACGCCTCCTCAAGGACCATCCGCCATGTCGCTGCTCGATGCCGCCACGACCGCCCAGCTCAAGACCTATCTCGGCAATCTGCGCCGTCCGATCGAGCTCGTCGCTTCGCTCGGGGAAGGCCAGAAGAGCGCCGACACGAAAAGCCTCGTCGAGGAGATCGCCGCGCTCTCCGACAAGGTGACCGCCCGCTTCGACGGCACCGATGCCCGCAAGCCCAGCTTCACCATCGGCGCCGTGGGCGAAGAAGCCCGGGTGCGCTTTGCCGGCCTGCCGCTCGGCCACGAGTTCACTTCGCTGATCCTCGCGTTGCTCCATGTCGGCGGCCATCCGCCCAAGGAAGAAGCGGACCTGCTCGACACCGTGCGCGGCCTCGAAGGCCCGCTGCACTTCGAGACGTTCTTCTCGCTGACCTGCCAGAACTGCCCGGACGTGGTGCAGGCGCTCAACATCATGGCCGCGCTCAACCCCCAGGTCACGCATGTCGCCATCGACGGCGCGCTGTTCCAGAATGAAGTCGAAGCCCGCAAGATCATGGCCGTGCCGCAGGTGTTCCTGAACGGCGAACTGTTCGGGCAGGGCCGCATGGATCTCGCGCAGATCGCCAGCAAGATCGACACCGGCGCGGTCGCCCGCGCGGCGGAGAAGATCGCGGCCAAGGAGCCGTTCGATGTGCTCGTCGTCGGCGGCGGCCCGGCCGGCGCGGCAGCGGCGATCTACGCCGCGCGCAAGGGCATCCGCACCGGCGTCGTCACCGAGCGTTTCGGCGGGCAGGTGCTCGACACCATGGGCATCGAAAACTTCATCTCGGTCCAGCACACCGAAGGGCCGCGTCTCGTCGCCCAGCTCGAGAGCCACGTGAAGGACTACGATGTCGACGTGATGAACCTGCAGAAGGCGGTGGCCTTGAGGCCCGCCAACGGCGACGGGCTTGCCACGATCGAGCTCGAAAGCGGCGCAAGCCTGCGCGCAAAGACCGTCATCCTCTCCACCGGCGCGCGCTGGCGGCAGATCGGCGTGCCGGGCGAGGAGGAATACCGCAACAAGGGCGTCGCCTATTGCCCGCACTGCGATGGCCCGCTCTACAAGGGCAAGCGCACCGCGGTGATCGGCGGCGGCAACTCGGGCGTCGAGGCGGCGATCGATCTTGCCGGTATCGTCGCGCACGTCACGCTGATCGAATATGACAGCGAACTGCGTGCCGACGCCGTGCTCCAGACCAAGCTGCGCAGCCTGCCCAACGTCACCGTGATCACCTCGGCGCGCACCACCGAAGTGACCGGCGACGGCGAGAAGGTCACCGGCCTCGTCTACCGCGACCGCACCACCGACGTGGAGCACCGCGTCGACCTCGAAGGCGTGTTTGTCCAGATCGGCCTCGTCCCCAACACCGAATGGCTGCAGGGCGCGCTCGCCATGACCAACTACGGCGAGATCGAGATCGACAGCCATCTCGCGACCAGCCTGCCCGGCGTCTTCGCGGCGGGTGACGTCACGACCGTGCCCTACAAGCAGATCGTCATCGCCATGGGCGAAGGCTCGAAGGCCGCACTCTCCGCCTTCGACTACCTGATCCGCCATTGAGGTTGACCTGAGGCCCCTCCCGCATGCGGGAGGGGTTTGGGGTGGGCAAGGGCCAAGCACAGCACCCACCCTGTAAATCCCCCGCGTTTCACGCTGCACTGCGACAAAAGTTTGCGTCCGGACTTCCGCCAACGTAAGGAAACCGTCGCAATCCGCCTCAGCGAGACAGAAAGGCCACCCCTTGTCGATCGAGACAACGCGGTCCAATGACACTGCGACGCGCCCGGTGCCGCTCAGTCGGCAGGCCGCCACGCCCGAACTAGACCTCGACGGGCTCGACCGCATTCTCGGCATCCACGTCGGCTCGATCAACACGCTGCTCGTCTCGCGGATCGAGCGCCAGCTTGAACCGTTCAAGGTCACGCCCAAGCAGGTCGCGATCCTCTGGCTGGTCAACGCCAATCCCGGCGTCAAGCAGTCCGACCTGTCGCGCTTCTTCAAGATCGAGCGGCCGACCGTGCACCAGTTCGTCCGCCAGCTCACGCTCAACGGCCATCTCGTCTCGGAACCCTCGAAGCTCGACCGCCGCGCCGGGGGCCTGTGGATCACCGAGACCGGCACGGCCACGCTCACCGCCGCGCGCGAGATCATCTTCACCGATGAAGCCGATCTGCTCAGCCCGCTGACGGCCGACGAGCAGGCCGAACTCTACCGCCTCATCATCAAGGTCTATCTTTCCGCACCGAACCGGACCTGAACCTTTCGGGCCGGCGAACAACACATTAAGCTCGGATACAGGACGCCGGTCCTAAAAGGTCGGGGTCAGACAGGGGAGTTTCTCATGGCAATTTCGAAGACTGGTCTTGGTTTCACGGCTTTCGGCGCGGTCACGCTCGCGGCACTCGCCGCAGCCACGGCGGCGCAGGCCGCCCTTCCGGCGGGCGATGCGGCCCGCGGCAAGACGGTCTTTGCCCGCTGTGCCGCTTGCCACGATCTCAACACCGGCGCGATCCGCCTCGGCCCCAGCCTCAAGGGCGTGATCGGCCGCAAGGCAGGCACGTTCGCCAACTTCAGCTACTCGGCCGGGATGAAGAGCAAGGGCGTGACCTGGGGTCCGGACACGCTCGACCAGTTCCTCACGGCGCCGATGAAGTATGTCCCCGGCACGCGCATGGCTTTCCCGGGCCTCAGCAACCCGCAGGACCGCGCCGACGTGATCGCCTACCTCAAGGCTTCGGCGAAGTAAGAGTTTCGGAGCACCTCCCTGAGTGTCTCTTTGGGTAGGTGGTCCCGAGCGGACAACCGGGTCCGCCCCATGGGTGCGCGCGCTCAATGCTCTTGAATGTCGGTGCTTTGCAGGCGGAGAGGCAGAAGAAATTCAGGCTAGGTAAGTTAGCTTCTCGACAATTTATGGGTGCTGTTAGATTGCTGAACTCGGTCAAGAACCCATACCGAGCAGCACAAGATTGTGACGCCAACTGTCGCGGCGAGAATCATAGTGGGCTCAGAAACTTGACGAGGTTTGATAATTTCCCGAATGAGAGAGGTTATCGCTATTGCAATTGGGTAAGTTGTTGTCAATTTTTCTTCGCTTATACTTGCTTTTATAAGTGAAATTAGTTCCACTAGAATAAGTAGGTATAGTAAATCATCAATGGAACTCTGAATGAATTTGAAATGATCATCGATTTTATCTTTTGTGATTTCAGGACTAGATAAAATTCGTCTTTGAAATTCAAGATTGCCTTCCTTATATATTGCTAGGCAGGCAAAGAAAGTTATGATCAGAAATCCGATCTGTTCTATGGTACCTAATAAACATACTATAGCTTCTTTCCAAAAAATGCGCAGCTTACGTAGCGTCGTTCGGCAATCTGATCGCCGTGGATCCGAAGGTTTGTCGCTGGGCGGGGCCGGATCTATTTCAGTCGTCATGGCGTGGCTTTCCGTGTCGGTGATCATCGACGAAATTCCGCCGATGAAGATACAGCCAAATTAGTTTCATTATCAATACAGGTATAGTAATACTAGCAGTGTATGCGTGTAATAAAGAGTGATCAAGATTTGTCGGATATGACCAACATAAAATTCTGAATTTTCAGCAGACATTTGTACTAAGCTGACATTTTTCTTGATACTTGCGCTGCGGAATCTGCCTTTCCCGTTGAAGGCATGCGGCGTCAAACTTCGGCTTGCATGCAATCGACTGCTCGGTGTCGTTGAGGTTCACATCCCCTTTCCTCATATAAGCGTGCGTCTTCCGCCCTAGTTTCTCCACCACGGCGATACGTATGCGCCGCATATGCAGGTGGACTTTCCCCCCACGCTTGGCACAAACAGGGCCAGCAAGGCCGGCGGATAATCGGCTGCAAGGAGAGTTAGACCCCATGGCCATGGCCCCGACAGCCGCTGCTGAATCCGCTTCCGCGTCCGATTCCGGCAATATCGATGCCCCCGAACTGCGCGTCTTCGTCATGGCGCTGTTCTTCCTGTTCGGCGGAATCACGTCGCTCAATGATGTGATCATCCCGAAGCTCAAGGACCTCTTTACGCTCAACTACACCCAGGCCATGCTGGTGCAGTTCTGCTTCTTCACCGCCTATTTCGTGGTCGGCGTCCCCGGCGCGGCGCTGGTCAAGCGGATCGGGTACATGCGCGGCGCGGCGGTGGGCTTGCTGACGATGATGGCGGGCTGCCTGCTGTTCATTCCCGCCTCGCAAAGCGCGCTCTATGTGCTCTTCCTCCTCGCGCTGTTCATTCTCGCCAGCGGCGTCGTGCTGGTGCAGGTGGTCTCGAACCCGCTGATCTCGCTTCTCGGCCCGGCAAAGACTGCCAGCAGCCGCCTGACCTTCGCGCAGGCGTTCAACTCGCTCGGCACCGTGCTGTTCCCGCTCGTCGGCGCCAGCCTCATCCTCGGCCAGATCAAGGACGTGAAGGCCGATCAGCTCGTTGGCCCGGCGCTCGACGCCTACCGCGTCACCGAGAGCCAGCTGGTCGTCAACACCTACATCGGCCTCGCCGTCAGCCTCGCGCTGGTCGCCGCTGTAGTCTGGGCCAATCGCAACCGCCTGAAGGGCGAGCGCCACGAGGAAAGCTCGCTCTCCGCCAGCTTCGCGCTCCTTTCGCGGCCCCGCTTCGGCTTCGGTGCGCTGTGCATTTTCCTCTACGTCGGTGCCGAAGTCTCGATCGGCTCGATCATCGTCAACTATCTCGCGCAGCCCACCGTCATGGGCCTCACGCACGAGGCGGCGGGCGGCGAGATCTGGAAGTACTGGTTCGGCGCAATGGTCGGCCGCTTTATCGGCTCGGCGCTGCTGCGGGTCGTCAGCCCGGGCAGGACGCTCGCGGGCTGCGCGGCCGGTGCGATCGCACTGCTGGCGATCTCGACGCACACTTCGGGCCTCGTCTCGGCCTACAGCCTGCTCGCCATCGGCCTGATGAACTCGATCATGTTCCCGACGATCTTCACGCTCGCCTGCGAAGGCCTCGGCAAGCGCGCGGCGGACGGGTCAGGCATCATCAACGTCGCGATCTTCGGCGGCGCGGTCGTCCCGCTCGCTACCGGCGCGCTCGCCGATGCGACTGGAAGCCTCACCCTGGCGCTGGTGCTGCCCGCGCTGTGCTATGCGGTGATCGTGGCGTTCGGGCTCTATGCGGTGCGTCCGGTCGAGCCGCTTGAAGGGTAAACGGCGGCGGGGGTAATTCTACTCCCGGCGTTGACATTCGGCAGTCCCCGGCCAAATTGGGGACATGCTTTCGCAGAAGACGCGATACACGATCCGCGCTCTCCAGCACCTTGCCGATACTTTCGGGCAAGGGCATGGCCCGGTGCGGCCCGGTGCGGCTCGATGCGATCGCCGAAGCGCAGAACATCCCGCGCAAGTTCCTCACCGTCATCCTCTCGGAAATGGCGCGCGAGGGCATCGTGATCTCGCACCGCGGGCGGGAAGGGGGCTATGAACTCGCGCTCCCGCCCGTCGACATCCGCTATGGCGATATCATCCGGCTCACCCGCGGCAGCCTTGCGCTCACGCCTTGCGCCAGCCGCAACGCGCACGAGACGTGCAACAACTGCCTGCCCGAAGCCGAATGCCGTCTGCGCGGGCTGATGCTCCAGCTGCGCGACGAGATGGCGGCGATGCTCGACCGCATCACGCTCGCCGATCCGATCACGCTCGAACCGCCGTTCGAGGAAGCCCCCACAGAAGCTGCGCAATAGGTCCGGCAAAAGCCGCGAACTTCACTTGGCGTTCATTCGCGTGCTGGCTATAGCACCCGGCATGATCTCGCCTGTCACCGGTCGCAGCCCTTTGCGCCTTCTCGCACTAGCCTCCGCCACCGCCTTGCTCGGACTGACCGCAGGCTGCGCCGGTACCAAGGCCAAGAAGGACGTGGCCTACGTCGCGCGCGACGTCGATACGCTCTACGCCGCCGCCAAGGAACGACTGGACAAGGGCGACGCGAAGCAGTCCGCCGCGCTGTTCGATGAAGTCGAACGCCAGCACCCCTATTCGCCCTGGGCCCGCCGCGCGCAGCTGATGAGCGCGTTCAGCTATTATGCCGCGCGTGATTACGCAAAGTCGGTGCAGTCGGCGCAGCGCTTCCTCTCGATCCATCCGGGCAACAAGGACGCGCCTTACGCCTACTACCTCGTCGCGCTGTGCTATTACGAGCAGATCAGCGACGTGACGCGCGACCAGAAGATCACCCAGCAGGCGCTCACCGCGCTGACCGAAGTGATCCGCCGCTATCCCAACACGACTTACGCCATCGACGCGCGGCTCAAGCTCGATCTCGTCAACGATCACCTTGCCGGCAAGGAAATGGAGATCGGCCGCTTCTACCAGCGCAGCGGCAAGTGGCTCGCCTCCGCGCTCCGCTTCCGCACGGTGATCGACAAATATCAGTCGACCAGCCACACGCCCGAGGCGCTCTACCGCCTTGTCGAAAGCTATCTCGTGCTTGGCCTGCCAGAGCAGGCGCAGAAGTCCGCCGCCGTGCTCGGCGCGAACTATCCCGGCAACGAGTGGTACGAGCGCGCCTACAGCCTGATGAACAAGAAGGCGCCCGGCACGACCGCCAGCTGAGCCCCGGCTCCAACGCGGGCCTGATCAGGCCGCCTTGCTCGCGGTACGATTTCGGGCGGCGCTGCCCAGAGCACCGAGGAACTGATCGGTCGCGCATTCCCAGCTGTAGCTGCCGCCGTAAGCCGCAGCCGCCTCGCGGTTGCAGGTGAGCGCGGCAGAGATCGCCTTCGCCAGATCCTCGTCCAGCGCGCCGACCGGTTCGGCCAGACTGCCGTCCGGCCCAAGGCCGCCGGGGCCGACCACGTCGATGGGGCCGGGCACCGGATAGGCGGCAACCGGCAGCCCGCAGGCCATCGCCTCGATCATCACGAGGCCGAAAGTGTCGGTCCGGCTCGGGAAGACAAAGACGTCCGCCGAGCAATAGGCCTGCGCCAGCGGCGCGCCGGAAAGCGCGCCGAGGAACTTCGCATCGGGGTAGCGCGCGCGCAGCTGCGCGAGGTCGGGGCCGTTGCCGACGATGACCTTGGTGCCGGGCACATCGGCATCGAGGAACGCGCCGAGGTTCTTCTCGACCGCGACGCGGCCGACATTGAGCAGGATCGGGCGCGGCAGATCGGCGAGCACGTCGAGCGGCGCATGCTGCGGATGGAACAGGCTTGCATCGATTCCGCGCGACCACAGCCTTGCCTGGGTCAGTCCGTGCCCGGCCAGCTCGGTCAGCAAGGTCTGGGTCGAGGCCAGCACCGCGTGGCTCGAGGAATGGAAACGCCGCATGATCGGCCAGAAGCGGTCCGGGCTGAGGCCGGTACGCACCGCCGCATATTCGGGGAAGCGGGTGTGGAAGGCGCTGGTGAACGGCACGCCGTTCGCCTTGCACCAGCCGCGCGCCGCCCAGCCGATCGGGCCTTCGGTGGCGATGTGGACGATGTCCGGATCGAAATCGCGCAGCATCCGCCGGGTGCGGAAGCGCGGCAACATGGCGAGGCGGATTTCCTTGTAGCCCGGCAGGCCGAAGGTGAAGAACTGGTTCGGCGTGACCAGCATCACCTCATGGCCGCGCGCGGTCACATGCTCGATGGTGGTGGCCAGTGTCCGGACAACACCGTTGACCTGAGGATGCCAGGCATCGGTGCACAACGCTATCTTCATGCCTCTTCCTTGATCCGCGCGGCTTCGGCGGCGCTGTCCTTGGCGGTCTTGGCGAAGGCTTCCTCGAAGCAGATCGCCGCCCAGTCGACGATGGTGATCGCGCCGGCATGGTCCTCGACCAGCGCGGTGCAGCTTTCGACCCAGTCGCCGTCGTTGTAGTAGGTCACCTCGCCGATCTGGCGGATTTCCGCGCAGTGGATGTGCCCGCAGACCACGCCGTCGACGTCCATGTCGCGCGCCGCATGGGCAACGGCTTCCTCGAACGCGCAGACGAACTGCACCGCGTTCTTCACCCGCTTCTTGAGGTAGGCGGAGAGCGACCAGTAGGGCAGCTTGAACCAGCGACGGACTTTGTTGAACCAGCGGTTGGCGCGCAGCAGGAAGGCGTAGGCCTGGTCGCCGAGGAAGGCGAGCCAGCGCGCATAGAGCACCACGCCGTCGAACTTGTCGCCGTGCGTCACGAGCAGGCGGCGGCCGTCGGCGGTCGTGTGCACCGCCTCCAGCGCGATCTCCACCCCGCCGAAGCTCATGCCCGCATAGGGCCGCAGCATCTCGTCATGGTTGCCCGCGATCAGCACCACGCGCGTGCCGCGGTGCGCCATCTTGAGCACGCGGCGCACCACTTCGTTGTGCGCATCGGGCCAGTACCACCCGCGCGAAAGCCGCCAGCCGTCGACGATGTCGCCTACCAGATAGAGCGTCTCGCACTCGATCGAGGCGAGGAAATCGAGCAGCATGTCGGCATTGCAGCCGCGCGTGCCGAGGTGGATGTCCGAAACCCAGACCGTGCGCACCTTGCGCTTGGGCCGGAAACCGCGCGGCTCGGGCAGGTCGAGCCAGGCAGGAATGGACTTGGCAAGTTCGGTCGCCGGGGAGGACATTCCCCAGGCCTGTGCGCGGCGTGTCATCCCGAAATCCCTATCAGTTTGCTAACTGAGCCGAATCCCTGTCACAATCCCGTGTCGCTCACGTTGCACTCTGTCACACCAATGTCATGCCGGGGCCTGTTTCCCGGGCTTATCCACAAGTTTGCCAACATCGTGGGTTCTCTTTGCGAGCATGGTGACGCGGCGCGGCGGACTGGGTAAGGATCGCTGACGATGCTTACCGGGCTTTCCATCCGCAATGTGGTCCTGATCGAAGCGCTCGACCTTGCGTTCGGGCGCGGGCTCGGCGTGCTGACCGGCGAGACCGGCGCAGGCAAGTCGATCCTGCTGGATTCGCTCGGCCTTGTGCTGGGCGACCGCGCCGATGGCGGCCTGATCCGCGCGGGCACCGATGAGGCAAGCGTCACGGCGACGTTCGAGTTCGCCGCACTGCCCGATGCGCTGCGCACTGCGCTGGCCGATGCCGAGATCGCGGTGGAGCCGGGCGAGCCGCTCATCATCCGCCGCCGCCTGCGGGCCGAAGGCGGCAATGCGGTGGGCAGCCGGGCTTTCGTCAACGATCAGCCGGTCAGCGTCGCCCTGCTGCGCGAGCTCGCGCGCAGTCTCGTCGAACTCCACGGCCAGCACGATGACCGGGGTCTCGTCAACGCACGCGGCCACCGTGCCCTGCTCGACCGCTATGCCCGCGCCGATGTGGCGGACGTCACCGCCGCATGGGACAAGTGGCGCGCCGCCGAAAACGCGCTTGCCGAAGCCGAGGCACGTCTCGCCGCCGCCTCGGCCGAACAGGACCTCCTCGTCGCGCATCTCGCCGAACTCACCTTGCTCGCGCCGGAAGTGGGCGAGGAGGCGGAGCTGGCCCAGCAGCGCGCGGGCATGCAGAAGGGCGAGCGTCTGTCCGGCGATCTGGCCGAACTCCAGCACTTGTGGTCCGGCTCGGATTCCGCGCTTGCCTCGCTGCGCAGCGCCTCGCGACGGCTTGATCGCATCGCGCACGAACACCCGCTGCTCACCGAGGCCATGGAAGCGCTTGACCGCGCCGTGATCGAGGCCAGCGAAGCGGAGGACAAGCTCGAGAAGGCCGCCGAAGCCCTCGCGCACGATCCCATGCTGCTCGACCGGATCGAGACCCGCCTGTTCGATCTGCGCGCCGCCGGCCGCAAGCACGGCTGCAGCGTCGACGAACTGCCCGCCCGCATGCTAGAAATGCGCGCCGCGCTCGACCAGATCGAAGGCGGCGAGGCGGCCATCGCGGGCCTCACACGCGCCGCACAGGACGCCGGGCTCGACTACCGCGCCAAAGCCGAAAGCCTCTCGGTCGCGCGCGCCGAAGCCGCGCGGCGGCTCGATGCGGTAGTCGCGGCGGAACTCGCGCCTCTCAAGCTCGATGCCGCCCGCTTCCGCACCGCGGTTGTCCGCCTGCCGGAAGACCGCTGGGGCCCGCAAGGCGTCGATGCGGCCGAGTTCCTCATCTCCACCAACCCCGGCGCGGACTTCGCCCCGCTCGCCAAGATCGCCTCGGGCGGCGAACTTTCGCGGTTCATCCTCGCGCTCAAGGTCGCGCTGGCGGAAGAAGGCGGCGCGGCCACGGTGATCTTCGACGAGATCGACCGCGGCGTCGGCGGTGCGGTGGCCAGCGCCATCGGTGAACGTCTGGCGCGGCTCGCATCAAACGGCCAGCTTCTCGCCGTCACCCACAGCCCGCAAGTCGCCGCGCGCGGCACGGCGCATTACCTCATCGCCAAGTCCTCCGAAGGCACCGTCACGCGCACTTCGGTTGTCCAGCTCGATGCCGAGGGGCGGCAGGAGGAAATCGCCCGCATGCTGTCCGGCGCCGAAATCACCCCCGAAGCGCGCGCACAGGCCGAACGTCTGCTCGAACAGGCATGACCTTCCACCCGCTCGACCGCCCGATCTGGTCCCTGCTCAATGGCCTGCAGGCTTCGCTTGCCGTGGCCACCGGCACGGTCTGCCGCATCGATCCGACCTACGGCCCTTTCGCCGCCGCCGCGCCCGGCCATGAAGCCGAACTTGCCGGCCTTCTCACCGGCGCTGACGACGAGATCTGGCTGGTCGAGGCCGAAGAGCAGGCCCCGCCGCCCGGCACCCGGACCTTGCGCACCGCCCCGCTGCTCCAGATGATCGCCGACGGTCCGCTCGAATCGCACCCGATCGATCCCGAGCTCATCCTCATGACCGAAGCCGATGCGCCGGAAATGACCGCGCTCGCGCTGGAAACCCAGCCCGGTCCCTGGCGCTCGCACACCCATCGCTACGGCCCCTACTACGGTTTGCGCGAAGAAGGCCGCCTCATCGCCATGGCCGGCGAGCGCATGCGCCCCGCGCCGGGCCTCGCCGAACTGAGCGGCGTCTGCACCGCGCCCGACCGCCAGGGCAGGGGCCTCGCTGGCCGCATGATCAAGCGCGTGCTGGCGGGCTTCCTTGAATGCGGCGACACCCCGTTCCTGCACAGCTACGCCCACAACACCCACGCGATCCGCCTCTACGAAACGCTCGGCTTCCGCGCGCGCATTTCGCTGGTGGTGACCGTGCTGGGGAGAGCAGAGTGATGCCTGATATCTCCGAAGCCGATGCCGCCAACGAACTAATGCGCCTAGCGAGGCAGATCGCGCATCATGACCGGCTCTATCACGCGCAGGATGCGCCCGAGATCAGCGACGCCGAGTACGACGCGCTCGTCCGCCGTAATGCGGAGCTCGAAGCGGCGTTCCCGCACCTCATCCGCGCGGACAGCCCCAGCCGCAAGGTGGGCCATGAAGTCGCCGCCTCGCCGCTGAGCAAGGTCACCCACGAGGTTCGCATGATGAGCCTCGACAACGCCTTCTCCGACGAGGAAGTCGAGGAATTCGTCGCCCGCGTCCGCCGCTTCCTTGCCTTGCCGCCCGAGGCCGCAGTGGCGATGACCGCCGAGGACAAGATCGACGGCCTCTCCTGCTCGCTGCGCTACGAGAACGGCAGGCTGGTGCGCGCCGCCACCCGCGGCGACGGGCAGGTGGGCGAGGACGTCACCGCCAATGTCGCCCATATCGCCGATATCCCGCAGACCCTCAGCGGCGATGCCCCCGCCGTGTTCGAGATCCGCGGCGAGGTCTATATGGCCAAGGCTGATTTCGCCGCCCTGAATGCCGCGCAGGAAGAGAAGGGCGACCGGCTCTTCGCCAACCCGCGCAATGCCGCCGCCGGATCGCTGCGCCAGAAGGACGCGAGCGTCACAGCCAGCCGCCCCTTGCGCTTCCTCGCCCATGGCTGGGGCGCGGCGAGCCATGTCCCGGGCGCCACGCAATTCGACGTGATGCAGCAGATCGCCGCGTGGGGCGTGCCCGTCTCGCCGCTGCTGGTGCGCTGCCATTCGGTCGAGGCGATGGTGGAACACTACCGCAGCATCGGCACGCAGCGGCCGGGTCTGCCCTATGATATCGACGGCGTCGTCTACAAGGTCGACCGGCTCGACTGGCAGGAGCGCCTCGGCTTCGTCGCCAAGGCGCCGCGCTGGGGCCTTGCGCGCAAATTCCCGGCGGAACGCGCCGAAACGGTGATCGAGGCGATCGACATTCAGGTCGGCCGCACCGGCAAGCTGACACCTGTCGGCCGCCTCCGTCCGGTGCTGGTCGGCGGTGTCACCGTCACCAATGTCACGCTGCACAACCGCGACGAGATCGGGCGGCTCGGCCTGCGCGTGGGCGACCGCATCGTCCTCCAGCGCGCGGGCGATGTGATCCCGCAAGTCGTCGACAACCTGACGCGGGAGGAACCGCGCGAGCCCTACGCGTTCCCCGATCACTGCCCGGAATGCCAATCCGAAGCCGTCGCCGAGGAAGGCGAAGTCGATGTGCGCTGCACCGGCGGCCTGATCTGTCCGGCCCAGCGGGTCGAACGCCTGCGCCACTTCGTCAGCCGCGCCGCGCTCGATATCGAGGGGCTGGGCGAGAAGACGATTGTCGAGTTCTTCTCCCTCGGCTGGCTGGAAAGCCCCGCCGATATCTTCCGCCTCCACCAGCGCCGCCAAGAGATCGTCGGACGCGAGGGGTGGAAGGACAAGTCTGTGGACAACCTGTTGGCAGCCATCGAGGCCAAGCGCAGTCCCGATGCCGCGCGGCTGCTGTTCGGCCTCGGCATCCGCCACGTGGGCGCGGTGACCGCGCGCGACCTGATGAAGCGCTTCACCACGCTGCCCACGCTGCGCGCCGTAGCAGAAGCCGCCCATTCCTCCCCGGAACGGGGAGGGGAACCACCGAAGGGGGGGGGGGGGCACGATGAGACCGAACACGCCCGCGCCGAGCTCCTTTCCATCGAAGGCGTCGGCCCCGTCGTGGTCGAGGCGCTGGGCGACTTCTTCCACGAGCCGCACAACGTGGCGGTGTGGGACGACCTGCTCTCCGAAGTCACCCCGCCCGACTACATCGTCGAAACCAAGGCCAGTGCGGTCGCCGGAAAGACGGTGGTCTTCACCGGCAAGCTGGAAACGATGAGCCGCGACGAGGCCAAGGCACAGGCCGAAGCCCTCGGCGCGCGGGCGGCGGGTTCGGTATCCGCCAAGACCGATCTCGTCGTGGCCGGGCCGGGAGCTGGCTCCAAGCTCAAGCAGGCGGCCGCGCTCGGTATTGAAGTGATCGACGAGGCGGCGTGGGCCGAAATCGTCAAGGCAGCGGGGTAGGGGATGTTGCTGCTGCTCGCCGCTGCCACCATGATGTCGGCCTATCCTGATGAGGGCCGTGTCCGGCGCGAGATGCGGGCAGCCCCGCGCCCGGTGCGCGAATTCCTTGTGAGGCGCGCCGGTTGCAACCATTGGGGCGGCGAGGAAGCCTACGACGCCGATCGGGCGAGGCAGATCGCGGAAGCCGCCCGCATGTTGCGGTGCAATTGGATCGATCTCGACGAGCGGCGTCTCAAGCGGCGATACGCGAAATTGCCGCGTGTGATCTGGCTGCTGAAGAAAACACGCGATTGGGACACCATGAGATGACCTTCGAAGACCTCACCCCTATCGGCACCGAAGCCGGCAAGCTCCTCAAGGCGCGCGGCCAGTCCATTGCCGTCGTCGATGGCGCGACCGGCGGGCTCATTTCCGCCGCGCTCCTCGCGATGCCCGGCGCTTCGGCCTACTTTCGCGGCGGCGGGGTGATCTACACGCTCAAGGGCCGCCGCATGGTGCTGGGGCACGAGCCTGGCTCGCTGCGCGGGCTTACTTCCGCCACCGAAGCCTATGCCCTCGCGCAGGCGCGCCTCATCCGCGCGCGCTATGAAAGCGATTGGGGCGTCGCGGAAACCGGCGCCGCGGGGCCGGGCGTGCATCCGCTGGGCGTCGCCTCCGGCACCAGTGCGGCAGCCGTGGTCGGGCCAGACTACGAAGCGGCGCTGGTGATCGAGACCGGCCACGACGACCGCCTCGCCAACATGATCGCCTTCACCCGCAATGCGCTGCAATTGCTCGTCAGCGGCCTGAACGCCGTCTGAGCCACAGGATCGACCAATTGCCGCGCTGCATCCGCGCGCGCAGCGAAAATCCTGCGCGGGTATAGGCGGCCCGCACGGTCGGCTCCTGCGCGGTGAGCAGCCCGGCCAGCAGCACGCTCCCACCCGGCGCCACCGCCTTGCCAAAGTCGCGCGACAACTCGGCGAGCGGCCCGGCCAGAATGTTGGCGATCAGCAGGTCATAAGGCGCAGCGGCCCGGAGCAGCGGATGCTCCATGCCCGGCGCGATCACAATGGCGAGCTTGCCCGGCCCATCACCCAGCGCGATGCCGTTGAGATCGGCGTTCTCCGCCACGACCGGCCCGCACACCGCATCGATATCGCTGGCCGTCGCCCGCGCGCGCGGCCACAGGTGGAGCGCGGCGAACGCCAGCAGCCCGGTCCCGGTGCCGATATCCGCCAGATTGCGCACGACGAGGCCCTTGGCCTTCATATGCCCCAGCATGGCAAGGCAGCCCGAAGTCGTCTCGTGATGACCTGTTCCAAAAGCCTGGCTCGCCGGGATCACGAAATCGCGAAAGCCGGGAGCCGGACGGTGATCCGGCGTGCGGACATGGAAAGGGCCTGCGGTGATCGGCTCGACATTCTGCTGGCTCAGTGTCACCCAGTCCGCGTCGGCCAGTTCCTCGATGATCAGCTTGGGTGCGCCCTCGGCGAACAATGCCGAAATCGCCGCCGTGTCCGCCGCCGTCGGCTTGCGCTCCAGCCAGGCTTCCAGCTGCCACGCGTCGGGCTCGGCGGGATCGGTCTGCCCGCCACCCAGAACAATGGAGAAATCCCAGTCCTGCGCATCCTCATGCGCCACAAGCGCCGCGCGCACCACGTCGGCGGGCGCGCGGACGGTGATCTTCCAGCTCACTTGACGGTTTCCCGCACCAGCTGCGCATTGAGATTGCGGCGGCCCATGGCGGCGTAGTCGCGGCAAGCCTTCGGCGAGGCGAGCGGCTGCTCGCCCAGCATCCGTTCGAACAGATCGCTCACCGAGGGATGCGGCGTCACAAGGATGCCGCAGTTCAGCGCGGCGATTGCGGAAAAGGTGCGCTGGAACCGGGCGACAACGTCGGCATGATCGGTGAAGCGGTAAGGTCCGGCCGCAAGCGCGGAAATGCTGTCGATGTAGCTGACCGTCTGGCACTGCCGCTCGGCGCAGCTCTGCCACGACCAGCTGCTCGAACCGGTGGTGTGCCCCGGCGTCGCCATCATGGTGAGCCGCAGCGGTCCGACTTGCACGACATCGCCGGTCTTGACGATCCGGTCCGCCGCGACCGGTGCGAAGTCGTGATCCTTGAGCACGGCTGCCTGCGAATCCGCCGGATCGACCTTGCCGCTGGCAATCACTACCGCCGCCGGAGCGCTCAGCGCCACTTGCGCACCCGTCGCCTTCGCCAGCGCCGCCAGCCCGCCGACATGATCGAAATGCTCATGGCTCGTCACGATCCAGCGCACGTCCTCCGGCCGGAACCCCAGTGCGCGGATATTGGCGAGGATCGACGGGGCTGCTTCCTCGGTCGCGGCATCGACCATCACATGCCCCTGCGGAGAGGTCACCAGCAGCACCGAGACCGTGCAGGTGCCCACATACCAGGTGTTGCCATAGAGCCGTGCGGGCGGGGCAGGGGCGGAGAAGTCCTCCTTGCCCTCGCACTGCTTCACCACCGCCTGCGTGGCCGCGCGGTCCGGTCCGGCCTGCGCGAAGGCGAGGCCCGGTGCTGCTGCCAGGGCAAGCGCCATCAGCGCCCTAGCGAACAAAGCTCGCTCCATTCGCATCGATCACCGCTCCCGTCATGCTCGCAGGCGCATCGAGCGCGCAGAACACGCCGATGGCCGCGATTTCCTCCGGGCTCGCCACCCGGCCCAGCGGAATGTCCGCCAGCAGCCCCGGTCCGCCCCGGCTGGCGAGGTAATCGCCCGCCATGTCGGTATTCGTGAAGCCCGGCGTCACCGCAAAGCTCAGGATGCCCTGCGCGGCATACCCCCGCGCGATGGTCTTGTGCATGGCGATCATCCCGCCCTTGGCCGCCGCATAGTGCCAGTGCGCGGGCGAATCCCCGCGGTAGGCCGCCCGGCTCGCGACATGGACAATCCGTCCGCCCACGCCGCGCGCCTGCCAGTGCCGCACCGCCAGCCGCGAAAGCTGCGCGGCGGAGGTGAGGTTGATCCGCAGCGTTTCCTCCCAGCCGTCCAGCCACGCGATGTCCGAGGCATCGATGGGATTGGCGGCAAACAGGCCCGCATTGTTGACGAGGATGTCGATTGCCCCGCCCGCCATTTCCAGCGCCTGTTCCCACAGCATTTCCGCCGAGGCCGGCTCGCCCAGATCAGCGCCGACCACGCCCGGTGCCTCCTTGCGCCCATGGCGAATGACCGCCGCGCCGCGCGCGCCGAGTGCTTCGGCGAGCGCTGCTCCGATGCCCCGGGTCGAGCCGGTGACTAAAATGACAGGTGCTTGCATCATCACGCGCTCTACCAGCGAATATGGGCCGTGCAACAGGGGCAGGGGAATTGCCCCGTCGCGATAGTTGCACACCCGGCCATTTGGGCTAATACGAATCGCACTCGCTTCATGCTCCACAGGCATGAGAGGTTTTGGTAATCAATTTAGGGGGTTCTATGGCGCAGGCGCCCGGCAAGAGGCCACTTTCGCCGCATCTCGAAATCTGGCGCTGGGGTCCGGCCATGCTGGTCTCGATCCTGCACCGCATCACGGGCGAAGGCTTGGCCTTTGTGGGCCTTTCGCTGTTCCTCTGGTGGGTCGGCGCGATTGCCGGTGGTCCGGAAAGCTATCAGACCTTCCTCGACTGGGTCTGGCTCGCCCCCGATGGCGGCTTGCAGACGGCAACCGCGCTGCTCGGCAAAGTCGTCCTCGTCGGCCTCACCTGGGCGTTCTTCCAGCACATGGCGAGCGGCATCCGCCACTTCGTGCTCGATATCGGCGCGGGCTACGAGCTTGAAACCAACGCGCGCTGGTCCTTGCTGACGATCCTGTTCTCGGTCGCGGCCACCAGCGTTTTCTGGGCCGCCGTGCTGCTGCACTGAACCCTTCACCCCATACCTTTCTCAAGGACATTCCATGGGTAACGGAACTTCCATCGGCCGCGTGCGCGGTCTCGGCTCCAGCCACCACGGCACCGGCCACTTCCTGTCCTCGCGGCTGACCGCGGTCGGCAATCTCGTGCTGATCCCGTTCCTGATGATCAGCCTCGCGCTGATGCCCTCGCATGACTACGCGACGGTTCATGCCTGGGCGGCCAAGCCGCTGCCCGCCACCGCGCTGATCCTCATCCTGATCAACACGTTCTATCATGCGCGTCTGGGCATCCAGGTCATGCTGGAGGACTACGTCCATGAGAATGGCGGCAAGATCGCCGCCTGGCTGTTCGTCAATTTCGTGCCGTTCGCGGGCGCTGCCTTTGGCATCGTCTCGGTCGTGCGCATCGCTCTCGGGGGCGCCTGAGCCATGGCTTCCACTGCCTACAAGATCATCGACCACACCTATGACACCGTCGTCGTCGGCGCCGGCGGTTCGGGCCTTCGCGCCACGATGGGTTCGGCCCAGGCCGGCCTGCGCACGGCCTGCATCACCAAGGTCTTCCCGACCCGCTCGCACACCGTCGCGGCGCAGGGCGGTATCGCCGCCAGCCTCGGCAACAACAGCCCGGACCACTGGACCTGGCACATGTACGATACCGTCAAGGGTTCCGACTGGCTCGGCGATCAGGACGCGATCGAATACATGGTCCGCGAAGCCCCGGCGGCGGTCTACGAACTCGAGCACGCGGGCGTGCCCTTCAGCCGCAACGCCGAAGGCACGATCTACCAGCGTCCGTTCGGTGGCCACATGCAGAACATGGGCGAAGGCCCGCCGGTGCAGCGCACCTGCGCTGCGGCGGACCGCACCGGCCACGCCATGCTCCACGCGCTCTATCAGCAGAGCCTGAAGTACGACGCGGACTTCTTCATCGAGTATTTCGCGATCGACCTCATCATGGAGCCCGGCGCGAACGGCGTCCCTGAATGCCGCGGCGTCATCGCCATGTGCATGGACGACGGCTCGATCCACCGCTTCCGCAGCCATGCCGTCGTGCTGGCGACGGGCGGCTATGGCCGCTGCTACTTCACCGCCACTTCGGCGCACACCTGCACCGGTGACGGCGGCGGCATGGTGCTGCGCGCAGGGCTCCCGCTGCAGGACATGGAATTCGTCCAGTTCCACCCCACCGGCATTTACGGCGCGGGCGTGCTCATCACCGAAGGCGCGCGCGGCGAGGGCGGCTACCTCACCAACTCCGAAGGCGAGCGCTTCATGGAGCGCTATGCGCCTTCCGCGAAGGACCTTGCCAGCCGCGACGTCGTCAGCCGTTCGATGGCGCTCGAAATCCGCGAAGGCCGCGGCGTCGGTCCGCACAAGGACCACATCTACCTCCACCTCGATCACATCGATGCGAAGGTGTTGGCCGAGCGCCTACCGGGCATCACCGAAAGCGGCAAGATCTTCGCAGGCGTCGACTTGACCCGCCAGCCGCTCCCGGTCGTGCCGACCGTCCACTACAACATGGGCGGCATCCCCTGTAACTACCACGGCGAAGTCGTGACGATCGGCCCGGACGGCAATCCGGAAACCGTCGTCCCCGGCCTCTTCGCGGTGGGCGAGGCGGCCTGCGTTTCGGTCCATGGCGCGAACCGCCTCGGCTCCAACTCGCTGATCGACCTCGTCGTGTTCGGTCGCGCCACCGGCCTGCGCCTCAAGGAGATCATCAAGCCCGGCTCGGCGCACAAGGCCCTGCCCAAGGACAGCGCCGACATGGCGCTCACCCGCATCGACACGTTCCGCCACGCCAATGGCGGCTCGCCGACGGCGCAGGTGCGCATCGAGATGCAGCGCACGATGTCCGCCCACGCCGCGGTGTTCCGCACCGACGAGCTCATGGCCGAAGGCAAGACCAAGCTTGCCGCGACGTATGAGCGCATGGGCGACATCAAGGTTTCGGATCGCTCGCTGATCTGGAACTCGGACCTGATCGAGACGCTCGAGCTCGACAATCTGATCGCGCAGGCCTCGGTCACGATGCATTCGGCCTTCAACCGCAAGGAAAGCCGCGGCGCCCACGCGCACGAGGACTTCCCCGATCGCAACGATGGCGAATGGATGAAGCACACCGTCAGCTGGTTCGACGGCTGGGGCGGCAAGGGCGGCGGCGTGAAGCTCGATTACCGCCCGGTCCACGAATATACGCTCACCGACGACGTCGAGTACATCAAGCCGAAGAAGCGCGTGTACTGAACGTGTCCGCACTCAGCGGGTTTCGGCTTCTGATGGCCGGGCTTGTCCTCGTGGCAGGCCCGGCCATTGCCGTTGCGGCGCCGGAAGCCGGCACTTTGCCCGATCCGCTGCGGGCAGGCTGGAAGGGCCAGCACGTCTGCGAACTGCTCAAGGACAATGCGCAGATGCGCGTCCTGCGCTGCACGTTCCCGCCGGGCTGGGGGCACGAGCGCCATTTCCACGCGCCGCACTGGGGCTATATTTTGCAAGGTTCGACCATGCGGATCACCACGGCGAAAGGTACTGTCGTGCGCGAACTCAAGGCTGGCGACAGCTGGTGGAGCGACGGGATCGAGTGGCACGAGGGGGTGAACATCGGTACGACCACCGGCGTCTACCTGATCGTCGAGCCGAAGAGCCAAGGCTGACATTCCATGCCTGTCACCCCGGACTTGATCCGGGGTCCCGCTTGCCCCGCTGCACTGGCGCGGCCGATGGTGGATTTTCCTACACAAGCGAAATCTGTCATGGCTGCGACTTTGGGCGGCTCCCGCCTTTGCGCTCTTTGCCATCGTCGTATCAATCGCCGCCAAGCGTGCACGCCAGATCTGTCGCCGTGTCGCTTTTTTATGCATTTTATATCATGATATCAATTAATTGAGGGGCTTTCTCAAAAGCGACACGGTGTCGCTTTTGTCGCTTTTCGCAAGGGCCAAGCCGTCGCGCGGCGGGGTGCCGAACCTGTCGTTGATCTGCATGCAGTCTGCTGTTCGCAGAAGCCCGGCTGACGGCGACGTCGGCAAGGGGCAGGTGCATCTTATGGGACAGCCCACGGAAAGGATCCCCTTGATGCACCTTCGCACTTTGCCGACCCGCGCCATGCTGATTGCCGGCGCCGCACTTCTCGCCCTTGCCGGAACGGCCTCGGCTCAAGGCACTTACGCTAGCAATGCGGCCCATCCCGCGCCGCCGGCTCCGCCCGCCCCGCCTGCACCCCCCGCGCCCCCCGCGCCCCCCGCGCCGCCTGAAGCGCCGACGCCGCCGGACGCTCCCCTCGTCGACCGCGCCGAGATCGATCGCGAGGTGGCCGAAAGCATGGCCGAAGCACGCGAAGCCATCGCCGAGGCCCGCATGGAAATCGCTCAGGCCCGCAAGGAAATCATGCGCGAGAAGGATATGCCGGCCAAGGCCCGCGCCCAGGCGCTCGCCGCGCTCGACAAGGCCGAACGCAACGTGGCGCAGGCTCTGTCACAGCAGCGGGCAGACTGACCTAGCGGCGCCTGCGGGCGTTCCGTTTCTTCTTCGGGGGTGGCGGGGGCGGCGGCGTGCTGCCGGTCTCCGCTGCCGCCTGCATCGCGGCCGCCTGCGCTGCGGTGGCCGCGCGCGCCGGATAGCGGCATCCGCGCGCCTGGCCATAGCCCTTGAGGAACGCGCGGCGGCTTGCCCCGGCATAGAGCGCCACCTGCCATTGGCGTTCTCGCGCAGCCGCGCCGGTCACTTCCTTGATCACGCCGCCGAACGGGATGAAGCTGTTGACCACGGACTTCGCGACCGAGCCCACCGCGTTCCCGCGCTTCTCGGCTTTGGTCTTGTCGGCGGCGATATCGATGTCCGGCCCCAGCACGGCATCAAGCTCGCCAATCTCGGCCCCGATCGCCTTGCAGGACCTCATGCCCTTGACGGTATAGGTGTCCTCCCGCGCCGCGATCAGGATCGGCGGGATTTCGTCCTTCTTGAGGTTCAGCGTATCGAGCGGCGCGGTCGCCACATCGCCCGCCGTCACATTGGGCGGCGCGACGACGGTTTGCGCCGCAAGCGGAGTGGCCGCAGCGCCGATCAGGAAGGTTATGGCCAGGCGGTAGTGGTTCATGCGGATTCCCCTCCAAGCCATGACAATGTCGCCCGCACTATTCGGTTCCCCTGCGTGAGCGTGCGCTGAACGTATCGCAAGCGTCTTCGTTGCCGGTCTCCAGCCCCTTGCGCAACCACGCCATGCGCTGGGCGCTGCTGCCATGGGTGAAGGCGGCTTCTACCGGCGTCCGCCCGGCCGAGGCCATCAGCGTATCGTCGCCGATCTGGTGCGCGGCGCGCAGGCCTTCCTCGATGTCGCCGGCCTCGATCTTGTCCTTGTTCCGCGCGGCCCAGACCCCGGCGTAGCAATCGGCCTGGAGTTCGAGTGCGACCGAGAGCCGGTTGGCCATCGGCGGATTGCGCCGCTGCGCCTCGGTCACCTGCTCCGAGGTGCCGACAAGGTTCTGCACATGGTGGCCATATTCATGCGCCATCACATAGGCCCGCGCGAAGTCCCCGCCCGCGCCAAGCTGCTTGTCCATCTCGGTGTAGAAATCGGTGTCGATGTAGATGCCCTGGTCCGCCGGGCAGTAGAACGGCCCCATCGCGCTCTGCGCCTCGCCGCAGCCCGATTGCCCTTCGCGCGAATAGAACACCAGCTTGGGCGCGCGGAACTCGATCCCCGCTTTCTGGAACAGCGGGCTCCACGTCTTGTTGAGCGAGGCGAGCGCATTGCAGCTTTCGCGGCTGAACGCGTTCACCGAGCAGCTCTCGGCCAGGCTGCCGGGCCGGCCGGGCAGGGCCTGCGGCGCGGAGGAACCTTGCATTGATTGCAGCGTCCCCAAAGTCTGCATCGGGTTGATCCCGAAGACCAGCGCACCGACGAGCGCGATGATCAGGCTGCCGCAGCCGATCTTGCCGCCCGGTCCGCCAAGGCCGCCGCCGCCGCGCTGGTCCTCGACATTGATCGAACTGTCAAAATCGTCGAGCAGCATGCAGTGTTCTCCTGTCCCCGCTGCCGGTTTGCCCGAGGCTGGGCCAGACCTGCAAGAGCCAACCGCGGCGTCCGTTCCGCATCAGACGGAACTTGCGCGGGGGCTTGGCATTTGCCAGCAAGGTGACTGCGTCGGGGCGTTCGAGGATGGCGATGAGTCGTTGTGAGTGAACCGGTTACCATGATCCTCCCTCCGGTTCCCCGTCGGTGGTCTCGGCCGCGCATCCGGTTCGCCCGAGTTTGCCTTGCCGTGATGGCAGCCTGCGCGCTTCCCGCTTCCGCCGCGGCCCCCACCAAGCGCCAGTTGCAACAGATCGAGGCGCAGCTGCGCCAGCACGTCACCACCTTGTCCAGCGACGAATACGGCGGTCGCGAACCCGGTACGCCCGGCGAGACGCTGACCCTGCGCTACCTTGCGCGCCAATGGTTCGATATCGGTCTGGAATCGGGCACCAACGATCCCGGCAACGCGTGGTTCGCCCCTGTCGAGCTGGTCGAACGCGTGCCGCAAGGCTCGCGCGCACAGTTCATGCACGGCAAGCGGCGGGTCATGGTGCCGGAAGGCGGTTCGTTCGTCGTCACCTCGGGCCTGCGCAGCCTGATCGAGAACGCGCCGCTCGTGTATGTCGGCAAGTCAACCGGCGGGGATGGCGCGCGAACCGAACTGGCAGGCCGCGTCGCGGTGATCCTCGACAGCGAGGCCCCGCCACCAGAATCTGCCAAGCTCAGCCCCGGCGGCGCTGCGGCACGGCCGGTGGACCGCGCGGGCAGGTTGCTTGAAAGCGGCGCGGCGGCGGTCCTCACCGTGCTCGACGGTGATCGCAGCCTCGAAGACGTGATGGCCCGCCGCCGCCGCGCCGGCTATGCCTTGTCGGGCGAGAAGCTGGGTGGCGATCTCGAGGTTTTCCTCTCCGCCGATGCTGCCAGCCAGTTGCTCGCCGCGTCCGGTGCGCCCACGCTGGCCAGCCTCCGCACCGCCGGGGCTGTGCCCGGCTTCAGCGCCAAGCCGCTCGGCATCACCGGCTCGTTCGAGGCGACCAACCGCGAGACGCGGATCAAGACGCACAACCTGATCGGCAAGCTCGAGGGTCGCCGCCCCGGCTCCGGCGCGGTCGTGCTTATGGCGCACTGGGACCACTTCGGCAAATGCGCCCAGCCGCCTGCCGAGAAGCAGATCTGCCCCGGCGCGGTGGACAATGCTTCCGGGCTGTCGGTCATCACCGAAGTTGCCCGGCAGTTGTCATCCGGCAAGCCGCTGGAGCGCGATGTCTACTTTGTGGCCACCACCGGCGAGGAACTGGGCCTGCTTGGCGCGATGGCCTTCGCCGAGAACCCGCCGTTTCCGCTGGGGAGTATCGTCGCTGCCTTCAATGTCGACAGCACCGGACTGGTCCCAGCTGGCCTTCCCGTGAGCGTCATCGGGCAGGGCATGACCGAGCTCGATGCCGGTATCGCCAAGGTTCTCAAGGCGATGAAGCGCAAACTCGCGCCTGGTGACAGTGCCAATGCCTTTGCGCGCCGCCAGGACAGCTGGGCGCTGATGCAGCACGATGTCCCTGCGGTCATGGTCAGCACGAGCTATTCGGACCCGGCGCGCCTTCAGGCCTTCATGGATACCATCTATCACCGGCCCTACGACGAGGCGGCGCGCGTCATCTACGGCGGGATGGTCGACGACGTGCTGATCCAGACCGAACTTGTGCGATTTTTCGCGGATATGAAGCTTTGGCCCGGCGCGGGGGCGGCCGCAGGTGCAAAGTAGGGAGCGGGGCTAGCCTAAACCGCCCCGCTTGATTACATGGGCCGCCACGATTCTCCCCCAACGGCAAGTGGCGCACCCCATGGATATCCCTCTCGGCCTTACCTTCGACGACGTCCTGCTGCGTCCCGGCGCATCGGACATGGTGCCGACGCAGGCGGATACGCGCACCCGGCTGACCAGCTCGATCACGCTCAACATCCCGGTCATCTCGGCCGCGATGGACACGGTGACCGAAGCGGACATGGCCATCGTCATGGCGCAGCTCGGCGGTATCGGCGTGCTCCACCGCAACCTGACGGTCGAGCAGCAGGCCGCGGCTGTCCGCGCGGTCAAGCGCTTCGAGAGCGGCATGGTGGTCAACCCGATCACCGTGACGCCCGATGCGACGCTGGGCGACGCGCAGGCGATCATGCGCGCCAACAAGATCAGCGGCATCCCCGTGGTCGAAGCGAGCGGCAAGCTCGTCGGCATCCTCACCAACCGCGACGTGCGCTTTGCCGACAATCCCGCGCAGCCCGTGCACGAGCTGATGACGCGCGAGAACCTTGCGACGGTAAAGCTCGGCACCTCGGGCGATGAAGCGCGCCGCCTGCTCCACCAGCGCCGGATCGAGAAGCTGCTGGTGGTCGACGATGCCTTCCGCTGCATTGGCCTGATCACGGTGAAAGATATCGAGAAGGCTGTGACCTATCCGGATGCGACCAAGGATGCGGGCGGACGCCTGCGCGTAGCTGCTGCGACCACGGTGGGCGAGAAGGGCATGGAGCGCACGCGCGCGCTGGTCGACGCGGAATGCGACGTGATCATCATCGACACCGCGCACGGCCACAACCGCGATGTCGCCCGCGCGGTCGAGGCGGTCAAGGCCATGTCTAACACAGTGCAGGTGATCGCTGGCAATGTCGCCACCGCGGAAGCCACCCGCGCGTTGATCGACGCGGGGGCGGACGGCGTGAAGATCGGCATCGGGCCGGGTTCGATCTGCACCACGCGTATTGTCGCCGGTGTCGGCGTGCCGCAGCTGACGGCAGTGCTCGAATGCGCGGCGGAAGCGGCGAAGTCCGGTGTGCCGGTGATCGCTGACGGCGGCCTGCGCACCTCGGGTGACGCGGCCAAGGCGCTGGCGGCTGGCGCAAGCACGATCATGGTCGGCTCGATGCTCGCGGGTACCGAGGAAGCGCCGGGCGAGACGTTCCTCTATCAGGGCCGCGCCTACAAGTCGTACCGCGGCATGGGCTCGGTCGGCGCGATGGCGCGCGGTTCGGCGGACCGCTATTTCCAGCAGGACATCAAGGATTCGATGAAGCTGGTGCCTGAAGGCATCGAAGGTCAGGTGCCCTACAAGGGTCCGGCCAAGGACGTTGTCCACCAGCTCGTCGGCGGCATCAAGGCGGCGATGGGCTATACCGGCAGCCCGACGCTCGAGGCCCTGCGCGAGAATGCGCAGTTCGTGCGGATCACCAATGCGGGTCTGCGCGAGAGTCATGTCCATGACGTTGCCATCACCCGCGAGGCGCCGAACTATCCCTCGCGCTGAGGCAAGATCGTGACTCCCGCCGCGCGGGTGCAATCCGCGATTGAGGTGCTCGACGCGGTGATTGCGGCTGCCCGGCGCGAAGGCGCGTCGGCAGAACGCGTCGCCGCCGAATGGCTCAAGGCGCGCCGCTTCATCGGATCCAAGGACCGGCGCGCGATTCGCGATCTGGCGTGGAGCGCCATTCGGCTTTGCGGTGAAGTGCCCGAGAATGGACGCGCTGCCATGCTGGCGGTGGCCAAGAATGACCCCGCGGTTGCATCGCTGTTCGACGGCTCGCGTTATGGGCCCGAGCCGATCCGGAGCGACGAACCCGCCGCCGCTACCGGCTTCGCACCGGCCTGGCTGGAGGAGGGGCTCGCCGCATCTGGTATCACCCGCGAACAAGCCGCCGCCCTGCTCGGTCGCGCCCCGCTCGACCTGCGCGCAAACCGCCTGAAGACGACCCGAGACCGGCTCGCCATGACCCTGCCTGTCGCCACTGAACGGACACAGGCGCCGGACGCCCTGCGCCTTCCCGGCGGCACCCCGGTCGAGAGATGGCCCGAGTTCGCTGACGGACTGTTCGAAGTGCAGGATACCGGCAGCCAGCTGACCTGCAACGCACTTGAGGTTCGTCCCGGCGAAGCGGTGGTCGATCTCTGCGCCGGGGCTGGGGGCAAGACGCTCGCGCTCGCCGCAGCGCTGCAGGGGGAGGGACAGCTACTCGCCTGCGACATTGACCGTCCGCGCCTCTCGCGCCTTGCCCCCCGCGCCGAGCGGGCCGGGGCGAAGGTCGAGACACGCCTGCTCGACCCCGGCCGCGAGGCGGAGGCGCTGGTGGACTGGAAAGCCAAGGCCGATGCGGTGATGGTCGACGCGCCGTGTTCGGGCACCGGCACATGGCGGCGCGGGCCTGAAGCGCGATGGCGGCTCACGCCTGCGGGATTGGCGCGCTATGCACAGATGCAGGCCCATGTGCTGCGGATTGGTGCCGACCTCGTCCGTCCCGGCGGGCGCCTGACTTATGTCGTCTGCTCGCTGCTCGACGCCGAAGGACCCGATGTGGTCGCCGCCTTTCTCGCGCGTAACCCGGACTGGCGCGCTGCCGAACAGCTGGTCGGTGCGGGAACCCCGCGCGGTGCTGGCCTCAGGCTTACCCCTTGGGACGATTCGACCGATGGGTTTTTCTTCGCAACACTGCACCGGCTATGATACGCAAGGCAATCATGGACGCCGGGGGACCACGCGCGCCGCATGGCCGGCTCTGGGAGTATTTGATGCGCTACATGCCTTTGGGGGTTGCCTTGTCTCTTCTCGTGCTGGTCACGGGAAGCGCCGGAACGGCCGGCGTCTCGCTGCCGAACGACCCCCGCGCAAAGGCTCTCGTCGAATCCGGACGTGAATTGCTTGGGCGCGGCGATATCGACGGCGCGACGGACAGTTTCGAAGCTGCGCTCGCTGTCGATCCGGGCAATCCCGCGACCTATCTCGCGCTGGGCGATGCCGCCCGCGCTGCCGGCATGCAGGGCAAGGCGATCCACTACTACCGCGAAGCGCTGGAGCGCGATCCCAACAACCTCGCCGCGCTCGCCGGTGAAGGTGGCGCGATGGCCGAGAAGGGCGCGCTCGAAAAGGCCAAGGGCAACCTGGCGCGGCTCGAAGGCCTGTGCGGACGCAATTGCCCCGAGGCGCAGAACCTTGCGGGCGTGATCGCCAAGGGCCCGGTTGCCCGCGTGGTCTCCGCCGATGCCGTCAAGCCCGAGCCGAAGGTTGAGGCGAACTGAGCGCTCAGATCAGCGCGCGGAATTCCTCGACGACCTGCCGGTAGACGCGCCTCTTGAACGGCACGATCAGATCCGGCAACTGCTCCGGCTCGACCCAGCGCCATGCCAGGAACTCCGGATGTGAATGCGCATCGAGGCGGATCTGCTCGTCGGCCCCGTTGAAGCGCACCAGCAGCCACTTCTGCCGCTGGCCTCGATAACGGCCGCCCCACAGCTTCCCGATCAAATTGTCCGGCAGGTCGTAAAGGTATTCCTCGCGGCTTTCGGCAAGGATGGTGACGAGGTCGGCCGTGACGCCGGTTTCTTCCTCAAGCTCGCGCAGTGCGGCGGGGTGAAGGTCCTCGCCGTCGTCGATCCCGCCTTGCGGCATCTGCCAGGCGTCCCCCTCCTTGCTGTCGATGCGCTGGCCGACGAAGACACGGCCCTCGCCATTGACGAGCATGACGCCGACGCAAGGGCGGTAGGGAAGCCCGGCAGGATCCTTGCTCATCAGGCGCGGTCCAGCAGCAGGCGGACGGCGGCGAAAATGCGCTGCATGTCACTATTGGCGCTGGGGAAGGCCTTGCGCAGCTGGGCGAAAGCATGGGTCGTGCCCTTCATCTCGAGGAACACGACTTCGGCGCCCGCGCGGATCAGCTCGGCGCCATAGACGCGCCCGCTGTCGCGGATCGGATCAAGGCTGGCGGTGACGAGCACGGTCGGCGGCGTATCGGCATGGTTGCCATAGATCGGATAGGCGCGCGGATTGCCGAGCTCGGCTTTGTAGGCGTCGGAGAACCAGGCCATTGTCTCGGCGGTCAGCACGAAGCCGTCGGCGAACTGGAAGAACGAGGCGTGGTCGGGCTTGTCGTCGCTCAGCGGATAGATCGGCACCTGCAGCACGACCGGCACGTTGGCGGGCTTTTCGGCAAGCGCCTGCGTGATGACGATGGTGAGGTTGCCGCCCGCCGAGTCGCCCATCGGGATCAGGCCGGTGATCTGGCGGCCGAGCGCTTCGGGGCTGGTCGCAACCCAGCGCGTGGCGGCTTCGCAATCATCCGGCGCGGCGGGGAAGGGGTTCTCCGGCGCAAGGCGATAGTGCACCGCGATCACCGGCAGATCGAGCTCCGCCGCGATTTCGGTGCAGAGCGAATGGTGGCTGTCGAGATCGCCGATGACGAAGCCGCCGCCGTGGAAGAACATCACCGCCGGGCCGGGCTCTCGCTCCGCGCGCGCATCGTAGAAACGCAGCGGAATGTCGCCCGCCGGCCCGGGGCAGGTGAGGTCCTTGATCACCGCCAGTTCGCGCGGTTCAGCCTCTGCGAGCACGCCCATCTGCACATAGTTGGCCCGCGCGCCCTCAGGGCCGAGCTCGGCCATCGAGGGGCCGGGGACCGAGGCCATGAAGTCGAGAAAGGCCTTCACATCGGGCCGGACATAGGGGCTGCTGGCAGTGTCGGACATCGGCTTCCTCATCCTTGCAAGGTGTCTTCTCGTGCTGAGTCGGCGCGGGCGCCAACTGACAGCATTGTTATTTGCGGGGCTTGACGGGCGGGGGCAATCGGAATCAAGAGCAAGTGCAAGATTTGCGGTGCATCAGTTTTTCTTCTTTGCGCACCGCTAGATGAGAGCATAGGCGCTAGTTGCGCAAGAGGACGCGAGGGCCGGAACGGGGCCGCGCGGATAGCAGAGGAATCTATGGCGACAGTTCTTGAGAGCGAACCCGAAGGCCACACCGGCGGGAGCGTTGGCTCCTCTGCGCCCGACGCGGTCGTGGTGCGATTTGCGGGCGATTCGGGCGATGGCATGCAGCTCACCGGCGGCCAGTTCACGCTCTCGACGGCGCTTGCGGGCAACGACCTCGCGACATTCCCGGACTTCCCGGCCGAAATTCGCGCGCCGCAGGGCACTCTGTTCGGTGTCTCCGCTTTCCAGATCAACTTCGGTTCGACAGAGATCGACACCGCGGGTGACGCGCCCGATGTGCTCGTCGCGATGAACCCGGCTGCACTCAAGACCAATGTCGGTGCCTTGAAGCCCGGCGGCCTGATCATCGCGGACACCGGCGAGTTCAACAAGCGCAACCTCGAGAAGGCCAAATACGACGTCAGCCCGCTCGAAGATGGCAGCCTCGAGAAGTGGCAGGTGCTCGCGTTCGACATTTCGGCGCTGACGCTGGAAGCGGTGAAGCCCTTCGGCCTTGGCAACAAGGAAGCGCTGCGCTGCAAGAACATGTGGACGCTCGGCCTTGCCCTCTGGATGTTCGACCGTGACCGGCAGCCGCTGATCGACTGGCTCAAGGGCAAGTTCGCCAAGGCACCGGTGCTCGCCGATGCCAATATCGCCGCGCTCAATGCCGGGCACGCTTATGGCGAGACGGCGGAACTGGCAGGTCCGCTCAAGCAGTATCATCTTGCGCCGGTCGAGAGCGAGCCGGGCCTTTATCGTACCGTCACCGGAGCCGAGGCCGTTTCGTATGGTCTGGTTGCCGGCGCGCAGCTTGCGGGTCTCGACCTGTTCTTCGGCGGCTATCCGATCACCCCGGCCTCGGCGATCCTGCACAACCTTGCGCGACTCAAGGAGTTCGGCGTCACGACCTTCCAGGCGGAAGACGAGATTGCCGCGATTGCCGCCGCCATCGGCGCCTCGTTCGGCGGGCAGCTGGGCGTGACGTCGTCGTCCGGACCCGGCATCGCGCTCAAGGGTGAGGCGATGGGCCTTGCGATCATGACCGAGCTGCCGCTCGTCATCGTCAACTCGCAGCGCGGTGGCCCCTCGACCGGCCTACCCACCAAGACCGAGCAGTCGGATCTCTATCAGGCGGTCTATGGCCGCAACGGCGATGCGCCGATGCCGGTCATCGCCGCGCGCAGCCCCTCCGATGCCTTCGAGTGCGCGATCGAGGCCTGCCGCCTCGCGGTGCAGTACATGACCCCGGTCATGCTGCTGACCGATGGCTACATCGCCAACGCTGCCGAGCCTTGGAAAGTGCCTGATCCCAAGGGCTTCGAGCCGTTTCCGGTCAAGTTCCTCGAAGAGCCGAATGGTCCGGACGGTGCGGTTCTGCCCTATGCACGCGACGCGAAGGGCGCACGGCCGTGGATCAAGCCGGGCACGCCCGGTCTCATGCACCGCATCGGCGGCATCGAGAAGAACCCCGGCACCGGCAATATCGATTATGCGCCCGCCAGCCATCAGGCGATGACCAACGCGCGCAAGGACAAGGTCGACGGCATCGCCGCCGGCATTCCGCCGCAGGAGGTAACCCTCGGCGATGCCGGTGGCAAGCTCGCGCTCGTCGGCTGGGGCTCGACATATGGCCCGATCCACCAGGCCGTCAGGCGCGCCCGCCGCAAGGGTCTGGATGTCAGCCACATCCATGTGCGCCATGTCTGGCCGCTGCCGGAAAACCTCGGAAAGATTCTCAAGAGCTATGACCAAGTGCTTGTTCCGGAAATGAACACTGGACAGTTAAAGACCGTGCTGCGCGACCAGTATCTGGTCGATGCCAAGCCGCTCAACAAGACGAGCGGGCAGCCGTTCACCATTGCCGAAATCGAAGCTGCGATTGCCGCAGCGCTGGCCTGAGGGAAGCGAAGCCATGAACGACATGACCCCCATCCAGACCAGCCTCAAGGACTGGGAAACCGATCAGGAAGTGCGCTGGTGCCCCGGCTGCGGCGACTACGCGATCCTCAAGGCGGTGCAGCGCACGCTGCCGGAAATCGGCGCGGACCCGGCCAAGACCGTGTTCATCTCAGGGATAGGCTGCTCGAGCCGGTTCCCCTATTACGTCGAAAGCTACGGCTTCCACACCATCCACGGCCGCGCCCCTGCTTTTGCGACGGGCTTGAAGCTTGCCAATCCGGAGCTCGATGTCTGGCTGGTGACGGGTGACGGCGATGGCATGTCGATCGGCGGCAATCACACGATGCATGTGCTGCGCCGCAATCTAAACACGCAGATCCTGCTGTTCAACAACGAGATCTACGGCCTCACCAAGGGCCAGTATTCGCCGACGAGCCGCACCGGCACCGTCTCGCCGACCACGCCGCTTGGTTCGGTGGACCGTCCGGCCAGCCCCTGCGCCTTTGCGCTGGGCGCGGGCGGGCGGTTCATTGCGCGGGCCTATGACGTCAGCAAGGAACTGCCCGCGGTGCTCAAGGCTGCTCACGCCCACCAGGGCGCGGCTTTCGTCGAGATCTTCCAGAACTGCATCGTCTACAACAAGGACGTCTTCGCCGATTTCACCGAGAAGGCGAACGCCGCGACCGGCCAGCTCTGGCTGACCCACGGCGAGCCGATGCTGTTCAACAAGGGCACCAAGGGCATCGCGCTCGACGCCGAGACGCTGAGCCTCAAGGTTGTCGATGTGGTCGATGGCGACTGGCAGGCGGCGGGTGTGCGCGTCCACGACGTCAAGAACCGCGCGCTGGCGCATCTGCTCGTCGAGATGCCGTTCGGCCCGTTCCCGATGGCGCTTGGCGTGATCTACGACGATCCGCGCCCGACCTTCGAGGCGGCGGTGATCGAGGAACGCGCGCGCGCGTCGGCGGGCAAGACAGCGAACCTCGCGGCCCTGCTGAGCAAGGGCCAGACCTGGACGGTCGAGTAACGCTTCCCTTGGGGGAGAGTGGGCGGGGTCGGCGGCCTGTGCAATAGGCTGCTGCCATGTCCACGCCCTCCATTGTCTGGCTCCGCCGCGATCTGCGCCTTGCCGATCAGGCCGCCTTTGCCGCCGCTGCCGCCGCGGGGCCGGTGATCCCGGTCTATGTGCTTGATGATGAAACGCCCAAGCACCGCCGCATGGGGGCCGCCTCGCGCTGGTGGCTGCATCACAGCCTTGCCAGCCTCGATGCCGATCTGCGCAAGCTGGGTTCCCGGCTGATCCTGCGGCGCGGACGCTGCGAGGCGGTGCTGGCGGAACTTGCGCGCGAGACCGGCGCGACCACTGTCCACTGTCTGCGCCATTACGAGCCGTGGTGGCGCAATGCCGAGCGGGCGGTGGGCGACGTTCTCGACCTGCAACGCCATGACGGCAACTATCTCGCCCCGCCGGGGTCGGTGACGACCGGTAGCGGCGGTCCGTATAAGATCTACAGTCCGTTCTGGCGCGCGCTCGAAGCCCGCATGCCGCCCGCGGCCCCGCTGCCGGCGCCTGAGCGGCTGCCTGCGCCCGAAACATGGCCTGCTTCGGATGCGCCGGCAGATTGGGACCTCCTGCCGACCAAGCCGGACTGGGCTGGTGGCATGCGGGCCGAGTGGACCCCTGGCGAGGCAGGAGCGGCCGAGCGGCTCGAAGCCTTCCTCCCGCGCGCTCGCGTCTATTCCGAGCGCCGCAATCTACCCTCGGTTCCCGGCACTTCGCGCCTCTCGCCGCACCTGCATTTCGGCGAGATCTCGCCTGCAACGCTGTGGCACGCAGCCGCGGAGCGCGGCGGTTCGGTCAACACCTTCCTCGGCGAGCTGGGCTGGCGGGACTACGCGCAGAACGTGATCCTGGAGATGCCGGACTACGGCGGGAAGCCCGCGCGCGAGGCCTTTGCCGACTTCCCCTGGCGCGACGACCCTGAAGGTCTCAAGGCATGGCAGCAGGGCCGCACCGGCTATCCCATCGTCGATGCCGGCATGCGCGAGCTCTGGGCGACGGGCTGGATGCACAACCGCGTGCGCATGATCGCGGCGAGCTTCCTTATCAAGCACCTGCTGATCGACTGGCGCGAGGGCGAGCGATGGTTCTGGGATACCTTGGTCGACGCCGATTACGGATCGAACGCGGTCAACTGGCAGTGGAGCGCGGGGACAGGCGTCGACAGCAACATGTTCGTGCGGATCATGGCGCCGCTCACGCAGAGCCCGAAGTTCGATGCGGCGGCCTACATCCGCCGGTGGGTGCCCGAGCTTGCCCATCTGGATGACACGCGCATCCATGATCCCGATGTCCGCCCGCGTGCCTATCCGCCGCGGATCGTCGGCCATGCCGAAGCCCGCGCCCGCGCGCTGGCGGCCTATGCGGACTGGAATGAACGCGGTTGAGCACGCAATCGCAGCTCACGGTGCCGACAGGGTGGCGCCCCGGTGGTCCTGCACGGCATTACGTAACGCGCCTCAAGGCGACTTGAGGTTTGTTGAAAACATTAAGGAAAAATTTACCACGCCATGCCGCCGAGATCGTCAGGCGACGGGACGGTAGACTCCATCGCCGCGATAGCGCTGAAGGATGTTGTCGTGGACAATCGGGCTGAGCAGATTGGCGAAAGCGCAGCCGACCTGACCGCGCAGCCACCACACGACTTCAGCCTGCTGCGCCTCAAGACCGGGCAGCGTGAGCCAGCACATCGAACCAACGTGCATGCGGTTCAGCGCTGTCGCCGAGAACCCGCCAAGCGAGAGATCGTGCACCACGGTGTGGAAAGCCTTCGATCCTGAGACGCGCAGGCTCGCCGGAATGTTGACCTTGCTGCGCGGCGCGCAGCGGTCTTCCTGCGTAGCCTGGAAATAGGCCTCGTTCGCGTAAGGATCCCAGTCCTGATGCATGGCGGTTGTCCTGAGCCGAGTCGACATCCCCCGCACGGGACATCGTCACCGGACTATCGCCAGACGCGCTTAACCGTTTGCTAGGACTTGTGGTTCGCGGGGCTGGTTAACCGAAAGGCGCGCCGGGCTGGCAAACGATTCACCAAGCAGACCCACGATGTAGTCGCCAACCACTTCCGGCTTCTTAACGCTGGCGGGGTCTTCGCCCGGGTAGGCCTTGGCGCGCATCGCTGTGCGCGTCGCGCCGGGATCGAGGATCGCGACACGGATGGCCGAGATGTTGCGCACTTCCTGCGCATAGGCATCGAGCATGTTCTCGAACGCCGCCTTGGTCGCGCCATAAGCGCCCCAATAGGCACGCGGCGCCGAGCCGACGCTGGAGGTGACGCCGATCACGCGGGCGTCCTTGCTCTTCTTGAGCATGGGATCGAAGCCCGCGATCAGCGACTGGGTCGCCAGCACGTTGAGCGTCATCGCGCGGCTGAGGTCCTTGGGTTCGATCTGCCAGACCGGGGTCAGTGTGGGCAGCACCGCCGCGTTGATGACCAGAATGTCGAGCGCATCCCAGCGCCGTCCAATGGCGGCGGCGAGGCGGGCAATGCCATCGGGTTCGGCAAGATCCACCGGCGCGATCGTGGCGTTGCCGCCTGCTTCGTAGATCGCCTGCTCGACGGCTTCGAGGTCCTTGCCTGCGCGGGCGGTGAGGATGACGTGCGCGCCCGCCGCGGCGAGTGCCTTGGCCGTCGCTGCACCGATGCCGCGGCTCGCGCCGGTGACCAGCGCGAGCTGGCCGGAGAGGGGGCCTGCGATGCTCATGCAACCTTCCCGACCGGAAGCGGCAGCTGGTCGGCGCCGTCACGACCGACGAGATCGGTCAGGCGCGTCGGGTATTCGCCGGTGAAGCAGGCATCGCAATATTGCGGGCAGGCCTTGTTGCGGCTCGCTTCGCCCACCGCGCGGTAAAGGCCATCGATCGAGATGAAGGCAAGGCTGTCGGCGTGGATGAACTTGGCCATCGCCTCGACATCCATCGTCGCCGCCAGCAGCTTGGAGCGCTCGGGCGTATCGACGCCGTAGAAGCACGAGTGCTCGGTGGGCGGGCTGGCAACCCTGAAGTGCACTTCACGTGCGCCGGCATCGCGCATCATCTGCACGATCTTCATCGAAGTGGTGCCGCGCACGATGGAGTCGTCGATCAGCACAATGCGCTTGCCCGAAACGAGCGCGCGGTTCGCGTTGTGCTTGCGCTTCACGTCGGCATGGCGCGCGCCGTCGGAGGGCTGGATGAAGGTGCGCCCGACATAGTGCGAGCGGATGATACCGAGCTCGAACGGAATGCCCGAGGCCTGCGCGTAGCCGAGTGCGGCGGGGACGCCGCTGTCGGGCACCGGGATGACGAGATCGGCCTCGACTTCGCCTTCGCGCGCGAGTTCTGCACCGATCGCCTTGCGCACTTCATAGACCGAACGGCCGCCCATCAGCGAATCCGGGCGGCTGAAGTAGACATGCTCGAAAATGCAGGGGCGGGGGCTGGGATGGCCGAACGGGCGGTGGCAGCGGATTTCGCCGTCGAAGCCCACCTGGATCATCTCGCCCGGCTCGACCTCGCGCACGAAGTCCGCGCCGATCACGTCGAGCGCCACGGTCTCGCTGGCGAAGACCACCGCATCGCCCAGCTTGCCCATCACGAGCGGACGGATGCCGAGCGGATCGCGGCAGGCGATCATGCCTTCGTTGGTGAGGCAGATCAGCGAGTAGGCGCCTTCGACCAGCCGCAGCGCATCGATGAAGCGGTCGAGCAGAGTGGGGTAGCGGCTCGTTGCGACGAGGTGGATGATCACCTCGGTGTCCGAGGTCGACTGGAAGATCGCACCCTTGGCTACAAGGTCGCGCTTCAGCGTCATCGCGTTCGAGATGTTGCCGTTGTGCGCGATGGCAAAGCCGCCGGTGGCGAGATCGGCAAACAGCGGCTGCACATTGCGCAGGCCCGAACCGCCGGTCGTCGAATAGCGGACATGGCCGGCCGCCATCGTGCCGGGCAATTCGGCAATGGCCTGACCGCTCGAAAAGTTCTGCGCGACATGGCCGAGCCCGCGGCGCGAGTAGAATTCCTGCCCGTCGAAGCTGGTTATGCCGACGGCTTCCTGACCGCGGTGCTGCAACGCATGGAGGCCAAGCGCTGCAATCGCAGCCGCATCGCGCGCGCCAAGCACGCCGAAAATGCCGCATTCCTCGCGGAGTTTGTCGCCATTCTCGTCAAAAAAAGGATGGGCCGCGCCGCAAAGGGGATCGGTGTGGTTCATGGGCGTTCCGGATTCTGCGCTGCGGCGCCCGTACCGACGCCTTCAGCGCGCCATGTGGCGAGCTTTGGGGCGTAACGCAAGTGTCTCCAAACCGCCGTTGCGCCCAATGACAAGGCATTGGACACGGTTGCCACGCCGCGTGCATGCGCCTAGATGGCCGCACACATGCTGAAGCGAGCCCGCACTTGATCCTCTCGCCCTTCGAATGGACGATCGCCAAGCGCTATATGCTGCCGGGCCGGGGCGAAGCATTCATTGCCATGGTGGCGGGCATCAGCCTCGTCGCGGTCATGCTCGGCGTTGCCGCGCTGGTCATCGTGATGAGCGTGATGAACGGCTTCCGCGCCGAACTCCTCGACAAGATCGTCGGCCTCAACGGCCATGCGATCATCCAGGCCTATGGCGGCCGGCTCGATGACTGGCAGGATATCCTCAAGCGGGTGGAAGCCACGCCCGGCGTCACCCGCGCCAGCCCGCTGATCGAGCAGCCGCTACTTGCTACGTTCAACGGCCGGGTCGAGGCGATCCTCGTGCGCGGCAATACCAATGCCGACCTCAATCGCCTCGCCGCCAAGCGCCTCGTCGGCAGTTTCTCGGACTTGCGGCCCGGCTCGACCAATGTCGCCATCGGTTCGCGCCTTGCCGAAAGCCTCGGCGCGCAGCTAGGCGATACGATCACCATCATCAATCCGCAGGGCCGCTCGACGCCCTTCGGCACCGTACCGCGCCAGATCGGCTACAAGGTGGCCGCCATCTTCGAGATTGGCGTCTACGACTACGACAACGCCTATGTCGTGATGCCCATCGCCGACGCGCAGACGCTGCTGCTGACAGGCGACACGATCGGCATGATCGAGGTGACCACCACGAACGCCGATACCGCCGCGCAGACGCTCGCCCCGATCAAGCAGGCGCTCTTGGGCCGCGCGCAAGTCACCGACTGGAAGACGATCAATGCCAGCCTGTTCGAGGCCCTGGCGGTCGAGCGCGTGGCGATGTTCGTTGTGCTTTCGATCATCGTGCTGGTGGCAGTGTTCAACATCCTTTCGTCGCTCATCATGCTCGTTCGCGCCAAGACGCGCGATATCGCGATCCTCAGGACGATGGGAGCGACGCGGAAAAGCCTGCTCAAAGTCTTCGTGACCATCGGTTTCGTTATCGGCGCGCTGGGGACGGCGGTCGGGCTGGGGCTTGGCCTTGTGTTCCTCTACTTCCGCCAGAATGTCGTGGACGGCGTTCAGTACATCACCGGCCAGCCGCTGTGGGACCCGCAGATCCGCTTCCTTACCGAACTGCCGAGCCGCAGCGATCCGGTCGAGATCACCGTGATTTGCGGGATGGCACTCGTCCTCAGCTTCCTCGCGACGCTCTATCCCGCGCTGACGGCTGCGAGCACCGATCCCGTGCAGGTGCTGCGTTATGAGTGAGCCCTTCGTCCGTCTGGCAGGCCTCAAGCGCAGTTTCAGCCAGGGCGGCGAGACCATTGAAGTCTTGCGCGGCATCGATCTCGAGATTCGGCCCGGCGAGATCGTCGCGCTGCTCGGTCCGTCGGGCTCCGGCAAGTCGACCATGCTGCAGGCGGTGGGCCTTCTCGAAGGCGGCTTTACCGGCCAGATCGAAATTGCAGGTGTGGAAGCGAGCGCCCTTTCGGCGGATGCGCGCACAACGCTGCGGCGGGATCACCTTGGTTTTGTCTACCAGTTCCACCACCTTTTGCCCGATTTCAACGCGACTGAGAACGTCGTGTTGCCACAACTCGTCGCGGGCAAACCGGCTGCGGAAGCCAAGGCGCGGGCGGAAGAGCTGCTGACAGCCCTCGGCCTTGCGCACCGCCTGTCGCACCGGCCCAGCCAGCTGTCCGGCGGCGAACAGCAACGCGTAGCAGTGGCGCGCGCCTTGGCGAACCGTCCCGGCCTCGTGCTGGCGGATGAGCCCACAGGCAACCTTGACGAGGCCACGGCGGACAAGGTTCTGGAAGAGTTTCTCAAGCTGGTGCGGGGGGAAGGCAGCTCCGCGCTTGTCGCAACGCACAACGAGCGCCTTGCGCTGCGCATGGACCGCGTGGTGCGGCTGCACGAAGGCCTGCTCGCTTAAAGCCCTCTCCCCTTGAAGGGGGAGGGTTGGCAGGGGGAAATGCGCAACCCTTGATCCCCGCGCCCCGCCGTGCCAGCCTGCGGGCAAAGCACATCAGGGGAGCACGACGCATGACCAGCCCGCAGACCATTGCCGATTTCACCGTCAAGATGCCCGGTGGCAAGGACCTCAGCCTCGCCGACAAGGCAGGCAAGGTCCTCCTTGTCGTCAACACCGCCTCCAAGTGCGGCTTCACGCCGCAGTACGACGGGCTGGAGGCGCTATGGAAGAAGTATGGGGATCGCGGCTTCGAAGTGCTGGCCTTCCCCTGCAACCAGTTCGGCGGGCAGGAGCCGGGCACGGCGGACGAGATCGAGAGCTTCTGCAAGGTCAACTTCGGCGTGAGCTTTCCGCTCATGGCCAAGATCGAAGTCAACGGCGACGGCGCCGAGCCGCTCTACCAATGGCTCAAGGCCCAGGCGCCGGGCGTGCTCGGCACCAAGGGCATCAAGTGGAACTTCACCAAGTTCCTGATCGGGCGGGATGGCAAGGTCGTTCGCCGTTACGCGCCGACGGACAAGCCGGAGAAGCTAGCGGCGGACATCGAGGCTTTGCTTTAAGGGGGCGCGGAAAGGCTTTATGCCTGATGCAACAGATTGGCATTGGGGCTTGTCCAATTGCGGACCTTGTGAGCTGCTGCTCTGGCTTGAGCCGTGGGCGGACGAGGTCAAAGTCCCCAGCATGTCGACAGTAACGATGCGTATCCGGGCGTCCGATCCAGATAATCAGCTGGTCGAGATTGAGCATTCCGAAAATCATCTTGTTGTTTGGGGTGCAGGTGGCCAATCTATCGAAGTTTTTGTCGATAGAGTTTTGCAACGCACAGGATCAGCATTAATCGAGGTGCCAGAAGCTTTCGGCTTGTCGACGAAAGAGTTCTTGGGCATCGTTTTTGACAATCGACCAAGTGCTCGCCTTGCCGGATCACATGCGTCGGCCGCATCAAAGTCTCTGTGGCAAAGAATCAAGTCTCGGTTGAAGTTTTGGTGAGAGGCTCCTGATCCGTTCGTGTCGAGCGAAGTCGAGACACCAAGCGCGGTATGTGGTGTCTCGACTTCGCTCGACACGAACGGGGTATTAGGGGCTTATTCCCGGTTGATAATACCCGTCCGAACCCTCGCAGAATCACCCCCCAGGTCCTAGCTTGCCCAAATGCCCCACGCCCCCTTTGTCCCGCTTCGTGTCTTCTCCTCCTACACGATGCTCGACGGCGCGATCGATCCCAAGGCGATTGCCAAGACGGCGGCAGAGCGGGGCTTTCCGGCGGCGGCGATCACCGATCGCAACGGGCTTTATGGCAGCGTCGCCTTTGCCAAGGCCTGCCTCGATATGGGCGTCCAGCCGGTCATCGGCACCATGCTCGCGGTCGCCCGTCCGGCGCGGGAAGGCGCGGCCAACACCGGCTTCGGGGCCAGCGCGCCCACCATCGACTGGCTCGCGCTCTATGCGCAGGATGCGCGTGGTTATGACAGCCTCTGCCATCTCGTCAGCCAGGCGCACCTTGCCCGACCGCTGGAATTCGCGCCGCACGTGCCGCTGGCCGAACTTGCCGGGCACACCGACGGCCTGCTCTGCCTGACGGCGTCGGGGGAAGGGGCGCTCACCCGGCTGCTCGCTGATGGTCAGCAGACCGCTGCCGAGGCCTATCTCGCCGAGATCGAAGCGCTGTTTCCCGAGCGGCTCTATATCGAACTCGCCCGCCGCAACGATCCCGTGGAAATGGCCGCCGAGGAGGCGCTGATCGATCTCGCTTATGCGCGTGATCTCCCGCTCGTCGCCACCAACCCGGCCTGCTTTGCCGAGCGCGCGTTCTACGATGCGCACGATGCCATGCTCTGCATCGCCAGTTCCACCCACGTCGATTCCGCCGATCGCCCACGTTCCTCGAAGGAGTGGTGGATCAAGCCTGCGCCAATGATGGAAGAGATCTTCGCCGATCTCCCCGAGGCGCTCGCCAACACGCTCGTTATCGCGCAGCGCACCGCGTTCAAGCCGCCCAAGCGCAGCCCGATCCTCCCCAGCCTTGCCGGTGACAAGGAAGGCGAGGCGCGGATGATGGCCGAGGATTCGCGGCATGGCCTCGTCGCGCGGATGAAGCCCTACTACTCCGAAGCCGTGTGGGACGAACTCGTCGAAGCGCTCACCGCACCCTTCGACGAGATCGACGGCCGGCCCTTCACGCTGCTCAAGACCGAAGGGCACTGGGACGAGGTGCGCGCCTATCGCGAACGCCTCGAGTTCGAGATCGGCATCATCAACCGCATGGGCTTCGGCGGCTACTTCCTGATCGTGGCCGACTTCATCAAGTGGGCCAAGGAACAGGGCATTCCGGTGGGGCCAGGGCGCGGTTCGGGCGCGGGTTCGCTGGTCGCCTGGGCGCTCACCATCACCGATCTCGATCCGATCAAGCTGGGCCTCCTGTTCGAACGCTTCCTCAATCCCGAACGCGTCTCGATGCCCGACTTCGATATCGACTTCTGCGAAACCCGGCGAGGCGAGGTGATCCGCTACGTCCAGCGGAAGTATGGCGATGATCACGTCGCGCAGATCATCACCTTCGGCAAGCTCAAGGCCCGCGCCGTGCTGCGCGATACCGGCCGCATCCTGCAGATGAGCTACGGGCAGGTCGACCGCCTGTGCAAGATGGTGCCCAACCATCCGACCGATCCGTGGCCGCTGCCCCGCGCCTTGAACGGCATTGCCGACCTCAAGCGCGAATACGACCGCGACCCCGAAGTGCGCCGCCTGATCGACCTTGCGATGCAGCTCGAAGGCCTGCCGCGCAACAGCTCGACCCACGCGGCGGGCGTGGTGATCGGTGACCGTCCGCTGGCGCAGCTCGTCCCGCTTTATCGCGATCCGCGTTCGGACATGCCGGTCACGCAGTTCGACATGAAGTTCGTCGAGGAAGCGGGCCTCGTGAAGTTCGACTTCCTCGGCCTCAAGACGCTGTCCGTGCTGCGCAAGGCCGTCGACCTCATGGCCAAGCGCGGGATCGAGATCAATCTCGACCGCCTCGCCTGGGATGATGCGCAGGTCTACAAGCTGCTCCAGTCGGGCGATACCGTCGGCGTGTTCCAGCTGGAATCGGAGGGCATGCGGCGCACGCTGGCGGCGGTTAAGCCGACCAACTTCGGCGACATCATCGCGCTCGTCTCGCTCTATCGCCCCGGCCCGATGGACAACATCCCGCTGTTCGGCCGCCGCAAGAATGGCCTCGAAGAGATCGAGTACCCGCACGAGAAACTCTCGGGCATCCTGGCCGAGACCTACGGGATCTTCGTCTATCAAGAACAGGTCATGCAGGCCGCGCAGATCCTTGCGGGCTACTCGCTCGGCGATGCAGACTTGCTGCGCCGCGCGATGGGCAAGAAAGTCCAGGCCGAAATGGATGCGCAGCGCCAGCGCTTCGTCGATGGCTGCAAGGAAGTCTCCGGCATCGACGCCAAGAAGGCCAACGAGCTGTTCGACTTGATCGACAAGTTCGCAGGCTACGGCTTCAACAAGTCCCACGCCGCCGCCTATGCGCTGCTGGCCTACCAGACCGCGTGGCTCAAGACGCACTACCCGCACGAGTTCTACGCCGCCTCGATGTGCTTCGACATGCACCAGTCGGAAAAGCTGGCCGTGTTCGTCGACGACATGCGCCGCTCCGGCATCGCGCTGCATGGGCCGGACATCAACCGTTCCGAGGCCGAGTTCACCGTGGAGCGCACCGAGGACGGCTATGCCGTACGCTATGCGCTCGCAGGGCTTCGCAATGTCGGCGAGAAGGCGATGGATGCCATTGTCGCCGAGCGTGAGGCGAACGGCCCTTACACCAGCCTCGACGACCTGTTCCGCCGCTTGCCCGCAGGCGCGATGAACCGGCGCGGACTGGAGGCGCTCGCGGCGGGCGGTGCATTCGACAGCCTTGAGCCCAACCGCGCGCAGATCACCGCCAATGCGGAATTGCTGATGGCGGTCGCGGACGAAGCCGTTCGCTCGCGCACGTCCGGGCAAGGCGGCCTGTTCGGCGGTGACGACCATGCCGCGCCTGCGACGCGTCTTGCCGAAACCGCGCCGTGGTCGCGCGCAGACCAGATGGCAGCTGAACGCGATACCTTCGGCTTCTATTTCGCCGCGCACCCCGTCACCGAATATCGCGCCGTCGCCTCGGCCAATGGCGCGCGGACTTATGCCAGTCTGATGAGCGGGGAAGGCGATGCGGCGGGCCGCAGCGGCGCAGTCATGGCGGCGCTCGTCGAGAACGTGAACCGCCGCAAGACCAAGAAAGGCAATGACTTCATCGCCGCCGATTTCTCGGACAGCAGCGGTCAGTTCTCGGCTTCCTGCTTCGAGGAGAGCCTGGTCGAACCGTTCCAGCAATGGGCACGCGAAGGCACCTGCGTGCTGCTCAATGTCGAGCTTGACCGCCCGAACCCCGACGAGCCGCCACGCATCACTGTGCGCGGGGCGCGGCCCTTGGCGTCGGTCAGCAGCGCGGCGCGCATGCTGCTCAAGCTCGATGTCACGAAGCCCGAGGCGATGTCGGAACTCGCGCTCCTCCTGCCGCGCGCGCAGGGCGCTCGGGGCGAAGTGATTGCCCGCCTTCGCACGGGGACTGGCAGCGAACCGGTCATGCGGCTCGGCAATGATTTCTCACTTGATTCCGATGTAATCGAGCGATTGATTCCGGTGGAAGGGCTTGCCAATGTGGCCCTTACCGCGCGGGCCGACCGGCACTTGCGGCTCGTCGAATAGAACAACGAACAGGGGAGTAGGGGATGCATCTGGGCGCCATGCAGGATTGGTCCCTGCGCGTGACGCGTTTTATCGATCATGCCGCGCGGGAGCATGGCAGCCGCGAGATCGTCTCGCGCTGGGCTGACGGCAGCGAGACGCGCACCACCTGGGCCGGCATCCGCCACGATGCCATGCGCATGGCGCAGAAGCTGGCGAAGCTGGGCATCAAGCCGGGCGACCGCGTGGCAACGCTTGCCATGAACCACCACCGCCACCTCGTCACCTGGTACGGCGCGGTCGGCGTCGGCGGCGTGCTCCACACGATCAACCCGCGCCTGTTCGATGATCAGCTCGATTACATCGCCAACCATGCCGAAGACCGCGTCCTGCTCTTCGATGCCGCCTTTGCGCCGCTGGTTGAGCGGATGAAGCCGCGCTGGAAGACGATCGAGCACTACATCTGCTTCGACAGCAGCGGCCCTGCCGAACACTTCGAAGACTGGATCGCCACCGAAGACGGGCAGGGCGAATGGGCCGATGGCGACGAGCGCGATCCGTGCATGCTGTGCTACACCAGCGGCACCACCGGCAATCCCAAGGGTGTGCTCTACGAACACCGCTCGACGGTTCTGCACGCGATGACGGCGCTGACCCCGCAGGTCTTCGGCATGGACTGCCGCAGCGTGGCCCTGCCCATCGTGCCGATGTTCCACGCCGCGAGCTGGGGCCTGCCCTGGGCGGGCGCAGCGGCAGGCGCGAAGTTCGTCTACAGCGCGGTGAACGAGGCGTCGGTCCTGTGCGAACTGATGGAGCGCGAGAAGGTGACGACCTCGGCGGGCGTCCCCACCGTCTGGCTCAGCCTGCTGCAATACATTGACGCGCACGGGAAGGACATTCCGGCGCACCTCCACACCGTCGTCTGCGGCGGCTCGGCCATGCCGCGCGCGATGATCGAACGGTTCATGAAGAAGGGCCTGCGCGTCGCCCACGCCTGGGGTATGACCGAGACTTCGCCCATCGGCACGACTGGTACCGAGACCTCAGACTGGGATGAGCTCTCGTTCGACGAGCAGGTCACGATCAAGGCGATGCAGGGCCGCGTGCCCTTCGGCGTGGAGCTGCGCTGTGTCGATCTTGACGATCCCACCAAGGTGCTCCCGCGCGACGGCAAGACCTCCGGCGCGCTGCAGGTGCGCGGGCCGTGGGTGGTCGGGCGCTACTTCAAGGCGGAAAGCCTGGCGACGGATGCCGAAAACTGGTTCGATACCGGCGACGTGGCATTGCTTCATCCCGACGGCACGCTGCAACTGACCGACCGCACCAAGGATGTCATCAAGTCTGGCGGCGAGTGGATCAGCTCGGTCGAGCTGGAAAACGCGGCCATCGGCTACCCGGGCGTGGCCGAGGCCGCCGCCATCGGTGTCCATCATCCCCGCTGGGACGAGCGCCCCCTGCTCATAGTGGTCAAGAAGCCGAACGCCGATGTCTGCCCCGATGGCCTGCGGGAGTATCTTGGCACCCACGTCGCCAAGTGGTGGCTGCCCGATGCCGTCGTCTTCGTGGACGAGATCCCGCACACCGGCACCGGCAAGATCAGCAAGAAGGACCTGCGCGATCAGTTCCGCGATTGGAAGTGGAGCGCCTGAACGATGGACGAAGCCTATATCGATCCGAGCCGCGAGAACTTCGACAAGTTCAAGGCCCTGCCGCGCGACACGCCTATCCACATGCTCAATCTCGTCCGCTTCAAGGACATGGCCACTTATCCCGAAGGCCATGAGCTCGCGGACAAGGGGCTGACCGGGGCTGACGCCTACCGCGAGTACATGCGCACGATTCAGCCGGTTCTGGAGCGCGCGGGCGGGCACATCGTGTGGGCAGGCGAGTTCGAGGCGATGGTCACTGGCCCTGCCGAATGGGAATGGGACGAGACTTTCGTCATGGCCTATCCCGATGCCGCATCGTTCATGGGTATGGTCAAGGATCCGGACTATGCGCCGGTTGTCGTCCATCGGCAGGCGGCAGTTGCAACTTCGCGCCTCGTGCGATTTGCACCGAAACGGTCTATTTCGTGACTATGCCGGTTAGCGGGTTCTAAACCAGCCCAAGCGTACTTTTCATGGGTCAGTGCAGTAGCGATGGATTGGACCCATGCCGAATTCGCAGCCCGAGACTTTCTGGCAAGCTATTGATCTGTGGGAGCGGGCGGTCGCAGCCGCCAATACTCTGCTGGATCTGTGGTGGCTATGGCTCGTGCTCGGCTTTGTGCTGTGGCTGGCTTTGCGTATCCGCGCGCAGCATGCGCTGATCGCGCAGCTTGATGAGCGCGCCGATGCGGCCTTCGGCGATGTCGATGCGCTGCTGCTCGAACGCAAGACGCTCATCGGCAATCTCGTCGAGGTTGTCCGCGCCTATGCCGCCAAGGAACACGAAGTGATCCGCGATGTCCTATCCGCGCGGGTCGAGGCGATTTCGGACCTCGGCGAAGGGGCGATGATTGGCCAGCAGAACGCGGCCTTCCTGCAAAACCTCGTCTCGCTCGGCGAAAACTTCCCCGAACTTGAATCAGGCAGCCACTTTGCTGCGCTGCGCACCGATCTGGTCCGCATCGAAGACCGCATCACCGCCGCCCGCAAGTTCTACAACCTCGCGGTCGAAGAGCTCAATTCGGTCGCCCGCGCGTTTCCTGGCAACCTGATCGCGTCGTTCAGCCGCCTGCCGCTCCGCGAGAAGTTCTCGCTCGGCGAACGGCGCGGCGCCTACGAAGAGACCGCGCAGATCGCGTTCTGAGCCGATGAAACAGAGTTCCCCGCCGCTGGGCTATGTCACGCACGCGGCGGAGAACCGGCGCCGCCTCACGCGGTACATCGCCGCATATATTGCCGCGTTTCAGCTGATCGGAGCCTTCGTGCTCACCGTTCCGCTGCTGATGTTCGATCCGCTGCACACGATCCTGTCCAATCCGGGCGGGTATGCGCTGCGCTATGCCTTGCCGCTCGCCCTGCTGAGCGCCCTGATCTTCTGGTCCATATACCGCGGCCATGCCGACTCGGTCCGCGCAAGTGTCGACATCCGCGATGTCACCCGCGCCGACGAGCCGCGCTTCGTCGCCATTGCCGAGGAGCAATGCACCGCGCTCGGCGTGCGCTTTCCGCGCTTCGGGTTGATCGAAGTCGATGCGCTCAACGCGCTTACGGTGGGTGAAGGTCCGACGCGCGGCCTCATCGCAGTTACGCGCGGACTGTTAGACCGGCTCGATGATGACGAGCTTGCGGCGGTTCTGGCGCATGAAGCCTCGCATATCCGCAATGGCGATACGCGCGTGCTCTCGGCCAACCATGCTTTGATGCGCACCGCGGTCATGCTGCAGGTCAACAATCCGCTGCGGATCGAAGACCTTCGGCAAATGCTCATTCCGCTATTGATGCCGCCGTTCCTCATCATCCTGCTCGCGGGCAATGCGGCGACCATGCTGGCAATGCGGCTGGCCTTCGGCGCGCGTCGCGAAGTCAAGCTCAGCCGTGATCATATTGCTGACGGTGAGGCCGTCCGCGTGACGCATTTCCCCGAGGCCCTCGTCAGCGCGCTGCAAAAAATCCGCGGGCAGGGCCGGTTCGATGGCAGCCGCCGGATCGAGGCATTGCTGTTCGATGGACCTTCGGACCATGAAGGCGGCACGCACCCGCCGATCGCGGACCGTATCGCCGCGATTACCGCGCTGGGCGGCGACATGATGGCGCCGGGCCGCCTGCGCAAGGATACGCGCACGCCGGCTTCCTTTCGCCCGCGCTTCGGCGTTCGGCCCAAGCAGGCCCGCGAGCAGGAGTACCCGTGCGACGAGGAGGGCCGCCCGCTGGAGGAGCCACCCACGCCGACATGGGCGCTGCAGATGTTGCGCTTCACCGATCCGCCCGCATTCCGACGGTGGAACGAGGCCTGCATCGCGTGGCTCGAATGGCGCGCGTCCGACGAGCGCAATGCGCTGGGGCTGACGCCGAAGATGCTGATACCGGTGGTCGCGGTGACGGCCTTCCTGCTGGTGTTCCACTGGCCGGCGGACAATGATCCGGTGAAGTTTGCCAACACCTTCAATCCGGCTTTGATTGCCGGCGAATTCGGCAGGACCCAGACATCAGGCACGTTCTGCCACGGCTCATCCTCTCCGGATGGCAAATGCAACGCCCCAGTCAGCCAAGGCCCATACATATCAGCGCGGCCGCGCGTCCCTCACCACAATCCCTGGTCAAACACCACGCCCGAGGAAGAAAAGGCCGAAGCCGCCGCCGCACGCCGCGCGTCGGGCGCTGGTCCGAAGACCGCCCTGATGTTGCCGCTCCTGCTTCTCGGCGTGATCATCGTGGCTACTCTGGCGCCCGAACAGCTCAAGCGGTTCCTGGGCATCGTCGACGCAAAACCCCAGCGGACCACACGGGCCGAGGACGAGCCGGTTGCGCCGCTTGTCAGCGTCAGCCAATTCGAGCGGCGGGCGTTGCCACCTTCCGCCGCGCCGCCGTTCCAGCGTCCGCCCGGCGGCGGCTTTGGTCGCAAAGGCCTTTAAAGCAGCGCCAATTGGCCATCTCGACTGGGCGGGCGGAACTGGCTGCAATCGAGCACCGGCTTGGCCTGCGGGATGCCGGCGCGCTTCATGCCAAGCCGGAAGCGGTTCCGCACCAGATCGGCCCAGACGCCGCTGGGCTTCATCCGGCTGAAGAAGCGCGCATCGTTGTCTTTTCCGCCGCGCACTGATTGCACGATAGCCATCACCTTGGCGGCGCGGTCCGCGAAATGGACATCCAGCCATTCCCGAAACAGCGGCGCGACTTCGTGCGGCAGGCGCAGCATGATCCAACTGGCGGACTGCACCCCGCGCGCGCCCGCCTCGGCAAGGATCGCCTCGATAAAGCTGTCCGTGATCGCGGGAATGATCGGCGAGACCGAGACATTGGCATGCACGCCCGCCTTGGCCAGCGCCTCCAAAGCCGCGAGCCGCTTGGCAGGCGCCGAGGCACGCGGTTCGAGTTTGCCCGAGAGCCGGGGATCGAGGCTCGTCACCGAGATCGAAACGGCAGTGAGGTTCCGCCTTGCCAGTTCTGCTAGAAGATCGAGATCATCCAGCACCCGCGCCGACTTGGTCGTGATCGTCACCGGATGCCCGACCTCCAGGCACAGCTCCAGCACCGCACGGGTGATCCGGTAGCGCGCCTCGATCGGCTGATAGGGATCGGTATTGGTGCCCAGGGCAAGCGGGGCAGGGCTGTACCCTCGCGCCGCAAAGGCCTTGCGCAGCAGCGCGGGCGCGGAAGGCTTGGCAAACAGCTTTGTCTCGAAATCGAGCCCCGGGGAAAGATCGTGCCAGGCATGGGTCGGCCGCGCATAGCAATAGACGCAGCCGTGCTCGCACCCCCGATAGGGATTGAGCGAGCGGTCGAACGGGATGTCCGGCGAGGCGTTGTAAGCAATCGCCGTCTTGGGGAACTCTTCAGTGACGGTGGTGCGCAGCTTGGGGCCGGGACCGTCGATGGTTTCCACCCCGTCAAGCCAGTCGCCATCAGCCTCGCGCGTGTTCAGCCCGAAGCGCGTGGGCACCTGCGCCGATTGCGCGCCGCGGCCGCGAATGATGGAATCGGACGTTCCCATGTATAGGAACATAATAAGAACGCGTAGTGAGCACCAGCCCGTTCGCCTGACTTATTTCTCCAGCAGGCGCGGCATCAGCTCGACGAAGTTGCAAGGCCGGTTGCGGCTGTCGAGCTGCTCGGCGAGGATGCCGTCCCAGCCATCCTTCACCGCGCCGTTCGAGCCGGGCAGGGCAAAGATGTAAGTCCCGCGCGCCACCACCGCGCAGGCGCGCGACTGGATCGTGCTCGTGCCGATGGTCTTGAAGCTCAGCCAGCGGAACAGCTCGCCAAAGCCCGGAATGTCGCGCGTCTTCACCCGGTCGAGCGCTTCCGGCGTGACGTCGCGACCGGTCAGCCCTGTGCCGCCGGTGATCACCACGGCATCGACATTGCGATCGTCGATCCAGTTGTTGAGCCGGCTCGCGATGCGCCCGGCATCGTCCTTCTCGATCGCGCGCGCGACGAGGTGATGCCCGGCACCCTTGATTCGATCCGCCAGAATATCGCCCGAGGTATCATCCTCCGGCCCGCGCGTGTCCGAAACAGTCAGCAGCGCGATATTGATCGGCTTGAACATGCGCGAGGTGTCAATTGCCACGTGAGGCCATCCTTACGCTTTCCGCGCCGGTCAGGCCCGGGAACTTGGGCCACATCCCCTGCGCGAGGCCAATGCGGCTTTCCGAAGGGCCGCCGGCTTGGCGTTCATACATCCAGTAATTGCGCATCACGATCGAGACGTAGCCGCGCGTTTCCCAATAGGGGATCGATTCCATCCACAGCAGCGGATCGCCGTTGTCGCGGATTTCGGTGTTCCAGCGCCCGATCGGCATGGGACCCGCATTGTAAGCGGCGATGACCTTCGGCAGCAGCCCACCCGTCACACCGGAATCGCGCAGGCGGACGAGGTAACCCTGTCCGAAGGCCATGTTCACGTCGGGCAGATCGAGCTGGGTCTCGCGGCCTGCCATAGCCGGTTCGTCGCGAACAAGACCGCGTGCGGTGCCGGGCAACACCTGCATCAAACCGCGTGCGCCTGCCGGGCTGACCACCGCCGTGCGGAAGTTCGATTCCTGCAGCGAATGCGCGAAAAGCAGCGCAGGGTCGACTTTCCAGCCCGTCGCCGGGACCCAGCGCGGTGCGGGGAAGCGCGCGGCGGCATCGGCCTTGGCGCCGGAGGGCGCATTGTAGGCCATCCACAACTGCGTCGCAGGCAGGCCGAGATCGCGGGCGAGCCGCGACAGCGGCGCATAGAGCGAAGGATCGCCGATCCGTGCCTGGTGGCGCAGCAGTTCGTCGGCAAGGCCGTCCTCGCCGATTTCCGCGAGTTCCACGGCAAGGCGCACATTACTCACCTGCCGCAGCTGCTGCCAGTCGTCGGAGGTGAAGTCCGGCGCCGAGGCGACCGTCGTTTCCTTGAGGCCCAGCGCTTCGCTGGCGATCATGCCGTAAAGGGTATCGCGCAGCCGCGCCGCATTGCGCAGGGCATTGGCGACCTTCTCCGGTGCGCGGCAGCGCATCCACGCGCGGCCGGCCCAGTAGTTGGCGGCGGCGGTCAGCTCGTCGTTCTGTGCCGCACTGGCGGCCTGCTCGAAGCTGCTGGCAGCATTGGTGCAGTCGTTGAGGCGCCACGCCGCAAGGCCCGCCGTCCACAATGCTTCGGCCACCCACGGCCCGCTCGCGCCCTGCAGCGCGCCGAGCGAGACATTGCGCGCGTTGGCGTCGTCGTTCTCGATGTAGAAGGCCCAGCCCACGCGCTGATGCCATTCGGCCCGCGCCTCCACCGAGAGACTGGACTCGATCCCGTCGAGCAGCACCCGCGCGCCGAGCGGATCGTCGTTCTTGATGCGGTCCTGGATGGCGAGCGCCACGCTGTCGGGCATCGTGCCATCGGCCACCGGACGCGGCTTGATGCGCTTGGGCAGCCCGGGCAGCGTCATCATCGGCTGCGCGCTGGGGAGGGCGGGCAGCTCGGTCGCACCGCGCTTTAGCGCAAGGCGGCTCAGCTGTTCGGCCCAGGGCAGCTCAGGAGCGGTTGACAGCACCTGCGTCAGCGGCGCCAGTTCGGCCTTCGGGGACGTCGCGGCGAGGTAGTATTGCGCCTTTGCGACGGCATGAAGCGGCCCATCAGCGCGCTGGGCGAGCAGCGACTGCACCGTGGTCCAGTCCTGCCGCTCGATCGCGCCGAACATCTGCTTGTAATAGGCGCGGTCTTCCTGGCTCAGCAGCGATGGGACCGCAGTCCGGTCAGTCCGTGCACGGAAATACTCGGCAGCAGCGCTGTTGGCGGAGGCAGGCGCAGCAGCGCCGACGGCGAGCACGGCAGCAACGGCAAGCAAGGCGGTGCGGTGCATGTTCACGAAAGATTGGCCCCGCACGAACGTTCCACTTCGGATCTCTTCCCGTTCACATCTGCCAGTCGCTGCGGTCATGCCGGGTTGGCCTTCCCGGCCGTCCCGTCCAACCAGCGCTGCCAGACCCCCGATTTCCAGCCCGGTTTGGCCAGCAGGGTTTCGAGGTCATATTCAAAACCTGCCGGAACACTGCCACTCTCATGGTTAAGCGCGCGTAAATGATGAGCATTTTGCGCTGAGTCGTGCCCGAGAAGCGCCAGAATGTCGCCCCGGCCAAACACCAGGATCCGCTCCGGCGCAGCAAGCGCAATGTGGCGTTTAAGCACGTCGCCGAGGCCCGCAGCACCCAGGCCTGCCCAATCGGGCATGGCGATTCGGGCCGGGAGCGCCGAAGCGCGGTAGACCGAGGCCGGATCGAGCCCCATCGCGGCGAGCATGGCATCGACTAGCTTGCCGCTGCGCCCCGACAGCAGTGTCTCGCCGTCGTCCTCTGTCGGCATTGGCACCAGCACCATCAGCTTCGCGTGCTGCGGCCCCATCGGCGCCAACCGACGCGCGCCTTTGGGTGCGAGTGTCGGTTCGGACAGCCACCAAGCGGCAAAACTGCCGAAATCTCCGGGCCATGCACTGCGATCTTCGGCAACTGGTGGAGCAGCGGCGGGCTGCGCGGACACCCGCGGCGCGCGCTTTTCGACCGGCGGAAGCGCGGGAGCGGCCTTGGCCGGGCGGGCCGGAGCAAGGCCTGCCAGCCAGTCCTGCGGCGCGTCGACGAAAGCCATGTCGACACCGGCTTCGGCCCACCAGCCAAGCGCTGCTTCGAGGGCTTCCCCCAAGGACCTGTCATTAGTGTCTGGCAATCCCATCGCCTTGTGGTCTTGACCTTGCTTGCGCCAGCTTTCAAGGCAAGGACATGAGCTTTCGGGGCACAGCGTGCCCGATATGGGGTCGGAGCGAGAGAAAATGAGCGAACGGGAATCGATGCCTTATGATGTCGTGATTGTCGGTGGCGGGCCTGCGGGTCTGGCTGCGGCGATCCGCCTCAAGCAGGTCAATTCCGATATATCGGTCTGTATCCTCGAAAAAGGCTCGGAAATCGGGGCGCACATCCTGTCGGGCGCGGTGGTCGATCCCAAGGCGCTCGACGAATTGCTGCCCGAATGGCGCGAACAGGGCTGCCCGATGGCGGAAACGCCGGTGACGGACAACTGGCACTGGGTTCTGACCCGCAGTGGCAAGACCGCGCTGCCGCACTGGCCGATGCCTCCGTTCATGTCGAACCACGGCAACTACACCGGCAGCCTCGGCAACCTCTGCCGCTGGCTGGCCGAGCAGGCGACCGAGCTCGGCGTCGAGATCTTTCCCGGTTTCCCCGCCGCCGAGATCCTCTATGACGACATGGGCGCAGTGCGCGGTGTCGCGACCGGCGACATGGGCATTGCCAAGGACGGCAGCAAGAAGCCCGATTACCAGCCGGGCATGGAACTCCTTGCAAAATATACCCTGTTTGCAGAGGGTGCGCGCGGACACCTCACAAAGCAGCTGAAGGCCAAGTACGACCTCGAGCGCGATTGCCAGCCGCAGGTCTACGGTATCGGCATCAAGGAACTGTGGGATATCGATCCCGACAAGCATGTTCCCGGCCGCGTGATCCACACGCAGGGTTGGCCGCTGTCGGAAAGCAATTCGTGGGGCGGCGGCTTCCTCTACCACCAGGCCAACAACCAGGTCGCGCTTGGTTTCGTGACCGCGCTTGATTACGCGAATCCCTATGTCTATCCTTACGAGGAATTCCAGCGCTGGAAGCAGCATCCCGCGATCCGCGAGATCCTCGAAGGCGGCCGCCGCGTCTCCTACGGTGCGCGCGCGATCAACGAAGGTGGCTGGCAGTCCGTGCCGCGCCTCGCCTTCCCGGGCGGCGCGCTGATCGGGTGCTCGGCCGGTTTCGTCAACGTGCCGCGCATCAAGGGCAGCCACACCGCGATGAAGAGCGGCATGCTCGCCGCCGAAGCCATTGCTGCCGCGATGGCGAATGGCCGCGAGCAGGATGAGCTGGGCGAATATGACAGCGCCGTCCGCGAAAGCTGGATCGCCAAGGAACTGAAGCTCGTCCAGAACGCGCAGCCGCTCGTCGCCAAGTTCGGCGGCTCGCTCGGTACCGTGCTGGCGGGCGCGGACATGTGGGCGCGCGTGCTGAAGATCAATCCGCTGAAGGGCATGAAGCACCACAAGGACAGCGAGCACACAATGCGCGCCGACCTGTTCAAGCCGATCGAATATCCCAAGCCCGACGGCGTGATCAGCTTCGATCGCCTGACCTCGGTTTCGTTCTCCTACACCAACCACGAGGAGGACCAGCCGTGCCACCTCGTGCTCAAGGACCCGACTGTCCCGACGCGGATCAACCTGCCGCTTTATGCCGGTCCCGAAGCACGCTTCTGCCCGGCGGGCGTCTATGAGTTCCTCACCGGCGAGGACGGCAACCCGCGCCTCCAGATCAACGCCCAGAACTGCGTCCACTGCAAGACCTGCGACATCAAGGACACGACGCAGAACATCGAATGGGTCACGCCCGAAGGCGGCGGCGGCCCGAACTATCCGAACATGTGACGCATTCTTTGAGCGTAGAGGGCTAACCGAATGCCAAGGTTCGCAGCAGTGTTGTCGATGTTGGTTGCCGCTGCTGCCTCGCAGCCGGTCCTTGCGCAGTCGAGCAACATCCCGGGCGTGACAGAGGCCGCGCCCGGTGTGCAGCGCATCGACGGCGCCAAAGTCCCTTCGACCCGGCTGAGCGTGTCGGCCCTCAAGGCGGCTATCGAAGGCGACCGGTCGTATTCCAAGATCAAGCGGCTGTTCACTGTCGCCGGAATTGCCTCGCCTGGACCGGCGGGGACGACGACCTACATGTTCAAGGTGCACGACACGGACACGGACAAGGACATCGTGGCGATCCTGTTCGTCAAAGGCGGCAGCATCCTGAACTATATGATCAGCTGACTCTGGATGCCTGCTATCGCTGCCGGTCGGGAAACTGCGTACGCCAAGATCAACCTCGCGCTGCATGTCCGGCGGCGGCGCGAGGATGGCTATCATGAGCTTGAGACACTGTTTGCCTTCGTCGATTCGGGGGATGAGCTGGTGGCCGAACCGGCGAATGCGGACAGCCTGCATGTGGTTGGTGAGTTCGCCACCGGTCTTGACGATCCCTTCGGAAATATCGTCGCCAAGACTCTGAATTCGCTGCCGCATGGTAAAGGTTGGACAGTAACACTCGAGAAGCGCCTGCCGGTAGCTGCCGGACTTGGCGGTGGTTCAGCCGATGCGGGCGCGGTGTTTCGCATGATCGAGCGCGCGCATGGCCTGCCGGATGATTGGCGCGACCGCGCCGCCAAGCTCGGTGCCGATGTCCCTGCCTGCGTACTCAGCCAGGCTTGCATCGGACGCGGCACCGGGACTGAACTCGAACCCGTCGCCAATGATTTGGCCGGAACGCCTGTCCTCCTTGTCAATCCACGCATTCCGCTCGCAACCGGCCCCGTGTTCAAGGGCTGGGATCAGATTGACCGCGGCCCCATGCCGTCAGGGAACTTGCGCACGATTGCGCTCGAGGGCCGCAACGATCTTGAACCCAGTGCCATCGCGCTTGTGCCGCAGATTGCTGACGTCATCGCGGCGCTCAGCGCAAGCGGCGCCTGGCTCGCCCGCATGTCCGGCTCCGGCGCGACGTGCTTTGCGCTCTATGACAGCGCCGAAGCCCGCGATGCTGCCGCTGCCGCCTTGCCGCCAGCATGGTGGCGTCTTGCGGGAGCGCTGCGATGAGCGAAGCCTACCAGATCATCGGCACGCCGCGTTTCGGCGGCATTCTCGTCGTCTCCGATCACGCCTCCAACCGCGTGCCGGATGACATCGATCTCGGCATCGACCCGGCGCTGCTCGAACAGCACATCGCGGTCGATATCGGCGTAGCGGGCGTTGCTGCCCGGATGGCCCAGCGCCCCGGCATCGCCGCGTTTCTCGGGGGGGTGAGCCGCCTTGTCTGCGATTTCAACCGCGACGAGCATGGGCCGACCGTCTGCCCCATCGCCAGCGACGGCCATGCCGTTCCCGGCAATGCTCTTGATCACGCCGGCCACGAAGCCCGCCTCGCGCGGTTCTACCGGCCTTATCACGAAGCACTGGCGCAGTTGCTCGATGCAGCGCCGCCTGCGCTGATCCTCTCGCTCCACAGCTTCACCCCGCAGCTCGCAAGTGATCCGTCGCAGCAGCGCCCCTGGCAGGTCGGCGTGCTCTACAACGAAGACGACCGCGCCTCCCGGCTCGCGATCCCTCTGCTCGAAGCGGAAGGGCTGATCGTCGGCGATCAGGAGCCTTATTCCGGCCGCCTCCTCAACGCCACGATGAACCGCCATGCCGAGGACGAAGGGCGGCCCTATTTCGGCGTTGAAGTGCGGCAGGACCAGATCGCCGATCCCGCGGGCCATGCGCTCTGGGCCGAACGGCTCGCGCGCATCGCCAATCAGGTGGCCATCGCTCTCGGCGCTTAGCCGGATGGTTGCGGAGATTACTTTCGACCGGAAAGCGCTCTTGCGCTAGGTGCACGGCATCGTCGCCGTGGAGGCGAGCTCACAAGTTCAAGAGAGAATGCCAATGCCGGTCTATCGTTCCAGAACCACCACCCACGGCCGCAACATGGCGGGCGCGCGCGGATTGTGGCGCGCCACGGGCATGAAGGACAGCGATTTCGGCAAGCCGATCATCGCGGTCGTCAACAGCTTCACCCAGTTCGTGCCGGGCCACGTCCACTTGAAGGACCTCGGCCAGCTCGTCGCGCGCGAGATCGAGGCGGCAGGCGGCGTCGCCAAGGAATTCAACACGATAGCGGTCGATGATGGCATTGCCATGGGCCACGACGGGATGCTCTATTCGCTTCCCAGCCGCGACCTCATTGCAGACAGTGTCGAGTACATGGTCAACGCGCACTGCGCCGATGCGATGGTCTGCATATCGAACTGCGACAAGATCACACCCGGCATGCTGATGGCCGCGATGCGCATCAACATCCCCGCCGTGTTCGTCTCGGGCGGACCGATGGAAGCGGGCAAGGTTGTCCTCAATGGCAAGGAAGTCGCGCTCGATCTCGTCGATGCCATGGTGGCTGCGGCAGATGACAAGTACACCGACGAGGAAGTCACGGCGATCGAGCGGTCCGCGTGCCCGACCTGCGGTTCGTGTTCGGGCATGTTCACTGCCAATTCGATGAACTGCCTCACCGAAGCGCTTGGCCTCTCGCTGCCCGGCAACGGTTCGGTGCTCGCAACCCACGCCGATCGCGAGCGCTTGTTCCGCGAGGCCGGACGGCTCGCTGTCAGCCTCTGCCGCCGCTACTACGAGGAGGACGATTCGAGCGTCCTTCCCCGCGAAGTTGCCAGCTTCCGGGCTTTCGAGAACGCGATGAGCCTTGATATCGCGATGGGCGGCTCGACCAACACCGTGCTGCACCTGCTTGCTGCCGCGCATGAAGCGGGCGTCGATTTCACCATGGCCGATATCGACCGCCTTTCGCGCCGCGTGCCCTGCCTCTCCAAGGTCGCACCGGCCAAGTCCGACGTGCACATGGAAGATGTCCACCGCGCGGGCGGCATCATGGCGATCCTTGGCGAGCTGGAGAAAGCGGGCCTGCTCCACACGGACCTCCCCACAGTGCACAGCCCGACCATGGGCGATGCGATCAACAAGTGGGACATTTCCCGCAGTAACGATCCGGCGGTGCACGAATTCTATAAGGCTGCACCCGGCGGCGTGCCGACTCAGGTCGCTTTCAGCCAGTCTCGCCGCTGGAAGGAGCTCGATCTCGACCGCGAGACCGGGGTGATCCGTTCGGCCGAATATGCTTTCAGCCAGGATGGTGGTCTTGCCGTTCTTTTCGGCAACCTCGCCAAGGACGGCTGCATCGTGAAGACGGCCGGGGTCGACGACAAGATCCTCAAGTTCAGCGGCCCGGCCAAGGTCTACGAAAGTCAGGATGCTGCTGTCACCGCCATCCTCACCGGGCAGGTCGAGGCGGGTGACGTCGTTCTCATCCGCTACGAAGGCCCGCGCGGCGGCCCGGGCATGCAGGAAATGCTCTACCCCACGAGCTACCTCAAGTCGAAGGGCCTCGGCGCGGCTTGCGCGCTTGTCACCGACGGGCGCTTCTCGGGCGGCACGTCCGGTCTCTCGATCGGCCACTGCTCGCCCGAAGCGGCGGAAGGCGGGACAATCGGCCTCGTCGAAACCGGTGACCGCATCGAGATCGACATTCCTGCCCGCTCGATCCACCTCGCAGTGGATGACGCCACGCTTGCCGAGCGCCGCAAGGCCGCCGAAGCGCGCGGATGGCAGCCGGTGAAGCCGCGTCCGCGCAAGGTCAGCCTCGCGTTGCAGGCCTATGCCCTGATGACGACAAGCGCCGCGCGCGGCGGCGTGCGCGATCTCTCCGGCATTGTCCGCACGAGCGGCACGCAGGATGCCGGCTGACCTGACACAGGTCCTCGATGTCGCGTCGATGCGCGCTGCCGAAGCGGCGCTCATCGACGGCGGCACCCCTGCGCAGGATTTGATGGAAGTAGCCGGCCGCGCGCTCGGCGAATGGGTGCGGCGGCTGGGGGCAGGGCGGCCTGCCACGGTGCTCTGCGGCCCCGGCAACAATGGCGGTGATGGTTACGTTGCCGCGCGGTATCTCGCCGAGCACGGCGTGCCGGTCACCGTCATCGCAGCGCGTCAAACGACTACGCCGGAAGCCTTTACGGCGCGCTCGCTCTACAAGGGCGAGGTGCAAGGTGCAGGCAGTCTCCCCGGCGGCGGCGTGCTCCTTGATTGCCTGTTCGGCAGCGGCCTGTCGCGGCCGCTGCCGAACGACTTGTTCGATCTCCTCAGCGGCCTTGCGGAACGGCATGCGCTGCGTATCGCGGCCGATCTCCCCAGCGGGATCGAGGCGGACAGCGGCGCCGTGCTGAACCCCGGCTTGCCCGTGTTCGATCTGACGGTCGCACTTGGTGCCTGGAAGCATGCGCACTACGCCATGCCAGCCGCTCCGCTGATGGGCGCGCTTCGCCTCGTCGATATCGGCGTGAAGTCGGTTCCCGGTGCCGCGCGCGTTATCCAGAAGCCGCATGTTAGGTCGCCCGCACCCGATGCGCACAAGTACCGGCGCGGCCTGCTGGCGGTGGTTGCAGGTGCCATGCCCGGTGCCGCGCTGCTTTCCGCCGAGGCTGCGCAGCGCTCCGGAGCAGGCTACGTGAAGCTGTTGGCCCCCGCGCAGCCTCAGGGTGTGCCGCCGTCATTGGTCTGTGACGTCACGGACCTTGCAGCTCTCACCGACCCGCGCATCGCCGCAATTCTTGTCGGCCCGGGACTGGGACGCAGCGCGGAAGCCGCTGCCCGGCTCGATGCAGCGCTCGGGGCGAATCGTCCCGTCGTGATCGACGCCGACGCACTCACGCTCTTGCGGCCTGACAGCCCCGGCACGGCTCCGCGCGTTCTTACGCCCCACGAAGGCGAGATGGCCGCGCTGGAAGCCGCATTCGGACTCGCTGCCACCGGGACCCGCCGTGCCCGCGCGCTGGCACTGGCCGAGACGGGGCAGGCGGTTGTTCTCCTCAAAGGCCCGGACAGCCTGATCGCCACTCCAAGCGGTGACGTAACGGTCAGCCCGCGCGCATCGGCATGGCTTTCGGTTGCCGGCAGCGGCGATGTGCTCGCCGGAATCATCGCCAGCCGACTTGCTGTGCACGGCGACGCCCACCGTGCCGCGCAGGAAGGCCTGTGGCTCCACGGCGAGGCCGCGCGGCGCTGCGGACCCGCCTTTACTGCCGGAGACCTTGCGGGCGCGACGGGTTCTGCCCTAAGCGCCGCACTTCCATGAGCAATCCCGGCCTGATCATCCGCGTCGCCGCCAAGGGCGAAGGGCAGACCGCCGACGGGCGTTACGTCGCGCTCGCCGCGCCGGGCGATGTGCTGGAAGCCGATGGCATGCTGACGCCGGGGCCGGACCATGCCGCGCCGTCATGCCGCCACTTTCCGGCCTGTGGCGGGTGCCAGCTTCAGCACCTCTCCGAGAGCGCATTGGCTGCCTATGTCGCGGGCCGTGTCGAAGGCGCGGCGCGGGGGCAGGGGCTGGATCCGGGCCATGTGTCGCCGCCGCATCTCTCTCAAGCACATACCCGACGCCGCGCCACGCTCCATGCGCAGGCCATCGGCAAGCGCGTCGTTCTCGGCTTCCGTGAGGCAGGCTCGCACAAGATCGTCGACCTCAGGGAATGCCCGGTCCTCGCACCCGAACTCGCCGCGCTGGTCCCGCCGATCCGCCTCTTGCTGGAGGCGCGTGGGAGCCGCAGTCTCGCCGCCGATATCGCACTGACGCTGGCCGATCAGGGCCCAACCGTCGATCTCGCCGGGCTGACGATGGAAGGTCTTGCCCAGACCGAAGCCCTGCTCGACTTCGCGCGCGACAACCGGATTGCCCGTCTGACCCTTGATCAGGGCGACGGACCCGAGACAGTGTGGGAACCCGACCCCGTTACGGTAACGCTCGGCGGCGTGCCGGTCGGCCTGCCGCCGGGCGCTTTCCTGCAGGCGACGCGCGATGGCGAGGAGGCCTTGGTTGCCGCCGCGCGCGAATGGCTTGCGGGCGCCAATACGGTGGCAGACCTGTTTTCGGGCCTCGGCACATTCGCCTTTGCCCTCGCAGGGCCCGGCACCAAGGTACTTGCCGTGGAAGCTGCCCGCGACGCGCATCTCGCCTGCCAGGCGGCTGCCCGCATGCACGGCAAGCCGGTCCATTCGCTGCATCGCGACTTGTTCCGCAATCCGCTGCAGAAGGCCGAACTCGACCGCTTCGCCGCGGTCCTGCTCGATCCGCCCCGCGCGGGGGCGCGCGAACAGGTTCTGCAACTCGCGCAGTCGGTCGTCCCGCGCGTGGTCTACATCAGCTGCAACCCGGCCAGTTGGGCCAAGGATGCCGTCACCCTGATCGAAAGCGGCTACAGGCTCGCCGGGCTCGTGCCGGTGGGCCAGTTCCGCTGGTCCACCCACGTCGAGCTGGCGAGCCTGTTCGTCAGGCCGTGAACACCGCCATCGCGGCGTGGAGCACGAGCGCCATCAGCGCCACGCTCGACAGCGCAAACAGGATGAAGCGCGGCGCGACCTTGTTCACGGTCGACTGGAAGATCGAGTGGATCACGCGCAGGCCCACATAGGCCCATGCGATCATCATGTTGACCCCATCGCCCTGGCCGATGATCGCCAGAACGATCGCCACTGCATAGAACACCGTAGGTGCTTCATGCAGATGATTGTAATTGTGCGCTTTCCACTGGATATGCGGCGCGATCAGACCTTCGAGCTTGGCGCCCGTCCAGCCAACATCGGCCTTCGGATCATCGGACTTGGGCAGCGCGTTTATCGCCGGGATACGCGTGGCGTACATCCATATCCACATCACCATCGTCCAGGCCGTCAGCGCCACTACCGGTTTCAGAATTTCCATGCCCGTCATTGCGGTCCCCTCCATTTTTGGTTGTTCAAGGTAAAAGCGTGTTCTCCGCGGCGCGGATCGCCAGCGCCAGCAGCAGACCGGTCGACACCACGAAGAGCGTGAGGCGCACCGGGATCGTGTTGACGAGCGCCTGCCACAGCGAGTGGATGATCCTGAGACCCGCGTAGCCCCATGCCAGCACCACATCGATCTTCGTCGCGCCGGTCAGGGCAATGATGATGCTCACCGCATAGAACAGCGTCGGCTGCTCAAGCAGGTGGGTATAATTGTGCGACTTCCAGTTGATCTGCGGTGGAATCACGCCTTCGAGATCCTGTCCGCGTCCACCCGGCTTTGCATCGGCGAGCCCGCCCATCCGCTTGAGCGCGGGAAGGCGGCTGGTGGCAAGCCAGGTCAGCATCACGAATGTCCACAGCACCAGCACGGCGGCCGGCGCCAGCATTTCCTTCTGCATGGTCAGAACACCCCGCTGCCACGTTTGTGACAGGAGTGACGGCCCGGAGATCGATTGTCAAATGCAACCGATCAGGTGTCCGCGATCACTTTGGCAAACGCGGCCGGATCGACGTTGCCGCCGGAGAGGATCACCGCCGTCCGCCGGTCCGCCGGAACCTTGCCCGCCAGCACCGCCGCCAATGCCGCCGCGCCGCCCGGCTCGACCACCAGCCTCAGCTTGCGGAAGGCATAGACCTGCGCCGCGCGTACCTCTGCCTCGCTCACCGCTACGCCCTCCATATGGTGTGACGTCATGACGGCGAAGTTGATCGGGAAGGTCGCCATGGTCTGCAGCGCATCGCAGGCTGTCGGCGGAGGATTGGCGCCGACGCCGACGATCTCGCCGCCCGCCAGACTGCGCGCGATATCGTCCCAGCCTTCGGGCTCCACCGGTACGACCTCGGCATCGGGACAGGCGAGCGCGAGGCCGGATGCCAGACCACCGCCACCGCAGGGCGTCACGATACGGGTCGGTCCGCCGCCCGCAAAGCACTCCATCTGGCTCGCCAGCTCGATACCGGTGCTGCCCTGGCCCTCGATCACCCACGGATCACCATAGGCATGGACGAGCACGCTGCCCTGAGCCGCGCAGATATCCGCCGCGATCGCATCGCGCGACTGTGTCAGCCGTTCATAGAGCACGACTTCGGCGCCGAGCCGTTTCGTTTCCGAGAGTTTCACTTGCGGCGCATCGGACGGCATCACGATCGTCGCCGCGATCCCCAGCCGCCGCGCCGCCCAGGCGACGCCTTGCGCATGGTTGCCACTCGAAACGGCTACGACGCCGCGCGCGCGTTCTTCTTCAGTCAGATCGGTCAACCGGTGCCATGCCCCGCGGATCTTGAACGCGCCCATCGGCTGCAGGCATTCGGCTTTGCACCATACGGTGCCGCCATCCGGCAATTCCAGTGCCAGCAGCGGCGTATGCGGCACGAGCGCGCTCACTTTGGCTGCGGCGCGCAGCACGCCTTCGCGGGTGGGCTCGCGCACCGAAGGGGCAGGGCTCAATTGGGGACTTGGGTTTGTCATGCCCATACCCTAAAGGCACCGCTTTCGAAGCGCCAGCATACGCTGCGCGGGTCCGGTTTGGAGTTTCCCCTATGGCCAAGGTCCTTGTCATCGGCGCAGGTGGCGTCGGCTCGGTTGCCGTTCACAAGATGGCGATGAACCCCGATATCTTCAGCGAAGTCGTGCTCGCCAGCCGCACGCTGTCGAAATGCGAGGCGATTGCCGCTTCGGTGAAGGAGCGCACCGGCCGTGATGTCGCGACCTACGCACTCGATGCCGACGACGTCGCCGCGACGACTGCACTGCTGAACGAACTCAAGCCCGCGCTCGTCGTCAATCTCGCGCTGCCCTATCAGGACCTCAACATCATGGAGGCCTGCCTCGCTGCCGGGGTGAACTACATGGACACCGCGAACTACGAGCCGATCGACGAGGCCAAGTTCGAATACAAGTGGCAGTGGGCCTATCAGGAGCGCTTCAAGCAGGCTGGCCTCACCGCGCTGCTCGGCTCAGGCTTCGATCCCGGCGTCACCAGCGTCTTTGCCACCTGGCTCAAGAAGCACAAGCTCGATACCATCCGCACGCTCGACATCCTCGATTGCAATGGCGGCGACCACGGCCAGCCCTTCGCCACCAACTTCAATCCGGAAATCAACATCCGCGAAGTGACCGCGCCTGCGCGCCGCTGGGAAAAGGGCGAATGGGTGGAAACGCCCGCGCTGACGATCAAGCAGACCTTCGATTTCGAAGGCGTAGGCCCCAAGAACATGTACCTGATGTACCATGAGGAGCTCGAAAGCCTCGCGCATCACCTGCCCGAGATCGAGCGCATCCGCTTCTGGATGACGTTCGGCGATGCCTATATCACGCACCTCACCGTGCTGCAGAACGTGGGCATGACGCGGATCGATCCAGTGATCTACGAGGGCAAGGAAATCGTCCCGCTCCAGTTCCTCAAGGCCGTGCTGCCCGAACCCGCCAGCCTCGGCGCGCTGACCAAGGGCAAGACCAATATCGGAGATATCGCCACGGGCCTGAAGGACGGGGTGGAAAAAACCTTCTACATCTACAACATCTGCGACCACGAAGAGGCCTATGCCGAAACCGGCAACCAGGCGATCAGCTACACCACCGGTGTGCCTGCCATGATCGGCGCGGCGATGCTGGTGACGGGGACGTGGAGCGGTGCGGGCGTGTTCAACATCGAACAGTTCGATCCCGATCCCTATATGGACATGCTGAACAAGCACGGCCTGCCCTGGCAGGTGAAGGAGCTTGAGGGGCCGCTGGAGTTCTGATGGTCGAGACGTCCCCGGTCAGGGAGGCAAGAGGGAAACAATGGAAACCAGAGCCGGCGATCCGGGCGCCTTCGCCTATTTCGACCTGAACCGCGTCGACAGCCCCGCCTTTGTCGTCGATGCCGCACGCCTCAGGCAGAATCTCGCCATCCTCGCCGATGTGCGGGACCGCGCCGGGATCAAGGTCCTCGCCGCGCTCAAGGCCTTCTCGATGTGGCGTGTTGCCCCGCTGATCGGGGAATACCTCGACGGCGTCTGCACCTCGGGCCTGTGGGAGGCGCGGCTCGCGGCGGATCACTACGCCGGTGAGATCGCGACCTACTGCGCGGCCTACAAGGCGGAGGACTTGCCCGAGATCCTCCAGCACTCCGATCATGTGATCTTCAATTCGCCGGGACAGCATGCGCGCTTTGCCGAACAGATCGCGGCAGCGCGTGCTGCCGGTGAACCCTTCGATATCGGCCTCAGAATCAATCCCTTGCACGCCGAAGGTGAAGTGCCGCGCTATGATCCCTGCGCGCCGCATTCGCGCCTCGGCTTCCCGGTCGACCAGCTGAAACCGGAGCATCTCGAAGGCGTTTCCGGCCTCCACTTCCACACCCTATGCGAGCAGGATTTCGAGCCGCTCCAGCGCACGTGGGAAGCGCTGAGGTCGCGCATCGCGCCGTTTTTCGGCCAGCTCAAGTGGCTCAACTTCGGCGGTGGCCACCACATCACCCGCGCCGATTATCAGCGCGAAGATCTCATCCAGTTTCTGAAGTCCGTGCGCGAAGAGACCGGCTGCGAGATCTATCTCGAACCCGGCGAGGCCGTTGCGCTCGACGCCGGCATCCTTGTCGGCACCGTGCTCGACACGCATTGGAACGGCATGCAGCTCGGGATCACCGACATCTCGGCCACCTGCCACATGCCCGATGTGATCGAGGCGCCCTATCGCCCCGCGATGCTCGGCGAACTGCCCATCGACGAATACGAAGACGGTGAGGGCGACGTGCCCGTCCGCCTTGGCGGCCCCTCGTGCCTCGCCGGTGACGTCATCGGCGATTACCGCAAGCCCGGCCTCGCCGAGCCCGGCACGCGTTTCGCCTTTCTCGATCAGGCGCACTATTCGATGGTCAAGACAACGACCTTCAACGGTGTGCCACTTCCCTCGATCTGGCTGTGGGACAGCGAGACCGACACGCTCGAATGCGTGAGGCGTTTTTCATGGGAGGCCTTCCGCGACCGCGTTTCCTGAGGCAAGCTGACCGCCATAAAAGCAAGGCGGAGAGTGCAGATGGCAGGCGAAGTGCTGGACGGCGTTACAAGCGACCCGGTGACGATGGGCTGGATGGTCGGTGCGCCGCCGCCGCCGGAGAAACGCATCCTGGCCGCCCGCGCCGATCACATGCGCTTCCCGATGATCCGCTGGTCCTATTCGAACATGCGCAGCTTCGTCGCCAGCGCCAATGTTGCGGCAGGCGGCACCGGCACCCCCTATCCCCGCGCGCTGCGGCCTGAGCTTGCGGAGGTGCGCTTCACGCCCATCGGCGCCAGCGAGACGATGAGCATCGAGGAAGCGCTCATCCGCAACTTCACCGACGGTATCCTCGTGCTGCACAAGGGCACCGTGGTCTTCGAGCGCTGGTTCGGCGTTACCGGCCCGCTCACCCGCCATATCGCCTTTTCGGTGACCAAGAGCTTCGTCGGCACCCTGCTCGAAATGCTTGTGGGCGAGGGACGAGTCGATCTGGCCGCCCGCGTCGATGAAGTCATTCCTGAACTCGCCCCCAGCGGTTTCGGCAGCGCCACCATCGCGCAGGTCCTCCACATGACGACCGCGCTGGACTATTCCGAGGACTATACCGACCCCAATTCGGGCATCGGAGCCTACAGCGCCGCACTGGGCCTCACGCCGCGCCCCGCAGGCTATGGCGGCGCGCGCAATCTCTGGGACTATCTGGCAACTGTACCCGGAGCTGGCGTGCATGGCGAGAAGTTCACCTATCGCACGCCCAACACCGATGTGCTCGCCTGGATCATCACCCGGATCGAGGGCAAGCCGCTTCCCCAAATCCTCAGCGAACGCCTGTGGCAGCCGCTCGGCATGCTGGGCGATGCCGACCTGATCGTCGACGAGATCGGCACGCCATTTGCCGGTGGCGGGCTCAATCTGCGGCTCGAGGACCTGCTGCGCTTCGGTGAGGCAATGCGCCTTGGCGGTCTCGGCGTGATCCCCGAGGCGGACGTTGCCCGCGTCCGCACCGGCGGCAATCCCGCACATTTCCCGAAGGCGACCTATCCCGATCTGCCGGGCTGGAGCTATGGCAGCCAGTGGTGGCACGCGCACGACAACCACGGCTGCTTCACCGCGCGCGGAATCCACGGACAGACCTTGTGGATCGATCCTGTCGCCGAAATGGTCGTCGCGCGATTCGCCTCGCACCCCATTGCGACGAGTCTCGCCAACGATCCGCACTCGGTCCCAGCCTGGGGCGCTTTGGCGCAAGCCTTGATGGCGTAAGGATTTTGGGCGCCTCGGCGTAAGAATGTTTCATGTTTGTGACATCAACATGAGGTGCCCATTTTTTCACTTGATGTTCAGGGCGGGGGGGCTATTTACCCCCTCGCTGCCCCATGGGGACTTCCAAACCGCAAGGCAGCTTTGTCTCAATTTTCCGTTTGGGGGTCCCTTGAGTTGCACATCCATCCTGACGCATTGGCTGTAGCGGGCGCCTTCGCGCCTGACCAACCCGCCATTCTGAACCGACCGCACGCTGCTGCGCGCGCTGCCCGTTTCTTCGTCGAGAAGTTTCCGGGGCGCTCGCTCTATGCGGTAAAGGCCAATCCTTCGCCGGAGCTGCTCCGCGTGCTGTGGGATGCCGGGATCACGCATTACGACGTGGCCTCGATCGCCGAAGTGCGCATGGCGCGCGCAGCGGTGCCTGCGGCGACGCTGTGCTTCATGCACCCGGTCAAGACGCCGAGCGCGATCACCGAAGCGTACCGCGACCACGGCGTGCGCGTGTTCAGCCTCGATTCGGTCGAGGAACTGGAAAAGATCCGCGATGCCACGACGGCTGCCAACAACGGCGTGCTGCCCGAAGACCTGACGCTGTGCGTGCGCCTGCGCGTCTCGTCGGAGTATTCGGAGCTCAGCCTTGCCTCGAAGTTCGGCTGCGATCTCACGGGCGCGGCAGAGCTTTTGCAGGCCACCCGCCAGGTCGCCGATTCGCTCGGTGTCTGCTTCCACGTCGGCAGCCAGTCGATGAGCCCGCACGCCTATGTCCAGGCGCTCGAGCGCGTCCGCGCGGCGATCGTCGATGCGTCGGTCACGGTCGACATCATCGATGTCGGCGGCGGCTTCCCGTCGATCTACCCGGGCATGGAACCGCCCCCGCTGGAGGATTACTTCGGCGTGATCGACCGCACCTATGAATCGCTGCCGGTCTCGTACTCGGCGGAACTGTGGTGCGAGCCAGGCCGCGCGCTCTGCGCCGAGTACAATTCGATGATCGTGCGCGTCGAACGCCGCCGCGGCACCGAGCTGTTCATCAACGACGGCGCCTATGGCGCACTGTTCGATGCGGCGCATGTCGGCTGGCGCTTCCCTGTCCGTCTGCTGCGCGAAAGCGCGGCCAACGAGGACGGCGAGACCGAAACCGAGGACTTCAGCTTCTGGGGCCCGACCTGCGACGACATGGACCGCATGGAAGGGCCCTTCGCGCTTCCGGCGGACATCAAGGCGGGCGATTTCATCGAGATCGGCATGCTCGGTGCCTATGGCGCGGCAATGAAGACCGCGTTCAACGGCTTCGGCGCAACCGATGTCTACGAAGTGTCGGACGAGCCGATGGCCAGCCAGTACCGCGGTGACCGCCGCGATCCGCGCGTGTCAGACAACGTGGTGTCGCTGCGTTGAAACTTTAGGAAGCCGGATGAAGTCCGGGTCGCAAGCGAAAGGCCCCGCAAGCAATTGCGGGGCCTTTCTTTTTGTCGGGTCGAGATGGGGGAGGGGCAGGATGCCCGCTCCCCTCGCAGCTCGTCAGAACTTGGCGCGGAAGCCGGCGTAGAACGACGTCCCGCTTGTCTCGGTCGGATAAGTGTATGAGCCGATGTCCGGCTGCTGGTTGAACAGGTTGTTCACGCCGCCGTAGAACTCCATCGTCTTGTTGACAGTGAAATTCGCCGAGACGTTGTGCACCCAGCGCTCCTTGTACCAGGCGTACTTGGGGTCGACGTAGTTCGGGTTGCCGTTGGTGCGGTCAGCCGAATAGCGCCGGGTCTTGTCCCACCACGAAACGCTGTAGTTGAAGCCGAACGGACCGGTCTGATAGCTGAGGTTCACGAAGGCCTGATACTGCGGCTGATAGGTCTCGCCCAGCGTGCTGCGCGGCGCGGCGCCCGGCGAATCAACAAAGGTCAGCGTATTGAGGTAGTTGCCGACAAACTTCAGCTGGAAGTCACCGATCTTCTCGAGGCGGAAGCCATAGTTCACATTGAGCTCGAGGCCCGAAGTGCGGAACGCGGCGACGTTCTGCGGCTGCACCGTGTAGTCCACAATCAGGCCACTGCCCGGTGCACGCACCAGCGAGGCGCAGAACGGATTGTTGATCGTCGGCTGATCAACGCAGAGTTCGGCGAGCTTCTGGGCATCGACAGTGTTGATCGCTTGCTTGAGCTTGATGTCGTACCAGTCGAGCGCAATCGCGAGGCCTCGCACAAAGCTCGGCTGGATGACCACGCCGGCTGTCCACGTCCGCGCCTTTTCGGGCTGGAGGTTGGGATTGCCGCCGCTGGTGCCCGAGATGTTGACCGTGCGGGTATCCTCGAAGTTGGCTATCTCGGTGGGCGAGAGGCCGGCAGCCGTCAGCAGCGCCGTGCAGTTGGCCGCCCGGCTAGCAGTGCCGAGGCCGATGTTGGAGGGCAGGCAGGGATCGTCGAAGAACGTGAAGGTCTGCCCGGCCGCGCCATAAAGCTCGCCGATGTTGGGCGCGCGCACCGCTTGCGAGATCGTACCGCGGAACCGTATATCCGGAATTGGGGACCAGGCTGCATCGACCTTCCAGGTTGTCGCGCCGCCGGTCGAGGAGTAGTCCGCATAACGCACCGCGCCGCTCACATCGAGCACGTGGAAAAACGGCTTGTCCTTCAGCAGCGGCAGATCGAGCTCGGCGAAGGCTTCCTTCACATCGAACTTGCCGCGCGTGATCCCCAGCTTGTTGGAGAAGGTGAGGCCCTGCTGCTCCAGCGGATCGGGTACGAAGCTCGAGCTTTCCTTGCGGTATTCGCCGCCGACCACGAAACCGACCGGGCCGCCGGGCAAGTTGAAGAAGCCGCGCGTATCCCCCGAGAGCGAAGCGTTCACCACGTGCTGGGTGATGCGCGAGCGCTCTGTCGTATTGGCGCGCACGAAATCCACCCCCGCCGGATCGCTGCGACCTTCGCCGAAGAGATTGATCGGACGGCATTCACCCGGCTTGAACGTCACCGCGGCAGCCGCTGTCGGATCCAGATTGACGCGGCAAGTGATCTGCCCCGTCGCCGGATCGAGCACAGCATCGAGCGCGGCGTTGAAGCGGTCGGTGTAGCGGTCGTTGACGAAGCGGTTGGTCACATCGGTGCGACCGAAGACGTAGGAAACTTCGTAGTGCAGCGACGAGGATAGATCGCCTTCCGCGCCGATAACCGAGCGGAACGTCTCGCGCTTGATGTTCTCGCCGCGCTGACCGAGGTCGAAGTTGTCGCGCGTAACGAGCACGCCGCCATTGGCCGGATCGATCGCTGCCTGGATGCTCGCGGGGATATAGGGGTTATCCTGCGGCACGAAGATGTAATAGTCGAACGTCGGCTGCCCGAGCGAATAGGACTTCGTGTTCGCGTACTTGGTCTCGACAAACAGCTTGAGCGCCGGCGAGACTTCGAAGCGGGCGTTGAAGTTCACCACATGGCGCTTGATCGAGGGCAGCAGGTCGTTGCCGTAGTCTGAAACCAGTGTGTCGTCGCTGCCGCGTGAATAGCCGCCGGGGATCGAGGTGCCGAGGTTGTAGGGCGTGCCATCGCCGCGGAAGTCGGGGATGCCCTCAAAGGTCACGTCGACCGCTCCCTGCCGCGAAGACCACTCATAGCGGATGTCATCAAGCGGGATGCGGCTGTACACGCCCGGCGTGTTTGGCGTGTAGTCCGGGTTGCGGACGAACGTGATCGCGCGCGAGCCGGTGAACTGCGGGCGGTCGCGCGTCTGCAGGCGGTCGCTGGCGCCATATTCGTAGGCCAGCGTCACATTGCCGCGCCCGCCGGCGAAGTTCTTGCCAACGGTCAGTGCAGCGAAGCGGTCGCCGGCATCGCCATACTTGCTGATCCCGGCCTGCGCCTGCGCGGCGACGCCTTCGAAGTTCTGCTTGAGCACGAAGTTGACCACGCCGGTCACGCCATCCGCACCATAGATCGCCGAGGCCCCGCCGGTGAGCACGTCGACCCGCTCGATCAGGCTGACCGGGATCGTATTGATATCGACCGCCTGCGAGCCTTGGACGCCGGACACCTGGCGACGCCCGTTGATCAGGACCAGCGTGCGGTCGACACCCAGATTGCGCAAATTGAGGAGGTTAAGGCCGGTATAACCTATTCCGGCGCGATCGCCCGAATTGTCGCGCGAGGTTTCCGAGCCGACCAGTGCGGGAAGGCTGGCGGTCAGGAAGGTGGTCACATTGGTGACGCCCTGCTTCTCGAGCAGATCTCTGCCGAAAGAAACCGTGGGGCTCGCGGTCTGGTAATCAGTCCGGCGCAGGCGCGTACCTGTGACTACGATGTCGGCCGTATCCGGTGCCGGGGTCGTAGCGGTCGCATCGGGCGTTGAAGAACTCTGCGGCTCGGCCTGCGCCCATGCGGAGGTCGGAAGGTAAGTAGTTAGCGCAAGGGTCGAAGCAGCAACAAACAGGGCTGAGCGATGCGGGCGATTGAGCAACATAATTTCCCCCATACGGAAGATTCAAAACTGACCGGGTCATACCAACCGTGCAAGTTCTTGAATCTACGAAAGTGTGTTATCTTACGTAAGTGATGCTTCTCGGTAACAGTGCCGATTGCATTCAACACACGAAGCAACACTTTGTTGCAGTGGGGATGTGTCGCAGCCACCCGACCTTAGGTGCAAGCGCTGACCTGCTCGCGCTGGTATTCGGTCGAGCTTCACGCCGCCTTGCGCATGTCCAGTTCAAGCCGCTGCCAGATCTCGACCAGCGCATCGGTCAGTTCGATCATCATCGCTTCGGTATGCGCCGGACCAGGCGTGAAGCGCAGACGCTCGGTGCCGCGCGGCACGGTCGGATAGTTGATCGGCTGAACATAGACGCCGTATTCGGCGAGCAGGATGTCGCTGACCTTCTTGGCGCGCACCGGATCGCCCACCATCAGCGGCACGATGTGGGTGGTGGAAGGCATCACCGGCAGACCGGCCTCGGCAAAGGCCTTCTTGAGGAACGCCGCCGCTGCCTGCTGGCCCTCGCGCTCGACGCTCGAGGCCTTGAGGTGGCGCACCGCCGCCAGCACGCCGGCCGCCAGCACCGGCGAAAGCGAAGTGGTGAAGATGAAGCCCGGCGCATAGCTGCGGATCACGTCGACAATCCGGGCATCGGCCGCGATATAGCCGCCCATCACGCCAAACGCCTTGCCCAGCGTGCCTTCGATAATGTCGATGCGGTGGGCCGCCTCGTCACGCTCGGAAATGCCGCCGCCGCGCGCGCCGTACATGCCCACGGCGTGGACTTCGTCGATATAGGTGAGGGCGTTATACTTTTCGGCCAGATCGCAGATCGCGTGGATCGGGGCGACGTCGCCGTCCATCGAATAGACGCTTTCGAACGCGATGAGCTTGGGCAGCGCCGGATCGGTCTCGGTCAGCAGCTCTTCGAGATGGTCCACGTCGTTGTGGCGGAACACGCGCTTTTCAGCGCCCGAATTGCGGATGCCCGCGATCATGCTGGCATGGTTGAGCTCGTCCGAGAAGATCACGCAGCCGGGCAGGATCTTGGCGAGCGTCGATAAAGTGGCATCGTTCGAGACATAGCCCGAGGTGAACAGCAGCGCGCCCTGCTTGCCATGGAGGTCCGCCAGTTCGGCTTCCAGATCGACGTGGTAATGCGTATTGCCGCCGATGTTGCGCGTGCCGCCCGAGCCGGCGCCGACATCGTGCAGTGCTTCTTCCATCGCGCCGATGACCTTCGGGTGCTGGCCCATCGCGAGGTAGTCGTTCGAGCACCACACAGTGATCGGCTTGGGGCCATTGTGTCCGGCGAAGCAGCGCGCGTTGGGGTAGGCGCCCTTGTTGCGCAGGATATCGATAAAGACGCGGTAACGACCTTCAGTATGCAGACGCTCGATCGCGGAATCGAAAACCTGATCGTAATTCACCCGCGGCTCCTCATGAACCAGTTGCCACAACCCTGTGCGCAGCGCGCTCACGGAACCGGGGGTCCTTGGGGCGCTGTGACTGTCTTCGAACCGACGCAAGCCCGAAGCGAGCGGCGCTTTACGCCGCTTGTCCGGGCAACGCCAGCGGCATTTCGGTCATTTCCCGGGAGGGCACAACGCCCTATTGCGGGCTCTTGTGCTCTCTCACGGGAAGCCGGGTGGGTGGCGCAGCGGCAAAACGTGGCCCCTCTGCCTGATCCTGCAACCAGCCGAGGTCGTGGCCGTAGACAATCTTCAGCCCCGGTTCGCGTTCTCTGAGCCTCGCCAGCCCCTTGATCCATGCCAGCGTCTGCCGGCGATCTTCATGGCCGGTCCATTCCGCCGCGTAGCGTGACCGGGGGCGCTGCCATTCGACATTGCGCCGCATCGGGGCCGTGTCGCCAGCAAACAGATACTCGCGGCCATCCTGCAGGCGGACGTAGACCATCTGCGCGCCATCCATAAAACCCGGGGTGCGGACAATCGCGATGCCCGGCGCGATGGCGGCATAGGCGTAAGGGGCCATAAGGCCGGCAGGGGCAGGAGTGATGGTCTGCGTGAAGCTGGGAAAGAGCGCCTTGATGGTCTCCAGCTGCTGCGGATTGCCGATCAGCTTTTTTGCAACCGAACGATCTTCGACCAGCAGGGTCACAAGTCCGCCAATATGGTCGAGATCCTCACTGGTGAAGATGACACGCCGCGCCGCGAGCAGCCAGCTCTCGGCGGTCTTCTGGATTTCCGGACGGTAGTTGTCATAGCCCGAGGTCGCGGCCTGGTCCTTGGTCAGGCCGACGTTGATGATCGTATCCCCGCCCGGCGTGAGCAGGCGCCACACGAACACGCCGGTCTGCTCGCTGCGCAACCCGCCGCCTGCAATGAGGTACGTGCCGGGCTCGGAATTGGTTGCGACGGCGGCATATTCGATCGCGACCGGACGCGGCCCCTTCTGGCTGTCGGCGAGTGTGCGCAGACGCGCAATGTCGATATCGCGCGGCGCGACGGACGTGGGGCCCGGATCCATCAGGAGCCAATAGTATGGCACCGCCACGATCAGGATCAGCAGCAAGGCAATCCGGTTCAGCATGGTGCGGTGCAATAACCCCGATCCGGTCAGAACACCAGCCGCTGGCGAAGGCCATAGCGAGCCAGTGCCGGCATCAGTTTCGCATCGTCCGGATCGTCCTTCGTGAACAGCGCAAGGTCCCCGGTCTTGCCCGGTGCCCAGGCTTGCCCCTCGGTAAGGAAAGCGATTCGCCGCGCGATCCCGTCCGACCCGTCGACGAAGCGCACGCCCGGCCCGAAGGCCTCGACGAGCTCCGCCTCCAGCAGCGGGAAGTGCGTGCAGGCGAGCACCACGGTGTCGATTCGCGCCCCGTCGGGCATCGCGCACAGTGCTGCTGCAGCACGCGCGAACACGGCCGGATCGACCGGTTCGCCGCGCAGCTTGGCTTCGGCAGCGGCAACCAGTTCGGGCGCGCCATGGCGCAGCAGGCGCTTGTCGGCGGCGAACTCGGCTTCGAGCCGGTCGACATAGCCCTGCCGGATCGTCGCTTCCGTCCCGAGCAGGCCGATCACGCCCGTTTGCGTCATCGCCGCCGCCGGCTTGATCGCGGGCACCGTCCCCACAATCGGCACTTCCAGCACTTCGCGCACCGATGCGAGCGCGATCGTGCTTGCGGTGTTGCAGGCGATGCAGACGAGGCGAGGGTGATACCGCTCGGTCAGCCGCCCCAGCAGCCCCGAAACGCGCGCCGCGATCTGCGCCTCGGTCTTGCTGCCGTAGGGAAGGCCCGCATTGTCCGAGACGTACATGACCGGCGCCTGCGGCAGCACCTCGCGCACCTTGCCAAGCACGGAAAGCCCGCCGACGCCGGAATCGAACATCAGGATCGGGGCGGCAGGATCAGGTGTCATCGTCCGCCTTTCTATCGGGAGTGGCGGCAAAAAGGAAAGCATGCCTCTCCCCTTTGTGCCCGGCGGCGGTTAAGACCGAGGCATGAACATCGCTTCACCGTCCATCGTCGGCGTTCTTGTCGCGGCCTATCTGCTGGGGTCGGTCCCGTTCGGTCTGCTGCTGACCCGCCTGTTCGGCGCGGGCGATCTGCGTAGCATCGGCTCCGGCAATATCGGCGCGACGAACGTGCTCCGCACTGGGCGCAAGGGCCTCGCGGCGGCGACGCTGCTGCTCGATCTTGCGAAAGGCGCGGCGGCCGTCCTGCTGGCGCGGGCGTACGTCCCGGGCACTGAAGCGCTCGCCGCCTTCGCCGCCGTCATCGGCCACTGCTTCCCGGTCTGGCTGCGCTTCAACGGCGGCAAGGGCGTAGCAACCACGATGGGTGTCTCGCTCGGTCTCGCCTGGCCGATCGGGCTTGCCTATGCCGTGGTCTGGCTGGGCATGCTCGCGGCAACGCGCATTTCCTCGCTCGGCGGCCTTTGCGCGGTGATCGCGGCGCCGATCGCGGCTAAGGTGCTCGGCTATTCGGCTTACGCTCCGGTGCTGGCCGCCATCGCGCTGCTGGTGATCTGGCTCCACCGCGCCAACATCGCCCGCCTTCGCGCCGGGACCGAACCGCGCATCGGCAGCAAGGGATGAACCTCGCCGCGCCTGTGCTGTCCCAGGCCGAAGTGTTCGCGCGGCTCAGCGTCTTGCGCTCCGCCGGTATCGGCCCGGTCAGCTACTATCACCTCATGCGCCGCTTCGGCGGTGCAGCGAAGGTGCTGGAAGCGCTGCCCGATATCGCCGGGCGCAGCGGCGCGCTCTATCGCCATGTCCCGCGCGAGCGGATCGTGGCTGAAATGGAGCGGTTGCAAGCAGCGGGCGGCCATTACCTCTTCCATGACTCCCCGGCCTATCCCCGCCTGCTTGCCGCGCTCGAAACCCCACCGCCGGTGCTTACGTATCGCGGTGACCTCTCGCTGCTGGGGCAGGGCGCCGTCGCTCTTGTCGGCGCGCGAAACGCCTCCGCCGGCGCCTGCCGCCTTGCCCGCGAATATGGCGCTGCGCTCGCGGCGCGCGGCTACGCGGTTGTCTCCGGCCTCGCGCGCGGGATCGACGCAGCCGCCCATCGCGGTGCGCTCGCGGCCATGGACAAAGGCGGCGGCACCATCGGCGTGATCGCCAGCGGGATCGACGTCACCTACCCGCCGGAACATGCCGAGTTGCAGGAAGACATCGCCCGCCGCGGCCTGCTCCTCGCCGAAATGCCTCCGGGCACCGAACCGCTCGCGCGCCATTTCCCCTTCCGCAACCGGATCATTGCCGGGCTCGCCGCAGGCACTGTCGTGGTGGAAGCCGCCCCGCGCTCGGGCTCGCTGATCACCGCGCGGCTCGCGGCGGAAGCGGGCCGCGAGGTCATGGCCGTTCCCGGCTCCCCGCTCGACAGCCGCTCGCGCGGCTGCAACGAACTGATCCGCGACGGCGCGATTCTCGTCCAGTCGGCGGACGACATCGCCGAACTGCTCGAGCGCTTCGAGGGTCCCTCCCGGCTCAAGCTGCGCGAGCCGGTCTGGGCCGGGCTGGACGAAGAGCAGCCGGAACGGGCCGACGATACGGACGCTGACGACCGCCCCGCAGACATCGCCCACCTGCTGGGCACCGCTCCTGTCGCCACCGACGAACTGATCCGCCAGAGCGGCGCCAGCGCAGGCGCCGTGCAGATGGCACTGATCGAACTCGAACTTGCCGGGCGACTGGTCCGGCATGCCGGCGGCCGCGTCTCGCTCGGCTGAACCACCAATACGGTTACAATTGACGCTACCGATTTTTACCTATTATGGTCCGATCCGGACCTCGCAGGGGGCGAGGGGAGAGGGGACCTGACCATGAAAAGCCGCAAATCCATTGCCTTGGCGCTCGCACTATCTGCGCTCGCGCTGCCCGGCGCCGCCTATGCGGGCGACTCCGCGCCCGTTAAGGTTTCCGGCAAGGAAGCCGTCAAGGGCGCGACCGGCGCTGCGGTGGCGGCTTTCAACGTCGGTTTCATTTTTGAATCGACCGACCAGACCAAGGCCACCGGCGGCCTGATGGGCGCTTTCGGCGGCACCACCAAGGCCAAGTCCTCGCTCGTCGGCGTGACGCCCGAGATGATGCAGAAGATCGCCGACGCCGCCTATGCCGATTTCACCGCCAAGCTCGCCGCTGCTGGTCTTTCCGTAAAGGACGCCGCGTCCGTCTTCGCCGCGCCCGAAATGGCCAAGCCGCATGGCCAGACCTCGCCGCTCGATATCTCGATCGCGCTCGAGAAGAACAGCAAGGGCAAGGCGACCTATGTGAAGCCCTCGGCACTGCCTACGCTGATCATGGTCGCGGGAGATTTCCAGGGCAGCGGCTTTTCGAGCATGGGCCTTGCCATGGATGCGGGGCAGGCGGGCTCCGCTCTTTCGCAATATGCCAAGGCGGCCGGCGTGCCGGTGATTGACGTCACCTACCTCATCGACTTCTCCGACCAGAAGCGTCCGGGCGCCTTCAGCTTCGGCGGTCTTGAGGTGAACGCCAATCTCTCGGTCGTGCCGGGATACAGCCGGATGACGGTGTTCGGTCCCAACGGCAAGACGACAACGGTCACGCTCAACCAGTCCGTCTCGGTCGACGGCGATTTCATCGACAAGCACGATGCCTCCAGCGGCACGGCGAAGACGACGCAGGCTGCGGCGAACGTGGCGGGCGGCGTCGCTGCGGCAATGGGCTTCGGCGGCATGCGCTTCGGCAAGACGCGCAAGTTCGAATTCGACGCCAAGCCCGGCAACTACGAGGAAGGCGCCGCCAAGGCCGCCGGTCTCGCCAACGATGTGCTGATCGGCCAGATCAACGCCCTGAAGTGAACCAGCAGCCTTAGGGCTGGACTTTCCTGCCAACCTGCGCAGAAACGCGGCGCTTGACGGTGGGGGCAAAACCTCCCCACCCTCGCGCGTACGTGTAAGGCCTCGAAAGTCCATCCTCGCCCATGCAGCTTGTCATCGTTGAATCCCCGGCCAAGGCCAAGACCATCGAGAAGTATCTCGGCCCCGGCTTCAAGGTCCTCGCGTCCTACGGCCATGTCCGCGACCTGCCTGTGAAGGACGGCTCGGTTCGCCCGGACGAGGACTTCGCGATGGATTGGGAACTCTATGGCGACAAGGCGGCGCGGGTGAAGGCGATCGTCGATTCGGCCAAGGCCGCCGACCGACTGATCCTCGCCACCGACCCCGACCGCGAGGGCGAGGCGATTTCTTGGCACGTGCGCGAGCTGCTGGCGAAGCGCAAGGCGCTGCCCAAGGAAGTCGAGCGCGTCACCTTCAACGCGATCACCAAGGCGACCGTTACGGACGCCATGAAGCACCCGCGCGAACTCGATCAGGACCTCATCGACGCCTATCTCGCCCGCCGCGCGCTCGATTACCTGTTCGGCTTCACGCTTTCGCCCGTCCTCTGGCGCAAGCTGCCCGGCGCCAAGTCCGCCGGCCGCGTCCAGTCCGTCGCGCTGCGCCTGATCGTCGAGCGCGAGCGCGAGATCGAGACCTTCAAGGCGCAGGAGTATTGGTCGGTCGTCGCCACGCTTGAGCAGGGCGGCACCCCGTTCAAGGCCCGCCTCGTGCGCTTCGAGGGCGAGAAACTGGAGCGCCTTTCGCTCGGCAATGAAGGCATTGCCCAGCGCGCCAAGGCGACCGTCGAGGCCGCGACCTTCCGGGTCGAGGATGTCGAGACCCGGCCGACCCGCCGCAATCCCTATCCGCCGTTCACCACCTCCACGCTCCAGCAGGAAGCCGCGCGCAAGCTCGGTTTCTCCGCCAGCCACACCATGCGCGTCGCCCAGACGCTCTACGAGGCCGGCGCGATCACCTACATGCGGACCGACGGCGTGCAGATGGATTCGAGCGCGATCAGCGCCGCGCGCGCCGCGATCAGCAAGCGCTATTCCGGGCACTACCTGCCGGAAAAGCCCCGCCACTACGAAACCAAGGCCAAGAACGCGCAGGAAGCGCACGAAGCGATCCGCCCGACCGATTTCGGCAACGACCGCTACGGCAGCGGTGACGAAGCCCGGCTCTACGACCTCATCTACAAGCGCGCGATGGCGAGCCAGATGGCTTCCGCGCTCATCGAGCGCACCACCGTCACGTTGCGTGAAGGCACCGGCAAGCACGAGTTGCGTGCTACCGGCCAGGTCGTGAAGTTCCCCGGTTTTCTCGCCGTCTACGAGGAAGGCCGCGATCAGAAGGCCGACGGCGCTGACGACGGCGACGACGAGACGAGCCTGCTCCCGGTGATGAACCCCGGCGACACCCCCGCCAAGCGCGGCGTCGAGGCCACCCAGCACTTCACCCAGCCACCGCCGCGCTATTCAGAGGCCAGCCTCGTCAAGCGTCTGGAAGAGCTCGGCATCGGCCGTCCCTCGACCTATGCCGCCACGCTGCAGGTGCTGAAGGACCGCAACTACGTCCGCACCGAGAAGAACCGCTTCTTCGCCGAGGAAAGCGGGCGCCTGCTGACGGCCTTCCTCGAGCGCTTCTTCGACCGTTACGTGGCGTATCAGTTCACCGCGGGCATGGAGGACGAACTCGACGACGTCTCCGGCGGCCGCGCGGCGTGGAAGGCGGTGCTCGAAGCCTTCTGGCGCGATTTCAAGCCCAAGTCCGACGAGGTCATGGAGAAGAAGCCGAGCGAGGTGACCGCCGAGCTCGACACCTTCCTCGAAGACTATCTCTTCCCCAAGCGCGAGGACGGAGCCGATCCGCGCTTGTGCCCCAAGTGCCAGGCTGGCCGCCTCTCCCTGCGCGGCGGGCGCTACGGCGCCTTCGTTGCCTGCTCGAACTACCCCGAGTGCAAGTTCACCCGCAAGTTCGCGCAAGGCGGCGGCGAGGGTGAGGGGGGCGATGGCGATGAGGCAGGCCTTGGCAAGGACCCGGTGACCGGCCTCGAAGTCACCCGCCGCTCGGGCCGCTTCGGTCCCTACATCCAGCTCGGCGATGGCAAGGAAGCCAAGCGCGCCTCGATCCCCAAGGACATTCCCGAGCTTGATCTCGAATGGGCGCTCAAGCTCCTATCACTCCCGCGCGAGATTGGTCCGCACCCGGAAACGGGCAAGATGATCACTGCAAGTATAGGACGTTACGGCCCATACCTCGCACACGATGGCAAGTACGGCCGACTTAAGTCTACGTCCGAGGTGTTCGAGACGGGCATGAACGCTGCGGTGGTCAAGCTGGCCGAAGCCGCCTCAGGTGCAGGCGCGCGCGGCAACCGCACTCCGGTCGAACCGCTCAACACCTTCGGCACGCACCCGACTTCCGGCGGCGAGATGAAGCTGCTGGCGGGCCGCTACGGCGCCTATGTCACCGACGGCACGACCAATGCGACCCTGCCCAAGGACGTCAAGCCCGAGGACCTGACCCTCGAACAGGCCATCGCGCTGATCGACGCCCGCGCGGCTGCTGCCCCCGCCAAGGGCAAGAAGAAGAAAGCCGCGCCCAAGAAGGCTGCCGCCAAGGCTCCGGCCAAAAAGCCTGCCGCCAGGAAAGCACCTGCCAAGAAGGCGGTAAAGTAGGTCTGTTGCCCCAGATCATGCTGGTCTCGTCGCCCCGTGCTTGACACGGGGCTAGGCTGTTCTTCGGGCGCGGCGGCTGAAGAAAAGCCAAGGCCCGGATCAAGTCCGGGCCGACGATTGCAGCTTATGCACTCTCCCAGCCGTACGTCTCGTAACGCGCCCTCAATTCGGCACGGCAAACCAGATCGTGTGCTTCGGCCCCTTGCCGTTAGTCCGCGCGGCCACGCGGATTTCCTCCACCGCAAACCCGTTCTTTTCCAGTCGCCGCGTGAATGCCGGATCGGGGGCTGCCGACCACACCGCCAGCACACCGCCCGGTGTCAGCGCCCGCCGCGCCGCACGCAGGCCCGAGGCGCTGTAGAGGCTGTTGTTGCCCTCGCGCACCACGCCGTCCGGTCCATTGTCCACATCGAGCAGGATCGCGTCGAAATCCCCGTGCGCCCCGTCGATCACGCTGCCGACATCGCCCATGATCAGCCGCACACGCGGGTCATCGAGACAGCCGGCTGCCAGCTCCGCCATCGGCCCGCGCGCCCATTCGATGATTTCCGGCACGAGTTCCGCCACGACCAGTTCGGCTCTCGGCCCCAGCACCTCCTGCGCCGCACGCAGCGTGAAGCCCATGCCATAGCCGCCGATCAGCAGACTGGGTGCAGGGCGGCCCTTCAGGCGCAGAATCGTTTCGGTCGCCAGCGCCACTTCCGAGCCGCTCATCCGGCTGCTCATCAGCTCGTTGTGGCCCATCACGATCATGAAATCGCGGTCGTGGCGATAGAGCTTGAGGTCGGTCCCGCCCGGCACATGCGCCGTGCCCAGCAATTCGCGCGCAATCATCTTGAAATTCCTTCAGCCAAGGCTCTGCGCCACTTTGTCGAGTTCTTCCTGCGGCACGATGATCGCGCCGCTGCGCGGGCTGTCGAGATCGAGGATCGTCCCATAGGCCGCCGCCAGCAGCGTGAAAAACAGCACGGACGAGATCGCTGAGCGCCAGTCGGCTCGCCCGGTGGTGAAGCCCAGCAGTGCGGTGCAGGCACAGCAATAGAGCGCCAGCAAGCCCAGCACCTCGCTCGGCAGCCGCGCCGAACGCGCGGCGTGGCGCTCGGTCGTTATGTCACACATCGCGTTGTAGGCGGTGACGAGCGTCGGCCCGCGCGTATCGGGCGGCATGGAGCGCAGCACCGCGAACAACTGGTCGCCAAACTGTCCGCAACTGCGCGAACTGGCGTCGTGTGCGGCCTGCCATGCGTCCTCGCCGGCATTCTTGCCCACAGCCGCCCGCTCCGCCGCATAGTGCTTCAGCGATGCGGCAAGCGGCTGGCGCTGGCTGTCCTCGAGCAGTGCGAGCCGTGTCGACATCGTGCCGATGGCATTGGCTTCCTCGATCACCAGCAGCCGCCGCGTCTCGTAACGGCCAATCGCGAGGCTGAAGGCAAAGGCCATCAGCAGCGCCAGCAGGCCGAATGCGCCTGATAGCACATAGCTCTCGCCGCCCGCCTCGCCGCCCGCGCCCGCCCGCCGGTGCAGCGCCACGCCAAGCCGCCACAATGCCGACATCGCCACCAGCAGACCCAGACCCGGTAGCACTATCGACAAAGCCGCTCCCATCGCCCAGTCTCCTACTTCACCCAGTCGAGCCCGATTTCCTCATAGATTTCACGTGCCTCGGCCCAGCCTTCCTCCACCTTCACATGGAGGAACAAATGAACCTTCATGCCCAGCAGCTCCGCCAGTTCCTTTCGCGCCGCCTCGCCGATGGCTTTCAGCTTAGATCCGCCCTTGCCGAGCACGATCGCCTTCTGGCTCTCGCGCGCGATCACGATCTGCTGGTGGATCTCGACCGAACCGTCCTTGCGCGTCACGTAACTCTCGGGCCGCACCGCGCTGTCGTAGGGCAGTTCGTCATGCAGTTGCCGGTAAAGCTGCTCGCGGGTGATCTCGGCCGCCAGCAGGCGCTCGCTGGCATCGGAGACCTGATCTTCCGGATAGTGCCAGGCCCCCGCCGGCATCCGCTCCGCCAGCTTCATCTTGAGGTCCGCCACCCCGTCTCCCGTCAGCGCCGAGACGAAGAACACCTCGTCGAACCCGCCCTCGGGCGCCAGCGCCGCCGCCATGTCGAGCAAGGGCTCCTTGGCAATCGAATCGACCTTGTTGAGCACGAGGATCTTGGGCTCGCTGCGGCCCTTCAGGCTCTCGAGGATCGGCTCGAGATAGTCGCGCTTCTTCTTGCGCGCATCGACCACCAGCAGGATCGCGTCGGCCCCTTCCGCGCCTTCCCACGCGGCATGGACCATCGCGCGGTCCAGCCGCCGTTTGGGCTCGAACAGCCCCGGCGTATCCGCGAGGATGATCTGCACCCGCTCACCGCCCGGCAGGTCCTGCAGCGCGATCCCCATCAGCCGTGCCCGCGTCGTCTGCGCCTTGTTGGAGACGATGGCGACTTTCTGTCCGACCAGCGCGTTGACCAGCGTCGACTTGCCCGCATTGGGCGCGCCGATCACCGCCACCAGTCCGCAATGTTCGGGCGTTTGGGGTTCCGTCATCTCGATCTCATCCATATCGCGTCATGAAGGCGGCCGCCGCACCGCGCTCGGCTTCCTGCTTGCTTGATCCCGTCGCCTGCTCGCTGCCCACGCCCGGCACTTCCACCTTCACCGTGAACACCGCCGCATGGTCCGGCCCGCTGCGATCCACCAGCGTGTAGACCGGCGGCTTGCGGCGATTGCCCGCAGCCCATTCCTGCAGCGCCGCCTTGGGGTGCTTCCTCTGCCCCGCGCCTCCCGCCATCGCCGGCTCCCAGGCGCTGCGCACGAAATCGCGCGCCGCATCGAAGCCGCGCTCAAGGAACAGCGCTCCGATCAGCGCTTCCATCACGTCGCCCAGCACATTGTCGCTCTGCCCGGCGCCATCGCCGCGCGCCTGCTTGCCGAGCCGGATATGCGGCGCCACGCCCAGCCGCCGTGCAACATCGGCGCAAGTCTCCCGGCTCACCAGCGCATTCAGCCGCTGCGACAGCTTGCCTTCCGCCGCCTCGCTCTGTGCATGGAGCCATTCGGCAATCGCAAGGCCCAGCACCCGGTCGCCCAGAAATTCCAGCCGCTGGTAATCGCGCGCTTCGCCCATCGAGCCGTGGGTCAACGCCTCATGCCAAAGCCCATCCTGTTCCGGGGCCTTGCCGGTCAGCGCGGCGATGAAGCCCGCGGTCTCTTCCGAAAGTGAGCCGCTCAGAACGTGCCCCCGATCCGGTTCGCCCGGAGCGCGGTGAACCAGGTCCACGGCAGGAACCAGTTGGCGCTGCCGTCGGTCGACCACATCACGATCGTGGCGCGGCCGATCAGGTTGTCCTGCGGCACAAGGCCAATCCCGCCACCTTCGACTGCCGGGAAACGGCTGTCCATCGAGTTGTCGCGGTTGTCGCCCATCAGGAAGACATGGCCCGCGGGCACCACCACCGGCGGCGTGTCGTCCTGCGGCCGGTAGCCCAGATCGAGCACGTTGTAGGTTTTGCCTCCGGGCAGTGTCTCGCGGTACTGCGGATAGTGGCAGCTCTGGATCCCGTTCGGCTCAACCGCCTCGAACTCGGGTGCGACGCAGGTGGTGTTGGACGATTGCCGGATCACGAAGTCCGCGATCTTGACCTTGGGCACCGGCACGCCGTTCAGGTGCAGCTGGCCGCCGATCATCTGCACCGTATCGCCCGGCAGGCCGATCACGCGCTTGATGTAGTCGACATCGTTGCCCGGCGGCGCCTTGAAGATCACCACGTCGCCGCGCTGCGGCTGGCCCGCGAAGATCCGGCTCGGCAGCAGCGGAAGGCTGAACGGCAGCGAGTAGGACGAGAAGCCATAGGGCCACTTCGCGGCGAGCAGGTAATCCCCGTTCTCCAGCCGCGGCAGCATCGATTCCGAGGGGATGTTGAACGGCGAGAACACGAAGCTCCGGAAGAAGGCCACGATCAGCACCAGCTTGATCACGAACACCGGGAAGCTGTCTTCCTTGCGCTCTTTCTTGTTCTTCGCGGGCGGCACAGGCGCATCCTGCGCCGTCGTGGCCATGGTCTCGGGCGTATTTTCAGGGGTCTCTGTCATCGCAGCGGTCATGTGGAGGGGCCTCGCATCCGTCAAGCGCAGACTGCATCGATAGCGCCGTGCAGACGAATTTTGCGAGGCCGTCCGTCGGCCCTGTCTTGCACTTGATCGAATGGGCAGGGTACGTCCGCCGCATCCCCCAGGAGACAAACCGATGGCCGCCACCGCAACCGCCCCGCTCTGGACCGCGCTCGAAAACCTCCCGCGACCCGCGCTGACGGAGCTATTCGCCGATCCTGGGCGGCTCGATCGTTACGCGGCGGTGCTCGATCTTCCCGGCGGACCGATTCGCTTCGACTGGTCGAAGACGCACCTTTCTGCCGATGTCGAAGCCGTGCTCGGCCAGATCGCCGACGCCGTCGATCTCGCCGGCAGCCGCGACGCGCTCTTCGCCGGTGCCCTCATCAACAACACCGAGGGCCGCGCCGCCACGCACATGGCCGAACGCGGCGCCGGCAATCCCGCCGCAGCGGAGGAAGCCGAGCGCTTCCACGAACGCATGCAGGCTCTCGTCGAGGCAATTCACGAAGGCTTGCTGGGCGAGGTGAAGAGCCTCATCCACATCGGCATCGGCGGCTCCGCCCTCGGCCCGGCACTCGCCATCGATGCGCTGGCCCGTGAGGATGCCAGGGTCGCCGTCCATGTCGTCTCCAATGTCGATGCCGCCGCGCTTGCCGCCGCCACAGCGCAGTGCGACCCGGCCACGACCCTGATCGCGGTTGCCTCCAAGACCTTCACCACCACCGAGACGCTGATGAACGCCGTCAGCGCGCTCGACTGGCTGCGCGAAGGCGGCGTCGAAGATCCCTTCGGCCGCGTCGTTGCGCTTACCGCCGCGCCGGACAAGGCCGTCGCCTGGGGAGTCGATGAAACCCGCGTCCTGCCTTTCGCGGAGACGGTCGGCGGGCGCTATTCGCTGTGGTCGTCGATCGGCTTCCCCATCGCGCTCGCGCTGGGCTGGGAGGGCTTTGCCGCATTCCTCGCGGGCGCGGCCGCCATCGACCGCCACTTCCTCGAAGCCGCGCCGTCCGATAACGTCGTCATCCGCGCCGCCTTCGCCGATCTCTACTACACGCAGGCCCGCCACTGCGGCAGCCGCGCCGTCTTCGCCTATGACGAGCGGCTGCGCCTGCTCCCCAGCTATCTCCAGCAGCTCGAGATGGAATCGAACGGCAAGCGCGTCCTCGCCGACGGCACCCCGCTCAGCCGGCCCAGCGCACCCGTTACGTGGGGCGGGGTCGGCACCGATGCCCAGCATGCCGTGTTCCAGCTGCTCCACCAGGGCACGCACCTTATCCCGGTCGATTTCCTCGCGGTCAGCGTCCCCGGCCACGATTTCGACCCGGCGCATCACCGCATCCTGCTTGCCAACTGCTTCGCGCAGGGCGCCGCGCTGATGGCCGGCAAGGCCGGCGGCGATGACATGGCGCGCGACTATCCGGGCGACCGTCCTTCCGTCACGATCCTGTGCGATGAACTCGGCGCCGCCACATTGGGCAGCCTCATCGCCTTCCACGAACACCGCACCTTCGTCTCGGCGATGATGCTCGGCATCAATCCATTCGACCAGTTCGGGGTCGAGCTCGGCAAGGCCATTGCCAAGTCGATCGAGGCAGGCGATGCCCAGTTCGATCCCTCGACCACCGCGCTGCTTGCCGCCGCCGGGATCGACGGCTGAACCAGTCGTAACGTCACGCGAAACAGCACCGAATTGCCGCTGGCGGGGAAGGGGTGGCATCCCCATATAGGCCGTGCGCAGCAGGAGCCCGAGATGACCGACGCCCAGTACGACTACGACCTTTTCGTCATCGGTGCCGGTTCCGGCGGCGTCCGCGCCAGCCGCGTGGCCGCCAGCCACGGCGCCCGCGTCGCGGTGGCGGAGGAGTTCCGCGTCGGCGGCACCTGCGTGATCCGCGGCTGTGTCCCCAAGAAGCTCCTCGTCTACGGATCGCACTTCGCCGAGGAACTGCAGGACGCGGCGAACTACGGCTGGACGGTCGAGAAGACCACGTTCGACTGGCCAACCCTGCGAGACGCGGTGCTGCGCGATGTCGACCGCCTCAACGCCGCCTACACCTCGACGCTCGAGACCCACAAGGTTGAGCGCTTCCTCGAGCGCGCCGTGATCACCGGCCCACATTCAGTCCGCCTCGCCTCGGGCCGCGACATCACCGCCAAGCATATCCTCGTGGCGACGGGCGCCTGGCCAATCATGCCCGAGTTTGAAGGTTCCGAGCACTGCATCACCTCCAACGAGGTGTTCCATCTCGAAAAGCTGCCGCGCCGCGTGGTCATCGCTGGCGCCGGTTATATCGCGATGGAATTCGCCGGCATCTTCAACGCGCTCGGCAGTCACGTAACAGTGATCAACCGCTCTGAAACGCTCTTGCGCGGCTATGACGAGTCGCTGCGTGACCGCCTGCTCCAGATCACCATGGCGCGCGGCATCCAGTACCGCTTCAATTGCCCCTTTGAGAAAGTGGTCAAGCGCGAGGACGGGGTGCTCGAAGTCTGGCTGAAGGGCCAGCCCGATCCGGTCCTTGCCGATCAGGTGCTCGTCGCCGCCGGGCGCAAGCCCAACACCGTCGGTCTCGGCCTTGAAAACGCCGGCATCGCGCTGGGCGAACGCGGCGAGATCGTCGTCGACGAACGCGCGCAGACCTCGTGCCCGAGCATCTACGCCGTGGGTGACGTAACGGACCGCGTCCAACTCACCCCCGTCGCCATCCGCGAGGGGCAGGCCTTCGCCGACCGCGTCTTCGGCGGCAAGCACGTGACGATCGACTACAGCTGCATCCCGAGCGCTGTCTTCTCGCAGCCGCCGCTCGCCGGTGTCGGTCCCACCGAGGGCCAGGCGCGTAACAAGTACGGCTCGATCAAGGTCTATTCGTCGGATTTCCGCCCGATGAAGAACATCTTCGCGCATCGGCCCGAGCGCGGGCTCTACAAGATGATCGTCGACGCCGCGACCGACCGCGTGCTCGCGATCCACATGATCGGCCCCGAAGCGCCTGAAATCCTGCAGGCCGCCGCCATCGCGGTGAAGGCCGGGCTGACCAAGGCCGATTTCGACGCCACAGTCGCGCTGCACCCCTCAATGGCCGAAGAGCTCGTGCTGATGAAGTAAAGGTTGCAAGTTGCAACTGGATTGCTAGTCTCCCCGCAAACAGACCGGGGAGCACCGCGTGAAGCTGCAAGGCAAGACCATCCTTCTCACTGGCGGGACCGACGGCATCGGCCTGCGCCTCGCCCGCCAGTTGCGTGCAAAGGGTGCACAGCTCATTGTTACGGGACGGACGCCTGAGCGCATTGCCGCCGCGCAGGCGGACGGCTTCGAAGTGATCGCGGCGGACTTGGCCGGGTCCGAGGGCGTCGAGGCCGTGCTCGCTGGCCTTGGCGGTCGTTCCATCGACATCCTGATCAACAACGCCGGCATGGGCACCGCGCATGATTTTCGCGAAGCGCCGCCGGTGGAAGCTGATGACGAGCGCACGCTCTGGCTCAACGTCCACGCCCCGATCCGGCTGATCGGCCGCCTGATGCCCGTGTTGCGCAGCCGCTCCGAAGCGATGATCGTCAACGTGACGTCAGGCCTCGCCATCGCGCCCAATGCCGGATCGCCGCTCTATTGCGCCACCAAGGCCGCGCTGCGCAGCTACACCATGGCCTTGCGCGAACAGCTCAAGGGCACCGGCATTCACGTGCTCGAAGCGCTTCCGCCCCTTGTCGATACCGCGATGACCGCCGGGCGCGGCAGCAACAAGCTCGCGCCCGAAGAATGTGCGCGCCAGATCATTGCCGCGATGGAAAGCGGCGCCAACGAGGCCAATGTCGGCATGGTGAAGGTCCTGCGCGCGGTCTATTCGCTCTCGCCCGCGCTCGCCCGTTCCATCATGCTCCGGTTCTGAAGGGAGTTCTCCATGAGCAATACAGTCCTTGTCTCCGGCGGCAGCGGCTATATCGCCGGCTTCATCATCCAGCAGCTTCTCGCCGAGGGCTGGACGGTCCACACCACGGTGCGCAGCCTCAAGCGTGAGGCCGAACTCCGGCCGCTGCTCGGCGGCACCCCAGAAACGCTGAGGTTCTTCGCCGCCGACCTGATGACCGACGCAGGCTGGGCCGAGGCCATGGAGGGCTGCAGCCATATCGCCCACGTCGCCTCGCCGTTTTCCAGCATTCCGCCACGTAACGAGGATGATCTGATCATCCCCGCGCGCGAAGGCGTGCTGCGTGCGCTGCGCTTTGCCAAGGGCGCCGGGGTCACCCGCTTCGTCCAGACGTCGTCGGTCGCCGCCATCGCCTATGGCCATGGCAAAGGCACGCACCACTTCACCGAGGCGGACTGGACCAATGTCGCAAGCAAGGACGCCTATGCCTACGTCAAGTCCAAGACCATCGCCGAACGCGCCGCGCGCGACTGGATGGCCACGGACGGCTCAGGCATGGAGTTCCTCTCGATCAATCCTGCCGCGGTGCTCGGCCCGGTCTGGTCGAAGGACTTCTCCGCCTCGATCGAGATCATCAACCAGCTCCTGTCCGGCGCGCTCCCCGGCTGCCCCGATCTCGGCTTCGGGATCGTCGACGTGCGCGATCTCGCCGATCTCCACGTCCGCGCGCTGACCGAACCCGGTCTCGACGGCGAGCGCTTCATCGCCTCCGGCCCCTTCCTCAAGATGAAGGACGTCGCCGCTATCCTGCGCGAGCGGATGCCTCTGGAGGCGCGCAAGGTGCCGACACGCGGCCTGCCGGACTGGCTTGTGCGCCTCGGCGCGAAGTTCAATCCCGTGGTCAAGCAAGTCGTCGGCGAACTCGGCAACGTGCGCGATGCCAGCGCTGCGCATGCCTTCGAACGCCTCGGCTGGAAGACCCGAGACCCCGCCGACTCCATCGTCGACTGCGCGAAAAGCCTGATTCAACAAGGCGTCGTGAAGGTCTGAGGATGATCGTGCAACCCGCCCGAGGGATTATTCGAGCGCGCCTCGCCAATAGTGCGGTTGTAGCTCTCCCAGCTTGACCTTAGTCCACTGCGTCGGATCGTCCTTTCTGGCGACCGCTATGGAGACGTCGGGCCCATAAAGGAAAAGACGCTCCTGACAGACCCCGCATGGGGCCAGGATCACGTAACGATCGGTCGCTTCGCGATAAACGCAGGCACTGGCAGTAACCGGATCGTCCAAAGTGTATGCCTCGCAGAGGCAGCCGGTTTCGTGACATAACGAAACCGCATCGTTCAGAGTGTCTGGCGCGGTGCTCAAAATGAGCCGACCCGAGGCGGTGTACATACCGGCTGCGCCTTCCGATTCCTCGCCCGGAAAGCGCCGGGCGATGAATGCGATGATGCTATCGACGAGGGCTTGATCGACTTCCACGCGCGGGAGCTTGCACCGGCATCGATGCCGTTACAAGCTCTCCCCGATTGCCGTCGCGACTAGATCCCTGCAAACCACTGGTAGCCGCGGTGATCCTCCCAGTATCCACCGCCGCCGCCATGGATTCCTGCCAGCGACGATACGGCCTCGACACGCATCACGTACTTCGCTTGCTTGTAGCCCAGCTGCCGCTCGACCCTGAGGCGCAGCGGCGCGCCGTGGCCGACGGTCAGCAGCTCGCCGTTCATGTGCGTGGCGAGGATCGTCTGCGGGTGGAAGGCATCGATCATGTCGATGCTCTCGTAGTAGGGCACGCCGCCCGTGCTGTCCGCGCAATGGAACACCACGTATTTGGCGTTGCTCGACATGCCCGCGCGCTTCAGGATCAGTCCCAGCGGCACGCCCGACCATTCGCCGATCGCGCTCCAGCCTTCGACGCAGTCGTGCCGGGTGATCTGCGTGCGCCGGGGCGCCGCCATCATCTGCGCCAGGCTGATCCGCAGCGGATGCGCCACCATGCCGTCCACGCTCAGCGTCCAGTCGGCAAACTTGTTCGCCGCCAGCGCGTTATACTCCGCCGTATTGGGGTTCTGGTTGCCGTTCTGGCGGAACACCGGCGACATTTCGGACCGGCTGAACTCCTGCGCCAGCGCATTCCGGTTCGTTACGAGACGCTGCGCGCCATGCGTCGCCTTCTCGCCAAGGCTGAGGAACGACTTCACCGACGGCGAGGCGTTGATCTGGTCGCAGCCCGCCAGAAGGAGGCCCGCTCCGCCGATCAAGGCGTTACGCCGCGTGACGAGCGAGGAGGGGCGTTCGGCCGGGAGAATCAGGCCGGAGGTCTTTTCGTTGCTCATTTCGAACGCTCCTTGGGCAGACGGTACCAGCCCGTGATGATCGAACGCAGCTCGTTGAAGGGCCCGGCTAGCACAACCGCCAGCAGATGCACCGCGATGAACAGCGCGAACCCGAATGCGCAGAGGAAGTGGATCGAGCGCGCGGAGGGCCGCCCGCCGAACAGCTCCGCCAGCCACGGGAACGCGGCGTTGAGCGTGGGAGACATCGTGCAGCCGGTCAGGATCACCACCGGGATCAGCACGAAGAGCACGCCGAGGTAAGCGATCTTCTGCAGCGGATTGTAATGCCGCGCCGCTTCGCCGGTGGGGAAGCGCAGTCGGGCATGCTCCTTGATGTCGTGCCACAAGTGCGAAAGGCTGCGCTCTTCAGGCTTCAAGGCAAGATCACGCCGCAAGTGTCCGGAAACAATATTGTATGCCATGATCAGTGTTGCGCTGATCAGCAGTACCCAGGCAAACGCGAAATGCCATTGCCGCGCATCGGCGAGGCTGTAGGTCGAAGGGATCGTGACCAGCGGCGGGAAGGCATAGGCCACGCCTTGTGCATAGCCGAGAAAGCCTGTCGTCGCGATCTCGAAGCCGCCGATCTGCACGAAGCCGCTCGTTCCGCGGTGGCTGATAACCAGCCATGGATGATCGAGGTTTGCGCCATAGACGCCCCAGTAGAGCCGCGGATGCGCATTGAAGATCATCATACCGCTCATCAGCATCACGAAGATGCTGAGGGCATTGACCCAGTGCCAGATCCGTACCGGTAACTTGGTTCGGTAGATCAGCGGCGAGGCATCGGCCTCCGCCCGCCCCGCAGAGCCTTCTGCCCCGCCTTCTGCAAATTGTGTCGCCATCGTCCCGCTCCGCCAAGCTGTGCGCACACGGCGAGCATGCGCTTCCCACACGGAAGCGCAAGCGCCGCAAACACCGGTTCGGACCAAACGCGCAAATCGTTACATCACGCGGAAAAAATTTCTGTCAGCCCTCATACCAGCCCACATCCTGCGTCGCCACCTCGCCAAAGCGCGCGCCCTTGGTGATCGATTGCCAGATAATCGGCCACGAAGTGCCGATCATGCTGAGGAACGGCCAGGGATCGCGCCAGTCCCAGCTGACGTCACGCGTGGTGGCGAGGCTCTTCAGGCTCGGCCAGAACCCTTTGCCCCGCAGCATCGCGCCCTGCGTCTCGGTCAGGCAGGCGTAGAACTGCTGCAGCGTCCGGTGCCGCCTTACCCGAACCGGGCCTTGCCAGCCGGGCTCGAGCACCGCGCGGGCGATGTCCTCGCCCTCCCAGAAATGCACCCCGCTTGTCGCGCGCGGATTGCACTCGATGGCATAGGGCACGCCGCCCGCATCAATGATGAAATCGAACGAAATGAACCCGCTCCAGCCGGTTTCCGCCACGAACCGTTCGACCCACGCACTGATCGCCGGCACGTCCACCCGCTCGAACGCCACCGCGACCGAGCCCGACATCACCGCCCCGCGATAGACCATCGTCGCCACCACGCGCCCGCCTTGCGCGATGGTGCAGGTGCTGTGTTCTCCCCCCTCCACGAACCGCTGCACCACCGCGGGCGCGCCCGCATCAGCCGGCGGCAGCGGCTCCCTGCCGCGCAGGATCGAAAGGCCATTGCCCGAGCATGAGAACACCGGCTTCACCACCACCGGTCCGCTCCGCGCTAAGGCCTCCGCCTCGGCCGAGCCAAGCGGCGCACTCACCGGTACCGTCAGCCCCATCGCCGCCGCCGTCTCTACGAACCGCGCCTTGTCGTGCAGCGCCAACACCTGCTCTGGCGGCATCGTGAACAGCCCCGCACTCTCCGGCAGCAACCCCGCGAGATGAGCGACATGCATCGTCTCTTCCGAAACCGGCACGACGAGGTCGACACCCTCGCGCCGCACGATCTCTGCGAGTGCCGCCAGATAGGCCACCTTGCCTTTGACTGGCGGCGGCACCTTGAACTCGCGCGCCACATGCCGCGATGCGCCTGCCAACGTCCACCCGTAAGGCTCCGCGACGAGGACCCGGCACCCCGCCTTGGCGAACCCCCGCGCCAGATCGAGCGCCTTAGGCAGTCGCCCCAGTGTGAGCAGGACCGTCGTCATGACGTCATGCTCCAAGGGGCACTGGCGACACCCTGACCATGACTTGCTTGGCCGGCCGCGTCGTCAGCCTTGCGGCCGGACGGACCGCGCCCGCATCCTCGATATGGAAATCGAACCGGCGGAACAGCCGCGCGATCAGCAGCACGGCCTCGGTCAGCGCAAACGCGGCCCCGGCGCAGACGCGCGGCCCCTGACCGAAGGGAATATAGGCCCCCGGCGTCAGCTCGCTCTCCCGCGCGGGCAGGAAGCGGTCCGGATCGAACACGTCGGGGTCCTTCCAGAACCGCTTGTGCCGGTGCAGTACCCACGGCGCCACCATTACCAGCGCCCCGCGCTTGACCCGCTTGCCCCCGATCGTGTTCGCCTCGGTCGCCACGCGCGGCAGGAACGTGATCGGCGGATAGAGCCGCAAGGTCTCGCGAAACACGTTGCGCACGGTCAGGAGGTGCTTGGTCTCCTCGAACCCGATAGCGCCATCCTCGCCCGCCACTTCGCGGATTTCGCGCCGCACCCGCGCGACTAGTTCCGGCTGCATGGCCAGCAGATAGAACGCCCAGGTCAGCGCGCTCGCGCTCGTCTCGTGCCCGGCCAGGAACAGCACGCCCAGCTGGTCGATCAGTTCCTCGCGCGTGAACGCCGTCTGCGTGAAATCATCGCGCGCGGCGATCACGGCAGCGGCGATATCGTCGAAGTTCTCGCCGTTCGGCCCCACATGCGTATCGAGCAGATCCCCGAGATGCCCGCGAATGCGCCGACAGGCCTCCAGCACGAAGTCCTTTTGCGGTACCGGAGTCCACGCCGGGTCCATGATCAGCCGCCGGATCTCGACTTGCGCCACGCTGTGCTCGAACACGGTGAAGGCGTCGAACACGTCGTGCGCGGCGCCCGTTTCCAGACCCGTGCTGAACACCGTCCTGCAGATGATGTCCGCGGTCAGATGGCTCATCGTCAGATCAAGCGAAAACGCCGCGCCGTCCGCCGCCCGCGCCGCCAGCGTCTCCTCGCAGGCCTCCGCGCCTTCCTGCATCGCCGGGAACGCCCGGTTCACCCGCATCATCGTGAAGGCGGGATCGATCATCCGCCGCTGCCGCTGCCACACCTCGCCGGAGGAGACGAAGATCGAATCGCCGATGAGCGGCGCCAGCGCGTCGACCATCAGGTCACTCTTGGGGAAAATTCCTTCGGGATCAGAGAGTACACGGCGAACTTCATCCGGCCTGTTCACAATCAGGATCGACCGCCGCGAATAGCCCAGCGGCCCGACATCGCAGCGATAGGCGCTTGCCGGCAGCAGGCTGAGCAGATCGCCGTCCCCCCGCAGCGCCACGCGCAGCAGCGCCATGACAGCCCCCAGCGAGTTGGGGCGCGGCGGGCGATAGGCGGCATTCTGGGTCAAGCGTGGATCCCGAAGAGTTCCCGGGTGTCATCTTATGTTTACACGAGGCCTGTCCAGTGAAATAGTCGTCATGACGAGAACCGGGGGATGCGATGGAACTGCTGGTGTTCCGCTGCCTGATTGCAGCCCACATCGCCGCCGGGGCGACCGGCGCGATCGCGTTCTGGGTGCCGGTGGTGGGCCGCAAGGGTGATGTCAATCACCGCAAGTGGGGCCGCGTGTTCACCAGGGCTATCCTGATCACCGGCTGCCTTGCCCTCGCGATGAGCCTGTTCACGCTCTACGATCCGATGACGGTCCATCCGCACCTCGTCGGCAAGTTCGATGCCGATTTCGTGCGCGGGATGTTCGGCGTGATGATGCTCCACAACGCGATCCTCACGCTCAATCTCGCGTGGTACGGCTGGCTCTGCGTGCAGAACCGCCGCAATGTCGCGGCGGGTCGCACCCCGCTCAACATCGCGCTGCAGTTCGCGGTGATGGTCGCCGCCGTGGTCTGCGCGTGGGACGGCGCGCGCATCCATCAGCCCTTGATGATGCTTATTTCGGTCGTCGGCATGGCAACCGGGATCACCAATCTCATGTTCCTCTATTCCCGCAATCCCTCGCCGGTCATGTGGCTCAAGGAGCATGTGAAGGCGCTCGTGGGCGCGGGCATCTCGGTCTACACCGCGTTCCTTGCGTTCGGCTCGGTGCGCCTCATGCCTTCGCTCGCGCTTCACCCGGCCATGTGGTCGGTGCCGCTCGTCACCGGCCTCATCATCCTCATCTACCACCGTATCCGCATCGACATGAAGGCCGGGATCAGCATCATTCCGCAGTTCCGCCGCCGCGCTGCGGCGTCTGACTGATCGCTGGGGGCGGACGTGGCGCGCAAGGTCGTTGTCGTCGGGGCCGGGATGGGCGGCCTGTCCGCCGCCGCCGATCTCGCCCGGCAGGGGCTTGACGTCACCGTCGTCGAACGCGCCGCCCATGTCGGCGGCAAGATGCGCCGGGTGGAAAGCGGCGGTCTTTCCATCGATGCCGGCCCCACGGTCTTCACCATGCGCTGGATCTTCGATGGCCTGTTCGGCGATGCGGGCGAGCGGCTCGAGGACCACCTTGGCCTCATCACCGCAGAGACGCTGGCCCGCCATGCATGGAGACAGGGCGGCAATCTCGATCTCTTCGCCGACGTGGACCGTTCCGCCGACGCCATCGGACACTTCGCCGGTGCCGCCGAAGCCAAGGCCTACCGCGATTTCTGCGCCCGCAGCGCGGATATCTACAAGACGCTTGCCGCCTCGTTCATCGCCGCCGAACGCCCCTCGATTCCCGGCCTCGTCGCCCGGCTCGGTCCTTTTGGCATCCCCGCGCTGATGCGGACCGTGCCCATGCGCACGCTGTGGGGCGCGCTCGGCGATCACTTCAAGGATGCCCGTCTGCGCCAGTTGTTCGGGCGCTATTCGACCTATGTCGGCTCCTCGCCCTGGGCCGCGCCTGCCACGCTGATGCTGATCGCGCATGTCGAGCAGGACGGCGTCTGGCTTGTGCGTGGCGGCATCCACGAAGTCGCGCGAGCCATTGCGGGCCTCGCTGAAAAGCACGGCGCCCGGTTCCGCTTCAACACCGAAATGGAGCGCATCGTCGTCGAAGGTGGGCGTGTCACCGGCGTCGATCTCGCGGGTGGTGAACGCCTTGCGGCCGATGCCGTAGTCTTCAATGGCGACATCTCGGCGCTCACCGATGAAGTCCGCCCGGTCCCCGCCACCGCACCGCTCAAGCGCTCGCTGTCCGCCGTCACCTGGTGCCTCGCCGCGCGTACATCGGGCTTTGACCTTGCGCACCATAATGTCTTCTTTGCAGAGGATTACGGGGCAGAGTTCCAAGCAATCTTCAAGGATCGCCGGATCACCGAAACGCCGACCGTCTACCTGTGCGCGCAAGACAGGGGCGAGGGGAGCAACCACCCCGCAGGCACCCCCGAACGCCTTCTCGCGCTGATCAACGCACCGGCTGATGGCGACAAGGGGCCACTGCCCGATGCCCAGCTCGCCGATCTCGCTCGCCGCAGCGTCGGCCTGATGCAGGATTGCGGCCTTGACCTTACCGCCGTCGGCGAACCCGTGGTCACCGATCCCGCGGGCTTCCACGCGCTGTTTCCGGGAAGCGGCGGCGCGCTCTATGGCCGCGCCAACCACGGCATGATGGGCAGCTTCGCGCGGGCCGGAGCGAAAGGCAAAGTGCCGGGGCTCTACCTCGCCGGCGGCAGCGTCCACCCTGGGCCGGGCATCCCGATGGCGACAATGTCCGGCCGCATCGCCGCCGCGCGCCTCGTCGCCGATCTCGCCGGCGACCGCCGCACGGTCATGCTTCCTGCCGACGTGCCCTGGCCTTGAGGCTGGTACGCGACCAGCGCGGATGCGGGCAGGGCGCAGGCCGTCCCAGCGCCTGAAGTCCGGCGCGCAGTACCCAGCCAAGCTTCTCGCTGCGCGAGGTGAACACGCGGGCATCCCACACGCGCGGGCCGCCTGCCGCCACTTTGCGCGCAATGGCGCCGTAGATGCCCGCCGCGGACAGAATCGCCCAGCGCTGGCGGAACCCCAGACGCGCCGCGCCGACCCGCGCCGAAGCCTCGTAGTCCGCCGCCAGCGCCGCGAGCCGCTTCGCCACGCCGACCAGGGCTGCGCGGTAGCTGGGCCGCAATTGCTCGCCCGGCGGGATATCCGCTTCCGCCAGCCATTCGGCCGGGAGATAGCAGCGCCCGCCGCGATCATCTTCCGCCATGTCGCGGGCGATATTGCCGAGCTGGAAAGCCAGTCCAAGGTCGCAGGCGCGGTCCAACGTGTCGTCGTCGTCCGGCGCCACGCCCATGACAACCGCCATCATGACGCCGACAGCGCCCGCAACGTGGAAGCAATAGCGCAGCAGGTCCGCCTCGCTGCGCGGCGTCCAGTCCGCTGCATCGAGCGCGAAGCCGTCGATCACGTCTTCGGCCATCGCGCGCGTCAGTCCGCATTCCTTCGCGACCACACCGAGCGCATCGAAACTGGGATTGCCCGTCGGGATTCCCGCCATCGCAAGGTCTGTCAGCCGCCGGATCTGCGCCAGCCGCTCGTCCGCCGCTGCGCCGGGCGTCGTGCCCAGTTCCCCGCCGAGGTCCTGCTCGTCGGCAATGTCGTCGCAGGCGCGGCACCAGGCATAGAGCAGCCACACCCGCTCGCGCGTCGTCCGGTCGAACAGGCGCGAGGCGGCGGCAAAGCTTTTGGACCCTCGCGCGATTGTATCGCGGGCGTGGGCAACAAGGGCAGCGCGGTCCGGTCCGGTCGGCACGGCGCGAGGGTCGCTCACGCCAGCCTCACAAGTCCTTGGCGGACATCTGGATGATCGGCGTGTGCGGCACATGCGCCGCCATGCGCGGCAGCAGCACATCAAGCGAATGCTCGGCGAGGATGATCCCGCCATGGACCGGGCGGATGAAGCCCACCTCGATCATATGCGCCTGAAACGCCAGCAGCTTGTCGTAGAAGCCGAAGGCATTGAGCAGGCCGACCGGCTTGGCGTGATAGCCCAGCTGCGCCCAGCTCACCGCTTCCCACAGCTCGTCCATCGTGCCGACCCCGCCGGGCAGGGTCAGGAACCCGTCCGAAAGGTCGGTGAAGGCCTGCTTGCGCTGGTGCATCGTGTCGACCACCGTCAGGCTCGTGCAATCGGGATTGGCGACTTCCGCTTCGGCCAGCGCGCGCGGGATCACCCCGATCACTTCGCCGCCCGCTTCCAGCGCCCCCGCAGCGACCGCGCCCATCAGGCCCAGCCGCCCGCCGCCATAGACCACGCCGATCCCGCGCGAGGCTAACTCGGCGCCGACTTCGCGCGCCAATGCCACATAACGCGGGTCCGCCGGCGATGCCGAACCGCAATAGACCGCCAGCCGTTTCACGCGCGCTTACCTTTCCAGCAGGTCCTCGATCATGATCCGCGCCGTCGCCTTCGCGCTGCCGACCACGCCGGGGATGCCCGCACCCGGATGAGTGCCGGCGCCCACCAGATAGAAGTTCTTGATCGCATCGTCACGGTTGTGCGCGCGGAAATATGCGGATTGCGTGAGCAGCGGCTCAAGGCTGAACGCGCTCCCCTGGTGAGCCGAAAGATCGATGGAGAAGTCCTTCGGCGTATAGTGGAATTTCGTCACAACCCGGCTGTGGATGTCCGGGATCAGACGGCGTCCCACTTCATCGAGCACGCGCCTTTCGAGCAGCGGGCCCACTTCGTCCCAGTCGACCGGCAGCTTGCCCATGTTCGCCACCGGCACCAGCGCGTAGAACGTGCTCATGCCTTCGGGCGCCATGCTCGGGTCGGTCACCGAGGGGTGGTGCAGGTAGATCGAGAAGTCCTCCGGCAGCACGCCGTGGTTGTAGATGTCGTCAAGCAGTCCCTTGTAGCGCGGTCCGAACAGGATCATGTGGTGCGCGATTCCCGGCCAGGTGCCTTCCACGCCGAAGTGCACGACGAACAGGCTGGGGGAAAACTTCTTGCGCTTCAGACTCTTGGCCCGGCGCTGCGCATGGCCGTTGTCGGGCATCAGGTCCTGATAGGAATGGACTATGTCGCCGTTGGAGGCGACCGCGTCGAAGTTTTCCTGCCAGCCGCTCTTGGTCCGCACGCCCTTCACCCGGTCGCCCAGCGACTGGATGTGCTCAACCGCATCGCCCAGCCGCACAGTGCCGCCCAGCCGCTCGAAGTGCCGCACCATGCCTGCGATCAGCTTGTTGGTGCCGCCCTTGGCCCACCACACACCGCCGTCTTTTTCCAGCTTGTGGATCAGGGCATACATGGCGCTCGCGGTCATCGGGTTGCCGCCCACCAGCAGCGAATGGAAGCTGAACGCCTCGCGCAGCTTCTCGTTCTGGATGTAGCTGGAAACGATCGAATAGACCGAACGCCATGCCTGATAGCGGATCAGCGGCGGTGCCGACTTGATCATCGAGGCAAAATCAAGAAACGGCACTGAGCCGAGCTTGACGTACCCTTCCTCGAACACGCCGGCCGAAAACTTCAGGAACTCGGCATAGCCGGCCACGTCGCGCGGGTTGAGCTTGGCGATCTCCGCGTTCAGGATCGCCTCGTCGTTGGTGTAATCGAAGTTCGTCCCGTCCGCCCAGTTCAGCCGGTAGAACGGCTTGACCGGCACGAGTTCGACGTCCTCGGCAATCTCATGGCCCGAAAGCGCCCACAGTTCGTTGAGGCAGGGCGGATCGGTGATCACTGTCGGCCCGGCGTCAAAGGTGAAGCCGTCCTTTTCCCAGTAGTAGGCACGTCCGCCAGGCTTGTCGCGCGCCTCGATCACGGTGGTCTGGATCCCCGCCGACTGCAGGCGGATCGCCAGCGCCAGTCCGCCGAAACCGGCCCCGATGACAGCGACTTTCTTCATGATGGAACTCAAACTCCTGAAAACTTCAACGGCGCCGGTTGCCGGCCGAAACCGGTAATCGTGCCCAGTGCCCGAGGGATCGGGATCGGCGGTATTCCCGCCAGAATGCGGAACTTGTCGTAAGAGGTCGAACGCCCCGAATAGAACCGCTCGATCAGCTGCGGCTTCATCGTGTAGAACCGCTCCAATATGCGCAGCCGTTCTTCCGGAAAGGCACCGCCAAACAACAATGCCGAGAGCATGCGGTAGTAGGACTGGTTTTCCCAGTGCCCTTTAGCCCACTTGGCAGAGAAGGCTTTCAATCCCGCACCATCGAGCTTGTCGTGATGCGCCAGCGCCAGCGCAAAGCGCACGGCATCGGGCACCGAGTAGCTGGTGAGCGAATGGAATAGCCCGGCGCGCGAACCAGCCCGCGCGGTATCCTCGCCGGCACCCTGCCAGAACCCGGCAAAGTCGCCGCCGGCCACCACCGGCAGCACGCCGTGCTCCTCGTTGATCAGCGCCTCGACTTCCCACCCGCGTGCCGCAAGGTATGCGTCGATCCGCTTTTCCAGCAGCGGCCGGTCCAGCACGCTGCTGTCCGAGTAGTAGGTATCCTCGAGGAAGATCACATCGGGCGCAAAGGGCAGGGCGTACATGAAGCGGTAGCCGTCGATCTGCTCGACCGTCGCGTCCATCACGATGGGCCGTTCGAGCCCATGCGGCGCCTTCAGCTTGAACTTGCGGCCGACGAACTTCTGCCACCCGCCGGTGAAGTGCGAGACATCGCGCAGCCCCCGCGTGTCGATCACGCCGCCGGCCTGCACCGGCGTGCCATCGCCCAGCATGACTTCGGTCTCGCTGCAGCTCTTCACGGCCTGCCGGGTGAGGATAGCATCCTCTGGCAGCGCCGCGCGCAGCGCCGCATCGAACTTTTCCGATGTCATCGCGCTATAGCGGGTGGCGAGGTGGCGGCTGTGGCGCGGAAAGTGGACGTTGTAGTCCGGCCAGCTCGCCTCGATCATCGGCGCGAGTAGCTCGGTCGCCTCGGGATCGGTGTCGGTCGCAAAGAACGACCACACGTGATTGCCGCCCAGACACTCGCCCTGTTCCACAATGAGCAGCGAAAGATCGGGCCGGTAGCGGGCCAGCGCAAGCGCGATCAGGCCGCCTGCCAGGCCCCCACCAAGGATCGCGATATCGCAGCGCCGTGCATTCATCATGCATGGCGATAGGCGCTGGACCGAAGTCGCGCAACCTGTGCCCGCGTGCCCGTTTGTGAAGATGGGGGATCGGGAGGGGAGTGGGGCCCCGGGGATGGCGGTGAAGGCTGCCATCCCCGGAGAACTTGCAAAGGGCGACTGGGGGGAGTTGCCCTTCTCCCAGGGATTGTCGCGGCGACCGGCCCCTGAAGTGTGGAGTAAAGGGGTGGTCGGGGCGACGATCTCAACATGCCGAAGTCCATCTGTCGCCGAGCGGTCCGCACCATGAACAATCGGTAATGTTGAGTTGCCGTGCGGAGCAATGCCTCCAGATTCCTGTTGCGTTTTGATGCGGATCAAGGCCTCCTTGCACCGGCAAGGCGAGAACCGCCACAACCGGACCAATCGGCTCCCCGCTGCGGTGGAGAAGGGCCGCGGCCGGGCAAGATGGAGAGAGAATGATGGCAGAGCAGGCTGAGCAGCACGTCGACGTCCTGATCATCGGAGCCGGAATTTCCGGGATCGGATCCGCCAAGCATCTGCAGGACCAGTGCCCCGGCAAGAGCTACGCCATCCTCGAAAGCAAGGACACCTTCGGCGGAACCTGGGAAACCCACAAGTACCCCGGCATCCGCTCCGATTCCGATCTCTACACCTTCGGCTACCGCTTCAAGCCGTGGACCGGCACGCCGATCGCCTCGGCCGACGCGATCCTCAAGTACATGGGCGAGGTGATCGAGGAAAACGGGATCACGCCGCACATCCGCTACGGCCACACGATCACCGCCTGCAGCTGGTCTAGCGCCGACAACCTGTGGACCGTCAAGGCGCGCCGCAAGGATGGCAGCGAGGTCGTCTACATCGCCGGCTTCCTGTGGATGTGCCAGGGCTACTACGACCACAAGACGCCCTACATTCCCGAATGGCCGAACATGGCCTCCTACAAGGGCCACTTCGTGCATTCCCAGCTGTGGGACCCCAAGACCGACGTGGCCGGCAAGCATGTCATCGTGATCGGCTCGGGCGCCACCGCCGCCACCATCGTCCCCGCGCTGTGCGAGGCCGGCGCCACGGTCACCATGGTCCAGCGCTCGCCGACGTGGTTCTACTGCGCGCCCAACGTCAGCGAACTGGCCGACCGCCTGCGCACCATCGGCGTCGACGAGCCTACCATCCACCGCGTCGTGCGGCAGGACTACATCTACAACTTCTACGAGATGGACCGCCGCAGCCGCGAGGAGCCCGAGGCCATGGCCGAGGACCTGCGCGCGCTGATCCGCGGCTATGTCGGCGAGGACTTCAACTTCGAGCCGCACTTCACGCCCAGATATCGCCCGTGGCAGCAGCGCCTGGCCCAGCTCCCTGATGGCGACATGTTCAAGGCGGTCGTCGCGGGCAAGGCGAGCGTCGTCACCGACACGATCGACACCTTCACCGAGAAGGGCCTGCGGGTCAGCTCCGGGCAGGAGATCGAAGGCGACATCATCGTCGCCTGCACCGGCTTCCGCCTTTCGGTGCTCGGCGAAATCCCCTTCGAGGTCGACGGCAAGGCGGTCGATTGGTCCGAGACGATCAATTACCGCGGCATGATGTTCACCGGCGTGCCCAACCTCGTCTGGGTTTTCGGCTACTTCCGCGCCTCGTGGACCCTGCGCGTTGATATCGTCGGCGATTTCGTCTGCAAGCTCCTGAATCACATGGATGAAGCGCATGCCAGGAAGGTCGAGGTCGCGCTGCGCGAGGAAGACAAGGACATGAAGATCCTGCCATGGATCGACGCCGACAACTTCAACCCCACCTACCTGATGCGCGATCTGGACCGCATGCCGAGGCGCGGCGAAAAGCCCGAATGGCAGCACAACCAGGACTACTGGAGCGAGCGCGAACAGATCCCCTTCATCGATCCTGCCGCCAGCGAGTTCGTCTACGACAACCAGCGCGCCGAAGCCGCGCTGGAAGCTGCGGAATAAGGCCTTTCAGGTCCTCCCCATTTTTCCGAAGGACAAATGGGGAGGTGGCCTGCCGAAGGCAGGTCGGAGGGGTAAAGGCGCTACGCCGCTTTCGCCCGCCGCGTCCCCGCCGCGATTTCTTTCAGCAAATCCCGCACATAAGCATCGAAATCGAGCTGGATCGTGTGCCGCCGCGCCGCATAGTAGTGCCCGGTGTGATATTCCTCGTCGGCCTTGATGATGCGGTGCATCTCGCCCAGCGGGGGAGGGGTGTAAGCCCCCGCCAGATAGGCCGCGATCAGCTTCGATTGCTGCTCGGCGAAGTTGACCAGCGTCGGCAAGGGCTGCCCTAATCCTGCATAGAACAGGTCCGGCACTTCGGGCTTCATGATCCGCTTGAACAGCGGCGGCGGCCGGTTGTCGGCATCGGCGCAGAGCGAGGGATCGTCGAAGAAGGGGAAGCGGATGTCATAGCCGGTCGCCCAGACGATCACGTCGATCTGCTCCCGGCTGCCGTCCTTGAACACCACGCCGTCACCGTCCAGCCGCTCGATGGCGCCCTTCATTGTCAGGTCGCCTGAACCCGCGCGCAGCAGGAACTCGCCCGAAACCGTGGCATGGGCATCGAACGGGCCGATCTCCGGCTCGGGCAGGCCATAGTCGCTCATCTTGCCGACCAGGCTCTTGATCATCCGCGTGCCGAGCGCCGTGCGCACCGAACGGGGCATCCACGCCGGAGCCGGGTTCTTGTCGATCGGCTGGCCCTTGTAATACTTCGGCAGCACCCAGACCCCGCGCCGGGTCGAAACGAACAGCTTCTCGGCAATTGCGCGCTGCGAAAGCTCGGAGGCGATATCCATCGCCGAATTGCCCATGCCGACCACGAGCACGCGCTTGCCGACGCAGTTCACCGGCTCGAACGCGCTGCGGAACGAATGGCTGTGGAGCTGTTCGCCATCGAAGTGCCCGGGATACTCGGGAATGCGCGCCGCCCAGTGGTGCCCGTTTGCCACCACCAGCGCCTCGTATTCGCGCGTCTCGCCGGTCGAAAGCGTCACCGCCCAGCCGCCACCGGGCTTGCGCTGCGCCTTCTCGACCTTGGTGTTGAAGGTGATGTCCTCGCGCAGGGCGAACTGCGCGGCATAGTCGCGGAAGTATTGCAGGAGCTGCGAATGGTGCGGAAAGTCCGGCCAGTCCGCCGGCACCGGATAGTCCTCGAAGGCCAGCCGCCACTTCGAGGTATCGATATGCAGGCTCTGATAACAGGCCGACAACCCGTTGGGATTGTTGTAGTACCAGTTCCCGCCGATATCGTCCGAGGCGTCGAACTGGTCGTAGCTGATCCCGTAGTCCTTGAGCCGCTTGGCGACCGTGATCCCCGAACAGCCCGCCCCGATGATGCAGACGCGCTTCATGTCAGGCACGCTCTAGCCGCACCGGCATGGCATTGAACCCATGCAGGAACGGGCTTGCCAGCCGCTCCGGCTTGCCGACCATGACTGGCCGCAGCCCGCGCCCCACGATCTCGTCGATCACCGCCGCGATCTGCACCTCAGCCAGCCGCGCGCCCACGCAGCGGTGGATGCCGTGGCCGAAACCGATATGCCGCCGCGCATTCTCGCGCCGCACGTCGAACCGCTCGGCATCGGCAAACACGCTCTCGTCGCGGTTGCCCGAAATGTACCACATCACGATCTTCTCGCCCTTGCGGATCAGTTGCCCGCCCATCTCGACATCCTGCGTCGCCGTGCGCCGCATATGCGTCACCGGCGTCTGCCAGCGGATGATCTCCTGCGCGGCATTGGCGGACAGCGTCGGATCGGCGCGCAGCACGTCCAGCTGCTCCGGATAGAGCGTCAGCGCCTCGATCAGCCCGGCAATCGAGTTCCGCGTCGTGTCGTTCCCCGCCACGATCAGCAGGGCGATATTCGCCAGCCGCTCCAGCGGCGGCAGGTTCCCCATCGCTTCGGAATGGACCATCCGGCTGAGCAGATCGTCCGTCGGCGGCAGTCCTTTCCGCGCATCCAGTTCCCGGTCGAACCGCGCGAGCATTTCGCCCATCTGCTTCATCCACTCGGCGCGGTACTCCGGTGTCAGGTTATCCGCCGAAACCCCGCTGCCGTAGTCCGACCAGCGCTTGAGATCGCGCCACTCCTCGAACGGAAAGTCGAACAGGCTGCACAGCATCCCCAAGGTCTGCGGGATCGCAAGTTGCTCCACCCAGTCGAACGTCTCGCCAATCGGCAGCGTATCGAACAGCATCTTCGCCCGTTCGCGCACCTGCGCTTCCAGCTTGATCATCTGCCCCGGGCTGAACGCCGGCGCGATCACCTTGCGCTGCGCGGTGTGGATCGGCGGATCCTGCGCGATGAAGTTCGGAAACTCCGCCTCGTTGATCGATTCGGCGATCGTGATGTTCCCCAGCTTCCACGAGGAGGAGAACACCTCCGGCATCAGCTCGATCTGCTGGATCGTCTCGTGCGTCACCGCCGACCAGTAGCTGCCAAACGGGCTTTCCGGCCGCCAGCTCACCGGCATCTCGCGCCGCAGCGTGGCAAACGGCTTGCGCCACGTGTCCTCGGTGTAGAGCGCATCCGCGCTCACGTCATAGGGATTGATTGCCCGCTCAAGGGTCTGGCTCGCCATGTCCTGCTCCGCTTGTCCCGCTCGGCACACGGCGGGCCTTGGCACGACTATGTTTAAGCGCCCGCTTAAAGTCCAGTCCCAATGGTGGCTGGACGACGCCGCGAGACCGGACTAGAACCGTCCCATTCCCCGGGGAGCCAGTGAGCACGCATGGCTGAGAGGGGCTGGTCACGCAGCCCGACCCGTCGAACCTGAACCCGTTAGCACGGGCGGAGGGAGCGGTCAGTCTGCACGCCAGCGCCCGCCATCCGTCTGTTCAAAGGAGCGCAAGATGGCTGATATCAATTCCCGCCTCGAAAATGGCCCGCAGGCCACGCCCATCGGCGTCACCACCGGCCCGATCCGCGGCAGCCGAAAGATCCACGTCGAAAGCCCGCGCTTCCCCGGCATGACGGTCGCCATGCGCGAGATCGCGCTCGAACCCAGCTCGGGCGAGCCCCCGCTGCGGGTCTACGACACCTCCGGCCCCTACACCGACGCGAACGCCCAGATCGACATCGCCAAGGGCCTTCCCCAGCTGCGCCGCGAGTGGATCATGGGCCGCGGCGACGTCGAGGAATACCACGCCCGCGAAGTGAAGCCCGAAGACAACGGCCAGCTCGGCCCGGATCGCTCGGGCGGCGTCCCCGGCTTCCCCAACGTCGTCCAGAAGCCGCTGCGCGCCAAGGCCGGCGGCAACGTCAGCCAGATGCACTATGCGCGGCAGGGTATCATCACGCAGGAGATGGAATACGTCGCCGTCCGCGAGAACCTCGGCCGCCGCCAGCTCAAGGAAGCCTTGGCGCGCGACGGGCAGGACTGGGGCGCCAGCATCCCCGACTACGTCACCGCCGAATTCGTCCGCGATGAAGTCGCCCGCGGCCGCGCGATCATCCCCAGCAACATCAACCACCCTGAATCCGAGCCGATGGCCATCGGCCGCAACTTCCTCGTGAAGATCAACGCGAACATCGGCAACTCCGCCGTCGCGTCTAACGTCGCCAGCGAGGTCGAGAAGATGGTCTGGTCCGTCCGCTGGGGCGCCGATACCGTCATGGACCTCTCGACGGGCCGCAACATCCACGACACCCGCGAATGGATCCTGCGCAACAGCCCCGTGCCCATCGGCACCGTGCCGATCTACCAGGCGCTCGAAAAGGTCGGCGGCATCGCCGAGGAACTGACCTGGGAGATCTTCCGCGACACCCTCATCGAGCAGGCCGAGCAGGGCGTCGACTACTTCACCATCCACGCCGGCGTGCGCCTCCCCTACATCCCGCTCACCGCCAAGCGCGTAACGGGCATCGTCAGCCGCGGCGGTTCGATCATGGCCAAGTGGTGCCTCGCGCATCACAAGGAATCGTTCCTCTACGAACACTTCGACGAGATCACCGAGATCATGAAGGCCTACGACATCGCCTACTCACTCGGTGATGGCCTGCGCCCCGGCTCGGTGGCGGATGCCAACGACGAAGCCCAGTTCGCCGAACTCTACACCCTCGGCGAACTCACCAAGCGCGCGTGGGAGCAGGACGTGCAGGTGATGATCGAAGGCCCCGGCCACGTGCCGATGCACAAGATCAAGGAAAACATGGACAAGCAGCTCGCCGCCTGCGGCGAAGCCCCGTTCTACACGCTCGGGCCGCTCGTGACCGACATTGCCCCCGGCTACGATCACATCACCAGCGGCATCGGCGCCGCGATGATCGGCTGGTTCGGCACCGCGATGCTCTGCTACGTCACCCCCAAGGAGCACCTCGGCCTGCCCGACCGTGATGACGTCAAGGTCGGCGTCGTCACCTACAAGCTTGCCGCTCATGCCGCAGACCTTGCGAAGGGCCACCCGGCGGCGAAGCTGCGCGACGATGCCCTCAGCCGCGCCCGCTTCGAATTCCGCTGGCGCGACCAGTTCAACCTCTCGCTCGATCCCGACACCGCCGAGCAGTACCACGACCAGACGCTTCCTGCTGAAGGCGCCAAGACCGCGCACTTCTGCTCGATGTGCGGCCCCAAGTTCTGCTCCATGAAGATCACGCAGGAAGTGCGCGATTTCGCCGCCAAGCAGAACGCCGGCATCGAAACCTTCGTCGCAAGCGAAGCCGATGCCGAAGCCGGCATGGCCGAAATGAGCGAGAAGTACCGCGAGGCTGGCAGCGAACTTTACCTCCCTGCCGCGGAGTAAGACGCGGACCCTCTCCATTCACGCAATGCGAGGATGGGGAGGGTGGCCGCCCGTTGACCGGGTGGGGGAGAGGGTAGTCACAAGTCTTGCAATCGCGATTCCGGCGCGTCACCCATTGGTTCACTACAACCAAGGGGAATGACCCGAAATGACCGACGCGAAAGCCATGATCCAGACGATGATTGCATTAGCCTCCGCCTCGCTCGGCCTTGTCGCCGCGCTGGCGTGGAACGAGGCGATCAAGGCAACGCTTGCGCTGCTGGGCATGGGGGACAGCCTTGCCGGGCTCTACAGCTACGCCATCCTCGCTACGGTACTTGCCGTCACCGTTCTCACCATCTTGGGCCGGATCAGTTCCCGCATCGGTGCCGAAGCCGTAATCCAGCGCGAGGCTGAGGGGTGAACCTGCGAGGCTAACCTCGCTTCAGCCGAACCAGCGCTGCATCCAGAGATGACAGAAACCGTGACCGGTCAGCCTTCGCGAAAGGGGCCGGCCCACCTATCACGTCGCCGCCCGCGCGCAGGTCCGCCATGATCGCGCGGGTAGCGATCTGGCTGCCGATGGAATTGCCGGTGAAGGGCTTGCCGGTGGGGGATAGCACTTGGGCGCCGGCCTTGATGCAGCGGTCCGCGAGCAGGATATCAGCGGTGACCACCACTGAGGTCGGGCCCGCGTCCTCCGCGATCCAGTCGTCTGCCGCATCGAAGCCGTCGCTCACCACCACGCGCCGCACCAGCGGATGCACGGGCACACGGAAGGGCGCATTGCTCACCACCACGACCGCGACCTCATGCCGCCACGCGACCTTGTAGATCTCGTCCTTGACCGGGCAGGCATCACCATCGACGAGGATGCGGATAGGGGCAGGGGGCTCGTTCATCGCCAGCCCTTGCCACAGCTATCCCGCCGGAAACAGATCCTGTCGTTCAGGTGCTCCGCTTCATGTTTTCGAGCCCGGCGACGACCCCCGGCTTCTGGCTGGGATTGGAAGCGTTCTGTTTCTTGGGACCTTCCGCCTTGGGCTTGCGCACTTCGCGGTTCGATTTCTTCTGGCTCTTGGCCATGCTCGCTCTCCGTCCGGACAGTATGGCCGGATGCCAGCCCTAGGCCCTTGGCGGGGGGATAGCCAGCGATCCTCGCCTGACATGGAGAACAGGGCACGAAAAAGCCCCCGCAAAGCGCTAGACGGGCGCTTGTCGGGGGCTCTGTCGTCAGGGCAGCCGGATGACTGCCTGCAGGAGTCAGTTCGAGGCGACCTGAATGCCCAGCGCGCGGGCTTCGGCCTGCGTGAACTCGACAGCCTGGTTGTTGAACGTGCCGGTCACATAGCGGCCGCGCACGTGGAGTTCGAACGGCGCCTTGCCGTTGAACGCAGTGCCCTTGATCACGCGCTCGCCACCCGAGACTTGCGTGGTGTAGACGTACGTGACACCCTCGTGGGTGAACTTCGCACCTGCTTCTTCGGCCTGAGCCATCGCCGGAACGGCGATCAGGGCAGCAGCGGCAGCGATCTGGAAGGACTTGAGAAACATGGCAATATCTCCTTTGAAACCGGAAGAAATTGCCTTCGAGCACCCCTGTTTTCTTGTTGAGCCAGATATGGTGCGGCGCACAATGACCCGCAAATGTAATGATCGCATTGCCAGTTGCAAAACGCGCAATCGTCGCGTCAGCTTGCTGGTCCTCACGCTTGCAACCGCCTTTGCGGCCTGTGCGCCCAAGGCTTCCGGGCCATCGCCGGCGCCGCTTGTGGTCGGTGGCTGGCGGGCGGCTGATCCAAGCGGAGAAGGGGTGCAGGCAGCCGCGCGCTATGCTGCAGCGCACCTTCCGCAGTCGCACGGTGCACTGGTGGAGGTAACGTCAGCGCAGACGCAGGTGGTTGCAGGCACCAACCGGCGGATGGCGCTGCGCATGGCCGATGGCACGCGCTGGTCGGTTACCGTCTGGCACAGGCTCGACGGCTCGTTCGAGCTGACCGATGCGCAGCAAATGCCCTGAAAGTCAGCGCTTTCTGACGAATTCGGCGCGCAGGACGAGGCCCTTGATGCCGTCGAACCGGCAATCGATTTCCTGTGCATCGCCAGTGAGGCGGATCGATTTGATCAGCGTACCGCGCTTCAGCGTCTGGCCTGCGCCCTTGACGTCGAGGTCCTTGATCAGCGTGACCTGATCGCCATCGGCAAGGAGATTGCCTACCGCATCGCGCACTTCGACCTTGCCCTCCGCCGCGCGCCTGGCCGCAAGTTCGGACGCCGGCATCCACTCGCCGCTGTCCTCGTCGAACACGTAGTCTTCATCGCTCATGCCGTGCCGCTTGCCCGAAAGGGCAGGACCTGTCCAACCCACAACGCCAGCCACACCAGCACCGGCTGCAGAAACATGCGAGGGACGTGATAGCCGAGCCCCAGCCCATGATCCGGCCGCGCCATGTCGCGGATAAAGTGCACGATGTTCGCCGGGAACACGCAGACCGCATAAGCGGCAAGGCCCCAGCCCGCCGCGCGCCGGAGCGCTGGGGACCACGGCTGCAGCAGCCCCGCGGCACCCGCCAGCTCGGCTACGCCGGTCAGCGCGATGACCAGTTCAGGCTGCGGCACCCAGGTCGGCATGATGCCAAGGAACGGGCGGGGCAGCAGCAGATGCAGCACGCCTGCCAGTGCGTAGAGCAGGGCCAGCACCCAGCGGGTAACGGCCCGTGGCACTGGTTAGTCGCGCAGGAGTTCGTTGATCCCGGTCTTGCTCCGGGTCTGCGCGTCGACGGTCTTCACGATCACCGCGCAGTAGAGCGAGGGACCCGGCGTACCATCGGGCAGGGGCTTGCCCGGCATCGCGCCGGGAACAACGACGGCGTAGGGCGGCACGCGGCCCATGTGGACCTCGCCCGTCGCACGGTCGACGATCTTGGTCGAGGCGCCGAGGTACACGCCCATCGAAAGCACTGCGCCTTCGCCGACGACCACGCCTTCCGCCACTTCCGATCGCGCGCCGATGAAGCAGCCGTCTTCGATGATGACGGGGCCAGCCTGCAGCGGCTCCAGCACGCCGCCGATGCCCGCACCGCCCGAGATATGCACGTTCTTGCCGATCTGCGCGCAGGAGCCGACCGTCGCCCAGGTGTCGACCATCGTGCCTTCATCGACATAGGCGCCGATGTTGACGAAGCTCGGCATCAGCACCACGCCCTTGGCGATATGCGCCCCGCGCCGCGCGACCGCGCCGGGCACGACCCGGAAACCGGCCTCGCGGAAGCGGTTCTCGCCCCAACCGGCGAACTTCGAAGGCACCTTGTCGTAAGCCGGAGCACCGCCCGCGCCCTGCTCGATCACTGCGTTGTCGTTGAGGCGGAACGAGAGCAGCACGGCCTTCTTGAGCCACTGGTTGACGGTCCATGCGCCATCGACCTTCTCCGCCACGCGCACCTTGCCGCCGTCGAGCAGTTCGAGCGCGGCTTCGACCACTTCACGCACGGATGCGCTGGCAGGCGTGACGTTGGCGCGGTCTTCCCACGCGGCTTCGATGGCGGCCTGCAGGTCTGCGGTCATGGCGTATGCTCCCCGAAAATCAGAGCGCGGGGCCTAACCGAGCGAAAGGCTGCCCGCAAGCTCCGCGCAAACCAATTCCAGCCACTGCGGCAGATCATCGATCACGAGATCGATCGCGGCATCGTCCTTCGCACGGTCACCCCACTCACTGGCGCAGTCGAGCCACACCGTCTGCATGCCGAGTGCCTTGGCGGGCGGCAGGTTGCGCGCCGAGTCCTCGACAAACACCGCGCGCTCCGGCTCGAAGCCGAACGCCGCGATCAGGCTGTGGTAGGCGGACGGTTCCGGCTTGGGCTTGTAGTCCATTGCGATGACGTCCCACATGCCCTCGAAGCAATCCTCGAGCCCGAGCGCCGCCAGCACCCGCTCCGCATAGGGCTGGTCGCCATTGGTGAAGATCAGCCGCCGCCCGGGAAGTGCCTTGATCCGCTCCGCGAGGCGAGGCGCTTCGGCCAGCACGCTCATGTCGACATCGTGGACGAAGTCGAGAAACTCGCGAGGATCGATGGCGTGGTAGTGCATCAGGCCCGCGAGCGTGGTGCCGTGATCGTGGAAATACATCTTCTGGATGCGCTTGGCCTCGGTTGCATCACAGCCGAGCAGATCGGCAATGAACTGCCCCATGCGTTGGTCGATCTGGCCGAACAGGCCGCAGGCCGGCGGGTAGAGCGTGTAATCGAGGTCGAAGATCCAGCAATCGACGCGGGTCGGATCAAACGCCACGGGACAAGCTCCCGTACAGCTTGTGATTGCCGGGCATTTCGGAGATGAGGTCGGCCATGGCGAAACGCGGTGAGACTGATCTGTTCATGGCCGCCACCATGGCAGCGAACGGCGCGGCTGTCAGCGCCCGAAACGGGGGCCTGGTCGTCGGCGTCGATGAAGCGGGGCGGGGGCCGCTGGCGGGGCCGGTGGTCGCGGCGGCCGTCGTATTGGGCGCGCAGCCGCCGGAGGGTCTTGCGGATTCCAAGGTGCTCAGCGGTGCGCGCCGTGCGAAGCTGGAGCCGCTGATCTGCGCAAGCTGCCACTGGGCGCTCGGCATCGCCGAAGTCGAGGAGATCGATCGGCTCAACATCTTCGCCGCCACCATGCTCGCGATGACCCGCGCCGTGGCTGCGCTGGAGCGGCAATTGGTTGGAAGCGCGATCCGCATGGCGCTGATCGATGGCAACATCACCCCGGCAAAGCACTGCGCGGAGTGGCGCTGGCAGGCCCGTGCCATCGTGAAAGGCGATGCGATCGAGCCTTGCATTTCCGCCGCTTCGATCCTCGCCAAGGAGCACCGCGACCGGCTGATGCGGGCGGCGGCGGCGGAGTTCCCGCACTATGGCTGGGACCGCAATGCGGGCTACGGCACCGCCGAGCATCTGGCAGCGCTGCGACAGCACGGCGCCAGCCCGCACCACCGCCGCAGCTTTGCGCCGGTGGCGGCGGTCATCGACTAGGCCGCACGAAAACTTTTTTCGCGAGTGAATCCGCCCGGTCACACCTACAAGATATGGAGTCCGATGGCCCGCGCAGACTCCAGATGTAGACGCGGACTCGTTCCGTTCTCACCCCTTCAGGCGCTGCGACTCGGCGGAATCCGGCGAGTCGCGGCTTGACGGCGAGTCCCGGATGATTCACCTGTCGGGCTGCATCAGCAGGGGACAAGGCGGACATGGTGGCTCTGGCAAAGGAACGTCAGGCAAAGACGGCAGCGCGCGCGCTGCGCGGCGCGGTTGCGCCGGCGGTGAGCAAACTTGCGCTCCCGCTCGGGCAGATCCTGCGCGGCGATTGCATCGAGCGGATGCGGGAGCTGCCCTCCGCCTCGATCGACCTGATTTTCGCCGACCCGCCTTACAACCTGCAGCTCGGCGGCGACCTCGCGCGGCCCGATGGCAGCCATGTCGACGCCGTGACCGACGACTGGGACAAGTTCGACAGCTTCGAGCGCTACGACAGCTTCACCCGCGAATGGCTGACCGAGGCGCGCCGCCTGCTCAAGCCCGATGGCGCGATCTGGGTGATCGGCTCCTATCACAACATCTTCCGCGTCGGCGCGTTGCTGCAGGATCTCGGCTTCTGGATCCTCAACGACATCGTCTGGCGCAAGGCCAATCCGATGCCCAACTTCAAGGGCACCCGCTTCACCAACGCGCACGAAACACTGATCTGGGCCTCGCGCAGCGAGAAGGCAAAATACACCTTCAACTACCGCGCGATGAAGACGCTCAACGACGAGCTGCAGATGCGGTCGGACTGGGTGCTGCCGATCTGCGGCGGGCCCGAACGCATCCGCAAGGATGGCGTGAAGGCGCATCCGACGCAGAAGCCCGAGGCACTGCTTTACCGCGTCATGCTGGCGACGACCAATCCGGGCGATGTCGTGCTCGATCCCTTCTTCGGCACCGGCACGACTGGTGCGGTTGCGCGCCGCCTCGGCCGCGAATTCATCGGCTGCGAGCGCGAGGAAAGCTACATCGCGGTGGCCGAGGAACGCATTGCCGCCGCGCTGCCGCTTGATGAAAGCGCGCTCACCACGATGATGAGCAAGCGCAGCGCCCCGCGCGTCGCGTTCGGGCAATTGATCGAAAGCGGCATGATTGCGCCGGGCGCTCAGCTGTTCGACCGCAAGCGCCGCTGGTTGGCGAGCGTGCGCGCCGATGGCTCGATCATGGCGGATGCCGCCACCGGCTCGATCCACAGCGTCGGTTCGGCGGTGCAGGGCGCGCCTTCATGCAATGGCTGGACGTTCTGGCACATCGAGCACGAGGGCGAGGTCAAGCCGCTCGATGCGCTGCGCCAGCTCTATCTCCTCGCGGTCGAGGACTGACGTGCTGCCGCTGCTGGGCCTGATGCCCGATCCGCTGGTGCTGCGCTGCCATGCGCGCTGGACCAAGGCGATGATCCTGCAAGCCGTGCGTCTCGCTGCGCGGCGCCGGGTGCGCTAGAACGCGGCCATGGCGCAGAAGCTCTACATCCGCCCGATCGGCCTTGCCGAGAGCCCGCAGAGCGAAGAGGGCGGAGCGATCCGTCTGGCGGGCGGGCTGGTCTATGCGGCGCGGTTTGCGCTGATTGTTCGGGATGGCGCGAAAGTGGTCTCCCGCCGCCGCTTCGGTGCGGACGAGGCGAATGACGTGCTGGGCGCGCTTCCCGATGCGCTGGCCGCCGAGGCGCAGGCGCAATGGGCCAATCTCAAGGCCGTGCACGGTCCGCTGATGTGCGGCGCGCGCACGCTGCGGGTCGATCAACCGCAAGTGATGGGTATCCTCAACGTCACGCCCGACAGTTTTTCCGACGGCGGCCAGTTTCTCGACAAGCCGGAAGCGGCACTGGACCATGCCTACGCGATGCTCGAAGCCGGCGCGGCGATCATCGATGTCGGTGGGGAATCCACCCGTCCCGGCGCCCCTGCTGTCTGGGAAGGCGACGAAGTCAAGCGCGTCGTCCCGGTGATTGCGAAGCTTGCCACCAGCGGCGCCGCGATATCCATCGACAGCCGCCGCTCGACTGTCATCGCCGAAGCGCTCGCGGCAGGTGCGCATATCGTCAACGATGTTTCCGCGCTGCGCCACGATCCACGCTCGGTGGAAGTCGTCGCGGCAAGCGGTGCGCCGGTCGTGCTGATGCATGCCCCCGGCGGGGAGAAGGACTTGCATGCCGACGGCCACTATGCCGATGTCGTACTCGATGTGTTCGATGCCCTGCGCGAGCGGCGCGATGCGGCGGTGGCGGCGGGGATCGCGCGCGAGAAGATCCTGCTCGATCCGGGCATCGGCTTCGGCAAGTCACTCGCGGAGAACCTCGCCCTGATCAACGCGCTGCCGCTGTTCCATGCGCTGGGTCAGCCGCTGCTGCTCGGCGCGAGCCGCAAGCGCATGATCGGTGCGCTGTCCGGCGAGGCGCCCGCCCATCAGCGGCTCGGCGGATCGCTGCTGTTGGCGGCCAAGGGTTTCGAATCCGGTGCGCAGATGGTGCGAGTGCACGATGTCGCCGATACCGTGCAGGCCCTGCGCGTCTGGCGCGGCCTGCGCGACGCGGCCCTGATGGATTTCAGCTAGCTCGAGACTTGACCGGAAGCGCGGGCGCGCCAAGCTCCTCGTTGTGCTCGCCGATATGCGGCGTCGGCCGGACTTCAAAGCCTCCGACGGAAAAGCTCACCGGACTGCGCATCTTGAGGTACTCGCCCTCGGTCGGGTGCGTGCGCTGCTGGAAGAAGTCGACCGCCTTGAGGTGCGGATCCTCGGTGATGTCGTCGAGATCGCGCACCGGCATGCAGGGAATCTGATGCTCGGCCATCTTCGCCGCCCATTCCGCCATGGTCAGCTTGGGCGTGCGCTTGGCCATCTCCTCATAGAACGCGCTGAAGTTGCGCATGCGCGAGGGGTAGTCGATAAAGCGCGGATCCTCGGCAAGTTCCGGCGCCTCGAGCAGCTCGATCACGACATCCATGGCATCCAGCGTATAGGGCACGATCACCACGTAACCGTCCTTGGCCGGGAAGGGCTGGCGCAGCGGATCGAGCTGGCGCGGATAGCCCGCCGGTTCCTTGGGCGGCACCAGCGCCAGCCCGTAGAGATGCTCCTGCATCATGAAATGGGTGAAGCTCTCGAACATCGGGACTTCGACGAACTGCCCTTCGCCGAAGCGCAACTTGTGGATGATCGCGGCCATGACCGCCCAGGTGCCGTGCAGCCCGGAGACCTTGTCGGCGATCAGCGAGGGCAGGAAGCGCGGCACGGGATTGCCATCGACCCGCGACAGCAGATTGGTTGTGCCCGTGGCGGCCTGGATCACGTCGTCATAGGCCTGCAGGTCGCCATACGGTCCGCCCGAGCCGAAGCCGGTGCAGTGGACATAGATGATGTCGGGCTTGATGGCCTTGACGGCGTCATAACCGAAACCCAGCCGCTCGATCGCCTTGCCGCGCACGTTGTGGATGAACACATCGGCTTCGGCGAGCTGTCTCGCGAGTGCGGCCTTGCCCTCCTCGCTCTTGAGATCGAGCGCGAGGCTGCGCTTGCCCTTGTTGAGATTGAGCGTGCAGGGGCCCATCCCGGGTGTCGCCGCAACCTTTCCGGCGTGGCGGAACATGTCGCCAGCAGGCACCTCGACCTTGATCACGTCCGCACCAAGATCGGCCAGTGTCTCGGTGGCGTAAGGTCCGAACACCACGCTGGTCAGATCAACGACACGGATACCTTCCAGCAGCTTCTGACCGGCCATTCTGGTCTCTCCTCCCGGCGGCGCACGAGCCGTCCGGCGAGAGACTTAACAGCACCGCGCGAGGGAGCAACGCTGCCATTATCGAGAGGGCTCAGGCGACGTTGTCGATCCCGAGCTCGGAGAGCTTGCGGTAGAGCGTCGAGCGCCCGATGCCGAGCCGCCGCGCGACTTCGGTCATGCGGCCGCGGTAGTGGCCGATGGCAAGGCGGATGACGTCGGCCTCGATCTCTTCGAGCGGGCGCAGGTTGCCGTCGGGCGAATAGAGCATCACGCCCGCGCCTTCGGTGCCGCTGGGCGCGGTGCGCGGGGCTTCGCCGAGCATGTTCGAAAGATTGGGGAAGTCCTGCGCGGTCAGCGCCTCGCCGTCGCAGAACACCGCCGCGCGGAACAGCGTCGCCTGCAACTGGCGGACATTGCCCGGCCAATCATATGCCGCCAGCAGCGCCAGCGCGCCGTCGGTGATGCCGAGCGGACGCAGCCCCGGCTGTTCGCCGATGCGGGTGAGGAAGTGGCGGGCCAGCGCCGGAATGTCGCCCGCGCGCTCGCGCAGCGCCGGCAGATGGACATGGACGCCGCTCAATGCATCCAGAAGGCCGCGATCAAACAGCTGCGCCTCGACAAGATCACCGAGGTCGGCATTGCTGCACACGATCACGCGCACATCGAGGCGAAAGCTGTGGCGCGCGCCGATGGGCTGGATATCGCCGCGCTGCAGGAACTGGGCGAGCCGGTTCTGTGCGGCGAGGCAGAGGCGGTCGATTTCGTCGATCACCAGGGTGCCGCCGTCGGCATGCTGGAGCGCGCCGACATGGCGTTCGAAGGCGCCGGGGAAGGCACCCTTCTCATGGCCAAACAGCACCGATTCGATCTGGTTGGCCGGAATGCCGCCGGCGTTCACGATCCGCAGCGGCGCCTTTGCGCGCGGGCTGGCGGCATGCATCGCTCGCACCAGCATTTCCTTGCCGGTGCCGGATTCTCCTTCGATCAGCACGGTGTTCTGCGTGCGCGCGGCCTTGGCGGCGACGGCGAGCGCAGCCCGGAAACCGGGGGCGGCGCCGATCATCGAATCGAAATCGAGCGTGCCGGAGAACTTCTCGGTGAGCGGTTGCAGTTCCTCCGGCGATTCCTCGCGCCGGGTTGCGGTGCGCAGCGCCTGGAGCAGCCGATCGGGCGCGACCGGCTTGATCAGGTAGTCCGAAGCTCCGGCGCGCATCGCCTCGACGGCGAGCAGCGGCGAGGCGCTTGTGGTGATCATGAGGATGGGAAGCGCGGGGCGGCGGGCCTTGAGCTCGGCGATCAGCGCGCAGGCTTCGTCGCCGGGAACCCATTGATCCAGAATGATTGCATCGAGCTGCATGCCCTGCCGCGTGCCGAGCGTGGCGATCGCCGTCTCGGAATCGCGGGCGATGATCGTGCGCCAGCCTTCGCGCGCCGCGAGCGCCGAAATGAGGCGGCACTGCGCCGGTTCGTCATCAATCAGCATCAAAAGCCGATCTGTGGGCTCAGCCATGGGTTCCCCGGTCCTTTTACATAGTGCCGGGGTCTAGCCCATTTGGGTAAAGGTCAGATTAAGCGCAAAACCGCCGGTAACGCTTGAGCCGGGGTGGCGCGGTCGCTAGAGCATGCGGTCAACCGCACGTTTAAAACGCAATCAGGAAGGGTTTGTCATGGGCGCGAGCAACAATGCCGGGAACAACATGAAGGCAGCGACGGCCACCTACGAGGGCTTCGTCGGCATGATCAAGATCGCCACTCCGGTGATCGCGCTGATCGTGCTCTTCGTCATGTACCTGATCGCCTGAGTCCTCGAATGGGGGCGGCAACAACGATCGCTGTCCTGCGCGAGCGGGCCAGCGGCGAGCACCGGGTGTCGGCGACGCCTGAGACGGTGAAGAAGTTCATCGGTCTCGGCGCAGCCGTGCGCGTGGAAGCGGGGGCGGGCATGACCGCCTCGATCAGCGACGAGGCCTATCAGGCGGCGGGCGCGGAAATCGTGGGCGAAGGCGTGGCAGCCGGCGCGGATATCGTGCTTGGCGTGCAGGGGCCCGAGGTCGATCTCCTCGCCGGGGCCAATCCCGGCGCATGGGTCGTCGCGGGGCTCGATCCCTTCGGCAAGCGCGCGCGCGTCGATGCCTATGCGGCAGGCGGGTTCGAGGCGCTGGCGATGGAGTTCATGCCGCGCATCACCCGCGCGCAGTCGATGGACATCCTGTCCTCGCAGTCGAACCTGGCCGGCTACAAGGCCGTCATCGTCGCGGCGGACCTCTATGGCCGCGCTTTCCCGATGATGATGACCGCGGCGGGCACGGTCTCGGCGGCCAAGGTCTTCGTCATGGGTGTCGGCGTCGCGGGTCTCCAGGCCATCGCCACCGCGCGCCGTCTCGGCGGGCAGGTCTCGGCGACGGACGTGCGTTCGGCGACCAAGGAGCAGATCCAGTCGCTCGGTGCCAAGCCGATCTTCGTAGAAAACGTCGCGGGGATCGAGGGCGAGGGCGCTGGCGGTTATGCGACCGAGATGAGCCCCGAGTATCAGGCGGCACAGGCCGAACTGGTCAGCTCGCACATCGCCAAGCAGGACATCGTGATCACCACCGCGCTGATCCCAGGCCGTCCGGCACCGCGCCTGATCACCGATGCGCAGATCGCGACGATGAAGCCCGGCTCGGTGATCTTCGACCTTGCGGTTTCGGCCGGTGGCAATGTCGAAGGCTCGGTCGCAGACCAGGTGGTCGAGAAGCACGGCGTCAAGATCGTCGGCTATTCCAACACCGCCACGCATCTTGCGGCAGACGCCTCGGCACTGTTCTCGCGCAATCTGTTCAATTTCCTGTCCGCGTTCTGGGACAAGGAGCAGGGCAAGCCCGTGCTCGACGAGGAAATCGGCAATGCGATCCGCCTGACGCAGGGCGGCAAGGTCGTCAACGAACGACTGCTCGGCTGAGGGGGCTGACATGGACTTCATTTCAATTCTGAGTGTGTTCGTGATGGCCTGCTTTGTGGGCTATTACGTTGTCTGGTCGGTCACGCCTGCGCTGCACACGCCGCTGATGGCGGTCACCAACGCAATTTCCTCGGTCATTGTCGTCGGCGCGCTGGTCGCTGGCGCTGCTGAAGGTTCGGTCATTTCGAAGTGGCTGGGACTGCTCGCGGTGGTGTTGGCTTCGGTCAACATCTTCGGCGGCTTCGCCGTCACCGAGCGCATGCTGGCGATGTACAAGAAGAAGGAGAAGAAGTGATGATCCTCTCCCTTCTTGCTGCCGCCGCACCTGCTGCAGCTCCGGCAAACGCCTTTCCTTACCCGACTGCAGAGAACAGCCCGATCGTTCCGCTCCTCTATCTCGTTGCGGGCGTTCTGTTCATCATGGCCTTGCGCGGGCTTTCTAGCCCTGCCACGTCCCGCGCGGGCAACCGCTACGGCATGATCGGCATGACCATTGCCATGGTCACCACGCTGCTAACGCATGGCCTCGCCAGCTTGCCTGAGATTGCAGGCGCCATCGCCATCGGTGGCGGCCTAGGCTTCGTCACGGCCCGGCGGATCAAGATGACCGACATGCCGCAGCTCGTCGCGGCCTTCCACTCGCTGGTCGGTTTCGCCGCGGTGCTTGTCGGTCTTGCGGCCTACCTAAACCCCATCGCGTTCGGCATTGCCGGGCTTGACGGGATCATCGAGCCGCAGAGCCGGATCGAGATGGGCCTGGGCATCGCCATCGGTGCGATCACCTTCTCGGGCTCGGTCATCGCGTTCCTCAAATTGAACGGCAACATGAGCGGCGCGCCGATCATGCTGCCAGGCCGCCATGCGATAAACCTCGGCACGCTCGTCGCGATCCTTGGCCTTGTCGGCTACTTCACGCAGGATCAGGCGCCGTGGGTGATCGCGGTGATCACCGCGCTGAGCTTCATCATCGGCTTCCTGCTGATCATCCCGATCGGCGGCGCGGACATGCCGGTGGTCGTCTCGATGCTCAATTCCTACTCGGGCTGGGCCGCGGCGGCGATGGGCTTCACGCTGCACAACACCGCGATGATCATCACCGGCGCGCTCGTCGGCTCGTCGGGCGCGATCCTCTCGTACATCATGTGCAAGGCGATGAACCGGAGCTTCATCTCGGTCATCGCGGGCGGTTTCGGCGCGGCGCCGGAAGCGGCGGCCGGCGGCGGCGCCAAGGTGCAGCGCCCGTGGAAGCGTGGCTCGGCGGAAGACGCGGCGTTCCTGATGAAGGAAGCCGAAAACGTCATCATCATCCCGGGCTATGGCATGGCGGTGGCGCAGGCCCAGCACGTGCTGCGCGAGATGGGCGATCTGCTCAAGAAGGAAGGCGTCAACGTCAAGTACGCCATCCACCCGGTCGCGGGACGCATGCCCGGCCACATGAACGTGCTGCTCGCCGAAGCGAACGTGCCCTACGATGAGGTCTTCGAACTCGAGGACATCAACGGCGAGTTCGCGCAGGCCGACGTCGCGTTCATCATCGGCGCGAACGATGTGGTCAATCCGGCGGCGAAGACCGACAAGTCCTCGCCGATCTACGGCATGCCGGTGTTCGATGTCGACAAGGCCAAGACGGTCATGTTCATCAAGCGCTCGATGGGCGGTGTCGGCTATGCCGGTGTCGACAACGACGTGTTCTACATGGACCAGACCATGATGCTCCTCGCCGACGCCAAGAAGATGGTCGAGGACATCAACAAGGCGCTTGCCCACTGAGCGAGGAACTTTCGTCAGCACACAAGGGAAGCTTCGTCCGGGTGCTCTCACCCGGCGAAGTCTTCCTGCTGACGATCTCGGCGCTGTCTCCCGTCCTTTCGGTCTTTATCGGCGGCAATGCCATCATGCACCTGGCCGGTACCGGTGCGGCGCTCGGCTTTATCGGCGGAGGGATACTCGCAGCCACGATGGCTCTGCTGTTCGCCGAGCTTTCGGCGAGTTATCCCGGCGCGGGCGGCGTCTATCCCGCGCTCAATGCGATCCTCGGGCCGCGCTGGACCTTTCCTTTCGTCATCCTGCGCACGGTGATCATCTTCCCGCTCATCGCATTCGGTGCGGTGGGAGCAGTTCCCTACATCCGCTTGTTTCTGCCATGGCTGCCGCCAGACGCGGCGGCGCTTGGCACGCTGGCCTTGGCGGCACTGATCGCCTCGTCGCAAATCCGCCGGGGAGCGCAGGTGATCGCGGCGTTTCTGGTGGTGGAACTGCTCGCGCTGGCCGTGCTCACCGGCGCGGCCGTCATGCATTTCAACGCCGCGAACCTCGGCCTCGTCCTCAGCCCGGTGATGACGGCCGGGCGAGACAGCCTCGCCGCGACACCGCCTGCCAGCGTGGCGCTGGCCGTTGTCGCTGGCGCGTTCATGTCCGCAGGAGCTGACTGGGCGACGTTCTTTGCCGAAGACATGCGCGACGCCAAGCGCCGCATGGGGCCGGTCGTCGCCTGGACCGGCCTTGTCGCGGCGCTGTTCATTGCCTTGCCGACGGTGCTGATGATCCTCGCGATGGACGATGTGCCCGCGACGCTGTCCGCCGAGGCGCCGATGGCGCATTTCCTTGACCGGGCTACCAATCCGTTGGTCAGCTCGCTCGTGTCGCTGGGCATCATCGCGGCGATCTTCAACAGCGTCATCGCCATCCTGATGGCACTATCGCGGCAGCTTCACGCCATGGGCCGCGACGGGGTGTTCGTGGAGCCGATCAACCGCGTGCTGCGCATCGTGCATCCCCGCACCCGAGCGCCGACCGGGGCACTCCTCCTGCTGCTGGTGATCGGCGGGCTTTGCACGTTTCTGGGCGAACGGCGGCTTGTTCTGCTTACCAGCGGCAACTTTTCCGAATGCCTGCTGCTGGGCCTTGCCGTGCTGGCGGGGCGCAAGGCGGGCTGCCTCACCGGGCACTTCCACATCCGGCTGCACCCGCTGGCCCCGGTCATCGCGCTGCTGCTCAGCGTCTCGATCGTCGCAGCAAGCTGGGCTGATGCGGATACCGGGCGGGTCTCGATGGCCTTGCTCGTTTCGGTGTTTGTCGCGGCGTTTCTGTGGCATGAGTGGGCGCATCGGACGGGCCGGGCCACGGTCCGCCTCACCGGGAGCGATCTGGAATGACTGTCCGCGCCAGTGCCGCCGCACTTGCCGCCCTTGCCATTTTGGTCACCGCCTGCACACCGGCCAAGCTGGCCGAGGGGCGAGTGCGTTCGGCGCTGCTCGATGCCGGGCTTTCCGAACCCAATGCCGCCTGCATGGCCGAGCGGATGACTGATCGCCTGACCTTGGGGCAGTTGCGCAAGCTGCAGGCGCTCCAGTCTCCCAAGCGTTCCATTGCCGATTACGTGATGACCGTCCGCCGCGTGGGAGATCGCGAACTGATCGAAGTCACAGTCGGTTCGGCGCTCCTCTGTGCCAGCGGTCTGGCGCCGGAGCGCAAGCCCGGCTAGGGCGCGCTCATCCCGTTCCGGCTTGAGGTTCCATTCCCGCATGCAGGCCCGTTTGCCATGACCCGCGCACCTTGGGCCTGCGATCCCGAACGCTCGCGCGGGCGCGAATTCGCCGTCGCGGGTGAGACGATGCGAGGCCCGCGCAGCATGTTCCAGCGCGACCGCGACCGCATCATCCATTCCATCGCGTTCCGCCGTTTGCGCCACAAGGCGCAGGTATTCATCGCGCCCGATGGCGATCACTACCGCGTGCGGCTGACCCACAGTCTCGAAGTCGCGCAAATCGGCCGCGTGATCGCGCGTGCGCTGGGGCTCGACGAGGACCTTACCGAAGCGCTCTGCCTCGCGCACGATATCGGCCATCCGCCTTTCGGCCATGCGGGGGAGGATGCGCTCGAAGAGGCCATGGCCGACTGCGGCGGCTTCGATCACAACGCCAATACCTTGCGCGTGCTGATGCGGCTCGAAAGCCCTTATCCTCGGCACGACGGCCTCAACTTGACTTGGGAACTTCTGGAAGGCCTCGCGAAACATAATGGCCCGGTCTACCAACCGACCTGGGCCTTGGCCGAACTCGACGCCGCGTTCCCGCTTGAACTGGCGCAGCACGCTTCATTGGAGGCGCAAGTCGCGGCGATTTCCGACGATATCGCCTACGACAACCACGACATCGACGATGGGCTGCGCGCCGGGTTCCTGACGCTCGACACGCTGCTGTCGCTGCCCTCCCTCGAAGCACAGTGGCGCGACATCGAGGCCCGCTTCCCCGGCGCGCCACGCGACCGGCTGCTGCGCGAGCTGGTGCGCGGGCAGATCGGGCGCATGGTCAACGACGTCATCGGCGAAACGCGGCTGCGGCTAAAGGACAGCGGCGCCTTGAGTGCGGACGAAGTGCGGGCAGCAGGCCGGTCGCTGTGCGGTTTCTCTCCGGCGATGGCGGCGGAGGAGCGTACGCTCAAGGCCTTCATGTACAAGACCCTGTATCTCCATCCCGAACAGGTCGAGACGGCGAACCGGGCGCGGGCGGTGATCGCGCGTCTCTTTGCGGCCTATCGTACGGCGCCGGAAAACCTGCCGGAAAGCTGGCGGGATTGTCTTCCGTCGCACGATCCCGCGCGCAGCCGCCACATCGCGGACTTCCTCGCAGGGATGACCGACAAGTACGCGATGGACTGCTATGCCAAGCTGTTCGGCGAGCGGCCCGAGGGCCTCAGCAACGTCTAGTGGTTGATGGCATCGTCCCCGGCCTTGCCGACCGATTCGATATCCCGGCCCGCGCCCTTCACCGTGTTGCAAGCGGCCGTGCCAAGGAGCAGGCCGGCTAGTGCGACGGAAAAAATCACCTTGCGTACCATGGTCGTTGTCCCTTTAATCACCTGATTAAGCCGCGCGTCCCGACCGGGTCCGCACGTCCTCTGCATCACGCGGGATAACGTGCGCAGGCCCTCAAGGTTCCGATGCGGCACAAGGGTGAGGACAGGTTGATGCGCGAGACGGCGGGTTTCGAGACATTCGATGCGTTTTTCCGGCACTGGGCGGAAGTGAAGCCCGATGCTGTCGCGCAGGAGCAGGATGGCCGCATCACGACCTATGCCGATATCGAGGCCTTTTCGCGGCGTTTTGCCGCCTTTTTGGCCGCGCATGGGGTGGTGAAGGGGGACCGCGTCGCGTGGATCGGCAAGAACTGCGATCTCTATTTCCAGATGCTGCTCTCGTGCGGGCGGATCGGCGTGGTCATGGTGCCGATCGGGTGGCGTCTGGCCCCGGCGGAGATGGCCTATATCCTCGAAGACACGCGCGCGAAGCTGGTGTTCGCGGGCGAGGGGTTCGAGGCCGTCTCGCACCAGCTTGCCGCCGAGGCGCCGCAGCGTCCGCAGGTGATCGAGGAAGCTGAGGCGCGGGCGGCCATTCCGACCTGTCCGGCTGGTCCTGTCACGGCGGCAGAACCGGAAGCGGCGTTCCTGCAGCTATATACGTCCGGCACGACCGGCAGGCCCAAGGGGGCGGTGCTCTGCCAGCGCAATTTCATGGGGCTGCGCGCGCCGGCACTCGATGCCGGGCTGCCCTGGGCGGAATGGGACGACGACGAGGCGATCCTCGTCTGCATGCCTTGCGCGCATATCGGCGGTACGGGGCTCGGCACGATGGCCTTCTGCGCGGGCGTGCGCGCGATCGTGCAGGCTGAGTTCACCGCGGACGGCGCGCTGACGGCGATCGGGCAGGGGATCACCCGCTTCTTCATCGTCCCTGCCGCCCTCCAGATGCTGATCCAGCATCCCAAGGCGACCGAGACCGATTTCACCCACCTCAAGTACGTGATGTACGGCGCCGCGCCGATCCCGCTCGAACTGTTGCGGCAGGCGGTGACGACGATCCCCAACGCTTCGTTTATGCAGTGCTATGGGATGACCGAGACGACCGGCACGATCGCCGTGCTGCCGCCTTCTGACCACGACCTTGAAGGGAACGCGCGCATGCGTTCGGCGGGCAAGGCTTCGCCGGGGGTCGAGATCCGCATCGTCGACAGCGAAGGCAACGAGGTACCGCGCCGCACCGTGGGTGAAATCCAGACGCGCTCGGCGGCGAACATGCTCCACTACTGGCAGCTGCCCGAAGCCACCTCCAAGACGATGACTGCCGATGGCTGGGTCTGCACCGGGGACGCCGCCTATATGGACGAGGACGGCTATGTCTTCATCCAGGACCGCATCAAGGACATGATCATCTCGGGCGGCGAGAACGTCTATCCGGCGGAAGTCGAGAGCGCGATCTATGGGCACCCGCAAGTCGCCGAAGTCGCGGTGATCGGCGTGCCGGACGCGCGCTGGGGTGAGGCGGTGAAGGCCTGCGTTGTCCCTCGCGAGGGCTGCGAGGTGGACGAGGCGAGTGTCATCGCTTGGGCGCGCGAGCGGATCGCAGGGTTCAAGGTGCCCAAGTCGGTCGACGTGATCCCGGCACTGCCGCGCAATCCTTCAGGCAAGATCCTGCGGCGCAACCTGCGCGAGCCCTACTGGGAAGGCATGGACCGGCAGGTCAACTAGGCAGCGGGCGACCGCTCGCCCGTACGGCTGCCGCGGACCTGCTCTCGCCACGCGATGATCAGGCCTGCGGCAATGATCGCGGGCGTACCGATCCACGTCTGCGGGCCTGGGACATGGGCGAAGAACAGCCAGCCCCACAGCGTTGCCCAGCCGAACTGCGAATAGTCCATCACGATCACGCTGGCGACGCTGCCATAGCGCAGGGCAGCGGTCATCAGCAGCTGGGCGGCCAGCCCGGTTGCGCCGATCCCGAGCAGCATGGCCCAGCCTGCCAGATCATGGTGAGGCAGGCCGATGCTCAGGAAGACCAATGCAAACGCCGGTGTACAGAACGCGGAGAACCAGAACACCACGCTGACGGGCTCCTCGGTGCGGCCAAGATCGCGCAGCTGGATCGAGATAAGCGCGACCATGAAGGCCGCCCCGATGCCGGTGGCAAGGCCGTTGAGCGGCAGATGCGCGCGGTCAGGCCCAGCGATGATGACGATACCGACGAGGCCGAGCGCCACCGCCGTCCAGCGCCACAAGCCGACCTTCTCTCCGAGCAGCACGACCGCGAGCAGCACGGCGAAGATCGGTGCGGTGAAGCCGAGGACGGTGGCTTCGGCCAGCGGCAGGATCTGCACCACGCCGAGCGTCAGGAACATGCCCAGCCCGCCAATGAGCGCGCGGCGGGCGTGGATGAGGGGGCGCTTGGTGTAGAGGCGCCCGATCTCGCCGCGCGCGGCCAGCCAGCCCAGCAGTGCGATACCGGGCAGAAACTGCCGCCAGAACAGCGTTTCGGGGAGGCCAATGCCGTGCTCGCCGGTGAGCTTCACCAGCAGCAGCATGACCGACAGCGCCAGCATGGCCGCAAGGCGCAAGCCCAGCGCGTAGATCGGTCGTTGGCGGGGCGGCATGCCTCCCGCCATAGGGCAGGGGGCATGCCGATCAAGTGATTAGATCAGAGGCACTATCAGAGGCAGGCCTCGAGGTACGCCTGGTCGAACCCGAACTGGCGCGCCTTTTCGAGGGTATAGGGGCGCAGGCCCGAGGGGCGGAATTCGCCGATGATCTTGCCGTCCTCGTTCTCGTCGAGATACTCGAACTTGAACAGTTCCTGCGTCACGATCACATCGCCTTCCATCCCGATCACTTCGGTGATGTTGGTGGTGCGGCGCGAACCGTCGCGCAGGCGCTTCACCTGCACGATGAGATCGACCGATTCGGCGATCTGGCGGCTGATGGCTTCCTTCGGGATCTTGATGTCGCCCATCAGGATCATGTTTTCCATACGGCCAAGGCATTCGCGCGGGCTGTTCGCGTGGAGCGTACACATCGAACCATCGTGGCCGGTGTTCATCGCCGCGAGCAGGTCGAAGCACTCCGCGCCGCGAATTTCGCCCAGGATGATGCGGTCAGGACGCATACGCAGGGCGTTCTTGACGAGGTCGCCGATGGTGATCGCGCCCTGGCCTTCGAGGTTCGGCGGACGCGTTTCGAGCGGCAGCCAGTGCGGCTGCTGCAGGCGAAGTTCGGCGGCGTCTTCGATGGTCAGCACGCGCTCGCCCGGGTCGATCATCTTCGACAGGGCGTTGAGCATGGTGGTCTTACCCGAACCGGTACCGCCCGAGATCACGATATTCATGCGGCAGGCGCCCGCGATCTTGAGCGCGGTGCACATCTTGTCGGACATCGAACCGAAATCGCGCAGCATGTCGAGCGTGATCGGCTTCTCGGAGAACTTACGAATCGAGATCGCGGTGCCGCGCAGCGAGAGCGGCGGGACGATGACGTTGACGCGGCTGCCGTCCTTGAGGCGGGCGTCGGCGAGCGGGGTGGTCTGGTCGACGCGGCGGCCGACCTGGTTCACGATGCGCTGGGCGATCTGGAACAAGTGGCTTTCATCGCGGAACCGGATCGGCGCGATAACGAGGCGACCCTTCTTTTCGATGTAGGTCTGCTCGGGGCCATTGACCATGATATCGGAGATTTCGGGATCGTTGAGCAGTTCCTCGAGCGGGCCGAAGCCGAGCAGCTCGTCGATCAGCACCTTTTCCAGCGCGAACTGTTCGCGCCGGTTGAGCGTGACCTTGAGCTCGGCCAGCACTTCCATGATGATCGGGCGGAATTCCTCGGAAAGCTCTTCCTTGGTCAGCGTGGCGGCCGCTTCGGGATCGACGCGTTCGAGCAGGCGCGGGAGCACCTGTTCCTTGATCTTGTGGACCGAGGCTTCAAAGCCTTCCGCCTGATAGTTTGGCTCGTTGATGCCGTTTATGCGGTCAGCCAGACGCGTCATCGCGTCGTTCTTGTCCTTGCCGCCGGCATCGGCGACATCCATGTTCGGCAGCGGCGGGAACTGCTCGCCGCCCATCGGCATCGGAACCGGCGCGGCCGAACCTTCGCCCGCCTTCATCGGACGCGCCACGCCGAACGACGGACGCATCGCAGTGCTTCCCCCGCTGACTCCGGACTTGCGGCCAAATGCGCTCATGCAGATTTCCCTGTTCTCGTGACGGAGATGTGTGGACTGACAATGGTCAGCACGACCTTCCGATGCGTGGTGAATAGCGCCGAAACCTTCAGGAAATCTAAATCACGGCGCCGGGGCCGCGAATTGCCCGGATTATGGCGTTTTTGGCGGCGGCCAAGGCTGGGCAGGTTACCAATGATTAACTACAGTTGCATAGAACTGAACGCGGAGACGACGATCCGATGCACCTTTCCATCATCATCCCCGTGCTCAATGAAGAGGACAGCATCGACACCTTCGTCGAGGCAATCCAGCCGCATCTGATGCGCGCACTCGCGGCAATCGGGCCGGGCGCGCAGGCCGAACTGCTGTTCGTGGATGATGGCAGCACGGACCGGACGCCTGAAATCCTGACGGAACTGGCGGCGCGCGATCCGATGATCCGCTTCGTGCGGCTTTCGCGCAATTTCGGCAAGGAAGCGGCGCTGGCGGCCGGTCTGCGCCGTGCGCGGGGCGATGCGGTCGTGCCGATGGACGTCGATCTGCAGGATCCGCCCGAAGTCCTGCCGCAGCTCGTGCGCGAATGGCTGGCGGGTGCCAAGGTGGTCAATGCGCGCCGGGTCGACCGTTCGACCGATGGCCGGTTCAAGCGGCTGACGGCCAACGGCTTCTACCGCGCGATCAACATGGTCTCGGAAACGCCGATCCCGGAAAACGTGGGCGATTTCCGCCTGCTCGACCGGACGGTGGTCGATGCGGTCAACAGCCTCGGTGAGACGGCGCGGTTCAACAAGGGCCTGTTCGCGTGGGTCGGCTTCAAGGTCGCGACGGTCGATTACTCGCGTGCAACGCGGGCGGCCGGGGAGACCAAGTGGCGTTTCCGCCGCCTCTGGGGCCTCGCCATCGACGGCATCACCGCCTCAACAACCGCGCCGCTGCGCATCTGGACGTACATCGGCGGGGTGACCGCGCTGATCGCGTTCGCCTATGCGGGGTTTCTGATCTTCCATACGCTCAGCACCGGGATCTACGTGCCCGGTTATGCGTCGATCATGGTAAGCGTGCTGATGCTCGGCGGAATCCAGCTGCTCAGCATCGGCATTCTGGGCGAATATGTCGGCCGCATCGCCAAGGAAGTGCGCCAGCGGCCGCTCTATATCGTCGAGGGCGAAAGCGATTCCGCAGGGACCGGTGGCAATCCCGGTCCTTCGACCACAGTACATGAGGACAAGGCGTGGACCCCACAGCGTATGAGAGCATGAGCGCAGTCGAGGACAAGCACTGGTGGTTTGTCGCTCGTCGCCGCATCATTGCCAGCCTGATCGAACGGTTCGTCCGTCCGCCAGCGGGTGCCAAGGTGCTCGAGGCCGGGTGCGGCACGGGCGGCAATCTGGCGCTGCTGGCGCGGTACGGGAAGCTTGATGCGTTCGAATATGATCCGACCGCGCGCGCCAAGGCGGCGGCGAAGCAGGTGGCGGAGATCGATTTCGGCGCTCTGCCCGATCAGGTGGCGCGGGCGGACGGCAGTTATGACCTGATCGCGCTGCTCGATGTGCTGGAGCATATCGAAGAGGACGAGGCCTCCCTCCAGCGGCTTGGCGGCCTGCTGCGCGATGATGGCAAGCTGCTGTTGACGGTACCGGCGGTGCCCTCGCTGTGGTCCGAGCATGACGTCATCCACCATCACCACCGGCGCTATACGCGGCGCTCGCTGGAGCAGTGCATCGCTAAAGCGGGGCTGAAGGTCGAGCGGATCGGCTATTTTAACAGCCTGCTGTTTCCGATTGCCTGGGTGCAGCGACATGCCCAGCGGCTCACCGGCCGTCATGCGCCGCTCGATGCCATTCCGGGCAAACTGCTGAACGGGGCGCTGGAAAAGGTGTTCGGGCTGGAGCGGCATATCCTCGGCAAGGTCGACATGCCGATCGGGCTGTCGCTGTTCGCCGTGGTTTCGCGCAAGGGCTAGGCGCCGCTTGGACTGATCCATTCGCGGTCCCAGCAGCGCGCCGGTTCCCTGATCGGTACAAGCGTCAGATCCTTGCCGACGAGCCAGCGCGGTGTCTTTGGCAGGGGCGCGAGGTAGCTGTTCTTGGGGTAGTGAGCGAATTCCTGATCCCACGCCTTGAAGAAGGTGCAGGTGCCGCCGCCGACCGCTGGAAGAGTGAGCGCGCGGCGGATTTCGTGCAGGCCGGTGACCGAGGCAAGGGCGAGCATCGCGGCGATGAACCAGTGCCAGCCGGGCGTGAGCCAGCGGGTGGTGCGGACGAGATGGTCGGCCATCACGATGCCGAGCACGGTCTGCGCCGGGATCGCCGCGCGCATCATGAAGTCGATCGACCAGCCGATCTGGATGAAGGGGACGATCACCAGCACCGCCGCAGCGAGGAGCGGCGCGGATAGGCCGAACGGCGAGCGCTTGTGGAGTGCGAAGGCCGGGATAACCCACGGCAGGACTTCCACCACGATGCATAGCGCGTAGAGCACCGGAACAACGGGATAGGCGCGAAGGCCCACGTCATCCCCGGCTGCGGCGAGGAAGGCGAGGCCCGGAAGCACCAGCGCTGTGGCAAGGGCTGGGATGAGCACGTCAGCCAGACTGAGGCGGCGCGCGAACAGGGTGGCGAGACCGGCAGACGCAGCCCAAGGCAGCGCACCGATCAGCGCGAGCGGTGACCACAAGGCCGTCAGCGGGATCAGCGCGAGGAACGTGCCCAAGCGGATTCGGCCCGTCCGGTTCAACAAGTACATCAGCCCCGCCAGCCACCCGGCAAAGGCATGCTGCGGTACCCAGAACGCGAGCGTGAGCATCGAAGTGAACTGCAGGCCCGGGTCCCAGCTTTCGAGGTGGTCCGTCATCGGCAGACGGCTGATCGCCTGGCCGACAATGTCGAGCCCGCCGAATGCAAGTAATGTGAGCAAGGCCAGCACCCGAGCGCGCGCGGTCTCGAACAGCACAGAGCCGAGCGCAAGCAGGCTGCCGATCAGGATCGTGTTCTGCGCGACGAGCACCGCTGTCCCGAACGCGGCGCCGCCGGCCTTCCACGCCAGTGCGGGGAGGAGGTACATGCCGATGGGGGCGCGCAGCAGGGTCGGGGTGCCGCCCACCACATAGGCGAAGGGCCAGCGATTGACCGCCATGTCGCGCAGCACCGCGTCGCGCACCTGCCAGTCGATATTGGCGTAGAACAGCCGCCCTTCGCCGCCGAGCACGAGCACGACCAGCGCGGCCAGCAGGCACAGCGCGAGCCGGGTGAGGGGGATGCGGCCGAGCGCTGCGCCGCCGCGCCGCACAAGCACGGTCAGCCAGGCCACGCCGACAAGGCCCGGGATGATCAGCCAAGACGAGGCGATGCCGAGATAGACCAGCAGGAGCAGTTGATCGCAGGCAAGCCACGCCGCGATCATCGCAAGAACGGTACCGCCGCCGACGGCCCGGTCGGGCTGCGCCTGCGGCATGGCGATTGCGCCTGACATCAACCCGTTCATCCCCGCTGGCTAACGCAACCCGTTTGGTCTTGCCAGTCTAGCCGGGGAACCATTAACGGATAATTTGCCGTGTTCGGCCAAGGGTGATGTTCATGTTCGGAAGGCTTCCCTGCTGGCTTCGCTTCATTCTGGTCGGCGTGCTCAACACGGCCTTCGGCTACCTGCTGTTCGCGATCTTCATCCTCGCCGGCGCTCCCAAGTTCTGGGCTGTGGTCGGCATGACGGCGCTGGGTGCGCTGTTCAATTTCCGCTCGATCGGCCACCTCGTCTTCGCCCGCAGCGAGCTCGGCCTGCTGCCCCGCTTTCTGGGCGTCTACGCCGGGCAGTGCGTGATCAATTCGGTCGCGCTAGAACTGCTGGCGCGGGCCGGTTTCACGCCGCTTGTGGGGCAGGCGATCCTCGTGCCGTTCCTTGCCGCGGGCGTCTACTTCGCCATGCAGACCCTTGTGTTCCGCGAGCTCAAGCCGGCAAATTGAAACTGCGCATAAAGCTGCGTTGACAAGCCCGACCGCCGCGCACAACCGTCTGCGCCGCAACCGGGGGCTAGAGACACTTGGCAGAAAAGCGCAGCGAAGCGACGGCACTGCTGCTGGCCCTGGGCGGTTTCGCATTCCTTTCAACGGGTGACACGCTGGTCAAGTCGATGGCCGGGATGTGGCCGGGCCCCGCCATTGCGGCGCTGCGCTATGTGTTCGGCACCCTGGGGCTCGGTGCGATCCTGCTCTGGCGCGAGGGCTGGGCCGGGTTTGCCATGAGCAAGGTGGGCTGGCACGCCGCGCGCGGGTTCGGTGTCGCGTTCTCGGCCACGACGTTCTTCACCGCCGTGCAGATCATGCCGATTGCCGAGGCGACCGCGATTTCCTTCACCAGCCCGATGGTCACCGCGCTGCTCGCCGCCGCGCTGATCGGCGAACCGATGCGGCGCGAGACCTGGATCGCCAGCATTGTCGCGTTCATCGGCGTGCTGATCGTGCTGCGGCCGAATTTCGTGGTGATCGGGCCTGCCGCCGTGCTCCCGCTGCTGGCAGCAATGGGCATGTCGCTGCTGATCATCGGCAACCGCGCGGTGCTGGGGCAGGGCTCGGCGCTCTCGATGCAAGTGAACGTGGCGATCTTCGCGACCTTGTTCCTGATTGCTTTCACCCTCATCGGCCATTTCAGCGGCATCGCGATCCTGCACGTCGGCGCACCGCCGATGAGCGTCGTCGCCAAGAGCGCGATGATCGCCGTGACGGGCAGCAGCGCCCATGCCTTGATCTACATGGCAACCTCGCGCGCAGGGGCTGCGACCGTGGCGCCAATGACCTATTTCCAGCTGATCATGGCCGGCTTCTATGGCTGGATGCTGTTCCGCGAAACGCCCGACGCGACGGCGCTGCTGGGGGCGGCGATCATTGTCGGCGCCGGGCTTTACCTGTGGCGGGCAGGGCGCGTGACGGACGAGCCGCAGGGCACCGAGTAGGCATGACCGAGGCCTGCTGGCTCTGCGAGCGGCCGCTCGGGCGCATGGTTGAATGGCATCATCCGGTGCCCAAGAGCCGCGGCGGGCGCGAGACGGTCGCGGTCCATCCCATCTGCCACCGCACGCTGCATGCGCAGTTCAGCAATGGTGAGTTGGCGCGGATCGGGGCCGATGTCGACGCGCTGCGGGCAGATCCGGTGATCGCGAAGTTCGTCGCGTGGGTTTCAGGCAAGCCGCCCGATTTCCACGTGCCGACGGCAAAGCGGCGCTAGCTTCAAAAGCCTCAAACCAGTACCGCTCATGCTGAGCTTGTCGAAGCATCATGCGCGAACTGCGTCTGCACCCTTCGACAGGCTCAGGGTGAGCGGGGTGGGACAAGATCGGCGACGCCTACAGGATATCGAGCAGCGGCTGCAGGCTGTCGAGCAGCACCGCCGGCTGGTCCTTTTCTGGAAGTTTCGCGCCCTTGGCCATGATCCCCGTCGCCATGCCGACCGAGAGCGCGCCGACTGTATTGGCCATGCGCATTTCGAGCGCCGGGTCATCGCCGACCACGACCATCTGCTGTGCCGCGCTCTTCGGCAGCCCCATCAGCAGCCGCGCGGTATCGAAGGCGACGCGCGAGGGCTTGCCGAGAATGCGCGGGCGCTTGCCGGTCATCGCCGTCAGCATCGCATTGATCGGATAGCTCGCGCCGATGGCGCGGCCGTTTGCCGTGGCGAAGAACGGCACGTTGCTCGCGGTGAGCAGCCTGGCGCCCTTCCACAGCGAGTCGCAGGCGGCTTCGAGCGCGGGAAAATCGAACTCGCGAAACCAGCCGGTGTAGACGGCTTCCACGCCGTCCGCCTCATCCGATGGTCCGACCACATCGAGCCCCGCATCTTCGAGCGGCGCGCGGCAGCCGGGATTGCCGAGCACGCGCACTTTGCCGTAGCCAGTGCGCTTGAGCCAGTCCGCAGCCGACGATGACGGCGTCAGCATCTGCGCGTCCTCCACCGGGAACCCGGCCTTGCGCAGCGAGGCGGCATAGGCGGCGGGCGGCTTGGCGGTGCCATTGGTGAAGATAACAAAGGGCGTGCCGCGCGCCTTAAGCGCCTCCAGCAGCGCGACGGCATAGGGCAGCGCATTGTGGCCGCCGCTCTGCGCATCGCCGAGCGCGATCGTGCCGTCCATGTCGAAGATGAAACCGGCGGCGTGCTTGAGCCGCGCGGCATATTCGGTGGAAATGCTCACAAACCGGCTCCGGCATGAAGGGCGAGGCGGAACGAGCCACGTTCGATGACAAGGTCGCGCGCGGCGGGCTTGGCCGCGAGCTTCTTCAGCAGCGCGATCACCGGTGCGGCTTCGGGGGTATAGGTCGCGCGCGAGGGACCGGCGGCCAGCATCGCGTCGACCTGCTCGGGCGGCATCACCGCGCGCAGCAGGAATTCCTCGTCTGGCAGATGGTAGCCGAACTGCTTGCGCAGGTCGCCGAGCGCAGGGAAGGTGGGTTCGTTCTCCAACTCCCGCGCGCGGGGACGGTCCATGATTGCCGCAAGCACATGCTTGTCGATGGGCGAGGTCGGCTTGCCGAACTTGCCGAGGCAGTAGCGGATCACCTGATCGGAAACCTGCGCATAGCGGCGCTCGCCGATCACGTTGAACAGCGCCTGGCTCATGACCATCTGCGGGAACGGCGTGACCATGATCGGATAGCCAAGCTCGGCGCGGACCTGCTCGGTTTCGGCGATGACGGCGGGAAGGCGGTCCGAGAGGCCGAGTTCGGCGAGCTGGCGCGCGGTCGTCGTCATCACCCCGCCTGCAATCTGGTGGCGCAGGAAGCTCGCGTCGAAGTTCTGCGGCTGCCCGAACGGCAGGTTTTCCGCGAGCGCGAGGCGGTTCCAGTAGGATGTGAGTTTCGCCAGCGCGGCGCGGTCGATCTCGACGGTGTGGCCCGCTTCGTCCAGATTGGCCAGCATGCGGTTGGCTTCGGGCAGCGAAGAGCCATCCCCCGCCGCACCAATGCCGACATGGATCGCCGATATGCCGAGCTTCGCTGCCTCAAGGCTGGAGAGCATGCCTTGGCCGATCGTGGTGTGGGCATGGATTTCGAGCGGGCGATTGCCGATGGCGGCCTTCACGGCGGGCACAAGCGTTCGCACGCGGTCGACCGAGAGAAGGCCCGAGGGGTCCTTGATATAGAACAGGTCGATGTCCGCGCTCTGGCCGACGGCGCGGGCGAAATCGGCATAGAACTGGTCGGTGTGGAATTCGGAGAGCGTGAAGGTGAGGGCGCACATCACCTCGGCTTCGCCCTCTTCCTTCACCAGCCGCGCGGCCTCGATCACGGCAGGCACTTCGTGCATCGGATCGAGCAGCACGAAGCGGCCGACGCCGTTCACCTGCAGCGCGCGGTAGACGAGGCGCATGAACTCCGGGTCTGCCTGCTGCCAGGCGATAAAGCGCAGCCCGGTGGTGATGAACTGCAGCGGCGTCGTCGGCATCGCGGACGACATGCGGCGCAGGCGCTCCCACGGGTTGTTCCGGAAGTAGCGCACCGCCACCGCCATGTGGCTCGACGAGGTGAAGTCGATGGCGCGAAAACCGCAGGCTTCGGTGAGCGCAGCGGCCTGCAACATGTGCGCGGTGTTGAGCCCGGTGGCGCCCCAGAGGCTCTGGTTGCCATCGCGCATGGTCACGTCGACCAGTTTGAGGCTCGTCATGATGCAAGTCCCGTGAGAAATCCGGTGTCGACGCCGCCTGCAGCAAAGCGCGGATCGGCGGCGATGCGGGCATGGAGCCCGGCGGTGGTCGGCACGCCTTCGATCCGGACAAGCGCCAAGGCTGCCTGCAGGCGGGCGACGGCTTCCTCGCGGGTGGCGCCGTGGACGATCAGCTTGCCGAGCAGCGAATCGTAGAACGGCAGGACTTCGCCGCCTGCCGCAATGTGTGTGTCGACGCGGACGCCCGGGCCGGCGGGCCAGGCGGCGCGGGCGATGCGGCCCGGGGCGGGGCGGAAATCAGCGTCCGGATCCTCGGCGTTGATGCGCACTTCGATGGCGTGGCCGACGGGGCGCACCATCGCCTGCGTAAGCTTGAGCGCCTTGCCCGATGCGACCAGCAATTGCTGCTCGACCAGATCGACGCCGGTGATCGCTTCGGTGACCGGATGCTCGACCTGGATGCGGGCATTGAGCTCGAGGAAGTAGAACGAGAAGTCGGTCGCATCGACGAGGAACTCCGCCGTTCCTGCGCCGCGATAGCCGATATGCTGCGCGAGGCGGACCGCAGCATTTTCGATTCCCGCGCGCGCTTCCTCGGGCATGGCGGGGGCAGGGGCCTCTTCCACCAGCTTCTGGAAGCGGCGCTGGATCGAGCAATCGCGCGTGCCGAGGTGGATGGCATGGGTGCCGTCGCCAAGCAGTTGCACTTCGACATGGCGGCCCTTGGCGACGAAGCGCTCGACATAGACGGCATTGTTGCCGAACGCGGCCTGCGCTTCGGCCTGCGCCATATCGAGTGCACTGTCGAGGTCTTCGGCGCGGTCGACGCGGCGCATGCCCTTGCCACCGCCGCCGGCCACGGCCTTGAGGAGGAGCGGATAGCCGGTTTCCGCAGCGCGTGCGTGGATGGCCTCGCGCGTCGCCGCCTCGCCGCCCGGGAGGACGGGAAGGCCTGCTTCGAGCGCCAGCGCGCGGGCCGCGAGTTTGTCGCCCATGCCTTCCAGCGTCTTGATGTCGGGGCCGACGAAGCGGATGCCTGCCTCTGCGACAGCCTTGGCGAACGCGGCGTTCTCGGAAAGAAAGCCATAGCCGGGATGCACCGCGTCGCACTTGGCGCCGACCATGGCGACGACGACCTTGTCGATCGCAAGATAGCTCTGCGAGGAAGGACCGGGGCCGAGCAGCACGGTCTCGTCCGCCATCAGCGCAGGCAGCGACGTGGCGTCGGCGCTCGAAACGCCGAGGACCGTGGTGATCCCCATGGCCTTGGCCGTGCGGATGACGCGCAGCGCGATTTCGCCGCGATTGGCTATGAACAGTCGGCGGATCATAGGGTCAGGCCAGCTTGAGCAGGGGCTGGCCCTTGGCGACCATCGTCGCATTGGGCACGAGAACTTCCGCGACCTTGCCGCTGCGACCGGCATGGACCGGGTTCATGAGCTTCATCGTTTCGACAATGCCGACGACCGTTTCCGGACCGACGTCATCGCCCACCGCCACGAACGGCGGCGCGCCGGGCTGGGGCGCATGGTAGAACGTGCCGGGCAGTGGTGCCGCGACGGCGTCGGGGTCGGCGCTGTGCTCGTCATCTGCCGCAGCAGCCGCTTCGGGCGCGCTGCCGGCCCATTGCCATTCCTGCGTCAGGCCTGTTTCCGCGCCGTCACCGCGTGCGAGCCGGAGGCGGAAGCGGCGGGTCGATAGATCCAGTTCGCGGTAGGGTGAGGCCTCGATGATCGCTGCGATTTCGGCGATGTCTTCGGCAGTCAGCGGCAGATCGTCGCTCATGATCGGTTCCGTTCAGGCCTTGGCCGCGGCCAGCATCTCGCGCGAGGCGGCGATGATCGCGTCCGAGAAGGCAGTGTCGTTGAAGTGCGCATCGACGGCGGTGACCGGCACATGCGCGGGCATGACCGCGCGCAAGTATTCGGCAAACGGCGGCGGCACGCTCGGGTCCATCAGGTGCCCGGCGGGGCTGTCGTGGTTGGAGAAGCCGTGGAGCGGGGTGAACACCCGCACCGGCCCCGTGGCATCGCGCACATTGGCGGCGAGATGGTCGGCGAGCTTCTTGAGATCCTCGAAAGTCGTGCGAACCGCCGTCAGCTGCGGATTGTGCTCGTGATAGCGCCGCCCGGGGAACTGCGCGCGGGAGACATCGATGGGGCCGCCGATGATGAAGTCCGCATTGCCCGGCGCGAGGATCGTCGGAATGCCCTTGAGGAGGGCAGGGCGGCCGCGATCGGGCCCGGTATCGGCAAGCCCGCCGAAGATATGGTCGATGATCTCGGTCTGCGAAAGATCGAGCACGAGCGCGACATCCTTGCCCGCAGCAAGCCCATCGAGCGTCGGTCCGCCCGCGCCGGATGAGTGGAACACCATGACCTCGCAGCCATCGCTTTCCAGCGCCTCGCGGATGCGCTTCACGCTCGCTTCGGTAGTGCCGAGCGTGGTGATGAGGACGAGCGGCTTCTCCGCCGCCGCTTTCGGATCATAGCCCTTGGCCATGCCAGCGACGGCATTGGCAGCGTTGCGGAACACGTCGCGGCTGATCGAATTGAGGCCGGAAATGTCGGTCACCGCGTTCATCATCGCGATGTCCTGCACGCCCATGTAGGGCTTGGTGAAACCGGAGGCCATGGTCGAGACGATCATGCGCGGCAGGCCATAGGGGAAGCTCTGCATGAGCGCGCCGGCGAGCGCCGAACCCATCGAGCCGCCGACCGCGAGGATGCCGGAGATCGGGTCCCTGGCGTTCCACGCGTGCGCTGCTGCGATTGAACCGCGGATCATCGCGTCCTGGCACTTGCCCTCGTGGCCGAGCGCGCGGACCTGCTCGATGGTCATGCCGGCCGCCGCCGCGACGTCCTCGGGCGAGATTTCCGCCCCGCCGACGGTCCGTCGCACGCTGGGATCGAGATGCACCACGCGCACACCCGCCGCTTCCAGTGTGGCGCGAACGAAGCGCGCTTCCTCTTCCTTGGTGTCCTGCGTCACGATGAGCATGACGCTCGGCTTGATCGTATCAGCCATGGTTGTCCCTCGCTCTCCCTGCTCCAAGAGTGCGACATCGCGGTTGACTTTGCATCCCGGTATGCAATGTGCGCGTTGCATAAGGTGAAACACGCGGACGTGCCGGTTGGCGCCGAGACGCGAAAGAGAAGCACCGGGAAACGATGATGCTGGAACGCAAGGTAAAGACCGTCCGCGCGCTGGAGCGGGGGCTCGATGTGCTGGTCGAGGTGCAGGCGCGCCGCGCGGTCAGCCTCCATGAGCTGCATCAGGCGCTGAAGCTGCCCAAGGCGACTTTGCTGCGCATGCTGCTGACCTTGGGGCGCAAGGGGCTGATCTGGCAGCGCCTTGCCGACGGCGCCTATCTGCCGCATCTCGGCCCGGCAGCGCGCGGCACCGGCAGCGCGGTCGAGCATATCGCCGAGATCGCCTCGCCCTACATGAAAGCGCTCTCGACCAAGGTGGCATGGCCTTCGGTGCTGGGCGTTCCGCGCCTTGATCACATGGAGATTCTGGAGACCAACAGCCCGCTGTTCCGGCTCGATTCCGCCATTCTCGGACCCGTCGGCGTCAAGCTTTCCTATATCCATACCGCCACTGGCCGCGCCTATCTCGCAGCATGTGATGAGCAGGAGCGCGAGGCGATCATCGCGCGGCTGCGGCCGAAGGATGCGGCGCCCGGCAGCGAGGAAGACCTGCGCGCGATCCTCAAGGAAACCCGCGAGCGCGGCTATGCGCTGCGCGAGCCGCTGCACCCGTGGCCGGACCGTTCCAAGCAGCTCGTGCTGCGCGACGGGCGGCGTTCGATGGCGGTGGCGATCATGGCAAACGGCGCACCCATCGCGACGATCAACCTCACATGGCCGGCCAAGCGCGGGACCGACGAAGCGGTCATGCACCGCCACCTCGAAGCGCTGCAGCAGACGGCGCAGGCGATTGGTCTTGCGGTTGCAGCGCAGTCGGTCAGCGCGCCTATCGCTGGAAATGCCGCCTGATCAGGCGCCCTTCGAGGGCCATTGCACCATGTGAAATCCGTTTGTGTTGCTGATTAAATCGGCGCCTTCCTGTGCGACACTCCCTCGCAGAACAAAGGGGAGGTTTTAAGCATGCGGCAGTGGGTGATCCGGGCGGGCGCGTCGTCGCTGGACGACATGGCTTTGCGCGATGTGCCCGAACCGCAGGCGGGCCCGGGCGAAGTGCTGGTGCGGGTGCGCGCCTGTTCGCTGAACTTCCGTGACCAGATCATCCCGCAAGGGCTTTACATGGGCGGCACGGTGGCAGTGGATACCGTTCCCCTGTCCGATGGCGCGGGCGAGGTCGTTGCTGTCGGCGATGGCGTCACTTTGGTGAATCCTGGCGACCGCGTGGCCGGAACCTTCTTCCAAAACTGGCTCGATGGCCCGCCCAACCCGGCGGCCGGCCCTGCGCTCGGCGCGCCGCCCGCCGCGGGAATGTTGCAGGACCTCGTCGTCCTGCCCGAACACGGAGTCGTGCCGCTGGCCGAAAGCCTGTCGTTCGAGGAGGCGGCCTGCCTCCCTTGCGCCGGTGTCACGGCGTGGAACGCGCTGATGGAAGGCCCGCATCCCGTGCGCGCTGGGGAAAGCGTGCTGGTGCTTGGTACGGGCGGTGTTTCGCTGCTGGCACTGCAGATTGCGAAGGCGGCAGGCGCGAAGGTCATTGCAACGAGCTCGTCCGACGAGAAACTGGAGCGGGTCAAGGCACTCGGGGCGGACGAGATCATCAACTACCGTGAAGTGCCCGAGTGGGGCGCGGCGGCAGCGAAGCTCGCTGGCGGCGGTGTCGATCATGTCGTCGAAGTCGGCGGCGCCGGTACCCTTGCGCAGAGCATCGCGGCGGTCGGCTTCAATGGCGAGATCGCGCTGATCGGCGTGCTGACGCGCGAGGGCAATACCAACCCGCATGGCCTGATGTTCAAGGGCGGCTCGATCCGCGGCATCTTCGTCGGCTCGCGCGGAATGGCAAGCCGCCTGCATTGCTTCATCGATGCGCATGGCATCAAGCCGGTGATCGACCGCACGTTCGGCATCGAACAGGCGCTCGACGCCTATCGCTATCAGTCATCGAGCGCCTTGTTCGGCAAAGTCGTCATCACGCTTTAGCGTTTGTTCGCCCGACCGGAAGAAACGGCGGGCTTGAGGGAAGAGGACAGGAAGGCAATGGCGCAGGTTAGGGGGGCGCAGGTTAGGGGGGCTCAGGTTCTGGGCTTTGGACAGCGCATCGGGGGCGTGGTGCAGACCGCGTTTGTCGTTGCGGATATCCATGCCGCGATATCCCATTTCCAGCGCGACCTCGGTGCAGGGCCGTTCTATCTGCTCGAGCATTTCCTGGGCGAAGGGCAAGTCTATCGCGGCGCGCCGTCGCAGGCCGATGTGGCCATTGCGATGGGCTTTGCCGGGCACATGCAGATCGAGCTGATCCAGCCGCTCGACGATCACCCGTCCGTCTACCGCGAGACGATCGAGCAGCGCGGCTACGGCTTCCACCATTTCGGGATCGCGTTCGAGGACGTCGATGCCGCGCTGCCCGGCTATCTGGAGGGCGGCCACACGCTGGCCTTCCGCGCACCGGTGCCGACCGGCGGATCGGTCGCCTATCTCGACAACGCCGATCCGATGGGGCCGGGTTTCCTCGAGCTGATCCCGGCGACCGAAGGCATGGACACATTCTTCACCGCGCAGTGGCAGGCGGCGCAGGACTGGGATGGCAAGACCGATCCCGTAAGGCCGTTCCTGTGAGCGGCGCCACAAAGCGCGCCAGCGGCGGCTATCAGGCGTGGATCGTCGGGCTGCTGAGCCTCAACTTCGGCATCCTGTTCTTTGACCGCAACGCGCTCAATTTCCTGATGCCCTATGTGCAGCCCGATCTGCACTTGTCGAACACGCAAGTGGGCATGTTCAGTTCGGCGCTCTCGCTGACATGGGCGCTGTCTGGCCTCGCCGTCGGGCGGATTTCGGACAAGCTCGGCTCGAAGAAACCGGTCGTGGTGGTGGCGACGATCGCGTTCTGCCTGTGCTCGTTCGCGTCAGGTATGGCGTCCTCGTTCTTCATGCTGCTCGGCGCGCGCCTGCTGATGGGGGCAGCGGAAGGCGGCGTCATGCCGGTAAGCCATGCGATGATCGTCAGCGAAGTGGCGCCGGAACGGCGCGGGCTGGCGATGGGTGTCGCGCAGAACCTCGGCTCGAACCTGCTGGGATCGGGCCTCGCGCCGCTGCTCCTCGTGCCGGTGGCGGCGGCTTATGGTTGGCGGGAAGGCTTCTATCTGGCGGCGGCGCCGGGCCTGATCACGGCGGTCCTGATCTGGTTCACCCTGCGCGAACCGCCCGCCGAGGCGCACTATCTCGCATTTGGCGAGAAGCCAACGGTCCCGCTCTCCGAAGCCTTCCGCCACCGCAACGTGGTGCTCTGCGCGATCATTTCGGTGCTGCTCGTTTCCTACCTCGTGGTGTGCTGGGCGTTCATGCCGCTCTACCTCACGACGGTGCGCGGCTTTGCGCCCGAGACCATGGGCTGGCTGATGGCGACACTCGGCCTTTCGGCGGGGCTCGGCAGCTTCGTCGTGCCCGCGATCTCGGACGCGGTGGGTCGCCGTCCGGTGATGATCGGGTTCGCCTTCCTCGGCGTGATCCTGCCGCTGGGCGGGCTCTACTACACCGGTTCGGCATGGGTGCTCGCGGCGATCTTCTTCTTCGGATGGGGGCTCAACGGCCTGTTCCCGATGTTCATGGCGACGATCCCGTCCGAGTCCGTCGATCCGCGCCTGACGGCAACGCTCACCGGCGTCGTCATGGGCACCGGCGAAGTGCTGGGCGGCGTGCTGAGCCCCTTCCTCGCTGGCGCGCTTGCCGATGTCTACGGCCTGTCCGCCGCGCTGTGGCTGATGCTCGCCTTGTGCATCCTTGCCGGGATCTGCGCACTCGGCCTTGTTGAATCCGCCCCGCGCGTTGTTGCCCGCCGCGCGCCTGTTCCCGCCTGACTTCGCTGCAAAGGACGCCCCCGCCATGACCGCAGTGCAGAAGTTCGCCACCGACGGAATTGCCCCGCCCGAACGGCTCGCATTCTGGAACGAGCTGGTCGACCGGGTCTACAGCGGCACCTACGTGAAAAGCGCCAGCGGTGACTTCAGCGGCGAGATGTGGACGTGGCAGGTCGGCGATCTGGCGATGATCAGGCCGCGCTCGACCGCCTCGTTCGTGGGCCGCGATCCGCGCTATACGGCAGAGGAACGACTGATCCTCCACCTCCAGTGCCGTGGCTCGAGCCTCCACCGGCAGAACGGCACCGAGACGGCGCTTGGTGCGGGCGACTTCGTGATCGGTTCGCCGCACGAGGCCTATGCGATCGATCTGGCCGCTCATGAACTGCTGGTGGTCGAGTTTCCGCGCGCGCCGCTTGCCGAGCGTTTCCCCGGGATCGACGATGCCCTGCGCCAGCGGATGAGCGGCGAGACGCCCGGCGCGCGGGTGTTCCACGACTTCCTGCTCTCGCTGTGGCGGCAGAGCCAGCAGGGCTTCAGTGATCCTGACTGGCAGGAAGGCGTGAGCCAGGTCTTCTACGATCTCGTCGCGCTCGCCATGCGCGGGGCCACCCGTCCTGATGCCGCCGCACCTGCTGCGGACAATGCGCTGCGCCGCCGGGTGCTCGGCATCGTCGAAGCCCAGCTGGTCGATCCGGGCCTGCGCACGCTAGGCCTTGCGGCGGCGTGCGGTGCATCGGTCCGCACGATCCAGAACCTGTTCGCCGGGATGGGTACGACGCCCAGCGCCTATATCCTCGAACGCCGCCTCCTGCGAGCAGCCGAACGGCTCGCAGCCGCGCCGGAAGCCAGCATCACCGAAGTCGCCTTCGAGCTGGGCTTCAACGACAGCGCCTATTTCGCGCGCGCCTTTCGGCAGCGATTCGGCGTTTCACCACGTGAATGGCGCCGCAAATAGCCGGAATTGCGCTTCAGTCCTGATCGCGTTGCGCTCCAGTGCAAGTCGGTGGGGCTGATGCGGAGTATGAATTCGAATGCGCATGCCCGTGATCAAAGCGGGCAGTGACACTCTTGAAGGGAGAGCAACATGAGACGAACAACGGTATCGCTTGCCGTGCTCGCCGCGGCGATGGCCACTCCGGCCCTCGCGCAGAATGCACCGCAGGCCCAGGCGGAAGCCGCCCCCGAAGGCGGCATCGCGGAAATCGTGGTGACCGCGCAGAAGCGCGCCGAAAACGTGCAGGACGTGCCGATCGCCATTTCGGCCTTCACCGCTGGCGCGCTGCAGGAACGCGCGGTGACGAGCGTCGCGGCACTTTCGAACCTCGCGCCGAACGTCACTCTGGACGCCGGTACGCCGTTCTCGGGCTCGACCGCAGTGCTTTCGGCCTACATCCGCGGCATCGGCGCGAACGACTTCGCGTTCAACATCGATCCGGGCGTGGGTATCTACCTCGACGGCGTCTATCTCGCCCGTTCGGTCGGTGCGAACCAGGACCTGCCCGACGTGGAGCGCATCGAAGTGCTCAAGGGGCCGCAGGGTACGCTCTTCGGTCGCAACACCATCGGCGGCGCGATCTCGATCGTCACGCATGATCCGGGCAAGGAATTCAGCTTCAAGGGCGACGTCACCGTCGGCCGCTTCAGCCTCGTCCAGACGCGCGGCACCGTCGACCTGCCGATCACCGATGGGCTCGGTGCGTCGGTCAGCTTCTCGACCAAGAACCGCAATGGCTACCTGAAGCGCATTCCGTTCCCGGGCGCGACCAACTTCGCCTCGACCAGCATCAACAACTACAAGGCCGCCGGTTACAACAACGCAGGGTATGGCACCGAAGGCGGTGACAACAACTGGAACCTGCGCGGCAAGCTGAAGTTCGATCGCGGTCCGTTCACCGCGACGCTTTCGGCCGACTACACCAATGTCGACCAGAGCCAGATCGCCAACACATTGATCAAGACCACCCCGGCGGTCTTCGCAGGCACCTACAATTGCGCGATCATCGCCTCGTCGACCGACTGCGGCGGCGGCCCGCCCGCGTTTGCCTATATCGGCGGCATCGGCGGCCTCAACACGATCTTCGACAACCCGACTGTCTACGGCGTCAATGTCGATGCGGATCCGCGCAACAACCGCCTGCCCTATGACGATCGCTTCCTGACCGGCGACATCGACAAGAGCTATGCCAACGGCAACAACTACTCCAAGCTCAAGTCCTACGGCGGCTCGCTGACGCTGCAGTATGACCTCAGCGACAACATCGCGCTGAAGTCGATCACCGGCTACCGCGAGCTGCACTGGAACGTGGGCACCGACCTTGACGGGTCGCCGCTCAACTTCCTCCACACCAGCTTCACCACCGATCAGTGGCAGTTCAGCCAGGAGCTCCAGCTCCTCGGCAACGCCATGGACAAGAAGCTCAACTACGTCCTCGGCGCCTACTTCTTCAAGGAAGCCGGCAACCTGCATGACTACGTGACCTTCGCCGAAGGCCTGCTTCAGGTCGATGGACCGAACGATCTCTCGACCAAGAACTACGCGTTCTTCGGGCAGATCGACTACAAGTTCAACGATATGTTCGGCATCACCGTGGGTGGTCGCTACACGCACGAGGACAAGGAATTCGAAGGCTTCCAGTCCGACGCCAACGGCCTCACCTACAAGATCCTGAACTTCCTTGCCGGGATCAACGCGGGCCCGCCGGCCTGTGCCAACATCAACCCGATCAGCGACGCTTGCCGTATTGCTGCCGGGTTCCCGAATGCCGGACAGCCGCTCCGCTACTACGTCGCGGGCACGCAGAAGAAGAAGTTCAACAACTTCGCGCCGAAGATCGGCCTCCAGTTCCACCCCAACGACGACACGATGGTCTATGCCAGCTGGTCGAAGGGCTACAAGACCGGTGGCTGGACGACGCGTCTGTCCAACCCGCTGCCCACCGCGCCGGGCTTCGGCGAGGAAACGGCGACCACTTATGAACTGGGTGTCAAGTCGACCTTGCTCGACCGCCGCCTCCAGATCAACGCGGCGATCTTCCAGACCGACTACAAGGGCATCCAGCTGAACTTCCAGCAGGGCGTCTCGCCGACCATCCAGAACGCGGGTGATGCCAAGATCAAGGGCTTCGAGGTCGAAATGACCGCAGCGCCGGTCGATGGCTTCACCATTACGGGTTCGGTGGGCTACCTCGATGCCAAGTACACGTCGGTCCTCGGGCCGGCGCAGGTTGCGCCCAACCCGTTCCAGGCCGGTGTGCTCCCCGGCGGCGAGCTGCCCAAGACGCCGAAGTGGAAGTTTAACATCAGCCCGCGCTACGAGGCGAAGTTCGCCAATGGCGGCAAGCTGATCTTCCTCGCGGACTTCACCCACTCGACTTCGCTGTGGAACGATACCGAACGCGCGTATCTGCTGCAGCGCGCCGCGACGGACATCCTCAACGGCTCGATCACCTACAGGGAGCCGGGCGAGCACTGGGATGTCACCGTCGGCGGGACCAACCTCACCGATACGCGCTATCTGGTGACCGGTCAGGCGCAGATTGCGGGTGGCCAGTTCTACGGCACCTACAGCCGTCCGCGTGAATGGTACGCTCGGCTTGGCGTGAAGTTCTGATCGCAAAAAACGAGAGGGCGGGCTTCGTGAAGAGCCCGCCCTTCTCACCCGGGGAGAGAAAAATGCCTGAAACCGCCCATTCCGAATTCTGGAAAGGCATCAAGCCGGTCGAGAAAGTGTTCCGGGAAGGCGGGCTTCCCGAAGTCTACATGTCAAAGATCGCCGAGGGCGACGAGCGCTACTGGGTTCCGATCAGCGAAACGGTGAGCTCCAAGCCCGTCTGGATCAGCCCGACCAAGAACATGTGGGCCGATGTGCTGATGTCGAAGTCGGCGGGCCTTGTGAACCGCCATTATCACCCGCATCCGATCTGGGCCTACACGATCAGCGGCAAGTGGGCTTACCTCGAGCATGAATGGACCGCGACCGCAGGCGACTTCATCTACGAGACGCCGGGCGAGAGCCACACGCTGGTCTGCTACGAACACGAAGATCCGATGAAGGTGTTCTTCGTCGTCTCCGGGCCGCTGATGTGGCTGGACGAGGAAGGCAACACGATCGGGCACTTCGACGTGTTTGACTACATCAAGAACGCGCGCGAGCATTACGACCGCGTCGGCATCGGCGCCGACTACGTCGATACGCTGATCAGGTAACTGGCATCCGCCAAAGGAGCGCACCCATGAACGTGATGACCGCACCGCCTTCGTCGAAGAAGGAAATCGTCGATGTCGGGTTCGCCCACAAGGACCTCGTCGCGCGGCTGAGCCCCGGCGGCCGCTACATCGATGCGGAGACCGACGTCGACAGCCCCTGGGTACCGTTCGGCGACAATGCCGCGATCAAGCACCTCGCCTTCGATGTGCGGCAAGGCATCTTCTCCAACATCCTGTGGGTGAAGGGGCCGGGCACCATCGGCACGCACCTCCACCGGGGCACCATCGTCATGGTCTGCCTCGAAGGCAGCGTGCGCTATCTCGAGTACGACTGGGTCGCCTCGCCGGGCGGGCTCATCCTCGAAGTGCCGGGCGAAAGCCATACCCTCGTCACCGAGCATCCCGCAGGCGTCAAGCTGTTCGGATGGATGCAGGGCCCGATCGAGTTCTACGACGAGAACGGCAACTATGCCGATACCTCGGACGTCTGGTGGTTCATCAACCACTACGAGACCTACTGCCGGGAAAACGACATCCCGATCAACCCCAAGCTCTATCTCTGAGAGGCCGCCAGCCATGGCAACCATGACCGCCCCGCCGTCCGGGGCCTACAAGATCGTCGATGTGCCGGAGCTTTACGGGGCGCTGATCAAGTCGAAGGGTGTCGAAGGCACCTATGTCGGCGCCTCCGAAGCCGAAAGCCCGTGGGTTCCTTTCGGCGACAATGCCGCGATCCGGCATCTGGCGTTCGACGTGCGGGACAACGTCTATGTCAACATCCTGTGGATCAAGGGCCCGGGCGTGATCGGCACGCACAAGCACCGCGGCCGCGTCTGGGCGATCGGGCTCGAAGGCTCGTTCCGCTATCTGGAATATGATTGGGTGTGCCGCCCGGGCGAATTCATCACCGAAACGCCGGGCACGGCGCACACGCTCGTCACCGATGATCCGAACGGGATGAAGGCGCTGTTCCACATGCAGGGCGCCAACGAGTTCTTCGACGAGCACGGCAACCACGTCGAGACGCTCGATGTCTGGTGGTTCATGAACCACTACGAGACCTACTGCCGGGAGCACGGCATTCCGATCAACAAGCAGCTCTATCTCTGACGGGGGAGCTAACATGAACGCTGCGGGGGTCCCCAAACTTGCTCCGGAGCCGCAGGGCACATACTTGCGCCATTGCTGGTATGTGGCGGGTTGGGCCAGCGATCTGGGCGACACCCCGCAGCAGCGTGTTTTCCTCGAAGAGCCTGTCGCGCTGTTTCGGGATGCGGAGGGCAAGGCCAATGCGGTTTCGGGCCGCTGCCCGCACCGCTGGGCGCCGCTGGGGCAGGGCAAGGTGGTGGATGGCGCGCTGACGTGCCCCTATCATGGCCTGCGGTTCGACGGCACCGGGGCCTGCGTCCACAATCCGCATCCCGGCGGCCAACTTCCGGAGAGCCGCCTCGGCGTCTATCCGCTGGTGGAGCGCCACGCGCTCCTGTGGATTTGGATGGGCGACGCGGACAAGGCCGATCCCGCGCTGATCCCGGATTTCAGCTGGCTCGCCGATCCCAAGTGGGAAGCCGTGCGCGGGGCGACGGTCGCGGAAGGGCACTACGAGCTCTACAGCGACAATATCCTCGATCTCAGCCACGCCAATTTCGTCCATCCCGCGCTGGTCGCGGCGGCCTTCACCGAGGGGACACGCAAGTTCTGGCAGGACGGCGAGACGGTCAACGCCGAATATATCCGCCTTGACGATTACCTTTCGGAGGGCATCGGCGGGATGCTCGGCCGCATCGGCGTCAAACAGGATTTCTATGGCTGGGTCGTCTGGCACGCGCCCGCCGTGCTCTATTTCGATTTCCGCGCTGGCCCGCCGGGCACCCCGCGCGAAGATTGCACGCTGCTCCCCTCGCTCCACGCTTTCACGCCCGAAACATCTGATACCACACACTATTTCTGGGCCACCGCACGCGATTTCGCGCTGGGCGATGCCGAGTTCACCGCAGGGATGCGCGCCGCGCTCGAGTTCGCCTTCGAGCAGGAAGACATGCCGCTGATCCGCGACAGCCACCGCCTGATGCGCGGGGGCGATTTCTGGGAGCTGCGCCCGGTCATCCTGAATGGAGACGGCGGCGGCGTGCGCGCGCGGCGCATGCTGCAACGGCTGATAGACCGCGAACGACAAGAGCAGGCCGCCGAATAGGGCCGCTGCAGCAGGAGAGGACAAGATAAACAATGGCAATTCTGGACCGCTTTGACATCAAGGGCCGCTCTGCGCTCGTCACCGGCGCGGCATCTGGCATCGGCCTCGCTTATGCCGAAGCGATGGCGGAAGCCGGCGCGATGGTCACGCTGACCGATATCGACGGCGAAGGCGCCGAGCGCGAAGCCGCCCGCCTCAAGGAAGCGGGTCATGAAGTCCGCAACGACCGCCTCGATGTGTCGGATTTCGATGCCGTAACCGCCGCCTTTGATGCCCATGCCAAGGCCTACGGCGGTCTCGACATCGCTTTCGCCAACGCAGGCATCGATACCGGCGCGGGCTTCTGGAACCCCGCCGGGCACCGCAATCCCGATGGGCAGGTCGATACCTACGACCCCAAACGCTGGGACAAGTCGATCTCGGTCAACCTTTCGGGCGTGTTCTACACCGTGAGCAATGCCGTGCGCGTGATGAAACAGCCCGGCCGCGCCAATGGCCGCAGCGGCGGCTCGATCATCTGCACCGCGTCTAACGCCGGCCTCGTCACCGAGCCCATCGTCGGCCTGCCCTATATGCCGGCCAAGGCGGGCGTGCTGCACATGGTGCGCGCGCTGGGGCTGGAACTCGCCGAGTTCCGCATCCGCATCAATGCCATCGCGCCCGGGCCCTTCGTCACCAACATCGGCGGAGGCTGGCTCAAGAAGGACCCCGTGGCGCGCAAGGCCTGGGATGCCATCGTGCCGCTGGGCTCGGTGGCGGAGACCGACCAGCTCAAGCCACTCGCGCTGCTGCTCGCCTCCGATGCGTCGGATTACATGACCGGAAGCCACGTCGTGATCGATGGCGGCATGATGCTGGGGAAATATCAGTGAAGCGAATTGCCCTCCTCGCCGCGGGCCTCGCGCTCGCTGGCACTGCCAATGCGGCCCAGAAATTGGGCGAAGTGCAGGCCCAGCGCAGCCCCGAACAGGTCTATGGCGCCGTCTGCGGCTATTGCCACGGCAAGAACGTCGGCCCGGTGATCCGGGGCAGGGCGCTTCCCGCCTCGGCGGTCGAATACATCGTCCGCCATGGCCAGAACGCGATGCCCGCTTTCCGCCCCACCGAAGTCTCCCCCGCCGAACTCAAGGCTCTGGCCGCATGGGTCGAAATGAGCAGCGCTGACCCCAAGGAAAAAGGCCAATGACCGTCAATGTCGATCGCCGCTCGCTGCTGGGCGGCGCAGCTGCAGGCGCCGCCGCTGTCGGTCTCGGGACCGGAGCCAAGGCCAAGGCCGTCCTCGCCCCCGGCGTGAAGAAGCGCGATTTCGCGGGCGCTGTCGCCGCCATGCGCAAGGTCGTCGGCGCGGAGTGGGTCTTCGCCGATCCTGAAGCCGTGTCGCCGTGGAAGAAGTCCTACACCCCCGATCCTTATGGCAAGCACGTCCCTGTAGGCGCGGTCTGCCCGGAGAGCGTGGAGCAGGTGCAGGCCATCGTGAAGATCGCCAACCAGTTCCGCCAGCCGATCTGGCCGGTCTCCACCGGCAAGAACATGGGCTACGGCCAGACGACCACCGCCGCCCCTGGTCAGATGGTGCTCGATCTCAAGCGCATGAACCGCATCCTCTCGGTCGATACCGAGCTGTGCACCGCGCTGGTCGAACCAGGCGTCACCTACCGCCAGCTCAAGGACTACCTCGTCGAGAACAACATCCCGCTGTGGATCGACGTGCCGACCGTCGGCCCCATCGCCAGCCCCGTCGGCAACACGCTCGATCGCGGCGTCGGCTATACGCCCTATGGCGAGCACTTCATGGTCCAATGCGGCATGGAAGTCGTCCTCGCGGACGGCGAGATCCTGCGCACCGGCATGGGTTCGACCAAGAACCCCTCCGCCTGGCAGGCGTTCAAGTGGGGCTACGGACCCTACCTCGACGGCCTGTTCACCCAGTCGAACTTCGGCGTGGTGACCAAGATGGGCATGTGGCTGATGCCGCAGCCCCCGGTCTACAAGCCCTTCGTCGTCCGCCACAAGAAGATGGAAGACGTCGCCCGCATCGTCGAAGCCATGCGCCCGCTGCGCATTGCCAACATCGTGCCCAACGTGGTGTTGATGATGGGCGGCGCCTACCAGCTCGCCATGTTCAAGCGGCGCAGCGAGGTGTGGGACGGAGCGGGACCGATTACCGACGAAGCGGTTTCCAAAGCCGCGACGGCCAACAACCTCGGCATGTGGAACACCTATATCGCGCTCTACGGCACCGAAGGGATGATCGCCGAAAGCGAGAAGATCATCCGTGCCGCCTTTGCAGCGATTGACGGCGAGGTGCTGACCGAGGCCGAAATGGGTGACAACCCCTGGTTCCACCACCACGCCACGCTCATGCAGGGCGGGCTCAACCTCGACGAAATTGGCCTGGCACGCTGGCGCGGAAACGGCGGCGGCCTTGCGTGGTTTGCGCCCGTTGCGCCCGCCAAGGGCAGCGAGACGCAAGGACAGGTCGAACTCGCCAAACAGATCCTGGGCAAGCACGGTTTCGACTATACCGCCGCCTTCGCCATCGGCAGCCGCGAACTGCACCACATCATCGCGCTGCTCTACGACAAGTCGGACCCCGCCGAGGAAAAGCGCGCCGACGATTGCTACCGCGAGCTCGTGACCGGCTTCGGCGAACGAGGCTGGGCCAGCTACCGCACCGGCGTCCACGCCATGGACCTTGTCGCCGAGCAGTTCGGCACGGTGAACCGCGCCTTCAACGCCAAGCTCAAGCACGCGCTCGATCCCAACCACATCCTCGCCCCCGGAAAGTCAGGAATTCTGTGATGATCAGGAAAACGCTTCTCGCGCTTGGCTGCGCCTTGCTTGCAACCACCGCGCATGCGCAGGAAAAGCCGCTCACGGTCGAAAGCCTTCGCACCAGCGGCGGCTCGCTCTTTGCCAATATCGCGCTGATCAAGGGCGAGAAGGATGCGGTGCTGGTCGATGCGCCGTTCACCCGGGCCGATGCGCACCGCGTCGTCGCGATGGTGCTCGACAGCGGCAAGCACCTCACCACGATCTTCATCACGCACGACCATCCCGATCACTTCTTCGCGATGGAAGTGCTGCAGGATGCCTTCCCCGATGCCAAGATCGTCGCGCACCCGGTCGTCGCCGCCGATATCTGGCGCTCGCTGCCCTATAAGGTGAAGCGCTGGTATCCGGTGCTCGGCGTCAATTCGCCCCGCCACCCCACCGCGCCTGCCGCGCTGGAGGGCGACACGATCATGCTCGAGGGCAAGGAACTCAAGGTCCTCGGCCCGGTGCAGGGCGACCATGTCCATGCCACCGCGCTCTGGGCGCCTTCGATCAAGGCGCTCTTCCCGGGCGATCTCGTCTACAACCAGATGTTCCTGTGGATGGGCGAACATGACGCCGCCGCCATCGCCGCCTGGGGCAAGGCCAATGACAGCTTCATCGCGCTCAAGCCCGAGATCGTCGTTGCCGGGCACAACAAGCCGGGCCTGCCGGACGATCCCTCGGGCCTCGAGTTCACGCGGCGCTATATCGCCGAGTGGCCCAAGCTGGTCGCCGCCTCGAAGGACAGCGCAGACCTTGCCGCCCGCGTGAAGAAGGCCTTTCCGGACGCGGTCGACGTGCTCGGCGATTTCCTGCTCGGCAATTCCTCGCGCGTTGCCAAGGGGGAGCAGGCGGCATGGACGGAATGACGTTCAGGGATAAAGCCATTCTCGTCACCGGCGGCGCGACCGGCATCGGCCGCGCCGCCTGCATCGCTCTCGCCGGCAAGGGCGCCAAGGTCATCATCGGCGATGTCGACCAGCGCGCCGAGGAAACCGTCGCGATCATCAAGCAGGCTGGCGGCGAGGCCTCGTTCTGCCAGGCCAACGTGACCGACGCTGCCGCGATGGACGCGCTCGTCGCCGCCTGCGTCCAGCGCTACGGCCGGATGGATGCGGCGTTCAACAACGCCGGCGTTCTCCCCCCGCAGCGCCCGATCCATGAAGTCACGCCGGAGGAAATGAACCTCGCCATCGACGTCGACTTCAAGGGCGTGTTCTTTGCCATGCAGGCGGAAATCCGCCATTTCCTGAAAGTCGGCGGCGGCGCGATCGTCAACACCGCCTCGGTCGGCGCGCTGATCGCGGACCCGAACATGAGCGTCTACTGCGCGATGAAGCACGCCGTATCGGGCCTCACCAAGGCGGCGGCGGTGGAGTACGCGCAAGCGAACATCCGTGTGAACGCCATCGCGCCGGGCTTCGTCGTCACCCCGATGACGCAGCACTGGGCCGATGACCCGAACTTCCGCGCTGCCTTCTTTGCGGGCAACGTCAGCGGCCGCGCGGCGCAGCCTGAGGAAATCGCGGGCACCGTGCTGCACCTTCTCTCGGATGCCGCAAGCTTCATCAATGGCGCGACCATCGCAATCGATGGCGGCCAGACCGCGCACTGAGGAGCAACGACCATGCGCGCCGCCGTCATGCAGGGCCTGCACAAGCCACTCGTCATCGAAACAGTGGCCGATCCGGTGCCGGGCGCGGGTGAGGTCGTGGTCAAGGTCGGTCGCTGCGGCATCTGCGGTTCCGATCTGCATATGACCGAAGACCCGGCCTACGGGCAGGGCGCGGGCTCGATCCTTGGCCATGAGTTTGCAGGCGAAGTGGTCGAACTCGGGAAGAGCGTTGAAGGCCTCGTCAAGGGCGATCTGGTTGCTGTCAGTCCGCTTAAAAGCTGCGGCACATGTCCGGCCTGTCTCGCCGGCAACGTCTCGTGGTGCGACAGGTTTGGCCTGCAGGGCGGCGGCTATGCCGAATATGCGCTCACCTTGCCGAACCAGTGCGTGAAGCTCCCGAAATCCGCCAGCCTCGCCGATGGCGCGATCATCGAGCCGCTGGCGGTGGCGCTCCACGGCGTGGCAATGGCGGGCCTGCGCATCGGCGACAAGGTGCTGATCCTCGGCGCCGGCCCCATCGGCCTCGCGACCGCGTTCTGGGCCCGGCGCATGGGCGCTGGGCGCGTCGTCGTGCAGGATGTCGCCACCTGGCAGCAGGAGCGCGCGCTGAGCATGGGCGCGCACGATTTCATCGCCGATCGCGATGATCCGCTGGGCGCTGCAGAACGTGCCCTCGGCGGCAAAGCGGACGTGGTATTCGAATGCGTAGGTGTTCCGGGCCTTATCGCGCAGGCGGTCGAGCAAGTGCGCGCGCGCGGCTCCATCGTGCTGCTGGGCCTGTGTACCGTGCCCGATACCTTCAACAGCTTTGCGATGCTTTCCAAGGAAGTGCGCCTCATCACCTCGGCGTTCTTCACGACCCACGAATACCAGGCGGCTCTGGATGCGCTCGACCGGGGCGCGGCCGAACCGCGCCTGCTGATCACCGAAACCATTTCGCTCGCCCAGACCCCCACCGTGTTCGAAGCGCTCCGCCGCCGCACCGAACAATGCAAGGTGCTGATCGAACCCGGCGCCTGAAACGATAGTGTGAGGACAACCCGATGAACCTCGTCACCACGATCCCGACCAACGCCATCGAGCGCGCGGTATTCGAATGCATGAACCCGACCGAGGCGCTCTACAACGCAACCAAGAACCCGCTGCACCGCGCGATCCTGCTCAATTTCTGGCGCCATGTGCACCTCGAAGGCGCCGGGCTCTATGACGATATTACCGCCAGCGACATGATGGTGGACCACCCCGTCTACCGCGTGACCTGGGGCGCCAACCCAGCCGTGATCGAAGGCAAGGACGGCGTGAAGGGATTCTACAACAGCGTCGGGCAGGCCGTGCTGTGGCATTCGGACGACCGCCTCGCCGTGAACGACTGGGGCATCTGCGACGAGATCACCTTCCACCAGCTCGCCAAGGGCGCCGACCTTGCCGCCATGGGCTATGACGCGCCCAAGGCGGACGCGCTCTACCACGTCTCCAGTCGGCAGGCCTTCATCTGGCCCTATGACGACAAGGCGCGGCTTGCCGGCGAACACCTCTATGAAGACCCAACCAGCGTGAAACTGGAGGAAGTCTCGCCCGACGAAGCGACAACGCCTGCCGCGATCCAGGCCATCCACAAGGCGAAGCTTGCCCAGCTCGAGGCGCGCTTCGGGCCGCGCTACTGGATCTATCGGGGCTGAGGCGAGGGGAGGCTTTTTCGCAATGCGCACCTTCCACGACAAGCGCGCCTTCGTCACCGGCGGGGCCAGCGGGATCGGCTTCGGTGTGGTCAAGGCCCTCGCCAAGCGCGGCGCTTTCGTGGTGATCGCGGACCTCAGAACCGACCATATCGACCGCGCGCTGCGCGAAGTCCGGGAGGCCGGGTTCGCCAGCAGCGTCGCGGCGCTTCAGCTCGACGTCACGGACCGCGCCGCCTTCGCCGCCGTGGCAGAGCGCATGGATATCGAACTCGGCGGGGTGGACGTACTCGTCAACAATGCCGGGGTAGGCGTCGAAGGCCCGGTACTCGAAGCAGGCTATGCCGATTGGGACTACGGTCTCGGCGTCAATCTCGGCGGGGTGATCAACGGCTTGCAGAGCTTCCTGCCGCGCATGATCGCGCATGGCCGGGGCGGGCATGTCGTCAACGTCTCGTCGTTGGCAGCGGCGGTGCGCATGCCGGCCAACTTCGCGATCTATGCGGCCGGCAAGGCCGCCGTGCTCAACCTGTCCGAGAACATGCGCGAGGAACTGGCGGGCAAGGGCATCGGTATGTCCGTCCTGTGCCCGGCCTTCGTGCGCTCGAATATCCACGAGGCGGCGCTCAATCGCCCGGCCCACTTGCGGCAGGGCAGTGGCTTCACGCTGAGCGAGGCGACCTTGCTCGACCGTCCGCCGGGTGACGACTGGATGGATCCCGAAGTGGTCGGCGAAATTGTCGCGGACGGCATTCTCGCCAACCGGCTCTACATCATGACCCACGGCGAATTCCGCGACAAGATGCGCGAGCGCCATGAGCTTTTGATGAGCGCCGTGCCCGAAGCCGCCTTCCAGTACTAGGCGGGCTTGTCCTCCCGCACGCGCAGCATGGCAAATGCTGCGGCTGCCATGACGACAGCGCCGACCAGCATGGTCCACTTGGGATCGGTGGGGAAGAAGCTGCGGATCACCCCGCCCATGATCGTTGCGACCATCAGCTGCGGGACGACGATGAACACGTTGAACACGCCGATGTAGATGCCGAACTTGTGCGGCGGCAGCACGCGGGTGAGGATCACATAGGGCATGGCGAGGATCGAAGCCCAGGCCACCCCGACGAAGATCATCGGCAGCAGGAGCGACCACTGGTCGCGCAGCACGAGCAGCAGCAGGAACCCCACACCGCCGCCGAGAAGGCAGAGCGCATGCGTGCGCGCATTGCCGATCCGCTTCGCCAGCACCGGCAGCAGGAACGCGGCCAGTGCAGCAACGCCGTTGTAGAAGGCAAACATCACGCCCACCCAGTCGGCCCCGGCATTGTAGGCCGCACCGGTCGTATCCGTCGCGCCGAAAGCATATTTGGTCACCACCGGCGTCGTGTAGATCCACAGGATGAACAGCGCGGTCCAAGTGAAGAACTGCGCCACCGCCAGCTGCCGCATCTGCGCGGGCATCTGCGCCAGGTCGCTCATGATCTCGGCCAGCGCGCCCTTGGCCTGCAGCGCGCGCAGCACGATCTGGGCAAGACCGAACGCCACGAGCCCGCCGCCCAGCACATAGAGCTGCTTGTCGAGTTCCAATTCGCCGACGACCGCGAGCAGCATTGCACCGAGCGCAAGCCAAAGCGGTCCGCGCGAAGAATAAACGAGCGGCTGCGATCCGGGCGCAGCATGGCTCTCGCCGCCGAATGCCGCCATTTCCTCGGGGCTGTATTCGCGCACGGTAAAGGCTGTCCACGCCACGGCCAGCACCATCGCCGCCGCCCCGATAAAGAAGCTGAGCCGGACTGAATCCGGCACCACGCCTTCGGGCGCTGTATTGGCAATGCCGAGGTGCGCGAAAACCGCCGGCAGCACGCTGCCGATCACCGCACCCGCGCCGATGAACCAGGTCTGCAGCGCAAAGCCCTGCGCGCGCTGGTCGTCCGGCGTCATGTCGCCGACAAAGGCACGGAACGGCTCCATCGCGACATTGAGCGAGGCATCGAGCAGCCAGAGGAATCCCGCGGCGAGCAGCAGGACTCCGGCTTGGGGCAGGCCCAGCAGTGCGAGCGCGGAAAGCACGGCACCTGCAACAAAATAAGGCCGCCGCCGCCCGAACCGGCCCCAGGTCCGGTCGGAGTAATGCCCGATCAGCGGCTGCACGATGAGGCCTGTCACCGGCCCGGCGATCCAGAGGAAGGCGAGATTGTCGACACTGCTGCCGAGCGACTGGAAAATCCGGCTGACATTGGCGTTCTGCAGCCCGAACGCGAGCTGGATGCCGAAGAAGCCGAAGCTCACGTTCCACAGTCCCCAGAAGGACTGCTGCGGTTTTGGGCGGGTTGTCACGCGGTTTTCAGCTCCCCCATGCGCTGCAAAGCGCAGGCCTTTGCCTTGTTTTCTCGGGCCAACCCTAGGCCAGCATCGCAGCGCGGGCAGCAATGCATACGAATGTCATCCATTTGCTGCGCATAAATATGCTGCGCAGGATCACCCGCCGGTGCTGCCGCGCACGACCAGCCGCGTGGGCAGGAAGGGCGAGGGGCGGGGCTTGTCCTCGACCTGCGCCATGACCGTTTCGACCAGCGCGACCCCGGCGTGGCGCATGTCCTGCATCACCGTCGTCAGCGGCGGCGAGGTCAGGCTGGCGGCCGGAATATCGTCAAAACCGACCACCGCGACATCGCCCGGAATGCTGAGGCCCGCTTCTCCCAGTGCGCGCATGGCGCCGATGGCGATGAGGTCGCTTGCAGCAAAGATCGCATCGAACGGTTTGCCGCCGGCGAGCAGCTTCTTCGCAGCCTGATAGCCCAGTTCCTCGGAGGAAATGGCAGGCACCACCAGTTCCGGATCATGCGTCAGCCCCGCCGTCTCGACCGCGCGGACAAGGCCTTCGTAGCGGTTCTTGAACTCGGGATAGTGGCTGTCCGCCTGGCCCAGAAACGCGATTTTCCGCCGTCCGCGCGCCAGCAGATGCTCGCCGGCCAGCCGTCCCGCGCCGAAATTGTCCGAGCCTACCGTCGCGCCGATCGTATCGGGCTCCACCGCGCCCCAGCGCACGAAATGCGCGCCGCTGCGCACCAATTGTCGCAGGCGGCTTTCGTAGAGTGTATAGTCGCCGTAGCCGAGCAGGATCAGCCCGTCGGCCCGGTGGCTGTCCTGGTAGCGCTTGTGCCAGTCGTCATCGAGCCGCTGGAACGAGATCAGCAGATCCAGCCCGCGCGCCGCACAATGCCGGGTGATCGAACCGAGCATCGCGAGGAAGAACGGATTGATGCCGGATTCGTCCGGCGTCGGATCCTCGAAGAACAGCAGCGCCAGCGTATTCGAACGCTGCGAGCGCAAGGACGAGGCGTTCTTGTCGACGGTGTAGCCGAGCTGGCGGGCGATCGCCTCGATCTTCTGGCGCGTGGCGAGGCTGACCGACTTGCTGCCGCGCAGGGCACGGCTCACGGTCGGCTGCGAAACGCCCGCCAGATAGGCGATGTCGAAACTGGTCGGCTTGTTGGACGGCCTGCGGCCCATCGCTTGCAACCTCCTCCCGCGCCGCCGTGGTTTTTCCCAACGATCAGCTAGCGGCGTAACCTACGCATGAAAATGCATGGACGCAATTGCCCCCAAGGACTCAGCTGTTTGCATCGATTTTCGGAGCTTCGACCGTGGCAATTCGGTGTCACTTCAAGGCGCTAAGCCCGCGGAATCCCGATGGTATACGTATGCCATATTCGTATCCATCAACGCCGGTTCTACCCAGCACCCCGTACTGAACCCGGAAAAACCGTGTTCCGACAACGTCGAGGCCACGATCCGGCCGCATGGGGGAGATCTGATTTCCATGGCTAAGCACACCCTTTTTGCATTTGGCAGTTCGGCGATCGCGCTGACCGCTGCTGCTCTTGCTGCACCTGCCTTCGCGCAGGAAGCCGCGCCGCAGGCTTCGGCCGAAGCACCCGCCGCCGACGATGGCGCCATCGTCGTCACCGGCTACCGCGCCTCGCTGAACGCCTCGGCCTCGATCAAGCGCGTTGCGCCGACGATCGTCGAAGCGCTGTCGTCCGAAGACATCGGCAAGCTGCCCGACGTGTCGATCGCGGACTCGCTGGCCCGCCTGCCCGGCGTCACCTCGCAGCGCCTTGAAGGCCGCGACCAGCGCCTCTCGATCCGCGGCCTTGGCCCGGACTTCGGCACCACCCTGCTGAACGGCCGCGAGCAAGTCACCGTGGGTGACAACCGCGGCGTGGAGTACGACCAGTACCCGGCCGAATTCTTCAAGAACGTCGTCGTCTACAAGGCCCCGACCCCGTCGTTGGTTGCTGCCGGTATCGCCGGTACGGTCGACCTGCGCATGCTGCGCCCGCTGGCGCAGAAGGACCGTATCATTGCGCTGCAGCTGCGCGGCCAGCTGAACGAGCAGCAGAAGCTCAACCCCGATGGCACCCGCTATGGCTATCGCGCCACGGCGACCTATGTCGACAAGTTCGCCAATGACACCTTCGGCATCGCCATCGGCGTTTCGGCGACGAGCGCGCCGACGCAGATCGAGCGCTACAATGCCTGGGGCTTCCCGAACGAAGGCAGCGCGGGCGGCAACCTGTTCCTCGGCGGCGCCAAGCCCTACGTCCAGTCGAACAAGCTGCAGCGCTACGGCGCGGTGGCGACCCTCGAGTACCAGCCGAGCGACAACTTCCACTCGACCCTCGACGTGCTCTACGCGAAGTTCAAGGAAACCCAGCTGCTGCGCGGCATCGAATTCCCGATCGCCCCGGCCTGGGGTTCGGGCGCAACCGTGCAGCCCGGCTACACGGTCAATGGCGGCTTCGTCACGAACGCGACCGTCACGGGTGTTCATGCCGTCCAGCGCAACGACCGCAACTTCCGTGATGCCGACAACTTCTCGGTGGGCTGGAACAACCAGATCAAGCTGAACGACAAGCTGAACCTGACGGTCGACGCGGCCTACAGCCTCGCCAAGCGCACCGACGACCTGCTCGAGACCTACACCGGCACCGGCTACGGTGCGACCGGCCCGTCGGACACGCTGCGCATTTCGGCCAATCCCAACGGCACCTTCAATATCGTGCCGACGCTCGATTACACCGACCGCAACATCTTCGGCATCACCGATCCGCGTGGCTGGGGTTACAACGGTACGCGTGCCGTGGTTCAGGCGGGCTTCCTCAACCGTCCGAAGTTCAAGGACGACCTCATCTCGCTGCGCGCCGACCTCGAAGGCAAGATCGACGATGCGGGTGTGCTCTCGGGCTGGCAGATCGGCGGCAACTACAGCCGCCGCAAGAAGGTCTCGGCGTTCACCTCGTTCTTCCTGTGCCCCAAGGGCGCCGGCAGCAACTGCTCGGTGGACAGCGGTACGCCGCAGTTCGCGCCGATCCCGGACCAGGCCGTCATCGGCACCGTGCCGCTTGCCTACCTCGGCGTGCCGCAGATGCTCGCGCTCGATCCGATCTACCTCGTCAACAACTCGCTTGCATCGGTCTTCGACAACCGCCCGGTCTCGCTGGTGCGTGACAACACCGTCACGGAAAAGGTGTGGACCGCCTACGGCATGATCAAGCTTGACGGCGATGTCGCCGGCAAGAAGCTGACCGGCTCGATCGGTGTGCAGGCGGTCTATACCGACCAGAGCTCGAGGGGTTCGATCTCGCGCTTTGACTCGGCGACCGGCGATGTGCTGGTGGTTCCCGCAACCGGTGGTGACAAGTTCTGGCGCATCCTGCCCAGCGCCAACTTTGCGCTGGAAGTCGCCAACTCGACTTATGTGAAGTTGGCCGCGTCGCTCAGCATGGTTCGTCCGCGCCTCGATCAGGAGCGCGTGAACCAGGAACTGAACTTCAACTTCCAGAACATCGGCTCGAGCGATCCGACCCGGCCGTTCTTCCAGTCGACCGGCGGCAATGCGCAGCTGCGGCCGTATCGTTCCGCGAACGTGGACCTCTCGGTCGAACACTACTTCCCGAAGGGCGGCTATGTGTCGCTGGCCGGTTACTACAAGCGGCTTACGGATTTCGTGAACCCGCAGCGCAACCTGCCGTTCGACTTTGCCGCCGTGGCGGCCTCGTTGCCCGCCGCGATCCGCAACCAGCTTGCGACGACGGTCGGCGTGGTTTCGCAGCCGCTCAACGACGGTCGCGGCTCGCTCAAGGGTGCGGAACTCACCGTTTCGCTGCCCTTCTCGCTGCTCACGCCTTCGCTTGACGGCTTCGGCTTCTATGGCAGCGGATCCTATACCGACAGCACGATCCGTCTCGGCGACAACAGCAACCCGATCACGTTGCCGGGCCTTTCGGACTGGGTGGCGAACGCTTCGATCTACTACGAAAAGCACGGCATCCAGGCGCGTGCTTCGTATCGCTACCGCTCGAAGTTCCTCGCCGAAGTCGCGGGTCTGTCGGCCAACCCGACCTACCGCACGGCGAAGGCGGAAGGCATCCTCGACGCCCAGATCGGGTATGACTTCCAGCCCGGTACGACGCTCGAAGGCCTCTCGGTCCTGTTCCAGGCGCGCAACCTTACCGATCGTCCGTTCATCACCTATCAGAACGACGACGTGCGCCAGGTGATCGACTATCAGCGCTACGGCCGCGAGTACTATGTCAGCGTGAGCTACAAGTTCTAATACCTATGCGGGGTTCGGGCGGATGGCTTGCTGCAAGACCATCCGCCCGGTACCTTCGCCCGATGCCTGATACCCCTACCAAGCACTGGCAGGCTGATCGCGGGTCGGTCAGCCGCGCCCGAACCGCCGCGCCTGCCACGTTCGGCCCTGGCCGCCCGGCGTCCCCTTTCTACCCTCACGCGAGGAGCCTGCGATGAGCAGCACTGAGACCAGCGGTAGCGCCAGCACCCCTGGCCCCGTGCGCATCGTCGTGGCTGGTGGCGGGACCGCTGGCTGGATGGCTGCATCCGCCTTGGGCCATTTCCTCGATACCGGCTTCACCGTCACGCTTGTCGAATCCGAGGAGATCGGCACCGTCGGCGTCGGCGAGGCGACGATCCCCCAGATCCGCATGTTCAACCAGGCGCTGGGGATCGACGAGGACGCGTTCATCCGCGCCACGCAGGCCACCTTCAAGCTGGCGATCGAGTTCGTGGGCTGGGGCGCTCCCGGCGAGCGCTACATGCATGCCTTCGGCGATGTCGGCCGCGATGTCGGGCTCTGCGCGTTCCATCATTACTGGTCGCGTGCGCGCCGTCTCGGCCTTGCCGGGCCGCATGGCGATTATGCGATCAATGATGTGGCCGCACATGCCGGCCGCATGCATCGCGGGGCACCGCTGACCAGCCGCAATGTTCCCGAGATGCCGCACGCGTTCCACTTCGATGCGGGGCTCTATGCCGCCTTCTTGCGCCAGTTCGCGGAAAGCCGGGGAGTGACGCGCCGTGAAGGCAAGATTGCCGAAATCCGGCACGATCCGCTCAGCGGTGATATCACGCAGCTGGTGCTGACCTCCGGCGAGGAAATCGCCGGCGATCTGTTCATCGACTGCACAGGTTTTCGCGGCCTGCTGATCGGCGGCGCCATGGGCAGCGGCTATATCGACTGGACGAACTGGCTCCCCTGCGACCGCGCGCTGGCGGTGCCGAGCGGCCGGGTCGAGGATTTCACTCCCTATACCCGCGCGACCGCGCATGACGCAGGCTGGCAGTGGCGCATTCCGCTGCAGCACCGCACCGGCAATGGCCGGGTCTATTGCAGCACGTTCACTTCGGATGAGGCGGCGGCGGAAAGCCTCCTTGCGCATCTCGACGCGCCCGCGCTCGCCGATCCCAGGCCCATCCGCTTCACCACCGGCCGCCGTGCCGAGGCGTGGCGGGGCAACGTGATCGCGGTGGGGCTTTCGAGCGGATTCCTCGAGCCGCTGGAATCGACCAGCATTCACCTGATCCAGTCCGCGATCTCGCGCATTCTCAAGTTCCTGCCCGGCAAGGACCAGACGCAGGCCGCGCGCGATGAATACAACCGGCAATTCACCTTCGAGATGGAGCGCATCCGCGATTTCATCGTGTTGCACTATCACGTGAACCAGCGGCTCGATCCGTTCTGGCAGGCCATGCGCAACATGGCGCTGCCGGACAGTCTGGCCGAGCGGATCGAGCTGTTCCGCGCGAACGGCCATATCTTCCGGCATGGCGACGAGCTGTTCAGCGAAGTGGGCTGGTTTCAGGTCATGGCCGGGCAGGGGATTGTCCCGGAGCGCAGCCACGCGCTGGCGGAAACGATCAGCGAGGCCGATCTCAAGGGCTATCTCGAGACGCTGAACGGGCTCTATCGCCGCGAAGTCGAGCGCTATCCGGGCCATGCCGAGTTTATCGCGCGCCACTGCGCCGCCCCGCCGCTCAAGATGGGTGCTGCGGCGTGAAGCGCCGGGCCCGCCTTGCCGTGATGGCTGCGCTGGCGGCTGCAAGCGCGCCGGTCCATGCGCAGGTGTCGTTCGATGCGGTGCGCGCGCGCCCCGCGGCGGGTGAGCTCATCTATTTCCTGCTGCCGGACCGGTTCGAAAACGGCGATCCGGCCAATGATCGCGGCGGGCTCAAGGGGGATTGGCTCAAGACCGGGTTCGATCCTGCCGCCAAGGGTTTCTACCACGGCGGCGATCTCAAGGGCCTGATCCAGCGGCTCGACTACATCAAGGGGCTGGGCGCGACGGCGGTCTGGGTCGGCCCGGTGTTCAAGAACAAGCCGGTGCAAGGCGCGCCCGGGCAGGAAAGCGCCGGGTATCACGGCTACTGGATCACCGATTTCACCCGCGTCGATCCCCATTTCGGCACGAACGCGGACTTCAAGGCGCTGGTCGATGCCGCCCATGCCCGCGGGCTGAAGGTCTACATGGACATCATCGCCAATCACACGGCGGATGTGATCCAGTACCGCGAGCGCGCGGCGGACGGCGGCTTTCCCTATCGCAGCCGCGCCGACTATCCCTACTCCCGCAAGGGCGGCACCGCGGGCACAGCGATCAATCCGGGTTTTGCGGGCGACGAGGATTCAACCGCCGACAACTTCGCCAGGCTGACCGATCCCGCCTTCGCCTACACGCCCTTCGTTCCTGCGGACGAGAGCCATGTGAAGGTGCCCGAGTGGCTCAATGACCCGGCGTTCTATCACAACCGCGGCAACACCACCTTTACCGGCGAGAGCAGCCGTTTCGGTGATTTCGTCGGTCTGGATGATCTGTTCACCGAACATCCCCGCGTCCGCGAGGGCATGATTGCTATCTACCGGCAATGGATCGAGGATTTCGGCATCGACGGCTATCGGATCGACACCGCGCGGCATGTCGATCCCGGCTTCTGGCAGGCGTTCATCCCGCCCATGCTTGAAGCGGCCAAGGCGAGGGGCATCCCCAACTTCACGATCTTCGGCGAAGTCGCGCGCGAGGAGCCGGGGAACGGCTACATTGCCCAGTACACCCGGCGCGACGGTTATCCGGCAGTGCTCGATTTCGCCTTCGAGGGCTCGGTCCGCGCGGTTCTGGCGCAGGGCAAGGGCACGAACGTGCTGGCCGAACTGTTCGACGGCGACGTGCTCTACGAAGGCGGCGAACAGGCTGCGCTGGCGATGCCGACCTTCCTCGGCAACCACGACATGGGGCGGTTTTCCTCGCTGATCCGCCACGATATGCCGGGGATCGGCCAGGCCGAACTCGAAGCGCGCGTGCGCCTTGCCCATGTCATGCTGCTCACGCTGCGCGGCTCGCCGGTGATCTACTACGGCGATGAACAGGGCTTCGTCGGCGACGGCAACGACACCGACGCGCGCGAGGACATGTTCCCGTCGCGCACGGCGAGCTACCTCGACAATCCGCTGCTCGATGCGGCGCGCCCGGCGGCCGCTGATCACTTCGATCCGGCGCACCCGTTCTACCGCATGATCCGCGCGCTTGCCGCCTTGCGCACGGCCCATCCTGCCTTGGCGCGCGGGCGGCAGATCGTGCGCGGGTATGCGGAGAAGCCGGGCCTGTTCAGCGTTTCGCGCTTCGATCCCGCGACCGGCGCGGAATATCTGATCGCGTTCAACACCTCCAATGCGCCGATCCAAGCCGCCACCGTGGTCGGCACATCAACCGAAACGCTCGAAACGCTGTTCGGCGCGTGTCCGGCGCGCGTTTCCGCGCCGGGCAGCGTCACGCTCGATCTCCCCGCGTTCGGCAGCGCGGTGTGCCGCCTTCTCCCTTCCTCCCCAGGGACCCAGACTACCAGATGACCAAAGCGAACGCCAAAGCCCACCCTGCTCCTGCCGCGCAAGAATTGCCGTGGTGGCGCGGCGCGGCGATCTATCAGATCTATCCGCGCAGCTTCTGCGATGCGAACGGCGACGGCATAGGCGATCTCCCCGGCATCACCGCGCGGCTTGATCACGTGGCGGCGCTGGGTGTCGATGCGATCTGGGTCTCGCCGTTCTTCACCTCGCCGATGCGCGATTTCGGCTATGACGTGGCCGATTACTGCGACGTCGATCCGATTTTCGGCACGCTCGCCGATTTCGATCGCATGGTCGAGCGCGCGCATGAACTGGGCCTCAAGGTCACCATCGATCAGGTCTATGCCCATACCTCGGATCAGCATCCGTGGTTCGAGGAAAGCCGGCAGAGCCGCGACAACCCGCGCGCCGACTGGTACGTCTGGGCCGATCCGCAGAAAGACGGCTCACCCCCCAGCAACTGGCAGTCCGTCTTCGGCGGCCCGGCGTGGACGTGGGACGCGCGCCGCTGCCAGTATTACCTGCACAATTTCCTGAGCAGCCAGCCGCAGATCAATGCGCATAACCCGGCGGTTCAGGACGCGCTGCTCGGCGTGATGAAGTTCTGGCTGGACCGCGGTGTCGACGGCTTCCGCATCGATGCGCTCAACTTCCTGATGCACGACCCGGCGCTGCGCAACAATCCGCCTGCGCCCTATGACGGGCGCCGCAGGACTCGGCCGTTCGACTACCAGCTCAAGATCTACAACCAGTCGCACCCGGGCATTGTCGGCTTCATCGAGCGCGTGCGTGCGCTGTGCGACCGCTATGGCGCGGTGTTCACAGTGGCTGAAGTCGGCGGCGATCTGGCCGAGACCGAGATGAAGGAATTCACCGCGGGGGATGACCGCCTCAACAGCGCCTACGGCTTCGATTTCCTCTATGCCGACCGCCTGACGCCGCAGCTGGTGGCGGATACCCAGGCCAAGTGGCCCGATGTGCCGGGGATGGGCTGGCCGAGCTGGGCGTTCGAGAACCACGATGCGCCGCGCGCGCTGTCGCGCTGGTGCTCGCCGGAGGATGTCCCGGCGTTTGCGCGGATGAAGGCGATGCTGCTCGCATCGCTGCGCGGCAATATCATCGTCTATCAGGGCGAGGAACTAGGCCTCACGCAAGTCGAGATCCCGTTCGAGCAGATCCAGGATCCCGAAGCGATTGCCAACTGGCCGCTCACGCTTTCGCGCGATGGCGCGCGCACGCCGCTGCCGTGGCAGGCGCAGAGCGAGCAGGGCGGCTTCACCACCGGCCAGCCGTGGCTGCCGCTGGGCGCGGACAACCACGCCCGTGCGGTCGATCTGCAGGACGCCGACCCGGCTTCGCTGCTCAACCTGACGCGCGCGCTGCTGGCGCTGCGCAAGGAGAATGCGGCGCTGCGGGCAGGGGATTTCACGGTCCTGCACGCGGCCGGTGATGTTCTGGCCATCCGCCGCAGCGCGGCAGGTTCGCGCGTCACCGCCGTGTTCAACATCGGCCATTTCGCCGCGCCATGGCCGGCTGCCGCGTCGCCTGCCGGCCGCGTGCTGTCCGCCGTCAATGGTGCCGCACCCGGCACGCTTCCGCCATTCGGCGCCCTGCTCATCGAGGAATGATCCCGATCATGTTGCAAATGTCCCGCACGGCCATGCTCGGCGCACTGGTCGCCGCCGCCTTGTTGCCTGCGTCCGTGCAGGCGCAGACACCGCCGCAGCGTCCTCTCGTCACCGCAGCGTCGCCGGATGGCTCGCTGGTTCTCACCGTCACCACCGACAACGATGGCCGCGCGACCTACTCGCTCTCGCGCAAGGGCAAGCTGCTGATCGGCGCCTCCAAGCTGGGCTTCACGCTGACCGACGGCCTCGCCATGGTGCGCGGGTTCCGCATCACCGGCTCCGAGACGGCCAGCGCGGACAGCACCTGGGAGCAGCCGTGGGGCGAGCGCCGCTTCGTGCGCGATCACCACAACGAGCTGCTCGTCCGGCTCGAACAGAATGCCGACTATGGCGCCCGCCGCATGAACGTGCGCTTCCGGCTGTTCGATAACGGCTTCGGTTTCCGCTACGAGCTGCCCGAGCAGCCGGCGATGAAGACGATGAAGATCGCCGACGAGTGGACCGAGTTCAGCGTCGCACAGCCGGGTACGGCCTGGTGGATTCCGGGCGGCGAATGGAACCGCTACGAGCAGGTCTACCAGAAGACGCCGATCGACGCTGTTTCCACCGCGCACACACCGATCACCATGCGCCTCGATGACGGCACGCACCTTGCGTTTCACGAGGCCGCGCTGGTCGGCTATTCCGGCATGTGGTTCAAGCGCGCCGACGGGCAGCTTTTCCGCTCGACGCTGGCGCCGTCGTCGCGCGGGGCGAGGGTGATCCGCGACCTGCCGTTCAATACGCCGTGGCGCACGGTCCGCGTGGCTGACAATGCGGCGGGGCTGGTCGAGAACGACCTCGAGCTCAACCTCAACGAACCCAACAAGATCGGCGACGTCAGCTGGTTCAAGCCGATGAAGTACATCGGCATCTGGTGGGGCATGATCCGCGGTGACTGGACCTGGGCCGAGGGCCCGCGCCATGGGGCCACCACTGAGCGCACCAAGCAGTACATCGATTTCGCCGCGAAGAACGGCTTCGGCGGCGTACTGGTCGAAGGCTGGGACAAGGGCTGGAACGGCGACTGGTTCGGCCACGGGCAGGATTTCAGCTTCACCGCGCCGACCCCCGACTTCGATCTCAAGGCCGTGACGGCCTATGCCGCGAAGCAGAAGGTCCAGCTGATCGGCCACAACGAGACCGGCGGCAACATCGCCAATTACGAAGCGCAGCTGGAAGACGCGATGAAGCTCTACCAGTCGCTTGGCATGCATGCGGTGAAGACCGGTTACGTGGCCGATGCCGGCGGGATCATCGCACCTGGCGACAAGCGCGGCGAGACCCGCATGGAGTACCATGACGGCCAGCGTCAGGTGGAGCATCACCTCAAGGTGGTCGAGACGGCCGCGAAGTACAGGATCGCCATCAACGCGCACGAACCGGTCAAGGATACCGGTCTTCGCCGGACTTATCCCAACTGGATCGACCGCGAAGGCGCGCGCGGCATGGAATACAACGCATGGGGCCAGTTCGCCAACGGGCCGGACCATGAACCGACGCTCGTCTATACCCGGATGCTGTCCGGCCCCATGGACTACACGCCCGGAATCCTGAGCCTTGAAGGCGCGAACCACGTGCCGCTGGCGTCCACGCTGGCGAAGCAGCTCGGGCTCTACCTCGCGCTCTATTCGCCGATCCAGATGGCCTCGGATTTCATCGAGAGCCTTGCCGCGCATCCGAAGGAGCTGGAATTCATCCGGCAAGTCCCCGCGGACTGGTCGGAAAGCCACCTGATCGCGGGCGAAGTGGGCGATTTCGCGATCTTCGCGCGCAAGGACCGGGGCAGCCAGGACTGGTACGTCGGCGGCGTGAACGGCCATGCGGCGCGCGATGTGACGCTGGCGATGGACTTTCTCGATCCGGGGAAGACCTATACCGCCACGGTCTGGAAGGACGGGGAGGGCGCGACTTACGAAACCGACGCCCGCCACCGCATCGCCTATGCCACGCTCACGGTGAAGAAGGGCGACAAGCTGCCGCTCTGGCTCGCGCCCGGCGGCGGCGCTGCGATCCGGCTTCATCCGGGCAAGTAGGCGCATGACGGCAGCGCGGCGTTTCGTCATCCTTGGCGGCGGCACTGCCGGATGGATGGCGGCCGCGCTGATTGCGCACCGCTGCCGGGATCATCCGATATCGGTCACGCTGGTCGAGAGCCCGGAAATCGGCATCATCGGGGTGGGTGAGGGCTCCACCCCGCAGCTCAAGGTCTTCTTCGATGAACTCGGCATCGCCGAGCGCGAATGGATGCCCGCCTGCCATGCCACCTACAAGACCGGCATCCGCTTTGCAGGCTGGTCCGATGCGCCGGGGTTCGAGAGCTACTTCCACCCCTTCCAGTCCGCGCTCGATGGGCATACCGCGCCGACCTTCTATTTTCACACCCGCGCCCGCCGCACCGGGCGCGACGTGGCGGCCCATCCTGACCGCTTCTTCCTCGGCGCACGCCTCGCCGAGGCGCGGCTCGGCCCGGTTCCGGGCGAAAACTTCCCGTTCGATCTGGGCTATGGCTACCATTTCGATGCCACGCTGGTCGGCCAGTTCCTCGCCGCGCATGCGACAACGAAGCTCGGCGTCCGGCATGTCCCGCGGCGGGTTGCCGGCGTGCGGCGCGATGCTGGGGGTGCGATTGCGGCGCTCGTGCTCGATGGCGGCGAAGAGGAGATCGCCGGCGATTTCTTCATTGATGCCTCGGGATTTCGCGCCAGCCTGATCGGCGAAGCGCTTGGCGAGCCATTCGAAAGCTTTGCCGGGAACCTGTTCAACAATGCCGCCGTCGCGTTGCCCGGTGCGCGGGACGAAGGTGCAACCTCGTGCGAGACCGTCTCGACCGCGCTGTCCTGCGGATGGGCCTGGCGCATCCCGCTGACCGGCCGGACCGGCAACGGCTACGTCTATTCCAGCGATTTCATCAGTGCCGACGCCGCCGAGACCGAGCTGCGCCGCCATCTCGGCCTGCTCGATGCGGATGTCGAGGCGCGCCATCTCTCGATGCGGGTGGGGCAGGTGCGCCGTTCGTGGGTCGCGAATTGTCTCGCCATCGGGTTGGCACAGGGCTTCATCGAGCCGCTGGAGGCGACCGCGCTGCATATTGTCCATGCCACGCTTTCGGGCTGGATCGAGGCGCTGCTGGCGGATGGCTTCGGCCCAGCGCATCGCGACCAGTTCAACGCGGCGATCCATGCGCGCTATGAAGGCATTCGCGATTACATCGTCTGCCATTACCGCATGAACCGGCGCGATGGCGATTACTGGCGGGCGAATGCCGAGCATGACGTGCTCTCGGACAATCTCAAGGCGGTGATGACCTATTGGTTCCGGGGCGGCGAGCTTGATGCGGAAGTCGCCCGTCTCGGGATCGACCGGTACTACGCGCCGCTTTCCTGGCATTGCCTGCTGGCGGGGTATGGCCAGTTTCCCGAAGCTGCCCGCCTGCAGCCGCCCGAGCCCGACCTGCCGCTGGCGGACATGGCGAAGATCGATCGTTTCATCGCGGGCTGTGCGCTGAACTTCCCGGCGCACGACGACTTGCTGGCGCAGCTCGAGGAGGCATGATGCGGCGTTTTTTCCGGGTGCTGGTCGCCTTGATGGTCCTGCTGTCTGCCCCGGCACGTGCGGAGGATGGCGGGCGGCTGATCGAATACGAAAGGGTGGAAGCCGCAGGCCTGCCGCCGCAGCGCCTCACGATCTGGCTGCCGCCGGGTTACGAGACATCCGGCAAGCGCTACCCGGTGCTCTACATGCACGACGGGCACAACCTGTTCGAGCTGAAGAACAGCAACTTCAACAAGATCTGGGCGGCGGACAAGGCCATGCTCAAGGTCGCGGCAGAGCAGGGGATCGAGCCGCGCATCATCGTCGGCGTGTGGGCGCCGGGCAAGGACCGCTTCCGCCAGTATCTGCCGCGCCCGGCCTATGATACCGCACCGCCGGCGCTCAAGGCCAAGATGGACGAAATGGCGGATGGGCCGGTGATCTCGGACGCCTATCTGGCGTGGCTGGCCGGACCGCTCAAGACCTGGGTCGACGCTTCCTTCCGCACACGTCCGGGGCGTGCCGATACCGCCATTGCCGGCTCGAGCATGGGCGGATTGATGAGCTGCTATGCGATTGCCGCGCGGCCCGACGTCTATGGCCAGGGCGCGTGCATCAGCTCGCACTGGCCGGCCATCGGCCCCGATACCGTCAAGGGCTTCAACCCAGAGACGCTGGCCGTCTGGACCGGCTTTTTCGACCGGACCCTGGGTGCGCCTGCCGGGCGGCGGATCTGGATGGACCACGGCACCGGCACGCTCGATGCGTTCTACGCGCCCTATCAGGAGCCGATCGACGCCGAGTTCGCCAAGCTGGGCTGGCAACGCGGCAGCGATTTCGAGAGCCGGGTCTATCCCGGCGCCGAGCACGAGGAAAACGCCTGGGCCGCGCGCCTTCCTGAAATCTTCGCCTGGCTTCTGCGGCGCTGAGCAGCAAGGTTGGCAAGTGCCTGCCAACTCGCATACTTATGCGTGCTGAACCCCTTCGCAATCAGGTCTAGGGGAACTCTCGGGCCTTGCATGAAGAAGCCCGGATGAGGAGTATGCCGCCCATGGCCGCCACCAGCTGTTCCGCCCTGCTTCTGTTCGGCGCGACCGGTGATCTTTCGCGGCGCATGCTGCTGCCTTCGCTCTATGCCTTGCATGAGGATGGCCTGATCGATCCCACCTTGCGCATCGTCGGCACCGCGCGTTCGGTCCACGACGATGCAGAGTTCCGCGCGATGGCCCGCGCCGCGCTTGACGAGTTCCTCCCCGCGGACCGCAAGGACGATACCAAGCTCGCCAGCTTCCTCGAGCGGCTCGAGTACCAGACGCTCGATGCCTCGAAGCCCGAAGGCTTTGCCGGTCTCGCGAAGAAGCTCGGCGACACCTCGTGCGGTCTCTCGATCTTCCTCTCGACCGCGCCCGCGCTGTTCGAGCCGACTATCGAAGGCCTGCGTCTTGCCGGCCTCGCGCACGAAGGCGTGCGGATCGGTCTTGAAAAGCCGCTGGGCAACGATCTCGCCTCCAGCCGCCGCATCAACGACGCGGTGGCGGCAGGCTTCAGCGAGCGCCAGATCTTCCGCATCGACCACTATCTCGGCAAGGAAACGGTCCAGAACCTCCTCGCGCTGCGCTTTGCCAACATGATGTTCGAGCCCTTGTGGAACAGCGCAGGGATCGATCACGTGCAGATCACCGTGAGCGAGACGGTGGGCCTCGAAGGCCGCAAGGGCTTCTACGACGACACCGGGGCCCTGCGCGACATGGTGCAGAACCACATGCTCCAGCTTGTCGCGCTGACCGCGATGGAGCCGCCGCTCGATTTCGACGCGACCTCGATCCGCGACGAGAAGGTCAAGGTCCTGCGCGCGCTGCGCCCGGTGAAGGCCGAGGAAATGGTGCGCGGCCAGTATCGCACCGGCGCGGTCGGCGGCAGCGCGGTCGCCGGCTATCTCGACGATCTGGGCGCGCTCTCGGACACCGAGACCTACGTCGCGATCAAGGCGCATGTCGACAACTGGCGCTGGCAGGGCGTGCCGTTCTACCTCCGCCACGGCAAGCGGCTCGCCGAGCGGCGCAGCGAGATCGTCGTCCAGTTCAAGGGCGTGCCGCACAACATCTTCTCGCAGCGCGGCGGCAAGCTGGCGGCCAACCGCCTCGTCATCCGCCTGCAGCCCGAGGAATACGTGCGCCTGCAGGTCATGGCCAAGGAACCGGGGCTCGATCGCGGCGGCGTGGTGCTGCGCGAGGTCAACCTCGATCTCTCGCTCACCACCGCCTTCGCCAAGGCCCGCCGCCGCATCGCCTACGAGCGCCTGCTGCTCGATCTGATCGAGGGCGAGCAGACCCTGTTCGTCCGCCGCGACGAGGTCGAGGCGCAGTGGACCTGGGTCGATGCGATCCGCCGGGTCTGGGCCGATACGGGGATGGAAGTGAAGCCCTATGCCGCCGGCAGCTGGGGTCCTAACGCGGGCATTGCGCTGACCGAGCGCGACGGGAGAAGCTGGAATGACTGACGTTACCTGGGCCGAACCTGGCGATCTGGCGGCGGTCGCCGCGCATATCACCCGCATCGTCGCGCGCCCCGGGCCCAAGCGCCTCGCCTTTACCGGCGGTTCGACGCCGCCGCGCGTCTTTGCGCTGCTCGCGGGCAAGGGGCTGGACTGGTCCGAGGTGACCATCGCGCTGACCGACGACCGCCGCGTGCCCGACGATCACCCGGCGAGCAACTTCGGCAAGCTCCATGCGGCGCTCGGCGATTGCGGCGCCGCGTTCGAGCGTCTCGAGGAAGGCATGGATGTCGCCCCGTTCGATCTCGTCTGGCTGGGCATGGGCGAGGATGGCCATATCGCCTCGCTGTTCCCGCACATGCAGGCGCTGATCCGTCCCGGGCCGAGCGTGATCGCCACCACCCCGATCCCGCTCCCGCCCGAGGCACCGTTCGACCGGCTTTCGCTCAACAAGCGGGCACTCAAGGCGACGCGCGAGATTATCCTCGTCATCACCGGCCCCTCGAAGAAAGCGCTGGTCGAGCGCGTTCTGGCCGGTTCCGATGCCTATCCGGTTTCGGACATCCTGCGCGGCTACGGGCCGCCCGTCACGATCTACTGGAGCGAATAATGGCCCTCAATCCCGTCGTCGCCAAGGTCACGGACCGCATCATCGCCCGCAGCGCCCGGACGCGCGCCGCCTATCTCGATCTCATCGCCCGCGCCCGCGATGCCGGGGTGAACCGCGACGTGCTCTCCTGCGGAAATCTGGCCCATGGCTTCGCGGCGGCGGGCGAGGACAAGATCGCGCTGCGTACCGGCAAGAGCACCAATATCGGGATCATCACCGCCTACAACGACATGCTCTCGGCGCACCAGCCCTATGGCCGCTACCCCGAGCAGATCAAGGTCTTCGCCCGCGAAGTCGGCGCGACGGCGCAAGTCGCGGGCGGTGTCCCCGCGATGTGCGACGGGGTGACGCAAGGGCAGGCCTCGATGGAGCTCTCCCTGTTCAGCCGCGACAACATCGCGATGGGCGCGGCGGTGGGCCTCAGCCACGGCATGTATGAAGCCGCGCTGCTGCTCGGCATCTGCGACAAGATCGTGCCGGGCCTCCTCATCGGCAGCTTGCGCTTCGGCCACCTGCCGACGATCCTCGTGCCCGCCGGACAGATGGCGACCGGCCTCGCCAACAAGGAAAAGCAGCGCATCCGCCAGCTCTATGCCGAAGGCAAGGTGGGCCGCGACGAGCTTCTGGAAAGCGAAAGCGCGAGCTATCACAGCGCCGGCACTTGCACCTTCTATGGCACCGCCAATTCCAACCAGATGATGATGGAAATGATGGGCCTCCACATGCCCGGCGCCAGCTTCATCCAGCCCGGCACCAAGCTGCGCCAGGAACTGACCCGCGCGGCGGTCCACCGCGTGTCGCAGATCACCTGGGATGGCGACGACTACCGCCCGCTCGGCCACTGCGTCGATGAGAAGGCCATCGTCAATGCCGTGGTCGGCCTGCTCGCGACGGGCGGTTCGACAAACCACGTGATCCATCTCCCCGCCATCGCGCGCGCGGCGGGCGTGCAGATCGATTGGGACGACATGGACGAGCTCAGCCGCGCCGTGCCGCTGATCGCCAGCATCTATCCCAACGGTTCGGGTGACGTGAACGGCTTCGCCGACGCGGGCGGCATGCCCTTCGTCATCCGCGAACTGGTCGAGGCGGGGCTGGCTCATGGCGATATCCTCACCGTCTACGGCACCTCGCTGCTCGAAGGGGCGCAGCAACCGGTGCTCGATGGCGAGGCGCTGCGCTGGGATCCGGCGCCGCGCGAAAGCCTCAACCCGGCGATGCTGCGCCCGGTGGCGGAGCCTTTCCAGAACGAAGGCGGTCTGCGCCTGCTGCAGGGCAATCTCGGGCGCGGCACTATCAAGGTCAGCGCGGTCGATCGTTCGCGCTGGACGATCGAGGCGCCGTGCCGCGTGTTCTCGGACCAGAACGATGTGCTGGGGGCGTTCAAGGCAGGCGAGCTCGAGCGCGATGTCGTCGTTGTCGTGCGCTTCCAGGGTCCGGCGGCCAACGGCATGCCCGAACTGCACAAGCTGACGCCCTCGCTCGGCGTGCTGCAGGACCGGGGGTTCCGCGTCGCGCTCGTCACCGATGGCCGCATGTCGGGCGCCTCGGGCAAGGTCCCGGCGGCGATCCACGTCTCGCCCGAAGCCAAGAAGGGCGGCGCGCTGGCGCTGCTGAGGGACGGCGATCTGGTCCGCGTCTGCGCCGAGACGGGCGAGCTGGCCGCGCTGGTCGATGCGGCGGAGTGGGCCGCGCGCACGCCTGCCGAGGCTCCGGAAGAGGCCATCGGCGTGGGCCGCGAACTCTTCGCGATCATGCGCCACTTCGCCGATCCGGCCGAGCGCGGCGGTTCGGCCATGCTGGCGGTCGGCGGGTTGTAAATCTCCCCAAACCGCTCATGCTGAGCTTGTCGAAGGATCATGCACGGCCGATGTGCCAGCACCCTTCGACAAGCTCAGGGTGAGCGGAACAGGGCTGACAAGAGATTACGGGGCAGGGGAACAGACACATGCAACTGGTCGCGGTCGATATCGGCGGAACGCACGCCCGCTTTGCCATGGCGGAAGTCGAAGCAGGCCGCGTGACCTCGCTCGGCGAGGCGGTGACGCTCAAGACGGCCGATCATCCCAGTTTCCAGCTTGCCTGGGAGGAATTCGCGCGCCTTTCCGGGGGCACCTTGCCGCCTGCCGTCGCGATTGCCGTGGCAGGCCCGGTCGGCGGCGAACTGATCCGCTTCACCAACAATCCCTGGATCATCCGCCCGGCGCTGATCCCCGAAAAGCTCGGCGCGCCGGACTATGTCGTGGTCAACGATTTCGCCGCCGTCGCGCATGCTGTGGCGCAGGCGGGCGACGAGCATTTCCTGCACCTTTGCGGCCCCGAAACGCCGCTCCCCGAGGAAGGCACGATCAGCGTGGTCGGCCCCGGCACTGGTCTTGGCGTCGCGCACTTCTGGCGCGGGGGCGGCGACTACCGGGTCAACCCCACCGAAGGCGGCCATATCGACTATGCCCCGCTGGACCGTATCGAGGACGCCATTCTCGCCCGCCTGCGCGGCCGCTACCGCCGCGTCTCGGCGGAGCGCGTGGTATCCGGCCCCGGCATCGTCGATATCTACGAGACGCTGGCCAGCATCGAAGGCCGCGCCATCGTCTCGCTCACCGACAAGGAACTCTGGACGCTCGGCACGTCCGGTGAAGACAGCCTTGCCGCCGCCGCTGTCGACCGCTTCTGCCTCTCGCTCGGCAGCGTCGCCGGCGATCTCGCGCTGGCGCATGGTGCAAGCGCGCTGGTGATGGCGGGCGGTCTGGGCCTCAGGATCAAGGACACGCTGGTCCGCTCCGGCTTTGCGACACGCTTCACCGCCAAGGGCCGGTTCGAGAGCATGATGGCGGGCATCCCGGTCAAGCTGATCACCCATCCGCAGCCCGGCTTGTTCGGCGCCGCCGCCGCCTTCGCGCAGGCGCACACGGGGTAGCTGTTGCTTTTATGAGGACCGGCTGAACCCGCTTGCCAAGGCGGCAAGGCTGGCTTAGCCATGCCCTTAACCGAGCGATTAAGGGAAAGAGCGATGTCCTACGAAACGATCCGTGTCGAAAATCTGGGCCTTGTCCGCCGCATCGTGCTCAACCGGCCCGAGCGGCTCAATGCCTGCCCGCCCAACATGGCGGTCGAAATCGGCGACGCGCTCTATGATCTCGAAGGTGCGCGTGCGGTCGTGATCACGGGCGAGGGCCGGGCGTTCTGCTCTGGCGCAGATCTGGCGGCGACCGGCAAGCGCAGCGTTGCGGGCGGTGCGGGCAGCTACAAGGCGCTGACCGAGCACTACAACCCGATGATCGCCAAGCTCTCGCGCCTCGGCGTGCCGCTGATCACCGCGGTGAACGGCCCCGCTGCCGGCGTCGGATGCTCGATCGCGTTGATGGGTGATTTCGTTCTCGCAGCGAAGAGCGCCTACTTCCTCCAGGCCTTCGTGAATATCGGCCTCGTGCCCGATGGCGGCGCCAGCTGGGTGCTGCCGCGCCTCATCGGCAAGTCGCGCGCGCTGCAGATGATGATGCTCGGCGAACGCGTCGGTGCCGAAAAGGCCGAGGAATGGGGCATGATCTACAAGGCGGTCGACGATGCCGCGCTGATGGACGAGGCCATGGCGCTCGCCGAACGCCTCGCCAATGGCCCCACCGTGGCGCTTGGTGTGATGCGCCAGAACGTGGCCCGCGCGCTTGAAACCGATCTGCCTGCCGCGCTACTGATCGAGGCTGAAGGCCAGTGGAAGGCCGGTGACAGTGCCGACGCGGCTGAGGGCATCAAGGCCTTCCTTGAAAAGCGCAAGGCCGATTTCAAGGGCGTCTGAATGCATCTCGAACATGATCCGGCGGCCCCTGCGGCAGACCTCATCGGCTTTGATGATTTCCTCAAGGTCGATATCCGCATGGGCACGATCGTGAGCGCCGAGCCCTATCCCGAAGCGAGGAAGCCCAGCCTCAAGCTGGCGATCGACTTCGGGGAGGGCATCGGTATCAAGCGTTCAAGCGCGCAGATTGCCGCACTTTATACGCCGGAGGAATTGGTCGGCCGGCAGGTGGCGGCGGTGGTGAACTTCCCGCCGCGCCAGATCGGCAAGTTCATGTCCGAGGTGCTGACCGTCGGCTTTCCGGACGAGGAGGGCCGCGTCGTGCTCTTCGCGCCGGACGGCAAGGTCCCCAACGGCGCGCGGCTGTTCTGACCGCGCAGGCGGTGCCTGCCGCCATTTTCCTACATCGCGGGTTTGTGGCATGGCCGCAGCAAGCCGACCTCGCGTCAGCTGCGCTCTTTGACATCGTTCGCAGCGCGTCAGCGCCTTTTTGCGCAAATGCGTCAACTTGTCGCTTTTCGCGAAGATAGCATAGCAAATTCAAGAGTTTGAGGGGCTCTCACAAAAGCGACACACTGTCGCTTTTGTCGCCTTTCGCAAGGTTCCGGCCTCGTCAGCCCCGCGCCAGTTCCGCATCGAGAAACGCGGCGACATCCGCCAGATCGACGTCCTTGGCGAGGAACGTCTCGCCGATCCCGCGCATCAGCAGGAAGGGCAGGGTGCCCGCGTCCATCTTCTTGTCGTGCAGCATGTGCGCGGTGAGCTTGCCTCCATCACAGTCCATGCCGAGCGCCGGGAGCGAAGCAGGGAGGCCCGCCGCCGCGATATGCGCCGCCACGCGCTCCGCGTCCTGACCATGCATCAGCCCGCGCCGCACCGAATAGCGCGCCGCCAGCACCATGCCGAGCGCGACGCCTTCGCCGTGGAGCAGGCGGTCCGAAAATCCCGTTTCGGCCTCGAGCGCATGGCCGAAGGTGTGGCCAAGGTTGAGCAGCGCGCGCAGGCCCAGCGTTTCCTTCTCGTCTGCCGCGACGATCCGCGCCTTGGCCGCGACGCTCGTGGCAATCGCATGCTCGCGCGCCGCCGGGTCGCCAGCGAGCAGCGCGGTGCCGTGCGCCTCGCACCAGTCGAAGAACGCCGCGTCGTCGATCAGGCCGTACTTCACCACTTCGGCATAGCCCGCGCGGGTCTCGCGCGGCGGCAGCGTATCGAGCGCAAGCGGATCGGCCAGCACCAGCACCGGCTGATGGAATGCACCGACCAGGTTCTTGCCCGCGCCGGTGTTGATCGCGGTCTTGCCGCCGACGCTCGAATCGACTTGCGCGAGCAAGGTCGTCGGCATTTGGATGAAGCCGCAGCCGCGCTTGACCATCGAGGCGGCGAAACCGGTCAGGTCGCCGATCACCCCGCCGCCCAGCGCGATCACGCTGTCCTTGCGTTCGACGCCTTGCTCGAGCAGCCAGTCCACGGTCCGGGCGAGGTATTCCCAGCTCTTGGTTGTTTCGCCCGCCGGAAGGACCAGCCACGCGCTGGCGATGCCCTCGGCAGCTAGCGAAGCCTTGACCGTCTCACGCCACGCTGCAGCGACGCGCTCGTCGGTGACCACCGCGACCTTGCCGCCCCGGATGAACGGGCGGCAGTGCCGGCCGGCAGCGGCCAGCAGTCCGGTTTCGATCCGCACCTCGTAAGGCGCACCGGCGATGTTGACGGGGATCACAGCCATGCGTCGATTGCCTTCAGGATGGTCATCGCGGTCGCCTGATGAGGCTGGTTGCCGCTCTTCACGTGGATCGGCGCCTCGGCATAAGCCGGTCCGCGCTCGGCCTTGAGCTTGGTCAGGATCTCGCGCGGGTTGCCGTTCTTGAGCAGCGGACGATTGCCCTTGCGCCCGACGCGCGCGACCAGCGTATCGACATCGCTGTCGAGCCAGACCGCGATGGCGCGGCTGAGGATCAGGGCGCGGGTCTCGGGATCGACGAAGGCGCCGCCGCCGGTCGCCAGCACGCGCCGTTCGTGCGCGCCGTCCTCGCCGACCAGCCGCGCGATCACCCGGCGCTCGCCGCTGCGGAAATAGGGCTCGCCGAACTGCGCGAAGATCTCGGGGATCGACATCTGCGCCGCCCTCTCGATCTCCTCGTCGGCATCGCAGAACGGCACGTTCAGCATCGCGGCGAGGCGGCGGCCCACGGTCGTCTTGCCCACGCCCATCATCCCGACCAGCACGATCGGGCGATCGATGCGGGCCGCCAGCCGCTGGATTGCGGCATTCGGAGAGGCGGGTTCGTCGTGGTCCATTGCCGCGCCGCCTATAGTTGCGCTAGTGCCCAGTGCAAGAGCCGTCGCCCTCCCGCTTTTGCGCGCGGAGCAAACGGCCGCGGGAGCGAATTGGTGAAGGCACGAGTTCTGGCAGTCTGCGTCCTCTTGGTGGTGGTGGCGATATTGGCTTTGGCATGGATCATGGGGGATACGCAGCCGACGCGCTGGATCGAGACGCCCGTCGCGGCGCCGAGTGCAAAGGCTCCCGCATGACAATTCGCGGCGTTCGCCTTGCGGTGCTGACTTGCGCGGCGATCGGTGCGCTCTCCGCCATCGCTGTCACGGCGCAGGAATCGCTGCTGCCGCCGGGGTTTGACGACAAACCGGCTGCTTCGTCGCGCAAGCCGCAGACCGCGCCGCGTCCGGCCGCGAGCAGCGCGGCGCCCTCGGCCAAGCCATCGGCGCCCGCCACGATTACCGTGCAGCGCCCGTCGTCCTCGCCCACCCCGCAGGTCGTTGCGGTTCCGCAGGTGCAGCCTGCGCCGGGCGCGCCCGCACCGGCGGTTCCGGTCGCAGGGAACAGCCTTGCGGACATCGATCCGGCGCTGATCGACCAGCTCATCGCCAGCGCCAAGCCCAAGGCCGATATTCCCCCGCAGGCCCAGCGCAGCCTGTCGCGCGTCGGCTTCTTCGATCAGGCGGACGGCGGTTTCCCGGCGGTTTCGAGCCACTATCTCAACGGCCCCTTCGTTGCCGGGCTGTTGACCGCCATGCGCGGCGATTTCGTCTCGCGCTGGGGGCACATCCTGCTCCGCCGCGCGCTGGCGAGCCGGCTTGATACCCCCGTCGGGATGAACGGGGCAGACTGGGCGGCGCTCCGGGCCAACGTGTTGCTGCGCATGGGCGAGGCCGATGCCGCGCGCGCGCTGGTGCAGGAAGTCGACAGCGGGTTCTACAGCAGGACGCTGGAAGACGCCGCGATGGGCAGCTTCCTCGCCACCGCCGATCCGGTGGGCCTGTGCCCGATCACCGCTTTGACGGCGGCGGGAAGGCCGGGCTGGGATTGGACACTGACCCGCGCGATCTGCACCGCTTTCACCGGCGGGGAGGGCGCGCCCGCGCTTGCGGTGCTCGACAATGCGATGCGCAAGGGCACTGCGCCCAAGATCGATATCCTGCTGGCCCAGAAGTTCGCGGGAGCAGCCAGTCAGGGCCACCGCGCGGTGAAGATCGAGTGGGCGGGCGTAGACAGCCTGACACCGTGGCGTACGGGGCTCGCCCTCGCCACCGGGCTCGAGCCGCCCGAGGCGCTGCGCAGAAAAGCTGGCGCGGCCTATGCCGTCCTCGCGGTGCGCGCGCCGATGCTCCCCCTCGCTGCCCGCGCCGAGGCCGCCGATATCGCCGCCGAACGCGGAATTCTCTCGGCCGCCGCGATGGTCGATCTCTACAGCGAGATCCACGCGCTGGACGAGCCCGACAAGACCTGGGGCCCGCTCGCCGATACGCTGCGCAGCGCCTATCTCGCCGCCGACGTGGCCGACCGCCTCTCCGCCATCCGCAGTCTGTGGGGCGATGCGAGCGATCCGGACCGCGCCTATTCGCGCCTCGTGCTGACCGCCTACGCCTCGGCCCGGATCACCCCGAGTGCGGACCTTTCGGGCGATGCCAAGGGTCTGATCGCCTCGATGCTGACGGCAGGGCTTGATCGCAATGCGGTTCGCTGGGCCAGTATGGTTCCCGTCGGCAGCGAGGCCTGGGGCCTGCTCGCCCTGTCTGCACCCGCGAAGTCTGCCGCGATCAGTGCCGATACGCTGGCTACCTTCCAATCGGATGATACCAGCACCGGCGGTCTGCGCTCGCGCTTCCTGTTGGCGGGGCTGATGGGGCTTGGCCGGGTCGATCCGGCAACGGCGCGCCGGGTTGCCGGTGACCTCAAGGTCGATTTCGCTCGTCAGACCCGGTGGACCCGCGCCATCGATTCCGCCGCCGCCTCGCAGAACCCGATGCTGGTGGCTTTGCTCGCCGGGTTCGGCATGCAGGGGACGGGCTGGGACAAGATGACGCCGCTGCATCTCTACCACATCGTCGCCGCGCTGCGCCGGGCGGGCCTTGAAGGCGAAGCGCGGATGATCGCGGCGGAGGCCGTGGCGCGGGTCTGATCGGGTGAGCGATCCGATCGCCGCCTTTCTCGCCATGCTTGCCGCCGAACGCGGTGCCGCCGCCAATACCATCGCCGCCTATGGCCGCGACCTGCACGCGGCGCGCGAGGTCATCGGCGATCTCGTGATGGCTGACAGCGATGCGCTGGCCGGTCTTGCCGAAGCCTGGCGTGATCTGGCTCCCTCCAGCCTCGCCCGCAAGTCCTCTGCGCTGCGGCAGTTCTACGGCTTCCTTGCCGACGAAGGCCTGCGCGACGACGACCCTTCTGCCGCGCTCCCGCGACCGCGCACCCGGCGTCCCCTGCCGCGCTTGCTGGGGCACGGCGAGATCGGTGCGCTGTTTGCGCTTGCCGAGCGCGAAGCCGCATCGGGGGAGGGCGCGCGCATGCTGGCGCTGCTTGAATTGCTCTACGGTTCCGGATTGCGCGCAACCGAACTCGTTTCGCTCCCGCTGGCCGCGGTCCCGCGCGATGCGCCGTTCCTGATGATCACGGGAAAGGGCGGGCAGCAACGCATGGTGCCGGTCAGCGCGCGGGCCAGTGCGGCGCTGTCGGCTTGGCTGGCGCTGCGACCCAAGGGTGGGCGCTGGGTGTTTCCCAGTCCGCGCGGCGGCCATTTGACCCGCGTACGCCTGTTCCAGCTGCTGCGCGGTCTGGCGCTCAGGGCCGGGCTCGATCCGGAAAAGGTCAGCCCGCACGTGCTGCGCCATGCCTTTGCCACCCACCTTCTGGAGGGCGGGGCGGACCTGCGTGTACTGCAGACCCTGCTCGGCCATGCCGATATCGCAACGACCCAGATCTACACCCATGTCGACGCCGCGCGGCTCGTGGCGCTGGTGAACAGCCGCCATCCCCTTGGCCAAGTGGCGCAAAACCCGGCGCCAGAGGTTGACCCGGCGGCCTGCCAGTCCTAGCGCGGCGCGGATGATTTCCTATCTCGAATTCGAAAAGCCGATCGCCGCGCTCGAGGCGCGCATCGCCGAGCTGCGCGAAACCGCGCAGACGGGTGCGCTCGACATCACGTCCGAGATCCGCCGGCTCGAGGCCAAGTCCGCCGAGCTTCTTGCCAGCACTTATCGTTCGCTGACGCCGTGGCAGAAGACGCAAGTCGCGCGCCATCCTTCGCGCCCGCATTTCCGCGACTATGTGAGCAAGGCCTTCACCGATTTCATGCCGCTGGGCGGGGACCGCAAGTTCGGCGAGGATCACGCGATTGTCGGCGGGTTCGCCACGCTCGAAGGCCGCGCGGTCATGCTGATCGGGCACGAAAAGGGCCACGACACGCAGAGCCGCATCCGCCACAACTTCGGCATGGGCAAGCCCGAAGGCTACCGCAAGGCGGTGCGCCTGATGGAGCTGGCGAGCCGGTATGGCCTGCCGGTCGTCACGTTGGTCGATACGTCGGGCGCATTCCCGGGCGTCGAGGCGGAAGAACGCGGCCAGGCAGAAGCGATTGCCCGCAGCACCGAAGCCTGCCTTGCGCTTGGCGTGCCGATGGTCGCTGCGATCGTCGGTGAAGGCGGTTCGGGCGGCGCGGTGGCGCTGGCGAGCGCCGAGCGCGTGCTGATGTTCGAGCACGCGGTCTACTCGGTGATCTCGCCCGAAGGTTGCGCCTCGATCCTCTGGCGCACAGCCGAGAAGGCCCCCGAAGCGGCTGAGGCCATGCGGATGACGGCGCAGGACCTCCTGGGGCTCGGCGTGATCGATCGCATCGTGCCCGAGCCGGTCGGCGGCGCGCATCGTGATCCGGCTGCGGCCGCGATGGCGCTGGGCAGCGCGATTTCCGCAGAGCTGACCGCACTGGCCGGCAAACCCGCCGATACGCTGCGGGCCTTGCGCGCCGAACGGTTCCTCCGCATCGGCGGCTGACCGGCACAGCCTGCTCTCTTCTCGAAATGCCTCTGGCCTTGCCGCTCCCTGCAAGGCTAGGTTAGCGTCGCGTCACCGCGGCGCGCGATGCGGCGCTGCGGGCACTGGGGAGAGATCATGAACAACCGCTCGTTCCGCGCCATTCTGCTTGCCGCCGGTGCCGGAAGCCTCGTTCTGGCAGGCCCTGCCGTGCCAACTTCGCGTGTCGATGCGCAAGGGACAGTCGCCACGATAAGCGCGGCTGACAAGGCGGAAGGAGCCAAGGCGCACCCGCAGCTGCTGGCCGAGTTCGGCGGCGCGGTCACCGGCCCGCAGGCGAAGTATGTCGAAGGCGTCGGCAAGACGATCGCGTTCCAGTCCGGCCTCGGCAACGCGCGCAGCGACTTCACCGTCACGCTGCTCAATTCCCCTGTGAACAATGCCTTCGCGATTCCGGGCGGTTATGTCTACGTGACGCGCCAGCTGACCGCGCTGATGAACAACGAGGCGGAGCTGGCGGGTGTGCTCGGCCATGAAGTCGGCCACGTCGCCGCCCGCCATTCGCAGAAGCGGCAAAGCGCGGCGACGCGCAACACGATCATCGGCGTGCTCGGCTCGGTGCTGGCAGGCGCGGTGCTGGGCAATTCGGCGCTGGGCCAACTGGGCCAGAAGATTTTCTCGACCGGCAGCCAGCTGCTGACGCTCAAGTATTCGCGCGGGCAGGAGACAGAAGCGGATTCGCTTGGCGTGACTTATCTCAAGCGGGCCGGCTATGATCCGCGCGCGATGGGGACAGTGCTGCGCAGCCTTGCCCAGCAGACCGCGCTCGACGCCCAGCTGACCGGCAGCACCGACAAGGTACCGGAATGGGCCAGCACCCACCCCGATCCCGCCTCGCGCGTCACCGCGGCGCTCGCTCTGGCCGGGGCCAATGCGCGCGGCATGACCAACCGCGATGTGTTCCTGAGCAGCGTTGACGGCCTGACCTACGGCGATGATCCCAAGCAGGGCGTGGTCGACGGGCGCAAGTTCATCCACCCGGGTTTCCGGATGAGCTTCCAGGCGCCGCAGGGCTTCTACCTTGTCAACGGCACGCGCTCGGTTTCGATCAGCGGGCAATCGGGGAAGGGCGAGATGACGACGGCGCCTTACTCGGGCAACCTTGATGCTTATGTCCGCTCGGTTTTTGCCGGTTTGTCGGATCAGCAGCGCATCGTGCCGGATGATGTGCGCACGACCACCGTCAATGGCATTCCGGCGGCCTATGGCATGACGCGGGTCAACACCAGCGACGGCGCCCGTGATGTCGTCGTGTTTGCCTATGCCTGGGGGCCGGGACAGGCGTTCCACTTCACCACGATCAGCGCGGCCGGGCAGGCGAATGCATTCGACCCGATGTTTTCCTCGATGCGGCGGATCACCATTGGCGAGGCCGGGGCCGTACGCGCGCGGCGGCTGATGGTGGTGACTGTAAGGAAGGGTGACACCGTTCAGTCGCTCGCCCGCCGCATTGCCTACGATGATCGGCCGCTGGACAGGTTCCTTGTGCTCAATGCCCTCGATGCCAAGGCGGCGCTGGTGCCGGGTTCGCGGGTCAAACTGATCGTGTATTGATACAAATCACTTCGCCGAACACGAAAAAGGGCAGACTTGCGCCTGCAAGTCTGCCCTTTTCTGTTTCTGGCCTGTAAGCTTAGAGCTTGCCGTCCGACGAGTTGTTCATCTGGGTCGAAACCAGGTTGAACGTGTTGGAAAGCGAGTTGCCGAGCGCGCCCATGGCGGTGATGGCGGCAACAGCGATGAGCGCGGCAATCAGGCCGTATTCGATGGCGGTGGCGCCGGCTTCATCAGCGAGGATCAGGCGAATCTGCTTCATTGTGTAGGTTCCTTCAAATAGTTTTCGGGTGACGCCTGTCGCGTGATCCGAACCGGTGCCCTGCCTTGGCAGCAAAACCATCCGATATCTGTGGTCTACGGTGGAACACTTATCATTCTGTAAATGCAGAACCGGATCGATCGGAATAAAAATTGCCGACCAAGGGCTTTGGGCCACCATAAAAGCGAGACATGGTCGCCGGTGCGCTAATGATCTATCAAAAAACGCGATTGCAATAGAGAGGACTGATTAATCCAAAAGAACTATCGCTATGCCCTCGCGCACGAAATAGGGGGCGTGGAATACCACGCCCCCATTCCGTGTCTTGTTCGCAGTCGGGTCGGGCTTAGAACGGACCCTTGCCGTCGGCGGCATTGTTCATCTTGGTCGAAACCTGGGTGAACGTGTTCGACAGGGAGTTGCCCAGCGCGCCCATGGCGGTGATGGCGGCAACCGCGATCAAGGCAGCGATCAGGCCATACTCGATGGCCGTGGCGCCTTCTTCATCGCGCAGAAGTGTCTTGATAGTCGTCATGCGAATGGTCCTCCACCTGGCAGCTGTCGCCGCCGTCGTGCTCTTTCGCTCCACACGACCCCCCGGTCGTACGAAATTGCGAGTGTCAAAATATCCGGCATTCCCTGACGAATCGTAAACGGCCCTTACCTTTGATTTAAGTACCGGCCGTGCGTGGGCAATTGCGCGGCGGAAAGGCGCATCCGCGCCGGTGCCCGCATGTGATGAAGCCAGCTTACTTCTTCGCCTTGGTGAAGTTTGCATCGATCGTGTTGTACATCGTGAACAGCGAGTTCACGAACGCGCTCATCCCGAAAAACATCGTCATTGCAATGACGCCGATGAGCAAGCCATACTCGATGGCGGTAGCGCCGGTGTCATCCAGCAGTGGCTTTCGGACAAAGTCCCACATCAATCGGAGTTCCCCTGTCCGCATCTAGGTACATTCTAGGATAGGCAGGGCTAACAAAGTATAAATGGAAACTACCGGCATGGAAGCGCCGCCGACATTGCTGACCGTCGTGGCGCTGGCCTTGGTCGACAGCGCGGATCGCGTGCTGATGCAGCGCCGTCCGCATTCCCGCGCGCACGGTGGACTGTGGGAGTTTCCCGGCGGCAAGGTCGAACCGGGCGAGGGGCCTGCCGCCGCACTCGTTCGCGAGATTGCCGAGGAACTGGCGATCAGCGTCGATGCGGTGGATATGGTGCCGCTGACCTTTGCTGCAAATCCTGCAAGCGAGGGGGGCAGGCCACTTGTCCTTCTGCTCTATACCTGCCGGCGCTGGCAGGGCGATCCGGTCCCTGAGCCGGGGGCGGAACTGCAATGGGTGAATGCGCCGTCACTCTCTGCACTTCAGATGCCGCCGCTCGACGTCCCGCTCGCAGCCGCATTGCAGCGTCATCTAAAAAAGCTTGATTAGGACCGGATAGGGGGTTGCCAAGCCCGGAAGGCGCTTCTAAAGGCGCCACTCCAACGCACCCGTAGCTCAGCTGGATAGAGCATCAGACTACGAATCTGAGGGTCGGACGTTCGAATCGTTCCGGGTGCGCCATTTTCCTTCATCACCGTGATTTTGCACTTTGTTGCAGCGCTTTGGTGCGCACGTAACCGTGCGGCATTTTCTGTCGAATAGGTATACGCAAGCCGCAAGGCGCAAGCCTTGGGCGTTGCGGATTTCAGGCACTTGGTCCTATAGCGGCGCTTGCAGCGCGCCGTTGAACCGGTGTGCCGCTACGACATCTGCCCTCCCCAGGCTGCCAGACAAGGAACACCGCATTGGCCCAACCTGCCAAGCCGCGCGCAACCAAGGCGACGAAGCCCAAAGCTGCGCCCGCCGCCGCTCCTGCAACTGCACAAGAGGATGAAGCGACCTTCGCGCTGCGCAGCCTCCAGCAGGCCCACGCGAACAACAAGCGCTTCGACGCCAGCGACGAGGAACTGCTGCACTTCTACGAGCAGATGGTGCTGATAAGGCGATTCGAGGAGAAGGCTGGCCAGCTCTATGGCCTCGGCCTGATCGGCGGCTTCTGCCACCTCTATATCGGGCAGGAAGCCGTTGCCGTCGGCCTGCAGTCGGCGCTCAAGGAAGGCCACGACAGCGTCATCACCGGCTACCGCGACCACGGCCACATGCTGGCCTACGGCATCGATCCCAAGGTGATCATGGCCGAACTGACCGGGCGCGGCGCGGGCATCAGCCGCGGCAAGGGCGGCTCGATGCACATGTTCTCGACCGACCACAAGTTCTACGGCGGCCACGGCATCGTCGGCGCGCAGGTGCCGCTGGGTGCGGGGCTTGCCTTCGCGCACAAGTATCGCGGCGACGGCGGCGTGTGCATGGCCTATTTCGGTGACGGTGCGGCCAACCAGGGCCAGGTCTATGAAACCTTCAACATGGCCGCCCTGTGGCAGCTCCCCATCGTCTTCGTGGTCGAGAACAACGGCTATGCGATGGGCACCGCGGTCAAGCGCGGCTCCGCTGAAACCCACTTCCACCGCCGCGGCACGGGCTTCCGCATCCCCGGCATGGACGTCAACGGCATGGACGTGCTTGAAGTGCGCGCCGCCGCCGAGGTTGCGCTGAACTATGTCCGCGCGGGCAATGGCCCGGTGCTGATGGAGCTCAACACCTATCGCTATCGCGGCCACTCGATGTCCGACCCGGCGAAGTATCGCAGCCGCGAGGAAGTGCAGGAAATGCGCGACCATCACGATCCGATCGAAGGCGCCAAGCGCGACCTCCTGCTGCGCGGCGTGAGCGAGGACCGCATCAAGGAGATCGACAAGCGCATCCGCCAGGTCGTCGCCGAAGCCGCCGATTTTGCCGAAAGCTCGCCTGAGCCGGCCCCGGCCGAACTCTATACCGACGTGCTGGTGGGGACCTACTGACATGGCGATCGATCTGAAGATGCCCGCGCTTTCCCCGACAATGGAGGAAGGCACCCTCGCCAAGTGGCTGGTGAAGCCGGGCGACACCGTGAAATCTGGTGACATCATCGCGGAGATCGAGACCGACAAGGCCACGATGGAATTCGAGGCGGTCGACGAAGGCGTGATCGGTGAGCTCAAGGTTCCGGAAGGTACCGAAGGGGTGAAAGTCGGCACGGTGATCGCTACGATCAGCGGCGATGATGAACCGGCTGCCCCCGCAGCGGCACCGGCTCCCGCTCCGGTCGCCGCCCCGGCACCCGCGCCCGTTGTCGTGGCTGCTCCGCCGCCGCCTCCGGCGCCGGTTGCCGCGCCCGTCGCTGCGGTTCCCGCCGGCACCGCGATGGTCGCCACCACGGTTCGCGAAGCCTTGCGCGATGCGATGGCCGAGGAAATGCGCGCGGACGAGCGCGTCTTCGTGATGGGCGAGGAAGTCGCCGAATATCAGGGCGCCTACAAGGTCACGCAGGGTCTGCTCGAGGAATTCGGGCCGCGCCGCGTGATCGACACTCCGATCACCGAATACGGCTTCGCCGGCATCGGCACTGGCGCCGCGATGGGCGGCCTGCGTCCGGTCATCGAGTTCATGACGTTCAACTTCGCCATGCAGGCGATAGACCACATCATCAACTCGGCAGCCAAGACCAACTACATGTCCGGCGGCCAGATGCGCTGCCCGATCGTGTTCCGCGGCCCCAACGGTGCGGCCAGCCGCGTCGGCGCGCAGCACAGCCAGAACTATGCGCCGTGGTACGCCTCGGTCCCCGGCCTCGTGGTGATCGCGCCGTACGACTCAGCGGATGCCAAGGGCCTGCTCAAGTCCGCGATCCGCAGCGAAGACCCGGTCGTCTTCCTCGAGAACGAGCTGGTCTATGGCCGCACCTTCGATGTCCCGGCGCTTGATGATTACACCGTGCCGATCGGCAAGGCCCGCACCATGCGCGCTGGCCGCGATGTGACCATCGTCAGCTATTCGATCGGCGTCGGCCTCGCGCTCGAAGCCGCGGAGAAGCTCGCGGCGGAAGGTATCGAGGCTGAAGTCATCGACCTGCGCACGATCCGTCCGCTCGACAAGGCGGCGGTGCTCGAAAGCCTTTCGCGCACCAATCGCATGGTCGTGGTCGAGGAAGGCTTTCCGGTCTGCTCGGTCGCCTCGGAGATCATCAGCATCGCGATGGAGGAAGGCTTCGATTATCTCGACGCCCCGGTCCTGCGCGTCTGCAACGAAGACGTGCCGCTGCCTTATGCCGCCAACCTCGAAAAGCTCGCGCTGGTCGATACCGCGCGCGTGATCGCGGCGGTCAAGAAGGTCTGCTACCGCTGAGTTCACTGGATCTCGAGCTTAGCCCACCCGAAAGGCTCGCGGTGCTCTATGCGCCGCGGGCCTTTCAGGCTTTGTGGGAGGGGTTCCTCCTGCTCGACAGGCGGCTCGCCGATGCCGCGAAGGAAGGGCGCGATCCGCTGATGATCCAGCTGCGCCTTGCCTGGTGGCGCGACCGGTTTGATCAGCCTGCTACCGAATGGCCGCAAGGCGAACCGCTGCTGGCCAAGCTGACAGCGTGGGATGACGAACGCGCTGCGCTGCGCGGGATTGTCGATGGCTGGGAAGCGCGCATTGTTGGTGAGGATGGCGGGGTCGAACTGGGCCGCGCGCGGATCGAAGCCGTTTGCGCCTTGGCCCGGTTGAGCGGCGCGAAGATCGATGATGACCTCCGGCAAGCCGCTGCCGAGTGGCTGGGTATCGTGCCGCCCAAGCGCCGCACGCCGATCCTTCCCGGTGCGATGCGCCCGCTCGTGATCCTGCGCGGCATGGCGCTGCGCGAAGCGGCGGGTCGTCCGGGCGGGCCATGGCGCGATTTCCTTGCGATCCTGCGCCTAGGCCTGCTTGGCCGCTAGAACTCCCGCCAAATCGGCAGGACTTGCCCCTGCCGCGCCCGCGCATTGCAGCCTAACCTAGGAGTATTACCTGGGAGGCTCGGCATGAACCGAATGCTCGTTGGCGCGCTGGGCGCCTTGTTGCTCGTGGCGTCGGGCCTGTTTTGGTGGCAAGGACGTGCTGCGGTCACCCCGCCTGCTGCGCCGAGCCAACTTGCGCTTGCATCTGCGGCCCCTGCCGAGGAAGCGCTCCCGGAGTCCGAGGCAGGCGATGCGGTCGGTCCGGGCCTGCCCGAAGCCAGCGAGCAGACGCGCGAGCAGAAGCGCTTCGACCGGTTCGACAAGAATCGCGATGGGAGGATCACCCGAACCGAAATGCTCAGTCCGCGCGTCAAGGACTTCCGCAAGCTCGATGTCGACGGCAACAACCTGCTGACTTTCGACGAGTGGTCCGTCGGCACCGACAACCGCTTCAAGGCTGCGGACAAGAACGGCGATGGCAGCCTGACGCGCGAGGAATTTGCGACGACCAAGCAGAAGAAGGCGAAGAAGCCGGCCTGCAAGTGCTGATTGGGCTCACGCAGAGACGCGGAGGAAGCAGAGAGGCGCGGAGTGGTTGCGTTCGCGGCGAAGCCGCTTCCTTTCATCGATCTGTTGTGGGGTGAACCGGATTACAGAAGGCCTTCGGCGCTTGCCTCTTTCCTTCTCTGCGCCTCTCTGCTTCCTCCGCGTCTCTGCGTGAACCCTCCTAAACCACCTCAGGCAGCCACGCCGCCAGGTCGGCCTTGGCGCGTGCGGTATAGGCTTCCTTGCGCTGCTTCTTTTTCGTCGAGGGGTCCGGCGGCGGGAAAAGGCCGAAGTTGACGTTCATCGGCTGATAGGTCTCGGCTTCCGCATCGCCCGTGAGATGCGCGAGCAGCGCGCCGAGCGCAGAGGTGCGCGGCGGGGCGGACCACGCGCGTCCGGCCACCTCAGCCGCCGTCATCAACCCCGCCAGCAAACCCACCGCACCGCTTTCGACATAGCCCTCGCAGCCGGTGATCTGCCCGGCAAAGCGAATGTGCGGCGCTGATTTCAGCCGCAGTTGCCGGTCGAGCAGCGTAGGCGAATTGAGGAACGTGTTGCGGTGCAGGCCCCCAAGCCGGGCAAATTCGGCCTGTTCCAGCCCGGGAATCGTGCGGAAGACGCGGACTTGTTCGGCATGCTTCAGCTTGGTCTGGAAGCCAACCATGTTCCACAAGGTGCCGAGCTTGTTGTCCTGACGCAGCTGCACCACGGCATAGGGCCAGCGCCCGTTCGGATGCTCCGCCGTTGCCCAGTGGGGATTGTCGAGGCCCACCGGCTTCATTGGGCCGAAGCGCAAGGTTTCCACCCCGCGCGCTGCCATGACCTCGATCGGCATGCAGCCGTCGAAGTAGGGCGTGTTCGCTTCCCACTCCTTGAATTCGGTCTTGTCTCCGGCGAGCAGTTCCTCGCGGAAGGCTTCGTACTGCGCGCGCGTCATCGGGCAATTGATGTAGTCGCGCCCGTCGCCGCCCATGGCCAGCGAGGCCTCCGCGCCCTTGTCCCAGCGCGAGGCAATCCAGGCGATGTCCATGTCGATGCTGTCGCGGTAGACGATGGGGGCGATGGCATCGAAGAACGCGAGGCTCTCCGCGCCGGTCGCCGCGCCGATGCTGGAGGCGAGGCCGGGGGCCGTCAGCGGACCAGTGGCGACAATGGTGAGGACGTCCGTCGGCAGCAGGTCGACTCGCTCGCGCACGATCTCCAAGGTCGGCTGCGCGGCGAGCATGGCCTCGACTTCTGCCGAGAACATATCGCGGTCCACCGCCAGCGCGGACCCTGCCGGGACGCGCGCCTTCTCCGCCGCCGCCATGAGCAGGCTGCCGCATTGGCGCATCTCGTAGTGGAGCAGGCCGACAGCGTTCTTTTCGTGATCGTCGGAACGGAACGAGTTGGAGCAGACGAGTTCCGCCAGCCCTGCGCCGTTGTGCGCCGCCGTGCTGTCGCCGCCGCCCCGCATTTCCGAAAGCCGTACGCGAATGCCGCGCCGCGCGAGTTGCCATGCGGCCTCGCTCCCGGCCATGCCGCCGCCGATGATATGAACCTGATGCGTCATGCAACGCGCATTGGCATTGCGTCACCCGCGCGGCAAGTCCTAGGGGAGTGGCAGGTAGGGAAGGGGAGAGCATGCCGCAGCGCGCCTTGATCGAACAACGCCCCTGGCTGCTGGCCAGCCTCATTGCGGGCATCAGCTACTGGTTCGTTGCGGGCAGCGCGATCCCGGGCCTTTACCTGATCTTGTGGAAGGGCGCCGGCGTCGGCCTGCTCGCCGTTTACGCCTGGCGCCATCACCCGGTGCCCGACGCGCACCGCATTGCGCTCGTCATGGCCTGCGACGCACTCGGTGACATGATTCTTGAAGTGGACTTTACCTTCGGCGCGATGGCGTTCCTGCTCGGGCACCTCGTCGCCATTGCGCTTTACCTAAAGCACCATCGCCGCGTGATGAACCCGGCGGAGCGCTTTGCAACCGCCGGTCTGCTGCTGGCCATCCCCATCGTGAGCTTCGCGCTGACCCGTCGCCCGGAGGTCGCTCTGTACGCTCTGGGCCTCGGCGGCATGACAGCGGCGGCCTATGCCAGCGACTTCCCGCGCAGCCGCGTGGCGCTGGGCGCGACGATGTTTGCGGTGTCCGACCTGTTGATCTTCGCGCGCATGGGGCCAATGGCGGAAAGCGCGGTGCCGCACCTGCTGGTCTGGCCACTCTACTATTTCGGCCAGTTCCTGATCACTGTCGGCGTGATCGGCGCGCTGCGGCAAAAAGGCGCGTTCACCGCGCCCTAGGCATCAGGGCAGGATCACCGCCCCATCCGCATCGCGCGCCAGCGGCCTATGCGCCGTCACCGCGGAAAGCGGCAGGGGCGCGTAGATATGCGGAAACAGCTGCCCCCCGCGCGATGGCTCCCATTTCACCGCAGTGCCCAACGCTGTCAGGTCGACCGCAGCGACATGCAGTCCGGTCTGCCCGGCGAAGTGCTTGTTTACGGTTTCGGTAACCTGTTCTGCGGTAGAAAGGTGAATGTAGCCGTCCGCCAGATCGATCGGCGCGCCGAGGAACACGCCGTCCGTGAGCAGCACGTTCATCTGCTCGGCGGTCAGGACCTTGTAGGCAAGAACCTCAAGCTCGCTCACGCTTCAGCTTCCCCTTCCGGCTCGCCTTCCTCCTCGGCGAGCCGCACCGCACTCACCACATGTTCACCGCCCGAGACGTTGAACAGGCGCACGCCCGCGCTGCCGCGCCCGATAACGCGCAGCGATCCCAGCGGCAGGCGGATGAGCTTGGCCTGATCGGTGACGAGCATGAGCTGGTCGGCCTGTGTCGCCGGGAAGCTCGCCACCACCGGCCCGTTGCGGGCGATGTTGTCTATATTGGTAATGCCCTGGCCGCCGCGACCGGTCCGGCGATACTCATAGGCCGAAGAAAGCTTGCCATAGCCATTGGCGCAGACGGTGAGGATGAATTGCTCGCGCGCCTGCAGTTCGGCCATACGCTCGGTGCTGATTGAAGGTTCGCCCTCCTTCTCGCCCTTCCACGGCGCGAAGCGGACGTATTCCTCGCGCTCCTCGGCGCTGGTGCCGACGCGGTGGAGGATCGAAAGCGAGATGACCTCGTCGTCGCCCTTCAGCGTCATGCCGCGCACGCCGGTCGAGGTGCGGCTCGTGAATTCGCGCACTTCGTCGCCGGCAAAGCGGATCGCCTTGCCGCTGCGGGTCGCGAGCAGCACGTCGTCGCTGGGTTCGAGCAGCGCGACACCGATCAGCCGGTCGTCGTCGCCTTCCTCGAACTTCATCGCGAACTTGCCGTTGGTCGGGATATTGGCGAAGGCGTCCATCGCGTTGCGGCGCACGTTGCCCTTGGCCGTGGCGAACACGACCGAAAGCTTGCCCCATTCCGCCTCGTCTTCGGGCAGCGGGAGCACGGTGGCGATGGTTTCGCCCGCGTCCAGTGCCGGGAGCAGGTTGATCATCGGCCGCCCGCGCGTGGTCGGCCCCCCTTCGGGAAGGCGCCAGACCTTGAGACGATAGACCTTGCCTGCGGTCGAGAAGAACAGCACCGGCGTGTGGGTGCTGGTGACGAACATCGTCGCCACCGCATCCTCTTCCTTGGTCGCCATGCCACTGCGGCCCTTGCCGCCCCGGTTCTGCGCGCGGAAGGTGGAGAGCGGGGTGCGCTTGATATAGCCGTCGAGGGTGATCGTGACGACCATGTCCTCGCGCTCGATCAGGTCCTCGTCTTCGATGCCATCGGCCGCCGCCGCGATTTCCGAGCGGCGTGGCGTCGCATAGGCATCGCGCACCGCGACGAGTTCCTCGCGCATCACCGCATAGAGCTTCTCGCGGTCGGCGAGGATCGCGAGGTATTCGGCGATGGCTTTCGCCAGAACCTCAAGTTCACCTCCGATTTCATCGCGGCCCAGCGCGGTGAGGCGATGGAGGCGAAGATCGAGGATCGCTCGGACTTGCGTCTCGCTCAGGCGGTAGCTGCCGCCTTCGCCTTCCAGCGCTTCGTCCTCGATGGCTTCGACGAGGCGGATATAGGGCGCGATCTCGCCGATCGGCCATTCGCGCGCCAGCAGTGTTTCGCGGGCGAGGGCAGGGTTGGCCGAAGCGCGGATGATCCGCACCACTTCGTCGAGATTCGAGACCGCAACGACAAGGCCAAGCAGGATATGCGCCCGGTCGCGCGCCTTGTTCAGCTCGAACTTGGTGCGGCGGGAGATGACCTCCTCGCGGAACTGGACGAAGGCCTCGATGATATCGCGCAGGCCAAGGATTTCCGGTCGGCCACCACGAATCGCCAGCATGTTCGCCGGAAAGTTCGACTGCGCCGGCGTGTTGCGCCAGATCTGGTTGAGCACGACTTCGGGCGTTGCATCGCGCTTGAGGTCGATGACCACGCGCACGCCTTCACGGTTCGATTCGTCGCGGATGTCCGAAATGCCTTCGATCCGCTTGTCCTTGGCCGCTTCGGCGATCTTCTCGACCAGACTGTTCTTGCCGACCTGATAGGGGATCGAGGTGAGCACGATCGACTTGCGGCCATCGCCGCGCCCGCCCTTGGTATCCTCGATCTCGTGCCGCGCGCGCATGACGATCGAGCCGCGGCCTTCGATATAGGCCTTGCGCGCGCCGCTGGCGCCGAGGATCAGCGGCGCGGTCGGGAAGTCTGGCCCCGGGATGATCTGGATCAGCTCGTCTGTGGTGATCGCCGGGTTCGCCATGTAGGCAAGGCAGCCGTCGATCACTTCGCCGAGGTTGTGTGGCGGAATGTTGGTCGCCATGCCGACCGCGATGCCGCCCGCGCCGTTGACCAGCAGGTTGGGAAAGCGCGCCGGCAGCACCTGCGGCTCGTTCTCCGAACCGTCGTAGTTGGGTTGGAAATCGACCGTGTCCTTGTCGATGTCCGCCAGCAGGCTATCTGCCACCTTGGCAAGGCGCGCTTCGGTGTAGCGCATCGAGGCCGGGGGATCGGGGTCCATCGAGCCGAAGTTGCCCTGGCCGTCGATCAGCGGCAGGCGCATCGACCAGTCCTGCGTCATGCGCGCGAGCGCGTCGTAGATCGCGCTGTCGCCATGCGGATGGTACTTGCCCATGCAATCGCCGACGATGCGCGCGGACTTGCGGTATGCCTTCGTGGAAGTGAAGCCGTTCTCGTGGCTGGTCCACAGGATGCGGCGGTGGACGGGCTTCAGGCCATCACGCACATCGGGCAGCGCACGGCTCACGATCACGCTCATCGCGTAATCGAGGTAGCTCGTCTTCATTTCATCGACGATGTCGATCCGCTGGAACTCGTGGTCCGGCAGCGGAGCAGGCGGGTCGATCAGGCCAGTATCATCGCTCACGTCGGTTGGTTTTTCGCTTCGTTACGGGAATGTGTCCGCACTAGGCCAAAGCCCCGCCAAACGCCAGAAAATGGCCTCCGCGCAGCCGCCTTATCCACATATGTAAGCGCGGATAGGCGGCTTTCCTGAACAATGAGACGAATTGGTATTCAATCGGCGTTCAACCGGTGGGTTCCATAGCAGCAAGGCGTTGCCAAGGCGCCGATTTCGCGCCAGAGGTTCCGCGCGGTGGAAGTGTGAAACAAGTCCGTTCTGCCGGTGTTTTGGGATATGGCCCATGGCAGGACGAAGCAGGGGACCGATGCGGTCCGATGCGGTGTGGCCAGGAGGAGATGAAGTGATGCGGGGTAATGCAATGAAGTTTGTGGCTGCACGGGCTGCGCTGGCCGTCGCGCTTTCGACGGGTCTTGCTGCAGGTGGCGCGCTGCTGGGCGCTGCGCCCGCCATTGCAAAGGAAAAGGAAGCGCCCAAGGGCGGCACCTATTCCAAGGAATTCATCGCGGTTGCCGGCCCTGTCCAGAAGCTGGTGCAGGACGCGCAGGCCGCCAAGGCCAAGGGTACGCCCGACGCGCAGATCAAGGCGACGCTCGGCGGCGCAGCCGATGCGGTCGCCAAGGCCGAGGCTGCGGCCAAGACCGGCCAGGACAAGCTTGCCGCCGGTCAGTTCGCGGTCCAGCTCGGCGGCTTCCTGGAAGACAACGCGATGCGCTCGCGCGGCATCAAGAACATGATCGACAGCGGCCTGCTCGAGCCGGAAAAGATCCCGACTTTCAATTTCTATCTGGGCAATTTCGCCTATTCGGCGAAAGACTACCAGGGTGCGCTCGATCCGCTGACCAAGGCGGTGCAGGCCAATGTCTCGGAAGATGCCGCGGCGGAAATGCTTGCCGATTCCTACACGCAGCTCGGCAAGCCAGCTGAAGGCATCGCTGCGCTCAAGACGGCCTACGATGCGCGCAAGGCGGCCAACGGCACCGTTCCGGACAACTGGTACACCCGCGCCAAGATTATCGCCTACAAGGCGAAGCTCGGCCCGCAGGCCATCGAATGGTCGACGCTTGAAGTGGCTGCGCAGCCCACATCGCTCAATTGGCTGGGCGCCGGCCAGCTCGCGCGTGAGTTTGGCGGCTTCGGCAAGGAAGAGTCGCTTGATCTTGGCCGTCTGTTCCTGCGCAGCGGCGCGCTTGACAACGACAAGCAGTACGTCACCCGCGAATTCATCGAATACATACAGGCTGCCGACCCGCGCCGTCTGCCGGGTGAGACGGTGAAGATCATCGAGCTCGGCCTTTCGAAGGGCGTGCTCGAGCAGAGCGACGTGTTCGTCAGCGACTCGCTGTCACAGGCCAAGGGCCGCATCGCAGCGGACAAGGCCTCGCTGGTCGGTCTCGAAAAGGACGCCCGCGCGGCAGCCGACGGCAAGCTCGCGGTCGCGACGGCGGATGCCTACCTTTCGTACGACAACCCGGCCAAGGCCGAGGAGCTTTATCAGCTCGCGCTCACCAAGGGCGGCGCATTCGACATGGACCGCGCCGAGACCCGTCTCGGCATCGCACAGTTAGATCAGGGCAAGTTCGACGCGGCCAAGGCGAGCTTCGCCAAGGTCGGCGGTGTCCGCGCGCCGCTTGCCAAGCTGTGGTCGGTTCTCGCGGATCAGAAGGCAAAGCCATGATCGGCTGAAGCCTTGAGGCAAAACGGAAAGGGCGGCCTCGCAAAAGGCCGCCCTTTCTGCATCCGAATGGCATCGTGGCCTCACTGCACTTCGAGAAACTCGCCCGAGTCTTCATCAAGAACGTGCAAGATGCCATCCGAGATCGCGAAGAACGCGCCGCGCAGGCGCAGCTCTCCGGCTGCTTCCTTGCGCCGCACGCAGGGGAAGGTACGCAAGTTGGCGAGACTGACCTTGACGCCGGCCTGCTCCATCGCCCGCTCGGCATTCCGGCCGCTGGCACCGTGGGCGTGGACAACGCCGTCTCGCGCCGGGCCGAGCAGACCGATCCAGTCGTTGATGAAGCCGCCTTCGCCGGGTTCGGTCCCTTCGAGTTCCTGCGTCAGCGCGGCGCGGCAACCGCCGCACATGCCGTGGCCGAGCACGACGATCTTGCGCACCTTGAGCACCTGCACCGCGAATTCGAGCGCGGCGGAGACACCGTGGTAGCCCGGCGAGGTCTCGAATGGCGGCACCAGCGCGGCCACGTTGCGCACCACGAACATCTCGCCCGGATCGGTATCAAAGATCTGTGCCGGATCGACGCGGCTGTCCGAACAGGCGATCACCATGACCGGCGGTTCCTGCCCTTCGCGCAACTGGTGCCAGCGTTCCAGCCGCGGGGTCCAGCCGTTCGTGCGGAAGCGGCGATAGCCATCGATCAGATGGTCGAGCTCGGGGGAGAAAGGTCTGGCCATGCCCGACCTGTTGCCGCCTACGAATGCATCTTTCAAGTCAAGCTTCATGCGCCTATCTGAACCGCCATGAACGATCAGTCCCCGATTGCCGCGCCGGAGCGTCCGGCGCGCATCCGCAAGCCCGATTGGATCCGGGTCAAGGCGCCGACCAGCAAGGGTTACGAGGAAACGCGTGGGCTGATGCGCAGCCTCGGCCTCAACACCGTGTGCGAGGAAGCGGCCTGCCCGAATATCGGCGAATGCTGGACCAAGAAGCACGCCACGGTGATGATCCTTGGCGATGTCTGCACCCGCGCCTGTGCGTTCTGCAACGTCAAGACCGGCATGCCGCGCAAGGTCGACCCGCTCGAGCCTGCGCATGTGGCCGAGGCCGCCGCCAAGTTGGGACTCGAGCACATCGTGATCACCTCGGTCGACCGCGATGACCTGCCCGATGGCGGGGCAGGGCAGTTCGTGAAGGTCATTCAGGCCTTGCGCGCGGCCACGCCGAACACCACGATCGAAATCCTCACCCCCGATTTCCGCGGCAAGATGCGCGCTGCGGTCGAGGCGATCATGGCCGCCGGGCCGGACGTCTACAACCACAACCTCGAAACCGTGCCCCGGCTCTACCCGACGATCCGCCCCGGCGCGCGTTACTACGCCTCGCTGCGGCTGCTGGAAGAAGTGAAGCACCACGATCCCCGCGTGTTCACCAAGTCCGGCGTCATGCTTGGGCTCGGCGAGGCGCGGCTTGAAGTCCACCAGGTGATGGACGACATGCGCTCGGCCGGGATCGATTTCCTGACGATGGGCCAATACCTCCAGCCGACGCCCAAGCACGCGCCGGTGGTCGACTTCGTGACCCCGCAGGCTTTCGCGGCTTATGGCGCGATCGCCCGCGCCAAGGGCTTCCTGCAGGTCGCTTCCAGCCCGCTCACGCGCTCCAGCTACCACGCGGGCGAGGACTTCGCCGAAATGCGTGCCGCCCGCGAAGCCCAGCTCGCCAAGGCGGCCGCGAGGGTCTGACGCCCAGTGCCGGTCATCAACCAGCAGCGCCATCTGCAGTGGTCGGCCGAGGAGATGTACGACCTCGTCGCCGACGTGAAGCGCTACCCGGAATTCCTGCCTTGGGTCGTGGCGACGCGGATCAAGTCCGACAGCGAGACCGAGATGGTGGCCGACATGATGGTCGGCTTCTCGGCGCTGCGCGAGAAGTTCACCTCGCGCGTCCACAAGGACCGCCCGCACCGCATCGCGGTCGAGTATCTTGACGGTCCGCTCAAGCGGCTGTCCAACACATGGCATTTCAACGTGGCAGAGGACGGGGGATGCGTGATCGACTTCAATGTCGATTTCACCTTCCGCAGCGCGCTTTTCGAAAAGCTCGCCGGCCAGTATCTCGACCGCGCCTTCCGCAAGATGGTCGCCGCGTTCGAGACGCGCGCGGAAAAGCTCTACGGCAGCAAGAGCTCGAGCGCGACGAGCGCCGCCTGAAGCCGCACTTCGGCGCGGGTCTTCGCCGTTTCGAACACTTTCAGTTCGGCATTCACCGCCTCGGGGTCTTCACCGCGCTCCGCCTTGGCGAAGACGACCGTGCCCACCGGCTTCTGTTCGCTGCCCCCATCGGGCCCGGCAATTCCGGTGATCGCGACCGCAACCTGCGCGCGCGAATGCTTGAGCGCGCCCTGCGCCATCGACCACGCCACCGCCACGGAAACCGCGCCAAAGGTGTCGATGAGGTCGGTCGAGACGCCGAGCATCTCGTTCTTGGCCTCGTTCGAATAGGTAACGAAACCGCGGTCGACAACAGCGGACGAACCCGCGATCTCGGTCAGCGCCGCCGCGACGAGACCGCCGGTGCAACTTTCGGCCAGTGCGACCATGCGGCCCGCTGCCTTGTTCTCGGCAATCACCCGCGCGGCAAGGGCGGTGAGTTCTGGGGGGAGCAGCGTGTCCATGGGTTCAGGCTGCCGGGCAGATAGGAAGGTTGGACTTCTTGGTGGCGCCTACCGCACCGCGCACCTTGGGCTTGTCCGCCAGCACGAGGATGAAGGTGACGAGTTCCGCCGTGTTTTCCGGCGGCAGCGGCGAGAGAAGGCGCGCGCCTCGTTCGATGGCCTTGCACTGGCCGGGCTTGATCCCCTTCATCACCATCGCCGAGACGATGCCTTCCGCAAAAGGCTGCAAGGCCTCGTCGGAGAGGTTCGCGACGACATCCTTCATCTTGTCATCGTTGCCGCCCAGCTTGATGAGGGCAGCCTTCGCTTCCGGCCAGGCCGCACTCTTGCGGGCGGCATAGCGCTGCACCAGCGAGGGGCCTTGCACTGAAAGATACCCTTGCGGCGACAGCTGCGGGCTGCATGTCTTGATCGCCCCTTCCATCACGACCGGCAGCGCATAGGTTACGAGGCTCGTGACTTCCCGCTCGCTCAGGCACACGGGGTCCTGCGCGGCAGCAACTTCGGCCATCCCCAACGACGCAAGTGCGGCGCCACACACGATCTTGCGAACCAGCGGCATGCCCCGCGCTCCTTCAAGCCTTGGCGATGACGGTGGCCACCGCCTGCGCCGCAATTCCCTCGCCGCGACCGGTGAAGCCGAGCCGCTCGGTGGTTGTCGCCTTGACGCTCACGGCAGCGATGTCAATCGCGAGAATCGCCGCCAGCCTTGCCCGCATCGCCGACTTGTGCGGGCCGATTTTCGGAGCCTCGCAGATGATCGTGACGTCGATGTTGCTGATCGTATAGCCAGCCTCGGCGACCAGCGTTGCGGCATGGGCAAGAAAGCGATCGGACGAAGCCCCGCGCCACTTGGCATCGGAAGGCGGGAAATGATCGCCGATGTCGCCCGCCGCGACTGCGCCGAGCAGCGCATCGACCAAGGCATGAATTGCGACGTCGGCATCACTATGGCCCGCAAGCCCCTTTGTATGCTCGATTTTCAGTCCGCAGAGCCAGAGTTCCTCACCTTCGACGAGGCGGTGGACGTCGTAGCCCATGCCGGTGCGCACGGCGGCAGGTGTCATGCTGTCATCCTTCAGATCTTCGGCAAAGGTTACCTTCTTGAGCCGCTCGTCGCCGGGAACAAGCGCAACGGCGAGCCCGGCCGTTTCAGCCACAGCGGCATCATCGCCCGCATCGGCGGCGCCACCCCAGGCGCGATGGGCGGCAAGGATGGCATCGAAGCGGAAGGCTTGCGGCGTCTGGACGCGATAGAGCCCGTCGCGGTCGACAAAGGCGCCGCGCAGGCCGTTAGCGCCGCGCACGACGCTGTCGACTACCGGCAGCACCGGAATGGCGCCGGGTTGGCTGACAAGCGCCGCGACCAGCGCGGCGATGACCGCTTCAGGCAAGTCAGGGCGCGCGGCATCGTGGATCAGCACCGAGGCGGGGGCGTCATCCGCCAGTGCCTCAAGTCCGGCGCGCACCGACCCTTGCCGGCTCGCCGCACCATGGACAAACCGCACGCCGGGCACGCCGGTCAGCACTTCGACCGCAGTCTCTTCCCAATTCGCGGGGATCACGACCACGATCGGTGCAACGCCGGCCTTCGCCAGCGCCTCCACTGAGTGGCGGACCAGCGGCTTGCCGCGCCAGATCGCGAACTGCTTGGGTACCGTTCCGCCGGCGCGCAGACCCTGGCCAGCGGCGACAACAACAGCGGCGACGGAAGCAGGTTTGGGCAGATTCATGGCTCGCCCCTTACAGTCCTTGCCGCAAACCGCGCAATCGACTAAGCGCATGCCTCTTTTTTAGGCAGCCTCTTATGCGTGAACTTCCCGTCCCGCCGCAGCTCCCGCCAATCATGGTCGGCCCCGTGCGCATCGCGCAGCCCGTGGTGCTCGCGCCGATGACGGGCGTCTCGGACCTGCCGTTCCGCACGATGGTCCGCCGCTTCGGTTCGGGTCTCAACGTGACCGAGATGATCGCCAGCCCCGCCGCGATCCGCGAGACGCGCCAGTCGATCCAGAAGGCGGCGTGGCACCCGACCGAAGAGCCTGTCTCGATGCAGCTGATGGGCAACGAACCGGCGCAGATGGCCGAAGCCGCCCGCATTTCCGAGGACAAGGGCGCCGCGATCATCGACATCAACATGGGCTGCCCGGTGCGCAAGATCGTCAGCGGCGATTGCGGCTCCGCGCTGATGCGCGACATCCCGCTCGCAACGGCGCTGATCGAGGCGACGGTGAAGGCGGTAAAGGTGCCGGTCACGGTCAAGATGCGCATGGGCTGGTGCCATGACAGTCTGAATGCTCCCGAACTTGCCCGCATCGCGCAGGACCTCGGCGCGCAGATGATCACGGTCCACGGCCGCACCCGCAATCAGATGTACAAGGGCTCGGCGGACTGGGCCTTCGTGCGCCGTGTGAAGGACGCGGTCTCGATCCCGGTCATCGTCAATGGCGATATCTGCGGGATCGATGATGCCGCCAAGGCCATCGAGCAGAGCGGCGCGGACGGTCTGATGATCGGGCGCGGCGCCTACGGCAAGCCGTGGCTGCTCGGCCAGGTCATGCACTGGCTCGACACCGGCGAGGAGCGCTCCGAGCCGTCGATTGCCGAGCAATATGCCCTTATCACAGAGCATTACCACGCAATGCTCGAGCATTATGGCACAGTGACCGGCGTCAACATGGCGCGCAAGCATTTGGGCTGGTACACCAAGGGTCTGCCCGGATCGGCCGAGTTCCGCAACCGCGTGAACTTCATCGACGATCCCAAGGTGGTGCTCGCTTCGCTTGCCGAATTCTATGGCCGCGCGATCGCAGCCATTGGGGCAGCCCCCGCAATCCGCGCGGCTGCATGAGCGGTCCCGGCGACTGGCGCAAAACCGGTGACGGGCGGCCCGATCCCAAGCGCATCGTCGCCAGCCTGCCGATGGCGGTGTTCACGCTGGCACCGGATCTGACCATCGCCGCTGCCAATCCTGCCGCCGAGCAACTGGCCGGGCAAGGTGCCCGCAGGCTGGTCGGCAAAGCGGTCGAGGATGTCTTCGTCTTCGAGGAACCGCTGATCCTGCGCCGTCTTGCGGAAGGCGAAGCACAGTTGCTGGCGCGCGACTCGCTCGTCCGCATCCTCGGTGCGCCCGCGCGCCGGATCGACGTCATGACCTCGCCGGTCGCCTATTGCCCGGGCTGGCAACTGCTGGCGCTGAGCGAAGGCGTCGGGGTGGAGGCACTGTCCGGCGACGGCGGCGGCGCGGGGGCGGGGGAGGGCACGCCGCTGCGCGCGCCCGAAGTCCTCGCGCACGAGATCAAGAACCCGCTCGCCGGCATTCGCGGCGCCGCCCAATTGCTCGGCCGCAAAGTGGGTAATGCGGAGCGCGCGCTGACCGACCTGATCACCGGCGAAGTCGACCGCATTGCCAAGCTGGTCGACCAGATGCAGTCGCTTTCCCGCCGGGGCCGCGAGCCCGACAGCCCCTGCAATCTGCACGAAGCCGTGCGGCGCGCACAGGCGGTCGTGGCGGCGGGGCATGGCGGGTTCGTGGTCGAGGAAGAGTTCGATCCCTCGCTCCCGCCGGTCATGGCCAATCCCGATGCTCTGGTGCAGGTCTTGCTCAACCTGTTCACCAATGCGCGCGAGGCCTGCGAAGCGGCGCGCGAGCCGCGCATTGCCGTGCGCACCCGCTTTGCCAGCGGCATCCAGCTTCACGCCGGGCCGGGCGGCAAGCCGCTGCGCCTGCCGATCGAGTTGCGCGTGAGCGACAACGGCCCCGGCATCGATCCGGCGCTCCGCGACCACATCTTCGATCCTTTCGTGACGGGCAAGAAGAACGGGCAGGGCCTTGGCCTCGCGCTCGTCCAGAAACTGGTGCGCGAGATGAATGGCCGTGTGACGCACGATCGCGATGAAGTCCGCGGGTGGACGCATTTTCGCCTGCACTTGCCTGTCGCCGGAAGCTCAAAGCTATGAAACGCCGCATCCTGCTCGTCGAGGACGATGCCTCCATCGCGCTCGTCATCACTGCCGCACTCGAGGCCGAAGGGTATGACGTCACGCGCTGCGCTTCGATTGCAGATCGCGATGCCGTGCTGGCGGAGAAACAGTTCGGCCTGATGCTGACCGACGTCGTTCTCACCGATGGCGACGGCATGGAAACGCTGGGGCGCGTCCGCGAGGCGGCACCGACTATGCCGGTCATCATCCTCTCGGCGCAGAACACGCTCGATACCGCCGTGCGCGCAAGCGATACCGGCGCCTTCGAGTATTTCCCCAAGCCCTTCGATCTCGATGAACTGGTGCGCACCGTGCAGCAGGCGATCGGCTCCAGCGAGAGCGCAGGGCTCGACGATGTGGCCGATGACGTTGCGCCGGGGCTGCCACTGGTTGGCCGCAGCCAGGCCATGCAGACGGTCTACCGCATGATCACGCGCGTGCTGCGCAACGATCTGACGGTGCTGATCCTCGGCGAATCCGGCACCGGCAAGGAACTGGTGGCCGAGGCGATCCACCAGCTGGGCAAGCGCAGCGCGGGGCCGTTCATCGCGGTCAACACGGCGGCGATCCCCGGCGATCTCATCGAAAGCGAGCTGTTCGGCCACGAGAAGGGGGCTTTCACCGGCGCCGTCACTCGCCGCATCGGCAAGTTCGAGCAGGCGCGGGGCGGTACGCTGTTCCTCGACGAAATCGGCGACATGCCGCTGGAAGCGCAGACCCGGCTGCTGCGAGCGCTGCAATCGGGTCGCATCCGCCGCGTCGGCGGGACCGAGGAGATCACCCTCGACTGCCGCATCGTCGCCGCGACAAACCGCGATCTCGAGCCCATGATCGCGGCGGGCACGTTCCGCGAGGACCTCTACTACCGCCTCGCCGTCGTGCCGATCTCGCTGCCCCCCTTGCGCGAGCGGTCGGACGACATCGAGGCGCTGGCCCGCCATTTCCTGGTCCGCGCGGCGGGTGAGGGGCTCCCGCGCCGCCAGCTCACTGCGGCCGGCGCAGCGCTGCTCTCCCGTCAGCCATGGCGCGGCAACGTGCGCGAACTGCGCAATTTCGTCTACCGCCTCGCACTCCTCGCCCGCGACGAGGTGATCGACGCCGGCGCCATCGAACCGCTGCTGGCGCAGGACCGTGCGCAGCCGCAGCCCGGCCTCGCCGCTCCGGTTCCCGCAGCCGATTTTGCCGAGGCGCTTTCAAGCTGGCTCGCCGAAGAGCAGCCGGGCGAAGGCGAGCTCTACAGCGCCGCACTCGCTGCTTTCGAGCGCCCGCTGTTTCTCCACGCGCTGGCCGTCACCGGTGGCAACCAGCTGCGCGCCGCGCGTCTGCTCGGGATCAACCGCAACACATTGCGCAAGCGGCTCTCGGAACTGGCCATCGATCCTGATGAGGCCGGATCGAGAGGCTGACGTCACTCCAGGCGCCCATGTTGTCTGCCGCACGTAGTTGCCCTTTCGTCGAATCGGCTTGCATTCCTGCAACAGCAGTGTTGTAGATCAGCAACGATGGTTCAGGCTGGCAAACGCGGCATGCGGCGCTCTCCCAGGTGGTATCGCCGCCTGCTGGTGACCATGCGCCGCGCCAACGTATTCCTGCTGCTGGAAATGACCGCGGTCATGGCGCTTGCGCTGATGGTGTCGGTCACCTGGATGGCGCTTTCGACGAGCGGCAATACCAACCAGCTGCTGCCTTCGCGCCTCACTGCCAGTTTGCTGATCGGCACGCTTGTTCCGGCGATGGCGCTGATCGTCCTGATCGGTCGCCGTCTGGCTTTGCGTCGCGCGGCGCGCAGCGTGCTGGGCAGCAGCGGCCGGCTTCACGTGCGGCTCGTGTGGCTGTTCTCGCTGATCGCGGCGATCCCGACCCTGCTGGTGGTGGTGTTCGCCTCGCTGCTGTTCCAGTCCGGTGTCGAATTCTGGTTTTCCGACAACTCGCGCGGCATGCTGGAGAACGCCAACAGCCTCGCGCGCGGGTACTATGCGGACAAATTGCGCGATGTCGGCAACGAAAGTGTCGCCATGGCCGGCGACTTGCGCGACTACCTCGGGCAGGCACCGATCACCAGCCAGGACTTCGCCGAGGGTTATTCGTGGCAGGTCATCAACCGCAAGCTCAACGAATCCGCCCTGATCGAGCGTGGCCCGGACGGGACCTTGCGCACGGCCGCCATCGTCGATCCCGCCCGCAGCGAACAGCGCGAACGCGTGACCCCGGCCGAGCTGGCGCGGCTTGACGGCGGCGAGCCTGTCGTCGTGACCGCGTCGGCCGCCCGGATCGAAGCCGTCACCCCGGTCGACCGCCAGCGCGGCATCTACCTCTACGTCGCCCGCAATTCCGATGCTCTGGCGCTCAATCAGTGGCAGCGCGCGCAGAGCGTGCTCAAGGCTTATGACTTCCTCACCCGCCGCGCCCGCGCGCTGCAGCTGCGCTTCAATATCGCGCTGCTGGTGATCAGCCTCATGCTGGTCGCGCTGGCAGTGTGGGTCGCATTGCGCTTTGCCGACCGGCAAGTCGCCCCGCTGGTCGAGCTGGTCTCGGCGGCGCGCAACGTCGGCAGCGGCAATTTCGCGATGCGCGTGCAGCCCGGCAACGGGACCGACGAGGTCGGCCTGCTTGCCCGCGCGTTCAACCGCATGACCGCGCAGCTCGAAGCACAGACGCAGGCCCTAGTCAGCGCGAACGCCCAACTTGCGGTTCGCCGCGCGTTCATCGAAGCCGTGCTGGAATCGATCACCGCCGGGATCGTTTCGGTAGACCGCGAAGGGAGCATCCGCCTCATGAACAGTTCGGCGCAGGCGCTGCTCTATCCCGCGCGTGAAGACGATGTCGCACGCGATCCGGTCGGTGCGCCGCTGGCGGACGTCGCCCCGCAGCTGGCGCAGTTCGTCGCGGGCGGCGAGCGCAGCGGCGTGGTCCACTATGCGCAAGGCGGCGATCTGTTGACGCTTGCGGTCAAGGTCACCGCGGACCGCAACGGCCACGTGATCACCTTCGAGGACATCACCCGCCAGCTGCTCGACCAGCGCCGCGCGGCCTGGTCCGACGTCGCGCGCCGCATCGCGCACGAGATCAAGAACCCGCTGACCCCGATCCAGCTCGCGACGGAGCGCCTCAAGCGCCGTTATCGCCGCCAGATCGAAACCGACCCGGAACTGTTTGAGGAACTGACAGCGACGATCATCCGACAGGTCGGCGATCTCAGGCAGATGGTCGACGAGTTTTCCTCATTCGCTCGCCTGCCCAAGCCGGTGTTTCGTCCGGAAGATGCCAGCGACCTCGTCCGCCAGGCCCTGTTCCTGCAGGAAGTGGCACACAGCGACATCACCTTCACCTTTGATGGCGAGGCGCAGGTTCCCGTCGAGGCGGACCGCCACCAGATCGGTCAGGCCATGACCAACGTGCTCAAGAACGCCATCGAAGCGATCGAGCAGCGCGGCAAGGCCGAGGACATCGCCTACCGCGGTCGGATTGCGGTGAGCCTTGTCGCAGACCGTCATGCCGTCACCGTGACCGTGGCCGACAACGGCGTCGGCCTGCCGGCAGAGCGCGACCGCATTCTCGAACCCTACATGACGACGCGCGAGAAGGGCACCGGGCTCGGCCTCGCCATCGTCAACAAGATCGTCGAGGAACACGGCGGCACCATGGCGTTTGCTGCCAATGAAGCCGGTGGCACTTCGGTGATCTTGCGCCTCGCGCGCAATCCGATGGCCGCCGAAGTTCCCGCCGATACGCCCACGGTTCCCGCCAACAGCTAGACCAGACCCTCAGGACCACCCGACCAATGGCACTCGACATCCTCATCGTGGACGACGAACGCGATATCCGCGAGCTTGTCGCCGGCGTGCTCAGCGACGAAGGCTATGGCTGCCGCACGGCGGCCGACAGCACCGCGGCGCTGGCAGCAGTCGACGAGCGGCGGCCGAGCCTCGTTCTCCTTGACGTCTGGCTCCACGGCAGCCCGATGGATGGCCTCGAAGTGCTTGACGAGATCAAGAAGCGCGAGCCGGAACTGCCGGTCATCATCTTCTCGGGTCATGGCAATATCGATACCGCCGTCTCCGCCATCGGCCGCGGCGCGATGGACTTCCTCGAAAAGCCGTTCGAGGCCGAGCGCCTGCTGCTCCTTGTCGAGCGCGCGACCGCCACAGAACGCCTGCGCCGTGAGAATGCGCGCCTCAGGCAGGGTCTCTCGATGGCCGACGGCTTCACTGGCAATTCTAGCGCGATCAATGCCGTGCGCGCGACCCTGAAGCGCGTCGCCAATACCGGCAGCCGCCTCCTCATCACCGGTCCTGCCGGTTCGGGCAAGGAAGTCGCCGCGCGGCTGCTTCATTCGTGGAGCCCGCGTGCCGACCACGCCTTCGTCACCGTCAATTCCGCGCGCATCACTCCCGAACGCTTCGAGCAGGAACTGTTCGGCGAGGAGATCGACGGCAAGCTGGTGCGGGCAGGGCTGCTCGAGATGGCCGACGGCGGCACGCTGTTCCTCGACGAAGTCGCCGAGATGCCGGCCTCCAGCCAGGCCCGGATCCTGCGTGTGCTGACGGAGCAGTCGTTCGTGCGCGTCGGTGGCCACCGCCAGATCCGCGTGGATGTGCGGGTCGTCTCCTCCACCTCGCGTCCGCTGGAGAAGGAAATCGCCGAGCGGCGGTTTCGTGAGGACTTGTACTATCGGCTCAACGTCGTGCCGGTCTCGATCCCCTCGCTGATCGAGCGGCGCGAGGACATCCCGGCGCTCGCCGACCACTTCTTCTCGCGCTATGCCAACGAGCAGGGCGTGCAGCCGCCTGCGATCTCGCCCGAAGCCATCGCGGCGATGCAGAGCTACGATTGGCCCGGCAACGTCCGCCAGCTGCGCAACGTGGTCGAACGCACGATCATCCTCGCCCCGCGCGAACGGCTGACCCGGATCGATGCGGACATGCTGCCGGCCGAAATCGTCACCACACGGCTCGGCGGCGATACCAGCACGTCGGCGCTGATGGGCGTGCCGCTGCGTGAGGCACGGGAGAACTTCGAGCGCGAGTACCTCAAGGTCCAGATCCGCCGCTTCTCCGGCAATATCTCGAAGACCGCGAGCTTTATCGGCATGGAGCGCTCGGCGCTGCACCGCAAGCTCAAGCTCCTTGGCATGGCCGAGCGGCGGGAGGACGAAGAGCTGGACTGAGCGCCAATTCGTTACGTAACTGGGCGCTTAACCTATTTTGCCCCTGTACGAAGCTGCGATCCTAACTTAGGATCATTCCCGCTGACCGGCTGTGGCGCCGCGCGAAACCTAGATCAGATTCGGCCTTGGGCCGTTGAAGAAAAGGGTGAGTGCGGGCCCTGCCAGATCGTGTCCGCCTTCCGCGAGGAAATCGGGCACCAAAAAACGAAAGGAAAACACCTCAAAATGAACGGTAGAACCCTCTCCGCGCGCCCGCGCGCCAAGGTTGAACCCACTCCCGCAGAGGAAGCCGCCGCACCACCACCGGTGGCGCTCGTTGCAGGGAAGGGGCAGAACCTTCAGGACGTGTTCCTCAACTTCCTCCGCAAGAACAAGATCCCTGTCACGATGTTCCTGGTGAAGGGCGTCAAGCTGCAGGGCATTGTCACCTGGTTCGACAACTTCTCGATCCTCCTGCGGCGCGACGGCCAGTCGCAGCTGGTCTACAAGCATGCGATCTCGACGATCATGCCCGGCCAGCAGCTCGCGGCGGCCCACTTCGCGCCCAGCAACGACGATTCCTCCAAGAAGCGCCTGCTGCAGGACGTGTTCCTCTCCAGCGTCCGCGATGCCGGCGTACAGGTGACGATGTTCCTGGTGAACGGCGTAATGCTGCAGGGCCGCGTCGCAGCCTACGATCTGTTCTGCATGCTGCTGGAACGCGAGGGCTATGTGCAACTCGCCTACAAGCATGCCGTCTCGACCATCCAGCCTGCCGGTCACGTCGACCTGTCCGGTGAATGGGACGGCGAGGCGAACTGATTGAAACCCAAGGCCGAATCTGGATGAGCCAATTCGAATTCGGCCGTGAGACCGAGCTTGTCGGGGAAGTCACGCGCGGCGCCCGAGCCGTCGTCGTGCTCCCCGACTTGCGCCAGAAGGGGGGGCTTGATGCCGATTCCCGACTGGAAGAAGGGCAGGGCCTCGCCCGCGCCATCGGTATTGACGTCGTTGACGCCTTTGCGCTCCCCATTCGCAACGTCCGCCCCGCCACCCTGTTCGGCGAAGGGCAGGTGCAGAAAATCGGCGTGGCGATCAACCAGTCCGATGCCGAACTCGTCATTGTCGATGGTGCACTGTCCGCGATCCAGCAGCGCAACCTTGAAGACAAGCTCGAGCGCAAGGTCATCGACCGCACCGGGCTGATCCTCGAAATCTTCGGCGAGCGCGCCGCGACGGCGGAAGGCCGTCTGCAGGTCGAACTCGCGCACCTCGATTATCAGGCCGGCCGCCTCGTGCGCAGCTGGACCCACCTCGAGCGCCAGCGCGGCGGCTTCGGCTTCCTTGGCGGTCCCGGCGAAACGCAGATTGAGGCGGACCGCCGCCTGATCCGCGGACGCATGGCGCGCATCCGCCGCGAGCTCGAACAAGTCCGCCGCACCCGCAGCCTCCACCGCGAACGGCGCCAGCGCGCGCCTTGGCCGGTGATCGCGCTGGTCGGCTATACCAACGCCGGAAAGTCGACACTGTTCAACCGGATGACCGGCGCCGACGTGATGGCGCAGGACCTGCTCTTTGCCACGCTCGACCCGACGATGCGCGCGATCCGCCTGCCGGGGCTCGACAAGGCGATCCTGTCGGACACGGTGGGGTTCATTTCCGAATTGCCCACCCAGCTTGTCGCCGCCTTCCGCGCGACGCTGGAAGAAGTCACGGCGGCTGATGTCATTGTCCACGTGCGCGATATCGCCAATCCCGCGACCTCGGCGCAGAAGATCGAGGTCGAGGAGATTCTCGCAGATCTCGGGGTGATCGGGGAGGGCGGCAGCCTCGTCCCCATCATCGAAGCGTGGAACAAGTGGGACTTGCTCCCGGAAGAAGACCGCGCGATGCGCCGCGACCTGATCGCTGCCGGCGTGCCAGACCGCAAGGTTGTCCCGATTTCGGCGCAGACCGGCGAGGGTGTCGACGATCTCGTCACACTTTTGAGCGACTTGCTGACGGGCGGGGCGCAAGTGCTCGAACTCGCGCTGCCGATGAGCGAAGGGCACAAACTCGCCTGGCTCCATGCCCACGGTGAAGTCCTGTCGGAAACCGCAGGGACCGACGCGGCGGGAGCGCCTGTGCAGCGCCTCACGGTCCGGCTTACGCCTCGCGAATTCGGGCGTTACTCTCGTATGTAATCAGCGCTCGGCGGTCTTGACCTGTTGCCAGAGCGCTTCCTGCTCGTCGAGCGAGAGCTTCGGAAAGTCGTCACCTGCGAGCGCTTCCATGGCCCGAAACCGCCGCTCGAACTTGGCGTTGCCGTGGCGCAGCGCATCTTCCGGCGCAATGCCATAACGGCGCACCAGATTGACCGCCGCGAAGAGCAGGTCGCCCGCTTCATCAAGCTTTTCGGCTTCGGTCTCGGCGGCGTCCAGCTCCGCGATTTCCTCGATGACCTTGGCGCGCGGGCCTTCCGTATCCGGCCAATCGAAGCCGACCCGTGCCGCACGCTTCTGCAGCTTCTCCGCGCGCATCAGCGCGGGGAGCGCCAGCGCGACGCCGTCCAGAGCACTCGTTGCGCCCTTGGCTTCGCGCTCGGCGGCCTTCTGTGCCTCCCAGCGCACTTCGCGCGATTGGCCCTGATCGGCTTCGTCTCCGAAGATATGCGGGTGCCGCTCGGTCATCTTGTCCGAAATCGCCTGCGCTACCGCATCGAAATCGAATGCGCCAAGTTCCTCGGCCATCCGCGCATGGAACACGACCTGGAGCAGCAGGTCGCCCAGTTCCTCTCGCAGCGCAGGAAGGTCCTCGCGTTCGATCGCGTCGGCAACCTCGTAGGATTCCTCGATCGTGTATGGCGCGATGGTCGCGAATGTCTGCGCGACATCCCATTCACAGCCGCTGTCCGGATCACGCAGCCGTGCCATAATCGTGAGCAGCCGCGCAATCCCCGATGCCTCGGGCGCTTGCGCAGCGGGGGAGACCTCGGGTGAAGCGCTCATACAGCTCGATCCTTGAGTTCGATAATATTTATTATGTTAAATGAAGCCTGGGCCAGTCAGCGTCGAAACCCCGCAAACGCGACTGCCACAGCGAGAATGATAACCACCCACGCCCCCGCCATCATCATGCCCGACGAAAGCTTCAACCCGCGCAGCCTGCCGTTTGCCAGCACGAGCACCAGCGCCATCACGATCCCGATCACGGCGACCACCTTGTCGGGCGTCACAGCTCGATCTCCATGCCATCATAGCCCGGCTCGACATGCGCCGGTGTCTCGTCGCAGAGTGTCCGGTAATCCATGCTCTTGTCGAGATGCGTAAGCACGGCGTGTCCGGCCCTGCATGCTTCGATCAGTTCGAGCGACATCGCCAGATGCGCATGCGTCGGATGCGGTTGCCGCCGCAACGCATCCACCACAAGCACGTCGACGCGGTCGAACAGCGCGACCATTTCCCCAGTAATTGCACTAAAGTCCGTCGCATAACCGATTGATTTACCATCTTGATCGAAACGGAAAGCAGTCGTCTGCGCAGGGCCATGCGGCATCTGGCAATGCGAAACGCCGATCCCGGCAACCATCCGCACACGGTCCAGGTTATCGAGATTGCAGATCGTCGGATAGCCATGTTGCCCGGCAAAGACATAACCGAAACGCTGGCGCAGCCGTCGCACCGTCTCGTCCGCCGCATAGCCCGGGATCGGCGCGCCGCGGCCCATGCGCAGCGGCCTGAGATCGTCGATGCCATGCGTATGGTCGGCATGGTCATGCGTCCACACGACACCATCGATGCGCCCAATACCTGTCGCCAGCAACTGGTGCCGAAGATCCGTCGGCGTATCGACCAGAATGCGCCCGCCATCGGCGCCTTCCACCATGATGGCCACGCGCGTCCGCCGATTGCGTGGCTCCTCCGGGTCGCAATCGCCCCAGTCATTGCCGATGCGCGGTACGCCGGTCGATGTTCCGGAACCGAGGACGGTGAGCTTCATGCCCACGCCTTGGTGAACAGGCGGAAGAAGTTCGCGCCAGTCTGCTCGGCCAGCGCTTCCCCCGTTGTCCCCCGCAAGTTCGCGACAAAGGCGCAGGTGTCGGAAACAAACGCGGGCTCGCAGACCTTGCCCCGATGCGGCACCGGCGCGAGGAACGGTGCATCGGTTTCGACCAGCAGCCGGTCATCAGGCACTTCGGCAGCAAAGGCCTGCAAGTCCTTGGCATTCTTGAACGTGACAATGCCGGAGATCGAGATCGTCAGCCCCAGATCGAGCACCCCGCGACCGAATTCGGCACTGGCGGTAAAGCAATGGATCAGCGCCGGAAACGCGCCCTTGGCCATTTCCTCGCGAAGAATTCGCAGTGTGTCATCCTCCGCATCGCGCGTGTGGATCACGATAGGCAGGCCGGTTTCGCGCGCCACGCCGATGTGGACGCGGAACAGGTCCTGCTGCACCTGCCGGTCCGAATGGTCGTAGTAGTAGTCGAGCCCGGTCTCGCCGATCGCGATCACTTTGAGGTCGGCCGCAGCCTGCCGCAGCGCCTCTGCGCCGAGGTCGGCGTGGGCGTCGGCCTCATGCGGGTGAATGCCGATGCTGGCCCAGACGTCCGGCTCGCGGTGCGCCGTGGCAACCACGGCTTGCCATTCGCTCTGCCGCGTCGAGATATTGAGGAAGCCCTGCACCCCGCGCGCCCGCGCCCGCGCCAGCACGTCGGCCTGCGTTTCGATCAGGCCCTTGTAATTGAGGTGGCAATGCGAATCGATCAGCATCAGCCGGCCTCGTCCTCTGCGAGTTCGAGCCGCGGGAATGCCGGACTCGGCGAGGCGAGCCGTTCGCCGGTTGCCACGCGCGCAAGAAACCAGTCCGCCTTGGGCAGTGCCGTGATGCCGCGCTCGTCACCCGGAATCCCAAGCTGGTCCAGCACCTTGTCGGCCGCAGTTGGCACAACCGGACGGATCGCAATGGTCAGATCGCGGATCGCCATGAACAGCGTCATCAACACGGCGCGCATCCGCTCGGGTTCGCTCTTGCGCAGTGCCCAAGGCGCCTGCTCGTCGACATACTGGTTGCAGGCGAACACGGCGCGCATCCACGCGTCGATCCCGGCCGAGAAGTTCAGCGCGGCGAACTCGCGCGGCAGTTCGTCGTGGCAAGCCTCGAACACGGTCGCAAGCAGCTTGTCGTCGGCTTCTGCGCTCGTAAACTTCACCAATTCACCGTCCATGTTCTTGAAAATCATGGAAAGTGTGCGCTGCACCAGATTGCCGTAACTGTTGGCAAGCTCGGCATTGCAACGCGTGACGATGGCTTCGGGGGAATAGGATCCGTCCTGCCCGAACACCACATCGCGTATCAGGAAGTAGCGCAGCGTATCGACCCCGAAGCGCTCGGCGAGTGCCAGCGGATCGGTCACATTGCCCAGCGACTTCGATTCCTTCTGCCCCCGGTTGAGCAGGAAGCCGTGGCCGAAAACCTGCTTGGGCACCGGCAGGCCAGCGCTCATCAGGAACGCCGGCCAGTAGATCGTGTGAAAGCGCACGATGTCCTTGCCGATCAAGTGCAGATCGGCAGGCCAGTATCTCGCGTAATCGCCTGTTTCGTCGGGGAAACCGAGGCCGGTGATATAGTTGGTCAGCGCATCGACCCAGACGTACATCACATGGTTGTCGCTGCCCGGCACCTTGACTCCCCAGTCAAAGCTCGTGCGCGAAACCGACAGATCGCGCAGTCCCTGGCTGACGAACGCGATCATTTCGTTGCGGCGGCTTTCCGGGCGGATGAAGTCAGCGTTCTCGCGGAACAGCGCCAGCAGCGGTTCCTGGTACTTCGAGAGGCGGAAGAACCAGCTTTCCTCAACCGTCCATTCGACAGGAGTGCCCTGCGGGGAGAGCTTCTCCCCCCCTTCCCCGTCGATCAGTTCGCTCGCGTCGTAATAGGCCTCGTCGCGCACCGAGTACCAGCCCTCGTAGCGGTCAAGATAGAGGTCACCGTTCGCTTCCATCCGCCGCCACAGCTCCTGCGTGGAGGCATGATGGCGGGGTTCGGTAGTCCGGATGAATAGGTCGTATTCGACATTGAGAGCATCAGCCATCGCAATGAAATGACTGGTCATTTCGTCAGCCAGCTCGGCGGGCGTGATGCCGAGTTCGCGCGCCTTCTGGGCCATCTTCAAGCCGTGCTCGTCGGTCCCGGTCTGGAAGCGCACGTCGCGGCCCATCGCCTTCTGGAAGCGCGCGATGACGTCGGCGGCAATCGCCTCATAGGCATGGCCGATATGCGGCTTGCCGTTGGGATAGCTGATCGCGGTCGTGATGTAATAGGGCTCGCCCATGGGCTGCGATTGTCCTTGGCTGATGGGAGGCCGATCTCAGGCCGCGTTCTCCCTAGTGCGCGCCACCGATGCCAGCAAGCCGCCGATTTCCAGAAGCAGCAGCGCGGGTTCGAAGTTGTAGGTCGGCGCTTGCCCGGCGAGCGTCGCCAAGGCGGCATGTGCCTCGACGATCCGCAACCGGGCCGCATCGTCGCTGCGCGCCATGGCGGCCACCAGCACACGGCGCGCGACCTCGATAGCTGCCAGCAAACGCTCGCGATCAGGCCGCATGCCGAGCGATGTAGACAACTCCCCGCGCAGTGCCAGGTCCAGATCACCCTCGGCCACCAGCCGCGCCATGATCTGCCACGCGCCGCCGAGGTCCATTTCGGCAAAGGCAAGGGCCGTACCGGGCGCGCCGCTTCCCGCCGCGATGGCCGCTTCAAGCGCGCCGCCGCTGAGCTCCGGCGCTGCCTCCCGCAATGCCCGCGCCATCTCCTCCGGCTCCAGCGGATGAAACCGCAGTACCGTGCAGCGCGAGCGCACGGTGGGCAGGAGCCGCCCGATCTGGTGCGTCACGAGCAGGAAGAACGTGCCCGCCGGCGGCTCCTCAAGGCTTTTGAGCAGCGCGTTGACGGCGCCTTTTTCAAGGTCGTCCGCGGCATCGATGATCACCGCGCGGCGCGCCCCCAATGTGGGCCGCGTCACCAGACGCCGCTGCACGCCGCGGATCTGGTCGACGCTGATATTGCGCTTGCGCGTATAGGCCTTGCCCTCGTCGCGCTTCTTGGCCTCGTCCTCGTTGCTGGGCAGCGGCTCGAGTACGTGGATATCGGGATGAACCTCGGGCGCAGGTTGGGACACACCGGGTTCGGCAACCAGTTCTGCCGCCGCCGCGCGCGCAAAGCTCGCTTTGCCGAGACCTTCGCGTCCTGCCAGAATCCAGCCGTGGTGCATGCGCTGTCCGGCCCGCGCCGCGCGCCACACGCGCCACGCCTCGTCGTGCCCGATCAGCCGCATCGGCTGTCCACCGCTGCCAGCACGCGCGCATGAACCTCGTCCGGCGCGCCTTCTGCGGCGATCAAGGCAAAGCGCTCCGGCTCCGCTTCCGCGAAGCACCGGAAAGCCGCCGCCACCCGGGCATGGTAGTCCTCGGCACGCCCACCGATCCGGTCGAGTGCCCCTGCATCGCGCTTCGCCACGCGGGCGGCCGCCTCGGCGGGATCGAGCGTCAACAGTACCGTGCAATCGGGCAGGAGCCCCGCGCTTCCGATCCGGTGGAGCGTGAGGATGTCGGCGTCCTCCAGTCCGCTGCCGCCCCCCTGATAGGCTCTGCTGCTGTCGAGATAGCGGTCGCAGACAACCCACGCGCCGCGCGCCAGCGCCGGTCGGATCAAGGTCTCGACATGGTCGGCCCGCGCCGCCGCAAACAGCAATGCTTCTGCCCTTGCCCCCCAGCCTGGCCCGTCCTTGTCGAGCAGCATGGCCCGGATCGCCTCGGCGCCCGGCGTTCCGCCCGGCTCGCGGGTGGTGACGACGTCGAGCCCCCTTCCCCTGAGCGCCTCGGCCAGCAGACAGCTCTGGGTCGATTTGCCGACGCCCTCCCCGCCCTCGAAGACGATGAAGCGGCCCGTCATTGCCCCAGCATCGCCAGCAGGCCATTGCGCAGCCGCGCCAGCGTGCCTGCCTCCGGCACCGCCTCCGCTGCCACCAGCGGCAGGCGCGTCTCGCCCTCGCCCGGCACGCGAACGACGAGGCTGGCGACTTCATCCCCCTTGGCGATCGGCGCGCGCACCGGACCCTTGTAGCGCAAGCTGAGCGAATACCTTGCGTTCTGCCCGCGCGGCAGGGTCAACGCCAGCGGATGCGGCGCCACCAGTCCGACGCTGCGCGCTTCGCCGCCTTGCACTTTCGCGGTTCCGATCTTTGCACCCGCCGCAAACAGCGGATGCTCCTCGAACGCGGCAAAGCCCCATTCCATGAAATCGCGCGATTCCTTGGCGCGGACCTTGCCGTTGTCATAGCCGCCGACGACCATCATCAGCCGCCGCCCGCCCCGGATCGCCGAGCCGACAAGGCCATACCCCGCCTCGTTGGTGAAGCCAGTCTTCACCCCGTCCGCGCCTTGCACATGGCCGTAGAGCGGGTTGTGGTTGGGCTGCTCGATGCCGCGAAACGACAGCCTCTCGTGTCCGTAGAAGCGGGCATAGAGATCGGGGTGCCGCGTGATCAGCGCCGTGCTCAAGGTGGCAAGATCGGCGGCGGAGACGTAGGTATTGCCCTCGTCCATCCAGCCGTTGGCGGTGTTGTAGTGCGTGTCCTTGAGGCCAAGTTTTTTTGCCTCGGCGTTCATCAGCTCGGTCCACGCACCGACGCTGCCAACCGCGCCTTCCGCCAGCACCACGCAGCCATCATTGGCCGAGACGGTGACGATGCCCTCAAGCAGTTCTGCCACCGAGGTATCGCTGCCATCGGCAAGGAACATCGTGCTGCCCACCCGGTGCCACTTCTTGAAGGCGTCGTGGCTCATCGTGAAGCGCTGGCCGAGCTTTAGCTTGCCGGCCTTGATCAGCTCGAAAGCGACATAGCTCGTCATGATCTTGGTGAGCGAGGCGGGGACGAAGCGTCGATGCGACTGGCGTTCGAACAGCACGCGGCCGCCGTTGACATCGATCAGCAGCGCGATGGGGGCCGAAACCTGGGGCATGGCCAGCGCGGCGTGCGGCGCTGCTGGTGCTTCAGGCGCTGCCGCATGCACGGGCAGTGCGGCCAGCGCGGCGATAACGGCGGCGGTCAGGGTCCTCGAAGGCAAGCGCGGGTCCTCTGCTGATGCGGGACCGCGCCGACCTTTCTAGTCGCGTACGATCCGGGCACCCGCATAGCCCGCGGCGCGGGCCTTCGCCAGTCCGCGCTCTGCCTCATCCCCGGCGGAAAACGGCCCGCTGCGCACGCGCCATAGCGAACCTGCCTGAACCATCGACCCGCCTGCCTTGCGCGCCGCCGCTTCGGCATTGCCGCGCTGCGAGAAAGCGCCGATCTGCACGTAGTATCGACCTGCGGCCGCGGCGGGACGCTTGGGCGGCTCTGGCGGCGCGGCAGGCTTGGGAGCGGTTGCTACCTCAGCCTTTGGAGCCGGCTTCACCTGCGGCTCTGGCGTTGGCTTCTTCGCGATCTTCACGGCGGGCTTGGCGGGTGCAGGCGGCTTGGGCGCTCCCGGTGCGACTTCCGCCGGGCGGATGGTCACCGGCAGATCGCCCACCGGCGGCTCCAGCCCCAGTTTGCGGCGCAGCGCGGCGAGCAGGCCGGGCGGTGTATCCATCCGCTGCGGCGCGGCCTGTCCTGTCCGGAGCAGCGCCCGTTCGGGCTCCGGCGGATTGACCCGGCGCACGCGCACCGGCGCCGAGGCGTCCCCCGGGAGGCCAAGCTGCGACCACGCCATCGGCGAGAGCGCCACCAGCCCCTCACCGCTCATCGGCCCACGCCGATCGATCCGCACGAGGATGGTCCGGCCACTGGAAAGCGAAGTCACTTCAACGTAGCTCGGCACCGGCAGCGTGCGGTGCGCGCCATTGATCCGCCCGGCCCCGCCTTCATCGGTGCCCATCGCCACCGCCTTGCCGACGGCGTCGTAGTTGAGCGTGTCTGCCGGAGTATAGGTCACCCCGTCCACCACGAAAGGTTCACCCAAAGTCACCGGATAGTCGCCCGCCGGCCCCGACACGTCCGGCGCGGCGGCCTTGCGGTCACGCGCGGTCACCGGATCGGCAAGGCCTGCACCCAGCGCCAGCACCATCGCCAGCGCGAGCACGCCGTTGTTCCTGTTAACGGGCAATTTCATCAGCCAGAAGTCCCACCGAGAGGGCGTAGAGATTCGAGCAGTTGTAATCGAGGATAACTCGATAATTTCCGGTTAGCAGGTAGGCGGTCTGCCCGGCGCCATCGGGTTCGAGCAGGCTGGCGAGCGTATCATCCGCCAAGGTCGGCGCGCGCGGGATCACGCCAAGGGCCTTCCATTCGCGCACGGTCTTCCACTGCGAATGCCGCGCGAAGACCTGCGGACAGCGCGGACTGGCGAGCGCCGTGCCCAGCGCGGGCCGGTCCAGCGGCAAGGTCACATCCGCCGCCACGCCCCAAGGCTCTCCCGGCCGCCAGCCCGCGTCGCGGAAGTAGTTGGCGATCGAGGCAAGCGTGTCCGGCTTGCTCGACCAGATGTCGGCGAAGCCATCGCCATCACCGTCCTGCGCCACGCGCAGATAAACGCTCGGCAGGAACTGCGGATTGCCGAAGGCACCGGCCCAGCTTCCCACCAGCTTGGCTCGCGGCACGCCCCGGTCGACCATCTTGAGCAGCGCGATGAATTCGTCGGCAAACAGCGCCCGCCGTCGGCCCTCATAGGCCAGCGTGGCGAGCGAACGCGCCAGATCGAAATCGCCGGTGTAGGATCCGTAGTTCGTCTCGTGCCCCCAGATCGCCAGCACGATCTTGGGCGGCACGCCGTAGCGCTGCTCGATCCCGGCGAGATAGTCCGCCGAGGCGAGGTACTGCCGCCGCCCGCCACCGATCCGCGCCGCATCGACGTGCGTGCGGCGATAGCCTGCAAAGGCCGGGATCGACGATGACGTACCCGGTTGCGCCCGATCTAGTGCGATAACCCGGGGATTCTCGGTCAGGCCTGTCATGACCGAGCTGATGGTCTCCTCGCGGACGCCCTCGGCCCGCGCTTTGGCTGCCAGATACTGAAGATACCCCTGAAAGCCCGCCGCCGCATCATCGCCCTGCGCGCCGGCCGGGCCTGCGAGCAACGACAGCGCCAGCGCGGCAAACCCGGCCCGAACCAGGCCGAGCGTAAGGGGAACACGAAAACGGATCGGCAACTCCATCGCGGCGTCACAGTCGCACAGCACGGCCATGCTGGGAATCCCTCAATCGATGAATTGCGTGGGAAGTGCCTCAGGCCCCCATGCAAAACCTCTTGCGAGACTTGCCCAGCCCGCTATCGGCATTGCTCGCGCACAAAAGCGCTGTGGACAGGTGGCCGAGTGGTTTAAGGCAGCGGTCTTGAAAACCGCCGTGGGTGGAAGCTCACCGTGGGTTCGAATCCCACCCTGTCCGCCAGACCTCGCGCGCACCTTGGCAAATGTGGCCAACCATGCGTCCGGGCCTGCAGGATATGCCGGATCGTGCAACTGGTCCGCGTATTGCCAGTTCGGGTCAATGGCATTTTCCGCCTCATCCATAGCCTAGCTCCGGAATGGACTTCGCGTCGCCAAGGCAGACGCGGGCCAGAACAGGGGAGTTCCAGATAATGATGAGGCGCAGCGCCAACCTTCTCGCAGCGACGACAGCTCTCGCCGGGCTCATCTTGGCCGATGCGGCGATGGCGCAATCCGCCGCAGCCGATGACAGCGCGGCCGGCAGCGCCGACAGCGGCGAGATCATCGTCACCGCCACCCGCAAGAGCGAGAGCATCAACAAGGTCCCCCTGAGCGTCAGCGCGCTTTCCCGCGAGGCGCTCGACAGCCGGGGCATCCGCACCTTCAACGACGTGATCCGCCAGACGCCGGGCGTCGCTTTCGAGAGATCGAACACCACCACGAACATCGCGATCCGCGGCGTGAATTCGTCCGTCGGCGCGGCCACCACCGGCATCTACATCGACGACGTGCCGATCCAGATCCGCCAGCTCGGCTACGGCGGCGGCAATGCCTATCCGGTCGTGTTCGATCTCGACCGCATCGAAGTGCTGCGCGGACCGCAGGGGACGCTGTTCGGCGCGGGTTCGGAAGGCGGCACGGTGCGCTTCATCACGCAGCAGCCCAGCCTTGACGCGATCAAGGTCTATGGCCGCGCCGAAGGTGCCGCTACCCAGCATGGCGCGGCGAGCGGCGAAGGCGGTGTCTCGATCAGCGCGCCGATCATTGCCGGCAAGCTCGGCATCGCCGCCAGCGGCTACTATCGCCGCGATGGGGGCTGGGTCGACCGGATCAGCTCGTTCACCAATCGGGTCGTCCAGAAGAACGCCAACTCCACCGACAGCTACGTCGGCCGCATCGCGCTGACCTGGCAGCCGGTCGACAACGTCAAGATCACACCCGCAGTCTACTACCAGAACATCAAGGCGGCCGACAGCGGCGAGAGCTGGGAAGTCTACTCCGACTACGACAACCATGTGTTCCGCAACGCCAACCAGCTTGCCGAAACGAGCCGGGACCGCTTCACCTTGGCTTCGCTCAATGTCAGTGTCGGTCTCGGCGGCGTCGATGTGATCGCCGTGGGCTCCTACTTCGATCGCAAGCAGTCCTTCGTGCAGGACTACACCAACTTCGACCAGACCCTGTTCACAGGCGTCAACGCCCTGCCCTTCTTCCCCGAGCAGAACGCGCCATCAGACTTCCTCGTCGCGCAGAAGAACTGGACGGGCGAGCTGCGTCTGCAATCGAACAATCCCTCGAGCCCGCTGACCTGGGTGCTCGGCGGGTTCTACTCGCACGCGCAGCAGACTTCGCTGCAGGTCGTGACCGATCCCTACCTGCCGGTGTACCTGTTCGGCGCCCCCAGCCCGGTCGCCGACTTCTCGGTCTACGACCAGAATGCGGTCTCGACCGACGAGCAGGCGGCGGTCTTCGGGCAGGTCACCTACAAGTTCACCGACAAGCTCTCGGCCATCGCCGGTCTGCGCTACAGCCACACCGTCTTCACGATCCGCTCGGTGGCGCAAGGCTTTGTCGTCGGCCCGCTGGTGGATGACCGCGGCCGCCAGAGCGAAAACCCGATCACGCCCAAGTTCGGCCTCAACTATCAGGCGACGCCCGATACGCTGGTCTATGCTTCGGCCTCGCGCGGCTTCCGTGTCGGCGGCTACAACCCGCAGGTCGGCACGTTCTGCGGTCCCGAGCTTGCCAGCATCGGCTATCCGAACGGGCGCCCGACCAACTTCAAGTCGGACTCGGTGTGGAGCTACGAACTCGGCGTGAAGAGCAAGTTCGGCGGGCTCGGCAGCGTGCAGGCGAGCGTCTATCAGATCGACTGGAACGACATCCAGCAGGCGGTCGCGCTCAATTCCTGCGGCTTCCAGTTCACCAACAACCTCGGCAAGGCACGCAGCCGCGGCTTCGACTTGCAGCTCGAAGTCCGCCCGACCAATCGCCTCACCCTGCAGGCCGAGATCGGCTACGTCGATGCGCAGTTCCGCGACACCGTGCGCGGCGGCCCGACCGCTGCTGCGCCGTTTGTCAGCAAGGGCGATGCCGTGCTTGGCGCACCGTGGACGGCATCGTTCCACGCCCAGTACGATTTCGACGTGTTCCGCGAGAAGGGCGGCTATGTCCGGTCGGACTTCGACTACCGCTCGAAGCAGACCAAGCTGCCGCCCTACCTCAATCCGGCCAACGGCGCGATCGACACCGCGCTCACCCTGCCGCCTGCGGTTGCCTTCTGGTCGGCGCGGATCGGCGTACGTCCGGGCAACTTCGACATCTCGCTGTTCGTCAACAACATCCTCGACAAGGCCACCTGGACCCGGCGCGAGCGGGCACAGAACCCGTTCGAGTTCTTCCGCCGGGAAACGCTGCGGCCGCGCACCTTCGGCGTGACCGCCAGCTACCGCATGTAAGACACCCTGCTGCGCTGCACCGCCGATCAAGGCGGGTGGCGCTGACGGACCCTCGGGAGACCGCCGGAATGAAGACCATGCGCCGCCTGCTTGCCGCTGCCGCTATCGCTGCGCTGGTTCCGACCCTCCCCGCGGCCGCAAGAGCCGCTCCCAGGCCGGTGACGCGCTTCATCAACGGCCATATCTACACCCCCCAAGGCTGGCGCAGCGCGATGGATGTGGCCGGCCAGCGGATCGTGCGCATCGGGACTGCCGCGCAGGCAAAGGGCTGGCCGCGCGCCGGGGCCAAGGTCGTCGATCTCAAGGGCCGCACCGTCATGCCTGGCCTCTACGACATGCATGTCCACCCTGTGCTGCAGGCCAAGGGTGATGAAGGCCGCTGCCGGGTGCCGCAGGATGCGGGACCACAGCGCCTGCTCGAGCTCGTGGCCGCATGCGTGAAGGCCACCAAGCCCGGCGACTGGGTCAGCGGCGGCCAGTGGCAGGCCTCGCTGATGACCGGCACGCCGATCACCGCCGCGACGCTCGATGCCGTCTCGCCCGATAATCCGCTCATGCTGTTCGACGTGAGCGGCCACAGCGTCTGGGCCAATTCGCGCGCGCTGGCCGCCGCGGGCATCGGCCCCGGTACGCCCAACCCCGAAGGCGGCATCATCGAGCGCGACGAGAAGGGCAATCCTACCGGCATCCTGCGCGAGACCGCCGGCCGCCTGCTCACCGTCAAGGTTCCGCCGCAGCCGCGGGCCGAAACCGAGCGCCAGCTTTCCGCGCACCTCGCCATGCTCGCAGGCTTCGGCGTCGTCGGCTATGTCGAGGCGATGGCCTACCGCGACGACCTTGAAGTCTACGCGGCTCTCGCCGACAAGGGCGTGCTCAAGCAACGCGTGCAGGCCTGCATCGCCTATTCCGAATCCGGCCGCCCCAATCCGGCCTTCGACCAGACGCTGGCGGACCGCGCGAAGTTCGCCCGCGCCACTTTCAACGCCAACTGCGTGAAGGTTTTCGCCGATGGCGTCCCCACCGAAAGCCACACTGGCGCCATGCTGGCCGATTATCAGGCCGGCCAGCCCAACGCTCCGGCGCGCGGCCTCCTGCTGTTCGATCCCGCCGCAATGGCCAGGGATGTCACCCGGTGGGACAAGCTTGGCGTCACCGTCCTCTTCCACGCCGCCGGAGACCGCGCCGTGCGCGCCTCGCTCGATGCCATCGAAGCCGCGCGCAAAGCCAATGGGTTAGGGGGTCCGCTGCATCAGGTCGGTCATTCCACCTTCGTCGACCCCACCGACCTGCCGCGCTTCAGGGCGCTCAACGCCGCAGTCGAGTTCTCTCCCTATCTGTGGGACCCGCAGCCGATCAACGACGACATCACCAGCGCCGTCGGCAGCCCGCGCATCGACCGCGTCTGGCCGATCCGCGAAGGCTTTGCCGCCGATGCACTGGTGATCGCAGGTTCGGACTGGGCGGTCGTGCCCACCCCCAACCCGTGGATCGGCATCGAGACCGCCGTCACCCGCCGCAATCCCGGCGGCGGCACACGCAGCTACGGCCTTGCCGAGGCGATTACGCTCAGCCAAGCGATCACCATGTTCACCATCAACGCGGCCAAGCGCATGGGGCTTGCCGACAAGGCGGGCGCACTTGAGGTGGGCAAGTACGCCGATTTCCTCGTGCTCGACCGCGATCCCTTCGCCATCCCCGTCACCGAAATCCACAGCACCACGGTTCTGGAGACGTGGGTAGGCGGCAAGCCGATCTTCACGCGGACCAAGGGCTGAACCCGATGTGGCGGCGCCTCGTCTGCCTTGCCCTTCTCTCCGGCCTCGCCGCTTGCCAGCGCGCCCCTGATCTACCGCCTGTCGCGTCCCGCGGCGATATTGCAACCGTCGAGGCACAGGCCTCCGAATGGCCGAGCTACGGCGGCCAGTCGTCCTCGACCAAATACTCGTCGCTCGATCAGATCAACACCGCCAACGTCGCCAGCCTCCGCAAGGCATGGACCTGGCACTCGGGCGAAGTCTCCACCGGCACCGAACAGGTAGACGCCACCGTCGGCGAAATGACGCCGATCTACGTCAACGCCCGCCTCTACGGCTGCACGCCCTATGGCCGCGCCGTCGCGCTCGATCCTGCCACTGGCCGCGAGCTCTGGTCGTTCGACCCGAAGAAGCCGCGCACCGGCAACATGTACCACGAGAACTACTGCCGCGGCGTCGCCTACTGGCAGGCGCCCGACCCCGCCACGCGCGCACAGCCCTGCGGCAAGCGCATCCTCTACGGCGCGCAGAATGCTGTGCTCCATGCGCTCGACGCCGATACCGGGCGCCTCTGCGCCGAATTCGGCCAGAACGGCCACGTCGATCTCGGCGCGATGGACTACAAGGGCGAAGGCAAGCCCGCCAATACCTCCCCGCCTGCCGTCTGGGGCAATGTCGTCGCGCTCGGCACCGCGGTGCAGGACAACATGTACCGCAATTCGCTCGACGGTATCGTCCGTGCCTTCGACGTTGTCACCGGCAAGCCGCTGTGGTCATGGAATCCGATCCCCGACGACATATCCGCCGTCACCGGCGCGGCCAATGCCTGGGCGCCGCTGTCGGTCGATGCCAAACGGGGCTGGCTGTTCCTCCCCACCGGCAGCGCCAGCTGGGACACGCTCGGCGTCAACCGTCTGGACCGCATCCCCGATGCCGACGCCGTCGTCGCGCTCGACATGCGCACCGGCCGCAAGGTGTGGTCCTACCAGACCGTCCACCATGACCTGTGGGACTATGATCTGCCGGCTGCCCCCACGCTCGCCACCATCGACCACAACGGCCGCCCCGCCGAGGCCGTCATCCAGGCGACAAAGACCGGCAACATCTTCGTGCTCGACCGCGAGACCGGCAAGCCGCTGTTCCCCGTCGCTGAACGCCGCGTACCCGCCAGCACCATGCCCGGCGAACGCGCCTCGCCCACCCAGCCCATGCCGCTCCTGCCCCATGCCGTCACCTCGCAGCGCCTGCGCCCCGAAGATGCATGGGGTCTGCTTGGTTTCGACACCGCCGCTTGCCATACACGCCTCAAGGCCCTGCGTAATGAAGGCCTGTTCACCCCGCCCAGCATCGGCGGTTCGCTGCTCCATCCCAGCTTCCTCGGCGGCACCAACTGGGGCGGACTGGCCTACGATCCGACGACCGGACTTGCCGTCGTCAATTCCTCGAACCTAGCCGCCTCGGTCCGCCTTGTCCCCCGCGCCAAGTTCGATCCAGGGCGCGACCTGCACCCCGGCGTTTCGTACTACGAGATGCAAGGCTCGCCTTATGTGATGCTGCGCGAAGTCCTCATGTCCCCGCTCGGCATACCCTGCAATCCGCCGCCATGGGGCCGCCTCACCGCCATCGACATGAAGACCGGCCAGACCCGCTGGCAAGTCCCCTTCGGCCGCCTCACCACCTCCAGCGGCATCACTTCGCCTGCCGCATGGGGCGCGCCCAATCAGGGTGGCCCCATCGTCACACGCGGCGGCCTCGTCTTCATCGGCGCCAGCCTCGACAGCCGGCTGCGCGCCTACGATATCCAGACCGGGCGCGAACTGTGGCAGGCCTTCGTCCCCGCGCCCGCCACCGCCACGCCGATGACCTTCCGCCACACTGACGGAAAGCAATACGTCGTTGTCAATGCCGGCGGCCACGGCGGCTTCGGCACAAAGCTCAGCGATGCGCTGGTGGCGTTTGCGCTGCGCTGAGATCCTCGCAGCCCGCGCGCCGATAGGCCTGCGGCGTCATCCCGAAGTGGCGCCCGAACCGGCGGATAAAGCTCGCGCTTTCGGCAAATCCCACCGCCAGCGCGATTTCCGCCACATCGCGCCTGCTTTGCCTGAGCAGCCGCGCCGCCGCCTGCATGCGCCGCTCGTTGACCAGATCCCGCCAGCGCAGCCCTTGCGCGCGCAGCCTGCGGCTGAGGGTTGCCGCCGAGACCCCCATTGCCGCCGCCACGTCCTCCAGTTGCGGCGCGCTGTCGAGCGGACTGGCCTCCAGCGCCCGCACCACGGCGCCGAGCGACGTTCCCCGGCGTACAGTCTCCCCGGCGCGCCGGCGCAGATGCTCCTCGACGATCGGGAACAGCTCCGGATCGATCACCGGGCTGGTCCACTCCAGAAAGCGCGCCTCGAACGTGAAGGCATTGGTTTCGGAATCGAAGAACACCGGACACCGGAAGAATTCGCGGTAGACCCGTTCGTCCCCCACGCACGAATGCTCGAAGCGCACGTCTGTCAGTTCGAACTCGCCGCCGACATAATGGCGGCACATGTTGTGCATGATCGCGATCGAGAATTCCGCATCCTGCCGCCGCGATTGCAGGGTCTGGTCGGTGATCTGGTACTCGAACGTGGCCAGCCCCTCGTCCGCACTGAACCGGTTGCGCGCCGCATCTTGGATCGTTGCAAGATAGGCGGCAAACCCGGTGAACGCGGCCCGCAGCGACGGCGCGCTGAGAAAGAGGAACCCCAATGCGCCCAGCGAGTTGAGCGCGCCGAGCCGCCCCGCCTGCAGCCCGAGATAGGGGTTGCCCGCCTCGGCTGCGGCGCGCTCGAGGAAGGCAAGGAACTGCTCAAGCGGCATCACCCCGCGCGCATTATCGAGATCGTCCCGCCTGAGCGAAAACCGGGCCAGCATCGGCTCCGGATCGCAGCCGACAAGGTCGAGGCAATTGACCACGTGGCGCAGCACGAGGACCGAGATCGTCGGCTTCAACATGCCCGCCCTCGTTCCATGCGCTATGCCCCGCGTCTGCCCTCCGGATCCGACATTTTCGCAGGGTGCCCTGCTGCGGCAAGGGTGCGGTCCGACTTTGGCCGCTTCGGCCAAGCCTTGCGCCTCCCCCGGCAGGCCTATTCGTTCCCGCTACCGCCCAACGAAAGTTCGTGACGCATGATACGCTTTAGAACTGCCCTCCTTGCCAGCGCGATCCTCGCCGGTGCCCCCGCATTCGCGCAGCCCGCGCCGGTCGATCTCGTCTTTCTCCACGGCACCGTTCTGACCCCCACCGGCACCGCGCAGGCACTTGCCATATCGGGCGGCACCATCGTGGCCACGGGCACCGATGCGGAAATCGCCGCCATGGCCCCCGCCTCCGCACGCACCGTCGATCTCGCGGGCCGCACCGTCATGCCCGGCCTCTACGACATGCACGTCCACACCTACTTCGCCGGCCGCGACAAGCTCTCCTGCCGTTTTCCCCAGGGCGCTGACGCCAGGACCATCGTCGCCGCGGTCAAGGCCTGCGCGGCCAAGGCCAAGCCGGGTGAATGGATCACCGGCGGCAGCTGGGTCGGCGCCGCATTCAAGCCGGGCGAGCAGAACAAGCGCCTGCTCGATGCCGTCGCGCCCGACAACCCCATCATGCTCAACGACGAGAGCCTTCACAGCGTCTGGGTCAATTCGAAAGTCCTCGCCATCGCCGGGATCACCCGCGCGACCAAGGACGTGCCCGGCGGCGTCATCGACCGCGATGCCAAGGGCGAACCCACCGGCGTCCTGCGCGAAGTGGCCGCGCGCGACATCGAGCAGTTCATGCCCAAGGCCACCACCGAACAGCAAATGCGGGCGATCAAGGTCGCCACCGACGAGATGCTCTCCTACGGCATCGTTGGCTTCACCGATGCCGCCGTCCGGCGCGAAATGATCGGCGGGCTATCTGCTTACGCCAAGTCCGGCGGCCTCAAGCAGTACGCGCGCGGTTGCATCGTCTGGGGCCCCAACAACGGCAACAGCGAGGATCTCATCCCTGAGCGCCAAGCGTGGAGCGGCGGCCGCTTGCAGCTCGATTGCGTCAAGATGTTCCTTGACGGTGTGCCGCTCGAAGGCCGCACCGCCGTCATGCTCGCGCCCTACGAGCACCGCGGCGGGCCGCACGACGATCAGGGCCCAGGGGGCGGCAGGGGCCTCAAGCTGATCCCAGAGGACAAGCTCTTCCCCGCGGTCACCGCGTTTGACCGGCAGGGCATCCAGGTCAAGTTCCACGCCGCCGGTGACGGTTCGGTGCGCGAGGCGGTCGAGGCCATCGCGGCAGCCCGCAAGGTCAACGGCGATGCCGGACCGCAGCACGAAGTGGGCCACAACACCTTCATCGACCTCGCCGACGTTACGCGCGGCCACGAACTGCACTTCACGTGGGAGCTGTCACCCTACATCTGGTGGCCTACGCCGATCACCTCGGTCGACATCGCCAAGGCGGTTGGCCCCGAGCGCATGAAGCGCCTCTGGCCGATGAAGGATGTGCTGGAAAGCGGCGCCAATGTCGTGACCGGCTCCGATTGGCCGGTGGTCCCCTCGGTCAATCCTTGGCTCGCGTTCGAAACGCTGGTCACGCGGCAGGTTCCCGGCGCGACGGGCGATCCGATCAACGCTGGCCAGCGCATCACCCGCGAGCAGGCCATGGCCGTGTTCACCCGCAACGGTGCCGCCGAGATGGGCCGGCTCGACAAGGGCGGCACGCTGGAGCCGGGCAAGCTTGCCGATCTCATCGTGCTTGATCGCAACCCGCTGACCGTGCCCGTCGGCCAGATCCACGATACCAAGGTGCTCGCGACCTATATCGCGGGCGAGCAGGTCTACGCCGCGCCCTGAGGCCCTTCCGCGAGCGCGCTCGCTGCGGCATGCGCGCTCGCCCAGGCCCATTGAAAGTTGTAGCCACCCAGCCACCCGGTGACGTCCACCGCCTCGCCGATGGCGTAGAGTCCCGGAACCGTTTTGGCCTCCATCGTGCGCGAGGAGAGGCCCGCCGTGCTGATCCCGCCTGCGGTCACCTCGGCCTTGGCAAAGCCTTCGCTGCCGCTGGGGGTGAAGACCCAGCGCCGCAGCTGGGCTTCCGCCGCCCGCAGCACCTTGTCCTGCGTCTGACCAAGCTCGCCCGCAATGCCGACGCTTTCCGCCAGCCGTCCCGCCAGACGCTCCGGCAGCGCCGCACCCAGCACCCGCGCCATCGCCGCACGTGGCCGCTCGCGCTTGGCGGCCAGCAGCCAGTCCTGCGGCTGATCCGGCAGGAAATCGATGCTCACGCTTTCACCCGGCCGCCAATAGGACGAGACCTGCAGGATCGCCGGCCCCGAAAGTCCGCGATGGGTAAACAGCGCCGCCTCGCGAAACGCCGCCTTCCCCGCGCGCGCGACGACTTCGGCGGATACGCCGGAAAGCTCACGGAAGAGGATATCCTCGCCCGAGAGCGTCAACGGCACCAGCGCGGGACGTGGCTGCACGACCTTCAGCCCGAACTTGCGCGCCAGATCATAGGCAAACCCGGTCGCCCCCATCTTCGGGATCGAAGGCCCGCCGGTCGCGACCACCAGCGCGGGGGCGATGACTGTTTCAGCCCCGAAGCCGACGCGGAACAGCCCGTCCCCATGCTCAACAGAACTGATCGGTTCCCCGCAGCGCAAGTCCACCCCGCCGGCGCGGCATTCCTCTACCAGCATGGCCACGACCTGCCTGGCCGACCCGTCGCAGAACAATTGCCCCAGCGTCTTCTCGTGCCAGGCAATCCCGTATCGCTCGACCAGTGCGAGGAAGTCCGCCGGTGTATACCGGCTCAGCGCCGAACGCGCGAAGTGGGGATTCTCCGAAAGATAGCGGTCCGGCGCGGTGTGGAGGTTGGTGAAATTGCACCGCCCTCCCCCGGAAATCAGGATCTTCTTGCCCGGCGCATCGGCATGATCGAGCAGCGCAACGCGCTTGCCGCGCTGCCCCGCCAGCCCGGCACAGAACAGCCCAGCTGCCCCGGCGCCGAGCACGATGACGTCATGCGTCGGCGCCATAGGACGAGGATCAGATATGCAACGCGCGCCCGTAAGCCGCGAGCACGCTCTCGTGCATCATTTCCGAAAGCGTCGGGTGCGCGAACACGGTGTGCATGAGTTCGGCCTCGGTCGTTTCGAGCGTCTTGCCCACGACATAGCCCTGGATCAGCTCGGTCACTTCCGCGCCGATCATGTGCGCGCCGAGCAGTTCGCCGGTCTCGGCATCGAACACCGTCTTGATGAAGCCCTCCGCCTCACCCAGCGCGATCGCCTTGCCATTGCCGATGAAGGGGAAGTTGCCGACCTTAACGGTGTGGCCTGCTTCCTTGGCCTTGGCTTCGGTGAGGCCGACGCTCGCCACCTGCGGATGGCAGTAGGTGCACCCCGGAATGTTGAGCCGGTCCATCGGGTGGGGGTGGACTTCGGTATTGCCCAGTGCTTGCGCGATGGCCTCGGCGGCGATCACGCCCTCGTGGCTCGCCTTGTGCGCCAGCCACGGACCCGGCGTCACGTCGCCGATGGCCCACACGCCCGGCACATTGGTGCGGCCATAGCCATCGATGGCAATGATGCCGCGCTCAGCGGCAACGCCAAGCGACTCAAGTCCGATGTTCTCGGTATTCGGCACGATGCCGACCGCCACGATGACATGGCTGAAATCATGCTCCGCAGAGGCGCCGTCCTTGGCCTTGATCTTCGCCTTCACGCCCGCTGCGCTGGTGGTGATGCTTTCCACGCCCGCGCCGGTGAGGATCTTGATCCCCTGCTTGGTCAGCGACTTTTCAAGGAACGCGGAAACGTCCGCGTCTTCCACCGGCACGATGCGGTCCATCATCTCGACGACCGTAACGTCCGCGCCCATGTCGTTGTAGAAGCTCGCGAACTCGATGCCGATCGCACCCGAGCCGATCACCAGCAGCTTGGTCGGCATCGCTGGCGGCACCATGGCATGGCGATAGGTCCAGATGCGGTCGCCGTCGGCCTTGGCAAAGGGCAGGTCCCGCGCCCGCGCACCGGTCGCCACAATGATGTGCTTGGCAGACAGCGTCTCAGTGCCCTTGTCGCCCGTCACCTCGACCTGGCCCGCGCCCTTCAGCACGCCGGTGCCCATATGCACGGTGATCTTGTTCTTGCGCATCAGGTGCGTGACGCCCTGGTTGAGCTGCTTGGCCACCCCTCGCGAGCGCTTGACCACCGCGTCGATGTCCGCGCGGATGTTGTCCGCCGCCAGACCATAGCTCGCGGCGTGCTTCATCTGGTTGAACACTTCGGCCGAGCGCAGCAGCGCCTTGGTCGGAATGCAACCCCAGTTGAGGCAGATGCCGCCGAGCAGCTCGCGCTCCACGATGCCGACCTTGAGGCCCAGCTGCGCACCCCTGATTGCCGCGACATAGCCGCCGGGGCCGGAGCCGAGGACGAGAAGATCGTATTGGTCAGCCACGTGTATGCTCCTTCAGGTCGGCCACTGCTTTAACCCGCTCGTGTGGGCGCGCCGCTCTCAATATGATCAGGCAACGAGAGCCAGCGGCGCTTCCACCAGCGTCTTGAACGCCTGCATCAGCTGCGCGCCTTCCGCCCCGTCGATGGCGCGGTGGTCGAAGCTGCCGGTGGCGGACATCACGGTCGCGATCCCCAGTGCATCGTCGACAATGTAGGGGCGCTTCTCGCCCGCACCGATCGCCATGATCATGCCCTGCGGCGGATTGATCACCGCTTCGAACTGCTTGATGCCGAACATGCCGAGGTTCGACAGGCTCGCCGTGCCGCCCTGATACTCGTGCGGCGCCAGCTTGCCCGCCTTCGCCCGCGCAGCGAGATCGGCCATGTCCTTCTGGATCGTCGAGATCGACTTGACGTCGGCTCCTGTCACGATCGGCGTGATGAGGCCGCCCGGGATCGAGACCGCGACGGCAATGTCGGCGCGCGAATAGCGGATCAGGGTGTCGCCCGCGAAGCTCACGTTGGCATCGGGGGCCAGGATCAGTGCCTTGCCTAGTGCCTTGATCAGCAGGTCGTTGACCGAGAGCTTCACGCCCTCACCCGCCAGCGCCGCATTCAGTTCCGCGCGCAGCTTGAGCAGCTTGTCGAGCTGGATATCGACGGTGAGGTAGTAGTGCGGCACCGTTGCCTTTGCCTCGGTCAGGCGGCGCGCGATGGTCTTGCGCATCGAGGAAAGCTTGACCGCCTCGTGCGGGATATCGGTGCTGAACGGGGCAGGCGCAGGCGCCGGCGCAGCGACAGGAGCCGCAGCGGGTGCAGGCGCGGCAACAGCAGCCGGGGCAGCCACCGGGGTCGGGGCGGCAACATCAAGGTCCGCCTTGATGATGCGGCCATGCGGGCCACTGCCCTTCACTTGCGTGAGGTCGATACCCTTCTCGCCCGCGATGCGCTTGGCAAGCGGGCTGGCAACGACGCGATCACCGGCTGAGGCTGCGGCGACCGGAGCAGGCGCCGGGGCCGGAGCAGCAACGGGAGCGGGCGCGGGCGGGGCAGCAACCGGCGCAGGAGCCGCTGCAGCCACAGGGGCCGGAGCAGCCGCAGCCGGGGCCGCATCGCCTTCGTCTTCGCCAGCAATCGTCGCGATCACGGTGCCGACCTTCACCCCTTCGGTGCCCTCGGCGACGTCGATGGCGACCACGGTGCCTTCGTCGACCGCCTCGAATTCCATCGTCGCCTTGTCGGTCTCGATCTCGGCCATGATGTCGCCCGAGGAGACCTTGTCGCCGACCTTCACCAGCCACTTGGCCAGCGTGCCTTCTTCCATGGTGGGTGAAAGCGCGGGCATCTTGATCTGGATCGGCATGGTCAGCTCGTTTCCCTATTTGGTTACAAGGGCAAGGTTCGTACTTGTGGCTTCGGTACAGATAGCCAAGCCGTTACAAGGCCGTGGCGCGTCCCTTGGCACATGAGCCGCCATTTCGCCACCCGCGCGAAGCCGGTCAAGTCTCTTGGCGCTTGCCCCGCATACGAATTAGGCCAATACGCATAACCCTGCCGAATGACCGGCAGTGCGACGGCCGCATATAACGCTATCGCAAGGGGGCAGGCATGGTTGGCATCACAAGCGAAGCGGATGGCACGCCGGGCGCCGAAGCGCGGGCGAAGCAGCGCGTCTATCTCGTCATCATGGACGATACCGAGGAAAGTGCCCGCGCCCTGCGCTTCGCCGCGCGCCGCGCCGTGCGCACCGGGGGCACCGTCCACATCCTCGCGCTCGTGCCGCGGCAGGAGTTCGTCGTGTTCGGCAGCATTCAGGCGACCATCGAAGGCGAGGCCCGCGAGCGCGCCGAAGACCTCGCCCGCGCCGCCGCCGGAAGTCTCGTCGACGAATCGGGCCTTGAACCGGCGGTTGCCGTGCGCACCGGAAGCGGACCCCAAGTCGTGCGCGATTACCTCGCTGAACACCCCGAAGTTTCGGCGCTGGTGCTGGGTGCGGCGGCAGAGGGCAATCCGGGCCCGCTCGTCACGCACTTCACTTCGCAGATCGGCCAGCTGCCTTGCGTGCTGATGATCGTTCCTGGCGGCATCGACGAACGCGGCATCGATTCGTTCAGCTGAGGCGATGAAACGCCCACCCCGCTCGTGCTGAGCCTGTCGAAGCACATGGCTCAACTTTCGCGCCAGCACCCTTCGACAAGCTCAGGGTGAGCGGGGTCGGGGCTGGTTACTTCCTCCGCCCCTGATGCCGGATATTGCGCGGCCGCCCGCGTGGACCCTGCATATAGCCGCCCGTCTTCCTCGGCGTTTTCTCGAAGGGCTTCCCGCCGCGCGGCTCGATCCGCCCTGCGCCTTCCGGCAAGTCGACCGGCTCGAACTTCAGCGCGCCGGTCAACGGATTGGCCTCGGCGAGCCGCAGTTTGAGGATCATGCCCATCGCAAATTCCTCGCCGGTCTCCTCGCCGACCAGCACCTGCCGCTTCTCGTCATAGCCGAACCGCTCGGCGCCCAGCGTGGAGATCGGCACCAGCCCATCGCCGCCGAGCCCAATGATGGTCGCGAACAGGCCGAACTTCTGGACGCCGGTCACGCGCGTGTCGAACACTTCGCCCACGCGTCCCGCCAGCCAGGCGGCGACATAGCGGTCGATTGTCTCGCGTTCGGCTTCCATCGCCCTCCGCTCAGCCTTCGAAATGGCATCGCTGATCCGCGCTAGATCGCTGCGGTCGCGGTCCGACAGGCCCGACGTCCCAGGGATCTCGCGCTCTTCCGGTCGCGGCTGCTCGAGATGATAGGCATCGACCAGCGCCCGGTGCACCAAGAGGTCAGAATAGCGCCGGATCGGCGAAGTAAAGTGCGCGTAGCTGCCCAGCGCCAGCCCGAAATGCCCGGCATTGCGCGGCCCATAGTACGCCTGCGTCTGGCTGCGCAGCACGGCTTCCATCACCAGCGCCTTCTCGGCCTCGTCGCTCACATCCTTCAGCATGCGATTGAACAGCCCCGGCGTGATCACCTGCCCCAGCGCCAGCTTGCGCCCGAACGTGGCGAGATAGTCCTTGAGCGCGACCAGCTTTTCGCGGCTCGGCGGCTCGTGGATGCGGTAGACGACCGGCGCGACCTTGGCTTCCAGCGCCTTGGCCGCCGCCACGTTCGCCGCGATCATGAAGTCCTCGACCACGCGGTGCGCATCGAGCCGCTCGCGGATGGCAATCTCGGCAATCTTGCCCTTTTCGTCGAGCACCACCCGACGCTCGGGCAGCTCGAGTTCCAGCGGATCGCGGTTGCTGCGGGCTTTCTCCAGCAGCCGCCAGGCCGCCCACAGGTTTTGCAAGTGCGCCGCCGCCTCGCGGGCATCGATCCGCCGCTGCGCTTCCTCGTAGGCAATCACTTCGGCGATCCGCACCAGCGCCCGCGTAAAGCGCCAGCCTGTCACGCGGCCCTCGGCATCAATCGTGAGGTGGCAGGCCATCGCCGCCCGGTCCGCACCAACCTTGAGCGAGCAGACGTCCGAGCTCAGCACATGCGGCAGCATCGGCACGACGCGGTCCGGGAAGTAGACCGAATTGCCCCGCTTCCTTGCCTCGCGGTCCACCGCGCCGCCCGGCCGCACATAGAAGCTCACGTCCGCAATCGCGACGACCGCGCGGTATCCACCCTCGCCATCGGGCTCGGCCCAGATCGCATCGTCATGGTCACGCGCGTCGGTGGGATCGATGGCCACGATGGGCAGATGCCTGAGGTCCTCGCGGGCATCCTCTGAAAGCGCCATCTTCGCCGCCAGTGCCGCCTCGTCCTGCGCTTCCTGCGGGAACACGAACGGAATGCCGTGCTTGTGGATGGCAATGAGGCTGAACGCGCGCGGCGCCAGCGGATCGCCCAGCACTTCGGTCACCTTCAGCCCGGCGCGGGGGCTCTTGCTGACCGGCTCGCCCAGCACCAGCTGCCCTTCCGCCGCCCCGCCCAGATCTGCGATAGCCACAGCGTTGCGCACACGCTTGTCCACAGGCGCCAGCCATGGCTTGCCTGCCCCGTCGAACTCCACGACGCCCAGCACCTGCTCGGTGCGCGTCGGCAGCTTTTTCATCACATGTGCGATGAGACCCCGGCCCGCTTCCTCGGTCCGCGCCAGCACGCGGTCGCCCACCTTGAGCGCTGCCTGTGCCCTACCCTTGCCCTTCGGCTCGATGATCCGGAGGCGCGGCGGCGGTGCGCCGTCATCCGGCCGCCAAGTATCCGGGATTGCCATGGGCTGCCCGTCCTCGATCTCGAGCACGCGCAGCACGGTCACGCGCGGCACCCCGCCGAGCCGGTGGAACGCGCTGCGATTGCCGTCGATCAGACCTTCCTCGGCCATGTCCTTGAGCAGCGCCTTGAGCGCGATCTTCTCGGTGCCCTTGAGCCCGAACGCCTTGGCAATCTCGCGCTTGCCCGCAGGTTCTTCGCTCGCGGTAATGAACGCGAGAACCTGCTCGCGGGTGGGAAGACCGTCTGGGCCGTTCGGTGTCTGCTTGCGAATTGCCATCACTGACCTGTGAAGGCTGGCGCACCCAATAGCAAGCGAACCGACGGGTTCAGGGCTTGGCTTCCGGCAGATAAGCACCGCCTGGCACCGCCGAAGCCACCGGGCTCTCCGATCCGTCCGCCGCCACCGAACTCACGCCGAAGAACCAGTCATCCCCGCGCACGCCGTCAAGCCGCAGATGCGTCTGGTCCGTCTCGGCAATCGGCTTCGCGTCCCAGCCGGGCGCATCGGTCCGCCGCTGCCACACGCGGTAACGCTCTGCGCCCGGAACCGCCGCCCAGTCCACATCGGTAAAGGTCTGCACCGCCGCCGTCACTTTCGCCACCGGCGGCATCGGCGCGGCCGCCATCGCCGCCAGCGCCCGTATGTTCAGTTTCGTCACCTTCACGAGGTAGGAAAAGTCCATCGCCTCGGGCAGGTCGCCGAACGGCCGCCCGCTTTCGGTGCGCACGTTCTGGTGCTGCCGCTCGTAGTTCTCGACCGCCACGGTAAAGCGTACCGCCGGATAACCCAGCGCCTGAAACGGCAGATGATCCCCGCCCCGACCCATCCGGTCCGCACGCCAGACCTGTCGCACCGCCAGCCCGCTGTCGCCCAACCCGGCGAGCCAGCGCGACAAGTTGCGCGAAGGACTATCGTTCTCCCCGCCGATCGACCGCAGCGCATCACGCGCCCGCTCGCTCGCATCGTCGCGCGGGCCTTCGGAGAACACGCGCACGTGGGTATCATCGACCAGCCCGTCGCTCCCGCGCGAATTGCCGACGATATCGTTGTTGAGCACGGCCTTCACCGTCCAGCCCTGCGCCTTGGCATACTCGGCCAGCAGCTTGCCGCCATAGAGCCCCTGCTCCTCGCCCGAGAGCACGGCATAGACGATCGTCCCGGCAAACTTCTGCTTCGAAAGCACCCGCGCCGCTTCCAGCACCAGCGCGGTGCCCGAACCGTCGTCGTTCGCGCCCGGCGCATCGCCCTCGGCATCAAGCGGGTCGGAATTGCGGCTGTCGATATGCCCTTGCACGATCACGACTTCGCCCGGCCGCATGGTCCCGCGCTGGATCGCCACGACATCGACAAGCCGCGTCGCCACCGGTACGCGGTCTTCATCCTTCACCATGGTTTCGGGCAGTACGATCTCGAGGCAGCCACCGCAGCCTGCGCTCGTCTTGCGAAACTCGCCCTCGGCCCACTTCCGCGCCGCGCCGATCCCCCGCTTCGGATCATCCTGCGAGGACAGCGTGTGCCGCGTGCCGAACGCCACGAGCCGCGCGATATCAGCCTCAAGTCGGGTCTGGTTGACAGACTCGGCATAGGCGTCCGTTGAAGCGAGCGACATTAACGGCACCAGTAACCACATTCTGCACCGACTGCGCGGCATTGAAAAAGTCAATCGTACTATTCCATTCTCAATCACCGGACTTTTTGCCCTTATCGCTTGGCGCCGGTGGCCTTGTATCATTCCCAGTCTTTCTACTGTCCTGACCGAGATCGACCTTGCGAACGTCTTCGTTTAGTGGCTTTCTATGCCCAGTCGTCGGTTCTTTAGCCATTAAGGTTTCCTATGAGCACTCAAGAAAAGCGAGGGTTCTCAGACTTTTCTTCATTCCAACAGTTTCCGGTAGAGGTGTTACGTGAAATCGTACGCGAAGGTGAACTTGAAATGCAAGCGCGACTCGAGACGGCCAACGCGGCTGATCAACGAGCGTTGACGCTTGTCGGTTTTCAAATCACCGCAGCGACAGCCTTAATCGGCGCGACATATTTTCTCTATTCACAGCACCCTGTTGACAAATTGTTTCTATTTCTATGCATCTTTGAAGCTATTTTTCTGATAACTGCTGCGTATTTTGGGATTGATAGCGCGAAGCCTAAACAATTTCGATTTCCCGGCAATGATCCGTGGAATTGGAATATTTCGGATTGGCACGAAAAACCTGCTTCATATCAGAATGCGCAAGTAAATTCGGCCCTAGCTGAACAGTGTTATTGTCTACACACGAGTTTATATCATAACCGTAAATCAATGGAAGAAAACGCCGAATTGACAAAGAAGTCAGTAAAGATAACTTATTGGTCTGCAGCTATATTTATATCTTTTTCGATAATAATTATTTTTTTAGACTTTTTCCTGCGCCGGCATTTCAAAATAGCAATTAGTAAGCCCGCGCCACCAGAATCCGCTCCACTGCCGGTGCCCCGGTGAACGGGCACAGACCCTCCGCCGGCGCTGCGTCCATCGGCGTGTTGCGGATCGTCAACTTGAGCGCCTTCAGTTGCTCGACCACCTTGTCGAGCGCTTCGCCCGTGGGCCGCGACCAGCACAGCTCCACCCAGCCCGGAAAGGCCTTGTCCTCGGCAAAGAACGCGGCAAGCCCCGCAAGATCGCTGATCCCCCGCTCGATCTGGGCGTCGCGCCGGTCGCGCGCCTCCTCGAACAGCGCGGTCTGGATCGCTTCCAGTTCGCTGACCGCCGCCGCGACGAAATCGTCCTGCGCCATGCCGACGAAGTTGGCCTTGCCATCCTCGCGCCACAGCCGGTCGCGGCGCAGCACAGATACCTGCCCGCCCTCGGCATCGCGCCCGCCGATCTCGAGGATCAGCGGCACGCCCTTCTTGACCCAGCCCCAGCGTTTCGCCGTCGCCTTGCCCGGCCGCTTGTCGAGCAGCACACGGACCTTCTCGTCGAACACCGAAAGCTTCGCCAGCTTCGCGCGGAGCTGCGCGCAGTAGTCCAGCAGCGCGGCATCGCCGTCGTTGTCGCGCAGCATCGGCAGGATCACGATCTGCTGCGGCGCGATGCGCGGCGGCGTGCGCAGTCCGTCGTCGTCGCCGTGGGTCATGATCACGCCGCCGATCATGCGCGTCGAGGTACCCCAGCTCGTCGTGTGGCACAGCGCCTGCTGGCCTTCCTTGTCCTGATAGCGGATGCCCGCCGCGGCCGAGAAGGTCGTGCCCAGATAGTGCGAGGTGCCCGCCTGCAGCGCCTTGCCGTCCTGCATCATCGCCTCGATCGAGAAGGTCTCGACCGCGCCCGGGAAGCGTTCGTTTTCAGGCTTCGGCCCGGCAACGACCGGCATCGCCAGCACGTCTTCGGCAAAACTGCGGTACATTTCCAGCGCGCGCAGCGTTTCTTCCATCGCGCCCGCCTCGTCGGCGTGGGCGGTGTGCCCTTCCTGCCAGAGAAACTCGCTTGTCCTCAGGAACATGCGTGTGCGCATTTCCCAGCGCACCACGTTGGCCCACTGGTTGGTGAGCAGGGGCAGATCGCGCCACGACTGGACCCAGCGTGCCATGGCCGCGCCGATCACGGTCTCCGAGGTCGGCCGCACGATCAGCGGCTCTTCCAGCTTCGCTTCGGGATCGGGCACCAGCCCGCCCTTGCCATCGCCGATCAGGCGGTGATGCGTGACAACCGCCATTTCCTTGGCAAAGCCTTCGACATGCTCGGCCTCGCGCGTGAAATAGGAAAGCGGGATGAACAGCGGGAAGTAGCAGTTCTCGACGCCCGCTTCCTTGATACGGTCGTCCATCAGCTTCTGGATGCGCTCCCAGATGCCGTAGCCCCACGGCTTGATCACCATGCAGCCGCGCACGCCCGATTCCTCGGCGAGTTCGGCTTCGGCGATCACCGCCTGATACCACTGGGCGAAATCATCCTGCCGGGTGACGGGCAGGGCGTGCTTGATCGATGCGTTCTGGCTCATGCGCGCGGGTTAGGCGGCAAACGGGATTCGGGCAATCCCGGTTGCGTGACCAATCAGCCGGCGAGCTGGTCCAGCTTCTTCTGCATGTCGGCCATCTGCTTGCGCAGCGCGGCCAGTTCATCGTCAGCCGGAGCCGCAGCAGCCTTTTCGGCCTCGGCCGCCTGCACCGCACCCGGAACGAAAGCTGCTGTCGCAGCCTTGAACAGTTCCATGTTGCGCTGCGCGATCTGGGCCAGCGGATTTGCGCCGATGCTGTCCTCGATCGCCTTCCTGAGCTTGGCCTGGTTCTCGCGGAAGTGCTCCATCGAGGCTTCGAGATAGCTAGGCAGCAGCGCCTGCATCGAGTTGCCGTACATGGCGATGAGCTGGCGCAGGAAGTTCGTGGGCAGCATCTGTTCGCCGCTCGCTTCCTCTTCCATGATGATCTGGGTAAGGATCGTGTGCGTCAGGTCCGCACCGGTCTTGGCATCCAAGACCTTGAATTCAATGTTTTCCTTGACCATCTGGGCGAGGTGGTCAAGCGTGATGTAGCTTGACGTGCGCGTGTTGTAGAGCCGCCGGTTGGCGTACTTCTTGATGATGACGGTATCGCCGTCCTTCGCTGCGTTTGCCATTTTTTTCTGCGCCCTGCTGGGTTTATCAACATCCTATTAGCAGATGCGGTATGTGCAGCGCAATAAACCTTGGCTAAATAACATTAATTCATATGTTGCGCGAAAAGCGTCGTCCCATCAGCGTGAGCAGCTCATATTGCGAGAGGCCGCTCGTCGCCGAAGCCTCCGGAAGTGCATACTCGAGCCCCAGCCAGTCGCCTTCTCCGCAGTTTTCTGCGGCAGAGAGGTCGACAATGGTCATGTCCATGGAGACCCGGCCAAGCACCGGCAGACGCTGGCCCTGCCACAGCACGTGGCCGCGGCCCGACCAGCAGCGCAGGTAGCCGTCCGCGTAACCCACGGAAATTACCCCCACGCGCATCGCTGCTGGCGCGGTGAAGGTCGCGTTGTAGCCCACCGAGTCGCCTGCCGAAAGCGCGCGCACCTGAATCACCGCCGCTTCGGGATGCGCGACCTGCGTGATCCGTCCCGCCAGTTCGCCACGCGGCACACCGCCATAGAGCGCCAGCCCCGGGCGGGTCAGATCGAAGTGATACTCCGATCCCAGCGCGATCCCGGCACTGTTGCACAGGCTGTAGCGCTGTGCTGCCACGCTGCCGGCGACGTCGCGGAAACGCGCAAGCTGCACGGCATTTTGCGCACAATCCTCGTCGGCGCTCGCCAGATGGCTCATGCATGTGACGAGCTCAAGCTGGCCGACTTCCGGCGCACCGACATCCGTGAGCGGCAGACCCAACCTGTTGATCCCCGTGTCGACCATAAGATCACATGGTCCGCCACCGGCGGCCAGCCAGCGCCGTACTTGCGCGAGGGAGTTCAGAACCGGCCTTAAACCCAGCACTCGTGCATAGGCAGCTTCCGCATCGTTGATCGGCCCATGCAGCACAGATACCTGCTCGGCGGGGACAAACCGCACTGCCTCCGCCGCTTCCTGCCAATGCGCCACAAACCAGTCCCGGCATCCTGCCGCCGCCAGCACCGGCACTACCGCCGCGACGCCCAGTCCATAGCAATCCGCCTTGATCGCCGCTCCGGTCCGCGCCGCGCCGGACAGCGCGTCGAGCGCCGCCCAATTGGCTGCCAATGCGGCGCGATCCAGCCGCAACCGCAATGCAGCCGGGTGCGGCAGAGGAATGTCAGGCATCATCGTGGGCGAAGTCCTTCGGCAGACCGCCCTTGAGCCCCCACAGCGCAACCACGAATGCCACCAGCACCACCACCCAGGTGTACCACAGCCCGGCATAGGGATCACCCGTCTCCGCCACGATCAGCGAGGAGATCAGCGGCAGGAATCCGCCGAGATAGCCAGTGCCGATGTGATAGGGGATCGACATCGAACTGTAGCGGATCCGCGCCGGGAACATCTCCGAAAGCACCGCCGCCACCGGGCCATAGGTGGCACCGGTCAGCGCCATCAGCACGACCAGCCCGAACACGATAATCGCCGAGCGGCCGAAGTCCGGCTTCACTTTGGCAAAATCATATCCGGCGCCGGTCAGCTTCGCCTGCAGCACCTTGCCGCGAGCCGCGCTCTTCTCGGCCCAGGGATAGTCTGCCAGCGAGGCAACATCCGCGCCGATCGTCATGGCCAGCGCCGGGCCTTGCCGCAGCGAATAGCGCACGCCGGAGGCCGAGAGGTCCGCCAGCAGCTTGCCGCAGTTCGTCGCCTGCTCGGCGGCAAAGGGATTGTAGCTGCAGTCCGGCCCGCTCACCATCACCGGCTCGCGCTTCGCCATGTCGGCAAGTCCGGGATTGGCTGCATTACCGATCATCCAGAACATCGGGAAGATCAGCACCAGCGTGGCCACATAGCCGAGCACGATCGGCAGCTTGCGCCCCACCTTGTCCGAGATATGTCCGAACACCACGCTGAACGGCATGCCCAGCACGCAGGCGAGACCCACCAGCAGTTCGGCCGTCATGTCGTCCACCCGCATCGGTCCCTTAAGGAACGAAAGCCCGGTGAACATCGAGGTGTAGAAGATCACCGTCAGGCCCGAGGCGACGCCGAACAGCGCGATGAACAGCCGCTTCTTGTTGCCGGGATAGGTCAGGCTCTCGATGAAGGGATTGCCGGCCACTTCGCCGCTTTCCTTCATCGCCTTGAACACGGGGCTTTCCGAAAGCTTGAGCCGCATCCACAGCGACACGGCGAGCAGCAGCAGGCTGAGCAGAAACGGCACGCGCCATCCCCAAGCTTCCCACGTCTCCTGGCTCATCGCGCCCTTGCACAGCAGCACCACGGCGAGGCTCAGCACAAAGCCGCCGACCACGCTCGACTGGATGAAGCTGGTGAAGAACCCGCGCCGCGCCGGGGCCGCATGTTCCGCCACGTAGACCGCGGCGCCGCCATATTCACCGCCAAGCGCAAGGCCCTGCAGCACGCGCAACAGGATAACCAGCGCAGGCGCGGCATAGCCGATCTGCGAGGCTGGCGGGATCAGACCTACCCCCGCCGTCGCGATGCCCATCAAGGTAACGGTGACGAGGAAGGTGTACTTGCGCCCGAGCCGGTCGCCCAGATAGCCGAACAGCACCGCGCCCAGCGGGCGGAAGCCGAAGCCGACCGCGAAGACCAGCCAGAACAGCAGCATTTCCAGCGTGGCATTGCCGGTGGGAAAGAAGGCCTTGGACAGGATCGCGCCGAGCGTGCCGTAGATGAAGAAGTCGTACCATTCGAACACGGTGCCGACCGACGAAGCGGCCACCACGAGCCGGATTTCCGCCGCTGTCGGTTCGGGTGCGCCATTCACCTCATGCATGCCCAGTCGTTTCCCATCCCCTTGCCGGCAGACTTTGATCTGTACGGCACAATCCCTCGAAGCGGCGGCTGTAGCGAAGCAAAGCCCGCCGGGAAAGTGTGCGGGACCAAAGAAATACGCCCCCTATCCTGATTGCGAGAGAGCGGGCGAGGCTCACCCCAGCGCGACCAGCGCGGCATCCCATGCCAGCATGATCGCATCATGCCGCGCCGGATAGCCCAGCGCCGGCTCGACCTGTTCAATCCCCGGCCAATCCGGCTTGGCGCCCTCACCGGCCAGCCAAGCCGCCAGCGCGGTGCGCGCCTCCGCTATGCTTCCCTTGCATCGCCCCTTCGCGGCACTGGCAAAGGCATAGGCCGCCGCCTGCCCGATGGCACAAGCATGCGCGCGCAGGCCGATCCGATCGATCCGGCCTTCATCATCCACCGACAACCCGAGCGACAGCGTACTGCCGCAGCGCCGCGAGCGTGCATCGCCCTTCAGCGGCAGGCTTTCATCCCACCCGAAGGAAGCGAGCGCCGTCGCCGCGCCAAGGATTTCCGGCGTGTAGAGCGTGCGGGCCGGAGCCCGCTGGCCGGCGGCGCTCATCGGTCCTTGCTCAGCCGCCGCTGCATCTCGCGCCGCGCCGCCTTCCGCGCTGCATCGCGCGCCGCCTTCTCCAGCGCGGTTTCCTTGTCCGTTTCGGCCTTCTTCGCCGCCTTGGCCGCCTCGTCACGGCGCTGGTCGAGCACCGTCATCAGCTCCTCGCTCGCCGCATTGAGGAACGGATAAGTCCGCGCCGCTGTGATCCACGTCGGCCGCCCGTCCGGCCCCCATACGATGTCATAGCCGAACACCAGCAGCGAAAAGCCGAGGACCATAAGGACAAAGCCCTTGATCGCCCCGAACCCGAAGCCGAGCACCCGGTCGATCGGCCCGAGCACCGAACTGCGGCTCGCATTGCCCACCGACGATGCGATCATCTTCGCGGTAAAGTAGGGCACGATGGTGAGGATGCCGAACGCCAGCACCCCCGCGCCGGTCTCATTCTTCATGTAGGGCGTGAGCCAAAGCGTCAGCGGCTCATGGCCATAGCGCACGGCAAACAGCCCGACGCACCACGCCAGCAGGGACAGCACTTCCTCGACAAAGCCGCGGAAGAAACCGCCGATCGCGCAGACCGCAACGATCAGGAAAACAACATAATCGAAGCCGGTCATAGGACCCGAAATCTAGGAGCCGCCCATGACCCGGTCAACCAGGTTCGGCAGAAGTGTTATCGGCGCGTAGTGGATACCCGGCACCTTCTCCTGCGTGCCGGACGGCCCATGCGCCTTGTCGAACCCCAGCTTGGCCGCCTCGCGCAGCCGGATCGAGGAATGCGCGACGGGCCGCACTTCGCCGGCCAGCGAAATCTCGCCAAACCACGCCGCACTGCCAGACAGGGGCCGGTCAGACAGCGCCGAAATCAGCGCCGCCGCCACCGCAAGGTCTGCTGCCGGATCGGTCAACCGGTAGCCACCGGCAACGTTGAGATAGACTTCCGCGGTCGAGAAATTGAGCCCGCAGCGCGCTTCCAGCACCGCCAGCAGCATCGCGAGCCGCCCGCTGTCCCAGCCCACCACCGCGCGGCGCGGCGTCGCCCCGCTCTGGAGCCGTACGGTGAGCGCCTGAATCTCGACCAGCACGGGCCGCGTGCCCTCCAGCGCTGGAAACACTGCGCTCCCCGGCACCGGGTTCTCGCGCCCTGAAAGGAACAGCAGCGAGGGATTGCCGACTTCCTCCAGCCCCGCCCCCTGCATCGCGAACACGCCGATCTCGTCCACCGCACCAAAGCGGTTCTTCAGCGCGCGCAGGATGCGGTACTGGTGGCTGCGCTCGCCCTCGAAGCTCATCACCACGTCGACCATGTGTTCCAGCACGCGCGGGCCGGCGATCGTGCCGTCCTTGGTCACGTGGCCCACCAGCACCAGCGCGGCACCGCTTGCCTTGGCATAACGGATCAGCTCGAACGCGCAGCCGCGCACCTGGCTCACCGTCCCTGGCGCGCCTTCGATCTGGTCGGAATACATCGTCTGGATCGAATCGATCACCACCAGCGCCGGCGGGTCCATCGCGTTCAGCGTCGTCAGGATATCCCGCACCGATGTCGCCGAAGCGAGCATGATCGGCGCCTTGCCGAGTCCCAGCCGATCCGCGCGCAGCCGCACCTGATCCGCCGCTTCCTCCCCGCTGATGTAGACTGCCGTACCACCCGAAAGCGCCACCTTGGCCGCCGCCTGCAGCAGCAGGGTTGACTTGCCGATGCCCGGATCGCCGCCCATCAGGATCGCCGAACCCGGCACGAGCCCGCCGCCCAGCGCGCGGTCGAGCTCCGCCAGCCCCGTCTTGCGCCGCTCCGGCAGCTTCACCGGCTGATCTAGCGCGACAAAGGCGACTGGCCGCCCGCCGCTCGAAAGATCATGCTTGGAGGAAAACACCGTCTCCGGTGCATCCTCGATCAGCGTGCTCCACTCGGCGCAATCGGGGCACTGCCCCTGCCAGCGAGGCGAAACCCCGCCGCAAGCCTGGCAGACATATCGGCGTTTGGGTTTGGCCATGAAGGAGGCCTAATGCGAACATAGCAGGAACGCAAGTCCCGCTTCGCGCCATATTGATGGGAAATTGGTGCCCCTGGCCAGACTCGAACTGGCACATCTCTCGATAACCGATTTTGAGTCGGTCGCGTCTACCATTCCACCACAGGGGCACTGGAGGCGGACTTACCCGCCCCCGCGAGCCGCATCAAGCCGTCTTGATCGCGCCGACCACCAGCTTGTGCAGCTTCGAATGCAGCGCGTCATTGCCGGCCAGCACGGTCTCGTCACAGATCGGGTGGGAACGGCCGCGGTAGTCCGAAACGAAGCCGCCCGCCTCGCGTACCAGCAGGCATCCGGCCGCGGTATCCCACGGATTCAACCCGCTTTCCCAGAACCCGTCGAAACGGCCCGCCGCCACCCACGCAAGGTCCAGCGCCGCCGAGCCGAAGCGGCGTATTCCGGCCACGCGGGGGCCGATCTCGTGGAAGATCCGCGTCCACTCGGCAAAGTCGCCATGCCCGGCAAAGGGAATGCCGGTCGCAATCAGCGCCTCGTCCAGATTGCGCCGCGCCGAAACGCGCAGGCGGCGGTCCTGCAGCCAGGCGCCGCGGGTCTTCTCGGCCCAGAAGCTTTCGTCGGTGATCGGCTGATAGACGAGCCCGGCGGTCACTTCGCCCCAACCCTTCCCGTCCAGCGTCGGCTCCTGCACCGCGATCGAGATCGCGAAGTGCGGGATACCGTGGAGGAAATTGCTGGTGCCATCGAGCGGATCGATGATGAAACGCGGCTTGCCGGGCTCGCCTTCGATCGTGCCGCCCTCTTCCATCACGAAGCCCCAGCCGGGGCGCGCCGTGCGCAGTTCGTCCCACAAGGTGCGCTCGGCGTGCTGGTCGGCCTTCGAGACGAAGTCCGCCGGCCCCTTGCGGCTCACCTGGAGATGCTCGACCTCGCCAAAGTCACGGCGCAGCCGCTGGCCGGCCTTGCGGGCCGCCTTCTCCATCACCCGCATCAGGCCGGAAATGGCGGACATCAGCCGACCTTGCTCACGTAGGTGCGCTCATAGACATCGACGATGATGCGCGTGCCGCTTTCGATATGCGGCGGCACCATCACGCGCACGCCGTTGTCGAGGATCGCGGGCTTGTAGCTCGACGAAGCGGTCTGGCCCTTCACCACGGCATCGGCTTCGACGATGGTCGCCTCGACCTGCTCGGGCAGCTGCACTGAAATCGGGCGCTCTTCCCACATTTCGAGCAGCACGGTCATGCCGTCCTGCAGGAACGCGGCGGCATCGCCGAGAAGATCGCTGGGGAGCGTGATCTGGTCGTAGGTTTCCACGTCCATGAAGATCAGGTCATCGCCCTCGGCATAGAGGAACTGGAAGTCCTTGGTGTCGAGGCGCACGCGCTCGACCGTGTCGGCGCTGCGGAAGCGGACGTTGGTCTTGCGGCCGTCGATCAGGTTCTTCATCTCGACCTGCATGAACGCGCCGCCCTTGCCGGGCTGGGTGTGCTGGGTCTTGGCAACCTTCCAGATGCCCTTTTCGTATTCCAGGATATTGCCCGGACGGATGTCCACGCCGCTGATCTTCATGATGGAAAGAGCCCTAATTGGGATGCACGCCAAACGGGTGCGGGAGCGCGGCCCTTAGCGCCAAGCGGCGATTGCTTCAAGCCGCCGTCGCATGCTAGCGCCAAGCGCATGATCAGAGCCGCCTCCGCCGCCCTCCTTCTGCTCGCTGCCGGCCCGGCCCTGGCCGCCCCGGGCGGTGCGATGCTGACGATCGCACAAGGCCGCTGGACCTGCGAACTGCCGGGCGATGCAACCACTCCGCCGGTTCCGCAGCCTCAGGACAACTTCAGCATCGTTCCCGATTCCAGCTACATCGCTAACGGTGTGCGGGGGACCTATCTGCTGCTGAGCAGGAAGCTTACGATGACCTCTGGGCCTTTCGCGGGCCGACGCTTCGACAAAGTCGGCCTCTCGCTGATCAAGCTCGGGTCTGATGGCAAGCGCGAGGCATTGCGCTGCGTCCGCGCCGGCGCGGTGCGCGATGATTACAGCGCGGATGAAGGCTCACCTTCCGAGTAAGCCGTTCAGGCAGACGCCCCGGCAATCGCCGCGACAAGCGCCCGCACGCCGTCGGCCTCATCGCCGCCCCACACGGCATTGCTGACCGCGAGGAAATCCGCCCCTGCCGCCACCAGCGGCCCGCAGTTCGCCGCCGTGATCCCGCCGATCGCCACGCAAGGCAGTTCGAACAGCCGCGCCCACCAGCTCAGCAGCTCCGGCTCCGCGACATGCTTGGTGTCCTTGGTCGAGCTCGGGAAGAACGCCCCGAACGCGACATAGTCCGCCCCCGCCTCGCCAGCTTCCATCGCGAGATGCCGGCTGTCGTGGCAGGTCACCCCGATCTGTGCCGCCTTGCCAAGGCGCGCGCGCGCATCCGCCACGCTGCCATCCTGCTGCCCGAGATGGACACCATCCGCTCCGAGCCGCTTGGCGAGCGAAATCGAGTCGTTGACGATGAAAGCCACCTCGCGGTCCGCGCAAATGCGCAGAAGCGGTTCCGCCAGACGCGCCGCCTCATGCTCGGCCACATCCTTCACGCGGAACTGGAACGCCGCGACCGGCCCTGCATCAAGCGCGCGGGCTAACCGGTCAGGGAAGGCACCGCCGACTTCGAGCGGCGAGATCAGGTAAAGCTGGCAGCTGGGTTCAGACATGCCGGGGCCTTAGCGAGCAACGCGAGAAGGCGCAAACTTCCTCAATCCTTCTCAGCCCCTGCCATAACCCGCTCATGCTGAGCTTGTCGAAGCATCATGCACAGCCGTCGCACCAGCACCCTTCGACAGGCTCAGGGTGAACGGAGCTGGAGTTGTGCGGCAGAAGGAAGAGTGGCGCCTGCCCCTCAGGCCGTCTTCACCGTCGAACCGCGATGGATCTCGTCGATCGCCGCGCCGAGCGAGGCATCGAACTCCGCATCGCTCATCTGCGCGCGCAGGTCTTCGAGCAGCGCGCGGCTGAAGCTGGCGATGATGCCCTTGTTCTTGGCCAGCTCCACGCAGGCCTCGGGCCGCTTGTAGCCACCCGAAAGCGCGACGACGCGCAGCACGCGCGGATGGTTCACCAGCGGATCGAACGTGCCCGGCACAACCGGCAGCGAGAGCTTGAGCATCACTTCCTCGCCTTCTGCCATGCCATCGAGCGCCTTGAGCAGTTCATCCAGCAGGATCGCATCGCATTCCGCGCGCGTATCGCTCTTGATGTTCACTTCGGGCTCGATGATCGGCATCATGCCGTGCGATAGAACCTGGCGGCCAACCTCGAACTGCTGCGCGACCACAGCGGCAATGCCATCGCGGTTCGCCGAGTTGATCACCGAACGCTCCTTGGTGCCGAACACGCCGAGCGCATTCGAGCGCTCGAGCAGCGCATCGAGCGTCGGCATCGGCTTCATCAGCTGTACGCCATTCGCTTCGTCCTCGAGGCCCTTGTCGATCTTGATGAAGGGCACCACGCCCTTCGCCAGCAGCGCCGCCGGAACGGGTGTGCCATCGACATCGCCATCCATCGTGCGCTCGAACAGGATCGCGCCAATCACCTTCTCGCCCGTAAATGCCGCCGAACGGATGATCCGCGCGCGCATTTCGTGGATCAGGCCGAACATTTCCTCTTCGGAATTCCACGCTCCCGCTTCGATGCCATAGCCCGCCAAAGCCTTGGGAGTCGAACCACCGCTCTGGTCCAATGCCGCGATAAAGCCCTGGCCCGCTGCGATCTTGGACTTCATCTCGGCGTAGTTCATGGCATGTCCCTCTGAATAGCGCATTCGTATGCGCGCGCCCCTAACGCGGATCGTGCCGCACTGCAATATCGCAGCGCAACCGATCCGAGAATTATCTTGAGATCAGGCCTCCAGCGCTGCCACGCCCGGCAGCACACGGCCTTCCATCCATTCAAGGAAAGCGCCGCCGGCAGTCGAGACGTAGGAGAAATCGCCCGCCACCCCGGCATGGCTCAGCGCCGCGACAGTATCGCCGCCGCCCGCCACCGAAACCAGCGAGCCCTCGCGGGTAAGCGCCGCCGCAGTGCGCGCCAGCGCCACGGTCGCAGTGTCGAACGGCTGCGTCTCGAACGCGCCGAGCGGCCCGTTCCACACCAGCGTCCTGCAGACCTTGAGCACGTCGGCGAGCGCTTCGGTCGCCGCAGGACCGACATCGAGGATCATCTCGCCCCCCGCCACTTCGTGTACGTTGCAGGTGCGCAAGGAAGGCGGATTGGCCGCGAACTCCTTCGAGACCACCACGTCATACGGCAGGTGCACAGTGCAGCCCGACGAGTCTGCCGCATCGAGGATCGCCTCGGCGGTCGGCGCCAGATCATGCTCGCACAGCGACTTGCCGACATCGACCCCGCGCGCGGCGAGGAACGTGTTGGCCATGCCCCCGCCGATGATCAGGTGATCGACCTTCCCGACGAGGTGCTTCAGCACATCGAGCTTGGAAGACACCTTCGCCCCGCCGACCACGGCCGCCACGGGCCGCTCCGGCTCGCCCAGCGCCTTGCCAAGCGCCTCGAGTTCGGCCTGCATCGAGCGGCCCGCATAGGCCGGCAGCACATGCGCCAGACCCTCGGTCGTCGCATGCGCGCGGTGCGCAGCCGAAAACGCGTCGTTCACATAGATATCGGCGTTCTCGGCAATCGCCTTCACGAGTTCCGGATCGTTCTTTTCCTCGCCCTTCCAGAACCGCGTGTTCTCGAGGCAGGCGATCCCGCCCTCGGGGAGGATGCCGACCACCTGCTTGACCACCGGGCCGGCGATCTCGGAAACGAACATCACTTCGCGCCCGATCACCTGCTCGACCGCGCCGACGACCATGCTCAAGGACTGGGTGGAAACGCGCTCGCCCTTGGGCCGGCCGAAGTGCGCCAGCAGCAGCACCTTGGCGCCCTTGTCGGCGAGTTCGAGGATCGTCGGCTTGGCGGCCTGCACGCGGGTGTCATCGGTCACCGCGCCGTCCTGCATCGGGAGGTTGAGGTCCACGCGCACCAGCACGACCTTGCCGCGCACGTCGCCCAAATCGTCAAGCGTCTTGAAGCTCATTCCTCGATCCTCACTTCATCGCCGACGGCAATCTCGCCCTCGCTGATTACCCGTCCGCAAATTCCGCCGCGCCAGTCCGGCGTCAGCGCCGCGCGCAGTCCTTCACGCAAGGCATCCATCCGGCTGCACGGATCGCATTCGCAGCGCACCTCGATGCGCAGGCCCTTGCCGATGGCGATTACCTTGCCTGCCTCACGCGGCAGGCGCACGCCTGAAACAAGCAGATTGGCCAGCCGATCAGACCAGACGAGGCCGTCGGCGCCGCCCAGATCCTGCATTGCTGCCGCCCAGCTTTCGGCCTCGATCACCGTAATCTGCCGGTTGCCCTTCTTGCCTTCCGGCACAGGCCCCCGGCAATCGCCCTCGAGCCCCATGTCCGGAGTGACGAGGGCGCGGTCCAGCACTTCCATAGGCCCGCGGGACACCTTGTGCCGGGCAATCCCGTCAAGCCGTCCCGCACCCATGTCCGTCATTTCAGAGCAGGCCCGCCATCACGCCGGCCGTATCGACCATGCGGTTCGAGAAGCCCCACTCGTTGTCGTACCAGGAAAGCACACGCACTAGCTTGCCGTCGATCACCGCGGTCTCGAGGCTGTCGATGGTCGAGCTGTGCGAATCGTGATTGTAGTCGATCGAGACCAGCGGCTCGTCGCTGAAGCCCAGCACGCCCTTGAGCGCGCCTTCCGACGCGGCCTTGAGCAGCGCGTTGACTTCTTCCTTGGTCGTGTCACGGCCGGGCTGGAAGGTCAGGTCCACCACCGAGACGTTGGGGGTCGGCACGCGGATTGCCGAACCGTCGAGCTTGCCCTTCAGTTCGGGCAGCACTTCACCCACCGCGCGGGCCGCGCCCGTCGTGGTCGGGATCATGCTCATCGCGGCAGCGCGGGCGCGGCGCGGGTCGCTGTGGATCTGGTCGAGGATCTTCTGGTCGTTGGTATAGGCGTGGACCGTCGTCATCAGCCCGCGCACGATGCCGATGCTGTCGTTGAGCACCTTGGCGAAGGGGGCGAGACAGTTGGTGGTGCACGAAGCGTTCGAGACGATCGTGTGCTCCGCCGTCAGCTTGTCGTGGTTCACGCCGTAGACGACGGTGAGATCGACGTTCTTGCCCGGCGCCGAGATCAGCACCTTCTTGGCGCCCGCCGCAAGGTGCTTTTCGCACGAAGCGCGGTCGGTGAAGAAGCCGGTGCATTCCAGCACGATGTCGATGCCTTGTGCAGCGTGCGGCAGGTTGGCGGGGTCGCGCTCGGCGGTCACCGCGATGCGCTTGCCGTCGATGACGAGGTCATTGCCGTCGACTTCGACCGTACCCTTGTAGGCGCCGTGCACGCTGTCGCGCTTGAACAGCAGTGCGTTGTCCTTCGCGCTGGCGAGATCGTTGATCGAAACCAGCTCCAGCCCGCAGTCCGGCCGCTCCAGAATGGCGCGCGCCACATTGCGCCCGATGCGCCCGAACCCGTTGATCGCAACCTTGGTGGCCATGCTATCGTACTCCTGGTTTCGCTTAGGAAAGCCGCGCGCGGATGCGCGGCAGGATCTTCTCGGCGGTCAGGCCGAAGTGGTCGTAAAGCACCGGCGCCGGGGCCGAAGCACCGAAGCTGTCGATGCCGATGGTGAGGCCGCCCGCTACATACTTCTGCCAGCCCAGCGTCACGCCCGCCTCGATCGAGACCTTGAGCACATCCGCCGGCAGCAGGTCGGCGCGGTAGGCCTCGTCCTGCTCGTCGAACAGCTCCCAGCACGGGAACGAGACGACATCGGCGCCCACGCCTTCGGCTTCGAGCACCTTGGCGACATCCATCGCGATCTGCACTTCCGAACCCGTCGCCATCAGCACGACCTTGCGCGGCGCCGACGCGGCCACAAGGCGATAGGCCCCCTTCGCGCTCTTGAACTCGGCATCGAAGCGCACCGGCGGCAGGTTCTGCCGGGTCAGCGCCAGCACCGTCGGGCGGTGGGCATTGGCCAGCGCAAGGCTCCAGGCTTCCGCCGTCTCGATCGCGTCCGCCGGGCGGAACACGAGGAGGTTCGGGATCATGCGCAGCGACATGACATGCTCGACGGGCTGGTGCGTCGGACCATCCTCACCCAGACCGATCGAGTCATGCGTAAACACATAGATCGCGCGCGTATGCTGCAGCGCCGACATGCGCACGGCATTGCGGCAATAGTCGGAGAACACGAGGAACGTGCCGCCATAGGGGATCACGCCCCCATGCAGCGCCATGCCGTTCATCGCCGCGGCCATGCCGAACTCGCGGATGCCATAGTAGACATAGCGCCCGCCATAGCTGTCCTTCGTAAGCGGGCCGGTCGACTTGGTCTTGGTATTGTTCGAACCCGTCAGGTCCGCCGAACCGCCGACCATTTCCGGGATCACCGCGGTCATCGCCTCCAGCGCCATCTCGCTCGACTTGCGCGTGGCGACCGTCGGCGGGTTGGCGATCAGGCTTTCGATATAGGCGTTCTTGGCGCCCACGTCCGCCGGCAGCTCGCCCGCCATGCGCCGGGCCAGTTCCGCGCCCTGCGGGTGAGCTGCTGCGCGGGCCTCCCACTCGGCCCGCGCCGCAGCGCCCTTGGCACCGGCCGCACGCCAGTTCGCCAAAATGTCCGACGGGATCTCGAACGGCACAGCCGTCCAGCCGAGATATTCGCGCGCCGCCTCGATCTCGCTCTTGCCCAGCGGCGAGCCATGGACGTTGTGCCCGCCCTGCTTGTTCGGCGCGCCCTTGCCGATCACCGTCTTGCACGAAACCAGCGAGGGGCGCGGATCGGCCGCCGCTTCGGCCAGCGCGCGCGCGATATCGGCAAAGTCGTGCCCGTCGCACTGCGCCGTGTGCCACCCGCTCGCCGCATAGCGCGCCAGGATGTCTTCCGTGGTCGAAAGCGAGGTATCGCCATCGATGGTGATCTTGTTGTCATCCCACAGCACGTTGAGGTGCCCGAGGCCGAGCGTCCCGGCGAGGCCGACCGCCTCGTGGTTCACGCCTTCCATCAGGCAGCCATCACCCGCGATCACCCAGGTCTTGTGATCGACCAGCTCGTTGCCGAAGGTCGCGTTGAGATGCCGCTCGGCAATCGCCATGCCCACCGCCATGGCGAGGCCCTGCCCCAGCGGACCCGTGGTGCATTCGACGCCTTCCAGCATGTCGTTCTCGGGATGCCCCGCGCAGGGGCTGCCGAGCTGGCGGAAATTGCGGATGTCGTCGATCGTCGGCGCGGCATAGCCTGTCAGGTGCAGCAGCGCATAGATCAGCATCGAGCCGTGACCGGCCGAAAGCACGAAACGGTCGCGGTCCGACCACTTTGGCGCGGCGGGGTCATACTTCAGGAATTCGGTAAACAGCACCGTCGCCACATCGGCCATGCCCATCGGCATGCCGGGGTGACCCGAATTGGCGGCCTCGACAGCATCCATCGCGAGCGCGCGGATGGCATTGGCCATCGGCGTCAGTACGGTCTGATCCCGTTCCATCTGAATATCCTGACCTTTGTCCCGCGGCCAAGGCCGCCCAGCCGCCACCGATTCGGCAGCGGGCTCTCTTTGGGAGCGGCTCTCCGTAGCGTCAAGGCTGGGGCGGCAGCGTCAAGATTGGGGAAAGGCGGGCGCTTCCCGACTTGCGGGCCTAGGCAATTGTGCTAGCGATATCGGCCATGACGACCGAGGCGCAGGATTCCCCGCTCGATGCGGCGCTGGACAGGATCGAGCAGGCGATTGTCCGCCTCGAAGCCGCCGTAGCCGCCGCCCCCGCTCCCGCCGAAGTGGCCGAGCTGCGCAGCCGCCACCGCCGGCTGAAGGAACGGGTGAGCGAGGAAATCCAGCAGCTTGATCTCCTGCTGGCCAATCTTCCGCAATGAGCCCGGCAGCATGAGCAACGTCACCCTCACCATCGGCGGCCGCCCCTACACCGTCTCCGCGCCCGACGGCGAGGAATCGCATATCGAGATGCTGGGCCGCATGGTTGCGGACCGCGTCACCAAGACCGGCGCCGGACAAAGCGAAACCCGCATGCTCCTCTTCGCGGCGCTGATGCTCGCGGACGAGCTGCACGAGCTCCATCGCCGGATGCCGCCCCCGCAGGAGGAAGCGCCTGAGCCGGCCCAGCCGGCCGCCGAAGTGCTCGCCCGGATCGAGACACTGGCCGCCCGCGTCGAGAAGCTCGCCGCGCATCTCGAAGAACCCGCCACTTGAGAAAGCGCGCCGCCTCCCCTAGATAGGAAGCGACGGGTTCTGCCCGGCACGTGCCACATGAAATCCCTGAGGCTATAAGCAAATCCTTGGGGGCTGTCCCTGCCTTGGCCCTGGCCCCGGTACATGGTCCCCACCTGACGTGAACGCGTCAGAGGATTCTCCTGGAAACGACCCATGGTGGTCCCGTCACCCCCCGGCACGAAGCCTAAGTTCAAGCGAGACCGACGATGAGCGCAGACCCCGCTTCCGCCAAGGCGGCCCTGCGCAAAGCGTTGCGCGCCGCCCGGCGCGATCATGTTGCCTCCCTCGATCCGCGCGTGAAGGCGCTGCTGTTCAAGCGTCCGCCCTCCGCACTCGGCGCGCTGATCCCGCAGGGCGCGACCGTCGGCCTCTATGCCGCGATCGGAGACGAAGCGCCGACCCATGCCTACGCGGCCCATTTCCACGAAGCCGGCCACAAGGTCGCCATTCCGTGGTTCGCCGCGCGCGAGGCACCGATGGAATTCCGTCACTTGGCCTCGCCGCACGTCGACGAACTGATGGAGTCCGGCCCCTGGCGCGCGCCGCAGCCGCTGCCCGATGCAGACAGTCTCGTGCCTGACGTCCTCTTCGTCCCGCTCGTCGGCTTCACGGCAACCGGCAGGCGCCTTGGCCAGGGCGGAGGGCACTATGACCGCTGGCTGGAAAAGTACCCCCACGTCCCAGCCATCGGCATGGCGTGGGACAGCCAGCTCGCAGAAGACCTGCCATTCGAGGCACATGACAGACCGCTCGCCGCAGTGGTAACCCCCACGCGCCTCTATCGCCCCTTTTGAGCGGAACCCCCAATGGACGATCCCAAATCCTGGCAGCCGACATGGCGCAAACCCTTCGGCATTCTCGCGCTGATCCTGGCGCTGTTCGGCTATGCGCTGATCGTGGCGGGCCTCTCCGGCCCCATCGGCAAGCTGCCGGTTCTGGCACAGACGCTGGTCTACGTGATTCTCGGCACAGTCTGGCTCCTGCCGCTGCGCCGCTTCCTGATCTGGATGGAAACCGGCCGTTGGGGTTGATTTGAAACGATTTTTACGAAACGCAAAATTTGCCGCTCTAGGGCGTTGACAGCCCGCAAGTCCCCCCCTAAATGCGGCGCTCCCAAGGCGAGCGGGTGTAGCTCAGTTGGTTAGAGTATCGGCCTGTCACGCCGAGGGTCGCGGGTTCAAGTCCCGTCACTCGCGCCATTGGGAAGACGGAAAAGGCACCTTCGGGTGCCTTTTTCTTTGCCCACACTCCGCGTGCGCATGCGCCGCAAGCCCCCATTAACCAAACTTTATCGGCAGGCGTGCCAATCAGGTCCCGACGGCGCGAGGGGCGCCGAGGGGCATTCGAACTGATGTACAGAGCAGTCCTTCCGGCGATGGTCGTCGCAGGCGCACTCGCACCGGGCGCAGCGCATGCGGCAGGCGGCGTCCAGTTCGCCAGCGATGTCTTCGTGGAGCGCTTCCAGCCCGCCCCCGGCGGCCGCACCGCCCGCATCCTCGAACGCGCCGACCAGCTCCGCCCCGGCGACCGCGTGATCTTCGTCGTCAACTGGTCGGGCCGCAAGGACGGCGGCTTTACCGTCACCAATCCGCTCCCGCGCACGATCGCCTTTGCCGGCGGCGCGGATGGGGCGCAGGAAGTCTCGGTCGATGGCGGCCGCACCTGGGGCGCGCTCGAAGCCCTCACCGTGCGCGACGCCTATGGCCGCCAGCGCCAAGCCCATGCCGAGGACGTGACGCACTTGCGCTGGCGCATCCCGACCCAGCTCGCGCTCGCCGGCACCGGCCAGATGACCTGGCGCGGCGTGGTGCGCTGAGGCGGAATTTCGCCGTCCCGCCCCCCCCCAACCGCTCATGCTGAGCTTGTCGAAGCATCTTGCGCAGCTTATGCGGCAGCACCCTTCGACAAGCTCAGCATGAGCGGGATTGGGTATATCTTGGGGTCCGTCAATCCGCCAATAGCAGCACCGGCGTCTCGATCAGACGCTTCAGCGCCTGGATAAAGCTCGCCGCATCCCAGCCATCGACCACGCGGTGATCGCAGCTGATCGATACGTTCATCAGCTTGCGCTTGGCCACGCGTTCGCCGCCCATGCCATCGGGCACGAACATCGGCCGCTCGACAATCCGGTTCGGCCCGATGATCGCCACTTCCGGCCGATTGATCACCGGCGTCGTCGCCACGCCGCCCAGCGCACCAAGCGACGTCACCGTGATCGTCGAACCCGATAGCTCGCCAGAAGTGGCCGTCCCGCTCCGCGCCGCATCGGCCAATCGCGCGATTTCGCTGGCCAGCTGCCACAGGTTCCGGCCCTGCGCATCGCGGATCACCGGCACCATCAGCCCGCCCGGCGTCTGCGTCGCCATGCCGAGATGCACCGCGCCGTGCCGCGTCACCACGCCCGCCTCGTCGTCATAGCGGGCATTGAGCATCGGGAAGTCCGGCAGCGTCTTGCAGATCGCGGTGATCAGCAGCGGCAGCATCGTCAGCTTGGGCCTGATTGCACTTTGGGACCCGCGCGCCTCGTTCAGCTGCGCGCGCATCTCCTCGAGCGCGGTGACGTCGCATTCCTCGACATACGTGAAGTGCGGAATATGCCGCTTCGCCGCCGCCATGTTCTCGGCAATGCGGCGCCGCAGGCCGATCACCTTGACTGTCTCGTCCTTGCGCGCCGCACCCGCGGGGCGATAGCCGCCACCCGCATTGTAGGCGAGGAACTGGTCGAGATCGGCATGCCGCACCCGGCCTTCTTCAGAAGGCTTCACTTGCCCCAGATCGATCCCCAGCGCCTCGGCCCGCGCGCGCACCGCCGGGCTCGCCAGCACCTTCATTGGACCGTGATCAAAGGGAATCCGTTCTTCAGACTGCACCATTAACGGCGCAGGCGCAGGCTCTTCTTCAATTGGCGCCGCTTCCACAACCTCCGCTCGTCCTGAGCCTGTCGAAGGACCACTCAAAACCTCCGCGGCAGGCGCGGCAACCTCGGCCTCATCCCCCTCCGTCTCGATCACCACCAGCGGCGAGCCAATGGCGATCACATCGCCCACCTCGCCCGCCACCGAAATGATCTTGCCCCCCACCGGGCTTTCCATCTCGACCGTCGCCTTGTCGGTCATCAGGTCGGCGACGCGGCCGTCCTCGGCGACCACATCGCCCACCTTGACGTGCCACGCGACAATCTCGGCCTCGGCGATGCCTTCGCCGATATCGGGCAGGCGGAACGTGAAAGTACCCATGGCGTCAGGCCTTCAGAAGACGATCAACGGCCTCGCCGATGCGGACCGGACCCGGAAAATATGCCCATTCGAGGCTGTGCGGATAAGGCGTGTCGAACCCGGTCACGCGTTCGATCGGGGCTTCGAGGTGATAGAAGCAATGCTCCTGCACCAGCGCCGAAAGCTCTGCGCCAAAACCGCCGGTGCGCGTCGCTTCATGGACGATGAGGCACTTGCCGGTCTTCTTCACCGAAGCCTCGATGGTCTCGATATCGAGCGGCACCAGCGTGCGCAGGTCGATGATCTCGGCATCGACGCCCTTGTCGGCCAGCACCGCTTCGGCGACATGGACCATCGTGCCATAGGCGAGCACCGTCATCGCCTCGCCTTCGCGCACCACCCGCGCCTTGCCGAGCGGGATGCGGTAGTACCCTTCCGGCACTGCGCCATCCTTGTGACGCGACCACGGCTCGACCGGCTTGTCGTAGTACCCGTTGAACGGCCCGTTGTAGATGCGCTTGGGCTCGAAGAAGATCACCGGATCGTTGTCCTCGATCGCCGCGATCAGCAGCCCCTTGGCATCGTGCGGCGTCGACGGGATCACCGTCTTCAGCCCCGCGACATGGGTAAACAGCGCCTCCGGGCTCTGGCTATGCGTCTGCCCGCCGAAGATACCGCCGCCGAACGGCGAGCGCACCGTGATCGGCGCGGTATACTCGCCTGCCGAACGATAGCGCAGCCGCGCCGCTTCGGAGACCAGCTGATCAAGCCCCGGATAGATATAGTCGGCGAACTGGATCTCCGGCACGGGCCTGAGGCCATAGGCCCCCATCCCCACCGCCACGCCGATGATCCCGCACTCGCTGATCGGCGTATCGAACACCCGCGTGCGGCCATACTTCTTCTGCAGCCCCGCCGTCGCGCGGAACACGCCGCCGAAATAGCCGACATCCTCGCCCATCACGACGATATTGGCATCGCGCGCCATCATCACGTCGAGCGCGTCGTTGATCGCCTCGATCATGTTGAGCTTTTTCATGGAAAAGGTTTCGCTCACGCTCAATCCTCCTTCCACTCGGGCCATTTGATACGCCGCTCGCGGATCGCCTGCTCGCTCTGTTCCTTGAGGTGCCAGGGCAGCTCCTCGAACACGTCCTCGAACAGGGTGCGGAACGGATGGTGCAGGCCATGCCCCAGCACGCCATTGCCTTCCGCCGCCTTGGCCGCCGCCTTTACTTGCTCGGCCAGCTCCAGATCCATCGCCGCATGTGCCTCCGGCGTCCATTCGCCCAAAGCCTCCAGATGCCGTGCCAGACGGTTGATCGGATCACCCAGCGGCCATTCGGTCCGCTCCGCCTGCGAGCGATATTGCCCCGGATCGTCCGACGTCGAATGCCCCTCCGCTCGGTACGTGAAGTGCTCGATCAGCGTAGGCCCGCCATTCGCCCGCGCCCGGTTCGCTGCCCAGCGCGTCGCCGCATAAACGGCCAGCGGATCGTTGCCGTCGACGCGCAGGCCAGCAATGCCATAGCCGATCGCCCGCGCCGCAAAGGTTGTCCGCTCGGCTCCGGCAAACCCCGAAAAGCTCGAAATCGCCCACTGGTTGTTGACGACGTTGAACACGACAGGCGCGTTGTAGACCGCGGCAAACGTCATCGCCGAATGGAAGTCGCCCTCCGCGGTCGAGCCCTCGCCCAGCCAGGCCGCGGCGATCCGCGTATCCCCCTTGATCGCGCTCGCCATCGCCCAGCCCACCGCCTGCGGATATTGCGTCGCGAGATTGCCCGAGATCGAGAAGAACGAAGCCTCGCGCGCCGAATACATGATCGGCAGCTGCCGGCCCTTCAGCTTGTCTGCCTTGTTCGAATAGATCTGGTTGATCATGTCGACCATCGGATAGCCACGCGCGATCAGGATGCCCTGCTGGCGGTAGCTCGGGAAGACCATGTCGTCGCTGGCCAGCGCCATGGCCGGGGCAATCGATGTCGCCTCCTCGCCGGTGCACTTCATGTAGAAGCTGGTCTTGCCCTGCCGCTGCCCGCGGTACATCCGGTCGTCGAACGCCCGGGTCAGCGCCATCAGGCGCAGCATCCGCCGCAAAGTCTCGGGATCGAGCTTCGGGTCCCACGGCCCGACGGCGCGGTGGTCATCACCCAGCACCCGCACCAGATCGAGGCACAGCGGATGCGTCTCGCTCGCCGCGCAGCCCTCATCGGGCCGCGCCTGCGCGCCCGCTGCCGGTATCACCAGATGGCTGTAGTCAACCGCATCGCCGGGACGAAACTTCGGCTCGGGAACATGCAACTGAAGCGGCGGCAGATTGCTGCGGGCACCTTCGGTCATGCGCAAAACGCCTGCATCAGTCACTCCCGGCGCGCCTCCAGTCTGAGACGCATTATTAGCTCATCGCATAATAATATTACACGCCGCTTTCCGAGTCAATCACACCGCCACGGGTGCGGCAATATGCGCCTGCGGGGCATAATCGGTCACCTCGAAGTCATCGATCCGGTAGTCGAACATGCTCTCGGGACGCCGCACGATCTCGAGCTTGGGGCTCCCCTCCGGCACCCGCGCCAGCTGCGCTTCCACCAGCTCGGCATGATTGAGATAGAGGTGCGTATCGCCCCCCATCCACACCAGCTCGCCCGGTTCCAGATCGCACTGCTGCGCCAGCATGCGAATGAACAGCGCCCCGCCCCACAAGTTGAACGGCAGCCCGAGCGCCACATCGCAGCTGCGCTGATAGAGCAGCCCGGAAAGCTTCCCGTCCGCCACATGAAACTGGTAGGTCTTGTGGCACGGAGGCAGCGCCATCTGCCCCAGCTCCGCCACGTTCCACCCCTCGACGATATGCCGCCGGCTCCCGGGGTTCTTCCTCAGGCTCTCGACCACCTCGGCCACCTGGTTCACGCCAGAGGCGCGCCGCGCAAACAGGCCGTCGCCCGCCGGTTCATAGACCGGCCAGTCCGTCCACTGCTTCCCGTAGACCGGCCCCAGATCGCCCCAAGCCTCGGCAAAGGCGTCATCCGCGACGATCCGCGCCGAAAAGTCCTTGCGGCTGATCTCCTCACCGGTCTCGCGCCGATAGCGATCCAGCGGCCAGTCGGTCCAGATCTCCACCCCTTGTGCGCAAAGTTCGCGGATATTGGTCCGCCCGGTCAGAAACCACAGAAACTCGCGCGTCGCCGTCTTCCAGTAGACCCGCTTGGTCGTCAGCAGCGGCATTGCCCCGTCCGCCAGATCGAACCGCAGCTGCGCGCCAAACACGCTGCGCGTCCCCACCCCGGTGCGGTCCACCCGCTCGTCGCCCTGCTCCCAGATGCGCCGCATCAGGTCGAGGTACTGCTCTTCGGGATGCCCCGCACGTGCTGGCTGCGAGACTCGGCTTGCGGAAAGGACACTGGCCATGGAACAAGCCTAATCGCTCATCTCCCGCATGACCAGCAGCGCCCCCATGCCGTCCACCAACCTATCGGTCCGAAGGCAAGATTCTTGCAAAAAGGGTGCTTGCCACCCTCAAATCCCCCGCCTATAGCGCGCCCCTGCCTCGGAGCCGGCTTGCCGGCAGCCCGATCGGTCGGGGAGTAGCTCAGCCTGGTAGAGCACTGTCTTCGGGAGGCAGGGGCCGGAGGTTCGAATCCTCTCTCCCCGACCACTTCAAGTTCAAGGGAAAGCAGCGCGGATTGGCACGGCGTCTGATTGCGCGCAATCTCTGGCCCATCTCCACACGATCTGCACAATGCGCGGGCATGGGACGCTGCCCTTCCCCTGCCGCAGAGACGCAGCCATGCACAACGCCCTTGTCCTGATCGCCGAAGACGAGCCGGAAATCGCCCGCATCCTCGATTCCTACTTCACCGCGGGTGGCTTCCGCACAGTCACCGCCGCTGATGGCGAGACCGCGTTGATGCATCACGCCATGCTGCGCCCCGATCTCGTGCTGCTCGATGTGCAGATGCCGCGCAGGGACGGCTTTGCGGTGCTGGTCGAACTGCGCCGCCGCGGCAACACGCCGGTGATCATGGCGACGGCCCGCGCCGAAGACCTCGACAAGCTCTCAGCGCTCGAGATCGGTGCCGACGACTACGTGGTCAAACCGTTCAACCCCAAGGAAGTCGTCGCCCGTGCCCGCGCCGTCCTGCGCCGCACCAGCGGGGCGATGGGCGAGCCTGGCGTGCTGCGCGTCGGCCCGCTCGAAATCGATACGGCCTCCTATCTTGTCAGCGTCACCGGCGAGGAGCCGCCGCGCCGCCTCGACCTCACCCTCACCGAATACCGTCTGGCCGAACATCTGGCCCGCGCCCCGCGCCGCGTCTTCACGCGCGGCGAACTGGTTGATGCCTGCATGCCCGGCAGCGACGCGCTCGAACGCACGGTCGACAGTCACGTCAGCAATCTGCGCCGCAAGCTCGAACAGGCCGGCGCCAGCGGCCTCATCCGAGTCGTTCGCGGCATCGGCTACCGGCTGATGGGCGAATGAGCAGCCTTGCCTCCCGCACCCGTCGTGGCTGGCGCAGATTGCTCCCGCCGTGGCCGCTCACCTGGCAGATCACGCTGGCCTTTGTCGGGGCCATGCTGGTCAATGGCTTGCTCGTCAGTGCCGCGATGGACATGTGGGGAGACTACTCCATTGCCCGGTTGAAGGCCGGGCTCAGCCCCGCTGCCCTGCGCGCGACGCGCGAGCTCGAGGCAAAGCGCACTCCAGCCACGGCAGATCTTGCCGAACTCATGCGCGAGACGAGCGGGCTGCAGGACACCCTGCAGCAGGAATCCAACGCCGTGCTCTATCTGATGCTCGCGCTCGCCGCGCTCGTCACGATGGCGATCGGCTACATGATTCTCGGCAAGCTCGGCCGTGGTCTCGACAATGTCGCGGGCGCGGCGCGGCGCATTGCCGAAGGCGATCTTGCCGCACGCGCCCTTCCCGTCCGTTTCGCCTCGCGCGAGGAGCGCGAGCTTATCCGCGATTTCAACCGCATGGCCGGCTCGCTTCAGCGGGCCAGCCGCGAGCTGAGCGAGGGTACCGCCGCCGTCGCCCATGAACTGCGCACTCCGCTCACCATCCTGCAGGGCCGGCTCCAGGGCATCAGTGACGGGATCTTTGCCGCAGAACCGGTCATCATCGACAGCCTCTTGCACCAGACTGAAGCACTCGGCCGCATCGTCGATGATCTGCTGACGCTCCATCTCGCCAATGCCGGCCGGATGAAGCTGCAGATCGGCGACGTCGATCTCGGTGCGGAAGCACACCGTGTGGTCACTGCGATGGCGCATGAACTCGGCCAAGCCGGCCTCGCCCCTGTCCTCACACTGGCTCCTGCCCCGATTGCAGCAGACGGCCTGCGTCTGCGCCAGGTGATCAGCGCTGTGCTCAGCAACGCATGCCGCTATGCCGCCGGCTCGGGCCCCCTGGCAATTGGCGTCTGGCGGAATGCGGGCAGCGTCGTGCTCGAAATCGCGGATCGCGGCCCTGGCCTTCCGCCGGGCATCCAGCCCGATCAGCCGTTCGACCGCTTCTGGCGCTCCGAAACCTCTCGCAACCGCGAGGCTGGCGGCTCAGGCCTCGGCCTTGCGGTGGTGCGCGCCATCGTCGAGGCGCATGAAGGCGAAGTCAGCTTGCGCAATCGCGCAGAGGGCGGCGCAGTCTTCACCATGACCCTGCCGGTCCAGGTGCCCTCTGCCTGACATATCTGCGCTGGTCTCGAAGAGATCTCCACATTCGCTCCCGAAATCCTCCACGCACCGCTGCGAAAGGACGCCTGTCAGCGGCAATCGTGCCTGCTGCGCCCCCTTTCAGGAGCTTTCGCATGACCCGTACGCTTGTTCTTGCGACCACCGTCGCGCTCGCCCTTCCGCTCGCCGCCTTCGGCACGGCCGCCCGCGCCGAGCCCACGCCGCTGGCCGGAGTCCATGTCGGCGTCGATCTCAGCCGCACCTCGCTCGAATCCCGCCAGTCGGCCGCCGCCCCGGAGAAGGACCGCAAGGGCATCGCAATCCGTGCCCATGTCGGCTACGATGTGCCGCTCGGCCCGCTGCTTGTCGGCGGCGAAGTGGGTCTTGGCAGCGGCGGCCGCACTGTCACTGTCACTGGTGCGGACGGCAGCCGGTTCAGCGTCGATCCCGGCCGCAACTTTGATCTCAGCGGCCGCGCCGGCGTTCTCGTCGTGCCAGGTGCGGTGGTCTACGGCCGGGTGGGCTATGCGTGGCTGCGCACCCGCCAGACGGGCACCACCGGCACGACCGAACTGTTCAGCGTCAAGCGCACCAATGCCGGGGTGACCTATGGCGGCGGCGTCGAAGTCGCGGTGGGCGGCCCGGTCTCGGTGCGGGCGGAATACACCCATGCCCGCTACACCGCCAACCTCAAGCAGGACCGCTTGTCGGTCGGTGCCTCGCTGCGTTTCTGAAGCAATCCCGTAATCGGAAGGCGGTCCGCTGGCGTGCGGGCCGCCTTTTCGCATCACAGGCCCGAGGCCCGCTCCGCCAGCAGCCCGATCAGCACGCTCAGCCCGCCCAGCCCGATCGAAAGGTTGCGCCGCAACGCCAGCCACCCTTCGGGTTTCAGGCCGATCGCCAGATCGACCAGCGGCGAAAGCGCGATGCACAGGCCCAGTGCCATCAGTTCCGGCCCCGGCCAGGTCCAGCCCAGCATCCATGGAAACCACCCCGCCAGCGCGATCAGCGACGGCGCGACACCGGCGAGGAATATCCACTTCGGGCTTTCGGGCTTGGCGATCCCGATGCCCCACCACACCCCGCCCAGAAAGCTGAAAATCAGCGCCGCATAGGCATAGGCCAGCGCGAGGCCCGTCCACGCCCACGGCCCGCCCTTGAACACCGCCAGCAGCGCCGCGACCTGCGGGAGAAGCCCGGCATACCCCAGCGCCCGCGCCGCTTCAGAAACTCGCTTCACAACCAGAATCTCCACACCGTCCCGTTCGTGTCGAGCGAAGTCGAGACACCGATGGTCCCGAGCGAAGTCGAGGGGGCGAAGTCGAGACACCAATCCCGGCCTCACCCACCACGCAGCAGCTGCACGCCCCAGTCCCGCTCGAACAGATAAAGCAGCGCCCGCGCCGCCTCGCCCCGCGGGGAAGACAGCCCACCATCGCGCTCCATCAGCAGCCGGGCGTCGTCATGCGCGAGCGGAAGCAGCCGGGCAATCTGTTCGAAGCCCGCTACCCGAAAGGGCGTATCCCCCGATTGCCGCGTGCCGAGCAGCTCACCGCCGCCACGCAACCGCAAGTCCTCCTCGGCCAGACGGAAACCGTCCTGCGTTTCGCGCATCAGGGCAAGCCGTTCGCGCCCGACCTCCGAGAGCGCCTCGCCGCGCAGCAGCAGGCACGTCGATTTCGCAGAGCCCCGCCCCACCCGCCCGCGCAGCTGGTGCAACTGGGCCAAGCCGAACCGCTCCGCCTGCTCGATCACCATCAGGCTGGCATTGGGCACGTCGACGCCAACTTCGATCACCGTCGTCGCCACCAGCAGCTTTGCCTCGCCGCGCACGAAGCGCTCCATTGCGGCGTCCTTCACTTCGGGCCGCAGCTGGCCGTGCACCAGCACGACCTGATCCCCGAAGCGCAGCTGCATCTCGGCAAAGCGCGCTTCGGCCGCCGCCAGATCGGCCGTCTCGCTCTCGCGCACCATCGGGCAGACCCAGTAGGCCTGCGCCCCCGTCGCCAGATGCCGCGCGAGGCCGTCGACCACCTCGCCGATGCGTTCCACCGCCACCACGCGCGTGTCGATCGGCTGCCGGCCGGGCGGCATCTCGTCGAGCTTGGAAACCTCCATCTCGCCGTATTGCGCCAGGGTCAGCGTGCGCGGGATCGGTGTAGCCGTCATCGCCAGGCAATGCGGTGTCGCCTTGCCCTTCTGCGTCAGCATCAGCCGCTGCCCCACGCCGAAGCGGTGCTGCTCGTCGATCACCACCAGCGCGAGATTGCGGTAGGCCACGCTTTCCTGAAAGATCGCGTGCGTCCCCACCACAATGTCGATGCTGCCATCCAATAGCCCCATCAGGATCGCCTCGCGCGCCTTCGCGCCGCCGCGCTGCGTCGTCTTGCCGGTGAGCAGCGCGATCTGCACCCCCGTCCCCGCCGCCATGCGCTGCAAGGTCTCGGCATGCTGCCGCGCCAGAATTTCGGTCGGCGCCAGCAATGCCGCCTGCGCCCCCGCTTCCACCGCGATCAGCATCGCATGCAGCGCCACCGCGGTCTTGCCCGAGCCGACATCGCCCTGCAGCAGCCGCAGCATCGGCGCATCCTGCGCCACATCGCTCTCGATCTCCGCGACCGACCGCGCCTGAGCCCCCGTCAGCGCAAACGGCAAGCGCAGCTTCGCCCGCAAGCGGCCATCGCCTCGCAACGGCACTGTCCGCCGCGTGCGGTTGCTGGCCTTCACCAGCATCAGGGCCAGCGAGTTCGCCAGCAGTTCATCATAAGCAAGCCGGTCCCGCGCGACCGCATCGGCGCCCTTGTGCGCCCGCACCAGCGCCTCGCGCCACGCCGGCCAGCCCGACTGCGCCAGCAGCCCCGGCTCGATCCACTCCGGCAATTCCGGGACCATCCCCAGCGCCTGCTGCGCCAGCCCCGCAATCCGCGCCTGCGTCAGCCCTTCCGTCGCAGGATAGACCGGCTCGTTGAGCGACCCCGCCAGCGCGCTGCTCTCCTCGGCGATATGCTCGGGATGGACGATCTGCCAGCTCTGCCCATACTGGTCGAGCCGCCCGGCCACCCAGCGCTTCTCGCCCACCGGCAGCAGTTTCTTCGCGGTGTAGGACGCCCGCCCGAACCACACGAGCGCGACGTAATTGCCCAGCGCGTCCTCGGCCATGATCCGGTACGGCCCGCGCCCCGAACTCGCCCGATGCTCCCGCACCGTCAGCGCGATGACGATATTCTCGCCAACCGCCGCCTCATCGAGATTTCCAACCGCCCGCCGCGCCACGAACCGGTCCGGCAGGTGATAGACAAGGTCCCGCACCCGCGTCAGCCCCAGCTTGCCCAACGGCCGCGCCAGTCCCGGGCCGACACCCTTCAGGCCCTCGGTCTCGGCAAACAGCGGATTGAGCAGGTCGGGACGCATGCTCGGTTTGATAGTCGGGCTGATCACGGAACGCTACTGGCCGACCATAAATAGGGACAGTCCCCATTTATTCCCCGTGCTTATGTGACCTCGGCAGGACGCCTGCGGAATAAATGGGGACTGTCCCTATTTATGGAAGCACAACGTAGCTGCTATGGCCTTCCGCGATGCAGAGCCTTCCCCCGGCGGCACTTGCCCAGCCTGCCTCCAAGCGCGTATCGGCCCCCTCATGACTCTCGGGATGAACGACAACGACTCCCCCGCCCACCGCCTCGCCCGGATGAAGTTCCGCGCCTGGCATCGCGGCACGCGCGAAGCCGACTACATGATCGGCTGCTTCTTCGACACGCGCCACGCCGGGTGGGACGCCGCCGCCCTCGACTGGTTCGAACGCCTGCTCGAGGAAGACGACGTCGATATCATGGCCTGGGCGCTCGGAACCCAGCCCGTGCCCGCCGCGTTTGAAGGCCCTGAAATGGACGCCATGCGCCGCCTCGATTACGTCGATATCCCGCGCTGAGCTGCCGCGTGCCCGATCCGTCCCGCATCCTCTCGGCGACCACGCCGCTCACGCTCGCCAGCATCGCGCGCGGCGCGCAGCCGCTCGTCCTCGCCGATCTCGCCCGCGCTGCAGCTTCCGCCAAGGCCCTCAAGCGCACGATCTTCATCGCCGCCGACGATGCCGCCATGCGCGCCGTCACCCAGAGCGCCGCGTTCTTCGCGCCCGAGCTCGACGTCAGCGAATACCCCGCGTGGGACTGCCTCCCCTTCGATCGCGCCTCGCCCGCGATGTCGGTCAGCGCCCGCCGCCTCGCCGCGCTCCACGCCCTGCAGGAAAAGCAGGAGGGCCCGCAGCTCCTCGTCACGACGATCAACGCCGTCCTCCAGCGCACGCTTACCCCGTTCCGCATCCGCGAATCCGTCCGCGCGCTCCGCGTCGGGCAGGAAATCGCGCGCGACAGCCTGATCGCCCTCGTCCAGCACCAGGGCTACACCCGCGTCGATACGGTCGTGGACTCCGGCGAATACGCCGTGCGCGGCTCGGTCTTCGATCTCTGGCCCAGCGGCCTCTCCCACGGCCTGCGCCTCGATTTCTTCGGCGACGAGATCGAGACGATGCGCCTGTTCGATCCGGCCACCCAGCGCTCGGTCCAGCCCGTCCAGTCGCACCTCCTTCTCCCCGCCAGCGAAGCCCTGCTGGACGAAGACTCCATCCGCCGCTTCCGCACGCGCTACCGCGAGCAGTTCGGCGCTAATGCCACCGGCGATCCGCTCTATCAGGCCGTCACCGACGGCCGCCGCCTCGCCGGGATGGAGCACTGGCTCCCCCTCCTCGAAGACCGCCTCGTCACGCTCTTCGACCACCTGACCGACGGCGACCTCGTCCTCCTCGACACCTCCGCCGCCAAGGCCGCCGAGCAGCGCCTCGCCGATATCGCCGACTACCGCCAGGCCCGCGCCGAAAGCAGCCAGCGCGCCGGCAGCACCACCTACCGCCCGCTGGCCGAAACCGCGCTCTACCTCTCCCGCGACGAATTCGACCGCGCCCTCGCCGGTTGGCCCGTCCACCGCATGAGCCAGTTCGCCGAACCGGAATCGGCTCGCGTCCTCGATTTCGGCTTCGGCCCCCCGCGCGATTTCGCGCCCGAGCGCGCATCCGGCGCCAATATCTACGAAGCCGCCGCCAAGCACCTCGCCGCCCTCGCCACGCGCGGCCACAAGGCGATCATCGCGGCCTACTCCGCCGGTTCCCGCTCGCGCCTCGCCTCGCTGCTGGGCGATGCCGGGAAAGCCTCGCCCATCCTCGCCGAAACCTGGCAGGAAGCCCTCGGCGCCGCCGCGACCGGCAAACCCGCCGCCGTCGTCCTCCCGCTCGAACAGGGCTTCTCCAGCGGCGATGTCGAAGTCCTCACCGAACAGGACATCCTCGGCGACCGCCTCGTGCGCCCCAAGCGCAAACGCAAGGATGCCGACGCCTTCCTTGCCGAACTCGCCGCGCTCGGCACCGGCGATCTCGTCGTCCACATGGAGCACGGCATCGGCCGCTACATCGGCCTCGTGCCGGTCGACGTCGGCGACAGCCCGCACGACTGCGTCCAATTGGAATACGCGGGCGGCGACAAGCTCTACATCCCGGTCGAAAACCTCGACGTCCTCTCCCGCTACGGCCACGACAGCGCCAATGACTCTCGGGGCGTCGCGCTCGACAAGCTCGGCGGCGAGGCCTGGCAGCGCCGCAAGGCGAAGATGCGCGAGCGCATCCTCGAGATCGCCGGCCAGCTCATGCAGACAGCGGCCCTCCGCGCCCTCCGCGAAGCCGACGCGCTAGCCCCCGATCCCGTCACCTACGGCCCCTTCGTCGACCGCTTCCCCTGGGCCGAGACCGACGACCAGGAACGCGCCATCGACGACGTGCTGGCGGACATGGCCTCGGGCAAGCCGATGGACCGCCTCGTCTGCGGCGATGTCGGCTTCGGCAAGACCGAGGTCGCCCTGCGCGCCGCGTTCGTCGCCGCCATGGCCGGCAAGCAGGTCGCCGTCATCGCCCCCACCACGCTCCTCGCCCGCCAGCACTACACCGCCTTCGTCGAGCGCTTCAACGGCTTCCCCCTAAACGTCGGCCGCCTCTCGCGCCTCGTGCCCGCCAAGGAAGCCGCCGCCACCAGGGAAGGCCTCGCAAACGGCACCGTCGATGTCGTCATCGGCACCCACGCGCTCCTTTCCAAGGGCCTCGAATTCAAGCGCCTCGGCCTCGTCATCGTCGATGAGGAGCAGCGCTTCGGCGTCGTCCACAAGGAGCTCCTCAAGGAGCTCAAGGCCGACGTCCACGTCCTCACCCTCACCGCCACGCCCATCCCGCGCACGCTCCAGATGGCGATGTCCGGCCTGCGCGAACTCTCCACCATCCAGCCCCCGCCGGTCGACCGCCTCGCCGTGCGCACCTACGTCATGCCGTGGGACGACGTCACCATGCGCGAGGCCCTGATGCGCGAGCACCAGCGCGGCGGCCAGTCCTTCATCGTCGTGCCGCGCATCGCCGACATGCCCGATCTCGAGGAATGGCTCCGCCTCAACGTGCCCGAGATCCGCTATGTCTCCGCGCATGGCCAGATGAGCCCCACCGAAGTCGAGGACCGCATGGGCGCCTTCTACGAGAAGCGCTACGAAGTCCTCCTCTCGACCACCATCGTCGAGAGCGGCCTCGACATCCCCAGCGCCAACACCATCGTGCTCCACCGCGCAGACCGCTTCGGCCTCGCCCAGCTCTATCAGCTGCGCGGCCGCGTCGGGCGCGGCAAGCTGCGCGCCTATGCCTACCTCACCTACCCCGAGGACCAGGCCCTCTCCGAAGTCGCCGAAAAGCGGCTCAAGGTCCTCTCCGACCTCGACAGCCTCGGCGCCGGCTTCCAGCTCGCCAGCCACGATCTCGATCTGCGCGGCGCCGGCAACCTCCTCGGCGACGAACAATCCGGCCACGTCCGCGAAGTCGGCTTCGAACTCTACCAGTCCATGCTCGAAGACGCGATCGTCGCCGCCAAGGCCGGCGAAATCGGCCTCGCCCGCGAACGCAATGCCCTCAGCCCCCAGATCACCGTCGACGCGCCCATCATGATCCCGGAAGACTACGTCCCCGATCTCGCCGTGCGCATGGCGCTCTACCGCCGCATGAACGACGCCGATGGCCCCGAGGCCGTCGAAGCCCTCGCCGCCGAAATGATCGACCGCTTCGGCCCCCTCCCCGCGCCCACGCAAAACCTCCTGCAACTCATCGAGATCAAGCGCCAGGCCATCGCCGCCAACATCGCCAAGATCGACGTCGGCGCCAAGGGCACCCTCGTCTCGTTCCACAACGACAGCTTCCCCGAACCCGCCGGCCTCTTCGCCTATATCGACCGCCTCAAGGGCACGGCGAAGCTGCGCCCGGATAACAAGCTGGTGATCAACCGGGCTTGGGGTTCACCCGAGGCGCGGCTCAATGGGCTGGTGCAGTTGACGAAGGGGTTGAGTGCGGTGGCGAAGCGTGCGCGGCGGGCATGAGGTTATAGTTTCGCCCCATCAATTGAAGACCACGCATTGATTTTGGGCGTTTGCGCCAAAGGGTGAAGTGCGCGACTTGTCATTTGTCCCCTTTCGTGGATAAATGATGCGCTCTTACAGTGGATTGAGCTTTTAGATCGAAATGATTCGAGAACCAATCATGCCAAAAACAAGCCTCAAGCTTCCGACTGTAGCTGCCTCTTTTATGATTTTGACTTCGCTAATAGCGACTATCAAAATTGTTGAGTACTTTCCACCAGATACAAAAGCCGAAAGCCTTTCAGCAATTGGTCAAATAATTGGATCATTGTTTTCCTTTTGGGCTTTAATTGGATTAATACTTGGTCAATATGCCCAGAACATATCGATCCGCTTACAGCATGCTTCAATCTTAGCTCAACGAGACGCACTGGCCGATCAGATTGAAACTTCGCGAAACATGCACTTAGCATTTTTATTTGAGACTACCGCAAATGCAATTGCATTAGCGAAAATTTCTCTAGAAAGGTACGCCAGATCATTACTCGTTTCATCTCCGTCTTTGGATACGGAGAAGGTACTTGCAACGGTTAATGAAATTCCGGACGAGATTGAAACTCCTCACGCGCACGTTATTGTTGAACTTGAATGGGTTAGAAATCAATTTGAACATGATATCGATGTTGGCTTACTCAAAAACAATGCATTTCTTTACATCAATCTCTATTAAGAAATCCGAGCGAAATCCGAGAAATTAAGTAAATCTGCAGGCGCCATAGACCGTTTTGCCCTGGAGATTGAGAATACGTCATTGGCCCATTTGTATATGATACTAAAAAATAAATTAACTACCTAAGTTTTTGGACTTCTTATTATTCGGTCTCGAATACGCTGAATTCGCGGATCATCAATTAATCTAAGATCAGAAAGTAATTCTTCTGACCCAATAACAGGCGTTATATCCTCGAGACCCCTCGTAAGATCTAGATTCTCCTCAATGTCCTGAGCAAACCGCTGCTTAAAGGAGCTATGGTCACTAAATATGTTTCTTAGTGACGGAGACGCCTTGCTATCAATTCCGTTGAAGGTCGGAACCATTATATCGCGATACAACAGATTAATTTCTCTCTGACGAGTGAAACTTATCTCACTTACAGCATTTGCAGGGCTGATATAGTCCCTGCACGTCTTTGCGCGGTCATGCAGAGTTGCAATCCAATCACGTACGCCAGCCTCCATGTCACCCATTTGTGCGGCCTGACCTGAAACAAATTTGCGAGCATTTAACTCGATCAGGAGGCTGGCTGGTAGGGAGCGACGCTCTAGCATCGCTTGTATCCGTGAAGCGTGAAATGTCGGCCTAGGCAATCTTGGAAAGGGCGCGGCATAAGATAGCGATACGTCATTCTTTATAGCATTCAGATGAAAGGCAAATGCAAAGTTCAAAGCGTCTATGAAGTTATTGAAATCCGCGCTCACGCCATGCGAGCGATTTGCATTTAGGAAATCAAATACCTTCATCGCATCTTCGTAAATCTGTGATTTCACAGCTCGAAATTGATCTTCTGTGTAAAATTCACCCAGACCTTGGACTTTATTGTTCCTGATCATTTCAAGCAGTGAGTTTGTCGCACCCTTATTAAAAAAACTTTTCGCATGTTCAAAAAGGATTTTCGCCCGCTTATAAAGTTCGTCGTCCCTGATACCACTCTCCAAGGCGGAGCCCTCAGCGTCGTCCTCGATAAATGACATGAATTTGTCAAAAAGTTTCTCGCTTTGAGACGATCCCATTATGCTGATCAGAGCAGCAGAACGTCGCTGCGCCGACTGTTCAAATTCAATGACTGTGGTCGTGTCCCACGGGGTGGTGTAGGAACCGTCGATCCGCAGTAGGATCAGGTTCGGGTCAGGCAGCCAGAGCTGGCAGGCTGACAATGGGGTTATGGCTCACCGAGCCGAGGGTTTCCAGCGTCAC
>NZ_FPEH01000032.1 GCF_900117425.1 Novosphingobium sp. NDB2Meth1
GCTGGCGGTCTGGCGCTACGACTACAACAACGAAAGGCCGCACTCGTCACTGGCGAACCGAACACCGGCACGAATATCAAACCGGTGGACTCTCGTTATGACCGCGGGACCAGCGGGGGGCAGGTCAGCACCTATAGTGGCGACTTTTTCGCAAGCGGACCGGTCAGCGACAAGCTCATGACGCGCTTCGCCTTCGCCTACGGTCGGATTTCTCGGCGACGGGATCAACGATGCTCCAGCGATAAGCGCGGCAGATGCTGGTATTTCGGTGGAGAACGCGACCGATGTGGCGCGCGCGGCAGCAGATATCGTCCTGCTCGCACCCGATCTCGGAGTGATCGCGGATGGCGTTGCCGAAGGCCGACGCACCTACGCCAACATCATGAAATACTTGCGGATGGGTACCAGCTCCAGCTTTGGCAACATGCTGTCGATGGCGCCGGCGTCCTTGGTCATTCCCTTCCTGCCGATGACCGCGATCCAGATCCTGCTCAACAATCTGCTCTATGACCTTTCAGATACCGGCATCCCGTTCGACGCAGTCGACCAAGACGACCTGGCTGCGCAACACAACTGGAGCATGAGCGCCATTATGCGCTTCACCGGGATAATGGGGCCGCTCTCGTCTGTTTTCGACCTTGCGACGTTCGGTTTGCCGTTGTTCGTCTATCGTGCCGCCGCGGACGAATTTCGCACGGCCTGGTTCGTGGAATCGATCCTGACCCAGATCCTGGTGATCTTCGTCATCCGCACCCGGTTGCAGCCGTGGCAAAGCCGGCCCCATCGCGCGCTGGCTGCCGCCCTGTTCCTCGCTTTGGGACCGTTAGGACTGGTTTTTGGCTTTGCACCTGTGCCACAGTCCCTGTTGCTGTGTGTCGTCGGACTGGCAACAGCCTATCTTGTGCTGGCGCAAATGCTGCAGCGGTGGGCGATTGCCTGAGAAGCCGGCGGACTTGAGCCGCTTTCCCCGTATTGCTGCTTCCGGCCACTCCATACCGAAGCTTGGACCTCGTTACTGTCCGCCCGGCTTCTCCTGCCGTTCAAGCTCCCTCAGCGCGAGAACCAGATCGGAATAGACGTAAGGGCCGACGCGATACTCGGGACGCAAAGTCATGGTGACGCCTGGCGGCAAGGTCATTTCCGGTTGTGGCACCAAACCACCCTCGCTTTCCCAAGATTCGATCTCCCCGGTGCCTTCACAAGCGTAGTGATCGCGCATCCGCTGGATGCGATCAGCATAATCAGCGACATCGGCAGCTAGCTTCCGATCGGCATTGTCGTCTTTCGACGGGCCGCGCTCCATCATGGCGCGCTGGTGAGCGCTAAGTAGCTGGTTGAGATCCATAGTACTGTTGACTGCCTCTTTTTGTGGCGATGCTGACTGTGACGAGCAGGATGCGCGATCAAGCGCGCCCGCCCCTACCTCACTGATCAGCCTGCCTGCTGTAGTCTGCGGTCCTACCGGAGATTGATCGCATGGACTTGCCCGCCAACGGTCTGCCGCGTGTCGTAGCCGTAAGGATCGTCAGCTTTCGGTTCGGCAGTGTCCCGATGGCGGTCTGCTTCCGTGAAGTCGAGCTTTGCACCGCCCACTCGGGCGCAATGGTTCCGCGTCTTTTGCCACTTTCGTAGCAATGAGTGTTTCCAGAACTAGCCATGACGATGTCCTTTCCGCATGGCGCAGGCGATCGAGAGGTGACCACCTATGCGCCAGCTAAGAGGCGGAAAAGAAAGTAAGGAGAGACCTTCAAGAGCCCCTCGGGACCGTCGATCACGACTGGAAGCTGAATCCAATGTGGGGCTTGCGAGCCTCGAAACAAGGGGGGCGAAGTTATCGACTCCCCTCAGGCCCGCAGACTGACCTGACGGGCTGGCCACTGCCGCCCGGCCTCGACCTGGCATTTCACCCAATCGCTCAGCATGGGTAGTTTCCGAGGCTGTGCCGCCTCCAGCGGGTGGCGTACTTGGCAAGTGTGATGCCGGCGATGGTCCTTACCCCCATTCTTTGAGGGCCTGGTCGCAACGGGAAGGTTCAGCGACCCACCTTACGTCCGCGGCATTTCATCTTGAGCCGGCGGTTGTTCACAGCCGCCGGCTTCCCTTTCCCACCGGCCATTCGGTGCGCACCGTGCTCGCGAAACGGCACATGCAGGGTTCGGAATGAGCAAAGAGCCGTTGCAGCTCGGCCGCAGCCATGCAGCGGGGACCGACCCCATCAATTCTCCCTCTTACCCCGTGGCCGCATTCAGCGACGCCACCATTAAAGATCGGATATCTCATGAGGAAAATCATCGTCAGCCTGTTGCTGGCTTCATGCGCACTGGGAGCAACTGCCCGTGCCAACGAAACCGGCCCTTATGTCACGCTTGAGGGCGGCGTCGTCAAACAGGAGCATTCGGATGTCTTCAGCCCGGGCGGCTACGAGCATACCGACCGGTTCAAGACCGGCTGGGAAGCGGGCGGCGCGCTTGGGTATGATTTCGGTCATTTCCGGCTCGAGGCCGAAGGCTTTTATGCGCGCTCTCAGCTGCGCGATCAGACCCGCCCTATCGGAACGCCCCTACCCAACGGTACCTACACAAGCGAAGATGGCCTTTCCGGCCGAACCAGCACGATCGCAGCGATGGGCAATGCCCTGATCGGACTCGGCCACTGGGGCGGGATCAAGGCCTATGTCGGTGCCGGTGCGGGGTATGCCACCACCAAGTTGACCGAGAGCCTGCCGACTGTGGTCAGACTGCAAGACAGGGCGCACGGCTTTGCATGGCAGGCGATTGCCGGGGTGACAGTGCCGATCAGCCACAATGTCGATCTCGGCCTGAAATACCGCTATTTCCGCCCAGACGGCGCCGATCGCTTCGTCGCCGAAGACGGTACTTCCAGGTCGGCACATTTGCGCTCGCACGCCCTGCTAGCGACGCTGACGGTCAATTTCGGCGGGCATGCAGCCGAACCGGCGCCCGCAGATGCGCCGCCTGCGCCGCCTCCGCCTCCGCCGCCCCCTCCTCCTCCGCCGCCACCGCCGCCCGTCGTGGTCTGCAACAAGGGTCCGTTCATCGTGTTCTTCGATTGGAACGAGTCCGATATCTCACCCGAAGCGGCGAGCGTTCTGGACAATGCGCTTCAGGCCTACGGCAGCTGCGGCAACATCGGCATCATGCTTGCAGGCCATACCGACAGCTCTGGCTCGCCGCGTTACAACCTCGGCCTCTCGGCAAGGCGTGACAGCGAGGTCCAGACCTACCTGACCGGGCATGGCATCTCTGCCGGGGCCATTTCGAGCAAAGCCTTTGGCGAGACAAACCAGAGGGTGCCAACTGCCGATGGTGTCCGCGAAGTGCAGAACCGGCGCGTCGAGATCAGCTATGGCCCGGGTTCGGGTTTCTGATGACGCGCAATGCATCTGGGGCCAACAAGGCCACATAAGGAACATGGGGCTGGCCCTAAGGCCCGCCCCATAGTCATTCAGGTCTCGATCATGAGCACCTTGCGCGCCAGCTCCGGCAGCGAGCGTACCCCCATCCGGTGCATGATCTCGGCTCGGTGGTTTTCGACCGTGCGCTGACTGATGCCGAGATCGGAGGCAATATTCTTGCTGGGATGACCAGCAAGGACCATGTCCATCACTTCTCTCTGCCGGGCGGTCAGTGCGGCAAAGCACATCGCCGCCTCGGCCTGAGCGACATCGGCGATGTTGGTGCCGAGCGATTGCTCGGTCGCGCGGTCGATGCTGTCCATCAGCGCGTCGCGCCCTACCGGCTTGGTGATGAAATCACAGGCACCCGCGAGCATGGCTGCAACGGCCAGGCCGATGTCCTCATCGCTGGTTATCAGGATGACCGGCAGGTGATCGCCGTTTGCGCGCAATTTGCCAAGAAGGCCGATGCCGCTGAGCCCGGGCAGGTGCGCATCGACCAGCAGGCAGCCCGGCCGACCCGCGCGGTAGCCCTCCAGAAAATCCTCCGCAGAGCCGAAGTCTGCCACCTCGCGGCCGTGCGCGGCCAGGAAATCGCGGATTGCGGCGCGGATGTGCGGCTCGTCATCCACCACGTAAACGATCGGCGACACCTGAGGTTGGCGACCTGGCGGCAAGGCTGGGTTTGGGGCTGTTGCTGGCGGGCATAGCTTTTCCACCGCACGCAGCAGGACCGCCGGCACGACCGGCTTTCTGAGATGGATGCAATCGGCCTCGGCGATGATCCCCTGCGCTTCCGAGGAGATGTCGCCAGTGAGCACGATCGCGGGGAGTGGGCGCTGCAAGCGTTGCTGCAGGGCGTGGAGCAGGTCCACGCCGCTTTGCCCAGAGGGCAGGTTGTAGTCTGTGAGAAGAATATCCGGCCTGATCGCACCGCCCGCCGTAAGCCGCAGCGCTGTTGCTGCATCGGGCGCGCAGCTTACCATATGGCCGTTCTCCCGCAGCAGCCGCGCGACGAGATCGAGCAGATCCGGATCATCCTCGACCACAACGATGACCGATGGGCGCGCGGCAGCTTCACGTTCCCGCGAAGGATCAATTGCGGGGATCGGTGCCGGAGGCAGTCGCGTGACACCCTTGCGGCGCGGGACAGTGATGGCGAACAGCGAACCGCGGCCCGGCACCGAGCGGACATCGATCGGATGGTGCAGGAGGCGCCCCAGGCGCCGCACGATCGAGAGCCCCAGCCCCAGCCCGAGCCCGCTTTCGCGCGCAGGATTGCCGACTTGATGGAATTCCTCGAAGATTGCCTCCAGTTGGCCTGCCTCGATTCCGATGCCAGTATCCCATACCTCGATCCTGAGGCCGTTCCCGCGCCGTCGGCAGCCGAGGAGGATCCGCCCCGTCCGGGTGTACTTCACCGCATTGCCAAGAAGATTGCGGATCATCTGCTCAAGCAGGTGGGGATCGCTTTCCACCCAAGCAGCGCAGGGCATGAAACGCAGCGAGAGATCGCGCGCCTCAGCCAGTGCGAGGAATTCGCCGTGCAGTCGTTCGAGCATATCGGCGACTGGGAACTGCTCCAGCTCTGGGCGGACCTCGCCTGCCTCGATCTGGCTGATGTTGAGCAGGACATCGAGCATGCCCGACAAGGCCCCAAGGGTCTTGTCGAAGCGGGCCATGAGTTCGACGGCATGTTCACCCGAGACGGACGGCGTGAGGAAATCCTTGAGCAGGGTCAGCGCCTGCAGCGGCTGGCGTAGATCGTGGCTCGCAGCGGCAAGGAAGCGCGACTTGGCGGCATTGGCGAGCTCTGCCTCCAGCTTGGCTTCTTCCAGCGCCGATGTAGCCCGCTTGCGATCGGTGACATCGGCGAAGGTGATGACCACCCCCTCGATCCGGCTGTCATGCGCCCGATAGGGAAAGATGCGGCGAACGAACCAGATATCGCCCGGCGCGCGGACCTCGCACTCGATTGTTGCCTCGTCGTCGAGGACCCGCTGCGCATCGGCGAGGAGTTCGGGATCGTCGGCGATCAGCCTGAGATCAGCAAGCGGCCGGCCGATATCGCTGGCGATGACGTTGTAGAGCGGACTGATTGCCGGGGTGAAAAAACGGATTCGAAGTGCGGCATCAAGGAACATCGTGCCGACATTGGTGCTGAACAGGACATTCTGGAGGTCGTCGGAGGCGAGCCGCTGGCGGTCGAGCGTTTCCTGCAGCTGACTATTCAGCGCGGTGAGTTCCTCATTGAGCGATTGCAGCTCTTCCTTCGAAGTCAGGAGTTCCTCGTTGGTGGACTGGAACTCCTCGTTGATCGACAAGGCTTCCTCATTGATTGCCTTCTGCTCCTGGATGGCCAATTCGTGGTCCCGGATCAGCGCCTGCAGTTCAGCATCGGTTTCGGCGAGTTCGCGCTCCAGCTCAGCGATACGGCCGGCTTGTTCCGGTGAAGGATTTTCCGGCGCCAGGGGACTGCCCGCCTGCTGTTCGGCAAGGCAGACCAGCAGGAGTTCCTCCCCTGCCTCGACAAGCCGCTCCACCGTGATGCGGACATGCGCCTGCACCCCGGCAATCGTCACCCGCGCAAGGCCGCCATCGACGAGCGGTGTATCGACACTGACAAGGTTGATCGCGTGGCGCAGCCGGGTGCGGAGCACCGGCGAGACCATGGCGAGAAGGTCTTGCGTGGGATAGCCGGGCCTGATCCGGAGAAACCGGTCCACTGGTCCCATCGAGAACAGGCAATCATTGTGCCGGTTGATCAGCACGGCGGCAGGCGCATGGCTCGCCAGCAACGCCCGCTCGCAGATCTCGGCGAGATTGCGCCGTGCTGCAGGTGTTTCGCGCCCCACGGTCGTGACGAGGGGCAGCTTGCCATCAAAGCTGAAAGGGAAGTCCGCTTCTCCCGACCGGGTCCGCGCGGCATGACGGTAGAAGCATTCGGCCCTTGCCAGAGGCTCGAACCGGCCATCGGGCTTGCCGATCGTCTCGGTCGTGCCGAGAAGCAGGACGCCGGCTTCGCGCAGCGCGAAGTGGAAGAGCGCGATCACCCGCGCCTGCGCGAAGCTATCGAGATAGATCAGGAGATTGCGGCAGGAAATCATGTGGAGCCGCGAGAACGGCGGATCTGTCAGCACATCCTGCACCGAGAAAACGACATGTCCGCGCAAGGCCGGCACCACGCGGAAGCCGCCATCCTCCTCGGTGAAATAGCGCGCCAGTCGTTCAGGCGGGATCGCAGCGACGGTATCGTGCGAATAAAGACCTTCGCGCGCAGCCGCTATGGCATCGGGGTCGAGATCCGAAGCGAATATCTGCAACTTGATGTCACGCTGTGCCTTGGCCATTACGTCCTGGCATACCATCGCGATCGAGTATGCCTCTTCGCCGGTACTGCACCCCGCCACCCAGATGCGCAGGGCCTGACCCGCGACCAGCCGGTCAAGCAAATCGGGCAGGACCATCGCCTCCAGCGTCTCGAAAACCTTGGGATCGCGAAAGAAGCCAGTGACGTTGATGAGCAGTTCGCTCGCCAGCAGGCCGCATTCGGCAGGATCGCTGCGCAGTCGTTCGGCATAGGCGGACATATCGCCATCAGGCATGGCGAGCAGTGCCATGCGGCGTGCGATGCGGCGGCTGACCGTGCCGGGTTTGTAGTGGCTGAAATCCTGCCCAGCGGTGTGTCTGAGCGCGTCAAGAACGGCTGCGAGATCTTCGGCGCTGCCGTGCGGCGCAATCGGCACTGCCGCATGCTCCCCAAGCGTGACACGCTCGACAAAGGCCAAAATCGCCTCGGGCATGTCCGCAAGTGGCAGGACCGCATCGACCAGCGCGGTATCGAGCGCGGCCTGCGGCATGCCGGGATGTTCGGCCTCTGCGATCGACTGGGCGAGGATCATGCCGCCGGCATTGTGGAGCGCAGCAAGCCCCTGGCTGCCATCGCCGCCCGTGCCGGAGAGGATCACCGCCGCGCTTTGCAGACCGCAAGAGGCTGCCAGCGAACGGAGTAGCCAATCAAACGGCAGCCGGGCGCTGTGGCCCACCTCTGGCACGGACAGCCTCAAGGTACCTGCGCGCACCGCCAGAAAACGGCCCGGGGGGATGACGTAGACGTGGTCGGCCGCAATCGCGCAACCGTGCGTGGCCTCAATCACAGGCATGGTCGTATGCTCGGCCAGCAATTGGGCCATGAGACTTTCGTGCTGCGGATCAAGGTGCTGGACGACAATGAACGCACAGCCTGCGGTGGCCGGCAGTGCATCGAAAAGGCGCGAAATCGCCTCCAGTCCGCCCGCCGATGCCCCGATCGCGATGATCGGCAGCACCGGTCTTGGTGGTACCTTGTTCCTTGACGGTGCGGACCCTGCTTCGCGAGGCGGGCTCACCACTGCGCTGTCGAGGCGGCTAACCTCCTGCATCCGAGGGGCCTCGCCCGCAGTTTACGTGCCATGGAATACCCCCCCTTCGATAGGCAGGCCTAGCACACTTCGTCAGCATAAGTCTTATACTGTTTGACCAGCCGCCTGCCGAGCGCAACGCGGCGTAAGTGATCAAAATCCGAGATGGATGCTATCGAACGAGGACAGTAGGCCCAGCCCGCGGAGCAGCCAGAGGACCACCGTGATGACGACAAGCGCATTGAGGATGGCTTTGATCTTGCCATCCATCGGCATGTAATTGTTGATCAGCCATAGCAGGAAGCCGACCACGATCAGTACGACTATGATATTGATGAGCGGCATGACGCGATACTCTTTCTTGAGCCCCTGTGATCAAGGCGGATCTGGTTAGGTGAGACCACACAGGATCTTCGCCTGAGCTGAAGTTCCTGTGCGGTCCCGCTCGTCATGGCCCGATCCTGAGGGGGGAAGGCGGGATCGGGCCATGACGCGGTCGTTGGTGGTGAGGCCCTGAGGCCATGTTTCAATCAGGGTCTTGCGCCGGACTAGCGCTCTGCGGGCTCTTGGTCGTGTTCTCGGGCCCGGAGACCTGGCGATCGGACGGACCACTCGCGTTGCCATGATCGGGAAAGCGATAGGGCTTGCCGATGTACTGTGGAACGATTGGTCCGCCAGTGCGCTCGCCGCGTTCGCGGGAGAGCCGATGCTGTTCCTCCATCGCTCGGGTATCGCCCCAGGCCTCTTCCTGCTTCTCCCGCTCGCCCCATTCGGGACGATAGGCACGGTCGGATAGCAACTGCCAGTGCTGGCGTTGGCGATAGAACTGTCGGCTCGAATAGTGACCGTCCCAGTAGGTGCCGAACAAGAACCTGCTGAGGGTGACGCCCATGCCGTTTGCAACTGCGCGGCGGCGCCCCTTGTGATTAACGCGCAGAGCATCGGCTGCGATCCAGCCGCGATCGGTGCCGGAGGTGACATCGCACCAGGTCCAGTCACGTAGGCAGCCGTAAACAGTGATCATCGACCCGCGGCGCATCCTGCGCAGCACCGGGAAATCGCGCAGAGGCCCAGCATAGAGGCGTGTGGCACTGGCAGCGTAACCTTGCATAGGCTGCGCTGCGGCAGGGGCCGGCAGCAGGGCGATGGCGGCCAACGCCGCAATGCTACTGCTACGCAACTGATTGATCCTCCTGCGCTGCAAGGTGCGCTAAAGGGCTCCGGCTCAGCGGCAACGTACGGTCCGACTGCGGTCGATTTGCCGGCCGGCGACACCGCCCACGAGACCGCCAAGCACAGTGCCAAGGACCTTCGATCCACCCGGTGCAATCACGTTACCCAGAACCCCGCCAGCCACCGCGCCAACGACGAGGCCAGTGGTCCCGTCCGACCGGCGGCAATAGTAGCGGCCATCATTGCCTCGGTAGATGCGCTCGTCGTTGCTCATGCGCCGTTCCCGGTAGTGGGTGGGATCCTCACGGTAGTAGCGCCCGGCATCGTAGCCGCCGTAGCTCGGATCTGGGCGTGCGTAGTCGTAGTTGCGCCACTGCGAGTTCATGGCCTCGGTCCCGCCATAACTGGCGCATCCAGCGAGCAGGCTTGTGGCGGCGATGCCCATAAGAACGAGACGCATGGGTCGGTGTCCTTGAGTGACGAACGAGACGAGACGGGCGGGAACCGGCGGAATGCAAAGACCGGTCGCCACACGTTGCCTGGCAAACCTAGTCTTATGCGGTATCGGCAACAGGATCGGAATCTACCCAAGCCGCCAAGTTTGCCATGTTGTCCGCCCGGCACAGGGCGGGGCTCGTCAGCGTAGTTTCCGAGGGCAGACTCAGCGCCTTCCGCAGGCCAGTTGAACGCACACCCTCCCAACAAGGAAACCGCAAACGTGGCCGATTCGACCGTCTCGTTCACCAGGCTGCAGGCCTCTGCCAACCGCCTGCCGGCTGGCAGAGCACGGCCTTCCAGCGCGGCAAAGGCCATGCGCATCGTGTTCATCGGCACGGCGCTTCCTCGGCGCTGCGGCATTGCAACTTTCACCACCGATCTCGAACTGGCGATGCGCCATCAAGACGGAGTGGGCGAGACAGCGATCCTGGCAATGCAAGATCACGGCATCTCTTGCGCGTATGCCGAGCCGGTGTGCCTCGAGATCGCGCAGGAGGAGCCGGGCGCCTATCTCGAGGCGGCAGATTACATCAACGCCGCCGGCTTCGATGTGGTTTCGCTCCAGCACGAGTTCGGCATCTTCGGCGGCGAGGCAGGAAACTACCTACTTGGTCTGATCGCGGCGCTGCGCGTTCCGCTCGTGACGACCCTGCATACCGTGCTCGATCAGCCGACCGAAGCGCAGCATGCAGTTATGATGGCCCTGCTTGCGGCCTCGGCAAGGGTCGTCGTGATGGCGCGCAAGGCCCGAACCATCCTGATCGAACGCTACGGCGCCGATCCAGCGCGAATCGCGGTCATACCGCATGGCATTCCCGATCTGCCGCTGGCCGAACCAAAGGATGCCAGGCGCCGGCTCGGCTTCACCGACCGGCAGGTGATCCTCACCTTCGGTCTGCTCAGCCCTAACAAAGGCATCGAGGTGATGATCGAGGCCATGCCTGCGGTGCTTAAAGCAGCGCCAGATGCGGTCTACGTGGTAATGGGCGCGACGCATCCTGCTCTGCTGCGCGTCGAAGGTGAAGCCTATCGAGATTGTCTACTGGCGCGCGTCCGTGCGCTGGGCCTCGATGGCCGCGTGGTGTTCATCAACCGCTTCGTCGAGCGGCCGGAACTGCTGGACTACATCGCGATGTGCGATGTGTACGTGACGCCCTATCTTCTCGAGACCCAAATGACATCGGGCACGCTCGCCTATTCGCACGGACTTGGCCGGCCGGTGGTATCGACGCCTTATTGGCACGCGACCGAACTGCTTGGTGATGGGTCGGGCGTGCTGGTCCCCTTCCGTGATCCCATCCACCTTGGTGCCGCTGTGGCGCACCTGCTCACCGATGAGCCCGGACGCCTTGCAATGGGGCAATCAGCCAACCTGGCAGGTCGGCTCGTGACCTGGACGAGGACTGCGCTTGCGTATCGCACGGCATTCAAGGCGGCCTGCGAGGAAGCCGAACCGAAGATTGCTGCGCTGCCGCTAACCCACTTTGCCGCCATGTGCGACGATACTGGCCTGTTTCAGCACGCGGTCGGCGGCATTCCGGATCGCCAACACGGCTACTGCATCGACGACAATGCGCGTGCGCTGTTGCTCTCGAACGCGCTTGGAAGCGCGCAGCTGTCCGGGCTGCCCGGCATCCAGCCACTGCGGTTTGCCGCCTTCATCCAGCATGGCTGGAATCCGGATCGAAAGCGCTTTCGCAATTTTCTGGGATTTGACCGCCGCTGGCTGGAAGAGGTCGGTTCGGAGGACAGCCACGGCCGCACCTTGTGGGCGCTGGGCATGACCGCAGCCGAGAACCCGGATACCGAGCTGGCGCAGTGGGCGGCCAATCTGTTCGCCTGGTCGCTCGAGTCTGTCGAGGGGTTTACCTCCCCGCGCGCCTGGGCGTTCGCGCTGCTTGGTTTGCACGGTTATTCGGCAAGGCGCCCGTTTGATCGCAAGGCCAGCCGCATCGGGCTTGTCCTTGCGGAGCGGCTGCAGGAACTGCTGCGGATATGCAGCGGCGAAGATTGGACCTGGTTCGAAAGCCGGCTGACCTACGACAATGCCCGCCTGTGCGAAGCGCTGATCGTTACCGGACGCGACGCTCGCCTGCCGGACATCGTCGACGCGGGGCTTTCGGCCTTGCGCTGGCTCATTCCCCGTCAGACCGCACCGGGTGGCCATTTCCAACCGATCGGATCGGAGGGGTTCCTGCTTGCATCTTGCGAGCCGCAGCAATTTGACCAGCAGCCGCTGGAGGCCTGCGCCACGGTCGCCGCTTGCCTTGCCGCCAGTTCGGTTGACGCCGACCCCTGCTGGCAGGCTGAGGCCGAGCGGGCCTTTGCCTGGTTCAGCGGCGTCAACGAATTGGGCATCCCGGTGGTCGATGCCGACACCGGCAGTTGTCGCGACGGGCTTCACCGCAACCGTGCCAACGAGAACCGGGGGGCGGAATCGCTGCTGTCCTATCTGATGGCGCTGATCGACATGAACCGTTTCAGCGAGAGGCCGATAGAGGCCATCGCGGCCCACACATCTGCGCGCCAGCCTGAAGCGCTGACCGAGGCGCCCCATGCTGTCGACGGCAGGTTCAGGGCATGAACGAGAGCCCGTTCTTCAACCGCCATCCCCACTATCTGTGTCCGGATCCCTCCCGCGTTATCGTCAGGGCCTTCCGTCCCGCGATTGAGCCACGCGACTACAATCCGATCGATACGTCACGGGCCAACCACATTGTCGAGCGGGTTTTGGCACTGGACGAAACGGAGGCGCAAGTCGTGCTCGACGGGGTGCTGGAAAACTTTGACAATCCGCAGCGCAACCTCCTGGAGATCTTCGAGAGGCGCGCGGCCGAAATGGACCAGGTCTTTCCTGACCACGCCGCCTTCACGCCGATCCAGCGCAACCTTGTCGGCGCTTACTTCCTGCACGAATACAGCTTTGAGGCCGCCGCGCTGTTCAACCCCAGCATCGTGCCTCACCCCGACCAGAACGGGGTGGAGCCGGGCAGCCTGCGCTTCATTCTCTCGTTGCGTGCGGTGGGCGAAGGGCATATCTCGTCGCTCACCTTCCGACGCGGCACGATCAGCCGCGAAGGGGCGATCAACATCGAGCCGCCTGTCCGGCTTGCATGCCTGCCGCACATCTCGCGGCGGGTGGGCGACGATATCGACCTTTCCTTCGCGGAAAACAGCAACATCTCGCAGCGTGTGATCTTCCCGATCACCGAAGCGCAGGCCAATGGCATCGAAGATGCTCGCTTCGTGGCGTTCAGGGATCGCGGACGGAAGACTTATTACGCGACTTGCACTGCCTACAGCGGTCGCACGATCCGGTCCGAACTTATCGAAACGCGCGATTTTCAGTCGTTCCGTCTGGTGCCCCTCAAGGGCGCGGCGGCGGTCAACAAGGGCATGGCGCTGTTTCCGCGCAAGATCGACGGACGCTACGCGATGATCGCGCGCTACGACAACGAGAGCCTGCATCTGATCTATTCGGACGATCTCCACGAATGGAACCACGGGGTGCCGATTCTTGGCCCGAAATACCCGTGGGAGTTCGTGCAGATCGGCAATTGCGGATCGCCGATCGAGCTCGACGAAGGCTGGCTGCTTTTCACACACGGGGTGGGGCCGATCAGGCGCTATTCGATCGGTGCAGTGCTGCTCGACAAGGACGACCCTTCACGCGTGATCAGCCGCTCGCACGTGCCGCTGGTGCAGCCTGAAAAATCCGAACGCGAGGGCTACGTGCCCAACGTGGTCTACTCGTGCGGAGCGATGAAGTTCGGAAGCCGTATAGTGCTGCCCTATGCCGTTTCCGACACATTCTCGACCATCGCTACAGTAAAAATCGAACAGTTACTAGACTTTATGGCAAAATAAATCGATTGATTTCGGATTATATTTTAAAGTTAATACGATAATAGTCAGTATCTTAACTGTATTGAGATTAAAGTTTTAGGATTGAAGAGAAAATATACGCTAATTTTCTGTCATAACTGGGTTGAATTATCTTCAGAGATGAGAATCCCTAGGCTCAGATTGCGGTATTTTCGGCAAGGGCAAGTGCATCTTCCACGTCGATCCCGAGGTAGCGCACCGTATTTTCGATCTTGTTATGGCCCAGCAGTATCTGCACGGCCCTTAGGTTTCCAGTTGCCCGGTAAATGATCTATGCCTTCGTTCGCCCAAGCGAGTGGGTGCCGTATTCGCCCCGCATAAGACCGACGCTTGTGATCCATTCGTCGACAAGCCGGGCATATTGACGTGTGCTGAGGTGCCCACTGTGATCAACCCGGCTCGGAAAGAGGTAGTCATCCACCGTGCCTCCGCGGTGTTCCAGCCAAGCTGGCAGGCTGGCTCGAGCATCCGGAAGCAGCTCGAACTGGACTGGCCTGCTCGTTTCTTGCTGCATTACGATTGCCCGCGTCCGGACCTGACCGCCGCTGACAACATCGCCAATCTTCATCCGGACGAGGTCACAGCGCCCAAGCTTGCTGTCGATTGCCAAGTCGAACAGTGCTCTATCTCGCAAGCGACGGCGCTGATTGAGGTAAAATCGGATCTCCCAAATTTGCTTTAGCTTGAGTGCACGTTTCGCGCCGACGGTCCTGCCAGCATTGCAGGCTTGGCGCTTGGTGGATTTGGTTTCAGGCATCTCCATGATCGTTCTCCGAGGGCCGGAATGGCCGCCGGAAAAATGCAGTACATCCCGATGATCAGACTACCCCGAGGCGCTATGTGAAATTGCGGAAATGGTAGCGCCGTGAGATGGAGGTTTCCCCCGCACCTTGGAAGGACCGCGACGCCATGGCCAGTTTTCTCAAGACCATCATGGGCAGCGGCGCCACCGCACTCGCCTCGGCTGCGGGGCTGGCCGCGTTCACCGCCTGGAATCGCAAGCGCGCAGAAGAGCTGGTGCCGCCCGATGGAGAGTTCGCCGATGTGAAGGGCGCGCGCTTGCACTACCTCGACATTGGCGAGGGATCACCGATCGTTCTGGTGCACGGTCTGGGCGGCCAGCTGCGCAACTTCACATATGCCCTGAGCGAGCTACTCGCGCCCCACCACCGACTGATCGTGGTCGACCGACCGGGATCGGGATATTCGGCCTATCACGGTGACAGCGATCGCGGCCTTGCCGTGCAGGGCGCGATGATCGCCGAACTGATGGACAAGCTCGGGCTGCACCGGCCGTTGGTGGTCGGCCATTCGCTCGGCGGTGCGATTGCTCTGGCAATGGCGCTTGCTCATCCCGGCAAGATTGGCGGCCTTGCGCTGCTCGCGCCCCTCACCCAGCCCATCGAAACCATTCCGCAAGTTTTCAAGGCGCTCGATCTGAAGTCACCATTGGTCCGCACCTTGCTGGCATGGACCCTGGCTGTGCCCGCAGGCCGCCTTGGAGCAGATGCGGCGAATGCACAGGTTTTCGGACCCGAACCCTTCCCGGCCGATTTCGAGACGCGGGGCGGCGCCGCGCTCACCTTGCGTCCCGAAGCGTTCGTGGCGGCTTGCGGCGATGTCGAGGCGGCTCGCGCCGAAATGGCGGGCATTGCCGCACGCTATGGCGAGCTTTCCCTTCCGGTCGGGATCATGTTTGCCAAGGGCGATCTCCTGCTGGACCCATCGGTTCATGGTCAGCCGACCGTTTCCGCGATCACGGGCGCCGAGCTCAAGCTGATCGAAGGCGGACATATGTTTCCGCTCACACAGCCTCGGGTCACGGCCGACTGGATCATGGAACGCGCCAAGACCTGACCTTGCGTCATCCCGAACTCGCCGGGAAGTGCGCAGCACATGTTGCCGATGACCTCTCAGGGCGGCGCGCCGACGAGCCACACTGGCAAGTCGATCACTACACCTGACGGGCAAGGTCAGCACTCGGGCGCAATCACTGCGCTGGCCCGCTTCCATCGGGCCTAGTGCCCGGTGAAACCTTAGACGCCTCAACCTGCCGAATCGGCGTGACGATGCCGCCAGCCGTGGCGGGGCGCGCGCAGTATTCGGCCCAAGCGTCCATCAGCTTGACGCGCCGGGGGAGCAACGTGGCGCGTGCATAGGATGTGGATCTGACACCGCAGCAGAAGCGCGCGCTTGTCGAAGTCTATGGCCAGCTGCCCGCCTGGCCGGACACCACCGCGACACTGGCGGCGCTGAGCGAGGCGGGGGTCCGGCTCGCTTTCCTGTCCAATCTTGGCGCCGACATGCTGCTGGCCAACATGCGCAGCAATGGACTCGACCGGTGGATGGACCCGCCGCTCAGCACGGACCGGGTGAGCGCCTTCAAGCCGTCGTCGGGCGCTTATGCGATGGCGCCGCACCATTTCGGCTTGCCGCGCGAGGAGATCGGCTTTGTCGCGTTCGGCGGCTGGGATGCGCTGGGCGCCAAGTGGTTCGGCTTTCGCACCGCGTGGATCAACCGTCTCGGCGTGACGGAGGAAACGCTCACGCCGCACGCTGATGCAATTGCAAGCGATCTCTCGGCGATCGCTGCGCTGCGGGCGCCCTAGCGCCGCGCCGCGAGCGCAGAAGTGCTTTGAAGGTTCCCGACTGTTTCTGTACGGGCACCGCATTGGCCCGTGCCATCGCCTCGCGCCCGGCTCGTGCGCTACGTATCAAAGCAGTTCGTCAGCCCCCAAGACCGCATGAACTACCGCCATTCCTTCCACGCCGGCAACAGCGCCGATGTCGTCAAGCACTGCCTGCTGATCGCGCTCGTGCGGGCCTTGCAGCAGAAGGACAGCGCGCTCACCCTGATCGACACGCATGGCGGCTGCGGGCTCTACGACCTTGGCGGCGAAGCGGCGCTGCGCACCGGCGAGGCGGCGCAGGGCGTGCTGCGCGCCCTTGCCGATCAGAACCCCTTGCTGAGCGACTACCGCGCTGCGGTACTGGCGGTGAATGGGGGCACCGAACCGCGGCATTATCCCGGTTCGCCGCGAATTCTGGCGCAGCTGCGGCGCGCGCAGGATCTTCTGATCGTCAACGAGAAGCATCCCGAGGACGTGCAGGTCCTTCGCGGCGTGATGCGCGGCACCGGGGCAGCCGTGCACGAACGCGACGCCTACGAGCTTTGGCTGGCGATGCTGCCGCCCCGCTCCCCGCGCGGCGTGGTGGTGGTCGATCCGCCCTACGAACAAACGGACGAGCGCACGCGGATCACCGCCACGCTCGCCGCCGCACACCGCAAATGGGCTCACGGGGTGACGGTGATCTGGTTTCCGCTGAAAGAACGCGCAACCCATGTGCGGTGGCGCGAACAGCTGCGCAAGCTCGGCATCCCGAAGCTCCTGCAGGTGGAGCATTGGCTCTACGACAACGACCAGCCCGGCGTCTACAACGGCGCCGGCCTGTTTATCGTCAATCCGCCCTATGCCTTCACGCAGGCCCTGCCGCCGCTGCTCGAAGCCTTGCGCACCGCGCTGGCGCCCGAGGGGCACCAGGGCGAGCTTGCTGCCGATTGGCTGGGCGGCTGAGGCAGGTCCTCCTGCGGCCGCCCGCTACTGAACGCCGGACGCAGCCGCCACCGTCGCATGTGCCCAGCGGGGGCGGCCCGCGCCGGATCACTCACAGGTTGTAGGCATTGCCGTGCGCCATGGTTGCGGTGAACTCCACCACACCGTCCTTGCGACGGATGCTGACCTTCTCGCCATCGCGGATCATCTGCACGCAGCCGCTCGAGGCGACATCGCCGGTCTCGAAGCAGAAGAGATTGTCGTACTCGCGGAACCGCCAGTTGATCGCGAACTTCTCGCCCTTGGGCATCACGCCCTTGAGCACGCCGCCTTCGGCAACATAGAACAGGTTCTTGCCTTCCGGGCTGTCGAACGCGAACGAACTGCCGACCAGATCGCGCTTCATTTCCTCGACCGACATCTGCCGGCCGAGTTGGGCATCCTCGTATAGGGGCTGCACCGGGTCCGCATCGACCGACTGCACCGCAGCGGCCAGGAAAATGAGCGTCGTGATCATGGTGTGTCTCCCATTGGCTTGTTCCGACGGGTTCGGACGCGGCAACATCAGGGTTACAGGATACGCATGCTTCCCGCATATATTTAATCCTGTGCAAAACCGAGCAGTTCTCGGGCCCGAAAGGTAAGTGCAGGTCCATCCGATCCGTCTGGACGCACAGCCTTAAGCGCCTCGTGTGCCGATCGCGTTTCTCGATTTGAGCAAATCGGCTTTCACGGTACTCGCGAGCGGCACTCAGTATTTGATTCCAACTCACCCAAAATGCCGCCCATCCAAAATGGTATATGCTAGCAGGTTAAGGGGCTAATTTGACTAATGTCGGTCACTGTATTTGATCAATACCTCGCCGCATTTTGTCCAGAGTGCCCTGCATCGGCAAATGGTCGGGCTTACGCGCGAAAATTGCATTCCCGCCGCTGACACACGCATGCGCCATTATCGGCTCACGGTATCGTCCAGACCGGGCAAGTCGTCAGATTCCCCCAGATTCCAGCGTTTTCTCGCCGCGCATGGCTGGACGACGGACACAGGCCAAGCTAACCGGCCCGTCCAACCGTTGGAGATTTGGGATCATGAATACTGCTGAACTCGCCGAAGCCGTTGCTGCCAGCGCGGGCCTCACCAAGGCCGATGCCAAGAAGCTGGTCGACACCGTGTTCGCGGCGATTGCCGATGCTGCTGCCAAGGGCGAAGAAGTTTCGCTGAGCGCATTCGGGAAGTTCAAGGTCAAGGAAAGCCCGGCCCGCGAAGGCCGCAACCCGTCGACCGGTGCCACCATCCAGATCGCAGCTTCGCGCAAGCTGACCTTCGCTGCCGCGAAGTCGGTCAAGGACAAGCTGAACGGCTGATCGGCTGAATGGCTGATCCGGCTCGCGCTCCTTGCGGGCGCAGGTTGTTACAGGAACGGCACGCGGGAGACCTCCTCTCGCGTGCCGTTCGCGTTGCGGGCAAGGACATTCCAGTGGGCTTTGACGACCTGATGCGCCGCTACTTCGGCACTGCAGAGCTTCCCGGGCTGAGCAGCGCTGAACTCGCTGCCGGTTCGGAACGCCTTGCCGTCGATTTCGGGCTCGAAGCCGATCCTGCCCGCCGCTTCGCGCTGTGGGCGCTGATGTACATTCTCGGCAGCGCGCCCGATCTCGATGTCGCCTTCAAGGATGCTGGCGAGCGCGATGCCGCCCGCAACTTCATGGACCTCTACGCCGGAATCGCGCCCCCTTCGCAATAAGCAGAGGTGCACCTGCCCGCGCGCCATGGTCAAACCGGCGCAGCTTCCCCAAGGACTTGGCCCATGACCGATCTCATCCTCGTCGATATCGCCGATGGCGTCGCCACCGTCACACTCAACCGTCCGGAGGCCATGAACGCCCTCTCGAAGGCCCTGCGCGCCCGCCTCGCTGAAGTGATGACCGCGCTCGATGGGGACGATGCGGTGCGCGCCGTCGTGCTGACCGGCGCCGGCACCCGCGCCTTCACCGCCGGGCTCGATCTCAAGGAGCTGGGCTCGACCGAAGGGGCCTTGGGCGCCGCCAATGCGGAGGGCGCGTCGGAAAACCCGGTCAAGGCCATCGAGATTTGCCGCAAGCCCGTCGTCGGCGCGATCAACGGTGTCGCCATCACTGGCGGCTTCGAAGTCGCGCTGGCCTGCGACGTCCTGATCGCGTCCACCAATGCGCGCTTTGCCGATACCCATGCGCGCGTCGGCATCTATCCCGGCTGGGGCCTGTCGCAGAAGCTTTCGCGCATGATCGGCATCAGCCGCGCCAAGGAGCTTTCCTTCACAGGCAACTTCCTCGATGCCGCCACCGCAGAGCGCTGGGGGCTGGTCAACCGCGTGGTCTCGATCGAGAAACTGCTCCCCACCGCGCAGCAGCTGGCGCGCGACATGGCCTCGATCGATCCCACCTTCCTGCAGGGCTACAAGGCGCTCATCGACGATGGCTATGCGCTGCCGTTCGGGGACGGCATGGCGCTCGAAGCGCAGCGCTCGTCTGCGGCCAATTCCGCCGTCCGTCCGGAGGAAGTCGAGGCCCGGCGCCTCGCCGTGCAGGAGCGCGGGCGCAGTCAGTAGGCGTCAGACAGCGACCGCCAATTCGGTCGCCTGCTTGATCGCGCGCTTGGCGTCCAGTTCCATTGCCTCGTACGCGCCGCCGACCAGCTGCGGGGCAAGCCCGCGCGCCACCAGTTCGTCGTAAAGCCCGCGCGCCGGTTCCTGTCCTGCGCAGACGATCACGGTATCGACATCGAGCAGGCGCGGCTCGCCTTCCACGCGGATGTGCAGGCCAGCATCGTCGATCCGGTCATACTCGACCCCGCCCAGCATCTGCACGCCGCGCCGCTGCAGGGTGATGCGGTGCGTCCAGCCGGTGGTGCGGCCGAGGCCTTTGCCCACCGCGCTCGTCTTGCGCTGGAGCAGCCAGACCTCGCGTCCGCTCGAGGCGACCTCGGGCACCACGCCGGTCACGCCGCCGCGCGGGTGGTTCTTGAAGTCGATGCCCCATTCCTTGGCGAAGACTTCGACATCGAGCGAACCCGGCGTTCCGGCATGGGTGATCAGTTCGGCCACGTCGAAACCGATCCCGCCTGCCCCCATTATCGCGACCTTTTGGCCCACTTTTGCCGTGCCTTTGATCACGTCGATGTAGCGCACCGCCTTGGGGTGATCGATGCCTTCGATATCGGGCCTGCGCGGCGTGATGCCCGTCGCGATCACGATCTCGTCGAAGCCGCCAGCAGCCAGCATGTCCGCATTGACCCGCGTCGCGAGCTTCAGCTCGATGCCGTTCACTTCGATCATCCGCCCGAAGTAGCGGATCGTCTCGTCGAACTCCTCCTTGCCGGGGATCTTGCGCGCGAGGTTGAACTGCCCGCCGATCTCGTCCGCCGCGTCGAACAGCGTGACCTTGTGCCCGCGGCCGGACGCGATCGTGGCATAGGCCAGCCCGGCTGGTCCCGCCCCCACCACCGCAATCCGCCGCGCCGCCGTGGCCGGCTCGACCTTGATCTCGGTCTCACGGCAAGCTCGTGCGTTTACGAGGCAGCTGGTCAGCTGGCCGGTGAAGGTGTGATCGAGGCAGGCCTGGTTGCAGGCGATGCAGGTGTTGATCTCGTCCTCGCGGCCTTCCCACGCCTTCTTCACGATCTCCGCATCGGCCAGCATCGGCCGCGCCATCGAGATGAGATCGGCATCCCCGCGCGCGAGCACTTCTTCCGCCACATGCGGCATGTTGATGCGGTTGCTAGTGATGAGCGGGATCGAGACGACATCGCGCAGCTTGCCCGTCACTTGCGCGAAGGCCGCGCGCGGCACCATCGTGGCAATCGTCGGCACCTGGCTTTCGTGCCAGCAGAAGTGCGTGCTGATGACATCCGCCCCCGCATCCTCGAGCGCCTTGGCAAGGCTCGCCACTTCCTCCCACGCAAGGCCGCCTTCGAGCATGTCCATCGCCGAGATGCGGAAGATCAGCATCTTGTCGTCGCCCAGCGCCACGCGCGCGCGCTTCACCACCTCGACGGGAAAGCGCATGCGGTTTTCCCACGAGCCGCCCCAGCGGTCGGTGCGCTGGTTGGTCTTCTCGACGAGGAAGGTGGAAATGAGATAGCCAGCCGAGCCGATGATCTCGACCCCGTCGTAGCCCGCCTGCACCGCCAGCGCCGCGCAATTGGCAAAGGCGGCGATCTGTTCCTCGATCCCTGCTTCATCGAGCTCCACCGGCGCCACGCGCGCCAGCCGCGAACGCACGGGCGACGGGCCAATCGGCTCACGCACATTGGCGATCGAGCCCGAATGGAGGATCTGCATGCAGATCTTCACCTCGGGGTCCGCCGCGTGGACTGCATCGGTCACCGCGCGGTGCATCGGCACTTCCGAGGGTTCACTGAGCTTCGCCCCGCGCCCGCCGCTCTCGTGCGGCGTAATCCCGCCGGTGATGATCATGCCGACGCCGCCCTTCACGCGCTCGACGAAGTAGGCCGAAAGCCGCTCCGCCGCATCGGGCAGGTCCTCCAGCCCCGAATGCATCGAGCCCATGATGATGCGGTTCTTGAGCCGGTTGCCCCGGATGGTCAGCGGCGAGAACACCAGCGGGTATTTGGGATGCGTCATGCGTGGGGTCCGATCAGTCTGAAATGTAGTTGGGCGCGCGCTTCTCGAGGAAAGCGCGCATGCCTTCGGCGAAATTGGGGCTGGCGGCGGTCATCAGCTGGTTGCGGTTCTCGATCGCCATCGCGGCTTCGAGGCTCGGCGCATCGACCGCGAGGTTGAGCCCCTCCTTGGTCATCCGCAGCCCCTTCGGCGAGGCGGCGAGCAGCTCGGCGACATAGCCTTCACCAACGGCTTCAAGCTCGTCATCGGGCACCACCTCGCTCACCAGCCCCGTCGCCAGCGCGCGCTGGGCATGGATGAACCGCCCGGTCAGCATCAGTTCCGAAGCCACCGACGTGCCCACCAGCCGCGGCAGGAAATAGCTCACCCCCATGTCGCAGGAAGACAGGCCAAGCTTGATGAAAGCCGCATTCATCTTGGCGCTTGTCCCTGCGACGCGGATGTCTGCGGCCAGAGCAAAGGCAAAACCGCCGCCGCAAGCCGCGCCCTGAACCAGCGCAATGATCGGCTGCGGGCAGCGCCGCATCTTCACATAGACGTCCGCCAGATGGCCCTGAAAGCCGAAGCCCCCGCCGAACGGATCGGGGCCATTCGCCGCCTGCCGGTCCTTGATATCAAGCCCCGCGCAGAACGCCCGCCCCGCTCCGCGCATCACCACCACGCGCGTCTCGCGGTCGCCCACGAGTGCGCCGAAATAGGCGCTGAGTTCGTCGACCATCTCCAGCGAAATCGCATTGAGCATGTCCGGGCGGTTCAGCGTCAGCCAGTCCGCCGCGCCGCGCTTCTCCACCGTGATCGTTCGCCAGGTCATGCCCTGCTCTCCCCTCTGACGCGCATTTCTTCCACGAGATGCGCCGCCGCAAACCTGCCCATATTGACAGCGCAATTCATGGGCCGCTCATGTCCCGATGCCTCCGATCAGCAGGTCCGCCACCCGCGCCGCATATGTCGCGATGGCGTGCTCGCTCATCGTCTCGCCCGGACCGATCCGGCCGGCATGCGTTTCCATCGCCGCAAGCAACATGTCGGAAGCGAGCGCAGGGCTGACCCCCTCGCGCAATTCACCCCGCGCGCGGCCCCGGCGCAGGATCGCAATGGCCTGCTCGGTCAGCGCCCCCAGTACCGGGCCAATCCGCGCCGCCAGTTCCGGATGCCCTGCCAGATCGCGCCGCACGTGCCGCGCTATGCCGCCACCCGTCTCCAGATAGCGAGTGAGCACCAGCGAGCCGAACGCTGTGAGATCGCCGCGCAAGCTGCCGTTATCGATGGTCGCCACTGCTTGCCAGCGCTGCTGGATCATGGCGCAAAGCAAGTCCTCCCCACTCGTCCAGCGCGCGTAGAGCGTGGACTTGCCGATCCCCGCCGCACGCGACACCGCATCGAGGCTGAAGCCCGCCCAGCCCCCCGCCCCATAGACCTGCGCGGCGGCCGCCAGAATGCGCGCCTCAACATCCGGATTGCGCGGACGGCCCCGGGGTCTGGTCCCTATCGAAAGCGCGGAATCATCGGATGCGCGTTGCATGGCCTTGTTCTATTCTTTATGGACGCCATCCGTCCAATAATATTGTGAGGGAGGCTCCGGCAGTGCAGCAAGAGGCCATCGAGCGCCCGCTTTCCGGCCTCGTCGTGATCGATCTCGTCGCCAGCCCGCTGGCAGGAATCGCCCGTATCCTGCGCGAACTGGGCGCCGAGGTGATCCGCCTCGAAGTGGACGGGCGCGGCGCCTGCCCCTCCGGCGATCACCGCGCGCAGCTGGAGTACTGGACCGCCAATCTCGGCAAACGAATCGAGTCTGTGGCAGCCGCCGACCTGACGTGTCACCTCGCGGGCGCCGACCTCATCATCGAAGACCTGTCCGAAGGAAGCATCGACTGGGCCGCCTTGCGCGCTGCTCATCCGGCGCTCGTCCACATGACCGCCACCGGCTTTGGCCGCGGCAATGCCTTGTCGCAATGGCAGTGGACCGATGCCGTGCTGCACGCGCTGACCACCGAACTCTCGCGCTCCGGCATCAAGGACATGGCGCCGCTGCTGCCGCCGGGCGAGATCGCGGTGCAATGCGCCGTCGCGCAAGGGGCCTATGTCGCGATGGCTGCGCTGACGCAGGCGCTGACGAGCGGCACCGGCGGGCATGTCGATTACGCTGCGCTCGACGGCGCGATGCAGGCTCTCGATCCCGCCTTCGGCATTTCCGGCAGCGCCACCAACGGCCGCCCCGCCGCTGCGCTGCCGCCCGGTCGGCCGCCAAGGGGCGTGCAGTATCCGATCATCCCGGTCGCTGACGGCTACGTCCGCCTTTGCGTTCTCGCCCCGCGCCAGTGGCAGGGCATGCACCGCATGATGGGCTCGCCCGCCGAGTTTGCCGGGCCGGAATTCAACGACATCATGGTCCGCTTCAAGAGCCGGGAACTGCTCGCCGCGATGCAGGCCTTTCTGGCGGACAAGACCCGCGCCGAGATCGCGGAGCTCGGCCAGCAGCACGGCGTCCCCCTCGCGGGCCTCAACACCCTCCACGATTGCCTCGCTGCCGATCATATCCGCGCGCGCGGCACCTTTACCGAGGTGGACCTCCCCGGCCTTGGCCCTGTTCCCGTGCCTGGCGGCATGATCGTGCTCGACGGCGAGCGCATGGGGCCGGTCCACGCCGGCAGCGCTGCCTCCCGACCCGCACCCGCCAACGCCCAGCCCGGCCGCCCCCTCGAAGGCCTGAAGGTGCTCGACCTCGGCGTGATCGTCGTCGGCGCGGAGACCGGCCGTCTGCTCGCCGATCTCGGCGCCGACGTGGTGAAGATCGAATCCGCCGCTTTCCCCGATGGCTCGCGGCAGACCTGGCTCAAGATCGGCCTGTCCAGCAGCTTCGGCGCCGGGCACCGCAACAAGCGCAGCCTCGGCCTCAACCTGAAGTCCGAGGACGGCAAGGCCCTGCTCCGCCGCATGGTGGAGGGTGCAGACGTCATGCTGTCCAACTTCAAGCCCGGCACGCTGGAATCGCTGGGCCTTGGCTACGAGGAACTCAGCAAGCTCAACCCGCGCCTGATCGCGGTCGAATCCAGCGCCTTCGGCCGCACCGGCCCGTGGTCGAAGCGCATGGGCTATGGCCCGCTGGTGCGCGCAGCCGCAGGCCTCACCGCGATGTGGCGCTATCCGGACGATCCGGAAAGCTTCTCCGATTCGGTCACGATCTACCCCGACCATGTCTGCGCGCGGATCGGCGCCAGCGCGGTCATGGCGCTCCTCGCCCGCCGTCGGCGCACCGGACGCGGCGGCCATGTCGATGTCAGCCAGGCCGAAGTCATGCTCGCGCATCTTGCGACGGACGTGGCGGCGACTGCACTGGACCTCGCGCCATCTGCTGGACCTTCGGACGTCTACGCGTGCGCCGGGGAAGACGAATGGTGCGTCGTATCCTTGCGCGACGAGGCCGACCGCCAGCGCCTCGCCGCGCTGATCGGCACGCAGCCCCTCGCCGATTGGCTGGCCGACAAGAACGCGCGCGAGGCCGCCGAAGCGCTGCAGGACGCCGGAATCCCCGCCGCCCCCATGCTCCGCGCCGCCGATCTTGCCGATCACCCCACCTACACCGCGCGGGGTCTGTTCCGCGAGGAGCCACATGATCTGCTTCCCGAGCCGATGACCGCCGAGCGCCGCCCCGCGATTTGGGACTGGATGCCCGATCCCGACAGCCGCCCCGCCCCGCTGCAGTGCCAGGATACCTACGCCGTGATGCAGGACTGGCTGGGCCTCACCGAAACCGAATGTGCATCTCTCGAGGCCGCCGGCGTGCTCGAAACGACCCCGGCAAAGATCCGCGAGATGGTCGCCACCAAATCCTATCTGGAGACTGCCCGATGAGCCTGATGACCGATCCTGCCATGACCGACCCGGAACGTATCCCTGTCATCATCGGCGTCGGCCAGCTCAACGACCGGCCCGAAGACCCGCAGCTCGGCCTCGATCCGCCGGCCCTGATGGCGGCCGCACTCCGTCTTGCCGAGGCGGATGCCGGGGGCAACATGCTCGCCGATCTCGACAGCCTCGCCATCGTCGACCAGATCAGCTTCCGCCATCTTGGCAACCTGTGCGACAGCGTGGCGCGCAAGATCGGCGCTCATCCGCCGATCAACTACCAGTCCGAAGCCCCCCACGGCGACACCCCGATCCGCCTGCTCAACGAAGCCGCCAACCGCATCGGTGAAGGCAAGGCCAGCCTCGCCGCCGTCGTCGGCGCCGAAGCGCTGCGGACTGCCGCAGGCCTCGCCAAGCTTGCCGCGAAAGGCGAGGACAAGAGCTACAACGCCGTCCGCAACGTCTCGACCCGCCGCGATCCCACTTATGCCCAAGCGCATGGCCTCACCGCTCCGGTCGATGTCTACCCGATCTACGAGAACGCCGGCCGCGCCGCCTATGGCCAGACGCTGGCCGAAGCGCAGGCCGAAAGCGGCGCGATCTGGGCGGGCATGAGCCGGGTCGCCGCTGCCAACGAAGGCGCGTGGATCAGGAAGGCAGTCAGCGCCGAGGAGATCCTCACGCCCGGCCCTTCCAACCGTCCGCTCGCCTTCCCCTACACCAAGCTCACGGTCGCCAATTCGTCGGTCAACCAGGGCGCGGGCTTCATCGTCGCCAGCCTTGCCGAAGCGCGCCGCCGTGGCATTCTGGAAGAGCGCATGATCTTCGTCGGCATGGGCGCCGCCGCCAAGGAAGACCCCAGCATCCTGCGCCGCGACCGCTATGACCGCTCCTCCAGCATGGACACGGCGATCCGCCGGACGCTGGAGCTCAACCGGATGACCGGCGCGGACTTCGACCATGTCGAGCTCTACAGCTGCTTCCCCTGCGTGCCCAAGATGGCCCGCCGCGTGCTCGGCTGGCCGCTCGACAAGCCCGCCACCGTGTTCGGCGGCCTCACCTTCGGCGGCGGCCCCATCGCCAACTACATGAGCCACGCGGTCGTTTCGATGGTGGAGCGCCTGCGGGGCGGCGACGGCAAGACCGGGTTCCTCTTCGCCAACGGCGGCTATGCCACCGACAACCACTGCATCGTCATCTCGCGCCAGCCGATTGCTGCGGCTCAGTTCCCGCAGGACTTCGACTATCAGGCCGAAGCCGACGCCGCGCGGGGGCCGATCCCTGAGCTGGACAAGGACTACGTCGGCCCCGCGAAGGTCGAAAGCTACACCGTGTTCCACAACCGCGACGGGGTGCCTTCGAGCGGCGTGGTCATTGCGCGCACGCCGGATGGCAAGCGTACGCTATGCCATATCGATGTGGCGGATGCGGGGATGTGCGCGTTCTTCATGGATGGCGCGGTGGAACCCGTCGGGACCGCTGGTGCGATTGCCACAGTGGGTGAACGGCGGGTGTGGCAACGCTAATCCCAAACCAAAATGCCAGTAGGTCCCCGCCCAAGCCCGCTCTAGGATCACGCTCCTGAACGCAGGGAGAGCACAATGAGCGGACGGTTTCACGGCAAGGTGGCGCTGATCACCGGGGGCACCTCGGGTATCGGGGCGGGCACCGTGCGGCGCCTTGCCAGCGAAGGCGCAAAGGTCGTGTTCACCGGCTCGAAGGCTGAAGCCGCCGCTGCGCTCTGCGCCGAAACAGGGGCGGAATTCGCCCCCCACCGCGTCGAGGACGCCGCCGCGTGGGACAGCCTCATGGCCGATATCAAGGCCAAGCATGGCCGGCTCGACATTGCCTTCGCCAATGCCGGGATCGAGACGGGCGACAGCAGCGTCGAGGACATCACCCTGGAAGCGTGGCAGCGCGTGATGGGGGTCAACCTCACCGGCGTGATGCTCACGATCCAGCACGCGATCCGGGCGATGCGCGCCAATCCGGATGGCCCCGCCGGTTCGATCATCGTCAACTCGTCGATGAGCGCCTACCGCCCGCTTGCCAACTACGTCGCCTATTCGGCCAGCAAGGGCGCGCTGATCGCACTGGTGAAGTCGTCCGCGCTCCACTGCGCCAATCTCAAGACGCGGATCCGCGTGAACTCGATCCACCCCGGCGTGGTCGAGACGGAGCTCATCCGCGGCGTCATCGACCGCAGCCCCGACAGCGCCGCCGCGCGCGCGCAGTTCAACGCGATGTCTGCCATCGGCCGCATGGGCCGAGTAGAAGAAATTGCCGCGCTGGTCGCGTTCCTCGCTTCAGATGAAGCGGGCTTCATCTCCGGATCGGAATACGGGATCGATGGGGCTAGCACGGCGGGGATGGTGGGGGTTTGATCGGGCCCCGCTATGACGCCGAACCCGGTCGTTCTCCCATTACCTCGTCATCCCCGCGAAGGCGGGGATCCAAGGCAACCGCGCGCTTCGCCTGCTCTGGATCCCCGCCTTCGCGGGGATGACGAAATGTTTGGATGGAGGCGGGCAGCCCTCAGGCCGCCGCCCCCAGATAGCCCAGTTGTCCGGCCTTGAAGACGGCCTGGCTGCGGTTCACAGCGTTGAGCTTCTCGCCCGCGCGCTGGATGTGGTAGCGCACCGTGGCGTGGCTCAGCGCGAGGATCAGGCTGATTTCCTTGTCGGTCTTGCCGATCGCGGCCCAGCGCAGGCATTCGACTTCGCGCTTGGACAGGCGGCAGTCACTCGGGATCCACTGCTGCGTACGCATCGTGCTGACGTAGCTGGCGACGAACCGGCGGGTCAGCGCGCCGAGGAAATCGCCATGCTCGGCAAACACGTCCGACATGTCATCGAGCGTCTTGTCGACCGGCACGAAGCTCGTCGCGGCGATCTGCCCGAACGAGAGGTGCGAGGGGATCACGATCATCGCCCGCGCCTTGCTGAACTTGTGGAACTCCGAGAAGTTGAGGTCCTCAAGGTAGTTGTTGCGGCTGACGGTGAAGGCGCCGTGCGCGTTGCACCAGAACGGCTCGCTCTCATAGCGCGTCGCGCGCGGGAAGGGCGAGGAGAGTGCCAGCGTGCCGTTTTCCCACCAGCGCTCGCCGTCGGCGGTCCAGCCGAAAATGTCCGCGTTGATGATCTTCCCGTCGGCATCGAGCATCTGCTCCTTCGACGAAATGTCGGGGCAGACGGCAATGCGCAGATCAAGCTGCAAGGCCACATCGCGGATCGCGATTGCGGCGGGCCGCACGTCTTCAACGGCCCGAATCGTCACCTGCTCGAAGGTGGAGTTCGCCCAGTCCATGCTGCATCCTCTCGCCGGTGCCGGTTCGTCCGGCATCCACTGCGATTCGCATGCTAACCTAGTGCGTGCCGTAGCGGAAGCCCCATCCGAAACGGTTCGGATGTGGGGCTTCCGGGTAACAGGTCAGAGCCCGAGTACCTGCTTGGCGATGATCGTCTTCTGCACTTCGTCCGAACCGCCGAAGATCGTGTAGGCGCGGCCGTTGAGGTAGGCGGGCATCGAAAGCTGCGCCGCGCGGCTGCCGACGAATTCGGGCGCTTCATTGCCATAGAGCGGGCGCGTGACGGGCAGTTGCAGGCCATCATAGCCGAACAGGTCCACCGCCAGCTCGTCGATCTGCTGGCGCAGGTTCGAGCTCGTCAGCTTGACCAGCGAGGTCTGCGGCCCGGCCGGGCGGCCCTTGGCGAGTTCGGCGAGAATGCGCAGCTCGGTCACTTCGAACGCCTGCGCTTCCAGACGGAGGCGGGCGAGGCGCTGCGAGATGTTGGGATCATGGATCATGCTGCCGTTGGTGCCCGAGGCTTCTTCGCGCGCCCAGCGTTCGATCCGGTCGAGCTTGGCGAGCAGCGCGGGCGCCGCGCAGGAGCCGCCGCGCTCGTTCTCCAGCAGGAACTTGGCGATCGTCCAGCCCTGCCCTTCCTCGCCGATCAGGTTGTCGGCAGGGGTTTCGGCATTGTCGAAGAAGGTGGCGTTGACTTCATGGTCGTTCGCCATCGTGACGATGGGCGATACGCTGACGCCCGGCTGCTCCATCGGGATCAGCAGGAAGCTGATGCCGCGCTGCTTCTGCACGCTGGGATCGGTGCGCACGAGCGCGAAGATCCAGTTGGCGTGGTGCGCGTGGGTGGTCCAGATCTTGGAGCCGTTGACGATATACTTGTCGCCCACCCGCTCGGCGCGGGTCTTCACCGCCGCAAGGTCGGACCCCGCGCCCGGCTCCGAATAGCCCTGGCACCAATAGTCCTCGCCCGAAATGATGCGCGGCAGGAAGCGCGCCTTCTGCTCGGGCGTGCCGAAGCGGCAGATCACCGGGCCGACAAGGCGCAGACCGAGGATCGGCAGCGAAGGCGCGCCGGCAATCGCGCATTCCTTCTCGAAGATGTACTTCTGCGTCGGCGTCCAGCCCGGACCGCCGTCTTCCACCGGCCACGAGGTCGCCAGCCAGCCCTTTTCGGCGAGGATCGCCTGCCATTCGCGGGTAATGTCGGGCTCGGTAAACACGCTCGGCGTATTCGCCGCACCCTCGCGCAGACGGGCGTTGAGCTTGTCGTCGAGGAACGCACGCACTTCCTTCTGGAAGGCAAGGTCCTCGGGAGAGAAATCCATGTCCATAACGGGCGTCCTTAGGCAATCTCGTTCATGGCCCAGCGAATGCCGCGGCGCAGCGTTTCATAATAAACCGGATAGTTCCAGCCGCAGCGTTCGGGATGTGTCCAGAAGGGCAGGAGTTCAATAACATCGAAGTGGCTGCGGCAGTGGCCGAGCGTGTTGTAGAGCACCCCGCCCTTGCCGTGATCGCGCAAGTACAGCACCGGCACGACGACATTGTCGTAGTTCGCCTCGATGAACCCCGTCGCCTCGCCATCGAAGCGCGTCTGCATCAGCACCTTGATCGGCGCCTTCTGCTTCATGATGTAAAGCTCGTCGATCACGTCGAAATCTTCGAGGCCCTGCGTCAGCGGGTGGGTCTTGTCGGCCACCTCGACACGGAACGGCCCGATCGGCGGATGCGCCTTGAACTGGGTGCCGAGCACTTCCATCACATCGTCGCGCTCTTCCGGACAATCGACCCCGCCTTCGACGAACTTGAGGATCGAATTGGTGCCGTGGAGCGCCAGCCAGCGCCCGCCGCGGTCAAGGAATTCCTTGATCTTGACCAGCTCTTCGGGCGTCGGCAGCACGGTGCAGGTGTAAGTCACCAGGAACTGGCACTGTTCCAACCGGTCGGTGTTGGAGAAATCCATCGCCACCGTGGTGCGGATCTCGGGGTGCTCGGCCAGCAGCTTGAGCACTTCGAGCCGGGCAAAGTCGATATCGTGGTATTTGCCTGCGGCCACGAAGTGGGCGTCGATCCGCTTGGTCATTCCATAAACTCCACAGTCCCGCCGCCCTCAGGCCGCGCGGGCATAATCCAGAATATCGCTGGCGGGATCGCCGAACAGCTTGGACAGCAGCACGATCCGCTTGAGGCCGTGGCCCACGCCCAGTTCGTCGCTCATGCCCATGCCGCCGTGCAGCTGTACCGCCTGATGCGCGACCCAGATCGCATTTTCCGCCACATGCGCCTTGATTGCCGCCATCGGCGCCCCCGGCTGCAGCAGCGCGCGCAGCACCGCCGATTGTACGCTTTCGACGCGGGCATAAGCATCGACCATGCGGTGCTGGAGCACCTGGAACCGGCCGATGGGCTGGCCGAACTGCTCGCGCGTCTTGATGTATTCCAGCGTGTCGGCAAACAGCCGCTGGGCAAGACCGACCATCTCGGCCGCCGCCATAAGCCGCGCCTCGTCGATCGCCGCGGGTAGAGCGGCGGCAAGCGGGCCTTCCGCCGCCGCATTGTGGAAGGTGACGATGGCCGCCACGCCGCCATCGGCCACCGGATAGGGCCGCACTTCGACTTCCGGCGCCTTGGCATCGACGACATGGAGCACGGTCTTGCCGTCCTCTTCCGCCGTCACCACGAACAAGTCCGCCGCGCCGCCGCCGAGCACGAATTGCTTGGTGCCCGAAAGCTTGCCGCCTTTCGCCTTGACGCCGCTCGCTTCGAGTACGAAGCGGCGACCGGGCTCGGCAAAGGCGAACGCGGCGATCTTCTCGCCCGAAATCACGCTCTCAAGGTGTGCCGACCCCGCCAGCAGCCGTGCCGGGAGGAACCCGCATTCGAGCCACGGCTCCACCGCCTGCGCATGTCCCAGCGCCTGCGCAACAACAGCCAGATCGCCGTGCGAGCCGCCCATGCCGCCGTCATCTTCGCCCGCAGCGAGTCCGATCAGCCCCAGCTCCGCCAGTTCCTGCCAGCGCGCACGGTCGATGCCGCCCGGCAGGGCACGCGCCGCGCGGCGGGCCGCCACGTCCTGCCCCTGGCAGAAGCGCTCGACCGCCGCCTTGAACAGCTCCTGGTTCTCGTCGAGATCGAAGTTCACGCCGCAGCCTTCTTGAAGGTGATGGGGACAGAGATGAACCCGCGCAGCAGCAGGTTGGGCGAGACGCGCAGCTCCGCCCCGTCCTTGATGCGGATATCATCGAGCCGGCGCAGCAGTTCCGTGAAGGCCACGGTCATTTCCTTGCGGCTCAGCATGTTGCCCACGCACATGTGGATGCCCTTGCCGAAGGCGAGGTGCGTGCGGGCATTGGTGCGCTCGACATCGAACTTGTCCGGGTCGGGATACTTCGCCGGATCGCGGTTTGCCGCGGCATAGCGCAGCATGACCATCTCGCCCTGCTTGTAGGAGCGTCCGCCGAGTTCGGTATCCTTGGTCACGAGCCGCCACATGCCGGCAGTCGGCGTATCGAGCCGCAGCACTTCCTCGATCATGTTGCCCACCAGCGCCGGATTGGCGCGGACCTTGGCCTGCTGATCGGGGTTCTGTGCGAGGTGGACGATGCCGCCTGCCAACGCATGGGTGGTCGTCTCGTTGCCCGCCACCATAAGCTGCTGCGCAATCGAGAGGATTTCCGCATCATTGAGCGGGGTCTCGCCATCGAGCCGGGCATTGACGACATCGGACAGCAGATCGTCGGTCGGCTTCTCGCGCCGCGCGTCGATCTTCACCTTCAGCTTGCGCTGGAAGTCGACGATCTCGTGCGCGCACTCGATCTCGCGCTCGCGCGGGATCATGTGGCCGAGTCGGTCGGCAAAGGCATCGGACCAGCGCTTCACGTCGGCACGCTCGGCTTCGGAAAAGCCCAGCTGCTCGCAGATCACCTGCACCGGCAGGCCGACGCTGAACTCCGTCACGAAGTCGCATTCACCCTTGTCGATGAAGCCGTCGATCAGCTTGGTCACCTTGTCGCGGATGCCTGCTTCCAGCGCGTTCACGCGGGGCATCGAGAAGGCGAGGTTGACCAGCTTGCGGAAGCGGGTGTGGACCGGCGGATCGGCGGTCAGCAGCGTGTTCATCTGCGGCCAGCCTTCGGCGAGGATCGCGCTGACTTCCGGGTCCTCTGCGAGCGCGCCCGAAAGCACGCCGCTGAAGTCGTTCGAGAAGTCTTCCGGCCGCCCCGCCGCTTCCGAGCACATTTCGTAGCTCATCACGATCTTCATGCCCGTCTCGGGCATCTCGATCACCGGCGCATTGGCGTGGGCCCACTGGTATAGCGGAAACGGGTTCTGCATCACCTCGGGATCGAGCAGGCTCTTGGTCATCTCATTCATGGCGATCCCCGAAATTTGCCCCAGTCTGTTCGACTTGGATGTGGCACCGTCAAATACCCGGTGCCACGCGCGAAAATGCTAGGTGGACTTGCCTTGCAGGGCATGTGTTCACGAGTGGACCATGACCCCGCCGTCGACCATGATGCCTTGGCCCGTGATGAAGCGCGCATCATCGGTCGCGAGGAATACCATCACGTCCGCCACGTCCTCCGGCTGGCCGACCCGGCCCAGTGCGGAGCGGCCCGCGTAGTAGTCCTTGGCCCCCGGCGTATCTTCGAACAGGCTACGTGTCATTCCGGTGGCGATGGCGCCCGGCTGCACGCAGTTCACGGTGATGCCCTGCGGCCCGAGTTCCATGGCCAGCGCACGCGTGAGACCCAGCACCGCGTGCTTCGAGGTCGTGTAGGCCACCAGCCCGGCATCGCCGAAGCTCGACATGATCGAGCCGACATTGACCACGCGCCCGCGCCCGGAGGCGGCAAGCTGCGGCACCAGCGCGCGAGTCAGCTTCATCACCGCCGTCACGTTGATGCCAAGCGCGGAATTCCATGCCTCCTCGGTCATTTCCGCAAAGGGACCATTGGGACAGACACCGGCATTGTTGATCAGGATATCGCAGCCGCCGAGCAGGCTCTCCGCCGCCCCGGCAATCGCGGCGACGGCATCGGCATCGCTCACATCCGCGACCAGCGTATGGGTGCCGACAATCCCTTCCGCGACCCGGTCCACGCCCAGCACCAGCGCACCTTCGGCCAGGAGACGCGCCGCCGCCGCCGCACCCATCCCCGAAGCCGCGCCGGTAACCACCGCTCGCCGCCCGGTCAGATCCTTGCCGCGAGCAATCGTCATCAGGCAAACTCCCGCTGGAATTCGGCCATGTCGAAATAGTCGCGCCACTTGGCGACCTTGCCCTCTTCGTTGATCTCGAACGTGCCCGAGACGCGGATCGCCCGCCAGCGCCCGCCGACAAGGAACTTGTCGGTCCGCTCGGTGAGCACGACATTGCCATTGGCCGCAATGTGATGCGTGATCCACTCCGTGCCCTCGATGGGCGGGAACTGCGCCATCAGCGCCTGCACCCCGGCGAGGCCGAGAGCAGGCTCCATCGGGATGTTATGCCAGACGATATCGTCCGCCATCATGGCAAAGGCGGCGGGCGCATCACCCCTGTTCCACGCTGCGATGAAGGCTTCGACCACTTCCTGCGGGCTCATGCGGCTCTCCTGTTAAAGCGAAGTCCATTCCAGCGCATTGGCGATGATCTGCCGAACGACCGGGTTGGCATAAGTGTGCGGCCCATCGCCGAACTGACAGTAAATGACTTGCGCTGCGTGCACCTGCTTGGCCCACGCAACGAGATTGCTCCCCGGCGGGTGCGGCCAGTCCGAATTGTCGAACATGCGGCCCGCGACGGCATGCGCGGCGGAGTAGAAGTTTTCGGCCACATAGTCATGCCGCGCACGGATGAGCGGCGTGACATCGTCTTCGAAAACTTCGCAAAGATAGAGCTCGTCGTTCACTTCAAAAGTGCGCGGAATATCGTCCAGCACAGGATGGTCGGAGACGAGTTCCGCGGTGTAGTCGACATCATGCCGATAGCCGGAATCGAGCTTCGCCTCCCCGCGCATCATGCCCGGCTGGTAGAGGAACCGCCCGCCGACCCATTCGCTCCACTGCGGCCATTCGGCCCAGCCGGCGATGGCGTGGTGCATCATCACCGCGCCGTGACCGCTCAGGAAGCGGGACTCCAGCGCCGCCTTGAAGGCGTCCGAGGGCGCAGCCGTCTTCACCGTGCCATCGGCGAAGGTGTAGCCGGGCATATCGTAGAAGAGCACAGCATCGGCGCTCTTCGCCGCCCCTGCCGCCACACGCTCCTCGGCCTCCGGATGGACATAGTGGACCACCTGCCAGTCCCCGGGCAGCAAGTCCGCCACCGCGTCGAGGAACTCGGCGAACGGCCCTTCCTCGTAAGGATGCCCGCCGGAAAGGACGAGGAGCGTCTTTGCCATCAGATCAGCTCAGCTTCAGGATCATCTTGCCGTCGTTCGAGCCGCTGAACAGCCGCAGGAACGCCGGAAGCGCATTGTCGATGCCGTCGTCGATGTGCTCGTCGAACACCAGCTTGCCCTCGGTGATCCAGCCCGCCATCGCGGCGATGCCTTCACCGAAGCGCGGCACGTAGTCCGCCACGAGCAGACCGGTCATCGAGGCGCGCTTGACGATCAGCTGCCAGATATTGCGCGCGCCGGTCTTCTCGCCCGCGTTGTTGTACTCGCTGATCAGGCCGCACACGCCGATGCGCGCATACATCGCGAGGTTGTTGAGCCCCGCATCGAGGATATCGCCGCCGACATTCTCGAAGATCACGTTGACGCCCTGCGGCGCGGCTGCGGCGATTTCTGCCGAAAGCTGGTCGACGCTCTTGCCGCGGTAATCGATGGCGACATCGAAGCCGTAGCGTTCCACCAGCCGCTTGCACTTCTCCGGCCCGCCCGCGATGCCGATCACCTTGCTGGCGCCCTTGATCTTGGCGATCTGGCCGACGAGCGAGCCCACCGCCCCGGCAGCGCCTGTCACCAGCACGACATCGCCGGGCTGCGGACGGCACACCTCAAGATAGCCGAAATAGGCCGTCATCCCGACCGCCCCGAGCACCGAGAGGAAGTTCGTCGGCGAGGGCACGATGGTCGGGTCGATGGGGGCGCTGAAGCCGCCGGCCTGCGAGACCGAATATTCTTCGATGGCGTTGAGGCCCGAGACCCACTGGCCGACCGGAAAATCGGCGGTCTTGCTCGCCACCACTTCGCCCACGGTCGAGGCGCGCACAGGCGTGCCGAGCGGGATCGGCGGCATGTAGCTCGGCGCATCATCCATCCAGCCGCGCATGGCGGGATCGAGCGAGGCATAGTGGTTGCGGATCAGGAACTGGCCGTCGGAAAGCTCGGGCAGGGCTTCGGAAACAAGGCTGAAGTCTTCGGCAACAGGCGCGCCATTGGGGCGGCGGACGAGAAGGAAACGGCGGTTCTCGGTCACTTGCAACGCTCCTTGATAAAATAGGGACAGTCCCCTTTTTATGCGGCACTATCCATCGGCGGAGTCACCTCTTCGGGCATAAAAAGGGGACTGTCCCTATTTTATCGGGCACCGCCTTGCCCAGTTGATCAGCAACGCGCAAACCTAACCCGCGCCCGCGCCAAGACGACTCTCATTTTTGCCCATTCGAGCGGGGGTCACTCCCCATTTTGGCCACTCCCCATTTTAGGAGGTGAATGCGCCCCCTATCCCACCCACATTGCGGCGCAGGCCGTCATCCAGCGCGGCGGCGCGTTCAGGACATTTTGGGGGACTCCAGAGCCATGGCAGAACCGTTCTTCGATCACCCCTATCTCAGCGGCCACCACGCGCCGATCCGCTTCGAAGCCGATGCGCCCGACCTCATCGTCGAGGGCAAGCTGCCCGACGACCTCGCCGGCATCTTCTATCGCAACGGCCCGGACCCGCTCTACCCGCCACGCGAGGGCGACTACCACTGGTTCGACGGCGACGGCATGGTCTTCGCCTTCGAGTTTGCGGACGGCCGCGTCTCGATGCGCAACCGCTGGGTGAAGACGGAAAAGTTCGAGCTCGAGAAGGCCGCCGGGCGCCGCCTGTTCGGCATCTTCGGCAATCCGATGACGAGCGACCCCAGCGTGCAGGGCAAGCGCTACAACACCGGCAATACGAACATCATCCTGCACGGCGGCCAGCTCCTCGCCCTTATGGAAGGCGCGCCGCCGGTGGCACTCGATCCCCGCAAGCTCGATACCTTGCATGAGGAGACTTATGGCGGACTCGTCACCTCCAGCTTCTCGGCGCATCCCAAGATCGACTACGCTACGCGCGAGATGATCAACACCGGCGCGGCAATCCACGGTTTCATGGGCCCGGCGGAAATGCGCTACGACGTGGTCGCAGCGGACGGGACAATCCGCAAGACCGAGATCATCCCCATGCCGCACTTCAGCCTGATGCACACTTTTCTGCTGACGGAAAACTGGGCGATCTTCCCGTTCATTCCCATCGACACCGACCTCAAGCGCTTCGCCGCTGGTGGTCCGATGACGGCATGGGTCAACGATCGCCCGACCAAGTTCGCCGTCATGCCGCGCGAGGGGACAGCGGACCAGATCAAGTGGTTCGAGTTCGAACCGCGCCACATGTTCCACGAACTCAACGTGTGGGAAGAGGACGGCAAGATCCTCGCCGACGTCGCCGCCGCCAACGGCACCGCGCTGTTCCCCGACGAGACCGGCGCGCGCCGCACGCACCTCGATACGCAGCAGAGCCTGCGCCGCTGGACCATCGACCCCACCGGGAACACCGGCTGGATCAAGGAAGACGTGCTCAACGGGCGCGACATCCAGTTCCCCCGCCCCGACGACCGCCTGATGACGCGCAAGAGCCGCCACAGCTTCGCCAACATCAACCTCAAATCGCGCGACGGCCGCGTCGAGGGCATGGACGCGGTGCTGCGCTACGATACCCAGACCGGCGAGGAGGATATCTGGCACTTCGGCGCGGGCGCAGCGGCAGGTGAGCTCGTGTTCGCCCCGCGCCTCGGCAGCACCGACGAGGCGGACGGCTACGCGATGACGCTGGTCCACCCGGCGAACAGCGGCACCAGTGAACTTGCCATCTTCGCGGCCAAGGACATCGCCGCTGGCCCCATCGCCCGCGTGATGATCCCCTTCCGCGTCCCCAGCGGCTTCCATTGCAACTTCTACGCCGAGGACAACCCGCTCTACCGGCAGACCCTGGCGAATTGACGAAAGCCCCCCATGACCACGATCCCCGCGCACCTCGCGCAGTATGCCGCCGACGGCAGCTGGACCAACATGACCATCGGCGATTACGCACGCCGCTGGGCCGAAACCGATCCCGACAAGATCGTCTATCTGGGCGATCCCGCCGCCCCGACTTACGCCAGCCTGCTGGCGGACGGCGAAGCGCTGGCCCGCGCGCTGCGTGATCTCGGCCTCAAGACCGGCGACGTTATCGGCTTCCAGGTGCCCAACTGGGTCGAAGCCTCGGTGATCAACCTTGCCGCCAACCTCGGCGGCTTCGTGATCGCGCCGATCGTGCCGATCTACCGCGATGCCGAGGTGATCCAGATGCTCGGCGATTGCGGGGCCAAGGCCTATTTCGTGGCGGAAAGCTTCCGCGGCTACGACTTTGCCGGGATGATGGACCGGGTGCGCCCGCACCTGCCGCAATTGCAGCACGTGATCTATGTGCGTCCCGCCGAACGTACGCCGGATTTTGCTGCACTGGTGGAGCATGGGCGGGGACTCAATACCCCGCTCGAGAAGGTCGACCCGAACGCGCTGAAGCTCGTGCTCTATACCTCAGGCACCACTGGCCGCGCCAAGGCGGTGCTCCACTCGCACAACACGCTGGACCGCGTCGCCCAGTTCGGCCGGCAGTACAGCGGCGTGCCCAATGACGTGACGCTGATGCCCTCGCCTGTCACGCACATCAGCGGCTTTTCGGGCGGCCTCGAAAAGCCCTTTGCATCCGGTTCGCAAGTCGTCCTCATGGAAGTGTGGAAGGCCAAGGAAGCGGTCGAGCTGATCGACCGCTATGGGGTGACTTCGACCGTTGCAGCTACCCCGTTTCTGCAGGAACTGTGCGACGCGGCAGAGGCTGCCGGTTCCTCGCTTCCCACCTTCCGCCGCTTTGCCTGCGGCGGTGCGGCAATCCCGTCGGAGCTGGTCTACACCGCCAACAAGCGCCTCGCCCACGCCTGCGCCTACCGCGTCTATGGCAGCTCCGAAGTGCCGCTGGCGACACCCGGCGTCCTGCCCGAAGAGAGCCTTGAACTCGCCGCCGAGACCGACGGATGGCCGCTCGATTACCAGTTGCGCCTCGTCGATGACGACGGCAACGAAGTGCCGCACGGCGTGGACGGCGAAATCCTCGTGCGCGGACCCGCGATGTTCCTGGGCTATGCGGACGAAGCGCAGACCCGCGAAGCGCTGACCGCAGACGGCTTCTTCAAGACCGGCGACATCGGCCGCATCACGCCTTCCGGCTCGCTCGTCATCACCGGGCGCAAGAAGGACCTCATCATCCGCGGCGGCGAGAACATCAGCGCCAAGGAAATCGAGGATGTGCTGCACCTCCATCCGGCGATCAAGGAAGCTGCCGTCGTCTCGATGCCGCACCCGCGCCTCGGCGAGGGCATCTGCGCCTATCTGATCCCCGAAGGCGCAGACCAGCCGGACCTTCAGGCGCTGTCTGCCTTCGTCAGCGAGGCGGGCCTCGCCAAGCAGAAGTGCCCCGAGCGCATCGAATGGGTCGACACCTTCCCGCGCACCGCATCGGGCAAGATCCGCAAGGATGTGCTGCGCACGATGATCAAGGAAAAGATCGCGGCGGAGCAGGCGGGGTAAGGGCCGCCCCGCTCCTCTCCCCCATATCGTCATGGCGAGCGTAGCGAAGCAATCCAGAGCGTATGTGCTCGACTGCTCTGGATTGCTTTGTCGCTGCGCTCCTCGCAATGACGAATGTTGAAAGTGTGGCTCAGTTCCCCGCCGCCTGCATCGCCGCCATCGCCGCGCCGACCGCCGCCTGGATCTCGTGCGGACGCGGATTGCGGCGCAGGGTGAGGCCGCCGTTGATCTGCAGGTTCTGGCCGGACATGAAGCAATCGTCGCTCACCACCCACAGCGCGGCCTTGGCGATGTCCTCCGAAGTGCCGACCCGGCCCAGCGGATATTCCTTCACGAAAGCATCGGCGAGCCCCGGCACCGCGAACGACTGCTCGGTCATCGGGCTATACGTGAAGCCCGGCGAGAGCACGTTGGCGCGGATACCCTGCGGGCCATACTGGTTGGCGACGCAGCGGATCAGCGCCTCCGAACCCGCCTTGGTCGCGATATAGGCCGCGTGGTCGTCGATCACGCATTGCGTGGTGGCAGACGAAATCTGGATCAGCGACCCGCCATGCGGCATGGCGCGGACGAACGCGCTCAGGAAATAGTGCACACCCTTCAGCTGCAGCGCGATGATCTGGTCGAGCTCTTCCTCGGTGATCTCGTGCAAGCCCTTGAGCAGCCCCCAGCCGGTCGCGTTGATCGCGATGTCGACCTTGCCGTGGCGTTCGAGCACGGTTGTCGCGAGCGCCTCGACATCGGCCTTCTTCGATAGATCGCACAGCGCCCAGTCACCCGCGATGGCGCCGGCGATGGCCTTGAGCGGCTCGGCCTTGCGCCCCGCGACAACCACCTTCGCGCCCGCATCGGCCAGCGTGCGGGCGATATGCTGGCCCATGTTGTTCTCGCCCGCCGCGCCGATGACGACGGCAACCTTGCCCGAAAGATTGGTCATGGCCTCTCAGTCCTTTGCGGTGAGGAACGTGGCGGTGGCAACACCGTCCGGCCCATAGACCGGCTCCGAAATGTCGCAGCGATACTTGCGGGTATTGGCGCCGAGGATGGTGAAGCCCGCCAGATGCGCGCCCATCTTGAAATAGGATTCGGCCAGCAGATGCTCGGCGAGGTCCTCGGCGGTCTCCCACTCCTCGAACACGTGAATACGGCCCGGATTGTGCGGATCGAGGCTCCACGCGTAGTGGCGGCAGCCCTTTTCGGCGAGCGCCATCTCGATCAGCGGCAGCGCGTCCTTGAGCACCTCGTCGCGGACTTCCGGCGCAAAATCGATTTCCCCTGCGACAACGACGATCATCACGAATACCCCTTCAGAACGGAAAAGCTGCGGCTCTGGTAGAGCCAGGTGCCGCCGCGCTTGACGTAAGTGTCCTCGTAGCGGCCAATGCTGCGGCGCAGATTGCCTTCGAGGTCCTCGAGCGTCTCGTTGGTGTAGACGCGGCCGGTGGCGGTATCGCCGTCGATCTGGATCGCGGCGACCTGCTGGAAGAAGCCCACGAAGGCGAAGGTGCCCATCGCCCCCTGCCACAGGCCGACGATGGAGTCCTTGCCGTTGACGGTGGTGCCGGCGAGGTCCCAGACGGCATCGTCCGCCCAGAGCGCGCCCCAGTCCCCGGCGTCGCGCCGGAACACGGCGTCTGCGTAGTTGTCATGCAGCGCGCGGATCGCGAGCTGGTCCTCGATGGGTCCGGTGATAGCCATGGTCTCTCCCGATCTTGGCCCGATTTTTGAAGAAGCCTAAGGCGATTCCGGAGCCTCAGAAACTATCATTTCCGCGCGCTGTCAGCCCCCTCGTTTTGGCTATTCTGCACCCACAAAGGCCCGGGTCTGCCGGGCGCAAATCATGGACGGAGAGCGCGATGGATCTGGGTCTCAAAGGCAAGAAAGTCATCATGAACGGCGGGGCCCGCGGCATCGGGCTCGAGATTCTCAAGATCCTCACGACCGAAGGCGCCGACGTCGCCTTCTTCTCACGCGATCAGGCCAAGGTCGACGCCGCGCTGGCCGAGCTCGCAGGCAACGAAGGCAAGGCACATGGCGAGGCCTTCGACATGACCGGCAACCTCGACGGCTACGTCGCCTGGCTGAACGGCGCTGTCGACAAGCTCGGCGGCTGCGACATCTTCATCAACATGGCGAGCGTTTCGGGCGCCGGCGCCACGCAGGACTGGCAGAAGTGCCTCGACGTCGACATCATGGCCGCGGTCAAGGGCATTGAGACGCTGACCCCGGCGCTCGAAGCCTCGGGCGCAGGCTCGATCATCGTCATGTCGTCGACCGCCGCGGTCGAGACCTTCATCATGCCGCAGGCCTACAACGCGATCAAAGCCGCGCTGATCACTTATGCCTCGCAGCTCTCCCAGGCGCTCGCGCCCAAGGGCATCCGCGTCAACACCGTCTCGCCCGGCCCGATCGAGTTCCCCGGCGGCAGCTGGGACATGATCCAGGGCGCGATGCCGGACTTCTACAAGAGCATCCAGGCGCAGATGCCGATGGGCCGCCTCGGTGCGCCGGACGAAGTGGCGCGCTCGGTCGTGTTCCTCGCCAGCCCCGCGTCCTGCTACACCACCGGCGTCAACCTGATCATCGACGGCGGCTTCACCAAGCGCGTGCAGTTCTGAAGCCCGGGATTCAGCTATGACCAAAACCCCGCGCGAACTCGCCGAGACCATGCTCGGCTGCATCGACAAGGGCGACTGGGCCGGCGTCCTCGCCATCACCTCGCCCGATTACGTCGTCCACGAACCGCCGGAGCTTCCCTTCGGCGGCGACTGGAAGGGGCAGGACGCGCTGATCCGCCTGTTCCCGCACGTGTGGAGCTACTGGGACGACGTCGTGGTCGACCGCCTCGGCATCCTGACGGACGAGAACTACTTCTGCCTGCAGCTGCGCATGACGATGACCTCGAAGCTCACCGGCAACCGCATCAGCACCTCGCTCGCCGAGACCACGCGCTGCGTCGATGGGCTGATGGTGGAATACACCATCCACTACCACGATTGCGCGCTGGTCGCGCGGGAAGCCGGCCCGCCGCGCCCGGGTGCGGTGAAGCTGGAGGGGTAAGCACATGGACCGTCTGAAAGGCAAAGTCGCCATCATCACCGGCGCGGCCAAGGGTCTCGGCGCCGCCGATGCGCGGTTGTTCGTGGCAGAAGGTGCGCGGGTGATCCTTACCGACGTTGACGACGCAGGCGGCAGCGCCCTCGCCGCTGAGCTCGGCGCCAATGCCGAATACCAGCACCTCGACGTCACCAGCGAAGCCGCATGGGAAGCGCTCGTTGCCGATGTCGTGGCGCGACATGGCCGGCTCGACATCCTTGTCAACAATGCCGGCGTCGTCGAATTCGGCGATCCCGAAACGCTGACCGAGGCCAACTACCGCAAGATCATGGCGGTCAGCATCGATGGCGTCGTCTTCGGCACCAAGCACGCGATCCCGGCGATGGCCGCAAGCGGCGGGGGCTCGATCGTCAACATGGCCTCCATCGCCGCGATCCAGGGCGAGCCGACCTTCGCCGCCTACAGCGCGGCCAAGGGCGCGATCGATGCCTATACCCGCGCCACCGCCGCCTATTCGATCAAGAACGGGCGCGGCGTGCGGGCCAATTCGGTGCTCCCCGCCGGGATCGATACGCCGATGGTCCAGAGCCTTGGCGGCAAGCTGGCTGCGCTCGGCGCGGCGGCTCCGGTGCACGACAACGCCACCGCGATGAACCGCCTCGGCGAGCCGGTCGACGTCGCCAATCTCGTCCTCTTCCTCGCCTCGGACGAGAGCCGCTTCATCAACGGCCAGAGCCACGTGATCGACGACGGCGCCTCGATCATCGCCGGGACGACGGTGCCCCGCACCGACAGGTAACCAGGGGCAGGTGACGGCGCGGAAATCCGCGCATACCTATCACTTTTATGGCTTCTCAACCCATGCGCTGGGTGGCCATGTCATTCGCATGTTCCGCGCGGGTGCCGACCGCCTGCGCTGACCAGTTACCGGGAGACAAGAAGGTGCAACTCAGCCGCGACCAATTGCTCAAGGCCTATCGCCAGATGAAGGTGATCCGCGAGTTCGAGGAACGCCTCCACATCGATATCCAGACTGGTGAGATCGCCGGCTTCACCCACCTCTACTGCGGGCAGGAAGCCGTCGCGGTCGGCGTGTGCGAGCACCTTTCGAACGACGACAAGATCGTCTCCACCCACCGCGGCCACGGCCACTGCCTCGCAAAGGGCTGCGACGTCGATGGCATGATGGCCGAGATCTGGGGCAGCCGCGAGGGCCTGTGCAAGGGCAAGGGCGGCTCGATGCACATCGCCGATGTCGACAAGGGCATGCTCGGCGCCAACGGCATCGTCGGTGCGGGCGCGCCCATCGCGGTCGGCGCGGGCATCGCCGCCAAGATCGACGGCAAGGGCCATGTCGCCATCACCTTCTCGGGCGACGGCGCGTGCAACCAGGGCACCACCTTCGAGGCGATGAACATGGCGGTCGTTACCAAGGCGGCCTGCATCTTCGTGTTCGAGAACAACCACTATTCCGAACACACCGGCTTCGAATACGCGGTCGGCACCCAGAAGGACATCGCCAGCCGCGCCGAAGCCTTCGGCATGAAGGTGTGGCGCGGCGACGGCACCGATTTCTTCTCGGTCTACGAGACGATGCGCGAAGTGCTCGACTATGTCCGCGTCCCCGGCAACGGCCCGGCGGCGGTCGAGTTCGACACCGAGCGCTTCTTCGGCCACTTCGAGGGCGACCCGCAGCGCTATCGCGGCCCGGGCGAGCTCGACCGCATCCGCGAGACGCGCGATTGCATCAAGAAGTTCCGCGCCAGCGTGACGGGGGCAGGCCTGCTCACCGATGCCGACATCGATGCGGTCGATGCCGATGTGATGGCGGCCATCGAAAACGCCGTGGCCAAGGCCAAGGCGGCTGCGCGGCCCACCCCCGAGGACGTCCTTTCCGACGTCTACATCTCGTACTGATTTCGCCCCGAGGAGCGCGACCAATGGCAAGAATGATGTATCGCGAGGCGGTCCTCTCCACGATCGCCGAGGAAATGGAGCGCGACGAGAATGTCGTCGTGCTGGGCGAGGACGTGGTGGGCGGCAATGGCACCGCAGGCGGCCCCGAAGCTATCGGCGGCATCTGGTCGACCTCGACCGGCCTCTACGGCAAGTTCGGCGGTGACCGCGTGATCGACACCCCGATCTCGGAAAGCGCCATTGTCGGCGCGGCGGCCGGTCTCGCGCTCTCGGGCAAGCGCCCGGTGGCCGAACTGATGTTCGCCGACTTCATCGGCGTCAGCCTCGACCAGATCTGGAACCAGATCGGCAAGTTCCGCTACATGTTCGGCGGCAAGACCAAGTGCCCGGCGGTGATCCGCATGGCCTGGGGCGCGGGCTTCAACGCCGCCGCGCAGCACAGCCAGGCGGTGCACCAGATGCTCACCGGCATGCCCGGCCTCAAGGTCGTGATGCCCAGCACGCCTGCTGACGTGAAGGGCCTCCTGCGGACCGCGATCCGCGATGATGACCCGGTCATCTTCCTCGAGCACAAGGCGCTCTACGGCGTGAAGGGCGAAGTGCCCGACGACAAGGATTTCATGATCCCGTTCGGCCACGCGCGCCTCAGCCGCGCGGGCAACGATGTGACCATCGTCTCGACCGGCCTGCTGCTCGGCTTCTGCGAGGCGGTGGCCGACAAGCTCGCCGCCGAAGGGATCGGCTGCGATGTGATCGACCTGCGCACCACCAGCCCGCTCGACGAGGAAGCGATCCTCGATTCGGTCGAGGTGACGGGCCGCCTCGTCGTCGTCGACGAAGCGCCGCCGCGCTGCAGCCTGGCGAACGACATCTGCGCGCTGGTCGCCGAAAAGGCCTTCGCCAGCCTCAAGGCGCCGCCGCTCGGCGTCAATCCGCCGCACACGCCCGTCCCGTTCGCGCGCGAGCTGGAAACCGCGTACCTGCCCTCGATCCCCAAGATCGAAGCGGCGGTGCGCAAGGTCCTCTCCTACCGCTAAGGAACTGCCGTCATGGCCGATATCCGCCCGTTCTGCATGCCCAAGTGGGGCATCGAAATGACCGAGGGCACGGTTGCCGAATGGATGGTCAAGGAAGGCGAAGCCTTCACGCGCGGTCAGGTCATCTGCCTGATCGAGACCGACAAGATCACCAACGAAGTCGAAGCCGAGTTCGACGCCGTGCTGAAACGCGTGCTCGTGCCTGCCAGCGATCAGCCCCAGCCGGTCGGCGCGCTGCTCGGCGTGTTCACCGATGCCGCCGCGACCGATGCCGAAGTCGATGCCTTCGTGGCGTCGTTCAAGCCGGCTGAAACCGCCGTCGCCGCAAAGGCCGGTGCCGAAGCTGCGCCCGCCGCTGCCGCGCCTGCACCCGCTCCCGCCGCTGCGCCGGAGCCCAAGAAGATCGTCACCAACCGCCCGATCAGCCCGGAAGCCCTGAAGCTCGCCGAAGCCAATGGCGTCGATATCGAGCCGATCCACGGTTCGGGCCGCGGCGGTCGCATAACCTATCAGGACGTGGTGCAAGCCATGCGCCCCGAGCGCGCGCTGAACCCGGTCGGCCCTGCCGAACTCCCGGCCGAGAACCGCGCTGTGTTCGCATCGCCGCTCGCTGCACGCCTTGCCGCCCAGTATGGCATCGACCTCGCGGCGCTCAAGGGCACCGGCCCGCGCGGGCGTATCTCGAAGGCAGACGTGCTCGGTGCGGTGAAGCCTGCCGTGCCCGAAGCCGCTCCTGCACCTGCGTTCGGCGCACTCTTCGTGCCAGTGGCGAACACGCCCACGGTCCAGCCCTTCGACAAGGTGCGCAAGGTCGTCGCCCGCCGCCTCACCGAGGCCAAGCAGACGATCCCGCACTTCTACCTGCGCGTTTCGGCGCGGGTCGATGAACTGGTCGCGCTGCGCAAGACGGCGAACGTGGTCATGGGCACCAAGGCCTCGATCAACGACTATATCGTCAAGGCCGTCGCCATGGCGCTGGTCCGCCATCCGGACGTCAACGTGCAGGTCGGCGCGGACGCGGTCCACAGTTTCCCCCACGCCGACGTCGCCATCGCGGTCGCGAGCCCCAAGGGCCTCGTCACGCCCATCGTGCGGCAGGCCGACCGGATGCACATCGCGCAGATTGCGGCGACCACCCGCGCGCTGATCGACAAGGCGCAGGCCGGCCGCCTCAGCTTCGAGGACATGGACGGCGGCACTTTCAGCGTCTCCAATCTCGGCATGTTCGGGATCGAGGAGTTCGACGCGATCATCAATCCGCCGCAGGGGGCGATCCTTGCGGTGGGCGGCATGGGCCGCGTGGCGACCGAAACGGCGGATGGTGACATCGCGTTCGAAAGCCAGATCAAGCTCTCGCTTTCGGTCGATCACCGCGCGATTGACGGTGCGGCAGGCGCAAGCTTCCTGCAGACGCTCAAGGCACTGATCGAAGCGCCGGAATCGCTGTTCGCCTGATGGGCCACCTGCCCATCCGGCAGGTCGCGTACTTCTGCGCCGACGTGCGCGCGGCCGCCCGCGTGCACCACGCGATCTTTGGCTCCGGCCCGTTCTTCGTCGCGGACAACATCCCGCTCGCGCACTGCGTCCACCGCGGTGTCGAGCGAATTCACGATCACTCGTCCGCCTATGGGCAGTGGGGCGACGTGATGGTGGAGTTCGTCCAGCAGAACAATCCCGGCCCCTCGCCCTTTCACGACATGTACCCGGAGGGTTCGGGGCGCTACGGCCTGCACCATGTCGCGGTGTTCGTCGATGATGTGGATGCCGCGCTCGCCGAGTTCGAAGCCCAGGGCTCTCCCACCGCGATGCGCGCCGAAATGGCCGACGGCTTCGTCTATGCCTTCGCCGATACCAGCGCCGCGCTCGGCCATATGACCGAACTCTACAGCCCCCGCCCCAGCCTGCTCGGCTTCTACGCGATGGTCGCCGATGCCGCGAAGGAAGGCGCCCCGCCGCGCGACCTCATCACCACCATCCGCCTGCGCTGAAGGCCCTTTCCATGACCACCAACCGTTTCTGGCAGCTCGATGCCCATCCCAAGGGCGATGATTTCGCCAGTGCCCTCTCCTTCCGCGAAGAGGCGCTGCAGCCGCTTGCTGAGCGGCAGGTCCGCATCGCCGCCCAGTGGCTCTCGATGGACGCGGGCACGCGCATGTGGATGAGCCCGCGCACCGATGGCTACCAGCCGCCGCTGCCGCTCGGCGCCAAGATGTCCGGCCTCGTCATCGGCCGCGTCGTCGAAACCCGCGACCCCGCCTTCCCCGAAGGCACGCTCGTGCGCGGGTTCGGGCAGTGGGCGGACTACTCCGTCGTCACCCCCGCCGAAGCGGGCCTCATGGCGCTCGACGAGAGCCTGCCAGACTTGCGCGAACACTTCGGCGCGCTCGGCATGAACGGCTGGACCGCGCTCCTCGGCGTGCGCGACACCGCGCGGATCCAGCCCGGCCAGTGGATCGCGGTTTCCGCCGCCGCGGGCGCCACCGGCAGCCTTGCCGTGCAGGTCGCCCGCAACCTAGGCGCGCATGTCGTCGGCATCGCCGGTGGCCCCGCCAAATGCGCCTACCTCACGCAAGAACTCGGCGCGGACATCGCCATCGACTACAAGGCGGACGACATCGCCGCCCGCCTCGCCGCCGAAGTGCCCGGCGGACTCAACGCCTATTTCGACAATGTCGGCGGCCCGATCCTGGATGCGATCCTGCCCAACATGGCCCTGTTCGGCTGCGTCGCGGTCTGCGGCCTCGTCGCCGCCTACGATGCAGACAAGCCGCTCCCCGGCCCCGCGCGCTATGATCAGGTCTTGATGAAGCGCCTGCGCATCGAGGGTTTCTTCGTCCCCGACCACTTCCACCGCGCCGAGGAGTTCATCCCCCCGCTGCGCCAATGGCATGACGAAGGCCGCCTCGTTTCCCGCTTCGATGAAACACCCGGCCTCGAAAACACGCTCGCCGCCTATGCGAAGATGCTAGGTGGCGGCGCGATCGGCAAAGTGCTGGTGAAGGTAGTTTAGGCGAAGCTCTCTCCCCTTCAGGGGAGAGATACGTAGGCTTGGCGCGAAGCGCCTAGCCTAAGTTGAGAGGGGCTTTGGCGTTGCGCTTTGCCCCTCTCCCAACCTTCTCCCCTGAAGGGGAGAGGGCTTCAAGTTAGTTCAATCCGCCATCCACCGTTCCAGATTCTCGTGGAAATACCGCACCCGGCGCTCCTGCCACGCGAGGTAATCGCGCTTGTATCCGCGCGAGTGCAGCCCGCGCTGCTGGGCTTCCCACACCGAGACGTCCTGATCGATGCCCGGCCCCGCGGACACTTCGCCCCACTTGCCCTGCACATGCGGCGCTGGCACCGAGACGTCGACCCATTCGGACATCGACTGCGAATAGTACCGCGTCGTCCCCGCCGGAAACAACGTCATGTACCACATGTCGAAGTAGCACTTTTCCGGATCGCTCTCGTGCGGCCGTGCGCGCAGCCAGATGTTGCCATCGGGCTTCAAGCTGAACGAGAGGTTCGGGAAGATCGTGTAGTGCCAGTGGTCGGTCAGCTGGTCATCGTGATAGGTCGAGAAATCGAAGCCTTTCGACGCGCCCTTCTCGCGCTTTGCCTTCTGCAGCGCCTTGCGGATCTCGCCCGTCTTGCCGCCGCGGAACTGCTCGGGATCGAGGTCCCAGAATTCCAGCTCCTCGCGCAGCATTTCCAGCGTCTCCGCCTCGCCGCCGCGCAGCTGCTTGGTCGGCCCCGCGCCCGGCATGAACATGCGCGCGTGGCCTTCGGGATAGAGATCGAACTGGCAGTAGCTGTGCGCATACTCCATCACGAACTTCGTCTGCGGGTGGACGAAAGGCACGTGATAACTCTCGTTGAAGTTGTCCTGCACCAGCTTCCAGTTGAAGTTTCCTTCGATCGTCACCCAGTGCGTGCGGACCATCGCGTCCATCGGATAGGTATCGATCTGGTCGGCAATCGGCCCCATGAACTGGCGCAGCGGCGCGGCCTCCGGGTCCATGTTGATCCACACGAAGCCGGCCCAGGTCTCGCACTTCACCTCGACGAGGTTGAGCTTGCCGCAAGGCGAACCCTGCACGAAATCGGCCTCGTCCGGCACGACCTTGAGCTTGCCGGTGAGGTCATAGGACCAGCCGTGATAGGGGCAGACGAGCCGCTTGGAGTTGCCCTGCTCGCCCGACACCACCGGCATCGCGCGGTGCTGGCACACGTTGTAGAACGCGCGCACTGCGCCGTCGTCGCCGCGCACGCAGACGATGGTTTCCGGGCCGAAGTCCGCCGTCAGCCAGTCGCCCGTATTGGGGATCTGCGCCAGCGTCCCGGCAATCTGCCAGGTCTTGGTCCAGATCTTGTCCCACTCGCGATCCGCCCATTCCTTCGAGAAATAGCGGTCCGGCGTGATCGGGGCATTGCCCAGCGGCGGATCGGCGAGCGGCGAGATATCGGCCAGCGAAGTGGCGCGGGCGCGGGCGAGTTGAGCTTCGGTGGTCATGATAGGATCTCCTGGTTCAGGCACCGGCGAAGTGGTTGTAGGAAGGATCGGCGTGCCCCCGCTCGCCAAAGGCGTAACCCGGCATGTTCGCGCGGTCCCACATGTCGGTAGAACCTGCCACCGTGCTCCAGTCATAGACAGCGTGGCGGTGCGAAATCTTCCACTCCCCGTCGCGCTTCTCGAAGCGGTCGAGGTAGCGGCCCGCAGCGACCATGAAATTGTCACCGCTTTCGCCGGGAATGTGGTGGTGCGCGATGAAATAGGCCTCGCCCTTGGCCTTGTCGCCATCGACTTCGACCAGCACATTGCCGATCACATGCTGGGTGCGGCGCATGCCGGCGAGCACTTCCATCACCCACGGCACGAAGTCCGCTGCCGTTCCCTGATACATCCCATGATCGTCGGTGGCATCGGGATGGAACACCGCGCGCACCAGATCGGCATCGCAGCGGTCGATCCCGCGCGCGAGGCGGTGGACCAGCTCGGTGCAAGCCATCTTGTCGAGCAGCAGCGCTACGCGGGGATCGAGGTCGGCCATTCTGGTCAGTCTCCAGTGTAGAGGGGATCATCGGGCATCCGCTGCCCGCGGCGCGTCAGCGTCCCATAGAGCGGCCCGTCCCACTGCGCAGTCGAGAGGCCATTCCGGCTCCAGTCGAGCACATAGCGGCGGTGAGCCAAGCGCCAGTCGCCGTCCCGTTTCTCCAGCCGGTCGAGATAGCGCCCGCCGACCTGCATGTCGTAGGGGCCATCGGGCGAGTCGACCTCGTGATAGGCGCGGCAATAGGTTTCGGCCGTCGCGCTCATGCCGTCGATATCGATCAGCATGTTGCCGAGAAAATGCTGTGTCCGGCGCATCGCTGCCAGCGCGGGGACGACCCCGTCCGACCACACCAGCGCGTCGATCTCGCCGGTGCCGTAGTCAGCCTTGGCCTCGGGCCACCACACGCTGCGTAGCACCTCCAGATCGCAGCGGTCGATCCCGCGCGCATAGCGGTTCAGCACGTCCATGATCGCCAGCCGGTCGGCAACCTCGTCGGGGCGCACCATGCTCATCGGACCCGCATCTCCTCCCGCCGGCAGCTGAGATCATGGGGGGCACGCGCGCCCCACGGAAACATCGCCTCACCCCCGGGCAGATCGGCGGCGGGCTCGTCGCGCACCCAGTCGACCAGTTCGCTGCGGTGCGCGATCTTCCACACGCCTTCGCGCCGCTCGTACCTGTCGACGTAGCGTCCGGCGACGAACATGTCCCGCTCGCCGCCATCCTCTCCGACCACGCGGTGGTGCGCCTGGAAATAGACCTCGCCGAACGCCAGATCGCCACTCTCGAAATCGATACGGACCTGCCCGATCATGTGGTGATTGGCCTTGTGCGGCGTCAGCACCTTTTGCGCGAAGTCGACGAAGCCGGGCGCATCGCCCTGCCAGCCCGCGCCGTAGTCGGTCGTCGCATCCTCGTGGAACACCGAGATGTGCAGTACCGGATCGAGCCGGTCCTGCGCGCGCATGTAGTCGCAGCAAAGGTCGTAGATGGCCTGCCACGAAACGAGCCGATCAAGCGCGTCCATGTTCAATTCCCTGCAAGATACTGGTCGAGCGTCTGGTGGAACTGCCGGATGCGCGCTTCCTGATAGTTCCCCAGCGTCTGCCCGCGTTTCGCCGAGCCGAGAAAGCCCTGATACTGCAGCGCGAGGTTGTCGGTATCCTGATCGTAGACCCCGCCCAGCCCCGGGTTCATCCCCGGAGCCTCGGCATAGGACTGCTCGACCGAAAGCCGCACCGGCTCGGGCGGATGCTCGACGGGCGTCCCCGGCGGCACCAGCTTCAGGAACATGAGATCGAACAGCGAGCGCGAGGGATCGCCCGCCATGGGCCGGAAGCGGTAGATCATCGGGAGAGAGACGCCCGGGAACAGGCACATGTTCGGAAACAGGTGATACTCGATGGAATCGAGCATTTCGCTGTCCGAATACTGATCGAGCGGCACACCCAGATCGGCGGACATCTGTTTGCGCAGCATTTCTGCAGCGTAAGACCGTGCTGTGCGCCCTTCCGGCAGCGTCCCGCCGCCCACACGCAGCTTGTCGAACAGCTCCTGCTCGGTCTGCTCACCCGTAAAGTGCGGGCTCGGCTTGCCGATCACGTGGACAAACCGCGTCACATGATCGCTGAAGATATCATACTGCGCATTGGCATCGCCCGCCGTCGGCAGCGCCTGCGAATGCGTTTCGTAGACGTGGTAGGCCTCGAGGAAGGCTTCCTGCGCCGCCTTCCAGTTGGTCGGCAGTTCCTTTTGAAGGTGCAGCGCGATCCGCCGGTCGGCCAGGTCCCAGCGCCCCGAGAAATGCTCGGCGAGCGGCCCCAGCTGCTCCTTCAGCGGGCGCGCATCAGGATCGAGGTTGATGAACACGAACCCGCCCCAGGTCTCCATCCGCACCTGCGGCAGGCTGAATTCCTCGTCCTTCACATGCGGGAAATCCCACCGGCACGGCAGATGCGAAAGCTCCCCCTCCAGCGACCAGCGCCAGCCATGGAACGGGCAGCGCAGCTCCACCGCATTGCCGCTGGTGTCGGACCGCTTGAGCTGCGTGCCCCGGTGCAGACAGGCATTGCGATAGGCGCGGATTTCCATGTCATCGCCGCGCACGATGAGGATCGACCAAGGCCCGATGTCGTAGGTGATGTAGTCGCCCGCTTCGGGGATATGTTCCTCGCGCGCGGCCCATTGCCAGGTGCGCGCCCACATATGGGTGAACTCGCGCGCCATGAAATCAGGCGAGGTATAGCGGTCGTAATCGATGTCCGCGTCGCCCGCGAAGCTGTAGGCCTCGGCGATCAGCGCGGGCGGCACATCCTGCCCGTCCGCGATGATGATGTCGCGCGTGCTCGGGCCCGGGCAACGCGCGGCGCCGGGCTCGTCGGCAGGGAGAGGCAGGCTGGTTTCAAGGTTCATCCCTCAAGCTCCTTCATGCCCCTCGCCGCCATGCGATCAATACCGGACGGTCACCTGCATCCGCACCGTGCGCGGCATCGAGCCATAGCCGATGATGTCGCCCCGCGTCGCGGCGTTGGTGCCCGTACCCGCGCCGGTCAGCGGCGCAGTGCCGCCACCGATGAAGTAGAACCTGTTGGTCAGGTTCTTGCCGATCACCGCCAGCTGCCAGCGATCATTCTGCGCGCCGATGCGGATGCCCGCGTCGACAACCGCATAGGCGTCCTGCCGGGTGAACGGATCGCCGAAGCTCGAACCGAGGTACGAGCTCGATGTGCGCGTATCAAGGTTGCCGCCGATCTTCAGGTTCTTGCCGATCTCGGTCTCATAGGAGACGCCCGCGGTCGCGGTCCATTCCGGCGCCGCCGAAGTCGGCGTGCCCGAGAGGTCCTGCTGCTCGATGCCGTTCACCCGCAGCGAACAGCCCGCCGCGATGCTCTGGCCCGACCAGCACGGCGCGATGAAGTCGATGTAGCGCGCCCGGTTGTAGTTGAGCGTGCCATGGAGCGAGAGCCCCGGAACCGCGCGCGGCGCGTATTCGAGCTCCAGTTCCGCACCCTTTGAGCGGGCCGCACCGGCGTTGTAGGTCACATAGGCAAAGACCTGCGAGTTGAAGAAATCGATCTGCAGATCGGTGTATTTGTAGCTGTAGAGCGTCAGGTTCGCGCGCAGCTGGCGGTCGAACAGCGTTGTCTTGATTCCCGCCTCGAAGCCGCGGCCGCGTTCCGGATTGAAGGTGAAGTCGCCCACGGGGTTGACGGTCACCAGCGAGGAGTTGATCGCGCTGTTTGAGAAACCGCCCGACTTGTAGGCCGTCTTGTAGGCACCATAGACCAGGATATCGCTGGTCGGCTTCCAGCTCAGCGTCACATCCGGCGACCAGTCGTTGAAGGTCTGATCCGCCGTAAGCACGCCGTTCGCCGCCGCGCTCTGCGGACGGAAGATGCCGGTGAGCGCCGGGTTCACGTAAGGCTGCGTGAAGAAGCTGCTCTTGGTTTCATGCGTGTAGCGCACGCCGCCGGTCGCCTCGAGCGTGGGAAGGATCTTCCAGATGAGCTGGCCATAGGCCGACCAGGTCTCGCCGTCCGTTGCCGAGTCCTTGGCATAGGCGACATAGCGCATGCCGGTGGGCGCGGCCGAGTTCTCCAGCCCGGCGAACAGCACCGTCTGGAAGAACGTGCGCTTGGTCTTCTGATAGAGCCCGCCGAACATCACGTTGACCGGTCCATCAAACTTCGTCAGCGCGCGCAGTTCCTGGCTGAACGCATGGTAGCTGGCGTTCTCGGTCGCCCAGACCGGGCCGCCGAGGAAGTCGCAGTCGCAGCCGAACTTGTTGTTGTTCCAGTTGTAGTTGGTGACCGAGTTCAAGGTCACGTTCTGCATGTCGTAGTTGACCGTGCCGGTGACCTGCCACGACTTGTAGGTGTTGTAGAGGTCGCCATTCTCGCGCGCGAACGGCGTTGCCTTGGCGATATCGACCGGGAAATTGTTCTGGTAGATCTTGAAGCCGCCGTCGCACTTGTAGGCCGGGTTGAGCGCGGTGGAGCCGGTCGGGCAGCGTATCGCCGAATAGTTCCAGCCGTTGCCGATCGTGTCGTTCCACGAACCGGAGGCCTTGATCGTCGCGGTAAGCCCGCTGCCGCCGTCATACTTCAGCGTGGCGCGGCCGATCACTTCGCGTTCCTGAGGCTGGTCGGCCGCAGCCGGGGCGGCCGGGTGATTGGTCGGGGCAAAGCCGTTGGCAACGTCGACCGTGGTGTAGGTCTGCGGGCCCGCCGCATTGCGATACCAGCCGCCGAACATCCGCGAGCCGCGCACCGCAAGGCGAAGGCCCCAGTTCTCGCCCAGCGGAGTGGAGTAGACCGCCTCTCCGTAGAGCTGCCGCGCATTCGCTTCGTAGCCGATGCGGGCCATGATCTCGCGGTCCCGGCCGGGATCGGCGGTGGTCAGGCTGATCACGCCGGCGGTCGCGTTCTTGCCGAAGAACAGCGCCTGCGGACCTTTCAGGATTTCCACGCGGGCCAGATCGAAGAAGCCCTCGTTGATGACGCGGCCCTGCCCGTAATAGACGTTGTCGACCACGATCGCGACCGATTGCTCGATACCGATCGAGGTCGCGTTCGAACCGATGCCGCGCAGGGTGAGCTGCGCGCCCGCGCCGTTCGAAGCGCGCGCGACGGTGAACTGCGGCGTGGCTGCTGCGATCTTCTCGAGGCTGGTCAGGTCGCGCGCCTGCACCGTGGCGGCGCTGATCGCCTGCACTGCGACCGGGATGCTCTGCACGCTTTCATTGCGGCGGCGGGCGGTGACGATGATGTCCTCGACACCGGTCGATGCCGTGCTTTCCGCACTGGCGCCGGACTGCGGCGGCGCTGCGGCTTCATCGGCGGCAAAAGCCGGGCTTGCCGCAAGCAGCGCGCCGGGAACCATCGCCGCAAGCAGGGCGGCGCGTGCCGTGCCCGAAAGGAATTCCAGTCGCACCGAACCAGTCTGCCGCCCCATGTGCTGCATCTCGCCTCTCCCACTTCGCTTGCCTCGCCGCCCGGATTCTTCCGGGTCGGCAAACTGGAGCAAGCGTATCAATCTTGCCCACCGGCTCAACCGTTTATCCGCCAACTGAACACTTTTGATAGGTAAACCGGCAGTTCTGCCGGACCGGTCCAACCGTACCCGGCAACAGGAAAGCCGGCCCTTTGCGGGGGCCGGCTTTCCTGTTGCAGTCTTGTCGGAATTGCCCGCAGGCATCCTACCAGTCGTGCGTCTCACCGGTCCACTTGCGGAAGGCGCCGGTGTCCTCAAGCGTCCATTCCGCACCCAACTTGCGAATGCCCGAGGCGCTTTCTTCCGTGGTGATCTGGGCGTGCGGCCCGCCCATGTCGGTCTGCACCCAGCCCGGATGGATCAGGCCGATCACGATGCCCTTGGGCTTGAGGTCGATCGCCACCGACCGCATCAGCCGGTTGAGCGCCGCCTTGGCCGAGGCGTAGCAATACATCCCGCCCATCGGCCAGGCCATCGCGCCCAGCTGGCTGGTGATATTCATCACCTTGGCCCCCTCGCCAAGGCGCGGCAGGAACGCCTGCAGCACCCGTAGCGGACCCTGCACCATGATAGCGAACGCTTCGTTCCACGCCTCCCAGTCGGCGCTTTCCAGCTCGCCGCCCATCGGGCCGGTTACCCCGGCGACGTTGTAGAGCACGTCGATCGGTGCATCCCCGCTGGCAGCGGCCGCGGCGCGCACCGAGGCATCGCTCGCCACGTCGCAGGGCACGATAGTCAGCCTGCCGTTCGACGAGGCGGCAAGGCCTTCCAGCGCCGCGCTCGCCTTGCGCGGCAAGGCGATCACGGTATCGCCTGCCGCAACATGTTGCGCAGCAAGCTCAAGCCCGATGCCGCGCGCGGCTCCGGTAATCGCGACGGTTGCCATCGATTTCTCTCCTTCAGATCACAGCTTGAGCAGCTGCTTGCCCTTGTTCGAACCCGAGAACAACCGCTGCAGGGTGGCAGGCGCGTTCTCGAAGCCGTGCTGCACGTCCTCGCGGTAGGCCAGCCGTCCCTCGTTCACCCACTTGACCAGGCGGCGGCGGATATCCGGGAACTCGCTGGCCCAGTCGAGCACGATAAAGCCCTGCATCCGCGCGCGGCGGAACACGAGGTTGAAGTAGTTTTCCGGGCCCGCCGGAAGATTGCCCGTCTCATAGCGGCTGATCCCGCCGCAGATCACCACCCGGGCATTGGTGGCGATCAGCGCCAGCATGTCGTTGAGGATCTTGCCGCCGACATTGTCGAAGATCACGTTGATGCCGTGCGGCGCCAGTTCCTTCAGCTGCGCGCGGATCGGCCCGGCCTTGTAGTCGATGGCGTGGTCGTAGCCCGCTTCCTTGACGAGCCATTCGCACTTCTCCGGCCCGCCCGCGATGCCGATCACGGTGCAGCCCGCGATCTTGGCCAGCTGTCCGACGATCGAACCTGTCGCGCCCGCCGCGCCGGAGACGACGACGACATCGCCCGCGACCGGCTCGCCGACCTTGAACAGGCCGCAATAGGCGGTCACGCCGGTCGTGCCGAGGATCGAAAGCATCGCCGTCGGCGGCAGTTCGGGCATGCAGGGGATGAGGCCTTCCCCGTCGTGGATCAGGTATTCGCTCCAAACGATCGAACCCGAAAGCATCGTGCCGACCGAGAACTTGCCGCCATTGCTCGCCACGACTTCGGTGATGCCCGAACCCCGCATCACATCGCCGATGGCCATCGGCGCGACGTAGTCCGCAATGTTTTCCATCCAGCCCTTCTGCGCCGGATCGAAGCCGAGATAATGCGTCTTGAGCAGCATCTGGCCCGGGCCGGGCTCGGGCAGCGTGGTGGTCACCAGCTTGAGATCGTCATCATTGATCGGGCGGCCACGGGGATGTCCATTGAGCAGCCATTGGCGGGTTTCGGTCACGCGGATTCTCCCCTGAAAGGTTGTCTTGGCACCGAGACTAGCGCCGCCGCCGCGCATGCGGACCTACCGAATTGAATGAGCCCCAAAGGGCATCACCCCACCATCCCCGCCAGCCGCGTCGGCAGCGCCGGATCGCGCGGATCGTTCCAGTCCTGCCGCGCTGCCCATTCGGCAAGACTGGCGGGCTTGTGCTTGAAATGCTTGGCCATTTCCTCGGACGTCACCACCAGCGGCGAGACCGGCTGCGCATTGTACCAGCGGTAGAACTGCGCCATCCCGTCATAGATCGAGGCGGGCTTCACATCCGGCGATCCGGTCACTAGCAGGCTCATCGCGGAGGCAAAGTCGTCCGGCGTCATGCTCTTGAACACGATCTGCTTGCCCGAAACCTTGCTCAGCGTCGCCGCCACTTCATCGCCCACCAGCGCTTCCGGGCCGCCGACCTTGTAGCGCCCGCTCGGGAGATCAGGATTGGTCAGCGCCTCGACCATGAAGGCTGCAACGTCATCGAGGCAAATCCAGGAGATCCTGAGGTCGGGCTTGGCCGGGTAGGCGAACACGCCGCTGTTGACGATCCCCGGCTTGTTCCAGCTGCGGATCATGTTGTCCATGAACACGCGGCTCTCGATGATCGCCCATTCGCAGCCGCTCCCTGCAATCGCCTTGATGATGTCGCGCCGGCCATCCATCGCCGGGCTGCCGATATCCTCGTCGGCGATATGGCAGCTGGTGTGGAAGACGATGCGCTTGATCCCGTTCGCCTTGCCAGCAGCCGCGATGCTGGCGCCCATCTTCTGCGCGAGATCGCGGTCGAACACGAAAGGGAGATGCGCGGCAATCGCGTCCATGCCCTTGGCCGCCGCGATCATCGAAGCCTCGTCGTAGATATCCGCCGCGACCGTCTCGACATCCGCGAATTCGGTTCCCGCCAGCGCCTTCGGATTGCGCAGCGCCGCGACCGGCGTCAGCCCCGCCGCGATCAGCCGCGTCAGCAGCGGATGCCCCTGGTCGCCCGTCGCGCCCAGCACCAGAATGCGCTTCATGCGTGTTTCCTTACTGATTGGCCAACCGGGCAGCCGTCCGCCCGGCGATACATCCGAATGTCAGCGCCGGGCCGAGCGTGCCGCCCGCGCCCGCGTAGACGCTCCCCGTCGGGCACGCGATCACATTGCCCGCGCCATAGAGCCCCGGGATAGGCTCGCCCTCCACGTCCAGCACTTGCGCCGCCGCATTGGTCCGCGCCCCGCCATTGGTCCCCAGCGCGCCCAGCTTCAGCTGCACCGCATGGAACGGCCCCTGCACAAGAGGCCCGAGAGTCGCCGCCGCACCGGGCCGCGAACGGTCGCCGTAGAAGCGATCGTACTGGCTCACACCGCGTAAGAAATCGGGGTCTTCGGCGTTTGCAGCATGGGCGTTGAACCGCTCCACCGTCTGCACAAAAGCCGCAGCATCAACGCCGATCTTCGCCGCCAGTTCCTCCAGCGTATCGGCCACGAAAACCCACTCCGGCAGCGCATCGAACGGCATAACCGTGCCCAAGGGATAGCGCGCCCGGTACTGCGCATCGAACACCAGCCACGCCGGATTGTTCGGATAATCGTACGTCGCCGGATCGAAGAGGTGGAAGGCCCCCGCGAGTGAGGAATAGTTGTTTGCCTCGTTGCAAAACCGCTTCCCCGCCCGGTTGACCAGCAGGCTATGCGGCAAGGTCCGCTCGATCAGCACCGGCGCGGCGCGCTGCTGGCCGCCTGGCCAATGCGCACCTTCGGGCGAAAGCGTCGGCACCCACCAGGCGGAGGTCATGTTGCCCAGCCCCGCACCGACCGCCATCGCCAGCTTCAGCCCATCCCCGGTATTGCCCGGCGGCGAGGCCGGCATATCGAGCGGCCCGCGCAGGAACGTCTTCTTGAGCGCCTCGTTCCATTCGAACCCGCCGGTCGCAAGGATCACGCCGCGTTCCGCGCGAATGCTGCGGCCACCGGCAAAGTCCACGCCCACCACGCGGCCCGCTTCCACGATCAGCCGCTCGGCCTTCATGCCCAACTGCGGCTCGATCCCGCGCGCCAGACACGCCGCCAGCAGCCGCCCGACCATCGCCTGCCCGAACCCGCGCAAGTCCGCATCCGCGCGGCGCTTCAGCTCCGCCGGATCGACAAACCCGCTGCTCCCGCCGAGCGGTGTCTCGCGCAGCATCATCCGCTGGATCACGCCGTCGCTGAACACTTTCTCCGCCCACTGCCCCAGCGTGGTGAAGTCGAACAGTTCGTTGTCCAGCGCCCGCCCGCCTTCGGGCTTCGCACCGGGCCGGTCGAGGTAATAGTCCGGATAGCCCGGCAGGATGCTGACCTCCAGCGCACCCGCCTCCTCCAGAAACGCCAGCGCGCCGGGCGCCTCGCGCACGAAGGCGCCGAGCACTTCGGCATCCATCTCGCCGTGATCGAGGCTGCCGAAATAGGCGAGCGCGTCGTCCTCGCTGTCGGCCATGCCCGCCGCCTGCATGCGCGGATTGTTCGCCGCCCAGATGATCCCGCCCGAAACCGCCGCCGTGCCGCCCAGCCGGTCGCCCTTCTCGACCAGCGTGACCGCCGCACCCGCCGCATGGGCGGACAGCGCCGCCGCCATGCCCGCCGCACCCGCGCCGACGATCAGAACGTCGGTCGTCTCGTTCACCTCACAGCCCTCCGTCGATGTAGAGGCACTGCCCCGTCACCCAGCCCGAGGCCGGCGAACACAGATAGACTGCGGCTGCCGCGATGTCCTCCTCGCGGCCATACCGCTGGAGCGGAATGCGCATCATCTCCCGCAGCGCCTCGCGCGCAGCTTCATCCCCGGTGCGCATGCACTCGTTGAAGTTCTGCGTGGGGATCGGCCCCGGCCCGACTGCATTCACGCGGATCTTCGGTGCCAGTTCGCGCGAGAGCGTCCTGGTGAGGCTGTTCACGCCCGCCTTCGCCGCAGCATAAGGCCCGTTCTTCGCCTGCGGTCCGAACGCCGCGCGCGAGGAGGTGTTGAGGATCACGCCCCCCGCTTCACCCATCGCCTTGGCCGCAACCACCGCGCCCATCCAGACAGCCTTGAGGTTGAGATCGACTTGCGCGTCCCAGCTCGCTTCCGTCGTCTTGGTCAGATAGCGCGGATTGCCATCAGGAATGCCGCCCGCATTGCTCACCCAAATGCTGACGGAACCGAGATCCGCCGCAGCGCGGGCCGCGAGGTTCTCCAGCGCCTCCATCGAGGTCGCATCGGTCGGCACGGCAATCGCCCGCCGACCGCGCGAACGGATTTCCTCCGCCACCGCGTCGATGTCCGCCGTCGTCCGCGCGCCGAGCGCCACATCCGCCCCCGCTTCGGCCAGCGCGATGGCAATCGCGCGCCCGATCCCCTTGCCCGCACCGGTAACGACCGCCACCCGCCCGTCGATGCGAAAGCTGTCGAGGATGCTCATGCCGGTTCGGCCTCACGCTCCATCAGGGCAACGCGCGGATCGTTCGGCCAGACCCAGTCCTTGCCGATGACCTGCTTCACGGCGAGGTGCGGCGGCACCCGGTCCAGCCCGATCATCTTGTCGCAGGTCTGGTGGAAGCTGTAGATGCGCGCTTCCTGATAGCTCAGCGGCACGGACTTGAACCCGTCGCTTTCCATCGACTTCTGGATCGCCTCGCCGAACTGGGTGTCTTCCTGGATGATCGGGCTCATCTCGCGCCCGCCCTTGCCGTCGGGCACGGTCCAAAGATCAGGCGTCGGGCCATCGCCCCAGTCGAGCGCCATGGTGATCAGCTCGAGCCGGGTTGTGTTCAGCGAGGTTGGCCAAAAGATCAGCGGCGGAATGAAGAAGTTCGAGAGCGGCGAGACCCAGTTGGGGAACATCGTGTAGCTCTGTGTGGTGGTCCGCCCCAGCTCGCCCACCGTCTCGACCGATTGCCATTCCGGCGGATTGTCGATCGCGCGCACGTGCGCCCGGTTGGTATTCTTCGGCGGCGGCGCGATCATCCGCGCGTGGCCGCCGGGGAAGATCGTGTTCACGTTGCGCTTGTGATCGACCAGCGGCGCCACGGTCTGGGCATGGATGAAGGGCACATGGTAGACTTCCATGTTGGCCTCCATCGCCACTTTCCAGTTGCACTTGAGATCGAACGACTGGCGTGATGCAAGGCGCATCCGGTCGAAGGCGAACTCCTCCCACTCGTCCCACAGCGGCCCCATCCACTCACGCAGGCCAATCGCGTTTTCATCGAGGTTGACGAAGATCAGCTTGCCATACATCTCGCAGCGCACGCCGATCAGGCTGCGGCACGATTTGTCGAATGCAGGGCCGAAATCCTGGGATTCCGGCACGCCGACGAGCTCGCCGTCGGTCTTGTAGGTCCAGTTGTGATAGCCGCACATCAGGCGGGGGCTGCGCCCGCGCTGCACAGTGACGACCGGCGCGCCGCGGTGGCGGCAGGTGTTGTAGAACGCGCGGACCACGCCATCCATGCCGTGGACGATGATCAGCGGCTGACCGGCATTGTCCCACTGCATGAAGCTGCCCGGCTCCGGCACTTCATCGAGGTGCGCCGCGAACAGCCAGCTCTTCTTCCAGATGTACTGCTGCTCGAGGTCGTAGTATTCTTGGCTGGTATAGCGCCCGGCAGGCATGTCCGGCAGCGACGGGAAGCCCTCGGGCGGCGCGCTGCGCCCCGCTTCCCATTCCATCAGCCGCTTGATCGTCTCGACCGTCTGCTGATCCATCATTGGCCGCACTCCATTGGGGGCTGAAATCTCAGGGATTTCCCGCAATCACCGATCTTGCATCATCGACGCGGATCGCCGCGCCGTTGATGAACTTGCTCTCGTCCGAGGCGAGGAACGTCACCGTGTAGGCAATGTCGTCCGGCTCGCCGAGCTTGACCAGCGGCCCTGCGTTGAGCGCTTCTTCCGCGCCGCGCATCAGCGCCGCCTGCCGGCCCACTTCCATCACCATCGGCGTAAGGATGCCCGCCGGGTGGATCGAATTGCAGCGGATGTTGTAGCCGGCCCTCGCACAATGCACCGCGACCGCCCGCGTCAGCCCCTCGACCGCGCCTTTTGCTGCGCAATATGCTGCAACCGCGCTTTCGCCCTGGACCGAGGCGATCGAGGCCATGTTGATGATCGAGCCGCCACCTGTTTCCTTCATCACGCGCACCGCGTGCTGGCAGCCGAACCAGGTGCCGTCCGCGCTGACCGCCATGATGAAGCGATAGTCCTTCTCGGTCTGCGTCTCGATATCGCCCAGCTCGACCACGCCAGCATTGTTGACGAGGATATCCAGCTTGCCGTGCCGCGCGACCACATCATCGACCAGCACGCGCCATTCGGCATCGTGCCGCACGTCGAGATGACGATACTCCGCCATCTCGCCGAGTTCGGCAGCGACGCGTTCGCCGTTCGCGCTGTCCACATCGGTCAGCACCACCCGCGCCCCTTCGCGCACGAACATGCGCGCATCCGCCTCGCCGAGGCCCTTGGCCGCGCCGGTGATGATCGCCACTTTTCCCGAAAGCCTGCCCATACGCGGCGTCCCTCTCATTATTGCCAAGTTCCCACCAATTCACCCCGGATGCTAGGCAGACGTTACTAGCAAAAGAGAGGGGTGAGGCCGTGGCGGTGACGACAGAGGAGCTGCTGGCACGCGAGGAAGTGCGCGATCTGCTCCACCGCTATTGCAAGGGAATCGACCGGAAAGACTGGGCTTTGGTCCGCTCCTGCTTCGCCGATGACCATATCCACCGCCATTCCACCTTCGTGGGCTCGCCGGACGAGTTTATCGGTTTTGCCAGTGCTGTCCTCAGCACGATCCCCGCGACGCACCACACCATCGGCAATGTCCACTTCGCATTTGCGGCTGACGGCCTGAGCGTGGAGACCGAAGCCAACTTCGTCGCCTACCACTTCATCGAGGCCGGCCACACCGAAGGCACCCCGGTGCCGACCCATGGCAAGGCAACCGACTGGATCGTGGCCGGGCGCTATTGCGACCGCATGGAAAAGCGGGACGGGCGCTGGCTGATCGTGGCGCGGCAGGCGTACCACGACTGGGAGCGCGTCGATCCGGCCAATGCACCCAGAAGCTAAACCCACTCCGTTCGTGTCGAGCGAAGTCGAGACACCAGACGCGGCGCACGGTGTCTCGACTTCGCTCGACACGAGCGGAAACTGAGAGGACAAAAATCATGCGATTGAACGGCAAGACCGCGCTGATAACCGGCGGCTCCTCCGGCCTCGGCGCCGCCATGTCGCGGCGCTTCGTGGCGGAGGGCGCCAGCGTCGTGATCGCTGACATCGATGACGCAGGCGGCGAAGCCCTCGCCGCAGAACTCGGCGCCAAGGCCCGCTACGTCCATCTCGACGTGACGCAGGAAGCCGATTGGGCCGCCGCCTTCGCCGGCCTCGACACCGTCGATTGCGTGATCAACAACGCCGGCATCACCACCGCCGGGAACATCGAGCAAGTCACGCTCGAGCAGTTCCGCCACGAGTTCGAGATCGACGTCGTCGGCGTGTTCCTCGGCTGCAAGTATGCGGTGGCGGCCATGAAAGAGCGCGGCGGCTCGATCATCAACATGTCCTCGCTCGCGGGCATTCGCGCCAATGCCGATCTCGTCGCCTACAACGGCGCCAAGGCCGCCGTCGCGCACATGACCAAGTCGATCGCCGCGCATTGCGGCAAAAGCGGCTACGGCATCCGCTGCAACTCGATCCACCCCGGCGTGATCCGCACCCCGATCCTCGACAAGGTGCTGGCGCAAGTGCCCAACCCCGACGAAGTCTACGCCGGCTGGGTCGCCGTCCACCCCATCGGCCGCATCGGCACCCCTGAGGAAATCGCCGCCATCGCAGTCTACCTCGCCTCCGACGAATCCGGCTTCACCACCGGCGCCGAGTTCCGCATCGACGGCGGCAGTTCCATCTGATGAACCCGATCAGCCTCGCCTCGGGCGTCGTCCCCGAATTCGGCCCTGTCGAGACGATCCGCGCCGCGCAGTTCGGCGGGTTCGATGCGGTCGGGCTCTGGGTCGATCCCGAGACGTGGACGGACACAACCACGCGTGAAGCGCGCGCCGCACTCGCGGATACGGGCCTGCCGGTGGTCGACGTCGAAGTGATCTGGATCCAGCCCGGAAGCGACATGACCCTCCACAAGAAGGTCATCGATGTCGGAGCCGAACTTGGCGCGCAGAACGTGCTGTGCGTCTCATCGGAGCCGGACATGGGCAAGACCGCTGCGCGCCTGCATGAGCTCTGCGTCCACGCCGAAGGCACCGGCCTGCGCGTCGCGCTCGAGTTCGGCATCTTCACGGAGGTCAAGAACCTCACCATGGCCCTCGGCGTGCTGCATCAGGTCGCCCACCCGCTGCGTGCCCTCCTGATCGATCCGATCCACGTCGACCGCTCGCAAAGCAGCATCGCCGATATCGCCCGCATCCCGCGCGAACTGCTCCCCTACGCGCAATTCTGCGACGCGCCCGCCAAGCGCCCCGATCCAGCGAATTTCCCAGCCATCATCGAGGACGCCATCGACCTTCGCGAACAATGCGGCGAAGGCGCGCTGGCCCTCGTGGATATTTACAAAGGCCTCCCGCCCGGCATCCCGCTCAGCATCGAACTGCGCTCCAAGGCCCTGCGCGACGGCTTCCCCGATCCAGGCGAGCGGGCCAAGGCGGTGGCGGAGGCCACGCGCCGCTGGCTGGCGGCGAACGCCGCCTAGTTGCCGCGCCCCCTCACAAACGCCGCCACATCCTCGTGCAGCGCCCTCAGCGAATCCTCGTGCGCATAGACCATGTGGCCTGACGGGTAGTATTTGTACGAGATGTTCGCGCGCAGGTTCTCCGGCACGGGCAGGTGCCGCATCTGGAAGCGCCCCTCGAAATAGGGCGTCGCGGTGTCATAGTACCCGCCCAGCACCAGCACCCGCAGCGTCGGGTTGGTCTTCATCGTGAAGGCAAGGTCCGGCAGCAGGTTCGCCGCACCTTCCACCGGACTACCGGCGCCCGGCGGCGTGTGCTTGAGGTCCCATTCACTTATGCTGGCAAACAGCTTGAACGCCTTGCCCGCGCCGTATCCCAGCTTGCCCCGCGCATAATCGTTGAACGCCGAGACATAGGCCGAACTGATCGCGGTCGACTGCGGATCATAGTCCGCCTCCTTGCTCAGCACGTCGAGGCTCGGCCCGGCAAAGCGCGTATCGAGCCGGCCCACGGTCTGCCCGGTTTCGTCCATCAGATTGCGGTTGAACTGGCCGAGATTGACCCTGAGGTTCGAGCGCAGGATGTAGGCGGGGGCAAGGCCCGTATAGCGCGCCAGCTTCTCGGCCACCGCCTGCTTGCGATCCGCCGGAAGGTCATTCCCCTCGATCAGCGCGGCGGCATAGTCGCCGGTTGCGAACTTCTCGGCCTCGGCCAGGAACGGCTCCAACGCCGCCGGACGCCCGCCGGGCACGCGGCCATGATACCACGCCGTCGCCGCATAGGTCGGCAGCACCGCGATATAGGGCAGGTCGTTGCCGGGGTTCCACTGCGGCGCATCGGCCCAGAAATCGAACGCCAGCGTGGTCGAAAGCAGCATGATCCCGTTGAAGTCGACCGCGTCCGTCCCCTGCAGCCGCGCCGCCAGCGCCACCGCGCGCGGCGTGCCATAGCTTTCGCCGAAGAGGTAGCGCGGCGAGTTCCAGCGCTGGTACTTGCCGAGGAACTGCTTGATGAAATCGGCGAAGGCATAGACGTCCTGGTCGATGCCGTAGAACGCCTTCTCCTTGTCCTTCCCCGCGATCCGGCTGAACCCCGCCCCCGGCGCATCGATGAACACGAGGTCCGCCACATCGAGCGGACTCTCGCCGTTGTCGACCACCTTGTAGGGCGCCGGCGGGGTATGGCCGCCATCCGCCGTCACCACCCGGCGCGGCCCGAACGCGCCCATGTGGAGCCAGACGGTCGCCGACCCCGGCCCGCCGTTGAACACGAACAGGATCGGCCGGTCCGCAGCGGGCGCACCCTTCTTGAAATAGGCGGTGTAGAACATCGAGGCTTCGGCCGGCGCCTCGTCGCTGGAGGCCTCCGCCTTGGGCTTGGCCGCATCGTCCCAGCCCTTGGGATGGATAACCAGCGTGCCCGCCACCGCCTTGTAGTCGATCTTCGCACCGCGCACGGTGACCGAACCTTCGCTCGCGACTTCCTCCGGCTGGAACAGACCCGCAGGCGCCGCCTTGGCCGCCTCGGCAGGCTTGGCCGCGTCAGCCGGCTTGTCCGCCGCCAGCGCCGCGGTGCTGAGTCCCAATGCCAGAGCCAGCGCCGAAATCCCGAGAAGCCGCATGAAATGCCTCATCCACAAACAGAAAACCGGCGCGGTTGGTCGCACCGCGCCGGTTTCTTGTCCATACCCTGCAAGGTGGGATTTCCCACCCCCGACCGCTCATGCTGAGCTTGTCGAAGCATCAACCGCAACGGAAGCACCAGCACCCTTCGACAAGCTCAGGGTGAGCGGGGCCATAAGTGGAGCGGATCTATCCCGCCGAAGGCCGGTGCGCCGTGTCGGACCAGTCCTGCCGCGCCACCCACTGCGCCAGCGTTTCCAGCTCGATCCCCGGCAGCCGCTCCATCATCGCCTCGACATTCACCTCGAAGGGCCTCGTCGGCGCATTGTTGTTGTATTCGTAGAACGCCGCAATGCCTGCCGAGAAGGGCCCCCGCTCTTCCTCGGCCATCGAATCCCCCAACGCGCCGACCAGCAGGTCGCCGAACTCCTGCGGTGTGCACGGATCATACTTGATCGTCCGCCCGAAGTGGTCCGAGAGGATCTGCGCGACCTGCGGCGGCAGCAGCCGCTCCGGCCCGCCGATGTTCATCCACGTACCTTCCATGTCCGGCCGGTCCATCGCGTGGATCATGATCTTGGCGACATCATCCAGGCTGATCCAGTTCGCACCCAGCGTCGGCTTGTGCGGATAGACGTAGCGGCTTTCGTGGACGATGAACGGGCGCGCCCAGTTGGTCAGCAGGTTGTCCATGAACAGCACCGAGCCGAACACCGTGGCCGGCACGCCCGAGCGGAACAGCGCGTTGATGCCCGCCGTGTTGCCCGCATAAGTGAAAGCATCGCCGGGCTTGTCCGGGATCCAGCTCGAGGTGTTCCAGACGAAACGCTTGGCGTCGACTTCCTTCGCCGCCGCGCCGATCCAGCCGGCGAGCTCGGCGCGGGAATCCCTGAGCTGCAGCGGGTGGTTGTAGAACACCGCGTCCGAACCCTCGAGCGCCTTCACGTACGTCGAGCGGTCATAAAGATCGATCACCCGCGTCTCGATATCGGCGTTGGTCGGCCCAAGGTCAGGCTTCTCGTTGCGCGACAGGGCGCGGACCTGATGCCCCGCAGCGACAAGCTGGCGCACCTGAGCCAGCCCTTGCCGACCGGTTGCGCCCACGACGGATACCAGTGCCATCTTGCATCTCTCCTTCGTTATGCCGGCTGTCATGCGCAGCCCTTGTTTTTACGCCGTTCGTCCCGAGCGAAGTCGAGGGACCCGTTCGAGCGAAGCCGAGAACCAACTCCGCACAAGACCTCGGCTACGCTCGGCCAAAACTCCCTCGACTTCGCTCGGGACGAACGGACGAGGGGTAGGAATTCCCTCTCAACTCCTGATCGCGCTGGCTCCGTCGACATTGAGGTCGGTGCCACTCGTGAAGCTCGAATCCTCGCAAGACAGAAACAGGATCGCCCGCGCCACTTCGTCGGGCTCGCCCACGCGCCCCATCGGATGCGCGGAGGCCATCACCGCCTCGATCTGCTCCGGCGTCACCCCGCCAGCGTTGAGATAGCGGTTGTACATCGGCGTGCGGATCGCACCCGGATGCACCGTGTTGGCGCGGATCCTGAGGCCGCGCTCGGCGCAATCGAGCGCCACGGTGCGGGTCAGATGCGTCACGCCCGCCTTGGACGCGCAATAGGCCGCCATATTGCCCGAAGCGCGCTGCGCCAGCATCGAACCGACATTGACAATCGTCGCAGGTTCACCCGAAGCCGCCAGCGCCGGGATCGCGGCGCGGCAGCCATAGAAGCTGCCCGTCAGGTTGATGTCGATATGGCGGTGCCAGCTGTCGAGATCGACGTCGACGGTGTTCCCCGGCTCCGAAATGCCTGCGATATTGCACAAAGTCGTCAGCTTGCCGAAGAGCGCCAAAGTCGCCGCAACCGCCGCTTCCCACTGCTCGAGGCTGCGGACATCAAGCTGCACCGCATCCGCGTTCGGCCCCAGCCTCGCGGCATGGGCCTTGGCCTTGTCCAGCTGCAAGTCGCCCAGCATCACGCTGCCGCCTTCGGCCACGAACAGCTCGGCCACCGTGCCGCCGATCCCTTCAGCGCCGCCCGAAATCAGCGCGACCTTGCCGGTCATCTTGCCCATCAATCAGCGCTCCAGAATGCAAACGCCGGAAAGGCCGGGCGCGCCATAGACGTGGCTGTAGGCCGCCTTGGGGCTCCCGGGCACCTGCCGCCCGCCGCCGCGTCCGCGCAGCTGCACGGTGTTTTCGTAGACTTGCCGCAGGCCCGATGCGCCGATCGGTTCGCCGCAGGCAAGGCAGCCGCCGTCGGTATTGACCGGAAGCTTGCCGGTGATCTCGGTCCGGCCCTCGCGCAGCCACTGCTCCTGATCGCCGTCCTTGCAGAAACCGTTCTCGGCCATGTGCATGATCTCGGCGCCGGACTCGGTGTCCTGCAGTTGGGCCACCGAAATGTCCTCCGGCCCAATGCCGGCCTGCTCGAACGCTGCCTTGGAAGCGAGGATCGTGGGCTTGCCGCCATTCTCGATATCGACCGAGGGTGCAAACACCTCGAACGAGCCGGGCGGGCGCGTGCGGACGGCGACGCTGGCAATCTTCACCGCATCCGCGCCCAGTTCGCGCACCTTCTTGCCGCTCGCCAGGATCAGCGCCACCGCACCTTCCGCAGGCGCGCAGAACATGTACTTTGTCAGCGGATCGTTCACCATCGGCGAGTTGAGGATCGTCTCCAGATCGACCGGCGAACGCCGCCACGCGTGATCGGCATGGACGCCGTTGCGGAAGGCCTTCTCCGCCACGCGGCCCAGCGTCTCGCGGCTGATCCCGTAAAGCTGCATGTAGCGCTGGATCTTGAGCGCGAAGAACTGCGTCGTCAGCATCATCCCGGTCTGGCCGTACCATTCGGGCAGGCCATATTCGCGCGGCTTGGCGTTGAACGCGCCGCGCGGGTGCTTGTCGAAGCCGACCGCGAGCGCCACATCGAACTCGCCCGCCGCGATGGCATTGCGCGCAGAGGCCAGCGCCGAGCCGCCCGTCGCGCAGCCGTTGGCCACGTTGATGAACGGCAGGCCGGTAAGGCCCAGTTCGTTGACCATGATGTCCGCGCTGCCTGCGGCGGCCGAGCCGCCATAGGCGCAGCCCACGTCGGTCCACTCGATCCCGGCATCGGCCATCGCCTGCCGCACCGCGTAGACACCTTGATCGCGGCCCGAGCGGCCATCAGTGCGGCCGAAGGGGTGGATGCCGGCCCCGATGATATAGACGTCTTCCATCACGCTTTCTCCGGACGAAACGCATAAGTCGAACGGGTCGCATCGAACGGCGCGACCACGAATTCCATCGGCATGCCGAGCCTCAGATCCTCGAGCACGCAATCGACGATGCGCGTCTCGACGATCACCTCGCCGGGCAGCTCGACATAGCCGAGGAGGTAGGGCTGGAACGGCTCAGGCCCCTCGTAGGGCTCCTTCGGCTGGAAGTCCTGCCGGGTCCACGACCACAGCGTGCCCTTGCGCGACAGGCGCCAGGGCTCGACACCTTCCGCCGCATCGCCACTGGGATAGGGAAACACGATCTTGCCGCTCGGCAGCCGCCCGCCGATCAGCGCCGGCTCCGCCTCGTTGGTCCACAGGTTTTCGGCAATGGGCTCAAGCTGCGTCATATGACCTTTCCCGCAGGATCAGGCCGGCTCGCCCCGGCCCCGTTTGTGCCAAGCATCGTGGCATCAAAGCCGGGGGGCGACGATGATTGAAAATGGTAGGCATTGAAAATGATAGGCGGCCCGCCGAGGCCTCCCCCTTTGTGTTAGTCGCCGCCGCGCCTGCGAATGCCTAGCCCTATGCCATAACAAGGAGCGGGCATCTTGGGAGAGCATCGCCACTACCGCCAGTTCGTGCTCGCCGTGATCACCTTCGGCGGGATGCTCAATATTGCCGACCGGCTGATCCTCTCGATCATGCTCGAGGACATCAAGCACGCCTTCACGCTGAGCGATACCGAGATCGGCCTGATCACCGGCTTTGCTTTCACCGTGCTCTATGTCGTCTGCGGCCTGCCCATCGCCTGGCTGGCGGACCGGATGAGCCGGCCGCTGATCATCGCGGTGTCGATCGCCTCGTGGAGCCTGATGACCGCGCTGTGCGGGATGGCGACGGGTTTCTGGACCTTCTTCCTCGCGCGCATGGGCGTTGGCATTGGCGAATCGGGCAGCGGCCCGGCGGGCACGTCGCTCCTCACCCAGACCTTCAAGGGCCACGAGCTGGGCCGCGCGATGGGCATCTATTTCCTCGGCCCCACGCTCGGCACCGCCGCCGGGCTCATTCTCGGCGGGGTGCTGGCCCATGCGGTCGGCTGGCGGATGACCTTCCTGCTGCTCGGCATTCCCGGCATCATCTTCGCGCTGTTTGTCTTTCTGACGGTGAAGGAACCTGGCGGCCGCCCGATCCCGGACAAGGTCAGCATGGCGGAGGGCATGGCCGCATGGTTCACCGGGATTCGGGAACTCTTTGCCAACCGCGTGTTCCTTGCCGCCAGCCTCGCCTTCGGCTGCATGATCGTGACGGGCTATGGCTTTGCCACCTGGCTTGCGGCGATCATGCTGCGCGGATTTCCCGTCACGACCGCCGACGTGGGTTTCTACCTTGGCCTTGCCTTCGTCCTTGGCGGCATTCCCGGGCCGTTGCTGGGCGGCTATCTCACCGACTGGCTGGTGCGGCGGGATGCGCGCTGGCGCGCCTGGCTCCCTGCCATCGCCACCCTTGCGTGCCTGCCGATCTACCTCGCCGCACTCCAGAGCACGAACTTCTGGACCTTTCTCGGCCTGTTCTCGTGCGGCTATCTCGTCTTCCTGACCGCGCAGGCGCCCACCGTCTCGCTGATCCAGCTCGCGGTGCGGCCAGATGAGCGCGCCATGGCGATGGCCGTCGCGATGATCTTCAACAACCTCATCGGCCAGGCGCTCGGGCTGTTCCTGATCGGCTATGCCAGCACCAGCCTGACCCCGATGCTGGGCGCCAAGGCCCTGACCTGGGCGGTGATCGGCGTCAGCGCCGCCTTCGCCGTCCCGGCCGCGCTGTTCTACCTCCACGCCGCTGGCGGCATGGAGCGCGGTCCCCTCAAAATGATGAATGGTCCGCCTTCCCCGCAAGCGTAGACTGCCCTGTAAGTCCTAGGGAGAGCGGACAAATGGTGGAAACCAAGACCGGGCACGACCGCACAGCCGGTGTGACCTACAACGACGTGATCAAGGCGGACACCGTTCCGCCGCCGGCCGTCTACCTCGAGGATTCGCCCTATCCCGGCGGCGTCACCAAGGTCGCCACCCACCGCTATTGGAGCAAGGAAGAGCACGAGCGCGAGGTCGAGCGGCTGTGGAAGCGCGTGTGGCAGATGGCCTGCCATGAAGACGACATTCCCAATGTCGGCGACACCCATGTCTACGAGATCGCCGGTCTCTCCTACATCCTCGTGCGCAATGCCTCGGGCGACGGCCCCGGCGCGGTCAAGGCCTTCCCCAACGCCTGCCTCCACCGCGGCCGGCAATTGTGCGAGGCCCACAAAAAGGGCCTCAAGGTGCTGCGCTGCCCGTTCCACGGCTGGTCGTGGCACCTCGATGGCAAGCTCAAGGAAGTGCCCAGCCACTGGGATTTCCCGAGCGTCACCGAAGAGGAATATTCCCTCCCCGCGGTCTCGGTCGGCCACTGGGGCGGTTTCGTGTTTATCAATCCCGACCCGAATGCCGAGCCGCTTGCCGATTTTCTCGGCGATATCGACCGCCATTTCTCGCTGCCGTTCAAGCGCCGCTACAAGGCCGCGCACATGGTGAAGCGCCTACCGTGCAACTGGAAAGTGGCGCAGGAAGCCTTCATGGAATCCTACCACGTTGTCGGCACGCACCCCGAGCTGCTGCCGATGTTCCTCGATACCGGCTCCAAGTACGACGTCTGGCCGAACATCAGCCGCGCCATGTCGGCCTCGGGCCCGCCGAGCGCGCACACCGATCTCGATGCACCGGACCCCAGCGCCTTCCCCGAAGGCCAGGCCTTCACCAGCTTCCGCCATCCGCTTTCGGGCCACGTCTATCGCCGCATCGAGGAAAACCGCGTCGAAGTCACGCGGCCCGACGGGAAGACCGGTCTGTTCGACATGACCGGCGCGCATATCGAGGGCGAAGTCGTCAGCGCCGATGCGCACATGTGCAACTGGATCGGCGGCAAGATCGCACCGGGCGAGGAAAACATGCCCACCCGCTTTGCCAGTGCCTCAACCGAGGATTTCCGCGCCGATGCTGCGCGCGACCGGCGCGAGCTCATGCGCCCGCAGTGGGGCGACAAGATCGACCAGTTCAGCGACGCCGACATGATCGACGCGATCTTCTACTCGGTGTTCCCCAACCTGCATCCGTGGGCGGATTTCAATCCGATCTTCTACCGCTTCCGGCCCGACGGGGACAATCCGGAGCAGTCGCTCCACGAGGTCATGTACATGGTGCAGGTGCCCGAAGGCGCAGAGCGCCCGGCGCCAGCCAAGTGCACCTTCCTCGATCTGGAGGACGATTACACCAAGGCGACCGAATTCGGCAGCTATCTCAACAAGATCTTCAACCAGGACGGGCTCAATCACGCCGCCGTCCAGAAGGGCCTGCACAATCATCCCAAGGGCGAGGTGATCTTCGCGAGCTATCAGGAAAGCAAGATCCGCGATTTTCACAACAAGCTGAACCGCTGGCTGGAAAGCGAGACCCCGCCCAGAAGCCGGTGACGGCACGCAGCAATTACATTCAGATCGGACCTTACGGAATCCGTGCGTTTTTGCAGCAACACCGCGCACAAAAACCCGCCGCCTGTCCCTATTTCTGATAGTTGCTGTTCGCCCCCCGCGCCCTAGCTTAGTAACCGGGATTGTGGGCGGAAAATCTAGTAAATACAGCTAGATATCTGCCGCCACAAAGTTGGGAGGATTGCTATGGGGATGAGGACCGTCGTGTCGCCGTTCCGCGCCGCGCTTTTTGCCGGTGCGGCTGCCACTTCACTGATGCTGCCGGGGCTGGCTCATGCTGCCGATGCTGCGGCTCCGGCGGAAGGTGCCGCCGCCAGTGACGCGCCGGCGACGACCGAGGAAATCACCGTGTTCGCCCGCCGCGACGCGGAATCGCTGCAGAACGTGCCGCTGACGATCACCGCGATCAGCGCCAACACGCTCACCAAGTACAACGTCACCAAGCCGGCTGACATCGTCAGCCGCATCCCTACGCTCAACGTCCAGGTCGGCGGCTCCGGCGCAGGTGCGCAGATCAGCTTGCGCGGTGTCGGCTCGTCCAACATTTCCGCCGCGTTCGACAGCGCCGTGGCGATCGATTTCGACGGCGTGCAGGTCTCGACCAGCCGCCTGCTTCAGGCCGGCTTTGCCGACCCGGCGCAGATCGACGTGCTCAAGGGCCCGCAGTCGCTCTACTTCGGCAAGAGCGCCTCGGCCGGCGTCATCCAGATCCGCACCGCCGATCCGACCAAGACCTGGCAGTACGGCGGCAGCGCTTCCTATGAATTCGAAGAGAAGGGCTATCTCGTCAGCGGCTACGTCTCGGGCCCGCTGACCGATACGCTGGGCATCCGCGTCGCCGGCCAGTACAACGACGTCAAGGAATACGTGAAGATCAACCCGACGACCCCGGCCAAGCTGCGCAACCGCGGCCTCACCGATTTCGTCGGCCGCGTCACGCTGCAGTGGGAACCGTCGAGCGACTTCACCGCCAACCTCAAGGCAACCTACACCCGCAACACCAACGACGGCGCGATCGGCACCGCCGACATTTCGTGCGGCAAGAACGGCCGTGCGGATGAGGTCGTGCTGTTCTCGTTCCTTGGCCCCAACGCGATTGCAATCCCCTCGAACGCGGATTGCAAGCCGCTCGACAAGTACGTCACCACGTCCGATCCCTCACCGGCGCTGGTGGGCCGGTTCCCCGATGGCAGCGGCGCTGCGGGCGGCCGCTATCCGGGCCATCCCTTCGGCCAGACAGACGTGTTCTTCACACGCCTAAAGATGGACGCCAAGCTCGGCGAAAACCTGAAGCTGGTCTCGACCACGGGCTACCTCAATCTCAAGGCGCTCGACTTCGATTCCTACAGCTATCTCGGCGTCGGCCCGGCATTCCGCCCCAGTGGGGCGCCGCTGGTGCTCGCAGCGCTCGGGCCGTTCTCAGCCCCCGCGCTGGCAGCGGTCAACGCCCCCGGTTCGCCGCAGGGCGTCGGCGGCAGCGATCCGGTCAACAAGACGGCCCAGTTCACCCAGGAACTGCGCCTTGTCAGCAGCTATGATGGTCCGATCAATTTCCAGCTCGGCGCCTTCTACGAAAGCCGCGTGATCAAGTTCGATACCTCGCAGCAGGCGTTCAATGCCTCGCTGCTGTTCCCCGATCCAGTGACCGGCAATACGTTCGACTACTTCAAGAAGCACCGCACGAAGACCAACACCTATTCGCTCTTCGGCAGCGCGACCTATGACATCACCGACAAGCTCGAGCTGACCGGCGGCGTCCGCTACACCAAGGAAGACAAGGTCAACACGATCGAAATTCCCTACATGCACACCTTCCTGTCGACGGTGTTCGGCTTCGTGCCGAGCGGTTTCAAGACACCGCCGATCAAGTTCAACGACAGCAACTGGTCGCCGGAAGTGACGCTGCGGTACAAGGTCAACCCGGACTTCAACGTCTATGCTGCCTTCAAGACCGGCTACAAGTCGGGCGGCATCGACAACAGCGCGCTGCCCTCGAGCAACCTCGCCAACTTCCTGATTCCCGACAGGTTCCAGGCCGCAGCCAACGGGCTGATCTTCAAGTCGGAAACCAGCAAGGGCGGCGAAATCGGCTTCAAGTCGCAGCTGGCCAACCGCACGATCACGTTCAACGCCACGGCGTACTACTACGTGTTCAACAACCTGCAGGTGCAGAACTTCAACGCGACGACGATCCAGTTCGTCACCACCAATGCCGGTCAGCTCAGCACCAAGGGCATCGACGTCGATTTCAGCTGGCGCCCGCCGGTCGATGGCCTGCGCCTGTTCGGCTCGCTCGCCTATACCAATGCGAAGTTCACGCGGGACTTCTTCACCGGCACCGGCCCGGATGGCGTGCTCGGCACGGCTGACGATCCCAACATCCGTGGCCGCCGCGCCGCGCGTGCGCCGGAATTCGCCGGCAATATCGCGTTCGACTACACCGCACCGCTCAGCGATGCGCTGGAACTCGGCCTCTCGGGCAACGTCGCCTACAGCGGCAAGTACTATACCCGGCAGGAAAACTTCACGGACTACCAGCAGCCCGCCTATGCCACCATCGACGCCTCGATCTCGGTCGGCGCGCCCGATGGCAAGTGGAGGCTGGCGCTGGTCGGCAACAACATCACCGACAAGATCTTCGTCAACACCTCGGGCGGTCGTCCGTTCCTCGCCGGCCCGACCAATGGCCTTCCGATCGGTGACGACGAAGTCTTCACCATCAACCGCGGCCGCCAGATCTTTATCCAGGGCAGCTTCAAGTTCTGAGATCCCGGCGGCAACTCCACGCCGGATGAAGGGGCCGCCTCGGGAAACCGGGGCGGCCTTTTCCTTTTCAGGTCCTCCCCATTCTTGCGGCCCGGGCAAATGGGCCCAACTCTTGTTCTGGTCCTCCCCATTTTTGCGGAACGCACAAATGGGGAGGTGGCCTGCCGAAGGCAGGTCGGAGGGGTCCTTTTCCCTTTGCTTCGGGCATTCTTCCGTCGCCCCGTGCTCGACACGGGACTGGGCCGCCTTGAAGGCGCGGCGCCACCCAGTGAAAGCCAGGGCGCCCCGCTCGGTTACCCCTTTCCTACACCCGCCCGGTCTGTCAGACTCCACACGCTCTTTGAAATGGTCGGTTCAGGCGCACACACGCAATATGTGTCACCTTGTCGCTTTTTCGAGCACAAGGTCCTGTCAATAAACAGGAAAACAGCGCCTCTCAAAAGCGACACGGTGTCGCTTTTGTCGCTTTTGCTCCCCGCTTTCAGGCCGCGATCACCCGCACCGGGATCGCGCTCTGCAGCGGCAGGCCGGTGATCGGGTCCATGTCCTGGATGTCGTCGATCAGGCGGTTGGTCGAGGCGCCGATGCCCATCACGTCGTCCTTGCCGGCATCGTCGTTGCCCCAGGCATGGCTCATCGAGATCACCCCGCGCCGCACCTTGTCGCTGGCGCTGGCGACGGCATGGATCGAGGCGACGCGCGAGGCGATCTCGATCACCGCGCCGTCTTCCACGCCCAGCGCCGCGAGGTCCTCCGGATTGATGTAGGCCGGATTGGTCGGCATCTTCTTCTTGAGGAACTCGGAGATGTGCCCGTTGCTGTTGTAGCGGTGCTTTGAACGGCGCGAGATCAGCTTGAAATCGAACCCGTCCGCCTCGGGCCGCCGCGCCGCATAGCCCGCGAACGCCGACGGCATGTCGCCCGCGCCAAGCTGGAACTTGTTCGTGGCATCAGGGTCCGCCGGCGCGATGGTTGCATGGACTTCGGGATAGAACATCGCCCCGCCCGGCGTCGCGCTCGCAAGCGAATCCGCGCGCGCCTTGCTCGGCTTGACGAGGCAGCCGTGCGAAATCAGGTCGAGCATCGTCATCTTGTCCGGCACGCTCTCCATAGAGCAAGGGCCGCCGGGCAGTTGCAGCTGGAGCCCGAGATGCTTGGCGATCCACCACAGCATCTCGTACTCATCCATCGTGTCGCCCGGCGCGGGCACCATCGCCTCGGCATAATGGGCATAGGGCTCCTCGCAGAAGGGCTGCGAGACGTTGTTGATGTCCTCGCGCTCGAGGCACATCGACGGCGCGAGGATCACGTCCGCCCGCTTCGCGCTGGCCGACATATAGGGATCGACCTGCACGAACATTTCCAGCGTTTCCAAGGCCTTTCTCACCTTGCGCTGGTTGGGGAAGGCGATCTCGGGGTTGCCGCCGATCGAGATCAGCACCTTGATCTGGCCTTCGCCCGGAGTGAGTATCTCGTCCGCCAGCACCGGGCAGGGCATTTCGGTGCCCAGCTTACCGATCCCCCGGATGCGCGACTGGGCGAAGCCTTCGCCGAACATCGGCATCGGCGGCGCGACCTGCGCCTTCTTCGGCCCGGCGGCAAAGGGCATGAACACCATCGGGTTCGCCACCTTGTCCCCCGCCTGGTTGAACCGCGCGCAGACAATGTTGAGCGCGTTCACGAGGTATTCGGTGAGCACGCCCTTGCCTGCCATTTCCGGACCGGTGCCGGTCACCACGCGGCCCTTGGCGGCACGGGCGAACATGCGGGCGGCAGCGACCACCTGCTCCGCCGGAACCCCGGCGCGTTCCCCGGCGAGATCGGGCGTGAAATCCTTCACCGCATCGGCCAGTGCATCGAAGCCATCGACGTAGGCGGAGACGAAATTGCGGTCGTAGAGCCCTTCCTTGATGATGACGTGGAGCATCCCGCCCAGCAGCGCCGGGTCCTCGCCCGGCTTCACCTGCAGGTAGAGGTCAGCGAGATTGCCGGTATCGCTCTGGCGCGGGTCCGCCACGATCACCTTCATCCCCCGCGCCTTGGCATCGCGCAGGCGCCGCGAGGGCGAGAACGGCGGTACACCCCCGCTCGGCGTGTAGTGCGAGACGAGCGGATTGTTGCCTACGAACATGACGACGTCGGATTCCTCGAAGTTGTTCGGCCCGCCCATCCACTGGCCGTAGCGCGCGGTGGTGAAGACCTTGGCCGGCTGGTCCACCGTCACGCTGGTATAGTAGTTGCGCGTGCCGATCGCCTCGGCCAGCGCGTAGGACGTGCCCAGCACCGCGCTGTTCTGGAAGGCATTGGTGCCGCAATAGAGCGCGACCGCATGCGGCCCGTGCTCGGCGATCACCGCCTTGATCTTGTCCGCCACCAGCTTGAGCGCCTCGGCGGTAGACGTCTCGACGAACTCGGCCCCCTTCACCCCGCCCTTGCGCACCAGTGGGCGCAGGTGCCGTTCGGGCAGGTTGTGCATCTCGGGCATCTGGCGGCCCTTCACGCAGGTATAGCCGTGGAACAGCTCGTTCTCGGGATCGCCCCGCACCGCCGTCACCTTGTCGCCCTCGACATCGACCAGCATCGCGCAGCTGGCGTGGCAGAAGCGGCAGAACGTCCGCAGGGTCTTATCGGCCAAGGTACATCTCCCCAGATTTTATGGCGGGAAGCTATCGGCAATCGGGGGCTGGGCACACTGATGAAAGAGAGGGTGGGCCGCTCAATTCCGCCAGTGGCATTGCCGGGCGATCCCGGGCTTGATGGAGGCTGCACCGATACCGGAGGACAAACGTTGAGCACCGCAAACCGCCACTGGATCCTGGCCCGGCGCCCCGTCGGCAATGCCTATGCCGAAGCGTTCGAGATGAAGACGGAAACGCTGCCCGCGCTCGCCGAAGGCCAGATCCTCGTGCGCAACAAGGTGCTCTCGATGGACAGCGGCACCCGCATGTACATGACCGACCGCGAGGACAGCTACCAGCCCGGCACGCCGCTGGGCGCCAAGCTGATCGGTACGGTGCTCGGGGTGGTCGAGGACAGTCGCCACCCGGCCTACACGGCAGGCGATCGCGTCCGCTGCTACGGCCAGTGGGCGGATTTCTCGGTCGTCGAACCCGACGCGACATACTGCACGACACTCGACGATGCCCATGCCGATCTCAAGGAATACGTCGGCATCTACGGTGCCAACGGCTGGACCGCATGGGTCGGCGTGGTCGAAACCGGCGCGGCCAAGGCTGACGAGACGTTCGTCGTCTCCGCCGCCGCAGGCTGCACCGGGCTGATGGCGGGCCAGATCGCCAAGGCGCGAGGCTGTCGGGTCATCGGCATCGCGGGCGGCTCTGCCAAGTGTGACCTGCTGACCCGCGAATACGGCTTCGATGGGGTGATCGACTACAAGGCGGCCGATGTCGAAGCCGAACTCGCACGGCTCTGCCCGGGGGGGATCGACGTCTATTTCGACAATGTCGGCGGCGCCATTCTGGATGCGGCGCTGGGAAACATGGCTCTGTTCGGTCGCGTCGCAGTCTGTGGTCTCATCACCAACTACATCGCGCAGGGGCCAGTACCGGGTCCCTACCGCTTCGATCAGGTGCTGATGAAGCGCCTGCGCATCGAAGGCTTCTTCTCGCCCGATTTCTACGCCCGCGAACCGGCGTTCAATCCCGAGCTCGCGAAGCTCGCAGCCGCCGGCCAGCTGCGTTTGCCCTTCGAGGTGAGCACCGGGCTTGAGGAGACCCCCGCCGCCTTCACCAAGCTGTTCACCGGCGCGAACATCGGCAAGGTGGTGGTGGAGCTCTGACGCCCCACCACCGCGGCATCACGCCGTCTTCGGCAGTTCGCCGGAGATATACTTGTCCATCGTGCGGTGGAACTGGCGGATGCGCGTTTCCTGATAGTGGCCGAGCTCGAGCCGCTTGTTCTTGCTCGCCTTCATGCCCGCCTGCACGTGCGGCAGGTTCTCCATGTCCTGATCGAATACGCCCGCCAGCGCCGCGCCGATGAGGTGGCCGGCATAGGCAAACGGCTGATCATCCGGGATCATGAACATCTCAGGGCCACGCGCCGGCTTCTCGCCCTTCTGCGCGCGCATCAGGATGCGCACTTCCATCAGGCAGTGATCGGCATCCTTCCACGGCCGCCAGCGATAGACGATGTTCGGCACGAAGCCGCCCCACGGGCTCCAGTTCGGGAAGATGTTGTAGGTCAGGTTGTCGAGCATCTCGCTGTCCGAGGCCTGCGAATAGTCATGCCCGTTCATCGCCGCGAAGCCCTCGCGGTTGGCCTGCGCCAGCACCTTGCGCGCCAGCAGCGGATCTTCCGGATCGAAGCCCTTGAGGTCGGTCGGCTCGGCTGCATTGCGCCGTCCGCGCCCGTCGCCCGCGCCGAGGAACTCGGCCAGTTTGTTGATCACATACATCTGGTCCTTGCCCTTGAGGTGGGGCGAAAGAGTACCATTGGGCGTGATCGCCCGGTTCATGTGATCGCCGTAGAGGTCGTACCGCGTGTTGGCGTCCGCGGTGAACGGCAGGATCTGCGGGTGCGTGACGATCGAGTGCCACGCCTCCATGAACGCCTCGGCCACCGCCTTCCAGTTGGCCGGAACGATCCGTGCGACCCATGCGCCGGTGGTGCATTCGTCGAGCCGCCAGTTGTCGTAGTGCTCGACACCGGGCCCAATCCACTCGCGGAACGACGGAAGATCGTGGTTCTCGGTGATCAGGATGAAGCCTTGCCAGCTTTCGACCCGCGCTTCGGGGAGCGAGAGGTCCTTGTCCTCGAGATGCTTGAAGTCCCACGAGCAGGGGATTTCCTTGAGGCTGCCGTCGTTGTTCCAGGTAAAGCCGTGGAACGGACAGCGCAGATTGATCGCGCGGCCGCCTTCGAGCCGCAGCTTGCGCCCGCGGTGGAGGCACACGTTGTAGAACGCGCGGACGCTGCCGTCCTGCTGGCGGACAAGCAGGAACGACTTGTCATTGATCTCGTAGACCACCGTGTCGCCCGGATCGGGCATGTCCTCTTCCCGCGCGGCGAACTGCCACACGTTGGGCCACATCTTCTCGTCTTCGAGCGCCTTGAACGCGGGGCTGGTATAGCGGTCCGGGTCAAGCGGTTCGTCGCCAAGCTCCTGCGTCGATTCCATCACGAGGTAATCGGGCGCTGGCCGCGTATCGACGGCGAGCATGTCTGTATAGGTGATCCCCGGGCAGCGGTCCGAACGTTCGATCTGGGGGTCAATGTCAGCCATGGCAGGTCCTGATTGTAGGCGGCGCCGGGAAGGCGGAACAGCCCTCGCCAGACGCGCAAGTCTTGCACGGTGAGCATAATGCCACTGCGCCGCCTGCCAACAAGCTGGCGCATTGGATAGGAGCGCGAACTGACGCGGGTTACTGCTTTTCCAGCAGGGTCGCACCTTGTGGCAGCGTCACCCAGTTCTGCTTGCTGTTGGTCCAGAAATGCACGGTAGGCTCAAGCTCGTCGGGATTGTCGAGTGTGCCCGCCTTGATGAAGATCATGCCCTGCGCCATCCCGCTTGGCGTCTCGCTGAACACCGGCGAACCGCATGTGCCGCAGAACTTGCGCATCACCGGATTGCCGGATTCGCTGCCGTCCTCGTAGACCGTCAGCTCGCCTGACCGCTCCAGCGCGGCGAACGGCACGGCGACGAGCACCGAGAACGCGGTGCCTGCCTGCTTCTGGCAATGGCGGCAATGGCAGACGCCCGTCAGCAGCGGCGGCCATGCGGTTTCATAGCGCACCGCTCCGCAGAGGCATCCGCCCGTCCGCCGTTCGCCCGTAGTTTCAGTCATTGCCCCGTCTCCCTCCTGTTTGCCCGTCATATCGCACAGGCTTTGCGGCGCGCCATCTCACGTTTCTGCCAGCCCGGAAGCAGCCAAGAGAGCTTTGAGGTCCTTCTTGAGAATCTTCCCATTGGCGTTGCGCGGCAGCGTCTCGCTGGTGAATGCGATCCGCACCGGCACCTTGAAACCGGCAAGCCGCGCCGCGACGAAGGCCTTGAGTTCGTCCTCGCTCGCTTCGGTTCCGGGTGCGAGATAGACGACCGCCGCCGGTTCCTCGCCCAGCGTGCGGTGCGGAATGCCGACCAGCGCCGCGTCGGTCACCGCCGGATGCTCGTAGAGCACGTTCTCGACTTCGATCGAATAGATGTTCTCGCCGCCGCGGATGATCACGTCCTTGGCACGGTCGACGATGGTGCAGAAGCCTTCATCATCCAGCCTGGCAAGATCGCCCGTGCGCACCCAGCCATTGACGAAAGTCTGCGCGGTCGCCTCCGGGCGGTTCCAATAGCCGGCAACGATCATCGGACCGCTTGCCCAGAGCTCGCCGACCGTGTTCGGCGGGAGCACCGTCACGCCATCATCGGCGCGGATTTCGAGGCTGGCGACTGGGGCTGCCGGGCCGCAGCTGGAGGGCCGGTTGAGGTAGTCCTCGGCCATATGGTGCGTCACCGTTGCGCTCGTCTCGGTCATGCCCCAGCCATTGCCGGGGAGCGCGCCGAAGGTCTGCCAGATGGCCTGAACAAGCTCGGGTGCAGAGGGGGCTCCGCCGTAGGACACGGCTTCGAGGCTCGAGAGATCGTACTTGTGCCGGTCCGGGTGTTCGATCAGCTGCCACGCGATGAACGGTACGCCGCCGGTCATCGAAACGCGCTCCTTCTCGATCAGGCGCATTGCATCCAGCGTATCCCACTTGTGGAGCAGCACGAGGCAGTTGCCGCCCGCAAGCGTGCCCATCAGCGTTGCCGAATAGGCCGTTGCGTGGAACAGCGGAACGGCCAGCAGGATAACGCGGCGCTTCGCCTCGGGCAGCCCCTCGCCGCGCCGCCGGGCGGTCTGCGCCCCGCTCCACGCGCTGGTCATGATATTGGTCACGAGGTTGCGATGCGTGCCGAGCGCGCCCTTGGGGCGACCGGTGGTGCCACTGGTATAGAAGATGCCGGCGGGATCATCGCTGGCGATGGCTGCGGCAGGCAGATCCGCATCGGGGAGCGCAGCCCAGCTCATCGGCGCACCGATCATATCCTCCAGTCGCTCCGCGCCCTCGGCATCACCACGCGAGACGATCACGCGCTCCAGCGGCAAGCGCGAGGCATGCGGCGCAATGCGGTTCCATCGGTCAGCGTCGGCGATCAGGACTTTCGAACCACTGTCTTCGAGCGCAAACGCCAGTTCCTCGCCGGTCCACCACGCATTGAGCGGCACGATGATCGCGCCAAGCGCGGTGACGGCCATAAATACGACCGGCCATTCCGGCAGGTTGCGCATCGCGAGTGCGACCCGGTCGCCCTTGCCCACCCCGCGCGCCTGTAGAGCGGCCATCAATGCCGCCACGGCGCGATGGAACGCATCGAACGTGACCCGCTCCTCGCCGTAGACGACAAAATCGGCCGCTCCATGCGTCCGTGCGGCCGCCATCACGCCGCGCAGGTTGGGCAAGGCGTTCTTCCACACGCGCGTCGGCACACCGCGAATGGTGACCGTTTCCATCTCGAAGGGCATGCCCGGCGCGCAGAGTTCCGCCCGGATTGCGGCGAGGGTATGCACGGGCCAGCCGGCGGGAATCGTAGGAAGCGCTCCTTGCGCGATTGGGCTCTGTTCGGTCATGACATCCTCGCGGGCGCTGCTCGTTCTGGCAGTGCCTCTTTGACGCGGAGAGTAGTGCCGCCCCCGTCTCGCAGCAAGGGGTCCGAAAGCCTCGCTTGCCGTAGCGGAAGGCAGCGAACCCGGCGGAATTGCGTGATTTTTTCGGCCTTTCGCGCTGCGCAGACGCTTCCCTGATCCCTTCCGATGACCTAATCCGGGCGCATAAGAAGATTCGTGGGAAGGATGCCGATTTGCCGGAAGCCGAGCAGCCGGACGCCGCCAGCAATGCATTCGCCGAGGCCGAAATGGGCTTCGGCGCACTCGCCGCGCAGCTGGAGCCGCTGGGCGAGGGGCGCTTCGAGCTCGACGGGGCGGCAGGCTGGATGCAGGGCCGCACGATGTATGGCGGGACGGCGGCGTTCATCGCTTATTCCGCCGCCAAGCTTGCCTTCCCCGATCTGCCTCCCTTGCGCGCCGCACAGGTCGGCTTCGTGGCCCCGGTGGGCGAACATCTCGAAGTCAGCGTGACCATGCTCCGACAAGGCCGCAGCGTGGCGCAAGTTGAGACATCGCTGCTATGCGACGGCGCAGTTGCGCAGCGCACGCTTTGGCTATTCGGCGCGGGCCGGGAAAGCAACGGAAACGTCGCCGCCGCCGTCTTGCCGAACGTGATCCAACCCGAGGACTCGCCCCGCCTCACCGCGAACGACATGGCCCCCGCCTTCACCGCGCGAATGGACATGCGCCGCGCCGATCCGCCGGAAGGCTCGCCTCCGGGTACGATCCGCCGCTGGGTGCGCCTCAAGGACCGCTCCGGCCTCGATCCCGTCGGCGAGCTTGTCGGCATCGGCGATGCCCTGCCGCCGGGGTCTGCGCGCGCGATGCAGCGCATGGGGCCGATCAGTTCGATCACCTGGGCGCTGACGATCCTCGGCGAGGTGCCGCCTACGCGCGATGGCTGGTGGCTCTTGGAGACCAGATCCAACCACATGGCCAACGGCTTCAGCAGCGAGACCTTGCGGCTGTGGAACAGCGAAGGCGTGGAAGCGATGCACGGCCTGCAATCGGTGGCGGTGTTCGGATGATCGCGCCTGATCTTACTTTGGCAGACCCCGCCGCCCATGGCTTCGACGCAGCCCGCCTCGCCCGCATCGGCGCGTTCCTCGAAGAGCGCTACGTCACACCCGGGCTGCTGCCGAATGCAGACCTGCTGATCGCGCGCGATGGCGAGGCCTTCCACCGCTTCACCACCGGCAAGGCCCGCGCCGATGGCACGCCGCTGGGCGAGGATGCGATCTTCCGCATCGCCTCGATGACCAAGCCGCTCACCAGCGTGGCGTTCATGATGCTGCTGGAGGAAGGCAAAGTCGCGCTCGACGATCCGGTCACCAAGGTCATCCCCGAGTTCGCCGGGCTTGGCATCTACAACGGCGGCGGCGGCGATGCGCCGTTCTTCCCGACGCGCGCGGCCACCAACCCGATGCGCATGGTGGACCTCCTAACGCATATGTCGGGCCTTACCTACGGCATCCAGAACCGCACCAATGTCGATGCGGCCTATCGCAAGGGCAGGCTCGACGGGCACGCCTCGCTGCCGGGGAACGACCACTTCGTCGCCGAACTGGCCAAGCTGCCGCTGGAATTCGATCCCGGCACGAGCTGGAACTACTCGGTCAGCACCGACGTTCTCGGCGTGATCGTCGCGCGCCTTTCCGGCATGAGCCTCGGCCAGTTTTTTGCCACGCGCATTTTCGCCCCGCTCGGCATGGTCGATACCGGCTTCCACTGCCTGCCCGAGAAGGCCCACCGCCTGACCGACAGCTGGGCCTGGAACCCGCTCGGCGCGCCCACGCTGATCGACCATGCGGAGAAATCGAACACCTTGCGCGAGCCGCGCTTCGAAAGCGGCGGCGGTGGGCTGCTGTCGACCACTGCGGACTACCACCGCTTCTGCGCCGCGCTTGCGAAGGGCGGTGCCCCGCTCATCTCGCCCAAGACGCTGGCGCTGATGGCGAGCAACCACCTTCCGGGTGGTGCGGACCTCACAACGCTGTCGAAGGCGCTGTTCAGCGAATCCGGCAATGCCGGCGTCGGTTTCGGGCTAGGTTTCGGTGTCGTGATCAATCCGGCCAGGACACTCATCCCCGGCACCAAGGGCGAATTCCACTGGGGCGGCATCCATTCGACCGCCTTCTTCATCGATCCGGTCGAGAAATTGCACATGGTCTTCATGACCCAGCTGTTCCCTTCGTCCAGCTATCCCATCCGCCGCCAGCTCAAGACGCTGGTCTATTCGGCGATGAAGCACAGTCACGCCTGAAGTTTCAAAGGAGACACCGCATGTCCGATCCCATTCCCGGCGCCAAGGACCACATCGATGCGGCCCGCAAACTGGCTGCAACGATCGACGACATTCCTGCCGACACCGCGCTTCTGCCCATCGCCAAGGTCGGCGTGATCGGCGCAGGCACGATGGGCGGCGGCATCACGATGAACTTCCTCACCGCCGGCATCCCCGTCACCATCGTCGAGATGACGCAGGAAGCGCTCGACCGCGGCGTCGCCACGATGCGCCGCAACTACGAGAACACCGTGAAGCGGGGCAAGATGGACGCCGCACTCGCCGAAGCCGCCATGGGCCGCCTGACGCCTTCGCTCGACTTCAAAGCCCTCGCCGATGCCGATCTGGTGATCGAGGCGGTCTACGAGAGCATGGACGTCAAGAAGGACGTCTTCGGCAAGCTCGACGCCATCGTGAAGCCGGGCGCGATCCTTGCGAGCAACACCAGCTACCTCGACGTCAACGAAATCGGCGCCAGCACGAAGCGCCCCGAAGCCGTGCTCGGCATGCACTTCTTCTCACCCGCCAACGTGATGAAGCTGCTCGAAGTCGTGCGCGGCTCGGCTACCGCCAAGGACGTGCTCGCCACTGTGATGGCGCTGGCGGTGAAGATCGGCAAGGTCCCGGTCGTCTCGGGCGTCTGCCACGGCTTCATCGGCAATCGCATGTTAGCCAAGCGGCAGGAGCAGGCCAACGCGCTCATCATGGAAGGCGCGGACTACGCCGATGTCGACAACGCGCTGCTCGAATTCGGCTTCCCGATGGGGCCGTTCCAGATGGCGGACCTCGCCGGCCTCGACATCGGCTGGCACCGCGATCCCAATCGCATCGAGACGCTGCGCGAGGCGCTCTGCGCGCTGGGCCGCTGGGGCCAGAAGAAGAGCGCGGGCTTCTACGACTATGACGAGAACCGCCAGCGTACCCCCAGCGAGGTCACGCGCGGCCTGATCGCCGAATGGGCTGCCAAGGAAGGCAAGCCCCAGCTCAGCATCGACAGCCAAGAAATCCTCGAACGCCTGCTCTACCCGATGATCAGCGAAGGCGCGCTGATTCTCGAGGAAGGCATTTCGCAACGCGGATCGGACATCGATACCGTGTGGCTCAATGGCTACGGCTGGCCGGCGTGGACCGGCGGCCCGATGTATTGGGCAAACAACATCGGCCTGGGCACGGTCGTCGCCGGGCTTGAGAAGCATGGCTTGCCCGTTGCGCCGCTGCTGGCGAAGAAAGCCGCCGCTGGCGAAGGCTTCGACTGAGAAAGCAGGCGGCCATGCAGATCGAGGACATTGTCGAGAGCCCGTTCATCCCGCTGAGCGTGATCCTGCGCGCCCATGCGGCGCGGCGGGGCGAAGCCATCGCGCTGGCGGATGAGACCTCCCGCCTTTCGTGGGCCGATCTCGACGCCATGCTCGACCGCGTGGCCGCTGCGCTCCAGCGCGAAGGGGTTCAGGCCAACGAACCCGTTGCCATCGCGGCGAGCAATTCGGTGCGCACGGCGCTCGCCTTCCTCGGCGCGCTGCGGGCAGGGGCGGTTGCCGCACCGCTCACCTCAACCGCCGCGCCGCCGACCGTTCTCGCCATGCTGGCCGACAGCACCAGCCGCGTGCTGCTGCTCGACAAGACGATGGCGGAAGGGCTGGCGGGCCTGCCTTTCCCGGCAAACGTCAAACGCATCGCGCTCGACGACAGCGATGCGGGCGTGCCTTTCTCCGAGTGGATCGTACCTCCGGGCACCAAGCCAGAAGAGCGCCTTCCGCAGCCCGAAGACCCGTTCAACATCATCTACTCCTCGGGCACTACAGGGGTACCCAAGGGCATCGTCCAGTCGCACCAGATGCGCCACGAATATGCCCGGCGCACGATCGTCGGCGGCTATGACGATGATACCGTCACTATCAATTCCACCCCGCTCTATTCGAACACCACGCTCGTCAGCTTCCTCCCCACGCTCACCGCGGCGGGCAAGGTCGTGCTGATGAAGAAGTTCGATGCACGCACGTTTCTTGAGCTCAGCGAGCGCGAGCGCGTCACCAACGCCATGCTGGTGCCGGTGCAGTACCGCCGGATCATGGAGCTGCCGGAGTTCGACAGCTTCGATCTTTCGTCCTACCGCCTCAAGGGCTGCACCTCCGCGCCCTTCCCGGCGTGGCTCAAGGCCGACGTGCTGAAGCGCTGGCCCGGCGGCCTTGTCGAAGGCTACGGCCTCACCGAAGGCGGCGCGACAACCACGCTCCTCGCGCACAAGTTCCCCAACAAGCTCCACACCGTCGGCCAGCCCTCGCCCGGCCACGTGATGAAAATCATCGACGAGCAGGGCAACGAGTTGCCGCAAGGCGAAGTCGGCGAAATCGTCGGCCGCTCCCCCATCATGATGAACGGTTATCACGGCCAGCCCGCCAAGACGCGCGAGATGGAGTGGTTCGACAAGGACGGTGTGCGCTACATCCGCCACGGCGATATCGGCAAGTTCGACGAGGACGGCTTCCTCATCCTGATGGACCGCGCCAAGGACATGATCATTTCGGGCGGGTTCAACATCTTCCCGACGGACCTCGAGGCCGAATTGACCCGCCAGAGCGCCGTGAAGGAAGCGGCCGTCGTCGGCATTCCTTCCGATCAGTGGGGCGAGACCCCGCTCGCGGTCATCGTGCTTGCCGATCCAACTGCTGACCCGGAGGCGATCCGCCTCGAAGCCAACCGCGCGCTCGGCAAGACCCAGCGCATTGCCCGCATCGAAGTGGTCGATGAACTGCCGCGCAGCCCCATCGGCAAAGTGCTCAAGCGCGAGCTGCGCGATCACTTCGGTGGTAACCCGATTGCCCAGAAGCCCGTACTCACACCGGATGCCTAAGGAGAAAACTAATGCGTGATGCCGTAATCGTCGCCGCCGCCCGTACCCCCATCGGTCGCGCCTACAAGGGCGCGTTCAACGCCACTGCCGGCGCCACGCTCGGCGCGCTTTCCTTGGAAGCCGCCGTCGCGCGCGCCGGGATCGAAGGTGCCGAGGTTGACGACGTGGTGTGGGGCGCCGCGCTTCAGCAGGGCGCGCAGGCCGGCAACATCGCTCGCCAGGTCGCGCTGCGTGCGGGCCTTCCCGTCACCGTTTCGGGCATGAGCATGGACCGCCAGTGCTCATCGGGCCTGATGACCATCGCCACCGCCGCCAAGCAGATCATCGTCGATCGCATGGATGTCGTCGCCGCGGGCGGCCAGGAATCGATCAGCCTCGTCCAGACCAAGGACATGCGCGTGATGCCCGACCGCAGCCTCGTTGCCATGCACAATGCGGTCTACATGCCGATGCTGCAGACCGCCGAGACCGTCGGCAAGCGCTACAACATCAGCCGCGAGGCCTGCGACGAATACGCCCTGCAATCGCAGCAGCGCACTGCCGCCGCGCAAGCCGCCGGCAAGTTCGATGACGAGATCGTCGCTGCCAGCGCCTCGATGGGCGTGCAGAACAAGGAAACCGGCGAGATCACGATGCACGACGTGACGCTCACCAAGGATGAGGGCAACCGGCCTTCGACTACCCTCGAGAACCTGCAGGCACTGAAGCCCGTGATCGAGGGCGGCATCGTGACGGCGGGCAACGCCAGCCAGCTGTCGGACGGTTCCGCCGCCGTGGTGCTGATGGAAGCGGGTGTCGCCGCGCAGAAGGGCCTCACCCCGCTTGGCCGCTATGTCGGCATGGCGGCGGCAGGCACCGAGCCCGATGAGATGGGCATCGGCCCGGTCTTCGCGATCCCGGCACTGCTCAAGCGCTTCGGTCTCAAGATGGATGACATCGGCCTGTGGGAGCTAAACGAGGCTTTCGCGGTGCAGGTGCTCTATTGCCGCGACAAGCTCGGCATTCCGAACGAACTCCTCAACGTCAACGGCGGTTCGATCTCGATCGGCCACCCCTACGGCATGACCGGCGCGCGCTGCACGATGCATGCGCTGATCGAAGGCAAGCGCCGGGGCGCGAAATACGTCGTCGTCACGATGTGCGTCGGCGGCGGCATGGGCGCGGCGGGGCTGTTCGAAGTCCTCTGAGGCATCGGCGCGGCGCTTGCCCAGTGGCAGCGCCGCGCTTACCCTCCTGCATATGACCGACGACAACCGCCCCTGGCCGCAGGACGGCCGCGAACGCCTGATCTATCCTTCGCCGGTCGGCTGGAAGGGCACCGATTTCGTCGACAACGAGGGCGAACTGCTCAAGCGCCTGAACCCCAAGACGGTGTTCATGATGGGCGACAACCCCGCCCTGCCGCGCATGCCCGAGCGCCCGCGCCTGATGGATTTCTTCCGCTGCCGCTTCGGCGACATCACCGTGCGCCACCTTCTCGTCAGCGCCAAGCGCGCGCTGGATGACGGGCTGCCGGAAAAGGTCGTCATGGCCTGCCTGCTGCACGACATTTCCAACGGCTGCCTGATCCGCTGCGACCACGGCTACTGGAGCGCGCAGCTGGTCGAGCCCTATGTCGATCCCGAAGTCGCCTTCGCGGTGAAGTACCACCAGGCACTGCGCTACGTGCCCGATGAAAGCGTCGGCTACACCTATCCCGAAAGCTACCACGCCTTCTTCGGCCCGGACTATCAGGTGCCGGACTACCTCCTGCGCGATGCCGAATATGCGAAGAACCACAAGTGGTACATGACCGCGCGGCAGATGACGCTCTACGACACCTACTTCTTCGACGATTTCCCGGTGGTGCAGCCGGAGGAGCTGGAAGACGTGATCGGGCGGAACTTCAGGGAGCCGGCGGAAGGGCTGGGCTTCGATGGCTCACCGACGGCGCATATGTGGCGCACGATGATCTGGCCGAATAATTTTTTGTGAGGGAGTGGCTGCATTCGTCGTCGAGGAGCTGAAAGCTGTCTGTCTGGATACGACCCCATTGCGGACGTTCAGAACGCCTCAGCTTTCGCCCGTTTCAACCATCAAAGGATGGTCCGGCCATACACCCGTTAAGGGGCCTTCAACCTGCCCTGACATGGCAGGTTTGCTGTCACCAATAGCGCGCCATTAGCTCGCCCACCCACGCGGGCTGACGCACGTCGCCACGCGGCAGAAACTCCCGCATCACTGGCTTGATATCGACCACCGGCGTCCCGCTGATCGCATCCAGTCCTTCGACATGAAGCATGGTGCCTTCCACTGACACGATCTTGCAGACCGTGACCCCGAGCCGGTTCGGCCGGTTCTTTCCGCGCTGGGCGAAAATGCCCGTCAGCGGCCAGTCCTTGCGGCCACGCGGGTAGCGCGCGCCTGTTTCAATCTTGTCCGGAGCAACCTTGTCGAACACGAAGACGATCTCGACATGGCTGAAGGCGTCAAGTCCGGCTAGAGCCTCGGGGCCGAACTGCTCGGTGTCGAGCGCGATGACTGACCGGCTTGCCCCCCAGGCATCATCGATCGGATCGACCCTGCCGCCCTGCACATGGCCGATAGCCTTGATCTGATAATCCATTCAGGCCCCCTCCTGAAAAACAAACAGCACCGGCTGCGCATCGCGGTCGTCCTCGTCAGCATCGACTGTACCGCCAGCCGAGGCATAGAGCGCTTTGGCTGGCGCATTGCCGTTTTCCGTCACCACCCATGCGGTATGGCAGCCGATCGACCGACCATGCGAAAGCAGACAATCGAGAATGCGCCTGCCAAGCCCGCGCCCCTGATGCGTCGGCGCCACGCCGACCTCGTTGATCCATAGCTCGGCAGGCTTGTCGGGATGAATATAGTCGACGCCCGAGGCAAACCCGACGATCACGCCATCATCGATCCCGACGGCGATATGGTGGCGCGGGTCAGCCAGAAAGGCAGCCACATATTCGGGATTGATCGGCTCGTCGAAAACGTCGTCCGCAATGCTGCTGAACAGTTGGGCATCGCGGATCGTCAGAATTCGGATATCGACCATGACTGCGCTACCATGAACACGAGGCCGTGAGTCCGCAAGCAATAGGCAAGGCGCGACAGGTGATCGAGCCACATTCCCGCTTCAGGCTCTTTGCCCCAATAAGCCGTCATTCAGCTTCCCACCCAATTCCCGTCAAAACAACCCGAAGTTTCGATCCTCAAAACCTGCCATCACCCTGGAGTTGATCAGGGGTTCCGCTATTGCGGCACTGCGCTGACCCGGAAGAAAAGCCAAACCCGTGTCAAGCACGGGGCGACGAAGGGGTGGGTACGTTTCCTTACGCCACCCCAGCCTCGGCCTTCCCCGAATGCCCGGCAAAGCCCTGCATTCCCAGCCACCACTGCAGCGCGATCACGCCGCCCTTGGCCGGGCGCAGGATCGTGGCGATCAGCGCGGCGGCCATGGTGAGCGCGATCAGCATCATCGCCCATGCCGGCAGGGTCTCCATCTTGCCGAGGCCGATGATCACCGGCGCCATCAGGTGCCCGGTGAGGAGGATCGCGATATAGGGCGGGAAGTCATCCGCCGCGTGCAGCGTCCAGTTCTGCCCGCACATCCGGCAGCGCTCGACCGGCTTCAGCCCGCCTGCGAACAGATGCGTGCCCCCGCAGCGGGGGCACTTGCCCGAAGCGCCGCGCAGGATGGCAGCGCCTGCGCTATGCGGCAGGATCGCGGGGTCCAGCGGGAGGGCAGCGTTCGGCATGGCGCGTTCTATTTCTTCGCGAACGGGTTGGTCGGGCTGCGCAAGGTCAGCCGGATCGGCACCGCATCGAAACCCAGTTCACGGCGGATGCCGTTCACCAGATAGCGCCGATAGCTTTCCGGCAGCTGATCGAGCCGCGTGCCGAACATCACGAAGCTGGGCGGGCGGGTGCGTGCCTGCGTGATGTAGCGCAGCTTGATCCGCTTGCCGCCCGGCGCCGGCGGCGGATTGGCGGCGAGGGCATCATCGAACCAGCGGTTGAGCGCCGAAGTCGGCACGCGCTTCGACCAGGCCGCGCGGATATCGAAGGCGGCGGTGAGCATCTGGTCGAGCCCCTTGCCCGTTCGCGCCGAGACCGCGAGCAGCGGCACGCCGCGCACTTGCGCCAGGCCTTCATCGAGCGCCGCGCGCACGCCGTTGAACAGCGCCGAAGGGTCCTCGGCCACGTCCCACTTGTTGATCGCGATCATCAGCGCGCGGCCTTCCTCGAGCACCAGCGAGGCGATCTTGAGGTCCTGATGTTCAAGCCCGCGCGTCGCATCGAGCAGCAGCACGACGACTTCGGCAAAATCGATGGCGCGGCGGGCATCGGCGACCGAGAGCTTCTCCAGCTTTTCGACGACCTGCGCCTTCTTGCGCATCCCCGCGGTGTCGATCAGTCGCACCGGGCGATAGGCATCGCTCGCCGGATCGAACCACTGCCAGTCGATCGCGATCGAATCGCGCGTGATCCCGGCCTCGGGGCCCGTCAGCAGCCGGTTCTCGCCGAGCAGCTTGTTGATGAGGGTCGACTTGCCCGCATTGGGGCGCCCGACGATGGCGAGCTTGAGGACCGATTCGGGATCGAACTCCTCCTCCTCCTCCGCGCCTTCCGGCGGCGGGCCAGCGTCATCGTCGTCGTCCTCGGACGCGCCTTCGATATGCGGACGCAGCACCTCGAACAGATCGGCGAGGCCCTGCCCGTGCTCTGCGGAAAACGCCACCGGCTCGCCAAAGCCCAGCGCGAAGGCATCGTAGAGCCCCGGATCGCCCGCGCGCCCCTCGGCCTTGTTGGCCATGAGTACGATGGGAATGCGGCTTGAGCGCAGATAGCGCGCGATTTCCTCGTCGAGCGGGGTCACGCCCGCGCGCGCGTCGATCACGAACAGGGCAACGTCGGCGCCGATCAGCGAGGCTTCGGTCTGCTGACGCATGCGGCCCGGCAGCGTCTCCGGATCAAGGTCTTCCCAGCCCGCCGTATCGACGATGGTGAACTTCAGGCCGAGCAGATCGGCATCGCCAAAGCGGCGGTCGCGCGTCACGCCCGGCTGGTCGTCGACGAGCGCGAGCTTCTTGCCGACCAGCCGATTGAACAGCGTCGATTTGCCGACGTTGGGCCGGCCGATAATGATAACCTGGGGCAGCATGGCCCTCCCGTGGCCCCAACGGCAGCGGAACGCAAGCGCAGCGTGGATCCCCGGCGCGCGCCCGCCCGCGTCAAGGATGCATTAACCAGCTTCAATTCAGCCGCTTTAACCACGCGACGGCAATGGTGCCTGCATGAGCCCGGCATCTCTGCGACTCGCACTCCTTCTTCTGCTCGCCGCAGTGCCGCCGATGGCGCAGGCGCGCCCGATTGCGCCTCATCCGGCAGGTGCAAGCGATGATGATGCCAGTGATTTCGGGCGAGATTTCGCCCTTCCCTACATCCAGTGCGTGCCCTATGCGCGCAAAGTTTCCGGCATTCAGCTCTATGGCGATGCGCATACCTGGTGGGATCAGGCCGCCGGCCGTTATGCACGCGGCACCCGGCCCAAGGTTGGCGCGGTCATGGCCTTCCGCCCCTATGGCGCGATGCAGTTGGGCCATGTCGCTGCCGTCAGCCGCATTGTCGATTCGCGCACGATCCTTTTGCGCCACGCCAACTGGTCGCCCATCGATGGCCGCCGCGGCCAGCCTGAAGACAACGTTCGCGCGGTAGACGTCTCACCCGACAACGACTGGAGCGAAGTCCGCGTGTGGTACGCCCCGCTCGGCGGCCTCGGCACCACGCACTGGCCGGTTGAGGGCTTCATTTACAACAAGAAACCACTCGCGAACGAACGGCTGACGGTGCTGGCGTCGGCCGACGCACCCAAGGCGACCTACACCTCGCGCATCGGCCCCGATTTCCTCAAGGGTATCGTGCCCGAAACGAGCCGGACAGCGGCGCGCAAACCGCTGACCGCGCGCGTTGTGGTGAAGGCCGAGCCCAAGCCGCGCGAGGAAGACCGCACTTTGGCGGTCTCCCCCAGCCTCGCCCGCGATCCCATCGGCCGTATCATCGCCGCCCGCGTGCGCTGAGCGGCGGCCCCTTACAGCGTCTTGATGATCGCCGAGAAGTCCATCCCGCCGTTCCCCGCCGCATCGAACGCCGCGTAAAGCTCCGCCGCGCGCGCGCCCATCGGCACATCGGCCCCGGCGCTCTTGGCGGCTTCCATCGCCAGCTTGAGGTCCTTCAGCATCAGCGCGGTGGCAAAGCCGCCCTGATAGCCGTTGTCCGCAGGCGTCGTCGGGCCGACACCCGGAACCGGGCAATAGCTCGTCATCGACCAGCACTGGCCCGAGGCCTTCGAGGAGATGTCGAAGAAGGTCTGCAGATCGAGCCCCAGCTTCTCGGCCATTGCGAAGGTCTCGCAGGTCGCGATCATCGAAGCCCCGAGCAGCATGTTGTTGCAGATCTTGGCCGCCTGCCCCGCACCGCTGTCACCCGCATGGATCACCGCCTTGCCCATCGCGGCGAGGATGGGCTCGCCGCGGGCGAAGGCGTCCTTGGCCCCGCCGACCATGAAAGTCAGCGTGCCGCCATTGGCCGCAGCGATCCCACCCGAAACCGGCGCATCGACCATGGCATAGCCTGCGTCCGCCGCCAGTGCCGCCACTTCGCGCGCGGTGGCGACGTCGATGGTCGAGCAATCGAGCAGCAGCGCCGAAGTCGGCGCGTGGCCGATCACGTCGGCGGTGTAGACCGCCTTCACGATGGCGCCATTGGGCAGCATCGAAACGACGGCATACGCGCCCTGCACCGCTTCCTGCACCGAGGTATAGGTGGTGCAGCCGTTCTCCTTGGCGCGCGCCAGCGCCGCTTCGGCAAGGTCGAAGGCGTGGACGTCATGCCCCGCCTTCACGAGATTCGCGGCCATGCCGCCGCCCATGTTGCCAAGGCCGATGAATGCGATTTTCATGGTTTTTCCTCGTATCTGGAGTTCATCCACGTGCCGATCCAAGCGGATGCAGCAACAGGAAGCAGGATCAAGCCCGCGAGGCGGAGCGTTGCGCCCAAAAAGTATTGTGAATCATAAGGAAAAATCGGGATGATCGCTTCGCTGAGCAGCACCGCAAGGACAACCGACTTGGTGGTAGCTTGCGCGATACGGTCGCCCCTAGAAAAAGTCAGGTAGATCGCGATCATCATGCCAACGAGGCATGTTCCAATCGCGATCAGACCAGTCCCCACCGCTTACCGCCCCTTCCACACGCCGGGGCGCTTTTCGATGAAGGCGGCCATACCTTCGGCCTTGTCCTCGGTCGCGGTGAGGATCTGGAACACGCGGCGTTCGAACAGGATGCCCTGATCGAGGGTCATCTCAAACGCGGCGTTGACCATTTCCTTGTTGGCGATCACCGCGACCGGAGCCATGCCGGCAATCGCCTCGGCGGCGGCCATGGCTTCATCGATCAGCGAGGCGAGCGGCACGACGCGGCTGACGAGGCCAGACCGCTCGGCTTCCACCGCGTCCATCATCCGGCTGGTGAGGCACATGTCCATCGCCTTGGCCTTGCCCACCGCGCGCGTCAGGCGCTGCGAGCCGCCCATGCCGGGCGCGACGCCGAGCTTGATTTCAGGCTGGCCGAACTTGGCGTTCTCCGACGCGATGATGAAGTCCGCCATCATCGCAAGCTCGCACCCGCCGCCGAGCGCGAAGCCGTTCACCGCCGCGATCCACGGCTTGCGGGTGGTCTTCACGAGGTGGCTGGTCCAGCGCGAGAAGAAGTCGCCGGTGTAGAAATCGGTTGCGGCCTTGTCGGCCATTTCCTTGATGTCGGCGCCGGCGGCAAAGGCCTTCTCGCCCGAACCCGTCAGCACCGCGCAGCGCTGGGTGGCATCAGCCTCATAGGCGCCAAAGGCCACGATCAGTTCCTCGAGCACCTGCGAATTGAGCGCATTCAAGGACTTTGGGCGGTTGAGCGTGATCAGCGTGACGGCGCCGCGCTGTTCAACCAGGATCGTTTCGTACGTCATAGGGGGCTCCATTCCTCGTTTGCAGGCAGGGGCGCGAAGATCGCGTCCAGCATTGCGTCGGTCACGCCTTCAGGCGTTGCCGGGTCCCACTTGGGGGCATTGTCCTTGTCCACGATGACCGCGCGCACGCCTTCGGCAAAGTCGGGGCGCAGCAGCACGCGGCTGCAGATGCGGTATTCCATCACCATGTTGGCGGCGAAATCGGGGAGAGTCAGGCTGGTGGCGAGCTGGCGCAGCGCGACCTTGCACGTCTGCGGGCTCTTGGTGTGGAGGGTCGCCAGCGTCGCAGCGGCAAACTCGCTGCCATCAGCTTCGAGTGCGGCGAGGATGTCCTCGTAGCGGTCGGACGCGAACAGCCGCGCGATATCGTCGGCATGCGCCGCGATCTTCGGCTCGGGCGGCACGGCGGCCGCCTCGTGCAGGATCGCCGGGATATCACCGGGGTTCGCCGCAATCTTCGCCTTGACCTCGGCCAGCGCGGCAGAGGGCAGGTAATGCGTGGCGGAACCGGCCCAAAGGCACTCCGCCCCGTCCATCCGCGCGCCGGTGAGCGCAAGGTACTGCCCAAGCCGCCCCTTCATGCGCGAAAGGAACCAGCCGCCGCCGACGTCCGGGAACAGGCCGATGCCGGTCTCCGGCATGGCAAGCCGCGTGTTCTCGGTCGCGACGCGGTAGCGCGCTGGATCAGCGATGCCAACGCCGCCGCCCATGGTGATCCCGTCCATGAAGGCCACGATGGGCTTCTCGTAGGTCATGATCAGGTGGTTGAGGCGGTACTCGTCGAAGAAGAACTTGCGGCCCGAAACGCCGCCATCGTTCAGCGCGGAGTTGCGCAGGAAGGCGATATCGCCGCCCGCGCAGAAGCCGCGGCCTTCGGAATGGTCGATGATGACGGCACCGATGGCCGGATCATCGCGCCACTTCAGCAGCGCTTCGGTCATGCCATCCACCATCGCGCGGTTCAGCGCGTGGATCGCCTTGGGCCGGTTGAGCGAGAGCACGCCCATCCCGCCTTCGACGCGCACAAGAATGTCTTCGGTCATGCAGCTACATCCATTCGCGGTTCAATCAGATCCCAGCGATTGCCGAAGGGATCGCGGAAGACGAGCACCGCGCCATAACTTTCGCGGCGCGCCGGTGCTTCGATGGTGACGCCGCGTGTCCGCAGCAGGGCCTCGCTCGCGGCGATATCGGAAGTGTGGAGGAAGAACCCCACGCGCCCGCCTGCCTGATGGCCAATCGCCGCAGCCTGCGTTTCATCCGCCGCGCGCGCCAGCAGCAGGTTTGCGCCCTCTCCACAGGAGACGACCACCCAGCGCTTGCCCGCACCGAGATCGGTGTCCTCCACGATGGCGAAGCCCAGCGTGCCGGCAAAGAACGCCAGACCCGCCTCATAGTCGGGCACGACAATCGTCACCATGGCGAGCTTTTGCGCGATCATTGCCGCAGCAGATCGCGCCCGACGATCATCTTCATAACTTCGTTGGTGCCTTCGAGGATGCGGTGGACACGCAGATCGCGCCAGAAGCGCTCGATCGGATAGTCCTTCAGGTAGCCATAGCCGCCAAAGATCTGCAGCGCGCGGTCGACCACCGAGGAGCCGGTGTCGGTCGCCAGCTTCTTGGCCATCGCAGAGAAGCGCGTCTTGTCCGGCGCGTTCTGCGTCACCTTCGCCGCCGCGAGATAGAGCAGCGCGCGCGCCGCTTCGAGGTCGGTCGCCATGTCGGCCAGCGCGAACTGGGTATTCTGGAACTCGGCGATCGGCTGGCCGAACTGGCTGCGCTCCTTGGCATACTTGATCGCCTCATCAAGGCAGCGCTGCGCCCCGCCGAGCGAGCAGGCGCCGATATTGAGGCGCCCGCCATCGAGCCCGGCCATGGCGAAGCGGAAGCCATCGCCTTCCGCGCCGATACGGTTTGCCACCGGCACCTTCACGTTCTCGAGGATCACTTGCGCGGTGGGCGAGGAATTCCAGCCCAGCTTGCGCTCGGGCGCGCCGAAGCTGACGCCGGGCATGTCCTTCTCGATCACGAGGCATGAAATGCCCTTCGGCCCCGCTTCGCCCGTGCGCACCATCGTCACGTAGAGATCGCTCACGCCGCCGCCCGAGATGAACTGCTTGGTGCCGTTGACGACATAGTGATCGCCTTCGAGCTTCGCTGTGGTGCGCAGCGCCGCCGCGTCCGAGCCCGAGCCCGGTTCGGTCAGGCAGTAGCTGGCGATCTTGTCCATCGTGATGAGGTCGGGGAGATAGTGCGACTTGATCTCCGCGCCGCCGAACCGGTCGATCATCCACGAGGCCATGTTGTGGATCGAGATGAACGCGCTCGTGCTGGGGCAGCCATAGGCCATGGCTTCCATGATCAGCGCCGCGTCCAGACGGCCGAGCCCGATGCCGCCGCTTTCCTCGCTCACGTAGATCGAGGCGAAGCCCAGCTCTGCCGCCATCTTCACCGTATCGCGCGGGAAGGTGTGCTCCTCGTCCCACTGCGCCGCATAGGGCGTGATCGCATCGGCGGTGAAGCGCCGCGCCATCTCCTGAATGGCGATCTGGTCGTCGGTAAGGGCGAACTGGTCGGTCATGCTCTGGCCTTGGCTTGCAGGGAAGGTGAAATCGGGGGACGCCGCACGGCCCGTGCCCGTCCTAGACGAAGCGCAGGGGCAGGCAAGGTGTGGCGCGGGCCATGGACCTTGGGGCGAGTGCGGGCCATAACCGCGCGCGCATGGAAAACCTCGACACTGCCTTGCGCCTGATCGGCATCGGCCAGCTCGTGCTCGTTGCGCTCGTCGTCTGGCGCAGCGGCGCCGGGCCGGCGGTACGCCGGGTGACGGTCGCGCTGCTGATCGGCGTGATCGGCTATCTCATCAATTCGGCGCCGCAGTTTCCGCAAACGCCCTCGCCCACGCGGTTCGCTGTCGTGCTGGCCAGCAATCTTGCGCCCTGGTTCCTGTGGCTCTTCGCGCATGTCGTGTTCGACCGCGCGGCGGACCGGCGCATCGCCGGGGCGAGCATCGCGCTGATCCTTGCCAGCGTGATGATCTTTGTCCTGCGCCGCTGGTGCGAGCCGCTGATCCCGCTCGCCGATGCCGTCGGCCACCTCACTGCTGCGCTGCTGGTGATCCATGCCATGGCCATTGCGGTCCGCGAACGCGACGACGATCTGGTGGAGCAGCGCCGCCGCTTCCGCGTGGCTTTCGTGCTGGTGATCGCGGTGCTCTCGATCGGCGTGCTGGCGAGCGAGGCCTGGTTCGGCTTCGGCCACGAACCGGTGTGGATGCTGGCGAGCCAGTCGGTCGTCATCGCGCTTGCGATTCTCGGCATCGGCGTGGCCATGCTGGAAGCCGATCCCGCGCTGCTCGCTCCGCCGCGCGCGCCTGGTCCCACGGCTCCGAACGATGACTGGAGCCCTGCCGAACGCGTCCTCGCCGCCAAGCTGAATGCCGCGATGGAGGCCCGCGTCTGGCTCGAACCCGGCCTCACCATCGGCATGCTCGCCGCCCGGCTCGACGTGCCCGAGCACCGCCTGCGCGCGCTCATCAACCGCCGGCTCGGCCATCGCAACTTCTCGGCCTTCCTCAACGCATACCGCATTGCCGAAGCCAAAGCCGTGCTCGCCGATCCGGTGCGGGTCGACCTGCCTGTCCTCACCATCGCGATGGACCTCGGCTACGGCTCGCTCGCCCCGTTCAACCGCGCCTTCCGCGAAAGCGTCGGCCAGACCCCCACGGAATTTCGTCGTCAGGCCTTTGCCGATCCTGAAAAAGACTGATCGATTCCGGAAAGCATCAGCATTTTCGGGGCCAGCGGAGCCGCCGTGCCGCCGCTGTGACAAGCTCTGGGCATCCCCTTCCCGGAGAGTCCCATGCCGATCACGCTTGCTTTTCTGGCCTACCGCATATTCGACAGCATCTGGATCGAAAGCATCCGCTACTTCGCGGGCGCTGCCGGCGTCGCGCTGCTGTGCTGGCTGCTGGCGGGCCGCATCGCCCACCGCCGCATTCAGACCCGCCATGCCACCAATGCCGACCGCCTGCGCGAGGTGCGCCAGTCGATGTGGTCGATGGCGGTGTTCGCCTTCGTCGATCTGATGACCGTGGCGCTGATCGTCGCGGGCGCGATCGCCTTCAATCTTGGTCCGCCCGTGCTCGCCACGATCCTGTGGCAGACCGCAGCGCTCATCTTGATGCACGATGCCTATTTCTACTGGATGCACCGCTGGATGCACAGCAAGGCCATGTTCCGGCTGCTCCACTCGGTCCACCACCTCAGCCGCACGCCGACGAGCTGGGCCGCCTACAGCTTTGCCACGGGCGAGGCCGTTTTCGAAGGGATCATCACACCGCTGATGATCGCAGCCATCACGATCGCGGCCCCGGCAGAGCCTTGGGCGGTGTTCATTTTCCTCGCCCACCAGATCGCCCGCAACGCCTTCGGCCATGCCGGGTTCGAACTCGCCTGGCCGGGCTTCACCCGCTCGCCGTGGACGGGCTGGATGACGACGACCACCCACCACGATCTCCACCACAGCGAAGGGCGCTACAACTTCGGCCTCTACTTCACGTGGTGGGACCGCTGGATGGGCACCGAGCACCCGCGCTACCACGAACGGTTCGAGGCGGTGGTGAACCGCCGCCGCGAAACCGCTGCGCAGGGTAGCCCGGGGCATGGTGCTGTCAGCCCGTAAGCGTCCGGCTCAGCTCATCGTCGGGATGACGAAGGCGTTCCCGCCCGAGGGGACGCCTTCGGGCCAGCGCTGGGTCACGGTCTTGATCTTGGTCCAGAACTTGACGCCTTCCATGCCGTGCTGGTTGGTGTCGCCGAACGCCGAACGCTTCCAGCCGCCGAAGGTGTGATAGGCCACTGGTACCGGGATCGGCACGTTGATGCCGACCATGCCGACATTGACCCGCGCCGCGAACTCGCGGGCCGCGTTGCCGCTGCGGGTGAACAGGGCGACGCCATTGCCGTACTGGTGCTTCGACGGCAGCGCGAGGGCTTCCTCGAAGGTCTTGGCACGCACGATCTGCAGCACCGGGCCGAAGATCTCGTTGTGGTAGCTTTCCATGTCAGGCGTGACGTGGTCGATCAGCGTCGGGCCGACGAAGAAGCCGTCCTCATGCCCCTGCAGCTTGAAGCCGCGACCGTCGATCACGATCTGGCCGCCTTCTTCCTCGCACTTGGTGATCCAGCGCTCGATGCTTGCCTTGTGCGTGGCGGTGACGACCGGGCCGTAGTGGCAGTCCTTGTCGGTCGACAGGCCGACGCGCAGCGCCTCGATCGCCGGGATCAGCTTGGCCTTGAGCGCCTCCGCCGTCTCGTCGCCCACCGGCACGACCACCGGCAGCGCCATGCAGCGCTCGCCCGCCGAGCCGAACGCGGCACCGGCCAGATCGTTGACCACCTGATCGAGGTCCGCATCGGGCAGCACTACGCCGTGGTTCTTCGCGCCGCCCATGGCCTGCACGCGCTTTCCGGCGGCCACCCCGCGGTTGTAGACATAGTGCGCGATGTCCGACGAGCCGACGAAACTCACCGCACCGATGGCCGGGTGATCGAGGATCGCGTCGACCATTTCCTTGTCGCCATGGACGACCTGGCAGATGCCCTCGGGCAGGCCCGCCTCGAGGAACAGCTCGGCGAAGCGCACCGGCACCGAAGGATCGCGCTCGGACGGCTTGATGATGAAGGCATTGCCGCAGGCGATCGCCACGCCCGCCATCCACAGCGGGATCATCGCCGGGAAGTTGAACGGCGTGATGCCCGCGCCGATACCGATTGGCATGCGCATCGAATAGACGTCGATGCCCGGGCCGGCGCCATGGGTATATTCGCCCTTCAGCGCATGCGGGATGCCGCAGGCGAACTCGATCACTTCGAGGCCGCGCTGGATGTCACCCTTCGAATCGGCAATAACCTTGCCGTGCTCGGACGAGAGCAGATGCGCCAGCTCGTCGATATTGGCTTCGACCAGCCGCTTGAATTCGAACATCACGCGGGCGCGGCGCTGCGGGTTGGTCGCGGCCCACGCGGGCTGCGCGGCATGCGCGGCGGCAACTGCGCGCTCCAGCGTTTCCGCCGTGCCCAGCGCCACTTCGGCCTGCACGGCGCCGGTGTTGGGATCGAACACCGGGCCCTTGCGCGCCGGCGCGCCGCCGGAACCGCCGACAATGAAATGATCGATCTGGCGCATGGGTTTGCTTCCTTTCCTGACGAATTTGGCCAAGGGCCTTTCTGGCCTCCTGCACCCCGGATGAATTGCAAGCAAGGTGAGAAAATGCGAGGGAGGCCTGCAATGATGCAGGTGCCCGACTGGAGCGATTTCCAGACCTTCCTCGCCATCGCCCGCGCCGGGCAGCTCGCTCGCGCTGCGCAGGCCATGGGCGTCGATGCCACCACCATGGGCCGCCGCCTGCGCCGCCTCGAAACGCGCATCGGCGCCACCCTGTTCGAGCAAACGCGCGAGGGTCAGGTGCTCACCGAAGCGGGTGAGGCGATGCTGGTGGAAGTCGAAGCCATGGAGCGCGCCGCCAGCCGTATCGCCGAGCACGGGGGCGGCGGTCCCGCGGGACTGCTGCGCGTCAGCCTCTCCGAAGGCTTCGCCAGTTGGATCGTAGCGCCCGCCCTTGCAGATTTCACCGCCGCGCACCCGCGCCTCGTAATCGATCTCGTTGCGAACTCGGGCTTCCTCAGCCCATCAAAGCGGGAAGCCGATCTCGCTGTCACCCTCTCGCGCCCGCGCGCCGGGCCGGTTATCGCCGGCAAGCTTTCAGACTATCACCTCAGGCTGTACGCCTGCCCGGACTACCTTTCCGGTCACCCCCCGCTGCGCCGCCCGTCGGACCTCGCCAAGGGCCACGCGCTGGTCGGCTACGTGCCGGACCTGCTATATGCGCCGGAACTGCGCTACCTCGCCGAAATCGAACCCGGCCTCGCCGCAACTGTCCGCTCGTCCTCGATCAACGCCCAGCACCGCCTGATTGCGGCTGGCGCTGGCATCGGCGTACTCCCCTGCTTCATCGGCGACGCCGACCCGCGGCTTGTCCCCGTGCTGCCGGAGCGCCGGATCACGCGCTCATTCTGGCTGGTCATGCACAAGGACACGCATAGCCTCGCTCGCGTCCAAGCCTTCAAGACCTGGCTGACAGGATTGGTCGAGAAGGAACGAGCACGCCTGTTGCCCCACTAGGCCCTCCCCATTTTTGCGGAACGCACAAATGGGGAGGTGGCAGCCCGCAGGGCTGACGGAGGGGTTCTACCTAAAGCTTCGCCACCGGAGCGTCGTCGCCCAGATCCTCGTACCATGCTTCGACAGGACCGCTCAGCTTCAGCGTCAGCGGATTGCCCTTGCGGTCCATGGTCTTGCCCGCCTGCACGCGGACCCAGCCTTCGGAAATCGAGTATTCCTCGACATTGCGGCGCACAGTGCCCTTGAAGCGGATGCCGATGCCCCGGCGCAGCTTCTCCGCATCGAAGAACGGGCTGCGCGGATTGATCGCGAGGCGATCGGGCGGCACGTCGGGCCCGGCAGTGGCGGCGGGGGCGGCGGATTCGGGCGATGAGGCGTCTTCGGTCATGGGAGGAGCCAAATATCTTGATCCCCCCACTTGTCAATTCTGCCCCGCCATGGCAGAGGCGCGCCCCTGTCTGGCCCGATCCGGCCATGCGGGCGCGTAGCTCAGTGGTAGAGCACACCCTTCACACGGGTGGGGTCGCAGGTTCAATCCCTGCCGCGCCCACCATCTTTTCGGCTGGTTCGAGAGATGGTCGCGCGCTCCATCGAAGATGCATGGAACAGGCGCAGCCGCGCTCCGCTTGAATTGTTTGGCGCCCTGATCTCGCGCAATGCCGGGCCTCCAGGAACGGTGTCGGGGTTCAGCGACTGGCTGCGCGCGAGGCCTGCAGGTGCGTGATCGCGCGCTCTTCCGAGACGACTTCGGCGTACTTCGCCTGAAGGTCGAACAGATTTGCTTCATGCGGCCCCGGATGGCGATCGCCACAGGCATCGCGCACGACGAAGGGCAGGAAGCCGCTCTGGCACGCATCGAGCGCGGTGGCCCGGACGCAGCCGGATGTCGAGACACCGGTGATCAGCAGGGTATCGACGCCGATCGAGGTCAGCGTCGCCGCCAGATGCGTGGCGAAAAAGGCCGAGGCGTAGCGCTTGGTGATGACGAAATCGCCGTCTTCAGGGCTGAGCTGCGGCGGGAAGGCGCCGAGCGGGGAGCCCTTCTCGAACACCTTGAGCGCCGGTACCTTGCGGAAGAAGACGCCCCCGTCCGCTCCGCCGGGCTGGTACTCGACATTGGTGAAGAACACCGGCGCGCCGCATTGCCGGGCCACCGCGACGAGGCGGGCGGCGCTTTCGACCGCCGCCTCGATCCCGGCATAGAGCGGCGATCCCGGCTGGAGATAGGCTTCCACCATGTCGATCACGATGATCGCCGGCCGCTTGCCGAACGGCAGCGAGCCGTCGAAGGCGCCGGTGTAGTTGGCTGCGATCTCGCCGTAGTCCGTGCTCATGGCGCGCCCGTTCCCCTCAGATGATCCCGCGCGCGGCAAGATCGGCCAGCTGCGCCTCATCAAGGCCCAGCAGGTCGCCATAGATCTCGGCATTGTGCTGGCCGACGATTGATGGCGCCGGGGTGCGCACGCTGCTCGGCGTGGCGGAAAGGCGCGGCACAACGTTCTGCATCTTGAGCTTGCCGAAGCGCTCGGTCTCCACCTCGATGATCGCCTCGCGCGCCTGGAAGTGCGGGTCGGCCAGCATTTCCGGCGCGCGATAGACCTTGCCCGCCGGAATCGAGTGCTTGATCATCAGCGCGTCGACTTCCTCGATGGTGAGGGTCTTCGTCCACTCGTTGATGAGCGCATCGAGTTCGAGCTGGTTGGTGCCACGCGCCACGTGGGTGGCATAGCGCGGGTCGGTCGCCAGTTCGGGCCGGCCCATGGCTTCGGCCAGCCGCGCGAAGATCGCGTCCTTGTTGGCACCGATCATGAAGTCGCCGTCGCTGCACTTGTAGACGTTGGACGGCGCGATGCCGGGCAGGAACGAGCCCGAGCGTTCGCGGATGATCCCCGAATGGTCGTATTCCGGGATCACGCTTTCCATGACCTGCAGGACCGCTTCGTAAAGGGCGGTGTCGATGACCTGCCCCTTGCCGGTCGAGCTGCGCGAATGCAGCGCGGCGAGCACGCCCATGCAGCCATAGGTCGCTGTCAGCGTATCGCCGATCGAAATGCCCATGCGGCTCGGCGGACGGTCCGGTTCGCCGACGATGTAGCGCCAGCCGCCCATCGCCTCGCCGATCCCGCCGAAGCCGGCCCGGTCCGAATAGGGCCCGGTCTGCCCATAGCCCGACATGCGCGCGATGATCAGGCCCGGATTGATCGCGTGCAGCGCATCAGGGCCGAGGCCCCACTTTTCCAGCGTGCCCGGCTTGAAGTTCTCGACCATTACGTCGGCCGTGGCGAGCAGCCGGCGCACTAGCTCCTGGCCCTCGGCCACCCGCAAGTTGGCCGAAACCGACTTCTTGTTGCGCGCAATGACTTCCCAGTTGACCTTGTCATCGCCCAGCCCCCAGTCGCGCATCGGATCGCCCGCACCCGGCGGCTCGACCTTGATCACGTCCGCGCCCATGTCGCCAAGAAGCTGCCCGCAGAACGGACCCGCCAGCAACTGACCGAGTTCGACCACCCGGATGCCCTTCAGAGCACCCTCGTTCGCCACTGCCCCAGCCATGGCTTACTCCGCTGCCTGCGCCGTCTGCCAAACAGGCTGGACGGGAGCGGGAAGGCCGGTTTCTGCCTCGCAATTGGCGCGCAAGGTTTCGATATCCGGGCCGAAGTTGAACAGGCCGAGCGGCGGACGTTCGGCGCGCAGCTTGACGCGCAGCGCCTCGGTTGCCGCCAGATCGACCTCGCCATTGTCGTTCGCGATCACGCCGTAGGCCTTCGCGCCTTCCGGCGTGACCAGCCCTTGCGTGATTTCCTTGCCGACGAGCGCGGGATCGCGCTCGAGCGGATCGCCCCAGCCGCCGCCGCCCCAGGTGATGAAGTGCAGCAGGTCGCCCGCCTCCACCGGATAGGCATCGACCTTGTTGCCGATGATGATCCTGCGGCCATCGGGCTTCTCCACGATCTTGCGCGCGCGGGCGCCCGGCTCGCCGCCGTTGACGCCCCAAGGCGGCACGAACCAGCGGTCGTCATGCGCCGAGATGGTGCCGTCCGCGAGGAAGCGGTAGGTCATGTTGATGCCGTTGCCGCCGCGGTGGAGGCCGGCGCCGCCGCTGTCGGGCACGGTTTCATAGTTCTCGATCAGCAGCGGAAAATAGCGCTCGAGGAACTCGTTCGGCACGTTGGTGAAGCCCGGCCACAGCGAGTGCCCGTCCGGCCCGTCGCCCATCGGACGGCCCGGAATGCCGCCGAAGCCGATCTGGAACAGCTGGAACCATTCGCCCTTGGCATCAAGGCCCGAGTAGAACAGGTGCGGGCTCGACGAGAAGCCGGCGGCGTTGAGGAACTCCGGAGTCTTCTGGCCCAGCAGGCCGCCAAGGATGTCGAAGATGCGGCCCAGCGCATGGGTGCGGCCCGAGAGCGCGGCGGGGAACTTCGGCTTGAGCAGCGAGCCTTCCGGAATGCGCACGTCGATGAGATCGTAGAATCCGTCGTTGAACAGGATCTGCGGGTCGAACACCATGATCATGTAGATGCCGAAGAACATGCGGAACATGTTCTCGTTGAGCAGGAAATTGATCGAGTACTGGCTCTGCGGGTCGGTGCCGTCGAAATCGAGGATCACTTTCTCGCCTTCGCGCCACATCGTGCATTTGATCTTGAACGGCCCGGCGCCCATGCCATCGTCGCAGATATAGTCCTCGAAGCTCACCGGATCCTCGGCGATCGCCATGCCGATCAGTGCTTTCATCGCGCGGTGGTTGCGCGCCAGCAGCTCTTCGGTGGCGGAAACGTAGACGTCCTCGCCGAAGCGTTCGGCCATCTCGATCACGCGGCGCGCGGCGACGCGGCATGAGGCGATCAGCGCGTTGAGGTCCGCCTGGCACCAGTCCGGCTTGCGCGTCTGGTGCATGACGAGCTTTATCAGGTCTTCGTTGTACTCGCCCTTCTTCCAGATCTTGACCGGCGGAATGCGCACGCCCTCCTCGAAGATCGAGCGCGAATCGATCGGCATCGAGCCGACCACCTTGCCGCCGATATCCGCCTGGTGGCCGAACATCGCGGTGTAGCCGATCAGGCGGCCGTTCTTGAACACAGGCAGCAGGACCAGCCAGTCGTTCGAGTGGCTGATTGCGCCGCCGACCGAATAGGGGTCGGACAGGAAGATCATGTCGCCGTCTTCGAGCGTGCCTTCGTAGCCCTCGAGGAAGCCGCCGATGAAGCTGCCGAACTGGCCGACGATCATGCGCCCGGCATGGTCGGCGACCAGCGGAAAGGCGTCGCCCTGCTCGCGGATGCCTGGCGACATCGCGGTGCGCTTGAGCGTGGCGTCCATTTCATTGCGCGCGTTGCGGAGCGCGTTCTCGATGATGTCGAGCGTGACCGGATCGATTGCCAGCTTCTCGAAGGGCGCAGGATTGGTCTGGATGATGGTTGCGGGCATGGGCTCTTGCCTCCTCTCAGGCCAGGTTGATCAGGATGTTGCCGACACGGTCAACAACCGCAACACAGCCGGTCTCGATCAGGGTCGTGGAATCCATTTCGATGACGATGGCGGGGCCGGGGATCACGTCGCCCTGGCGCAGCTTGGCGCGATCATAGATCACCGCAGCCTGCTCCTTGCCATCCATCCACAAGGTGTGATCGCGCATCTTTGCGCCAATGGGATTGCCATCCCCCTTGGGCAGTTCCGCAGCGGGCAGGTCGAGCGCCTGGCCGAGCGCGACAGCGCGCAGGTTCACGATCTCGTGCGGCGTATCCATGTTGAAGGTGAACAGGCGCAGGTGCTCTTCGTCGAAGCGCTTGATGATGCCGTCGATACCGTCGCGCTCCAGCACTTCTGCCGTGATGGTGAGCGGCACTTCGAAGGCCTGCCCGGCGTAGCGCACGTCCACTTCGAACTCGCTTTCGATGCTCGCGTCGGCAAGCCCGTCGGCGCGCAGTTCGGCGCGGGTCTGCTCTGCCATGTCCTTCAGGACCGCGATCAGCTCGGCCGCATCGGTCTGCGTGGCAAGGCGCGAGAACGAACGCGCGGTTTCGGTGCGCATCCGCGTCGTCGCATCGCCAAGTGCGCACAGCACGCCCGGCGAGACCGGAGAGACCGCCGGCCAGCTGCTCATCAGGCGGGCCACGGCGTTCACGTGGAGCGGCCCTGCGCCGCCGAAGCCCATCAGCGCGAAGTGGCGCGGATCATAGCCCTGCTGCACCGAAATCATCCGCAGCGCGCCGAACATGTTCTCGTTGACGATGTCGATGATGCCGCGCGCGGCGGCCATCAGGTCGATCCCCAGCGCATCGGCGATGGTCTGCACCGCGCGCTTGGCGCCTTCGCGGTCGAGCTTGAAGCTGCCGCCGAGGAGATTTTCCGGCAGATAGCCGAGGACGACATTGGCGTCGGTCACCGTCGGCAGTTCGCCGCCCTTGCCGTAGGCGACCGGCCCCGGCACCGCGCCTGCGGACTGCGGCCCGACACGCAGCGCCTTGGTGAGTTCGGGGACATAGGCGATCGAGCCGCCACCGGCGCCAACCGTCTTCACGTCGAGCGCCGAGGCGCGGACCGAGAGGTGGCCGACTTCGGTCGTGCGCTGGCGGCGCGGCTCGAGGTTCTCGATCAGCGCGACGTCGGTCGAAGTACCGCCGACGTCGAGCGTCAGGATATTGCGGATGCCGGCATTCTTGCCGACCCACAGCGCGCCCGTCACGCCGCCGGCAGGGCCGGACATAAGGATGTTGACCGGCTGCTCTTCCGCCTTCTGGGCGGACATCAGGCCGCCATCGGAGCGCAGCAGCGAAAGCTTGCCGTTCATGCCCGATGCCGCAAGCTTGTCACGCAGGCTCGAGACATAGCGGCCGACGACCGGACGCACCGCCGCATTGGCCACCGTGGTCAGCGTGCGTTCGTACTCCTGCATTTCGGGCAAGACTTCGTGGCTCAATGAGACGGGGATGTCCTGCATCATCTCGCGCGCCATTTCGCCGATGCGGGCTTCGTGGCTGCCGTTCACGTAGGCGTTGATCAGCGAGACAGTGATCGCCTCGACGCCCTGGTCCTTGAGCTTGAGCAGCGCCGTCCTGACGCTGGCTTCATCGAGCGGGCGCACTTCCTTGCCTGCGGCATCCATGCGGCCGCCGACCGTCACGGTATCCTCCAGCGCGGCGAGCGGTGTCGGCTTGGGCCAGATGATCCAGCCCGCAAGGCCGCCCGGCACATAGGAGCGCGCGATCTGCAGCACATGGCGATAGCCATCGGTGGTGATCAGGCCGACGCGTGCGCCCTTGCCTTCAAGCACCGCGTTCGTCGCGACCGTCGTGCCGTGAAGGAAGTATTCGATCTCCTTGGGATCGACCGACGCCTTCTCGCAGATCGCGGTGACGCCGGTGAGGATGCCTTCCGAGCTGTCGTGCGGGGTAGACGGCGTCTTGTGGCGCCAGAAGGCGCCGGTCGTCTCGTCGAACAACAGCAGGTCGGTGAACGTGCCGCCGACATCAACCCCCAAACGGTAACCCATCTATGCGTCCTTTGTTTGCTGCTGCGGGAATCGCGGCGCCTGCGCCACCATGCCCGGCAATTTCCGACCGATGATTCCTGTGAGCCAGGCACTGCTCTCGATCAGCTGATCAAGGTCCATGCCTGTCGAAATGTGCGCGCGCTCCAGCATGTAGACGACGTCTTCGCTGGAGACGTTGCCAGCCGCGCCGGGCGCGAACGGACAGCCGCCGAGGCCGCCGAGCGCGGCGTCGACAACGGTCGCGCCGGCGTTGACCGCCGCCCAGACATTGGCGAGGCCCGTGCCGCGCGTGTTGTGGAAATGCACCCGCACCGGCAGCGGATCGATGGCAGCGCGCACTGCCGCCACTAGCCGCGATACGTGCCCCGGATCGGCAACGCCGATGGTATCCGCGAGGGCGACCTCAACCGGCTCTGCTTCCGCAAGCCGGCGCGCCATCTCCACCACACGCGCCTCGTCCACCTCGCCCTCGAAAGGGCAACCGAACGACGCACCGATCGTCGCCTGCGCGGTCAACCCCGCATCGCGGGCCTTGCTGATGATCGCCTTGGCGGCATCGACCGATTCGTCGCTGGTCTGGCCCTGGTTGGCGATGGCAAACTTGTCTGTGGCCACGGCCACTGCGCCAAGCTGGTCAATCCTGCCGGTCGCAATCGCCCGGTCGGCCCCGCGCGCATTCATGACGAGGCCGATGAAGGTGACGCCTGCCCTTTCGGGCAAGGCGGCGCAGACCGCCTCGGCGTCCGCCATCTGCGGAACTCGCGTGGGGTTCACGAAACTGGTCACTTCGATTCGCCGGGCACCGGCCGCTATCGAACGCGCAATCAGTTCGAGTTTGTCGGCGGTCGAAACCACCGTCCGCTCGTTCTGAAGGCCATCCCGCGGACCGACCTCGACGAACTCTATGCTTGTTGATCCCATCTTTCGAGCATCGCAGTTTTGCATACAAAATCAAGAGGGCTCACCCGTCGCCCCCATTCTTTGCGACTATTCAGCAGCTTGCGACATATCCGGTATCCGCTGGTCGATATGCGCGTTGGCATAGGTGTGGAACGCGCGGCGGATATGGGAAACCATCACCGCTTCCGCCCATGCCGGATCGCGCTGCTCGAACGCGGCAACGAGCTCGCCGTGCTGGCGATGCGAGCGCTTGAGATCGTCGAAAGAGTAGTTGCGGGCCGTACGATGCACGATCGGCCGCTCAATGATCCGCGCCAGCATGCTGGTCAGTTCAGCCGATGCGGAGGCTTCCAGAATTACGCTGTGAAACAGATGGTTGTGCTCGACAAACTGCTGCGTGTCGGGCGTCGGCGCGTTGATTGCCTCGCCAATTGCGGCGTGATGCGTCTTCAGTCGCTCGATCTGGCTGTGACTGATGCGGGTGGCCGCGCGGCGTGCGGCGCGGCTCTCCAGAAGGCCGCGCAGTTCGAACACTTCCTCGACATCCTCCAGCGACCAGTCTGCCACATAGCTGCGCTGCGTGTCGCTGCGGCGGATTAGCAGTTCGGCCTCGAGACGGCCCAGCGCTTCGCGAATCGGGGTGCGTGAAACTCCGCATTGCTCCGCCAGCGCCTCTTCGCCGATCTTTGCCCCAGAGGGCAGGTCGCCGGACAGGATCATGTCGCGGATCATCACGTAAGCTCGATCGGACGCGCGCGACATTCTCTATTACTCCTGCTTGACCGAGTGTCATTGTATACATTAGGTTCGCACACAATCGCAACAGGCCGGGGTGCATCGTCGCGTGACCGAACATCGCATCAAAGTCATCGTTCCGATCCCGATGGACGAAGCCGGCGTCGCCAACCGCGCTGCCCAGCTTGCGCCCGATGTGATTGCTCCAGGGTTCAGCCCCGAATTCGTCGCCGTCAAGTGGGGCGCCGCGCTCGGCGACTCCTACCACGACACGATGCTGATGGATTGGACTGTCTTCCAGGCCGGGATCGATGCCGAGGCGGAAGGCTACTCGGCAGTGGTGATCGATACGGTCAGCGACTCAGGACTGCGCGCGCTGCGCTCGCGTCTCTCGATCCCCGTGGTCGGCCCCGGCGAGTGTGCCTTTCACGCGGCCATGATGCTCGGCAAGAAGTTCTGCGTGCTGACGATGTGGGACGAATGGTTCCCGCTCTATGAGAAGACGCTGACCGAATACGGCTTCTGGCCTCGCTGCTCCGGCCTGCGTTCGATCAAGACGCGTCCTGACCTCGCCGAACTGCTCGATGGCAAGGAAGAGGTGGTTTTTGCCAAGCTCAAGGCCGAGGCCGAAGCAGCGATGGCCGAAGACGGCGCGGACGTGATCGTGCTCGGCTCGACGACGATGCACCAGTCCGCGCACTGGCTCGCGCAGAACCTGCCGATTCCGGTGATCAATCCGGGGCTGATTGCCTACAAGCAGGCCGAACTGCTGGTCCAGCTCGGACTGTCGCACAGCAAGAAGGCGTTCCCGGCACCGCAGGTAGGCAATGACGCAGGCATTCGCAGAGGGAGCGCCTGAGACAATTATCAGACATTAATAATCATTGAAATTCAGGGATATATAAGGGGGTAAACATGAGGAAGACCAAGTATCTGATCCTGAGCTCGGTTGCCATATCCGTGCTTGCGCCAGTGTCTGTCCATGCCCAGGAAGCGCCGCAGGCGGCCGCTCCCTCGGATGAGATCGTCGTCACGGCACGGCGCGAGGACGAGAAGCTCAAGGATGTGCCGGCCTCCGTCACCGTCATCACCGCAGCCGCGATCGCCAATACGGGTGCGCGCGTCGCGGCAGACTATGTCCAGCTGACACCGGGCGTCACCATCGTCTCCGGCGTGGTCGAGGCTGGCGATACCCAGATCGCGATCCGCGGCATCAACGGCGCCCGCGACGGTGAGAACAACGTCGCGCTCGTCGTCGACGGCGTGCTCAAGTCGAACACCGCGCTGCTGGCGCAGGATCAGGGCGCGCTGACCCAGATCGAAATCCTGAAGGGGCCCCAGGGCGCGTACTACGGCCGCAGCGCGGTTGCCGGCGCGATCGTGATCGCCACCAAGAAGCCCGGTGACAAGCTCGAGGTCTCGGGCCGGGCATCGGCTGCCAACAACAACACTTTCGCTGGTGCGGCCGTCGTCAGCGGACCGCTGGGTTCGAACCTCGGCTTCGTGGTCAACGGTGAATATGCCACCACCGACGGCTTCTACCGCGACATTTTCCAGACCAGCCCGCTCTACGCCAGCACCTATCCCAATCAGCCCAAGGGCATCGGCGCTTCGGTTGACGACAACCAGCGCTGGAACATCAACGGCCGCCTGCTCTACACGCCGAGCAGCGACACCGAGATCGACCTCAAGGCGCGCTACAGCAAGCTGAAGGGCGCGGCGATCGCGTTCAACGCGATCTTCCAGCTGCCGGGCCTCGCCGCCGCCTTCAATGCGCCGGTTTTCAACATCGACGCGAACAAGCACCAGTTCGTCTTCGCCCGCAACATCAACCCGGAAAACAACCAGTCGTCGTTTGAAACCTCGGTCCGCCTGTCGCAGACCCTGACCGATGCGATCAAGCTGACCGGCTACGTCTCGTACAGCAACACGAAGAACGACTTCTACGCCGACGGCACCAGCGGCACCTTCGGGTTCTTCAACAACGAAAGCACCTGCATCGCAACCGCTGCGGCGCTCAAGGGCTTCCCGGTTCAGGCGCCATTCGGGGTCGATCTCGGCAACCCGGCGGTCTTCCTCAATCCCTATTCGCCGGTCACCTGCGACGGTTCGCAGTATCAGCGGCGCAACCAAAGGGACATTTCGGCCGAAGTGCGCCTTGCCGGCGATGCAGGCAGCGGTCTGAACTGGTCGCTGGGCAGCTACTATCTCAACATCGATCGCTTCAAACATCGATCGCTTCAACTGCAACAACCTTGGCGTCGACACCGGCCAGGGCGTGATCCGCGAGTGCTACACCACCGATCCTCGCAACCGGACCGAAGCGCTGGCCGAGGATACGTTCAAGACCAACGTCTACGCGTTCTTCGGCTCGCTCGAGTACAAGCCGACCGACAAGCTGAAGCTCAGCTTTGCCGGCCGCTACGACATCGAGCAGCGCGAAACCGAAAACGGCATTCCGGCCGGCCGCCTGACGCGCTGGGTTGGCAACGTGCTTACCGGTAACCCGAACGGCACCGCGACCACGCCGGCCAACTACTACCTCAACCCCGGTCTCGATCCGGCCTACAACCCCAGCGGCGTGCTTGCCCCGCGCAAGCAGACCTACAAGCACTTCCAGCCGAAGATCTCGATCAGCTACGCGGCGACCGACAACGTCAACCTGTTCGCCAACTGGGGCATCGACTTCAAGACGGGCGGCTTCAACAACGCCGGTTCGGCCGCGATCGTGAACGGCTTCTTCAACGCGGGTATCGGCGCGGGCCTGACGATCTTCGACGACTACAAGAAGGAAATCTCGAGCGCCTGGGAAGCCGGTGTGAAGGGTACGATCGTACCGGGCGTGAACTTCGAACTGGCGGGCTATATCACCAATGTCCGCAATTCGCAGTTCTTCGAATTCTTCGTCGGCCCGTTCGGTCTGCTCCGCGTCGTCTCCAACATCGACAAGGTGACCTTCAAGGGCGTCGAAGGTTCGTTCAACGCGCGCATCGCGAAGGGCTTCACCGTGTTTGGTTCAGCCAACTACACCGACAGCGAGATCAAGAAGAACTCGGCTCGTCCCTACACGGTGGGCAACGACGCTCCGGCGACGTCGAAGTACACCGTCAACCTCGGCGCCCAGTATGACGGTCCGATCACCGACAGCCTCGGCCTGCTGCTGCGCGCCGACTATCGCCTGACCGGTCCGACCTACTTCCACACCGTCCAGAACAACAATGTGCCGACCATCTTCGGTCTGGGCGCGAACTACACCAACAGCCGCCGCGATGCTTACGGCATCCTCAACCTGCGTGGCGGTCTGAAGGGTGATCACTGGTCGCTGGTGGCGTTCGCCAACAACGTGACCAAGAAGCGCTACCTTCAGGAAGTGATCGTCGCGCCGGAATTCGGCGGCGCGTTCGTCGCTCCGGGTGCGCTGCGCACCATCGGCGTCGAAGGGACGTTCAAGTTCTGAACTGAACCGTCAGCCTGAAACAGAACCGGGCCATGCAGCGCTGCATGGCCCGGTTTTTTTGTGCCCCTTGCAGAGCGCGCGGCGGCAGTTTCAGAGCGCGACGGTCAGGCCGCCGTCCACCACGATCGTCTGCCCGGTCACGTAGCTCGCCTTGTCGGACAAGAGGAAGGCGATCACTTCGCCGATTTCCGAAGCATGTCCGGCCCGGCGCAGCGGCACCGTTGTTTCGGCCGCGGCCAGCCCCTCCGGCCCCAGCGAGTTCTCTTCGGAAAGAATCTGGGCCGTGCGGATGAAGCCCGGTGCGACGGCATTGACCCGCACATTCGCTTTGGCGAGCTCGCAGGCGGCCGCCTTGACCATGCCGGTGATCCCGGCCTTGGCGGCGGAATAGTGCCAGTGATCGTCCCAACCGACCACTGCGCCGGCAATGGAGGAAACGCAGACGATCGCGCCTTGCTGCCGCGCGCTCATAGCCGGGGCGGCAGCGCGGATCAGGCGCAGCTGGCCCTTGAGGTTTACGTTCAGGACTTCGTCCCACTTACCGTCCGTCAGGATCGGATAGGCGGCTCGCGGCGCGATCCCGGCATTGGCGACGAGCGCCGAAAGCGCGCCGAACCGCGCATCGATATCGGCAATCACGGCATCGCACGCTTCGGTATCGCCGACATCGAGCGTGACATGTTCGGCCGAGCCGCCTGCTGCCCGGATCTCCTCGGCCACAGCCTCGCCTTCTGCCTTCAGAATGTCGCTCACGATCACATGATAGCCCTCGCGCCCGAGGATTTTTGCTGTCGCCGCGCCGATGCCGATTCCGGCGCCGGATACCAATGCTGCTCGCATGTGAAACATCCTTTCAAACTGCATTTTGCTGACGTTTTTGCCGCCCGGCAGGATGCATCCCAAGAGATCAAGCGACAAGGCTACTTCGGGAACTTTTGCGAGAAATGTGCACAAAGATTGCCGAGTAATTGGATTTGAGCTTGCGGATCATCAAACCTAGTATACATTTTCGCGAATAAAGCGAGGGAGATGAGCATGGCGGCGATTCCCCAGGATCAAGCGGGCGAAGGTAGCAGCGGCGGTCCTTCCGCCGACGGCGCGACGATCGAGCAGCTCCGGCAAATTCTTGGCCGCGACAATGTCCTGCTCGATGATGCCAGCCGCGCCTTCTACTCTCAGGACCTCAGCTTTCGCCCGCATGAAGTCGCTGCGATGGTGCTCCAGCCAGCCAGCGTCGAAGCGCTCGCCGATGCAGTGGGCGTTGCCACACGTGCCGGTTTCGCGGTGGTCCCGCGCGGCGGCGGGATGAGCTATACCAGCGGCTATACGCCCGAACGCGCGCGCAGCGTGCTGATCGACATGCGCAAGATGAACCGCGTAATCGAAATCAACGCCGACGACATGTACGTGATCGTCGAAACCGGCTGCACCTGGAAGGAACTGCACGAGGCGCTGGCCCCGCACGGTGTGCGCACACCCTATTGGGGGCCGCTGTCCGGCGCCTATGCGACGGTCGGCGGTGCGCTATCGCAGAACAGCCTGTTTCACGGCTCCGGCACCGGCGGCACCGCCGCGCAGACCGTTATCGGCCTCAAGGTCGTGCTCGCCGATGGCCGCGTGGTCACGACCGGGAGCTGGGCACATAAGAACTCGAGCCCATTCTGGCGGCATTTCGGTCCCGATGTGACAGGCCTCTTCACCGCCGACACCGGGGCCATGGGAGTGAAGGCCGTTGCGGCCTTGCGCCTGGTGCGCACGGCCGGCCACACCGGCTACCTGTCCTACAAGTTCGACACGCTCGAGGCGATGCTCGCAGCGCAGGTCCGGATTGCGCGGATGGGCATCGCGTCTGAATGCTACGGCTTCGATCCCTATTACAACGCCGGGTTCGAAAGCCAGGGCATCACCTTCGAGGAAGGGCTCTCGCTCGTCGGCAAGATTGCGCGCAAAGGCGGTCTCAAGGGCTTGAAGAACGCGGCGCGGGTGGCGCTTGGCGGCAAGAAGATCCTGCGCAACGTGCCCTATTCGCTGCACATGACGCTAGATGCGCTGACCGAAGTGGTAGCGGCCGAGCATACCGATCTGGCCGCCGAGATATGCGCCGATGAAGGCGGCACCGAGATGGCCAATTCGATCCCCACCGTCTTCCGCAATGCGCCCTTTGGCGGCGTGCGGACGATCCTCCTGGGCTCGCAGGGCGAGATCTGGATCCCGGTGCACGGCTACTTCCCGCTTTCGCGCGCCATTCCGGCGGCGCAGGCGACCGAGCGCTTCCTCGCGGAGCGCAAGCCGCTGATGGAGCAGTGGGGCATCAAGACCAGCTACCTCACATGCTTCTCTGGCCCGGAATTCGTGATCGAGCCCAGCTTCTACTGGCACGATCAGCTCGGAGAATTCCGCCTTTCGCTGATCGAGCCTGAGTTTGCCGAGAAGTGGCGCGACATTCCCGCCGACGAAGCGCGCCGGGCGGTCGCGCTCGGCCTGCGCGACGAATTGCGCGACCTCTTCGATGAACTCGGCGGGCTGCATCTGCAGATCGGGAAGTACTACCCCTACCGCGAGATCATGAACAACGAGGCGCTGGGCGAGCTGGTTGCAGGCGTCAAGGCCGTGGTGGACCCTGAGCGCCTGATGAACCCCGGAGCGCTCGGGCTATAACGACTGCAAGAAAGAGGCATCGGAGCGATTGGCATGAAATTCGGTGTTTTCCTCCCCAACGGCAGCAATGGCTACATCCCCTCAAAGGGCAGCCCGGTCTATCTGCCGACCTACCAGCACAACAAGGCCATTTCGCAGGAAGCCGAGCGCCTGGGGCTCGACTTCGTGCTGTCGATGATGAAGTTCAAAGGCTTCGGCGGCGAGACCGGCTATTGGGACGCCTGCCTCGAAAGCTTCACGCTGATGGCGGCGCTTGCGGCTGATACCAAGACCATCGGGCTGTTCCCAAGTGTGACACTGTTGAGCGCGCATCCGCCCGTGGTCGCGCGGATGATCTCGACCATCGACGACATCAGCGAAGGGCGCTGCGGGCTCAACATCGTCACCGGTTGGAACAAGCCCGAATACACGCAGATGGGCCTGTGGCGCGGGGATGAGTACTTCGACCGCCGCTACGACTACGCGCGCGAATACCTGACGGTCCTCAAGGATCTGTGGCGCACCGGCGAGACCTCGTTCAAGGGCGAGTTCTTCTCGCTCGATGGATGCAGCGTCTATCCACAGCCGGGCCGCGAAATCCCCATCGTCTGCGCCGGGCAAAGCCCCAAGGGTATCGCCTTCACTGCCGAGATGGGCGACCAGAACTTCGTTATCGCGCATCCCGAAGCGCTCAAGTCGATCGTCGCCAATGTCCACGCCGCCGCCGCATCGCATGGCCGCAAGGTGGGCACCTATGCGCTGATGCACATGATCGTCGCGCGCACCGATGCCGAAGCGAAGGCGCAGGCGGACGCGATCATCGCCGGGGCGGACCACGGTGCCATCGCCAACATCATGGCGAGCGCGGCGATGGACACCAATGCGGGCGGGATTGCCGAACGGCTGAAGTCCGGGCTCTCGCTCGGCCTTGAGGAAGGCAACATGGCGTTCATGGGCATTCCGGTGCTGGCGGGTAGCCCGGAAACGCTGGCGCTTCGGATCGACGAGATCTCCGCGGAAACAGGCATCGACGGCATGTTGTTCAGTTGGCCCGATTTCGTGGGCGGGATCACCGATTTCGGCGAGCGGGTCATGCCGCTGCTCAAGTGCAGGAACTGACGGGATGAGCGAGGCAGGTATCCGCAAGAGCTATGTCGATACCAGCGGCGGCCAGATCCACGTCCGCAGCTTGGCGGGAGAAGGCGTGCCGGTGGTGTTCTTCCACCAGACCGCCAGCTCGGGCCAGATGTGGCTCAAGACCATGCAACTGCTCAAGGGCGAGTGGCCGATGCACGCGCTCGATACCCCCGGCTTCGGCGGTTCGTTCGACGTGCCCGAAGAGCACTATCCCTCGATGACCGAATATGTCGGCTGGCTAGGCGAGGCGGTGCGCGCACTCGGCATCACGAAGTGCCACGTCGTCGGCCATCACACCGGTTCGTGCATCGGGGTGGAACTGGCCGCGCGTCAGCCCGATCTCGTCGCCTCGCTCACGATGATCGGCCCGGTTCCGCTGACGGCCGAGGAGCGCGTCGAATTCTCCAAATACTATGGTGTGCCCTTCTCGCCCGTCGTCTCGGGCAGCTATCTACTTGAGAACTGGGAATATCTGCGCCAGCTGGGCGCCCATGCCGATCCGCAGTTGATCCACCGCGAGATGTGCGATCAGATGCGTGCCTACATCGGCCGGGTGAAGAGCTACAGCGCGGTATGGGGGCAGGATTTTCCCTCATTCTACAAAGAGATCAGGGTGCCGATGATGATCGCCGCCGCGCCGGACGATGTGCTGCATCCCTACCTTGGCCGTGCTGCCGAAATGCGCCCCGATGCGCGCGTGCTGCCGGTCGATGGCGCCAATTTCGAACCCGATCTCGATGCCGACAATTTTGCCGCTGGACTGGCGTCGTTTTTGCGGGAAATCTCAGTGTAATCTCATCAAAGGATGGAAGTCATGACTGCCACTCAGGATCTGACCACCCAATTCCGCCACGGCGTGCTGCCGCAGACAACGTCTGACGAGTTTTCCCGTCAGGAGTTCGTGAAGAGCCTGAAATTCCACCTCGCCTCCAAGGTGTCGCTCGGCAACCACGATGCCTATGAAGCCCGCGCCAAGCCGGCCTACCGCAAGGCAACCGGGGCCGAGCCGGAAACCTACGCCGATATCCGCAAGGCGATGAGCGAGGATCCCTATTTCAACTTCTGGAGCGCGATGCAGCGCAACAGCCAGGAGATGATGTGGAAGTCGGTCCAGATCCCCGTCGAGCGCCAGCTGCCCGATCTCATCGCGGCGGCGGGCAAGGGCGGCGAAGCTGCCGGTACCCTGCGGCTCAACCCGGACCTCGAGATTCCCAAGTATCACCGCGGCGTGGATATCCACTGCATGCCGGGCGGCTATCACACCGAATTCACGGCCGACGACGTTGCCAACGGCGCGGTCTACGATACTGCCGTCTACATCTACGCGATGGGCCGCATGGGGCCGCTCAATAGCGATATCGGCGATACCACGATCGCTTGGATCAAGGAAAACCACCCCGAGTTCAAGCCGCGCCGCATTCTCGACATGGGCTGCACGGTTGGCCACTCGACGCTGAGCTACTGCGATGCCTTCCCCGAAGCCGAAGTCTTCGGCATCGACGTTGGCGCGCCGGTGCTGCGCTATGCCCATGCCCGCGCGCAATCGATGGGCAAGACGGTGCACTTCAGTCAGCAGAACGCGGAGAGCACCGACTTCGAGGACGGCTATTTCGATCTGATCGTCAGCCACATTCTGGTCCACGAGACCAGCAACGCGGCGATGCGGCGCATCATGAAGGAGTGCAACCGCCTGCTCACCCCGGGCGGTCTGGTGGTCCACGCCGAAACGCCGCCCTACCGCGATCTCCCGGCTTACGACGCTTTCATGCTCGATTGGGATACCCGCAACAACAACGAGCCCTACTGGGGCGCCAGCCACGAACTGGTGGCGACCGAGATCGCAGCGGAAACCGGCTTCGATCCGGCCAAGGCGTTCGAGGCCTACCAGCCGAGCGCCTTCGAGGCGACCGAGCGGCGAACCAAGGTGTTCCAGGGCGGTGACTTCGGTGGCGGCGGGGCCTGGTGGCTCTGGGGCGTGCAGAAGTAAGGAACACCCAGATGGCCGAACATGTAACCCTGCAGAAGAAGGCCCGCGGCGAACGGCCGCAGTACTTCGCCGATCCTGCGATCGACAAGACGCTGGCGATCACGCTGGCCTTGGCCGGCGAAGTCGCGGTGCTGCGCGACCGGATCGATACCATCGAGCGACTGGCCGAGGCGGGGCAGGCACCCACGCGCGCAGCCGTCGATGCCTACAGGCCCGACGCGACGGTGCGTGCCGAGCGCGACGCTTGGCGCGACACCTACCTCGATACGGTGCTGCGCATCGTGCATCAGGAGCGCGAGGAGCTCGAACAGCGCGCGGCCGATACGAAGCCTTATGCAGCCGTGATCGAGGAAGTGACGCAGGTTGATTGAAGCAGAGTGTCCGGGGTGGCGAGTGCGCCGCCCCGCGCACCTCACAGGAAGTGATCGCCCCCGTTGGGGCTCAGGACCTGCCCCTGAAAGTGCCGTCCGGCTTCGCTGGCGAGGAACACGTAAGTGGGCACGATATCATCCACCTCCGCAAGATGGCCGATGGGAATGCCGGCCTCGATCGCTGACAGAACATCGGCAGGCACCGCATCGAGGATCGGCGTGCGCGTCGCTCCCGGAGCCACGCAATTGACCCGCACGTCGCGGCTGCCGATTTCCAGCGCCAGCGAACGCGTGAACGAGATGATCCCGCCTTTCGCCGCCGTATAGGCCGAAAGCCCCGGCGCGCCCTTGTAGGCAAGCTGCGAGGCGGTGTTGATGATCCGGCCGAACCCAGCAGCATACATGCCCGGCAGCACGGCATGGGTCATCAGGAAGGTGCCGCGCAGGTGGATGCCGATCACGCGGTCCCATGTGGCGATGGGCAGGTCTTCGACCGTGTCGCCATGACCGATACCGGCATTGTTGACGAGAATGTCGATCCGGCCTGCCGCTTCTAGCGCCGCCGCGACAAGGGCCGTCACCTGGCCTTCATCGGAAACGTCGGCCTGCACCGCCAGCGCCTTCGCGCCAAGGCTGCGCACTTCCTCTGCCACGGCCTCGGCAGCCACGGCCTCTGCTTCATGCGGATAGTTGATGATGACAAACGCCGCCCCGGCGCGGGCAAAGGCAAGCGCCACCCCCGCGCCGATGCCCGACGAGCTGCCGGTGATGAGCGCGGTGCGCCCGAGGAGCGGCGCCGCGCCGGTCGTGTCCGTCATGATCGCCGCTCCCTTGGCAAGATCAGACGAGGACGTTCGCCCCGCTGAAGTAGACGTAGACTTCCTGGAACTTCCCATCGCGGATGCGCCAGAAATTGGTATTGAACAGCCGCGTCACGGTGCCATCCTCGGCGGTCAGCACCGCTTCGAAGCTCGCCGTGATGCGCCCGTTCTTCTCGTCCACCGTGCAGACAAAGTCCTTGTGCACGATGGTTTCGTAGGCCCCCATGAAGCCTTCGAACATCTTGCGGATCGCGGCCTTGCCCGCATGGCGGGTGAACTCGGTCTGCACGCAGAACAGCGCTTCTTCATGGAAGCAATCGAGCGCGGCTTCGATATCCTTGCGGTCCACGCTGGCGAAATACTTCTGCGTGGCCAGCTCGATCAGTTCGGCGCGGCTGAGAGTGGGTTCGTACTGCATCAGGCGTCCCCTTCCTTGAGCAGGTTGTCGCCGCTCATGTAGACATAGACCCGGTGGAACTTGTCGCCATTGAGGTAGAAGCGGTTGCAGTTCTCGTAGCGCAGCTCGTCACCGCCATGGGGCGTGATCAGCACGGTGAACTGCGAGCAGACCGAGTTGCTGGCGGGGTCTGCGGTGTGGACGAAATTGCCGTGCCAGATGTCCGAGAAGTCGGCGAAGAGCTTGGTGAACATCGCCCGGATCGCGGCCTTGCCGTTGTGGACGGTGTTCGAGGTCACTTCGGTCAGGATCGCGTCTTCGGTGAAGCAGTCGAGAACCTGATCCATCGCCTTGTTGTCGACGCCGTCGAAGTAACGCTTCGTCACGATGTCGATGTAGTAGGGATAAGGCAGCGCTGTCTGCCCCGGTCCCGCCTCTTGCCATTCGCTCATTGCGGATTCCTCCTTGTGATATTCTGCTGAGATTTCAGGGGTTCAGGCTTTTCCGAAGAGCGCTTCGCGGGCTTTCTCGTCGGGGTTGCCGATTTTCATCACATCCCCCAGCACCGCCATCCCGCGCTGCACAGCAGGCCGGCGCTCGATCTCGCCCACCCAGCGCTTCACGTTGGGGAACTGCTCGATTTCGATGGCATGGAGATCGCGGATCTTCGGCGCACACCACGGGTAAGTCGCCATGTCGGCCAGCGAATAGTCCGCGCCCGCAAGATAGGCCCGCGTGCCGAGCACCCGGTCCATCACGCCGTAGAGCTTCACCGTCTCGCCGCAGTAGCGGTTGATGCCGTATTCGATCCGCTCCGGCGCATAGCCGCGGAAGTGGCCGCACTGGCCGAACATCGGACCGACGTTGGCGCACTGGAAGAACAGCCACTGGATCATGTCCGACCGCGCCGCAGCGTCCTCGGGCCAGAAGCGGCCCGACTTTTCAGCGAGGTACATCAGGATCGCGCCGGATTCGAACACACTGTGCGCCGCACCGCCCGGCCCGTCATGATCGACAATCGCCGGAATGCGCGTGTTGGGGCTGAGCGCTGCAAACTCCGGCGTATGCTGTTCAGCGCCCAGAATGTTCACCGGCTTCACCGTGTAGGGGAGCCCCATCTCCTCCAGCGCGACCGTGATCTTGTGGCCGTTTGGAGTGGGCCAGTAGTAGAGGTCGATCATGACCGGAGCGCGAGGCAGGCCTTGACAGCCGCCTGACAGGCAGCGGCGCTGTCATCGCCTTCGAACGGCTTGTTGTAGTGCGATTGGACCGAAGGCCGCTGGATCGCCTCATCGAACCATGCGGACAGTGCCGGGCGGCCTTCGCGCCAGTTGAAATTGGGGTGAATCGGGTCCTTGGCCTCATAGAATTCGGCGCGGAAGCCGAGATAGCTGATCGCGTGCAGCATCGCGGCATGGCCGACATCGAACTCGTCCCATCCGGCCTGAGCATCGCGCTCCAGCGAATCCAGCCCGGCGATGAACTTGGGCCAGAGCCATTCGAACAGGCCCATGTTCCACTGTTCCTTGGGCTTCCACTGCTCCATCACCATCTGGACAGTGCTCTCGAAAATCGTGTCCGAAAGCGAGAGGCGGCGCAGCGCGTCCCAGCGCTTCGGCCCCGGCGCGGGATACATCTTCCTCGCGGTCGCGGTGCTGTCGAGGTATTCGCAGATCGCCTGGCTGGCGAAGATCACCTGGCCATCGTCGGTGACCAGCGTGGGCACTTTGTCCAGAGGATTGAGCGGCGAGATGTCGTAGCTGTCACCGCAATCCTCGCCCGCGTTGTTCTTGAACGGGAAAGTCGCGACACGCTCCAGATTGTCCCAGTGCCCGCACTCGTGCGCGGTCACCAGCACCTTGTGCACGAAGGTGTGAAAGGGCGAGTAGAACAGTTTCATGGCCGGTTTCCTTTCGTCTCATGGTTCTTCCTATTGCACCGCTTGTCAAGGCGGTGTTAGGAAAAGGTCCAGACCAATCAAAAGGGCTCCCGCGATGTCGAGCTACGTTGAAGGCTTCACCGCACCCGTCAGCATGAGTGCGCGGACCACGGCACTCGTCGTGGTCGACATGCAGTACGCCAGTGGCAGCCGCGACCATGGGCTTGGCGCGCTGCTGGCACGCCAGGGCACCCTCGACAGCGCCGCCTATCGGTTCGACCGGATCGATGCGCTGCTGATCCCGAGCATCGGCAGGATGCTCGCCGCATTCCGCGCCAATGGCACCCATGTCGTGCACGTGACGGTGGGCAGCGAGCGGCCGGACTACAGCGATGCGCCGCGCCACATGCGCCCGTTCTTCGAAGGTACCAACAACCACGCGGGCACGCGCGAGCACGAGATCGTCGATGCGCTGAAGCCCCTTGCGGGCGAACCGGTGTTCAACAAGGTGACGATGGGTGCGTTTGCATCCACCGGGATCGGCGCGCACCTCACCTCGAAGGGCATTCGCGAGATCATCGTGACGGGCGTTTCCACCAACAACTGCGTGGGCATGACCGGGCAGGAAGCGGCGGACCGGGGCTTCGGCGTGGTGCTCGCCTCGGATGCCTCGGGCACCTGCAGCGATCTCATGCAGGACGCCTACGAGAACACCTTCCGCCGCCTCTGGGGCCGGGTGGCCACCACGGCAGAAATCATCGCGGAAATCGCCCAGACCACCAACGCGGGCTAAACAGGGACAGGACATGGTTGCAAAGTCACTCGAAGTCAGGCCGCTGGCCGAGACGTTCGGCGCCGAAGTGGTCGGCGTCACGCTCTCGCGCGATATGGATGCCGACGTCTTCAACGAGATCAAGGGGCTGTGGCTGCGCTATGAAGTGCTGCTGTTCCGCGATCAGCAGATCGAGAAGGAAGATCTGATCGAGTTCAGCCGCCGGATCGGTCCGCTCGAGATCCACTTGCGCGAAGAGTGGCTCAACAAGACCCATCCCGAACTGCTGCAGATCACCAATATCCGCGAGAACGGCAAGCCCACCGGGGCGCTGGCCGATGGCGAGGTGGGCTGGCATTTCGACCAGATCTATCTGCCCAAGCCGGCGATCGCCTCGCTGCTCTACTCGGTGAAGATCCCGCCTGCGGGCGGCGGCACGCATTTTGCCGACATGACCGCGGCCTATGCCCGGCTGCCACGCCATCTCAAGGACGTGGTCGACGGGCGTACCGCGATCCAGTCATACGTCGCGTTCAACCGGATGTATTCGACCGACACGAACGCCAAGCAGAAGAACCTCACGCCCGATATTGTGCACCCGCTGGTGCGCACGCATCCCTATAGCGGGCGGCGCGCGCTCTATGTCTGCCCCGGCATGACTATAAAGATCAATGGGTTGCCGGAGGACGAGAGCCGTTCCGTGCTCGACGAGCTGTTCGCCTGGACCGCGCGGGAGGAGTTCATCTACCGCCACGACTGGCGCGTGAGCGATGCCATCCTGTGGGACAATGCCTGCACCATGCACCGCCGCGACGATTTTGATGGCGAGCATGAACGGCTGATGCTGCGCACCACGATCCTGCCGCAGCCAGACCGCGCGATCCCGTTCTGATGGAGACGGGACAGCAGCCGCCGACACCGCCCCTCGTCTGGTATTTCGATGTCATCTCGCCGTTCGCGGCGCTGGCCGTTCCGGAGATCGAGGAGCTTTGCGATCGGCACGAGGTCACGTTCCGCCCCGTGCTGTTCGCCGGCTTGCTGAAGGCGTTCGGCCATCTCGGCCCGGCGGAAATCCCCGCCAAGCGCACGCAGACCTACCGCATCGCGCAGTGGATCGCGGACGAGCGCGGCATCCCGTTCCGCACGCCGCCCGCGCATCCGTTCAATCCGCTGGCCTTGCTGCGGCTGCTCTGCGTGCGTGACCTCAGCGTCGCCGATGTGGCGGTTGCTTTCTGGCTGGTGTGGGGTGAGGGGCGCAATCCGGAAAGTCCCGAGACAGCAGCAGCCCTCGCCGATGCGCTGGGTGTACCGCTGGAGGCCGCGAACGGCCCGCAGGTGAAGGACCGGCTGCGCAGCAACACTGAAGCAGCCGTCGCAGCGGGCGTCTATGGCGTGCCCACGCTGGCTATCGGGGACGAATTGTTCTGGGGCCTCGATGCCATGCCGATGGCGCGGGCCTATCTGGCTGATCCCGGCCTGTTCGCGAGCGGCGAAATGGCGCGCGTTTCGAACCTGCCGATGGCAACCGTGCGCCCGCGCTGAGAGCTTATTCCGCGCAACCCTTGGTGCAGCACCGGCCCGGCTGCTTGTCGCGCGCGGGGCCCTTGCCCAGATCGAGCGCGCCGCGATCGAGCAGCGCCTGCACGAGGTCCTTGCGGTCCTGCACCGGATAGTTGCGCAGTATTTCCAGCTTCATCGCCTCGGGCGAGCCGCCGCCGTGGAGGCTGATCACCGAATACCAGCCGCCCGTTTCCGAAGCAGTGAGATCCTCGATGAACCGCGCGACATTGGCGCGGTGGGCATAGGGAACGTCGGGCCGTCCACGCAGCAGGCTCTCGATCATCGGGGCGGTATCCGGGTTGTGGTCCTCCTCCGGGCCGGGCAAGCCGACCACCAGCCCGCCCGACACTTCGTGCGCGAGCCGGTGCATGTCGTAGATCTGGTTGGCCAGCAGCAGTTTGCCGATGTTGGAATAGATCTGCTCGGGGCGGAAATTGCCCGCGGCGTCTTCCTCGCCGAAGGTCGAGGCCGCCACGCCGCAGGCATAGAAGCCTTCGGTGATCTTGATCAGTTCGACCATCCTGTCCTTGAGATGGGCGATACGGTCGAGGTCCAGCCCGTTGGCCTCCATCATCAGCGCGCCCGCGCCGATCAGCAGATCGCCGAAGCCCGCGCGTGCGCCGATGCAGCTGTGCCGGTGGTGCGAAGCGTAATTGGTGGTCATCAGGTGCGCTTCTTCGGTCTCGCCATCGATGAACACCCGGTCCCACGGCACGAACACATCGTCGAAGTGGACTGCCGCGACCGACTGCGCGAACTTGGCGCTGAACCTGGCCGCCGCATTGCCGGGACGGCCCGCCGGGCGCGAGACCACGGTGATGCCCGGCGCGTCGATCGGCACCGAGCAGGCGACGGCAAAGTCGCGGTCTTCGGCACGCATCCGGCGGCATGGCAGCACGAGGAACTCGTGCATATAGGGCGCCCCCGTCACGATGGCCTTCACGCCGGCAATCACGATGCCATCCGCGCGCCGCTCGCGCACATGGACATAGGACAGCGGCTCGACCTGCTCCGAAGGGCGCCTGGAACGGTCGCCCTTGCCGTCGGTCATGGCGATGCCGATGGCGAGGTCATGCGCCTGCGCGTGGGCGATATAGGCCTTGAGCCGGTCATGGCTCTCGCTGCCGGTGCGCTGGGTGATGCGCCAGGTCGCTTCCCACAGCCCGTTGAACGCGTCGTGGGTCAGGTAGCGCTGGGTGCAGCCGCCATACTGGCAGGTGAGGCGCACCGCCTCGAGCTTGTCGAGCAGGTCCTCCCGGCTGCGATTGATCGCGAGGAAGCGGTTGACCGGATCGCCGGAAAGTCCGGTCGTGACCATGACCTTCGCGGATTCGGGCAGGAGCGCAAAATCGTAGGTCAGCCCCACCGCGTTGATGCCGGGCTCCAGCCGGGGCTCATCCGCCACCGAGGCCACCAGATCGCCGCCGACATAAACGCGCGGGGCAAGGCTGCGCAGCGATTCACGATAGGCTTCGGCGGACTTGAGCACGGCGCAGGCTCCCCTTCGGCATACAACATTCGGCCTTGATGGCCCTTTGCCATTCCCTTACGCGGGAAAAAGGTCTGGACCAATAGAAAGTGTGCGAAATGCCTCCCGCAAGCCTGCCCCAAGGTGCCTTCGAAGGCCTCAAGGTGCTCGATCTGGCCACGTTCATCGCCGGGCCCTATTGCGCGACCTATCTTGCGGAATTCGGAGCGGACGTGGTCAAGGTCGAGCTCGCCGGCAGCGGCGATCCGGTCCGCAAGTTCGGCACACCGACCGAGGCCGGCGATACGCTCGTCTGGCTGAGCGAGGGGCGCAACAAGCGCTCGCTCGAGCTCGACCTGCGCACCCCGGAAGGCGCGGAGGCGCTGCGCCAGCTGGCGGCCAAGGCAGACGTTCTGGTGGAAAATTTCCAGCCCGGCACGCTCGAGCGCTGGGGCCTCGGGCCCGATGTGCTGCAGGCCCTCAATCCGCGCCTCATCATCGCGCGGGTGACGGCCTATGGGCAGACCGGCCCTTATCGCGACCGGCCCGGTTTCGGCCGCATCGCCAATGCCTTCAGCGGCATTTCCTTCCTCTGCGGCGAGCCGGACGCGCCGCCGGCCTCGCCGGGCACCGCAACCCTCTCGGACTATCTCACCGGCGTCTACGCCGCGCTCGGCGTGCTTACCGCGCTGCATGTCCGCGAGCGCACAGGGCGTGGGCAAATCATCGATCTCGGGCTCTACGAGGGCACCTTCCGGCTGCTCGACGAGCTGGCGCCCGCCTATGCCCGGCACGGCTACGTGCGGCAGCGGATGGGAGCGGGCACGGTCAATGCCGTGCCACACAGTCACTACCCCACCAAGGACAGGAAATGGGTGGCGATCGCCTGCACGAACGACAAGATCTTTGGCCGCCTCGCCGAGGTGATGGACCGCATGGACGTGACCGGCGACGGCATCTACGGCACGATCCGGAAACGCGAGGCCCGCCGCGCCGAAGTGGACGCCTTCGTCAGCCACTGGACCAGCGGGATGACCCGCGATGAAGTCCTCGCCGCCTGCGAACGCGGCCAGGTTCCCTGCGGCCCGGTCTATGGCATCGACGAGATTTTCGAGGATCCGCAATATGCTGCACGCGGCAATCTGGTGAGCATCGAAGACGAACGCGCGGGCGAGCTGACCCTGCCCGCCGTCTGCCCCCGCCTCAGCGAGACGCCCGGCGCCATCCGCTGGGCCGGGCGCGCGCTGGGTGCCGACAACGCGGCCGTGTTGGCGGATTGGCTCGGCTAGAGCCTCGCCGCCAGCGCGAGGACCTGCTGCGCCTTCTCGACGATCGGATAGTCGACGAAGTACCCGTCGACCTTGATCGAAGCGGAGCCTGCGTTCTCGGCGGCGGTGAAGGCGTCGACGATCTTGCGCGCCCGAGCGATCTCCTTCTCGCTCGGCATGAACGAGCGGTTGGTAAGCGCCACTTGCTTGGGATGGATCAGCAGCTTGCCCTGGAAGCCGAACTTCACGCCGGTCACTACCGAACCGGCAAAGCTCTCCTCGTCGTCGAGGTCGATATGCACCGTGTCGATCGGCGCCTCCAGCCCGCCGACCCGCGACGCCAGCACCAGCCGGCCGCGCGCGTAGGCCAGTTCGGCCTCGTCGGCGCTCCATTTCATGCGCATGTCGCGCGTGAAATCGCCCGCGCCGAACGAGATCCGCCGAATGCGCGTGCCGGCCGCGATGATCGCATCGAGCGCGTGAAGCCCCGCGCCGGTCTCGATGATCGGCATCAGGTCGATCCCGCCCACCGGCAGGCCGCGCTCGCGTTCGAACTGGGCGATCAGCCAATCGATCAGCACGATCTCCTCGGGCTTTTCGATCTTCGGCGCGACAATGCCGTCCAGCCAGGGCCCGATCACCCCGTCGAGATCGCGCAGGCACCATTCGGTATCGGCGGCATTGATCCGCACATAACCGAGGCAAGGGCGCGGCGCGGAAAGCGCATCCACCGCACTCGCCCTGCTCGCGGCCTTCTCCGCCGCCGCGCAGGCATCCTCAAGATCGAGGATCACCGCATCCGCCCCGCTCGCAAAGACCTTCTCGACCTTGCGCGGGTGATTGGCCGGGGCGAACAGGAAACTGCGGATCGGCATGGCGGTGATTACCGGGCCGCTTTTCAATTGCGCCATGGTGGTGAATTGCTCTGTCATGACGCCGCGAGGCTTCCTTCCTTGCGCTTGAGATCGACCGAATAGGAAAAGCGCCCAGCCGGGTGTTCGCTGACCGAAACCTCGAACAGGCGGCCGTTGCGATCACGATAGCGCCGCACGATGATGAGGGCCGGGCTGCCGGGCGCGACGTCGAGCGCCTCGGCCTTGCGCTGCGAGAGCGAGCCTGCGAACAGCTCCGCGTTTATATCGGCGGCGTGCATCCCGTAGATCTGCTCCATCAGCTGGAACACCGGCGTGGTGTCCTTGCCGATGCGCTCCGCCACGCCTGCAAATTCGGCCGGCACGTAGATGTCGCTCCAGCAGACCGGGCTGCGCTTGGCCTCGGTGCGGATGGTCTCGATCCGCGCCCAGGACGCACCGACCGAACAGGGCAGCATCTGCGCCAGCGCGACATCGGCTTCGACGATGCTCGTGCGGATCGGCTTGAGCCGGGTTTGTGGCGCATATTGCAGCAGTTCGTCCATCGAACCGAGCTTCTGCACCATCTGCTCGACGGGGTGCTGCGCCGTCACGATCGTGCCGCGCCGCCGCTGGCGGCTGATCAGGCCGCTTTCCTCGAGCCGGCTCATGGCCTCGCGGATGGTGAAGCGGCTGACGTCGTATTCGCTTGCCAGCACGTGCTCGGGGGCCAGTTGCTCGCCCACCGGCCATTTGCCCGACGCGATCTCGCCCTGGATGCGGTCGGCGATTTCGCGATAGCGCGGAAGGGGCTGGCTGGACATGGCAGGCAATCCGTGGGTCGTTCGAATTCCGGTGGGTGGATTATTGGTCTGGACCATTGGTGATTAAGCTAGCATAGTTCCTGCCTCAGGCAAACCCGATGCCGCGGTGCCGGCGCACCGCGCTCCGAAGAGGATCCCGTCATGGCCGACAAGCGCGTTCTGGTGATCGTTCCGTTTCCGCTCGACGACGAAGGCGTCGCCAACCGCAAGGCCCAGCTCGATTCCGTCCGGCTCGGGCCGGGGATCACGTTCGATTACAAGCCGGTCAAGGCCGCGCCCGCGCTGTACGACAGCCATCACGACTATGTGCTCGCCGATATCTCGATCTTCGAGGCCGGGCTGAGCGCGGAAATGGACGGCTACGATGCCGTCTGCATCGATACGATGAGCGATTCCGGCATGAATGCGCTGCGTTCGGTGCTCGATATCCCGGTGATCTCGCCGGGCCGGGCCTCGTTCCTGACCGCGCTGCTGTTCGCCAACAACTTCTCGGTGCTCACCCAGTGGGCGCCGTGGAAGGGGCTCTACACCAAGACGCTGCGCGAATACGGGCTGGAGGACAAGTGCGTCTCGGTCCGCTCCCCCAATATCGCACCGGATGTGGCAAACCTCCTCGGCGGCAAGGAGGAAGACGTCTTTCCCAAGCTGCTCGAGAGCGCGATGCAGTGCGTAGAGGACGGCGCTCAGGCGATCTGCCTCGGCTCGACCACCATGCACCAGAGCCACGCGTGGCTTGCCGAACGTCTGCCGGTGCCGCTGATCAATCCGGGCCCGCTCACCTACAAGCTGGTCGAGGCGGCGCTTTCGCTCGGGCTCAAGCACAGCCGCGCGGCCTATCCCAAGCCGCATGTCTACATGGGCGACATGATCAGCGGCATGCTCGATGGCGGGGCACGGGTCCAGCGGGGCCAGGGCTGACCCGCCATCTCCGGTCCTGCCTCCTCCGCGCCGCACCGAAGCGGCCTCGGAACACTGTTTGCCACCTCGCTGATCCAGATCGCGGCGTCGTTCACGATCGCGGGTCCGCTGGCGATCTCCCTGCTCATCGTCCGCTCGCAGCACCTGCCCGAAAGCTGGATCGGCTATTACACCTCGCTGATCTATGCGGCGGCCATAGTCGGCTCGATCAGCACTGCACGGCTGATGGCGAGCTTCAGCGTGCGCACCATCCAGCTTGGCTCCGTGGCGGCGACGGGGCTTGGCTATGCCCTGTTCGCCTGTATCGCGCCGCCGCCGCTGCAGGTCGCCGCAGCCTGCCTCGGCATCGTCCTCATGGGCCTCGCCTACGGGGTGATCGTCCCGTCGAGCTCGCTGGTGCTGGCCGAATGCTATTCGTCCGCCATGCAGCCGCTGGTCGTTTCGGTGCGGCAGACGGGCGTACCCGTGGGCACGACGCTGGTCGCGCTCATCGCGCCCCATGTCGCGCAGCAGGCGGGGTGGCAAAGCATGACCCTGCCGGTGCTGGCGCTGCTCGCCGCCACGTTCGTGCTGTCGCTCCCCGGGCTGCGTCCGTTCGGCGCGCTTTCGGCCAACCTGCCGCCGCGGCAGCGCCTGCTGGGGTCTGTGCGCAGCGCCTTGAGCGAACGCGCCACACGCCAGCTCGCCCTGATCGCAGGGGTCTACGCGATCAATCAGGCCGCTCTCACGACCTATCTCGTGCCGGGACTGGTCTGGCTGCACGGCCTCTCCGTAGGCAAGGCCGCCGGATACCTGGCGATCGCGACGATGGCAGGAGCTGCGGCGCGCATCGTGTTCGGCATGACGACGTCGCGCTGGGGTCGGGCGATGCTTCACCTTGCCCTCATCGGTCTCCTGACCGGCGCGGCCTGGTTGCTCCTGCTCTGGCCGCTGCCATCCGCCTTCAGGCTTGTGGTTGGCAGCATGCTGCTCGGAATGACCGCGATGGGCTGGAACGGCATCCTGCTCGCCGAGCTCGGGCTGCGCGCCGCGCCGACAGGCCGTACCGCCGAGGCCGTCGCCACCGGAACGTCGTTTGCCTATCTCGGCGTGCTGATCGCCCCGCTTGCCTTCGTGCAGCTCGATCACGCGCTGGGCAGCAAGGCCGCCGCGCTCGGCGGGCTGGCATTGCTGGCTGTCCTTGCCGGAGCCTCGCTCCTGAAAGGCAGTGCGCAGCTGCCGAACCGCCCCTCTCCATCCTGAACCGGGTCAGCCCGGGCCTCGCGGCATGGCCGGCTACAGAACGACCGGCGTCTCGCCCGGCCCGGGCTGCGCATCGGGAATTTCCACCGTGATCCGTCCAGCCTCCACGCGCACCGCGAATGTCCGGAGGTCGGGATAGGCGGCCCCCAGACACTTGCCGGTGAGCACATCGAAACGCGCGCCGTGGAGTGGGCACATCACCGCACCGCGCCGCACACGGCCTTCCGAAAGCAGCGCGGCCTGGTGCGTGCAGCGGTCATTGACCGCGCGGTAGCTCCCGTCATCCGCACGCAGCACCAGCACGTGCCACCCCGCCAGCCGCGCCGCCAGTTTGCCTTCGGCCGGGAACTCGGCCTCGGGCAGCAAGTCGTGCCAGGTCGTGCTCATGCGGTTGCCGCCCACCACTCTTCCATCACCGGCGTGATCGCGCGGGCCACCAGTTCGATCACCGGGCTGCCGGGCTTCGACAGGTAAGCGATTGCGCCGTGACCTTGAGCTGCCGGTGCGCCGCCCAGAACGAGTTCCCAGCCGTCCGCCAGCATCGCCTCTGCGCTGTCAGCCACCGAATCGACCCAGACGCCAAGGTGCGACGGGCCGAGCGCCCGCATTGCGTCATAGGCGGTGCCGGGCACGCTCTCGATCAGTTCCATGCGCAGCGGCCCTTGGTGCGAATAGACCACGCGCAGCTTGGCCGTAAGCTGCTCGCCTGCCGCATTCCACACCGGCATCGGATCGAAGGCGCGCACCGGCGTCCATGTGCAGCCCATCGTCGCGGTGAAATGCGCCATCGCCGCTTCCAGATCATCCACGATCACGCCATGGTGAAAGATACCCGCCAAAATCTCCATTCGCATCACTCCCGCAGCGCTCGCCATCATGGATCAAGCCTATGTTATAAAATTGAAAATTCTGCCAAAATCACCTCGAAAACGATCACTTTACAAGCATACATGAATGTTTTTAAACTGCAATCGGAACCCCGTCGTTCCGGGAGAGAGAGTCCGATGTCTGAAGCCCTCACCGCCCAGCCCCCGCTGGCCTCGCCCCCTGCCGATGATCTGGCACGCATGGCGTGGGAACGCGAGCGCAATGGCCCGCCGGTCGATTTCCCCGCGCTGCCATCGATCCCCGGCGGGCGCTACGTCGATCCCGTCTTCCTTGAACTCGAGGACAAGGGGATGTGGAAGAAGGCGTGGCTCTATGCGGGCCATGTCGACCAGCTGCCCGAACCCGGCTCGTGGTTTCTCTGCCGCAACACCGGCTCCCCCGTCATCGTCACCCGCACGCTTTCAGGCGACATCCGCGCGTACTACAACACGTGCCAGCACCGCGGCGCACCTCTCGTAAAGGAGGAGAGCGGCACCGCGCGCGGGTTCGTCTGCGGCTATCACGGCTGGTCCTACACGCTGGAAGGCAAGCTCACCGCGGTCCGCGACCGGCGCGACTTTGCGGAAGACTTCGACTTTTCCTGCCACGCGCTGAGCCAGGTGCGCTGCGAACTGCTCGGCAGCCTGATCTTCCTCAATGCCGACCCGAATGCCGAACCGCTCCTCCAGCATATCGGCCCGATGGCGGCGGAGCTTGAACAGCTCCAACTGGACACCCTGCGCCTTGTCGACAGCCGGACGTACGAGACGGATTGCAACGTCAAGGTGCTGCTCGATGCGTTCCTCGAGGTCTATCATCTCAAGTCGATCCACGAGAACACCGTGGACCGCTTCCTTGATCACCGCGCGATGATCGTCACGCTCTGGCCCAATGGCCACAGCCGCATGGCAACGCCCAACCGCCGCGAAGGCTGGGTCGATCCCGGCACTGTCGGCATGCCCGAAATCCCGACGATCTCGGAGTTCGTCGCCAAGAACAACGTCTCCTATTCGATCTACCCGAACTTCGTGATGCCGCCCGCACCCACCGGCATTCCGCTGCTGCAGTTCTGGCCGATGGGGCCGAACCGCACCCGCGTGGTCTCGACCTGGCTCGCGCCTGAGCATGATGCGGCGAACCCGCACCCGCTGTGGGAAACGCGCATCAAGAACTGGGAGCGCATCCTCTACGAGGACTTGCAGTTCGCGCCGCAGATTCAGGAATCGGTCGAGGGCCGCGGCTTCAAGGGCATGTCGCTCAACTATCAGGAGCGGCGCATCTACAACTGGCACGAGGAGCTCGACCGGCGCATCGGCGTGGAGAACGTGCCGGAGCATTTGCGCGTGAAGCCGGTGCTCGCGCCCTTCATCGTCCGCGAATGACCGATACGCTCTCCCCGCTCGGCACGCCCTGGCGGACATTCGAAGACCTGGCGGTGGGCGAGACGCGCGTTTCGCCCCCGCGCACCGTGACCGAGGCGGAAATCGTCGAGTTCGCCCGCGCACATGATCCGCAGTGGTTCCACACCGATCCCGAGGCCGCGCGCGCTTCCGTATTCGGCGAGGTCGTCGCGAGCGGCATCCATGTGCTGGCGATCTGGCGGCAGATGGACCACGCGATCAATGGCGACATCGATTTCGTCTGCGGCGTGGGCTGGGACCGGCTGCGCCTCAAGCGCGCGGTCCGCGCGGGCGATACCCTGCGTGTCTCCAGCGAAATCCTTAAGCTGGAGCCCTCGCGCAGCGGCAAGCCGCGCGGCACCGCCGTCACGCGCTATGTCGTGGCGCTGGAAGATGGCACCGAATGCGTGACCTTCGAGAGCACAAACCTTGTCTACACGCGCGAGGCGCGCGACAGATCGGCGACCAGCGCTTCGGCCGAGGCATAAGCCTCATCCATCGCGGCTTCGACCACCTCGGGCGGGCCATAAGTCGGCCGCAGATGCACCACGTGCACATCGGTGATGCCGATAAAGCCTAGCCACGCCTGCATGAAGCGCACCTGATGATCGAGCTCCGCCCCGGGAGCCCCGGGCCGGATATCGAGTGCGCCCGAAGCGACCAGAATGGCCCGCTTGCCCGCGCCCAGCCCTTCGACGCCAGTTTCCGAAACGCGAAACGCCATGCCCGGCTGGGTGATCGTGTCGATGTACTGCTTGAGCTGCCAGGGAATGCCGAAGTTCCACATCGGCACGCTGAACACCACCGTGTCGAACGAGAGGAAGTGCGCCACAGCCGCGCCGATCCGCTCCCACTCCGCGCGCACTGCGTCCGCCACCTCGCGGCCCTCGATCAGCGCATAGCGCCCCTCGATCACCGGCCCGGTCAGCGCGGGCAGATCGGCTTGGCAGACATTCAGCGTCTCGACCGCCGCGCCGGGGTTCGCTGCCACCAGACCGGCGATCAATCGCTCCGCCACTTTCACCGAACGCGAGCGATCCCCACGCGGAGACCCGATCACATGGAGGATGCGCTGGCTCACAGATCCCCCTCCTGCTTGCCGCCCGGCCCGTAGATGTAATCGTCCAGCACCTTGTGGAAGTGGCGGATGCGCAGTTCCTGCTCGCCGATCCACAGCCCCGGGAAGCTCTCGCTCTTCATGCCTGCCTGCACTGTCGGCAGGTTGTAGGCATCCTGATCGAGCACCTGCCCGATGCTGCGCTCGCCGTGCTTGAAGCGGCGGTGCTTCACGCGCTCGGGCCAAGGCTGCCCCTCCGGCACCAGCTCGAACACCCAGACGTCATAGAGCATCTTGTTGGGATCGCTCGCGTGGGGGCGCTGGCGGAACATCATGATGTCGTCCGCATGCACGTTGAGCGCGACGTTGGGGAAGATCATGTAGTGGTAGTCGTCGGTCAGCTGGTCGTCGTTCAGCGCCGAATAGTCCTTCCCCTGCGCCTTTCCGTGCTTGCGCTTGAATAGCTGCACGTCGCGGCGGATGTCGCTGACGCGGCCCTCATACTCCGCCGGATCCATGCCCGCATGGCGCATGATCTCCTCGATCGCGGGCGGGATCGTGCTCGGCATGGCGACGCGCGGGGAGATCGCGGCGAACGGGATCAGATAGCGATTGTGCCGCTCATAGCAGTCGATCTGCACGTTCACGTCATCGAGATACCACTGCAGTTGCGGGTGGATGCCCTGCACGTGATAGGTCTCGTTGAAGGCGTCGACCGAAGCCTTCCAGTTGCAGTCCCACTCCACCGTCACGTCGCGTTTCCACGCCATCCGCTCGGGGTGATAGGGCTCGAGATGGTCCTTGAGCGGCGCGATGTAATCGTCGAACGGCTCGACGTCGGGGTTCAGCGAGAACCACACGAAGCTGTTCCACTCCGTCACCGGCAGGCTCGGCAAGGTCATCCCCGGAGGACCGCCCTGCGGGAAGGTGCACAGATCCGGCAGCCGCTCGATCTTGCCATCCAGACCGTAAGTCCAGTGGTGGTACATGCAGCGGAACGCCTGCGCATTGCCGATCCCTTCGGGCCGCAACCGGTTGCCGCGGTGGAGACACACGTTGGGGAAGCAGCGCAGCGAGCCATCATGCTGCCGCACGATCAGCACGCTCTCCTTGCCGATCTCGGTGCAGATGTAGTCGCCCGGCTCCGGGATGTCGTCGGCCCGCCCGCCGAGCAGCCAGACCTTGGTCCAGATTCGCTCCCATTCCAGCATCATGAACTCGGGCGAATAATACCGCGCCGCCGGGATCACATCATGGCCCAACTCCGGATCGGGCGCCTTGTCCACCGGCGTGCGGCTGGTGTTCGTCTCGGGCGTCACGCGGATCACGTCAACGACGCGCTTCACGTCCATCTTCGACGTATCCCACGTGACGGGCTTGTGCGTCACCGGCCGGTCCATCTCAGAAATGCGTCCGGTTGGTGTAGGCGCCGTCGACCACCAGATGCGAACCGCTGCACCAGCTTGCCGCCTCGCTGGCGAGGAACACGATCGCCTTCGCCACTTCCTCCGGCCTGCCCAGCCGCCCCATCGGCTGCTGGCGCAGCTGCGATTGGTAGAACTTCTCCATCGTGCCCTTGATCATGTCCCAGTTACCGCCCTCGAACTCGATCGGGCCCGGCGAGACGACGTTGACGCGGATGCCGTCCTTGCCATGCGCCAGCGCCAGCTGCTTGCCCCATGTGATCAGCGAGGCCTTCATTGCGTTGTACGCCTGCGGACCGCCCATCGCTTCGAGCGCGCTCGTCGTCGCCACCAGCACAATGGAGCCGCCCTTGCGCTGCGTCATCACCGGGATCACCGCCTCGACCGCGCGGACCGGCCCCATCACGTCGGTCTCGAACGCATTGTGCCAGTATTTTTCGCTGCCCATGCCGCCGCCGGCCGAGCTCAGTGGCACGAGCACATCGACGCCTTCCAGCGCCTCGATGGCCCATTCGAGCCAAGCCTTGTAGTCGTCCGCCTTCTTCACGTTGCAGGGCTTGCCGACCACGTGCGTGCCATAGCGCCCCAGTGCGGCAACCGCGTCCTTCACGCTGTCCTCGCCGCGCGCGCTGATCGCGACATCGGCACCTTCGCGCGCCAGGATCTCGGCCACTGCATAGCCGATGCCGCGCGCGCCGCCGACGACGATCGCCTTCTTGCCCTGAAGTCCCAGATCCATGTCTTGTCCTTTCCTGCGGCGGGGCTACCATCTTGTAGTGCATGGCCCGGATTGCCCGAAACCAGCCCGCTCCTCTTGTCGCCGCGCACTCTATGGGGGCGGCGCTCACCCGCCAAGAAAAAAACATGCTTGAATGCTTTTTTATCGTCCGTCATAGCGGACCGAAGTGCCGCGAAACGGCCAGACGAAACGGGAGAATCATGGGGCCTTCAACGCTCATCACCAGCGCGGAACTGATGCCATGAGCGGGCGCGGCAAAGGCCCACTTGCAGGCTTGCGCGTGCTCGATCTCACCGCCGTGCTGATGGGCCCCTATGCCACGCAGATCTTCGCGGATCTCGGTGCAGACGTGATCAAGATCGAAGGCCCCGCCGGCGATACCACGCGCTTTATTCCGCCGGGTCCAGACCCGACGCGCGGCGCGATGTTCCTCAATGTCAATCGCGGCAAGCGCAGCCTTGCGCTGGACCTCAAGCAGCAGGCCGCGCGCGATGCCGTGCTGCGCCTCGCCAAGGATGCCGATGTCTTCATCCATTCGATGCGCGCGCAGGCCATCGCCCGGCTCGGGCTCGACTACGCCGCGCTGAAGGCCGCCAACCCGAAGATCATCTACGCCAATCTCTATGGCTATGGCCGCACCGGCCCCTACCGCGATTACCCGGCCTACGACGATATCGTCCAGGCCGCCTCAGGCATCGTAGACCTTCAAGCCAAGCTCTCCGGCGGAGAGCCGACCTACAGCGCCACCGTCATCGCCGACAAGGTCGCCGGCCTCACCGGTGCCTATGCCGTGATCGCCGCGCTCTATGCGCGCGAAAAGACCGGAGAGGGCCAGGAAATCGAAGTCCCGATGTTCGAGACACTCGTCTCCTTCGCCGCGACCGAGCACATCTGCGGCTCGCTGTTCGATCCGCCATTGGGCCCGCCGGTCTACCCCCGCGCCACCTCGCCCTCGCGCCGCCCCTACAAGACGGCGGACGGGCATGTCGGCGTGATGATCTACAACGACAAGCAGTGGCAGGCCTTCTTCCGCGAACTCGGCAACCCCGAGTGGTCGGACGATCCCATGTTCGCCTCGATGCGCAGCCGCAGCGAGAACATCTCGGCGGTGCTGGCCCATGTCGAGAAGGTCATGGTCACCCGCACCACGGCGGAGTGGATGGACCTGTTCCGCCGCGCAGAAATCCCCGCAACGCCCATCGCCTCGCTGCAGGACCTGCTCCACGATCCGCACCTCGAGGAGACGGGCTTCTGGCACAGCGCCGAAACGGAGCTTGGCACCTTGCGCTACCCGGGCATCCCCACGCAGTTTTCCGGCACTCCCGGCGCCATCGGCGATCCCGGCCCGGCGCTGGGCGCAGACAGTGCGGCGGTACTGGGTGAAGCGGGATTCAACGAAGACGAAATCGCGGCGATGGTCGCTTCAGGAGCAGTCTTGTCATGAACGGTCCAGCCGCCGAATGGGATGCAGCGCTTGCCGAGAGGCGCTTCCTGATCCAGCAGCCGGTCGGTGGCGGCAAAGCGGTCTTCCCGCCCCGCGCCTTCGCTCCGGGCACTGGAGCCGGTCTTGAATGGGTCGAAGCCTCGGGCAACGGCACCATCTATTCCGCTACATGGATCCAGCGCAAACCGCCCGAGCCGCCATACAACGTCGTTCTCGTCGACCTCGCCGAAGGCGCGCGCCTGATGGGCCGGGTCGAAGGCGTGACGCCTGAAACGCTCAGCATCGGCATGGCCGTCAAGGCCCGCATCATCGGCGGAGAAACGCCGATGATTGTCTTCGATCCGGTGGAGCAGGCTCATGGGTGACACGTTCCCGCGCGGCCGCGTCTCCGTCGCCGGCGCTTCCACCTTCGGCGTCGGCGAAATGCCCGGCCACTCGACCATCGAGATGGCGGGCAAGGCGGTCCAGCTCGCGCTCGCCGATGCCGCGATCAATCTGTCCGAAGTCGATGGCCTGTTCATTGCGCTGCCCGACGATCTCTTCGCCGGGCTCAGCCTCGCGCAGTACCTCGGCCTCCACCCGCGCTTCACCGACAACAACCGCGCGGGCGGGGCCTCGTTCATGAGCCACCTCGTCACGGCGTGCATGATGCTCGATGCCGGATACCTCGATTGCGCGGTCATCGCCTATGGCGCCAACCAGCGCTCCAGCGGCGGCAAGCTCTCGACCCCGGCTAGGCCCGACCGGTGGGACGCGCCTTACAACCCGATGTACCCGCTCTCGTTCTACGCGCTCGCCGCCGCGCGCCACATGCACCAGTACGGCACCACGCGCGAGGACCTCGCCAGTGTTGCCGTCGCCGCGCGGCTCTGGGCCAACACCAACCCCGAAGCCTTCGCCAAGGGGCCCTTGAGCATCGAGGATGTCGCCACCAGCCGGCTCATCAGCAGCCCGATCCGCGCGCGCGATTGCTGCCTCGTCACCGACGGCGCCGCCGCGCTCGTCCTCACCCGCTCGGACCGCGCGAAAGATGGCCCCCAGCCGCTCGTCCCCGTGCTCGGCGCTGCTGCGGCGACGTGGTACAACTCGGTGACGCAGGCCGAGGACATCACCGTCACCGCCGCTGCAGAATCCGGCCCGCGCGCGATGGCGATGGCAGGCCTCACCCCGGACCAGATCGACACGGTCCAGCTCTACGACGCCTTCACCATCAACACGATCCTGTTCCTCGAAGACCTCGGCTTTTGCCCCAAGGGCGAAGGCGGCAAGTTCGTGGCGAGCGGCGCGATTGCGCCGGGCGGTTCGCTGCCGGTGAACACCAACGGCGGCGGCCTTTCGTGCTGCCACCCGGGCATGTATGGCATGTTCGCAATGGTCGAAGGGGTGCGCCAGATGCGCGGGGAAGCGGCCAACCAGATCGCGGGCGCGAAAACTGCGCTCGCCCACGGCAACGGCGGCACGCTATCGGCGCAGGCGACGGTGATCTTCGGGAATGCCGAGACGGTCTAGTAAGAGCCGGGACCAAACCAAACTCCGCTCACCCTGAGCTTGTCGAAGGGTGCTGACGCAGCTGTCGCGTTTGATGCTTCGACAAGCTCAGCATGAGCGGGTTTTGGAGAGTGCCGGGCTACCCCAGCCCCAGTTCCTCGATCAGCCCTGCCCGAAGCTTGAACTTCTGGATCTTCGAGGTCGACATCGGCCACTCGCTGACCACGCGCACATGCCGAGGAATCTTGAACCCGGCCAGCTTGCCCTTGCAGTGCGCGATCAGTTCGGCCTCGTCGGCCAGCGCCCCATCCGCAAGCTCCACAAACGCCGCCGCCACTTCGACGTAGCGCGGGTCCGGAATGCCGACGACCTGCGCCAGCTTTACCGCCGGGTGCGTCTGCAGCATGGACTCGATTTCCGCCGCCGCGACGTTCTCGCCGCCGACCTTGAGCATGTCCTTGGTACGGCCGAGGAACATCACGTTGCCACCCGCATCGACCGAGCCGACGTCGCCGGTGAAGAACCAGCCATCGCGGATCGCCTCGGCGGTCTTCTCCGGTGCGTTGTAATAGCCTTTCAGCATATGCGGCCCGCGCAGCACGATCTCGCCGCGCTCGTCGGGTCCGCAATCACGCCCGGTTTCGGGATCGACGATGCGCATTTCCCAGTCCTCGAGCGGGAAGCCGCAGCGCCCGGTGCGCACCTCGAAGCTGTCGTCGAGACGGCTGGTCGAAACCGTGCCCGCTGCTTCGGTCAGGCCATAGGTCCCCACCTGGATCGTGTGCGGCATCGCCGCCACCACCGCGTCCTTGATCCACGCCGGCTGAACCGCGAAGTTCGAATTCATCACGCGCAGCTTGGAAAGATCGGTCGTCTGGAACGTGGGGTGATTGATCAGGTCCTGCATGATCGTGACGAAGCTGGGATAGGCGATCGTCGCGCCTTCCGCGCCCAGCATGGCGAGCGCCTGCCCGGCCTCGAAGTGCGGCACGGTCATGTACACCCCGCCCAGATCGAGGATCATCGTCATCGGCAGGATGCCCGCGATGTGGAAGATCGGCAGCGGCGACCACACCTTGTCGTCCGCCGTGCAGAGGTAGCGCTTGCCGAGATTGCGGCTGTTGCCCACTTGCGCGCGGTGCGAAATCAGCGCGCCCTTGGGGTTCGCGGTCGTCCCGCTGGTATAGAGGATCATGGCGATATCTTCAGGGTCGACATCGTCGATCCGCTGGTCGATCGCTCCGGCGTCAACCTCCGTGCCCAGTGCCAGCGCTTCCTCGACCGGTAGCATGCCGTCCACATGCTTATGATCGAGCGAGATGATCGTATGCAGCATCGGCGCTTCATCGAGGCTCAGCCCCCGCGCCGGGTCCGCGCCTGCGAGCGAGGGCAACGCCGCGCGCACGCGGTCGCGGTAGTCCAGCCCTTCGGCCACCTGCCCCGCCGTCACCAGCACGACGAGATCGGCATCGCGGACGAGATAGGCGAGCTCATGCGACTGATACCGCGCATTGATCGGCACCGCGACCGCACCGGCCATGGATATTCCGTAGAACGCCACGATGAACTCCGGGCAGGTGGGCATGAACAGGCCCACGTGCTGGCCGGGCTGCACCCCCAGCGCGATCATCGCCGCCGCCCAGTTCCTTGCAGCGCGATCAAGCGCACCGTAAGTGAACACGCGATCCGGAAACACAAGCGCCTCACGGGCCCCGAAAGCCTTTGCCGAAGCGCGGATCATGCCGCCCATGGTGAGGACAGGTGCAGCGGCGTGTGACAGCTGGTCGGTCATGCATCCCCCGGCCCCATGGGCCTCTTATCGGTCTTGGCGCCGAGATACACGGCGTGCTGAAAAAGACAATCATATCTGTCTTTTTCCGTGCGATGCGCTACCTCTTTGGAGAGTGCGGCATGCAAGTGCTGCACGGTTGATTCGATGTGCTTCATGTGATGCGCAGCTGGCCGCTGCGATCCGTGCCGGGACACTTGTCCCCGAAGCGGTCAAAGCGGCAGTTTTACGTGGCATGAAAACGCATTAAGGATGTTTTCAAGGCGTACCGGAACCGGTGCGCAACGGTTCAGGCAAGTAGACACGGATGGCACTATCACGCACGCGGGCGGCACGGCCCGTCCCTCGGCCCGCTCGCCCGGCGGCTGATCGCACGCGCACTCTCCAGGCGGCGAAAGCGGCCCAGACCCGCGCTCGACTGATCGACGCCACGGTCCGCTGCCTCGTCAAGTATGGCTATGCCCAGACCACCACGCCCAAGGTCGCCGAAGAAGCCGGCCTTTCGCGCGGGGCAATGGTCCACCACTTCGAGAACGGCTCGGCCCTGATCAAGGCCGCGATCACCGAACTCCACGAGAAGCGTCTGCGCGCCTTCCGCCGCGCGGCCGACCGGCCCGAGCACGAAGTCACCGACCTCGTCGAGACCTACTGGCGCCAGCTGCAGAAGCCCGCTTTCATCGCCTTTCACGAGCTGGCGGTGGCCGCGCGAACCGATGCCGATCTCGCCTCGATCCTCTCGCCACTGCAGGACGAGTTCCGCGAGAAGTTCAATGCGCAGGCCGAAGCGTTGTTTCCCGAATGGCTCGGCTCGCCCAACTTCGCCCTTGCCATGACGCTGTCGCAGACGATCCTCGAAGGCATGGCAATATCGCTGCAGACAGGCGGCATGGATCAGGCCCAGGTCGATCCGATGCTGCGCCATCTCGAAGCCCAGATCCGCGCGCTTGCACCCGCAGCGAAGGGCTGATCCACGCCATTCTGTGTGGACACGCTCGGCCGCGCCAAACCCCGGCGCGCCTTGCGCAATTCGCATTTCGAAAGCGCAAATCAAAATCAAACCTGTTTGTTTTTTCTGCGCGGGTGTTCTAGCAAGGCGGGAACGAACGAATGGGGGATGAACCGTTGAACGCGCCCGATATTCATACGCCGCGCATCTTCCGTCCCGAACCCGGTGACCCGGGCAGGCCCAAGCGCGGACTGGATGAGGAAGCGCTCCGCGCGCAGCAGACGATCTTCCGCGAAGACCTGCTAGCCGGCCACACGATCCTGATTTCGGGCGCTGGGAGCGGCATGGGCAAGGCGGCCGCGTTCCTCGCTGCCAAGCTCGGCGCCAATGTCGCGATCTGTGGCCGGACCAAGGAAAAGCTGGATGCGACCGCAGACCTCATCCGCGAGGAGACAGGGCGCGAAATCCTCTGCCTGGAAGCGAATATCCGCGATCCCGAAGCGGTCGAAGCGATGATCGGCGCGGTGCACGATCACTTCGGCGGGCTCGATACCCTCGTCAACAACGCTGGCGGCCAGTTCCCGCAGGACGCGATCGATTTCAGCCGCAAGGGCTGGCTCGCCGTCATCGACACCAACCTCAACGGCACCTGGTGGATGATGCAGGAAGCCGCCAAGCGCTGGCGCGCGGATGGCAAGCCCGGCCATGTCATCAACATCGTCGCCAATGTCGAGCGCGGCATGCCGCAGGCCGCGCACACCTGTGCGGCGCGTGCCGGGGTGATTTACCTTTCCAAGACGGTGGCCACCGAATGGGCGCAGCATAACATCCGCGTAAACTGCATCGGCCCCGGCGTGATCGAGACCGAGGGCTTCCGCATGTATCCGGAGGAAGCGCTCGCCCGCTTCCACAAGGCCAACCCCATGAAGATGCGCGGCAATGCCTGGGATGTGGCGGAGGCCATCGCCTATCTTGCCAGCCCCGCAGGCCGCTTCATCAACGGTGATCTCATGATCATCGACGGCGGGCAGGCGCAGTGGGGCGTGATCTGGCCGGCGGGCATGCCGGACTATTTCTCGGAAGACGGCGCGGCCTGAGACCGCCCGCAATAATTGAGGAGAGACGATATGGGCCGGCTTGAAGGCAAGGTGGCGCTCGTCACCGGCGGTGGTTCGGGACTGGGCGCGGCGGACTGCGAGGCGCTCGCCGCCGAAGGTGCGAAGGTCGTCGTCACCGACGTGAACCTCGCTGGTGCGCAGGCTGTTGCGGACAGGATCGGCGCAAACGCAATGGCGCTGGCGCTCGACGTCGCCGACGAAGCGCAGTGGATCGCCGCCTATGCCGCGACCGAGGAGAAGTTTGGCGGCCTCCATGTGCTTGTGAACAACGCGGGCGTCGTGCTCAACGCCGATGTCGAGGATACCACGCTCGACAAGTTCCGCTGGGTCAATTCGATCATGATCGACGGCGTGTACCTCGGCATGAAACACGCGATTCCGCTGATGAACAAGAGCGGCGGCGGCTCTATCATCAACATGTCCTCGGTCGGCGCGCTGCTCGGCTATCCGATCTTCTTCGCCTATTCCGCTGCCAAGGGCGCGGTCCGCTCGATGACCAAGTCGGTCGCGGTGATGGCGCAGGTCAAGGGCTACAAGATCCGCTGCAATTCGGTGCATCCGGGCGCCATCGAGACGCCGATGGTTCAGCAGGCGGAAGGTCGCCCGGGGCAGGCGAACGAGATCCCCGAAGGCGTGCTCCCGCATGGGTCCGCCGGTCACCCCAAGGACGTCGCGGCGCTCGTCGTATTCCTCGCCAGCGACGAGAGCCGCTATATCACCGGTGCCGAACTCGTGATCGACAACGGGCTGACCATCCGGCCGTTCTGAGCATCGGGTCCTCCCCATTTTTGCGCAGCACAAATGGGGAGGGGGACCGCGCGCGGAGCGCGTGGTGGAGGGGTAGGTACCCCTCCGTCAGCCCTTCGGGCTGCCACCTCCCCATTTGTCCTTCGGAAAAACGGGGAGGATCAAGTAGTTCTCAAGCCCTCATCATCCGGTCGAGTTCGGCATGAAAATGCCGCAGCCGCCCTTCCTGCTCGCTCCACAGCGGCCCTCTGAACCCCCGTGAACGCGCACCCTTCTGCACCACCGGCAGCAGATCGCTGTCCTGATCGAGCACCTCGCCGAGGCACGGCGGCTCGCCCAGCGCGGTGTGGATCACATCCGGGCGAGTTCGGCCGGACAAGTCCACATCCTCGCCCATCCCCATCCACGCTGGAGCCGAATAGCCGGGCGCATCGACATGGCGATAAAGGATGCAGGTATCGTAGGTGAACTGGTTCGGATCGGTCGCGTGCGGCAGGAAGCGGTGGAGGAACACCGCTTCCGGATGGCACCCGATCTGCACATTCGGAAACACCGAATAGACCACCGAGTCCGAAAGCTGGCTGTCGCTGAACCGCTCGTAGCGCAGTCCCAGCTCGTCCGAACGCTTGCGCTTGGCCTGCTGCACCGCAGTCCGCGTCTCGCGCGCCGAGCCCTGATAGGTCTCCGGATCGATCCCCGCATCGCGCAGCATCATCTGGATGCCGGGATTGACACTTTCCTGATCCGGAAAACGCGGGCTCGGCTGCGCAAACGGCACGAACTGGCGGCTGAGGCCACCCGGCCACAGGTCGATCTGCGTGCGGTCATCCATCAGGCACTGCGTCTGCGGGTGCACGGCGTGGAGGTGGTAGATCTCGGCAAAGGCATCCACCCCGCCCTTCCAGTTCGAACCCCAGTCCGAGCGGCGGTGCTGCACCACGTACATCTGGTCGATCTCGTAGAGCTCGAGCTGGCCAAGGATCGGTCCCAGGAATTCCGCGAGCGGCTTGATCTCCGCGTCCATCGACAGGAACACCAGCCCCGCCGCCACTTCGCAGCGAACCGAGCTGAGGTCCGTCCCATGGCACAGCACTTCAGGCCGGAACGTCTCGGCATCGGTCACCGAGGTGCACTTCCCATCCAGCGCGAACTGCCACGAATGGAACGGGCAGGTGAACTTGGCGAGCGAGCCGAAATCAGTCGTCACCAGCTGACTGCCCCGGTGCGGGCAGACGTTGTAGTGCGCCTTCACCGAACCATCGTCGTCGCGCACGACGATGAAACTCTCCGGCCCGATATCGAATTTCATGAAGTCGCCCGGCTCGGGAATGTCGGACACCGGCCCTGCCAGCAGCCAGCTCTTCGCGAAGACCTTGTCCCATTCCTCGGCCGCGAACGCCGCGCTCACATAGCGGTCCGGCGAAGGTCGCCCGGTCCCGTTGTCGATCCGCGGGGCGCGCGCATCGAAGGGGAAGCGCTTGCCGGTATGAATGTCCCAGAGGTCCAAGGCGTTCATTGTCATTTCCCGATCATGATTGCGGGCCGCCATGCCGTTTCCCAGCATGGCGACCCGCAGACGTTCTTACAGGCCGAAAGCCCGATCAGGGACCACGGAAGCGCACGCCAAGCTCAACGCCGAAGTAGCGCGGCGCGCCGAAGTTCGAGTTGAGCCACAGGCCTGCGACGTTCTGCGACGCGATCCGGTAGCGCTCGTCCGTCAGGTTCCGGCCGATCGCCTTGACGTAGTACTTGTCGTCGATCTGCGAGATCGTGAGCGAAGCATTCACCAGCGTGCGGGCGTTGAGGAACGTGTTGCCTTCGATATCGGTGATCGACTGCGTGTTGAGGTTGCGCGCGGTATAGGCCGCCGAGGCATTGGCGATGATCTTGTAGTTCGAACCGACCGGCACTTCGTAGGCACCGTCGAGCGTCCACTGCCACTTGGGCGCGCGGTCGAGCGGCGCGTCCGCAAGATTGTAGCCGGCGCCGGGAGCGGTATACTCGTCGTACTTGCCGTCCTGGTAGCCGAGCACGCCGCGCAGGGTGAAGCCCTTGAACAGGCGCGCGGTGGCTTCCGCCTCGATACCCTTCACCGTGGCGCTCGCCGCGTTGACGAACAGCGTGACCTGGTTGGGCGCACCGTTGACCACGATCGGCACGTTGAGCTGCTTCTGCAGATCCTTGTACTTCACGTAGAAGCCGGTGAGGTTGAAGCGCAGGCGGTGATCGAACAGTTCCGTCTTGATCCCGGCTTCGAACGAATCCGCCGTTTCCGGACGGGTCGCGCGCGCCGCTTCGCGGAACGCGTTGAGGTCGGTCGCGAAGGCCGCGAAGCCGCCGATCTGGTCGTTGAAGCCGCCCGCCTTGAAGCCGCGCGAATAGTTGAAATAGGCGTAGACGTCCGGTGTCGCCTGATAGCCGATCGTGCCGCGGAAAGTCGGCCTGTTCGCCCGGTTGTTCACCGTGACCACGCCGGCGGGATACCTGAACACGCTCGCGCCGAGCGCTTCGGTGATCTGGATCGAGGGATCGAACCCGCCGTTCAGCTGCGGGATGAACACCTGATTGCGGCCATACCAGGTCTTGTTTTCCCAGGTATAGCGGAAGCCGCCGGTCAGCGAGAGCTTGTCGGTCAGCTTGTAGGTGCCCTCGGCGAAGACCGCCTTCGAGTTCGACCGCTGCGCGTTGCACAGGATGAAGGGCGTGTCGTTCCAGTTGCCGAAGGGCAACGGGCCCTGGACGAGATCAAGGAAGCCGAGGATCTGCGCCACGCAGAAATCCACCGTCTCGCGCTGGTAGAACCCGCCGATCACCGCGTCGAACGCCGTCCCGGTGTTGGTGGCGAGGCGCAATTCCTGCTGGAAGGTCTTGCGGTTGTCGTCACGCGTCGCATCGAAGAACGAGAGCGGCGTGCCATCAATCCCGATCGGTGCGGCACCCGCATAGGAGTTCGGGATGCGCGAGATCTGGCGGCGCCAGCCGGTGACCGACGTCAGCTTGCCGAAGCCGAGATCGTAGTCGGCATTGAGGTAGAACCCGTCGACCGAGATGCGCTGACCGTCGCGCATCTTGATCAGGCCGTCCTGACGATAGGTCACCGCCGCATTGTCGAGCGGATCGCTGCTCGCCGGGTTCTGGCGGACGGTGTTGAGAATGTCGGTCAGGAACGGCGTCGTGCCGTTGTAGAGGTAGTTCTCATTAACCGAGGGCACCGTCTCCGAACGATCGCGCAGCCATTCATATTGCGCGAGGATGCGCAGGCGGCTGGTGGGCTCCCACAGCAGCTTGCCGCGCAGGTTGACCACGTCCTTGCCGCCGGCCGACTTGCCGTCGAGGCAGCCCGAGACGCCCGAGAAGTTGCCCGGAACAAAGCTCACCACCGGGCCATAGCAGGCCCCGTTCTTGTAGAAGCCGTTCGACTTTTCGGCCCCGGCGACCACGCGCAGCGCCATGTTGCTGAAGATCGGGATATTGGCCGCGAGCTGGCCCCGATAGGTACCGAACGAGCCGAATTCAGCGCGGCCGTCCACGCCGATCACGCCGAGTTCGGGGCGCTTGGTCTTGACCGTCACCGCGCCGCCGGTGGTGTTCTTGCCGAAGAGCGTGCCCTGCGGGCCGCGCAGCACTTCGACCTGCGCGATGTCGAACGTGTCGAGCAGCTGGGTCTGGACCGAAGGCACCACGAAGTCGTCGACGAGCACCGCGACCGGCGGCTCGAAGTAGACGATGATCGAGGTCTGGCCCACGCCGCGCATCGCGAACGAGGCAGCGTTGAAGTTGGTGATCGTGTTGGCCGAGAAGTTCGGCACGAAGGCAGCGAGATCGCCGATATCGCGCGGGCTCGACTGGCGGATCAGGTTCGCATCAACTGCGGAGACCGCTACCGGCGTGCGCTGCAGGTTCGAATCGCGGCGGGTAGCCGTCACGACGATTTCATTGAGGCGATCGCTCGCCATCTCGTCGGCACTCGACTGCCCCTGCGCGGTCTGCGCCTGCGGCTCGTCGTTTGCCAGAACTGGTGTCGCCATCATCGCGGCGGCAATTACGCCAAACGCGGCCGACCAACGAAGGTCCCTCAGTGCCATCCCCATCTCCTCATGCCCGCATTCAGGTGCGGTGTCGGGCCAAGGATAAACGCCGGAACGCATTTTGCAAGCAGACATGTATGTTTTTTTAGAGAGGTGTGACTGCGCACATTGGGATGGGATCACGCCCCGCCGCATGCAGCGCGCTCCCCTGCGTATCCTTGCGTAACCGGCGCATCTGCCCGATCGGCTGGCACTTCCTTGGAAGGCAAGCGAATGACAGTCTCATCACCGATTGCATCCAAACATTCATGATTGTTTTCAGGTGGCGCCGGGCTATCATGCGCGGCAAGGACGGGACGCGCAAAGCGACCTGCGGGAGAGAAAGCATAGCCGAATGGCCCATCCGGGACCGGATCTGGAAGCGCGCATCGCGCGGCTGGAAGCTGAATCGCAGATCCGCCAGCTCGTCGCGCGCTACAGCTTCGACATCGATGACCGCAATATCGATGCAGTGCGCGCGCTCTTCGCAGACGACGCCGTGCTGCGTTCGCACGACGGGGTGATGCACGCCGTCGGCCCGGACGCGATCATGGCGCAATTCGACGGCCGCTTCGCTGTGCTCGGCCCCGGCCATCACGTGATGCACGATATCCAGATCGACTTCGTCGACGACGACACCGCCACCGGCCGCGTCGCCGGCCACGCTGAACTGATGCGCCACGGCCGGATGATGGTCGCCGCGATCCGCTACGACGACCGCTACCGCAAGACTTCCGCAGGCTGGAAGTTCGCCGAACGCGTCATCGGCTTCCTCTACTACGTGCCGGTCGAGGCCTATCCGCACATCCTCGCCCGGCCCGACCGCAACCACGCCTATGCCGAGCCGAAACTGGCAGACTACCCCGAGCAGCTGCCCAGCTGGATCGCCTACGAACAAGCGCACAAGCGCTAGCCGAAAGACGCAAAGATGGCCTTTTCCTTCCTCTCCCGTTTCCGCATCCGCGCCGACAAGGAAGCCGAATTCATCGCGCTCGCCAAGGAGATGGAGGTGCTCGCTCCCTCCGAACCGGGCACGCTGGCCTATCAGTTCTACCGGCTTGCCGAACCGGGCATGTTCGCGGTCTACGAACGCTTCACCGATGACGAAGCGGACAAGGCACACGTGGCATATCCCCACAACCAGCCCCTGATCGAGCGGATGATCGCCTGCATGGACGGCTCCTACACGCGCGAGCTGCTGTTCGATCTCGAGGCGGGGGCCTGAGACGATGACGGGCAAGAGCTTCATCGCCCAGCTGCGCACCAAGCCGGAAAAGCGCGACGAGCTGATCGCGCTCCAGACCGAGCTCAAGCAGCTCGTCTTCGCGAACGAGCCCGGCGCCCTCGTCTACGAACTGTTCCAGTCCGAGGAAGACCCGGACCTGTTCCAGTGCGTCGCCACCTTCAGGGACGATGCCGCGTTCGAGACACACATGCACATCGATTTCCACGATCGGCTCGTGCCGCCGATCCTCGCGTGCCTCGCCGAAGACATGAAAATCGCCTTCTACCGCTCGCTCGATTGAAAAGGCCCTACACGATGCTGCTCAAGACCGGCCGCCTTGCCATCCTTTCCGGCTTCGCCGCGCTGGCGCTGGCTGCGGGATTGAACGCGGCCACCCCCACGCGGATCAAGTCCACCGAGGACATGAACAGCCGCGCCGGCCCCGTGATCAATCCGGAAACCGCCCCGGGCCGCCCGCTGTTCGAGCAGCACTGCGCGATGTGCCACCTCGGCGGCGTGCCGAAGGCGCCCTCGCCCAATTTCCTCGCCATGCTGGCGCCTGATGCCATCGTCTCCGCGCTGACAAACGGCGTAATGCGCCAGCAGGCCGCCGCCCTCTCGCCGGCCGAGAAGATCCAGGTCGCCGAATACCTAACCCGCACGCCCTATGCCTCCTACCAGCGCCCAGCCCCGCCGCCGCGCTGCAAGGGCGCGGCCGCGAAGTTCGACATGACCGACGTGCCTGCCGATATTGGCTGGGGCCATGACAACCGCCGCTTTGTGCCCGCAAACGTTGCCGGGCTAGCCATGGCAGACGTGCCCAAACTGAAGCTCAAGTGGGCCTTCGCCTATCCGGCGGCGACGCACATCCGATCGCAGCCCACCGTGGCTTGGGGCACGCTCTTCGTCGGCAGCCAGGACGGCACGATCTACGCCTTCGATCCGGACACCGGCTGCACCAAGTGGACGACGCGCCTCAGCGCCGAAGTCCGCACCGCGATCGTCGCAGAAGCTGCGACCAAGCGGCTCTATTTCGGCGACCTGCTCGGCAAGGTCCACGTGCTCGATGCCATGAACGGCAAGGAAGTGTGGGCGCAGCGGATGAGCGATCACGCCGATGCCACGATCACCGGCACACCCACCTTGGGCGGCGGACTGCTCTATGTCCCGGTCTCCTCGCTCGAGGTCGTGCAGGCGGGCAATCCGGCCTATCCCTGCTGCACCTTCCGCGGCTCGGTCGTCGCGGTCGATCCCGCCACCGGCGCGGAAAAGTGGCGTGCCTACACCGCAGGCGTGCCCGTTCCGCAGGGCAAGACCTCGGACGGCACCCCGATCCTCGGCCCCTCCGGCGCGCCCGTGTGGAACAGCCCGTCCTATGACGCCGCCACGAACCGCGTCTACTTCGGCTCGGGCGAGAACTACTCGACCCCCGCCGATGACGGTTCGGACGCGGTCTTCGCTGTCGATGCCACCACCGGCAAACGCCTCTGGAGCACCCAGTTGACGCTGGGTGATGCATGGAACGTAGGCTGCATGATGGGCCTCGGTTCCTGCCCCAAGGAAGGCGGGCCGGACTACGATGTCGCCGCCTCGCCGCTGCTCATCGATACCGGGACCGGCGCCAAGATGCTCGTGATCGGCCAGAAATCCGGTCAGGCCTGGGGCCTTGATCCCGAGACCGGCAAGGTCAGGTGGATGACCCGGCTTGGCCACGGCGGCACGCAGGGCGGCGTCCACTTCGGCATGAGCGCCGAGGGAAGCCGCGTCTTCGTGCCGATCAACGACATGGCCGATACCGGCGATGCGCGCCTCTACGATCCCGCCATTCGCGGCGCCGGGCTCCACGCACTCGACGCCAAAACCGGCAACATCGTTTGGCAGGCCAAGGCGGAGGACAAGTGCAACGGGCGCAAGTTCTGCGATCCGGGCATTTCGGCGGCCGTCACCAGCATTCCCGGCGTGGTCTTCGGCGGCCACCTCGACGGCATGCTGCGCGCCTACGATGCCGATACGGGCGCGATCCTGTGGCAGTACGATACCACCCAGCCGATGCCCGCGCTCGGCGGCCAGACAGCCAAGGGCGGCTCGATGAGCGGCCCCGGAGCGGCGGTATGGAAGGGCAAGGTCTTCGTAAATTCCGGCTACGGCATGTACAGCCACGCCCCCGGCAACGCGCTGATGGTGTTCGAGGTGGCGAAGTAGGGGGGGCGACTGCCCCTCGCCATCTCAAGCCATTCGCCACACCCACAAACCGCTCATGCTGAGCTTGTCGAAGCATCAACCGCGAGGGTTGCGCCAGCACCCTTCGACAAGCTCAGGGTGAGCGGTGTGGGTGGCAGGCGCGCTCGGAGACTACCCCCGCTTCGCCTCGAACTCGATATGCAGCGCCTTCAGGCTGCGCAGCAGGAAGTGCGGGTGGACCGAGAAATCGTTCTTCCCGTCGGCAAAGTGCATGTCCTCGAACCGGTCGACCACCGCCTGAAAGCCCCACGTAAGCTCCCGCCGCGCCAGCGGTGCGCCAAGGCAATGGTGGGTGCCTGACCCGAAACCCATGTGCGAACCCGCCTTGGGTCGATCGAGATCGAGCTTCTCCGGGCATTCGAACACGCGTTCGTCGCGGTTCGCCGCCGCAAAGCGCACGTTCACCAGCGCGCCCTTGGGGATCACCGTGCCTTCGAGCTCGGTATCCTTGGCGCAGAACCGCATCAGGCTCTGCACCGGCGATTCGAGGCGCACCACTTCCTCGACGAACGTCTTCATATAGCGCTCGGGGTCGGACTTCAGCTTGTGCCAGACGTCCTTGTTCTCGATCAGCAGCTTCATCCCCGCCGCCAGCGCATTGGTCGTGGTCTCGCTGCCCCCGACAAACGTATCCGCCATCATCTCGGCGTGGAGCTCGTTGTCGTTAAGCGGACGGCCCCAGCCCTCGATGACCGTGTTGACCAGCACGCTGATCAGCGAGTCATCGGGGTTCTGGCGCAGCCGCTCGAAGATCGGCTGGAAATAGTGCTGCGCCTCGATCTCGCGGTCGACCATCTCGATCTCGTCCTCCTCGGGCAGCATCATCGAGATGCGCTTGAAGAAGGCGTCGGTCCAGCGCTTGATTGTCCACATGTCCTCGCGCTTCGCGCCCATCTGCTCGCCGATGATGTAGAGCGGCAGCGGCACGCAGAACTGGCTGACCCATTCGCAGCGCCCATCGGCCACGAACCCGTCGATCAGCTCGTAAGCAAGGGTCTCCACCAGCGGATCGATTTCCTTGATCCGGCTCGGCTTGAACGCCTCGTTGAACATCGCGCGCATCTGCTTGTGATTGGGATCATCGCGTCCGCTCAGCGTCGGTTCGGGCAGCCACCCACGCTCCTTGAAGCGCGCCACCACCTTCTTCTGCCGCTCGACATTGGCCGAAAGCGTCTGCAATCCGGCGGTCTTGGGGCTGCTCGGAAAGGTTTCGGCATCGAGCAGCACGCGCCGCACGTCCTCGTAGCGCGTCACCACATAGATGTTCGTCCCCGGCTGGCGATAGGCCGGGGCCTGATCCCGCAAGCGACGATAAGCATCATAAGGACACTGCTGGACCTCCGGGTCGAACAGGTTGATGCCCAGCTCATCACCACCATCGCTCATCGCACGACCACCCGTTCCTCGCCCCACGGCGCGACCACGCCCTCGCGCCTGAACGCGTCTGGCAGTTCCTCGACCATGTGCAGCGTCGCCGCCAACCGCCCGAAGCCCACGAAGAACGCGCAGGTCATGCCCAGCTCGACAATCTCGGACTCGCTGAAATGCTCGCGCAGATCGGCGTACATTTTCTCGTCGATACGCAGATGGTCGGTCGCGAAAGCCTCTCCGTAGCGGATTGCCGCCTTCTCCGCCGGCGTCAGGTTCTCCGCCTCCTGCGGCCGCTCCAGCGAGCAGACGAGGTCCTCGGTCACGCCGTCCTCCAGCGCGTCGGTATAGCGGATCGCCATGCAGCTGCGGCACTGGTTGAAGAACGCGATGCGCAGGCGGACCAGCTCGACCAGCTTTTCCGGCAGCTGGCGGTGCACCTTCAGCGCGCCAGCGAACTGCATCATGCCCAGCACCTGTTCGGGGCAATGCGCCAGAAAGCGGATCATGCCCTGCTCGATCTCGGTGCGGTCTTCCGGCTTCAGCGCCGCGCGCAGGCGCGGGTCCCAGTCCTCGGGCGCAATCTTGGCGACGCGGGTCATGACGTGATCTCCCATTGCCGCTGCCAGATTATGGTCTTGGCAAAAGTGAGCATGGCAGCCTGAGCATTGGTCATGCACCATCGGCCTCGCAACAACTGGCGAATTGAATAGAGCCGGGGGAGAGGGCCATGCGCCAAGTCAATCACGAGCTCAGTGCCATGCGCTGCCCGCATGCGCTGGCGGATGTCGACCTGTTCGGTCCGGGCGCGGCCGAGCACTGGTACGAGGCCTATGCCATCCTCCACGCTGAAGCCCCGGTCCTGCGCCTGCCCGGCGAGGGCCTGACGCCCGATCGTGACGCCTTCGTCCTTTCAAAGTACGAAGACATCGCCCGCGTCGTGCGTGACTGGGAACGCTATCCCCCCACGCTCTCGCTCCTGCTCGAAGCCCGCAAGGCCGATCCCGCTTCGGTCCGCGCGATGCCCGACATCGATGCGATGGTGAAATCGATCGCTACCCTGCGCCCCAATCCCGAACTCTGGCGCGCGCATCGCCAGCAATTGACCGACCCGTGGGTCGGCCCCGGCGCCAAGCGGCACGAGGCGATGATCACCAGCCATGTCGACACCCTGATCGACCAGTGGATCGCGGGCGAAAAGTTCGATTTCGTCGCCGATTTCGCGCGGCCTCTGCCCCAGCGCACGATGGCCGACGTGCTCGGCTTCCCGCTAGAGGACGTCAAGGACCTCGAGATCTGGGGCAACGCACAGGTCATGTCCTATGTCCACGGCTGCGGGCACAACAATATCCTGACACCTGAACAGACCGCTGAGAAATTCCGCCTCCTCGCCGGGTTCTCGGACTATGTCCGCGATCACGTCCGCCGCCGCCGCGCCAACCCGGGCGAGGACATGATCAGCTTCCTCGCGCAGGTCCACTACGAAGCCTTGGACCGCAAGCTCACCGACGATGAGATCGACGGCATCGTCTACGCGATGGTCATCGGCGGCCTCGAAACCACCCAGTATGCGCTCGTCGAACAGGCCCAGCTCCTGATCGAGCGCCCCGGCCTCTTCGCCAAGCTCAAGGCCGACCGCAGCCTTATCCGCCCCTTCACCGAGGAAGGCATGCGCCTGCGTTCGCCCACGCAGGGCCTGTCCACCCGCATCACCTCGCAGGGCGAAGTGTTCCAGGGCATCCACGTTCCCGCCGGTTCCACCCTCCATCTGCGCTGGGGAGCCGCCAATATCGACCCGGACGAGTTCGAGGACCCGCTGGAGCTGAAGCTCGATCGCGCCGCTGTCACGCGCCACCTCGCCTTCTCGGCCGGTCCGCGCGTCTGCCCCGGCACCGGCCTCTCGCGACTCGAGCAGACCATCGCGTGGAACCGTCTCTGCGACCGCCTCGCCGCGCTCGATTACGCCCCCGGCAACACCTTCCTCCACCAGCCGGGCATCATGCTCGGCACGCTCGCCCTCCACTGCACCTTCGAACGGGAGATTTCGGCATGACCACACTTCTTGCGCACATCCGGATCAAGCCCGGCTCGGAAGCCCAGTGGGAAGAGATCATGGCCGACATGATCCACCAGACCTGGAGCACGGAGACCGGCGTGAAGCGCTACGAATACTGGAAGGGTGAGGCGCCGAACCTCTATTATTGCCTGCTCTCGTTCGACGACAAGGTGGCCTTCTATCGCCACCAGATGTCTCCCCACCACGAAGGCCACGATTTCGCCGCCGTGCTGGAGGACATCCGGCTCGAGTACGTCGATCCGGTCAAGGGCGCCGGCGGCGGCCTTCCGTCCACGGTCGACACGCCGCTGCCCGCCGATGCCGACGCCGACCTCAAGACCGCGCAGGAGCGCTTCCCGCTCACTATCCCGGCGTGGTGGACCGCCCGCGCATGACCGCCGCCGCCAGCCTGGAAGACCTGCTGGCGAAGGACGCCATCACCGACGTCCTCGCCCGCTACTCGCGCACGCTCGACTGGCTGGATGAGGAAGGGCACGCAAGCTGCTACTGGCCCGATGCGGCGATCGATTATGGCTTTTTCAAGGGCCTGGCGGCAGATTTCGTCCCTGTCGTCATGGCCATCGAACGCGCTAGCGCCCGCCGCTGGCACCTCAGCGGCCCGCCCGCGATCCACCTGATCGATAGCGCCCACGCTGACGTCGAAACCTACGGTCTCACCGCAGGCGCCCGCCAAGGCGAGGACGGCACCTACGCCGGCACGATGTACGGCGGCCGCTACCTCGACAGCTTCGAAAAGCGCGCAGGCGAGTGGCGCATCGCCCGGCGCGACTACGTGCTCGACTGGTCGCACCCGATCCCGAACCAGCCGGTATTCGATCCCGATGCAGCCTTCCCGCTGCCGATCCTCGAGTTCCTGCAGGGCGGGCATCCGAAATACCGGGTCCTGTAGCCCCACCTCTCACCTCACCTCGTCATTGCGAGGAGCGAAGCGACGAAGCAATCCAGAGCGGTCATGCGCTTCCGCTCTGGATTGCTTCGCTATGCTCGCAATGACGAAGGAAAGGATTGTGCTGCCACGCCACTTGATCCGCATCAATGTCCGCCAACGCAGACACCCGCATAACGCCTCCACACCCAGCCAAGTGGAGGAAACCCATGTTCAAGTCCAATATCGGCGAAGCAGACCGTGTCATCCGCCTTGCCATCGCCGCCATGCTGATCGTGTTCAGCCTGATCGCCGGCCATCCGCTGATCGCTCTCGTCGCCATCCTCCCGATCATGACCGCTTTCGCCGGCACCTGCCCGCTCTACAGCGCGCTCGGTCTCCACACCTGAGCTTGCCCATCCGCGCCTCAGGCGGCATAGCGCGCAGGCCATGCACGATATCCGCCTGATCCGCGAGAACCCCGAAGGGTTCGATACCGCCCTCGCCCGCCGCGGCGTCGCCCCGCAATCGGCCGCGATCCTCGCGCTCGATACCGCGCGGCGTGATGTCGCCACCCGCATGCAGGAAGCGCAGGCGCGCCGCAACGAAGCCTCGAAGGCCATCGGCATGGCCATGGGCAAGGGCGACAAGGACACTGCCGAAGCGCTCAAGGCCGAAGTCGCCGAACTCAAGAACACCCTCCCCGCGCTGGAAGAGGACGAGCGCCGCCTCACTGCCGAGCTGAACGCCGCGCTCGCCCAGTGGCCCAACCTGCCCGCCGAGGACGTACCCGAGGGCGAGGACGAAGCGGGTAATGTCGAAGTCAGCCGCTGGGGCACCCCGCGCAGCTTCGATTTCCAGCCGCTCGAGCACGCCGACCTCGGCCCCCCGCTCGGCCTCGATTTCGAGACCGGCGCGCTGATCGCAGGCGCGCGCTTCACCTTCCTGCGCGGCGCAATGGCCCGCCTCCACCGCGCGCTCGCGCAGTTCATGCTGGATCGGCAGACGGGAGAGAACGGCTACACCGAATGCATGCCGCCGCTGATGGTGAAGGACGAAGCCGCCTTCGGCACCGGCCAGCTGCCCAAGTTTGCCGAAGACCTGTTCAAGACGACCGACGGGCGCTGGCTCATCCCCACCGCCGAAGTCAGCCTCACCAACTCGGTGCTCGGCCAGATCCTGCCCGATGCCGCGCTGCCGCTGCGCATGACCGCGCTCACCCCTTGCTTCCGCTCCGAAGCGGGCGCAGCGGGGCGCGACACGCGCGGGTTCATCCGCCAGCACCAGTTCGAGAAGGTCGAACTCGTCTCGATCACGCGGCCCGAGGATTCGGACGCCGAGCACGAACGCATGACCACAGCGGCGGAATCGATCCTGCAAGCGCTCGGCTTGCCTTACCGCAAGATGCTGCTCTGCGCGGGCGACATGGGCTTCACCGCCCGCAAGACTTACGATCTCGAAGTCTGGCTCCCCGGCCAGAACGCGTTCCGCGAGATCAGCTCGTGCTCCAACTGCGGCGATTTCCAGGCCCGCCGCATGAACGCGCGCTACCGGCCGGAAGGCGCGAAAGGCACCGAGTTCGTCCACACCCTCAACGGCAGCGGCCTCGCTGTCGGCCGCACGCTCGTCGCGGTGCTGGAGAACTACCAGCAAGGCGACGGCACGGTCGAAGTGCCCGAAGTGCTCAAGCCCTGGATGGGCGGCGTGACCCGCCTGACGCCGCTCGGCTGATGCAGGCCCTCCGGCTGGCGATTGCGGCCCTGCTTCTGCCTGCAGGGCTTGCCGCGCATGCCGCGCCGGAGAACCTGCTCCCACCCAAGCACCGGGCGGTGGCGCCGACCGCCACCAAGCCGCCCACCAAAGCCCCGGAAAAGCGCGAGGCCGGCGCTCCCCGGCTGACCTGGCCCACCTCGGGTGCGGTCACCGCCAAGTTCGGCGCGCCGGTCAAGGGCCTGCCCAACAACGGCATCGACCTTGCCGCCTTCTCCGGGATGACCGTCCACGCCGCTGCCGCCGGCAAAGTCGTCTTCGCCGGCAAGGAACCCGAACGCTTCGGCCAGCTTATCGTGATCGAGCACGCCCGGGGCTGGGTCACCGCCTATGCCTACCTCGGCAAGGTCCTCGTCAAGGAAGGCCAGACGGTGAAGCCCCGGCAGATCATCGCCCGCATCGGCAAGAGCGGCGAGGCGAAGCGGCCCGGTCTGCACTTCGAACTGCGCAAGGGCACCAGTCCCCGCAACCCGGCGCTGTATCTTCCGATCAGGCTTTGAACGCCCAGAACACCGTACCCATGAGCAGATAGCTGGCGATCCAGAACGCCGCGCCGCGCAGCACCGTACCCGCTGAAGCGCCGGACCGCGCCTCCCCGATCGCCAGCGCGGGCGCCACGAAGGCCAGCGCCAGCCCGCCCGACATCATGAAGTAGAGCCACGGCTTCGCCGCCAAAGTCGCCGCGCCGACCCGAGCGAACATGTGCCCCATCATCGCTGCGGTGAGCCACAGCAGCGCGCCCGCAAGTACCACCTGCGCCGGTCGCCGCGCCGCCGGACCATGCCGGACGAGCCCGAACACCAGCGCGGCCAGCGCCGCCGCAACCACCGCCACCCAGTTTACCGGACCCATCCAAAATCTCCTCGCACCTACCTCCCACCCCGCTCATGCTGAGCTTGTCGAAGCATCTTGGCGCAACCGCCGCGTCGTACACCCTTCGACAAGCTCAGGGTGAGCGGGAAATGGGGAAAGCGCACGGACCCGTGACGCGCCGCCAAATATCGCGTAAGCGCCCCCGCCATGGCCACGACACCCATCATTCTCCCGGACGCCCCCAAAGTCGGCATGGTCAGCCTCGGCTGCCCCAAGGCGCTCGTCGACAGCGAACGCATCCTCACGCGCCTGCGCGCCGATGGCTATGCCATGAGCGCGGACTACGCCGGGGCCGACGTCGTCCTCGTCAACACCTGCGGGTTCCTCGACAGCGCCAAGGAAGAAAGCCTTGCCGCCATCGGTGAAGCCATCGCCGAGAACGGCCGCGTGATCGTGACCGGGTGCATGGGCAACGAAGCGGACGCCATCCGCGCGCGCTTCCCCAGCGTCCTCGCCGTGACGGGCGCGCACCAGTACGAAGCCGTGGTCGAGGCCGTCCACGAAGCCGCGCCGCCCTCGATGGGCCCCTACGTGGACCTCATCCCGCAGGCCGATCCGGGTGACGTGAAGCTGACGCCGCGGCACTACAGCTACCTCAAGATTTCCGAAGGCTGCAACCACGCCTGCGCCTTCTGCATCATCCCGAGCCTGCGCGGCAAACTCGCCAGCCGCCGCATCGATGCCGTGCTGCGCGAGGCCGAGAAGCTCGTCGCCGCCGGCACCCGCGAACTCCTCGTCATCAGCCAGGATACTTCGGCCTACGGCGTCGATGTACGGCACGAAACGCGGCAGTGGAAGGGACGCGAAGTCCGCACCCACATGACCGACCTCGCCCGCGAACTGGGCCAGCTGAAGACGCCGGACGGCCATACGCCGTGGGTTCGCCTCCACTACGTCTACCCCTACCCCCACGTCGATGCCGTCATCCCGCTGATGGCCGAAGGGCTGCTCACGCCCTACCTCGACATCCCGTTCCAGCACGCCAGCCCCAATGTGCTGCGCGCCATGAAGCGCCCCGCCAACGAGGCCAAGGTGCTCGAACGCCTGAAGGCCTGGCGCGCGATCTGCCCGGACATCGCCGTCCGCTCCAGCTTCGTCGTCGGCTTCCCCGGCGAGACCGAGGCCGACTTCCAGTACCTCCTCGACTGGCTGGATGAAGCGCAACTCGACCGCGTCGGCGCCTTCCGCTTCGAACCCGTCGCCGGCGCCGCCGCGAACGACTTGCCCGATCCGGTGCCCGAAGAGGTCAAGGAAGAACGCTACGCCCGGATCATGGCGAAAACCGAAGCCATCAGCGCCGCCAAGCTCGCCGCCAAAGTGGGCCGCACGATCCCCGTCATCATCGACGAAGTGGGCGAGCCCGACGAGGACGGCGACATTGGCGCCACCGCCCGCAGCCAGGCCGACGCGCCGGAAATCGACGGCGCCGTATATCTGCGCAACGTGCCCGAGGGCCTGAAGGCGGGAGACTTCGCTGAGGTGCTGGTGGAGGACGCCGACGCGCACGACCTCTACGGGGTGATCACGCCCGCAGGTTGACACGGTTGACACAGTCCAGAGCAAAAACTCAGGGGCCCCGGCGGAGCCCATCCGGCCTTGCGCGGAGGCGTTGAAAACGGCGGGAATCCGAGGTGTTGGCGCGAACATTTACGGAACATACCGCAGATGCCCGCATGTAGGACAGCGCTTTATAAATAACAGACGCGTCTGTTATTTATAAAGGTCCTGCTCTGTGCGATCGCACCGATGTGGACCTACCGCCCATCGACGCAAAGGGTCGCAGCGGTTAGGCAGCAGACCTTGCGCGAACAAAGAGCAGCCATCCATGAAGTACCCCTCGATCCTGATGGCCCTCGCGGCTCTGCTCGCTCCAGCCAGCCCGATTTTCGCCGCACCGGGCGCGATGTCCGTAGCCACGTTCCTCGCCAAAGCCGAAGCGCTTAAGGCAAAAGGCATGATGGCCCTGTTCGCCTCCGATGTCGGCCTGCTCAAGTCGGAAGTGGCCAACGCGGCCGCAGCCTACCGCCGCCAGCTCAGACAGGAAGCTATTACCGGGAAGCCCAGCGCCTGCCCCCCGGAACACGCCGCACTCAACAGCGACGACCTCATGGCCCAAATGCGCACTTATCCCGCCGCAGACCGCCCCCGCATCCCGGTCACCCAAGCCGTCGCCGACCTGATCCGCAAGCGCTACCCCTGCCACTGACACGCCTGCGCGCGGGGTGACGGCAATCCTTGCCGCCTATGCGCGGCACAAATGGGGACATGGCGGTTTTGGCGCAGCCGATGACGGAGGGGTTTCCGGCGGTGGAAGAAAAGAGCCTCCGGCGGGCAAGGGCCATTGCCCTTGCATCCCGGGTCTTGGAGTGGATGGGGGATGTGACAGGTTAATGCCACATCCCACATCCTATCAGTGCTAGACTAACTCAGTGTCACTAGCTGCGTTGGCCAGTCGCTCTTTAAGCTCTGCTTTCTCACGCACGTAGTCGATGATTTTCTGCGTGTTCGTGCGGCCAGCTCCTGTCAACGCAACTTTCTGGTTGCCCGAACCATCAGTCACCACCTTGCCCGAAACCTTGTCAACTTCAGGATGGCCAATACCAAGAGTGAGCCACTCAGGATTGAACCTCGACCAATCGATAGCTGCGATAGCATCAAGCACCTTTCCGCGTTCGACTGGATCAAGCTTCAACCTGAACACCACGTCATGGTGGATTACACCAAGAGCCTGCCAACCGGGCGAACTAAGATGCAAGCTTTGGCGATCCGCAAAACGGTCCTTCATCCTAGCTGCGATTCCGCCGAAATACTCGTCGAGGGAAGATAGAATTACTGCAAAGCTCTCGCGAGTCAGATTCGGCTTGTCAGTGGTAGCGAGATTAGATTCTTGGAACCGACGCCCCTCGCAAGCGCCTCGAATAGTTCGCACAAGTACCGTCTGCACAACGAGTTCAGTGCTCTTGCCACCGAGGCTAGCGGCGCGCTCAGCTACACCGCCGTTATCGACAAAGACCGCTGCATGACCAAGCCGGTTGGCCAACGCGATGTAGAGATCACTGGTATCCAGTGCGATAGCATGTTGCTTTGAAACGGGCTGAACTTTAAAATTGAAGTCGTGAAATAGCTGCCCCATTTCCTTCCAAGAAAGAGGCGGCGTTCCAACTGCCGGAGTATAAATTGTAACAGGCATATAAAATGACTTTATTAGGTCATCGCGCCCCTCATCAAATAGATCCAACGCGCCAGTGAGCCTTCCCAGACCGTCAATCAGGATACGGACATTTGAATGTGAGACATCGACCAGCAACTCACCTACCGCACCTGGAATGTTGCCTCCGTAAGAGCGGAATTCCGTCGGTTGCTGAAATGCAATCGAAATCGCTGGGAATGCACCGATCGCAATCGAATCGGGACCAAGACGCTCCTCAATGTAGCCGGCGACGCTTTCACGACGATCCTTGCTCGTCTTCCGCTGGAGAAAAGCATAGATATCGCGGATTTCCTCAGTCGGCAGTCGCCCCCAGTGCTTGCTGCGCGGATCGTGGCCTAAAAGGTTCACGACCTGATCCGGCCTCACCTGTGTGATGAATGACGATACCCGGTTGCCAAATGCACCTTGAATTGCCGGAACTGGGGTCTTAAGGTTCAATGCATCAAAAACCATGTGTTGTCTCCTTGACGGCTATGGTGGCCTCGGGACTTGGTGTGATGGCCGTCCCGAGGCCTTTTTGTTTGCATATCCCGCATTAAAGGTCAACTCTCCCCGCAGAAAATCATACGGGGAAATGTGATGTTTCGTGCGGGACATGGCGCGCCGGCGGGAAAAGTGACTGAAGTTCCTGCATATCTTCGATGCCGGCGTGCTAATCTCGCCCCCTCGTCGTTCCCGCGAAGGCGGGAATCCAGCGCGGCTGCCGCAGGGTGTGGGGCTCTGGGTTCCCGCCTTCGCGGGAATGACGAAGGGGGATGACGAAGGCTACGGGGATGGCGAAAGGCTGGCGACGCATAAGCCCGGCGGCAGGCGGCGCGTTGTTTTTGAGAACCATGGGTTGATCGCTTGTCCGTCACCCCGTGCTTGGCGCGGGGTTTGGCTTTTCTTTCGGCGCGGCGCTGGGGCGAAAAAAGCCTTGGCCCGGATCACGTCCGGGCCGACGATGTGGGTTGGCGGGATCGCGCTTCAGCGCAGGGCCGAGCGCCGATGACGGGATGCAAGGGCGATGGCCCTTGCCCGCCGGAGGCTGTTTCTTCAGAGAAATTACCCCTCCGTCAGCCCTTTGGGCTGCCACCTCCCCATTTGTCCCTTCGACAAGCTCAGGGAAAAATGGGGAGGATCATAAGCTCAGCGCGGGAGTTCGCTCGTGCCCATCAAGGCCTCGTCCACGGCGCGGGCGCATTGGCGGCCTTCGCGGATGGCCCAGACGACGAGGCTCTGGCCGCGGCGCATGTCGCCGCAGGTGAAGATGCGTTCGTGGCTGGTGTGGTAGTCGCTGGTGTTGGCCTTGACGTTGCCGCGCGCGTCGAGTTCGACGCCGGCCTGTTCGAGCAGGCCTGCCTTGCGCGGGCCGACGAAGCCCATGGCGAGGAAGATCAGGTCGGCGGGGATGACGAAGGTGCTGCCTTCGATTTCCTCCATCTTGCCGTTCTTCCATTCGACGCGGACGCATTCGAGGCCGGAGACGTCGTTTTCGCCCAGCACGCGCTTGGTGAGGACGGCGAACTCGCGCTCGACGCCTTCCTCGTGGCTGGAGGACGTGCGCAGCTTGAGCGGCCAGTTGGGCCAGGTCAGCGCCTTGTCTTCCTTTTCGGGCGGGCGCGGCATGATTTCGAGCTGGGTGACCGAGAGGGCGCCCTGGCGGTTCGAGGTGCCGACGCAGTCCGACCCGGTATCGCCGCCGCCGATGACGACGACGTGCTTGCCGGTGGCGAGGAGCGAGCCGCGCGGGGCGGCGCGGATCTCGTCGTCTCCGGCGACGCGCTTGTTCTGTTGGGTGAGGAATTCCATGGCGTAGCGCACGCCGGGGAGTTCGAAGCCGGGGATGCCGATGGGGCGCGGGTCTTCCGCGCCGCCGGCGAGGACGACCTTGTCGAAGTTTTCGAGCAGGCTGGCGACCGAGACGGTGACGCCGACTTCGACCGAGGTGCGGAACTCGACGCCTTCGGCCATCATCTGGACGAGGCGGCGGTTGATGAGGTGCTTCTCGAGCTTGAAATCAGGGATGCCGTAGCGGAGCAGGCCGCCGACGCGGTCGGACTTCTCGAACACGGTGACCGAGTGGCCGGCGCGGGCGAGCTGCTGCGCGCAGGCGAGGCCGGCGGGGCCGGAGCCGACGACGGCGACCGACTTGCCCGTCTTCTGCGCAGGCACCTGCGGTTCGATCCAGCCTTCCTTCCAGCCCTTGTCGACGATGGCGCATTCGATCGACTTGATGGTGACGGGCTGGTCGATGAGGTTGAGCGTGCACGATGCCTCGCACGGGGCGGGGCAGATGCGGCCGGTGAATTCGGGGAAGTTGTTCGTCGAGTGGAGATTGTCGAGCGCGGTGCGCCAGTCGTTCTCGTAGACGAGGTGGTTCCAGTCCGGGATCTGGTTGTTCACCGGGCAGCCGTTGTGACAATAGGGGATGCCGCAGTTCATGCAGCGCGCCGCCTGGCCCTTCAGCGTGGTATCGTCATGCGGGATGACGAATTCGCGGTAGTGCTTCAGACGCTCCTGCGGCGCGTCGTAGGAACGATCCTTGCGATCGATTTCGAGGAAGCCGGTTGCCTTGCCCATTGCGCTAATACCCTGAGACAGAATTTAATCATTTACCCGTTCGCCCCGAGCGAAGTCGAAGGGCCTTGCCGCGTGGGGACCTCGGCTTCGCTCGGCCAGAGGTCCCTCGACTTCGCTCGGGACGAACGGGGTGGTTCAGTGCGTTCTTGCAAACATCATTCTGCGGCGACGCTGGCGGCTGCGGCGCGCTCGGCTTCGAGCTGGCGCAGGGCGCGGGCGTAATCGCGCGGCATGACCTTGACGAAGCGGGGGAGTGCTTCGGCCCAGTTGTCGAGAAGCGCGCGGGCGTGCTTGCTGCCGGTGTGGAGGTGATGGCGCTCGACGAGCACGCGCAGGCGCTCTGCATCGTGGCGCAGCATGTCGCCCATGCCGAAGTCGGTGACGTCCACGCCGCGCTGCTGCGGGCGGCCGGTGCCTTCCTCCTCGTCACGCTCGGCGCTGACAGGGAGAATGTCCACCATCGCGGCGTTGCAGAGGGCGGGGAAGCGGCCTTCCGGGTCGTAGACATAGGCGACGCCGCCCGACATGCCCGCGGCGAAGTTGCGCCCGGTCTTGCCGAGCACGACGACGACGCCGCCGGTCATGTATTCGCAGCCGTGATCGCCGGTGCCTTCGACCACCGCGACGGCGCCCGAATTGCGCACCGCGAAGCGTTCGCCGGCGACGCCGTTGAAATAGGCCTCACCCGCGATGGCGCCGTAGAGCACGGTGTTGCCGACGATGATGTTCTCCTCCGCGACGCGTTCTACATGTGCGGGCGGACGGACGATGACGCGGCCGCCGGAGAGGCCCTTGCCGACATAGTCGTTGGCATCGCCGGTGAGATCGAGCGTGACGCCGTGGGCGAGGAACGCGCCGAACGACTGGCCAGCGACGCCGGTGAGCGTGACGTGGATCGTGCCTGAAGGCAGGCCGCGGTGGCCGTAGCGCTTGGCGACTTCGCCCGAGAGCATCGCGCCGACGGTGCGGTTGACGTTGCGCACCTTGCTTTCGATGCGGACGACTTCGCCGCGCGCCAGCGCCGGTTCGGCGGCGGCGATGAGGGTGTTGTCGAGCGCGGCGTCGAGGCCGTGGTCCTGCGTGCCGCTCCAGCCCAGTGTGGTGCCGGGTGCCGGTTCGACGCGGTGGAGGAGACGAGACAAGTCGATGCCACGTGCCTTCCAGTGCGTGATCGCGCTGCGGGTATCGAGGCAATCGACGCGGCCGACCATCTCACCGACGGTGCGGAAGCCGAGTTCGGCCATGATCGCGCGGAGTTCTTCGGCGACGAAGAAGAAGTAGTTGATCACGTGCTCGGGCTGGCCGGTGAAGCGCGCGCGCAGGACGGGGTCTTGCGTCGCGACGCCGACCGGGCAGGTGTTGAGGTGGCACTTCCTCATCATGATGCAGCCCGCTGCGATGAGCGGAGCGGTGGCGAAGCCGAACTCATCCGCGCCGAGGAGCGCGGCAACCGCGACATCGCGCCCGGTGCGCAGACCGCCGTCCGCCTGCACCGCGATGCGGCTGCGCAGGTTGTTGAGGAGCAGGGTCTGCTGGGTTTCGGCGAGGCCGATTTCCCACGGGCTGCCCGCGTGGGTGAGCGAAGTGAGCGGCGAGGCGCCGGTGCCGCCTTCGTAGCCCGAGATCGTGACGTGGTCCGCGCGCGCCTTGGAAACACCCGCAGCGACCGTGCCGACGCCGACTTCGGAGACGAGCTTGACCGAAATGCGCGCCTTGCCGTTCACGTTCTTCAAGTCGTGGATCAGCTGGGCGAGATCCTCGATCGAGTAGATATCGTGGTGCGGCGGCGGCGAGATGAGGCCCACGCCCGGGGTCGAGTGGCGGGTCTTGCCGATCACCTTGTCGACCTTGTCACCCGGCAGCTGGCCGCCTTCGCCGGGCTTGGCGCCCTGGGCCATCTTGATCTGGATGTCGTCGGCGTTGACGAGGTATTCGGTGGTGACGCCGAAGCGGCCCGAGGCGACCTGCTTGATCGCCGAGCGCATCGAATCGCCGTTGGGCAGCGGCACGAAGCGGTCCGGCTCCTCGCCGCCCTCGCCGGTGTTGGACTTGCCGCCGATGCGGTTCATCGCCACCGCGAGCGTGGTGTGCGCCTCGCGGCTGATCGAGCCGAACGACATCGCGCCGGTGGCGAAGCGCCTGACGATTGCGCTCGCCGGTTCGACTTCATCGAGCGGTACGGGCGCGCCAGCCGCCTTGAATTCGAGCAGTCCACGGATCGTCAGCATGCGGGCCGACTGGTCGTTGATGGTCTGCGCGAACTCGCGGTACTTCTCGGGGATATTGCCGCGCACCGCATGCTGGAGGGCGGCGACGTTCTCAGCCGTCCACGCATGCTCCTCGCCGCGCAGGCGCAGCTGGTACATGCCGCCGACGTCGAGCATCTTGCGGTAGAGCGGGCTGTCGCCATAGGCCGCGGCGTGGCGGCGCACGGTTTCCTCGGCGATTTCGGTGAGGCCGACGCCTTCGATGGTGGTGGCGGTGCCGGTGAAGTACTTGTCGATGAAGGCCGAGGAGAGGCCGACCGCATCGAAGATCTGCGCGCCGCAATAGGACTGGTAGGTCGAGATGCCCATCTTGGACATGACCTTGAGAATGCCCTTGCCGACCGCCTTGATGTAGTTCTTCTCGACCTCGTAGCACGAGAGCGGCAGCTCGCGGCTGACGCGGATCGATTCCAGCGTCTCGAACGCTAGATAGGGGTTGACCGCTTCCGCGCCGTAGCCCGCGAGGACGCAGAAGTGGTGCACTTCGCGCGCTTCGCCGGTTTCCACGACGAGGCCGGTCTGCATGCGCAGGCCCTGGCGGACGAGGTGGTGGTGGACGGCCGCGGTGGCGAGCAGCGCCGGCATGGCGATGCGGTTTGCGTCCTGCGCGCGGTCGGACAGGATGAGGATGTTCTTGTCCGCGAGCACGGCTTCGGTCGCCGCCCAGCACATTTCCTTGATCGCCATTTCGAGGCCCGCGGCGCCGGTCGAGGCGTCCCAGGTCGTGTCGATTGTCTCGGTGCGGAAGGCGCCGTCGAGCGCGGCTTCGACCGAGCGGATCTTGGCGATATCGGCGTTGGTGAGGATCGGCTGATCGACTTCGAGGCGCTTGTGCGTGCCGGCATCGTGGCCGAGCAGGTTGGGGCGCGGGCCGATCATCGAGACGAGGCTCATCACGAGCTCCTCGCGGATCGGGTCGATCGGCGGGTTCGTCACCTGCGCGAAGTTCTGCTTGAAGTAGTCGTAGAGCAGGCGCGAACGGTTCGAGAGGACTGCGATGGGCGTATCGGTGCCCATCGAGCCGATAGGATCGTCGCCGGTGGTCGCCATCGGTTCGAGGAACTTGGCGATGTCTTCCTGCGTGTAGCCGAAGGCCTGCTGGCGGTCCAACAAGCTGGCTCGCAGCGACGAGGTCGGCTCGGGCAGCGCGGCTTCCTCGGGCTCGACCACCGCGAGTTCCTTGAGCTTGTACTGGGCCGAACCCAGCCACTCCTCATAGGGATACTCGGCGGCCAGCTGCGCCTTGATTTCCTCGTCCTCGATGATGCGGCCCTGTTCGAGGTCGATCAGCAGCATGCGGCCCGGCTGGAGCCGCCACTTGCGCACGATATCTTCCTCGCGGAACGGCAGCACGCCGCTTTCGCTAGCCATGCAGACGAGATCGTCACGCGTGATCGAGAAGCGTGCGGGGCGCAGCCCGTTGCGATCGAGCGTCGCGCCGATCTGGCGGCCATCGGTGAAGGCGACGGCGGCGGGGCCGTCCCACGGCTCCATCAGCGCGGCGTGGTATTCATAGAAGGCGCGGCGCTTGGCATCCATCAGCGGATTGCCGGCCCAGGCTTCGGGGATCAGCATCATCACCGCGTGGGCGAGGCTGTAGCCGCCCGCCAGCAGCAGCTCGAGCGCGTTGTCGAGGCTGGCGGTATCCGACTGGCCGTGCGGGATAAGCGGCCACATCTTGTCGAGATCGGGGCCGAGCAGCTCCGATTCCATCGTGCGGCGGCGCGCGTTCATCCAGTTCACGTTGCCGCGCACGGTGTTGATTTCGCCGTTGTGGGCGATGAACCGGTAGGGGTGCGCCAGCTTCCAGCTGGGGAAGGTGTTGGTCGAGAACCGCTGGTGCACGAGGCCGAGCGCCGACACGCAGGCCGGATCGCGCAGATCATCGTAGAACGAGCCGACCTGATCGGCGAGCAGCAGGCCCTTGTAGACGACGGTGCGCGACGAGAAGCTGGGCATGTAGAGCTGCGTGACGCCCGGGAGGCCGTGCTTCTCGGCCATGGCCTTGAGCGGGTTCTGCGTCTGCTTGCGGATAGCGAGCAGCTTGCGCTCGAACGCGTCCTGATCCGGGCAGTTTTCGCCGCGGCGAATGATGCACTGCCGGATGACCGGCATCTGTTCGATCACCGTCTTGCCGAGCCCGTCAAGCGTGGTCGGCACATCGCGCCAGCCGATGAGGTGCTGACCTTCCTTCGCAATGAACTTCTCGAACACTTCGATCACGAAGTTCCGCGCCGGTTCGTCCTGCGGCAGGAAGCACATGGCAACCGCGTAGTCGCCGGGGGCGGGAAGGTCCTTGCCCTCGGCTTCGGCCCAGCGGCGCAGCAGCGCATCGGGGATCTGGATCAGGATGCCGGCGCCGTCACCGAGCAGCGGGTCCGCGCCGACCGCGCCGCGATGATCGAGATTGCGAAGGATCTCAAGCGCCTGCTCGATGATTCCGTGGCTTTTGATGCCTTTGATATGCGCAACGAAGCCGACGCCGCATGCGTCGTGTTCGTTACGCGGATCGTAAAGGCCCTGAACCTGCGGAAAACCCATCACAATTTTTGCCCTGCACTCGGTCAAAACGACGTCGGTTGATACGCCCAGCGCGAATCACGCTGCCCAATGGGCAACGAAAGTTGCGCGGAATCCCCCCATGACTGCAGGAAAGTTATTTTGCAATGGCGCAGCGCGAATTGCCCGAAGGGCTCGGCGCCGATCTGGTCAGAAATACGGATGCAGGGTGCGCGGCTGCCAGGGCAAGGCTGATAAATCAGCCTTGCCGTAGCGTCAGGCGCGTGCGCTCATGCGTTTGAGCGTCGCCAGCGCCGAGCGCAGGGCCTCATCCGCTTCGACCGGGGCCGTGGGTGCCGACGCGGCGGGCTCGACCGGACGGAGCGGAACGACCGCTTCCGCCTGCACTGAGGCAGGGACGGGGACAGGGGCGGGGCGCGTGAAGAGCCGCGCCGCAGCTTCGTTGTCCTTGCCGTCGACCGCCTCGCCGGCAGCAATCGCACCGAGGCGGCGCAGAATGGATTCCCGCGCAGAGCCGATGGGGGGCACGTCGGAAGCCTGCGAAGCAGGGCTGGCGATGTGCGGGCGTGAGAACGGGCCGGGTTCGATTTCCGGCGCGGCAGCCTCCGCTTCAGCGGTGTTGTCGGCGGCGATCACCGCTTCGTTGGCCGCCTTCTGCTCGGCAATGGCGAGCGCGAGGCGTTCGATCAGCTGGACAAGGCCAAGGTTTTCGAGCCGGGCACCGGCGACGGGCGAGCGCTTGACCTCGGCTGCTTCGGGCAACGCGGCGGCGAAACTGACGGGGAGCTGCGGAGTTGCCGCGATCAGCACCGGGGTGGCCGCTGGCTCGGGCTCAGGCTCAGGCTCAGGCTGGGGCTGGGGCTGGGGAGCAGCGGCGGCCGCGGCGGTCTCGATTGCCACGGGCTCCGGCTGCGCGGCGAAGGGCTCCTCGATCGGCTCATCGAGGTCGAGCGCGGAAAGATCGAGGGGACGGACCGCGCCGGTGCCGCCGGGCGTGTACTCGGGGATATACGGTGTCACATCGGCCGCAGACTCGGCTGAGGCGGGGCGCGGCTTGCGGCGCAGCAGGGGCGCGAAGGTTTCAGGCTCGGGTTCGGATTCGACCGCAGCTCCGACAAGCGGGTCGACCAGAGCTTCGGTCAGCACCAGCGGGCGGCGCGGCGGCGCGTCGGGATGGGCATCGCGGGCGCGGACCTTGTAGGCCGCCTCAGGTTCGGGAGCAGCGGCGGGGGCGACCGGCGCGGCGCGGCGCACTTCCGCCTTGTTCTTCGGACGCAGCCGGAGTGCCACAGCAAGGCCGAGTGCCGCGCCGAATAAGGCGAGCGCGAAAGCAACCAGCAGATGTGCGGTGAAGCCCAGCGGCGGGGCGGCGGCGGGGACGATGGCGGGAAGGCCCGTCTTGAGCACGACGGCGCCGAGCAGGCTGCCCGGAATGGCGAGGCTTCCAAGACCGAACAGCGCGGCGAACCAGAGGGCGGCGAAGGCCGGGAACAGGCGGTGCGCGGTGACCGGAGCGGCGCGGCGGCGCTTGCGGGGTGTGCCGATCATATCTTCGGGATCGGGCCTGGCCCGGTTAGTCGTGGCCTGAAACTTCTGGCGAAACGTACTCATGGCGCGTGTCGGCCCCCGGTCGGAAGGTGACCTCCGATGAAGCTGCCCGAGATCAGGCCGCAGCGCCGGAGATTGCTTGATTTCGGGTTAACAGGGTTTGGTAAACGGAATCATAACGGGCAGCGTTACGCGACCAGTCATGGGCACGTTCGACGAAGGCGCGGGCGACTGTGCGGCGGGCGGGCCACATGGCGCGGTCCTCCATCAAATCCGCCATCGCGGCGGCGAGGCCGGCGGGGGCGTCGGGCGGAAACAGCGTGCCGGTCATGCCATGCTCGATCAGTTCGCGGTGGCCGCCGACCGAGCTTGCCGCGACGAGCTTGCCCTGCGCCATGGCTTCGAGCGGCTTCAGCGGCGTGACAAGATCGGTGAGGCGCATGGCCTTGCGCGGATAGCACACGACATCGACGAGCGCGTAATAGCGGTCCACCTCGTGGTGCGGCACGCGGCCGATGAAGTGGATGGCGTGCGCGGCGGGAGATGCGGCGGCCTGTGCGCGAAGCTGCGCTTCCGCCGGACCGCCGCCGACGAGGAGCAGGCGCGCGTCGGGCTGGCGGGCGAGGATCAGCGGCATCGCAGCGATGAGGTCGTCGAGGCCTTCGTAGGGGTAGAAGCTGCCGAGGAAGCCGATCACCGGGCCGTCGCCGAGGCCGAGGCTGTCCGCGAACGCCGCGTCGCGTTCCAGCGGCTGGCCGAACAGTGCGAGGTCGACGCCGTTGGGCATGATACTGATCTTGGCAGGCGGGAAGCCGCGCGCGACGAGATCGCCGCGCAGGCCCTCGCAGATCGTGACCACCGCATCCGCGCCGCGAACGACTTCGTTTTCGAGCGCGCGGGTCAGCCGGTAGCGCAGCGAGCCTTCGCTGCCGGTGCCGTTGCCGACCGCAGCGTCTTCCCAGAAGGCGCGGATTTCGTAGACGACCGGCAGGCCAAGCTTGCGCCCCGCCCGGACGGCGGCGAGGCCGCCAAGCGCGGGCGAGTGGGCGTGGAGGACATCGGGGCGCCATTCGCGCGCGACGAACTCGATGCGGCGAGCCAGCGCGCCGATTTCCTGCCATTCCGCCAGCCCCGGCGGGCCGGACGGTTTGCCCGGCGTGCGGTGAAACGGGAGGCCATCGTGCAGTTCGGGCTCTGCCCCGGTGAGCGGCGCGGTGTGGCGCAGGCCGGTGAGGCCGCGCACTTCGTGGCCCAGCCCTTCCTGCGCTTTGAGGATCGCGCGCGTGCGGAAGGTATAGCCGCTCTGCAGCGGCAGCGAGTGATCGAGGATATGGAGAACCCGGGCCATGTGGCTGGCCATGCCACGGCAGGACTTAACGCCGCGTCAACCGAGTTTGCCTATTGAGCAGGTGAGAACGGTTCGATCGCGGGCCGCAAGGTGACCTTGGGCATGCCCGCATGATCGACATCATTACCGTGGTCGTGCCCCATATGCTGATGGCGATTGCCGTCTGGCGCCTGCTGCACCGCGACGATCTCGACAACGATCCCATCCTGCCCGGGCGCGAGCGCGGGCTGATGGGGCGCAAGGGCAAGCAAGCGATCCGGGGCGAGGGCACGCCGGGTGCTTAATCTGTTCCTCACCGCCTTCGTGACCGCGTTTCTGGCAGCGGGCGTGCGCAAGCCGTTCCTGTTCGTGCTGGCCTATGCCTATATCGACATCGTCGCGCCGCAGAAGGTGAGCTGGGGCTTCCTGCAGTCCATCCCGATCAGCCTGATCGCGTTCATGGGCGCGGTGACGGCCTGGGCGGTGGCGGAGGACAAGAGCGGCATCCGCTTCTCGCCGCGCCAGATGCTGCTTTTCCTGCTGCTGGTCTACTGCGGGCTCAGCACGCGCGGCGCGGACTTTCCGGACGAGGCGCTCGAGAAGTGGGCGTGGGTGTGGAAGGCGCTCGTCTTTGCGATGTTCCTGCCGCTGACCCTGCGCACCCGCCTGCGCATCGAGGCGTTCACGCTGATCATGGTACTTTCGGTGGGCGTGATCGTGATCGGCGGCGGGATCAAGACGCTGGCGGGCGGCGGCGGCTATGGCGAGCTCAAGCTGCTGGTGAACGACAACACCGGGCTCTACGAAGGCTCGATCATCTCCACCTGCGCGGTCTGCGTGATGCCGCTGGCGCTGTGGCTCGCGCGCCATGGCACGATCTTCAAGCCGGGCCTGCTGGTCTGGCTCTTCGCGCTGGGCATCTGCTTTTCCTGCCTGCTGATGCCGGTGGGCACACAGGCGCGCACCGGCCTGATCTGCGTGGCGGTGCTGGGCGTGATGATGCTGCGCTCGGTCAAGCGGCGCCTGCTCTATATCGGCGCGATCGGTGCGCTGGTGACGATCGCGATCCCGTTCCTGCCACAAAGCTATACCGAGCGGATGAGCACGATCCGCAACCACCAGTCCGATCAGTCGGCCTCGACGCGCGTGGCGGTGTGGAAGTGGACCATCGAATACGCCAAGACGCATCCGTTCGGCGGCGGCTTCGAGGCCTATCGCCAGAACGTGCTGAGCTACGACAAGATCGAGGCCGAGAACGCGGGCGACAACAACACCGCGATCGAGACCCAGCGGATCGAGGAGCGCGGGCGCGCCTATCATTCGAGCTATTTCGAGATGCTGGGCGAACAGGGCTATCCAGGCCTCGCGATGTGGCTGCTGCTGCATATCATGGGCGTGGTGCACATGGAGGTGATCCGGCGCAGCTATGCCAGGAACACAAGCCCCGAACTGCGCTGGGTGACGCCGCTGGCCGATGCCCTGCAGCAGGCGCAGATCGTCTACCTGTTCGGCGGGGCTTTCGTGGGGATCGCGTTCCAGCCGTTCTGCTACATGCTGGTGGGGCTGCAGTGCGGGCTTTCGGCCTATATCGGCCGGGTCAAGCGCGCGGCGCCCAAGCCCTTCCGTATGCCGCGGCAAGGCGCCCCTGCCCTGCCCGCTTCGGCCTGACCACCACCTGTTGCGCGGCGCGGCGTTTGCAGCCTAGAGAAGGCGCAAAGGCACAGCCACGACGGGAGAGGGCAGCGATGAAGACGATGGCACCGGGCGCAATCAAGGACCTGGTCGGTCAGGTGGTGGGCACCTCGGAATGGGTCGAGGTGACGCAGGAGCGGATCAACCAGTTCGCCGAGGCGACGGGCGACTTCCAGTTCATCCATATCGACGCGGAAAAGGCCAAGCTGACCCCGTTCGGCGGGACCATCGCGCACGGCTTCCTCACGCTCTCGCTGATCCCGCTGCTGACCCAGCAGAGCGATTGCCCGCGCCCCGAAGGCGTGAAGATGGGCGTCAACTACGGCGGCAACAAGACGCGCTTCCTCGCCCCCGTCCGCTCGGGCAGGCGGGTGCGCGGCGTGTTCAAGCTGCTTGAGCTTGACGAGAAGCGCCCCGGTCAGTGGCAGCAGACGATGGAAATCACGGTCGAGATCGAAGGCGAGGAGAAGCCCGCGCTGATCTGCGAGTGGATCACCCAGTTTTTCGTGTGATCACCCGGACGAAGTGATGCGCAAGGTGGCGCAGGATCGCATTGATCCGGCCCCTTGCGAGCCCCGGTGACAGCGCAAGGCCGAGCGCGAGCATATCGAGCCGCGCATCGATGCGGCTGGCAAGGCCCTGCTCGACCAGCGCGCGGGCACGCCGTTTCCGATCAGGCTCCAGCGCGAGTTCGCGGCGCAGGATGTGCGAGCCGAGCCGGTGGATGCGCAAGGCGCGCCGGTCGGTCAGGCTCGCTTCGTGGCGACGGTAGAGATAGAGGTCCTCGTCGAGCTTCACGAAATCGAAGCGCCGCGCCGCGCGCAGCCAGAAGTCATAGTCCTCGACCCCGAACAGCGCCTCGTCATAGCCGCCCAGCGTGCGGGTGACTTCGGCGCGGTAGAGGAAGGCCGCGCCGATGCGGTTGCCGAGGAGGATATCAGAGGCTGGGCCCATCTTCTGGAAGCCGGTGACGCGGCCCTCGGCATCGATCACGCTGAAATCGGCGTAGGCGATCGAGGCATCGGGAGCAGCATCAAGCGCTGCGACCAGCCGCGCCAGCATGTCGGGCCGCGCGATGTTGTCGTCAGATGTCCAGGTGTGGAGCGTGCCGCGCGCGGCCGCAAAGCCGGTGTTGAGCGCGCCGGGAAGGCCCTTGTTGGGCGAATTGGTGATGATCCGCACGCGGCGATCCCCGAGGGCATGGCGCCTGAGGATGGCCGGGGTATCGTCGGTCGAGCCATCGTCGACGCAGATCAGTTCGAAATCGCGAAAGGTCTGCGCAAGGATCGAAGTGATGGCGGCATCGAGAAAGGCCGCGCCGTTGTGCACCGGCAGCACGACCGTGACGCGCGGCGCGGGATCAGGGTCTGGCGGTTCCACAGGACATTCCTCCCATGAACCGGTGCCCGATGAATCTTCGGCGCGGAAGAATGCAGTTACCATATCCATGCGATAGCAGGTAGTGGATTTGGCCTGCAGCCGCTTTTCCCTAGCGTTGCTTAGTATTGCCCTGCCACGAAACTGAACAAATGGTGGACTTTTTCGGAATCGCAGTCCTGTTTCGGCACAGCGTTACGGCCTTGCCTCAACAAGCGCGCGAATCTGAAGCGCCCCACCGCCGCGCGGCGGGGCGCCTGGATCAGGCGACCACGCTCAGCTTGCGCGCCGTGGCATTGGAGCGGATCCAGCCCTCGACCACCGGGGCGATGCTGGTGCGCCAGCGCGAGCCGTTGAAGATGCCGTAGTGGCCGACTTCGGGCGCAAGGTGATACTTCTTGAGCTTCTCGGGCAGGTTCGGCGTCACCTTCAGCGCGGCCTTGGTCTGGCCGATGCCCGAGATGTCGTCACGCTCGCCCTCGATGCACAGGATCGCGGTGTCCTTGATCGCCCCGAGATCGACGAGGATGCCGCGGTGGACCAGTTCGCCCTTGGGCAGGAGGTGCTGCTGGAACACGACATCGACGGTCTGGAGGTAGAACTCGGCCGTCATGTCGCAGACGGCGCGGTATTCGTCGTAGAACGCCTTGGTCGCATCCGCGCTTTCGCCATCGCCCTGGACCATGTGCTTGAACAGCCCGTAATGGGCGTTCATGTGGTTGCCGAGGTTCATCGACATGAAGCTCGCGAGCTGGACAAAGCCCGGATAGACCTGCCGGCCCGCGCCCGGATAGTTGGCGGGCACGGTGGTGATCACGTTGTGCTTGAACCACACGAACGGCTTGGTGATCGCGTGGTCGTTCACCGCGGTCGGGCTTTCGCGCGTGTCGATCGGGCCGCCCATCATGGTGAGCGTGACCGGGCGGCAGGGATGTTCGCGCACCGCCATCACCCCGGTGGCGGCTAGCGCGGGGACCGAAGGCTGGCACACCGCCATCATGTGCGCGCCGGGGCCGATGTGCTCGAGATAGCCGATCAGGTAGTCGATGTATTCATCGAGATCGAAGCGGCCTTCCGCCAGCGGCACATACTTCGCGTCCGCCCAGTCGGTGATATAGACCACGCAGCGCTCGAGCATGCGCTCCACCGTGCCGCGCAGCAGCGTGGCGTAGTGGCCGCTCATCGGCGCGACGATGAGGAGGCGCGGCGCGTCGGCGGGCAGGCCTTCGTGCGTGAACTTGCGCAACATGCCGAAGGGCTGCTGGATCTCGACCGTCTCGTTCACCGCGTGGGGCGTGCCATCGACCTGCACGACCTTGATCCCGAACGCCGGCTTGCCGCGCGGAGCGGCGGCATGGGCGAACACGTCGAGCGCGGAGGCGAGCATCTGGGTGCCGCCGAAGGGCGCCCAGGGGTTGCGCGGATCGGTGAGCATTTCGGCGCCCATCGCCGCCATCGCGCTGCCCGCGTTGAGCATCGAGCGCTGGATCTCGTAAGCCTTGTAAAGCACTGCGAACACCTTTGTCTTGTTGCGGAGCCGTACGCTGCTCCGATTGGGCCGAGTGTGCCGTGATTTTGCACCTTGTGCAACGCACCATTGTCCCACTTCGGCGGGGATTGCCCCGCTGCCCCCTTTCGGCCCCTCTCCGCATGGGCTAGGGCGGGGGCGATGGACGCCAATACCCAGAACACCGGCCCCGAAACACAGGCTGCCGAAGCCGCGCCCGCCCCCCGCCCCGCGCGTACGCTCAGCCCGCTGCGCATGCTGCTGCGCGAAGGCGCCAGCTATCCGGGCGAAGTGGCCATCGCGTTGACGGCGCTGCTGATCACGTCCGGCGCGACGATTGCCGTTCCCGCCAGCTTCAAGTCGATCATCGACAAGGCGTTCAGCAAGGGCGCCAATTTGGAGACGATCAATAGCTCCTTCCGCTGGCTGCTGCTGGTCGTGGTCATCCTCGGCCTGGGCACGGCGGTGCGGTTCTATTTCGTCTCGTGGCTGGGCGAGCGCGTCGTTGCCGATATCCGGCTCAAGGTGCAGGCCAACCTGCTGCGCATGCCGCCGAGCTTCTTCGAGTCGAACAGCCCGAAGGAAATCTCCTCGCGCATGACATCCGATACCGCGATCATCGAACAGGTGGTGGGGACGACGTCTTCCATCGCGCTCAGGAACTCGATCACGGCGCTTGCCGGCATTGCCTATCTTTTCACGCTGGCGCCGGCCCTCACGGCGGGGTTGCTGGTCGGCATCCCGGTCGTGGTCGGCCCGATCGTGTTTTTCGGCTCGCGCCTGCGCAATGCCTCGCGCTCCAGCCAGGACCGGGTCGCGGACATCGGCGTCCAGATCAGCGAAGTGCTCGGCGCGATGAAGGTCGTGCAGGCTTTCGGGCAGGAAAAGCGCGAGGCGGGCCGGTTTGCCGAGGCGGTCGAGCGGACTTTCAGCGCGGCAAGGCGGCGCATCATGATCCGTTCGGTCATGACCGCCATCGTCATCTTCCTGGTGTTCGGCGGGATCGCGGTGCTGATGTGGCAGGGCGCGACGGCGGTCGCCAACGGTTCCATCAGCGGGGGCACCATCGCCGCTTTCGTGCTGACGGGGGGCATCGTCGCGGGCGCGGTCGGCGCGCTCACCGAAGTCTATGGCGACCTCCTGCGCGGTGCGGGGGCAGCCGGGCGGCTCAACGAACTGCTGCTCGAACAGCCCGAGATCACCGCACCGGCGCGCCCGCTGCACCTGCCGCAGCCGCCGCGCGGGCAGCTGGCGTTCCAGAACGTCTCGTTCCGCTATCCCAGCCGCCCGGAAGTCGCAGCACTGGAAGACTTTTCGCTGGCGGTGGAACCGGGCGAGACGGTGGCGATCGTCGGGCCTTCGGGTGCGGGCAAGTCGACGCTGTTCCTGCTGGCGGAGCGCTTCTATGATCCGCATGCCGGCATGCTCCGCATCGACGGCGTGCCCTTGCCGCAGGCCGACCCGGCCGAAGTGCGCGCGCGCATGGCGCTGGTGCCGCAGGAAGGCGTGCTGTTTGCCGCCTCCGCGCGCGACAACTTGCGCTATGGCAACTGGAACGCCAGCGACGCGCAGATCTGGGAAGCAGCGGAAGCGGCCAACGCGGCGACCTTCCTCAAGGACCTCCCCCAAGGACTCGACACCTTCCTTGGCGAGGACGGCGCGCGGCTTTCGGGCGGCCAGCGCCAGCGCATCGCCATCGCCCGCGCGCTGCTGCGCGATGCTCCGATCCTGCTGCTCGACGAGGCGACGAGCGCGCTCGATGCCGAAAGCGAGCGGCTGGTGCAGGACGCGCTCGACCGGCTGATGAAGGCGCGCACCACTTTGGTGATCGCGCACCGGCTCGCCACCGTGCGCGCGGCGGACCGCATCGTGGTGATGGACAAGGGCCGCATCGTCGAGCAGGGCACCCACGCCGTGCTTTCCGCGCAGGACGGGCTCTATGCCCGCCTTGCCCGCCTGCAGTTCGACAGCGCCGAGGCGTAATCACCAGCACCAAAGTAATACTGCGGGTGCTGGACAAGCGCCGACCGATGACTAGTGTCCCAATTAGGTACATCTGCAACCGATGGGAACTTCCTGAGTCATGCTGAAACACGTCAAGGGCGCGATTTCCGCCGCCTCGCTGTTCGTGCTCGCGCTTTCCACCGCCGCCCACGCCGATACGGCCGCATCCGCCGAGATCGACAGCTACCGCATCCCGACGTTCGGCGGCTGGGGGCTCGATCCCGAGCAGATCGACAAGGCGGTGAAGCCGGGCGACGACTTCTTCGCCTACATGAACGGCAAGTGGGACCGCAGCGAAGCGATCCCGCCGCAGTATCCCTACAGCGGGGTGGCGCTGGCGCTCACACTGAGTGCGGAACAGGCCGTGAAGGACATCGTCCAGGGCCTTGCCGCAGTGCCGCAGGCACCGGGGAGCGACAGCCAGCGCATCGCCGACAGCTACAAGGCATTCCTTGACCGCCCGGCCATCGACGCTGCTGGCATGGCCCCCGCGCAGACCTATCTCGACCGGATCAAGGCCGCAAACACCTGCGCCGATCTCGCCGCGCTGTTCGCCGCGCCCGGCTTCCCCTCGCCGCTCAGCTTTTCGGTGCAGATCGATGCCGAGAACCCGGGCGTCAACGCCGCCTACAGCGATCTCGGCGGGCTCGGCCTGCCCGACCGCGACTATTACCTCGTCGACAATGAGCGCAACCGCGAGCTGCAGGGCAAGTACCGCGAGCTGCTGACCTTCATGCTGGGCAAGGCCGGCTATGCCGACGCAGCCGGCATGGCGGCCAAGGTCTATGACTTCGAGCGCAAGATCGCGGTGCTCGATTGGGACAAGGCGCTGCAGCGCAATCCGCTGCTCACCACCAACCGCGTCTCGCGCGAGGAGCTGATCGCGATGGGCGGACCGTTCCCGGTGGCGGCGCTGCTCGATGGCTCGGGGCTGGGCAAGGCGAGCTCGGTGTTCGTGGGCGAGATCCCGCCGAGCGCGGACAAGATCGCCAGGCTCGGCCTGACCAAGGACGACCTCGCCAAGCTCGGCGGCGGCATTCCGGCGCTGATCAAGCTGCTCGGCGAGGAAGACATCGCGACCTTGCAGGCGTGGACCGCCGCGCATTTCCTGATGAATTACGCCTCGGTGCTGCCAAGCGATGTCGATGACGCGCGCTTTGCGTTCTACGGCAAGACGCTGCAGGGCCGCGAGCGCGACCGCCAGCGCTGGCAGCGCGCGCTCTCCAGCGTGCAGGGCCAGATGGGCGAAGGCATCGGCAAGGCCTATGTCGAGCAGCACTTCCCGCCTTCGAGCAAGGCGGCGATGGTCACGCTCGTCAGCAACTTGCGTGCCGCGCTGGCCGGCAAGCTCAAGACGCTGGCGTGGATGAGCCCGGCGACGCGCAAGGCGGCTCTCGCCAAGCTCGACGCCTTCACGGTGAAGATCGGCTATCCCGACAAGTTCAAGACCTATGACGGCATGTCGATCAAGCCCGACCAGCCGCTGGCCAACGCCATCGAGGCAGCGCGCTGGCACTGGCAGGACGATCTGAGCGAGCTCGGCAAGCCGGTCGACAAGACCAAGTGGCTGATGACCCCGCAGACGGTGAACGCCTATTACCAGCCGACCGCGAACGAGATCGTGTTTCCGGCCGCCTATCTCCAGCCGCCCTACTTCAACCCGAAGGCCGACGCGGCGGTGAACTACGGCGCGGTGGGCGCGACCATCGGCCATGAGATCGGCCACGGGTTCGACGACGAGGGCTCGCGCTATGACGGCACTGGCGCGCTCAAGGACTGGTGGACGCCGGCCGACCGCAAGACCTTCGACAAGCTCGGGGCGAAGCTTGCCGCGCAGTACGACAAGGTCTGCCCCTATGACGGCGGCAAGACCTGCCACAACGGCAAGCTGACGCTGGGCGAGAACATTGGCGATCTGGCCGGGCTTTCGATGGCCTATGCCGCCTACAAGCTATCGCTGGGCGGCAAGCCCGCGCCGGTGATCGACGGGCTGACCGGCGACCAGCGCTTCTTCCTCTCCTATGCACAGTCGTGGCGCTGGAAGCTGCGCGAGGCGTTTGCCCGCCAGCTGCTCAAGACCGATCCGCATTCGCTGGCCGAAGCGCGGGTCAACGCGGTCGTGCGCAATTTCGATCCCTGGTATGCAGCGTTCAAGGTCAAGCCCGGCGACAAGCTCTACCTCGCGCCCAAGGACCGCGTGCGGATCTAGTGAGACTTTAGGCCGCCTGCCCACCTGCCCACCCCCGGCCCCTCCCGCAAGCGGGAGGGGGGAAGACGGCACTACAGGCTCCCCTCCCGCTTGCGGGAGGGGTTGGAGGTGGGCAAACGCCAAACCACCGAGATGACAAAAGTTTAAATCGCACACACGCTTGACAGAATGCTGCGCTGCGGCGACCCCTGCGCGCCATGGATACGACCATCACCGCCATTCTGCTCGGCATTGTCGAGGGGCTTACCGAGTTCATCCCCGTCTCCTCGACCGGGCACCTGATTCTGGCGTCGGAGCTGTTCGGCTATGACGCGAAGACGTGGGAAGTGTTCAACGTGGTGATCCAGCTGCCGGCGGTCATGGCGGTGGTGGTGCTCTATTGGCGCACCTTCATGGACGTTGCCATGGGCGCGCTGCGCGGATCGCGCGAATCGATTGCCTTCGTGCGCAATGTGCTGGCCGCGTTCATTCCGGCGGCCATCGTCGGCGTGCTGTTCAAGTCGCGCATCGACCTGCTGCTCGAAAACCCGGTCGTGGTCTGCATCGCGCTGATCCTCGGCGGCTTTGCGATCATCGCGGTGGAGCGGCTGGTCTCGCACCAGACCTACCGGCCGGTGGGCCAGATGCCGCTGGCGCAGGCGATCCGCATCGGCATGATGCAGTGCATCGCGGTGATCCCCGGCGTCTCGCGCTCGGGTGCAACGATCATGGGCGCGCTGGTGATGGGCGAGAACCGCAAGACGGCGGCCGAGTTCAGCTTCTTCCTTGCGGTGCCGACGATGCTGGGCGCGACGGTGAAGCAGCTGTGGGACCACCGGCACGAGCTTTCGGCAGGCGCGGGCCCGGTCGGCATGAAGGAAATCGCGATCGGCTCGGTGGTCTCGTTCCTTGTTTCGCTGGTCGTGATCAAGTTCTTCATCGGCTACGTCAGCAAGCGCGGCTTCACGCCGTTTGCCGCCTACCGGATTGTGCTCGGGGTGCTGGGGCTGGCGTGGTTGCTGTGGGTGTGAGTTTCTAGGGGTAGCCGTACTGGTGTGAACGGCGAGAACTGGATGGTTAGCGGACAATTCCACCAGCACACTGCCCGTCGGCCCGTGCTTGACACGGGCCTTGGCTTTTCCTTTCAGGCCGGGCGTTAAAAGAACAGCCAAACCCCGTGTCAAGCACGGGGTGACGGTGGGTTTTTGGTGGCGATGGTAAGCCGTGATGTCCGCAACTGGGCGAAAGCCGACACGCACCGCAATATCTAAACCGGCGAAGCCCCGCTCCCCCGCCCACCGCGTAGATGGTATTCCAGCGTGCCTCGGTGGAGCACATCATCGACATCAATCACCGCGCTGCCGGCATAGGTGAAGCTCGCGCCGAGCCCGCGATAGAGCCGGTCGAAATCGCGCTCGACGGTCTGGCGGTAGAGATCGGCGAAGCTCTCGATCACGAAGTAGGTCGGCTGGAGATCGTCGATTGCGTAGTCGGTGCGCATCACCCGGTCGACGTGGAGCATGATGCGGTTGGGGGACTGCGCTTCCAGTGCGAAAACGGCCTCGGTGGGCCCGGAAAGGATGCCGGCGCCATAGGCCCGGAGCCCCTCGGCCTCCATGATCAGGCCGAACTCCACTGTGTACCAATAGAGCGCGCCCAATGCCTTCAGGCGGTTGTAGCGCATCGCCTTCCACCCGGCGCGGCCATATTCCTGCATGTAGTCGGCAAACACCGGGTCGGTGAGCATCGGCACGTGACCGAACACGTCGTGGAAGACGTCCGGCTCCTCGATGTAGTCGAAGCATTCGCGCGAGCGAATGAAGTTGCCCGCCGGGAAGCGCCGGTTGGCGAGGTGCCAGAAGAACACGTGATCGGGAATCAGCATCGGCACCGGCACGACGCTCCAGCCGGTCAGTGCGCCGAGTTCGGCGGATAGCCGGGCGAAATCGGGCACGCCGCCGCGGCCGAGATCGAGCCGCTCCAGTCCTTTGAGGAACGCGGTCGCCGCGCGGCCGGGCAGGACCTGCATCTGGCGGGCGAAGAGATCGTCCCACACGCGGTGGTCATCCGCGCTGTAGTCGGTCTGGTGCGGCTCCAGCCAATCCTCGCCGACATGGGGCGGGCGCTGCAGCGGCGCGGTAAAGACACCGTCCGGCAGATCGGGGAGCCGCGTGAAATCGGCTGCGAGTTCGACAAGGTCCGACATGGTTTCAATTGCAACTTGTAGCGCTTGCGGCTGTTCCTTGCAACGGGCGGCGATTGCCAAAGCGGCAGGCCTGCGACAGTCTGCCCTCGCAAAGCGAGAGGATACCGCGTGAGCAAGGACGAGCTGGGCCGGAAGGACTACGAGGAAGCGCTCGAGGGCATGCAGGGCGAACTCACCGCGATGGCGGGCTGGGCGAGCCAGTGCGGCGCGCGCATCCTCGTGATCCTTGAGGGGCGCGACACGGCGGGCAAGACCGGCGCGATCCATGCGATCTCGCAGAAGCTCAATCCCCGGCAGGTGCGCACCGCCGCCCTCCCTGCGCCGACCGAGCGCGAGAAGACGCAGTGGTACTTCCAGCGCTATGTCCCGCACCTGCCCGCTGGCGGCGAGATCGTGCTGTTCGACCGCAGCTGGTACAACCGCGCCGGCGTCGAGAAAGTGATGGGTTTTGCCACCGACGCGCAAGTCGAGGCCTTCCTCGACGCCGCGCCGAAGTTCGAGAAGCTGCTGGTCGAGGACGGGCTGCTGCTGTTCAAGTACTGGCTCACCTGCGATCAGGAAGAGCAGGAGGAACGGCTGGCCGAGCGGCACGAGGATCCCGCCAAGCAGTGGAAGATTTCCCCGATCGATGTAGCGGCGCGCGGCAAGTACCGCGACTACACCAAGGCGCGCGAGGCTATGCTGGAGGCGACTCACAGCAAACATGCGCCGTGGACTCTGGTCGATTTCAACGACCAGCGCCGGGGGCGGCTGACGCTGGTGCGCGATTTGCTGGATCGGCTGCCGGTGAGGCCCGTCGAGCAGAAGGTTCCCGCGCTGCCACCACTCGACGAACCGCTGGCAAAGGAGCACTTCGGGGTGATCAAACCGCTGAAGCCCTATCCCGCCCCTTGACTTTTGCGCGATTCGCTCACAACGACCGGCGCCTGTCTGGCGGCGTGGCAACGCGCCGCCGCATTCGTTTTTGACGTGCGCACGCTAGTTTTCAGGATAAAGTCATGGCCAAGCCCACTACCGTCAAGATCCGCCTGGTCTCGACCGCCGACACCGGCTTCTTCTATGTGACGAAGAAGAACCCGCGCAACACCACCGAGAAGATGGTGTTCCGCAAGTATGACCCGGTGGCGCGCAAGCACGTCGAGTTCAAGGAAGCCAAGATCAAGTAAGCGGCGCATGGCCGCGGCGAGATAGTTCACGCCGGGTTCAATGCTCCTTCGGCAGTGGTATAGGGATGACGATGACGCTCTCCCTTGCCCGCCGGCTTGCCGCCTCCCGCCCGTTTGTCGCCGCCGCGCTTCTTGCGTTGGCGGCGCCTGTCGTTTCTGTTGCCGCGCCTCCGCCAGCGGCGCCAACGACTGCGATCGATCCGCAAGTCGAGCAGGCGGTCGCGGCGCTGCGCGCGATCACCACGCTGCAGGCCGATTTCGTCCAGACCGACCGCAACGGCCAGCGGCTGACCGGCGTGCTCAGCATGCAGCGCCCCGGCAAGATCCGCTTCCAGTATCAGCCGGGCATTCCCCTGCTGATCGTCTCTGACGGGTCTGCGCTCACGCTGATCGACTACGAAGTGCGGCAAGTGCAGCGCTGGCCGATCAAGAACAGCCCGCTAGGCGCGCTGCTCGATCCCAACAAGGACGTCGCGCGCTTCGCCACGCTCAATCCCACCGGGCATTCCGAAGTGATCAGCCTTGATGTGCGCGATCCGCGTCATCCGGAATACGGCTCGATCACGATGATCATGCTCAAGAAGCCGAGCGCACCGGGCGGGTGGGAGCTCAACAGCTGGGTCGCGCTCGATTCGCAGAACCGGCGGACCACGGTGCGGCTGACGAATCAGCGCTATGGCGTGGCGCTGCCCTCCAACACCTTCCGCTGGACCGATCCGCGCGGGTCCGGGCGCAAGTAAGCATCGGTTCGTCGCAGCCGTGCAAAATGCCGTCACGATCCTGCGACAATTTGCGACCACTTTGGGTCTACCCTGAAGGGGCCGTTCATCCGCCAGCAAGCGGAACGATCCTAGAAAGGGCTGGTCAAGACGGCACCGACCGGGTTCGCCCCCCCCTGTTACCCGGTCCACAATCCCCCGCCGTCTGACAGCGTGACGAACGCAGAAGGAACCCTCGGACCATGCCCCCGGTCCGAGGGTTTTTTCGTTCTGCGCTTGCCCGCCGCGCCGCTTGCCGCTGCTGGCCAAGGCTCCTAAAGCCCGCGCATGGCCTCCCCGACCCTCTCCATCGCCACCTGGAACATCAATTCGGTGCGGCTGCGCATCGATCAGGTCGCCCGTTTCCTCGCCGAGCAGCAGCCCGACGTGCTGTGCCTGCAAGAGATCAAGACGGCCGAATCGCTGTTCCCGCACGATGTGTTCGAGCAGCTGGGCTACACCCACCGCGCGGTGCATGGGCAGAAGGGCTACCACGGTGTCGCGACCGTCAGCCGCGTGCCGATCCGCGAGCTGAACCGCCACGACTGGCAGGCCAATGGCGAAGCGCGGCATGTCGGCGTGGAAGTGCTGACGCCGGAGGGCGGGCTGATCCTCGAGAACGTCTATATCCCGGCGGGCGGCGACATCCCTGACCCGGAGGCCAATCCCAAGTTCGGCCAGAAGCTCGCCTTTCTCGAACGGATGACGCAGTGGGCCGGTGCGATCGAGCGTCCGACCTTGATCGTGGGGGACTTCAACATCGCCCCGCTCGATTGCGATGTCTATGACCACAAGGCGCTGCTCAAGGTCGTCAGCCACACGCCGCAGGAAGTCGCCGCGCTCGGCGCATTCGGCGCGGCGCATGGCTGGGTCGATCTGGGACGCAAGCATCTCCCCGCGCCGCAGCGCAACTATTCGTGGTGGTCCTACCGCTCCTACTGGCGCGACAAGGATCAGGGGCGGCGGCTTGACCACATGTGGGCCTCTCCCGCGCTGGCGGACAAGTCGGCGGCGCACCGCATTGTCGAAGAGACACGCAAGTGGGATCAGCCTTCCGACCACGTGCCGCTGATCACGGAGTTCGCGCTTTGAGCGGAAATCCGCGCGCGGCGGCGCTCGCGCTCGATGCGCTGCGCCATGGCTGGGCGATCCGCGTCGAGGCGGCGGATGGTTCGCTCGATCTGCTCCCGGCGGAGACGGCGTTCGTGCAGCCGGGGCTCTACGCCGCGCGGCTGCTGATTTCCGATGCCCGCGCCGCCACGCTCAAGCTCGCCAACCAGCGCGATGCGGCCGCGCCGCACATGCCGGTGATGATCCACGGCGCCGAGCCCTTCTCGCTCCACGCCGCGCGCACCTTGGCCGATCCGGCGCTCGATCTCGCCGAGCCGATGCGCGGGCCGTTCCGCGCCGATCCCTGCCCGGCGCAGGCTGCGGCCGTGGCGGCGATGGAGCTGGCACGGCTGGCGGGTATCCTGCCAGCGTTCATGGTGGCGACCGGCGTGGAAGCGGCGGCGACGGTTTCGGCGGATGACCTTGCCGCGTTCAAGGACCCGCTGGAGCTCACCATCCAGGCCCGCGCGCGGCTGCCGGTCGATGCATGCGAGCACGCCGAGATCATCGCCTTCCGCGCGCGCGACGACCTGCGCGAGCATGTCGCGCTGGTGATCGGCACGCAGAGCGGGGATCACGTGCCGCTGGTACGGCTTCACAGCGAATGCCTGACGGGCGACGTGCTCGGCAGCCTCAAGTGCGATTGCGGCCCGCAGCTTGATGCGGCGCTCGCGCGCATGGCGGAGGAAGCCAATGCGGGCGGCTGGGGCCTGCTGCTCTACCTCAGGCAGGAAGGGCGCGGGATCGGCCTCATCAACAAGCTGCGCGCCTATGAGCTGCAGGATCAGGGCTTCGATACGGTGGATGCCAACGAACGGCTGGGCCTGCCCAGCGAAGCGCGCGATTTCCCGGTCGCGGCGCGGATGCTCGATCTGCTGGGCGTGGGGGCGGTGCGGCTGCTCACCAACAACCCGGCCAAGGTCGCCGCGCTGGAAGCCGTGGGCGTGACGGTGGCCGAACGCGTGGCGCACCAGCTGCCGGCGAACCCGCACAACGCGCGCTATCTCGATACCAAGCGCGACCGGACAGGGCATCTGCTTAAAAGGTAGGGACAGTCCCTATCTTTCAGACATCGAAGCTCGACGCGCTATTTCCTTTTTTTCAATGTGATAGATCGCAATAAACAGGGACTGTCCCTATTTTAGCGCATCAGAGGTCGCCGCGTTCGAGTTCGAGGAGTTCGGGCGGCAGGCGCAGGGTTTTCGCCGCCAGCCGGGTTTCAAGCAACAGCAGCACCAGCGCGACCATCAGCAGCGCGATGGCGAGAACGAAGGTAGCGGCGATGACGATGCCGAGATCTGCACCTGCCAGCTCGCTCAGGAACAGCGCCGCCACGGTCGTGCCGATGGCGAGGCCGCTGATCACAAGGCACAGCAGCGCGCGGCCGATATGGGCGATGCGCCGGTCGATGACGCGCATTTCGGCCACAACGCCGTCGTGCTCGCTGCCCTTGGTGCCGGCGTGCAGCGTCTGCAGGTGGCGCGAACGATCGACCATCCGCGCAAGGCGGGCGGTCAGGATGTTCATGATGTTGCCGATGGCGACGAGCACGAAGACGGGCGCCAGCGCGAGCTGGATCGTCTGCGCCAGCATGACCGGGTGCTCAGGCTGCACGAACAAGGATGCTCTGGCTTTCCGGGCTGAAGGTGATCGCCGACGCCGAAGCGGCATAAGCGCATTCGCCGGGACGCACGACCTGCTGGCCCAATTCGAGCTCGCCGCGGCGGGGCAGCACCAGCAGCGGGCCGTCATACTCCTCCAGCAGCGCGGCATCGGGCACACCTTCCACCCGGTGTGCGGTGAAATAGCGCCCGCGCGCCAGCTCCACCGTGCCGGTCGGCGCAAGGTGCCGATGAAGCGCGGCGGCATAGGGCTCACCCTTCGCCACTGCGATCCCCTTGTCGAGATGCAGCCGACGCGGGCGGCCATAGTCGTAGAGGCGGTAGGTGATGTTCGAGTTCTGCTGGATTTCGATCAGGCTGACCCCGGCGCCGATGGCATGGACCGTGCCCGCCGGAATATAGAAGAAATCGCCCGCCTGCACTGGATGCCAGACCATCAGATCCTCGATGCTGCCATCGAGCGCTGCGGCGCGCATGGCGTCGGCACTCAGCTCGCCATGAAAGCCGATGCCGAGCGTGGCGCCGGGCTCCGCGTCAATCACCAGCCAGCACTCTTCCTTGCCCGTATCGTATTCACCGAGATCCTTGGCCTGCGCGTCATCGGGGTGGACCTGCACCGAAAGCTTCTCGCTGGTGAAGATGTACTTCACGAGCAGCGAATAGACCTCCTCGACGGGCTCGAACCAGATCTCGCCGATCCGCTTGCCGAAAGGCACCATGAACGGGGCGGGCAGCTGGCTGCGCCCCCACGGCTTTTCGACGGTGCGGATGGCAAGTTCGCTCATTGGTTCACGGCTCCCGCAAGCTTGCCCACTTTCTGCGCCCCGGCGGCAGAGCAGACGAGCACTTCGTCCTTGTCGACCACGACGATCAGGTCACTCGCCCCGATGACCGAGACGCGCGGGCCGTCGCTGTCGACGAGAACATTGGTGCAATCGACCAGTTCCGCCCGCCCGCGCGCGGCGTTGCCGCCCTCGTCGCGATCGAGCGCTTCGTGGAGCGCCTGCCAGTTGCCGATATCGGACCATGCCATCGCGGCAGGCACCATCGCGGCGTGGGCGGTGTTTTCCATCACGGCATAGTCGACCGATTCGCCCTCGATCCGCGCGAAAGCGGCGGCATCCGGATGGAAGCGCATGCCGTCCTCACGGCCCTCGGCAACCGCGGCGCGTACGGCTTCGAACAAGGCGGGGCGATGGGCGGCCAGTTCGGCAAGGAATGTGCCGGCGCGGAAGGCGAAGATGCCGCCGTTCCAGGCGTAGCCGCCGTCTGCCAGGAAGCCCATCGCGCGCTGGAGATCGGGCTTTTCGACGAACTGCGCCACCGCGAAACCGCCGGAGCCGGGGATGGCATCGCCGCGCCTCAGATAACCGAAACCGGTCTCGGGCGCGGTCGCCGCGATTCCGAAGGAGACGAGCCAGCCGCCCCGGGCCAGCGCCGCCGCTTCGCGCGCGGCGGCCTGGAAGGCCTCGACATCGCCGATGTGGTGGTCGCTCGGGCAGACCAGCATGACCGCGTCTTCGGGCAGGCGCAGCGCCGCGAGCGCGATGGCGGCGGCGGTGTTCTTGCCTTCGGGTTCGACGATCACCGTGCTGTGCGCCGGATCGGGCAGCTGTGCCTCGACATGCTCGATATGCGCGGTGCCGGTTACGACGATCGGCGCGCCGAATCCGGCCTCGGCCGGGCAGCGCAGCACGGTCGCCTCGAACAGCGTGGTATCGCCGACCAGCGGCAGGAACGGCTTGGGGCAGGTCTTGCGCGAACGCGGCCAGAGACGTGTGCCGCTTCCGCCGCACAGAACAACGGGAATAATCGTATCCATCAGGTTCCTGTGTCTTAGGTTGTGAACCGAGCCGACTGCGGCGCCGATCCCGCTTTTGCCATAACCTAGGTATATGTCACGGCAATGTTGCACTGCATCACTTATGGCGCAAACCATCGTTGTTGCCAGCCGAATTCGGATGCAATCGGAGTACCGGCGCGGTCGGTCGCAGGGCGAAAACGGAAACGTTCGGTAGCAAGACGGCAGGTGATGGCATCGGCTTCCGGGTCCGGGCTGGCTTGGTGGATGCGGCAACCGTGGACACGGCCATCGGTGCCGACGGTGAGCACGACGACAACGCTCTTGCCCAGCCGAAGGTTGCGGGTGCGCGCGGGATAATCGCGCGTGGCGGTAATATCGCCCGCGATCTTGACCGCACGGCCGGCGCCCGATCCTGCGCCGTCACCACTGCCGCCTGCTCCGGTGCCCGCCCCCGCATTGCCACCGCCGGTGCCGCTGCCTGCACCGGCGGCACCGGACTTGGTGGCATCTCCGGTCGAGGCGACAGGCGCGGCGGCCATCGCCTTGTTGGGGATCTGCGCGGGGGGCGCGGCGACCGGCTTGGGCTTGGCGCGTTTGGCAGCGGCGCCCTCGGCGCCGGCGGGTTCCGGCGTGGGGACGGGATTGGCAGGCGGTGGCGGCGGAGCTGGCGGATCGAGCGGGACCGAATACGCCGCTGTTGCAGCATCCTGGATCAGCGTGATCGCGCCGCTCGCGAGGCCGGTGAGAATCGCGAAACCAAGCCCCACGTGCAGCAGCGCAACCGCCAGCAGCAGCCAGAGGCGGGTCCTGCGGCTGAGCGCGGGGCGGTCGCTAAAGCGGGTGCTCGCCAGAATGTCGCTCATCGGCTGGCACCTTAGTGGAAGCGGGGCCGCACCGGAATCCCTCGGGCGATGAACTCAGTCAGCGAGAAAGCTGTCTTCCCGCGCCAGCGAGACGAGCCGCAAGCCGTGCGCGGCGGCCTGCTCCGCCGCCAGTGTGGAAGCGGCCGAGATCGTGACCAGCAGCGGACAGCCGGCAACCACCGCCTTCTGCACCAGTTCGAAGCTGCAGCGGGCGGTGAGGACGATGAAGCCATCCCCGGCATTGAGGCCAGCCTGCGCCATCGCGCCGAGCAGCTTGTCGAACGCGTTGTGGCGGCCGACGTCCTCGCGCACCAGCCGCACGGTGCCGTCGGGATCACAGAACGCGGCGGCATGGACGGCGCGCGTGGCTTGCCCCAGCGGCTGAAGTGCCGGGAGTGCCACAACGGCGCGGAAGATCGCTTCATCATCCACAGCGAGCTTGCCCTCGACCGGCGGCAACGGGCGCAGCACTTGTTCGAGGCTTTCGATCCCGCAAAGTCCGCAGCTCCCTTCGGCAAGGCGCAGGCGGACGCGCTCCATCAGCGGGGCGGCATCATCGGCGGCGAGCTGGATACGCAGTATCCAGCCGCCGGCGGGGACTTCGTTCGCCTCGGTAGAGAGGAGCTGCGAGGGAGACGCGATCAGCTGTTCGGAGAGGCAGAAACCCAGCGCGTAGTCGGCAAGGTCAGACGGCGTCGCCATCATCACGGCATAGCCGAGACCGTTGATCTCGATCGCCACGGGCGCTTCGATGGCGAGCAGCCGCTCGCGCGGGGCGGGCGCGCGGCCATCGGCAAAGTGCTCGGCAAATGTATGCGCGAGGGCGGCCTTACCCGGCATGAGCCGCAAGCCGGTCGAGCGCGGCACGCGCCACCGGATCGAGGGCGGCGCCTTGCGGGCCGTCCAGTACGGCAAACACGTCAGCCTTCATCCGCGGCGACCAGAACGCATGGATATGATCGGCGATCATCGCCACCGGATCGGGATCATGCGTCATGTTCCGGGCGATCTGGTTGGCCATGTAGATCAGCTTTTCGGTGGTATGCGCGCTCATTCGGCGGGCTCCATCGCCCCTTCATGGCCCTTGATGCGCCGCGAGCGCGTGGCCTGCGCTTCGTATTCCTCCTGCCAGTCGCTGGGGCCGTTTGAGGGGGTGATCTGCACCGCGGTCACCTTGTATTCGGGGCAATTGGTAGCCCAGTCCGAATAGTCGGTGGTGACGACGTTGGCCTGCGTCGCCGGGTGGTGGAAGGTGGTGTAGACGACGCCCGGCGCGACGCGATCCGTCACGGTCGCGCGCAGGGTCGTCTCGCCCGAGCGGCTGGCTAGGCGCACCCAGTCGCCCGACTTGATGCCGCGATTCTCGGCGTCGGTCGGGTGGATTTCAAGCAGGTCTTCCTCGTGCCACACGACATTGGCGGTGCGGCGGGTCTGCGCGCCGACATTGTACTGGCTGAGGATGCGGCCCGTGGTGAGGAGCAGCGGGAAGCGCGGGCCGGTCTTCTCGTCGGTCGGCACGTAGTCCGTCACCACGAATTTGCCCTTGCCGCGCACGAAACCATCGATGTGCATGATCGGCGAACCATCTGGCGCCGCGTCATTCACCGGCCATTGCAGCGAGCCTTCGGCATCGAGCCGCGCGAAGCTGACGCCCGCGAACGTCGGCGTGAGGCGGGCGATCTCGTCCATGATCTCGCGCGGGTGGGTGTAGTTCCAGTCGAGGCCCATGGCCCGTGCCATGAGCTGGGTGATCTCCCAGTCCTCGTAGCCGTTCTTCGGTTCCATCACCTTGCGCACCGGCTGGATGCGGCGCTCGGCGTTGGTGAAAGTGCCGTTCTTTTCGAGGAAGGTGGAGCCCGGCAGGAAAACGTGGGCGTAGTTGGCGGTCTCGTTGAGGAACAGGTCCTGCACGATCACGCATTCCATCGCGGCAAGGCCTGCCGCCACGTGCTTGGTATCGGGGTCGGACTGGAGGATGTCCTCGCCCTGTATGTAGATCGCCTTGAACAGGCCGTCGGTCGCGGCATCGAGCATGTTGGGGATGCGCAGGCCCGGTTCCGGATCGATGCGCACGCCCCATTCGGCCTCGAACAGCTGGCGCGTGGCGAGGTCCGAGACGTGGCGATACCCTGAGAGTTCGTGCGGGAAGCTGCCCATGTCGCAGGCGCCCTGCACATTGTTCTGCCCGCGCAGCGGGTTCACGCCGACGCCGCGGCGGCCGATGTTGCCCGTCGCCATGGCGAGGTTGGCGATGGCCATGACGGTGGAGGAACCCTGGCTGTGTTCGGTGACGCCGAGGCCATAATATATCGCGCCGTTGCCGCCGGTGGCGAAGAGGCGGGCCGCGCCGCGTAGATCGGCTGCCGGAACACCGGTCACGGGTTCGAGGAACTCAGGGCTGTTGCGTTCAAGACTGACGAAATCGGCCCAGTGGCGATATTCCTCCCAGTCGCAGCGTTCGCGGACGAAAGCTTCATCAGCGAGACCTTCGGTGACGATCACGTGGGCGAGCGCGGTCAGCACCGCGACATTGGTGCCGGGGCGCAGCGGCAGGTGATAGTCGGCGCTGATGTGGGGGCTGCGGACGAGATCGGTGCGGCGCGGATCAATCACGATCAGCTTGGCGCCCTGACGGAGGCGGCGCTTCATCCGGCTGGCGAAGACGGGGTGACCGTCGGTGGGGTTCGCGCCGATCACGAGGATCACGTCGCTGTCCTCGACCGAATCGAAGTCCTGCGTGCCCGCCGACGTGCCGAAGGTGGTCTTGAGGCCATAGCCCGTCGGCGAGTGACACACCCGCGCGCAGGTATCGACGTTGTTGGTGCCGAACCCGGCGCGGACCAGCTTCTGGACGAGGAAGGTTTCCTCATTGGTGCAGCGGCTGGAGGTGATGCCGCCCAGCGCATTGCGGCCATACTTGGCGGAGATGCGCTTCAGTTCGCTGGCGGTGTGGGCGATGGCTTCTTCCCAGCTCACTTCCTGCCACGGCTCGTCGATCGAGGAGCGGATCATCGGCGAGAGCACGCGTTCCTGATGCTGGGCATAGCCCCAGGCGAAGCGGCCCTTGACGCAGGAGTGGCCGCGATTGGCCTTGCCGTCCTTCCACGGCACCATGCGAACGACTTCCTCGCCGCGCGTCTCGGCGCGGAAGGTGCAGCCGACGCCGCAATAGGCGCAAGTGGTGACGGTGGCGCGCTCGGGCTTGCCGATTTCCTTGACGGCCTTTTCCTGCAGGGTCGCAGTCGGGCAGGCCTGCACGCAGGCGCCGCAGGAGACGCATTCGGACGAAAGGAAGCTGTCCGAGGCGAGCCCCGCGCTCACCTTGCTGCCGAAACCGCGGCTCTCGATGGTGAGCGCGAGCGTGCCTTGCACTTCATCGCAGGCGCGCACGCAGCGCGAACAGACGATGCACTTGGAGGGATCGAAATCGAAATAGGGGTTCGTGATGTCCATCGGCTGGGCCAGGTGGTTCTCCCCCTCATAGCCATAGCGCACATCGCGAAGGCCTACCGCAGCGGCCTGGTCCTGCAGCTCGCAATCGTTGTTGGCGCTGCAGGTGAGGCAATCGAGCGGGTGGTCGGAGATGTAGAGCTCCATCACCCCGCGCCGCAGCTTTTCGAGGCGTTTGGTCTGGGTGTGGACCTTCATGCCCTCGGCGACGAGCGTGGTGCAGCTGGCGGGCGTGCCGCGCATCCCGTCGATCTCGACAAGGCAGAGGCGGCATGAGCCGAACTGCTTGACGCTGTCGGTCGCGCAGAGCTTGGGGATCGAGCCGCCGGAGACGGCAGCCGCGCGCATGACCGTGGTGCCGGGGGCGACCGAGACTTCGCGGCCGTCAATGGTCAGCGTGACCGTTGCGGCGCCCGCGCGTTCAGCCGGGGATGGCGGCGTGCCGAGATCGGGCTGGGGGCGATAGATTTCAGAGTCCATCGATATGCTCCTGCGCGGCCGCAAGGTCTTCGCGCGTGTTGATATTAGCGGTTTTCGCCGAAAGGGTCACCGGGCGCGCGCCGATCATCTCGGCAAAGGCGCGCATGGAGTGCTTGGCATCGGTGGCGAGGAAAGCGTCGAGCGAGGTGGCAGCGGTGGCGGGCCAGAGCCCGATCACCGGCTGGTCGGCGACGTAGGCAGGTGCGGGAGTGAGTTCTGCCATGGTATCGGGTGCAAGGCCGCCACAATCGACGCCGCAAGTCAGCACCTCGGCATAGCCCTGCGCATGCGCGTGATGCAGCGCGGCGTTGATCCCGCCCAGTGGCCCCATTCCGGCACACGGGCGGTCGGGTACTTCACCGCGACCGACCACGATCACACCATCGCACTGCGTTTCGAGCGAGGCGACTGCACGCTCCAGCAAGGTGCGCCCGCCTAATGCGGCGAGCGCCTTGTCGCTGCCAAAGCGCGAGGACTGCCCGCCCGCAAGCACCGCGCCGAGGATCATGCTTGCCGCCATGCTGCGCGAACGTGCTTCGACAGGCTCAGCACGAGCGGATCCTGGCGTTTGAGGAAAGGAGCCAAACCCCCACCCCGCTCATCCTGAGCTTGTCGAAGGATGCTGGCGCGACGCCCGATCACTCGGCGGCTTCCTGCTCGGGCGCGCCCATGCCGAAATCCTCCGGCCAGTGCCTGAGCGCGGAGAGGACCGGATAAGGCGTGAACCCGCCGAGCGCGCAGAGCGAGCCGAACTTCATCGTCTCGCACAAGTCTTCCAGCAGGGTGACATCCTCCGCCAAGGTGCGCGGCGCCTTGCGCGCGTTGTGCATCTGGGGAAGCGCCTCGACCTTGTCGGCCGCGCGACCGGTACGCGCGCGAATGCGGTCGATCAGCTCAACACCGCGCGTGGAGCCGATGCGGCAGGGGGTGCACTTGCCGCAGCTTTCGGCGGCGCAAAAGCTCATCGCGAAGCGGGCCTGCGCGCTCATGTCCGCGGTCTCGTCGAACACGGTGAGGCCGGCGTGGCCGATCAGGCCATCGGCGGCAGCGAACGCCTCGTAATCGAACGGCAGGTGGAAATCGGCGGGCGGATGATAGGCGCCCAGCGGCCCGCCGACCTGCACCGCGCGGACCGGACGGCCCGAAGCCGTGCCGCCGCCGATCTCGTTGACGAGTTCGCCGAGCGTGATCCCGAAGCCGACTTCGAACAGGCCGCCGTGCTTGATGTTCCCGGCAAGCTGGATCGGCATCGTGCCGCGCGAACGGCCGAAGCCGACGTCCGCGTAGGCTTGGCCGCCGTTAGCCAGAATCCAAGGCACCGCGGCCAGCGTCAGCACGTTGTTGACCACGGTCGGCTTGCCGAACAGGCCTTCGAGCGCCGGGAGCGGCGGCTTGGCGCGCACTTCGCCGCGCTTGCCCTCAAGCGAGTTCAACAGCGAAGTTTCCTCGCCGCAAACGTAAGCCCCCGCACCGACGCGGACTTCGACCTCGAACGGCGCGATATGGGGCACCGCCAGCGCAATCGCCGCGTTCAGCTTGGCGATGGCATGCGGGTATTCGCTGCGGACGTAGATATAGCCCTTGCCCGCGCCGACAGCGTGGCCGGCGATCGCCATGCCTTCGATCAGCATGAAAGGATCGCCTTCCATCACCATGCGATCGGCGAACGTGGCGCTGTCGCCTTCGTCGGCGTTGCAGACGATGTATTTCACCGGACCCGCCGCCTTGGCGACCGTGGTCCACTTGATCCCCGCCGGGAAGCCCGCGCCGCCGCGACCGCGCAGGCCGGACTGGGTGACTTCGGCGATAGTGGCTTCGCCGCCGAGTTCGCGCGCGCGCTTGAGGCCCGCCCACCCGCCGGTCGCAGCGTAGTCGTCGAGGCTGAGCGGGCGCGTGCGCCCCGCGCGGGCGAAGGTGAAGCGCTGCTGGCGGGCGATGAAGGGGTGCTCGGCGACGGCGCCGATCGCCTTGTCGCTGGTTCCGGCAAGCACGGCCGCGACATCGTCGGGCGTGAGCGGGCCGAAGCCCATGCCATTGATCTCGGCCAAGGGTTCGAGCCAGTGCATGCCCCAGCTGGAGACGCGCTCAACCGTGCAACCAGCGGCGACGAAGGCAGCCACTACCGGATTGGCACCGCAAGCAATCGCCGCGGCGTCATCGGAAATGCGCACGACCGTCATGCCAGGCTCTCCACCAGCGCGCCAAGGCGGGCGGCATCGAGGCGCCCATGGACCTCGTGGCCGACCATCGCGGCGGGGCCGACGCTGCAAAGGCCGAGGCAGTAGACCGTCTCGACCGCCACGCGCGGGTTGTCCGGCAGCGCAGCAACCAGCGCCTCGACGCCGCGTGCCTGGCAGCTTTCGGCGCGGCAGAGCTTGAGCACCGGGCGGGCCTCGGGCTCCTCACGGAAATCGTGGTAGAAGCTGACGACGCCGTGCACTTCCGCCCGCGTCAGGTTCAGCGCCTGCGCGATATGCCGGATGGCGCCTTCCGAAACATGGCCGAACGCGGCCTGCACATCGTGCAGGATCGGCAGCAGCGCGCCCTCCCGGCCAGCATGGCCGGCGAGGATGCCATCGAGCTCGTCTTGGTCTGTCATGCGAAAAAGCCTTGGGAAATCCGCATCGAAGGTCAAATTGAAATATGGCATGATTGATAGAATTTCTCTATCAAAACGGAGGTTGCAGCCCCGCCGGCTCGAGCGCGCGGGCTGCTGCCAGCGCGGCGCGGGCCATCGGCCCCAAGGGATCGCGGTTCACCACCACCAGCCCCACCCGCCGCGCTTCTTCCGGCGCGTCAAAGGGCAGGAACCGCGCCCATTCCACCCCCGCCATCAACCGCGCATAGCCATCGGGCACGATTGTCGCGAAAGCGCCCGAACGCACCATGTCGAACAGCGCGAAGTGGCTGTCCGCCGTCGCGCGCGGGGTGACCGCCAGCCCCCGCGCCGCCAGCCGCTCATCGAGAATCCGGCGGTACTGCATGCCCTGATGGAGCAGGCACAAGGTCTGCGCGCAGGCTTCGTTCCAGCTGACGGCTTCGTGCGCATCGAACCCGCCGCCGCGCGCGACCAGAAACATGTAGCGCTCGGCATAGAGCGGCACGACAAGGACATTCGCAGGCGGCTCGTGATCGAGATAGGTCAGCCCCGCATCGACTTCGAACGCATGCAGCCCATGCTCGATCGCGCGCGAGGTGGCCGAGCGGACCGACAGCGTGATACCCGGATTCTGCGCCAGCAACGCCTCGCCCAACAGGCCGACGAGCGGCAGCGCGGCTGGAATCGCGGCCAGCCCGAACTCGCCCCGCAGCGGCGCGGCGGTGGCGGCGACCGCGCTCGCCATGCCGCTCACGGCGCCGAGGATCTGCTCGGCCCATGGCAGCATCGCCTCGCCATGTTCGGTCAGCCCGATAAACCTGCGGTCGCGCTCGACCAGCCGCCGCCCGAACTCGGCTTCCAGCGCGGTGAGGCCCGCCGAGAGCGTCGGCTGCGAAATGCCGCAGGCCGCCGCCGCCTTGGCGAAATGCCGCTCGCGCGCGAGCGTGACGAAATAACGCAAGTGGCGCAGCTGCATGGACGGGCGGCCTCCTCTGAAAGGAACCGCCTATCACACTCGGCGTACAGGCGTCAGCCAGCAGACTTCGTCATGTAGTCCTGATACCACGCCACGAACGCCGCCACGCCTTCCTTCACCGTGGTCGCCGGCTTGTAGCCCAGCTCGCGCTCGAGGTCGGAGACATCGGCGAAAGTATCCGGCACGTCGCCCGCCTGCAGCGGCAGCAGGTTGCGGATCGCCTTCTTGCCCAGCGCCTCTTCCAGCGCCTCGATATATTCGGTCAGCTTGACCGGGCTGTTGTTGCCGATGTTGTAGATCCGGTAGGGCGCGTTGCTCGTCGCGGGATCGGGCCGGTGCGCGTCCCAGTCGGGGTTCGGCTGCGCGGGGTTGTCGCAGGCGCGGATCACGCCTTCGACGATATCGGTCACGAAGGTGAAATCGCGCGTGTGGTTGCCGTAGTTGAACACGTCGATCGGCTTGCCCGCGATGATGTTCTTCGCGAAGAGGAACAGCGCCATGTCCGGGCGGCCCCACGGACCGTAGACGGTGAAGAAGCGCAGGCCCGTCGTCGGCAGGCGGTAGAGATGGCTGTAGCTGTGCGCCATCAGCTCGTTCGCCTTCTTGGTCGCGGCGTAGAACTGAAGCGGGTGATCGACGCCGACATGCTCGCTGAACGGCATCGCCTGGTTGGCGCCGTAGACGCTGCTGGTCGAGGCATAGACCAGATGCTCGACCCCGCCATGGCGGCAGGCTTCGAGAATGTTGGTGAAGCCGATGATGTTGCTTTCGACGTAGGCGTGCGGGTTCTCTATGGAATAGCGCACCCCGGCCTGCGCGGCGAGGTTGATCACCCGGCGGATGTCGTTGTCGGCAAACGTGCGCTCCACCGCCGCGCGGTCGGCCAGATTGGCGCGGACGAAGGTGTAGGACGCGTTGGTGCGCCGCGCGGTCTCCTCGAGAATCGAGAGGCGCGCTTCCTTGATCGCGGGGTCGTAGTAGTCGTTGACGACATCGAGGCCGACCACGTCGTCCCCGCGTTCGAGCAGGGTCTTGGCGGTGTGGAAGCCGATGAAGCCGGCATTGCCGGTTACGAGGATTGCCATGTCAGTCTCCGGCGCGCGCGTATTCAGACCAGAGCCTAGAGGCTCCAGTAGCGGATGTCTTCACGCAGGTCGTGCGGCGCAAGCACGGACTTCACGTCGATCAGCGCACCGCCCGGCGCCACCATGCGCTGGATCGCGTCGACGCCCAGCGCCGCATAATGATCATGCGAGACCGCGTAGATGAGGAGGTCGAGCCCGGTGAAGTCGTCGATCGGCGAAAGCGCGATGCCGAATTCGTGCTGTGTCGCCTCCGGGTGCGCCAGCGGATCGTGGACCAGCGGCGCAATGCCGAATTCGCACAGTTCGCGGTAGATATCATCCACCTTCGAATTGCGGATATCCGGCACGTTTTCCTTGAAGGTGAGGCCGAGGATGCCGATCCGCGCGTCCTTCAGCGGGTGGCCGGATGCCGCGAGCATCTTCACCCCGCGCCGGGCGATGTAGCTGCCCATGCTGTCGTTGATGCGGCGGCCCGACAGGATCACTTCGGGGTGATATCCCATCTGCTCCGCCTTGGCGGTAAGGTAGTAGGGATCGACGCCGATGCAGTGCCCGCCGACGAGGCCGGGGTAGAACTTGAGGAAGTTCCACTTGGTCCCCGCCGCCGCGAGCACTTCCTTGGTGCGGATGCCGACGAGGTCGCAGATCTTCGAGATCTCGTTCATCAGCGCGATGTTGATGTCGCGCTGGGTGTTTTCGATCACCTTGGCGGCTTCGGCCACCTTGATCGACGAGGCGCGGTGAATGCCGGCGTGGATCACCGAGCCGTAAAGCTGGGCCAGTGTCTCGAGCGTCTCGGCGTCCTGCCCGGCGACGACCTTGACGATGGCTTCCAGCGGATGCGCCTTGTCGCCCGGATTGATGCGTTCGGGGCTGTAGCCGAGCTTGAAGCCCTCGCCGCTCTTGAGACCCGAGGCCGCCTCGATCACCGGCGCGCAGACTTCCTCGGTCGCGCCGGGATAGACGGTGCTTTCGAACACGATGATCGTTCCGGGCGCGATGATCTTGCCGATGGCGGCGCAAGAGGCGGTGATGTTGGAGAAATCGGGGCGGCGGCTTTCGTCGACCGGGGTGGGCAAGGTCACGATGAGGATGCTGCAGCCGCGCAGATCCTCGATCGACGAGGTGATCGCGAGCGTGGAAGCCTTCAGGTCCTCGTGCGAAATCTCGTGGGTATAGTCATGCCCGGCGCGCAGCGTGGAGACGCGGTGCTCGCTGACATCGAAGCCCACCACATCGTGCTTGCGCGCGAACGAGACCGCGAGCGGCAGGCCGACATAGCCAAGCCCGATCACACCGATTTTGCCGAACGCCTTCATAGTGGAAAAGCCTGCCTCACAAACCTGGTCATGCGGACGCTGCACCATCCGGCTGACGACCGACGCGGGGCGCAAAGCCCCTTTGTTTCGTGTCCGCTGGTAGCACCGGTTAAGTGAAAAAATTCCAAAGACCGGGCGCCCCGACAGCAAGTGAGCACTGCCCAGTTTCCAGATGTGAAATGGGCTGACCTATTTTCGGGGCAGTCAGGCCAGCTCAACTCGGCTAGGGGCAAGTCTCTGATTCTTTTCCCGACCAGTCTTACGGAGTGCCCCATGACCCAAGCCGCGACGATCCCTGCCCGCGATGCCGCAGGTAGGCCCGAAGGCGTGCGCACCGATTGGTCGCGGGATGAGATCGCGGCATTGTTCGACCTGCCGTTTACCGAACTCGTTTTCCGCGCCGCCGAAGTGCATCGCCGGCACCACCGGTCGGATGAAGTGCAGCTGTGCACGCTGCTCTCGATCAAGACCGGCGGCTGCCCGGAAGACTGCGGCTATTGTTCGCAATCGGTGAAGGCGGACAGCGGGGTCGAGGCGACCAAGCTGATGGACGTTCAGGCCGTGCTGCAATCGGCCGCGCAGGCGCGCGATGCCGGCTCCAAGCGCTTCTGCATGGGCGCGGCGTGGCGCAACCCCAAGGACCGCGACATGCCCGCGATCATCGCCATGGTGAAGGGCGTGCGCGCGATGGGCATGGAAACCTGCATGACGCTGGGCATGCTGAGCGAGAGCCAGGCCGCGCAGCTCGCCGAGGCGGGGCTCGACTACTACAACCACAACATCGATACCTCGCCCGAACGCTATGGCGAGATCATCACCACGCGCACCTTCGAGGAACGTATCGATACGCTCTCCCGCGTGCGCGAGGCGGGGATCAACGTCTGCTCGGGCGGGATCGTCGGCATGGGCGAGACGCGCAGCGACCGGGTCGGCTTCATCCACGCGCTGGCGACGCTGGAGCGCCATCCCGAAAGCGTGCCGGTGAACGCGCTGGTGCCGATCAAGGGCACCGTGCTGGGCGACATGCTGGCCGACACCCCGCTTGCGAAGATCGATGACATCGAGTTCGTGCGCACGGTCGCTGTCGCCCGGATCACCATGCCGCGTTCGATGGTGCGGCTCTCGGCGGGGCGCGAATCGATGTCGGAGACCGCGCAGGCGCTGTGCTTCATGGCGGGGGCGAACTCGATCTTCACCGGCGACCGACTGCTCACCGCCGCCAACGCGGGCGACGATGCCGATGCCGCGCTCTTCGCCCGGCTGGGGCTCAAGCCGATGGAAGCGGAGGAGCCCATGCGCGCGGAAAAGGCTAGGGCTTGCGGGCGGTAGCCTATGGATATCTGGCAAGCCCACCGCGCCGATCTGGACAGCCTTGCGGCGCGCGGACGGCGGCGGCAGCTGATCCTGCGGCGGGGGCGGGATTTCTCCTCGAACGACTACCTCGGCATGTCGGGTGCGCCGCGCCTTGCGCGCGCGGTGGAGGCGGCCATCGCGCGCGGGGTGCCGATGGGCTCGGGCGGTTCGCGGCTGCTGCGCGGCAACGATCCCGAGCATGAGGCGCTGGAAGCGGACGCGGCGCGGTTCTTCAGCTGCGAAAGCACGCTCTTCCTCTCGTCGGGCTATGCCGCCAATGTCGCGCTGCTGGCGACCCTGCCGCAGCGCGGAGACCTCGTCGTCTACGATGCGCTGATCCATGCCTCGATGCACGAGGGGCTGGCGCTGACCAGAGCCGACAAGGCCATGGCGGCGCACAACAACGTCCAGAGTTTCGCCGATGCAATCACCGCTTGGCGCACCGCAGGCGGCAGGGGCCGGGCGTGGCTCGCCTTCGAAAGCCTCTATTCGATGGACGGCGACCGCGCACCGCTGGCGGACCTTGCGGCGCTGGCGGAGCGGCACGAAGCGGTGATGCTGATCGACGAGGCCCACGCCACCGGCGTGTTCGGGCCGGACGGACGCGGGCTTGCGGCTGCGCTCGACGGGCGCGCCGATACCGTCGTGCTGCGCACCTGCGGCAAGGCGCTGGGCTGTGAGGGCGCGCTGATCTGCGGCCCTTCCGTCGTGCGCGATTTCCTCGTCAACCGCGCCCGCCCCTTCATCTTCTCGACCGCCCCCTCCCCGCTGATGGCCGCCGCCGTGCGCGAGGCGCTGCGCATGCTGGTCGATGAGCCCGAGCGCCGCACCGGCTTGATGGCACTGGCGGCCCATGCCGGGAAACGGCTGGCACCGCTGGGCGCCGAGGTCACCGGCACGCAGATCATGCCCCTTATCCTCGGAGACGAGGCGCGCACCATGGCGGTTGCCGCGCTGCTGCAGGAGGCAGGCTTCGACGTGCGCGGCATCCGCCCGCCGACGGTTCCCACAGGCACCAGCCGCCTGCGCATCTCGCTGACACAAAACGTTATCCCGCAGGATATTGACGCGCTGGCCGAGGCCTTGGCAAAGGCGCTGGCATGAGTGCGTTTGTTGTGACCGGAACCGATACCGGCATTGGCAAGACGGTGTTTTCAGCTGCTCTGACCGGAGCGCTGGGCGCCCATTACTGGAAACCGGTGCAGTCCGGCCTCGCCGACGGGGCGGACAAGGACAGCGTGGCATCGCTGGCCGCAGTGCCCGCGGCGCGGATCATTCCCGAAGCCTATCGCCTGACCGAACCGCTCTCCCCGCACCGCGCTGCGGAGCTTGATGGGGTGTCCATCGATCCCGATGTGCTGGTGCTGCCCGAGGTCCGCCCGCTCGTGGTGGAAGGTGCCGGCGGCGCGCTCGTGCCGCTCACCCGCGAAGTGACTTACGCCGATGTCTTCGCCGAATGGGGCCTGCTGACGATCATTGTCGCGCGCACCAGCCTCGGCACGATCAACCACAGCCTGCTCACCATCGAGGCGCTGCGCGCCCGCCGCGTGCCGATCCACGGCGTGGCCTTTGTGGGCGAGGCGAACGAGGACAACGAGGCGACGATCTGCGAGATGGGCAAGGTCCACCGCCTCGGCCGCCTGCCGGTGCTGCCCGCGCTGGCGCCTGAGACGCTGTCCGATGCCTTTGCCCGGGGCTTCAACCTCGAAGACTTCACGTGAGCGGCTCGCCCGTCTGGCATCCGTTCACCCAGCACGGTCTGGGCGATCCCGTCCCGCTCGTCACCCACGCGCAAGGCGCCGCGCTCTACACGGCGGACGGGCGGCGGGTGATCGACGCGATCTCCTCCTGGTGGGTGACGACGCACGGCCACTGCCATCCCCGCATCGTAGAGGCGATCCGCGCACAGGCGGGGGCGCTGGACCAGTTGATCTTTGCCGGCTGGACCCATGCACCCGCCGAACGCGTCGCCGCCGGACTGCGGGCGATGATGCCCGACGAGCTCACGCGGGCGTTCTTCTCGGACAGCGGCTCGACCTCGGTCGAAGTCGCGCTGAAGATGGCGCTGGGCTACTGGGCGCATACCGGACGGCCGCGCGGGCGCATCCTCGTGCTCGAACACAGCTATCATGGCGATACCATCGGCGCGATGTCGGTGGGCGAGCGCGGGGTGTTCAACGCGCCCTATGCGCCGCTGCTGTTCGATGTCGGCACGATTCCCTTTCCGGTGGGTGACGGCGCCAACACCCTCGAAGCATTGGAAGCCGCCTGCAGCGAGGCGCCTGCCGCGTTCATCGTCGAACCCTTGGTACTCGGCGCGGGCGGCATGCTGATGTACCCGCCCGCGCTGCTCGCCGCGATGGCGGAGGTCTGCCGTCGCCACGAGGTGCTGCTGATCGCCGACGAAGTGATGACCGGCTGGGGGCGCACCGGCACGCTGCTCGCCTGCGAACAGGCGGGCGTGGTGCCCGACATCCTGTGCATCGCAAAGGGCCTCACCGGGGGCTCGATGCCGCTGGCGGTTACCATGGCGCGCGAGGAGATCTTCATGGCACACTGGTCGACCGACCGCGCGAAGATGTTCTTCCACTCCTCGAGCTACACCGCCAACCCCATCGCCTGTGCCGCCGCCGCCGCCAACATCGCGATCTGGCAGGAAGAGCCGGTGCTGGAGCGGCTGGCCGGCCTCGGCGCGCGGCAGCAGGCCTTGCTCGACCGGCTCGCCATGCTCCCCGGCGTCGCCGCCACACGCCGCTGCGGCACGATCGCCGCGCTCGATCTGGAGGTGCCGGACGGCGGCTACATGTCCTCGCTCGCGCCGCGGCTGCTCACGCTGTTCCGTGAGGCCGACGTGCTGCTGCGTCCGCTCGGCAACACGATCTACGTGATGCCGCCCTACTGCATCGACGACGCCGATCTCACGCGGATCGGCGACGTGATCGAGACGGGCGTCCGCGCGGTCTTTTCCTAAGGACAAACCCCCAAGCGTTCGGCGAGACTGGCGCAACACACAAAAATGGCCGCTTAAGCGTCTCCGCTGGGAGCGCATTAAGGCGCCTTCGGCACCCTTGTCGCGTCCCCTGTTCGGAGAGCGTGCCATGGTCCGCCGTGCCCTGATTGCCCCCCTTCGCCAGACTGCCGGTCAGGTTCGCCCGGCTTTGCGCATTGCCGTGCTGGTGGCCATGCTCGCTGCTTGCGGACCCGCGCACCTGAAGCATACCGCAGAAGTCACTTCGCCCATCGGCACCGCGCGGGCCGCCGGGACAGCGGAACCGGCGAAGCTCCCGCCGATGATGCTCGGCGTGCAGACGCATTTCAGTCAGGGATGGACGCCGTCCACGCTGGCGCAGGCGCAGCAGGTCGGCGCGCCGATGCTGCGCGATTCGCTGCCCTGGGCCGAAACCGAGAAGGTGCGCGGCAGTTACAGCCTGAACACCCCCGCCGTACAGGCACTGGCGGCGGCCTGTGCGGGCGGGCAGCGTCTGCTGCTCACCGCCGTGCCGTCCAATCCGCTCTATGATGGCGGCGGGTGGGTATCGAGCGCCGCGGGCAACGCCGCGTTCGCCGCCTATCTCGCCGCGCTGGCGGACCGCTTCGGGCCGTGCCTTGCCGCTATTGAAGTCGGCAACGAGCTCAACGGTTCGGGCACTTTGGTCTACCCCGCAGGGGTGGACCGCGCCGCCGCTTATGTCGCGACCTTGAAAGCCGTCCGCGCGCGCCTTGGTGGCCGTACGGCGATCCTCGGCGGTTCGACCAACATGATCGGTACCGGCTTCCTCCGGACGCTGTTCGCCGCAGGCATGCTCGCCACCGTCGATGGCATTGCCGTGCACCCCTATCGCCTGCGCGCCGAGGGGCTCGATGTGGAGCTGGCGCAGCTCAACGCGGCAATGGATGCAGCGGGCAAGCGCGTGCCGGTCTGGGCGAGCGAGTTCAGCGTCGACACCCGCAACCAGCCCATGGCGGCGGGCGAGCTGGTCAAGCAGGCGACGATGCTCGCCGCGCATGGCGCCGCGCAGGCGAGCTGGTATGCGCTGATCGACCAGCGCTGGTTCCCGAACATGGGACTCTATGCCGGCAATGCCCCCAAGGCGCAGGCGGGCGCGTTCCGGCTGATGCAGCAACTCCTCGCGCGCGGGCGGCCGCAGCGGCTCGATCTCGGCGATCCGCTGCTGTTTGCCTATCGGTTTGGCGCCGATACCACCGTGGTCTGGGGCGCCCCGCGCGCGCTGACCGTGCAAGGCGGGCAAGTGCGCGATGCGACCGGCGCGCCCGCAACGAGCTTCAGCGTCAGCGAAAGGCCGCTGGTGATCACCGGAACCACCGCGATCCGCTATGGCACTTCGACATGGATCGCCGATACGCTGATGGGCTGGGGCAGCCCGCAGTGGCGCTATGCCGCGCGGCTCAAGGCCGAGGCAGGCTACCGCCTGCCGCTGTTCGACGACCAGTTCACCAGCTACTTCGGCGACCGCTGGTACCGCCCGCTGCGGATCAACACCACGTCCGCCGCGCCGGGCGGCACTGCCGCCGCCCCCATCCGCGCGGTCTGGCGCTATGTCGCACCGGGCGCACAGGCCGTCGACATCGGCGGCTGCTTCGCCAAGGCGGCGTCGGGCGACGGGGTGGACCTGACCGTTACCGCCGCAGGCAAAGTGCTGTGGCGCGGCGTGCTGACGGGCCAGCTGCAACTCCCCCCGCTGAGCGCGAACCTCGCTGGGGGCGATGCGGTAGAACTGGTCGCGGGGCCGAACCAGACGGCTGGGGGCGATTCGTTCAACCTCCGGCTGGTGCTGTTCCAGCGCGGCGCGGGGGAACCGGTGGCGTGCCCGGAATGATCAGGGTGCGGCAAGCGGTGGCAGGCGGCGCGCGGTGAGGATCTTCACCGGCGCTTCCAGCATCTGCCCGCGCATCGATCCCTCGCCGAGGGTTTGCGAGATCGGCGATTCCCAGATCTTGCGCACCACATCCATGCCCGCCGTCACTTTGCCGAACACGGCATAGCCCGCTTGGGCCTCGGGATCGGCGGACGCGGGGTTGGCATCGAGGCTGGTCAAGTCCGACAGCATGATCGAGAAATCGGCCGTCGCGGTGCCCGGCGCATTGCGCGCCATCGAGATCGCGCCGGCGACGTGGCTGAGGCCGGTCTGGCTGGTCGGCTCGTGCGCGATGGGCTTGAACAGGCGACGCGGATCGCGCAGGCCGCCTTGCAGCAGGCCATTGGGCTGATCGCCCCAGTCGAGGTGCATCGCGCGGTAGAAGCTGATCCCGTCGAACCGCTTGCTATCGACATAGTGCAGGAAGTTGGCGGTGCTGATCGGGGCATGCGCACCATCGAGCGCGAGTTCGATCACGCCCAGTTCGGTCGTCAGCGCCACGCGTTCCACGGCAGCGAGCGGCGGGGGTGGAGGCGACGGTGCGGGCACAATCATGCGCTTTCCGGGTGCGGCGGCAACCAGCAAAAACGCGAGCGGAAGCGCGGCAAGGACGAATCGGCGGTTCAGCATACCCCGCCATTAACCTTCAAGGCGCGCGGCGAAGCAAGGATTCCCGCCAGCAACAGTCCGAAATGGCGTGAATGCCCCCTCCGGTGCCGCTCGTAGCGCGCCTTGGCGCGAATCTAACGGCCTTGCCGCCAGATGGAGCCACCCCACGACACCCCGGTCCGTCAGCCCGTCCCCGGCTGGCGGACCACTCCGACGCCAAGAACGGAAGGACCCACCATGTTCAAGACTGCCAAGACCCTGGCCCTCGGGCTCTTCGTTGCCGCCGCGATGGCTGCCCCTGCCCATGCCCAGTCGGCCGACTGGATTCGCCAGGTCACCCGCACCATCGCCGCCAAGCAGACCTACCCCAAGGCCGCGCAGGCGCGCGGCGAAGAAGGTACGGCCAAGGTGAAGATCTATGTCGCGGCTTCCGGCGCGGTGGAACGCGCGGAACTGGTTTCGGCCTCGGGCTCGACCGCGCTCGACCGCGAGGCGCTGGCCCTGCCGAGCCGCACCGGTTCGGTGCCGCCGCCGCCGGGCGGTGCGACCACGGTGACCGTGCCGATCACCTGGAAGCTGCTGTAATCCACTTGCTTTCGAGCTGACGACCGGAGCCATCTGGCCCTCGGCCGAGGAAGGGGCGGAGCAATCCGTCCCTTCTTTTTTGCGTTCAGCCGATGAGATCGGCCGCCGGCTCGCCTTCGCCGAAGAAAGTCTTGAGCGCCGCGAGCCCGCGGTGGATGTTGACCTTGATCAGCGCTTCGGATTGCCCGGTCATCGCGGCGGCTTCGCGCACCGAGAAGCCCTGCAGCTTGACCAACCGGATCGCATCGGCTTGCGGGCGGCGCAGGCGATCGAACAGGCGGCCCATCACGATGCCGCTGAGCGATGCGCTTTCATGGCTGGCAACGCCGTGCAGGCCTTCGTCCAGTTCCTCGGTGCGGTTGCGCCCGGCGCTGCGCAGGCTGTCGACACCCTTGAAGCGGGCAATCGCGGCGAGCCAGGGCAGGAAGGGGCGGCCCGGTTCGAACGTGGCGCGCTTGAGGTGCAGCGCGGTGAGCGCTTCCTGCACGGCATCGTCGACCATCTCGGGCGAAAGGCGGCGGGCAAAATAGCGGCGGAGCCAGCGGCCTGCTTCTTCCAGCAGGCGGCGATAGGCGGCCGCATCACCGGCGAGACTGGCGGCCATGGCGGCTTCCCAATCGTAGCCGGCGCCCTTGCCCGGGCTGGTTGCGGCGCGCCGGGCGATCTCCAGTTGGCTTGCCATGCTTTCCTCCTTTGCCATTCGATGCACCAACAGTGCCCGAGTGCAGTCAAGGCGACCACGCACCACGTGGTTATATTATCAATGCATGCCGGGAATGAGTGGCATCAAGTCCTTATTCTGCAAGGATAAATTCAGGCATTACTGGCGGATTTCGGTGCAGTGCAGGGGCCAGTTCGCGCGTTGCAGGCAGGTCTGGCGCCACATCTCCGGTGATCAGACGGGCTCCGCGCTGGTAGGTAAGGTAGCTCCACAGCCAGGTTATTCCCACCGAGATACGATTGCGGTGCCCGGTCAGGAACCAGATATGGGCGACGCACCACAGCACCCAGGCGGGCAGTCCGGTCACGCGCAAACGCCCGAAATCCGCGATCGCGCGGCTGCGCCCGATCGTCGCCATGTTGCCGTAGTCGCGATAGCGGAACGGCGGCACGGTGCGGCCATGCAGCGCCGCGCGAATCGCGCGCGCCGCATGCTGGCCCTGCTGCTTGGCAACCGGCGCCACGCCCGGGAGCGCGCGTCCGGTCGCATCGGTGCAGGCGGCCGTATCGCCGATCACGAAGATCGCCTGATCACCCGCCGGATGGAGATCGGCATCCACCGGCACGCGTCCGGCCCGATCACCCTTGCAGCCCAGCCATTCCGCCGCGCGGCTGGCCATGACGCCCGCGGCCCAGATCGTCGTGCCGGCATCGATCCGCTCGCCGTCGACGACAACGCCGTCGGCATCGATATGCGTCACATCCGCATCGAGCCGGACTTCGACGCCCAGCTCTTCAAGCCCCTTGCGCGCCTTTTCCGAGAGCGCGGGCGGGAAGGATTGCAGCACCCGGTCGCCGCGCTGGAGCAGCAGAATGCGCGAGCAATGCGGCGTGATGTGGCGGAAATCCATGCTCACCGACTGCCGGGCGAGTTCGGCGATAGCCCCCGCCATTTCGACACCGGTCGGGCCGCCGCCGATGACCACGAAGGTCAGCAGCGCCTTGCGCTTGTCCTCATCGGTCTCTGTTTCCGCGCGTTCGAGGGCGAGCAGCACCCGGCGGCGGATCGCGGTTGCATCGTCGATGGTCTTCACGCCCGGCGCGAAAGGCGCCCAGTCGTCGCGGCCGAAATAGCTGTGCGTGGCGCCGGTGGCGAGAATCAGCCAGTCGTAGGCCAGCGGCTCGCCGTCTCCCAAGATCACGCGGCGGCTTGCCTGATCGACGCCGTAGACGCGGTCGAGCAGCACGCGCACGTTCTTCTGCCGCGCGAGAATGGCGCGGATCGAACCGGCGATATCGGCGGGTGAAAGGCCTGCGGTCGCCACCTGATAGAGCAGCGGCTGGAACAGGTGGTGGTTGCGCTTGTCGATGAGCGTGACATCGACCGGCGCGCCGTCCAGCGCCTTGGCCGCTGCCAGCCCGCCGAACCCGCCGCCCACGATCACGACGTGCGGACGTCTGCCTTCGATTGCGGCATCGCCGCCAACTGCACCAGCCATTTCATTTGCTCCCGCCTTGCTGACTGCGGTTCGCGGGAGCCTGACGGTTCGTTACAATCCTTCAGGTCGAACGCAGCAGAGGGTCTGCCGCAAAGGCGGCGATCAGATGATCGGCCAGCGCCCGAACGCGCGCGGCGACGTAGCGCCCGGCCGGCATGACGAGGTGGATCGGCATGTCCGCCGGGGGATGCTCGGGCAGCACTTCGATCAGGCGGCCGCTTGCGAGATCTTCCTCGAACAGCCAGCGCGCATTGATCACGATACCGATCCTGGTCAGCGCCGCAATGCGCAAGGCATCGGGGCTGTCGGCCCGGAAAGTCCCACTGACGTCGACCGGCGGGAGATCGCCGAGCACCCATTTGTTGCCGGTCGCGAGGAGCGAGTAGCTGAGGCAGTTATGCGCAGCGAGGTCTGACGGCTGGTGCGGCACGCCAAACTCTTCAAGATACTCGGGTGATGCCACCATCACGCGGCGGGCCACGCCGATCCGCCGCGCGATCGAGCGGCTGTCTCCGATCGCGCCGACGCGGATCGCGAAATCGAGATTGTCCGAGATCAGGTTGAGCGCGTGATCGGATACCCTGAGGTCGACTTCGATGCGCGGCTGCACCCGCTGGAAATCCGCCAGCATGCTGATGAGGCGCGATTGCGCGAGCGTGAGCGGTGCGGTCAACCGCACTTGCCCGCCCAGCGCGCCATGGAGACCGACCGAAGCCTCGGCCTCGTCGATGGCCGCGAGCGCACGCAGGGCCGCCTCGTAGTAGGCTTGACCTTCGCTGGTCAGCGCGATCGAGCGTGTCGTGCGCTTGAGCAGCGCGGCACCAAGATGGCGCTCCAGCGCGCCGACCTGACGCGAGACGGTCGACTGCGGCAATTCGAGACGCGCTGCGGCGCGGCTGAAACTGGCCGCATCGGCCACTGTTATAAAGGTACGCATCCAGCCGGTGATATCGTTCACACTGTGCTCCTGCCCGATCGGACGATGCGGGTACAGCACCATTACGATCCATTTTGGCGCCGTTCTTTGCTGGTTCCGGATAAATCATATGTGATCTGCACTTCTTGCGGCAAGCGCGGTTGACGCTCATTGTTGTCAAGTCAATTCAGCCACGCTTGCCGCGGTTGCAGCACCAGTCAGTGCCGCAGCCGCGCTCGTTCCATGTGGCGATTGCAGGCACAAGGCAACGCAGCCATGGAAATGCATCAGGTCCGGTACTTCCTGGCCGCAGCACGGCTGCTGAACTTCACGCGCGCTGCAATCGAGTGCAACGTCTCGCAGCCTTCGCTGACCAAGGCAATCCAGAAGCTGGAGGAGGAATTCGGCGGTCCCCTGTTCCGGCGCGAGCGCGCGCGCACCCACCTGACCGAGCTTGGCAAGGCGATGCTGCCCCATCTCCAGCGCAGCTTCGAAGCGGCGCAGACCGCCAAGCAGATGGCCCGCGGCATGGGACGTGCGGAAATCGCCCCGCTCTCGCTCGGTGTGGCGCGCACCGTCGAGCATGCCATGCTCGAGCATGTGCTGGCGGAACTCGGCAAGAGCCTTTCAGGGCTGGAACTGGCGCTGGCCAGCGGCTCCTCGCGCGAATTGCTCGAAATGGCGATGGCCGGGTCACTCGATCTGGTGATCATCGAAATGCCCGAGGAGACGCCTGAGCGCCTCGATTGCTGGCCGCTGTTCGCCGATGCCTGGTGCGTCGTCACGCGCCCGGATCACCCCTTTGCCATGGCGCCTCCCGCGTCTCCGGCCGTGCTGGAAGAAGAAACCTGGATCGATCTGGCGGGTGACGGCTGCGCCGCGCTCGCCCGGATCGCCACGCAAAGCGGCGCTGCGATCGATGTGCGGCACCAGGCCCAGGGCGCAACGCAACTGCGGCAGATGGTGCAGGCCGGGCTTGGCTGCGGCTGGACCCCGCGCAGCCTCGCCGCGCCGCCGTTGTCGGCGATCCTGCTGCCGTTCGGATCGGTCGAGACGCGGTTCGTGCTGGCATCGGTCTCGGGTCGGCGCCGCTCGGTCGCCGCCGAAGCGTTCCTGCGGGTGGCTCGGGCGCAGGATTGGGCACGCGCCACCGGTGAACCACCGGCGGAGGAGTCATAGGGACTGCGCATGGACTCGATGCACCGCAGGGCGTTTCCCCCGCGGAGCAATTCTCCCTATGAAAGCATGATGGACGTCCCGACTTCACCCACTCCGCTGGCACCGCAGCTGGCGCAGATCCGCCAGCGCTTTGCGGCGATCAGCCCGTTTTTCGACGAGATCGTGATCGCGCTGCGCGAGGCCGGCGTGGGATCTTCTGCGCCCAAAGTGGGCGAGTTGTTCCCCGATTTCTCGCTCCCTACCGCGGACGGCGGCTATCGCCGTCTGGGCGATGTGCTCGATCAGGGACCGGTGATCGTCAACTTCAGCCGCGGGCGCTGGTGCCCTTATTGCGTGCACGAAGTTTCCGCCTGGGCCGAAATGCTCCCCGAGCTGGCCAGGGCCGGCGTGCGCTTTGTCGAAGTGACCGGCGAGACCGGCGGCGGCGCGCGGGCGCTCGGCGCGCTGCTCGGGGCATCGGCACATGCGGATATCGCCGAGGTGCTGTGCGATATCGATCACGGTGTCGCGCTCTCGCTGGGGCTCGCGTTCTTCGCGGGCGATCCGCTGCTCGATTTCTACGCGAAAAACGGGATCGACATGCACGATCTCTATGGCTCGCCGAGCGGGTTCCTGCCCGTCCCGGCCACCTTCGCGCTCGATCCGGCCGGCCGCGTGCGCTTCGCTTATGCCAATGTCGATTTCCGCGAACGGGCGGAACCGGCCGAGGTGCTCGCCGCGCTGCTTGCGCGCTGAGCTTACCAGCGCAACAAGGGCGGCGTGGCCAACCGGATGACAGTCGCTGCCACGAGCATGGCCGCAGGATAGACTGCGGTGACGAAGGCCATCGTCTGCGAAGGGCAGAACAGGCTGTAGGCGAAAGTACCCAGCGCGGCCGCGGCCCATCCGATGAGCCAGCTGGCGCGCACGATGTCGGTCGGCGCGGCACGGCGCATCCACCTGACGAGCCCTGCGCCCACAAGCAGCGATGCCGCCAGCGCGATGCAAAAGCAGCGCAAGGTGATGTGGGTCGTAAACTCCGCAAAACTCGGTCGCTGCCGTGCCACGATGCCTTGAAGGAGCAGGCCCATCAGGCCAATCGGCATGATCCCCAGGATCATCGTTCCAAACGCCGTCGCGCCTTCATCACCGCGTCCGGGGACTGCGGCCCGCAGCGCGGCAACGAGCAGGACAAGGCCGCCGGCCAGCAATGCCGCCCCGCGCGCGACCACGATCGGCGCCGGGTGCATCGCCATGACATCGGCGCGCAATCCGAAAACGAGCCATACTCCGCCGACAGCCAGCGCCGTGAGGCCGAGGCCGACGAGAACCCCGGTCCACAGACGCAGCGGCGCGACCGGTCGGAGATCACCGACCAGCGCCTCGATCGTCTGTTCGATGGACGGTTCGTCCGGATCGAGGGGCATCACACTTCCTTTACTGCACGGCCCCCACCCGCAAAAAGAACCGACCGGGGACCGTACCGCCAGAATACTGGCTGACCGCTCCCGGCCTCGTTGCATCTTTGCCCGCGCCCCGCAAGACCGGCCCGCATGCCTTGGGGAACACGTCCCCGGACAACACAGGCCGGTCGCTGCGCGGAGCAGGCGGCGCGGGTTCAGCCCCGGCGCAGCAGACGGTCGAGCGAGAGTGCTCCACCGCCCTTGGCGATGAGCGGCAGGAGAATCGCCGCCCAGCTCAGGTGCGTCGGCCATGCATCAGGATAGACGAAGACCTCGATCACCGTGGTCATGCCAAGCAGGCCCAGCGCGGCGAACCGCGTACCGAAGCCAAGAACCAGCATGATCGGGAAGAGGTGCTCCTGGTAGGTCGCCAGATGGGCGGCCAGATGCGGTGGCACGAACGGCAGTTTGTAGTCGGTTTCGAAGAGGTAGAAGGTGCTGTCGGTGATCGTCAGCCAGCCTTCCACCTTGGTTCGGCCGGACTCGAAGAACACCGCCGCGATGCCGAGCCGCGCCACCAGCAGCAGCACGGTTTCGGGCAGCAGTCGCCCGGCCAGCTCCGCGAGCCGGTTGTAGATGGAAACGAGAGCGGTCATGCGGGGATACCTCGGATGAACCGGACGGCGGATCGGCGCCGCCGGAAGGCAGCGCCGTCACGCAGGCCGATCAGTGCGCCTTGGGGGTCAGCGAACCGTTGCCCTTGGGCGTCTTGATCGAGGTGCAGGTGCCGGCCTTGACCAGCGTCCAGGCGTTGCCCTGGTAGTCGACCTTCGAGGTGCCGGCGCAGCTGGTGCCCGGGCCGGCAGCGCATTCGTTCTTGCCGGCCTTGGCGACGCCGTAGCACTTTTCCATGGCGGGCTTGCTGTCGGCAGCGTGGGCAGCGCCGGCAACCAGGCCGAGGGCGATCGAAGCGGCGAGCGCAGAAGCAGTGATCTTCATGGTATAATCCCTTTCGAATGATGCGGACCACGATGGTCCGGTCTGGAAACCAAGGGCGGGGAAGCGGGTTATCGAGCGCTGCCCCGTCCTGTGTCCGGAAATGTTCGCGCCGGCCACGTTGACCAGTTCGCCGCGTGCAGCAGCCGGGTTACAACGCCCGCAGCAATTATTGCGCGCGGCTGGACCCGGCGCAGCACAGATCCTAGGGTCCAAACTCAATCAGGGCGCGTTCGAGGCGACCAAATGGCGAACAGATCGGGCCAAGGTGCCCGCGGGGAAGGCTGGTTGCCTTTCCAAGGGTACCTTGGCTCGAGATGGAAGCCATTTGGTCGCCCGAAGGGGTTTGACCAAAACGGCCCATTGCTGCGTTGGGAAGGCTTGAGATATTGACATATCCCTGCGCCTTCCCGCCTTGCACTGAGCCGTTTTGCCTCAAACCTCGAACGCGCCCTGATTGAGTTTGGACCCTAGAGAGCCAGCCGGCAAATCACCGTCTTGAAAGGACAAACGACCGATGCGGAATTTTGCGCTCGAGGTATATTTCTCGAAGTGGGAGTTTGCCGCGAAGTATCATCTCACCGCATCCGACGCGCAGAGCATGACGGTTTCGCAGCTGCTTTCGCACGCATCTGCGGAAGATCGCGAGCGGTTCGACAACCTGCACCTCGGCTATACCAAGACGTTCGGCGCTGAACCGCTGCTGGAACAGATTGTCCGCACTTATGATTCCATCGCCACCGACCAGCTGCTGTGCTTCGCGGGCGCGGAAGAAGGCATCTATGTCGCGATGCGCGTACTGCTGCAGCCCGAGGACCACTGCATCGTCATCACTCCCAACTATCAGGCCGCCGAGACGATCCCGCTCTCGATCTGCGCGGTGACCGGGGTCGCGCTGGATGAAAATGCGAACTGGGCGCTCGATCTCGACAAGGTGCGCGCGGCGCTGCGGCCCGATACAAAGCTCATCTCGATCAACTTCCCCAACAACCCCACCGGCGCGATCCCCTCGCAGGACGTGTTCGCCGCCCTGGTCGAACTCTGCCGGGAGCGCGGGATCTGGCTGTTCAGCGATGAAGTCTACCGCCTGATCGAGCACCGCCCGGACGCGCGCATCCCCCAGGTCGCGGATATCTACGAACGCGGGGTGTCGCTCAATGTCATGTCCAAGAGCTATGGCCTGCCCGGTCTGCGCATCGGCTGGCTCGCCTGCCAGGACCGCGCCTTCCTGCAGAGCTGCGAGCGCTACAAGCACTACCTCTCGATCTGCAATTCCGCGCCCTCCGAACTCCTTGCCGAAATCGCGCTGAAGGCGCGCGAGGCGATCGTCGGGCGCAATCGCGATCTGGCGCGGGGCAACCTCGCCCTGCTCGACGATTTCTTCGCCGATTTTCCCGCCCTGTTCGATTGGCGCCGGCCCGATGGCAGCTGCGTCGCCTTCATCCGCTACAAGGGCGCGGACGGGGTGGAGCAGTTTTGCGAGCGGCTGGTCGAGGAAACCGGCGTGCTGCTGCTGCCCTCGAGCATCTATCGGTCCGAGCTGGGCCCGGTGCCGCAGGACCATTTCCGGATCGGCTTCGGCCGGGCGAATCTTGCGGAAGGCCTTTCGGTTTTTCGCGAATGGCTGATGCGCAACCGGCCTTGAGGGCAAAAATCGACCGTCACCACAAAAAAATATGTGCAACTTGTAACCGCAGATTGCGGGCAGGCGAATACGACCTTGCCATTCCGGCGCACATACGGAGACGAACCATGACCACCCTGAAGACCGGCCTCGCCATCGCCGCCAACGCTGCCCTCATCGCTGCCGCCATGGCAGTTGCTCCCACCCCCGCCATTGCCAAGGGCAAGTCGGCCGAAGTCGTGCACTGCTACGGCGTGAACACCTGCAAGGGCACGTCGGACTGCGCCGCCGGCACCCACAGCTGCAAGGGTCAGAACGAATGCAAGGGCCAGGGCTTCAAGGCCCTGACCAAGAAGGCCTGCGCCGCGCAGGGTGGTAGCCTGACCGAGAAGAAGTAATTCTCGATCAGTTCAGCCGACCCACCCTCACGGCTGACGCTACCTAGACTTGGCCGGGGCTCCCTGTCCCACTGCCCAATAGGCGCCGCATCCCCTCCCCGGCGCCAACGGGAGCCCCGGACTTCTTTTTGCGAGTATCCCTCTCTTTCACGAGACACCTGATGACCGAGGCGCGCAATGTCTGAGAAACTGGCCGGATTTGGCCTTGGCATGCGCAGGCCGCACTATCGGTCCTATATCGACGGCACCGCGCCGGTCGATTTCATCGAAGTGATCTCGGAAAACTTCATGATCGCAGGCGGCAAGCCGCTCGATACGCTGATGAAGGCGCGCCGCAACTACCGCCTCGCGCTGCACGGCGTTTCGATGTCGATCGGCTCGGCCGACGGCCTCAGATCTGATTACCTCACTGAACTTCGCCGCCTTGTCGACATGATGGAGCCCGCGGTGGTCTCTGACCACTTGTGCTGGACCCGGATCGACGGCTTCAATTCGCACGACCTGCTGCCGGTGCCCTATACCGAGGAAGCGCTGGCGGTGGTTTGCCGCAACATCGACCGCGCGCAGGAAGCGGTCGGCCGCCGCATGCTGTTCGAGAACCCTTCGAGCTACATCGCCTTTCCCGGCGGCATGACCGAGTGGGAATTCCTCGCCGAAATGACCCGGCGCACCGGCTGCGGCTTGCTGCTCGATGTCAACAACATCTACGTCAGCGCGCAGAACCACGGCTTTGCCGCCGAGGACTATCTCGCAGGCATTCCGATGGACGCCGTAGGCCAGATCCACCTTGCCGGCCACGTGCAGGGCGAACACCTGCTGATCGACACGCACGACCAGCCGGTGCCCGATGAAGTCTGGGCGCTCTATCGCGCGGCGATGGAACTCGCTGGTCCGGTGCCGACGATGATCGAGCGCGACGACAACATTCCCGAACTCGACGAGCTTTGCGCCGAACTCGACGTCGCCCGCAGCATCAGTGCGGACTCGGCGGCGGAAAGGATCGCGGCATGAGCCTGCTCGCCCTGCAGCGCGATTTTCGCGACTGGCTGGTGACCGGCGAAGACAGCGCCGCGGCTGCACTCGGCGGCGGCCCCGGCACGGCGGTCTACCAGAACAACTACCGCACCGCGCTCGTCTCCAGCCTTGCCGAAACCTTCCAGCGGCTCGTGCTCTGGCTCGGCGAGGAAGACTTCGAGATGGCCGCCGCGCGCTATATCGACGCGCGCCCGCCTTCGAGCTGGACGCTCGATGCCTATGGCGAGGATTTCACCGACTTCGTCGCGACGCTGTGGCCCGATGATGCTGAAGTCGCCGAGATCGCGCTGATCGACTGGACAGTCGGCCAGGTCTTCGTCGGAATGGACAGTTACGCGCTCTGCGCTGAAGGACTTTCGGTCGCGGATTGGGAAACCGCTGTCATCCACCCGGTGCCCTCGCTCCTCGTGCTGCCGATCCGGACCAATGCGGACGAGATCTGGCAGGCGCTCGCGACAGAAGAAACGCCACCGCCCGCGGAAATGGCGCCGCGCGGCACAGCCTTGCTCGTCTGGCGACAGGACCTCGAACCGGTGTTCCGCCGCGCCGAAGCGCACGAGCGCGATGTCCTCGCATGGTCTGCCGCTGGCGAAGGCTTTGCCGCCGTCTGCGCGCGGCTCGCCGATACCTTGGGCGAGGAAGCTGCAGTCACCACCGCAGGAACGCTGCTGGGCCGCTGGCTCGCCGAAGGCATGATCGCCGCTGTCGGCTGAGCGCCGACAAAACCAACGGCTCCTCCGGAAAACAAGGCCGCGCGGAGACCCCGCTGCGGCCTTTTTTGCGTCCCCACCGGCAAGGCCAATCATTCCGACGAGGAATGAACACTATCGCAGCAGCGCGGCTACTGAGCCTCCGCCGCATGGACCATACCTCGTTTCAGGGCAGCGGCCCGACCCATTCGAGAGGAGTTCACGATGATCCAGGTCCATCTTTTCGCCACGCCCAACAGCGTCAAGGTCCCCCTCGCGCTCGAGGAAGCCGGGCTTCCCTATGAACTGGTGCGCGTCAATGTCCGCGCCGGCGAGCAGCGCGATCCCGCCTTCGTCAGCCTCAATCCCAATGCCAAGGTACCGGTGCTGGTCGATCCCGATGGTCCGGACGGCGAACTCGTCCTTACCGAAAGCGCCGCGATCCTTGTCTACATCGCCGAAAAGACCGGCACGATGCTGCCCGCAGGCGGCACCGCGCGGGCGCGCGTGTTCGAGCAGCTGCTGTTCCATGCCTCGGCGCTGAGCCCGAACTTCGGCAACGCCGGCTGGGCACGCGGGGCGGAAAACGAAGGCGCGCAAGCCCGCTTCACGCCGGAGGCCAACCGCCTCACCGATCTGCTCGAAGCCAAGCTCGCGGGCCAGCGCTTCGTGGCAGGTGATGAATTCTCGATCGCCGACATCGCGCACTGGGGCTGGTTCTGGCGCCGCGCCTTCGCCGGGATCGACTTCGAAAACCGCCCGAACCTGCAGCGCTGGTTCGATGAACTCGCGGCGCGCCCCGCTTTCGTCACCGCCGAAGCGCGGGTGAACGCCCTGCTCGCCTGAGGCGCACAGCCCATACCCCGGGGCGCCTTTGCTCCCCCATCGGCGCCCATGGCCCGGCCATCCCGTTCCCCGGTGGCCGGGCCTTTCGTTTCTTACGAGAAGCACCCCGCCACTTCGCCCAGCACCTGCTGCAGGCGCGGCGCCACAAAATCGAGGAAGGCACGCAGCTTGAGCGGCTGGCTGCGCTGGCGGCGATGCACGAGATGGACCGGCACCGCCTCGCAGCCCCGGTCCGTGAACAGCGGCACCAGCCGGCCATCGGTCACCGCCGCCGCCGCCTGATACGACATGATCCGCGCCACGCCCACGCCCGCCATCGCCGCATCGATCAGCGCGTCCGCCGTATTGGCCGAAAAGCGCGGCACGATCTCCACCGTGCGCGCCTGTGCCCCCGAACCGATCCGCCAGCTGCGCATGGTCTGCAGGCCCTCGAACGCGATGCAATCGTGCTGCGCGAGATCCTCCGGCTGCTCCGGCGTGCCGCGCCGCGCCAGATAAGCCGGGCTGGCGCAGGCCACCCAGCGGATATCGCCCAGCTTGCGCGCAACAAGATCGCTGTCGGGCAGTTGCCCCACCCGCAGCGCCACATCGACATGCGCTTCCACAAGATCGATGTTCGAGTCCGAAAGCACCAGCCGCACCGTGACATCGGGATATGCGGCGAGAAAGGCGTGGATCACCGGCGCCACATGGAGCTTGCCGAACATGATCGGTGCGGTGACGAGCAGCTCTCCGCGCGGCGCCCGGTATTCCCCGCTCGCCGCACGCTCGGCATCGGCAAGATCGTCCAGCACGCGCCGCGTCGCCACCACGAAGGTCTCGCCCGCTTCGGTCAGGATCAGCTTGCGGCTCGTCCGCACCAGCAGCTGGGCGCCAAGATGGGCTTCGAGGTCCGAAACCCGGCGGCTGATCGTCGGCAGCGGCGTGTTCAACGCGCGCGAGGCGGCGGACAGGCTGCCCCCGTCGACGGCGGCAAGCAGGGTGCGCATGGCCTCGAACCGGTCCATTTCAAAGTTCCGTTTTCTGGAAGGAAGCATTGCCAAGGTAGCGGATACTGTCACTCGGCGAAAGGGCCTACCTCCTCCTCAGCGGCCACCCTCCCCCCGGGCCGCATCCAAGGAAAGGTCAATCCCATGTCCCGCATCCCCACTGCCGCCACGGTTGCCGACGCCCCCGAAGCTTCGCGCCCGCTGCTCGATGCCGTGAACAAGGCACTCGGCACCGTCCCCAACCTGCACCGCCTGGTCGCCACCAGCCCGGCCGCGCTCGAAGGCTACCTCGCGATGAACGGCGCGCTGGCCAAGGGCAAGGTCCCTGCCCAGACCCGCGAGCGGATCGCGCTGGCAGTCGCCGAAGTCAACGGCTGCGACTACTGCCTCTCGGCCCACACCTACCTCGGCAAGAACGTCTCGAAGCTCGATGACGCCGAAATCACCGCCAACCGCAACGGCGCCTCGAACGATCCCAAGGCCGACGCCGCCGTCCGCTTCGCCGTCCAGCTGGTGAAGACGCGCGGCCATGTCGGCGCCGCCGATGTCGAGGCTGTCCGCGCGGCCGGCTACACCGACGCCCAGCTGCTCGAGATCGTCCAGCACGTCGCCCTCAACACCTGGACCAACTACGTCAACTCGGCCTTCCAGACCGAGATCGACTTCCCGGTCGTCACCGCGCGCGTCGCGGCCTGACACCGGGAGGCGGGCGTCTGCAGCTCCCACTCTCCTCGCAGGCGCCCGCCACCTCTCTTTCCAAGGAGCACCGACCATGTCGTTCAGATCCCGCCTGGTATCCGTCGCCGTCTCGGTGTCGGTCCTTGCCGTCAACGTCGTCGCCTCGTTTCCGCCGCTTGCCTGAGCGTGCCATGCGGCTGTAGCGCTGCAGTGCAGCGTTACGGTATGCTCCTGCAGCGCGACTCCACGCGCAACCGCCACCCGGCGCACAGCAGGACCAGACCGCACATGGAATCGATCGGCGCCGATCTTCGCGCGATGCAGCGCACCCCGCTTCATGACAGCCATGTCGAGGCCTTGCGCGCCGTCGGCACGGTGCAGTTCTACCCCGCGGGCACGATGATGGCCCGCCCCGGCGACCCCGCCGACAAGTTCACTTATGTCGAGGAAGGCGAGATCGAGGTGGTCAATCCGATCACCGACGAACGCCACCTGCCCTCCACGCTCGGCCCCACCCAGTTCATGGGCGAGATTTCCTTCCTCAGCGGCGGCACCGTCTCGATGGCGATGCGCGCGGCGCAGGATACGCGGGTGATCGAAGTCCCGCGCGAGGCGATGCTGGCGCTGATGGCGCAGATCCCCGAAATGTCCGACATCGTCATCACCGTGCTCGCCGCGCGCCGCCGCCGCCAGCTCGACGAGCGCGACAGCTCGCTCCAGCTGATCGGCGAGGACGAGGACGCCGCCGTCCGCCGCGTCGCCCAGTTCGCCAGCCGCAACCGCATTCCCTATCGCTCGCTCAAGCTCGGCACCGACGAAGCCCTCACTGCCGCGCAGGCCTGCTCGATCGAGGGCTCGGTCCCGGCGGTGATCTTCGGCCGCGACACGGTCGTCACCCAGCCCACGCCCGACAAGATCGCCCACCTCCTCGGAATCAACCGCGAGCTGCAATATGATGAAGCCTTCGACGTGATCATCGTCGGCGGCGGCCCCGCCGGTGTCGCAGCGGGCGTTTACGCAGGCGCTGAAGGCCTTTGCGCGCTGGTGATCGAGGACCTTGCCATCGGCGGGCAGGCGGGCACCTCCAGCCGCATCGAGAACTACATGGGCTTCCCCACCGGCATTTCCGGCGGCGACCTCGTCTGGCGCGGCGAAGTGCAGGCGATGAAGTTCGGTACCCGCTTCGCCCTCCCGCGCCGGGTCACCGCGCTCGAACAGCTCGACGACGGCTATTTTTGCGCCACGTTCGACAACGATCAACGCGTGCGCGGCAAGGCCGTGGTGGTGGCAACCGGCGTGCAGTATCGCCGCTTGCCCATCCCCCGCCTCGCCGAGTTCGAAGGCGCGGGCATCTACTACGCCGCGACCGAGATCGAGGCGCGCTATTGCAAGGGTACGCAGGCGGTGATCATCGGCGGCGGCAATTCCGCCGGGCAGGCCGCGATGTACCTCAGCCGCTCCGCCCGCTGCGCGCATGTCGTGGTGCGCGGGCCCTCGCTGGCACTGTCGATGTCGAGCTATCTCTCGGAACGGCTGGAGGCCGATCCCGGCATCGCAATCGACTACAACTCCGAAGTCGTGGCGCTCCATGGCGGGGCGCATCTCGAAGGCGTTACCCTGCGCAATTCGAAGACCGGCGAGACGCAGGACATCCCGACCCGCGCCCTGTTCATCATGGTCGGCGCCGCGCCCAACACCGAATGGCTCTCCGGCCTTGTCGATCTGGACGACAAGGGCTTCGTCCTCACCGGCCCGGCGGTGGGCGCGGCATCGCCCTACGCCACCTCGCACCCGGGCATCTTCGCGGTGGGCGATGTCCGCTCGGGCTCGGTCAAGCGCGTCGCCTCGGCAGTCGGCGAAGGCTCGGTGGTGATCTCGAAAGTGTGGGATTACGTGAACAGCGGCGGCTGACGGCCATCCGTTGCACTTCGAGACTTAAAACTCCACCAATGCGGTTGAGATTCTTCTCGCAAGGCTCTCTCATGCGTGGTAATGTTATACCATAATAACGTCGTACGGCCCGTGTTGCTTGCATCGGGATTGTTCGTTTCGTTCCCGCTGCTCTCCTTCGCAACCCGGGCTGTCCGGCACAGCCGAGGAGAGCATGCATGGCTTATGGTACTCCCCAAACAAACCGCCGCCGGATCGTGGCGCTGGCCGGTGTCGGCGTGGTCCACGGCGTCATGGCCGTGGCGCTGCTGACTGGTTTTGCCGGCGGGATCATCCAGATCCGCGACAAGAACTGGCTTCCGGCCTGGAATTACATGCCGCCCCCGCCGCCGCCCAGCCCGCAGCCGACAGTCGAGCCCAAGACGCCCGCGCAGAAGACCCTCACCCGGTCTGATCCGCTTCCGACGCCGGTGCCGCTGCCGGGGCCGGACACGACGATCGAGCTTGGCCCGCTACCGACAGCCGGGGCGGACTACGGCAATGAAACCCTGCGACTGCCGCTGCCGCCGCTACCCGCCAGTTCGCCCAGCCCCACCTTCAGCCCGCGCGCCGTTCAGCCGCTGGGTGCGCCGGGCAAGTGGGTCTCGGATGCGGACTATCCCACGGCCGCCCTGCGACGCGGCGATCAAGGCGCCACGCGCTTCGAGCTCACGATCAGCCCTGATGGCCGCGTGCGCGATTGCCGTATCGCGCAGTCGAGCGGTTCGGCCGACCTCGATGCGGCCACTTGCGCAAAGCTATCCCAGCGCGCCCGCTTCACCCCCGCACGGGACGAGCACGGCGATCTGGTGGCGGGCCGCTATTCGGGCGTGATCCGCTGGCGCATTCCGGAGTAAGTTCTCCAAACTTCCATTGCGCTGCAGCAAGATCGCGGCATACCATCGCCCCATGGAGGGCCGCGATCTTGCCATATACCTGTGATCTCGGCGGCGAACGGCACGGCTTCGCGGACCTCAAGGCCGTCCTCGCCGCCGCCAGCCCGCTCCGCTCGGGCGATGAACTGGCCGGCCTCGCCGCAAGCAGCGCAACCCAGCGGGTCGCGGCACGGTGGGTCCTCGCCGATCTCCCGCTCAAGACCTTCCTCACCGAAGCCGTCGCCCCTTACGAAAGCGACGAAGTCACCCGCCTCATCATTGACAGCCACGATCCCGCCGCCTTCGCGCCCATCGCGCACCTCACCGTCGGCGGCTTTCGCGACTGGCTCCTGAGCGAAGCGGCAGACGAAGCCGCGCTTGCCGCCATCGCGCGCGGGGTGACGCCGGAAATGGCCGCCGCGGTCTCCAAGCTGATGCGCAATCAGGACCTGATCGCGGTCGCGAAGAAGATCCGCGTGGTCACGGCCTTCCGCACCACCATCGGCCTCCCCGGCCGCCTCTCCACCCGCCTCCAGCCCAACCACCCGGCGGATGATCCGCGCGGGATCGCGGCCGCGGTGCTCGATGGCCTGCTCCACGGTGTCGGCGATGCGGTGATCGGGGTGAACCCGGCGACTGATTCCGTCCCCGCCGCCACCACGCTCATCCGCATGCTCGATGAACTGCGCGAAGCCTATGCGATCCCGACGCAGACTTGCGTGCTCACCCATGTCACCAATGCGCTGACGATCATGGAGCGCGGCGCGCCGGTCGATCTGGTGTTCCAGTCCATCGCGGGGAGCGAGGCAGCCAACGCGGGCTTTGGCATCGACCTTGCCGTGCTGCGCGAAGCCCATGCCGCCGCGCAGGCGCTCGGGCGCGGCACTGTGGGCCGCAATGCGATGTATTTCGAGACCGGCCAAGGCTCCGCGCTCTCCGCCAATGCCCACCACGGCGTCGACCAGCAGACGATGGAAGCGCGCGCCTATGCTGTCGCCCGCGCGTTCGATCCGCTCCTCGTCAACACCGTCGTCGGCTTCATAGGGCCGGAATACCTCTACGACGGCAAGCAGATCGTCCGCGCGGGGCTGGAGGATCACTTCTGCGGCAAGCTGCTCGGCCTGCCGATGGGCTGCGACGTCTGCTACACCAACCATGCCGAGGCCGATCAGGACGACATGGACAGCCTGATGACGCTGCTCACCGTCGCGGGCTGCAGTTTCCTGATCTGCGTGCCGGGCAGCGACGACGTCATGCTCTCCTACCAGAGCCTCTCGAACCACGACGCGCTTTACTTGCGCCACGTGATGGGCCTGCGCCCCGCGCCCGAATTCGAGGCATGGCTCGAAGCGGTCGGCATCGCTGCGCCGGATGGCACGCTGCGCGCGCTGGCAGACGGCGCCTCGCCGTTCGTGCGCCAGATCGCGGAGACCATGGCTTGAGCGAGGTTGTGCCGGGCGAACTGTGGGCACGGCTGCGGCGGACCACCCCGGCGCGCATCGCGCTCGGCCGCATCGGGAATGCCCTGCCGCTGGGCGAAGTGCTCGATTTCCAGCTCGCCCACGCCCGCGCCCGCGATGCCGTCCACGCCGCGCTCGATACCGCGGCACTCGAAGCCGCACTCGCCCCGCTGCCGGTGCTGCACGTGGAAAGCGACGCGCCGGACCGCGCCACCTACTTGCGCCGCCCCGATCTCGGCCGCCGCCTGTCGGATCGGTCCACCGCGCTGCTGGCCGAGACAGGCACCCGCTGCGACGTCTGCTTCGTCATCGGCGACGGCCTTTCTGCAACCGGCGTGCAAGCAGGCGCGGCACGGCTGCTCAAGGCCTGCGCCGCAGAGCTTGGCGATCTCGCCATCGGCCCAGTCGTCATCGCCCGGCAAGCCCGCGTCGCGCTTGGCGATCCCATCGGGGAAGCGCTCGGCGCCCGCGTCGTGGTGATGATCATCGGCGAGCGCCCCGGCCTCAGCGTCCACGACAGCCTCGGCATCTACCTGACTTTCGCCCCCCGCCCCGGCCGCAGCGATGCCGAGCGCAACTGCATCTCCAATATCCACAGCGCAGGCGGCCTCTCGCCCGAAGACGCCGCGCGCACACTTGGCTGGCTGCTGCGGGAGGCGCTGCGCCTTCAGCTTTCGGGCGTCGCGCTCAAGGACGACCAGACGCCCGCCCTGCCCGCCAAGGACCCCAGCCGCGCATGAACGAACCCCAGCTGCAGAAAAGCCTCGGCCCCTCCCACCTTTGGGCGATCGCTGTCGGCCTCGTCATCTCGGGCGAATACTTCGGCTGGAGCTATGGCTGGGCCAGCGCGGGCACGCTGGGCTTTCTCGTCACCACCGTGGCGGTCGCGGCCATGTACATCGCCTTCATCTTCTCGTTCACCGAGCTGACCACGGCGATCCCCCACGCCGGCGGCCCATTCGCTTATGCCTTGCGCGCCTTCGGACCGCTGGGCGGCGCCATCGCGGGGTTCGCCACGCTGGTCGAATTCCTGTTCGCGCCGCCCGCGATCTCGCTTGCCATCGGCGCCTATCTCCACGTGCAGTTCCCTGCCCTCGAACCCAAGCACGCCGCGCTCGGCGCCTATGCCGTGTTCATGGCGCTCAACATCGTCGGCGTGCACATCGCGGCGAGCTTCGAGGTTGTGGTGACGCTCCTCGCGGTGGGCGAACTGCTGGTGTTCATGGCCGTCGTCCTCCCCGCATTCCGCTGGTCGAACTTCCTCGCCGGCGGCTGGGCCGGGCAGGACCACTTCACCCCCGCCGCGGTGGGCGGAATCTTCGCCGCGCTCCCCTTCGCGATCTGGTTCTTCCTCGCCATCGAAGGCGTCGCCATGGCCGCCGAGGAAGCGAAGGAGCCGCGCCGCACCATCCCCCGCGCCTATATCTCCGGCATCCTCACGCTGACGGTGCTCGCCTTCGGGGTCATGCTCTTCGCCGGCGGCTCGGGCAGCTGGGCCGAGCTTGCCAGCCTCAACGACCCCCTCCCGCAGGCGATGAAGCGCGCGGTCGGCGCCTCCAGCGGCTGGCTGCACATGCTGGTCTGGCTCGGGCTGTTCGGCCTCGTCGCCTCGTTCCACGGCATCATCATGGGCTATGCCCGCCAGATCTTCGCATTGGGCCGCGCGGGCTACCTCCCCGCCGTGTTCGCCCGCCTGCATCCGCGCTTCAACACACCGCATGTGGCAACGCTGGCGGGCGGCGTGGTCGGCATCGCGGCGATCTACAGCGACACCTTCGTCAGCATCGCGGGCCAATCGCTCACCGCCAGCGTGGTCACGCTCTCGGCCTTCGGTGCGCTGCTCATGTACGTCGTCTCGATGGCCGCGCTATTCCGCTTGCGCACCACCGAGCCCGATCTCGCCCGCCCCTTCCGCGCCCCGCTCTACCCGGTCGCCCCCGCATTCGCGCTCGCCATGGCCAGCCTCGCGCTGGTGACGATGGCGTGGAGCAACCGCGAACTCGCCGCGATCTTCGCCGGGCTGATGGTCATGCTGGTCAGCGGCGCACTTCTGTTCCGCCGCCAGGAGACAGCCTGACCGATGCGCCTGCTCGCCGCCCTGCTTTTCTTGCTCACCGCCGCCACGGCCCGCGCCGAAACCCCCGCATGGCAAACCCGCGCCGCCGCCGCCGCCGAAACGCTCGACCGTGTCTGGGGCAAGGACGACGGCTGGAACGCCAGCGAGAACTGGCAGCGCTTCCCCATCACCGACATCCTGATCGACTACCAGCGCCGCACCGCAGACCCGCGCTGGTCCGGCAGGATCGCCTCCGCCGTGCGCAACCGCGAGGGGCGCTATCTCAACGACGATGATCTCTGGGCCGTGATCGCCAGCGTCGATGCCTGGCAGGTGGACCACGACCCCGAACTGCTGGACTGGGCCGCCCGCACCTTCACCCGCCTCGTCACCGATCACTGGGACGACCACTGCGGCGGCGGCATCTGGTGGGACCCGAAACACTCCTACAAGAACGCGATCACCAACGAACTGCTGCTCACCGCCGCGACCCGGCTCTACCGCGCCACCGGGCAGGAGGCCTACCGCGACTGGGCCTCACGCATCTGGGGCTGGTTCGCCGCTTCGGGGATGATCGGCCCGGACGGCCTCATCAACGACGGACTCGATGCCCAGTGCCGCAACAACGGCGCCCCGCGCTACACCTACAACCAGGGCGTCCTGCTCGGCGGCCTCAGCGATCTCACCGCGATCACCGGCGATCCGCAATACCGCGCGGCTGCCTTGCGCACCGCCCTCGCAGCCACGCGCACGTTGGTCACGCCGCAAGGGCTGCTGACCGAACCCTCCGATGCGCTCGGCCGGGATGGGCCGATGTTCAAGGGCGTGTTCGTCTATCACCTCGGCCATCTGGTCGAAGCCCTGCCCGATGGCCCCGAGCGCGCCGAGCTCCGCACATGGCTCGCCCGCAACAGCGACGCCGTGTGGGCGCTCGGCGGCGACGGCAGCGAGCCGATAGATGGCCTGTGGAGCGGCGGGTCGGACCAGGTGGGCGCTTCCGCCCAGGCCTCTGCCATCGCGCTGTTCCTCGCCGCCGGCTCCTGAACTGGACCATCCGCCGAGGGGCGCATGCGGACATAATCGCCAGGATCCGGCAAATCTCATCATCTGACAATTACGCAAAGCGCCCGCATTTTTGAGCGGAAACTACTGTCCAGAACCAGGCGATGCTGGTTACGCTTCCCCTGTCGATTGGACTTTCGGGCCGGTGAGACCCGACCGATTCACAGGAGGATATATGGCATTCCCGACTGCAGTGAACGACCAGATTACGGACAGCGTCACCCAGGCGAACGTCAAGGTGCTCGGCGATGCCCCTGCAATGGCCATGGGCAACCTCTATCAGGCGACCGCGCAGGCGCTGGCCAACGCGGCCCACAATGCCACCAACGCCCAGCAGCAGAGCTATGTCACTGCGCAGAGCGCCACCACGATGGGCGTCGCCACGCTCTACTCGCTCGATACGGCCTCCACCGGCAAGGCCACGTCCGCCATCCTGAACAGCACGCCGCGCGGCCTGTAGTTCAACCGACCCCACTAAAAGGAATTTCGCATGGCTTTCCCGACCGCCGTCAACAACCAGATCACCGACAGCGTCACACAGGCGAACGTCAAGGTTCTGGGCGATGCCCCCGCCCTTGCCATGGGCAACCTCTATCAGGCGACCGCGCAGGCGCTGGCCAATGCGGCGCACAATGCGACCAACGCCCAGCAACAGAGCTACGTCACCGCGCAGGCCGCGACGACGATGGGCGTCGCCACGCTCTACTCGCTCGACACCGCATCGACCGGGATCGCGACCAAGAGCATCCTCGGCAGCTGACAGACCGGCTACGGCGTTCCGGGCCCAGCGTGAATTCAGCATGCCGCGATCGCTGCTGAAGCTGGGCAAGGAAACGCCCCTGGTCCGCAGGGATGATGACAGTCGATGGCTTTCCCGACGCCCGTCAATGAACTGATTACAGATTCGGTCTCGCAGGCCAATCTTCAAGTCATCGGTTCTGCGCCGTCGATCGCCATGGCCGACCTGTACCAGGCCTCGGCCCAGGCTCTGGCGCTTGCCGCGCACAATGCCGTGCAGGCGCAACAGCAGCTCAACATCACCAGCCAAGCCGCGACTTCGGCAGGGGTCGCACTGATCCTTGCGGCCGTGCCGAAATAGCTTGCCCCCGTCCGCTTTGCGAAACCCGTTCAGAGAGGAACTAGACAGTGGCCTTTCCCACCTCGCTCAACAGCCAGATCACCGATTCGGTATCGCAGGCCAATGTGAAAGTGGTCGGTGATGCCCCGGCCGTGGCCATGGGCAATCTCTATATCTCCACCAGTCAGGCGCTTGCCAACGCGGCCCACAACGCAACGGCGAACCAGCAGCAGTCCAGCGTCACGATGCAGGCCTCTACCACGCAGGGTGTCGCCACCTTGCTTTCGATCGATATCGGCTCGACCGGCGCGGCGACAGCGCGGATCCGGCGTTAACGGTCTGAGCGGGCAGCCGGGATGCCCTCCGCCACAGGCCTCACCGTCATCGCACGCGGGGTCGGCGATGTCGATATGATCAACGCCGGCGCGTCCCCGCAGCAGGCGATGGGGATGACCTATCTGGCGAACGCCAATTCCATCGCACTGGTGATGGGGAATGCCGCCTTTGCCCAGCAACGCGGACAACTGATCGGTGCAACGGCCTTGGCAAAGGTGATCGTCCGAATCTTATCAGCGGGGAGTGGACCGCCATGACCGAGAGCAGTCTCAACAAGCAGATGATCGATTCCGTCGCTGCCGTGAACTTCATCAACACCGGCTCGTCGCAAAACAATGCGCAGGCGATGCTGAACGCTGTGATGGCCGAAACCCTGGGCATGGCCATGCACAACGCGGTGATGCGGCAGCAGTCGAACAGCATGGTCAGCTCGGCCGCAACCACGGCGGCTTGCGCAAGAATGCTGCAGTCGCGCTGGGGTGGAGAGCCGGTCAAACCGCACGTGCCGCCAGTCGATCCTCCCGTCATTCCCCCGCTGGATGGACCGCCCGATAGTCCTCCCGACGGCGCTGTGGCGGTGGCAACGGCAAAGGCCCAGGCCGACCGCGCGATCAACACGCTCGGCGCCGAGATGAAGAACGGGACTGCAGCCAGCTCGACGCTTTCGGGCATTGCCGAGGCGATCAAGAACTTCATGCCCAAGCCGCCGGAGCAGCCAGCCCCGGTTGCTCCGGTCTCGGGTCCACCGGCTGCGAGCGCCGCTCCCGCGCAGCCGCAGGCCGACAAGACCGACCCGAACCCACCAAGCGCGAGTGAGACACAATGAGCGGCACCCAGATCGACCAGGCGCTGATCGATGCGGTCGTCAACAGCCGTGATGCGGTCATGGGGCCGCAGACGGTCCTGACAAGCGGCGCGGGCAAGGCCTATCAGTCGGTTGCCCAGACCGCTGCCATCGCCATTCAGGATGCGGCGGACAACCTGCGCAACATCTCGACCATCGCGACGACCGCAACCGGCGTGGCCATGGCGGAGTATCTCGCCACAGGGCAGCCCGACATGCAGGCGTTTCTTGCGATCACCAAGACGATGATGGCGAACGCGACGGCCGATTTCGCCGCGATCGGCAAGGCCTCCAATGCCATCATCGGCGAATTCAAGTCTGGCTGATGGCTATCTTCATCGGCCCGAAACTGATCAAGGACGGGAGCGCGATTTCCGAGCTCACCCGCCAGACGATCGCGTTCATCGACGGCGGCACCGTGTGGGCGCGGTGGGCACTCCACGGCAACGAGGTCAGAGCCAGCTTCACCGATGAGAGCCAGATGGTCGGTGCGATCCAGTCCGGGTTGCACGGCGGTCCGTTTGCCTATCTGCCGCACCTGCGGCTGATCGTCAGCCCGATCAAGCTGATGACACTGCCCCTGGAAGACCTCCAGCTGATTGCCCGCGCCGAGATCGAAGGCGAGCCTGTGGCGCAGAATGAACGTCTGAAGCTCATCTTCAGCGCGCACGGGTTGCTGACAATCGACCAGTTGCGAGCGGGGATGGACTGGCTCGGTACGCTCCAGCTCCCCGACCTCGATCTGTTCCAAGTGGCTTCCTTTACCGATCAGGTCGCGATCGCCAATCTGGCGGACTGGGTGCAGGAGCACCGGATCAGCGCGGCCACGAGCGTCGATGCGGCAGGCTTCGCCAAGTCCGAAAGCCGCACGCCGCTCGAGTTCATCGATTTCTTTCGATGCTATATCGGCGTTTCTGAAAAGCTTTCCGGCGGCAAGGCCGGGCGTGCAGAGCTTGCTGAGGCGTCGCAATCCGCCGTTCACCTGCTGTCGCCGCTGGCCTTCCATGCCTTGGATTGCCCGCAGACCAGTCCGCTCAGCAGCCCCGATGATGTCGCGCTTGCGGTCGAGATGTGGGCGGCCTCCGGGCGCGCGCTGGGCTTTGCACGGATTTCCGCCTGCGTCCGCGAGATTGTCCTGAACACGCGTTTTGTCGGTGACGAAAACTGGTTCACGCACCGCGAAGCCTGGGCGCGCAATCGCTTCGAAGCCTATGTCGAGACGGTCAAGGCCATCACCTTGCGGGCCAAGATCCGCCAGCCTTTCATGGGTCAGGACGGCGCAACCTGCCACTACAGCATGGCTGCCGGCGATTACGTTGCCCGTGTCCAGCTTGACCCGGCAGGTATCATCGCCCTCAGCAGCCTGCAGAAGGCGGCTTCTTCCGATCAGATCATCAATCCGTTCGGTCACCCGACACACGATCCGCGTGCGCCCGGAACAAACATGTCCGATCTAGCCAAGGAGGAACAAGAGCCATGATCAAGCGCAAACAGCGCCTCAGCCTGACTGAGCGCGAAGCCGCCTATCTGGAGCGCCATGCGGCACTTGAGGCGCGGCGGGAAGCTCTGCGGGCAAACAAGGAGATGGCGAAGGTCGACCGAGCGCAGCGACTGGCCGAACTGGCGGTCGAGTTCGCCGATTTCGAGACCGAACTGGACCAATGGCGCAATGTCCGGGCGATGGAGGAAGCCCAGGAGCGGGCAACCGAGGCCGGGATCTACGCGGAAGATGTCGTCGCCGAGACCAGCGATGCCTGACGGCAACCCGGGTTGCCGAGCGGGATCGCCCCGTTTGCCGGGAGCGCGCTAGCCCATGGTCCGCATCCTCCAGGTCCGGCCAGAGGCGGTTGATCCGAAGCAGGCGCTTGAACAGGTCGCCGAGATCGCCGGAGCGCGGCTGCAGCAGCAGATCAGCCTCGCGGCACCGCGCGATGCCGCGCTGACCTGGAAGGCGGCGGCCGTACACCCGTTGCAAGCGATGGAAACCGAATACCAGGGGATTGTCCACGATGCCGTGCGCGGAATGGACAATCCCGAACAGCGCAAGCTTGCCGAAGGCAAGGCGCTGGGACAATTCTACTTTTTCGATGCTGGCGCACCGCGCCTGCTCGGGGTCGGGCAGGGCGAGGCTTATGACGGTGATCCGCACCCGCTGATCAATGACAAACTGCGCGCGATCCGTCATCTGCTCAAGGACGCCGAAGCGCTGCTGCAGCCCCGCGGCGGAGCACAGGTCGATGTCGACAAGCTGCGCCAGGTTCTCCGGACAGCATTCGATCGGGCCAGAGCGGTGCGGGCCATCTTCGTAAGCCTGCCGGATTCCGACCAGTGGCAAGTCCCGGCGATCGATGCTGCCACCCACGCGCTCGGTGGCCTGCGGCATGAGATCGCACAGGCCAACACCGTGCCGAGATTTGCCGAGATCATCCGGCACATCGAAATGGCGCGCCGCAACTTGACCGAGGCGGCCAATGGGCTCGGCTCGGTCCAGATGTTCTTCGTGATCGAAACCTTTTATCTCTTCCGGCTGCTGGTCCGGTACCAGATCGAATCGCCTCGCCATCTGAGCGACGAGGCGATTGCCGAGGCCAGCGGTGCGCTGACCGATCTGATGACCAACGGTCATCCCTGGCTGAACGATTGGCTGCGCGACAAGATCGTGGAACTGGCCGACCGGATCCGGCGTGTCGATCCGGCGAACAACACGCTGTTCTTTCTCAAGGGCGGCCGCGCGCTGCGGTATCTCGAGGGACAGCCACAGCGCGGCAAGAACGATTGGGACACGCAGATCGTCATCAATCCCGAACTGCCCCCGGCCGACTGGTACGATCTGTTCCGGCGCGTCTCCAACGAAGTGCTGATGGCGCTGCAGGATTTCAACGCCGAACTGTACACGCTGCTCCACCACCATGCGGCCCGGATGCAACAAGAGCTGGCGGATCTCGTGCAACCGCCCGATCCGCCGCCGCCCAACCAGGCCCAGTTGCTCGATGTGGTCTGGGACAGGATCGACCTCGATGCGCTGGAAGACTGGCTGAACGAGGATGAACTGCAGGACCCGCTACCGCGCCGCCACAAGGCCAACTGCAAGGCCGAGCTGATCGACATCGGCCTGCCGCGCTATGACACGATCGAGGCGCTGGAACAGTGGCGTCATCTGCGCGAGAACATCCAGATCGCACCCGATCTCGTTCCCTACCCCGGGCCGCTATACTACATCGCCGAATACCTGATGATGGTACGCGAGGTGTTCGCCGGCCACTCGCACTCGTTGCGCAAGGCTCCCGTCCGGATCGAGCGACTCTACAACATGCTCAACCTGCCCGGTGTCGATGCGCTGGTCGCGGCCCACCATGGCGCTGTTGTCCAGGCCCGACTGCCGCTTTCCTACGATGAGGTGCTGCGGGTGCAGGACATTCCCAGCCGCCGCGCGCTGCTGGTCACGCTCGCCGATTTCATCAAGGCCTATGGTCTGGACAAGGACATCGGCTTCAACGGTGCGCAGGGGCCGGTCATGGGATTTGCGCAGGCATTCGATGCGGTCCTCGCCCCGCTCGTGCCCGCCTTGCCGCAAGAGGCGCCCTATCCCCCAGGGGTGGCGGACATGCTGAACACTCTCAATCAACAGCCCGGGCCGCTCTGCCTTGCAAGGGCGATCGGGTTTGCCGAGCAGGTCTCGCAATGGGCCGAGGCCCACCTCAAGGAGCGCGCCGCATTCGTGCTCGGCCGCAATGCCGAGCTCAACGCCTTTCTGCAGTTCTTCTTCACCAGCCATCTGGTCTCGCCGACCGAGGAACGCGAACTGCAGGCGGCGATCCGGGGCAGTTACGGCGCCTGGCTGCAAGGCTCCTATGCCAATTCGCTGCGCACTGCCGATCTCGATCCGACCGCCTTCATCTCGATCGGGGTCTATTCCTCAAACCCGCACGCCGCCCCTCCCGTGCTGTTCGAGCTGCTGCAGGATGCCGTGCAGGATTGCCTGCAGCAAGCCCGCTTTGCCGGTCGGTTCGAACGCAGCGACGATCCCGGCGCGCAGGTGATCCGGCTGTTCTGGAACCAGGCCGATCTCACGCTCACCTTCCAGCCGGTCAACGGCGATGCCAGAACGGCCGACTATGCCGGGCTCGCCATCGAATTTGTCGTGTTGCCGCCGCCGGCGCGGCCCCTGCTGACCTACGTCTGGGGATTGCCGGTGCTGGGCTTGCGCGACCTTGTCGGCGAGTATCGCGCCGAGACGGCGGACATCGAAGACTATGGATGCCGGTCCCGACTTCGCCGGACCACCGATGCGCTGGGCGAGATCGCGACGCGGGCGATCGATCCGGCAATCCACAATCCGGCCACGGCGGCCCTGCGCGATGGCACCGGTCATCATCTGATGATCAGCTCCGACAGCCTCGCGATCGGCCGCGGCGCTGATTATCCGCAAAGCTATGCGGCCTCCAACATGGCGCTCAAGCTCGTCCTCACCCGCAACCGGGCGGCGCTGCGCAAGGCGCTGACCCTGCCGCCCGCCGCGCCTTCGGTCGACCGCTCGCTCGATCTGCTGGTGATCAACCAGGGGCACGGCGATCTTGGCCGGTTCGCGCATTGGACGGCCAAGGACCTGCGCGACAATCTGGTCAGTCCGATGGTCCGGTCTGGTGTGCGCGCCAACATCATCGTGCTCGATTTCTGCCTGTCGGCATCGCTGATCGGCTGCTTTGCCGAACTCTGCGCACCCGGCGGCGTGATCCTTTCGCATGTCTACTCGACATCCGACGTCCTCCTGACCACCGAGGTCTGGCGCCAACTGGAGCAATCCCTCAAGCACCGCGATGTCGCCGGAGTTCGCCGCATCCTTGATCAGCGGGCCACCGCCATGTCCGAAGGGCTGACCGGCCTTGCCCATGTCGAGGCCGTGCGGAGCTGGAGCGAGCTCGAGACCGCGGTCTACCTCCAGCACAACCCCTTCGATGCCGATCCGATCTCGATCATCCGCTATCTGCCGGGAATCGCCCACGCGCTGCAGAATCCCAACCTGCCACCTGCCGTGATCGCGCAGAGGCTGGCGGAAATTGCCCAATCCCGGTATCTGGGTTACAACGATCGCGCGATCGTGGCGATCCTGCCTGCCACCCCCGAACAGGTCGCGCATATCATTACGCTGTTCCGCAATCGTCTGATCATGATCCTGATCCGGCTCAATCTCCCCAACTGCGACCTGCAGGCGCTGCCTCTGTTCGGAGCGGGCAGTCTGTGGGACATGGTGATCGACCACCGGCTGCGGCTGCTGGCACAGGCGCGGGGATTGCGCCGCTGCCCGACCCCGCTGACGATCTTCTCGCGGGATGATGCAAAGCTGCTCATCGACGAGGCCATCGCCAAGCCGCAGATCGCGCCCGAAGTACGCGCCTTGCTGTCGATCGCCGAACCCTCGGCGGTCGGGGATATCGTGGCAATCCTTGATGAGCTGTTCGATGAGGATGCCGTCTCCGTTCTGCAGGAAGTGCCAGACCTCTTCCAATGACCGGGCGGGCAAAGGCCGCACAACCACGCAGCCCCAACACCGCTGCCGGGATCACTGGCCCTGATGCGCGCGCCGGTAAGCGGACGGGCTGATCCCGACCTGCTTGCGGAAGGTCTTCTCGAAGTGGCTGAGATCGGCGAAGCCCAGCATCAGCGCCAGCTCGGTAATCGGAAGCCTGTCGCGGTGGGCCAGCAAGCGCTGGGCATGGAGGATGCGCAGTCGGGCCTGCAGCATCTTGAAGCTCATGCCCAGCTCGGTGCGGAACAGATAGCCCAGATGCGAGGCGCTGGCGTGGCTGAGAGAGGCCAGACCACCGATGCTCAGCGGCTCTCCATAGTGCCGCGCGAGATGCGCCAGCGCACGGCGCAGGCAAGGGTGGACCGATCCCAGTGCTTCCTGATCATCGGCGAAGACCCGTTGCGCCCAGTCCGGCGCCTCGATCGGCCCGGGAGCCGATACAGGCGCCTCCGATCCGCTTCTCGCGGACCCCGCCCCCTGCCCGGAGCCAGCGATCCACGGGGCGTAGCGTTGCACATCGCTGCACCGGATCGGCAGGCCGTCGGTCATGACCACCAGCCGCATGATCACGCGCTCCAGTTCGACAAGGTTTTCCGGCCAGTCGTACTGCTGCAGCAGCGCGATGAGTGCCGGACTCTTCTTCTGCGCGGGGTCGAAGCCATTGCGGCGCAAGGTCCAATCGACCAGCGGCTCGATATCGGTCCGGCGCAGGCGCAGCGGCGGCACGGCGAGATTGAGCATGTCGATCTCGGCCAGCAAGGCCCGTGAAAAACGCCCGTCAGCCGCTGCATCGACGAGGTCTTCGCAGGTGGAGGCAATGACCCGGACATCGCCGGCTCCCGGCCCCTTCAGCCATTGGCCGAGGTGCGAGCGCATATAGAGCGGCAATCGCTCCTGATGGCAGCGGGCGAGCCGTTCAATACCATTGAGGAACAACGTCCCGCGCTCGGCTGCGGAAAACCACGCGGCCGGATCCCCTCGCGGCTCGGCACAGTTCACCTCGACAAGGGGGCCGCGCGCCCGTTCGCTCAGGCAATGGATCGACAATGCCGAAAGCAGCTTCTCCGTCCCGAATTCGCCCGTCAGCAGCACGGGGAGGTCGCTCAGGCTGGCGCGTTCCAGCGCGGTTTCATGCGCAAGCAGTGCCGGACTGCCGCCCACGAACGCCAACGGGACGCCATATTCAGCCATGCTCCAGCGCTCGACTTCGGCGCGGCGGCAATAGCGCGCGAATGGCGGAGCCAGCTGCGCCATGGCATCCTGCGTTGCAAAAGCATCGTTGCTGCCTTGGTCGAGATCGACTTCGATGAGGCCGATCGTGGCCGGACCATAGCTCAACCGCTGGCGCAGGGGCGCGCCGCGCGCCCATTCGCGCTCTGCTCGGCTGCGCTCCACGTAGAGACGGCGGCCCAAAGCCGGGTTGTCGAGGCTCACCCGTGCGGCCCTGATCGCCTCGCCGCGCATCAGAAAGTCGGCTACCATGCCCAGCGCCTGCTCGATGTAGCGTGCTCCGACGGGCAACTGGTTGAAGAGATCGGCCGCAGCCGGTGTGGCGGAGTTGTCATGGCCGATCATGCCGGCGATCCGCATGCCCCGTGCCCCGCCTTGCGTCCGCACAACGTACGGCAATCTCCCCAAGTCCCGATTGGTGCCATATACGATCCTGCCAGCTGCGCCCTGCTCGGCCCGCATCGGTGATCGCCCCCCGGCAACAGGGCCAAGGTGCGGATCACCGAATTGGGGCAAGGACCCAAGCGGCGGACAATAGGCACATCAGGTGCCCGCCGACATGACCGGCGCCTGATCAAATGCCGATGATATGCCGATAAATGCGGTGCCTCAATCGGTTGCTGGCCGGCCTGACGGGCACAGCGAGATCCCCATTGTAGCGACGATGCGAGGATGGCTGCAGCGAGCGCGTCATTGGGGCCCGCAGCAAGCGCTTTGCCGACGGACTGAACCGAAGCTGGAACTTTGCTCCCATTGATTCGCTGAAAAGGCAGCTGCGCCGCAGACAGTCCCGGGCTGCCGGTCAGCCCGGCACATGCGATCGGGTCAGGTCGCTTGCCGCCACCAGCGCGGCAAGGACGACGTCCAGAATGTGCGGGCGCCCGGGCCCTCTGCCTGCGGCGATGTCTGTGGATCGTTCGTCTGCACCCGCTCGTCCCACCCGGCCAGTGCGAGCGCAGCCATGAAGCGCTGCGCATCGTCTCCATGCACAAACGGGTGGCCCAGCCGCTGCTCGCGGCCGCTATCATCAGGCGACAAGGCCTTGATCCGCGCGCAGGCGCTGCGAGCGGTCGCCATGTCCCCGGCATTGGCGGCGCAAGCGGCAACGATACCTTGCAGGAAAACATAGTCCGGCCGCCGCGCCGCAGCCGCCCGCGCCGCACCCAGCGCCTGCTCGGGACGATCGGCCAGAAACAGCGCGATCGCTTTCGACCACATCCACAACCAGTCGTGCGGGTCGTTCGGACTCAGCTGGAGCGCGGAATCGGCCAGTGACAGGACTTGCCCTGTATCGCCCCCGCCAAACGCCATGAGCCGGGCCAGTTCACCTAGGGCCTGCGCATTGCCGGGGCTCAGCTCCAGCGACCGCAGTTGCGCCGCGAGTGCCTGTTCATGCGCGCCCTGCTGCGCCAGCACGATCCCCATGACATGGAACGCCATCGCAGACCGGTTGTCTGCGGCAAGCGCGCGGCGCGCATAGCCGTCGGCCTTTTGCAGGAACCACGCCGGATCCGGGCACCCGCCCGACCACTGCTGGCCTAGCGAGGCCATCGCCAGCAGCGAGAGCGCCGCCGCGTCTTCGGGCTCTTCGATCAACGCCTGGAGGAGCAGCGCGTCGGCCTGTTCGAGGTCATCCACCTTGCCTTTCCAGATATGGAACCGGGCGCGGATGAGCAGATTCCAGAAGTCGCGACCGGGCGGTGTACGGCGACCCTCGAGCTGTTCGTGATGCAGGATCGCCGGCCCGATCGCACCGGCAATCTCCACGGCAAGCTCCGTCTGCACGGCGACCAGATCACCGATGGGCCGCCTGTACCGCGCGCTCCAGATCGTCTTGTCGCTCTGCCCGGCCACGAGGGTGAGGAGCAGATGCAGTTCTCCGGCAAGGCAGCGGATCTGCCCTTGCACCAGATAGCGCACGCCGAGGTCTTCGCAGGCCTGGCGCGCACCGCCGGCGGCGGGGCGGTAGGAGAGCGAGGAAAGCGGCGAAATGGTGCGCAGCAGCGGCGTGCGTGTCAGGTTGGCAATGATTTCCTCGGCCATGCCTTCGGCCAGATCCCCTTCATCGCCGCCGCGCTCGGGCTGCCGGAAGCGGAGCACGGCGAGGCCGGGGATCGTGGCGGCTGCGCCCCGCACTTCCGCTGTCGGCTCCGACTGCGCGGCTTCGCCAATTTCTCCCGCGAAGAAGATCGGCCGATCGATCTGGCCAAGCAGCCGGTAGCCGACTTTCTTGAACGTCTCGATCTGGAACCGCTCGACCCCGTCGGCGCAGGCCAGCTTGCGCAAGCGACCAACCACGCGGTTGATCGCGTCCTCGCCGACGATTCGGCCGTTCCAGCAGAGCTGGACAAGGGCATCGCGGCTGACCACCCGGGGCGAATGTTCGGCCAGCACCACAAGAACTTGCATCACACGCGGCTCGAGATGATGCACGGTGCCAGACCTGACGCGGCATAACGAGGGTTCAACCGCCAGCCCACCGAGCTGAAAGGGCCGCTGCTGCGCGAGATCGATCGAGCGCCCGCCAGATGAATGGGACCTGGAATGCATCAGAATAGAGGCCCGAAGCGCTGATTTCAGGCGAGGATAGCCACACTGAAAATCATTTGCACCAAAAGAGAAATAGTTAACGGCGTACAATCTCGTCCAAATTCGCGATGAATTCGGGCGAGTCCTGGAAATGGGCATCCATGCTGATTGAAGTCGGTCGCGGTGCCGTACATCGCGGGCTGTCCGGGCAACCGGAGCTCGTTCACCCGGCCCACAAACGACGCAGGTCTGCACCGCGGGGGTGCCCGAAGGCAAAGTCTGTTTCGCTTGTCAGTTTGTCTGGTGCGCGACGCAGTCCGTAGCGAGCAGCTCTCCCGCTGATATTCCCTGTTTTCGAAGGATTATCAGGGAAATCATCAATTTTGAGGCAACCGGCACCCCCTCTGAGGGGTTCGCAATCCGCAGAAATCCGGCATTTGCGCGGCAAACTGGCGGTGCGCGGAACAGGGAATTCAGTCCTTCAGATCAGGGAAATCCAGCCAGCATAACTGGGAATCGCTAGCGCTTGAACAGTGAACGCTGCCGTACAGACGGAGCCGCATTGAACGCGTGTTAAGCGTCTGCTCGCTCAACGCGCAGAAGCACCATGGCAAAACCGCCTGCCTGACCGAGCACCTGCTCGGTCATGACTTCGACGTCTGCGCAGGCGCGAGCAGACAGCCACGTTTCTGGCTCGCATTCCTCGATCTCGGTTCGCTCGCCTGGTTCATGATTGCTCCCAGCGGCAATGGAACCGTTCGGGACGGGTTGCCCAATAGGCACTTGGATCCAAGGAAACTCTGCGGACCGATACACACGCAGGATCCGGCCGTGCTGGAGGATGAGGACGGCGATATCAGCCCGCGAGGCCGTGACATAGACACGCGCCATCGCTTCCTTGCTGACAGCGAAGTTGCGGGCCAGACTGACAATCTCGTCTAGGTTGGGCTCGCGTGCGGTCATCGCTTTGCGGACCTTTGCTGCTGGCATCAGCAGTGCCGCAGCAAACCGATTGGCTTCGGCCTCAATGCGCTTGTGCCGATCGGCTGCCTTTGTATCCGTGTGGCTGAGATCATTCAGCGCGCAGGAGAGTGGCTGTCCGGGTACCGGGCGGTGGGTCTCGATCAGGAAGTGCCCCAACTCATGCGCAATGGAGAACCGCTCACGCTCACGCCGGCGGCCCTTGGCAAGCAGGATCGCTCCTTGCGCCTTAAGCACGTCCATAACGATTGCCGCCTCGTACGCAGATGTCTCAACACGATTGATTGAGTGGATGTCGAACGCGGCGCACAGCGCATCGAGGTCAAAATCAGGAGCGAGGTCTGGAAGCAGCTCGTGGATCTTCTCCGCCAGTGCCAACGGTGAACCAATACCGTCGAGATCGATCCTGCTCAGGCTCAATCGCTCGAGCCCCGGCTTTTCTTCATTGACTCCATTAGCAGCCGGATCGTCTCGCGGTCCCGCTCGCCGAGCTGCTTGAGGTCGCGAAACATCGCGATCATCTCGGGAGATTCCTCACTGCTGTCAGGCCCCTCGCCAACGAGATCTGCGACTCGCACCCGGAAATACTCGGCGAGCTTGACCACCAGCTCCATCGACGGGTTGGCGGTGCTGCCCTTCTCGAGGTTCCAGACATGCGCCTTTGAGACGCCCACGGCATCGGCAACGTCCTGAAGCGAGCGTTTCTGGGCGATTCTGAGGTCGTGAAGTTTGCGGGCGAAGGACATTGGAAGCGATGCCGTTCAATCGGGTTATGCACATCCATACGCCCGGGATTGACATTTGCAAGCGTTCAATCTATGTATACGACATCGTCAAGAAAGAGGTCGCCATGTCCGCTCCCCAGGTTGTCGAACGCCATATCTCGTCGCTGAAGGCCTATGCGGGCAACGCCCGTACCCACTCCAAAAAGCAGATCCGCCAGATCGCGGCCTCGATCGAGCGCTTCGGGTTCAACAACCCGGTGCTGATCTCGGACGAGGGTGAGATCATCGCGGGCCACGGCAGAGTCAGCGCCGCGAAACTGCTGGGGTGGAAAGCGGTGCCAACCATCGCCCTCTCACACCTCTCGGAAGCTGAGCGCCGGGCCTATGTGATCGCTGACAACAAGCTGGCGCTCAATGCAGGCTGGGACCGCGATATCCTTGCGATCGAGCTCCAGGCATTGGTCGACTTTGACTTCGATGTGGAGCTGACTGGCTTTAGCCTCGCCGAGATCGATATCGTCCTCGATGCGGCAAGCGAAGCGGACCCGGACGGTGTAGCGGACGAAGCGGATGTGGTAGTTGTCGCGACCGGACTTGCCGTCTCAAGCCCTGGAGATCTCTGGCAGCTTGGCCGGCACAAGCTGCTTTGCGGTGATGCGCGCTCGGACATCGACTTTGCCGCGCTGATGGGCACCGAGCGCGCCGACCTCGTGTTTACAGACCCACCCTACAACGTGAAGATCGATGGCAATGTCTGCGGCCTCGGGTCTGTGCGGCACCGCGAGTTCGCCTTCGCCTCTGGCGAGATGAACGAGAACCAGTTCACGAGCTTCCTCGCCGAGACACTTGGCAACGCCGCTGCGGTCATGCGCGACGGTGCCATTGCCTTTGTCTGCATGGACTGGCGCCACATGGGCGAGCTGCTCTCGGCTGGACGCTCTGTCTTCACCGAGTTCAAGAACCTCGTCGTCTGGAACAAGACCAATGGCGGCATGGGCGCATTCTACCGCTCAAAGCATGAGCTCATATTCGTGTTCAAACAGGGTACCGCCGAGCACACCAACAGCTTCGGTCTTGGAGAAACGGGCCGTTACCGCACCAATGTGTGGGACTATGCAGGCATCAGCTCGATCGGGGCCAATCGGTCTGAAGAGCTGGCGATGCACCCGACTGTGAAGCCGGTCGCGCTCATTGCTGATGCAATCCGCGACTGCTCCCGCCGCGGTGAGATCGTGCTCGACTGCTTTGGCGGCTCCGGCTCGACGCTGATTGCGGCAGAGAAGACGGGCCGTGCAGCACGCCTGATCGAGTACGATCCGCTTTACTGCGACACGATCGTGCAGCGCTGGGAGAAGCTCACTGGCAAGCGTGCCACACTGGCGGTCACGGGCGACACCTTTGAGGACCTCGCCGACTTGCGGTTGGGTCCGGACCTTGGTGCGGAGGCTGCCTGATGAGCGAGGGAAGTCCGCTTGTTCCCTACGAGGTCGGTTATGGCCGGCCGCCTGAAGAGCACCGCTTCCGCAAAGGCGTGTCCGGCAATCCTGCCGGTAGGCCAAAGCGCGCCAAGCCCCAAAAGAAGCAAATCAACACCGGGTTCGGTATGAAAGCCGCTGAAGAGTACCTTCGGCTCGAGGCCTATCGCCCGGTCATGGTCCGCGAGGGTGAGCAGGTTATCGAACTGCCAGCGATCCAGGCGGTGTTCCGGGCGATGGGTGTCGCCGCAATGAAGGGCAATCGCTTCGTCCAGAAGACTCTTGCCGACATGGTCGCGCGCATGGAGGCCGAGCATCACGCGTCGCGGTTCGAGCTGTTCGGGACGATGTTCGAGTACCAGCATAAGTGGCGGGAGGAGATCGAACGCTGCCGCAACGCGGGCCTCCCGGAGCCTCAGCCCATCCCCCATCCTGACGACATCCATCTTGATCCCAACACTGGGGATGCTCGGGTGATGGGACCGAAAACCCATGAACAGAAGCAGCGCCAGGAAGAGGCGCTGGCCCGCCGCGCGGAGGCGCAAGAAGAGGTCAACTACTATGCAGACAAGTACCGCCGGGCCCGCGATCCTGATCGCAAGGCCCGGTATCTCGAGGAGTGGCACTTCGAGCAGCGCATCTTCGATATCATCAACGACGCGATGGGGCCGCGGTACAAGGCGAAGCTTGATAATCGCTCGTACGCAAAGGGGGCATCGCGGGAAGGCAAGGCCTTAGCCGAGTTCAGGACGAGCAAGAACCGGATCGGTACCTAAAGCCAGCCCCATAAAGCTGCCGATTTGGGCGCCACGGAATATCCGGCATGCAGCGCACAGTCTCCAGCCTCCAACCGCTCGACTTGGGACTTAGCGGCCGTTCCTGAAAGAACTGCTGAGCGTCAGCTCGGGCCGAAACCCGCCATTCCGAAGTCAGAAAGCAGCCGGGCGTCGCTGGCGTCACTTACCGTCGCCAAATCCTCTGATTGTAGCGCTCATATGTGAAAGCTCTCGGGCAAACAGAAAATAACCATCGTAAACAACGAATGTCGGGGTAATGGATTGTTAAATTTAGGTGCCAAATTGGCGCATACACCAGAGTTTTATACTCCCAAAGAATTTACTGATCGCCTGTTGCGAAGCGAGGCAGGAGAACTAGATATCTGACGCAACCGCTTTTTTCTACTCGGGGAGTGGGGAGTTGGAGTTTCTTGGCGACGGGCTCGATGACGTTCTCAACGACCTATACGATGCTCTCCTGAAGGACGGAGTGCACAATACCAGCACGAACGGTGGATCTCTTGAGTTCCTCGGTGTGACCCTCCGTATTGCCAAGCCGCGCGCTCGGCTGAGTCGGTCTCAGACGCGAGGCCGTCCGTTCAGCGCTCTCGGCGAATTGCTGTGGTATCTCTCCGGATCGGACGAGGCTGCCTTCGTCGGAGCCTACATTCCTTTCTACGTTAAGGAGGGTAAGCCACCCATCGTCAACGGGGCCTATGGCCCCCGGATCAGGTCGCGGCACGGCTTCGACCAGCTTCAGGCGGCGATTGAAGTGATGCGGCGCAAGGATGGCAGTCGTCGTACCGTCATCCAGCTTTACGAGGCCAAGGACCTCCTGGCGGAAGATGGCGTCGACATCCCCTGCACCACCACTTTGCAGTTCCATCGGCGAGGCGGCATCCTCCACATGTCCGTGACGATGCGCTCGAACGACGCCTATCTCGGCCTCCCGCACGACGTCTTTTGCTTCACGATGCTGCAGGAACTGGTGGCGGCCGAACTTGATCTCGAACTCGGCGAATACATCCACATGGTCGGCAGCATGCACCTGTACGACTGCGACCGAGATAAGGCCGGACGGTACAGAAGCGAAGGCTACCAGCGTGCCGCCGAGATGCCGGTCATGCCCCGATCACAGCCCTTTCGGAAGATCGAGGATCTACTCGCGTTCGAGCAGAAGGTCAGGGCCGGACAGCAGGTTGATCCGGATGCAGAACTCGGCGATCCGTACTGGTCGGATATCGGTAGGCTTGTTCAGATCAGCTTCGCAGGACAGGATGACGAAGCCATTAGGGAAATCTCCGAAAGAATGCATGACAACATCTATCATTCCGCGATCGAAGATCAGCGCGACCGCATCGCCGAACAGGTTCGCAAGGCAGAGGAAAAGATGCAGCCGGAGGACCGCCGATGAAGTGGCCCAGTCGTCAGCAGCGAAAGCAGCAGATCTCCACCCAGCTACTCGCACACCACCAGAATGTTCGCCCGTTGCCTGGCATCGCCAATCCCGCTGCCCGCGACACGCTCGCCATGCAGATCGTGGCGAGCCTTCGGCGGGAGGAGTATTTCCAGGTCATCCAGCGGCGGGGCCCGGTCGGTGCTGATCGCGCCAATCCACACCTCGACAGCTTCGAGGCGGAGCAAGGTGTCGTCCATCTTCTCCAGCAGAACGCCTATGACGAGGCTGCATGGCTCGTCTTCCTGATGGTTCATCTCGCCAAGCCGAGCGAAAGCGGATGGCGGCGGCTGCGTGATATCTACGGCATGCTCGGACAGGGACGTTGGACCTGGGCGGCCGTAAGCGCCAATCCGGCCGCCTTTGAGCAATGGTTGGCCGCCAATTGGCGGTCGATCGGCGGCAAGTTTGGCAACCATCGCAAATACGAGAGTTTAGAGCCGGGCAAGCAGCGGGCGATGGGCCCTGCAGTAGTGACCTACGTGAACTGGGTGAACGCTGCCGGTGGCCATCAGGCGCTCTTTGCCCAGATTGTCCTTAACGCCGGCAACGATCCGCATGTCATCTTTGACGCATTCTACCGGTCGCTCCCCGTCAAGGGATACGGTCGACTGGGCAGATTCGACTGGGCAGCTATGTTGTCCCGCTACGGCTTCGCGCCGGGCGAGGCCGGTTCGGCCTATCTGAACACAGCAACTGGCCCCAAAGGAGGAATGCGTCTCCTATTCGCCGGGAACAAGGATGCAAATGTCGCGCCATCGACACTCCAGCATTGGCTCGACGAGTTGGATGCTACCCTGCAGGTGGGCATGGAGGTGCTGGAGGACTCGATCTGCAATTGGCAGAAGAATCCGACAGTCTTCGAACACTTCAAGGGATAAGGTTCCGGCCGCGGCGTGCGGCCGGAAGGGTTCAGATTGCTTCCTGAATCTGTTCCCAAGTCCAAATCCGGCGAAGACGACGCAGGGCGCCCGGATTCACGATCCCGCGATGCTGCAGTTGGCCGAGAATGAGCCCCGGGGCCACCCCCAGTGAGACGGCAAACCTGCGTATAGAAGCGTCGTCTGGGCCGATGCTCAGCAGCTCGGCCTCGCGATTTTGCGGGACGATTATTGCAGTGGCGAATTCGTTCGCCTCCTTCTCACAGGGATCGTCCCCCTCCATGCCCTCAATATCGACGAACGAAGAGGCCTCGTGCAGAAGCAGGTGGCCGATCTCGTGGAAGAGCGTGAACCAGAAGTGGTCGTCCGCCCGATGCCTGAAGCTCATTAGGATCATCGCCTTGTCCGGCGCGATCATTCGGCTTGCGCCGCTGGCGCGGCACCCCTTTGGAGCTTTTACGACTACGAGCGCGACGCCGGCGTCGGCCAGCAACTTCACCAGCGGCGGCATGAACCGGTTAGGCTTGCTGATCCTCGACAGCGCACGAATTTCTCCGAGACGGGCCCGGAGCGCATCACTCGACCAAGTGGCCGTCTGTCGGAGGTTAGCATTGAGTTCGCCTTCACGCAGCCACATCGACGTCGCACCGTCGTGCTGCGTAAACGCCAACGATCGACGGAACCTCGCCTCGCGCTGATGGGGGCCGTAGCGCGCATCCCAAGACTTCAGGGTGCTGACGCCAAAGTAGGCCAGACGGCGCTCGAGTTCGATCGAGCGCATCTTCACCGTGATCCGACCCTTGCTACCGGGAGCCGGGATGCGGTCCAGCCAAGCATCGGCTTCCTCGTCGGATAGTAGATTGACTGCCTGAGCCAAAGCTTCCCGATATTTCGCCTGCCGAGTCTTCCAGAAAGTCGTCGATCCGCCGAGCATGCCAGATAACGCGTCCGCAGTAGCGTCGTCGATGGCTCCGAACCCGCTCATAAGGTCACGAAGCTGGGTTATGCCGCCTGCCAGCCGCCCAGAAAGCGCCTCAGCGGACACGCCACGTCGACGCATTGCCGACAGCACGCTGTCGCCCGGTCTGGAAAACCAGTCCTTCTCTTGCCGCTGAACATCGACAATCGTCATCACGAAATCTCGATCAGCATAATCCGCCGCACCTGCCCCCAAGCGACACTACCATCGACCTCCCGTGGTATTTTCTCGCCTACCGCATTGAACACTGCGCGGTAGTGTGTACCGAATGAGAAGGAAAGGGAATCCCCTGCTAAAATATCGCCGCCTCGAAAGTCGATCAACTCGTCAACTGTAAGGAAAGATTCGGCCTCCGCCAAAAGCTCATGCAGCTCTGCAGCGGGCCCGGGACCAAGCTGAGCCTGGGCCTCCTCTATCCTCGTGCAGACTGCCTTCAGCTTTTTCGTGTTATAGGAGACGTTCAGCATGACGCCTCGCAGACTTCCCCAGAAGGTCCGCGTGCCAGCGTGGCCACTGTCCGGATCGCCGATGCCAGGTTCACTACGGCAGTGGCGAACCATGGGGCTTGGCAGCCTGCTTGGCTCGAATCGTCTCGATGCGATCCCAGTTCCGCTTTAGCTCGCCGTCGCCAGCCTCGTCCATATTGATCTCAGAGGCGCTGCACAATGCCGCCAGCGTTACCATCACGCCACCTACCTCGAGATCCGGAACGCCGACCGGCCGGCCATAGACATAGTCAACCAGCGCCAGCGCGTCCTCACGGGAGCACCCGTTAGCCTGTGCCAACTCCAGCGCCTCCTCGAGAAACCGATGCGTCCGTTCGGCGCGATTGGACCAGACGGTGATCGGAAAGCAGGCCTTCAGCCAGCTCTCGACCCGTTCTTGGAAGGATGTGATGCTCAAGTGCCCCCCTATGTCCTTGTTATACTTTGCAGGGGCTAAGCCGCACAAGAGGTTATGTAAGCGGCGTGTCTAGGACTAAACTTCAGGAATAGCCTGAAGACGAGCAGCGATGAAATAGGTCGCGCGATGGCGGCGGACATTGCCTGAGAATGGACCTCAGGCGGTTCGCGTCAACATAGACATCCGTTCGTTCGGCTTGTGAGATGCCAGCTCTATAAGCGGCCTGTCCGCTGCGGCTAGCCTTGCCTATTTACTCGTTTAATCCAGTATCGGACCCATATTTCGGCTTCGCTCCCGAAAACTGCCATTCACGCGCGAACTGGGAATAGCGAGAGTTGGTCGGGATGCGCCCTTCGCTAAAGGTTCGGCGAGCAGTCGACGTTCGTAAGTTTGCTTCCGCTTTCTCGACGCGCGGGAAGGATGCGACGACAGGATACGGGTATAGCGCTGGGATATTGCTGCTCGAACATCTGCGCCGCTGATTTGAGGCAAGCTATAACAACTGGGATTTCAAATGATCCGTCGAAGCGGCACTTGGCATCCAGCCAGTAATTGCTTTGCCGTCTCGCGCAGCGATTGCGCCGCAAAGTCTGCCGGCGCCGATAAGTCAACGCGTCCCAGAGCGAGCATTTCAGGGCCGCCATGGACTCCATATCGATGTGCCTGGTTTGGCTCCGAACCGGGCACGTCAGGATACAGGAGCATGAGTCTTTCGCAGTGGTAGAGCCGCGCGTAAGCCATCATCTGGTAAACGTCTGATTGGCTCACGCCGCGTTTGGCATCTAGGGGATTGGTCGCCAGCCGCTTCCACTTGGTGTCGATGATCGCCAGAACCTCCCGTCCACGCTTCAGCTGTATGTCGGGAAACGTCGCAAAGTGCTTCCCTTCCGCCACTGCGTCGTCATTCCAGTCACCAAGGCACTTTCGGGCTCCACCTTGCGCTACGACCTCTATCCCACGAGCCCAAGAAGCACCCGCCAGCGCTCGGCGCAGAAGCGCGGCGACGGCGTCTTCGAAGAGCTTCTCCATCGGAAAAAGCAGCGTGATGCCATCGTGCGCATGGGTTTGATGCCGCGTGCTTTGCCATTCGCGCCGGACAAGCAGCCGGGCCAAGCGAAAGAGAGACTCCCAGCGGCGGCTGGTGCGGTCGATCTGGACCTTATGCCATGGCAGCGCCGAGACCGGCAAAAGACTGACATCAGCAAAAGCATAGCGCAGCTCGTCCAATAGGCGCTGTGTGGTGGGTGCGCGTGCCTGACCTCGCAAGAATACGACGCTTGCAGCCATGACTTGCATCAAGGGGATGTCCGAACTGAGCAGGTCGTACCGACATGCCAGCCGATCGGGACGAACGGCGTGGATGGTGAACTGGCGCGCAACGTCAAGACGTCCGCGCAAGACGGGGAGGTCTTCATCGCACTCGATGTACTGGCGCGGTAGGCCACGGCGCGTCTCTGCGAGAAGCCGGTCAGCAAAGAGGCGGATCAGGATCTCGAGCAGGCTTTCGGCCTGGTGCGCCATGGCGAGGACCCCGCCTTCACCTATACCTAGGTCGAGAGCGAGATCGAGCAGCGAGACCAACTGGCGCCTGACCGTTGGTGCATCCTCAGCGGGCGCCTCAGGGTCGACTTTGGGCAGTATCTCAAGGCTACATCCAGGCGCCGAGATGACGCCGACCATTTGCTTCGCCTTAAGGTAGTGCCGATGATCGGAAAGGATGCCCGCACCCTTCTCGCCACCAAGCGGATGGTCGCGCGCTGCGGCAACGAGAGCTTCAGCCTCTTTGATCGAGAAGCCTTTCGTACACCCCTTGGCGCTGACGGGAAGCTCACCCCATTCTGACACCGCTCGGTGCGTCATGCCAAATTGTCTTCTGGATCGCCTTCGTCGGTGTCGCCGGACTCAGCTTGGTCCGCCGGTGAGGGTTCATCGCCGGACAGGAGTCGAACGTATGCGTCCGTCGGGAACGAATCCGGATACGCTGGTTCATTCCAGCGGACGAAGTAGGTATCGAGCGGAGGGCGGCCGCTCATGCCGGGCGGCGGCTGGAGCTTGCGTGCACCAATGAAGCCGTCTCCAAGCACGGCACGGATTCGGCTCCAATCCTCGAAGAAATACTCCTGGAGGAGCGGGATCACCTTGTCGCGCATCACCGCGTCGACCGCTTCGCGTGAGGTGAGCCCCATGAAAAAGGCATGTCCAATCCGGTGCTCGCGATCGACGAGGTATTCGATGCGCTGGTTGATTACATTCAGGACGCGTTTCAGATCGATCCCGTCGACGGGCTTCAAGAGTGCAGGATCGGGCGCCATTTCTCGGAAGGTGAAGCGCCGCCGCAAGGCCGTATCGAGCAGCGCAATCGAGCGATCGGCGGTGTTCATGGTTCCGATAATGTGAAGGTTCGCTGGCACCCCGAATTCGGCCTTTGAGTAAGGCAGGCGCACGGTCAGCGCGTTAGGCTGGCCGAGGCGTTTGTCGGGCTCAAGCAGCGTGATGAGTTCGCCGAACACCTTGGAGATGTTTGCCCGATTGATCTCATCAATGATGAGGACATGCGGCAGAAGTGGTGGGTGCACCACTTGCGCGATGCCGCCATTGATGAGCCTATCGATGACGGCAAGGTTCAGCTCGCCAGGGTCGAGCCGACTGATCGTGTTGATCGGGAACTGGCGGTCCCGCAGCATCGATGTCGGGAGGCCTTCCGGATCGTGCCAGAGCCAATTGACCTTGCGGCGATGGTGGTAACCCGAAGTCTCGCGCGGGGCGTACTCGTAATCTCCGTCGACGATGCCGATGGCGCGAAATTTCGATCGGCCCCGCGAAACAACGATCACATCGCCCCGCTGGAGCACGTTGCGAAAGAGGTTGGTCGACTCCACCGCTCCATTACCCGCGTGGTACTTATCCTCGGGAAACCGCCGTTGCAGTTCGGCCAAGATCTCACCGGCATCTTCGAATTTGGGATCAGACCAATCAACATCTGCAAAACCAAAGATTGCACAGCCATCGGCGATAGATTGATCGAAGACCCATGCGGATCGGGGATCACTGGCATCGCCGAGCGACATGCGAAACATGGTCACGTCCTCGTCAACAAGCGGGGAGGCTGACGGCTCAATCGAGACCGACTTTGGTACGCCCGGGACTTGGGCCAAGGTCGCGATCTGCTTAAAGATGCCGTCGTGGGGTTCGAGCGAAAAGCCGCCGCCGGATGTCGAGACACCTTCGCCGAACCCTGTCACCGGCCGAAGCCCTTCGACAAAATCTTCATAGCCAAAGTTCTGGTGGAAGGTAACGAACGCGATCCGCTTAGCCTCGACCAAGGCGCGGTACCGCGCCATCAAGGCCATACGGCCCGCTGTGTCATCGGGGAAATCGACCTGGCCATCGCACAGACGCACTGCCTCGCGAGCAGTTGAATAGGTCTTGCCCGTGCCTGGTGGTCCATAGAGGATAAGGTTCGTTGGTTCTGCCATCGTAACCTGCTCTTGCTGGGCCTGTCCGGCGAAGTCCCACTTCGCCAAGAACCAAGCCATGTCTTGTTCGGCCCCGTTAAAAATGAAGGCGGCGAGCTGCTGCGCCATGTCGCTATCGCTGATTGGCAACCGCCAAATTGTGCTGTTGTGGGTGTAGAGCCACCATAGCCGAGCTTCCGGAAGAACGGTCCAATCCACGCCGACAGAAAGACCGTCAGTGCTCGCTCTGGTAACAACACCAGTGGCGCGAATGCGCATGGCTGTGACGGGCGTACCAAATGTTGGGAAGGGCGGGTTGCGCTGATTGGCGAGGAAATCGCGCATGACGATCCGATCGCCCGGCTGCATCTCGCGGACCATCCGATTGTTTTTGCTGCCGCTGTCATAGAGCAGGTGCCAGTCGCCTCGCTCGACAAAGCCTGCGAGGCCATCTTCTTTGCCCTCGAGCGCCGTAACAAGCCAGATTGGCGTATCGGCTACCTTCCGCCCCAGCTGAAAGCGGTACCGGACAGTTGAGCTGCGCTGCGGACCCTCGCGATTGATCAGGACAACGCCCGCTTCGTCCGCAAGGATCTTCCCGTCGAGAACCTGACACACATTTGGCATCGCGTTCTCGAGCCCCATCTCCCGGTGAACATCTCCGGACACTACCTCGACATAACTATCGCCTCGAGTCCGCGCCGGATCGATGTAAGCCTCGATAACGTGCTGCCGGATCTGGTCTGACATGCGAAGCGGCGGCGTGTAGATCTCTTCGCTTCCGACGATCTCGAAGCCCAGCTTGCGCAGGATCGTGTTGGCCCCTTGAGGCCCGTTACCGCCACTAAAGTCGGAACCGGGCTTTGTCTTACCGCCAGGCATGTGACGATGGGCAACGCCGACAATCGCTTTGGCGGGATAGCGATGGTCATTCTCGGGATGAGCCAGCCAGTAGTCGCGGGGCACGCCAAAGCCATAGAGCGTGAGAAAGTTCTCCAGGCCGAGGCTGTCGCATTCTTCCATAGCCGCAAGGACTGCATCGCGTGTCAGCCCTGCAACCGCGGCATTGGCAGGAGCAGTGGTGAGAGGCGGAGTAATCGCATAGCCAAGCTCTTCTAGCTTCGAGAATGCCTTGTCCTCGCCAAAGCCCTGATAAAAAGTCTGCGAAGTGAGGTCAGGGCCGTCGCTCAAATAGGAGATCGCGGCTGCCACGACAGCTTTAGCAGGATACCGGTCCGCTCCTGCCTCATCGAGGATCCAGCGACGCGGCTTACCGAAGCTGTGCGCAAGGAGGAACTCGTCAACGCCGAGCTCATCACACTCCTCGATCGCAGCTTCGATTTCCTCACGTGAGAGGCGATTTAGAAAGGCGTCGAGTTCGGGATTGGCAACCGCCTGCGATGCCACTTCGCCGGCAAGGAAGCGGCCGTAGCGTTTGAGCCAGCTTTGCCAGTAGGACAGGCGCCGATCGCCTGCATTGGACTCAGGTAAAAGCAATCGGAATTCTAAGCCGCCGCCTCGAGCGTCCGCACGCAGATCGCTGAGCTTCTCGAGGAGGCCTGCGAACTGATCTTGAGCGTAGATTTCTTCGAGCGTCTCGCCGCTGAAGCCCATTGCATCGAGATTGCGTTCAATACGCCGAAGCGAAGCAATGCGACCATCAATCGCCTTTTCCGACTGCGCGCCACCGGCCCGCAGCCATGCCGAAAACTCCGCTTCCCTCACGAACTGCCCTCCTCAGTCACCAAGGCCAATGTATTGACCAACCTCGGGCGGTCCACTGATATTGCGCCGAGTTGCATGTACCTCTGGTTCGTTGATTGGCGCGCCCGCTATAGAGCATTTCAAGTTCTTCCGTGTCTTGCTGTGACAATGCTTGTAGTCATGCGGGATCTGTCAAGGGGCGGAGAGTAAGAGGCGATCAATGACGGGCTAACCCAGCCTAAACCTCTCTTTCTCGATAGAGAAGGACGGTTTCGGGGTGTGTAGCATAATCTTGGTGACGAGCTCTTTGTCCGTCTCATCGCTTGCTTTTCAGGGTGGTTGCCGGTGCCAGAATATGTGGGCACATCTCAACCATGGACCGTGCATATATCTCTCTGCCCACAAAAGCTGTCGCCAACCTTAGCAACGCCGAACTATTCGGCCGCCTAGCCTCGCGCCTGCCATTCGCATTGGAGCCAGCGCAGCGCACTGCGTGGGAATACCAAATCGGTCACTTGCGGCAGCTCGCCCAAGGCTTGCCCGAGGCCCATGCTTTTTTGGAGTTCCTGATCCCGCGGATGGGCCGCCGGGCTGATTTAGTTCTGCTACATGGCGGCATCGTCTTCGTGATCGAGTATAAGCTTGGCGCCCGTCTGTACGACCGGTCGAGCTTCGATCAGGTCTACGGCTACGGTCTGGACCTCAAGCACTTTCATGAGAGCAGCCACGGTCTGCCGATCGTCCCGATCTTGGTTGCAACGCATGCGGCTAATGATGATGGCCGCAATCTCCAATGGGATGCTGATCGCCTTGCGCGCCCGCTCGGCGTCAATGCTGATGGCCTTCTTCCGGCCATACAACGCATCTGCCAAGAGCACACATCACCGCCGATCGACGCGACCGCCTGGGAGAATGGTCGCTATCGTCCCACACCAACGATCGTTGAAGCGGCGCAGGCGCTATACCGCGGCCATGCAGTCGAGGAGATCTCGCGGTCGGAAGCCGGTGCAGAGAATCTGACGCATACGGCAGACTACGTGGCGAGCGCGATCGAGGCGGCCAAACGCGATCGGCGCAAGATCATCTGCTTCATCACTGGCGTCCCTGGTTCTGGAAAAACGCTCGCTGGGCTCAACCTTGCGACCGCCAGACAGCGCGCCCACCGCGACGAGCATGCGGTGTTTCTTTCGGGAAATGGACCGCTGGTCGATGTGCTTAGCGAGGCGTTAGCGCTAGATGCGGTTGCAAGGGCGCGAGAAGCAGGCACGATCACGTCAAAAACCCAAGAGGATCGGCGGGCAGCCGCCTTCATTCAGAATATTCACCACTTCCGTGATGATGCTCTGGCAACGCGCAACGCCCCAGTCGAGAAGGTCGCGGTGTTCGATGAGGCCCAGCGGGCCTGGGACGTCGAGCAAACCTCAAAGTTCATGCAGCAGAAGAAGGGTCAACTCGGCTTTTCCATGTCCGAGCCCGAGTTTCTGCTCTCAGTCATGGATCGGCACGACGATTGGTGCGCGATCATCTGCCTTGTTGGCGGGGGCCAAGAGATCAATACCGGCGAGGCAGGCATTGAGGAATGGCTCAGAGCCTTGGAGCGCAGCTTCCGACATTGGCAGGCACACATCCCCGATAGCCTCGCCCATTCCTGCCATTTGGCTGACGAGGTGACCGCGCCGGCGCTGCACTTGGCAACTTCACTTCGGTCATTTCGCGCTGAGCGTCTATCGGATTTCGTCGGACACGTAATCGCTGGTGACTCTGCAGCGGCCCGGCAAGTCAAAGCAGCACTGAACAGCTTCCCGCTGCACATCACCCGGGATTTGGAGCAGGCCCGCCGGTGGCTTCGGCAGAAGCGGCGCGGAGCAGAACGCGCAGGGCTGCTGGCATCATCCAACGCAGCGCGCCTTAAGCCTCATGGCGTTTTCGTGAAGGCCAAAATTGAGCCTGCCAAGTGGTTCTTAGCCCCCAGCGATGATGTGCGTGCATCCGATGCTCTCGAGGATGCGGCGACGGAGTTTGATGTGCAGGGCCTGGAGCTTGATTGGACCTGCGTATGCTGGGACGCCAACTACCGGCGAGACGGCGATCAATGGCATGCGCTTCAGTTCAAGGGCACGCGGTGGCAGGCAGTGAACGATGAGGCGCGCAAAGCCTATGTAGCAAATGCATACCGCGTGCTTTTGACTCGCGGCCGCCAGGGTATGGTTGTGTTTGTGCCGGAAGGTTCAACCGAAGACGCAACTCGTGCGCGTGCGAACTATGACGCGATTTATGCTTTCCTGTCGGACTGCGGCTTTTCAGATCTGCCATCCTGAAAGGTTTGGTGTGCACAGCAATACTACCAGCCTAGCAGGTGAGCAGCGTGTACCGCCTGATAGCGTAACCATCGTTCAGTTGTCGGCAGGAGAGGTCGATGTGGTCAGCAGTGCACCTAGCAACAGTTCTGCCATATGAATCCGTATCGATCTTTCTGCACTCAACTGGTGCTGCTTGCAGAAGCTTCCTGAGGTGCTCTGTGCTTGCATAAGGATCACCAGGGGCACATCGACGTCCTGGCCGGCAATGGCCTGGCAGTTCCGGTGCGTCGATGCCTGCTAAGCGGATACGAACGCCATCGCAGCTAAAGGTGTCCCCATCGATCACGCTGGCTGTTCTGCAGTCAATGGTGGCCTGACCGGAACGATGGTCTAACGCCCAGAGTATGCCCGCCGCCGTAGAGAAGAAAAGTCCGAGGAAGACGAGCAGCTTGAGGTTACTGCCTCGTTTCTTCGGGCCTTTTCGGAATCGGACTACATCCCCCATGGTCTCTCTATTCCAGCGGCGGAAGCCTGTGACAACACCTTGTTCGCGCTGTAGCGCCGTGATTTGGCGGCAACCTTTGAGTGCCTATTGATTCTTCGCAGCTCTAGGTAGGGGTTCAACAGGGGCCACGACGCTTTGATGGCATGATGCTTTGGCTGGCTTCAAGCCAAACGGGTTTCTTCGACCGATCCGCTCCTCCTCTGAGTGGCACAAGATCAAGGGGGAATGTGATTGTGAAGAAGCGCAAGCCAAAAGAGAATTTCGGCAAGCTCCGATAAACAGAGATCGTGTTAGCATTAGGTGGAACAGTGGCGGATGTGTCTTTGCTAGCAGCCTGCCAGTTAACCGGTCGCGACGGAAGGACCGCACGGTCGTTGGTATTGTAAGGTGCCGAAAGCGGCAGATACCGACCAGATCTAGTCATAGACAACGTATAGGAGTGCGGCAGTTTTTGCCAGAAGCTGTCATAGCCGTGGTGGACCACACCGTATTGGGCGCATTCGCACAACGCCAGTTATTTGCAAAGTCATGGGTGGTCATTGGAAAGACTTAGCGCGAAGGATGTCAACGTGCGCTTTACCCGATGATTTTATTGAGATACATTCATAACTACTTGTGGTTCCGCCGCCTGGTGGAAAGGTCGCATTTGGACGAGGAGACTTGGTTCGGTTAGCGTCCCTCCGGCAAACTAGCGCCTCAAAATGTTGCCAAGGCTCCTACTTGCAACCGATACTGGGAGACCTCGCTGTCGCAGTAATTCCGCAGCAGCGAGGTCTCGTCACGATGTCAGTTCCGGTTCGTGGAGCGCGCTGGCGCGCTTTTCTTGGGTGCCGAGCTCTTTGCGGCGGCCTGCTGCTGCTTGATCTGGCTCTTGCCCATCGCCGAAACGAGCGCATTGCCCTCGCCCGAGAAATTGGCGGCTGGCAAAGTGGCCGTCGTACCATCGACCTTGACGAGGACGGCCTGAACCTCGCCATGCGTGTCCGCAATCACGCTGCGGACCTTGCCGAGGCGGTTCCCGTCAGGGCCAAGGACGCTCATGCCGCGGCTCACGGAAAAGGCGCCGTCGCCAGCCGCAGCCAGACTGCCTGCAGCGGCCAGATTGCCCGAAGCGCCGGACAGCAGACCACTGGCGCTGCCGCCCGCCGATCCGTTAGCCGCACCGCTTGTCGAGCCTGCAGTCTGCCGCGCTGACGAGCCGATCACACCGGCGCTGCCGCGTGCGGTCATGGCAGCATCGGACGCCGTGCTGCGGGCCGTATTAAGCGCGCCCGTGGCGGTCTGGATGAGGGCATCGGTGCCGATAAGCTGCGCATCCGCGCTGCCTGCGGCTCGGCCCGAGGCGCGCCCTGATCCGCTGGCCGACATGGTCTGCGCCGGTGTGGCAACCGCTTGCGCGACGGCACCGGTCAGACCGGCATTCGCGCTACGATCGGCATGGACTGTGCCGTTCTTCGAATTGACGTTTTGGCTGCCGGCGGTGCGGGCGCTGGACCGGGCGGTCGACCGCGTCGCGGTACCCACGGTATCGACGGGCGAGCGGACGCTGTCCATCGTTGAACCAAGGCTGCCGGGGCCTTGGAGGGTGCCGCCCAATGTGCCGCCCAGCGTGCCGCCAAGCGCGCCGCCGCCGCCAATCAGCTGGGCATGCGCAGGTACGATGGTGAGCAGCAGCGCGGTGGTCGATGCGAGAAGAATCTTCATGGCAATTCCCTTTCGTTCCGGTGCGGACACGATCACTTCGTGCCGCGTGCAAGGGGAACGGATGGAATTTCCGGTTTAATGCATCGACGCCGAAATTTTTTATCGGGTGCGGCGGCAAAGGCCGCAGACGAGCCCGCGGCCAAAGACGGGATCCGGTCCGCGGCGACCAAGATCACGCGCTTCACCGTCAAGCTCCGCCTGCCACCCCGCGCCCGCGTCGGACAAGGCATGCGCCGTCCGTACGGCGACCAGAGGCGCCGCGAACGACGTGCCGCGCACGGGCTTCCAGGCCCCGGCGGCATTGGCTGCGAGCATGTCGGCGCCCGGTGCGGCATAATCGAGATGCAGCGCCCGGCCTGCTTCGATCAACGCCCGATCGCGCCCATCGACCGCTGTCACCGCCAGCACGCCGGGATAGGATGCGGGAAACGATGGCGGCGCGGCCGGGCCATCGTTGCCAACGGCCGCCACCACCACGGCACCGCGTGTCTGGATTGCCTTGATCGCCCGCTCCAGCACCGGATTGCGCGGGCCGACAAGGCTGATCGAAACGACCCGCGCCTGCTGCGCGATCATCCAGCCGAGCGCCTGCGCGATCGCCATGGCGTTGCCGCCTGCCGGGTCGGTGCCATAGACATCAGCCGCGACGATGTTGGCTGCGCCCGCCTGCCGCAGCAACGAGACGACCGCGCTGCCGTGATCGCTGGCGAGCGGCGCGCCGCGGGCGAAGCCGCGCAGGGCCGAGACAGGTGCGGATGGCCCGGGTGCCCCGTCGATCATCCCGATCCGTGTCGACACCGCTGTCGTGGGCATCCCGGCCTTGCCGACAGGGCCCACCGCAGCAGTGCCGGATGCAAAGTAGAGCTGGTCTGCAGCAATGATCGCCCCCGGAAGCAGGCCGCGCAATTCCCGCTGCGCGTGGGCGAGCGACTGGCCTGCGGGAACCGCAAGGCGAACAACTGAGAGGCCAAGGTCGGGAACATCCTCGCGGGCGATGACCGTAAAGCCCGCCTGCAGCGCCCGCGCGATGGACGCATCATCGGCGCTTTCAAGGAGGAGCTCACTGCGCCGCGCGGGCTGTGCATCGGCATCGAACTCGATCGCATCGCGGTGATCGCGCACCAGCGCCTCCAACCGCAGGGTTCTGACCGAGGCAAGGCGTTGCACCGTATCGAGGCTCTCGCCCACCGTTCGATCGACCAGGCCGCCGAGCGTGCCTTTGACCTGGCCAAGTGTCTGGTCGATGCCAGGCAGGCCAAGTTGGGCTGCCGCCGGAGCGGCAGCCACGGCCAGCGTCAGGGATGCAAGCAAGCGCAGGTGCATAGTGGGGAAGCCTTGATTCTTTCGGCTGAACTGCGGATTAAACGAAGGGGGCCGGTCGTTACATCCATGAAAGGGCAGAAAGCTGGCCGAACGCTTCGAATCGCAGGTCCTGACGCTCCTGCCGCGCTTGCGGCGGTTTGCGGTGGGGTTGGCGCGCGATCAAGCCGATGGCGACGATCTGTGCCAGATGACCATCGAGCGCGCGCTCGTCCGCCGGGATCAGTGGCAGGAGGGGACGCGGCTCGACAGCTGGATGTTCAGGATCATGCGCAACATCTGGATTGACGAAACCCGTGCCCGTTCGCGCCGGTGGCAGACCTTCGTGGACGAGGAAAACGGCGCGGCCGAAGGTGCCAGCGGCGATCAGGAAGCTGTCGTCGAACTCGGCAACATCGACCGCGCGCTGGCCCGCCTTCCGGCGGAACAGCGCGAGGCGGTGCTGCTGGTGATGGTCGAGGGCTATTCCTACAAGGAAGCCGCCGAGATCGTCGGCTGCCCGGTCGGCACGCTCAACTCGCGCCTCGTGCGCGGCCGCGATGCTTTGCTCACTTTGCTTGGGACCACAGCATGACGATCACCCCCGAACAGCTTGCGGCCTATGCCGATGGCGAATTGCCGGAAGCGGAGGCACTGGCAATTGCCGAGCTCGTAGCGCAAGACGCGGATCTTGCGCGCAAGGTCGCACAGCACCGGGCGCTTCGGGAGCAGCTTTCCGCTCACTTTGCCCCGATCATGGATGCGCCGATCCCCGAGCGGCTGACGGCGGCATTGACGGCGCCGCAAGGGCAAGTGATCGATTTCGCCGCAGCGCGGAGTGAGCGGGCGAAGCGGCAAGCGGATGCTACTGCGCGTCAGCAGCAAGGTACCTGGCGGCGCTGGGCCTGGATCGCAGCTCCTGCTCTCGCGGCCTCGCTCGTTCTGGCTGTCGTGTTGCCAAGGCTCGGTGACCGGGAGGTTCCTTCCGCCACCGGTCCGGGGTATGCCTCGGGCCAGCTTGCGGAAGCGCTCGGCAGTCAACTGTCTGCAGACCCTTCCGGGACAGCATCGACGCGCATCCTGCTTAGCTTTCGGGACAGCACCGGCACGTACTGCCGCGCGTTCAGTGGCAAGGTCGAGGCCGGCATCGCCTGCCGCGATGACCGGGGCTGGCAACTGCGCAAAGTCATGGGCGCTGCTGCCGGTCAATCGAACGACTACCGGCAGGCGGGCAGCGCCGATGCCGCGTTAATGGCCATGGTGCAGGACATGGCGCCTGATGGTGCGCTGGATGCTGCGCAGGAGCAGGACGCAAAGGCGCGCGGCTGGCGCAAGGCGCAGAACTGATGGATTAAGCTGCGCACGGCGTTCGTTGTCGCCACGAAGACCCGGCCATCAAGGCCGCTATCTCGTGGAGGCAAGCATGCAAAAGCTCATCAATTTCAGCGTTCTGACCGTCGTCCTTGTTCTGCCCTTGGCCACGCCGGCAGAAGCGCGGGATGCTCGCAATCTATCGGCGTCGGGCCCTGAAGTGTCGGCGCGGCATGATAGCTCTGCCGAAGTCTTTGGCGGCGTCGATTACGAGCAGGGCACATACGGAACCGGCGCGAAGGTCGAAACCGCCTCGGCGAAGATTGGCGTCGGCCTGCGCAGGGGGCGTGTACGACTGGCGGCGGCCATACCTTACATCCGGACAACCGCTCCGGTCGACGTGGTCGTCAGCCAGGGCGGCCTGTTCGGAACCCCGCTGTTGGGCAGCAGCACCAGCCAGACGGTGCGGACCCGGCGCGAAGGGATTGGCGATGCGGCGATCGAAGCTGCATACGACCTGCCAGCGGCGGGTTTCATCGCCTCGATTGGCGCCGGGGTGAAGCTGCCGACTGCCTCGCGTACCAAGGGCCTTGGCACGGGCAAGGTCGACTATGCGGTGAATGCGCAAATCGCACGACCGCTGCGGGGCGGCATTACCCCGTTTGCGGCGGCGGGCTATACCTTTGTTGGCAAACCGGAAGGCTTCGCGGTGCGCAACACCTTCGCCGCCTCGGCCGGAACACGCGTCGCGCTTTCGTCGCGCGCCTCGGCGGTCGTCAGCTATTCCTACGAGCAATCCCCCGCGCGATCTCTCGCCGACCGGCAAAGCATCGGCCTTGGGGTCGGCGTTGGCATCGGGAAAAAGCTGCAACTGGGGCTGCAGGGTGATGCCGGGCTGAGCCGAGGCGCCCCCGATGTGAAACTGGGCCTGCGCCTAGGTGCCAGTTTCTAGGACCCTGGCGCCTGAATGCATCGCGCAGAGTGGAGGTGAAAAGTCACGAATGGCGCTCCGTTGAAACCGGCATTGGATGCGAGACCTCGCCGTGCACCTTCCGCAACCGCATCACCGAGCAGACGCCTTTGCTCCGCTGGAGCTAAAGATTTTCGGCATGCCCCAGGCTGTGTTGCCGAGTGACTTGTTGCTGCAGACAAGAACCCGCAGCCTTGAAGTTTCGGCTGCGGGTTCCCGCGGCGTTAGAGGCTCAATCAGGGCATCAGCACGGCATCGACGACGTGGATCACGCCGTTCGATTGCATGACATTGGCAATTGTCACCATGGCCTGACCGCCCTTTGCGTCGGTCAGCATGAGCATCTTGCCATGCATCGTAGCTGTCAGCGGTTCGCCCTGGACCGTTGTCAGCTTCGCGCGGCCGTGGCCGGCCTTGATCGCCTTGGCAATGTCACGGCTCGTCATGCGGCCAGCGACAACGTGATACGTAAGTACAGCAGTGAGCGTGCCCTTGTTTTCCGGCTTGAGCAGCGTTTCGACCGTGCCTTTAGGCAGCTTCGCAAACGCGGCGTTGGTCGGCGCGAACACCGTGAAGGGCCCGGAACCGGCGAGCGTCTCGACGAGGCCGGCGGCCTTGACGGCGGCAACCAGGGTTGTGTGGTCCTTCGAGTTGACCGCATTATCGACGATGGTCTTGGTGCTGTACATCGCTGCCCCTCCGACCATGGGGTTGGCCAGCGCCTCGCCGGCCATTGCAGTCAGCGGGGCGATAGCCAGAGCGGTGATCGCGGCGATCTTGTGGAACCTGCGCATACGCGGAATATCTCCTGTCATGTCACCACCGTTTGTTCGAGTGGCTCAGGACGTACGTTGTGCGAAGGCGCGCGGATGCGTTTTTTGCTTCAGCTCCCGCTGATTTTTCCGGTCCCGAGGATCGGGCCGGTGGGCAGGCCCGTGGGCGAGCCGCCGCGAGGCTCGAGCGAGATCGCGAAGGTGGATCCCCGTGCGATCAGGCGGCGGACGCTGGCGCGCGCCGGTCTCGTTGCGGGCTGTGCCGGATCGATCGTTCCGAGCGAGCGCGGCGTGCCATCGGCGGGGATGATCCACAGTTCTGCGGCGTGCTTGCCGACATCGAGCTTGCCGGGGGCAATCGTGAGATCGCCGGCCGTCTGGTTGTAGGCAATCGTCGCCACGACGCCGCTATCGCCGGCAATGCTGGCTCGGAGGACTGGTGCCGGGGCCAGACCGGCGGTCGGCGGAGCCCCTTGTGGCACGGGCACGGGGCGCAGCAGCAGAGTTGTGCCAAGCAGCCCTGCGACAACGGTTGCCGCCAGCGCCGCCGCGCGCCAGCGCCGCGCTTCGATGATGGCGGCATTGTCGTTACCCGGCAACATCGCCTCGATACGTTCCCACAGGTCCTCACTCGGCTCCACGCTGTCACCTGCCGACAGCGGCTCGAGGCGCTCGCGCCACCAGTCGACCCGCTCCGCAAGCGCGGAGTCGATGCCAAGCCGGCGGGCCGCCGCCTCGCGTTCCGGTTCGTCCAGAAGCCCCAGCGCGATCTCACCGGCCAGCAGATCGTCTTCATCGCTCATGACAGGCATGCCTTCAACTTGATCAGCGCGCGTCTGATCCGGCTCTTGACTGTGCCAAGTGGCATTCCGGAGCGCGTCGCAAGTTCGGCATAGGTTGCCTGCTGGAAGAACGCTGTGCGCACCAGCACAGCATCGGTTTTCACCAGTTCCTCGATGCAAGCCGTGATGTCATGGTCGCTTTCGGCTTCGAGCAACTGCTCAAGAGCGCCCGCGCTCTCGTCGGCGGGTTCGGAAATGCCTTCGATGGGAGTGGTAATCCGCCGCCCGTTTGCGCGCAGGCGATCGATTGCACGATTGCGGGCCAGAGCCGCCAGCCATGTGATCGGGCTGGCGCGCGCCGGATCGAACATCGCTGCCTTTTGCCAGACGGTGACATAGACCTCCTGCAGCACGTCCTCTGCTTCCTGGCGGTCCGCAGTAACCCGCAAGCAGACGCCGAGAAGCCGCGCGCAAGTTCTGCGATAGAGCTCGCGGAAAGCGAGCTTGTCACCGCCGGCAACGCGCTGGAGCGCAGCAATCAGGAAGGACTGCTCAGGGTCTGCAGACAAGGCAGTCATCGAACGACAACTAGCATTGCTATCCCTTTGATACAACTCGGCTACGCCCGGATCTTTCGGAATTCGCTCATTCCTGCACTTTGCCGATCAGCCGCAGAAGCTCGCACCGCCGTGAAGCGGGGTCATTTGCCTGAGGCGGCGCGAAGGTAGGTGATGATCGCCTCCCGATCACTTGCGCCGGGGACCACGAGGTACATCTTCGAGCCTTTGACCAGCTTTTGCGGGCCCTGCAGCCACTGGTCGAGGTTCGCCGCGTTCCAGATAATGCCCGATGCCTTGAGTGCTGGCGAGTAGCTGTAGCCGGGGGCGCTGCCTGCCGCTCTGCCTAATACCCCGCGATGCGCCGGGCCGATCCGGTTCGCATCGAGGCTGTGGCAAGTGGCACACCTCGCTTGATAGAGCTTCGCCCCGGGCAGGCTGTCGGCGGCCTCGGCAAGCGCGGGGGGCGCAAGTACAAGACCGCCGACAGTCGCCAGCGCGAGGGTCAGAGCGCGCTTGGCGATCATTTGTCGATGATATCGCGGTGCATCGGCGCGAGTGCGGCTATCAGCCGGTTCTGCGCGCGGAAGGGGATGTGGCGCTTGTTCATCGCGACCTGCAGTTCCTCGACGAGTCCGTAGAAGTTGCCCTCCTTCACGTTCATGCCGCGATGCGCCTCGGCCATAGTGCGGCCCGAATAGGTGCAGGGGCCATGCATGATCACGCAGAACTGCTCGACCAGCAGCGCCTTGATCTTCGTCTGATCCGCGGCCTCGAAGAAGGGCCGCGTCTTGGGGTTCTGCAGCCAGCGCGCCATGGCATCGTCCATCAGCGCGGTGAGTCCTTCCCGCCCGCCGAAGGTCTCGTAGAGATGTTCGTCGTCGGTGATCACGGGCACGGTGGGCGCGGTCGGCTTGATCGAGGGATCGCTCACGGCCGGTTCGGCAACGTTGTAATTCGGAGCTAGGTTCTCCTGCGCATAAGCGGCGGTCGAAGCGCCGAGGAGCAGCGCCAGCGAAAGAGTGGTCTTCAACATGTCAGTGTCCTTGATGAAAGCGGATCAGAAGCCGAGCTGAAGCGAGACATAGGCGCCGTTCTGGCGAGCTAACGCGATCTGCCCGAGCCGCGCATAGGCCGCGGTGATCGAGATGTTGCGGGTGGGCGCGTAGGCCACGAAGAAGTCGTATGCGTTCTCCTCGCGGAACGAGGTGCCGCCGAGCGCGCCTTCGAGCCGGTTGGACTTGGTGCGGAACTCTCCGCCAATCGCCAGCTTGCGGGTCAGCAGCACAGCGGCCGAACCCTCGAACTGGGCCTTGTAGGCCTGGTCCTTGCCGCCGAGCCCGCCGAAACCGAGAATGCCGTACTGGTTGGCCTTGGTAAGGCGCACCGTGGCGTTGAGCAGAAGGCTCTGCGAGAGGACGATCTTGGTCGCCGAGGCGTAGATGTCCACACCTTTGCGCTTCAGCCCGAGCGCGCCGCCGACCACGGTCTTGTCGTCGTTGATCTTGTACTGAACACCAACCGCGAACTGCGGCAGGATCGTGTCCTGATCGAGTACGGCATCACCAAACAACCGCAGCTTGGCACCAATGACAGTCTGGCTGATGGTATAGCGATTGCCGAGCCCGATCGCGGCCCCGACATCGCGCAGATTGAAGTTCTGCCGCGCGACCGAAAGCTCGAGCCGGTTGTAAAAGCTCACCGCACCGCCATAGGAGGCAAGGGTGAAATCCTGCGTATCGACGCCTGTAACAAAAGCGCTCGCGCCGATTTGGTTGCGCGTGGCGTAGCTGCCGATCAGCGCCCAGGGGACAATCCCGCCGCCGCCTGCGCCCTCAATTGTAGATACACCGCCCGTCAGCAACAAACGTCCGCCATTTGGCAGAAACGATCCGCGTCGTTCTGATGAGGGGCTTTGTATCGCTTCTGATCTAGCCTGCGGGGCTTCGGATGCAGCGGGATCTGCGGCGGGCATGTCTAAAGGTTCTGCTTCAGCCGCGGATACCGCTGCAGCTTGCGCAGTGGATAACGGGATAGTGCAAAGCACAATACCGGCGGAGATCGCTCGAGCGATCTTCGTCTGAACAATCAACATGATGAGTTATGCTCCCTTGCCCTGCCGGCTCGACAGTTGCCGGCTCTTCCCTGTGCATACGAAGAGGGCCTCTCTGCGGATGCATTGGAGCGGAAAGAAAATTCTTCTCAGAGGTCTGACATATGCGCCCACCCCCCTTTCCATCTGATTTGGTCACTGCGGGGTAATCGGCCTCGGGCCAAAACGATCAGGCAGCTCTAGCCATGAACGCGTATCCCGGACACAATCCACGGACATTCAGGCGTTGCCATAGGGTTGGTGACTGACAAGACTAAACTTGAGATTCCGCTGATCGATGAAAACCTGCTGTTCAAAACAGTGAATGGTCATGACCGCAAAGTTCTTGGAGTATCCTGCAGCAGCCGACCAGAGTAGGTCGTTCAGGTGAGCCAGCTTAGACGTCTGCTTCTGACCGAAGCCGACTATCGCGCGCGCTGCAGCGGTCCGATAGCAAAGCGTCCCATGCGATCAGCGCTCACGCTAACCATCGCCGTTAGCGGCGAGCGAGCATCCTGCCATATGCAACTGCAATGTTGAAGGCATCGGCCAAGTGAGCCGCCCGCCAGCCCGTTCCATCACTGCTGAAGCAATGGCAAGCCCAAGGCCTGAGCCGGGCGAGTGCTCCCCTTTGGCGAAGCGACTGCGCATCCGGTTCCGCTCGGCTTCTGTGACACCGGCCCCTTCATCATGCACGGTGATGACAAGCTCCTTACCGTCCGCGAATACCGACAGGGAAACGGTTCCCTGCCCATGGTGCAACGCGTTACTGACGAGATTGCGCAAAGCTTCATCGAGGTCCGGCACATTCACCGGAGCCGCGAACTCGGCATCAACGGTGACTGTGCGCCCCATCTTGTCAGCCAGCGGCAGAAACTCGGCGGCAATCTGCCGGGCCAGACGGGACGCATCGACAAGCGGCCTGCAATCATCAGGCTGGCCGGGTGTATCCAGCCGGGCCATGGCGAGCACCTGGGCGATGGACCGTTGCATGCGGTCCAGATCGCCAGCCAGACCCGCCACATCGATGCTGGCACCGTCTTGCCACTGGTCTATCCGCAGATTCGCAAGCGCCAGTGGGGTGCGAAGCGCATGGGCTGCGTCGGCCGCCAACCGCCGCTCGTTCAGATAGGCACCGGCGAGGCGATCAAGCGCCTGGTTTGTGGCGGCTACGAAGGGCTGGATTTCCTTCGGCAGTCCTTCCTCGCAAAGTCTCCTGTCCGGTTGGTCAGGCCCGATCTCTTGCAATGCGGAAACGGCAGTGGAGAGCGGCTTGAGGCTCCAGCCGGCCACCAGCACGCCCACCAGCGGAGCAATCACGGCGAACGGCAGGAGAACGAGCAGCAGTTCGGCATACTCAATATGGGCTGGATCGACGTTTCCGCCCTGTTCAAGTTCATTCAATTCAAGGGCAACGAAACCGAGTGTAGTCACGGCCGCCACGACGATAATGGCCGCGATAGAGAAACCGATGCGGCTCCTGAGCGAGGCCATCACGCCCCCTTACCCAGCACCAGACGCCAACCGATGCCGCGCCGGCTTTCGATCCCACAGCCACCAGCCGCAAGCCGCCGACGCAGCCGTGAGACGATAGCCTCCAGCGCATTTGGGCTCACAGCTTCATCAAGCGTGTAGAGCCGGTCCTGCACCATATCGCGCACGACGACATTGGGCGCGGATTCCATAAGAAGCTGAAGGAGGGCGAACTCGCGTCGTCCAAGATCGAGTGGTGCATCGCCGAGCCAGGCCTGCCTGCTTGCTGGGTCCAGCCGCAACAGGCCGTGCACCAGAACCGGGGGCACGCGCTGACCGGGGCGGCGCAGCAGTGCGCGCAGCCGCGCGGCCAATTCATCGAGATCATAGGGTTTCACGATGTAGTCATCAGCGCCGGCATCAAGGCCGGCAATGCGGTCCTCGACATCGCCATAGGCCGTGGCGACCAAGGATGGCACACCGTGCCGTGCCAGCTCCGGGAGCAAAGAAAGACCCTCGCCATCTGGCAGGCGGCGATCAACGATGGCTGCATCGAGGCGCACGACGCCCAGACAATCGCGCGCAGTAGCCAGCGAGCCAGCCGAATCGACGACGAAACCGCGTCGCCGCAAGCCCTCTGCGGCCATCACGCGCAAATCCGTTTCATCTTCGATCAGCAGGATATGCATGGATGCAGCGATACCAGTTGATGGGCACTGCGCCCAGCACGTCAGTGTCATGTCAGTCTTGTTTGCTAGGCGGTGCAAATGCCCCTTCGTTCACACGCTTCGCTGTTTGCGTTCATCCTTGCCTGCGGCTTATCGGCGTGCGGGGCCGCGCCTGCGGACAAACCGAAACCACCCGCCACAGTGGAAGCTATTGGCCACGAAACCGAACTCGTGCGCGTGACACTGACGGCAGAGGCTGTGCAGCGGCTTGGTTTGGCAACCGAAGCCATTGGCACCGGCCAGCAGGCCACTCTCTCGCGCACCGTGCCCGGCGAGATCGTTGCCGCGCCGCGTGGCGGCGGTCTGCCTGTGGCAGCCGGACCCGATCTGACGGCGCTGGCAGGATTGCAGGCGCGCGCTGATGCTGATGCGCAGCGCGCGATGGCCGATCTGAAGCTGGCCGAGGCCAATCTGCGGCGCGCCAGCGGCCTTGTGGACGCAGAAGCGGGCAGCATCCGCGCACGCGATGAGGCGACGCAGCAGGTCTCTGCCGCCAAGGCTGCGCTGGCTGGCGCGACCGGGCAGAGGCGGGCGCTGGGGCCAGCCGTAGCGGGCTTGGCCGATGGCGGGGCACTATGGGTGCGCGCACAGGTGCCAGCTGCAGATCTGGCGCGGCTTGATCGCGGGGCCCCCGTTTCCGTCAGGCCGGTGGGCGGCACTGGCGGCATCATGGCAAGGCCCGTGCGTGGGCCAGCCACGGCCACGCCCGGCGCGGCCACCGTTGATCTCTACTATGCTCCGGCAATGCGGGCCGACCTCAGGGTGGGCGAACGGGTGCTCGTCGATCTGCCTGAGCAGACTGGTTCCGGAGCGGCTGCGCTGGATGTGCCCGCCTCTGCGATTCTTACCGACATCAACGGCGGCGAATGGGTCTATGTCGAGACTGCGCCGCGCCAGTATGAACGACGGCGGGTGGAAGTTGCCCGCATCATAGGCGGGCGGGCCACGCTGGCGCGGGGCCTTGCTTCTGGCGTTCGGGTCGTAACGGCCGGGGCTGCGGAACTGTTCGGCACCGAGTTCGGCACCAAGTGATGCTGGCGGCGCTGATCGGATCGTCGCTGCGCCAGCGAGCGCTGGTGCTGGCACTGGCGGCAGTGCTAACGGTGCTGGGCGTGCGCTCCGCCATGAGCGCCAAGTTCGATGTCTTTCCGGAGTTCGCGCCGCCCATCGTCGAGGTGCAGACCGAGGCACCGGGGCTGGCGACCGAGGACGTGGAGGCGCTGGTCACCGTGCCCATCGAAACGGCGGTAAACGGGGTGCCGGGCCTGGCCACGCTGCGCTCCAAGTCGGTGCTGGGCCTCTCGTCGGTGGTGCTGGTGATGGACCGCGCCGCCGATCCGGTCCGCACACGCCAGATGGTGCAGGAGCGGCTAGCAACGGTTATCCCGCGCCTGCCCGCAGCGGTGCGCCCGCCGGTCATGCTCGCGCCGCTATCCGCCACCAGCCGCGCGATGAAGATCGGCCTGTGGTCCGACAAACTCGATCAGATGACGATGACCGAAATGGCGCGCTGGACGATCCGCCCGCGCCTCATGGCCGTTCCCGGCGTCGCCAATGTCGCGATGTGGGGCGCGCGCGACCGGCAGTTGCAGGTTCTGGTCGATCCTGTGCGGCTTGCGGCTGCCGGGGTGACGGTGGCCGATGTGCAGCGCGCAGCGGGCGATGCCGTGGTGATTGCAGGCGGCGGTTTTGTCGACAGCCCCAACCAGCGGCTGGCTGTGCGGCAGGTGGTCGGCGTCAAGACCGGTAGCGATTTGGCGAGCGCCGTCATCCGCACGGTTGGCGGCACGCCGGTACGCATCGGGGATGTCGCCAAGGTCACCGAAGGCTTTGCCCAGCCCATCGGCGATGCGATCATCAATGGCCGCCCCGGTCTGCTGCTGATCGTGGAGAAGCAGCTCGGTGCCAACACGCTGGAAGTGACGCGCGGCATCGACAAGGCATTGGCCGAACTGCGGCCCGGCCTCAAGGGCATGAACGTAGACGGCACCATTTTCCGCCCTGCGACCTTCATCGAACGCGCGCTGGCCAATCTGGGTGAGGCGATGGGCATCGGCATCGTACTTGTGGCGGCGGTGCTGATCCTGTTCACCCGCAATTGGCGCACTGCGCTGATCAGCATGACCGCGATCCCCCTATCGCTGGTGGGGGCCGTGCTGGCGCTCACTGCCTTCGGTGTCGGCATGAACACCATGGTGATCGCCGGGCTGGTGATCGCGCTGGGCGAAATCGTCGACGATGCGATTATCGATGTCGAGAACATCGGGCGGCGGCTCCGGCTCGAAGCAGCGCGAGAACAGCCGCGCTTGCCGTTCGCCGTGGTGCTGGCGGCCAGCCTGGAAGTGCGCAGCGCGGTGGTGTTTGCCAGCGCCATTGTCATGCTGGTGTTCCTGCCGGTGTTCTTCCTTGGCGGAGTCTCGGGCAGCTTCTTCCGCCCGCTCGCATTGGCCTATATCGCAGCTATCGCAGCCTCGCTTCTGGTGGCTTTGACGGTCACCCCGGCGATGTGCCTCATGCTGCTGCCGGGCGCGGCGGAGCGGGCCGAACCGCGCTGGGTCATCGGCCTGCGCGCGCGCTATGCCCGCGTGCTCGAACGGTTGGCCCCTCGGAGCGGCATCGCAGTCGCCGTTGTCGCGGGTGGTATTCTCCTGTCGGTCGCCGGAATGGGCCTGCTGCGCCAGCAGTTTCTGCCCGATTTCCGCGAAACCGATTTCCTGATGCACTTCGTCGAAAAGCCCGGCACGTCAATCGAAGCGATGGACCGGATCACCATCCGCGCGTCGAAGGAACTCACCGCGATCCCCGGCGTGCGCAACTTCGGCTCGCACATCGGCCGGGCCGAGCAGGGCGATGAAGTCTACGGCCCCAACTTCACCGAACTGTGGATCAGCCTCGATGAAACCGCCGATCACGATGCAGCGGTAAAGCGCATCGAAACCGCCATCGCCGGATACCCCGGCCTGCAGCGCGATGTGCTGACGTACTTGCGCGAACGCATCAAGGAAGTGCTGACTGGCGCGGGCGCGACCGTGGTGGTGCGGCTTTATGGTCCCGATCTGGCCGAGCTGCGCAGCCTTGCCGAAAAGGTGCGCGGCGCGCTCGATGGCACCGAGGGCATCAAGGACCTGAAAGTGGAGCAGCAAAGCCTGATCCCGCAGATCCAGATTGCGCCGAGGCCGGATGTTCTGGCGCTGGCCGGTGTGACCGCAGGCGATGTGCGCCGCACGGCGGCCACGCTGATCGGCGGTACGAGGGTCGGCGAGATCTACCGCGACCAGAAGAGCTTCGATGTCGCGGTCTGGGCCGTGCCGGAGGCCCGCAGCGATCTTGGCGCGCTCCGGCGGCTAATCGTTCCCAGCCAGACGGGATCGGCACTTCGTCTCGGCGATCTGGCGCGCGTCGGCGTGGCTCCAGCGGCGGGCGAAATCAAGCGCGAGGCAGGTTCGCGGCGCATCGATGTGACCCTCAATATCAAGGACGGAGCCGATCTCGCCAGCGTAGCGCAGGCCGTCGAGCGCAAGGTGAGAGCCATGCCCATGCCCGCCGGATACTATCCCCAGTTTCTCGGCGAGTGGAAGACATTGCAGGAATCGAAGGCGCAGCTGGGCTGGCTCTCGCTTGTTTGCCTCGTCGGCATTCTGTTCCTCGTCTGGCTGGAGTTCCGTTCAGGGCGAATTGTCGCGCTCGTCGCGCTCAGCCTGCCCTTCGCGCTGGTCGGCGGCGTCGCGGCAGCGGCGCTGGGAGGCGGGGTGCTCTCGATGGGCGCATTGGTCGGGTTCGTTACCGTGCTGGGTATCTCTGCACGCAACGGCATCATGCTGCTCAGCCATTTCCGCCATCTGGAGCGCGAGGAGGATCAGCCCTTCGGCCTTGCGCTGGTGCAGCGGGGCGCCGCCGAACGGCTGGTGCCGATCCTGATGACCGCAGGCACGGCGGCGCTGGCGCTGCTCCCGCTGGTGGTGCGCGGCAACGTGCCCGGCCACGAGATCGAATACCCCATGGCGCTCGTGATCCTGGGCGGGCTGGTAAGCTCCACCGTGCTCAACCTCATCTGGATGCCCGCACTTTATCTGCGCTTCGGCAATGGGCATCTGCGCTTCGGCAAGGGGCAGCAGGCATGAAGCGCGCGCTGGTCATGACGCTGATCCTGGCAGGATGCATGGCGAAATCACCGCCGCCCGCAGCCCCGTCACCGCCGCCTGCCGCAACCGCGCCGTTTGTGGGTGCGGCAAACGCTGCACCGCTGCCGGGCGAATGGTGGCGGCTCTACGGCGATGCGGCGCTGAACGAGCACGTCGCCCGCGCCCTTGCCGCCAACCCCGATGTGCGCCTGGCGGTTGCAAACCTCGATGCAGCGCGCGCCAATTCCCGGCTGGCCGGCGCGGCCCGCACGCCGGACGTGGTGCTGGAAAGCGGAGCCAGCCCGACGACACGCGGAGCCAACCAGCCGAGCACCACCGGCGTACCCAAATCGAGCTACGAACTCGGCGCGGAAGCAGTCTGGGAGGCCGATCTTTTCGGCCGCCTCCGCAATCAATCGTCAGCCGCCAGTGCCGATGCCGAGGCGGCAGCGGCAGCTCGTGATGGCGTGCGTCTGGCGGTAGCGGCCGATGTGGTCGGGGCATGGCTCGATCTTTGCTGGGCCGGGGAACTTTCCCGTGTAGCGACGCGCCAGATTGCGACCCAGCGCGCGCTGGCGGATACCGTATCGCGCCAGATGAAGGTCGGCGAGGTGTCCCCGTTGGAACTGGCACAGGCCCGCCAATTGCTGGGCAGGCTGGAGGCTGGCCTGCCCACCTTCGAGGCTGACGCGCAGCGCGCCCGCTATCTCCTCGCCAATCTGGAGGGCCTGCCGCCTGCCGAAGCTGAAAAGTTCCAGTGTGAGCACCCCCCTTCACTGGAGGCCGTTTTGCCCGTCGGCGATGGCGCAGGCCTGCTCGCCCGCCGCCCTGATATCCGCGAGGCAGAGCGACGGCTCGCGGCCGCTGGCGCGCGGGTGAAAGTTGCGAAAGCCGAGATGTACCCCCGCGTGACGCTCGGCGCATCGGGCGGCCTCATCCGCGGCTCGCTGGATGCTTTCATCACGCCGCTGATCAGCTGGTCGTTCATCAATCCTGCCCGCATCAAGGCCCGAATCGCACTGGCCGAGGCCAATCAGGAAGGCGCGCTCGCCCAATACGACGCCGCATGGCTCAGGGCCTTGCGCGAAGTGGAAACGGCACTGGCAGATGCGGATGCCGAACGTCGCGCCAACCAGTCGTTTGCAGCCGCCTTGGTGGACGCACAGACCGCCGCGCGCCGAGCCGAAGCGCGCGTCAGCCTCGGCGATGCAAATCCGCTTGTTGCTCTTGACGCCCGCCGCACGGCTTACGAGACCGAACTCCTCGGCACACTCGCGGGCCGCCGCCTTGCCCAACGGCAAGTCTTCCTGTTTCGCAGTCTCGGCGGTGGTTGGGAGGACGCAGCAGCCTCTCGTTGAGCGGGCGACCTTGAAGACTTGAGCCTGCGGAGTAGCTACAAGGCATGTGAAAACCGGCTGCTGCGGGGAATCCATGCCGGTCGAAAGCAAGATGGCTGTCGGCTTTTGGCAAATGCAGACATTCGAAATGGCGGTACGGAAGGGCGGCTTTGTCCCAACAACAGTCATTCCACTGGACTTCTTACGCCCGTCAAGCATTGTTGTCCGCACGAAGCTGGCGGCTCCGAGCGTCACCACAGCCCTGACCGGTTGACCGGCGGGGCTTCAGGTGGTGGGAGCAGCACCTTTGCTGCTCCATCTGGAGCACCACACCTGATGCAAACAAACGATGCCGATCTCGTCCCGACGACCATTCCGCAAACCCAACCGAAGCGCATGCGGCGGATGGCGCGAGAACCGCAGCCGCGGCCTTCTGACATTCCGGACACCGGTTCACCGGTCGAGCCTCGGACGACCAAGGCATCTGCCATCGAAGCGCTACTTCGTCGCGATGGCGGTGTCGCACTGAATGCTCTTTGCAGTGCGACCGGGTGGCAACCTCACACCTGCCGTGCCTTTCTGACGGGCCTCAGGAAGAAGGGGCATGCTATCGACAAGACGAAGGGTGACGACGGTGTGACCCGCTGGTCTGTCTCGGATGCGAAGGCCACCTGATGGCCTCGCGAAGCTATCTGCGGCTGTCGCGGATATCAGAAATGACGGCAGCGGAACTTAAGGAGGAGTGGGCGCGCCGCTATGGCACGCCTGCTCCTGATCTGTCGTTGGAGTTGCTCCGCATCGGCGTGGGCTACAAACTGCAGGAGCAGCGCAATGGCGGGCTCTCGCGTGGAACGCGGAGCCTCCTTCGCCAAGTCAGCGCAAACGCCGCAATCGGCAAGACCAACGCGGCCACCCCCTCACCCCGCAAGCTAACGCCCGGGACGCGCCTCGTCCGCGACTGGCATGGCGTGGGCCATACCGTCATCGTTCTTGACGATGGCTTCGAGTATGAAGGTGCGCGCTGGAAGTCGCTCTCTGCGATCGCCAAGGCGATCACCGGGACAAAATGGAACGGCCCGCTGTTCTTCGGCCTGACGGGGCGTAAGTCGTGAAGATGCTGCGCTGCGCAGTCTATACGCGCAAGTCCAACGAAGATGGTCTCGAGCAGGAGTTCAACAGTCTGCATGCCCAGCGCGAGGCTTGCGAGGCCTATATCCTCAGCCAGCGCCACGAGGGCTGGACGCTCGTCCCCCAGCACTACGATGACGGCGGTTTCTCAGGCGGCAACATGGACCGCCCCGGCCTCAAAGCCCTTCTCGCCGATATTGATGCGGGCCGGGTGGATGTGATCGTCGTCTACAAGGTCGATCGCTTGACCCGGTCTCTGGCGGACTTTGCGAAGATCGTGGAGCGGCTCGACGCCAAGTCCGCAAGCTTCGTCTCGGTGACACAAGCGTTCAACACCACCACCAGCATGGGCCGGCTGACGCTCAATGTCCTACTCTCCTTCGCGCAGTTCGAGCGCGAGGTCACAGGCGAGCGGATCCGCGACAAGATCGCTGCATCGAAGAAGAAGGGCCTGTGGATGGGTGGACCAGTACCGCTCGGCTACCAGGTAATCGAGAGAAAGCTCATTCCAGTTCCGGAGGAGGCCGAACGCGTGCGCACGATCATGCGCCTCTACCTCGAGATCAGGTCGGTTCCCGCATTGACCGAGCGGCTCAGGGATGAGGGGATCGTCACAAAGATCCAGCAGCGCACCAGTGGGCCCCATCGGGGTGGCATTCCCTTCGCACGAGGCAGCCTGTTCCACTTGCTTAAGAACCCGGTCTATCGCGGCCGGATCGTACACAAGGGGATGGAGTACGATGGTCAGCATGAAGCCATCGTCCCCGAAGACCTCTGGGACGCCGTGCAAGCACAGCTCAAAGCCAAAGCGCCGCCGCGGCGCTGGACGACAAACCAGCCGCAGCAGGCCATGCTGCGGGGCCTGCTGACCGACCGCGAGGGCAGGCCGATGGTGCCGACCTACGGGTCAAAACAGGCTCGGCGTTATGCCTATTATGAGACACGCAAGGATCTTGCACGGCCGGGCACGCCCTCGCCTGTCCGAGTCCAGCGCGGGGTCCTGGAGAAGCACCTTATCCAACACCTAGTCGCAATGCTGACCGACGAGCATGCCTTTCGCAGGCTGCTTGGCATCACCGATGCCGGTAAATTGCGGAGCATGTTCACCGCAGCAAAGACAATTGTTCAGCGAATGCAGGAACCGGGCAAAGCAGAGGATGCCTTCCGATCACTTGTGCAAAGCGTTGCATTCCAGGCGGATCATCTCGCGATTACACTTGAGCATGCGGCGCTGGATAGCAGTGACGGCACCAGGATCTGGGCGATCCCGCTTCCTCAGCGCAAGCCCTTCCGGGAAGCGAAGCTTCGTATGGACGCTGATAGCGACGGCACTACCCCCGACCGGAGCATGCTCGAACTCCTCGCAGACGCGCAGGCAGTCCAGCAACTGGTACGGGCCTCGCCGGGCCTCAGCATGAACCAGATCGCTGCGAGCGCCGGCCGCTGCCGGACCCAGCTCACGCGTCTGCTCCGGCTATCTTGGCTGAGCCCTCGGATCGTCGAAGTAATCGCGGGCGGGACCCAGCCGCGCTCACTGACGCGCAAGGTTCTCATGGCCTCGCCTCTTCCAACCGACTGGGCCGAGCAGGAGCGCTTGCTCGGCATTCCGGCCTAAGCGCCAAATATCCATCCAAGCGTAGTGAAGACACCTTCCCGGAAACGGAGAATCAGGCGTTTTGCGGGCAGCATCACGGAGGGCAGGACCGCTTCTCCGTCTTCAAGCACCCGCGATACAGCCCAAGAATACCGCAGAACTGCGCCACGCTCGGCAAAGCGGGTGCCCGCAGGCAAAATCTGGTTCGATTGCCGGACTGTTTGGTGCGGTCGAGAAGACTCGAACTTCCACGGGCTTTCGCCCACAACGACCTCAACGTTGCGCGTCTACCAGTTCCGCCACGACCGCACATCGCATGCGGGGTTTACCTTCCAGAAGGCTGCCCCGCCGGGGTAGAGCGGCGCCCCTAGCAAAGCCCCCCGCGCGGCGCAACAACCTAGCGGCGGTTTTTTTATTCGGGCTTCCAGCCGATCTCGGCGACCTTGGCGCTCTTGGGAACGTCGGTGACCGCCTCGTTGATCGTCACGCTTTCGCCGGGCTTGAGCAGCTCGCGCGGCGGGGCGACGTTCCAGGTGTAGACCACCTTGTCCTTGGCGTCGCGCAGCACGATCAAGATCGGCGGCACTTCCTGCGGCTGCTTGCCGACATTGGTGACCGTGCCGCTCGCGCCGAAATACTCGGTGCCGTTGGGCAAAGTGCGCCGGTCCTGCCGCTCGGACGGGAACGCCAGCACGAGATCGGGATTGCCCGCGCCGAACGTGCCGTGCGCGGTCGGCAACCAGCTGGGCAGGCCAAGCCATGTCGCAAGGGCGACCAGCAGCGCGACCAGCACTGCAAAGCCCACACCGGCGATGGTCCAGACCTTCGCCATATTGCGCCGGGGACGGAACGGCGGCTGGTGATCGAAGCTGGACGGCGCCTCATCAAACGTTTCGTCTGCAACGCGCGCGGCGGGCCGGACCACCGGGCGCGGCACGACAGGCGGTTCGGGAACCGGCTCCACTGATGCGGCAGGCACTTCGGGTTCGGTAACAGCCGTCGTCACCGGCGCTTGTGCCGCCGCCGGCTCTTCGCGCGGCGGCAGTTCCGGCCCGGCCTGGAACCAGCTGTGGCGGCACTTCGCGCAGCGCACGGTGCGGCCCTCGACACCGATCGCACTGTCAGGGACGACGTAGCGCGTCGAACAGGCGGGGCACGCAATGATCATGCGGCGGTTAAGCATGCGAACTTGCGGAGAAACAATAGGTATGGACGGGGAGAAGTGCTCACCCGCCCTTTTTTCCACATCGATTGCGCCCTATAGCCGCCCCGAGCGGCGCGCGGGCCCTGCGCGTGCGCCACAACCCACCGGGATCGCAACGCCTGACATGAGCCAGCCTGATGCCGAAATCGTCCAGTTCGACAACGTCGGGCTGCGCTACGGAACGGACAAGGAAATCCTCGCCGATGTCTCGTTCACGCTCTACCCGGGCTGCTTCTACTTCCTCACCGGCGCGAGCGGCGCAGGCAAGACCAGCCTGCTCAAGCTGCTCTACCTCGCCCAGCGCCCCTCGCGCGGGCTGATCCGCCTGTTCGGCACGGATGCGATCACCCTGCCGCGCGAACGCCTCCCCGGCTTCCGCCGCCGCATCGGGGTGGTGTTCCAGGACTTCCGCCTCGTCCCCCACCTCTCCGCCTTCGACAACGTGGCATTGCCGCTGCGCGTCGCCGGGGTGAGCGAGAAGGACATCGCCCGCCCCGTCGGCGAAATGCTCGACTGGGTCGGCCTCGGCGACCGCCAGCATGCCCGCCCTGCCACGCTTTCGGGCGGGGAGCAGCAGCGCGTCGCCATCGCCCGCGCAGTGATCGCCCGGCCCGACATGCTGGTGGCGGACGAGCCGACCGGCAACGTCGATCCCGACATGGCGCTCAAGCTGCTGCGCCTGTTCGAAAGCCTCAACCGGCTGGGCACGACCGTGGTCGTCGCCACCCACGACGTCCACCTGATCCGCAAGGTGCCGGAATCGTTGATCATGCGCCTCGACAAGGGCCGCCTGAGCGATCCGACCGGCGCATTGCGCTATCCCCCGCGCCGGGCGACGATGTCGGGTGCGGATGCGCCGCCGGCAACCTGATGGCCCTCTTCTCCTCCCTCTTCCAGCGTTGGCGCGGCACGGCCGCCACCGGGGACCCGCGCCTGCTGCCCGAGGCGCAGCTGTCCGGCCCGATGCCGTGGGTCATCGCCATCATGATCGCGCTGACCGTCGTCGCCGCCGCCAGCGGGCTCGCCCTGCGCAACGCCGCGCAGACCGCGAGCGCCGATCTCGAAGGCGGCGTCACCGTGCAGATCGTCACCGCCGCGCCGTCCGAACGCCTCAAGCAGGCGGCAGCCGTCGCCGCCGTGCTTGCCAAGGCGCCCGAAGTGGCAGACGTTCGGCAGGTGGCACAGGAGGAACTCAACACCCTGGTCGAGCCCTGGCTCGGCACGCGGCCCGGCGACGATGTCGAGGCGCTGCCGATCCCCGCGCTGATCGACGTGCGGCTCAGGGGCCCGGCGACGCCCGACCGCCTGGCGCATTTGCGCGCGCTGACCGTGCCGGTCGCGTCCTCCGCCCGCGTCGACGCGCAGGCGGGCTGGCTCGCCCCGGTGTTCGCCGCCATCGGCACGCTGCAATGGCTGGCGGGCGGCCTCATCGCGCTGCTCGCGCTCGCGACCATCGCCGCCGTGCTGCTCGCCTCGCGCAATGCACTGGGCAATCACCGCGAGACGATCGAGATCGTCCACATGCTCGGCGGCACCGACCGGCAGATCGCGCGCGTGTTCCAGCGCTCGATGGCTTTCGATGCGGCGGCGGGCGGCCTCGTCGGCCTGCTCGCCGGCGTCGTCACCATCGTCGCGCTCTCGCGCCAGTTCGCCAGGCTCGGCTCGGGCATGGTCGCGGGCGCCGTGCTCCATTGGCAGGACTGGATCGTGATCGCCGCCATTCCGCTCGCCGGTGTCGCGCTCGCCGTGCTTACCGCGCGCATGACCGTGCTCGCCGCGCTTCGGCGGATGCTCTGACATGGCCCGCGTGCGCAAACCACCGGGGCTCATCCGCCGCATCGGCGCTACGGTCATGCTCGTCTGGGTGCTCGGCTTCCTGTGGTTCGCGCTCGCCCTGCCCCGTCCGGCGGGCGCGCAGAAAACCGACGGCGTGATCGCGCTGACCGGCGCGGGTGGACGCATCCCCCGTGCCATCGACGTCCTGCGAGCAGGCCAGGCCCGCAAGGTCCTGATCGCCGGCGTCGCCAGCGAGGTGAAGCCCGCCGAGTTCGCCGCCGAATACAAGGTCTCGCCCGAACTGCTGTCCTGCTGCGTCACGCTCGGGTTCGAATCGGTCGATACCCGCTCGAATGCGCTCGAAGCCGCGCGCTGGATCGCGGCGGAGCACATCACCTCGGTGCGCCTCGTCACCACCGATTGGCACATGCGCCGCGCGCAGTTCGATCTTGCCATGGCCGCCCCGCGCGGGGTGGAGATCCTGCCCGATGCCGTCCCCTCACGGCCGAGCATGAAGACGCTGTTCATCGAGTACCACAAGCTGATCGCGCGGGTGCTCGCCTGGCTGGCGGGGTGGTAAGGCAATCCATGCCGCGCCTGCCCGACGTGCTGCGCAGCATCGCGTTCTATGCTGCATTCTATGGCGGCACCGTGCTGCTCGTGTTCGTCGCGCTGGCGGTCATGCCGCTGGGCGGAAACCGCTACCGCGAGGTCGTTCGGATCTGGTCCACGTGGCACCGCACTTGCGTGGAAAAGCTGCTCGGCATCACCGTTGTCGGCGATCGGTTCGCCCCCCGGCCCGGTGTGCTCTACGCGATCAAGCACGAGTCCTTCTTCGAGGCGATCGACCTCCCCCACATGTACCCGCTGCCGGTCGTCTTCGCGAAGGAGCAGTTGCTGCGCATTCCGCTGTGGGGCCGGATCGGCACGCGCTACGGCCTCATCGCGGTGGACCGCGCGCGCGGCGCCAGCGCGCTCAGGACCATGCTCGCCGAAGCCCGGCGCTGGACCGCAGACGGCCGTCCGCTCGTCATCTTCCCCGAAGGCACCCGCGTTCCGCACGGCACACAGCCCGCGTTGCAGGCCGGGTTTGCCGGGCTCTACAAGATGCTCGGCCTGCCGGTCGTCCCCGTCGCGGTGGACAGCGGGCCGCTCTACCACCATGTGTGGAAGCGCCCCGGCACGATCCGCTATCGCTTCGGGGAGGAAATCCCCCCCGGCCTTCCGCGCGAAGAGATCGAAGCCCGCGTTCACGCCGCGATCAATGTGCTGAGCGCGTGACCATCGACGACGCCCGCACCGACGAGCGACATACCGAGGCCGACGCCCGCAGCTGGGGCGAAGTGCTCGGCCCCGGCCTGATCACCGGCGCGGCGGACGATGATCCCAGCGGGATCGGCACCTACAGCCAGGTCGGCGCGCAGTTCGGCTTCAGCCTCGCGTGGATCATGGTGTTCAGCTATCCGCTGCTCGTCGCCACCCAGCTGATCTGCGCGCGGATCGGCGCGGTGACCGGGCACGGCATCGCGCACAACCTGAAGCGGCACTATCCGCGCCCGGTGCTGTGGTTTTCGGTCCTGCTGCTGCTGGTGGCGAATACCATCAACCTTGGCTCGGACCTCGGCGCCATGGCGGCGGCGCTCAATCTGCTGCTGCCGGGGCCGACCATGCTCTATGTCGTGTTGTTCGGCGTGGCCTCGGTGCTGCTCGAGATCTTCGTCAGCTACGCGCGCTATACCCGCATCCTCAAATGGTCAGCGCTTTCGCTGCTCGCCTATATCCTCGTGCCGTTCGTCGCGCAGCTCTCGCCGAGCGAGGTGCTGCACGGCGTGCTGGTGCCGCAACTGAGCTTTGACCGCCAGACGACGATGGCGGTGATCGCCACGCTCGGCACCACGATCAGCCCATACCTGTTCTTCTGGCAGGCCGGGCAGGAAGTGGAGGAGCAGCACCGCCTGCACACGCATCCGCTCGGCGTGTTTCCGCGTGCTGCAGGCCCCGGCCTTGCCCGGATGCGCACCGATACCGTGGTCGGCATGGCAGTGACGAGTGTAACCGCACTGTTCATCGTGATCGCCACGGCGGCGACGCTGCACGCGCACGGGATCAACCAGATTGCTTCTGCCGATGCGGCGGCAAGTGCGCTGCGGCCGATTGCGGGCGATCTCAGCTTCCTGCTTTTCGCGGTGGGGATCATCGGCATCGGCCTGCTCGCCGTGCCGGTGCTGGCGGGGTCAGCGGCCTACGCGCTTTCGGAAACTTTCGGCTGGACCGAAGGGCTCGATCGCAAGCCTCACGAAGCCAAGGCCTTCTACGGCGCGATCGTGGTGGCGGTGCTCGGCGGGATGGCGCTCAACCTGATCGGGATTGATCCAATGCAGGCGCTGTACTGGACGGCGGTCATCAACGGCCTGCTCGCCCCGCCGCTGATGGTGATGACCATGCTCGCCGCCAGCAATCCCAAAGTCATGGGCCGGCTTACCCTGCCCCCGCTGCTCAAGATCGGCGGCTGGGCGGCGACGGCAGTGATGATCCTTGTCTCGGCAATGTTCCTGCTCAGCTGAGCGGCGATTTTCCTACAGGGGCAGTTTCTGGCATGACGAGGGGGCAGGAGCGCCGCGCTGCGCTCTGCTCTTTGAAATCGTCCAATGCCCGGCAAAGCGGCTCACGCCGAAATGTGTCACCTTGTCGCTTTTTCCGTGTTTAATGCTCGCGAATCAGATATTTAAACCCCATCTCCAAAAGCGACACAGTGTCGCTTTTGTCGCTTTTGCCTGCCCTAATCGTCGTGGCTGCGCCCGAAGTCGGGCCGTGCATCATCCTGGCCCATCTCGATGATCGAGCGGCGGATCGCGCGGGTGCGCGTGAAGGTGTCGAACAGCATCGCGCCGTCGCCCTTGCGGATGGCCTTCTGCAGTTCGGTCAGATCCTCGCTGAAGCGCTGCAACATTTCGAGCACGGCATCGCGGTTGCTGAGGAACACGTCGCGCCACATCGTCGGATCGGAGGCGGCGATGCGGGTGAAGTCGCGGAAACCGCCTGCGGAATACTTGATCACCTCGCTCTGCGTCACTTCCTCGAGGTCCGAAGCCGTGCCGACAATGGTGTAGGCGATCAGGTGCGGCAGGTGACTGGTGACGGCAAGAACGCGGTCGTGATGTTCGGCGTCCATCACTTCGACCCGCGCGCCGAGCGCTTCCCAGAACGCCATGACCCGCGCCACGTCGGCCTCGTCGGCGCCCGCAGGCGGCGTCACGATGCACCAGCGGTTGCGGAACAGCGCGGCAAAGCCAGCATCCGGCCCGCTCTGTTCGGTGCCCGCCACCGGGTGCGCGGGGATCACGGTCATGCCCGGCAGCGTTTCGGCCAGCGCCTTGGCAACGCTCGCCTTGCTCGAACCGACGTCGGTCACGATCACGCCGGGCGCGAGGTACGGCCGGATCGCGGCGCCCGCTGCCGCCATCGCACCGACCGGCACGCAGAGCACCACGAGGTCAGCCCCGGTCACCGCTTCGGCGACCGTTTCGGGCACGAAATTGGCAAGGCCGATTTCCCGCGCCCGCTCGCGCACCGCCGGATCGGCATCGAAGCCGGTGGTCATGGCGTCCGGCAAGTGCGCATGGACCGCCCTTGCGACCGAGCCGCCAAGGAGGCCCAATCCGATAATGGCGACGCGATCAAAGCTCATCGCGCGGCTTCAGCCATCTGGCGCAGCGCGGCGGCGACGCGGTCCATCTCTGCCGCCGTGCCGATGGTGATGCGCAGGCACTGCGGCAGCCCCTGACCCGGCAGCCAGCGCGTGATGAAGCCGTGGTCCATCAGGCCCTTGTAGGCCGCCTCCGCCGTCAGCTTGCCGGAAAACTCGATCAGCACGAAGTTCGCCTCACTCGGCAGCGGACGCAGGCCGTGGTTGCCCAGCGCCGCCAGCGCGGCCACGAAGCGCGCGCGCTCGGTCCGGTTGTGCTCGCGCGAAGCCTCGACGAACGCCTGATCGCCGAGCGCCGCCAACGCCGCTGCCTGCGCCGTCACGGTGAGGTTGAACGGCCCGCGGATGCGGTTGAGCATGTCGATCAGATGCGGCGCACCGGTCGCCCAGCCGACGCGTTCACCCGCCAGCCCGTAAATCTTGGAAAACGTGCGCGTGATCAGCACGTTCTCGGTCGTCGCGGCAAGCGCGAAGGCACCATCGTCGTCCTCGGCGGCGACATATTCGGCATAGGCCTGGTCGACCACCAGCAGCACGTCCGCCGGCAGCCCGGCATGCAGGCGCGCCAGTTCGCCGCGCGGAAGGTAGCTGCCGGTCGGATTGTTCGGATTGGCGAGGAACACCACCCGCGTCCGCTCCGTCACGCAGCCGAGCAGGACATCGACGTCCGCCGCATAGTCCCGGTCCGCCGCCACCACCGGCTCCGCGCCGCAGCGCCGCGCGGCGATCTCGTAGACCGAGAAGCCGTAGCGCTGGTAGAGCACTTCGTCTCCCGGCCCGGCGAAAGCCTGTGCGGCAAGGTTGAGCAGCTCGTCCGAGCCGGTGCCCATCACGATCCGCGCGGGATCGATGCCGTGCAGCGCCCCGAGCGCATCGCGCACGGCGTGGCTTTCGGGATCGGGATAGCGCGCCGGATCGCCCGCGCCCTCCCCGCTGCCGAGCCGCGCCGCACGGGCCAGTGGGCTGGTGCCCAAGGGGTTCTCGTTGGCCGAAAGCTTGATCAGCACCTGCCCGTCGCTGCCGGTCGACTTGCCCGGCACGTAGGGATGGATCGCGGCGATCCACGGCTTGGGCACGGGACGAGGAGCGATCACGGGAGCGGATGGTTCGGACATGACCGGCGCGCCTTAGCGGTCTTGCCGCGCCAAGGGAACCGTCAGCTAGGGTCTTGCGCTAGGGATCGACCCGAAGGAGCGCGCCCTTCCAGTCGCTGGCCATGGCGAAGGCGGGCATCGAGGCCTTGCCGTCCTCGCCGCCGCCGCCGCCGATCAGATGCGGGCCGATCGGCTGGACGCCATCTCCCTTCGGGCTCTGCGGCAAGCCCGCCGCCGCCAGCTGGTAGGGCGAGGCGCGGTGGCGGGTGCACAGGCCGCCATTGCCATCGGGCACCAGCGCCTGCTCGAACTCGAGCCCCTGCTGCCGCTTGCGCGAACGGCGCACGCGGGCGACGGCAAGCTGGCCTTCGCCGAGATCGATCACGAACTCGGTGCCCACCGGCACATCGACCAGCCCTTCGATCAGCGCACCCGAGACCGACAGGTTGCGCAGCACGACGGGGTAGTAGTGGTTGTCATGGATCGCGCCGATGCGGCGGAACATCGCCTGCCGGTCATGCCGCTGGAACGCCGGACCCGACGGTTCGATCGTCCAGTTCCCCTCGTTGAGCTTGTTGACAAACTCCTCGTTCGGGATCGGCTGGCTGTAGATGTAGCCCTGCACGAGCGTGACGTTGAGGCTCTTCATCAGATCGAACTGGTCGAAGCTCTCGACGCCCTCGGCGGTCGTATCCATCTCCAGCGCCTGCGCCAATGCGACGATCGCAGCGATGATCGCGCGGTTGCGCGAGCCCGCCTCGGTCGCACCGCGCACGAAGGACTGGTCGATCTTGATCTTGTCGAACGGTGCGGTCTTCAGATAACCGAGCGACGAATAGCCCGTCCCGAAGTCATCGAGCGCGAGGCGGACACCAAGACCCTTGAGCGCCTTGAACCGCTCGTTGGTGGCGCCGCCTTCCTGCAGGAACACGCTTTCGGTGATTTCCAGCTCCAGCCGCTCGGGCTCCAGTCCCGAATTCGCGAGCGCGCTGGCGACGAGCGAGGGGAAGCCTTCATCACCGAACTGCACCGGCGAGACGTTGACCGCCACGCGCAGCCCGCCGGGCCAGGCCGCGACTTCCTCGCAGGCCTTGCGCAGGACCCATTCGCCGATGCCCTTGATGAGGTTCGATTCCTCGGCAATCGGGATGAACCGCGCCGGGCTGACCTGGCCATGCTCGGGATGGTTCCAGCGCACCAGCGCCTCGACCCCGACGACATGGTTGTCCGCCGCGCGCACCACCGGCTGGTAGTGGATCTCGAGCTCGTCGCGCTGGAGCGCATCGTGAAGATCTTCCTCGAGCAGGCGGCGATCTGCGGCGGCCTTGAGCAAGTCCGCGCTGAAGAAACGGAACCGCCCGCGCCCGCCGCCCTTGGCGGCATAGAGCGCAAGGTCCGCGTTGCGCACGAGGCTGTCGCTGTCGTCGCCATCGAAGGGCGATACCGCGACGCCGACCGATGCGCCAATGAGGCAGCGGCTGCCGTCGATGGTATAGGGCTGCGAGATGCTGGTGATGATGCTTGTCGCCATGTCGCCGAGCAGGCCTCGATCCTCGGTCCCGGGCAGGATCACCTGGAATTCGTCACCGCCGAGGCGGCTGACCTTTTCCTTGTCGCCCACCACGCGAACGAGGCGCGCGGCAACCTGCTTGAGCAGGGCATCACCCGCCGCGTGGCCCAGCGTATCGTTGACCTGCTTGAAGCGGTCGAGGTCGATCAGCATGATCGCGCAGGGGCTGCGCTGCTGCGAGCATTGCGTCAGTGTGCGCTCGAGCAGCTGCGACATGCGGCGCCGGTTGAGCAGGCCTGTCAACGCATCGTGCATCGCCATGTGCGAGCTTTCCTCGGCCGAGCGCCGCTCGCCGGTGATGTCCTCGCAGTGGCCGCGGAAGCCGGCAAACTCGCCGCGCTGGATGATCGGCTCGCCCGAGATCGACCACCACAGTGTTTCACCATCGTCGCGTTCGCTGCGGACGGTCAGTTTCTCGAAACGGCCCTTGCGCGCGAACGCGAACGGGAGCGTGCGCTCGCCCTCGCTCTCGTTGCCGGCGCGCAGGAACAGTTCAAGGAAGCTATGGCCCGTTGCCGAGCCGCTCTCGACCAGCAGTGCGTGCGCGCCAGGGGAGAGATAGGTGACGCGGCCTTCGACATCGGTCGACCAGAAGAAGCCGAGCCCAAGATCCTCGTAGGTATGGCAGAGGGCAGCCGCTTCGCTTTCGGACGTGCGGACGGGCGAGGCATCGCCTGCCCCCAATCCGAATACTCCGCGTGCCTTGCGCAGCACCACTCCGGTGTCCCCTAGCCAGCTAGTTACTTCACATTAGGTATGTAATGCAGGGGCGTTGTAGGAAGGTTAACGCCGCGAGACTGGCCAGATGGCTGCAGCAATCCCTTGCCGATAAACAAAAAAGGGCCGGAAGCACGGGTGTGCTTCCGGCCTTAGTCTGTTCGCAGGAGGAACAAGGTCTGGCGGGGCCCCGAGGTCCGAGAGGGAGAGGATCTGGCCCTCCGGCCCCGCCAAGCTGGTCAATCAGTAGTTGTAGGCACGCTCGCCATGGTCAGCGATGTCGAGGCCTTCGCGCTCGCCTTCTTCGCTGATCCGCATGCCCATGGTCTTGTCGAGTACGAACCAGATCACCGCCGTGCCGATGCCCGACCAGGCGAGGGTGATGAGCACCGCTTCGAGCTGGATCACGAGGTGCGCAGCGATGTCGTAGGTCGGTTCGGCAAACAGCGGGAATTTGGTGTAGTTGAGCACGCCTTGGCCGCCGAGCGCCGGCGAAGCGACGATGCCGGTGGCGATGGCACCGGTGATGCCGCCGATGCAGTGCACACCGAAGACGTCGAGCGTGTCGTCGTACTTGAACTTGTTCTTCACCGTGCTGACGAAGAAGAAGCACAGCGGCGAGACAACCAGACCCAGTACGATCGAGGTCATCGGCGCGCCGTAGCCCGAAGCCGGGGTGATCGCGACGAGGCCGGCAACGGCACCCGAGGCAGCGCCGAGCATCGACGGCTTGCCGTGCACGACCTGCTCGACAACCGCCCAGCTGACGGCAGCAGCGCAAGTGGCCAGCATGGTGTTTACGAAGGCAACTGCGGCAACGCCGTTCGATTCGAGGTTCGAACCCGCGTTGAAGCCGAACCAGCCCACCCACAGCAGCGAGGCGCCGATCATGGTCATGGTCAGCGAGTGCGGCGGAGTGGCTTCCTTGCCATAGCCCAGGCGCTTGCCGAGCAGGAGGCAACCGACGAGGCCCGCAATCCCGGCGTTGATGTGAACCACCGTGCCGCCAGCGAAGTCAAGCGCACCCATATTCCAGAGGTAGCCAGCATCGGTCGGAGCATCTGGCAGGAAGTCCGGACCAGCCCAGTACCAGACCATGTGCGCGATCGGGTAGTAGATGAAGGTCGACCACAGGACGACGAACACCATCAGCGGGGTGAACTTGATGCGTTCCGCGAACGAACCGATGAACAGCGCCGGCGTGATCATGGCGAAGGTCATCTGGAACACGAAGTAGCTGAGTTCCGGGATGTATACGTTGTTCGAGAACGTCGCCGAGTAGGTCCCGCTGGTGACGCCGGCCATCAGCGCCTTGCCGAAGCCGCCGATGAAGGGCGAACCGCCGGTGAAGGCGAGGCTGTAGCCGTAGGTTGCCCAGAGCAGGCCCGCGATCGAGACGATCATGAACACCTGCATCAGCACCGAAAGCATGTTCTTGGTGCGGACGAGACCGCCATAGAACAGCGCGAGGCCCGGGATGCTCATCATCAGGACGAGCACGGACGAAACAAGCATCCAGGTGGTGTCACCCTTGTTCACCATGGTGGCCTGCGCCGCCACGTCGGGCGCCTTGACCATCGCCGCCTGGGCGAAAGCAGTGGAAGCGGCGCCGAGCGCAATGCTCGCGCCCGCAACCCCGCCGATCATCTTACGGATCATCGAAGTTCCCCTCATGTCAGAAGTGGCGGTCCCTACCGCGTTCACGACAACCGCGCTCACAGGGCGGTATCCCCGGTCTCGCCGGTGCGGATGCGGGTGGCGGATGCAAGATCGAGCACGAAGATCTTGCCGTCGCCGATCGCCTCGGTGCTGGCAGTCTGCTGGATCACCTCGATGATGCGCGGAGTCAGATCATCGCTCGCGGCAATCTCGATCTTCACCTTGGGCAACATGTTGGTGGTGTATTCGGCGCCGCGGTAGATCTCGGTCTGGCCCTTCTGCCGCCCGAAACCCTTCACTTCCGACACCGTCATCCCGGCAACGCCCAGCCCGGAGAGCGCCTCGCGCACTTCGTCGAGCTTGAACGGCTTGATGATGGCGATGATGAATTTCATTCATGCCCCCTTTGCGGCCTTCTCGCCGGGCGACCCGCCGGCTGAACAAGCATCGCAAACACCGTGCCAAACTCATGGGGCACTGGAATCAGGGGAAATCTTTTCGCACCTGCGGGAAACTACGGAGGTGGCACGCTCGAATCTTGGGCAGATTCCGTTAACTGCCCAAAAAATAGGCAGCAGCTGTGCGACTCAATTGCCTCGGAAAAAGCGATCCGTAGGCGTCGTGGGGAGGCCGTCGATGCTGCGGTTCCGGCCGGAGGTCTTGGTCATCCACGCGGTTTCGTCGGACTGGGCATGGTACTTCACCAGCGTCTTGCGCTCGACCTCGAGGCTCATCACGGGCACGCCCCAGCCGCAGCTGGTCTGGACGGTGTTCACCGTGATGTCGAAGATCTGGCGCGTGCCGGGCAGGATCGTGAAGTGCGCGGCAAGCTCTTCCCACTCCGGGTGCTGCGGCAGGACCGGGTGGCCGGTGCCGTAGAGCCGAAGGATCAGCGGGGGCTGGCCGAAGTTGCACATCATGATCGTGATGCGGCCATCGGCGACCAGATGGGCATGGGTCTCGTTGCCCGAACCGGCGAGATCGAGATAGGCGACCCGGTTGGGGCCGAGCACCCGGAAGCTGTCATAGCCCTTGGGCGAGAGGTTGATCCGCGCATCCGCTGCGGCCGTCGCCACGAAGAACACGCTTTGCGCGCCCATCATCGCTTCGTGCTGGGGCAGGATGCGGTCGCTGAACTCGGCCATCAGAGGAAATCGCGTAAGGTGGCGATGAACTTGTCGAACTGGTCGTGGTGGAGCCAGTGGCCGGCGTTCTCGAACTCGATCACCTTTGCATCGCGGAAATGCTTGATGCGCCCGTCGCGCTCGGGGTTGCCGGCCCACGAATCCGCGCCGTTGAGCAGCAAGGTCGGCGCGGTGATCGCCTCCCAGAGCTGGTGCTTGCGCTCGGTCGAGATGTCGTAGGGATGATCGATGTGAACGTAGGGATCGAACTTCCAGGTGAAAGTCCCATCCTCGTTGCGGTTGATCCCGTGGATCGTCAGGTGCCGGGCCTGCGCATCGGTCAGGTAGGTGTTCTCCGCCTTCATGCGCGCATAGGCGTCTTCCAGCGTGGCATAGCGGCGCGGCAGGCGGCCGGCGGCCTTGCGCTTTTCGGCGATGTAGTCGCGCACGCGGCGGGCGAAAGGCACGTCCTTCATGCGCAGTTCCCAGTCCGGCGTCGGGAAGATGCCCTCGATCGCGACGAGCTTGGCGACGTCTTCCGGGAACAGCCCGGCATAGCGCAGCGAGACGTTGGCACCCCACGAGTGCGAGACGATGGTGACGGGCGCGAGGCCGAGCTGGTGGACCAGCTGCGCGACATCGTAGACCATGTCCATCGTGCGGTAGTTGCCGTCCGACGCCCAATCGCTGTCACCATGGCCGCGGTGATCGAGCGCAATAACGTGCCAGTCGTCGCGCAGGGCCTCAGCGGTCCAATCCCAGCTGCGGCAATGGTCGCGCCCGCCATGGATGAGCAGGAGAGGTGGCTTGTCCGCATTGCCCCAATCTACGTAGTGGAGGCGCAGGCGCTGCGAGATGAAGGTGTTCGAGGTGGGGCCGAGCAGTGTCATAAGATGTCTGTGCCGCAGGTGCGAACAGGCCGCAAGTGCGGTTTTGGAGACGGTCAGACCCGCTGACGCCATGAAACGCGGGGCACGTAGCCGATCAGCTCGCCCGCGCGCACTGAGGATAGCAGCGAGGCTTCGCCGGAAAGGCTCTCCGCGAGCGGCACGCCGGGGAAGTACTCGACCATCAGATCGCGCGAGGGGCGGCCCATCAGGTTGTCGGCGGCGGCGATGATCATGGCTTCGTGGCCGGTGGTGCTGGCCTCCAGCGCGCAGCGGCAAGCCTGGGCGGCGTCCTCGGCGTCGATATAGCTCCAGAGGTTCCACTTGCGGCTGGCAGGATCGATCTGGATCTGCGGCAGCGCGGCATAGTCTTCGGCCACATAGACGTTGGAGAAGCGCAGCGAGACGATCGCGAGGCCCGCATGCCAGCGCGCGAATTCGTCGGCCATCGTCTCCCCTACCCGCTTGCCCAGCGCATAGGACCAGTTGGGGAGCAGCGGATGCGTCTCGTCGATGGGAGCGAACAGGGGCGGTTCGGCGAAGGGCAGGCCGAGGATCGTCTCGCTGGAGGCCCAGACGACGCGGCCAATGCCTAGGCGGGCGGCGGCGGAAAACACGTTGTAGGTGCCCATGACGTTGATGCGGAAAGCCGCCTCGTCGGTTGTCGCGCCGGGCTTGGGGATACCGGCGAGGTGGAGCACGGCATCGAAGCGGCGCGCGGCGGTATCGACGCCCGAAAGCGCGCCCATGACGGCGCCGAAATCAGCGCAATCAAGGCGGACGGTGTCGTCGCCGTAGACGGAGCTGACGATATCGAAGCCGGCCACGCGGTGTCCGGCGGCCCGCAGCGCCGCGACCGCGACCTTGCCAAGCTTGCCGCTGCTGCCCGTGACCGCGATGCGCATGGCCTTACCGCTCCTTGGTGGCGCTGAAAGTCAGCTCGGGATTGCGTTCCTGCTGATAGCCGACATCCCACGCTGAGCGCGCCATGAAAACCGGATCGCCATCGCGGTCCTTGGCGAGGTTGGACAGGTTGAAATCGGCGAAGGAACGGAGCGCCGCATCGCTGCCCTTGAGCCAGCGCGCGGTATCGAAGGGCGATGGTTCCAGAACGGCCTCGACCTTGTATTCGGCCTCGAGCCGCGAGATCAGCACATCGAGCTGGAGCTGGCCGACCACGCCGACGATCGATTGCGCGCCGATCTCCGGGTAGAACACCTGGATCACGCCTTCCTCGGAGAGGTCGTCGAGTGCCTTGCGCAGCTGCTTGGTCTTGGTCGGGTCCTTGAGCTGGACGCGGCGCAGGATTTCCGGCGCGAAGTTGGGCAGGCCGGTGAAGCGGACGGTGTTCTTCTCTGACAGCGTATCGCCTACGCGCAGAGTGCCGTGGTTGGGAATGCCGATGATGTCGCCCGCCTCGGCGGTATCGGCAATCTCGCGGTCCTGCGCGAAGAACAGGATCGGCGAGTGCACCGCGATCGGCTTGCCGAGACCCGAGGGTGTCAGCTTCATGCCACGCTTGAAGGTACCCGAGACCATGCGCATGAACGCGATGCGGTCGCGGTGCATCGGGTCCATGTTGGCCTGGACCTTGAACACAAAGCCGGTGACTTCGGGGTGATCGATCTCGATGGTCCCGCTTTCGCTCGGCTGCGGGCGCGGCGGCGGGGCGTAGCGCGCGATGGCGTCAATCATTTCGGCGACGCCGAAGTTCTTGAGCGCGGAGCCGAAGTAGACCGGGGTAAGGTCGCCGTTGCGATAAGCCGTCAGATCAAACTCGGGGTAGCCCGCCTGCGCCAGCTCGATTTCCTCGGCCACGTCTGCAGGGATTGCGCCGTCCACCAGCGGGTCGCGCTTGCCGAGGTATTCGCGGCTGTCGCCTTCGGGACGGGCAATGGAGTTCGTCGCGAAATCGAGCACGCCTTCGAAGATGCCGCCCATGCCGATGGGCCACGACATCGGACAGACATCGAGCGCGAGCGCATCGGCGACTTCATCGAGCGTTTCGAACACGGCGCGGCCTTCGCGGTCGACCTTGTTGACGAAGGTGATGATGGGAACAGAGCGCAGGCGGCAGACCTCGAACAGCTTGCGTGTCTGCGGCTCGATACCCTTGGCGGCGTCGATCACCATGATCGCGGAGTCGACAGCGGTAAGCGTGCGGTAGGTGTCTTCGGAGAAGTCCTCGTGGCCCGGCGTGTCGAGCAGGTTGAAGACGACGCCGTCCTTCTGAAAGGTCATCACCGACGAGGTGACCGAGATGCCGCGCTGCTGCTCGATCTTCATCCAGTCCGAACGGGCGCGGCGAGCAGCGCCGCGTGCCTTGACCTCGCCAGCCAAGTGGATCGCGCCGCCTTGAAGGAGCAGCTTCTCGGTCAGCGTGGTCTTGCCCGCGTCAGGATGCGAGATGATGGCGAAGGTGCGGCGGTTCGAACTCATGGCCAGCGCGCCTAGCCGAGCGGCGCGGCGGAGTCACGCCTCAGCCGCGCAGGGCGAGGACCAGCAGGATCGGCCAGACGACGACGATGGCAGCGAAGGTACCCGCGACACCCCAGGGCACGGGCGCGCCGGCTCGGAAAGCGGGCCAGACGAACAGGGCGAGCCAGAGCGTCTTGTAAAAGATCTGCACCAGCAACAACGGGGCGAAGAAGACAGGTACGATGAGCCCACAGATCGAGGCGGCGAGGATCGCGGACCACAGACTGAGGACAAGCAGGCGAAGGCCTGCGCTCTCGGCAACGGCCCCCTGAAACACCGTCGCTGCGGCCGTCGGTGCGATCATGCCCCAGCAGACCGGAACAAGGATGAAGATGTTCGCCGCATAGGCGATGCGCAGGATATCGGGATTTGCGAACGTGGCGGCGCTTTGCATGGGCCGAAATCTATGCCGGGCGGACAGCCACATCCATGCGGAAGCTGCGGCTTGCCCCTTGGGGCAGGATTACCACACCCGGCTTGTCGCGAAACGCGCCTGCATAGCCGACCAGGTCGGCATGGCCCTGCCACGGCTCGATGCAGACATAGCGCGCGCCGGGGACCTGCCAGATGCCGAGCATCGGGCTGTCCGGAAATGCGATGTCGAGCCACGCGCCGCCATCGGCGCCGTAGGACAGGCTGCGGCTGGCGAGGTCGGTCCAGATCAGCGCGTCGGCGCGAAAGAGCTCTGCATCGAGCGGCATTTCCCGGCCCTTGACCGGAGTCGGCGCGCCGCCCGGAAGCAACAGGCCCGTCGACTTTTCGATCTGGCGGATCGCTTGCGGCTCGTCCTGTTCGAACACGATCCGATGCGCAGCCTTGTCGGCACCGCCCGGCAGCGGCCAGGCGAAGGCCGGGTGATAGCCGAAGCTGAAGGGCAGCGGGACGTCACCGGGATTGTGCACCGTCGCTGTCATCCTGAGCGTCATGCCCTCGACAGCGAAGGCCATGTCGAGCTGGAACGCGAAGGGGTAGACCTCGCGTGTCCGCGCATCGTCGACCAGCCGCAGCACGACACGGTCGGCCGCGTGTTCGACCACGGTGAAGGGATTGCGCCGGGCAAAGCCATGCTTGAGCAAGGTATAGGCCGTGGCATCGACTCGCAGCGTGTCGTCCACCAGTGCGCCGACAATGGGAAACAGCAACGGGGCATGCGCCGTCCAGAAGGCTGGGTCGGCATCGGTCATGTATTCGCCGCCGTCGGCGTCCACAAGCGACCAGAGCTCCGCGCCGAACGGATGAATCTGCGCGGTGAGGTGGTCGTTGGCGATAGCAATCAGGTCGGTCATAGGCACCCCGGCTGGAAGATCTGTCCTGCGGCGGTTCAGGCGCGCAGCACGCCGCCAAGCTTGGCGCCGGCCGCGACGATCTTGTCGGAGATCGCCTTCAGTGCAGCTTCGTCATAGCTTTTCTCGACCGGCTGCAGCGTGACTTCGACGGCCAGCGACTTCTGGCCCTCGGGCACGCCCTGCCCCCGGAAATCGTCGAACACGCGGGCTGCGACGACATTGGCCTTGTCCGCTCCGCGCACCGCGCGCAGCAGATCACCGGCGGGGAGCGCGGCGGGCACAAGGAAGGCATAATCGCGCGTCACCGCCTGCAGCGCGGGCGGGGCGTAGTGCGGGCGGGCGAAGCTGCCGGGGCCCTTGCGCGCGGGGATGCGATCCAGGAACAGCTCGACGACGGCGACAGGGCTGGAGAGGTCGAAAGCCTTGGCGGTTGTCGGATGAAGCAGGCCGAAGCGGGCGAGCACCGTCTTGGGGCCGAGCCGCAGCGTGGCGGACTGGCCGGGGTGGAACTGGCTACCCGCCTCGCCCATCACCTGCAGGTTCTCGACCGGCGCACCGGCCTCGGCGAGGAGCGCGAGCGCTTCAGCCTTGGCGTCGAACGCATCGAAGGGCTTGGCCTTGCCAGTCGCCCAGCCGCGCGCCTGCGCTTCGCCCGCGAGCACGACCGCCAGGCTGGGCTGCTCATCAGAGGCCCCGCCCTCGCCGCGCAGATAGCGGCGGCCGATCTCGAACAGACGAACCGTGGTGGCGCCGCGATCGAGATTGCGCCGCGTGGCCGAAAGCAGGCCCGGCAGCAGCGAGGGACGCATGGTCTTGAGGTCTTCGGAGATGGGATTGGCAAGCGTCCAGAGGCCGCCGTTCCCTTCCGAGAAATGCTCAGCCTCGCCGGTGGGGAGGAACGACCACGTGACCGCTTCGTTCAGCCCACGTGAGGCCGCGGCACGACGGATGCGGCGTTCCTGCATCTGCGCCGCCGTGGCGGTCGGCTTTGCAACGCCGTCTGCGCGCGGCAGCGGGGTGGAGGGGACCGCATCGAGACCGTGGACGCGGATCACTTCCTCGACGATATCCGGCGCGCCGTCGACATCCGGGCGCCATGTGGGCACGGTAATCGTCCAGTCTTCGGCGACCTCGAAACCGAGCGCGGCGAGGATGCGCTTCTGTTCGCTGTCCGCAACGTCGATGCCGCCGAGATTGCCGGCAAGCGCCGGATCGTAGGCCAGCGTCTTGCGGTCGGTCGGCGGGGTGCCCGCGCGGATCACCTCACTCGGCTCGCCGCCGCAGATGTCGAGGATCAGGCTGGTGAGGAGGTCCATGCCGGTATCCAGGAACGCGGGATCAACTCCGCGCTCGAACCGGCCGCGCGCGTCCGACGTCAATGCCAATGCCTGCCCGGTGCGGGCGATATTGGCGGGCGTGAAGTAAGCGACTTCGAGGAGGACGTCGGTCGTCTCGTCCGAGCAGCCCGAGTGTTCACCGCCCATGATGCCGGCGATATCGTGGACGCCGGAATCGTCGGCGATGACGGTCATCCACGGCTGGAGCGCGTATTCCTTGCCATTGAGCGCGAGGCAGGTCTCGCCCTCAACTGCGCGGCGGGCGACGACAGCGCCGTTGAGCTTGGCAAGGTCGTAGGCATGGGCCGGGCGACCATAGCCGAGCATCACGTAGTTGGTGATATCGACGAGCGCCGAGATCGGGCGCTGGCCCGCGCTCTTGAGCCGGTCCTGCAACCACTGCGGACTGGGGCCGTTCTTTACGCCGCGAATGACACGGCCATAGAAGGCGGGGCAACCTTCGGGGTCATCGGTGCGCACTTCGACCGGGCAGGGGTAGGTGCCGGGGACGTGAGCGGCGTCGATCGGCTTCAGCACGCCGAGGCCCGCAGCGGCCAGATCGCGCGCGATGCCGTGCACGCCCATGCAGTCGGGGCGGTTGGGCGTGATCGCGACGTCGAACACCGGGTCCGAGCCGAGGTAATCGGCAAAGCTGGTGCCGACGGGCGCATCGGCGGGCAGCTCGATGATGCCGTCATGCTCCTCGCCGAGGCCGAGTTCGCGCGTGGAGCACATCATGCCATTGGATTCGACGCCGCGAATGGCGGACTTGCGCAGTTCCATGCCGTTGGCGGGAACCACCGCGCCGGGAAGGCCGAGCACGCCGACAAGGCCTGCGCGCGCATTGGGTGCGCCGCAAACGACCTGGAGCGGGCTGCCGTCGCCCAGATCGACCGATAGGACTTGCAGCTTGTCCGCCTGCGGGTGCTTCTCTGCGGTCAGCACGCGGGCGACCTTGAACTGCGTGAGCGCCGCCGAAGCATCCTCGACACCCTCGATCTCGAGCCCGAGCGAGGTGAGCTTTTCGGCAATCGCCTTCGCATCCGCCTTGGTATCGAGCAGGGCCTGGAGCCAGGAGAGAGCGAACTTCATGCGCGTACTCCCCAAAGAACGCCAACGCCGCCGGAAAGGGTGGGCACGTCGAGTGCGCCGAAGCCATAGTGCTGGAGCCAGCGCACGTCGCCATCGAAAAAGGGGCGCAGGTCGTCCATGCCGTACTTGAGCATGGCGAGGCGGTCGACCCCGGTGCCGAAAGCGAAGCCCTGCCATTCGTTCGGATCAAGTCCGCCGAATTCGATCACCTTGCGGTTGACCATGCCCGAGCCAAGCACTTCCATCCAGCCGCCATTGGCCGCATCGCCGCTGCCGCCGACCACCCGCTTGCCGTTCACGAGGGTGTAGCCGACGTCGACTTCGACCGAAGGTTCGGTGAAGGGGAAGTAGCTTGGGCGGAGGCGCAGGACGATGTCGTCCCGCTCGAAGAACGCCTTGAGGAAGGTTTCCAGCGTCCACTTGAGGTGGCCGAGGTGGATACCCTTGTCGATGACGAGGCCTTCGATCTGGTGGAACATCGGCGTGTGCGTCGCGTCGCTGTCCGAACGGTAGACACGGCCCGGGGCGATCACGCGCAAGGGCGCGCCCTGGCTCAGCATGGAGCGGATCTGCACCGGCGAGGTGTGCGTGCGCAGGAGCATCGAGCGGCCCTGGGCATCGCGGTCCGGGAAGTAGAAGGTGTCGTGCATCGCGCGCGCCGGGTGGGTTTCCGGCATGTTGAGCGCGGTGAAGTTGTGCCAGTCGTCCTCGATCTCGGGGCCGGTCGCGACCGCGAAGCCCATGTCGGCGAAGATTTCGGCGAGTTCGTCCATGACCTGGCTCACCGGGTGGACCGAGCCGCGCGGCGCGGTGGGGGCCGGGAGCGACAGGTCAGCCGTTTCCGCCGCAAGCTTTGCTTCGAGCGCGGCGCTTTCCAGTGCACCGCGCCGTTCGGTGAGCGCGGCGGTGACTGCCTCACGCGCGGCGTGGATGCGCGGGCCGGTGCTGGTGCGTTCCTCGGGGGTCATGCCGCCAAGCGACTTGAGCAGAGCGGAGACCCAGCCCTGCTTGCCCAGCGCGCCGACGCGCAGGGCCTCTACGGCTTCGATCGTGTCAGCCGCGGCGATTGCGGCAAGAGTGGTTTCAAGCTGTTCCATCGCGCCCGCCGCTAGCGCCAAACGCGGCGGAATCCAAGGCGTGCGTTCAATCCTTCGAGGGATCGTGGAGCGCCTGCACCGGTGCCCCAGCTGCCGCCATGCGCGCGCGCATCACGCCGGCCAGCACCGGGTGAGGCAGCGCGGCATAGGCGCTCGGGCTCATGCCCATGAAACGGTGAAACTCGCGCACGAACTGCGCCTGATCGTGATAGTGCGAATCGATGGCACCGATCCACGTGAGCGCAGGATCGAGCATGTATTGCGAGAGGCTGCGCATGAAGCGCTGGCGGCGCAGCAGCAGGCTCGGCGGAAAACCGAAGTGACGGCGGCAGACGCGCTCGAGCGTGTGGGTAGGCAAGCCCGCATGTTCGGCCATGTCCGCCACGCTGGCGACTTCTTCATCGACCAGAGCCTGATGGACAGCCCGGATGCGCGCTTCGTCCGGAACCGGGCGCGCAGAAAGGCTTTCGAAGTGCTGCGTGATGCGGGCGAGTTCGGCCACTTCGTCCGGCTCCGGCCCGAACAGGGTATCGACGAGCCGACAATGCGGCGCGAAATCGCGTTCAGTGGCCGGATCGCAGAGCCGGTCAGCGAAGGCATTCGCGGGCGCTGCGACGTATTTGGCCCAGCCCAGCGGCAGGAGGCCGATGCCCCAGATGCGCGAGGTGCCGGTGGTGAAGCGCACCGCCGTGCTGGTCGGCCCGGTGACGATCGCGTTGGTGCCCCCAAACGGCGCTGCATTGCGGATCTCCGAGACGGGCAAGATACCGCTGATGATTCGCAGGTTCGCCCATTCCGGGTGGAGATGATCGGTCACCCGTCCATCAGGTCCGACATCGATGTCAGTGAGGTAAAAGGTCGTGAAAAAGGCGCGCATCGCCGCAGGAGGCTGATAGAATCGTACCCTGACGGCACACTGACCGTTCACTGCTGCGCCCCTCGTTATATCCCTGTTGGCAGGGTTATATCGCTTCGAGGCATAAACGGGAACTGGCCAAAATGGCAAAAGGGACGCCGATTCAAAAACCGGCGTCCCCGTGCATTTCAGCCAGATTCAAAGGTTAACGCTTAAGCCGCGCACCAGATTGGAACGTCGGGCCGTCAATCTTTCGATCAGTTTGCCAGGGCCTGCTTGGCCTGGGCGATGATCGCCGTGAACACGGCGCCTTCGTTCATCGCCAGATCGGCCATCGCCTTGCGATCGAGTTCGATCCCGGCAAGCTTGGTGCCGTGGATGAACTGCGAGTAGGTCAGGCCTTCGGCGCGGACGGCAGCGTTGATGCGCTGGATCCAGAGACCGCGGAACTCCCGCTTCTTAACCTTACGATCGCGGTACGCATACTGGCCGGCCTTTTCGACGGCCTGACGGGCAACGCGGATGGTGTTCTTGCGGCGGCCCCGATAGCCCTTGGCCTGTTCGAGAATGCGCTTGTGCTTGGCGCGGGTGGTAACACCCCGTTTGATGCGGCTCATGGGTCTTCGCTCCTCAGTTCAGCCCGTAGGGCGCCCACTTCTTGATCACCTTTGCGTCCGCATCGGAGATCACGTCCATGCCGCGGTTCTGGCGGATGTACTTGGCGTTGTGGCTGATCAGGCGGTGGCGCTTGCCGGCCACGCCGTGCTTGACCTTGCCGGATGCGGTGATCTTGAAGCGCTTCTTCACACCGCTCTTGGTCTTGAGCTTGGGCATTTTCGTCTCCTTGATTAGGATGCGTCCGACTTGCCGTGGCAGCCCTGCATGGCCAGGCGAGTCATCGATGCCGCATCCGATGAAGTGGGCGCGCTTAGTGGCGATGTGCGCAAAAGGCAAGCGATTGCGCAATCACGTGCCGATATCCTCGCGATCGAACGGCGTGGTCTGGTAGGTCTCGTTGATCCAGTTGCCGAACAGCAGGTGCCCGTGGCCGCGCCAGGTGTTGGATGGCTGGCCCGCCGGATCGTCCCCCGGGAAGTAATGCAACGGCAGGCTGCGGCCCTCATCCCGGGCATATTCGCCGGCAAGGGTCAGCGTATCGTACTCGAGATGATTGAGCATGTGGACGGTGCGCTGTGCCGGATCGGCGATCAGGCACAGCCCGGTCTCGGCGCTGTCGGCGAGCACCTCCAGACCGCGCCCAGACGGCAGATCGGTGGCCCTGAGCTCGCTCCAGCGCGAGACGGGCACGTCGAAGCGGTCCGGCAACCCGCGCATGATCGGATTTGCCGGAACGCGATTCGCATGACTGAACACACCGGTCGCCTTCTCCGTCAACGCATGCTTGGGGATGCCGTGGAAGTGATGCAGCGCCGCCATCGCACCCCAGCACAGCGTAAGGGTGCGGTGCACATTGTCCTGCGACCAATCGAGAATGCAACGCATCTCGTCCCAGTAGGTCACTTCCTCATATTCGATCTGCTCGACCGGCGCGCCGGTGATGATAAGTCCGTCGAACTTTTCGGCGCGGACATCCTCCCACGGGCGGTAGAACGCGCTGATGTGACCGGCCGAGGTATTCTTGCTGACGTGGTCCGAAATGCGCACCAGTTCGAGTTCGATCTGCAGCGGCGTCGCGCCGAGCAGGCGGGCGATCTGCGTCTCGGTGGTGATCTTGTCGGGCATCAGATTGAGCAGGGCGACCCGCAGGGGGCGGATATCCTGCCGCGCCGCTTCGGTCTCGCTCATGACGATCACGCCCTCGGACTCCAGCGTGCGGCGGGCGGGAAGATTGTCGGCAATGCGAATCGGCACGTGTCGTAACCCTTTGGACTTCGAGGGTGAGACGCCGCCTGCAGCCTTGTTCCGTTTGGTTGCCGGACCGGCCGCATCCCTTCGTCGCCGAAGGCGCCACCTTGCCCGGAGACCGGCAGGTTGGCGTCGGGGCGTCACACCCCAACTCTTGATGCGCGTTCGGACATAGGGCTGCCGACGCTGAAATGCAACGCTGCGTCGTACTGACGGCGGGCGCACATGCCTCTTGCTATTGCAAATGCCTCGCATTAAATAATCCTCAGCACAGCGAGGACTCGCAATCGATGTACATCTGCATCTGCAACGCCATCCGCGAAAAAGACTTGCGCCGCGCCGCCTGCGAGCAGAGCGGTGACGCCGAATCGCTCTATGGCAAGCTCGGCTTTGCGCCGCAGTGCCGCCAGTGCCTCGAAGACGCAGAGCAGATCGTGAGCGAGGCGCGCGCCTGCATCGCTGCGTGAACGGCTGCCTTGCGCCCGGGAGCCCCGCTCTCTAGTCTCTTGGCATAGCGAGGAGACAAAGCGTGAAGGGCGACCCCAAAGTCATTGAATTCCTCAACAAGGCCCTGCTCAACGAGCTGACGGCCATTAACCAGTACTGGCTGCATTACCGGATGCTGGCCAACTGGGGCCTCAAGAAGCTCGCCGAATACGAGCGCCACGAATCGATCGACGAGATGAAGCACGCCGACCGGCTGGCGGACCGCATCCTGTTCCTCGACGGACTGCCCAACTTTCAGGCCATCGGCCGCCTGCGCATCGGCGAGGATGTCGAGGACGTGCTCAAGGCCGACCTCGCGCTGGAGCACGATGCCATCCCGCTGCTGAAGGACGCGATTGCCCACTGCGAAACCGTGCGCGATTTCGTCAGCCGCGACTTGTTCGCCGATATCCTCGCGAACGAGGAAGAGCACGTCGACGTGCTCGAAACCCAGTTCGAGATGATCGCGCGGATGGGACTCGCGAACTACATCCAGCTCAACAGCGAGGCCTCCGAGGCCTGAGGCATCAGGGGGCGGCGCGGACCACTTCGCCGCCCTTCATCACGAACGCCGGCTTTTCCAGCACGCGCACATCGGCGAGGGGATCGCCGTCCACCGCGACAATGTCGCCATAGCGGCCCGGTGCGATGGCTCCGACGTCGGCAGTCTTGTTCAGCGCCTCGGCAGCGCTCTTGGTCGCGGCCTGGATCGCCTCCATCGGCGTCATCCCCCACTCGACCATCTTGGCGAACTGCTTGGCGTTGTCGCCATTGGGGTAGACGCCGCCGTCAGTCCCGAACAGCAGCTTGACCCCGGCGGCGTGCGCCGCGCGGAAGGTCTCGCGCTGCTTGCGGCCCACCATGCGCTCCTTGGCGAGGCTTTCCTCGAACACTCCGTTCTTGGCGCCTTCCGCAAGGATGTAGTCGTCGTTGTAGATATCCATGTCGAGCCAGGCGCCCTTGGCCTTGGCCAGCTTGAAGCTTTCGTCATCCGCGAGGCTGGCGTGCTCGATCGTATCGACCCCGCCGCGGATCGCGTCGTTGATCCCTGCCGTACCATGCGCGTGCGCGGCGACGCGCATGCCGAGCATATGCGCCTCGTCGGTGACGGCCTTGATTTCCTCAAGGCTCATCTGCTGGCCGCCGACGCTGTCGGTCTTTGAAAGGACGCCGCCGGTCATGCAGACCTTGATCACTTCGGCCCCGTACTTGCGCATGGTGCGCACGGCGGCGCGGAACTCGTCAGGCGAATTGGCGATGCCGGGGGATGGGACCTTGATCGAAGGCGGGAACTCGGTCGAATCGCAGTGCCCGCCCGTCGCGCCGAGCGCGTAGGTCGCGGGAACGATGCGGGGGCCCGGAATGTACCCCCCTTCGATGCCCTGCTTGAGCGCGACATCGTCGAAGTTGCCGGCCCCGACGTTGCGCACGGTGGTGAAGCCCGCCTCGACGGTGCGCTTGGCATTGGCGACGCCGACGACCGTCCAGAAGTTGTCGGTGTATGCAAGCCCGCGATAGCCGCTGAGGCGCGGATCGCTGGTGAGGTGGACGTGCATGTCGATGAGGCCGGGCACGAGCGTGCGCGCACCGAGATCGATGGTCTCCGCACCGGCGGGCACGGCATCCCCTGCCTTGCCGACCGAGGCGATGCGGCCATCGGTGATCACGACCTGCACGTTGTCGACGGTGCGGCCGGCAAGGACATCGACCATGTGCGCGGCGCGGACGACGACCGTCCTAGCGCTGGCGGGAACAGCGGCGAGTGCCAGCCCGAGTGTGATCGCCGCGACGCATTTGCGCATTGCCCCTGCCTTTCGAATAAGTAACGAAAGCTTGCTCGCACGCGGGGGCGAGGCTGGCAAGATGGCTCATTCGCTCAGTACGGAAAGTCCGCGAGCAGCCGCGTAGGCAGCGAAATCTCCGCCCGGGACAGCCCTTAGGCCGAGCGGCGTACGGCGGTTGGGAAGATAAGCGGCCGCGCGCAAGGGACCGCCGCGCGTGTGGACGATCAGGTTGACGCGCCGGTACTCGCCCCGTCCCGGTCGCCGGGGATCGCAGTATTCCCAGGCGTCGAAGGCGGCGAGAACGGCACGCGGGATCGGCCGCAATCCGCCATAGACCCAGCCGCGCACCCGCCCCGCCCCCGGCATCAGCACCGGATAGACGCCCAGAGGATCGTGCCGGAGGAACAGCGCTCCGCGCACCCAGCCCCGGCGTGGGCGGCCACCGAGGCGAGGCAGCAAAGTTGTTGTCAGCGTATTGGAGTGCTCGTGCGTCAGCGTGCCGTAGAAAAACAGGCGGCGCGGGAAGGCCATCTTGTCAGTGGTGGCAGGCGAGCGCTTCAACGACATCCTCGAGCCGCGCCGCGTCACCCACGGCGATGACGTGACCGTCGGACCCGGCATGGAGCGGCTCACCGTTCCAGTCCGCCATCGTGCCGCCGGCGCCTTCGACCACGGGTACGAGCGCGGCCCAGTCGTGCAGCTTGAGGCCGGCTTCGCAGACCACGTCGAGATGGCCGGATGCGAGCATCGCGTAGTTGTAGCAATCGCCGCCCATGACCATGCGCTTGTGATCGGTCTTTGCGGCAAGGCCCATGAAATGGCTGCCATCGTGATCGTTGAAATAGTGCGGGCCAGTGGTGGCAAGCGCGGCATCGGACAACTGAGCGCAGGCACGGGTGCGGACGGCGTGGCCATTGAGCGTGGTTGGCCGCCCGATCACGCCAAGCCAGCGTTCGCCCAGGACCGGCTGATCGATCACGCCGAGGACGGGGAAGCCTTCGACGACGAGCGCGATGAGCGTGCCGAACAGCGGGCGGCCGGCAAGGAAGCCGGTGGTGCCGTCGATCGGATCGAGCACCCAGCTCCGCCCGGAAGTGCCCGGAGTGGAGCCCATTTCCTCCCCGATCACGGTGTCCTCGGGCACTTCGGCCGCAAGGATCACACGCATGGCCTCTTCCGCCGCCTGGTCGGCAAGGGTGACCGGCGAAGCATCCGGCTTGCGATCGGCGGTGAGGCCACTGCGGAAAAAGGGACGGATCGCCGCTCCGGCAGCATCGGCGAGGCGCAAGGCGAGAGCGATATCGCGATCGAGGTCGGTGTCCTTCATGCCCCAGCCATGGCCTTCGTCCGGGGGCGCGGTCAAGGGGGCCTGTCCTGTACCACCCTGGACCTTGCCTCCGCGGGCGTACCACCTTGGCTAAGGCACAGGTTTGTGCTTATCGATAGTGATGTTGCGCACACCCGGGGGACGTTTGGGTGGCTAGATCGCTAACCGAACGGGTAATGCTGCGTCAGGTGAGCGTGTGGGGGCATTGATGAACCGAATGAGCAGACCTGCCATTGACCCGGCGATTGCCTCGGGCGGGGCAGCGACGCGGGACGGCCAGCCGATCTCATACAGCCGCGCCCCGGCACGCGACCTCGCGCCATGGATCGCGCGGCTCTATGTCACCATCGTCGATGCCCCGGAGGACTACGCGCTTTCGTGCGGCATCTTCAGCGATGCGGCCATGCTGCGCATCCAGTTGCGGGGGGAATGGACGGCGGAGACGGCCGAAGGACGCCGCGAGATGGGCCGCGCTGCGCTCTATTTCGGCCCGCAGACGCGGCGGATGCCGATCACCGTAAAGGGCAGCTTCACCAGCGTAGGCCTCTCGTTCCGCCCAGGTGCCTGCCACGCGCTCGGCAAACTCAAGCTCGACACGATGTGCGACAAGCTTGCGCCGCTTGAGACTTTGGGCATGTGCCGGGAAGAGTGGATGGCGCTGTTCGACGAGAACGCATCGGCTGAAGACTGGTGCCTCGCGATGGAGGAAGCCATGCGCCGCCTTGTCCGCAGGAGCGGGGCGGTTGAACCTGATCCGGTAACTGTGGCGGTGGAAGCGGCTGCCTTCACCAATCCGGAGATCACCGTCGCACGGCTGGCAGAGCAGTGCGGTGCTGAACAGCGCAGGCTGGAACGACTGGTGCGCCGGGATTTCGGCATCCCGCCCAAGCAGGTGCTGCGCCGCGCCCGGGCGCTCGACATGGCGAGCCATCTGCGCGGCGTGGCTGATCACAACGAGGCCGAGGCGCTCGCGCTGCGGTACTACGATCAAAGCCACCTGATCCGCGAGTTCACCGCATTGTTCGGGATGAGCCCGCGCCAGTTTGTCGATTCGCCGCAGCCACTGATGACGCTGTCGCTGGAAACGCGGCAGGCGCGGCGGCTGGAGACGACCGCGCGGATCGCGCCGGGCGATATCAAACCCTGGCAATAGGCAGTTCGCACCAGTCGCCGGGTGCGAAACCCGCGAGCGTCCACTCGCCGATCCGCCAGCGGACCAGTCGAAGGGTGGGATAACCCGCGGCTGCGGTCATGCGGCGGACCTGCCGGTTGCGGCCTTCGCGGATAGTCAGTTCCAGCCAGCAATCCGGCACGCTCTTTCGGAACCGGACCGGCGGATCGCGGGGCCAAAGCGCTGGCGGATCGATGCGGCGGACTTCGGCGGGGAGCGTTGGGCCGTCCTTCAGCACGAGTCCCCGGCGCAGCGGTTCCAGAGCTGCCTCGTTCGGATCGCCTTCGACTTGCACCAGATAAGTCTTGGCCAGTTTGTAGCGCGGATCGGCGATGCGGGCCTGCAGGCGCCCATCGTCGGTGAGCAGGACGAGGCCTTCGCTGTCGTGATCGAGCCGCCCGGCGGGATAGACGCCAGGGCGATTGATGTAGTCCGCCAATGTCGGGCGCGGCAGGCCATGGGGCTCGGCGCTGAACTGGCAGAGCACACCAAAGGGCTTGTTGAACAGGATCAGCGCCATCGGCTGCTCTTGGGCTGCAATCTCGCGGGTGTCAAAACCGCAGGGTGGTAATTGCAAGGCGCGCGGCAAGCGCTAGAATCTGGTCGCGGCGATACGATAACACGATGGGAGACAGGCTCAATGGAAGCCTTGCGTACCGATGACAGGCGGTTCGAGAACCTGCCCGGCTATGCCTTTGCGCCGCACTATACCGACACTCTGAAGGGTTATGAGGGGCTGCGGGTCCACTTCCTCGACGAAGGGCCGCGCGATGCGAAGACCACGTTCCTGTGCCTCCATGGCCAGCCGAGCTGGTGCTACCTCTACCGCAAGATGATCCCGGTCTTCGCCGATGCCGGGTACAGGGTGATCGCGCCTGACCTGCTGGGCTTTGGCCGTTCGGACAAGCCGGTGGAGGAGGCGGTCTATACCTTCCACTTTCATCGCGGGATGTTGATGGCGTTCATCGAGGCGCTGGATCTGCAGAACGTGACGCTCGTGTGTCAGGACTGGGGCGGCATTCTTGGTCTCACGATCCCGCCGGAGATGCCGGAGCGATTCGAGCGGCTGCTGGTGATGAACACGGCGATCCCGACCGGGCGTTCGGCTGGGCCGGGTTTCGATGCATGGCGGACCTACAATCGCAGCCAGCCGGACCTCGACATTCCGGCCCTGTTCAAGCGGGCGCAAGTTGGGCTGAGCGATGCCGAGGCAGCGGCCTATGGCGCACCCTACCCCGATGCGACCTACAAATCGGGCGTGCGACGCTTCCCGGAACTGGTGATGACGGATCCGGACATGGAAGGCGTCGCCGAGGCCAAGCGTGCGGCGGCTTGGTGGCACGATGACTGGCGCGGGCCGACTTTCATGGCGGTGGGGATGATGGACCCGGTGCTGGGACCGGACGTCATGGCCAATTTGCGCAAGACGATCCACGGCTGCCCGCTCCCGCTCGAAATCGCGGATGGGGGCCACTTCGTGCAGGAGCGCGGCGATGTGATCGCCAAGGCCGCATTGGAGGCATTCGGCCTCTGACGGGATGTCCCGCACCCTCCCCCTCAGGGGAGGCCGGAACCTTTTCAAGTCAGTCGAACAGGCTGGAGACCGAGCTTTCGTCGGCGATGCGGCGGATCGCTTCGCCGATGAGCGGCGCGATGGTGAGCACGCGGATGCGGTCGGAGGCCTGGGTGGCATCGGTCGGCAGGATCGTGTCGGTGATCACGAGTTCCTTGAGCGCCGAATTGTTGACCCGCGCCACTGCACCGCCCGAAAGCACGCCGTGGCTGATATAGGCCGCGACGCCCTTGGCGCCGCCATCGAGCAGGGCCTGCGCCGCGTTGCAGAGCGTGCCGCCCGAATCGATGATGTCGTCGATCAGGATGCACATGCGGCCCGAAACGTCGCCGATGATGTTCATCACTTCGCTCTGCCCGGGGCGATCACGCCGCTTGTCGACAATGGCGAGCGGGGCGTTGTCGAGCCGCTTCGCCAGCGCGCGGGCACGCACCACGCCGCCGACGTCGGGCGAGACGACCATCAGGTCCTGACCGCCGTAGCGCGTCTGGATATCGGCGGCCATGACGGGCGCGGCGAAGAGGTTGTCGGTCGGGATGTCGAAGAAGCCCTGGATCTGCCCGGCATGGAGATCGACGGCGAGGACGCGGTCGGCACCCGCCGTGGTGATCAGGTTGGCGACGAGCTTGGCCGAGATCGGCGTGCGCGGGCCTGGCTTGCGATCCTGCCTTGCATAGCCGAAGTAGGGAACTACTGCGGTGATCCGCTTGGCCGAGGCGCGGCGCAGCGCATCGATGCAGATCAGCAGTTCCATCAGATTGTCGTTGGCCGGGTAGCCGGTCGACTGGACGATAAACACGTCCTCGCCGCGCACGTTTTCGTGGATCTCGACGAAGACTTCCTCGTCGGCAAAGCGGCGGACCGAAGCCTCGGTCAGCGGCAGTTCGAGATAGGCGGCGATGGCGCGGGCCAGCGGCAGGTTGCCGTTGCCGGACATGATCTTCATGGGCTTCCCCGAGTCCCTCGAATCTGGGCGATGGCTGCGCCCTTAGCCCAAGATGACAGCATTGCAACGTTCCGACATACGGTTTTGCACCAATGGTGGTCCTTGAACTGCCGGGCCAATGCCGCCTAGGGTCACCCCATGGCCGATACACTCATCATCACACTTGCCCAGCTCAACCAGAAGGTCGGCGATCTGGTCGCAAACACCGCCGCGATGCTCGCCGTGCGCGAACGCGCGGAGGGCAGCGACCTCATCGTCTATCCGGAACTGCAGCTGATCGGCTATCCGCCGGAAGACCTCATCCTGAAGCCGGCGCTGATCGAACGCGCGGCGATTGCGCTGGATGCGCTGGCGGCGGCCACGGCGGACGGCGGGCCGGCGATGCTGGTCGGCTCGGTGTTCGTCCGCGACGGAGCGCTGCACAATGGGGTGGCGCTGCTTGATCAGGGCAAAGTGGCGGCGGTGCGCTTCAAGGTCGAACTGCCCAACTACGGCACTTTCGACGAGAAGCGCTATTTCCTGCCCGGTCCGCTGCCGGAGCCGGTGCCGTTTCGCGGCGCGATGCTGGGCCTGCCGATCTGCGAGGACATCTGGCACGCACCGGTCTGCCGCCATCTGGCCGAACAGGGCGCCGAAATCTTCATCTGCATCAATGGCAGCCCTTACGAGATCGACAAGGAAGAGCTGCGGATCGAAGGCGTGGCCAAGCGCCGGGCGATCGATACCGGCATTCCGCTGGTCTTCGTGAACCGCGTCGGCGGGCAGGATGAAGTCGTGTTTGACGGGGCGAGCTTTGTCGTCGGTCCTGAGGGCGCGCTGTGGGCGCAGCTGCCGGACTGGGAAGAAGCGATTGTCGACACGGTCTGGAACAAGGTCGGCAACCGCTGGCGCTGCCAGCCGGGCGTGGTCTGCGAACTCGCCGAGCATCCCGAGGATATCTACTGCGCGATGGTCCTGGCATTGCGCGACTATGTGAACACCAACCGGTTCCCCGGCGTGGTCCTTGGGCTTTCGGGCGGGATCGATTCGGCAATCTGCGCGGCGATTGCAGTCGATGCGCTGGGGCCGGAGCGGGTGTGGTGCGTGATGATGCCCAGTGCCTATACCAGCGCCGAGAGTCTTGAAGACGCAGAGGCCTGCGCGAAGATGCTGGGCGTGCGGCTTGATACGATCCCGATCGTGCCGGCGGTGGATGCCTTTGCCGATATGCTGGCGCCGACGTTCGAGGGCCGCTCGCCGGACCTCACCGAGGAGAACCTGCAGTCGCGCATTCGCGGCACGACCTTGATGGCGCTTTCGAACAAGTTTGGCCCGATGCTGGTGACGACCGGCAACAAGAGCGAGATGAGCGTCGGCTACGCGACGATCTATGGTGACATGAACGGCGGCTACAACCCGCTCAAGGACGCCTACAAGACGACCGTGTTCGCGATCTCGCGCTGGCGCAATGCCGCGCGGCCCAAGATCGGGCTGGGGCCGGAAGGCATGGTCATGCCCGAGCGGATCATCACCAAGCCGCCCAGTGCCGAACTGCGCCCGGACCAGAAGGATTCGGATTCGCTGCCGGATTACGCGGTGCTCGATGGCATCCTGCTGGGACTGGTAGAGCACGAGAAGAGCGTCGACCAACTGGTGGCGGAAGGCTTCGAGCGGGCTACAGTCGCGCGGATCGAGCGGTTGCTCAACGTGGCGGAGTACAAGCGTCGTCAGGCCCCGCCGGGGGTGAAGCTGGGCATGCGCAACTTCGGGCGCGACCGGCGCTATCCGATTACGCATGGTTTCCGCACCGGCTGATCTTATTGCGAACGATTCGCATTGACGAAGGAGCGCGACCTGATAACTTGCGAATCGTTCGCAACAGACAGGTTTGGCCATGACTTCGCTCACCCGCTACGCCGCCACCATCGCTGCACTCGCCAAGCCGCGCGTGTTGCAAGCGCAAAGCCCTGCCGCGCAGGAAGTGGTTCATGCCTTCCGACTTTGCGCGCTTGCCGCACGCGATCGGACCGACCCCTTGCCGGCACTGGCCCTGCGACTGTGCAATTGCGAGGCGGCCTATGCCGTGCATGATCTGGTGCGTGCGGTGGCGCAGGCGTGGCCTGAACCTTTCGTCGTCGGTCGAGCGTGTTGCCAGCGTCTTTCGCCGGACGAGGCGACGGTGGCCCTGCTCGCCGAGGCCGGGTGCGCAAGGGACCGAACGGCGTTCGACGCCGCGATTGGCGGCCTTGTCCGGCCCGACCGCCATGAGCCGCTGTGGGCTGCCTGCACGCACGCGCTGATGCTGATGCGCTGACCTTGTCGGGCAAGCGGGGGCCGCTATAGGCACAGGCCATGACGGTCACTACGCGCTTCGCTCCCTCGCCCACCGGCACGCTGCATGTCGGCAATATCCGCACGGCGCTGCACAACTGGCTGCTGGCGAAGAAAAGCGGCGGGCGTTTCCTGCTGCGGATCGACGATACCGACGTTGCACGCAGCCGCGAGGAGCACGTCGAGGCGATCCGGGCTGATCTGGCGTGGCTGGGGCTCCATCCCGAGCGCGAGGAGCGGCAGTCGGCGCGCTTTGCGATCTATGAGGCGGCGTTCGAGAAGTTGATCGCGGCGGGGCGGCTCTATCGCTGTTATGAGACGGCCCAGGAGCTGGAGCTCAAGCGGAAGGTGCTGCTCGGACGCGGGCTGCCGCCGATCTATGACCGCGCCGCTCTGAAACTGAGCGAGGCGGACCATGCCGCCCGGGCTGCGGCAGGGGAGGCACCGCACTGGCGCTTCCTGCTCGACCATGAGGCGCCGATCGAGTGGGTGGATGGCATCCGCGGGCCGCAGCATTTTGATCCACGCCAGATGTCCGATCCCGTTGTGCGGCGGGCGGATGGATCGTGGCTCTACATGCTGCCTTCGGTGATCGATGACATCGAGATGGCCGTGACCGACGTGCTGCGCGGCGAGGACCATGTTTCCAACACCGCAACTCAGCTGCAGATGTTCGCGGCGCTGGGTGCACAGGTGCCGCGCTTTGCGCATGAGGCGCTGCTGACGGGCGCGGAGGGCAAGCTTTCCAAGCGGCTGGGCTCGCTAGGCGTGGCAGAGATGCGCGAGAGCGGGATCGAGCCCGAGGCGCTGATCGCACTGCTGGCGCGGCTGGGCACGAGCGATCCGATCGATCCGGCGCTGGACGCGGACGACCTGGCGGCGAGCTTTGACCTTGCCCGGTTCGGACGGGCGCCGGCGCGGTTCGATGATGCGGAACTGGCGCGGGTGAATGCAGCGGTAATCCATCGGCTGCCGTTTGCGCGGGTGGCGGAGCGGTTGCCGAAGGGTATGGGCGAAGCTGCGTGGGCGGCTATCCGGCCCAATCTGAACGCTGTGGCTGAAGCTGCCGATTGGTGGCGCGTCGTAACGGGGCCGATTGCGGCGCCGGAATTCGATGCGGAAACGCGGGCTTTTCTGGATCAGGCGGCGACAGTCCTCGCAGGAATTGATTTGTCGGACGAACCTTGGGGTGCGCTGACCGGAGCCCTCAAGGACATGACCGGACGCAAGGGCAAGGCGCTGTTTCTGCCGCTGCGGCAGGCGCTGACAGGCATGGACCACGGACCGGATATGAAGGCGCTGCTGCCGCTGATTGGCAAGGATGAGGCACTGCAGCGATTCGCAGGAAAGTGATGTTCATCAGAAGGGTCAGCAGAGACCGCGAAACATGACCAGGGCATCGACATAACCTCGGACCGGATGGTGGAATGCCTTGGGCAAACGCCCGACGATCTCGAACCCCAGCGTTTGCCAGAGGCTGACAGCTCGCTCATTGGTGCTGACAACGAAGTTGAACTGCATGGCCCGAAAACCTCGTTCGCGGGCCTGTTCGATCGAATGGGCACACATGGTGCGGGCCACGCCACGGCCCATGGCGGCAGGGCTCGTCATGTAGCCGCAATTGCAAACGTGGCTGCCGCCGCCAGCCTGATTGGCGCGAAGGTAGTAGGTGCCGAGGATGGCGCCATCCGCTTCAACCACAAACGTCTCACGATCAGGACTGAGCCAGTAGGCCAGCGCGTCGGCCTCGCTCATCGCTCGATCTAGGGCATAGGTCTCGCCGGCGCGGATTATCGGCTCGATGATTGCCCAGATTGCGGCAGCGTCTCCGGCTTCGGCGCGGCGGATCAGCATAGGGGGCACGGCTCAGGCGCGGCCGGTCTGGCTGACGAGGTGGGAGGGGTCAATGCCCTCGGCGCGCCAGGTGGCGGCCCAGCGGGCGGCGACGGGGGTTTCGAACAGGATCTCGCTGCGGCCCTGGGCGGCGTACCAGCCGTGATGGCGCATTTCGCCTTCGAGCTGGCCGGCGCCCCAGCCGGCATAGCCGAGCGCGACGAGCCATTTCGAGGGGCCGCGCCCTTCGGCGATGGCGCGCAGGACGTCCATCGAAGCGGACAAGGCGCAGAGCGGGCTGACCTCTACCGAACCGCTGCCGCCCCAATCGGTGCTGTGGAGCACGAAACCGCGCGAGGTTTCGACCGGACCGCCGTTGAGCACCGGACCATCGGGCGCGACGCCGGGATCGATGCCGACGTCGGTGAGCAGGCTGTGCAGGGTCACGCCTTCGCGAATGCTGCCGACACCGATGCCGAGCGCGCCGTGTTCATCATGCACGCACATCGCGATGACGGCGTGATCAAAGCGGGTGTCGCCCATGCCGGGCATGGCGAGGAGGATGCGGCCGGCGAGGTATTGCGCCTCGGTCATGCCGCGGCGGCCTTGCTGCGACGATCCTCCGCCGCTTCGATCAGGCGCTTCTCGACGGCGCGCATGCGGGTATCGGCCTCGATCTTCTCGCCGAGCAGGTCGGTCACGTAGAACGTATCGACCGCGCGTTCGCCGTAAGTGGCGATGTGGGCGGAGTGGACGACCAGCCGCGCCTCGAACAGTGCGCGGGCGAGCTGGCTGAGCAGCGCGGGGCGATCGCGCGCGCCGACCTCGATCACGGTGAAGCGGTTGGAGGCCTTGTTGTCGAAGATGACGATGGGCTCGACCTCGAACGCCTCGGCGCGGGGGCGGGCGGAGGGGCGCGCGGCAAGCTGGGGCAGGAGCTTGACCCGGTTGGCGAGCGCATCGGCAATGGCGTTCTTGAGCCGGGCGATCTGCGCGGGCTCGTTGAGCGGGCGGCCAAGCGGATCCTGCACGAGGAAGTTGTCGACCGCGAGGCCGTTGCGCGCGGTGTGGATGCGCGCGTCGATGATGTTGCCGCCGGCGAGGTGGATGCCGCCGGCGATGCGGTAGAACAAGCCGGGGTGGTCGGCGGCCAGCACGGTAACGAGCGTGGCTCCGCGCGCAGGGTACCAGTGGGCTTCGACTGTCAGCGGCTCATCGAGCGAGATATCCATCTGCTGGAGGTTGAGCGCGATGATGTCCTCGGGCTCGGCGATCCAGTAGGCATCGCCGAGTTGCTTGCCGACCGTGCCGATGAGGGCGTCGCGCTCCTTGAGGAGGGCGGCGACAGCCTTCTTCTTGGCGGCAATGCGTTCGGCGCGGCCATATTGCTTGTGGCCGAGGCGCAGCACTTCCTCGGTGGAGGTGAACAGATCGCCCAGCAGCTGGCGCTTCCACGAGTTCCAGATGCCGGGGCCAACCGCGCGGATATCGACGATGGTGAGCACCAGGAGGAGACGCAGCCGCTCCTGGCTCTGCACACGGCCGGCAAAGTCGGCGATGGTCTTGTAGTCCGCAAGATCGCGCTTGAAGGCGGTTGCACTCATCAGGAGATGCCAACGCACCAGCCATGCGACGAGTTCCGTTTCGGCCGGCGACATGCCAAGGCGCGGGCAGAGCTTCATCGCGATTTCCGCGCCGAGGATCGAGTGATCGCCGCGCCGGCCCTTGGCGATATCGTGGAGCAGGGTCGCTACATAGAGCACGCGGCGCGAGGCGACCTTCGAGATGACCTCGGTCGCCATCGGATGCTGCTCGGTTTCCTCGCCCTTCTCGATGCGCGACAGGAGGCCGATGGCGCGGATGGTATGCTCGTCGACCGTATAGTGGTGGTACATGTCGAACTGCATCTGCGCGACGACGCGGCCGAAATCGGGGACGAAGCGCCCGAAGATGCCCGCCTCGCTCATCCAGCGCAGCGCGGTTTCGGGGTCGCGGCGGCTGGTGAGCAGTTCCATGAACATCGTGTTCGCGCGCGGATCGCGGCGGACCGATGCGTCGATCAGGCCGGAATCGCGCCGCGCGAGGCGCATCGCTTCGGGGTGGATTTCGAGGCCCTCGCGGTCGGCCACGAGGAAGATCTCGATCAGGCGGACGGGATCCTGCCGGAAGAAATCATCGCCGTCGGCGCCGAGCTTTTCGGCCTGGATCGGAAAGGCGCCGATCTTGCGCTTGCGGCGGCCGCGCAGCGCGGCGAAGAAGCCGAGCTTCGTCTTGGCGAACTGTTCATCGAGCTGGGCAAGGAACATGCCGGTGAGCGAGCCGACCTGCGTCGCCTGCAGGAAGAAGTACTGCATGAAGCGCTCGACCGCGCTTTTGCCCGGGCGATCGGCGAAGTTCATGCGCAGCGCGACTTCGCGCTGGAGATCGAAGGTCAGGCGGTCCTCGGCGCGGCCGGTGACGGCATGGAGGTGGCAGCGGACCGACCAGAAGAAGCTCTCGGCGCGGCGGAAGGCTCGGTATTCGGCAGCGGTGAGCAGGCCGACTTCGACGAGTTCGCTGGGATCTCGAACTTTGTGGATGTATTTGCCGATCCAGTAGAGCGTGTGGAGGTCGCGCAGGCCGCCCTTGCCTTCCTTCACATTGGGCTCGACGACGTAGCGACTGTCACCCAGCTTCTTGTGCCGCTCGTTGCGCTCGGCGAGCTTCTCGGCGACGAACTGGCGCTCGGTGCCGGTGACGACTTCGGCCCAGAAGCGGCGCGAGCCTTCTTCGTAAAGAGCGCGGTCACCCCAGATATAGCGGCCTTCGAGCAGCGCGGTGCGGATGGTGAGATCGCTGCGCGCCATGCGCACCATCTCGTCGAGCGAGCGGCTAGACTGGCCGACCTTGAGACCCAGGTCCCAGAAGAAATAGAGCATCGCCTCGATCACCTGCTCGCACCATGCCGTCGGCTTGGTCGGGGTGAGGAAGGCGATGTCGACGTCCGAGTGAGGCGCCATCTCGCCGCGCCCGTAGCCGCCGACCGCGACCAGCGCGATGCGTTCGCCGGTCGAGCGGTTGCTCGCGCGATAGACGTGGCCGACGACGTGATCGTGGATCACGCGCACCAATTGATCGATCAGGAAGGCCTGACCCTGCGCGCATTCGGTTCCGTGCGAAGGCTTTTCGCGCAAGCGCCGGGCGAGTTCGTCACGCCCTTTGGCAAGGGCATAGCGCAGCAGCTCGACGATCGCGGTCCGGGCCTTGTCGCCCTGCGCCGCGACCTGTTCGGCAATCGCATCGGCAAGCGCCCGGCGATCGATGATGGCGCGCTGGTTGGGAATCCGGGGGGTGATCATGACCCCTCCCCTCTAGCCTATCCCGCCTTGCGCGTCTCTTGCCATTGCGCCCCGTAGCGCTGCTTGAGGGTGCGCTTGTCCACCTTTTCGGTGCCGAGGCGGGGCAGCGCTTCATGTTCTTCCCAGAACTGCACGGGGATCTTGAAGGCGGCGATGTGGGAGGCGAGGAACGTGCGCAGGTCGTCCGGGCTTACCGTGCAGCCTTCCTTGGCAAGATAGACCGCGACGGGGACTTCGCCGTAGAGCTCGTCGGGCAGGCCGAACACGCTGGCTTCGGCAACGCCGGGGTGCGCGTAGATCGCGTTTTCGACCTCGATGCAGGCGATGTTCTCGCCGCCGCGGATGATGATGTCCTTCTTGCGGTCGACGATGAAGAGGTAGCCTTCGGGATCGAGATAGCCGAGATCGCCGGTGCGGAAGTAGCCATCGGGCATTATCGCAGCGGCGGTCGCCTCGGGGTTGTCCCAGTAGCCGAGGAAATTGCAGACGCTGCGGATCGCGACTTCGCCGAGCTGGCCCTGCACGACAGGGTTTCCGCTATCGTCAAGGATCGCAAGATCGACGAGCGGGCGCGACGGGGTGCCGGTGCTGCCGGGCTTGGCGATGTAGTTTTCGTTGAAGTTTCCGCAGCCGACGCCGTTGGTTTCGGTGAGGCCGTAGCCGAGAATCGGGAAGGCGTGGGGCAGCGCCTTGCGGATGCGATCGACGTGCTCGACCGGACGCGGAGCACCGCCGGCGGCGAAAGTGACGCAAGTCGAAAGGTCGTACTTGTCGTGATCGGGGTGCGTCGCGATCTCGTAGCTCATCAGCGGGACGCCGACGAAGTAGGTGACCTTCTCGCGCTCGATCAGCTGCATCGCAGTGACCGCATCCCACTTGGGCATGAGCACCAGCTTGCGGCCGAGCGCGTAGGACTGGAGCATCAGCGGCACTTCACCGGTGACGTGGAACAGCGGCACGTTGACGAGCGCGATGGGCTGCGCGTTCGGTGGGGGCGCCTCGCCGCGCGCGGTCATCAGGCCGAGGACCATGACGCTCTGCGCGAGGTAGCTGAAGGTGCCCTGCACCACGCCGCGGTGGTTGGAGTAGGCGCCCTTCGAGACGCCGGTCGAGCCCGAGGTGAACAGGATCGTGGCGAGATCGTCGGGTCCGACTTCGTGGAGCGGGGTAGAAGCATCGCCGCCTTTGGCGGTGAGCGCGGCAAGGCCTTCGGAGGGATAGCAATCGTGGACGAGCGGGATGATCTCGGCACCGTGGGCGATGCCGGTCAGGCGCTCGGCACGCTGGCGGTCGGCGATGATCATGCGGCAGCCGACCATGTCGATACCTTGGGCCATTTCCTCGCCCTGCCACCAGCCGTTGATGAGGACAGCGCAGCCGCCGGCCATGAGCACCGCCATGTAGGCGACGATCCAGTTCGCCGAATTGCGCGCGGCGATGCCGACGCGGTCACCCTTCTGGAGGCCATGCCCGGCAACGAGGCCGCCTGCGGCGATTCGCGCGGCTTCGAGCGTCTGGGCAAAGGTCAGGCGCACATCACCATCGACGATGTACTCCTTCGCGCCGTGGAACGTGCAGAACTGGGTGAAATAGGCGCCGAGCGTGGGCGGGGCGGCAGCAATCATCGGGAGGTCGCGATCGAAGGCGCGGAAGGGTGTGGTGGCGAGCATGCCGCCGGGGGCGGTAAGCCCATCCATCACCTGGGCGAGATCCCGATCGAGCTGGGTCAACATGGGTATCTGAACTCTCCTCTCAGCCCCAATTCGCTTGGCTACCCTGCAAAAGGTACAGCGTCGGGGTCCAACCTTTTATTCGGTTTGCCTGACGGGTTTGCCCTGTGCCAGAAGGCCGCGCAAGGCTGCGGCGCACGCGGCACAAAACAAAACCGTTCTGTTACAAACCTCGTCGTTGCGAGAACTCTAGGGAGCTTGACCCTTGCTGTCACTATCGGCCGCCGCAGCCGCCGCTGTTGCGGGTCACCCGCCGCTGCACTGGGAGAACCTCGGCCTGTCGCCGATCGCGATCGACCTCGGGTTTTTCGCGATCAAGTGGTACAGCCTTGCCTATCTGGCGGGGATCATGCTGGCCTACTTCCAGCTCGGACGGATGATCCGCCAGCCGGGCGCACCGCTGGCGCAGCGCCATGCCGATGACTTGTTCTTCTACGCCACGCTGGGAGTCATCCTCGGCGGCCGGCTTGGCTATGCGGCGTTCTATGCGCCGGAACTGCTGACCGATCCTGCGCGGCTGATCCGCTTGTGGGAGGGCGGCATGAGCTTTCATGGCGGCCTGATCGGCACGGTCATCGCCATCGCCTGGGTTTCGTGGCGCGGCGGGCTGAACTTCGTGCGGACTTGCGACTACATCGCCGTCTGCGTGCCGCCGGGCCTGTTCTTCGGCCGCTGTGCCAACTTCGTGAACGGCGAGCTGTGGGGGCGGGTGACCGATTCGAAAGTGCCGTGGGTGATGGTGTTCCCCGGCGCTGGCCCGATGCCGCGCCATCCCAGCCAGCTGTACGAGGCGCTGCTGGAGGGCCTCGTCCTCGGCGTCGTGCTGTTCCTCCTGTTCTGGAGGACCCGCGCGCGCTGGCGGCCGGGCCTGCTCGTGGGGGTATTTGGCCTCGGCTATGCGCTGGCGCGGTTCATGGTGGAATTCTACCGCGAGCCGGACGCGCAGCTGCTCGATTTCGCGATGCGCAGCGGGCTCTCGATGGGCCAGTGGCTGACCCTGCCGATGATGGCGATCGGGCTGGGCCTCGCGTTCCGCGCGCTGATGAGCCCGCCGCTGGCGGTGACGATCCAGCCGGCCGGGCAGACTGCGGGGCAGACAATCGTATCCTGAGCGCGGAGCGGGAGCGATGACAGAGGGGCTGACGGCAGTTTTCGCGCGGTTGATTGCGGCAACCGGGCCAATCTCGATCGCGCACTACATGGCCGAGGCGAACGCGCGCTACTATGGCTCGCGCGATCCGCTGGGCGCGGCGGGCGACTTCGTGACCGCGCCCGAGATCAGCCAGATGTTCGGCGAACTGATCGGCCTGTGGCTGGCGGATCTCTGGCAGCGCGCCGGGAGGCCGGAGGGTGCCTGCTATGTGGAGCTTGGCCCTGGACGCGGGACTTTGGCGCGGGATGCGCTGCGGGCGGCCCGGCGCGGCGGGCTCTGTCCCGAGGTGCATTTTGTCGAGACCAGTCCGGCGCTCAAGGCCCTGCAGGAAGCGGCGCATCCGGGCGCGGTGTGGCATCACGATCTTTCCGGGTTGCCGACGGACAAGCCCTTGCTGATCGTCGCCAACGAGTTCCTCGATGCACTGCCGGTGCGGCAGCTGGTGCGCACGGCGAGCGGCTGGCGCGAACGCATGGTGGGGCTTGATGCTGATGGTGCGTTCCTCCCGGTTGCGGGGACAAGGCCGATGGATGCGGCGGTACCTGAGCGCTTCGCCACGGCGGCCGAAGGCGCAATCGTCGAGGCATCGCCGGCTGCGGCGACGATCGTGCAGGAAGTGGCGGGCCGACTTGCGGCGCAGGGTGGCGCGGCGCTGTTGATCGACTATGGCTATGCCGAGCCGCAATTGGGCAGCACCTTGCAGGCGGTTCGCGCACACCGGAAAGTGGATGTTTTTGCCGCGCCGGGCGAGGCGGACCTCACCGCGCATGTCGACTTTGCCACGCTAGGCGAAGTTGCAGAGCAGGCCGGTGCGCGCTGGTTGGGGACCAGCACGCAAGGGCACTGGCTTGCCGCCCTCGGCATCGGGGCACGGGCCGGGAGCCTTGCGCGGGCGGCGCCCCAGGCGGCGGAGGCCATCGAGGCAGCGACGATCCGCCTCACCGCCCCGGCGGAAATGGGCGCCTTGTTCAAGGTGATGGGTCTTGCGGCGCCGGGATGGCCCGATGGGGCAGGGCTCCACCGAGTCACCTGAAAGGCGGCCGATTGATACTTTGTCACACCGCAGCAAGACCGGTCTTGCGAATGACTTGCAGTAATCAGCCAAGTCCCTGTTTAAAATGCGATTAGCTGCCTCGCCTTCGCGACAAAATGCTTGTTGGCAAACGCAAGGCTTTGCGTCTATCAGGCGCGCCCAAGGGGACCGGACTCTCGCGCAGGCGGGGGATTGGTGCGGCATGGCTGGACGAGCGTCCCTTTGGGCACTTTCCCGCCGGATCGGTGTGGGACATTTTAGGACACGCTATCGCGCCCGATCCGTGGCGGCGGCAGCGCAGGCAGGGAATGGCAATGGCTGAACAAGCAAGCATCGCTGAGGCTACCATGGCTGGTGACGGCGTACGGCGCCGTGACTTCATCAATATTGCTGCGGTGAGCTTCGCAGGCGTCGGCGGTCTCGCCGCGCTCTATCCGTTGATTTCGCAAATGGCACCTTCAGCCGACGTGCTGGCGGAAAGCTCGACCGAAATCGACATCTCGGCGATCGCGCCGGGTCAGGCGATCAAGGCCGTGTGGCGCAAGCAGCCGGTCTTCATCCGCAATCTGACGCCCGAGGAAATCAAGTCGGCCGACGCGGTCGATGTGGCGAGCCTGCGTGACCCGCAGACGCTCGAGCAGCGCACCACCGCGGGCAAGACCAACTGGCTGATCACGATGGGCGTCTGCACCCACCTCGGCTGCGTGCCGCTCGGCGCCGGCGAGGGCGAAGTGAAGGGCGAGTTCGGCGGCTATTTCTGCCCCTGCCACGGCTCGGTCTACGATACCGCGGCCCGCATTCGCAAAGGCCCCGCGCCCAAGAACCTTGAGGTGCCCCCCCATGAATTCTCTTCCGACACTGTCGTGAAGATCGGCTGAGGACTGACACGATGAGCTTTCCCTGGGCGAACGAATACAAGCCGTCGCATCCGCTGATGCAGTGGATCGATGAGAAGCTTCCCCTCCCCCGCTTTGTCTACAACGCGGTCGGCGCCGGTTATCCGGTTCCGCGCAACCTGAACTACATGTGGAACTTCGGCGTGCTCGCCGGTTTCGCGCTGGTTCTGCAGATCGTGACGGGCGTTGTCCTCGCCATGCACTACGCGGCGAATGCCGGCGTGGCGTTTGACAGCGTCGAGCACATCATGCGCGACGTGAACTGGGGCTGGATGCTCCGTTATGCCCACGCCAACGGCGCGAGCATGTTCTTCATCGTGGTCTACACCCACATCTTCCGCGGCTTCTTCTACTCCTCGTACAAGGCCCCGCGCGAAATGATCTGGCTGCTGGGCGTCGTGATCTTCCTGCTCATGATGGCGACCGCCTTCATGGGCTACGTGCTTCCCTGGGGCCAGATGAGCTTCTGGGGCGCCAAGGTCATCACCGGCCTGTTCTCGGCGATCCCGCTGGTCGGCCCGCCGCTGCAGGAATGGCTGCTCGGTGGCTTTGCGCCGGACAACGCCGCGCTCAACCGCTTCTTCTCGCTGCACTTCCTGCTGCCCTTCGTGATCCTGGGTGTGATCATCCTCCACGTCTGGGCGCTGCACATCCCCGGCTCGTCCAACCCGACCGGCGTTGAGGTGAAGCAGGAATCGGACACCGTGCCGTTCCACCCCTACTACACCGCCAAGGACGGCTTCGGCCTCGGCATCTTCCTGATGGTCTACTGCGCGCTGGTGTTCTTCGCACCGAACCTGCTGGGCCACCCGGACAACTATATCCCGGCGAACCCGCTTTCGACCCCCGCGCACATCGTTCCCGAATGGTACTTCTGGCCGTTCTACGCGATCCTGCGCGCCTTCACCTCGGACTTCCTGATCATCCCGGCGAAGCTGATGGGCGTGCTCGCGATGTTCAGCGCGATCCTCGTGTGGTTCTTCCTGCCCTGGCTCGACACGAGCCCGGTCCGTTCGGGCCACTACCGTCCGCTGTTCCGCAAGTTCTTCTACGCGCTCGTCATCGACGTGCTCGTGCTGGGCTACTGCGGCGGCGCCCCGGCGGAAGAGCCCTACGTGATGATCTCGCAGATCGCGTCGATGTACTACTTCCTGCACTTCCTCGTGATCCTGCCGATCGTCTCGTCGATCGAGACGCCGCAGCCGCTGCCGTTCTCGATCACCGAGGCCGTGCTGGGCAAGGACGAGCACGCCACCCTCGCTCCAGCGACCCCGCCGTCGGCCCCAGCTGTCGCCTGAGCCTGCCAACCCGGCACATCCAAAGGGAAACCTCATGGTCCGTCTATTTGGCCCGCTCGTTGGCCTCTTCTTCGTAGCCGCGCTGCTCCTGTCCTTCGGGGTCGGTGCTTACAACGCGGCTACACAGCCCACCCCGCCGAGCGCGGAGAAGCTGTTCCACATGCACCCGAAGGACGTGAAGTTCTCGTTCGACGGGCCCTTCGGCACCTTCGACAAGGCGCAGCTGCAGCGCGGCTTCAAGGTCTATCAGGAAGTCTGCTCCAACTGCCACAGCCTGAAGCAGGTGGCGTTCCGCGACCTCGGCGCGCTGGGCTACAACGAAGCCCAAGTGAAGGCGATCGCGAAGAACTGGGGCACCAAGGCCCAGACCTTCGATCCCAAGACCGGTGACCGCGGCGAACGTCCGAACTTGCCTTCGGACCACTTCCCGCCGGTGTACTACGCAGGGCAAGGCAATCCGCCGGACCTCTCGTTGATCGCCAAGTCGCGTCATGGCGGCGCGCAGTACATCCACTCGCTGCTGACCGGCTATGTCGATCAGGCCGGCTACAAGAACGAAGCGGGCGAGGAACTGCTCAAGAAGTTCCCCGACGCGAAGACGCCGGATGGCCTGTACTTCAACCCGTACTTCGCCAACCTGAACCTCGCCATGCCGCAGCCGCTGACCAGCGAAGGTCAGGTGACCTACAGCGACGGCACCAAGGCGACGGTCGACCAGATGGCGATGGACGTTTCGGCGTTCCTGACCTGGACGGCTGAGCCGAAGCTCGACAAGCGCAAGCAGACGGGCTGGCCGGTGTTGGGCTTCCTGCTGGCAGCCACGGTTCTTGCCTACCTCGCCAAGCGGAATGTCTGGGCTGACAAGCACTAAGACTATCGCCTCAGGCAACAAACAAAGGCCACCGGCAACGGTGGCCTTTTTTGTGGGCGCGATTATGGAAGGCCGCAATGACCAAGGATGAGATCAAGGCGCTGGTGCGCACCGTGCCCGACTTCCCCGCCAAGGGAATCCTGTTCCGCGACGTGACGACGCTGATCCGGCATGGTGAGGGCTTTGCAGCATGCATCGCGCATCTGGCACGGATGGCAGAAGCGGCAGGTGCCGACCTGATCGCCGGCATGGAAGCGCGCGGGTTCATCTTCGGCGCGGCGGTGGCGGCATATATGCGCAAGGGGTTCGTACCGGTACGCAAGCCGGGCAAGCTGCCGGTGCGCACGGTGGGCATCGACTATGCGCTGGAATACGGGCGTGACCGGCTGGAGATCGATCCCGGCGCGATCGGCAAGGGCGACCGCGTGGTGATCGTGGACGACCTCATCGCCACGGGCGGGACGGCGCTGGCGGCGACCGAATTGCTACGCGGCGCGGGGGCCAAGGTGGATCACGCGCTGTTCGTGATCGATCTGCCAGACCTGCATGGTGCTGAACGGCTGCGCGGAGCTGGAGTTACCGTGGAAGCGCTGATGGACTTTCCCGGGCACTGACGCCGGGTGTAGTGCCCCCTTACCCCACTCGCCTGAAGGCGTGAGGGCAATGGATCAGAGCGTTGCGAGGGTCGCCTTGGCGCACTTCGCGGAAACTTCGGCGCTGCCGCTGCTGGCACCGCTGACGACTCCGGCGAGATAGAAACCTGCGACGATGAAGACGACGAAGCCAATGGTGACGAGGCCGAGGTACTTGTCGATCACGCGCTTGATCGGCGCCCCGAACAGGCGAAACAGGCCGCCCACGATCATGAAGCTGATCGAACGGCTCACGATGCTGGCGAGCAGGAACGGGATGATCGGCATTGCGATGAAGCCGGCGGTGATCGTCAGCAGCTTGAACGGGATCGGCGTCGCGCCTTTGATAACAATGATTTCGACCCCGTATTCGCGCAAATAGCAGGCCGCGCGGGGGAAGCTTTCGGCGAGGTGGAGCAACTCGAGCAGCTGCTTGCCGACGCTGGCGAAGAGAAAATAGCCGATCGCATAGCCGAGGAGGCCGCCGAGCACCGACCCTGCGGTTGCAATCGCGGAGTAGCGGACTGCTTTCTTCGGTTCGGCGAGGCACATCAGCCCGAGCAACGGGTGCGGCGGAACCGGGAAGAAGCTGGCTTCCATCGCCGAGAACAGGGCCAGCCAGACTTCGGCGAGCGGGTGCGTGGCCTTGGCCAAGGTCCAATTGTAGAGGCTGCGAAGCATTGGGCTGAGTACTCGGCTGATCGACTGGGCACCGGCGGGCAGAATCGGGACGGGTCCCGCAAGCAGCCCTTAGCAGCGCATTCCAAACATTCCCTAAGCGAGCCGTCGCCTGAGCGCTAGGGGGCGAAGTTCTTAACCATATGGGTACATTTTTCTTGACATCGTCACGCTGATTGAGTACATAACGGGAACATCGCGATAGACCGAGTCGCTTCCCCGGCAGCGAATTTCCGGTGTCCCTTCTCCCAGCGACGGAACTCTCATGGCCCAGCGATCCAACGCGCGCAAACCGCGCACCGCCGCCCCTTTGCGTCGCACCAAGTCGGACGCTCGACCCGGGTGGGTCGACGCCTTCCTTGCCGCGCTTGCGGATACCTCGAATGTCGCGGCGGCGGCCCGCGCGGCATCAGTCGATGTTTCGACCGCCTATTCCCGGCGGCGACTCAATCACGAGTTCAACCGCGAGTGGCAGGTGGCGCTTTGCGAAGGCTACGACAATCTCGAGATGGAGCTGCTCTGCCGGCTCCGCACCGGCGAGGTGAAGCCCGCCACCGGCGCCAAGAAAGGCGTCAGGACCTTCGACAACGCCACCGCGCTGCGCCTGCTGGCAGCACACCGGGAAATGGCGACACGTGAACGCGCCCAGCGGAGCCATACCGGCGCCGAGGAAATCCGGGCCGCGATCGATCGCAAGGTCGACGAACTGCGGCGCCGGGTCATGGAGGCGAAAGCGCAGCGCGACGCCGCCACTATGGCCGTGGCGATCCTGCCCAAGCCCCAGGATCCAGCGTGAGGCGGGACCGGCTCGACTTTCTACGCCACGATGTGGACGGGCTTGCCCGGAAGCTTCCCGACAAGCTCGATCAGGGTGAGCGCGCCGTTGTCCTCACGAACTGGCCGATGTGGGCGCGGGCCTCGCAGCTGCCGCCGGAAGGCGACTGGCGAGTTTGGCTGATCATGGCGGGGCGCGGCTTCGGCAAGACGCGAGCCGGTGCGGAGTGGGTGCGGATGGTGGCCGAAAGCAACCATGAGGCCCGGATCGCGCTCGTCGCCTCGTCATTGCATGAGGCACGCAGCGTGATGGTGGAAGGCGAGAGCGGGCTGATGGCAATAAGCTCGCCGTACATGAGACCCCGCTACGAACCCTCGCTGCGGCGGATCGTGTGGCCGACCGGAGCACAGGCGCTGCTCTATTCGGCGGCGGACGCCGAGGCCCTGCGCGGGCCGCAGCACAGCCATGCCTGGTGCGACGAGATCGCCAAGTGGGACGACAATCAAGGGCAGGCCCGGCGGTGCTGGGACAACCTGATGCTTGGCCTGCGGCTGGGCGAGGCGCCGCAGATCGTGGCGACGACGACGCCGCGCGCGGTGCCTTTGGTCCGGCGGCTGATGGCGCAAGTCGGCCAGGCTGACGATGTCGTTCTGACGCGGGGATCGACGCTGGAGAATGCGGAAAACCTGCCCGGGCGGTTCATCACCGATGTAACTCGGGAGTTCGGCGGCACCTTGCTGGGCCGTCAGGAACTGGATGGCGAGTTGATCGATGATCTGCCGGGCGCGCTGTGGACGCGCGGATTGCTCGAGGCCTGCCGCGAGAACGGTGCGGCGCCGGGGATGACCCGCGTGGTTGTCGGTGTCGATCCGCCGGCCAGCGCTGACGGCGATGCCTGCGGGATCGTGGTCTGTGGGCTGAGCGAAGATGGCGTGGCGCGGGTGCTGGCGGACGCTTCGGTGGAGAAGCCCAGCCCGGAGCGCTGGGCGCGCGCGGTGGCCGACGCGGCCCGTGCATGGTCGGCGGACCGGGTAGTGGCCGAGGCCAACCAGGGCGGCGCGATGGTGGAGTCCGTGCTGCGGGCGGCCAATGCGGCGTTGCCACTCAGGCTCGCCTATGCACGGCGCGGCAAAGCGGCACGGGCCGAACCCGTCGCAGCGCTCTACGAGGCAGGGCGGGTGCGCCATGCCGGGTTCTTTGCGCGGCTGGAAGACGAGCTGTGCGGCTTGCTGCCCGGCGGAACCTATCAGGGCCCCGGACGGTCGCCGGACCGGGCCGATGCCTGTGTCTGGGCGCTGAGCGAGCTGATGCTGGGACGCACGGGAGAGCCGCGCATCTGGTTTGATTGAGGGGCCAAGGTTCGCGCTTGGCCGAACACGCCCTCCCCCGGCCCCTCCCGCAAACGGGGGGGCGTGACGGTGTTGCCCCTCCCGCGAGCAGGAGGGGAGACAATTTGAAAGGCTGGACATGTCGATTTTGCAAAGCCTCGCGGCGGCCTTCAAGGGCGCCGCGGTTTCCGAACGTGCGCCTTTGGCGCGCGGGTTCATTTCGCCCTGGGCCGAGGCATTCCAGTGGCGCGGCGGTGAAGCGCGCGGGCCGCTGAACTATCCGGCGGCGATCCGCGAGGCCTATCTCAAGAACCCGGTGGCGCAGCGTGCGGTACGGCTGGTGGCGGAGGGCGTGGGAAGCGCGCCGCTGAGCGCTTCGGAACCGGAACTGATCCGGCTGGTGAGCGCAACGAGCGCAGGGCAGGCGCTGCTGGAGACGCTGGCGAGCCAGTTGCTGCTGCACGGCAACGGCTATGTGCAAGTGCTGCGCGATGCCGACGGGCAACCGGCCGAGCTGTTCGCGCTGCGGCCCGAGCGGGTGCGGGTACTGCCTGACAGCAAGGGCTGGCCGGCGGCGTTCAGCTATACACTGGGCGAGACGACGCTGCAGATCGATGCGGTGGACGAGTTTGGTCGGCCCAATCTCATCCACATCCGGGCCTTCCACCCAGCGGATGACCACTATGGCGCAGGCTGCCTCGAAGCGGCTGACGAGGCCGTGGCGATCCACAATGCCGCCGCGCGATGGAACCGGGCGCTGCTGGAGAATGCAGCGCGGCCATCGGGCGCGCTGGTCTATGATCCGGGTGAGCCTGGTGCGGCGCTGAGCGCGGATCAGTTCGAGCGGATCAAGACCGAGCTGGCGGCAGCGTTTTCCGGCGAGACCAATGCCGGGCGGCCGATGCTGCTGGAAGGCGGGCTCAAGTGGCAGACCTTGGCGCTGAGCCCGGCGGACATGGACTTCGCCACGCTGAAGGCGGCGGCAGCACGGGACATCGCGCTGGCATTCGGCGTGCCGCCGATGCTGCTCGGGCTGCCGGGCGACAACACCTATTCGAACTACCGCGAGGCCAACCGGGCGCTCTGGCGGCTGACGCTGCTGCCGCTGGCGGGGAAGATCCTCGATGCGCTGGCGGAGGGGCTGGCACCTTGGTTTGCCGAGGCGTCGCTGGCCGTCGAGCTCGACCGGGTACCGGCGCTGGCCGAGGACCGGCAGGCGCTGTGGTCGCAGGTGACCGCGGCCGATTTCCTTACCCCCGCCGAGAAGCGGCAGATGCTCGGCCTTGCGGAGAACCTGACATGAAGCGCGAGGACATGCTGGCCGGCCTATTGGCGCAGGCCGGGAGCGAAGGCTCTGACCTGATTACCCTGAGGGCCGTCGTCGAAGAGGCGAGCGAGCTGGGCGCGGCGCGGGCGCTGGAGCAGATGGGCCTCGCCGACGAGACCGCGCACGAGGACCTTGCCGAGCTGCGTGAGCTGCTGCGGGCCTGGCGCGATGCCAAGGCGAGCGCGTGGAAGGCGGTGGTGGGCTGGGTGGTGCGCGGCGTGCTGGCGCTGCTGCTGCTGGGCATCGCGGTCCGTTTCGGATCGCAGGACGTGCTGAAGTGAGCGCGGCGGCGACTTCGGCGCCGGCGGAGCTGCGCTTTGCGGGCTATGCCGCCGTGTTCGGCAAGCGCGACAGCGGCGGCGACGTGATCGTGCCGGGGGCGTTTGCCGAGACGTTGGCGGCGCGCAAGGAGGCGGGCGTGCGGCTGCCGCTGCTGTGGCAGCACCGGACTGGGCAGCGCATCGGCTGGGTCGAACTGGCCGAGGAAGACCGGCACGGCCTGCGCGTGATCGCCTCGCTTTCGCCCGGTGCAGGACCCGCTGCCAAGGCGCTGGCCGAAGGCGCGGTGAACGGCCTCTCGTTCGGATATCGGGTGCGCGATGCCGCACCGCAGGGCGGCGGGCGTGAGCTCCGCAGCGTCGACCTGATCGAAGTCAGCCTGGTGACCCGGCCCATGCAGCAGCTGGCCCGGGTCCACTACGTCGACAGCAATGGCGGCCGGTTGGCGCCAGCTAACTCCCAACCCGTTTCGTGACCCAAGAAAGGACGTTCGGTTCCATGGACATCAACACCCCCGAAAGCGCCGCAATCGGCGCAATCGAGACCAAGGCCGACGCGTTCGACGCGTCGTTCGACATCATGGCGCGCCAGGATGAAACCGCGGCTGCGCTCGAAGCACTGCGCGGTGATATCGCCGAAGTGAAGGGCAGGCTCGACAAGGTGAACCGCGCGGCAGTGCGCCCGGTTATCGGCAATGCGATCGGCGGCGCCGACATGGCCGACGCTTCGCCCGAACTGAAGGGCTTCGTGGATGGCTATCTGCGGATGGGCCGCGAGACCGAGCTCAAGTCGCTGTCGATCGGCTCGGCTGCCGACGGCGGCTTTGCCGTGCCGCGATCAATCGATGCCGAGATCGCGCGCCGCCTGGTCAAGCTGAGCCCGGTGCGCAGCGTGGCCAATGTCGTGCAGACGAGCACGAGCGGGTTCCGCCGCCTGATCTCGATCGGCGGCACAGCTTCGGGCTGGGCGAGCGAGACCGGCGCGCGGATCGAGACGAACAGCCCGAAGCTGGCCGAGATCGCGCCGCCGCTGGGCGAGCTCTATGCCAATCCTTCGGCGACGCAGCAGATGCTGGACGATGCGGCGTTCGATGTGGGCAGCTGGCTGGCGGGCGAGATCGCCACCGAGTTTGCCCGCGCCGAGGGTGCGGCGTTCATCAATGGTACCGGCACCAACCAGCCGCGCGGCTTCCTGACCGGCCCGACGGCGGCGCAAAACGATACGGCCCGCCCGTTCGGTACGCTGCAGTTCATCGCATCGGGCAATGCCAATGCGTTCGATGCGACGCCGGAGTCGAAGCTGATCGACATTGTCTTCGCGATGAAGGCAGCGCTGCGGCAGGGCGCGGTGTGGATGATGAACTCTGCGACGCTCGCTGCCGTGCGCAAGTTCAAGTCGGCCGACGGTTCGTTCCTGTGGCAGGCGGGGATCGTCGATGGCCAGCCGAGCCGCCTGCTTGGCTACCCGGTGGTCGAGGCCGAGGACATGCCGGACATCGGCGCCGGCAATTTCCCGATCGCGTTCGGCAACTTCAAGGCCGGCTACCTGATCGCCGAGCGGACCGCGACGACGATCCTGCGCGATCCCTACACCAACAAGCCCTACGTGCAGTTCTATGCGACGCGCCGGGTGGGCGGGCAGGTGCTCGACAGCGACGCGATCAAGCTGCTGAAGATCTCGACCTGATGGCTTGAGGCGGGTGCGTGATCCCCTGACGCGCCCGCCTCCGCGTCCGCGGCGGCTCCCCTCACGCCGCGGACGCCCCCTTTCCCTGCGCGGGATGTTTGCATCCCCCGAACACCGGAGATTGCCATGAAGCGGGCAATTACCGCGCCGCCGACCTTGGCACCGACGGCGCTCGCCGAGCTCAAGGCCTGGCTCGGCATCAGCATGACGCGCGATGACGCGGAGCTGACAGCTTTGATCAGGACCGCACTGGAGCTGTGCGAAGGATTTATCGGCACGATGCCGCTCGTATCGGGCTGCGAGGAAGTGCTGACCGCGACTGGCGAATGGCAATCGCTGGCGACGCGGCCGGTCAGGGCGATTACCGGCGTGGTGGCCGTGGCCACGGATGGCACGCGCACGGCGCTGGCTCCGAACGGCTACGACATTGACATCGACGGTGATGGCACCGGGCGCATGCGTCTGGCGCAGCCCATCGACCAGACCCGTGTCGCGGTAAGGTTCACAGCCGGGATGGCCGAAAGCTGGGACACGCTGCCCGACGCGATCCAGCAGGGGATCGTGCGTTGGGCCGCCTACCAGCACCGCGCGCGGGACAATGACAAGGCGATGGCCGGGCCGCCGGCTTCGGTGGCGGCGCTGTGGCGGCCCTGGCGGCGGATGCGCATCGCATGAGCAGGACCAGCAGCAACTTTGCGCAAGTGCAGCAGCAGTTGATCGCCGCCGCACGGCGCATTGCCGAAGCGAGGGCCGCACAGCGCGCTGCGCCCGACAACACCGCCAACTGGCGATCCCCGCGGTGGCTGTGGCCCCTGCTCTGACAGGAGTGAGCGATGGAACTGGCATTTCGTGCGGCCGTCATCGGCTGGCTTGCCGGCGATCCGGTCCTGGCCGCCGGGCTCAACGCGATTGTCGAGGAAGCGCCGATCAGGACCGCGCTGCCCTGGCTTGCGCTGACGGCGAGCGCGAGCACCGACTGGAGCAACAAGAGCGGGCGTGGGCGCGAGATAAGGATCGCGCTGGAGCTCAATTACCGGGGCTACGAGCAACTGGCGGAGGCCGACCTGATCGGCGCGCTCGAGGCACGGATGGAGAGCCTGCCGGCAGACCAGAGCGCAGCCGGATTCCGCATCGCCAGCCTGACATTCCTCAAGGCCCGGGCCGAGCAGCGCGGCGAGGCGCTGCGTGCGCTGGTGCTGGAATACCGGGCACGGGTCCTGGCGGCCTGAGCGCGCCACGTCCCACTGCCCTGACGATCACATCCTACCAAACAGGAGAACCGAGATGCCTGCACAGAAGGGAAGCGCGTTTCTGCTGAAGATCAGCGATGGCGCCGCAACGCCGACCTACAACACCGTGGCCGGGCTGCGCACGACGCAGATGTCGATCAATGGCGAGTTGGTGGTGGTGACCAGCAAGGATTCCGGGGGATGGCGCGAGCTGCTGTCGGGCGCCGGCACGCGCTCGGTGAGCGTGAGCGCGGCCGGGATCTTCCTGGGCAGCGCCGCCGAGGCGCAAGTGCGCGGCAATGCACTGGCCGGGACAATCACCGACTACGAGCTCTCGTTCGAGGGCGGCGAGAAGATGCGCGGCAAGTTCCTCGTCCAGAAGCTCGACTATGCGGGCGATTTCAACGGCGAGCGCAACTACACGCTCTCGCTCGAGAGCTCGGGCGCGGTGGCGCAGGTATGAGCGGCGCGGATGTGATCGCCAATCCGCATCGCGGTGAGGCCGGCTTGCTGCTGGACGGCGTGATGCATGTGTTGCGTCCGAGCTTCGGCGCGCTGGTGGCCGCCGAGGAAGAGCTGGGGCCACTGTTCGCACTCGTCGAGCGGGCGAGCGGCGGCGAGCTCAAGCTGGGCGAGATGGTGGCGCTGTTCTGGCATTGTCTGGCGCATCCCTCAGACCAGAGCCGCGAGGACTTTGCCGAGGCGGTGGCACGGGCCGGGCTTGCCGCCTGCGCGCCGGCACTGCGCGGCCTGCTGGTCCAGGTCCTGAAGGGCGGCGGATGAGCGCCAAGGCCGAAGTACGCTTTGGCGAGACGGCGACGCGGCTGGCCGGCCAGGCAGCGCTGCTGGTGGGCTGGACCCCGGATACGTTCTGGGCAGCGACGCCGGCAGAATTGATGGCGATCGCGATGGCCGCCGCCCCGCCGCCCGGAGACGGGATCGACCGCACGACGTTGACCGCGATGATGGAGCGCGACACGCATGGATAGTCTTTCAACGCTGGTCGTCGACGTGCGGGCCAGCACCGACGGGTTTGCCAGCGATATCGGCCAGATGCGCAGCAGCTTTGATTCGATCCTGGTCGACGGCTTTAGCCGGGGCAGTGACGTGCTGGAACGCGGCCTGCTGAGTGCTGTGCGGCGCGGCAGCCTCGGCTTCGAGGATCTGCGCAAGATCGCGCTGAGGGTCATCGACGATATCGCGGCGCAAGCGCTGCGCAGCGGCCTCGCTTCGATCGGGATCGGTGGTGCGGGCGCGGGCGGAGGCGGCGGGATCCTCGGTATCGGCAGCCTGATCGGTTCGCTGTTCGGCCTGCCGGGACGCGCGACGGGTGGGCCGGTCTCTCCGGGGCGGCCTTACATCGTGGGCGAACGCGGTCCGGAGCTGTTTGTGCCGACCTCGGCGGGACAAGTGAATGCTGGCGGCGGTGGCGGCGGGAACCGCTCGGTCAATGTCTCGATCCGGGTGGTAGCACCGGAAGGCAGCAGCAGCCCGGAAAGCCTGCGCCGCTCCAGCCGTCAGGTGGCGCAGGCGGTGCGCCGGGCCCTGAGCGACTATTGAGAAGGAACGAGGGGCCATGAGCTTCTGGCTGGCAAGCCGTCGCACCGTGCAGGCGACCGACACGATCCAGCGGTTCGATCCGCGGTTCTGGACAGTCGATTTTCCGCGTCCGGCGATGGCATCGGTGGTGACGACGGCACCGGATGCGCTGCGCGTCGATGCGGTATTCCAGAAGGCGAACGACCTGATCGGGCTGATCTGGGAAAGCGCGGACCGGTGGGATCACCCGCTCCTCGCCTATGACACAGACCGTGACTATGCCCGGCTGACGCTGTCGTTCCGCTGGCGTTCGAGCGGGGTGCTGCCGCTCGATGCGGTGAACGGACCGACGCTCACCATCGAAGGGCGCGATGCAGCGGGCAATCCACGCGGCTGGTATGTGCGGCTGTGGAACTATGCCGTGGGGACGCCGACCGATGCGGTGGTGACACTGCCGTTCTCCTCGCTTGCTGGCGGATTCCTGCTGCCGGGCGAGGCCGACCTGGTCTATCCTTCCGATATCGACCGGATGTTCATTTCGCTCGTTTCTCCGGGCTATTCAGCGACAGCGACGACGCCTTTTGCATCGGCGGTGACGGGCTGGGCCGAACTGAGCGCGATGCGCTGCAGCGGGCACAAGCCGATGCTCACCATCGGGGATGTGATGGTGCCACCGCATGGGCTTTGCATCGCGACCGGCTATGACGATGCTTACAACCAGACGCCGGCTCGATTGCTGCGCAGCATTCGCAGTCTCGGCTATCGCGGCAGCATCAATCATTACGTGGGGATGAGCCATTTCTTCCCGCTGTCGCCGGATGGTACGAATGGTTTCGTGGTCGACCCGGCGCTAGCTGCGCTCAATGCTGCGGCAGAGCGCTGGCACAGCGGTTTTCTGTCGGCTGCGAAGGCGATGGGATACACGGTTATCCTGTCGCAATCATATGAGTTGCTGGCGCAGCATTGTCCGGCAGCCTGGCAGCAGCGGACGGCAGACGGAACGCCCGCGCGGACCGGATGGTCGACGCCTTCGGCGCTGCTTTCGCCAGCCAACTCGGCGGCTATGGGCTGGTTGCGCAAGGTGGCTGTTCGGCTCGCCGGATTGCTGACCGAGGCGGGCCTGCCTGTCCGCTATCAGGTTGGCGAGCCTTGGTGGTGGGTGACCGCAGACCGCAAGATCTGCATTTATGATGACTCGGCCAAGGCGGCATTGGGCGGGAACCCGGTGGTCATTCCTGATCTTGGCGCGCCGCTGAATGCTGCGCAGAAATCGCTGCTCGATGCGGCGGGTGCGCTGCTGGCGGCCTCGACTGCGAGCCTGACAGCGGCGGTGCGCACGGCGGCGGGAAGCGCACCATGCGAGACGCTGCTGCTGACTTTTCTGCCGACGGTTCTGGACCCTGCAACACCGGAGGCGCGGCGGGCCAACCTGCCGACCGGGTGGGCCTCGCCCGCGTTCGATGTGCTGCAGCTTGAGGACTATGACTGGCTGACGGCCGGGTTCGAGGCGCGCCGGACACGGGGACGCGCGGAAGCGGAAGCCCGGCTCGGCTATCCGCGCTCCCGGCAGCACTACCTATCAGGCTTCGTGCTGAACAAGGCGGACGCCGAGGCACAGTGGCCGCTCATCGACGCGGGGGCGAGCGAAGCGCAAGCGCTGGGCGTGGCCGAGACTTTCATCTGGGCGCTGCCGCAAGTGGCTCGCGACGGTTTCACCCGCTTACCCGACGCTGCCGCAGGAGCAGCCAGCGAGGACGACATCATGCAGCCCTTCGACGATGTGCTCTTCCCTATTGCGATTGGCCGATCCGCGACGGTCACGCCCGAGTTCTCGACGAATGTGACGATCACGGCGTCGGGCTTCGAGCGGCGCAACAGCCTGTGGGCCGATGCACGGCTGCGGTTCGATGTCGGGCCGGGCGTACGTTCGGAGGCCGAGCTGGGCGACCTGATCGCATTCTTCCGCGCGCGGCGTGGCCAGGCGCGCGGGTTCAGGCTGCGCGATCCGTCCGACTTCAGCTCCAACGGGATGATCGGAGTGCCAACCGCGCTTGATCAGCTGATCGGAACGGGCAACGGCGCGCAGGCGCGCTTTCCACTGGTCAAGGCATATGGCTCGGGGCTCGACGCGCAGCAGCGCAGGATTACCCGGCCGCGCAAGGAAAGCGTGCTGGTAAGCGTGGACGGCGCGGCGGTGACCAACTGGTCGCTCGATGCGCTGGGCGAGATTGTCTTTGCAGATGCCCCGGCCGCCGGAAAGGCAATCCGCGCCGGGTTCCTCTTCGATGTACCGGTGCGGTTCGCCGAAGACCGGCTTGATGTCTCCGGCGCGGCGTTTGCCGCCGGAGAGGCGCCGAGCGTGCCGCTGATCGAACTGCGCGAGGATGCCTGACATGCCCGAGAGCACGCGGATCTGGTTCAGTCAGCCGCTCGAGACTGTGGCGATCTGGTGGCGGCTTGAACGGCGCGACGGCGTGACGCTGGGTTTCACCAGCCACGACCGCGATCTGATGTTCGACGGGCTGCTCCACCGCACCGCGCCGGGCATGGTGCCATCAGCGATCCGGCGCACCGCGGATTTCGAGGCCGACAGCGCCGAAGTGGCTGGCGCGCTGAGCCACGATTCCATCCGTGAGGCTGACCTTGCCGCAGGCCGGTTCGACGGTGGATCGATCGCGATGGGACTGGTCGACTGGGAAACGCTGGAACGGATGACGCTCTATGCGGGCACGATCGGCACAGTTGGTCATGAGGGCTCCGGGTTTTCCGCCGAGCTGCGATCGGTCAAAGACTTGTTGGCACGGCAAATCGTGCCGCGCACTGCGCCTACCTGCCGGGCCGAGTTCTGCGGCGAGGGCTGCACGCTTTCAGCCGCGGCGTTCACGCATCAGGCAAGCCTGGCAGCGATGTCTGCAGACGGCAGCTCAGTGCGTGTGGCGGGAGGCCCGCCAGCCTCCTCGCTAGCGTTTGGCACCCTGCGCTGGATCGATGGCCCAGAGGCGGGGATCGTCCGGCGAATCGAGGCTGTCGACGGGACCTCACTGCTCGTTGACCGGACAACAGCTGCGCAGATCAGCGTCGGAACGCGGGTCGAACTGCGCGAGGGTTGCGACCACACACTCGACACGTGCGCGAACCGCTTTGGCAATGCGGTCAATTTTCAGGGCGAGCCGTTCCTGCCCGGAAACGATCTGCTGACCCGCTATCCGGCACCGCCGCGATGACCAAGGTACTAGCGGAGGCTGCGATGAGTCTGGTCGGCGTGCGGTTTCGCTTGCACGGCCGAGATCCGGCGACCGGCCTCGACTGCGTGGGGGTGGTGGCCGAAGCCATGCGCCGTGCAGGGATCGAGCCCGTCGTGCCGACAGGATACCGCCTGCGCTCCGCTTCGGTGATCGGCCTGCTGCCATTCGCACAAGCCAATCTTTTCGAACCGGTTGCGCTGGCAGATGCCGACGTGGCGCTGGCGATGGTCAACCCGGTTCAGGCGCATCTTGCCGTCTCGGCGACCGGCGGCTTCGTCCATGCACATGCGGGGATCGGAAGGGTGACCTTTCTGCCCGGCGCTTTGCCCTGGCCGGTTACTGGTTGCTGGCGCGTGCCGGGTCCCAAGCATGAAAACGGGAACTGAGGTTTATGGCTACACTGCTTCTGACCGCTTTCGGCTCCATCTTCGGGGGCCCGCTGGGGGGCGCGATCGGGGCGCTGGTCGGTCGCCAGATCGACACGGCCATCATCGGCGGGCGCAAGGTCGAAGGGCCGCGGCTGAAGGACCTGACGGTCCAGACATCGAGCTACGGATCGGCATTGCCGCTGCATTTCGGGAAGATGCGGGCCGCAGGCAGCGTGATCTGGGCAACCGAACTTGTCGAACACAAGGATACGGCGGGCGGCGGCAAGGGACGGCCTTCGGTGACGAGCTATACCTACACGTCCTCGTTCGCCGTAGCGGTGAGCAGCAGGCCGATTGCGGGGATCGGGCGGGTCTGGGCCGATGGCAATCTTCTGCGCGGGGCCGACGGCGACCTCAAAGTCGGCGGCAAGCTGCGGGTCCATCTCGGGCATGGCGATCAGGCAGCGGACTTGCTGATGGCCCAGGCCGAAGGGAGCGCGCGCTGTCCCGCCTATCGCGGCCTTGCCTATGTCGTGTTCGAAGACCTCGAACTGGCGGATTATGGCAACCGCATCCCCTCGCTGACGTTCGAGATTCTCGGCGACGCGGGCAGCACGTCGATCGGCGCCGTGGCGCGGGCGATCCTGCCGGAAGCAGCGGTCAGCAATCTCGAGACCAGCCTCGCAGGGTTCAGCATCGATCAGGGGTCGGCTGGGGATGCGCTCGCGGTGATTGCCGAAGCCGTGCCCATCGCTTGTGCGGTAACGGGGGGCACCCTTTCGCTTCATGCGGCGGAACCGACCGGGTTGGTGACGCCGAGGCTGCTGCCGGCGCCAGCGGCAGCGAACAAGGATGGCCAGTCGTCCGAAGCCAAGGCGAGCGGCTGGTCGCGCAAGCGGGAACCCTTGCCGCGCGTGCGGCAATGCGGCGTCCGGTACTACGATACGGCGAGGGACTACCAGCCGGGGTTGCAGCGCGGGATCGGCCGGAGTGAGCAGGGCGACCTGCAAGTGATCGAACTGCCCGCAGCGCTCAGTGCAGCCGAAGCGCAAGCACTTGCCAGCAGCGCAGGTCGTCGCGCGGCCCGACCTGCCGACACCATCAGCTACCGCGTGACGGAGATCGACCCGGCGATTGTCCCCGGGGCCTTCGTAGAGGCTCCGATCGCCTCTGGGCTGTGGCGCGTCGCACAGTGGGAATGGCAGCAGGATGGCGTTCTGCTGTCGCTCACCGCGTGCCCGTCAAAGGGCACGAACACTGCCCGTCCGGCGGGTGCAGCCGATGCCGGGCGTTTCAATGCTGCGATCGATCTTGCCCGCACACGGACTGTACTGGAAGCCTTCGCCTTGCCGTGGGACGGGACCGGCAGCGGAACCAGCCCTGCGGTGTTTGCTGCGGCGTCAGGCGCCAGCGCCGGTTGGACCGGCGCCTCCCTGCTGGCCGATCTCGGCGGAGATGGTGGCGCGCTCGTCTCGATCGGCTCGACCGGCCGAACCCGGGCACGAATGGGCCACACGCTTGGAACCTTGGCCTCCGCTTCGCCGCTCCTGCTGGATCGCACATCGACGCTGGATATTGCCCTTGCCGCGCCGGATCAGACCCTGAACGAGGCGAGCCTCGCGCAGTTGCTCCAAGGCGCGAACCGTGCCCGCGTTGGCAACGAAATCGTGCAGTTCGCAAGTGCCGCACCGCTCGGTGACGGAGTGTGGCGATTGAGCAACTTGCTACGCGGGCGCGGCGGCACCGAATGGGCCATCGGCACCCATCTCGCCAGCGAGCCGTTTGTCCTTATCGAGGACAATCTCGTGCAACTCGACCCCTCGCTGATCGGGGATCCGGCAACGACGCGCATCGTTGCTGTTGGCCTTGGCGACACGGCGGCTGTCAGTGTGCCGATCAGCGACCCCAGCGCGACACTCCGCCCGCTCTCGCCGGTCCATGGCAAGGCTGCCCGCGAGATAGATGGCGCGATCACACTCAAGTGGACACGGCGCGCGCGCGGCGCGTGGCTGTGGCGCGATGGTGTCGACACGGCATTGAACGAAGAGACGGAGCGCTGGGAGATCGCGCTCGGTGATCCGGACACACCGGTGCTGCGCTGGCAAACGACGACCTCTGCCCTCTCGATCACGGCGGACCAGATCGCCGGCTTGCCGACCGGTGCGCCGCACTACTTCGCGGTCCGCCAGATCGGACGGAATGCCGCTTCGACTGCGCTGCGGATCGATTTTCCCGCCTGACCCGAGCAAAGGAAACCGCTGTGACTGACCCCATGAGTTTCTCCTCCACCTCGCCGCGCCACGCTCTGCCATTGCTGTTCGCCGGGCAGAGCCAGAAGGAATTGACCGTAAACGAGGCCATGGTCGCGCTGGACGCCCTGCTCCACCCGGCGATCGAAGCAGTGGTTACCAGCCCGCCAACGGCACCAGCGAATGGACAGTGCTGGCTGGTCGGGACCGCCGCGACAGGCGTGTTCGCTGGGCAGACCGACCGCATCGCAGCGTGGAGCGAAGGCGGCTGGCGCTTCCTTGCCCCGCGCGAGGGAATGCGCGCTTATGACATCTCTTCCGCCGCATACCGAGTGTACGCGGGAGGCAGTTGGCTCGTGCCTGCCACACCGACCGCGCCAACGGGGGGCAGCGTCATTGACAACCAGGCCCGGGCCGCAATCTCTGCCATGCTGACTTCTCTACGCGCTGCAGGGGTGCTCGCCTGACACGCTTGCCCCTTTTGGTCAGGTCATGGGGGATGCCGCCATTTGCGAGGCCATCTCCGCGCGGGTTTTGTGGCTTACATGTCTGGTTTTAGTTGCCTTTTGGCAACAGGCTGCACTCACGTTTGCTTGCAAGCAAAAACGAGAGCCGCTAATGGCGAGAGCACCCGAGGCATGACTTCGAATAAAGGGGAAATGAGAATGCGGAAACTGCTCGTGGGCTTGGCCCTGGCGTCGACGGCGCTCGCAACGCCGGCGCTCGCCAAGAAGGATTCCTGGTACGTCGAGGTCGATGCTGGCGCGATGATCGTCGAAAAGACCGATCTTGCGATCGCTGGTGTCGCTAACGCCGCCACTCTCAAGAACGACACCGGCTACGACATCGGCGGTGTCGTTGGTTACGACTTCGGTGGCTTCCGCCTCGAGTCCGAAATCGGCTACCGCCGCGCTCGCGCTGACCGCGTCACCGACAGCACCGGTGCCACTGCTGACCGTGCAAGCGGCACGCTGACGGGCCGTTCGCAGGCCCTGAGCTACATGGTCAACGGCCTGCTCGACTTCGGTCCCGATGACGGCCTGCAGGCCTTTGTCGGTGGCGGTGTTGGCGTTGCTAACGTCAAGTATGTCATCTCGACGGCCGGCTTCGGCGGTGCCAACGACTCCGACACTCGCTTCGCATGGCAGGCGCTCGCTGGCGTGCGCACCCCGCTCACCAGCCACTGGGACCTGGGTCTGAAGTATCGCTATTTCAGCGTCGACAAGCTCAACTTCGTGGGCAATGGCGCACTGAGCGGTGCGGCCATCAACAGCCAGTGGCGCTCGCACTCGATCCTGGGCACGCTGGCTTACAACTTCGGCGGCGACAAGCCGGCGCCGATGCCGGAACCGCCGGCTCCGCCCCCGCCGCCGCCCCCGCCGCCCCCGCCGCCCCCGCCGCCCCCGCCGCCTGCTCCGGTCTGCAACAAGGGTCCGTACATCGTGTTCTTCGACTGGGATAAGTCGAACATCACGCCTGAGGCGGCAACCATCCTGGACAACGCAGTTACGGCCTACGGCAACTGCGCCAGCGTTCCGATCATGCTCGCCGGTTACACCGACCGTTCGGGTATGCCGAAGTACAACCTCGGCCTGTCGCAGCGCCGCAACGATGCGGTCCGTGGCTACCTGACCGCCCACGGCATTCCCGATGGTTCGATCACCAGCCAGGCATTCGGTGAAGCCAACCCGCGCGTTCCGACCGCCGACGGCGTCAAGGAACTCCAGAACCGCCGCGTGGAAATCACATACGGTCCGGGCTCGGGCATGTAAGCTCGGCAGCAGCCGGAAAAGATTGGGGGGCCGGAGCAATCCGGCCCCCTTTTTTTGGCTGAAGCGGCCGAGGCGAGCTTTGGGAATTTAGGTCATCAAAGCGGCAGCCACGCGAGCGCGGCACCCCGTTTGCGTATTCAGCGCTCGCGACTTATGAGATCGCGGCGGCAGACCTCGAGCGCAACCAAAGCGAACGGCACAACCACGAGGATGCCCGCCAGCCCGATGCGCAAGTTTGCCCCGAACGCGCCCGAGATCTTGCCGGCGGCATAGGGCCCTAGCGCGAGGCCGACCATTGTCGCAAAGAGGAAGAAGGCCGCCGTTGCCGTAGCGCGGGTCGTAGCCGGCACAATATTGACGATCGTTCCGGCAGCTCCGCCAAGCGCACAGCTGGCGAGGAACCACATTGGGAACACGCAGATGTAGACGACGGTTAGTGAATGAGTCGCCAGCATGATGCAGTTCGGAACCAGCGATGTGAGCAATGCTGCGATCACCACAAGGATACGCCGCGAATGGAATCGGTCGCCAGCCAGCCGATCTCCCATTGCCCCGCCAGCGATGACGCCCAGCGCGCCGCCCATAGCGGCCGATCCCCCGACAATCAGCGCCACAGCGCCGGCCGACGCGCCGAACTCGCGGATCACCAGAGAAGGCCCGAACGCCGAGTTGGCGTACGTAATCACGCACATAAGACCGTAGCCGAGGTTTAGCCCGACCACGGACTTCGAAGCCCAAATCACGCGGAAGGCTTCGGGATCGTCGTGGCGCAAAGCGATGGCCCATGACGCAATGGCGTATGTTCCGATACCGAGAGCAATCCACTGCGCAGGATCACCGATCAGGTACGAAAGCACCGTACCGAGCATGGCAAGACCAGCAGCGATGGCGAGATTGCCGAGCAGGGCCGACGCGCCGCGCCGGGCCGCAGCCAAAAGCGTGAATGGCGGGACTATTGCGGCCAGATCTCGCACGAACGCCGCCAGCGTCGCAGCCTGAGGCGCGGGGCGAGAAGTGCCATCCAGCGGCAGTGCCTCGAAGCGACCACGGATCGGCTCCCTGAGGCTGCGCACCCAAAACGCAAGCGCAAGGCCGGGCAGGCCGACGGCAAGGAAGGCCGCTTGCCATCCGGCCAGTCCAAACGGTCGCTCGGCAAGCGGGAAGGCGTTGTTCCAGCCGCCTGCAATTGCAGTACCAATGTAGAGCGAGAAGCCGCCGCCGAGGTAGATACCCGAAGAGAAGATCGCCACTGCAGTCGCGCGGCGATGCGCCGGGAAGTAATCCCCCAGCAGGGAGTACGAGCAGGGCCCGGCCGTTGCCTCGCCTACCCCGACACCGATCCGCGCCGCGCCGAGCTGGAGAAAGCTGCGCGAGAGGCCTGAGAGCGCCGTCATCACCGACCACAGCGCGAGCCCTGCCGCCAGCACGCGCGTGCGCATCGCACGGTCTGCCAGCTTGCCAAGTGGAATACCGAAAAGGGCGTAAAAAACGCCGAACGCCGTGCCGTAGAGGAAGCCGAATTGGGCATCCGAGATGCCGAGATCGTGCTTGATATCCACGGCGAGGATCGTCAGCAGCTGACGATCAACGAAATTGACGATGTAGACTATGACCAGGACGAGCAGCGCGTACCAGCTGTAGCGGTCAACACCGAACCATTGCTTCGGCTTATCCGTCATCTCCATACTTGGTGCCATCCTCTATCCCGGCTGCATCGAATCCCGCGCGCCGCAAACGGCAGCTGTCGCACACGCCGCAGGCTCGGCCGTCGGGCAGCGGGTCGTAGCAAGACCAGCTGGCCGCAGGATCGAGCCCGAGACGGGCCGCTTCTTGCGCGATTTCGCTTTTTCTGAGGTGTTGGAGCGGAGCGTGAACCCGCACGGTGCCGCCCTGGTCGCCAAGTTTGGTGGCAACCCGGGCGAGATTTTCAAAGCCGCCGATGAATTCCGGCCGACAATCGGGATAGCCGGAGTAGTCGAGCGCATTGACCCCGATGAAGAGATCCGATGCACCCGCCGCTTCGGCCCATGCCAGGGCAAGCGACAGAAACACGAGATTGCGGGCCGGGACGTAAGTAACTGGAATATCATCGCCCACGCCGTCCTTGGGCACGGCGATGTCCGCCGTCAGGGCTGATCCGCCGAACTGACGCAGATCGAGCGGGAGGATCACCTGACGCTCGACCCCCAGCGCCTTTGCGATCCCTCGCGCAGCTTCGATCTCGACGCGATGACGCTGGTTGTAGTCGATCGTCAGCGCCAGAACCCGAAAGCCCTGCTCACGTGCAAGTGCCGCACAGACCATGGAATCAAGCCCGCCCGAAAGCAGAACAACAGCAAGAGGGGCTTGTTGGGAAACGGCTTCAGCTACCATGCCGCAGAGCTAAAGCCATGCACCGCGCGTGGCAATCCTCAGTGCGAAATCAGGAGGTACAAGCGCCAACGCGTCGCACCTCGGCGCGGACATTGAAGGGCAGCCCTTGCGCAATACCCTGCGTTTCCAGCTGAACCAGTTGCGCACTCTCGAAGCGAACCGACGTTTGGCCGTAACCGTTGCCCGGGCAGGTGTAGTGCACGGTTACCGTATCAGCCGTATCCTGCACGGTGAAGCTGCGGCACGCCTCGCGCATGTGGCGAATCTGGATCAGACGGCGACCGCTCTCGATGCAGATCCGGCTCCGACCTCCCGCCAGATCGCGATCGCGCACTTCCCATTGACCAGGCTGCAGCAGATCCAGCATGGCAAGCGACGGCCGCTGCGCAGCAAGTGTCGGTCCCGCAAAGGCCAGCAGCGCAAATGCGGCGGCGCCCAACGCCCAAACAACCGGGCGCAGCGCAACATGGGTAACGAGGCGCAGCAGGCGGTCCATCATGCAGGCGCGTACCCCAAAGTGATCCGGCACCATGCCGGTTCGCCGAAATTCAATATAGGCCAATTTGCGCTGCGTTAAAGTGTTCTTTGGCAGCGACAAACCGAATCGGATGGATCAGTCGAGATCGATCTCGAAAACCTTCGAGCAAAACGCGCAGTCGACGAGAATCAGGCCGTCCTCGTTCCGCATTTCCTCGCGCTCTGCCGCTCCGAACCGCCCCAGAACCGAGCGGTAATAGTCACCGCTGCAGCGGCAGCCTTTGACGAGGCGCGTGCCTCGCTCCACCCGGACTTCGTTCTCCTCGTGAAACAGGCGCCAGAGGACGGTCTCAAGGTCGAGACCGGGGTCAACGAGCTCGGCAGGCGAAACCGCACCGCCCATGATGCGCATGTGCTCCCATTCCGGGTGATCGAGCTGGACGTGAAGCCGCTCGCGTCCCTCCTCGCCTTCGGGCAAGTGCTGGATCAGCAGACCGCCAGCGACACAGCCATTGGCATCACTGCGGATACCGACCCGGATCAGCGTCGGAATCTGTTCCGACTGGAAGAAGTAACTTTCGCAGGCCGCCGCCAGCGTTTCACCCTCCAGCGGCACGATGCCCTGATAGCGCTGATCGGTCGCCGCGAGATCGAATGTGATCGCGAGGTAACCGTCGCCGAACAGGGCGTGGAGCGTCGGGCTCGGGCCGAGGTCATCGAGCCGCGCCCGGTCGAACCGGGCATAGCCGCGCAGTTCGCCGGCGCGGTAGTCGCAAACCAGCAGATCGATCACCCCGTCCTGCGTCTGCGCCTGCATGGTCAGTTGGCTCTGCTCATCCTTGAGCAGCGAGCCGAGCAAGGCGGCGAGTACCAGCGCCTCGGCCAAAAGGTGACGAATTGGCGCAGGATAGGCGTGCGCCGCGATCACATCATCAAGCATCGGGCCAAGCCGCACCACGCGCCCGCGTGCGTCGCGATCCGGCACGGTGAAGGTCAGGACCCGGTCGAACCCGGTCGTTCCCGCGGATGCGCTACTGTCCGACATGCTCAGATCTGCCCGAAGGCCCAACGCAGGATCGACTTCTGGGCGTGGATGCGGTTCTCCGCCTCGTCCCACACCACGGATTGCGGCCCGTCGAGCACCTCGTCGGTCACTTCCTCCCCCCGGTGGGCGGGCAGGCAGTGCAGCAGGACAGCATCGGGTTTTGCCTCCGCCATGAGCGCTGAATTGACCTGAAATGGCGTCATGGCGGCTAGCTTGGCTTCGGCATGGGCCTGGCCCATTGATATCCACGTATCGGTCACCACCACGTCGGCCCCGCGAACGGCATCGGCAGCATTGCGGTACGTATCGATGCGAGCACCCCCGGCACGGGCAGCGGCAATGAAGGCGGGATCGCTGTCGTAGCCTTCCGGTACGCCGATGCGGACGTTGAACTTCATCAGCCCCGCCGCCTCGACAAACGAATTGAGCACGTTGTTGCCATCGCCCAGCCAAGCCACTTCGAGGCCAGGCAGCGCCTTGCCGTGTTCGAGCAGGGTCTGCAGATCGGCGACGATCTGGCAAGGGTGCGACAGGTCAGTCAACCCATTGATCACCGGCACGCTGGCATAGTGGGCCAGTTCCTCAAGCTTCGCGTGATCATCGGTGCGCAGCATGATGGCGTCCGCCATGCGGCTTAGTACGCGGGCCGTATCGGCTATGGTTTCCCCCCGCCCGAGCTGGGTCGTGCCGGCATCAAGCACGATGCCGCTGCCACCAAGCTGGCGAATGCCGATGTCGAACGAGACTCGCGTGCGCGTGGAGTTCTTCTCGAACACCATGGCGAGGACCCGGCCTTTCAACGGTGCATCGGCATCAGGCTGGCCCTTGGGCAGCCCGCGCCGCGCCGCCTTGCGATCCATTGCATCGCCGAGGATTGCGGCGAGGGCATCCCCGCCGACATCGCTCAGGCTGAGGAAGTGCCGGGTCATGCCGGCACAGCTTCTGCCGCGTAACTCGCGGTGGCGGCCGAGAGCTTCTCCATGAATTCCTCGATGTGGCTGTCGTCGATGACGAGCGGCGGCAAGACGCGGAAAGTCATGTCGCCGGCAGCCACCGTCAGCAACTGGTGGTTGTCCCGCATATGGGCGACGAACGGACGCGGCTCGATCTTCATCTTGACGCCGAGCATCAGGCCACGACCGCGGACGAGTTCGAACATGTCCGGGTAGTTGCCGATGAACTGCTCGAGCCGGCCACGCAGGCGTTCGCCCTTGGCCTTGACCTCCTCGAGGAAGGCTGGTTCGGCCACGACGTCGAGCACGGCTTCGGCGGCGGCCATAGCGAGCGGATTGCCGCCGTAAGTGCTGCCGTGCGTGCCGATCACCATGCCGCGTGCAGCCTTTTCGGTTGCAAGGCAGGCGCCCAGCGGGAAGCCGCCGCCGATGCCCTTGGCGCTCGCCATGATGTCCGGCGTCACGCCGTACTGCTCATAGGCATACAGATCACCGGTGCGCGCGACGCCGCACTGCACCTCGTCGAAGATCAGCATCAGATCGTGCTCATCGGCCAGTGCGCGCAGGCCCTGCAGGAATTCCGGCGACGCATCGCGGATGCCGCCCTCGCCCTGGATCGGCTCGACAAGGAAGCCCGCAGTGTGGGGCCCGATCGCCGCCTTGGCGCCCTCGAGATCGTCGAAGTCGACATAGCGGAAGCCTTCGAGCAGCGGCATGAAGCCCTTGTGCATCTTCTCCTGGTTGGAGGCGCTGATCGTGGCCAGGGTACGGCCATGGAACGCGTTCTTGAACGTGATCAACTCATAGCGCTCGGTATTGCCGGCGTGCTGGTGATAGGCGCGCGCCGTCTTGATGGCACACTCGACCGCCTCGGCGCCCGAATTGGTAAAGAACACCGTGTCGGCGAAAGTCAGATCGACCAGCCGTTGCGCCAAATGCTCGCCCTGCGGGCTACCGTAGAGATTGGACACGTGCATCAGCGTCGCCGCCTGCTTCTGGATTGCGCCGATCAGATGCTCATTGCTGTGGCCGAGCAGGTTGACCGCAATGCCGCTGGCGAAATCGAGATAGCGCGTGCCGTCTTCGCTGATCAGATGGCAGTGCTCTCCGCGCACCGGACGCACGCCGCACCGGGGATAGACGGGCATCAACGGAGTGATCGACATGGGCTGGGTTCCTTCCTGCTTCGGCTCCCGTTTGGCCGGGAGTGTTGTCGTAAACGACAAATGGCGACCCGGGAGGGCCGCCATCTGTAGATGTCGGTGGCACAGGTCTTCAGCCGACTGGCCGAAGGACCACACGCCGCTATCAGTCTTGTCGGGGCACCAGATTGACTGCCGAGTACTTCCCCCGCCGATCGACTTCGAGATCGAACTCGAGCTTGTCGCCCTCGTTCAGCTCGCGCATGCCCGAACGCTCGACAGCGCTGATGTGCACGAAGGCATCCGGCTGGCCATCATCACGGGTGATGAAGCCGAAGCCCTTCATGGCGTTGAAGAACTTGACCGTGCCGGTCGCCTTTTCGCCGGTCAGCTGACGCTGGGGAGCGGCCGGCTTGGCCGCAACGGCGATCACATCACCGACGACCTGCAGATCGGCTGCCGAGATCTTGCCGCCGCGATCGACGAGGTTGAATTCAAGCTGCTGGCCTTCGGCGAGGCCTTCGAGGCCCGCACGCTCAACCGCGCTGATGTGGACGAACACGTCTTCGCCGCCATCTTCGCGCTGGATGAAGCCGAAGCCCTTCTGGCCATTGAAGAACTTGACGACGCCCTTGCCGGTGCCGACGACCTGGGCCGGCATGCCGCCGCCGCGCGGGCCGCCGAAGCCGCCGCCGCCACCACCGCCGCCGCGCGGACCGCCGCCGAAACCGCCGCGATCACCGCCGCCGAAACCGCCGCGATCACCGCCGCCGAAACCGCCACGGTCACCGCCGCCAAAGCCACCGCGACCACCGCCGCCGAAACCGCCGCGATCAAAACCGCCGCCGCCGAAACCACCGCCGCCGTAGGGGTCGAAGCCGCCCTCGTCACCGAAACCATCGCGCTTGTCGCGTCCGCGACCCCGCCGCCCTCTGTCAAAACCCATAAAAACCAATAAACCTTCGTTCCGCCCCTGCTTTCCTGGGTGCCGCAAGCCGGACGCGGCTGCCGACGGCACAACAAGGGAAACGCGCGAGACTCTGCTCGCCTGATCCTCTGCAGTTAAGACTATAGCCAACAAAAGGCTCCAGTGCGAACGGATTCGTTGCCGGGCACAACGTGGCGACCAAAGAGTGTGGCCTTTCTACCATGTTCTGGTGACACTTGCCCTTGACAGAGGCTTTCGGCAAAGCGGACCCCAAGCGTCGGCGCGGCGCAAGACGCCGAGAGCGCTTAGGCATTGGAGAGAGACGGCTGCCATGTTCCGCAAGATCGATGACAAGACTTTCGCCAGCCCCCAAATCGAACTGGCAGACGTCGCCGAAGCGCAGGCGCTTGGAATCGGCATGATCATCAACAACCGGCCGGAAGACGAGTCGCCAGACCAGACGCCGGGTGCCGAGATCGAAGCTGCCGCCAAGGCGGCCGGCATCGCCTATGTCGCGATCCCGGTGACGCATGCCGGATTCTCGATGCCGCAGGTCGAGGCAATGCAGGCCGCGCTGGCGGAAGCCGGTGACAAGCCGGTTCTGGCCTATTGCCGCTCGGGCACGCGGTCCACGTTGCTTTGGGCGCTCGCCCAGGCGCGGTCGGGCATGGCGCCGGAAGTTATCGCGTCCCATGCTGCTGGTGCCGGGTACGACGTCAGCCCGATCATGCCGCAGATCGATTTCCTCGCCGCGCAGGCGCGGTGAGGCAGGCATTCTCGGCCGTGTCGATCAGCGCTCTCCTTGCGATTCCCGGTGCAGGCATTGCCCTGCAGTCGCTCGGCTCGCTCATCGCAGTTCTGCTTGTCTTCGCGCTGGTCCGTGCGCTGGGCATGGGCAGTGACGTGCGGATCGCCGACGAGGCGGCAGCGCGGGCGCTCGCGGAAGAGGCGCGCTGCGGCTTTGATCCGATCGAAGTCGCACTTGATCGCGCCCGCATCGGCGCCCTTTTGCGCAACAGCGCGGGCGAAGTCATGCTCATCCGGCGGCATGGGGCGCGATTCGCCGCCCGCGTGCTGTCCTCGCATGCCGGTGCCCGTCTGGATCGCGGGTTCCTGACGCTGTCGACAGAAGATCCTCACTTCGGCAGCATCACGCTCGATCTGGGCGAGCGGGCGCAAGTCTGGGCAGCCAGCCTCCGCCGGCTGGGAGCCCGCGCATGAACGAGATGATCGCACCGATGCTTGCGGCGCTCGCCACCCCGATCACTCATCCGATCGACGCGATCGCCTATGCGGTCCCGGCTTTTGTCGCGCTGATCCTGATCGAAATCGCCTGGGCACGCCGCCATGCGCCCGATGCGTATGAAGCGCGCGATATGCTGACGTCGCTGCTCATGGGCCTTGGCAGCACGATCGCCGGAGCCCTCGTTGCGGGCGCGATCTATGCTGCCGCAACATGGCTTTACGCCCACCGGGTTGCAACGGTGCCCTACGCTTGGTGGTCGTGGATGGCGGTGCTCGTGTTCGATGATTTCAACTACTACTGGGCCCACCGCACCGGACACCGCGTCCGCTGGTTCTGGGCGGCGCACGTCAACCACCACACCAGCCAGCACTACAACCTGAGCACCGCATTGCGGCAGACCTGGACCGGCCCGCTGGCGCTGTCATTCGTGTTCCGCATCTGGCCCGCCTTCATCGGCGTGCCGCCGGAGATGCTGCTCACAGCGGGCGCGGCCAACACGGTCGGTCAGTTCTGGATCCACACCGAAGCTGTCCGCCGCATGCCCGCCTGGTTCGAATGGATCTTCAACACCCCTTCGCACCACCGCGTCCACCACGCGACCAATCCGCTCTACCTCGACCGCAACTATGCGGGTGTGTTCATGTTCTGGGACCGCCTGTTCGGCACCTTCCAGCCTGAACTCGACGAGGAACCGGCGCGTTATGGCGTGATCCGCCAGCTCGGCACATTCAACCTGCTCCACAGCGTGTTCCACGAATGGAAGGGCATGCTGAAGGACTTCGCCGTCGCCCCATGGCGCTACAAGCTGGCCTATCTGGTGCGCGAACCCGGTTGGAGCCACGATGGCAGCCGCGACAGCAGCGACACGATCCGCGCCCGCTGGATGGAGCGCAACGGATACCTAGCGCCCGATGAGCCCCAGCGCATGGCGGATGAAGGCATCGCGGTCAGCCACCCATAGCATGTCGTCCGCGAGCTGGGGGTTCGCATAGGTCCAGCCGTCTGCTGAATAGACTTTGCCGAACGTCCCGCGCGTGCCGAACGCCAGCGAAACCGTGCGCTGCTCGCTCTTCAGCGTAAGCCCCTCACCCGCGATGGTCGCCGTCCCCGGCTCGAAGCCACGCCCCCACGGGCGCAGCGCAAAGACATAGGGTTCGTTGCGGAAGCTGCGCACATCGGTGTTGAAGAAGACCGAGAGGTACACCTTGTCGAGCGCCGAGAGAGGCACTGCAGGCATGCGCCAATCGGATGTCGCGATCACCGGCCAAGGATAGTGCTGCGGATTGCCGTAGAGAATCTCGCTGCGCAGATCGACCAGCGCCTCGCGCGGGGGCTGATAGGGCTGCACCCGCTCGATCCTGAGGTTGTTCGACCAGGTGAAGCCGAATGAACTCGCATCGATCAGCGGCATCGCGGAGGGCGAACCAAGCCCGGGCGCGTTCGAGACGGTAACGTTCTCGTAGATGCGCAGATAGGCCTTGTCCTTCAGCTGATGCCCGCTCGCAATGTCACGCCAGCCCTGCTGCCCCTGCCAGCGCACATTGCGGAAATGCGAGACGAGCGTGCCGTTGATGTAGGTCGAATGCTCCTGATCGGCGTTGCCGCCGACATTGCCCATGATCTCGCTGTCTTCGGCATAGATCATGGTCTCGCCGCCGGGTGCGAAGATCGCATTCTTGCCCCCGAAGATCCTCGCGCGCCGCAGCACTGCCGTAAACAGCCCCGGCGGCGCACCGCCATAGGTCTCGAGATGCAGCGCCCCCATCGGCTGGACCGCGCCCGGAAAATCAAGCTCGATATCGCGCAGTTCGAAGTGGATGCGGGCCCGGCCCATGTCGAGCGCACGCATCCGCAGGACAGCCCATTGGTCGCCCGTCCGGAATGTCACCCGCTCCCCCGGTATCGACGAGCGGAACATGTACTGCGTGCCATCAAGGTTACCGGTGATATCTGGCAGGTTCGGCGCAAAAGGATAGACACAGGGGCGCCCGGCACGGTCACGCGCCTCGTAGACGAACTCCATGCCGCCTTCGGCCCGGCCATAGAGCGCGGCGACATCGTTGCCCTGATAGACTTCGCGGCCCGCGGCCTGCGAAGCATCGCACTTCACGAAGAAGCGGTTCGCCGGACGGCGCAGCCCGCGCATCGGCATGTAGAAGGGATAGCTCGCATCGTGCGCGGCGTATTCGGCTGGCGTATGCGGCGGCGGCAATTCCGTCGGGACCACCGGCTGCAGCGGCGGCACGGCTGCCTTATGCGGCGCGGTCTGCGCATTTGATTCGCTGCCGAGCCCGCTGCAGCCGATCGTGCCGAGCAGCGCCGCTCCGGCTGCGAGCCACAATGGAACTCTCATGGCGATCCTTCCAGCAACGGGCAGGCCCGCCCGCATCGCATCAGCTCGCGAGGCGCAGTGCGGTGCCGGCCGTGTCCGCATCGGGCTGATCGGGCCAGATGCCGCGCGTGTCATAGACGACCTTGCCGCTGCGCTCGGCGAGCGGGACAACCTTGAACACATCATGATCGACCAGCACAACAAGCAGATCGCAGGTCTCAAGCGCGTCATCGAGATCGATCAGGCCCGCCCCGGTATCGGTGAACTCGACCGGCAGCGCCTGCGCATAGGGCTCCACGACGCTGACGCGCTTGCCATACTTGCGCGCGATCCGCGCCGCGACAAAACGCGCCGGACTTTCGCGGAAGTCATCGATGTTCGCCTTGAAGGCGAGGCCGAGGCAGGCAATGCGCGCTTCGGGATGCGCGTCGATCAGCTGCGTGGCACGCTCGATCACATGGTGCATCTTCTGGTCGTTCACGCCGCGTGCGGCGCGAATCAACGGGGTGTGTTCGGGTGCGCTCGCGACGATGAACCACGGATCGACCGCAATGCAGTGCCCGCCGACGCCGGGGCCCGGCTGCAGAATGTTCACGCGCGGATGGCGGTTGGCGAGGCGGATCACTTCCCACACGTCGAGGCCCATGCGGTCTGCCACGATCGAAAGCTCGTTGGCGAAGGCAATGTTCACATCGCGATAGGCGTTTTCGACCAGCTTGGTCATCTCGGCCGAGCGCGCATCCGTAGTGACGCAGGTCCCGCGCACGAAGCGCTTGTAGAACGCCAGTGCTTTGCGAGCACAACGCGGCGTGATGCCGCCGATCGAGCGGTCGTTGTTGGTCAGCTCTTCGAGAATGCGGCCCGGCAGCACCCGCTCGGGGCAATAGGCGATCGAGACATCGGGCGTCTCGCGCGTCAGGCCGGGGAACTTGAGGTCAGGACGCAGGCCCGCCATCAGATCGCGCATCATCTCGGTCGTGCCGACGGGACTGGTCGATTCGAGGATCACCACGTCGCCAGCCTTGAGCACGCCGGCGACTTCGCTGGCGGCAGCCTGCACGTAGGAGACGTCCGGCGTGTGATGGCCGTCCTTGGCGAACGGGGTCGGCACTGCAATGACGAAGACGTCGGCGGGCTCGATCTGGGTCGAGGCGCGCAGCAAGCCGCGCTGTACGACACCCTGCACGAGGCCATCGAGATCGACTTCCTCGATATGGATCTCGCCGCGGTTGATCGTGTCGACCACGCTCTGCGTCACATCAAGGCCGAGCACTGGGCAGCCGGAGCGGGCAATGATCGCGGCCGTGGGAAGTCCGATATAGCCGAGCCCGACAACGCAGACCTGCGGCTTCACATCACCGTTGCCGATTTTAGCGGACATTCCCCAAGAGCTCCACGATACGCCGCGCGGCGTGCCCGTCCCCGAAGGGATTGTGCGCGCGCGCCATGGCCGAATAGGCAGCCTTATCGTCGAGCAGGGTAAAGATTTCGGAAACTATCCGGGTGGTTTCGGTGCCCACGAGCTTGGCGGTGCCAGCCTCGACGCCCTCGGGCCGCTCGGTCGTCTCGCGCATCACCAGCACCGGCTTGCCCAGCGCTGGCGCTTCTTCCTGCACCCCGCCGCTGTCGGTCAGCATGATCTCGGCAAGGCCCAGCAGGCGGGCGAAATGCGGGTAGTCGAGCGGCTCGATCAGCGCGACATTGGGAAGGTCGCCAAGCGCACCTTCCACCACCTTGCGGACATTCGGATTGGGATGGACCGGGAAGATCAGCGCGACATCGGGCCGGGCGGCAATCTGCCGGATTGCCTCGGCAATGGCTTCAAGGCCGCCGCCGAAGTTCTCCCGTCGGTGGCTGGTAACGCCGATGATCCGCTTGCCCGCAAAACGCGCTTCGAGATCGGCAAGGCCATTGGCCAGCGCCGGTTCGGCCTCGATCTTCGCGGACACCCACTGCAAGGCGTCGATCACCGTGTTGCCGGTCACGTGGATAGCATCGGCCGCCACATTCTCCGCCCGCAGCGCAGCGGCCGAAGTCTCGGTCGGCGCGAAGTGTAGCGCGGCAATGGTGCCGATGATCTTGCGGTTCACCTCTTCCGGCCAAGGGTGATAGATATTGTGGCTGCGCAGCCCAGCTTCGACATGGGCCACCGGAATCTTGCGATAGTAGGCCGCCAAAGCCCCCGCCATCGCCGTCGCGGTATCGCCCTGAACCACCACCCAGTCCGGCTTCTGGGCATCCATCACGCCGCCGAGCCCTGTAAGCAGCGCGGCGGTCAGCCCATCGAGTGTCTGGTCGGGCTTCATCAGATCGAGATCATGGTCCGGCACGATCCCGGCAATCGCCAGGACCTGATCGAGCATGCCCCGGTGCTGCGCCGAAACGCAGGTCACCACGCGAAAGCGCGGATCGGAGGCGAGCGCATGCACCACCGGAAACATCTTGATCGCTTCCGGCCGGGTGCCGAAGACCACGAGAATCGTCTGTGTCATGCCAAGCCCCCTAACACCGCCGGGTTAAGGGGCGCATAATCAGGCGGAAGGCATCTGCTGGCTGGAGCAGTGAAAGCCGCCGCCGCCGGCCAGCACCGCATCGGCCATCAGCCCGATCACCGCGCGCCCCGGAAACAGTTCGGCAATCGCGGCGACGCCATCATCGTCATGTTGCGTACCAAACACCGGCACGATCACCGCATTGTTCGCAATCACAAAGTTCATGTAGCTCGCCGGCTGGACCATGCCGCTCCACTCGACCAGCCCCGGCGAAGGGACTTCCACAACCTCGACCCCGAAATCGCGCGCCCGCGCCGCCGCATCCGCATAGATCGCGGCATTGGGATCATTCGGCCCCGTCGCACGCGGCAAGGCCAGTCGGTTCGGCGCCACGAAGCGGGCGAGGTTGTCGACATGCCCGTCGGTATGGTCGTTGATCAGGCCATCCCCCAGCCACAGCACCCGGTCGTAGCCAAGATCACGCGCAAGGCGGGCCTCAAGATCGCCTTGCGAAAGCGCGGGATTGCGATTCGGATTGAGCAGGCACTGCGCCGTCGTCGCGACTAGCCCGGTGCCATCGCCATCAAGCGCACCGCCTTCGAGAATCCAGTCACAGCGGTCGGCGGCAAGCCCGGCACTGGCGGCCAGATCAGCCCCGATCGCTTCATCCCCCGGCATCAGATACTTGCCGCCCCAGCCATTGAAGCCGAACAGCCGCGCGCGCCGCTCACTCTCGCCGCAAACAACCAGCGGCCCGGTATCGCGCAGCCAGACGTCGCCATAGACCCGGCGCTCCAGCCTCACCGCGCTAGAAACTAGACTCCGCGCCCGCGCTTCGTTCGCCGCATCGCGTACGATCAGGCGGACTCGCTGACCGCTGTCGGCCACAGCGCTGGCGAACGCCGCGATCTGCACTTGTGCGGCCTCGATCACGCCGGACCATTCCTCCGCCAGATGCGGAAATCCGATCCAGAGCCAGTCCTGCGGATGCCATTCCGGCGGCATCCGCAGCGCAGTGTCGGTCATGGGATCACTTGCCCTTTGCTGCGGCGAGGCTCTTGTCGCGAACCGCGCGGAATTCGTCGTTGGGGTGCCAGTTGGGCCAGACATTGCTGTCGGCAAGCTCGCGGCCCAGGCGGTAGAACAGCTTCACGTCCTGCACCATGCCGGAGATGTCCCAGCTTTCCTGATAATCGTCGCTCGGCTGGTGGTAGCGCACGTTGACGTAATCGTCCGAAGCCGCCTGCCCGGCTGCGGTGCCGCCGTTGACGAGATCGACCCCGCGCCCGACGTCGAACATCGGCACGCCGCGCTTGGCGAGGCTGAAGTGGTCCGAGCGGTAGTAATGGCCGCGCTCGGGATGCTCTTCGGGAGATTCGCGCAGACCCATCTCGCCTTCCACCTTGCGCAGGATCGCCGTCAGCTCGGACTTGTCGCCGCCGGTCACGGTAATGTCCTTGGCGGGACCGCCTACCGCCAGCGCATCCATGTTCACCCCGCCGACCGTCTTCGCCAGCGGGAAGACAGGGTTCTGCGCGTAGTATTCGGAGCCGAGCAGGCCCGATTCTTCCAGCGTGACCGCAAGGAAAACCTGGCTGCGCGCCGCCCGGCCCGCCGCCGCGTTCATCTTCGCCAGCGCTGCCAACGCGGCGACGCCGGTCGCATTGTCGACCGCGCCGTTGCAGATGTCATCGCCCGTCGCATCGGGCTTGCAGCGGCCAAGATGGTCCCAATGCGCGCTATAGAGAACGTACTCAGCGGGACGCGTCTTGCCCGGCAGCAGGCCGACAACGTTGTGCGAGTTGGCCTTCTCGATCGTGTTGTCGAACGAGAGGTTGGCCTTCAGGCCAAGTGGCACCGGCATGAAGCCCTTCTGCTGCGCCGCCGCCGTCAGCGCAGCAAGGTCCTTGCCCGCCGCCTTGAGGATCGCCTCGGCCACCGGCTTCTGGATCCAGCCGTTCGCCACGGTCTGGTCCGCGCCGTCATTGGCGGTCTGCACGAAGTGCTGCGCGCCCGACCAGCTCGATTCGACCACCTGCCAGCCATAAGCCGCCGGGAACGTATCGTGGATGATCAGCGCCCCCGTCGCGCCCTGCCGCGCGGCCTCCTCGAACTTGTAGGTCCAGCGCCCGTAGTAGGTCATGCGGCGCCCGCGGAAGAGGCCGTTCTCGCCTTCCATCGCGTAGTCCGGATCGTTGACGAGGATGACCGCCGTCTTCCCCTTCATGTCGATCCCGGCATAGTCGTTCCAGCCCAGCTCCGGCGCATTGATGCCATAACCGACGAAGACCAGCTCGCTGTCCTTCACTTGCGTTTGCGGCGTGATGCGATAGCTGCCAGCCACGAAATCGCTCGAAGGCTGGAACGTCAGCACCTGCGCACCGCCGGTCACAGTCAGCGGGCTCTTGTTGATCGCCTTGATCGTCGCCGTGGGCACATCCTGCAGCCACTGCCCCTTGTTCCCCGGCTGAAGCCCCGCTGCCTTGAACCGCGCGATGATCGCCTCGAGCGTCTTGGGCTCGGCCGCCGTCCCCGGGCCCCGCCCCTCGAATTCGTCGGACGAGAGCGTGCGGATCGTCTCACGCATCAACGCTTCGTCAACCGCCGGGACCGCCGGGGCCGCACCGCTTGCGGCCAGCGGCATTGCCAGCGCAGCCCCGCAGAGCAGGACCAAAGCCTTGCGACCAAACGATTTGCCGATCTTCATCCTCGTATCCCTCATACCAATCACATCGCCCTTTCCGGCATGGCGCGCAGAGGTGGCAGAGCCCCCGCCCGCTGGCAAGCCGCACGCGCGCGCTTGATCGCGTGGCGCCGACCGTGCATCGCACCCGGATGACCGGCACCAGCCACACAGCGGACTGGGCGCACGCCCTCCACCGCGCCCGCGCCGAAGCGCCGTTCCTTGCCCGCGGGCTCGATCGCTTGCCCGAACTCGAGGCCTTGCTGCAGGCCGGGCGGATCGAGGATGCCCTCACTGCGGCCCACCAGGCTGGCGCAAACGAGGCCGACACCGGCATTGCCCTGCGCCGCCAGCGCCTCGCCCTCGCCGTCGCGCTTGCCATCGGCGATCTCGCGGGCGCGCTCCCCCTCGCGCGCGTCATGGCCGAACTCTCCACCTTTGCCGACCACGCGCTCGACGCCGCCATCATCGCCGCCATGGGCCGCCGCCTGCCCGATGCCGAGCCGCAGGGCTTCTCCGCCATCGCGCTCGGCAAGCACGGCGCGGGCGAGCTCAACTACTCGTCCGACATCGACCCGATCCTGCTCTACGATCCCGACCTCCTCCCCCGCCGCGAGCGCGACGATCCGGCCGAGGCCGCCCAGCGCATCGCGCGCACCGTCGTCGAACTGCTCGGCGCGGTCACCGGCGACGGCTATGTCTTCCGCGTTGACCTGCGCCTCCGCCCGGCCGCCGAAGTCACCCCCCTAGCTCTCCCCTTCGTCGCCGCGATAACGCACTACGAATCGAGTGCCCTTGCCTGGGAACGCGCCGCCTTCATCCGCGCCCGCCCCGCCTCGGGAGATATCGCAGCCGGGCAAGCCTTCCTTGATGCCATCCGCCCCTTCGTCTGGCGCCGCAGCCTCGATTTCGGCGCGATCGCCGAGATCGGCCGCCTCACCACGCGCATCCGCGACCACTACGCCGTTGGGCAGGCGGTCGGCCCCGGTTACGACCTCAAGCGCGGCCGCGGCGGAATCCGCGAGGTCGAATTCTTCGCCCAGACCCATCAACTCATCCACGGCGGCCGCAACCCCGCGTTGCGCCTGCGCGGCACCCGCGCCGCGCTTGATGCGCTGGCCGAAGCGGGCATCGTCGCCACCGAAGACGCCGCGCTGCTGGGCGAGAGCTACGACCGCCTGCGCACGCTCGAACACCGCCTGCAGATGATCGCCGACCAGCAGACGCACAGCCTGCCGACCGATCCCGCGATGCTCGAAGCCGTCGCGCGGCTGGATGGCCTGCCCTCCGGCACCGCGCTGGTCGAAGAACTCGCGCAGATCTCAGAAACCGTAGGCACCCGCTTCGACAACCTGATCGCCACCTACGCCCCGACCGGGGCGGTGCCCGTCACCACGCGGCCGCTCGAGCAGGAACTGAAAGCCCTAGGCTTCAGCGAACCCGGCGCGCTCGCAACCCGCATCGAGAGCTGGGAAAACGGCCAGTACCGCGCCCTGCGCAGCGCCGAAGCCCGCGCCGCTTTCGCCCGCCTGCGCGATACGCTGCTCGGCGCCCTCGCCGCCGCGCCTGATCCGGAGCGCGCCCTCCTCAGGTGGGAAGGCCTGCTCGCTGGCCTCCCCAGCGCGATCAACATCTTCCAATTGCTCGAAGCACGCCCCGCGCTCCTCGGCGTCGTCATGCGCGTGCTTGCCCATGCGCCCACATTGGCGGACGAACTCGCCCGCCGCTCTGACCTGCTTGACACCCTGATCGATCGCAGCGCTTTCGATTTGCCCGGCAGCGTCGAAAGCCTCGTCGCCGAATTCCGCCGCTGCGAGGCGGGCGACGATTACCAGTGCCTGCTCGATGCGGTGCGCCGCAAGGTCGGCGAGTGGCGCTTCGCCCTCGGCGTCCAGCTGATCGAGAGCCAGCTCGGCGAGACCTGGCGCGATCCGCTCGACGTTGCCGCCGCGCTCTCGCGCCTTGCTGAAGCGGCTATCTTGGTCCTCTCCGAAGCGGCGACCGCAGAATTTGTCCGCGCGCATGGCAAGATCGCCGGTAGCGAACTCGTCATCCTCGGGCTTGGCAGGCTAGGCGGCGCGGCGCTGACCCATGCCTCCGATCTCGACATCGTGTTCCTGTTCAGCGGCGATCACACCGGCGAATCCGACGGGACCCGCCCGCTCGGCAGCACGCTTTATTTCAACCGCCTCACCCAGCGCGTGATCGCAGCACTTTCGGCCCCGACTGCCGCCGGCGCTCTCTATGAAGTCGATGTCCGCCTCCGCCCCAGCGGTGCCCAGGGCCCCATCGCCGTAAGCCTCGAAAGTTTTGCGCGGTATCAGCGCGAGGACGCATGGACCTGGGAGCACATGGCGCTGTGCCGCGCGCGGCCCTTGTTCGGTTCGCCGGAAGACTGCGCCGCGCTCTCGGCGATCATCGCAGACGTACTTCATCGTCCGCGCGATCCGGACAAACTAAGGGCCGACGTGCTCGCGATGCGCACCGAGATGGCGCAGCACAAACCGCCCGCCGGCCCGCTCGACGTTAAGCTCGCGCGCGGCGGGCTCGTCGATCTCGAATTCCTCGTCCACTACCTGCAGCTGCGCGAGCGGTCCGGATTCGATCCCGATCTCGGGCGTGCAGTAGACAGCCTCACGGCGGCCAAGCTGCTGCCCTGCCCCCTGCGCCTCGCACACGATCTGCTTGCGCGGCTGCTGATTGCCGTGCGCCTCGTTGCCCCCGACGGACGCTATCCGCCCGAAGCCAGCCGCGCTATCGTCGCACGGGCATGCGGCCTGACCGATTGGCCGGAACTGCTGGCGGCCGTGCTGGCAGCCCGCCACGCCATCGCGGCCTGCTGGCACACGATATTTGGCGAAGAACTGGAGATTGTTGAATGAGCGATACCATCGGCGCGGGCAGCCCGCTGCCTGACATTGCCATGACCACGCCCGAAGGCGGCACGGTGAAGCCGTCCGATTTTCGTGGTCGCAAGCTGGTGCTGTTCTTCTATCCCAAGGACGATACACCCGGCTGCACGACCGAGAACAAGGACTTCTCGAGCCTCGCGGCGGAGTTCGGGGCGGCCGGCACGGCGCTGCTCGGCGTGAGCAAGGACCCGCCCAAGAAGCACCTCAAGTTCATCGAGAAGCACGGCCTCGCTGCGCCGCTTGCGACTGATGCCGAAGAAGGCGGACTGTCCGACGCGCTCGGCATCTGGACCGAAAAGTCGATGTATGGCCGCACCTACATGGGCATGGAGCGCACGACTTATCTCGTCGGTACCGATGGCAAGATCGCGCAGGTCTGGTCGAAAGTGAAGGTCAAGGGCCACGCCGAGGAAGTCCTCGCCGCTGCCAGAGCGCTCTAATCCGGCGATGACCCAAGCATCCGTTGCCGCTGCGATCCGCGGAGCCATGCTCACCGCGGATCCTGCGGCCAAGGCCATGGCAGCGCGCGCCGTCCGGCGTGACTGGGCAGCGGGGCGTCTGGCATTCATGTTCGATGTCGCGATGCCCGATGAGCCCGCGCGCCCCGCACGGCCCGAATTGCTACCGCCCAACGCCATGCCCAAGCGTGGGCGCGGCGGGTCGGAGCGCGGACGGCTCGCGCTGCTTCATGCCCTCGCGCATATCGAGTTCGTCGCGATAGACCTCGCGCTGGATGCGGCCGGGCGTTTTGGTGAACAGCGCGGGCCAGAGTTCGTTACCGACTGGCTCGACGTTGCGGCGGACGAAGCGATGCATTTTTCATTGCTCGCCCGCAGGTTACGCACGCTGGGATCGGATTATGGTGCGCTTCCGGCACACGACGGGCTGTGGGACGCGGCGCGCGAAACGGCACATGATCCCGCTGCGCGCCTCGCTGTGGTGCCGATGGTGCTCGAAGCGCGCGGCCTTGACGTTACCCCCGTGACGATCGAGCGGTTTACCGCCGCCGGGGATCTGCGCTCCGCACGTATCCTCGAACGCATCCTGGGCGATGAGATTCGGCATGTGCGCTACGGCACAACGCACTTCCTGAAATTGTGCGACGAACGCGGTGAATCGCCGCCCGACCTCTGGAAAACCCTTGTGGCGCGGCATTTCCGCGGGGCTGTTAAGCCACCGTTCAACGACTCGGCGCGTCGTGCTGCCGGTTTGTCGTACGAATTGATGACAGGGGTTGTCTGATTAAGACACTTCCCCCTAACCCGTTTCCGGCGAGGCAGCGGGAGGGGTTTTCCGCACAGTCTCAGGGAACTTTTCAGGCAGACCGGAATGATCCGGCGGGCCGTTGGGAAGCTCCAGGTGGATCGGTTTCGGTCTCAGCAGCGCAAATGACGCTGCAGGACCAAGGCGATTAAGGGTTAGCGGGTCGTAATGGTTAACAACAAGATTTTGAAACTGGTGATTGGCTCGATTGGTGCTGCCGCCTGTTTCTTCTCGGCTCCTGCCATGGCGAACAGCGCCGCATCAGCCGATATTGCCGCCCCGCTCCGCGCCGCCGAGGCCGCCCGCAACGGCACCACTGCCGCCCCCGCTGATGATGAATTCCACAAGCTGTTCGCCAGCTGGAAGGCCCTTGAAGGCGGTTCGCAAGTCGGCGCCGCCATCGCTCCTGCCCAGCGCAACAACAGCGTCTCGATCCCCTCGCTCGTTCCCATTTCAACGAACCGCGCCATGAGCAGCGGCTTCGGCATGCGCGTCCACCCCGTCCTTGGCGGCATGCGCGCGCACAAGGGCATCGATCTTCCCGCCACCACCGGCACCCCGATCCACGCTTCGGCGGATGGCATCGTGGAAAAGGCGGACTGGTTTGGTGGTTACGGCCTGTTCGTCGAGCTGGAGCACGGCGGCGGCATGGAAACCCGCTACGGCCACATGTCGCGTATCGCGGTTGCCGAAGGCCAGCGCGTTCGCAAGGGCGACGTGATCGGCTACGTCGGCTCGACCGGCCGCTCGACCGGCTCGCACCTGCACTACGAAGTGCGCATCGGCGGCGAAGCCGTGAACCCCATGCCCTACATGCAGACCGTCGCCCCGGGCGTCTCGACCGAGACCGTTCTGGCGCAGAGCGACGTCCCGGCTCCGCTGGCGCGCTGAGCGCCGCGAACCAGCTCATCTTGGAGAGGATGGGATGAAGGCGGCGGAAAGCGCCGCCTTCTTCTTTTGTGCGCTACGCCAGGGGAAATCGCGTCGGCTGACGAATCCCGTTGCATGACTTAATCGTGCGGTTAAACTCTCGCGAAAGACGGCCGGACAGCGCCGCCGATCCTGAGAGGATGCGCATGCACTACCACCCGAGTATCCACGCCAAGACCAACCCAGAAAAGCCTGCCGTGATCATGTCCGGCAGCGGCGAGGTCGTGACCTACGGAGAGCTCGAAGCGCAGAGCAACCGCTTCGCCCAGCTGCTCCGCTCGCGCGGGATCGGGATCGGCGACACCATTGCGCTATGCTTCGAAAACCACCCGTTCTTCTTCTCGCTGTGCTGGGGCGCGCAGCGGGCCGGCATCGTCTATGTCGCCATCTCGTCGCGCCTCGCCCCGCCCGAAGTCGCCTACATCGCGCGTGACAGCGGCGCCAAGCTGCTCGTCGGCAGTGGCACGCTCACACATCTGCTGGATGCCGTCGCCGAAGCAGCGCCCGAAGTGCCGCAACTGCGCCTCGGCGGCACTGGCGACCAAGATCTCGCCGCCGCGCTCGAAGCCATGCCGATCGAGCCGATTGCAGACGAACGCGCGGGCTGCGACATGCTCTATTCCTCAGGCACCACCGGCAAGCCCAAAGGCGTGCGCGTACCCCTGCCGGAAGACCCCGCCATCGGCGCCGCCAATTCGCTCATCATGTTGGCGGGCGGCCCCTTCGGCATTCGTCCCGATGCGGTCTACCTCTCCCCCGCCCCGCTCTACCATGCTGCTCCGCTGCGCTGGTCGATGACCGTCCACCGCTTCGGCGGCACCGTGGTCTGCATGGAAAAGTTCGACGCCGAAAAGGCGTTGGAGGCCATCGAGCGCTACAAGGTGACCGACAGTCAGTGGGTGCCAACGCACTTCGTGCGTATGCTCAAGCTGCCTGAAGAGGTTCGTGCGCGCTACGATCTTTCCTCGCTGCGCGGCGCGATCCACGCCGCTGCTCCCTGCCCGGTTCCGGTCAAGCAGGCGATGATTGAATGGTGGGGCCCGGTGCTCAACGAGTACTATGCCGGCACCGAAGGCAATGGCTTCACCTTCATCTCCAGCCCGGAATGGCTGCAGCGCCCCGGCTCGGTTGGCCGTGCCCTCCTCGGCACAATCCGCATCTGCGACGAGAACGGCGATGAAGTGCCGCGCGGCACCGAAGGGCAGGTCTTCTTCGAAGGCGGCAATCCCTTCGCCTACCACAACGATCCTGACAAGACGCGCGATGCCACCAACAAGCACGGCTGGACCAGCCTCGGCGACGTGGGCTGGGAGGACGAGGACGGCTACCTGTTCCTCACCGACCGCAAGAGCTTCATGATCATTTCGGGCGGGGTGAACATTTACCCGCAGGAGATCGAAAACCTGCTCATAACCCATCCAAAAGTGGCCGACGTTGCCGTGATAGGAGCGCCTGATCCGGACATGGGCGAGCGTGTGGTCGCCGTCGTCCAGCCGCACGACTTCGAGGAAGCCGGCCCCGCCCTCGCCGAAGAATTGACCGCCTGGCTCGCCCCCCAGCTCAGCCGCGTGAAGCTCCCGCGCCAGATCGATTTCCGCGCCGATCTGCCCCGCGAACCCACCGGCAAGCTGTTCAAGCGTCTGCTCCGCGACGAATACAAGGCCGCGGCCGCAGCCGCCGCTTGACCCTTTTTTCCAGGACATAACCCATGGCCACCACTGCCGACCGCATCGTCCCCGAAGAGATCGGCCGCGCCGTGATCGATCCAGCCGCCTATGCCGCGTGGGACCCGCTGCTCGATCAGTTTGACACATTGCGCGAAGAGGGGCTGCAAGTGGCCCGCGTCGTCTCGTCCGCGGATCTGCACGAGCCGTTCTGGCTGGTCAGCGGATTCGACGAAGTGATGGCCGCGAGCAAGGACAACACGACCTTCCTCAACCACCCCAAGTCGTCCGTGTTCGCCCTGCGCAGCACCGATGCGCTGGCCCGCGCGATCACCGGCGGCAGCCCACATCTGGTGCAATCACTCGTCCAGCTTGATGCGCCGCTCCATCCCAAGCTGCGCCGTCTGACGCAGGACTGGTTCATGCCCAAGAACCTGCGCACCATCGAGGACCGCACCCGCAAGATCGCCGAGAACACCGTCAATCGCCTGCTTGAAGCCGGCGGCGAGGGCGATTTCACCAAGCTCGTCTCCTCCCCCTATCCGCTCCATGTCGTCATGCAGATTCTCGGCGTGCCCGAGGCGGATGAGCAGCGCATGCTGGTGCTCACCCAGCAGATGTTCGGCGGGCAGGACGAAGAGCTCAACCAGTCCGGCATCAAGGACTTGCCGCCTGAAATGATCACCCAGATCGTCGCCGGCGCAGTCAAGGACTTCGAGGCCTATTTCGCTGCGCTCGCCGCCGAACGCCGCAAGAACCCGACCGACGACGTCGCCACCGTCATCGCTAACGGCACCATCGATGGCCAGCCGCTCGATGACGTTGTCACCGCCGGGTACTACATCATCACGGCCAGCGCAGGGCATGACACGACCAGCGCATCGACCGCAGGCGCCATGCTCGCCCTCGCCCGCGATCCGGAGCAATTTGCCCGCGTCAAGGCCGATCGCAGCCTCTTGGGCGGTATCGTCGAGGAAGCGATCCGCTGGACGACGCCGGTGCAGCACTTCATGCGCACGGCCTCGGCGGATACCGAACTGGGCGGCCAGAAAATCGCCAAGGACGACTGGCTGATGCTCAACTATGTCGCGGCCAACCACGATCCGTCGCAGTTCTCCGATCCGCGCCGGTTCGATGCAGCGCGCGAAGGCAATCGTCACCTCGCCTTCGGGGCAGGTGCGCACCAGTGCCTCGGCCTCCATCTGGCGCGGCTTGAAATGCGCATCCTGTTCGAGGTTCTGCTCGACCGGCTCGAGAGCGTGGAACTCGCTGGCGAACCCGCTCGCGCCAAGTCCACGTTCGTCGGTGGCCTCAAGCGCCTGCCACTGCGGTGGACGGCGGCCTGAGCCAAGCCGTTACTGCGCCAGCAGTCGCCGCATGATTTCGCGCACGTCGTCCGCCATGTCCGGCCGCTCAAGCGCCAGCGACAGCGTCGCCTCGACGAAACCGGCCTTGCTGCCGCAGTCGAACCGGCGCCCGGTGAAGGTCACCGCGTGGAACGGCTGGCTGCCAATCATGCGGGCCATCGCATCGGTCAGCTGGATCTCGCCGCCCGCGCCCCTTTCCTGACCTTCCAGCGTGCGCATCACTTCCGGCTGCAGGATATAGCGGCCAGAGATAATCAGGTTGGAAGGCGCTTCCTCCCGCTTGGGCTTTTCAACGAGGCCGGTCACTTCAGTCAGCTTGTCGGAAATCCGCGCGCCCGGAGCGATCACGCCGTAGCTGGAAACTTCTTCTTGCGGCACTTCGAGCACGCTGATCAGGTTGCCGCCGACTTCGTTGTAGGCCTCGACCATTTCCTTCATGCAGCCCGGCTTGCCGATCATGAGCTCGTCCGGAAGGAAGATCGCGAACGGTTCGTCGCCCACGATCGCACGCGCACACCAGATCGCGTGACCTAGTCCCATCGGTACTTGCTGGCGCACTGTCACCAGATTGCCCGGCAGGATGCGGGTGGCATCGAGAATCGAGAGGTCCTTGTCGCGGTCGCTCATCGTCCGCTCCAGCTCGAAAGCGGTATCGAAATGCTCGACGATGGCCGTCTTGCCGCGCCCGGTCACGAAGATCAGTTGTTCGATCCCGGCTTCCCGCGCCTCGTCGACGGCGTACTGAATAAGTGGTCGGTCGATAATCGGCAGCATTTCCTTGGGGATGGCTTTGGTCGCCGGAAGAAACCGCGTACCCATACCCGCCACCGGGAACACCGCCTTGCGGACGGGCTTGCGGACGGGCTGCGATGCATTGCTTCCGGACATGTCGACTTTGATCCCCTACCTTTGATGGCCGATCATGGCCCTTCGCACACTCTGGCATAATGATGCGCTAATGTGCCATCATTTCGATCCTGTTGCGCCAATTGGCAAACAGGCTAAACGACCGCGATGGACAAGATCATCATTCGCGGCGGCAATCGCCTTTCCGGTACGGTTCCAGTCTCGGGCGCAAAGAATGCAGCACTTACCCTGCTGCCTTGCGCGCTGCTCACCGAAGAACCGGTGACGCTGCGCAATCTGCCGCGCCTCGCCGATATCGACGGCTTCCAGCACCTGCTCAACCAGTTCGGCGTTTCGACCTCGATAGCCGGTGCACGCCCGGAGGACTTCGGCCGCGTGATGACGCTTCAAGCCACACGCCTCACTTCGACCGTCGCGCCTTATGATCTCGTCCGCAAGATGCGCGCCTCGATCCTCGTCCTGGGCCCGCTTCTGGCCCGTGCCGGAGAAGCCACGGTTTCCCTGCCGGGTGGCTGCGCGATCGGCAACCGCCCTATCGACCTCCACCTCAAGGCACTTGAGGCCTTTGGCGCGCAGATCGAGCTGGCGGCGGGCTATGTCCGCGCCATCGCCCCCGATGGCGGCCTGCCGGGCGGTGACTACAGCTTCCCGATCGTCTCGGTCGGCGCGACCGAGAACGCGCTGATGGCCGCCGTCCTCGCGCGTGGCACCAGCACGTTGCACAATGCCGCGCGCGAGCCCGAGATCGTCGACTTGTGCAACCTTCTCGTCGCGATGGGCGCGCAGATCGAAGGGATCGGCACGTCCGATCTTACCATCCACGGCGTCTCGCGCCTCCATGGCGCCACCTACATGGTCATGCCGGACCGGATCGAAGCGGGCAGCTATGCCTGCGCCGCCGCGATCACCGGGGGCGACATCACCCTCGCCGGTGCACGCGCGGAAGATATGGCGGCTACCATCCAGGCCCTTCGCGATGCCCACGTGCTGGTCGAACAGGTCCACGGTGGCCTGCGCGTGGCTAGTGACGGCCAGCTGCGCCCTGTGACACTCTCGACTGCTCCATACCCTGGCCTCGCCACCGACATGCAGGCGCAGCTCATGGCGATGCTGTGCCTTGCGAGCGGGTCAAGCGTGCTGACCGAGACGATTTTCGAAAACCGCTACATGCACGTGCCCGAGCTCAACCGCATGGGCGCGCATATCGAGACCAAGGGCCGCACCGCAATCGTCCACGGCGTCAGCAAGCTGCATGGCGCCGAGGTGATGGCGACCGACCTGCGCGCGTCGATGAGCCTCGTGATCGCCGGACTTGCCGCCGAGGGCGAATCGCAAGTCCACCGGCTTTATCACCTCGATCGCGGTTATGAGCGCCTTGAGGAAAAGTTCGCGCTCATCGGTGCGGACGTGGAGCGCGTCGGCGGCGACTGATGCCGGATCGGGCGCCCGCATCGTCGCTGGCAGAACTCACCCGGGTGTTTGCGCGGATCGGCTGCCTCAGCTTCGGCGGACCCGCAGGGCAGATCGCCCTGATGCAGCGCGAATTGGTCGACGAGCGCCGCTGGGTGGAACAAGGCGCTTTTCTGCGCGCGCTGAATCTCTGTCACCTCCTGCCTGGGCCGGAAGCACAGCAATTGGCGACGTGGATCGGCTGGCGGCTGCACGGTGTGCGCGGCGGCCTGATCGCGGGACTGCTGTTTGTGCTTCCCGGTGCCGCTGTGATGCTGGCGCTTTCGCTGCTCTATGTTGCTGCCGCCGGCCTCCACTGGTTCGCGTCGCTGTTTCTGGGGATCAAGGCGGCGGTGCTGGCGGTTGTACTCCAGGCGCTGCTGCGGGTTGCCAAGCGTGCGCTGGGAACCCGCTTCAAGTTGTTGCTGGCCATTCTCGCCGCGCTTTCGCTCACCGTACTGCGTACACCGTTCCCTCTGGTGATCCTGACCGCCGGGTTGATCGGCGCGGCGACGGTGCAATGGGCGCCGGAATGGCTCGGAAAGCACCACATCGCTGCTGACTCAACCCCTCTCGCGACGCCACAGCAACTCATTGCCCTCACGGCCCGCACGATAATCCTGTGGCTTCTTGTCTGGGCGCTGCCGCTGGGACTGGTGTACCTGCTGCTGGGCCCGCACCATGTCCTCTGGCAGATCGGCCTGTTCTTCTCTCGGCTCGCCGTGGTGACTTTCGGCGGGGCCTATGCCGTGCTGGCCTATATGGCGCAGGCGGCCGTCAGCGGGTTCGGATGGCTCGCCCCCGGCGAGATGGCCGATGGTCTGGGCCTGGCCGAAACGACGCCCGGCCCGCTGATCATGGTCACCCAGTTCGTCGGCTTCCTTGCTGCGTGGCGCCATCCGGGGATCTTGTCACCGCTGGCGGCGGGCCTGCTGGGAGCCGGCCTCACCACCTGGGTGACGTTTGCCCCCTGCTTCCTGTGGATTTTCGCCTGCGCGCCGTGGATGGAACGGCTGGAGCGCGCAGGGAATCTCCAAGGCGCGCTCGCGGCGATTACCGCAGCGGTGGTCGGCGTTATCGCCAACCTTGCGCTCTGGTTTGCCCTGCACGTGCTGTTTCGTAACGTTTCCGAGTTCGGCTTGCCGGACCTCGCCAGCCTTGACTGGCGCGCAGCCCTCATCGCCGTTCTGGCAGCGGTGCTGGTGTTTGGCCTGAAGCGAGGAATTCTTCAGACGATGGCGGTCTGCGCCGCCACTGGGTTCGCGCTCTCGATCGTCCCGCTCGGCTGACCGACAGATCAGCGGCAGCGCTTCTTCGCGGTAAGCGTCCGGTCGATTGCGCGACCGGCGAATGCCCCCCCGACGGCGCCCGCGACAATCCCAACCGGGCCGCCCAGCACCGCCTTGCCCACCAGCGCACCACCCGCACCGCCTGCAATTAGACCTGCGGTGCCGCTGGAATGGCGGCATTTGCGGTAGGTCTGCGTGGTCTTGCGGCGTGCGTCGGCAGTTTCGGGAACCACCGAGGTGGCGAGAGTGGCCAGCATGGCGGCGGCAAGGAGGCTACGGCGCATCGAGGTACTCCTGAGATAACACGTGACCCGTGCAATACGGTGAACTGTGTCAGAATGCGCGATGAACGGGGATAGCGCCCCTATCAGAGTGCGTCAGTCCGCCCGCCCGCTGCGGCAAGACGCGCCGCGAGCCAGAGCCGCACGGCACCGGCAAGGCCCGGCGGCACTTCTGCAGCGATCCGTTCAGCATCGATCCGCGCGACGATGGCATTGATCGGCACGCCTTCCTGTATCGCAGCATCGCGCAGCAGGTCCCAGAACAGCGGTTCGAGACTGATGGAGGTCTTGTGCCCGGCGATTTCGACTGATCGCTTGACCGGGGGGTGATAGGGCGCGGTCATCCTGATCCGATACGAATTATTGGGGGTGGCCCGCAAGAGCGCGCCTTCGTAAATCCTCACGATGACCGCAGGCTATGAAGCGCTCACCGAGAAGGAGAAGGAAACGCTGCGGCTGCTGCTCGGCGGGCATGATGCCAAGTCCATCGCACGCCACCTTGGCCTTTCGGTCCACACCATCCACGAACGGCTGCGGGATGCGCGGCGCAAGATGGCGGTATCGAGCAGCCGGGAGGCAGCGCGCTTGTTGCACCGGATCGAGAGTCAGGCCCCCGAATTGCTGGGGGACAAGCCAATGGGGGATGCCGCCCGACCCGCCCCGATGCATCCCGAGCCTGAGTCGCCCCGAAGCGCCGGCGAGTGGCGCCGCGCCGGGTGGATCGTCGGAGGACTTGCCATGACCATCAGCCTTGCCTTGCTTGCTCTGCTTGCCCAATCAGGCTCATCCCTTGCGTTCGGAGGGAACCGGCTGTCAGCCACACCCGTGAACGTCCCGGCCTCGGTCGCTCCGACATCGGCGAGCGAAGCCGCGGCGACGGAGGCAGCACGGCACTTCCTCGCCTTGCTCGATCAGGACGATTGGGCGGGCAGCTGGAAGGCGACACATACGTCGTTCCAGCTGCTCAATACGGTCGAATGGTGGGCACAAGCCTCACGATCGGTGCGGAATCGGCTGGGCGAGCCGCTCTCGCGCGAACTGGCGACAGTCGATTTCACGGCCGCTCCGCCCAACGGCTACTGGGTGATCAGATTCAAGGCGCGTTACAGCAAGCAGGGCAGCGTCGTCGAAACGTTGCAGCTTGCTTCGGAAGCAGGCGGCTGGAAGCTGGCCGCAATCACCGTCGAGTGAAGGGCCGATGCGGCCCCGCACCCTTGCGAGGCGGGGCCGCAATCCGTCAGTACATGTGCTGGCCGCCGTTGATGCTCATCGTCGAGCCGGTAACGAAGGCACCGTCCTCGGAGGTCAGGAAGGCGACGCCGCGCGCGATCTCGTCGGCCTGCCCGAGTCGGCCGACCGGGATCTTGGCCACGATCTTTTCAAGCACCGGCGGGGGAACCGCCGCGACCATGTCAGTATCGATATAGCCCGGCGCGATGGCATTCACCGTCACGCCATACTTGGCACCTTCCTGCGCGAGCGCCTTGGTGAAGCCATGAATGCCGGACTTGGCAGCGGCGTAATTGACCTGGCCATACTGCCCTGCCTGCCCGTTGATCGAGCCAATATTGACGATGCGGCCCCAGCCCCGCTCGCGCATGCCGGGGAAGGTCGCCTTGGCCATGTTGAAGCATCCCCCGAGGTTGATACGCATCACCTCGTTCCAGTCGTCGAAGCTCATCTTGTGCAGCACGCCGTCGCGGGTGATACCGGCATTGTTGACCACGATATCGATCGGGCCGACTTCAGCAGCGATCTTCGCGCACATTTCCAAGGTGGCTTCGTGATCGCCGACATCGAAACGGTAGGCTGCGATTCCGGTTCTTTCGGTAAATGCGCGCGCCTTTTCCTCATTGCCTGCATAATTGGCAACAACTGTCCGCCCTTGGGCCTGAAGTGCGAGGGAAATGGCTTCACCGATACCCCGGGTGCCCCCGGTAACCACTGCAACGCGCGTCATCATTCTCTCCCTCTCCGGTCGATGTCAGAGAGGGTAGTCGCAAGGCTGCTGGCGGACAAGCGCTTAGGCCGCAGTCATACGACTGCGCCGCAGAGGTTCGCATCTAAAATGGTTAGAACCGGAACTTGGTTCCGACGTAAACCGCCTGGCTGTCCTTTTTGCCATCGGTCAGCGGGCGGAGACGATCACGCTCGGGCGAATAGCGTACCCCAGCCGTCACATCGAGATTGCGGGTCAGGCGGTAGCTGCCGCCGAGATCGACTTGATAATCGCTCTGGCCTTCGAACGTCCGCGGCGCATGGCCCACGCGGTCACGCGTATCCAGTTCGATCCGCGGCGCAAGGCGCGAAGGAGTGCCGGCTGGGGCGGCCGAGAAACTGTCCTTGTGGCCGAACGTCCGCAAATCCGGCATTTCCAGCCGCTGGATATCGAGACGCGCGACCTCACGCGTTGCCGACGTGGCCGCAAAGCTCTGATAGCCGCGCGCGAGGCCAAGGTTGTAGACCATCGGTGCAATGCGGACCGGCGCGGCGCCGGGCGCGCTCACCCCGGCGGGCAGAGCAGACCGTACGACGAAACCTTGCGCACCGACTTCATTGACCCGGACGGCAACGGTCACTGCACGGTCGGGGCGATTCTCGATCCCCGCCGGTGTGAAGCGGAACAGTCGGCCATGACCGGGGGTTCGGCCCTGAATTTGCGCAGTGATTTCGGAAACAAGCTTGGGATCAACCGAAGCCGGCGTAAACGATCCGATCCCGCCTCGCGCCGAAAGACTGACCGGCGAGGACACAAAGCCACCGGTAAGTGCGCTGCCGAGCGCAGGCGCTGCCCCCATGCCGAGCAGAGCGCAACCGACGAGCGGCAGCACGCGCGCACGGAAAACTCCGTACGATTTGGCTACCTTGATCGTCTTGCCATTCATGGCCAGCCCAAGCTTTCCCGTTGCGGAGCCACGCGATTTGCTGCTCCGGCGACTCCGGAGCTAGGCTCTAGGGGCATGACATACGGTGCGCGAAGGATAATTTCCAGTAGGACAACGATTTTCTGATCGTTTGGCTGCCGGTCTTGGTCAACCTGTTGCACCTTGCCCACACGCCACCGTTTCGGGCGCATCTTGCCCCATCCCGATCATATTGCCACAAGCTACTGCCCGCCATAGGTTGCATAGCCCTTGCGGCGCGCGGCGCCGGGGTGATAGAGCGCCAACCGCAAAGCGCTTGATCTGCGCGAAAATCATAGGGCAGGAGGCTCGGCATGGCCGCGCAGGCACCCGCCAGCAAGGACAGTAAGCACGTGACCACAAGCCCCCGCCGTTCCTTTACGTTTGCCCGCGGTATCGCAACCGGCATGCTCGTCATCGCCGCCACCGGGCTGGTCGCAGGATGCGGGGGCAAGGCGCGCCCCAAGCTTGATCTCGCCGCCAGCAAAGTCACCACAATCGGCGTCAACGCCTACCTCTGGCGCGCCACGCTGGAGACGCTTTCGTTCATGCCGCTGGTGCAGACGGACAGCAACGGCGGCGTGGTCGTGACTGACTGGTACGCCAATCCGCGCAATCCGAACGAGCGGATGAAGCTCACCGTATCGATCCTCGATCAGGATCTGCGCGCCGATGCACTGCGCATCGCCGCCAGTCGCCAGGTCAGTCAGTCGGGCAACTGGGTCGATGCACCGGTCCAGGCCGCCACGGTGCAAAAGCTCGAAGACATCATCCTTACCAAGGCTCGCGATCTGCGCCGCCAAACGCTGGTCAAGGGGTGATTTCCGAAGGGCTCGCCCTCGCCTGACGGTTGCACGGCCTCGCGACGCTCCCTAGAGGGGGCGGCATGACTGCCGACCGATCAGAACCCGTCCGCTTCGACCCTGCCACCGCCGATCTGCGCTGGCAGCAAACGTGGGACGAGCGCCAGACCTTCCGGGCTGACGATAGCTCGCCCAAGCCGCGCAGCTACGTGCTCGAGATGTTCCCCTATCCCTCGGGGCGCATCCACATCGGCCACGTGCGCAACTACACGATGGGCGACGTGCTGGCGCGCTACAAGCGGATGCGCGGGTTCGAAGTGCTCCACCCGATGGGCTGGGACGCGTTCGGGATGCCCGCCGAGAACGCGGCCATGGAAAAGGGCGTCCATCCCGGCGGCTGGACCCGCACCAACATCGCCAACATGAAGGCTCAGCTGAAGCGCCTCGGCTTTGCGCTCGACTGGAGCCGCGAGCTGGCGACCTGCGAGCCCGAATATTATGGCCATGAGCAGGCGCTGTTCCTCGATCTCTACGCCGCGGGCCTGATCACCCGCAAGGAATCGACCGTCAACTGGGACCCGGTCGACATGACCGTGCTCGCCAACGAGCAGGTAATCGACGGGCGCGGCTGGCGCTCGGGCGCGCTGGTCGAGAAGCGCAAGCTGAACCAGTGGTTCCTCAAGATCACCGAGTTCGCGGACGAGCTGCTCGAAGGCCTATCCGGGCTCGACAAGTGGCCCGAGAAGGTGCGTACGATGCAGGAGAACTGGATCGGCAAGTCGCAAGGCTTGCAGTTCCGCTTCGACCTTTCGAACGGCGACAGCGTCGAGGTCTACACCACCCGTCCCGACACGATCTTCGGCGCCAGCTTCGTGGCGGTCGCGCCCGATCATCCGATTGCACAGGGCGTCGCGGCCTCGAACTGCGAAGCGGCGAACTTCATCGCGCTGTGCAAGAAGGGCGGCACCACGGCCGCTGAGTTGGAAACGGCAGAGAAGCTGGGCTTCGATACCGGCATCGGCGCGCGTCATCCGCTGACGGGCAAGTATCTGCCGGTCTACATCGCGAACTTCGTGCTGATGGAATACGGCACCGGCGCGATCATGGCCGTGCCCGGCCACGACCAGCGCGACTTCGATTTCGCGACCAAATACAGCCTTCCCATCCTTCGCGTTGTCGCGGCCGATCCCGCAGATGCGGACAAGGCGTTCGCGGGCGAGGCGGAAGCAGGCGACGGGGTGCTCGTCAACTCCGACTTCCTCGATGGCATGGCCGTCGCGGCGGCGAAGTCTGCCGTCATCGAGCGCGCGCAGGCCGAGGGCTGGGGCGAAGGCAAGACCGTGTGGCGGCTGCGTGACTGGGGCGTCTCGCGCCAGCGCTATTGGGGCACGCCGATCCCGTTCATCCACTGCGAAGTGTGCGGCGTGGTGCCGGTGCCCAAGAAGCAGCTGCCGGTGGTGCTGCCAGAAGACGTGACCTTCGACGTGCCCGGCAATCCGCTCGACCGTCACCCGACGTGGAAGCACGTCGGCTGCCCGCAGTGTGGCCATGCTGCGCGGCGCGAAACCGACACGCTCGATACGTTCGTCGATTCCTCGTGGTACTTCCTGCGCTTCGCCAGTCAGCCGGGTGACGCGCCGTTCGACCCGGAGGTGATCAAGCAGTGGCTGCCGGTCGAGCAGTATATCGGCGGGATCGAGCACGCGATCCTGCACTTGCTCTATGCCCGCTTCTGGACCCGCGCGCTCGCCCGGATCGGCAAGCTCGAAGTGCAGGAACCTTTTGCGAGCCTGTTCACGCAGGGCATGGTGACGCACGAGACCTACGAACGCCGCAATCCCGAGAACGGGCAGCCGGTGTTCTTTTCGCCCGGAGAAGTCGAGCGCACGGCGGATGGCGCCATGCTGAAGGCAGATGGCGCGCCGGTCGAGATCGGCCGCGTCATCAAGATGTCGAAGTCCAAGAAGAACGTGGTCGATCCCGACGAGATCGTCGCGCGTTACGGCGCCGATGCGATCCGCTGGTTCATGCTGTCTGACAGTCCGCCCGAGCGCGACCTGCCGTGGTCTGAGGCCGGGATCGAGGGCTGCTGGCGTTTTGTGCAGCGTTTGTGGCGCCTGTTTGGCGCAGCAGACGCTTCCGCAACAGGAGAGGACATCGCGCTGCGCCGCAAGACGCACCAGACCGTCCACGCGGTAGCGCAGGACATCGAGGCGCTGGGCTTCAACAAGGCCGTCGCGCGCATTTACGAACTGACCGGCGCGACGGAAAAGGCCGCACCATCCGTTGACCGGACGGCGGCAATCCGCACCCTGCTGCTGTTGGTGGCACCGATGATGCCGCACCTGGCGGAAGAGGCTTACTCCGCCTTCGCCGCAGGTCTTGTCGCCGACGCGGCCTGGCCTGAAGTCGATCCCGCCCTGCTCGTCGATGACGAGGTTACCGTCGCGGTTCAGGTCAAGGGCAAGCTGCGCGATACGCTTACCGTTGCCAAGGGCACCGCACGCGAAGAACTGGAGCGACTTGCTCTCGCCTCCGACAAGGTGCAGCGTGCGCTGGACGGGGCGGAGGTGAAGAAGGTGATCGTGGTGCCCGACCGACTGGTGAACCTTGTCGCGTAAGATCCTCCTCGCCGCCCTTGCGCCATTGCCGCTGCTGGCCGGATGCGGTCTGCAGCCGATGTACGCAGGCGGCGGCAGCGGGACAGTCGCGCGGGCGCTGGCCGGCGTCGACGTGACGTCGATCGAGGGCAAAGCTGGCTGGCTCGTTCGCGCCGCGCTCGTTGATCGGCTGGGTGCAGGCGCGCAGAGTTCGCCCCGCTATCGACTCGACGTTCGGCTTGACGAGCAGTTGCAGGGCCTCGGCCTGCTGGCCAACGATTCCGTTACCCGTGAGAGGAGGTCCTTGCGGGCACGCTACCAGCTCGTCGATCTCGGCAGTGGCGAGATCGTGCTGGACGCAACAGCAGGGGCCGATGCGGGCATCGACATCGTATCCAGCGAATATGCGGTTATCGCCGCCGAACAGACCGCGCTGGAGAACCTCAGCCATGAGGTTGCCGACCAGATCGTGACCCGGGTCGCCACGAAACTTCGCAAGGCAAGCTGAGCGCGGCCGTGAAGGCGACGCAGAAGAATTTCGCTGGCCAAATGGCACGTGCCGCCGCTGATGCGGCGGTATTCTATTTCTGCGGGCCGGACGAGGCAGGCGCCGCCGATGCAGCCGCGCGGCTGTCAGGTTTTGTCGGCGTGCAGCAGGGGCAGTTCGAGCGGATCGAGCTGGCAGGTGCCGATTTGCGCCGCGATCCGGTGCGGCTGGCCGACGAAGCGCGGTCCGTCTCACTGTTCGGTGACAAACGCCAGATCCATGTGCGCTGCTCGGGTGACGAGGTCTACGACGCCGTCGAGACGTTGCTTGCCAGTCCGGTCAAGGGCTGGCCGGTGTTCATTCTGGCCAGTTCGGCAACCGACAAGTCCCGTATTGCCAAGCTGCTGGCTGACCGTCCTGATGCGCTTGTGACGATGTTCCATCCGCCGGATCTGCGGTCGGTCACGCTGGCCGTGCGCGAGATGGCGGACCCGGCAGGATTGCACCTCAGTGATGAACTGGCAGAACGAATCGCTCGCGGCGCCGCGCTAGATACGCGAATGGCGCGCAGCGAGATCGAGAAGCTGGTGCTTTATCTCGACGCGAGCCCCGAGTCCCCGCGGCGAGCCGATGCCGCCGCGCTCGACGCGATTGCCGCGGTGAGCGAGGACGACGGTTTCATGCCGCTGGTCAACACTGTGCTGACAGGAGATACCACTCGATTGACACCGGAACTGGCGCGATTTCAGGAGCTTGAGCTCAGTCCTGTCGGGCTGTTGCTGGCCTTCGAGCGTCGCGCAGCACAACTTGCGCAACTCTCGGGCCGCATGCGCGGTCGTGGCGACATCAATGCCTTTCTTGAGCACGAAATGGCCGCGCGCCGTGTCTTTTTTCGGGACAAGCCGGATCTTTCGCAGCAATTACGGCGCTGGCGTGGCCGGAAGCTCGCGCGTCTTATCGACCGCTTGATGACACTGCACCGCCAGCTGCTCGCGGATAACCGAAACGGTGAAATCATTCTATCCCAAGGACTTGCCGAGATCACCCGCGCGGCATCACGCGGATAGTTCGACGAGTTGCCGCTGTCATCGGACCGGCTGTGCGATCGATCACATCGACTCGCTTGTTTTTGGCTCAGAACATTGTAGGTATTGCACCGCAGCATTCCTACCGATATCGAGGAATCTGCTTATAAGAATTCTTGTCGTCCGGGTCGCACAACCGGAACGCTGATCTCAAGCGGTTCAAAAGGGTGCTTTTGCGATGACGACGTTGCAGCGAGACAGAGATACTGTCGCGTCGCCTGCCTGGGCAGGAGGCGACCAATCTTCAGGGAAGAAGCGGCAACTCAAGCTTCCGCTGGCTCCTTCGCTCGAGAAGCGGCGTCTTCAGGCATACCTTTTACTGATGCTCGCCGACGGTATTGCCATCGTTGGCGCATCGATGCTGGTCAGCTTGCTCTATTTCGGCCACGCCTACGATTCGCAGACTTTGCAGCAGATCTACCTTTATCTGCCGCTCTATTGGGGCGCGGCGCTGATGACGCGGACCTATTCGATCCAGTCCCTGACATCGCTTAGGTACAGCCAGTCCCGCTCGATGACAGCGATGGCGCTTGCGCTCACGCTGATGATTTTCGTGGCATTCTTCACAAAGTCGAGCGAGCAGTTCTCGCGCGTATCAACGTTGGCCAGCCTCGTGGTGATTGCAGGCGCGATGGCTTGGGCCCGCGCTGCCACGCAGCGTCTGATCCAGTCCAGTTGCGGCCCTACCGCCAAGAACGTGCTCGTTATTGATGACGGCGGCGCTCCGGTTCGCGTACCGCATGCTTGGCACATCGACTCCCGCGAACACCGGCTTCGCCCTGACCGCAACGATCCGCACATGCTCGACCGACTTGGCATGTTCATGACCAACATGGACCGCGTCATCGTGACATGTCCTCCGGAGCGCCGGAAGGATTGGGCTCTCGTATTCAAGGGCTCCAACATCTCCGGCGAGATCGTTGATCCGGAAGTGCAGGAACTTGGCGTCCTCGGCGCCGGGCGTGGCCATGGCTTTGGCTCGCTCATCGTGTCGGTCGGGCCGCTCGGTCTTCGATCGAGAGCCGTGAAGCGGGCCATGGATCTTGCCATCGCGGGCAGCGCCACGGTGGCGCTTGCGCCGCTGCTGCTCGTGGTTGCCTTGATGATCTGGCTTGAAGATCGCGGGCCGGTCTTCTTCATGCAGCAGCGGCAAGGCCGCAACAATCGACTGTTCTGGATCTACAAATTCCGTTCGATGCGGGTCGAGAAGCTGGACGCCGCTGGCGCGCGCTCGGCGAGCAAGGACGATGATCGGATCACCCGGATCGGCCGCTTCATCCGCAAGACCAGCATCGATGAGCTACCGCAGCTGCTCAATGTGCTGCGCGGAGACATGAGCATTGTTGGGCCGCGCCCGCATGCGATCGGCTCGTTGGCAGGTCAGAAGCGGTTTTGGGAAGTCGATCCCCGGTATTTGCTCCGTCATTCGCTGAAGCCCGGCCTGACTGGCCTGGCGCAGATTCGCGGGCTGCGCGGCGCTACTGATTCGGAGGCCGATCTCAGCAGTCGCCTTCAGGCAGATCTCGAGTACCTCGATGGCTGGACGGCAATCCGGGACGTCCGGATCATCTTTGCAACGCTCACCGTATTGGTTCACGATCGTGCGTTCTGAGGCAAACCGTTTGAGCTGTGGGACGAAGCGATTTGAGACACGCATTTGCGGCGATGCGGGGTGCGATACGCTTCAATTTGCAGCATTTTTCGCCGTTCGCATACGCAGCAATTATTTGCGTTGAAACCAAGATTCGGGTTGAACGAATCACGAAAGAGCACTAAGCAATCTTCCATAAAGTTAATGGAGTGTGGGACAATGAGCATGTTGAAGATCGCATTGGCGGGTAGCGTCGCCTTCGGCGTAATCCTTGCTGGGACTGCCGCAAACGCTGAACCGGTTCGTGCGTCTGCCGCCACTCCCGGAGTGGTTTCGGTTAAGAAGATCAAGGCCCTCCGCACAACCGCGCCCGTGTCGCGTGAATCGCGTGAAGTTTCCGGTACCGATATTGGTCTCGGACTTCTCGCTGCCGGTGTCGGTGGTTTCGCGATCTACGAGGCGACGAAGTCGGACAGCCCGGGCTGATCGAGCCCGCAAGATTGATGGTTTTGAAGGGCTCGCAATCTCGTTTTGCGGGCCCTTCGCTTAGGGGCCGGAGGCAGAGTATTGTCAGTCCAAAACCGGATGTTCAGAAATGGGGCTGCGGTGACGGGCGTTGAGGGTTGCCCTTCAGGGGTACCGCACCTAGATCGTCTGCGAGGGAGGCACTGACATGTCGTCAAGCGCGCGGGCAATCAAGAGCTCTGCTCAGGCCAGCCGCAGCAAAGGCCGCTCTTCGTCTGGGAGGAACACAGACAAGCTGCCCGTAGTAACGACAAGGCCGCTCCCCGGCACTGTGCTCTGCATGGCACTTGTCGGGCTGGCAATGGTCCTCGGCGGTGGCGGGACGGTCAATCCACTAACCGAAATGATCCTCCAGGTTCTGACCGCTCTCATCATGATCCCGCTCATCGCCAGTTCCGGTTGGCAGCGTGGTCTTGGCCCTGTTCAGGCTCCAGCCTTCATCCTGGCTGGGCTGATCCTGCTGATCCCGGTTCTCCAACTCGTTCCGCTTCCACCTTCAATCTGGCAAGCGCTGCCGGGGCGTTCGGTCGAGATCCAGTCGATAGCGCTCATCCAGGCGGACAAATCGTGGATGCCGCTGACGATGTCGCCGGCGCGGACCTTCGCATCGCTGCTGGCCATGATTTGCCCCGCGCTGCTGCTCCTGCAGGTGAGCCGCCTCTCACTCAGGGGGCGCAACTGGCTTTGCATGGTCGTCGTTGGCGTAGCAGCTCTTTCCGTGATGCTAGGCGTCTTGCAGCTTTCGAGGACCGCGGGTTTCGAGTGGTCGCTTTACAGTCAATTCAGCCAAGGTTTTCTGGTAGGTTTTCAGGCAAACCGAAATGCGCAGGCAGACATCCTGCTCGCTGCGATTCTGGCGACCGGAGTGATCGCAACGTCGCGGCTAGGCGATGGCAGGCATCATGTCCTGACGTGGACGGGAATGATTATGGCGATCTCCGCCTTTCTCGTCGGACTCTTCATGACCGGGTCCCGGACTGGCATTACCCTGTCGGCGATTTCATTGTTATTCGTTGGCTTCATGCTTTGGCCGATGCTGCGCAAGCGAGCGGCTGTGGTCTATGGCCTTGCCGGTGCGGTCGGCCTGATGATCATCAGTGGCGGACTTCTCTTGCAGCTCCAATCGGTCCAGAAGGTCATCGGGCGCTTTTCTTTGGCGCATGAAGCGCGCTGGGACCTGTGGGCTGACACCTGGTATGCGATCGGCCAGGTCTGGCCATATGGAAGTGGTATAGGGACAATCGTACCGATGCTCGAGGCGGCTGAGCGGCTTGAGGTCGTCGATGCCACCCGACCTGTGCGGGCGCACAATGATTGGCTTGAGTGGATGCTCGAGGCGGGCTTGCCCGGTATCATCGTGCTTGGCTTGATCCTGCTTTTTGTCCTCTACCTTGCGGCCAGAGCGATCATCTCGGTCAGCAAGCCTGATGCCTCGGCATCAAGGCGCGCGCAGGTGCAGTTTTCTATCGGCTTCCTTCTGATCGAGGCGCTCCATGCCATTGTCGATTATCCCATGCGCAGCATGTCGCTTGCGGCTATTGCCGCAGTTGCGGTAGCAATGCTGCTCAACCCTGCCGCGCCGCAGCGTAGTCATCAATGATGCATAGGATTTGCGTGCTTTCATCCGATGTTGCACCGGGTCAGATATGCTGGCACCGTTTCGAATGTATCAATCTCTTTCTCGCCAAGGGGCTTAAGTAGTTGTGAAGAAATCCGCGGCCATTTCCCTGCTGCTGGTCAGCGCAACAAGTCTCTCGGCGTGCTCCTCGGGGCTTTATGGCGCGCTTCCCGCAAAGGACGCTGCCTATGCGATCATGCCTCCGATCGACAAAGCAGTTGCTCCATCCGAATACCTGATCGCACCAGGCGACGTCGTCTCGCTCATGGTGTTCGGCGAGCCGGACCTGACCTTCGAGAAACTTCCGGTGGATGATGCAGGCTTCATCCAAGTCCCGCTGGCCGGTCCGGTGCATGTCGCAACTTTGACCCCAGCTCAGGCATCAACGTTGATCGCAACCAAATTGGGGGCCCGCTACTTGCGCGATCCGCAAGTGACCCTCAACGTCATCGAGCAGCCCGGTCAAACCGTGACGATTGAAGGCCAGGTGCTCAAGGCCGGGACCTATCCCGTCGATAACCAGACCACCCTACTTGGCGCAATCGCTCTGGCCCAGAGCCCGACGCGTATCGCGAAGCTGGATGAGGTCGTAATTTTTCGGACTGTGAACAACACCCGCATGGCAGCGCGGTTCGACCTCAGCCGCATTCGTGCCGGTCGGGATCCCGACCCTCAAATTCTCGGCGGCGATGTGGTCGTCGTAGGCTTTTCGCAGGCGAAATCGATCTACCGCGACTTCCTACAGGCCGCGCCGATCTTCAACGTCTTCACCCGTTTTTAACTCCGGCGGTATCGTGCAGCAGATCACCTCAATCTCCGACCAGGCCGATCACAACCTTGCTACCGAGCAGGTCGCGACCAACGGCAACTATGGCGATCCGCACCCCTATGTGGATGGCGAACCAGCATTCGATATTCGCGAGATCATCGCAATCGTCCGGGCAAATCTTATTCTCATCACCGTGATCGTGTCGGTCACCTTCGCGCTAGCCATCATCGCCACGATGCTGCAGACGCCGCGCTACACGGCGGCGACGACGCTGCAGATCAATGACCAATCGGCCCAGATTTTCGGCAAGCAGGACGACACGATGCAGGACCCGGTGGTCGCTGCAAATGACACCGAGCGCTTCTTGCAGACGCAGGTCGACATCCTGAAGAGCCGAGCTTTGGCCGAGAGAGTTGCCCAGAAACTGCGACTGGTTGGCAACGCAAAGTTCTACGATGCCATGGGGGTCCGCCAGCCCACCGGCGACCTTACGCGTGCCGAACTCGAAGATCTTACGATCCGCACGATCGAGGATGCACGCGACGTCGATCTCCCGCGTAACACTCGTCTTGCGACGGTCAGCTTCAACAGCACCCAGCCCGAACTCGCGGCCCAGATCGCGAATGCATTTGCGGCCGAGTTTATCCAGACCAATCTTCAGCGCCGGTTCGACAGTTCGGCCTATGCGCGCGAATTCATCTCCGGCCAGCTGTCAGAGGCGCGCGCCAAGCTCGAACGATCTGAGCGCGAGCTCAACGCATATGCGCGAGAAGAAGGCCTTATTCGCGACCGCGACTCCGAGTCTGGCGGTGTGGGACAATCAGGCCGGGTCGGCAACTCGGTGACCACGGCCAGTCTGCTTCAGATCAACTCCGCCGCCAATCAGGCACAGGCAGCAAGGATTGCCGCCGAGGGGCGATGGAAGCTGATCTCGAGCGGCAACCTTCTCAGCTCGCCGGATGTTCTTGCCAACCCGGCCATTTCGCAGTTGCTCGCCCAGCGCGCTCAGCAGATGGCCGAACTCGAAAAGCAGCGCGCCAACCATCTCGAGGATTACCCCCTCGTCCAGCAACTGAAAGCTCAGGTGGGCGTTATCGACGCGCAGATCCAGTCGGTTGCCCGCAGCATCAAGGCTTCGGTCAAGCAGCAGTACGATGCGGCGCGCGAAGCGGAATCCAGCCTCACGCAGCAGGTTGCCCAATTGAAGGGATCGTCGCTCGCCGAGCAGGATCAGCTTGTCCAATATCGCCTGCTCCAGCGCGAAGCCGACACCAACCGCACAGTCTATGAGGGGCTGCTGCAGCGTTACAAGGAACTCAATGCGGCCGCCGGTATCAGCGCCAGTAACATCGCCATCATTGATCCTGCGATTGCACCGATCCGGCCGAGCTCTCCGAATCTTCTGCGCAACCTGTTGCTGGCTCTAGTGATCGGTTTTGGTTCGGCCGCTGCGTTCATCTACCTGCGAACGCAGCTCGACGACTCGGTCAAGGTACCCGAAGATGTCGAGGGCAAGCTGCAAATGCCGCTACTCGGCGTCATCCCGCTCGCCCAGGACATCGACGTCGAGGCGGCAATGGAGGATCCCAAGTCGCCCATCAGCGAAGGGTACAACTCGCTGCGAAGCGCGCTGCTCTACTCAACCGCGTCGGGCTTGCCCAAGACCATGTTGGTCACCAGCTCGCAGCCATCGGAAGGCAAGTCGACGACAAGCATCGCAATTGCGAGGGGCATCGCGCGCCTCGGGCGCAGTGTTGTGCTACTCGACCTCGACATGCGCCGTCCCGCATTGCACCGGGCCATTGTGATGCTCAACGGCGAGAACAGCCGAGGCGTGTCGAGCATTCTGACGCACCAGAGCACGGTCGACGAGGCTCTGCGCGATACGGATCTCGAACACCTCAAGGTTATCACCTCCGGCCCCATCCCGCCGAGCCCAACCGAGTTGCTGAGCTTGAGCAGCATGACCCAGTTGCTTGAGGAACTCTGCGCCCGGTTTGACCTCGTCCTGCTCGACAGCCCGCCGGTGCTCGGCCTTGCGGACTCGCCGCTTATGGCGGCTCTGGTCGATGGCGTAGTTATCGTCATCCAGTCGGATCGCAGCCGCCGCGGCTCACTCAAGGCATCGCTTCGCCGCCTGCGCAGCATGCGCACGACGATCCTCGGCGGTGTGCTCACCAAATTCGACCCGTCAGATTCGGGGAACAGGTATTCGGAGTACTACGGCTACAGCTACTACCAGTACAGTAACTCCTCGGCGAACTGATCCATGCCAGAGCAGCGTGCCATGAGTCTCGCCGGCCACGTCCGTAGGGCTGGCGTTGTCATGGGCCTGCTAGCTCTTGCAGTAACCGCCATTCTCAGCGGCACGGACCGGCAGAGCCGCGACTTTCCCAATTCGCCAAGCTTTGTCGGGTGGCCATATGATACCGGCGCGGCCCGTTCGCACGCGATACTAGCGTTCGTTCGTCAAGGCCCGGAACAGGCCATCGGATATGCGCGCCGGGCTGTGGCGTCCGATCCGATTTCCGCGCAAGCCATCTCGATCCTCGGGCGGGCGGAGCTCTATTCCCAACATACTGCTGAAGCACATGAGGCCTTCAGGGTCTCGGGTCAGCTGGGCTGGCGCGATGGCATGACCCAGATCTACTGGCTTGATCAGGCGCTGCAGGACGAGAATTACAAGGTCGCGGCGGAGCGTCTCGATGCGTTGCTGCGGCAAGCCCCCACAGATGAGAACCGCGATCGCCTGCTTGCGGCGGTTGCTGCTACTGAAGCCGGTCGCAATGCGCTGTCCGACCGGTTGAAGTTGTCACCCGCTTGGGGGCGCACCATAGTCACGACGGTTAGCGATCTCCCGGCGGACCAGGTTTTGCAACGTACTGACCTGATGCGGCGCACCGGCAAAGGCGTGTGGGACTGCCCTACTTCCGAACTGATTACACAGCGGCTGATCAAGCTCGACATGATCCCGGAAGCCCAGGCGGTGTGGCAGCTGAACTGCGAGACCTCCGGCGCATTGATCTATGACGGCGGCTTCGATCATCTTGACACATTGCGGGAAGCCACGGCGTTCGATTGGAAACTATCCAATCGCGGCGATGCCGAGATCACGATCGTTGGTGACGCCGGCCATCGCAGCCTCGCGCTGGAAGTGACCGGTTCGGCAAGCCTTCCGATCGTACAGCAGACCGTGGTTTTGAAGCCGGGCCGTTATCAACTGCGGTGGAGAACGCCGGGTACAGACCCGTCGCAGGCGCGCGCGCTTCAGGTCTCGTTGGCCTGCGATGCCGATCTCGGCAAGGCACTGGCGGGCCAAGCAATTGACCGGCAGCCTGGCGTTTGGCGGCAGGAGTTTGTGGTCAATGACCAATGTGAGGTCCGGTTCCTGACCTTCTGGTTGGCGCCCCGCGCACCTGTCCGTCTCGACGACGTGAGCCTCTTGCTAGTTCGTTGACGCCTTGGCTGGCAGGCGGTGCATGGGGCAGCCGGTGCGGCTCGACCTGTTGTTCAAGTCCCGGATCGATCCGACATGCAGCAGTCCCGCTCGTGCCGCACATTCGCGTTATGCGGATGCGAAGTCCAGATTAGGCTGCGCGGCGCCATTTCTCCCTGCAGGAACTTGATATCTGCTCCTGCCGGAGTGCAGGTCATTTGCAACCCACCACGCGCTCCCGACGCTCAATCCCCATTGCTCCGGCACGCCAATCGGGAAGGTCAACTCGCAGCGAATAACCTATTTGGTTATTTGCCTTGCATTGTTGGAATTCATTTGGAACATACCCGGTAAGGATGGTGATTCTCCTTTGTGCCGGAAGTGCCCGGTACAACCGGAAGTGCCGCCCCGATGCGCCCCCATTTGCTCGGAGCAACCTATGCCAGACATAACCTTCACCACCGTGGGAAGCTTGCAAAAGCGACTTGTCGATATGGGTGACGATACCTTTGCGGAAGTCACCACTCAACCGATGCTCATGCCTGCAGCGTGGACGCCGACTGCGATATTCAATGGCCGGCTCTATCCCGACGTCGAAATCCAGATCATCGGAACACCTTCAACTGCCTACGTCTTTCAAGACAGCTTCGACGGCATCACCTTCAACGACTGCAACGCGTGGGACCGCAGCGGCCTCTCGCTCACCGCGATCACCGCCCCGGGCCGCTATCGCCTGCCGGGCAGTTGCTATCTCAAAGCACGGCAGGGTGCCGGCGCGACCGTCATGATCCGAGCCGGGAGCTGAACGATGAGCGTAGATGCGTTTGCGCGGCAAACCGCCGCCAAAGCTGCCGATCTTGCCTCGAATCTGCCTGGCAGGGGCAGCAGTATGGTTGCGTTGCCCTTTGGCGGAAGCGTATGGGACCTTGGCGGCGGATACCGCGACGCCGTGTTCGCCACGCCGCATGGCAGCGTTGAAGCAGCGCATGCCCGAGCGGTCGCGACGGGCAAGTCGCGCGTCATCGTGAACGGCATTGCCTGGGTTGCGGACGGGACGGTGACCACATTCAACGTGCCCATCGAGTTCATGGGTGGCGCCACGCTCTCAGCGAACGGGTTCGCACTGAATTTCACCAAGGGCTTCCGCGCCCATGACTTGGATCCGATCTTCAATGCGGCGGACGCAAGATTCCTGAAGTTTCCCCAGTGGCAACGGCTGACCCCGTTTCACTACGGCGCAAAAGGAGACTATGTTTCGACAGCCTCTCCGGGCACGGACGACGGCGACGCGCTGAACGCATGGGCGGCGGAACTGTGCTGGCGCGTTATGCCGCCCGCCGTGTTCGGGACGACCAAGACGATTTTCCTCAACGGCGATGTGACGGCCTCGGCCAAGTATGGCATCTTCGCGGAAGCCGGGGCCGAGATTGTCCAGCGCACCGACAATATCCCGGTGATGGCGTTCTATGGCGCGCGGGGCACGTGGCGGTTCCCCAAGCTCTCGTTCATGGTCCAGCAGCCCAACACCAACCGCAGCGCCATCGGGCTGCTGTGCGCGACCAATCCCGCCGGACCCGGCAACGGGTTCTACATGGCCAACGTGCCGCATCTGCATGTCAACCAGGCGGCCATCGGCGTGTTCTTTCCAAAGGCGATCAACAGCACGGCGGCGCTGGTGGCGGGAGCGGGATCGAACACTGTGAAGGTGGCCCATGCGCAGACCATCGCCAACGGCGGCTATCCGTGGGTGACGGGCATGTATGTCCAGATCTATCTGGACAGCGGCACCTATCACACGACGCGGATTACCGGCGTGGCAACGGACGTGCTGACACTGCGCGATCCGATCCCGGCAGGGCAGAATGTCTCTATCGGCAACCGCGTGGCGGTCAGCCCTTCGGCGCTTTCCGGCGCCGGCGCGACCGGCGCGAGCCCGGTGCGGTTTTCCAATACCTGGTCCTATGTCTTTATCGAAAACCCGTCGCAGTTCGGGTGGGTCTGCACCGGCACAGGCACCAACGACGTGTTCCTCAATCGCTATATCAATTTCCAGCCTGCGCCGAGCCAGTGGCAGCAGGTGCCGCAGGCGGTCTCTGCCATCTGGGAAGAGAACCGCAACGGCGACAAGCACGTGATGACGAATATCGAGCACTTCAATTTTTCGTCGCATGGCTGGTACGTGAATGCCGACAGCGTCGATCTCGGCTTCATCCACTTCGAGGCGAACCGCATGAAGTCGAACGCCACCGGCCTGATCGGCGGGCCGACGCGGAACCTCTCGGTCGATACCGTGCAGGTGACGTATTGCGCGTTTCTTTCCGAAGACCTTGCCGGGAACTCGGCGGGCATCTTCTGCCCGACGGCCGCCGCCGGCGCGACCCGGCTTGGCGCGAACAAGGGTACGTGGCGGGTGGGATGCCTTGATACCAATAAGAACTTCGTCTCCCCCGGCGTTGGCTTCATCGTGCGCGAGGCATCGAACAACCAGATCAGGGTGCGGTTCGAGAGCTGGCAGCTTTTCCGCGATGGCGGGTTCTATCCGACCGGCCAGCTCACGTCCTCGATCAACTGGTCGCCGGTCATTCCGAAGAACCTCATGCCCGAGAACACGGTGGCCTACCTGCTCGACGCGGACCTCACCATCACGGCGGTGCAATCCATGTTCCCCAGCAACAAGGGGCAGTACAAGGTAGGCAAGCTGGCCTACATGTGGCCGTCCAGGACGCCGACGACCGCGACGGCGGGCGTGTTCGATGATGCGGCTGCAACCACGCTCGTCTCGTCGGTCAACAACACGGCGCTTTCGGGGCTGACGAGCAAGACGGGAACGATCATCGAGCCCGCGCTGGCCGCAGGCGAGGCGACCAAGCTGCGCGCGGCGGGTTCGCGCATCTACTTCAAATGCAACGCCGCCGAGGCCGCACCGGCAGCCGTCACCGGCTCCAGCAGCTACCTGACCGGACGCGATGGCGGATCGGGCAACACCAACCTGGGCTTCATCAACTTCGGCGCGCCGCACGGCTTCAATGCGGGCGATGTGGTGACGATCAGCGGTTCGGTGACGGCGGCGCTGAACAGCACGCTCAAGATCGTGGACGTGCCGAGCGCGACGCAGATCGCGGTCTATGTGGACAGCGCGGCGGCGGTAGGAACGGCGGGTGCGCCCACAACCGATTCGGCCATTGCCGTACAATTGAAACCGACCGTCAACGTGTTCGCCCTGGGCGATGATTACGGGCTTTGACCGGAGTTAGCTCTGTTGGGCCAGCTGTCGCCAAGCGCACCGAGCAAGCGCTCGATCAGCTCAGGCGACAGCTAGTCCGGGCCTGATGTCTGGAACCACCCAGCGGTGCTGCCGACGGCCATCGTGCTCCTCTTCATCGGCGCTGCAATGCGTGATCTGATCTCGGCAAGCTGGATCGCTTTGAGTTAGACCTTGGGTGTGGCCACATAGTGGTCCAAGAACGCGCGATAGGCATCTGCAATGCCCTCCGCTAGCTCAATGCGAGGCGTCCAGCCCATTGACCGGATCCGGTCCCCACTCATCAGTTTCCGAAGAGTCCCGTCGGGCCGGGACGTATCGAAGCGAAGCGCACCATCGAAACCAACGATCTGACAAACCAGTTTGGCTAGTTCGGCGATAGAAATATCCGTGCCCGAGCCAATGTTGACGTGCTCCATATCGGAGTAGCTCTTGAGAAGGAACACGCAGCCATCCGCCAAGTCATCCACATGAAGGAACTCGCGTCGCGGCGTTCCGGTTCCCCAGATCTCGATAGAGTCTGCGTTGGCAGCTTTTGCTTCATGCGCCTTGCGGAGTAGCGCCGGCATTACATGGCTTGAAGCCAGATCGTAGTTGTCTCCTGGGCCATAGAGATTTGTTGGCATTGCCGAAATGAAATCGCAGTTGTACTGCCGCCGATAGGCTTGGCTGAGCTTTATGCCTGCAATCTTAGCTATTGCATACCATTCGTTTGTTGGCTCGAGCGGACCGGTGAGCAGCGCATCCTCGGGGATTGGCTGAGGGGCGAATTTTGGATAGATGCATGAAGAGCCGAGAAAGAGGACTTTCTGCGCACCATATTGGCGCGAGGCCTCGATCAAGTTAGCTTCAATCATCAGATTGTCGTAAAGGAATTCAGCCGGGAAGCTGTCGTTCGCCAGGATGCCACCGACCTTCGCAGCAGCGATGACCACAACATCCGGTGCGTTACAAGCGAACCAATCCCGCACAGCCTTCTGCTCGCGCAGATCAACAGACCTGTCGGCCGTCAGTATCTCACAGTTCTCAGCCCCTAGTCGGCGGACAATCGCAGAGCCGACCATGCCCTTGTGACCCGCAACATATACCCGTTTGCCAGTAAGATCGAATTGCGGCGAGTTCATTTATAGGTCCTTTGGATGGCAGGATGCAGTACGTCAGGTGCCCTTCAAGACCGGCCCGTCACGCATGGTTTCCAGATCGCTCAGCACCATTTCCCGCGCCAATTCCCGTGCCGTTGTTTCGTGCGACCACCCGAGCTTCTCGCGTGCCTTCGTGGGATCGCCGATCAGGAGATCTACTTCGGTCGGGCGGAAGTAGCGGGGATCAACTTCGACAACGCATTTCCCAGTTTTCTGGCAAAATGCCTTCTCTTCAACGCCTGAGCCAGAGAATGTCACAGGTATGCCTGCATCCTCGAATGCCCAGCGGACGAACTCCCGGACTTCAGTTGTCTCACCCGTCGCAAGAACATAATCATCTGGCTGGTCCTGCTGCAGCATCATCCACATGCCGCGAACATACTCGCGCGCATGGCCCCAATCACGCTTTGCATCGAGATTACCGAGGTACAGCTTGTCCTGCCTCCCCAAAGCGATGGCAGCAGCAGCCCGGGTAATCTTGCGAGTTACGAAGGTTTCGCCGCGCAGCGGGCTTTCATGGTTAAAGAGAATGCCGTTGGAGGCATGCATGCCGTAAGCTTCGCGGTAATTGACGACGATCCAGTAGCCGTAAAGCTTGGCCACACCGTATGGCGAGCGGGGATAAAACGGCGTCGTCTCACGCTGCGGAACTTCTTGTACCAGTCCGTATAGCTCTGATGTCGACGCCTGGTAGAATCGGGTCTTGCCTTCGAGGCCGAGAATTCGAATTGCCTCGAGGAGGCGCAAGGTACCTACCGCGTCGGCATTCGCTGTATACTCAGGCGTCTCGAATGAAACCTGGACATGGCTCTGTGCGGCAAGGTTATAGATTTCATCCGGCTGCACTTCCTGCACGATACGGATAAGGTTGGTGGAGTCGGTTAGATCGCCATAATGCAGATGGAACCGCTGGTGCTCAACGTGGGGATCTTCATAGATGTCCTCGATCCGCCCCGTATTGAAGGACGAAGACCGCCGCTTTACGCCATGAACGACGTAGCCCTTTTCCAGCAAAAATCGCACCAGATAGGCGCCGTCCTGTCCGGTCACCCCTGTGATAAGAGCGACTTTTTCAACACGCTCGTTCATGATCGCTCCACTCCTGATGCTGTGTGCATGTGCGAACTCAATAGCCAGATTGGACCAAGATTCAAAGTCATCTCTTGCGAAATTATTTCCTAGGAAATCCGTGTGATTGAATGAGAATCTTACTATTGCGCTGGCGGCCAGCTTGACCGCAGGGGCAATCACGTCCAACAGGGAGTTCCGGATGCGGTGCAGCATTGAGACGACTGGCTGCTTCGGAGCGCGCGTCGCGGCGCTAAGTGGTGCAGGCCGATCTTGATGGCCGAAACGTCTGAACTTGGGATCCGAGATACATGACGACCGACGTCCTCGCGAGTTACGAAGTGCTAGGGGTCCCCGTCTCTGTTGTAACCCCGCAGATCGCTGTCGAGCGCATCGAGAGCTGGGCCAAGGATCACGACGGTCGATTCGTCTGCATTCGCGACGTGGCCAGCCTGATGGCCATTGCAGACGATCCTGCTCTCAAGGATCTACATGCCGATGCGGCGATGATTACCCCTGATGGCACACCCATCGCATTGATCGGCAAACTGCGGGGCTTGCCGGTGCGGCGGACGTGTGGCCCTGATCTGATCGATGAGGTCATGCGCAGGTCGCCCGAAAGCGGTGTGCGACATTTCCTTTATGGCGGAAAACCGGGGGTTGCCGACAAGCTCGCGGATGTGTTCCGAGCGCGCTATCCGGGTGTGCAGATTGTCGGAACGTACTGTCCACCATTCGGGAATATCTCCGCTGAAGAGGAGGCGATGATCTGCCGGACGATCCGCACAAGTGGCGCGGACGTGGTTTGGGTTGGACTTTCGTCACCCAAGCAGGACATCTGGATGTGGCGTCATTACAAAGACTTACCACAAACGCTGATTGGGGTCGGCGCCGCCTTCGATTTCCACACCGGCGCAGTCGCACGAGCTCCGAAATGGATGCGCAACAACGGTCTTGAATGGGCTCACCGGTTTGCGCAGGAGCCTCAGCGCTTACGGCGACGTTATCTTGTTCTTGCGCCCTCTTTCGTGATCCGCGCGGCTCTTGCGGAACTTCGGCGCATCATGCGGCGCGTTCCAGTACGCTAACCACGTTCAAGACGTCCGCACCGTTCCGTTACTGCAAGACAATCGCTCTGCCTTCAGGCCAAGGTTACGACGCTCCAATCCCACGGTGCCACGAGAAAGCTGCCGGTTTGTGAAACGCTTGGTTCGGTGCGCTCGGCAGACTGAAGAACCGCCCTCGCAGGGGTAGCGAGCCGGACGGTCAAAGGCCGAGACTTGCTGGTCGGGTATCCGGGAATAAAATGAACAAGCGTACGGGTACCCGCACGGCGCACGACAGTCTTTACCCCCGCATTGTCAAGCGATGTGAGAGATTCGGTTGAAAAGAGATCAACGGCCTTCAAATCCGTGAACCGGGATGCATCAAGCAGAGGACCGATCAAACGGACAAAGCGATAAAGCGGCACCACCAATTCGGGATCCGCAGAGTATCGCGGTCCATCGGTCATATAGACATTGTAGGGGAAGATCATTGCCCCCCCCAGTGCGTGCACCGCGGCAATGGTTGCTCGGTTCAACCTTATGTCGCGCGAACGCAAAGTGACCACCTGCATCCAGCCATCGCGCTCGAATTGGCGGAACTTCTGCTGGAGGCGATCAAGGTCGGCTTCGTCCGATCCGATCTCGCACATGCCATAGTCGAACAGCGATGTCGGCGGGCTCAACGACATGTTGAAGTTATTGCAGGACATGACCACCACACGACCGGCCGCCGCATTCACACCCGCCCGCAAGGCCTTCACGTAATCGATGGTGCTTTCGGTCTGAAACTGCAACATGGCCCGTTTAAGGTCAAAACCTCGCACCGATGCTTTCCTGCGGCAGAAATTGCACCAGCATGCTCCGAAGGAAACGGCCTGTATCTGCCCCGCTGCGTCGTCATGCTGGATCCACTCTGCACCGGCCGCAAGCGCATTCCTGGCCCGCTCAAGCTGTAGCCGGAGGAAGTCGGGATTATTGACGCAACCCCAGTAGAGACCCTTTCCGCGCTGCCAAGGCGCCTCCAACAACCTCCCATTGCGATCGTTAGTACGTCCTGTGCGATATGTAGCAACAGTCGGAGAATCCTGGGGAATCATGTTTATAGCGCCACCAGCCCCGGGAATGCCGGATTGACGCAGATCGAAAAAGAACGTGCCACCATCAACATATGTCCAGTCGCATCGGGTGGCACCTGCCAGCTTTGCGAGAAACAGCCCTTCTGCGCTTGGCACTCGGGCTGACAAGATCACATCAGAGGGCTTTGGTCGACCGTACAAACCTTGGCTGGCAAATGACGAACGACTCAGCAACGCCGACGAAGTCATCGCTGTGATCGCCAGTCGCAGGGCTTGTCGTCTGGAGCAGTACAATCCATGGTTGACAGTCACGAATGCTCCACCTCAGTTAAATGGCTGGAATTAAAAAACCAACTCAAGTCTCTATGCAGTGAGATAAATTTTTAAATTTATATAATAAACTCGTTTGAAAACATTTATTTATACAAGATTCTATCGGAGAAATTATTTAAATATATAAATTGCCAAATTATTATCTTGCTATATTATCTCTATTCAAGTTTATGCGTTTTTGATACAAAATGATAGCCAACAGTAATCCACTAGGCAGAAGCGATGTCGTAGAATTGTATCCGGAGCTTAGTAGATTTGAAAACAAAAATGCTCCAAATAACTGCACTCCACGCACACCCATTAAAAAATACAATATCGCCGCAAAGACAGTTAGGCCCAAATATCCCATTCCGACAATAATGAATATCGACGCAGAAACGGCCGAATAAAAATCCGCCGAAAGACTTTGCCAATTATAAAGCAAACGCGTCTTATAGACCACGTATCTCTGCATATCATCTTGTGGCGTCGGCCCAAGTCCAACCAGAACCGACTGGTCGCCATCATAGAGATATCCGATTGGAATCAATAGTCGTTCATTGAGGCTGCCATCGCCACTGACAGCCCCCCTGCTGTCCAAAGCATTGGCGATGCGATCCGACTGGGTGTAGGAAACTGCAGCCGCCACCAGAGCCAGCAGAACACCAATCCCCACCAGCCTAAAGCCTATGGGCGCACGCTTGCGCCCTTTCGATCCGGTGCTGTCGGCCCTCAGGGTACGAGCAGCCTGCAACGCCATCGCCGGCAACGCAAAGAAATAAGAAACCGACCTGGTGGCGATCATGAAGGCCGCACCAGACCACAGCGAAGCCACCCCACCTTGTGTAGCGGCGATGAATGCAGCCATCATCAGACCGATGTATCGTGCGAAGTGCGACGGCTCTGAGAACATGCTCATCGGTCGGCCGCCGTAGAGTGTCAGTTCGCGGTCAAGCGAAATATTCGCCCAAGATACATTCGAGGGATAAAAATACTGCCTTATATTGAAAAACTGGGCGTAAAAAATTTGCTCGACTACGATAATTGCGAGAAATATCTGGGCAAGCCTGATGAAATATCGCTTCTTTACCTGAAGCGGTGCATATTCGAGCCACCGAAGAAAATATGTTCCAGCTGCAACCATTGTAATCAGGCCGAGACCTCCTTGCAGAAAAGACGTGATTTTTATGTTTCCTCGTATCAGTGCAAACATCGTTGCCGGTAGGAAAGCCAGAATATATGCCAACAAAAACAATAGCAGTTGTTTGTCAACGCGCCAACCGATCCTCATCAGCATGTAGAGTGTAAACGGAACTGAAAGCACTGTAATACGTGGAACGCCGAATACTTCCACCGCCGGGGTCGAAACCGTCAGAAGCGACATGATTGCGACGACAAACAGCGTCAGCGGATCTGCGCTACGTGAGGCCTGGCGCCGCGCGGATCCCACTTGGCCGACAGGCCGGTACCGTTGGCCCCGACCAGCTTGTGAGGCTGCTTTCGATGCGCTCATCGCCTTCATCATAACCGTCGGCTTGCTGTTCGTCATCAGGCGTCCTGCGTGTTTCGAGGGGTGATGTTCAAGGCGATACCGGTTCGCTCGCGCTGTGCCCCATCGTCGCGCTCACAGCTTCCTCCACCGTGCCGCGCTCGAATGTGGTGAGAGCCGACTTTCGGGAGATGTTGATGATCTGGACGCCGCGCTTGTCAGCCAGATCCCGGACGTACTGATACCCGCGCTCCATACCATCGATTGGGGCCGTGTTTACTACTTCACCCGGCTTGCGGTAGTTTGGGTCGAAATGATCGGCCGCGCCCGAGTGGGTGGATCGCTTGCCTGTCGCCACGAGGTTTTCGCCGCGATAGGAATGATCGATCCCGATCACGTAGACCCGCTTTGCACCGGCCCAGATGGCCAGCTCTATGTTGGGCACAGTGATCGTATAGCCCGTGAAGAATCCATTCATGGGGTCGAGGTCTTCGTTACCCGAAACGTATTTGCGCTCGCCCTCAGGATCGAGCAAGTAGCGCCAGGTCAGCTTTCTCGATCCGCGGCACATGAAGTGAAAGGCATCGGGCAGGAGAACCTGATCGAAATCTTCGTAATGCTCTGCCGGAAGTTTGTGCATGAGCAGCGAATCTCCGATCGTATAGAGCCGGGGACGCCAACTGGTGCGGGGGAAGAGCAGGTTGATCTTGTTTGAAGCGATAGCCGGAATATTCCCGAGAGCCTCAAGATCCTCCAGCCGGAGGGATGGACCGTTGCCGACCACCAGCCAGTTGTCGTACCCGGCCACTGCAGCGCGCAGTTCTGCCCAGCGCTGCTCGCGATCGCGATTGTAGACCGGATTGATCCGCCCATTCACCGGCCCCAGAATCTTCATCATCGGTAAGGCCTTGAGATAGAAACCGGCCATCAATCGCATTTGCTCGAGATTCATCGAGGGATCTCCGTGTTGATCATGCGGCATTCCCGCCCTAGCGAGACGGCCGATCTCCTGACTCATTCTGACCTTGGTCACGTACTCGACCAAATGATCTGTTGCGCAGCTGATGTTTGCCGACAAGGCCCAACAGGTGCTGCCTGAGGCTTGCATCCATAAGCAGTGTAAGGCCTGCATATAGCGAGATGGCAGCACCTGCCGCACCGGCTAGAACAACCAGTGGGGGCAAATGCAATGCGCCTTCGACCATTTGACCGACCAAGATGGCAGGCGCCACCGCCAGCACGATAGGCGCCATATTTCGCGCATAATCGCGCATACGAAACAGCGCCACTTTCGAAAGCCACCAAACTGCCAAGGGCATTACCAAGGCCGTGATCGCTAGCGACTGGACGACGGCGGCAATACCATATGGCGCAGCAACGACGATGCCGAGGCCCTGGAAGACACTGATGAACAAGTTCCAGCGCCAGGCGACGCTTGGCCGTCCCATCGCAGCAAACGTGGGAAACACATTCGCGCCAAGTGCCAAAATCATCTGTGAAAATGCGAGGTAGAGCAGTACCGTGCTTCCCGCTGCCCATTTGCCGCCGCCATAGACGACCAGAAACGACTTCGGTGCAGCGGCCAGCATCAACAATGGCGCATTGAGGCAAAAGTACGTAAAGCGCACTGTCTGCAGGAAGCTGGCGCCCACTTGTGCCGGATTGTCCCGCAACTGTGCGAACGTGGGGTAAATGACGTTGTTGATCATGCCCGAAAGCTGCGTGAAGACCAGTTGCACGATCCGCGAGCAGAAAACGTATAGGCCCACAACCTCGACTGATGCCACCCTGCCGATCAGGAGCTGCGGCATGTTGAGCCAAAGCGCCCCGGTGAGGCTTCCCAGCGAAAGGTGCACACCGACGGAAAGGATGTCTGCCAGATGTCGCATGCCGAAACGGTGCAGGCCCATAGGCAGGCCGACGAAGCGCGCGACGAGAAACACATAGAAGCCGATCAATCCCTGCAGCGCGAACAGCGCAAGCAGGCCCTGGCCTGCATAGGCAAGGAGCAGCGACGTTATCCCGGCGAGCACGACAGCCGCCGTCTGCACCAGCGCGAGCTTGGAGAACTGCAGGCTCTTCTGGGCCTGTGCCACATCGACGGCACCGAGACACATCAATGGCACGAACAGCGCACCGATCACCACCGCATGGCCCATGTCGGCCGAGTGATAGAACGCGGTCGCAAACGGGGAGACAACGATCAGGACAGCAGCGGTAATCAGACCGATCAGCAGTGACAGGAACTGTGCAGCTCCCAGATGGCCGCGCTCCATGTTCGGCACCGCAATGATCGACTGCGCTGCGCCGTTCAAACTGATGGTATAACCGAGCGAGGCGCCGGCCCAGCCGATCCCGTAAAGCCCCATCTCGGTAGCTGTAACCTGGCGGCTCACAAGCGCGAGCGCGCCGCCGGCGATCAGGATGCGTGCGGCCGTGCCGAGCGTTGACCAGCTCATATTCCGCACAAGGCCCTTTGCCTCGGACGAATCAAGACCTTTCGCAACGCCAAGGGCGGGTCCGCTCCGGTCAGTCACGCTCAATGATTCCTGTGAGCCCGGCACCGCGCAGGAGCGGGGCCGCAAGGCGGCAGAATGTCGCGTTGCCGCGCGCGCTCCAATGCGTGTCGTAGGGAAGGAAGTCGGAGAATCCGAACGCACTGCAGGGGAGCGCATGGGCCTCGACATGGGGTGCCAGCCGAACCCGGAAGGCATCCCAGAAGCGGTCGTAACCTTGCGCCAGCAGCGTCAGCCTCGGCGAGAACCCGCAGTCGGCCGCGAGTTCCTCCTTGATCGGCACCCGCAGCACAACAACCTTTTTGAAGCGGGTGAAGAGCTGGTCGAGGTGTCCTGCGACCGTGTCGAACAGCGCCTTGTTCTGGTCCAACTCGAGATGGCAGTAGGCTGCGTTGAAGAACCACGGTTCGCCATCGATCCGGGCGTAATGGGAGAGGCCAGAGGTGGCTTTGGCCCCTTCCTTGGCAAGCCAGCGCGGGATGAGCTTCAACGTGCTGGCGTGGTCTGCCTTCCAACGCATGATGCTGAAGATATCGCGCCCTTCGCGGTCTGCCGCGAGGTAGCCTTGCGCCGTTTTCCAGAGATTGGGATGATAGAGATACAGCAACGCATCGCCGCTGCCGGTGTAGACATCCTCCAGCAAGCGGATCTGGTTGAGCGGTCCAACTGGCATCGCCGCGTTGAACCACTGGCCGGACTCAAGTATCTGCTCGTACCAGTTCTCGCCATTGTCCACCGACAAGCCCATTGCGAAAGAAGTTCCCAGCAGGACTTGCGGCGCATCCGGCGCAGCGGGTCCACGCAGACCAAGCGCGTTGGAGCGGAAGCTGAAACCGAGCTCGCGCCGGTCAAGCGAAAGATTCGGGTGAAAACGGATGCCATGACGCGGATCGGAGGCGAGCAGGCTTAGCCAGCGCCTACCATTAAGCGGATTGGTAAAGTTAACCCGCCGCTGCCTGTTCGGCCACACCATCGCAGCCAGCCCCGAGACGACTGCCGCTCGCATCTTAATCGGCCAGAATTCCGTCGAGATTCGCCAGCGTGTTGGCATGCACATGCTCGACCGCCGAATGCAGGTTGTTGGCGTTGTGGCTGCCCAGCACCACGTTCGGCAGGCTGCGCAGCGGGCTGGTCATCGGCAGCGGCTCCTCCTCGAACACGTCGAGCCCGGCGCCGGCGATCTGCCCGGCCTGAAGGGCAGCGATCAGCGCGGGTTCATCGACCAGCGGGCCGCGGCCGACGTTGACCACGATGGCTTCGGGTTTCATCCGCGCCAGCCGCGCGGCGTTGACGATGTGACGGTTCTCGGCGGTCAGGTTGCAGGCGAGTGCGATGACGTCGGCCTCGGCCATCAATGCGTCGACGTCCATGAAAGTGACGCCCTCCATGTCGGGCCGCGCAGCCGCAAGCGGCGGATCGTGTGCAATGATCGTCATCCCGCAGCCCCGCGCGCGGCGGGCGATGCCCTGGCCGATCGCGCCATAGCCGATCAGGCCGAGCGTACGGCCGAACAGGCCCAGCCCGCGCGGCTTGGGCCATCCGCCGGCGCGGACACCCTGGTCGATCGCCAGCAGCGAGCGGGTTAGCATCAGCATGTAGCCGATCGCCACTTCGGCGACGGCTTCGGAGAAGGCCGCCGGACTGTTCTTGACCGGGATGCCGAGTTCGGCGGCGGCGGCAAGATCGATGCTGTCGAGCCCGGTGCCCCACTTGGCGATGCCCTTGAGCCGCGGCAGGTGCGCTTCGAGCACGGCCCGGGTGATGCGGTCATCACCGGCGAGCCAGCCATCGAACTGGCCAGCGAAGCCGAGGCAGGCTTCCTCGCTGAGGAACTGGTCGACCTCGGGAAACACCGGTTCCCAGCCGCGCGCGCGGATTTCCGCCTCGAAACGGGGGCGCTCGTTCAGCATCATGATGTTGGAGACGAGAATGCGCTTGGTCATCGGCTCGGCCTTACCCTTGTGCCGCGGCGAGCAGCGCCTCGGCCACGTCGAGATCGGTCTGCGTCTTGATCACGTGGCCCGAGATGGCGCTGACCGCGAAGAAGCCCACCGAACCGGCATAGGTAGCGGTCTGGCCTGCGGCTTTGGCAGCAAGGAAGGTCTCGCGGGTCCAGCCGGTGATCGACCAGGTGATGCGCTGCACCGGGGTCAGGTCCTGGCTGTTGGTCTTCTCGGCAAACGTGAAGTTGACCGGGACACCCTTGAACGCGACTTCGATCTGATCCTCGATGCACGAGAGCATCACGTCGTGCGTGCTGCCCTGCCACGCGACGACGAAATCGCGAACTTCGGCCGCGGTGAGCAGCGGGGCGATCGAGTGTACCTGCACAAGGCGCTCGCAGTCGTGGACGTTGAAGAACTCGGTCACGAAGTCTTCCGACGTGGCGTTGTTGTTGCCGAGCTCTTCAGGACGCTGGTGGAACCGGGCATTCTCGGCCTCGGCGATCGGCCCGAACTCGGCGTTTTCCGAGTTGACCCAGATTTCATCGAAGCAGCCGGCCTCGTGGCACTTGCGGATCGCCCGTACGATGAGCGGCACGCCCTGCAATTCGCGCAGGTTCTTCTTGGCGAGGCGCTGCGAGCCCATGCGGGCTGGGATCATGGCGATAGTCTTGCCCATCGGCGGTCAACTCCGGCTGGATCGAAGGAAAGGTGTGAGGATCGCGGCGGCCTCGTCCGCTATGGCAGGATGCACGGCGAGGCAGCGCTGCTTGGCGGCGGGACGTGCAGCATCGGCGGGATCAACCCACGCGCGATAGACAGCGCCTGCCTCCGCAGCGATCAGTCGGCCCGCCGCATCATCCCACAGACGCGCCTCGATCGAGGCATTCAGCGCGAGCGCGCCTTGCGCCACAGCGCAAAGCTGCAAGGCCTGCGATCCGAAATTGCGCAGCTTGCCGAAACGGCGGACCGCCCGGAAACCATCGCTGCCATCGAGCACATCGAGGAGACCGGTGGAGAGTGCCATCAACGATTGCGGCGCAGTGCCTGCCAGCGCAAGCCGCTGCCCGTCGCGCCATGCGCCTTGCCCGGCTTCGGCAGCATAGACGGTGCCTGAACCGATGGCGACGACGGCTCCGAGCAGGCTTTTGCCGTTTTCGACATAGGCGACCGACACGGCTGCGAAGGGCAGGCCGGCAATCCAGTTGCTGGTTCCATCGAGCGGATCGACCACCACCGCCCGCGCGGGCAGGGTCTCATCCTCGGCGATGCTTTCCTCACCCAGAACGGGGACGCCGAACATCGGTTCGAGCACGCCGCGCAAGTGATCTTCGAGCCGCCGATCCATGTCGGTCACGAAATCATGCAGGCTCTTCTGTTCGATCGCCTGCGGTCGTGCACCCGCTGCCATGCCGGCGGCTTCCGCGACAAGTGCGGTCAGACGGGCAAGGCTCGGGCTCGGGCTCGGGCTCATGCCTGGCCGCCTGCCTCTGGCGTCGGGACCAGATCCAGCGTGAATACCGCCTCCCCCGCGAAGGACAGGCCGATCGGCGTTCCGTCGCTCGGCAAGTCGATGCATGGTGTAATCCCGCCGGTCGAGATCCACTGCCCGCGTGCTAGCGAAACACCCTGGCGCCCCGCCTCGATGATGAACCCGCGCGCGGCTTCGATCGGACTCATCAGCAGCGCCTTCGGCGCGGTTGCCGCTGCGGCCACCACTCCATCGATCAGGATCGCGATCTCGCTGTCGATGGCGCTGTCGCGAATATTGTCGCGCGGCGGACCGAGAAACAGCGCGCCTGCGGCACAGCGGTCCGAAAGAAGCGCGGTCAGTCCGGCTTCCGGGATATTGACGATGCAGGAGTACGGCGCCTCCAGCGCGGGGGTCCACGCATCGAACAGCGCCGCAGATGGTGCGCTTGCTGCGACATCGACCGCATCGGCGGCAGCTATGTCGAGCGCAAGGCGGAAGGCTATTTCCGCTTCGGCCCGGAACACCGGCGGGGGCATGTGGGCCGGGCTCTGCCCCGCGACCCAGACTTCTTCACCATGCAGGGCGCCGAAATAGATCGTCTCGGTCACGAAGGTCGTGCGCGTACCGGCGGTCGTCGCGCCGAGCTTCCAGGCGGCAACAGGCTTGCCTGCCTGCCCGACCGTCTCGGCTGCCAGCGCGTAGGCGGCAGCCGGGTCAGCCGGCAGGTCGGCAGGCGCAAGTACGCGGCGCGCGCGCCCGGCCCGCAGCGCGAGGAGATCCCCAGGCGTCACGCGCTCGCTGCTTTCGGTCATTCCCCTGGATCAGAGTTCGTAGGCACGCGTTTCGTAGACCGGGCTGCCGATCATCAGGTCGATCGTCGCCGTGATCCAAATGCAATGCACGCATTCGACGAGGTTGTAGGCATCGCTCGGCACGTGGAACGCGAGGTCCGAAAGCTGCTTGAGCGGGTTGTTGGGATCACGGCCGGTGAAGCTCACCACCGGCAGGCCAGCATCGCGCGCAAAGCGTGCGGCGTTGACGACCGAGGGCGAGGTGCCCGAAACCGAAATCAGCACGACCGCATCTTCGGGCTTGCAGTGATGTTCGATCGCCTTGGCCATCCAGTGGTCGTAGCCGAAGTCGTTGGCGAAGCAGGTGATCAAGTTCGGATCATGGAAGGTCATCGAACGAACCTTGCCCTGCTTGGTGAAGTCGACCGCGCCGTGCTCGGCGGCCGAGGCGCTCGCACCGTTGCCCGCGAACATCTGCTTGCCGCCGGCGTCGCGCACGCGCGCTGCGAGATCGCGGTATTGCTCGATCAGCGGATAGACTTCAGCCGGGAAGGCAAGCCGCCGATAGTCCTCGAAATAGGCGTCAAGGAACTCTTTGCTCATGGTGGTCACTCCTTCCGGTAATCGGCGCCGCGCGGCAGGGCCGCGATTCAGGCCAGCTTGGCGTTGAGGTCGGTGTAGAGCAGCTCGGAATCGAGGCGCTCGTTCTCGTAGATGCGGTCGATCAGCTCCATCACTTCGAGCGCATGGGCAGAGCTGCCCGCAGTGATCGGCAGGCCCTTCTCCACGGCATCGAAGAAGATCCGCATTTCTTCGTCCCACGAGGTATCGATCTCGTAGGTGAAGCGTTCCTCGTCTTCCCAGTGCGCAGCCGGAGCTTTCGAGCGGTTGGTCGCGACGACAAGCTGCTCCTGCCCATAGGAGTTGCTCGACGTCTTGAGCCCGTTGAGGACCATGTAGCCCCGCTCCATGAACACTTCGAGACTGAACAGGTGGCGCCACTGGGTCATCGTCGAATGGAGCGAGGCAACGAGGCCGGTCTTCTTGTTGCGCATCTGCGCGAAGACATTGTCTTCGATGCCGGGCTGATGCCAGTAGACGCTGGAGACCATCGCCTGCACTTCGTCGAACCCGCCGCCGAGGTGGAGGAACAGGTCGAGCATGTGGATGCCCTGGTCGATCAGAATTCCGCCGCCCGAGAGGCCCTTGTCCGCACGCCAGCCCTTCAGGAAGTCGGCATCGACCGATTTCCCGTAGCGCCCGCGCATCCACAAGATCCGCCCGTACTGCCCGCTGTCGACCAGCCCTCGCATGTGCTTCACCGCACCATGATGGCGGTGGTTGAAGCCGTACATCAGCTTGGCCTTGGTCTGGCGCTCGACTTCGCGGATATCCCGAACGTCCTGACCGGTCAGTGCCGGCGGCTTTTCGCAGAACACGGCCTTTCCTGCCCGCATTGCGGCGATGGTGACCGGCTTGTTGTAGACGTTGGCAGTCGCGATGAAGATGATCTCGATTTCCGGATCGGCAACAAGCTCTTCCCAGTCGTCATAGAGCCGGATGCTGTCGGGCAGATCGGTCGGCTGGGCAAAGGGATCGTGCACGGCCACAACGACACCGCGCCCGGATGCCTCGATCCGGTCATGCCGCAGCCGGCCCATCTTGCCGTACCCGATGATTCCAACCTTGATCATGCGAAACTACTCCGAAGAATCCGACCGCCGCGCATCACGCGCAAGCGCCACATGGGTGTATCGATCCGCGCTGCAGTTCCAATTGCCTCGTTGAAGAGCGGCCACATTGGCGCTGCGCGGTATGTGCCGAAAAATTTTGCAGAATCATGACGAAATACGGATCTCTGCCCCCTGCCTCGTCTATCGGTGGCGCTCGTCACCCCGGCTGCGAGACCGGGCGGAAATGTGCCGACTCCGACTGAAGGCCATAGTAACGATCTCCACCCAGACCACTGCCCACCGACACGGTGGAGTCTGCAGCACGGAACCTATCCGATATATGTCTTGTGGCATATTGCATTGCACAATGGCAAGCAAAATAGAACCAAGCGTACTTAGGCAATGTACGTATTTCTCTCACGCCGGGAGTGGCGTCGCCGAGCCTTGCGAACTGCGCTCCAAGCATCGCTCGGGGTTAGTTTTTCGGAACCGAAAAGCTGCCGCTGACCCGGCCCCCGCTACGCGTTGCCCCCGGCTCGCCGGCTGTCCCGGAGGGAGACACTGCACCGCCGGATGAACGACCGTCGATGTTCGAGATGCCCGTGTTGAGATCGATCACCAGACGCCCGCCATTGAGGGTATCGGTCCCGCGGCGCAGAGCTACATTGCCGACCATCGTGATGATCTTGCGGTCGAAATCATAGACCGCGACATCGCCGCTGGCGCGTTCGTTGCCGCGAGTCACGATCACGCCCCCGGTCGCGTCGATCCGCTGGATCTGCAGCGAACCGGCATCGGTATAGGCAACTGTCGTACGTGCCGCGCGCAGGGTGAGATCGGCCTGGGTGATATCGACATTTCCGGAGAGCACGACACGGTTCTGCTTGTCCTGCAGCTCGATCCGGTCCGCAGCATAATTGACCGGCGCCTTGCTGTTGTGCGCCGCAATCGCCTGCGCGCCAAGATGCTGCGCTCCGGCTACCAGCGCGGCGCTTGCAGCAAAACCGATCGCGAACGATCGCAGCGGCCGCGCTTCCTTCAAGGCTTCGATCAGCTTGGTCATTCCATCGCCATCAGGGCATCTTCAGCTTGCCAGGTTCCATCGTCAGGCGGGCGTGGCCCTCGAGCGTGATCGTCCGCGCTTCGAGATCAGCGTCTATCCTGTCGGCGGAGAAAGTGCCAGCGGGAATGCGCCCCTCCGCCCGGCCCCGGCTCACCAGCATGCGCTTGCCGATGTCGATGTTCGCACCGTCGGTCACCATGCGATAGCCGTCCGAGGTCTCGAAATTCACCGGAGTCGGCACCGCGATCTTCTGCTTGGCGAAATCATAGATCCCGGCCCCGGTCGTGAGGCTCGCCGGTCCATCGTTCAGCAGCACCCGCGCGGTTATGTCGCGCATCTCGACCTCGTCGCGCTTTTCCGAATGCTGCACTGCGCTGCCGGCGGTTACGGAAAAGTTCCGCCCGGCGTCGTCTTGCCCGCGATACAAGGCGCTTACCACCCGCAGCCGGTCATTGACCATCGCCACCTTGTTGCGGTCGAGCAGGAAGCTGATGTCTCCACGCGGAGAAAACGGTGCAATCACGAGCACCGCGAGAAGCGCGCCAATCAGCGACGGCATGCCGACCGCGACCAGACGCACCATGCGATCGTGTAGACCTCCAGGCGCCGCGAATTGCTGGCGACGACCGCGCAGAGTGTCCGCCTTCTGCGTCATCGTGCGTGTTCTCCGGTGCAGATCACGGGCATGCCCTCATTCGTGGCTGAAGATATCCCGGTCGGCCCAGCCCCCAATGTCGAGCAGCGACCGGGTCGGCAGGAACTCGAAGCAGGCCTGCGCCACTTCGGTGCGCCCCTCCCGCGCCAGCCGCTCCACAAAGATGCCGTGCATGGCGTGGAGATAGCGCACGTCCGAGGCAGCGTAATCCTGCTGCGCGTCGCTCAGCGTCGGCGCGCCCCAGTCGCTTGATTGCTGCTGCTTGGAGATCTCCTTGCCCAACAGTTCGCGCACGAGTTCCTTGAGCCCATGCCGATCCGTGTAGGTGCGCACCAGCTTGGACGCGATCTTGGTGCAGAACACCGGCGCAGCCATGACCTTGAGATAGTATTGAATTGCCGCCAGATCGAAGCGCGCGAAGTGGTAGAGCTTCAGGCGCCCCGGATCGGCGAGCACCGCGCGCAGGTTCGGCGCAGCATAATCGCTCCCCGCCGCGAAGCGGACGAGATGCTCGTCACCCTGACCATCGGAAATCTGCAGCAGGCAGAGCCGGTCACGCGCGGTGACCAGCCCCATCGTTTCGGTATCAACAGCAACCGGACCCGGGGCGAGCACGCCTGCGGGCAGGTCCTCTTCGTGAAGATAAACAGCCATCCGTTGCGCTTAGGCTTTCGTCGCAGTGGCGGCAAGCGGGGGAATCGGCTCCGACGGCGGACTTATGTCCGTCCAACGCTGCTATAGTGCCATCCGGCCGCGCGCACCTCGTCGGGATTGTAGACATTGCGCAAATCGACGAGCACTTTGCTGCGCACGAGTTGCCCGACACGATCGAGATCGATGCCTCGGAAGGCGTCCCATTCGGTCACGAGCACCACAGCATCAGCACCGGTGACCGCTTCGTAGGCGTTTCCGACCATGGTGACTTGCGGGATCAATGGTGCAGCGGCTTCCATGCCTTCCGGATCGTACGCCACGATCTCCGCGCCAACATCGAGCAGCGCCTGCACGATCGCGATCGAGGGCGCATCGCGCATGTCATCGGTATTCGGCTTGAAGGTGAGGCCCAGCAGCGCAATCTTCCGCCCGCGCGGTTCCCCGACTCCGGCGTCTGCCATTGCCTCGATGACCTTGCGGCCCATCGCCCGTTTGCGGCTGTCGTTAACCCGCACCACCGCCTCGACGATGCGTACCGGGCTGGCAAAATCCTCCGCCGTCTTGAGCAGCGCCAACGTGTCCTTGGGGAAGCAGCTGCCGCCATAGCCCGGCCCGGCGTGGAGAAACTTCGAACCGATGCGGTTATCAAGTCCGATGCCGCGCGAAACGTCCTGCACGTCCGCCCCGACCTTTTCGCACAGGTCCGCCATCTCGTTGATGAAGGTGATCTTGGTCGCAAGAAACGCGTTGGCGGCGTACTTGATCAGCTCGGAACTGCGGCGGCCAGTGAACAGCAGCGGCGCCTTGTTGAGGAAAAGCGGGCGATAGACCTCGGACATCACGCCGCGTTCCCATTCGCCCTCGGCGCCGACGACGATACGGTCGGGCCGCTTGAAATCGCCGATCGCGGCGCCCTCACGCAGGAATTCGGGATTGGAAACGACGGCAAACTGTGCGTCTGGCGCGCGCTCGCGGATGATCCGCTCGACTTCATCGCCCGTGCCGACCGGGACGGTCGATTTGGTGACGATCACTGCCGGATTGATCAGGTTGTCGGCAATCTCCTGCGCCACAGCATAGACATATGACAGGTCCGCGTGGCCGTCGCCGCGCCGCGAAGGCGTCCCGACTGCAATGAAAATCGCCTGGGCATCCTTGATCGAGGCCGGAAGATCGGTCGAGAACGTGAGACGCCCGCCGCGCACGTTGGTGGCGACAAGTTCGGCAAGACCGGGCTCGTAGATTGGCATGATTCCGGCACGAAGCCGCTCGATCTTGCTCGCATCCTTGTCGATGCAAACGACATCGTGACCGAAATCGGCAAAGCAGGCACCCGAGACGAGCCCGACATAGCCTGAACCCACCATTGCGATCTTCATGCGCGTATCCTCGAAACTGGGCTCCGCCCGTTAGCAATCCGCCCGGTGCCCATGCAAACGGTATTCCCGATGGGCCGCTGGAACGCTAACGCTGCGGCTTTATGACAAGCAGCTCCATCCCGGAAACCTGGCGCCCGTCGCTCGAACCCGTCCTTGCCAGCCGCCCGCTGCGCACCCTCGGCGGCTTTCTCAAGGCCGAGGAGGCAGCGGGCAAGACCATCTATCCGCCCGCCGGCACGCGGCTCGCCGCACTCGCGCTGACACCGCTGCCTGACGTGCGCGTGGTCATTCTCGGGCAGGATCCCTACCACGGGCCCGGCCAGGCGCATGGGCTTGCCTTTTCGGTGCGCCCGGGTGTGCCGGTGCCGCCTAGCTTGCTCAATATCTTCAAGGAACAGGAAACCGATCTTGGTCTGCTACGCCCAATGCACGGCCACCTCGAAAGCTGGGCGCAAGGCGGCGTGCTGCTGCTGAACACCGTGCTCACCGTCGAGGCGGGCCAAGCCGGCTCGCACCAAGGCAAAGGCTGGGAGCTGTTTACCGATGCCGCGATCCGCGCCGTGGCCGAGCGCGGCGCGCCATGCGCGTACCTCCTTTGGGGCAGCCATGCGCGCAGCAAGGCGCCGCTGATCCGCGAAGCAAGCACTGGCCCGCAGCTGATTCTGGAAGCCCCGCACCCGAGCCCGCTCTCGGCGCACCGTGGCTTCTTTGGATGCCGGCACTTCAGCAAGGCCAACGCGTTTCTGCAAGAACAGGGCACCGCCCCGGTCGACTGGCGCTTGCCGGCCTAAAGCCAGCCGATCCGGCGGAACCGCCAGAGCAGTCCGCCGCAGATCACGATGATCAGCCCCCAAACCATTGCATAGCCCCAGCGCCAGTGCAGTTCGGGGATGTTGTCGAAGTTCATCCCGTAGATGCCGGCAATCGCCGTCGGGACCGCAAGGATCGCAGCCCAGGCCGCGAGCTGGCGGGTGATGACGCCCTGCCGATGCTGTTCGAGCAGGCCTGCCGTCTCGACCGTCACCGCCAGCGTTTCCTTGAGGCTCTGCATCCGCGCCATTGCCCTGCGGACGTGATCGAGCACGTCGCGGAACCAGATTCGTGCGGAAGGATCGATCACCGGGAGGTCCGCCTCGGCAAGGCGTTCGGTCAGTTCCTCCATCGGCCCGATGATCCGCTCGAACCGCCGAAGCTCGCGGCGAAGGCGGAAGATGCGGCGGATCGTGGCGGGATCGGGGAACTGGTCGATCGCCGCTTCCTCGATCGCGTGCGCCACTTCCTCGAACTGATCGGCAATCGGAAGATATCCGTCGACGATGAAATCGAGCACGGCGTGGAGCACGTAGTCCGCGCCCTCTGCAAGATGCTCGGTATCCGCTTCGAGTGCCCGGCGCAGATCGGCATGCGCGCGGGCCGAACCTATCCGCACCGTCACGATGAACTGGGCGCCGAGGAACATCGAGGTCTGCCCGTAGGTGATCGTATTGCCGCCCGGATCCATCATCGCGGTGCGCGCCACGACGAAGAGCTGCTGGCCATAGAGATCGACCTTGGGCAGCTGGCGCGGATTGAGCGCATCCTCGACCGCCAGCGGATGGAGCCCGAACTGGCGCGCGACCCGCGCCATTTCCTGATCGGTGGGATCGCAGAGGCCGATCCAGTCGAAGCACCCGCGCGGCAGAGTTGCCTCGGGTGCCGGATCGCCCGTCAGCGCCAGATCGGCCGGATCGGGCTTCCCCTCGGTATAGCGGCGCGCGGCGATGATCGGCATGGCGTTCCTTCTGTCGCGGCGCCCCGGAAAGTGCAATCATCTGCGTTTAATCATCCAGTGAAACAGACTGGCAATCGTTCCTCCTGCTGCTATCATGCATGTCAATAGCTTGGGAGAACACCATGGGTTTCGAGGGCACGCGCCGCAGCGGGCAGCCGGACATCGACGTCGCGATCATCGGCGCAGGCCTGTCCGGCATCGGCATGGCCGCGCACATGCAGATGATCTGCCCCGACCGCAGCTACGCCCTGTTCGAGCGCCGCCCCCAGCTTGGCGGCACCTGGGACTTGTTCCGCTACCCCGGCGTCCGCTCCGACAGCGACATGCACACGCTGGGCTTCATCTTCGAGCCGTGGAAGCACGAGAAGTCGATTGCCGACGGCCCCGCGATCCTCGAGTATCTCAACCGCATCGTCGACGAGCGGGCGATCCGCCAGCACATCCGCTTCGAGACCAAAGTCGTCTCGGCCAACTGGGAAAGCGCCAACGCCTGGTGGGTGATCACCACCGAGGCGGCAGACGGCCAGCGCAGCCGGACCACCGCGCGGTTCCTCTATCTCGGCTCGGGCTATTACGACTACGACACGCCCTATGACCCCGCGATCCCCGGCCGCGAGGACTTTGCGGGGAAGATCATCCACCCGCAGTTCTGGCCGGAAGACTTCGACTACACCGGCAAGCGCGTGGTCGTTGTCGGCTCGGGCGCGACGGCGGTCACCATCGTTCCGGCGATGGCGCAGAAGGCCGCGCACGTCACGATGCTCCAGCGCACCCCGACCTGGTACGCGATCCGCCCCGCGCGCGATGCTATCGCCAACATGCTGCGCAAGGTCCTGCCGGAAAAGCTCGCCTACAAGATCACGCGCTTCAAGAACGTGACGATGCAGAGCATCGTGTTCAAGCGCGCCCGCAACGAGCCGCAGAAGGTGAAAGACTTTCTGACGAGGAAGCTCAAGGAAGCGCTCGGCCCGAAGTACGACGCCGCCACGTTCACGCCGCCTTACAATCCGTGGGAGCAGCGCCTGTGCCTCGTGCCCGATGGCGACCTGTTCAGCGCGATGAAGGCGGGCAAGGCGGACATCGTCACCGACCATATCGAGCGGATCGACGCGCAGGGCATCCGGCTCAAATCGGGCAAGCGGCTCGACTGCGACGTGATCGTCACCGCCACCGGCCTCGCGCTGGCCATGGCGGGCAAGATCGCGCTCGGCATGGATGGCGAGCCGGTGCGGATGAACGAGCGCTGGTACTACAAGGGCTGCATGTATTCGAACCTGCCCAACCTCGCGCAAGTCTTCGGCTACCTCAATGCCTCGTGGACGCTGCGCGCCGACATCGACGCGGACTACGTCTGCCGCCTGCTCAACCACATGAAGAAAGTGGGCGCGGACAGCGCGACACCGGTGCTGACCGACGAGAGCACGCTGACGCCGGACACTCCGCTCGACCTCTCCTCGGGCTACATCCAGCGTGGGCTGGCGATCCAGCCGAAGAACGCGAAGGACATGCCGTGGCGGCTCAACCAGGACTATGTCTGGGACCGCAAGTACATGAAGGAGAACCCGCTCGACGACGGGATCATGCACTTCGGCAAAGCAACCGGCGCATTGGCTGAAGCGGCAGGCGAGGTGGTCGAACCGGCGGAGTGAGCGCCGGGAGGTTGACACGGTTGACACAGTCCAGAGAGAAAAGTGCCAACCTCGGCCAACATGCCCTATTTTACTGATTTTACGACATAATCAGCCTGAAAGCATCCAACACGCCGCGGGAATGACTGACAGGTGCGTCTGTTATCCCCGGTGCGGTCGCGCCGCGCCTGCCGCCCGGCTATGCTGGCGTCGGGAGGGCGGGCCTAGTGCAGCCTGGGAAGGAAACCACGGTTCAAAGAGCTGGCCGGATCATGCACCCGGTGGGGGCCTGTAGGAAAGATGTTTGTGGGGCGGGTGGTCAGCGCGGTGGGCGACCCTGTTCGAGCACGGTTTCAAGATTTCGGGTGAAGCGGCGCAGCAGGTCCGCCATCAGCCTTGCCTCTTCGGGCGTAAAGCCCCGCAGCAGTTCGAGGTGCTGGTTCACCGCAATCTCGAGAATCCGGTCGTGCATCTCGCGGCCAGCCGAAGTGAGATAGAGACTGCGGCTGCGGCCATTGGCATGCAGTTCGCCTGCGGTGATCAGGTTGCGGCGCGTCAGGCGGCTGGCGGAGCGGCTTACGGTCCCCTTGTCGACACCGATCGTCTTCGATGCCTGTGCGGCGGTGATCCCGGGCAGACGTGCCAGCAGGAGCAGCATGCGCCAGTCCACTGTGCCGAGACCAAGCCGCTCGGCAAAGTAGTCCGAAGCCGCTTCGGTAAACCTGTTTGCTGCGAACGACAGCAGCATCGCCGGCGTGCGCGAGATGCTCAGCGTCTGGAAGGTTTCTCCCGTGCGCCAGTCTTCCACCTCGACAAGAAACATCCCGCGATCGAGCGGGGCTGGCTTGGGATCGCTCATCATCCACCGCTAGCCGGATTCCGGACATGCGCCAAGCAACCTCCAAGAAGATCGATGTTGCGTGTGCAACATCGATCTTCTATGTACCGACCAGCGGAAGCAAGCGACTCCCGCCGCGATCACGTATCGGGAGAGAGATAATGGCCACGCAGGCGCTGAAATTTCCGCGGCACATATTGGTCCCGAAACCGAAAGTCTTGCTGCTGTGGCTTCCGTTCTGCGTGATGCTGGCGTTCTACAGCTTGCTGGTCTGGGACGCGGGATATCGGCAACTGCCGATCAACGCCGATCCGGCGGAAGCACGCCTGCTGGACAAGGTCGAAGCGGCAGGCAATCGGGGTGCGCCTTATCGTGATGTCGCCGGAGACGCGATGCGAGCCTACCCGCTGTGGAACAATCTGACAGCGATGGTGACGGGCACCCGGTTCGGCTTCGGCAGCAACGGCAACACCGATCCGGTCCGGTACTACAGCACGATGACTCCGGTGCAGAAATCGGTGCTGAGCGTTCATATGGTGCTGGGCGGCCTCTTGCTCATTCTGGGCATATTCCAGTTCACCCCCGGCCTTCGCAAAAGGCACCGCAAGGCCCACCGCGCGATTGGCGGGGTCTATATCCTGAGCTGTTACACGATGGCCTTCGCGGCGATGTACCACTTGGTCCACACCGGCATCGCAAACACTTATCAGGGCTTTGCCTTCCACATCCAGCTCTGGTTCCTCGCGGCGAGCACGGTGCTTGCCCAGACACTGGCAATCATCTTCCTGAAAAGGCGCAACATTGCGCTGCATCTGGGCTTTCAGATCTATACCTTCATGGCCTTCCTGAATGCCCCGATCCAGCGGCTGGACTGGGCGGTGCTCGGCATGGTCTATCCGCACCTGACACAGGGCGAGGTCAACAATCTCGTCAATATCCTGACCTTCTGGCAGTGCCTGCTGATCGGCTATGCCGTGTTTGCCTGGAACCGCGCATCGTGCCCGGTTCGCCGTGAACCGGTAGTGCTTGCGCCGCAGCCGATCGCGTTCAAGGTGCTTGTCGCTCTGGCAGCCGGGGCGGCGGCGGCAACATCGCTGGCGATGTACATGAGCCAGCCTGGTCTGGGCGGCTGGAGCGCGGCAAGGGCGATCGCCCCTGCGAGCACGCTGGCTGCCGATGCCATGCTTTACGCGGGCAAGCCGCTGCAAACGGCCGCATTCGGCCTGATCCTATGCGCCGCGATCCTTTCCGGCGTGTGGCTGATGATCCGCAACGAGCACTCGCGCCGTGCGCGGCAGCTCTTCTACGCCAGCGCGATTGCGGCAGGTCTTCAGCAGCTTGTCTGGGGCTGGCAGCTGGGGGAGCCGAGCATGGCGGTGACCGCCGGCGGCGGCTTCTACAGCGTCTCGGGTCTGTCGCTGGCCGGCTTTGCCTTGCTCGCCCTCCACTTCCAGCTGCGCGGCAACGAGCGCTTGTGGCGCGAGGCCATGGTGTTTGCCGTCAGCTTCGCCTTTGCGCCGGCCTTGCTGCTCTGGGGCCATGTGCTGTGGCAGGCGCTCGATGTCATCCCCGCATACTATGTCGCGCGCGGCCACGGCTATGTGCTGGCAGCGGGTGCCGCGATCCTGACGCCGACCTTCACAGGCTTTGTCCGGATGATGTCCAGCCGGGAAACCCGTTCACGCCTGATCTCGTAAGGCGCGGTCCGGACGGCATGGTCCGGCCAAGTCTTCACCCTGCGCGAAAGGCCCATTGCGCCCATTCCGGTTTGCGCTATCGCTGCGGGCATGACCGACACCTCCCGCATCTGGACCGCCGCGCTGATCGTCGTGGGCGATGAGATCCTTTCCGGCCGCACGCACGACAAGAACATCGCGCAAGTGGCGACGTGGCTGGGGGTGCAGGGCATCCGCCTCAGGGAAGTGCGCGTCGTGCCGGACGACATGGCGGCGATCATCGAGGCGGTGAACGCGCTCAGGGCGCGCAACGATTACCTGTTCACCACGGGCGGGATCGGGCCGACGCATGATGACATCACGGTCGATGCGGTGGCCGAGGCGCTGGGCGTCCCGGTGGTGATCCATCCCGAAGCCGAAGCTATGCTGACGCGCTATTACGCAACCCGCGGGGGGATCAATCCGGCGCGGCTGCGCATGGCGCGGGTGCCCGAAGGCGCAGACCTCATTCCCAACCGGCTTTCGGGCGCGCCGGGAATTCAGGTCGGCAACGTGTTCCTGATGGCGGGCGTGCCCGGAATCACCGCGCAGATGCTCGACGGGCTGACGGGGACGCTGGAAGGCGGCGCACCGCTGCTTTCGACCACGGTTGGCTGCTGGGTGGCCGAAAGCGAAGTGGCGGACCTGCTGCGCGAGACCGAGAAGAACCATGACGGATGCCAGATCGGCAGCTATCCGTTCTTCCGCGAAGGGCGGGTGGGCGCGAACTTCGTGATCCGCTCGACCAATCAGGCGGTGCTGGATGCGGTTTCGTCCGTGCTAGTCGAGGGCCTGACCGCGCTGGGCCGCGAGGCGGTGCCGGGGGGGATTTGAGCGCACTGCGCAATCATCACTCTTCCCGTTCGTCGCGCCTGGTGTCTCGACTTCGGGGCTATGCCCCGAAGTTTACCCCGAGCTTGACGAGGGGCTCGACACGAACGGGGGGTTGGGTTGTCGGGTTGCTGGTTCCGGCGTTGGCGCTGGCCGCCTGCACACCGACACTTTCCCGCTTTGAAAGCGTGCTGGCCGCGAACGACAGCGCCACGGCGGGCTTGCAGCAATGGTGCTCAGCGCGGGGGATCGCCACGCCTGCAACCATCGTGGCGGAGAGTGACCGCAGCGAACGGGAGGAAGCCTCGCCCGCTATCCGCGCCGCGCTGGGCGTGGGAGTGCAAGAGCCGCTCGCCTATCGCCATGTGCGGCTCCGCTGCGGCGATACTGTGCTGTCCGATGCGAAGAACTGGTACGTCCCGGCGCGGCTGACACCGGCGATGAACACCGCGCTGGAGACGACGCGCACGCCCTTCGGCACGGTGGTGCGCCCCTTGGGATTTCACCGCGAGCGGCTTGAAAGCCTGCGGGGCCGCGCGGCGGAGTGTCCGGCGGGGACAGTGCTTTCGCACAAGGCCGTGCTGCGGCTGTCCGATGGGCGCGGGATCAGCTTTGTGGCGGAATGCTATACGCGAGGCAATCTGGCGAAGGGGTCTCACTGATGCGCGTGCTTTTGACCGGCTCTTCGGGATGGCTGGGCAGGTTTCTTGCCCCCGCACTTCGGGCGGCAGGGCATACGGTGACCGGGCTCGATCTGGCGCCGGGGCCGGAGACGCATGTGCTGGGGAGCGTGGCGGATCGGCAGGTGGTGGATCGCGCGATCGGGCTGGGCATCGATGCGGTGATCCACACGGCGGCGCTCCACAAGCCCGATATCGCGCGCTATCCGGCGCAGGCCTTTGTCGATGTGAATGTGACGGGCACGCTCAACCTGCTCGAGGCGGCGAAGGCGGCGGGGCATGACCGCTTCGTGATGACCTCGACAACTTCGCTGATGATCAGCGAGGCGATCCGCCGAGAGGATGCGGCGGAAGCGGTTTGGCTCGACGAGCAGACCGGGCCGCTGGCGCCGCGCAACATCTATGGCGTGACCAAGCTGGCGGCGGAGGGGCTGTGTCGGCTCTATGCCAGCGAGCGTGGCCTGCCTTGCGTGGTGCTGCGGACTTCGCGGTTCTTTCCGGAGGATGATGATACGCACCGGAAGCCCTCCGGCGAGAACCTCAAGGCGATCGAGCTGCTGCATCGGCGGCTGACGGTCGAGGATGCGGCGGGGGGGCATGTCCTTGCGCTGGCGAAGGCGCCCGAGCTGGGTTTCGGGCTGTACATCGCAAGTGCGCCGACGCCGTTTGCGCGCGCGGATGCGGCAGCGCTCAAGGCCGATGCGGCGGGGCTGATCCGGGCACGCTTTCCCGATGCCGAAGCGCTGTTCGCCGCACGCGGCTGGGAACTGCCGAAGAGCCTCGGGCGGGTCTACGATGCAGGATTAGCCGAGCGGGAGCTGGGCTGGCGGGCGCGGACCGACTTTGCAGCGATGCTGGCAGCGCTGCGGGCTGGCGCGCAGCTGCCGTTTGCGCATGATCCGGAATACACATCGCCGCTGGTGAAAGGACGCTAGCCCATACGAAAAAGGCCGGGAAGGTTGCCCTTCCCGGCCATTTGCTGTGCGTTTGTCGCAGGGCTGATCAGCCGCCGTGGACCTGCGCCACATCGACCTTGAGGCCCGGGCCCATCGACGAGGACAGGCCGACCTTGCGGACGTACTTGCCCTTGGCGCCGGCAGGCTTCGCCTTGACGATCGCATCGACGAAGGCGTCGAAGTTGGCGCGCAGCGCCTCGTTCGAGAAGCTCATCTTGCCGATGCCGCCGTGGATGATGCCGGCCTTTTCGACGCGGAACTCGATCTGGCCGGCCTTCGCCGCCTTGACCGCATCCGCGACGTTGGGAGTGACGGTGCCGAGCTTCGGGTTCGGCATCAGGCCCTTGGGGCCCAGCACCTTGCCGAGACGGCCGACGATGCCCATCATGTCGGGCGTCGCGATCACGCGGCCATAGTCGAGGTTGCCGTTCTGCATGTCCTCGAGCAGGTCTTCCGCACCGACCTTGTCAGCACCGGCGGCGAGCGCGGCTTCGGCCTTGTCGCCGCGCGCGAACACGGCGACCTTGACGTCCTTGCCGGTGCCCGAGGGCAGCGTGACCATGCCGCGGACCATCTGGTCGGCGTGGCGCGGATCGACGCCGAGGTTCAGCGCGACTTCGATGGTCTCGTCGAACTTGGTGCGCTTGAGGTCCTTCAGGAGCTGGATCGCCTCATCGACACCGTAGAGCTTCTGGTTGTCGCCCAGCTTCTCGGCGAGGGCCTTCTTGTTCTTGGTCGTCTTCATCGGATCAGCCCTCCACCTGCAGGCCCATGGCGCGCGCCGAGCCTTCGATGATCTTGATCGCGGCGTCTTCGTCGTTCGCGTTCAGATCCTTCATCTTCATCGCGGCGACTTCGGCGAGCTGCGCGCGGGTGATCTTGCCCGCCGAGACCTTGCCGGGCTCCTTCGAGCCGGACTTGAGGCCCAGCACCTTCTTGATGAGGAAGGTGGCCGGCGGCGTCTTCGTCACGAAGGTGAACGACTTGTCCGAATAGACCGTGATGATCGTGGGCAGCGGGGTGCCCTTTTCGATCTCCTGGGTGGCGGCGTTGAATTCCTTGCAGAAACCCATGATGTTGACACCGCGCTGACCGAGCGCGGGCCCGATCGGCGGCGAGGGCTTCGCTTCACCAGCTGCAACCTGCAGCTTGATGTAACCATCAATTTTCTTGGCCACGATGGGCCTCCTTTCGTCCTGTTGGAGCCGAAGCTACCGCAGAGTGAGCGGTCAGACAGATGCTTTGGGCATCCTCCCGCACGGAATCAGGCGAGGACGAGCCTCGCCGGAAGTCGGCGCGCATAGCGGGGACGAGGCGGCTTGGCAATGGGGAGCAGCGGCCAACGGGCTGCGACACCCAGATCGGTGCGACCAGTCGTTGCGCTTTGGCAGTGTTCGGTTATCCCTTGGCCATCCAACCCACCATCCGGGGCCTCACTTGCACAAGAAGCTATTCGGCGCAGCCGTGATTTCGACGCTCGCCAGCACTGCGGCGCACGCCGGAGACAAAGTCCTCGTCGCGCCGGTACCCGCGTGGGTCAATCAGGCACCGCCCGTGCTCAAGGCGGACAGCGCCGTACGCTTCGACGAGCAAGTGCAGGTCGATGGCGACACCACCACCGTCTATATCGACACGATGCGGCAGGCCTCGAGCCCGGAAGCGCTGCAGCAGATGGGGACGCTCACGCTCGGCTGGCAGCCGGACCACGGCGACCTCACGCTGCACAAGCTGGAGATCATCCGCGGGGATCAGGTGATCGATGCGCTCGGCAAGGGCGAGGGGATCACGGTGATCCGGCGCGAGGCGGGGCTGGAGCGGCTGATGGTCGACGGCCAGTTGATGGCGGTCAAGCACATCGAGGACCTGCGCGTGGGCGATACGCTGCGGATGGTATTCAGCCTTTCGGAGCGCGACACCGCGCTGGCGGGGCATGTGCAGGACGCGCTGGTGTTGCTGCCGGCGCCGCTCAAGGTCGGCTTCGGGCGCGCGCGGCTCGTGTGGAAGACGTCGAACCCGCTGACGGTGAAGTCGCTCGCGCCAGGGCTGACGCCGGTGGCCAAGCCGCTCGATGCGACTTGGACCGAAATCGTGGTGCCACTGCCGATCGCCAAGCTGCCCGATGCGGCCAAGAACGCGCCGAGCCGGTTCACCCCGCTGCCGCTGCTGCAGTTCACCAGCTTTCCGGACTGGGCCTCGGTCGCCAAGGTCATGGCGCCGCTCTATGCGGTGAAGGACAAGATCGCGCCGGGGTCGGACCTTGCCAAGCGGGTCGATGCGATTGCCGCGCGCTCGCCCGATCCGGTGCGCCGCATGGCCGATGCGCTGCGGCTGGTGCAGGACGAAGTGCGCTATGAGCTGATCGCGATGGGCAACGGCAACTATGTGCCGCAGGCCCCGGCAGACACCTGGGCGAAGCGCTATGGCGACTGCAAGGCCAAGACCATGCTGCTGCTGGCGGTGCTCGACCGGCTGGGGATCAAGGCCGAGCCGGTGATGGCAAACAGCAAGCGCGGCGATGCGGTGCCCGACATGGTGCCCGCCGCGCTCGCGTTCGACCATGTCTTTGTCCACGCGCGTGTGGGCGAGGAGGACTTCTGGCTCGACGGGACGATGCTGGGTTCGCGCCTTGCCGATATCCGCGACGTGCCGCGCTATGGCTGGGTGCTGCCGATGGGCGGGACGATCGAAGGCAGCAAGCCCGCGCTCTTCGCGCTGCCGCTGCGCGCGCATGCCCGGCCCGACATCGACGCGGACCTCGCCTACGACATGACCGCGGGGCCGCACCTTGCGACGCCTTATCACCTGACCTTGCGCTACAACGGGACCTATGGCGCGGCCTACAAGGTCGATCCCGGCCCGAACTACGACGAGAAGCTGACCAGCTTTGCCGAGAAGGCGGCGAGCAACTGGGTCGGCGATACCTTCGTCGGCAAGGCGCGCTCGACGTGGGATGCGGAAAACGCGGTGTGGACGCTCGATTTCGACGGGATCGCCTATCCCGACTGGAAGTACCGCGACGGGCATTATGCGCTGGCGGTGCCGCCGGGCCTCAAGGTCACCTACGACGCGCCGCGCGACCGGGCGGCGTGGCGGGCGATCCCGGCGCTGATCCCCGATCCGTGGCATGCCAAGCTGCACACCAGCTGGCGCCTGCCGGATGCGGGCAAAGGCGTGTCGCTGACCGGCAGCGACCCGGGCAGCCTCGATCTACCGGCCGCCAGCTGGCAGCGGAACGTTGCGCTGGCCGGTGGCGAGCTGACGCAGGATATCGTCTCGCGCGAGAGCGGGGCCGAGATTGCGCCGGACAAGGCGAGCAGCACGGCCAAGGCGATTTCCGACGCGATGGACCGCACCGCGCGGCTCTCGCTCGATGCCTCCTATCCCAAGTGGTGGGACGACGTGGCGCGCCGCAAGGGCAGCCCCGCGCTCGCCAAAGTGCGCGCGATTTTCGATGCGCGCATTGCCGACAAGCCCGACGACGCGACGCGTCTGACCGACCGCGCGTGGCTCGAGAGGACCCTGTTCAACTGGGCGGCGGCAGAAGCCGACTACACCCGCGCGATTGCGGTGGACGCTTCGGCGGACCGCTACCTCAAGCGCTCGGCCCTGCGCAGCAAGCTGGGCAACCGCGCGGGTTCACTGGCGGACGCGCAGGCGGCCTACGACCTTGAGCAGGGCAATGCGGACGCGCGCAGCACGCTGGCGTACGAGCTGATCGAGGCGGGCAAGGTGGACGAGGGGCTGGACCTGGTGCCAACCGACCTCGACATCACCACCGACGACGGGCTTTCGAACTTCCTCGAGAAGGTCGACCGGCTGGAGCAGGCCGACAAGCATGACGAGGCGCTGGGCATGCTCGACGAAGCGCTGGAGAAGCGCGGCTCCTCCGCCAAGCTGCGCAACGCGCGGTGCTGGTACCTCGCCCTGCGCAACACCGCGCTCGATACCGCGCTGACGGATTGCAACAAGGCGATCGAGCTGGAAGCGGACCCGGCGATGTACATGGACAGCCGCGCGCTGGTCCACTTCCGCGCCGGGCGCCTAAAGGAAGCCATGGCCGATTACGAAGCAGCGCTGGCGGCGGAACCGGAGCAGACCGCCTCGCTGTTCATGGCGTCCATCGTGGCGGACCGCATGGGCGACAAGGCCAAGGCGGCGGCGCTGCTGAAGGCGGCGAAGACGGTGTTCCCGGATGTGGGGCACTTTTACGCGCACTACGGGATCAAGCCGTGAGGGGTGCGGCGGGAGTTGGGTGGCCGACGGGGGTGGTGATTGGGGGTTTAGTAAAGTGTCACCGTAATTCCAATTCTCATGCAATCAAATTAGAGATTTTATTACGTAACCATAGCCAGTTTCGGATTTTATAAGAAATTCGCGCTTTATTTTCTTACGCAGCCTTGAAATAATTACCTTGAGATTAGCCAATGAGATTGGCTCAACGTTTCTACTTGCAATAACTTGAAGTCTTTCATAGCTTAATATTTTCTTATTATTATGAATTAATTCTTTTAGCACACGATACTCTGCATCAGTTAAAATTTCATCTTCTATCAATGTTTCTGCTATACGTTCATCGTATTTCCTATGCCGACTTCTTTGCTCCTGAGACAGCTTGGCACGGCGATAGATAGCCATTAAGCGGCAGATCGCCTCTGGCTTGCTCGTCCGGGCATATTCAAAGACATCGTCAAAGCCGCTGCGCAAAGCCTTAGCGCGGCGCTTTGGATCGGATCGATTCTCGAGAAGAATTTTTGGCCTATTTCTAACCAAGTAATAATTCTCTTTAAGAAAACGACATGCGCGCGATGTATCGTCCGCTCCAATAATCAGCACATCAAAGTGCCCACTTGAGCTGGAGACCGAGTATGTTTCGAAGTAGTTCAACGAGTGCTTCTCGACGTATTGAAACACGCCTGAAATCCACTCATCTCTATCAATCCTTGATGCGTCGCTGGTTGATAAGTACCTTATTTTAATAATATTTATATTTTCTTCATAATCGTTCAGGATTTTATGATTGACATCTGCGCCCAATTTTGTCATGGTATCACGTAGATCATTTGAAATTAGATCGTTATAAGCCGAATCTAATTGCGGATACATTCCATCATTATTCGAGCTAGTCTTGAAAAATATTCGCTCTCCTTTCAAATCTGCGGTGCTGTCCGTTGACCCAGAAACAGAAGCGTCAGCGTTGTCGTATTTCGTCGAATCCACGGTCTGCTTCCCGAAGTTTGCGGAGCCAAGCTTGCTCAAGCAAGTCTACAGAAACGATATCATATCGAAATAAAATTTGACCAAGCCGCTTAAGTTAATACCGCGCAAGGCGATAAGCTTTTTTACTTATCTCCAAATAAGCGCCATTTTAATTCTAAAAATGGGCGTTCTAATATGAACATTACATCTTTATGACTGTCGCTCTAATTCATCAGCTTCTCCCATGCCTCATCCTTTCCGTGCGGATTAGGGTGCCGAAACGTAAGTTGCTTGGGCGAATCGCGCACAAGCCGAATAAAGCAATCGCTTAGAAAAAAGGCGTCCGGTCCACGCTGGAGACCGGACGCAAGTGCCGCATGGCTTCATCACAAGAGGGCGAAGCCATCAGGGTCGCGTCGCGCTGCTCGCGTGATGGCGCCCCCCTGTCAATGGACTCTCAAGGCCTTATTGCCATTCTGGCAATAAACTCCGATCATACTGGAACGAGAGGCAAAATATGTCAGCCAACGTTTCTTACCGCAGACAGAAACACTTTGTAACTATGGTCAGTTGCTATCGCACTATTTCCGTGAAACTTTCATGGGCTAACGTGACACTGTGCTAAATCCCGAAATTCTCGGTACGTCCATGGCAAGACTCTCCCGTGTCGTGATCCCGGGCATTCCGCACTACGTGACCCAACGCGGCAGCGGGCAGCAGCGCACATTCTTCGAGGAGGGCGACTATGCGCTCTATCTCGATCTGCTTGCCGAAGCGGCAGCTCGTGCGAAGGCGCAGGTGTAGTCCTATTGCCTGATGCCGAACCATATCCACGTCGTGCTGGTGTCGTCGGATAAGGAAGGGTTGTGCCGCACCTTTGGCAATCTGCACCGGCGCCAAACCGGCTTCATCGATCCGCGCCGCCGGACAACCAGCCACCTCTTGCAGGGAAGCTATGGCCCAGTCATCATGGAAGAAGCGCTGACCTATGCCGCATTGCGCAAGGCAGAAAGCGTGGAGCGGCCGGTGGGCTCGCCCGCGTGGCTGGCGGATATGGAGGTACGGCTCGGTCGTCCGCTCGCGCCGCAGAAGCGCGGGCCGAAGCCGGGGCGCGCAGAACGAGGGCCAGAGCCCCCGCTGCTTACTTGACCAGTTCGACTTCCTCGAAGCTCAGTTCGACCGGCGTGGCGCGGCCGAAGATCGAGACGGCGACCTTGACGCGCTGCTTCTCGAAATCGAGCTCTTCCACGGTGCCGTTGAACGAGGCGAACGGGCCGGCGTTGACCTTGACCGAATCGCCGATCTCGTAATCGACCAGCACCTGCTTGCGCGGCTCGGCCGCGGCGGCTTCGCGCGCGCCGAAGTAGCGGGCGGCTTCCTTGTCGGAAATCGGCTGCGGCTTGTTGTTGTTGCCGAGGAACCCGGTAACCTTGGGGGTGTTCTTGACGAGGTGGTAGATGTCGTCGTTCATCGAAAGCTTGGCGAGCACGTAGCCCGGCATGAACTTGCGCTCGACCTGGACCTTCTTGCCGCGCTTCACTTCGGTGACGGTCTCGGTCGGCACTTCGACCGCTTCGACCAGCTGCGAGAGGCCGATGCGTTCGGCTTCGGCGAGGATGGCTTCCTTCACCTTGTTCTCGAAACCGGAATAGGCGTGAATGATGTACCAGCGGGCCATGGGTCGTCCTTGAATTTTGTGCGTGTGATCAGGCGAGCGACAGGAGCGAGCGCACGATCAGGCTGAAGATCGAATCGATGCCGAGGAAGAACACCGCGAGGATGAGCATCATGATGCCGACGAAGATCGCGGTCGAGGTCGTCTCGGCGCGGGTCGGCCAGATCACCTTGCGCGCTTCGGCGCGGACCTGGTTGATGAATTCACCGGGGCTCAGCTTTGCCATCACGTATTCCTGCTCTCGCTTGCGCCGGGGGGCGCACTCACGGCTTCCGGCTAGGCCTCATCGCCGCCCCGGACAGGTCCGGGAGGGGCAGGCGAGGTTTCCGATGTCGGAAGAAGCACGGCATTTAAGGCTTCACCCCGCCCTTGGCAAGAGCGGGAGGAGTCGTTTGCGGTACGCGCGGAAGAGCGCGTACCGGGCGGCACCAGCCCTGCGCGTGAGCGCAGCAAACTAAAGCGTGCTGTTGTCGATCACGAAGCGGTAGCGCACGTCGCTCCTCAGCATGCGCTGGTAGGCGCCCTCGATCTCTTCCATGCGGATCAGTTCGATATCCGAGACGACGCCGTGCTCGGCACAGAAATCGAGCATTTCCTGCGTTTCCGCGATGCCGCCGATGAGTGAGCCGGCGAGGCTGCGGCGGCGCATCAGGAAGTGGAACAGCGTGGGCATCGGGTGCGGCTTTTCCGGGCCGCCGACCATGACCATCGTGCCGTCGCGCGTCAGCGTGAGGAGGTAGGGATCGAGATCATGGCTGTGCGAGACGGTGTTGATGATGAGATCGAGCGTCTCGCGCGCGGCCTTCATCTCGGCCTTGTCGGTGGAGACCACGACATGGTGCGCGCCGAGGGCGAGGATCGTGTCGCGCTTGGCCGGATTGGTGGTGAAGGCCGTGACTTCGGCGCCGAGCGCACGGGCGAGTTTCACCGCCATGTGGCCAAGGCCGCCGATGCCGACGACGCCGACGCGCTTGCCCGGCCCCGCCTGCCAGTGGCGCAGCGGCGACCATGTGGTGATCCCGGCGCAGAGCAGCGGGGCGACCGCGGCGAGCTGCTCCTTCGGGTGGCGGATGGCGAGAACATAGGCTTGGTCAACCACGATCCGCTCGGAATAGCCGCCAAGGGTGTGGCCGGGCGCATCGGGGGTGGGCGAATTGTAAGTGCCGGTCATGCCGTTCGCACAGAACTGCTCGAGTCCTTCCCCGCAGGCCGAACAGGTGCGGCAGCTGTCGACAATGCAGCCGACGCCGACCGTGTCACCGGGTGCGAATCGCGTGACCGCGCTGCCGACGGCGCTGACCGTGCCGACGATCTCGTGGCCCGGGACGCACGGATAGAGCGTGCCGCCCCATTCCCCGCGCACGGTGTGCAGATCCGAATGGCACACGCCGCAGAAAGCGATTTCGATCACCACGTCGTCCGGTCCGGCCTCGCGGCGCTCGATGGCATGGGGACCGAGCGGCTGGTCGGCGGCCTCGGCGGCATAGGCTTTGACGGTCATGGGATGGCTTTCGGAAGGGGGACGCGTTGCGCGCACCATGGCAGCCGCCGCGGCGGGGAACAAACTCTCACTTGTGGGAAGCGGCAATGCCTTGTCGGAACGACGTGGCAGGAGTGGAGGGACTCGAACCCCCGGCCCTCGGTTTTGGAGACCGATGCTCTACCAACTGAGCTACACTCCTGTGCCGGAGGAGTGCCCTTAGTGGGTTGACGCGGGGAGCGCAACCAAAGAACAATCCTTCAAAGATGTCCCGTCACGACACCTCGATCATTCCGCCGGAGTTGCTGCTGCAGGCCTATCGCGCCGGCATTTTCCCGATGTCGGACAGCCGCGACGATCCCGAAGTCTATTGGGTCGAGCCGCGGATGCGGGCGATTCTGCCGCTTGGCGGGTTCCACCTTTCGCACAGCCTCGCGCGCACCTTGCGCCGCGGGCGGTTCCGGGTGACCTGCAACGAAGCCTTCGACGCGGTGATCGATGCGTGTGCCGCGCCGCGCGCGGATGCGGAGGACAGCTGGATCAGCCTGCGCATCGCCGAGAGCTACCGCGAATTGCATCGGCACGGTCATGCCCATTCGATCGAGACCTGGCAGGCGGGCCCCGGCGGCACCGAAGTGCTTGTCGGGGGGCTTTATGGCGTAGGTTTCGACAGGGTGTTCTGCGGGGAGAGCATGTTCAGCCGGGTGAGCGATGCCTCGAAGGTCGCGTTGGCGTGGCTGGTGGCAGCGCTGCGGCGTGCGGGGGCGGAGTTGCTCGATTGCCAGTTCACCACGCCGCATCTAGCCTCGCTGGGTGCGGTCGAGATCCCGCAGGCGCACTATCTCGATCTGCTGGAGGCCGCCTCGGGCGCTCAGGCCGGGGGTGAATCGTCGGCCGGGGCGTCGTCGGGCGCAGCGGGGGCTTTTGCTGCGGGCGCCGGCGGCTTGCCGGCAGGCTTTGCCGCGCTGCTCGTCGATGCGGCGGCGGCGGGGCTGTCTTCCTCGCCGGGGAACTTCATCGCGCAGTCCTTGACCCACACGTCGTAGACGGGGTGCTCGACCACGTTGAGCGCGGGCGAGTTCTTGAACAGCCAGCCCGAGAACACCTTGTGCCAGGCGAGCTTGTCGCGCGTCGTCGCGCGTTCCTCGACGAAAAGCTGGACGAAGGCTCCGGTTTCCGGCGGGTCTTCCCACGGCGCGGTGCGCTCGCACGTGGCTAGCTTGATGATTGCATTGCCGATGCGGCGCGATTCGCCGGTCTTCAGCTGGACGATCTGGGTGATGTTGTTGCGCTTGTTGAGGAAGCCGAGCGTGGCAACGCGGTCCTTTACCGGGGTGCCGAACTCGTTTTCCACCTCGCCCGAAGCATTCGCGGCCGGGCCCGCACCTTGCGTCGCCTCGCTTGGCGGCGGGGCTTCGGCGTTCTTGTTGCCGCCGCAAGCCGACAGGGCCAGCAGGGCTGGCGTCAGCAGCAGCGGCGTGAGACGGCGCATCAGCCTTCGGGCGACCAGGCTTCGTAGTCGCCGGTGGCGCGTGCCCGCTTGCCGCCACGCTCGAGCGCGCCTTGCGGGCGATAGGCGGCAGATGTGCCGGTGGTGTTGGGAGTGAAGTCCACTTCCCAGATGCGCGCCGGGGGCAGGTTGCTTTCGGGCGTGCCGTCGAAATTGCCATGAAGCCAGCCGTGCCATTCGGCAGGCACGCGGCTCGCGTCATTCGGGCCGTTGTAGATCACCCAGCGGCGTTCGCGCCCGGCGAAAGGGTGGCCCTTCGGATAGGGCTTGCGCGCGCGGTAATAGGTGTTGCCCTGCGCATCCTGACCGACCTTCACGCCATTACGCGCGCTGTCGAGCATGGTGCCGAAGGTGGCGCCGTCCCACCAGGTGAAGATCTTGCCGAGGATGCTCATGGAAAGCGCGCTTAGCGTCTCACAGGGGGGCCATGCAAGCACGCGATGCATCGTTCTGGCACGATGGGACCGCATAAGGGATTGCATTGTGGCCTTGTCTTCATAGTTTGCGCGGGAAAGCCCGTTGCAACAGGATGATAGCGTGGCGTGGGAGCACATCGAGATTGCCCGTTTCGGCGGGCCGGAAGTCCTCCAGCTGGTCACCGAGGACACGCTGCTGGTGCCCGGACCCGGTGAGGTCCGCGTGAAAGTGCTGGCGGCGGGAACCGGCTTTACCGACACCTTCATCCGCATGGGCCGCTATCCCGATTTCAAGGGGCCGCTGCCGTTCACGCCCGGGTATGATCTGGTCGGCGTGGTCGATGCATTGGGCGAGGGCGTGACGGGTCCGGCGGTCGGGACGATGGTCGCGGACATGAGCGTGGTGGGCGGCTACACGCAGTATGCACTGCGGCCTGCGAGTTCGCTGGTGCCGGTACCCGAGGGCATCGATCCCGCCGAAGCGGTATGCCTGCCACTGGCCTACATGACCGCATACCAGATGCTGTCGCGCGCCGCCGCAATCGAAGCTGGCGCGACGATCCTGGTGATCGGGGCGTCGGGATCGGTCGGCACGGCACTGCTCGATCTGGCGCGGGCGATGGGCCTCAGCGCGATCGGCACCTGTTCAGCAGCGAACATGGGCGTGGTCGAGAGCTATGGCGCGCAGGCCATCGACTATCGCGCGGGCGATTTCACCGCTGCCGTGCTGCAGGCCACCGGCGGGCGCGGGGTGGACGCGGCGTTCGATGCGATCGGCGGCGCGCATTTCAAGCGCTCGTTCGCCGCGCTGGCCAAGGGCGGCGTGCTGGTCGGCTATGGCTCGCAGACCATGGCGACGGGCGGTGAGAGCCTGATCGCGGCGGGGCTGGGTCTGCTGCGCCTCAAGCTGTGGTCGGCGCTCAGTCCGCTGTTCGGCGGGCGGCGCGCGGTGTGGTATTCGATTACCGACCGGCGCAAGGCGCATCCTGCACAGTTCGCCGACGACATGGCCAAGCTGCTGAATTGCCTCAAGGAAGGGCGCATCAAGCCAGTCGTCGCGGACCGCCTGCCGCTCGTCGCCGCCGCCGATGTGCACCGGCGGATCGACAAAGGCGGGCTGGGCGGGAAAGTCGTTCTGCTACCCTGGCAGAGCGCCTGACTTACCAGGTGACCGAATCACCCGGCTTCAGGCCGATCTGCGCCGCGCGCCCGCCATTGAGCTCCAGAACACCTGCCGCATTGCCGAACGCAGGGAGCGGCTCAAGGTCATAGGGCACGGCATTCGCGGCAATGTTGAGCACCTTGTGGTCCGCGCCGACGAAGATGATGTCGAGCGGGATCACCGTGTTCTTCATCCAGAAGGCGGCGGGACGGGGCGGGTCCATCGGAAAGATCATGCCCTCGTCCGCGCCCATCGCGGTACGGAACATCAGCCCGCGTTCCTGCTCTGCGGGGCTGGCGGCGACTTCCACCTTGAACACGTGCGGGCCGCTGGCGGTGGTCACGGTCAGCGGAATGACCTTGAGCCCCGAGACCGGATGAACGGCGGACTGCACGGTGGCGGCGGTGGTCGCCGTCCCCTGCGCATTCGTCGATCCGGCAGCAAGCGGCGAGCAGCCGACTGCGGCGATCAGCAGCGCAAGGCTGGCGGCCCTATTCCAGATCGTCTTCGGCATGTTCGTCAGCCCATTCTTCGAGGTCATCAAGGTCCCGCGCATCCATTACCCGGCGCACATGGTCAAGCCCATGCCCCGCGCGAAGGTAGGCCGCGAGGTGTTTGCGGCGCACGGCAGGATCAAGGCAGGGTTCAGCTGAATAGGGCCAGAACCGCTTGCGCCGGGCGAAGGCCATGACGGCATGGCGGCGCTCGGTCTCGCTCCCGCGTGCGGCGGCGCGCAAGGGTGCGGCGATCCCGTCATGGTCCAGCGCGGTCTCGATCCGCCGCGCGCCATAGCCGCGCCGCCTGAGCCCCTCGCCCTTGGCAGCGGCATAGGCAGCATCGTCGACATAGCGCCGCTCCGTCATGCGTGCGACAACGGCAGCGACATCCGGCGGGACCTCCTCCGCCCAGCCGCGCTCGCGCAACTTGCGCTTGAGGTACGTCGAAAGGCGCCCTGAACTTGTCGCAAACCGGGCTACATAGGTCAGCGCCAGCGCATCGAGTGCGGGGCTATCCAGCGGAGGCGGAAGGCTTTTCTGCCGCGTCCCGCCGGCTCGGCCCGACGCGCGTCCAGAACTCGTTAACGACATGCCACATTCGTGCCACAGTCCCGGCTAAATGGGAACATCCCGCAAGTTGCTGCGGGTACGGAACAGGCCGTTTTGGCCCCATTTCGCAAGCAACCAGACCAATAAACGGGGTAACGCATGACTGTCCTGGAAGCCGCCACCAAGGCCGCTCTGGTTCCTACGCCCAACGATGATGGGCGTCCGCGTCGGTTCGCCGATTTCAGCACCTTCTGCGATGCGCTCGACTTCGCTGCGGAAGGCGCCTGCGGGCTGAATTTCCACGACGCGCGCGGCACGCTGGCCCGCGTCTATCCCTATGCCGAACTGCGCGCCGATGCGCTGGTCGCCGCGCGCCGGCTGATCGCGATGGGTGTGCAGCCGGGCGACCGCATTGCCCTGATCGCCGAGACCGGCCCCGATTTCGCCGCGCTGTTCTGCGGCGCGATGTATGCCGGCGCCTGGCCGGTGCCGCTGCCGTTGCCGACCAGCTTCGGCGGCAAGGAGAACTATATCGACCAGCTGGTCGTGCAGATCACCAGCTCGGACCCGGCCATGCTCGTCTACCCCGACGAGATTGCTGCGATTTGCGCGGCGGCGGCTGAGCGCTGCGGCTGCAAGGGCTTGACCTGGCTGGAGTTCGCCGCCGCTGCCGAACCGTCGGACGCGCCGCTGCCGACGCCCGATCCGGACGCGATTTCCTATCTCCAGTATTCAAGCGGCTCGACCCGCTTCCCGCACGGCGTCGCCGTAACCCACCGCGCGCTGCTGGCGAACCTTGCCGGCCATTCCAACGGCATGTCGTTCCAGCCCGGCGACCGCGCGGTGAGCTGGCTGCCGTGGTACCACGACATGGGCCTTGTCGGCTGCTTCCTCTCGCTGATCGCCAACCAGGTCTCGGCCGACTACCTCAAGACCGAGGATTTCGCGCGGCGTCCGCTGGCGTGGCTCGACCTCATCAGCCGCAACAAGGGCACCACGCTCTCCTATTCGCCGACCTTCGGCTACGACATCTGTGCCCGCCGCATCTCGAGCCAGAGCAACGTGGCCGAGCGCTTCGACCTGTCGCGCTGGCGCGTGGCGGGCAACGGCGCGGACATGATCCGGCCAGATGTGATGCAGAGCTTCGTCAACGCCTTCGCCGACGCGGGCTTCAAGGCGAGCGCGTTCCTGCCGAGCTATGGGCTTGCCGAGGCGACCCTTGCTGTCACGCTGATGCCGCCGGGCGAAGGCATCCGCGTCGAACTCGTCGAGGAAGAGCGCCTTTCCGGCACGCCGCGCGATCTTTCGCGCCCGGCCCGCTACCGCGCGATCGTCAACTGCGGCGTGCCCGTGCGCGGCATGGAAGTTCAGGTGCGCGGCGAGCATGGCGAGGCGCTCGCCCACCACCATATCGGCAAGGTGTGGTGCCGCGGCACTTCAGTGATGCACTCCTACTTCCGGGATCCGGAAGCGACCGAGGCCTGCCTGGTGGGCGGCTGGCTCGATACCGGCGACATGGGCTACCTCAACGAGGAGGGCTACCTGTTCATCGTCGGCCGGGCGAAGGACATGATCATCATCAACGGCAAGAACCACTGGCCGCAGGATATCGAGTGGGCGGTGGAGCAGCTGCCCGGCTTCCACCAGGGCGATATTGCCGCGTTCTCGGTGGAGACGGAAAGCGGCGAGGAAACCCCGGCTGTGCTCGTCCACTGCCGCGTTTCCGATCCCGAAGAGCGCGTAAAGCTGCGCGAGGCGATCCGCGACAAGGTTCGCGCGATCACCGGCATGAATTGCGTGATCGAACTCGTGCCGCCGCGCACGCTGCCGCGCACCAGCTCGGGCAAACTCAGCCGCGCGAAGGCGAAAAAGCAGTATCTGAGCGGCGAGATAGAGCCTTACAGCCTGGCGGCGTGAGGCGGCGGGCGAATCCAGCTTCGGACTTTGCCCAACACCCGCTCATGCTGAGCTTGTCGAAGCATCGTGTCCAGCGGTTGCGCCAGCACTCTTCGACAAGCTCGGGGTGAGCGGTCTCGTATTTGGGCCTGCTTGATTGCAGTCCCTTAGCCGACCAGTTTCTCGCCCTTCTCGCGCACGGCGCTTTCGATCATCCGCCGAGCGAAGCCTGCACCGGCGGGGATCTCGACTTCGAAATCGAGCGAGGCTTCGGTGACCGTCGCGCTGCAGGGGATCGTGTAGCCCATTGCGCTGACGACAAGAGCCAGCGTGTCTTCGTCGGCCCAGCTGGTTTCGACGGTGGCGAGGCTGCCAAGCATGCCCTTGGCCTTGTCTTCCGCCTGCCCCAGCCGCGCGGTTATGCGGCGGCGCAGTTCGTCCTTGCCGAGGGTGTGGGGGATCGAGACGCGCATCAGCTTTCCGTTTTGGGTGCTGTCAGTTGGGGTGCGGCTTGCTCCAACCCGTCGCCGTACTTGTAATCGAGGAACCGTCCGCGCACTGCGAGGGCATCGAGATCACCTGCCGCAAGCTGGCGCGTGACGGCATCGATTTCCGCGCTGATCTTGCCGAGGCCGTCGGCGAGCTGCTGATCGGCCGTCCGCCCGTCACGTTGTTCGCGGCGCAAGTTTGCGGGGATGCGGCGATAGCTTTCGACCATCCCTGGCAAGTGTTCGCCCACCAGCTTGCGCACTTCGGCCACGGCGGGTTCGGCGGGATCGACGCCTTCCAGCTGGACGCCGAGGCCATCGAGCTGGACGCCGATCTGGTCGATGAGGTTCACCGCAGGAGCCGGGAGTGCTGGCCGCTGGGCTTCGAGCCAGAGCTCGGTCCGGGCGACCATCGAGCGGACGTCGCCCCGGTTGAGCATGCCGAGTTCGGGCACTTTCATGCGCGGGAAAGTGCCGAGCAAGGTGAGCGCGGCAACGATGGCAAGGAAGGTGACGACAATACCGGTGAAGCCGATGCCATCGATCACGAGGCCGGTGACGAGCGCGGCGAACAGGATACCCATCACCGCAAAGGCCATGCGCGCGGCCTTGCGCAGCATGTGCAGGCGCTTCAGTTCGGCCGATCGCCGACCGATGGACTTGCCGCCCACGCGCCGCCCGCCCGCCTGCTGGCGCTGCAGGCTGGCGCGCGCTTCGGCGAGGATGCGGCTGCTGTCGCTCGCGGTCTCCGCCATGGGAAGGTCAGCCTTCGAGGCTCAGCAGCGGTGACGTGGCGCCGCCTTCCAGCTTGGCCTGCGATGCGCCTTCCGCGCGGGCGATATAACCCTTGGACTTCTCGACTTCGCCCGAGAGCGTGTCGACCGTCTGCTTCATTGCATCCAATGCCTTGAGCTTGAAGGTGTCGATGGTGTCCATCGTCTCATAGATGTTCTGGAAGGCGCGCTGGAGGGTTTCGAGCGGGATCGTGCTCGACGCGGCCATTTCGTGGATCTTGCCGGTCTGCTCGCGCAGCAGCTTGCCGGTAGAATCGATGATGTTCGCGGTCGTCGTGTTGAGCGCGGTGATCTGCGAGAGGACGAGGCGCTGGTTGGTCATCGCCTGCGCGACGGTGACGGCGGTGCGCAGCGCGGCGACCGTCGTCGTCCCGGCACGGTCGACGCCCTTCACCAGCTCGACATTGTTCTTCTTGACCAGATCGAGCGCGAGGTAGCCCTGCACGGTGACCGCCATCTGCGTCAGCAGGTCCTGCGTGCGCTGGCGGGTGTAGAACAGCGCGGATTCGCGGATCGGCTTGGCCTTGGCTGGATCGGTATGGTCAAGATCGTTTGCCGCGTCTTCCAGCTTCTGGTCGAGCACCTTGGAGATGTGGATCATCTGCTCGAGATTGCCCATGGCCTCCCACAACTTGCCGCGCTCGACGTCGATCGCGGCGTTGTCCATCAGGAGCTCGTCCTTGCCCGAGGCGAGGCGGTCGAGGATCGCCTTGATGTGGCCTTGCGAGGATGTGTAGCTGTCGAAGTAATTCTTCAGTTTGTTGCCGAAGGGGATGATGCCGAGGATCTTGCGGGGCGCGGAAAGATTGCCTTGCCGGCCCGGATCAAGCTCTTCCACCGTGCGGCGCAGCGCGGCGAGATCGGCGCCGACACCCGAATCCTTGTCCATCGCGCGGACCGGCCGGTCAAGGAAGCGGTTCGACATGCCCGCCGCCGCCGCGATTTCCTTGCGGCCCATGTTGGAGAGCTGATCGACGCGCTTGCCGAATTCGGGGCTCGCCGCATCCTGCGCGACAAGGTCCGCCACAAAGGCTTCGGCGCGGGCTTCGAGCTTGGACTTGGTGTCGTCCGTGACCGGCACCAGCCCGGCGGCCTGCGTGGGCGCGACCACGGGCACGGGATCCGGCGGGGTGAGAGTGATCGGCGAAACTGTGTCGGTCGATTGGCTGGCCATGGCGTGACGTCTCATTCCCGGGTGGGCGATTGTAGACGCAATGTGGCGTGCCCGGTGCCGCTTCGCAAGCTGTATTGGCGGGATAATACAGCGCATGCCTTTTGGGCCTGCTCGACACGAGCGGCGGGGAAGGCCAAGCCGGGACGATGAATGCACCCTCCCCGCCCTTGCGTTGCGCTGTCTTTGGAGCCTCCGGCGGCATTGGCCGGGCCCTCGCTGAAGGACTGGCAGCGCGCGGCGATGTGGGCGAAGTGCATGCCGGATCACGTGGGGGGCAGGCGCCGATTGGAGAAAAGCTGCGGCCCTTTGCCTTCGATCTCACGGACGAGGCCAGCATAGCGGCGGCCTGCGCCGGGATCGGCGGACCGCTCGATCTGGTGCTGATCGCGACGGGCCGGTTGACGCGGATGGACGGGACTGGCCCGGAGAAGTCGTACCGTGCGTTGAGCGGCGACGGGATGGCTGAACTCTTCGCCGTCAACACCATCGGCCCGGCACTCATCGCCAAGCATGCGTTGCCGCTGCTGCGGCGTGACGGGCGCGCGGTGTTTGCGGTGATTTCGGCGCGGGTGGGTTCGATTTCGGACAACCGGCTGGGGGGCTGGCATGCCTACCGGATGAGCAAGGCGGCGCTCAACATGCTGGTGAAGAACCTCGCGCTCGAACTGGCGCGGACGCACCCGCAGGCCGTGGCGGTGACCTTGCATCCGGGGACGGTGGACACCGCGCTTTCGGCCCCGTTCCAGCGCGGGGTGGCTGAGGGCAAGCTGTTTACGCCGGCGTTTTCGGCGGGAGCGCTGCTGGGGGTGCTGGACGGGCTTACGCCGGCGGACGGCGGGGGGCTGTTTGCATGGGATGGGGTGCGGGTGCCGTTCTGAACCGGCTCAGTACCCTCGGATTTCCTGCAGGAACCGATCCCCATAGGCTTCCAGCTTGCGCGCGCCAACGCCGCCGATCTGGCCCAACTCCTGCAGCGTGGCAGGCCGCCGCGTGGCCATGTCGCGCAGGACGGAATCGTGGAAGATGACGTAGGGCGGCACACCGGCTTCCTGCGCGATCTCGCGGCGGAGCGCGCGCAGGGCCTCGAAGAGCGGATCGCCGACGGGATTGACCTCGACCTCCCCGCCCCGGCGGCGACGCGATGTGCGTTCGGCCTTGGGCGCTACAACGAGATCGAGGCGGCCTTCGCCCTTCAAGAGCGCGCGGGCATCGCCGCCGAGCATGAAGCCGCCGTGCTCGTTGGTGACGAGCGTGCCGCGGGCCTGCAGTGCGCGGGCGACGGGGCGCAAGAGGGGCGCTTCCTCACCGGGGACAATGCCGAAGACCGAGAGCTGATCGTGGCCCCGGTCCGTGACGCGTTCATCCGCCGCGCCGGTGAGGACCTTTTCGAGGTAGCCGAGGCCGAACATCTGCCCGGTGCGGTAGACGGCGGAAAGGAGCTTGCGGGCGAGCTGCGTCGCATCTGTCACCCCCGGTGCGTGGAGGCAGTTGTCGCAATTGCCGCAAGTCTCGGGCGGATGCTCGCCGAAGTGGCGCAGGAGGACGGCGCGGCGGCAGGTCGGCGTTTCGACAAGGTTTGCCAGCGCATCGAGCCGGGCGCGTTCGCTCGGCTGGCGGTGCTCTTCCACTTCTGAAATGCGCATCCGGGCGCGGGCGAAATCGTCAGCCCCCCAGAGCATGAGCGCAACGGCATCGTCCCCGTCGCGGCCAGCGCGGCCGGTTTCCTGGTAGTAGCCTTCGATCGACTTGGGCAGGCCGGCATGGGCGACGAAGCGCACATCAGGCTTGTCGATCCCCATGCCGAAGGCGACCGTGGCGACCATCACCATGTCTTCGCTGGCGACGAAGGCGGCCTGGTTGGCGGCGCGGACGTCTGCAGGGAGGCCCGCGTGGTAGGCCAGCACGCGGCGCCCCCCTTCAGCCAGTTGCGCGGCCAGCTTCTCGACACCATTCCGCGTCGGCGCATAGACAATGCCGGGGCCGCGCTGTTCGGCGAGCAAGGCTTTCAGCTGGCGCAGCGCATTGTCGCGCGGGGCGATGCGGTAGCGGATGTTGGGCCGGTCGAACCCGGCGATGACGAGGCCTTCGTCCGGGATGCCGAGCTGCGCGAGGATATCGGCGCGGGTGTGCCGGTCTGCCGTGGCCGTGAGCGCGAGGCGGGGTACATCCGGGAAACTGTCGAGCAGCGGGCGCAGCAGGCGGTAGTCGGGGCGGAAATCGTGGCCCCATTCGGAGACGCAGTGCGCTTCGTCGATGGCAAAAAGCGCGAGGGGGGCACGGGTCAGCAATTCGCGGAAATGCGGCTGGCTGGCGCGTTCAGGAGCAACGTAGAGCAGATCGAGCTGGCCTTGGCGGAAGCGCTCGATGGTCTGCTCGCGGTCCATATCGACACTGGTGAGCGCGGCGGCGGCGAGGCCGTTGGCATTGGCGGCGCGCAGCTGATCGTGCATCAGTGCGATGAGCGGCGAGACCACGACGCAGGTGCCCGGCAGCATGGCGGCGGGGAGCTGATAGGTGAGCGACTTGCCCGCGCCTGTGGGCATGACCGCCAGCGTCGATTGCCCCGCCAGCACACGACTGACCACTTGCTCCTGCACCCCGCGGAAGCTCGCGAAACCGAACACGCGCGAGAGGGCGGCAAGAGCATCCGCAGAGGAGGAGACAGAGAGGGCGTACACGCCGCCGCTATGGCAGAGGGCAGCCCCTCAGGAAAAGTGCAGATGGGGCCGATTCCGCATAAGCGGTGGACAGTTTCAGAGAGTGACCCCGAGGCGGTTCCACATCTGGATCAGCAGCCCGATCAGGACCAGCAGCAGCAGCGCGTGCAGCAGCCAGAACCCGGGCCCCTGCGCGGTCACCTTGGTCGGGGCGGCGGGATCGTACCAGACGATATAGCTGGAGGAGGGCGTCCATCCCCGCCGGACGCGGCGTTGCACGAGGGCGCGCTGTTCGTGGCCGCTTCGGGTGGTGAAGCGGATCTCGTCCTCGATCAGGCGGGCATGCTGGCCATCGCGCCAGTTGAAGCCGCGCAAAGTGCCGAACGTGGAGCCGAACGACCAGAAATCGTCGCTCTGCTGGGCATCGGTGTAGTCGCTGCGCCAGACCAGGGCGGTGGCAGGTCGCCAGCTGCCGAACAGCTGCAGAGCGCGAAACAGGCAGTAGACCAGCGCAAGATAGGCCGCGAGGGCAACGAGAAGCAGCATGGCAGCCATTGCGGCAGCCTATAGCACCCAGCGCTTAACGGGCTCTTTGCAGGACATCCTCTTCGGCAGCGGAGAAAGCGCTTTTGCCCTTGCCGCCTTCGTCAGGGACAGCGGTGGTGAAGAAGGCGATGCCACGTCCCGTCTTCGGATCGAGCCAGAGGCCGGAGCGCAGGGCATAGGCTTCGCCGGGGTGGCCGATGCGAGCAACGCCGTCGCCGAAGGGATCATCATGGCAGCCTTGCATGTGGTTGCCGATCAGTTGGAGACCAAGACCGTAGGCGCAGAAGAAACCGTCGGGCTCGCCATACTCCCCCACGCCGTTGCGGCCGTTGAAGCGCCACCGCGGGGTGACGAGCGCGGCGTAGCTCGCGGGCGAGAGAAACCCTCGTCCCCCACGCGCTAGCATCCGACCGATGCGGGCGAGATCGTTCATCGATATCCGCAGGCCGCCCTGCGGCGAGAACAGCGCGCCGTTCCAACCCGGGGTGTAGGCATCAAGGTTGCAGGGTTGCCCGGCGTTCACGACGACGGGACAAGCCGGCAGCGCGCCCTTGAGATCATCGCGCGCGACGCTGCCATCCGGACGGTAGAGCACCACTGCGCTTGCCGCTGCGGCGCCGTTGCAGCCGGACCAGTTGTAGCAGGCCGAAAGCCCGAGCGGCTTCATCACGAGGTCCTGCATCAGGCGGTCAAAGCGCTCGCCCGTGGCGGCTTCCATCACCGAGGCGACAACGGGGAAGTTGAGGTTGGTATAGTGGAACCAATCATCACCCCCATAGCCACTGGGTCCGTGCTGCGGATCCCAGGCGCGCGGATCGGCAAGGCGCTGGCGGATCGTTTCGCCCAGCGGGATGATGTAGTCCGCACCGTCGGTGAGGCCCGAGCGGTGCGAGAGGAGCAGGCGCAAGGTGATCGGACGATCCGGGAACTGCGGGTGGCGCAGCGGCCAGTGGAGATAGTCCGAGACATCGCGATCAAGATCGAGCACGCCGGCATCGACCAGCCGCAGCACGCCGAGCGTGGTGACGAGCTTGGAAATCGAGGCGATGCGGACGGGATCATCGACCGAGACGGGACGGCCGGAGGTCTGGTCCGCGGTGCCTTCGACCAGCACCGGACGCAAGGCCTGTCGATCGAACGCGACCGCGACGGTGACGGAATAAAGCCGCTGCGCCTGTGCTGGCACCGCCGCGACCGGCAGCAGCAGCAGCAGTGCCGCGAAAAGGCTGTGCCAGCCCCTCACCCCTGCCCGGCCCCGAGGCCAAGTTCGGCCAGCCGCGGGCGAACGTTGGGCACGGTCAGCATTGTGCTGGCGACGGCCATCAGCAGCATCGCGGTGAAAGTTTCGGCGGTGATGATCTGCTTGTCGAGCAGGACGTTGACGAAGATGATCATGATCAATGCCTTGGTCTGGAGCATCCAGCCGATCACCGCAGCCTCGCCCTTGGCCCAGCCGAGCAGGCGGCCCGCAACGTGGACGCCGACCAGCTTGCCAATGACGGCAGCCGCAAGGAACAGTGCCGCCGCCCCGAACACCGCCGCACCGCCGACGCCCCAATTCGTGCGCAGGCCGGTGGAGAGGAAGAACACCGGCATGACCGCGAGGAGCAGGAAGCTTCGGAAGCCGTCGAGCCGTTCGCGGCTGTACCACTTGGCATCGAGAACTGCGCCAGCGAGGAAGGCGCCGACCATGAAGTGGAGGCCGGACCAGTCCGCCGCGAAGCCGCAGGCGGATAGCCAGACGAGGCTGACATACCAGCGGTCGTTCTCCTCGATGCGCGAAACGAGCTGGCGCACGGCCCATGCGGCGGCGGCAAAACCGGCCAGGAACAGGCCCTGCCGCCCGACCCGCTCCCAATCCAGAAGGATGAGCGCGAGCACGCCCCAGATCAGCACGTCGTCGAGACTGGCGTAACGCAGCAGGCGCTGGCCGAACGCGCTGCGGAAAATCTCGAGCTTTTCCATCAGCAGGACGAGAATGGGGAGCGCGGTGACGGCGCAGGCCATGCCGATACCGAGGACCGCCTGGCCGTAGTTGCCCTTTGGTCCGATCCAGCCCGGTTCCTGCAGCAGCACGGCGGCCGCCGCCGCACCGAGGACGAGCGGAAAGAGGAGCGCGCAGCCGGCGGTGATCGCGGTTTCGCTCCAGTTTTCGAGCGCATCGCCGAGATCGAGTTCGAGCCCGGCCGCGAAGACGAACATCATCACCGCCCACCACGCGACACCGTTGAGTGCACCGATGACCTGCGGGTTGAAGACGAAGCTGTAGTAGCCGGGGAACATGGCGCCGAGCACGCCGGGGCCAAGGATAATCCCGCCGACGATCTGCACGACCACAAGCGGGGCGTAGTGGTCGGTCCGCAGCAGGCGCCAGAAGGCATAGGGAACGGCAAGGATGATCGTCAGCGCGATCAGGAAGATTTCGGAAGTGCTCATCGTAGGCATGGCGCGGGATTCTAGTGCCTCCGGATTGGAAGAGCTATTGCCCTTGCATCCCGGCCTTCCGGTGTCTGGGGATAATGGCGGCGGTTAACCCTTCAATCGAGGTTGGGCCGCAGCCAGCGCTCCGTTGTCGCGAGATCGAACCCGCGGCGGACCGCGTAGTCTTCCACCTGATCGCGGCCGATGCGGGCGACGCCGAAATACTCGCTTTCGGGGTGCGCGAAGTAGAAGCCGGAGACGGCGGCGGTGGGCAGCATGGCCTGCGATTCGGTCAGCGTGATCCCCGTGTTTTCCGTCGCATTCAGGAGATCGAACAGGATCGGCTTGAGTGTGTGATCCGGGCAGGCGGGATAGCCCGGAGCGGGGCGGATGCCGCGGTACTGCTCCTTGATCAGCGCTTCGTTGGTGAGCTGTTCGCCCGGCGCATAGGCCCAGAGCGTGGTGCGCACATGCTGATGGAGGCGCTCGGCATAGGCTTCGGCGAAGCGGTCGGCGAGCGCCTTCAGCAGGATGTCGTTGTAATCGTCATGCGCCGCCTTGAAGCGTTCGAGATGCGGTTCGATGCCGTGGATGCCGACCGCGAAGCCGCCGAGCCAATCGCCCTGCGGATCGATGAAATCGGCAAGGCACATGTTCTTGCGGTCGCGGCTCTTGCGGATCTGCTGACGCAGGAAGGGGAGGCGGACGTGGCGCTCTTCCTCGGGGAGATAGAGCACGACATCGTCCTCCTCGCGGTGGCACGGCCAGAAGCCGGCGACGCCTTTCGCGGTGAACCATTTTTCGGCGATGATCTGATCGAGCATCTTGCGCGCATCGGCAAACAAGCTGCGGGCAGATTCGCCGACGATCTCGTCATCGAGAATAGCGGGATAGGTGCCGGCGAGTTCCCAGGCGCGGAAGAACGGAGTCCAGTCGATGCATTCGGCGAGGTCCGCGAGGTCCCATTCGGGGAAGACGTGCAAGCCGGGCTGTTCGGGCGGCGGGGCCTTTTCGGAGAGATCGGGAATGTATGCATTGGCGCGGGCATCGGCGAGGCTCAAGAGGACCGAGGCCTCCTTGCCCGCGCGCAGATCGCGCACGTGCTGGTACTCGCCCGCCGTCGCCTCGACAAAACCATCGCGCTGGGTGTCGGACAGCAGCTGGCTGGCGACGCCGACCGCGCGGCTGGCGTCGAGCACGTGGACGACGGGGCCTTCGTAGGCTGGATCGATGCGCAGCGCGGTGTGGACCTTGCTGGTCGTCGCGCCGCCGATCAGCAGCGGGATGGTGAACCCGGCGCGCTGCATTTCCTCCGCCACGGTCACCATCTCGTCGAGCGAGGGGGTGATAAGGCCGGACAGGCCGATCATGTCCGCGTCCTCGGCCTTGGCGGTCTCGAGGATTTTCGACCAAGGGACCATGACGCCGAGGTCGATCACTTCATAGCCGTTGCACTGGAGCACGACGCCGACGATGTTCTTGCCGATATCGTGGACGTCGCCCTTGACCGTGGCCATCACGATGCGGCCCTTGGCCTTGGCACCTTCCTCCTTCTCCGCCTCGATGAAGGGAATGAGGTGGGCGACGGCCTTCTTCATCACGCGCGCGGATTTGACCACCTGCGGGAGGAACATCTTGCCCGAGCCGAACAGGTCGCCGACCGTGTTCATGCCCTGCATCAGCGGGCCTTCGATCACTTCGATGGGCCGCCCCCCGCGCGCCGCGATTTCGGCGCGGGCTTCCTCGGTATCCTCGACCACGTAAAGGTCGATGCCCTTGACGAGCGCGTGTTCGAGGCGGCGGACAACGTCCCAGCCGCGCCATTCCTCGGCGGCCTTCTCGGCAACCGCATCCTTGCCCTTGTAGCTTTCGGCCAGCGTGATCAGCCGCTCCGTTGCTTCAGGGTGGCGCATGAGGAGCACGTCCTCGCAGGCCTCGCGCAGCACGGGGTCGATCTGGTCGTAGATGTCGAGCTGGCCCGCGTTGACGATGGCCATGTCCATGCCCGCCGGGATCGCGTGGTAGAGGAACACCGAATGCATCGCGCGGCGCACGGTCTCGTTGCCGCGGAACGAAAACGAGAGGTTGGAAAGGCCGCCCGAGATGTGGACATGGGGGCAGCGGGCGCGGATCTCGCGCGCGGCTTCGATGAAATCGAGCGCGTAGCGATCATGCTCCTCGATGCCGGTGGCGATGGCGAAAATGTTGGGGTCGAAGATGATGTCTTCGGCCGGGAAGCCAATGCCCAGAAGGAGCTTGTAGGCGCGCTCGCAGATCTCGACCTTGCGCGCCTTGGTATCGGCCTGGCCCTTCTCGTCGAAGGCCATGACGACGACGGCGGCGCCATAGTCCATGCACTTGCGGGCATAGGTGAGGAAGGCTTCCTCGCCCTCCTTCATCGAGATCGAATTGACGATGGGCTTGCCCGATACGCACTTGAGCCCGGCCTCGATCACCTCCCATTTCGAGCTGTCGATCATCACCGGCACCCGGGCGATATCGGGTTCGGCAGCGATGAGCTTGAGGAAGGTCGTCATGGCGTGGACCGCATCGAGCAGCCCCTCGTCCATGTTGACGTCGATGATCTGCGCGCCGTTTTCGACCTGCTGGCGCGCGACTTCGACTGCCTTCGTATAGTCGCCCGCGAGGATCAGCTTCTTGAACGCGGCGGAGCCGGTGACGTTGGTGCGTTCGCCGACGTTGACGAAGGAAGAACCGGTGGGGCGGGTGGCGGTTTCGGTGGTCATTTCAAACTCCCCCCTCCCGCTTGCGGGAGGGGTCGGGGGTGGGTTCTTCTGCTTGCGAGGGATGCGCCTGAACTGGCCCACCCCTAACCCCTCCCGCAGGCGGGAGGGGGATTGGTTATGCCATCACGAACGGTTCGAGGCCGGCGAGGGCAGTCGCGGTCTGGTGCTGGGGCAGCGTGCGAGGCGGAAGGCCCTGCACCGCGCGGGCGATCGCGGCGATGTGTTCGGGCGTGGAACCACAGCATCCGCCGAGAATGTTGACTTGCCCGTGTTCCGCCCATTCGTGAACGAACCCGGCAGTGGTCGCGGGCAGTTCGTCATAGGCGCCGAGTTCGTTGGGTAGGCCCGCGTTCGGGTAGACCATGATCAGCGTATCGGCGAGCTGGGCCAGTGCGCGGACGTGGGGGCGCAGTTGCTGCGCGCCGAATGAGCAATTGAGGCCGATGGTGACAGGGCGCGCGTGGCGCACCGCGTACCAGAACGCCTCGACCGTATGGCCGGACAGGTTGCGGCCCGAAAGGTCCGTCAGCGTCATCGAGAGCATGATCGGCACTTCGCGGCCAAGCTGCTGCTCGAGCTGGCGGACGGCCATGATCGCGGCCTTGGCATTGAGCGTATCGAACACGGTCTCGACGAGGATGAAATCCGCACCGCCTTCGACGAGGGCTTCGGCCTGTTCGCGGTAGACGTCGACGAGGAAATCCCAGTCGATCTCGCGGAAGCCGGGATCGTTGACATCGGGGGAGAGCGAGAGCGTCTTGTTCGTAGGGCCGATGGCGCCAGCGACGAAGCGCGGGCGGCCGTCATCGGACTGGAATTCATCCGCAACGCGGCGAGCAAGTTTCGCGCTTTCTAGGTTGATGTCGCGCACGAGATGTTCGGCGCCGTAGTCCGCCTGGCTGATCCGGTTGGCGGAGAAGGTGTTGGTTTCGGCGATATCCGCGCCGGCCGCGAAATAGGCGCGGTGGATCGATTCGGGCACGTGGGGGGCCGTCAGCGCAAGGATGTCGTTGTTGCCCTTCTGATCGCGGGCAAGGCCGAGATTGCCGGCGTAGTCGGCCTCGGTGAGCTTCCAGTTCTGGATCTCTGTGCCGAACGCGCCGTCGGTGATGAGGATGCGTTCCCTGGCCTGCGCGAGTAGCGCGGCGCGGGCAGCAGATGGGGTAATCGTCATGCGGCTTGCTCCAGCGGGGCGCGTTCGGGGCGCAGACCGAGCAGGTGGCAGATCGCGTAGGACAGCTCGGCCCGGTTGAGGGTGTAGAAGTGGAAATCGCGCACGCCGCCCGCATAGAGACGGCGGCAGAACTCGGCGCAGACCGTTGCGGCGACCAGCTGGCGCGAGGACGGGTGATGGTCGAGCCCTTCGAACAGACCGTCCATCCATGCCGGGATGTGCGCGCCGCAAGCGGCAGCGAACTTGCGCGTCTGCGCGACATTGGAAACAGGCAGAATGCCCGGCAGCACCGGGGCAGTGATCCCGGCAGCGGCGAGCCTGTCACGGAAGCGGAAGAAGGTCTCCGGCTCGAAGAAGAACTGGCTGATGGCGCGGTTGGCGCCGGCATCGAGCTTGCGCTTGAGGTTGTCGATATCGGCTTCGACGCTGGGCGAATCCGGATGGCATTCGGGATAGGCCGCGACCGAAATTTCGAACGGAGCGATCTTCTTGAGGCCTGCGACGAGGTCTGCGGCATTGGCATAGCCATCGGGATGCGGGGTGAAGGGCACGCCGGGCGCGCCCATATCACCGCGCAGCGCGACGATGTGGCGCACGCCCGCTTCCCAGTAGCTTTCTGCGACTTCCTGGATCTCGGCCTTGCTGGCTTCGACGCACGTGAGGTGCGCGGCGGCGGGGAGGCGCGCTTCCTTGATGATCCGCGCGACGGTGCCGTGCGTGCGATCGCGCGTCGAGCCGCCCGCGCCGTAGGTTACCGAGACGAAGCTTGGGCGCAGCGGGGCCAGCGTGGTGACGACGTCCCACAGCTGCTCCATCAGCGGATCGGTACGCGGGGGAAAGAACTCGAAGCTGACGCGGATATCACCGGGAAGCCCGGCGAAGAGCGGGGTATCGAGCGCGGTGCGCGCTTCGCGCAGTTGGTCGAAGGTAGTGGTCATGCGGTTACCAGTCTTGGAAATTCGGTGACGGCGGCGCGGCGCACGCCGGTCCAGATCTTGACGATGAGCTCGTGGCCCGGAAGTGCGCGGTCGCCCGCGGGATCGAACCCGGCACCGGTGAGCAGCGCGGCGATCTGGGCATCGGAGAAACCGAGGCGGGCGTGGGCATGCGCAGTGCGCAGTTCCTCGCGCTCGTGCGGGGCGAAATCGACGATGACGATGCGTCCACCCTGCGCCGTGACACGCGCCGCTTCGGCCAGCACGGCCTGCGGGGCGAGCGCATAGTGGAGGACCTGGTGGAACAGCACCGTGTCAAAGCCCCCATCGATTCTGGCATCGGGGAACGGCAACTGCGCGAAATCGCCCTGAACCAGCGTGACGTGGCCGGCCGGCAGGTGCTGCAACCGGGTGCGGGCGAGGCGCAGCATTTCCGGGCTCTTGTCGAGGCCAGTGAGATGGGCCGCACGGTCTGCGAAGAGTTCGGCGATGCGGCCCGTGCCGGTACCGACATCGAGCAAGCGGCCGATCTGGCCGGAGAGCATTTCGCCCAGCGCCGCTTCGACCGGGCCATCGGCGATGTGGAGGCTGCGCAGCTCGTCCCATTCGGCAGCGTGGCGGGCGAAGTAATCTGCCGCCGTGGCCTCGCGCGCGGAACGGATCACGCCGAGGTGCTGGCGGTCTTCGGCGCATTGCGCGCCGAAAGCTGAGTCGTCCGCCTCGGCGGTGATGAGCACGCGGGCGAGCGCGGTGCCAAGTGCGTCGGGCGCACCGGCTTCGCTGACGGCGGTGCGCAGGAAGACCCAGCCGCCTTCGCGGCGACGCTCGGCAAGACCCGCATCGCAAAGGATCTTGATGTGGCGGGAAACACGTGGCTGGCTCTGCCCGAGCACTTGCGCCAATTCGCCCACGGCGAGTTCCATGCTGGCCAGCAGCCGCATGATGCGCAGCCGGGTCGGATCAGCCAAGGCGCGGAGGGTTTCGAGCACGGACATTGGCATAGCGATATAAAGCCTTCTTTATATGATGCAAGACATATAAGGACATCCTTATATGATAGAACGATCAGATAACCCTTAACGTCGTCCGTTTGAGGTTTGCCATGGCCAATACGGCGCACTAGAACGCGCGGGCACCGCGGTGATATGCCGCCGGAACGGACCATACAGATCAGCCTGAGGGACTATCATGACCAAGACCACCCAGATCAAGCGCCTCGCGACCGTGCTGGCCTGCGCGGCGGCCTTCGCGCTGAGCGCCTGCGGCAAGACCGACGACGCTTCTTCGGGCGCAACCGCTGACAACGTCGAGATGCCCGCGGACGAACTGCCTTCGGCAGAGCCGTCGGCAGCTGCTCCGGCTCCCGCCGCCGATGCCTCGCAGGCCGCGCTGAGCGCCGAGGATGCTGCAAAGAGCGCGGCTGACAGCGCCGTCTCGGCAGCCGAGGAAGCCAAGGCCGCTGCCGCTGCTGCCGCTGAAGAATCGCAGCAGAAGCCGCAGTAATGAGGCGCTCGGGGAGCCTGCGCGCGGCTCTGACCGCACTGGCGCTGCTCCCCGCAGCCCTTTGCCTCGACGGCTGTCAGCAGGACACTGATCCGGGGCCCGGCGGCGTGACCGTCGGCGAAGCCCGCGCGCTCGATGAAGCGGCGGAAATGCTGCAGAAGCGCCCTGCCCCGCCGCTGGTGGATGCGACGGTTCCTGCCGACCTGGCGACGATCCCTGCGTCGGAAGCGGAAGCGGCAGCGGCGGAGCCTGCCAAAAAGCCCTAGTCCAGCCGCACCTTGCCGCGCCCGGCCTTGATCGCGCTGCGGTTCTTCTTGCCCGCCAATCGTTCGGTCTTGCCGACGCGGTTGAGGCGGGACTTGGCGCGGCGGGCGGGCAATGTCGCCGCTTCACGCAAGAGTTCGGCGAGGCGGCTCCTCGCGTCCTCGCGGTTCTGTTCCTGCGTGCGGTACGTGCGCGCGGTGAGGATGATCTCGCCCTTGGCGGTCATTTTGCTGCCGGCGAGGTCCTTGAGGCGATGGAACACTTCGGGCGTGAGACGCAGCGCGAAGACATCAAGGCGGAGCTGGACAGCAGTCGCCACCTTGTTGACGTTCTGCCCGCCGGGGCCTGCGGAGGCGATGAAGCTCTCCTCGATAAGGCCGAGCGCGCGCTCGATCAGGGCGTCTGCTGCGGACATGTGAACCCGAGAGCGGCGAAATCGGCGGGAAGCGGCGCGGTGGCGGCAATCGGCGGCTTGCCTTCGCGCGGGACGGTGAGCGCGGCGGCGTGGAGCATGGTACGGCGCGCGCCTCCGCCCGTGCCGTAGATCGGATCGCCAAGCAGTGCGGCACCAAGGCCGGCGAGCGCATGGACGCGGATCTGATGGGTGCGGCCGGTTTCGGGCCGGAACTCGACGAGGGTCAGCCCCTCCTTGCGCTCGACCACGCGCCAGTGGGTGACGGCGGGCTTGCCGGCGCGGGCCGGGATCATGCGCCAGCCTTTCTCGGCGCTGCTGATCTTTGAGAGATTGAGCGCGATAGTGCCCTCATCGTCTGCCACCGGACCGGCGACGATCCCGAGGTAGACTTTTTCCACCTGCCGCGCCTCGAACGCAGCGGCGAAGCGCTTGTGGGCCTTGGCGTGGCGCGCGAGGAGCAGGCAGCCCGAGGTATCCTGATCGAGCCGGTGGACCGCGAGCGGCAGGCGCTGGAAGCCGAGGCGCAGGGCATCGAGATAGTTCTCGAGGCTGGTGCCTCCGGCGCGCGGTCGGTCGATCGGGAGGCCGGCGGGCTTGTCGATGACGAGCGCCTCGCCGTCTTCGAACAGGATGGGGAGCGTGATCATGCCAGCGCATCCGCGATGCGCCGGAAAGCTTCTGCAAGGCGGGTGTCATCTGCGGCGAAGCTGATGCGGAAGCCGTCCTTGCCGCCGAAGGCCGATGCGGCGACGACCGCGATGCCATGGTCGAGGAGATGGAGCGCGAGCGCCTCGTCATCGCCGAAGCGGGCCATCAGCGGGGCCGCGTCGATGAGGCAGTAGAATGCGCCATCGGGAACCGGAGTGGAGAGGCCGGGGATCGCATTGAGGGCTGCGACGGCGGCATCGCGGCGCACGCGGAAACGGTCGCGCCAATCGAGCAGGAACTCCTGCGGGCCGGTGAAGGCAGCAACGGCGGCGGCCTGGCTGATCGAGCAGGGATTGCCCGAAGCGTGCGACTGCAGCTTGGCCATCGCGCCGATCAGCCACTGCGGCCCGGCTGAGACGCCGATACGGAAGCCGGTCATCGCGTGGCTCTTGGAGACACCGGAGACGGTGAGGACACGGTCGGAAAGGTCCGGGCACACGACCGCGAGCGTGGCATGCGCGCCTGCGGTGTAGCGCAAGGGCGCGTAGATATCGTCGCTGAGGACAAGAACCTGGGGGTGACGGCGCAGGACTTCGCCGAGCGCGGCAAGGTCATCGGCGGAGTAGACCGCGCCGGTGGGATTGCCGGGGCTGTTGAGCAGGAGCCAGCGGGTGCGCGGGGTGATCGCGGCGGCGAGCTGTTCGGCGCTGATGCGGTAGCCGGTTTCGGGCGTGGTCGGCAGTGCGACGGGCTCGGCCCCGGCGAAGCGGACGATCTCGGGGTAGCTGACCCACCACGGGGCCGGGATCAGGACTTCATCACCGAGGCCGGCGGTGGCGGCGATCGCGAGGAAGATCGCCTGCTTGCCGCCCGCGCTGACGATGACCTGCGAAGGCGGCACTTCGATGCCGAGATCGCGCACGAAGTGGAGCGCGGCCGCTTCCCTCAACGCCGCCGTGCCGGGGACGGCGGTGTAGCGCGTGTCGCCCGCATCGAGCGCGGCCTTGGCGGCTTCGATCACGTGTGGCGGGGTGGGAAAGTCCGGCTCGCCGACCGAAAGCGAAATGATGTCGCGGCCTTCGGCGCGCAGCGCGATGGCGCGGTCGGTCATCACCGTGGTGCGCGAGGCGGAAATGCGCCCCAGAGCCTCGCTGGAATGCGGCTCGCTCATGCGCCGAGCAGCCTGGCGGGGATCAGGCCGCGCAGGGCATTGCCGATGAAGAAGCCGGATTCGAGATCGTTCAGGCGCACATCGCCTTCGACCGCGCGGCCGCTACCCAGCAGGCTGCGGCGCAGCACGCCGGGGAGGAGGCCGAGTGCGGCGGGCGGCGTGACCAGCACATCGCCGCGAGGCACGAAAATGTTCGTGAAGCTGCCTTCGGTGAGGCGGCCATCATCGCGCAGGAGCAGGGTTTCATGCGCTCCGGCGGCCTTGGCTGCGCGCAGGGCATCCTCGTAGAAGTGCCGGTCGGTGGTCTTGTGACGCAGGCGCCAATCGCCTTCCGCCACCGGCAGTGGCAGGATGGCGCAGATCGCCGGGTCCGGCAGGGCCGGTGGCATCGGCGCCGCGTCGAGCGCGTGGGCACCGCTTTTCGAGACGAGGAGGCGCACTTTGGATGGCGCATCGAGATCGAAACAGAGGACGTGGATGGCGTTGCGCAGCGCGTGGCGATCGAATTCGAAGCCGAGTTCGGCAGCGCTGGCCTTCATGCGTTCGAGGTGGAGTTCGAGGAACGCGATGCCCTCTGCCGGATCGAACGCCATCGTCTCGATCAGATCGGCGCTGCTGGCCTCCAGACGCAAGACATCCCCTTTCACCAGGCATTCGCGCCATTCGGCAAGGGATAAAGAGTCCGCAACGACTGCGGAACCGACCCCCATGGTAGCGCGCCCCCGGCCCGCGCCCGGATAGTCCGGAAGCAGCCGTACGGTCCGGATTGCCACATTGAAGGCGGCGTCACCAGCCTGCTGATTTTCGGACACGTCGATCCGCCCGATGGCGCCGCAGTAGAGGCCGCGCGCATCGCGTTCGATCTCGTCGATCAGTTCCATCGCGCGGATCTTGGGCGCGCCGGTGATCGAGCCGCAGGGGAAGATCGCGCGTACCAGATCGCGGGCGTCGGCGCCGGGCTGCAGGCGGGCGTGGACGGTGGTCACCATCTGGTGGACGGTGGGGTAGGTCTCGACCGCGAAAGGCGCTTCGACGCGCACACTGCCGGGCTCGGCGACGCGCGAGAGATCGTTGCGCATCAAGTCGACGATCATCAGGTTCTCGGCGAGATCCTTGACGCTGGCTGAAAGCGCCGCCTTGTTGGCCGCGTCTTCCTCCAGTGTCCGTCCGCGCGGGGCAGTGCCCTTCATCGGACGGACCTCGGCGCGGCCATCCTCCAGCGTGAAAAACAGCTCGGGCGAGACCGAGAGGTGCCAGTGTGCGCCGTCCCAGATCACCGCCCCGTAGCCGGAGCGGGCGTCGGACCGGAGCGCGCGGTAGATGGCGAGCGGATCACCGGTCCATGAGCCGCCAAGCTCGAAGGTGTAGTTCGCCTGATAGATGTCGCCCGCGGAAATGGCCGACTTGAGGCTCTCGAAGCCAGTGCCGTAGCCGCCGGGCGAGACTTGCGGATCGAGCGGACCGAGGCGGCCCTTGCCTTCCACCATCGCATCAAGCCAATCTTGCGCCTCGGCAACGGTTAGTTCGCGCATTTCGGCAAAGCGGGCGAACCAGACCAATGGCCCGGTCGCGCCGGCACGGGCGGGCAGGCGCGCGGCAAGGCGCGGTTCGAGCGCGAGGCCGGCTTCGTAGGCGATCAGGCCCGCCCAGTGCCCCGGCGCTGCGCCAATGCGGGCGAGCGCGGCTTCCACCTCATCCGGCCGGCGCGCGATGACGATCTCCGCCGGGGCCGTATAGAGCCGCGCCGGGCCAGCGCCTTCTTCGCGGGCGTCGTCGAGCAGGATGAAGGGATTGGCGGTCATGATGGGAACCGCGCTTTAGCGGCGCTCCGCCCCGGATGCAAAAAGCGCTTTCCTACTCTTTCATTCCGGGGAACAAGAACGGCGGGACATGGCTGGAAGCACGGCACGGGTGGAACACTGCATATGGACAACATCTACATTGGCCTGAGTGCAGGCGGCGAACGCCAGATGCTGCGGCTGGACCGCGCCAACCGCTACGGACTTGTGGCGGGGGCGACCGGGACCGGCAAGACCGTGACCCTTCAGGGCATGGCCGAGCAGTTTTCCGCGCGCGGCGTGCCGGTGTTCCTCGCCGACGTGAAGGGCGACCTTTCCGGCATCGGCATGCCCGGCAGCCCGACGTTCAAGCATGCCGACAAGATCGAGAGCCGCGCGAAAGAACTCGGCATCGATCCGTTCACCTATGCCGACAATCCGGTGGTGTTCTGGGACCTCTACGGCGAAGCCGGGCATCCTATCCGCACGACGATTTCGGAAATGGGCCCGCTGCTGCTGGCGCGGCTGATGGGGCTCAACGAGACGCAGGAAGGCGTGCTCAACATCGCTTTCCGCTATGCCGACGACAACGGGCTGCTGCTGCTGGACCTCGCCGACCTGCAGGCGACGCTGATGGCCTGCGCGCAGAATGCCGGCGAGCTGGCGGCCAAGTACGGCAATGTTTCCAAGGCCAGCGTCGGCACCATCCAGCGCCAGTTGCTGGCATTCGAGAGCCAGGGCGCGGACCGGTTTTTCGGGGAACCGGCGTTCGAGATCAACGACTTCATCAAGACCGACGATCAGGCGCGCGGCTATGTCAACGTGCTCAGCGCCGAGAAGCTGATGCAGAGCCCGAAGCTCTACGCGACATTCCTGCTGTGGCTTTTGAGCGAGCTGTTCGAGGCGCTGCCGGAAGTGGGCGATCCCGAAAAGCCCAAGCTGGTGTTCTTCTTCGACGAGGCGCACCTGCTGTTCGACGACGCACCGGAAGCGCTGTTCGACAAGGTGGAGCAAGTCGTCCGCCTGATCCGTTCGAAGGGCGTAGGCGTTTATTTCGTCTCGCAGAACCCGATCGACATTCCGGAGAAGATCGCGGGCCAGCTGGGCAACCGGGTTCAGCATGCCCTGCGGGCGTTCACGCCGCGCGACCAGAAGGCGATTCGGGCAGCGGCAGAGACCTTCCGCATCAATCCCGATCTCGATGTCGAGACCGTGATCACTGAACTGAAGGTGGGCGAGGCGCTGGTTTCGACGCTCGATGCCGATGGTGCGCCGGGGATCGTGCAGCGGACTTTGGTGGCGCCGCCGCGTTCACGGCTGGGGCCGCTGGACGCGAAGGAACGCGCGGTGATCCAGTCGATCAGCCCGTTCGAGGGCAAGTACGACACGGCGGTGAACCGCGAGTCTGCTTCCGAGGTGCTCGCGCAGAAGGCTGCCGATGCCGCTGCCGCCGCACAGCAGGTGGAAGCCGAGGGAGCCGCCGCGCAGCAGGCCTCGGCACGGCAGACGCCTTCGATGTGGGGCAAGGCGGGCAAGGCTGCGGTTGGCGCCATCGCCGCTTCGGCGGGATCGGTGATCGCGGCGCAGATCACGGGCAAGAAGTCGCGCGCCTCGCCGATAGAGTCCGGAGCGAGCGCGATTGTCGGTACGATCGCGACGCAGATCGGCGGTGCAGCGTTCGGGCGGTTTGCGCGCGGCCTCTTGGGCGGCTTGCTGCGGTAGGCTGACTGTCATTCGACGACGCAGGCGAGCGGTTCGTCGAATGCGGTTGCGGATGAAACAGGATCAGGGCAGGCAGGCGGCATTATGGACCGGGCCTGATTACCGGTCTGATCTGAAAGGCTGACATGCGTACACTGATGCTTGCCGCGACACTGCTCGCCGGCACTTTCCTTGCTTCCCCCGTTCTCGCCCAGCAGGCGGCGACCGAAGCGCCAGTCCCAGCGGAAGCGGGCCAGATGCCCGCCGGCAAGCTCGACGGCGCGGTTGTCCCGCAGACCTACCGGCTCGATCTGACCGTCGATCCGACCAAAGAGCGCTTCTCCGGTCATGTCGAGATCGACGTCGATGTGAAGAAGGCCGGCCGCTATGTGTGGATGCACGGGCGCGACCTGAAAGTCGGCAAGGTGACGGCGATGGTCGGCGGCCAGCCGGTGGTCGGCACGTTCCGGCAGGTCGATCCGACCGGCGTGGCACTGCTTATGTTCGATGCGCCGCTGCCAGTGGGCAAGACGACCTTCGCGTTCGACTATGACGCGCCTTTCGGTGAAGGCCCGGCGGGCATGTTCCGCGTGAAGGTGGGCGACGACTGGTATTCGTGGACTCAGCACGAATCGATCGACGCGCGCGCGAGCTTCCCCTCGTTCGACGAGCCGGGCTTCAAGGTGCCGTGGAATGTCACGCTGCGCACGCCCGCCGGTCTCACGGCGGTAAGCAATGCGCCGGAAGTGAAGACCGAAACCGTGAACGGCACAACCGTCCACACCTTCGGCCAGACGCTGCCGCTGCCGAGCTATCTCGTGGCGCTGATGGTCGGCCCGTTCGTGACAGTGGAAGGCGCCGTACCGCCGACACCGCAGCGCCAGACGCCGCTGCCGATCCGCATCGTTTCGACCAAGCAGAATGCGGGCAAGCTCGATTTCGCACTCGAAGGCACCAAGGGCGTGGTGCAGCACCTCGAAGCCTATTTCGGCCAGAGCTTCCCGTACCCGAAGCTCGACCAGATCACGACGCCGATCCTCCCCGGCGCGATGGAGAACGCCGGCGCGGACCTCTATGCCGACAGCATCCTCGTCATGGATGACAAGGCCTCGACCGCGCAGAAGCGCACCTTCGGAATGGTTGTTTCGCACGAGCTGGCGCACCAGTGGTTCGGCGATCTCGTCACCCCGGCGTGGTGGGACGACATCTGGCTCAACGAGAGCTTCGCCAACTGGATGGGCTTCCGCATCGGCAACGAATGGCGGCCTGACCTGAACATCGGCGCGGGCGCACTGGCCGAGGGCTTCAGCGCGATGGGCATCGATGCGCTGATTGCCGGACGGCCGATTCACCAGCCGATCGAGAAGAACGCGCAGATCGATGCGGCCTTTGACACGATCACCTACGGCAAGGGCGGCCATGTCGTGGCGATGATCGCCGCATTCATGGGCGACACCAAGTTCCGCGACGGCGTCCGCGGCTACATGGCGGCGCACAAGTATGGCAACGCGACGACCGCCGAGTTCTTCAAGGCGATGGCCGATGCGGCGGGCGATCCGCGTATCCTGCCGGCGATGCAGAGCTTCACCGATCAGCAGGGTGTGCCGCTGGTGACGCTGGAACGTGCCGGACCGCAGAGCTGGAAAGTCACCCAGAGCCGCTTCGTGCGCTATGGCATGAAGGGCCCGGACACCACGTGGGGTATCCCGCTGTGCATGCGCCAGGGCGATGTGCGCCAGTGCACGCTGATGACCGACAAGACCACGACGGTGACGCTGAAGAGCATGGGGCCGATCATGCCCAATGCGGGCGGCACCGGCTATTACCGCTTCGAACTGCCCGCCAAGGAGTGGGATGCGCTGATCGCGGCGGTGCCGAGCATGACCGGCAGCGAGGCGCTGGCGGTGGAAGACAGCATGAACGCCAGCTTCTACGCCGGGCGGCTGAGCTCAGACCAGCTGATTGCAGGCGCGCGGGCACTGGCGGCCAATCCGGACAGCTATGCGAGCGGCAATGCCACCGGCCTGCTGCAGGCGATGGCCGATCGCGGCGTGATCGCGGCAAGCGCTAAGCCGCAGTTCCGCGCCTTCGTCGATGGGCTTTACGCCCCGCAGTTGAAGGCGCTGGGGCTCGATCCGAAGGCGGGCGCACATGCCGGCGATGATCCGGAGAAGCAGCAGCGCCGCGTGCAGCTCGTTGAACTGCTTGCGGGGACCGCGCGCGACGAGGCGCTGCGGGCAAGGCTGAGCACGGCGGTCGATGCCTATCTCGGCGGCGATGCGGGTGCGCTCGATCCGGCGCTCTTCGGCGCGGCGTTCGATGCCTGGCTGGGTTCGCACAAGCTGGACGGCGCCAAGGCACTTATGGACAAGGCGCTGGCATCGGAAGACCCGCTGTTCCGCCCGGCAGCGCTCGGCGCGATCGGTTCGAGCGGCGATGCGACAACGGCGAAGTGGGTGCTCGAGGAGTTTCAGGACAAGCGCCTGCGCCAGTCCGAGAAGCTCAATTTCGTGCGCTATGTGGTCTATACGCCCGAGACGCGCGACTATGGCTATGGCTGGATGAAAGCGCACCTCGACGAGTTGCTGAACGGCGGTGCGGGCATCTTCTTCGGCGCGCGCCTGCCCCAGATCCTCGGCAACTTCTGCTCGGTGGCGCAGGCCGACGAGTTTGACGGGCTGCGCGCGAAGTTCGCCGGCAAGTCGGGCGCACTGGAGCTGGAGCGGACGATCGAGCGCGTGCGCGCCTGCGGCAAGCTCAAGGAGCTGCGCGGGGCCGACCTGACGGCGGCTATCGCGAAGCTCAAGTAAGCGGCAGACGCAGCGTGGCGGTGAGGCCTTTGGTCTCGCCGCCTTCGCGCCGGTTCGCGAGGATCAGCGCACCGCCGTGCTGGTCGGCAATCGCGCGGGCGAGCGTCAGGCCAAGACCTGCGCCGCCGGTGGCCGAATTGCGCGAGGCTTCGAGGCGGGTGAACGGGTCCAGCATGCGGGCGATCTCGTGCTCGGGGATGCCGGGGCCATCATCCTCCACGGTCAACACCGCCTCGCCCCCTTCGCGCCGCAGCGTGACGCGGGCGCGGATGCCGTAGCGCAGCGCGTTCGAGACGAGATTGCGCAAGGCGCGCCGCAGCCAGGTGGCGCGCAGCGGCATGACCATGCGGTCCGCCTCGCCGAGCGTTACGTCTTCGCCCATGTCCTCATACTCGCCGACGACATCGGCAACGAGCGCCGAGAGTTCGGTCTGCTCGAGCGGATCGGAAGGACGGCCGACGCGGGCGAGGCTCAGGATATCGTCGAGCGAGCGGTTTATATCCTCGATGGTGGCGGCCATGCGGCTGCGCTCGGTATCGTCCTCGACCGCCTCGATCCGCACCCGCAGCGCTGCGAGCGGCGTCTTGAGATCGTGGCCGATGGCGCCGAGCATCACGTCCTTCTCGTCAAGCAATGCGCCGACGCGGCGTTCCATCGCGTTGTGCGCCACGATCAGCCGGCGGATGTCGTCGGGACCTTCGGGCGCGAGTTGGCCGGCGGCGGTGCGCGAGCGGGCGAAGCCTTCGACTTGCGCCGTCAGCGCCTTCAGCGGGCGCGCGATGCGGCGCAGGATCAGCGCGACCGTGCCGACGAGGACGAGGTAGATAAAAAGCGTCTGCAGGATCAGCGTCGTCAGCATCGCGCGTTCGGTGCGCGGGGCGAGCAGGCGAGCGGTGAGCCAGCTACCGTCGGTCCGCCCGATGGCGGCGACGATCAGGCGCGGACGGGGCTGGCCGGGAGGCCGCAGGCGGGGTCCGCGCCGGGCGAGCCATTCGGTGATCACCGGATCGCGCGCGGGATCGCGCTCGGCCACAAAGAGCTGCTTGGCATCGACGCCCTGCGCTTCGAGCACCTGGCGCAGTGCATCCTCGATCTCGGGACGGCGGCGATCTCCGGCCATCTGCGGCGCGCGCAGTTCCTCCTGCACGCGCAGCGGGCGCGGCATGCGGAAGCCGATTTCCGGTTCTTCACCCATCGGCGGCGGCGGCGGACCGAACTGGGCGCGGGGATGGCGCCCGAGCAGGCTGAACGCAGCGTAGTTGACGATCCCGGCGAAGTGCCGCTCGTGCTGCATGCGCCACATCAGCGCGGCGGAAAGCCCCTGCGCCACCATCAGCGCAAGCGCGATGGCGAGCAGCATCTGGCCCTGAAGGCTGCGCGGCCAGAGGCGAAAACGCGCTGGGCTCTCAGCCATCGGCGGGCACCTTGCGCACTTCGGCGGCAAGCATGTAGCCGCCACCCCACACCGTCTGGATCAGTTCGGGATTGCGGCTGTCGCGTTCGACCTTGCGGCGCAGGCGGCTGATCTGGTTGTCGACCGCACGGTCGAACAGATGTGCCTCGCGGCCCTGCACCATATCGAGCAGGCGGTCGCGATCGAGCACCTGGCGCGGGTGATCGAGGAAAGCGACGAGCAGGCGGAACTCGGCGGAGGAGATGGAGACGACCGCGCCTTCGCTGTCGGTGAGGCGGCGGCGCAGCGGATCGAGGCGCCAGCCGTCGAACAGGTAGTGGAATTCTTCCGCCGCGCCGGCCTTGCTATCGGGCACGCGGGATGCGCGGCGCAGCACCGATCGGATGCGGGCGACGAGTTCGCGCGGATCGAACGGCTTCACGACATAGTCGTCAGCGCCGATCTCGAGCCCGACGATACGGTCGGTCGCCTCGCCGCGCGCGGTGAGGAAGATGACGGGCAGCTGGCGCGCCTCGATCAGGTGGCGGCAGAGTGAGAGGCCGTCCTCCCCCGGCATCATGATATCGAGCAGGACGATATCATAGGCTTCGGCGGCGAGCCGCGCGCGGGCCTCGGCAGCACTGGCAGCCTGCGCAGCAGCGAACCCCTGCCGGACCAGATAGTCCGACAGGGGTTCGCGCAGCGCGGCCTCGTCATCGACGACCAGAACTCGGGTCGCGTCAGGCATGGCGGCCATATCAGGCACCCGGCGGCGGTGGTGGAGGCGGCATATCGCCCATGTCGCCGTGCATGCCGCGGCCGCCACGCCAACCGCGCCAGCCGCCGTGCTCCTTGCGCATCTGCATCCATGCGGCGCGGCGCTCGGCAGCAGTCAGCTTGCCATCGTGATTGGTATCGGCGGCATCGAAGCGAGCCTTGGCGGCGGCATCGAATTCGGCGCGGGTGATTGTGCCGTCATGATTGGCATCGGCCTTCTCGGCCATTTCGCGCATCAAGTGCGCGCCGGGACCCATCATCATGCCCATTCCGGCACCCGGAGGCGGCGGGGGCATCATGCCCGAGGCGCCATCACGGCCCTTGCCGTCCTTCCAGCCGGGACCATCCATCATCTTCTTGTGATGCTCCATGAATTCGGCCTTGCTGATCGAACCGTCGTGGTTGGTATCGATCATGTCGAACATCTCGGCCATCTTGGCCTCGCGGTCGGCCTGATTGAGCACACCATCCTTGTTGACGTCCAGCCTTGTCCACATCGCATCGACTTTGGCCTTGGCATCGGCCCAGGTGATCGTGGCATCGCCCATCGGATCGCGGCCCGGTTCGGCGAGCGCAGGATAGGCGGCATAGAGCGCGGTGGAAGCGGTCAGGATAACAGCCGCAGTGGCGGCGAGTGTGGTCTTCTTCATGATGCGCGGTCCTTGTCCTGAAGGGACGCAGGGAAGGATCGCCCTTCCCGCTGTGTCCGTTCTAGGACCGGGTTGTCGCAGCATTATCCCGCCGATACGGTTCTTTGTCGCACTTTGTCGCGGACGTTTCAGCGCGGGCGATGCTCTGTGCCGATGCCGGAGGTGATGAAGAGCGCGGTTGCTTCGGCCGACATCAGATCCATCGTATGCCATGCGCCGGGCGGGTTTACCGCGTATTCGCCCGCGGCGAGACGCACTTCGGCCGTGGTGCCGTCCGCAAGCTCCTGATGGAGCACCGCCTCGCCGGTAAGCAGAAGGACGACTTCATCGCCCGCGGGGTGCATTTCCCAGCTGTCCCAGCTTTCGGTGAAGCTGTGCTGGCTGACGAGGCGGCCTTCCGCCCCGTCAGCACCATGCCGGGCGATATAGCCGCCGTACCACTCCATGCCGGTGAAGGCAGGCTGGGGCACCGCCTTCGCGCCGAGGCCGATGTGGATCGGGTTCGTATCGAGGCGGTGCGCCATGACGGTCAGGCTCCCATCACGAAGGCGTTCAATTTGTTGCCATCGGGATCACGGAAATAGGCCGCGTAGAATCCGCCTTCGCCGCGCGGTCCTGGAGGGCCTTCGCAGGTGCCGCCATTGGCGAGTGCCGCGGCATAAAGCCGGTCGACATGCGCCGGATCCTTGGCTTCGAGCGCGACCATCACGCCGTTACCGACTGTGGCAGGCTCGCCATTGTAGGGCTTCATCAGCCCGATGCCGGCGCCGCCGCCCGGCTCGCCCCACGCAATCGCGGCTTCCCATTCGTACATGCGGCCCGTGCCCATTTCGGCAGCGATCGCATCATAGAACTTCGCGCCGCGCGCGAGATCATTGGTTCCCAGAGTCACGTAACCGATCATCCAATCCTCCTCTTCATCGAGTCGCGATAATCAGAACATATCAGGAACGGATATACTTACAACGGGGCGCAGGCAGCCTCCAGCCAGGCGAGGTCGGCGCCGGACAGCTGCGGGGCGAGCAGAGCCTGAACCTTGGCGTGATAGGCGTTCCACCAGTCGCGCTCGTGCGGCAGGAGCAGCGCGGGTTCGACCAGCGTGCGGTCGATGGGAGCGAAGGTGAGCGTCTCGAAGCCCATGAACGTGCCCTCGGCACCCGGAATCTGGCGTTCCTCGACGAGCACGAGGTTCTCGATGCGGATGCCGTACTCGCCGGCCTTGTAGTAGCCCGGCTCGTTCGAGAGGATCATGCCCGGGAGGAGCGGCTGGCCGGTGCCGGCCTGCCCGCCCGCCGCCTTGGCGATCCGCTGCGGGCCTTCGTGGACCGCAAGGAAGCTGCCGACGCCGTGGCCGGTACCATGTGCGTAGTCGAGCCCGGCGGACCACAGGAACTGGCGCGCGAAGCTGTCGAGCTGACTGCCGACGGTGCCTTCCGGGAACACAGCGAGATCAAGCGCGATGTGGCCCTTGAGCACGCGGGTGAAGCGGTCTTTCACTTCCGCCGGGGGTGCGTCGGGGCCGATCCAGACAGTGCGGGTGATGTCGGTCGTGCCGTCGAGATACTGGCCGCCCGAGTCCACGAGATAGACGCTGTTGGGTTCGATCGCGCGGTTGGTGTGTTCGTCCACCTTGTAATGCGGGCTGGCACCATTGGGGCCAGCGGCGGAGATCGTGTCGAACGAGAGATCGCGCAGCAGGCCGGTCTTCTCGCGCTCGGCGCGCAGGGCGGCGGCGGCGGAGAGTTCGGTTTCGGTGCCCTGCGGCGCGGCATTCGAGAGCCAGTGGAGGAAGCGCGTGATCGCCGCGCCATCGCGGGCCTGCGCGGCACGGTGGCCAGCCTGCTCGACCGGGTTCTTGCAGGCCTTGGGCAGCACGGTGGGATCGGTGAGCGAGACGGCCTCGGCGCCCGCTGCCTTGAGCTGCTCATAGATCGCCGCAACCGCGCGTTCGGGATCGACCGCGACTTTCTTGCCCGCCAGCGCGGCGAGCGCGGGGGTGAAGGCAGCGCGGTCAGCCACGCGCACGGCATTGCCGAGGTGCTGGGCGAGTTCGGGCGTGACCTTCTCGGGAGCGATGAAGAGGTCTGCGGTGCCGTCGGCATGGGCGAGCACGAACGAGAGCGTAACGGGCGTGCAGTCGACATCGGACCCACGCATGTTGAGCAGCCATGCCACGGAGTCGAGCGCGGAAATGACCGCAGCGTCGAGCCCGCGCGCGGTGAGCCATGCGGCGACTTCGGCGCGCTTTTCATGGGCGGAGGCACCTGCAAATTCGTCTGGGTGCACGAGCGCCGGAGCGGCGGACGGTGCGGGGCGATCCTGCCAGATTGCGTCGATGGGGTTCTGCGCGACGGCAACAAGGCTGGCGTGGCGGCGCTTCAGCGCGGCGGCGACGCCATCGGCCCAGCCCTTGCCGTGGAGCCAAGCGTCATAGCCGATGCAGCTGCCTTCGGGGGCGTGCTCGCCGAGCCATGCGGCGACGGACGTTTGCGGGACCGACTGGTAATCGTAGAGCCGCCCGTCGACCTGTTCGCGGACCTGAAGCGTGTAGCGCCCGTCGACGAAGATCGCGGCTTTGTCCTTGAGCACGACCGCCGTGCCGGCCGAGCCGCCGAAACCAGTCAGCCAGCCGAGGCGCTGGGCATAGGCGCCCACGTACTCGCTCATATGCTCGTCGGAAATCGGGATGACAAAGCCGTCAAGCTCCTGCCGCACGAGCTCCTTGCGCAGGGCATCGAGACGGGCTTCGTGGGTGTTCATCAGCATGGGTCTTGTCCTGAAGCGGTGCTGCCTGCCTTGCAGGCTCATGGATAGCACCATAGATGCGGGGAATGACGGAGACCACCCCCACTGCACCGCCGGTTGCGGCCAAGAAGCCCCACACGTTCACGCACCACGGCGTGACGATCGAGGATCCGTACAACTGGCTGCGCGATCCCGGCTATCCGGAGGTGAAGGACGCCGACGTGCTGGCGCATCTGGAGGCGGAGAACGCGTGGTTCGAAGCGCGGATGAAGCCGCTACAGCCCACAGTCGAGACGCTGCTCGCCGAAATGCGCGGGCGGATCAAGGAAGCCGACAAGTCGGTGCCGCAGAAGGACGGCGATTGGCTGTACTGGATCGAATACGAGGAAGGCGCCGAGTACAAGAAGTGGTGGCGGCGGCCCGTCGCTGGCGGGCCGGATGAGCTGATCCTCGACGAAGTCGCGCTGGCCGAGGGCAAGGCATACTTCCGGCTGGGGGCGCTCTCGGTTTCCAGTGACGGGCGGCTGCTGGCCTGGGCCGTGGACGACAACGGATCGGAGCGGTTCACCGCGCGGATCAAGGTGATCGAGACAGGCGAGGAACTGCCCGATGTGATCCCGGGGACACTCTCCGCACTCGTCTGGGCGGCGGGGGACAAGGCGCTCGTCTACAGCCTCGCCAATGCACAGTGGCGCACGGACAATGCGAGGCTGCACTGGCTGGGAACGCCGGTGGAGAGCGATGTCGAGCTCTATCACGAAGACGACGAGGGCTTTCGCGTTTCCGCCGGGCTTTCGGCCAATGACGAGTGGCTGGTGATTGCGACCGGCGACCACGAGACGAGCGAAGTGCGGCTGGTTCCAGCTTCTGATCCTCTGGCGCCACCGCTGCTGGTGCGGGCGCGCCAGACGGGGGTGGAATATGATGTGGATGTGCGTGGCGACACGCTGTTCGTCCACACCAACGACACCCACGAGAATTTCCGGCTGGCGACGGCACCACTGACGAGCCCCGGCGAATGGACAACACTGATCGAGGGGACGGACGACTTCTACCTCACCGGGTTCGACCTGTTCCGCGATTTCTATGTGGTCGAGGGGCGGGTGCGCGGGCTCGACCGCATCGAGGTGCGCTACTACGACGATCCGGCTCGGGTGGAGCCGATCGCGTTTGCGGAAGCGAGCTATGAGGCGTCGCTCGGCGACAATCCGGAATGGGCGATGGACAAGCTGCGGGTCAGCTACGAGTCCATGACCAGCCCGGCTTCAGTCTATGACTATCACGTGGTCGAAGGGCGGCTCGAGCTGCTGAAGACGCAGGAGATACCGAGCGGCTATGATGCCTCGCTTTACGAGACGGCCCGGCTGGAGATCACGGCGCGTGATGGAACGGCGGTGCCGGTCTCGGTGGTTTGGCGCAAGGGCCGGGAGGCAGGTGGGCCGCTCTATCTCTATGGCTATGGCGCCTACGGGATCGCCATCGGGCCGGGCTTTTCGACCACGCGGCTGAGCCTGGTGGATCGCGGGTTCGCCTATGCCATCGCGCATATCCGGGGCGGCGATGATCTGGGGCGGCGCTGGTACAAGGCGGGCAAGCTGCAGCAGCGGACGAATACGTTCAACGACTTCGTGGACGTGGCGAAGGGGCTGATTGCGGAAGGCTTCACGGCTGCGGGCAAGATCGCGATTGCAGGCGGATCGGCAGGCGGTGAACTGATGGGCGCAGTGATCAATTCCGATCCGGAGCTGTGGGGCGCGGTGGCGGCGCATGTGCCGTTTGTCGATGTGCTGAGCACGATGCTCGACGAGGAGCTGCCGCTGACGCCCGGCGAGTGGCCTGAGTGGGGCAATCCGATCGAGGACAAGGCGGCGTTCGACCTCATCCGCTCCTATTCGCCCTACGATCAGGTCTCGGCACAGGCCTATCCGCCGATGCTCGTGACGGCAGGCCTCAACGATCCCCGCGTTACCTATTGGGAGCCCGCGAAGTGGGTCGCCAAGCTGCGCGAGCTGAAGACCGACAGCAACGAACTGCTGCTCAAGACCAACATGGGCGCGGGGCACGGGGGCAAGTCGGGCCGGTTCGAGGGGCTGCGCGAGACGGCGGAAGAGTTTGCCTTCATCCTCGCGCAACTGGTCGTTGCGGCTTGAGCATGCACGCCAAGACCTTCACCGCCGGGCCTGAGCACATCGACGTGCTGGGCCATGTGAACAACGCGGTGTGGGTGCAGTGGATGGAGGCAGTGGCCACCTCGCACTGGGAAGCACTGGCCCCGGCCGAGTGGCAGGACGCCTACGTCTGGGTCGTGACGCGGCACGAGATCGACTATCGCGGCAATGTCGCGCTGGGTGAGAGCGTGACGGCGGAGACGTTCGTGCCCGATGCCCCACGCGGCGCGCGGTTCGACCGGTGGGTGGATTTTCGCAACTCAGCGGGCAAGGTCATTGTCAGCGCGCGGACGCAGTGGGTGCTGATCGACAAGGCCAGCATGCGCATCCAGCGCGTTCCCGCAGACATGGCGGCGCTGTTTACCGGCTAGGCGGTTCGCACCTGTGCATCCGGGGTAAAGCCGGTCAGCCGTTCACGCATCGTGCGGTTGCGGCCGAGGCGCTTGGCTTCGTAGAGCAGGCGGTCGCAGTGGCTGTAGAGCACCGCGAATTCGACATCGAGGTTGCCGGAAAGGTCGTGCTCGACCAGCCCCATGCTGGCCGTGACCACGTGGCCAAGGCCGGGGACGGCGGCTGCGATGCGCGTGCTGAGAGCGCGGCGGCAGCGTTCGGCGCGTTCGGCGGCGCCGGGACCGCGCAGGAGGAGCAGGAATTCCTCGCCGCCCATGCGGATCGCGCAGGCATCGCCGTCTTCGCCGAGGACGGTCGCGACGACCTTCAGGACCGAATCCCCGACAGCATGCCCATGCCGGTCGTTGATGCGCTTGAAGAGATCGAGATCGATGACCGCCATGGTGCGGTAGCCGAGGTGGAACAGGTCGTTGAACCGGCGCTCGATCGAATGGCGGTTCCACAGCCCGGTGAGCGCATCGCGGCCGGCGACGCCTTCGAGTTCGAGCGCCCGCGCATGGGCAATGTCGCGCTCGCGACGCAGTTCGAGGAAGCGAATCACGATGCCAAGCGAGTTGATGAGAACTTCGGCGGCAATCGTCAGCTGGAAGATGACGACGGATTCAGTCGGCCGGGCATGGGGCAACACGTAGCAGCCGATGCGATAGACGCCGACGATCAGCGTCGGGCTCCAGCCGAGGATGAGGAAGCTGACGAGCTTGCTGCCGCGTCGCCAGGCGTCGACGAGGCCGATCACGATCAGGACGATGGCAAGCGACACGCTGAAATAGGTCCCGAGCGCGCTCCACGGGCGCAGGGCCTCAATCTTGGCGGCCGTGAACACACCGCCGCAGAACACCAGCGGCGCACAGCCGATCAGCAGCCGGCGCACGGGCACGGACAAGGCATCGTTTTCGAGGAAGGTGACGAGGAACAGCAGGCCCGCGGCGGCAATCGCACAGTAACAGATGCTGTTGATTGCAACCTCGGTTCCTGCCAGCGGATCAACCCCGATGTGGACAAAGCCAGTGCCAACGACTGTCGTCACCAGCATGAGGCCCACCATCACGACGTGCCAGAGTACGAACTGTCGGCGCAAAACGAGATAGAAGCCGAAATTGAGCAGCAGCGGGACGACCAGCATGCCGCAGATCGCCGCCATCGCGACAACCACGCTCATGTCCCAGCCGGAGCCTTCGGGCGCGCTGTCGAGCCGGGCCTCGCTGGCGATGATCTTGTTCCACGGCTGCACGATCTTCACCGCGACGAGACGCGGGCGCGAGGGGGTCTGCGGGAGCGGCATGGCCATCAGCGGACCCGCGATGAGGTGATGCACCGAAGTCGGCTTGTAGCGCGCGAAGCGGACAGTGCCGCGCTCGTCGACCACCCAGATCGTGATGGTGCTGAAGGGTGAGGCGTGGGTGACGAAACTCTGCGCACGCGGCTGTGCCGGATCGGTCAGGCGAAAGCGCACATAGAGGTTTGGCGGCCCGATATCGTAGCCGGAATCCTCGCAGACCCAGCGGTCCGGAGCGTGGCGCAAGTTCGCATAGGTTTCCGTAGCGTCCGCCGAGGCGTGGCAGGTCTGACTTGCGGCAATAGGAGCAGCGGCAGCGGGCATGCCAAACAGGCCGGATAGCAGCGCCACCAGCCCGAACAGCACAATCCTGCGCCAGATCCAGTCCATGGGCTGGATCCTAGCAAAATGAGCTTAGAGCAACGTTAACTCGGCACCTGTGGTCAGGCGAGCAGTTCGCTCACCGGTCGGTAAGCATAGCCCAGTTCGCGCGCGACCGCTTCATAGGTCACTTCACCGGCATGGACGTTGAGCCCGGCCGCGAGATGCGGGTTGGCGGCAAGCGCGGCCCTCCAGCCAAGATCGGCGATCTTGAGGGCATGGGGCAGGGTAACGTTGTTGAGCGCATAAGTGCTGGTGCGCGCCACGCCACCGGGCATGTTGGCGACGCAGTAGTGGACGATGCCGTCGACCACGAAAGTCGGTTCGGCATGGGTCGTCGCGCGGCTGGTCTCGAAGCAGCCGCCCTGGTCGATCGCGACGTCGACAAGGACCGCGCCGGGTTTCATCGTGGCGAGCATTTCGCGCGTGACAAGCTTGGGGGCGGCGGCGCCGGGGATCAGCACCGCGCCGATGACGAGGTCCGCCTCGGCGACGCAATCGGCAAGGTTGGCGCGGTTCGAGAAGCGCGTCTTGGCGCGGCTTTCGAAGTGGGTGCCGAGGCGTTCGAGCACTTCGGGATCGCGGTCGAGAATGGTGACATCGGCGCCGAGGCCGGCCGCCATCTGCGCCGCGTTGAAACCGACGACACCGCCGCCGATCACTGCGACCTTGGCGGGGAGCACGCCAGGCACACCTCCGAGCAGCACACCGCGCCCGCCGTGGGCCTTCTCCAGCGCCGTCGCACCGGCCTGGATCGCCATGCGGCCCGCGACCTGGCTCATCGGTTTGAGCAGGGGGAGCTGGTTGCCGGGGCCGGTGACGGTTTCATAGGCAATCGCGGTGACGCCGGACTTCACGAGATCGGCGGTCTGCTCAGGATCGGGTGCGAGGTGGAGGTAGGTGAAGAGGATCTGGCCTTCGCGCAACTGTGCGCGTTCGACGGCCTGCGGTTCCTTGACCTTCACGACCATTTCGCATTCCGCGAAGATCGTGGCGGCATCGGGCTTGATCACCGCACCGGCGGCTTCGTAGTCGCGGTCCGCCGCGCCGATGCCGAGCCCGGCGCCGGTCTCGACCCAGACTGCGTGGCCATGCGCAGCGAGTTCGCGCGCGCTCTCGGGCGTCAGGCCGACGCGGTATTCGTGGTTCTTGATTTCCCGGACGGTACCGACACGCATAGCAGGATCCTTTTCGCTCTGGGTTGGCGAAAGGATACACCCGGCCGCGCGCCTTGTTTCACCTGATTGATGGTATCGCCGTACTGATTTTGGTGATACATCCTATTATATGGCCAGTTTGCAGGAAATTCTTGCATGGATCGTATCGACGCCGCGTTGATTGATGCACTGCAGCACGACTCGGCGCGGCCCATTGCGACGCTCGCCGAGGCGGTCGCACTCTCGCCTTCGGCGTGCCACCGGCGCGTGCGGGCGCTCGAGGAAGCAGGGGTGATCAGCGGCTACGCCGCGCGCGTGGACCCTCGCCGGATCGGGCTTGCCGCGCTCGTCTTTGTCGAGATCACGCTGACCAGCCAGAGCCGCGAGGCGATGGACCGCTTCGAGCGCGCGGTGGGGGATTTCGACGACATCCTCGAGTGCCACCTGATGTCCGGCGGCGCGGACTACCTGCTCCGCGTGGCGGCAGCAGATCTTGACCAGTACGACCGCATCCACCGCGATTGCCTCGCGCGGCTTCCTGGCGTCTCGTCGATGCGATCGAGCTTCTCGCTGCGCCAGATCAAGCGGTTCGCGGGCTACCCTGTGCCGGGCGGGCGGTGATCGGCGGCGGCTTGCGCGGTCGCTGCGGCCTCTGATCGGCGCTGTCAAGCAGCACGATGTCGCTGCCAGGCTCATCCATGCCATAGCGCTCGCGCAGTTCGAGCTTGAACGCCGCGACCGCGTCCTCATTCGACAGGTGATCGACAGGAAAGCGCCGCACGACGAACTCGTCCGCGCTGTCGAGCACCGTGAGGAAGCGCCCTGTTACCGTCTCGGCAAGATGCGAGACATCAAGGCCGTCGGCAATGCCCCAGCGGTGACGGCCCCAGGTGACGATGCGGCGGCCGCAGTGGCGGCAGATGCTGTAGATGCCCCCATCGTCCTCGCGTGCGCGCCAAGCGGTCGGCTGATGCTGCCGCGTGAACCAGCACTGGGACAGGGCTACATAGGGCACGCCTGGACCTTTCTCGCTTGCCAAACGCCATCCCGGGTTGGGCCGGGAAACCGGTAGCAGCGACAACAAGGCAGGAGGGGCCGCCGCCGGTCATCAAGGGAGAACGGCGGCGGGCGTGGATTGTTAAGCGATGAGGGGCCGCCGCCTCCCGATCACAGCGGATTGCCGTCCTTGTCGCGGTAAATGTCGCGGCGGCCGACATGGTTGGCAGGGCCGACAAAACCGTCCGCTTCCATGCGTTCGATCCACTTGGAGGCGGTGTTGTAGCCCACCCCCATCTGGCGCTGGACCCAGCTGGCAGAAGCCTTCTGGCTTTCGAACACGAGCTGGCAGACCTGGCGGTACTTGCGCTCTTCCGGATTGTCCGAGGCGGTCGCATCGAGGTCGTCGAAACCGAAGCCGCCGTCCTCCGGCTCTTCAGTGACCGAATCGACGTAGTCCGGGCTGCCCTGCCCGCGCCAATGATCGGCGACGCGCTCGACTTCCTCGTCGCTGACGAACGGCCCGTGGACGCGGGCGATGGCACCGGTGCTGGGCTTGTACAGCATGTCGCCCTTGCCGAGCAGCTGTTCGGCGCCCTGTTCACCAAGGATCGTGCGGCTGTCGATGCGGCTGGTGACCGCGAAGCTGATGCGGGTGGGCAGGTTGGCCTTGATCACCCCGGTGATGACATCGACCGAGGGGCGCTGTGTGGCCATGATGAGGTGGATGCCCGCCGCGCGGCTCTTCTGCGAGAGGCGCTGGATGAGGACTTCGATTTCCTTGCCGACGGTGACCATCAGGTCGGCGAGTTCGTCGACGATCACCACGATCTGCGGCAGCACCTGGTAATCGAGCTGCTGTTCCTCGAACAGTTCCTCGCCGGTATCGGGATCGAAGCCGACCTGGATGCGGCGGCCGAGCGGCTTGCCCTTGCTGGCGGCGGCGCGGACCTTCTCGTTGAAGCCGGAAATGTTGCGCACGCCGACCGAGGACATCATGCGGTAGCGCCGCTCCATCTCCTCGACCGCCCATTTCAAGGCGCGCACAGCCTTGGCCGGCTCGGTCACCACGGGTGAGAGGAGGTGCGGGATATCATCGTAGGACTTGAGCTCGAGCACCTTGGGATCGACGAGGATCAGGCGGCACTGCTGCGGGGTGAGCCGGTAGAGCAGCGAGAGCAGGATACAGTTGAGCCCGACCGACTTGCCCGAGCCGGTGGTGCCCGCAACCAGCAAGTGCGGCATGGTGGCAAGGTCTGCCACGATGGGTTCGCCGGCGATGTCCTTGCCGAGGATGATCGGCAGCATGCCCTTCGAGTTGACGAACCTGTCGCAGGAGACGAGCTCGCGGAACGAGACCATGTCGCGTACCGCGTTGGGCAATTCGATGCCCATGACGGTGCGGCCGGGGATCGAGGAGACGCGGGCCGAGATCGCGCTCATGTTGCGGGCGATATCATCCGAAAGCCCGATCACGCGGCTGGCCTTGATGCCTGGGGCGGGCTCAAGCTCGTACATCGTGACGACCGGTCCGGTGCGCACCGCGGTAATCTCGCCCTTCACGTTGAAATCGTCGAGCACGTTCTCGAGCAGGCGCGCGTTGCGTTCGAGCGCGAGCTTGTCGATCTTCGGCCCCGAGGCGACCGGCAGCGGCTCGAGGATATCGAGGCCGGGGAGCGCGAACTGCGACTGGTCGAACAGATCGCCCTGCCGCGCCTTGCCGGAGACCTGCGCGGGTGCGGGCGGCCGCGAGGGGTCGGTGATCTCGGTAGGGCGGCGCGGCTTGGAAGTCGCATCGGCAGCCGTAACCGCCACCTCTTCTGCTGGCTCGCTGCGGGGCTTGGACGGGCGCTTTGGCAGCAGCGCGGCGACACCGGCGGCGGCTTCGGCCACCGGGAGATCGCCGCGGCGCAGGAAGGCCGGGATGCGCGGCAGGCGGTGCCAATCGAACACGAAGACCTTTGCGGTGACGATGAGACCGCCAATCGCAGAGACAAAGGCCGCGATGCCCACAATCCACGGTTCGGCAGGCGGGGCCAGATGCGCAAGACCGCGTACAAGCGCCGCGCCGAGCAGTCCGCCAAGGCCGCCCGCTCCAGCGGGAAGCGTCCCGCCCGGGCCGGTGAACACCAGCGCAAGCGCGGTGCCGACAAGCACCATGGCGAGCGCGAGCAGCAGGGCGAGGCGCCACCACGCGGGCAGCGGCGCGAAGCCTTCGTCCTCCTCGTCGATGTCGATCAGATCGCCGGCGGCGTCCCACAGCCGCCGCGCGAAGACATAGAGCAGTGGCAGGAGCAGCACGCCGGGGAGACCGAAGAACAGCAGCACGCGTTCGGCGGCCCAGGCTCCGGGCAGGCCCATCCAGTTTTCGACCGGGCTGCCCGATGCGGTGCTGCCCGAAGGATCGGTCTGGGTATAGGTCGCGAGCGCGAGGCCGAGCGCGATCATCGCGGCAAAGAGCAGTGCGGCGCCGATCAGCTCGGCGCTGCGGCGAAAGCTGCGCTTCAGGATCGCGCGCCAATCCGCGCCCTTTGCGGCACGCCCTCCAGTGGGCGAAACGAGTGCGCGAGATGCCATGGTACCTGTCCCTTTCTTCCGCCATCATGCCCCCCGATGGGGGATGGCGTCAAGAACGCATGGAGCACAAAACCCAAGGAATCCCGGCGAGTCGCGGGTTTCTGCGGGTTCTACGCAAGGCCGTCGATCGCCGCCCATCCCCAGACCGGCAGACGTGCGGCGCGGCGCTTCGTCATGCCGCCGAGCGCAATCACGGGCAGCGGCGAGCGGCGCGCGAGGCGGAGGAAGCGGACAGAGCCGAGGACCGGCGCACCGGGGTGCGAACGGGTCGGGAAGACAGGCGAGAGCAGGATGGCATCCGCCCGGCAGCGGACGGCGGCGCCGATCTCCGCCAGCGAGTGCGCGGTGGCGAGGCGCAGGCCCGTGGTGCGGCCGAGGCTTTGCGGCGCGCCATAGCGGCCATCCGCTCGCCAACCGCGTGCCTCGCCGGCGATGATGATCAGCAGACCCCGTCGTTTGCAGAGGCGGCGAAGAGTCTCGAAGCGAACGCGGCGCTGGACTGGCGGCAGATGGTAGTGTCGGAACACCAGCGCACTGCCGTTCGGCAGGCGGGAAATCGCGGATTCGAGGCAGTGATCGTTGCGCGCGTCGGTGAGGAGGAGGGTCCGAGGGACAGGATGACACCGGCGCATGCCCGGCCTATAGCACCGCTCCATGACCGATCCAGAGGCCGCGTTGGCCACCCTGAGCCCGCTCGCCGCCGTGCGCGAGCGCATCGCCGGCACCGCCGCCATTGCCCGCCGCAAGGCCGAGGACATCACGCTGGTCGCCGTCTCGAAGACGCATCCGGCGGAGGCTATCCTGTCGCTGATCCATGATGGCCAGCGCGTGTTCGGCGAGAACCGCGTTCAGGAAGCGGACGCGAAATGGCCAGCGCTGCAGGACGCATATCCCGATATTCGACTGCACCTCGTCGGCCAGCTGCAATCGAACAAGGCCGAGGACGCGGTGCGGCGCTTCGACTGTATCCATTCGCTCGACCGGCCCTCGCTGCTGACAGCACTCGCCCGCGCAATGGACAAGGCGGGCCGCCGGGTGCCGCTATTCGTGCAAGTGAACATCGGCGATGAAGATCAGAAGGGTGGCTGCGCGGTGGCGGACCTGCCGGCACTGCTCACCGAGGCGCGCGCGGCGGAACTGCCGGTCATCGGCCTGATGTGCGTGCCGCCCGCCGGGATCGAGGCCGCGCCGTTCTTCGCGCTGATGGCCAAGCTGGCGGACGATCACGGCCTGCCCTCACGCTCGATGGGTATGAGCGATGATTTCGAGACCGCGGTGATGCTGGGCGCGACGCATGTGCGCGTCGGCTCGGCGCTGTTCGGCGCGCGCGGCTGAGGGAAAGTCAGCCGCCGTGTTTGGCGAGTTCGTCGCCGCTCAGCGTCACCATGTGGAGCAGGTTGGTCGAACCCGGTGTGCCGAAGGGGACACCCGCCAGCGTGATCAGGCGCGAGCCCGCGGTGCCGAACGCGTGGCGCAGCGCCATGCGCTTGCCCTTGGCGATCATTTCCTCGAAGCTGCCGATATCCTTGGTGGCAACGGCATGCGCGCCCCAGAGGAGGCCGAGCTTGCGCGCGGTCATCGTCGAGGGCGTGAGCACCAGCATCGGCACGCCCGGCCGTTCGCGCGCAACGCGGCGGGCAGTCGAGCCAGAGCCGGTGAACACGATGATGCCCGCGATCGGGAGCGCCTTGGCGATACTCGCGCAAGCCTCGGCCAGCGCATCGGCAGTAGTCGGATCGGGGCGGGTCTCGATAAAATGGACGCGCGCGGCATAGCCGGGATCGTTCTCGACCTCGCTGGCGATGCGGTCCATGATCGTGACGGCCTCTTCCGGCCAGGCGCCCGCAGCGGTCTCGGCGGAAAGCATGACCGCATCGGCACCGTCATAGACGGCGTTGGCGACGTCGGAGACTTCGGCGCGGGTCGGCGTCGGGCTCTCGATCATCGATTCGAGCATTTGCGTCGCGACCACGACCGGCTTGCCCTCGCGCCGCGCCTTCTCGACGATGCGCTTCTGCAGCGGCGGAACCTGCTCGGGGTTCAACTCGACACCGAGATCGCCGCGCGCGACCATCAGGCCGTCCGCGAGTTCGAGAATTTCGTCGAGCCGCGAGATGGCAGCGGGCTTCTCGATCTTGGCCATCAGCGCGCCATAACCGCCCATCAGGCGGCGGGCTTCGGCAACGTCCTCGGGGCGCTGGACGAACGAAAGCGCGATCCAGTCCGCACCGTGGGTGACCGCGAAGGCGAGGTCGCGGCGGTCCTTGTCGGTCATGGCCGGGACCGGGATCACCGCATCGGGCACGTTGACGCCCTTGCGGTCCGAGATAACGCCGCCAACTTCAGCCGAGCAGAGGATTTCGTTGTCGTCCGCGCGGATCACCCGCAGGCGCAACTTGCCATCATCGATCAGCAGGCGCTGGCCCGGCTTCAGGATCCCGAACAGCTCGGGATGCGGCAGCTGGACGCGCGTCTCGTCACCCGGCTCCGGATTGCGATCGAGCGTGAAGTGGCCTGAATGGCGGATCACCGCGCGGCCATCCTTAAATTTGCCGACGCGCAGCTTGGGGCCCTGCAGATCGCAAAGGATCGTGATCGGGCGGTTGACCTTGCGCTCCAGCGCGCGAATCGCGGCGATCGTCTCGGCATGGACGGCGTGTTCGCCGTGGCTCATGTTGACCCGGAAGGCATCGGCACCGGCGCGGAAGAGCTTCTCGAGCATTTCCGGAGACCGGCTGGCAGGTCCGACGGTGGCAAGGATCTTCACCTTGCGGCCACGGGGATCCAGTTTTGCCACGTCCATCACCTCGAATTGAATGCGCTGGCCCTATGGCCTAACTACCTTGAAAACCCAAGGACGAACCCAATGGATACGAATGCAGAAACCTCATCGCCCGATGCTCTGGATGCACTGCCGGACGCCGTGGCCGCAGCCGCGTTCCGCCGCCTTGTCAGGCACTTGCGCCACCGTCATGACGCGCAGAACATCGATCTTATGGGCCTTGCGGGCTTCTGCCGCAACTGCCTCGCGGATTGGATCAACGATGCCGGCGCGGGACTGGACAAGGCTGGTGCACGCGAAGTGATCCACGGCCTGCCTGCCGACGAATGGAAGACGCGCTACCAGACGGAAGCGACCGCCGAGCAGCTTGCGCGCATGGCCGAGAGCATGAAGCGCAACGCGCCGGTGAAGCCGGAGTGATTTCCGTCGTCCTGATTGACGCATTTTTCGTCTTGGCGGCTGCGGTGGGGACAGCGCGCCTCATAAGATCGGCTCGGACCAGCGTAGTCACATGGCGAGGTGCGCAGTTCTCTCGTTCGGCGAACCCGGCAGCATTTTGGCCAGTTACCATCTTCAATGCCGCGCTGGTCGTTGGTGCCATCTACGGCATTTCTGCTGGCGCGGGTTTGTAAACTACACAATCGCCAAAGAAAAAGGGCGCCGGGATGGCCCGGCGCCCTTTTCTGTTTCCGGATGCCCGAAACTCTTAGCGCTTCGAGAACTGGAAGCTCTTGCGGGCCTTGGCCTTGCCGTACTTCTTGCGTTCGACAACGCGCGGGTCGCGAGTGAGGAACCCGGCGGCCTTGACGGCGCCGCGCAGCGCGGGCTCGAACTTCGAAAGCGCCTGCGAGATGCCGTGCTTGACCGCACCGGCCTGACCCGAGAGACCGCCGCCCTTGACAGTGGCGACGACGTCGTACTGACCCGAGCGGTCAGCGACTTCGAACGGCTGGTTGATGACGAGGCGCAGCGTCGGGCGCGCGAAATAGACTTCCTGATCGCGGCCGTTGACGGTGATCTTGCCCGAGCCGGGCTTGATCCACACGCGGGCGACGGCATCCTTGCGGCGGCCGGTCGCGTAGGAACGACCCTGCGCGTCGACTTCACGCTCGCGCAGCGGCGCGGCGGGAGCCGAGGGAGCGCGGGGCGCTTCGGTCGTCGCGGCAGGAGCAGCGGCGGCGGCAGCCGAGGTCAGATCCTTGAGATCCGCGAGGCTGGAGACGGTATCGGTGTCGGACATGGCTTACGCACCCACCTTGTTCTTGCGGTTCATCGACGCGACGTCGAGCGGCTGGGGCTGGGTCCCGGCATGGGGATGTTCAGCGCCGGCATAGAGATGCAGCGCGCGCATCTGCGCACGGCCGAGCGGGCCGCGCGGGATCATGCGCTCGACGGCCTTCTCCAGCACACGCTCGGGGAAGCGACCACCGAGGACCTTGTCCGCGGTGACTTCCTTGATGCCGCCGGCATAACCGGTGTGCTTGTAGTAGATCTTGTCCTTGAGCTTGTTGCCCGTCAGCTTCACCTTGTCGGCGTTGATGACGACGACATGATCGCCGCAATCGACGTGCGGGGTGTAGCTCGGCTTGTGCTTGCCGCGCAGGTGATTCGCGATAACCACCGCGAGACGGCCGACAACGAGGCCATCGGCATCAATGAGATGCCACTTCTTTTCCACCTCGGCCGGCTTGATCGACCGGGTGACTTTCGTGAGCGCCTTCATGGCTGAAACCCATCCTGGAAATGTGGTATGCCATGCAGGCACCGAAGTGCGCCCCACGGCGAGGAAGCGCGCCTTTGTTGCAAGTGGGCCAAAGAGTCAAGCAAACGGCGGGTTTCGAGAGAGGTAAAATAATACCGCCATCCTGTTTGACGTTTCAGTGAGGCTGAAACGTGGGCGGATCAACATCAACCCTGCTGGCCGAGCCGGTGCGCGCCCCATGCTGTGCAGGCCACGAGGAGCGCGCCGGTAAGCTGGTGGAGCACGGCAATCCAGATCGTCACGCCACTCATCACCGTGGCGATGCCGAGCACGATCTGCGTGCCGAAAGCGCTGTGGATCGCGACCGATGCCGGGCGCGCGCCGGAGTGGCGGAGCTTGCGGCCCATGACGACGAGGACGGCGACCACAGCCCAGGCCCACCAACGGTGGATGAAGTGGACGAGATAGGGATCGGAGAAGAAGGCATGGGCCGCGCCCAGCGACCACTCGATCCCGGCCGGGAAGAAGGCGCCCTGCATCAGCGGCCAGACATTCCAGTCGAGCCAGCCGCCCCCCGCGACGGTCCCTGCCCGCATGCCCGCAAGCAATGCGCCGTAGAACAACTGGATCAGGAGCATGCCGAGCGCGAGCGCGGCAAAGCCGGTGAGCTTCGCGCGGGGTTCACCGCGGGCCAGCGCGTGCAGATCGAGCATGGTCCAGACCACGCCCGCCAGCGTGGTGAGCGCCACCAGCAGATGCGCGGCGAGGCGAAAGTGGCTTACTTTTACGTCGTGAACGATGCCGGACTTCACCATCCACCAGCCGACCGCCCCTTGCAGCGCGCCCAAGGCCAGCAGCGCGAGCAAGCGCGGCTTGTAGCCGTTCGGGATTGCCCCACGCAGCCAGAACCACAGGAGCGGCAGCGCGAAGGCCATGCCGATGGCGCGGGCCAGCAGGCGGTGCACCCATTCCCAGAAGAAGATGAACTTGTAGGTGGCGAGGGTCATACCAGCCGGGCCGTTGACCAGCACATACTGCGGCGTCTGCTGGTACTTGGCGAACTCGGCCTGCCAGTCCGCCTCGGTCAGCGGCGGAAGCGCGCCCGAGACGGGCTTCCATTCGGTGATCGAGACGCCCGATTCGGTGAGCCGCGTGATCCCGCCGACAACCACGATGGCGATGATCATCAGCGCGACGACGAGGAGCCAGCGCGCAAGCGCGAGGGGGGCGGGAGCGGCGGTGCGGTTACGGGCCGGGGCCATGGCTACTGCATCCATGGCCGCGCCTCTGCGCGCCAAGGCGCTGAAACGCAAGCGCCAATGGGGGCAGGATCGCCCGTAGGAATAAGGGAATCGCCAGAGCGCCGGATGAGCATTGCGTTATGTGATACTATTACATATAGCCGCCGTCATGAACGAAAGCCCCGACTCCTCCGCCGATATCGTGCGCGGCCGGTTTGACCGGCTGGGCGTGCTGATCAGCGGGCTGTGCATGGTGCACTGCGTCGCGGGGCTGTTCCTGATCGGCGTGCTGGGCCTCGGCGGCGGCGTGCTGCTCAATCCGGCGATTCACCGGTTCGGGCTGGTTGCGGCGTTCCTTGTCGGCATGGTCACCATCGGCGCGGGTGCGTTGAAGCATGGGCACCGCCTGCCGCTGGCGCTCGGCACCACCGGCCTCGCGCTGATGGCCGCCGCCATCGTCAGCGACCACGGCACCGGCGAAGCGCTGCTCACGATCTGCGGCGTGGTGCTTGTGGCCTCTGCCCATATTGTCAACCTGCGTCGGAGCGGCTGCTGACCGCTTGCATGGGGCGTAAGCGGCGCTAAAGCCCGGCGCATGTCGACCGAACTTTCCCTCACTCTCAATGGCGAACCGCGCCGCGCCGCGCCCGGTTCGATTGCCGATCTCGTCCGCAGCCTCGAGCTCGATCCCGCCAAGGTGGCCGTGGAGCGCAATGGCGAGATCGTCCCGCGCTCGACGCTAGCGGCTGTCGCCATTGCGGAGGGCGACGTGCTGGAGATCGTGCATTTCGTCGGCGGCGGGCAGGAAGACGATACCTGGTCGGTGGCAGGCCGGACCTTCCGTTCGCGCCTGATCGTCGGGACCGGCAAATACAAGGACTTCGCGCAGAACGCGGCGGCGGTCGAAGCCTCGGGCGCGGAGATCGTCACAGTCGCGGTGCGCCGGGTCAACGTCAGCGACCCCAAGGCGCCGATGCTGACGGACTACATCGACCCCAAGAAGATCACCTACCTCCCCAACACTGCCGGCTGCTTCACCGCCGAGGACGCGATCCGCACGCTACGGCTGGCGCGCGAGGCGGGCGGCTGGGATCTGGTGAAGCTTGAAGTGCTGGGCGAGGCGCGCACGCTCTATCCCAACATGGTCGAGACGATCCGCGCGACCGAAGTGCTGGCCAAGGAAGGCTTCCTGCCGATGGTCTACTGCGTGGACGATCCCATCGCGGCGAAACAGCTGGAAGATGCGGGCGCGGTCGCGGTTATGCCGCTGGGCGCGCCGATTGGCTCAGGCCTTGGCATCCAGAACCGCGTGACGATCCGCCTGATCGTGGAAGGCGCGAAAGTGCCAGTGCTGGTCGATGCGGGCGTGGGCACCGCGAGCGACGCCGCGGTCGCACTGGAACTGGGCTGCGACGGCGTGCTGATGAACACCGCCATCGCCGAAGCGAAAGACCCGATCCGCATGGCCCGCGCGATGCGGGCAGCGGTCGAGGCGGGGCGCGACGCCTATTTGGCGGGGCGGATGGGGACGCGGAAGTATGCCGATCCGAGCAGTCCGCTGGCGGGGCTGATTTGATCCAGTTCCTTCCGTCCGGAATCGCCCAGTTGCGGACATCACGGCTTACCATCGCCACCAAAAACCCACCGTCACCCCGTGCTTGACACGGGGTTTGGCTGTTCTTTTAACGCCCGGCCTGAAAGGAAAAGCCAAGGCCCGTGTCAAGCACGGGCCGACGGGCAGTGTGCTGGTGGAATTGTCCGCTTCCCACCAAGTCCAGCCGCGCCAGTTGAGGCCATCCGCCCCCTTCGCTGACCTTCCATGGCGCCCAGATCCGAACCGCGCGAGCTTGGGAGAACCCCGGCAAGGTGTGATCTCATTCCGGCCAGTGGTCAGCTACCCAATTCCGCGAGGTGTGGATCACGCGAAGGATGGTCAGGTCCGTTTCGTCGGCCCCCAGTGCATAGGCAATCACATAGGGCAACCGGGCGACGGACTTCTCGTAAGTCCCCGCAACCCGGCCCGGATGGCCTGTAGCAAAATCGGCGAGGGCGTTTCCGGTTTGCTGAATCGCTGCAAGCACGCGTTCGGCAGCGCCGGGATCATCGGCGGCGATGTGGCGCACAATTGCCAGAAAGTCGTCCTTGGCGCTGTTTGCCCAAACGACGCGCCGCACCGTTAGTCCGTCTTTGCCTGCTGCGCTGCGGCAATGATCTGGCGGGCTTCCGCCATTGCTTCATCGTGCGGTATGACGCGGCCCGCATGCATATCAGCCAGTCCTTGCTGGATGCCCTCGATGATCCGCAGTTCGCGGTTCACATAGGCTTCGACAGCCTCCACCACGACGAACGAGCTGGACCGGCGGGTGCTTCGCGCCAGCCGACCCAGCTTTTCCTTGAGATCAGGGGTCACCCGGATCGTCATTGTCGTGCTGGCATTCATGGCGTGCGCTCCTGCATGGCGCGCACAATGTAACACAACGTGCGACGTCTTCAATCCAGACCTGCAATCATCCCGCAATCCCCGCCGCCGCCAGCACCGCCAGCGTCAGGATATCCGGCGCGATCGAGGTCATTGCCGCGATCTGGACGGGCTTTTCCATGCCGATCAGCATCGGGCCGATCACCGCGTTGCCAGCAAGTTCGCGCAGCAGCTTGGCGGAGATGTTGGCCGATTGCAGGCCGGGCATGATCAGCACATTGGCCGGACCCGAAAGGCGGCTGAACGGATAGCTCGCCATGACCTTGGGATTGAGCGCGGCGTCAGGTGCCATTTCGCCTTCATATTCGAAATTGGGCTTCTGCTCGTCGAGGATCGCCACCGCACCGCGGATATCGTCAAGCCAGCGCCCGCTCGGGTTGCCGAAGGTCGAGTAGGACAGGAACGCGACGCGCGGTTCGTGCCCCATGCGGCGGGCGACGGCGGCGGTTTCGGTCGCGATATGGGCGAGTTCCGCCGCGTTCGGGCGCTCGTTCACGGTCGTATCGGCGAGGAACACGGTGTAGTTCTTCGCGATCATCATGTGGATGCCGAAGGGCAGGCTGCCGGGCTTGGGATCGAGGACCTGGCGCACTTCCTTGATGGTCTGCGCGAAGGTGCGGGTCATGCCCGAAATCATCGCATCGCCATGGCCGAGCGCGACGAGCAGCGAGGCAAACACGTTGCGGTCCTGGTTGACCATGCGCCGTACGTCGCGCTCCATGAAGCCGCGCCGCTGCAGCCGCTCGTACAGGTAGGTCACCATTTCCGGCACGAGCGGGGAGACCGCCGAGTTGTGGATCTCGAAGCTGTCCGGATCGCCGACGCCGAGTTCGGTCAGCAGGTTGTGGACAGCCTGCGTGCGGCCGACCAGAACCGGGGTGCCATAGCCGAAATCGCGGTACTGGATCGCTGCACGCAGCACGACTTCGTTCTCCGCCTCGGCAAAGACGACGCGCCGGGGGTTCTCCTTGACCTGCTCGTAGACGCTGGTGAGCGCGCCGGTGGTGGGATTGAGCCGGGCCTTGAGCTGGGTGCGATAGGCGTTGAAATCCTCGATCGGCTTCTGCGCCACCCCCGAATCCATCGCCGCCTTGGCGACGGCCGAAGAGACGACTTCCATCAGGCGCGGATCGAACGGCGCGGGGATGATGTAATCGAGCCCGAACGTATGCTTCTGGCCATAGGCGGCGGCCACTTCCTCGGGCACCGACTCGCGGGCCAGTTCGGCGATGGCCCGCGCGGCAGCAATCTTCATTTCCTCGTTGATCGTGGTGGCCTGCACATCCAGCGCACCGCGGAAGATGAAGGGGAAGCCGAGCACGTTGTTGACCTGGTTCGGATAGTCCGAACGGCCGGTGGCGACGATGCAATCAGGCCGCGCCGCGCGGGCCTCGGGCGGGGTGATCTCGGGATCGGGATTGGCCATCGCGAAGATGATCGGCTGCGGCGCCATCTTCTTGACCATCTCTTGCGTGACCGCGCCTTGCACGGAAAGACCGAGGAAGATGTCGGCGCCTTCCATCGCTTCTTCCAGCGTGCGGTGCGGGGTATCGATGGCGTGGGCGGACTTGAATTGGTCGACACCGGCACGGCCGACGTAGATCACGCCCTTGCTGTCGCACATCGTGACATTTGTGTGCCGCACGCCCATCGCCTTGATCAGCTCGGTGCAGGCAATCGCCGCAGCGCCCGCGCCGTTCACGACAACCTTGACGTCGGCCAGATTGCGGCCGGTGAGGAAGCAGGCGTTGAGCAGGCCGGCGGCGGAAATGATCGCGGTGCCGTGCTGGTCATCATGCATCACCGGGATCTTGAGGCGCTCCTTCAGCGCCTGCTCGATGATGAAGCACTCGGGCGCCTTGATGTCCTCGAGATTGATGCCGCCGAAGCTCGGCTCCATCAGCGCGACCGCATCGATGAACGCCTGCGGGTCTTCGGTGGCGAGTTCGATGTCGATCGAATCGACGTCGGCAAACCGCTTGAACAGCACCGCCTTGCCTTCCATCACCGGCTTCGAGGCCAGCGCGCCGAGATTGCCGAGGCCGAGGATGGCGGTGCCGTTGGAGATGACCGCGACGAGGTTGCCCTTGGCGGTGTAGTCATAGGCGGTGGCAGGGTTTTCCGCGATGGCGCGGACCGGGACGGCGACGCCGGGCGAATAGGCGAGGCTCAGATCGCGCTGCGTTGCCATCGGCTTGGAGGCGATGATCTCGATCTTACCAGGGCGAATTGTGTTGTGATAGAACAGCGCCTCACGTTCGGTGAAGCGGACGTTGCTCTCGTCGGTCATCAAATTCCCCCTTGGCGCGCGCGGCGTTAGTGGCCCCGCAGGAGCCTTATGGCAAAGCCCTTGCCGCGGGTACGCGCCGCGGGCACGGACTGGTTACAGGTCCTTAGAGCGCCAGTTCGGAAAACCCAAGGGCCGGACCGCGAAAAGCAGACTGCGGCCTTCCTGCCAGACGAGCTGGAGCCGCGAATCCGGATGGCGCGGCATGCCGGTATCGATCAGCCAGACGTAATCGACGCGCTCGATCGGCGCATACTTGAGTGCTGTATCGACACTGCGCAGGCGGCCTCCCCGGCAGGCGCGCGACCACACGAATTCGGACGGGTCAGCGGTGAAATTGCGGCCTGGACGGAAACGCGGGATCACCATGTGAAGGCCCGGCACAGCCCAATTGTCGTTCACCCAGGCTTGCCGGTAGAGGCTGGCAAGGCTGGCAAGATGATCACGCCGCGTGTTGCGCCATGATTCTTCGAGGCAGGAATGCTCGACGAAAGCGAGCACACGGCTGCCTGGCTCGACGTGATGAAGAGCGGAAAGCTGCTTGCGATAGTCGTCGGCATAGTCGGCAAAGCTGGCGGCGGTGACCACCAAGCGCGTGCCGAGCAGCAGCGCGCCGATCACCGCGATCTTGCGCGCGCGGTCGATGGAGACAGCGCTCCAGTCCTGCAGGCCGAGGAGGAGCATGCAGGCGACCGGCAGCAGGCGCACATCGACGAAGTTGCTGCCGTTGATGTCGCTCGGGATGGCGACGAACAGCAGGAACACCAGCAAGCCCGGCAGGCCCAGCTGCCACTTCCACCGCGCGCCGAGCAACCAGCCGAACAGGATCAGTGCGAAGCAGGCGATGGTCGTCGCGCCATCAAGCAGCAGCGACTGATCGCGCAGCGTGAGCACGAAGTACCAGGCCTTCTGGTCCCACCGCCAGCGGTTCATGCTGCGCGCAGGATCGGGCGACAGGAACTTCCAGAGTATTATCGTCACCACGGTGGCCACAAGCGGCCAGCACAGGATGAACAGCCGCTTGGCAATCGCGCGCCAGTCCTGCTCATCGCGCAGGCGCCGCCATTCGGATGGGCGCCACCAGCCGGCGGGCAGGCGGTCGATCTCCCGCCCCAGGGCATTGGCGCCGACCAGCAGGCCCAGCAGCAGGCCGCCGATGGCATGGCAGAGCATGGCGACCGGCTGTGCGACAACCAGCAAGGCCGCGCGCTGCTTGGGCTTGTCTTCGAGCCAGACGGCAGCAGCGAAGGCCATAAGAGACAGGCCGGTGGCGAGGATATAGTTGAGGAAGCCCGTCAACAGCGGAAAGCTGAACACGAACATCAAGGCCCATGGCGCGCCGTGGCCACCCTTGGGATTGAGCACGCGGATCGTGGCGAGGCAGCCGCCGGCGAAGAGGCCGGTCGCCAGCACCGTGCTCCACCATCCGGCCGCGAGGATGCCGAACTGCGCGCCGATGAGCTTTGCCAGCACGTCGCCGCCGATATTGAGCGTGAAGACCCACTTCCACGAGAAGTACTTGAGCAGCGGATTGCCCGGGCGCGCGGCCTCGATCGCGGCAGCGCCCATGTGGCCGGGCACGTCGATCAGCGGCGGCACTTCGACCAGCGCGAAGGGCAGGCAGACCAGCAGCACGATGACGGTGATGCCCGGCAGGCTGAGCCATGGCAGCGCGAGCGTGCGTTCCCACAGGCCGCGCAGGCTCATCGCAAAGGTCTTCTCGCGGACTTGCATCAACCCCAGTTCACTTTCGCATCGGCGTCAGCCGGGATGGCCCCTCTGACCATCTCCAAGACCCCTGAAGGCACCCGCCCCCCAAGACCCTTCGCAGCATCCGCCCAGCCTATGCCCGGACCATTTACGACTTGAAGTGTCGATATCCGGTGTCGATCGTTTGAGAAACCCGCGGCGCTCGTCTAGCCACAACCGCTGTGAACTCCCATGCCCCAACTCCGATGATGGCGCAATATCTGGCGCTGAAGGCACAGGCTGAAGGCTGCCTGCTGTTCTACCGCATGGGCGATTTCTTCGAACTGTTTTTCGAGGACGCCAAGATCGCCGCCAGCGTGCTCGATATCGCGCTCACCAGCCGGGGCGAACATGGCGGCGCGCCGATCCCGATGTGCGGCGTGCCCGTCCATTCGGCCGAGAGCTATCTTGCCCGCCTGATCCGCGCCGGATGCCGCGTCGCCATTGCCGAGCAGACCGAAACGCCCGAGGAAGCGCGCAAACGTGCGGGTTCCAAGGCACTGGTCGCGCGAGACATCGTCCGCTTCGTAACGGCAGGAACGCTCACCGAAGACGCCCTGCTCGAACCGCGCCGGGCCAATGTGCTGGCGGCGGTGTGCAAGGTGCGGGATGTGGCGGGGATCGCCGCCTGCGATATCTCGACCGGGCGGATGGAGCTTGAGGAATGCCCGCCCGAGCTGCTGCCCGCCGCGCTTGCCCGGCTTGGCGCAACCGAGCTCGTAATGGCCGAGGAATGCGGCTTCGATCTGCCCGAGGCAGCCGAGCGCCCTGCCCGCGCGTTCGATTCGCAGCGCGGGGCGGACCGGTTGATGGCGCTGCATGGCGTCGCGACACTCGACGGGTTCGGCACGTTCAGCCGGGCGATGCTGGCGGCGGCGGCGGGGCTGATCGACTATCTCGAGCATGTCGGGCGCGGCAGCCTGCCGCTGCTGCTGCCGCCGGTGGTGCGCGAGGCGCGCGCCTTCATGGCGATGGACGAGGCGACGCGGGCCAGCCTTGAAATCCTCTCGGCCAGCGGTGGCGGGCGCAAGGGCAGCCTGATCGAGGCCATCGACCGCTGCGTCACCAGCGCGGGCGCGCGGCTGCTGGCGGAGGACCTGGCGGCACCGCTCACCGATCTCGCCGCGATTCGCGCGCGGCTGGAGCTGGTGAGCTGGCTGCACGATGATCCGCTGCTGCGCGGCGATCTGCGCAGTGTGTTGCGAGCGGCGCCGGATGTCGGCCGTGCTCTGGGGCGCATCGTGGCAGGGCGGGGAAGCCCGCGCGATCTTGGCCAGCTGCGCGATGGACTTGGCGAAGCGCAGCGCCTGCAGGCCTTGCTTGCAGCGCGGAGCGACCGTCCGGCGCTGGCCAATGCGCTGCTTCCTGCTTTAGGCGGTCACGGCGCGCTGATCGACCTGTTCAGCCGCGCGCTTGTCCCAGCGCCGCCGACCGAGCGCACCAACGGCGGGTTCATTGCAGCAGGCTATGATGCTGCACTCGACGCCTTGCGCGATGCGGCAGGCAATTCCCGCCGAGCGATTGCGGCGCTGGAGGCACGCTACCGCGACGAGACGGGAACGCCCTCGCTAAAGATCCGGCATAACGGGGTACTGGGATACTTCATCGAAGTCCCCGCGCGCCATGCCGATCGGTTGATGCAGCCCGACAGCGGGTTCACGCATCGCCAAACCATGGCGGGCGCGGTGCGCTTCAATGCGCTGGCGCTGCACGAGGAAGCGAGCCGTATCGCCGAAGCGGGCGGACACGCCCTCGCGGCGGAGGAAGCGCATTTCGAGGACCTGACCGCCCGCGCGATTGCGGCGCGCGAAGCGATTGCGACAACGGCGGCGGCGCTCGCCCGGATCGACGTGGCAGCCGGGCAGGCTGAGCGCGCGGCGGAAGGGGCCTGGTGCCTGCCGCACCTCTCCGAGGATACTATGCTCACCATTCACGGCGGGCGGCATCCGGTGGTCGAGGCCGCGCTCGCGGCGCGCGGCGAGCGGTTTGTTGCCAACGACTGCCAGCTGACCGCGCGCGACCGGCTATGGCTGATCGGCGGCCCCAACATGGGCGGCAAGTCCACCTTCCTGCGGCAAAATGCGCTGATCGTGATCCTGGCGCAGGCGGGCGGGTTCGTGCCCGCCGAGGCCGCCGAGATCGGCATCGTCGACCGCCTGTTCAGCCGCGTCGGCGCAGCGGACAATCTGGCGCGTGGGCGCTCCACCTTCATGGTCGAGATGGTCGAGACCGCTGCCATCCTTGCGCAGGCGGGAGAGCGCAGTTTCGTCATCCTCGACGAAGTGGGGCGCGGCACCTCGACCTACGATGGACTCGCTCTCGCTTGGGCGGTGGCCGAGGCCGTACACGAAGTGAATCGCTCGCGCTGCCTGTTCGCCACGCATTACCACGAGCTCGCACGGCTGGCGGAGACCTGCGACGCACTCTCGCTCCACCATGTGCGGGCGCGGGAATGGAAGGGCGATCTGGTGTTGCTGCACGAACTGGCGGAGGGGCCGGCGGACAAGAGCTATGGCTTGGCCGTGGCGCGGCTGGCGGGCGTTCCCGCACCGGTGGTCAAGCGCGCCAAGTCGGTGCTCGACCGGCTGGAGAAGGGCCGCGCCGCGACGGGTGGGCTGGCGGCGGGGCTCGATGACCTGCCGCTGTTCGCGGCCGCGATCGAAGCGGCTGAGGAGAAAGTCGATGCACTGCGCGAGAAGCTCTCCTCGATCGACATCGATTCGCTGAGCCCCCGCGCGGCGCTCGATCTCCTCTATGATCTGAAGCGCGAGCTCTAATCTTGATGCAATCCTCACAACATCCGTTCGTGTCGAGCGAAGTCGAGACACCAAGCGCTGTGTTTGGTGTCTCGACTTCGCTCGACACGAACGGAAGGGAAGTTTGGGACGCATGACCAGCTGGCGCGCCCTGCTTCTGGCCTTGCTCGCCTGCCTTGCTGCGCCGCTCGCTGCAGGGGCCCCTGCTAAACCCGTCCAGCTCGATCAGGAACTCTATCGCACCGTAGTCGAGCGCGTCCGGGCAGGCGAGAACTTCTATCCCGCAACAATGGCTGCGCAGCGCGAGCGCTCCTACCCGGTGCAGCCTGCGCTCGCCGTGCGTCCGCCGACGATGACCTGGTGGCTTGCGCTGTTTCCGAACACCGGAACGCGCACCGCAGCCTTGATCGCCCTCCTGTTCGGTGCGCTCATCGCGCTGCGACAAAGCCTGTCCGACCGCCCGCCTGTCGAAGCACTCAGTGTGGTGGCCTTGGCCGTGGCAGGACTGTTCGGCGCATTCTTTCCGGACAACGTCTATCTGCACGAACAGTGGAGCGTGCTGCTGATCATGCTCTCGCTGGCGGCCTATCGGCGGCCATGGTTGATGATCGGGCTCGCGTTGCTGGCGGTGCTGGTGCGCGAGACATCATTGGCGTGGGTGGCAGCCATCGTTCTCCACGGCCTATGGCAGCGCGACTGGAAACGCGCCGGAATGGCAGCAGCAGCCATCGCGCTGGCCGCCGGTCTCTGGCTGGTGCACGCGCAATTCGTGGCCGCACAGGTCCAGCCCGGCGACCTCACCTCCCCCGGCTGGGTACGCTTCGGCGGCCTTCCGCTGGTGATCGACGCGCTGCGCCGCAATCTCGTGCTCACTGGCCTGCCCGGTCCGCTGGTGCTGGCGCTGGTGGCAGCGTCGCTTGCCGCGATGCTGCGCTGGGGCCGCGAGATGGAGCGCACCGCCGCCATCGGCAGCGCGGGTTTCCTAGCGGCGCTGACAATATTCGGGCGGCCCGACAACGGCTACTGGGGCTTTATGGCTGCGCCCTTCGTGCTGCTGGGGCTCCCGGTGCTGGCGCGTGAAGCGTGGCTGCGTCTCGGCCCGGCGAAACCTCAATCGCAGGGTTCGTAGCGGCCTGTCGCGAAATCACGCCGGAATGCCGATCCAATTGGCTCGTGCAGCAACTCCACGAAGCTGTCATCCCGGTTGAGCACCGCGCCAAGGGCAAGATATTTGAGCTTGCGGTCTTCGATCGGCCCGGCCTGTGTATCGTCGAAACGCCCGCGAATGCGCCAGCCGCTGTCCGGCCAGGCATCGCCCTCCTCGCCCATATCCGGTTCCTCGCGGTAGATGTATTCGACCGGCACGCCGTCATTCACCACGCAGGCATCGACAAGGCAGCGTTCCCAATATTCCTTATGCGCCGCAGGCGGCGGACACGAGGCGGTATCCGCCCAGACGATATCGATGATATGTTCGATGCCGAAGGCAACCGGCATGCCGCACTCAAGGCCCTTCTCATAGGGTTCGTTGTCCAGCGCGCCGGTGAACTGAAGCCCGGTCTTGCCAGTTACCTTCACCCACATGCGCTCGCCGCCATAGGCTTCGGTCTGCCATTCGTACTCGAAGCCGAGCTTGACCAGATCGCCGGGAGCAACCGCAACGCGCGCCTCGCGGGTGGGAATGAAGAAGGTATAGGGCGATTCGGCTGCCGCTTCATCGCCATCGCGCAGATGGAACGGACAGTGCTGCGTCATACGCTGAGAAACAACCCCGCCAGCGCCGCGCTCATCAAGTTGGAGAGCGCACCCGCCGCCAGTGCCTTCAGCCCCAGTTTGGCGATCACCGGGCGCTGGTTCGGAGCTAGGCTGCCGGAAACGGCCATCTGGATCGCAATCGAGCTGAAGTTGGCAAAGCCGCACAGCGCGAAGGTGACAATGGCGACCGTGTGGGCGGAAAGGTCTTTCGCCGCACCAAGATCGATAAACGCGACGAACTCGTTGAGCACGATCTTGGTACCGAACAGGCCTCCCGCGTGCGCCGCCTCCGCCCAGTTGGGTGCGCCGAGGAGGAGGAATACGGGGGCAAAGATCGCGCCGAGGATCTGCTCGAACGAAAGGCCCGGATAGCCGATGTGCGCGCCGATCGCGCTGAGCATGCCGTTCGCCATGGCGACCAGCGCCACGAAAGCGAGCACCATCGCGCCGACCGCCACCGCAAGCCGCACACCGGTCTGCGCGCCCTGGCTGGCGGCCATGATCAGGTTGGCGGGGCGTTCCTCGTCCGGCGCGGAGACGGCGATGTGGGGGTTGGGCAGGTCCGCATCGGCGGGCGCTTCGGGCATCGGGGGGACGTCGGGCATGATCAGCTTGGCCATCAGCACCCCGCCCGGCGCCGACATGAACGCGGCGGCGACGAGGTAGTCCACCCGGATGCCCATCGCGGCATAAGCGGCGAGGATCGTGCCCGCGACGCCGGCCATGCCCACGCTCATCACGGTGAAGATCTGCGAGGGGTTGAGGCTGGCGAGATAGGGGCGAATGACGAGCGGCGATTCGCTCTGGCCGACGAAGATGTTGCTCGCCGCACAGAGCGCCTCGACGCGGCTGATGCCGGTGATCGCTTCGAGCCCGCCGCCGATCCAGCGGATCACGAGTTGCATGATGCCGAGGTAGTAGAGGATCGAGATCAGCGCCGCGAAGAACACGATGGTCGGCAGCGCGGCGATGGCAAAGCTGCGGCCGCCGATGGCCGGATCGGCAAGCGGACCAAACAGGAAGGCGACGCCCGCCTTGGCATATCCGAGCAGCCCCTCGACCCCCGCCGCCGCGCCCTGCAAAGCGGCATTGCCTGGCGGAAAGTAGAGCACGAGCGCGGCAAACCCCGCCTGCAGCGCAAAGGCGGGACCCACCACCCGCAGCTTGATCGCCCGCCGGTTGGAGGAAAGCAGGACAGCAATCAGCAGAATCAGCGCCATGCCGGCGAGGCTCATCAAAACGCGCATCGCGGGCCTGCCGCTCCCCTGAAGACCAAGTCCGGCATGGCTTAAACGGGATTTGGCGCAGGGTCAAAATCCCGCTAACCGTTGTGGATGCAAGACAAGCCGCACGCCGCAACCGCTCCCAATTCGGGCATTCCCACCTCGTTGTTCGCCTTTTCGCTGCTCTATGGCGGGCTTGTGGTCCTGGCCGGCGTGCTCGGCACCAAGATCGCCGCGCTTGGACATTGGCCGCTCGTTGGCGATCTAGCGGTCGAGAGCGGCATCTTTGCCTTCCTGCTGCTGGTCGTGATGGCGAGCGCGGTGGCGGAACTGTTCGGGCAGGATGTCGCCAATCGGCTGGTGCGCTTCGGTTTCGTGCCGCTGATCTGTTCGATGCTGCTCCTGACCTTTGTGATCAACGTGGTGCCGCCTGCGCCGTTCTGGGGCGATCAGGATGCCTATGCCCGCCTGCTCGGCCAGGGCGCGCGGATGCAGTTTGCGGGGCTCATTTCCTACGGCACCTCGCAGACGCTCAATGTCTATGTGTTCTCGCGCCTTGCGGGCGGACGCGGCCGACTGCTTATGCTGCGCGCCTGGATCGCCAGCCTGCTGAGCCAGATGGTCGACACGCTGATCTTCATCACCATCTCGTTCGCCGGGGTGAAGGACGCCGCCGGCGTGCCGCTGCCGATCGGGGAAATCATGGCCGGGCAGATCGCTTCCAAGCTGCTGCTGTCCACGATCATAGTGCCGCCGCTGATCTGGGTCTTCGTGCAGCTGGGCCGCAAGCTGGACGGCCAGCGCTAGAAATATTGCGCCGCCGCGCCGCTTGGTCCAAAGCGCAGGCCGTCATGGCTACCACGCACGAACCCACCGCAGACGACGCCGCCCACCACAAGGCGATGCTCGCCAAGGCCGAAACGCTGACCGAGGCGCTGCCATATCTGCAGCGATACGCGGGCAAGACGTTTGTGGTGAAGTATGGCGGCCACGCGATGGGCGATCCTGACCTTGCGCAGGACTTTGCCGAGGACATCGTGCTGCTGAAGGCGATCGGCATCAATCCGGTCGTCGTCCATGGGGGCGGCCCGCAGATCGGGCGGATGCTCAAGGCACTCGGCATCGAATCGCAGTTCGTCGATGGCCTGCGCGTCACCGACAAGCAGACCGCCGAAGTCGCCGAGATGGTCCTGGCGGGCGCGATCAACAAGGAACTCGTCAGCTGGATCGCCCGCGCGGGCGGCAAGGCCATCGGCATTTCCGGCAAGGATGGCGGCATGGTCATCGCCCGCAAGGTGGAAGCCAAGAAGGCACCCAAGGCGATCAACGACAAGGACAGCGGCGAGCAGATCGTCGTCGACCTCGGCTTCGTCGGCGAGCCGGCGCGGATCGACACAACGGTGATCGACACCATCACCGCTGCCAACATGATCCCGGTGATCGCCCCGATCGGCGTGGGCGAGGACGGCGAGACCTACAATATAAACGCCGACACCATGGCAGGCGCCATCGCAGCGGCGCTCGGCGCGGCGCGGCTGTTCCTGCTGACCGACGTGCCGGGCGTGCTCGACAAGGAGCGCCGCCTGCTGACCGACCTGACGCCAGCAGACATCACCCGCCTTGCCGAGGACGGCACGATCAGCGGGGGCATGATCCCCAAGCTCGAGACCTGCGTCCACGCGGTCGAAGCCGGGTGTGAGGCGGCGGTCGTACTCGATGGGCGCGTGCCGCATGCCATGCTGATCGAGATCTTCACCGCACGCGGCGCGGGCACGCTGATCCGCGCGTGACGCGGGAACCGGCGGCTCGGCAAGGCGTTTGGGTCTGATGAACCTCCGCATTCTGTCCGCCGCCTACCTGCTGGCCCTTGGTGCCTGCCACGATCAGGCACCGGCGTCTCCGCCGGAAGCGACCGTCTCGCCGGTGCCGCCGCAACCTGCGCCCGCCCGTCCGCCAAGCTCGCGGGATCCGGACATGGTCCTGCGCGCCTGGGGCGATGCGATCGAGGCGCGCGACTGGACGACCGTGCGCGCGTTCTGGGGCGATCAGGGGGCACGCAGCGCTCTTTCCGAGACCGAGTTCGCAGCACGCTGGTCCGGCCTGCACTATCCCAAGGTGACGCCCGGCAAGGGGCAGAGCAAGGGCGCGGCCGGTTCGACCTACTACACCGCGCCGGTGACGATCACCGACGGCAAGCGTGTAATCACCGGCGAAGTCGTGATGCGGCGGGTCAACGACATCGAAGGCGCCACTCCGGAGCAATTGCGCTGGCACATCGAGAGCACCTCACTCGTGCCCTGAGATTGCTTGTTTTCCCGAAGAACTGCTGGACAAATTTGTATGCAACACATACAAGTTTGTCCAGCGCCGTCGGCCGTTCGGCGAGGGAGCCCTTGTGGGGCGGGGAGAGGGTCGGCTAGGAGCGTGGCTCCTTGCTGACATAGGGAATGCGTGATGCTGTTCTACCAACTGATCAATGCCATACTCCTGCTCATTGGCATCGTTCGAGCAGTCGTCATCGTTCAATTCATCCTGTTCCTGCTGGTCGCATTCAATGTCGTCAGTATGCGCAACAAGTTCGTCTCCGCGCTCAACACTGCGCTCAGCGCAATTCTGGACCCGATTCTCGATCCGATCCGGCGGGTTATGCCCAATACCGGCGGGATCGACTTTTCACCCATGGTAGTGATCTTTGGCCTCAGCCTGCTGGCCGAGCTGGTGGGCTTCATCGGTCAATTGGCGCTGCAGATCTGAAGCACCCCTCAAGAGAGTACCCCAATGACTGCCGCGATCATCGATGGAAAAGCCTTTGCCGCGAACCTGCGTGGCAAGGTGGGTGAACTTGCCGCCGCGTTCGAAGCCAAGGCCGGGCGCAAGGCAGGCCTTGCGGTGGTGCTGGTGGGCGAGGACCCGGCGAGCCAGGTCTACGTCCGCTCCAAGGGCAAGCAGACCGTGGAAGCCGGCATGGCGAGCTTCGAGCACAAGCTGCCGGCCGAGACGCCGGAGGCCGATCTCCTTGCGCTGGTCGAGCAGCTGAATGTCGATCCCGCCGTCGATGGCATTCTCGTCCAGTTGCCGCTGCCGAAGCACATGGACGAGCAGAAGGTGATTTCCGCGATCAATCCCGACAAGGACGTCGACGGCTTCCACGTGATCAGCGCTGGCCGCCTCGCGGTGGGCCAGCCTGGCTTCGTACCCTGCACGCCGCTGGGCTGTCTGATGCTGCTGAGAGACCGGCTGGGCTCGCTTTCGGGCCTCGATGCCGTCGTGATCGGGCGCTCCAACATCGTCGGCAAGCCGATGGCGCAACTGCTGCTGGCCGAAAGCTGCACCGTGACCATCGCGCACAGCCGCACCAAGGACCTGCCCGACGTCGTGCGCCGCGCCGATATCGTGGTCGCGGCGGTCGGCCGTCCGGAAATGGTCAAGGCGGACTGGGTCAAGCCGGGCGCAACCGTGATCGATGTCGGCATCAACCGCGTGCCGGCGGCCGAGGAAGGCAAGACGCGGCTTGTGGGCGACGTGGATTATGCCGGCGCCATGGAAGTTGCCGCTGCGGTGACACCGGTGCCCGGCGGAGTCGGCCCGATGACCATCGCCGTGCTGCTGCGCAATGCGCTTGTGGCAGCCTATCGCAATGCCGGGCTGGAACTGGCGGCGGACGCGATCTGAGGCGCCTGCCTTTCTATTGCCGCCCGCCTGCTCTAGGCAGGGCGGCATGAAGCGCCTGTTCCCCCTCGTCCTGTTGGCTAGCGCCCTGCCTGTGGCCGCGCAGGACATCCGTCCGGCGATAACCCCCATCGGCAATCCCAGCGCGCTGATCGCGGCGGAAAGCGCCTTTGCGCGGTTGGCGCGCGAGAAGGGGCAGTGGACGGCCTTTGCCGAGACCGCGACCGACGAGGCGGAAATGTTCGTGCCGCAGCGGACGCCCGCCAAGGCGTGGCTCAAGGGCCGCGCCAATCCGCCACAGGCGGTGCAATGGCAGCCCAGTTCGGTGTGGATGAGCTGCGACGGCAGCGCGGGCGTGACCTTCGGCGGCTATCAGGCCGGAGCGGGATATGGCTGGTTCACCACCGTTTGGGAGCGCCAGAAGAAGAAGGGCGACTACAAGTGGGTGCTCGATCAGGGCGGGGACCTTGCCGCACCGCTGGCAGGCGCCGACTTCATCACCGGCAAGGTGGCGGACTGCGTGCCGCGCCCGCGCCGCGATCCGCTGGCGGATGATCCGCCGCCCCCGCCCAAGCTGCCCAAGGGGACCCCGCCACCGCTGCGCCCGCTGCCCGGCCCGATCCCGGCGCTGAACGCACCCGCAGGCGCTGACAGCAAGGATGGCCGCTCGATCGATGGCACGATTGCCTGGCGCTCGACGGTGCTCCCCGGCGGGACACGCGAGTGGACGGTGTGGATGTGGCAGGACGGCAAGATGAACGAGGTGCTGAAGCGCACCGAAGTCGCGAAGAACGGGGGATAGGACGATGCTGGCGCTGTTCCTCTCCGCCTTCACGACGCTGTTCGTGGTGATCGACCCGCCCGGCTGCGCACCTATCTATGCTGGCCTCACCGCCAACGCCACGCCCCGGCAGGCCTTCATCATGGCCTTGCGGGCATGCCTGATCGCCAGCGGCATCCTGATCGTGTTCGCCCTGTTCGGCGAGGACCTGCTTGGCGCGCTGCACATCGAGCTCGACAGCTTCCGCATTGCCGGCGGGATCATGCTGTTCATGATCGCCATCGACATGGTGTTCGAGAAGCGCACCGAACGGCGCGAGGAGCGCGCGGAGAAAGTACGCAGCCAGCAGCCGCATGTGGAGGACGTCTCGGTCTTCCCGATGGCCATGCCGATGCTGGCGGGTCCGGGCTCGATCGCCTCGGTCATGCTGCTCACGGCGCGCGCAAAGGGCCTTCAGGAAACGCTGGTGATCCTCGGCGCGCTGGGCGCGGTGATGACGCTGAGCTTCATCGCCCTCGTCGCCGCGCGGCCGATCATCCGCGCGCTGGGTTCGCAGGTGGAAGCGGTGATCACGCGGTTGCTCGGCGTGCTGCTGGCCGCGCTGGCGGCGCAGTTCGTGATCGACGGGCTGAAAGCGCAGTTCTGAGTTACTGCAGCGTCACCCGGCCATCGTCGGAATCGCGCCGACCGAAGAACTGCATCAGCTGAACCAGCAGCTCGCAGCGCGCGGTCAGGTTGTCTGCTTCGAGCAGGGCCTGCTTGGCAGCGGCATCGAACGGCGCGATCTGCGAGACGCCGTTGATCAGCGAGACATCGTCGAGCCGGCCGACCGAATCCCAATCGACCGAATAGCCCTGCGCTTCGGCAAAGCGGCGCGCCTCGCGCTCGAACGAGGCGCGCTCGACAGCGCTGAGGCTGGCGCCCGCGTCGTCTTCGATCAGCTCACCCTCGACCTGGCGGAACGGCGTCGTGACATCGAGTTCGCGCAGCAGCCGGAAGCGGGAAATACCTTCGAGGATCACGTTGTAGCGCCCGTCCTCCATCGCTTCGACTTCGCCGATCTTGCCGACGCAGCCGATCTGGAACAGCGGCGCGCCTTCGTACTGGCCCTGCGGCTGGATCATCGCAATGCGCCGATCGCGCACCAGCGAATCGGAAATCATCGCCCGGTAGCGCGGCTCGAAGATGTGCAGCGGCAATTGCAACCCGGGGAACAGCAGCGCGCCGGTCAGCGGGAAGATCGACAGGCGCAAGGTCTTGGTGTCCTGACCCATGCGCCTAGCCGAACAGCACGGTGGAGAGCTTGCGCCGGGTGGCGGCGACCCACGGATCCTCGAGACCGATGGCTTCGAAGATCTGGAGCAGTCGCGTGCGGGCGGCGCCTTCGTTCCACGCACGGTCGCGGGCGACCATGCCAAGTAGAAGAGTGGCGGCCCCGTCGCGATCACCGGCGGCGTAGAGGCCGTTGGCGAGCGCGAGTTCCGCGTCCATGTCGCCCGGATTGGCGGCGACGGCGGCGCGCAGGCCATCGAGTTCGCTGGGCTCCGGCGCATCGGCAGCGAGCGCGAGGGCCGAGCGGGCCTGTGCCAGCGCCTGGTCTTCCGCCAGCTTGGGATCGAGCGAGGCGAGGACGTCCTCGGCCGCAGCCTTGTCGCCTGCCAGCAGCAGCGCGCGAATCAGGCCGGAGTGGGCGGCGGCGTTGTCGGGCGCGATTTCGGCGATCTGCGAAAAGATGCCGACGGCACGCTCCCCGTCACCGCCTGAAAGCACTTCCTCACCCATGGCAAGGAGCGGAGCGATATCCTGCGCGGGTTCCTCCCCGCCGCGGATGGGCAGGCGCGCGAGCATCTGGTCGAGCATCTGGCGCAGCTGCGATTCGCTGCGCGCGGGCGTGAGGTCCGCCACCGGCTGGCCCTGGAACATGGCGTAGACTGTGGGGATCGAGCGCACCTGGAACTGCGCGGCGATGAACTGTTCCTCATCGACGTTGATCTTGGCGAGGACGACGCCCTTGTCGGCATATTCGCCGCAGACCTTTTCGAGCACCGGGGTGAGCGCCTTGCAGGGCCCGCACCATTCCGCCCAGAAATCGAGCACGACGAGCTTGGTCATCGAAGGTTCGACCACGGCCTTGCGGAAGCGGTCCACCGCTTTCTGTTCTTCGAGATTGAGGCCGAGGCTTGCCACTGGATGGTCTCCGCACTGAATGGTCTATCCCCCATGTGGGAAGCGAGGGGCATTCGGCAAGGGCATTTGCGGGCAAGCAGGGCCGGGATGCCACCGAGACGCATTTTTGCTGTTGCGCAGGCAACGGAGGGAAGCTAAGGGCGCGCTTCACCCCGGTCGGGGGCCTTCCGGCAGCCGATCCGAAACGCACGAGCGGGCGTAGCTCAGGGGTAGAGCACAACCTTGCCAAGGTTGGGGTCGAGGGTTCGAATCCCTTCGCCCGCTCCAGTTTCCTCCTCCACATCTCGAACGTGTGCGTCGGCCCGAGGGGCTGGCGTTTGTGATTCGTGTCTCCAATCCGAGTCAGGTTGACACGGTTGACACAGTCCTGAGCGAAAACTCGGGAGGGGCCCGCGAGGGCTTCCGCGGCGGCGCTTTTTCGCGATTTGACGGGCATCAAGGAGCATCGCGCCGGTTTACCGCAGGGCGCGCATTGTAGGACAGGGGATTGTGCGCCGGTCTGGCGGCAGCCTGCATCGAAACCCTTGTTTTCGCGCCTGCCAGCGATAGGTTTCGCCGGTGGACAGGCCCTTGCGGCCAACCCGCATTCCACGCCCGGGCGCCAGACCCGGCGGGACCAACGAGAGGAACGAGCATGACCGGCACGCTGCCTGCGCACCCCTACAAGGACTATTACGGCAACTTCATCGGGGGCCGCTGGGTCGATGCCGCGGACGGGCGGCGGTTCGACAATCCCTCGCCGATCACCGGCAAGGTGATCACTTCGCTGGCGCGCTCTTCCGCCGCAGATGTGGAAGCCGCGCTCGATGCGGCGCATGCCGCCAAGGACGCGTGGGGGCGGACCAGCCCGGCCGAGCGCGCACTGATCCTCAACCGGATCGCCGACCGCATGGAAGCGAACCTCGCCCTGCTGGCGACGGCGGAGACATGGGACAACGGCAAGCCGATCCGCGAGACCATGGCGGCGGACATGCCGCTGGCCATCGACCACTTCCGCTATTTCGCGGGCTGCATCCGCGCGCAGGAAGGCGGCATTTCCGAGATCGACCACGACACGATCGCCTACCACTTCCACGAACCGCTCGGCGTCGTCGGGCAGATCATCCCGTGGAACTTCCCGCTGCTGATGGCGGTGTGGAAGCTCGCCCCGGCGCTCGCGGCGGGCAACTGCGTGGTGCTCAAGCCTGCCGAGCAGACCCCGGCTTCGATCCACGTGCTGCTTGAGATCATCGGCGATCTGCTGCCGCCGGGCGTGCTCAACGTCGTCAACGGCTTCGGGCTGGAGGCGGGCAAGCCGCTCGCGCAGAGCCGCCGCATCGCCAAGATCGCCTTCACCGGCGAGACGACGACGGGCCGCCTCATCATGCAGTATGCCAGCGAGAACCTGATCCCGGTGACGCTGGAGCTGGGCGGCAAATCGCCCAACATCTTCTTTGCCGACGTGATGGATGCCGATGACGACTTCTTCGACAAGGCGCTCGAAGGCTTTGCGATGTTCGCGCTCAATCAGGGCGAGGTTTGCACCTGCCCCAGCCGCGCACTGATCCAGGAATCGATCTACGACAAGTTCATGGAGCGCGCCGTCGCCCGCGTCGAAAAGATCGTGCAGGGCAGCCCGCTCGATGCTGCGACGATGATCGGGGCGCAGGCTTCGTCGGAGCAGCTGGAGAAGATCCTCTCCTACTTCGAGATCGCGCGGGGCGAAGGCGCCAGGGTGCTGACGGGTGGCGAGCGGAACATGATGCCGGGCGACATGGCGGGCGGCTATTACATCAAACCGACCATCCTTGAAGGCCACAACAAGATGCGCGTGTTCCAGGAGGAAATCTTCGGCCCCGTGGTGGCGGTGACGACCTTCAAGGACGCCGAGGATGCACACGCCATCGCCAACGACACGCTCTATGGCCTTGGCGCGGGCGTGTGGACGCGCAATGGCACGCAGGCCTATCGCACCGGCCGCGCGGTGCAGGCCGGGCGCGTGTGGACCAATTGCTACCACGCCTATCCCGCGCACGCGGCGTTCGGCGGCTACAAGCAATCGGGCATCGGGCGTGAGAACCACAAGTTGATGCTGGACCACTACCAGCAGACCAAGAACCTGCTGGTGAGCTACAGCCCCAAGGCGCTGGGCTTCTTCTGAGGCCGTGACCGGGGTTTCCGCCACGCCCGAAGCGCTGGCCCTGCTCGGCGAGATCGTCGCCGAGCATGGGCCGGTGCTGTTCCACCAGTCGGGCGGGTGCTGCGACGGCTCTTCGCCGATGTGCTACCCGGCGGGCGAGTTTCGCGTCGGCGCGGGAGATGTGCTGCTGGGGATCGTGGGCGATGCGCCGTTCTACATCGGCGCGCTGCAGGCCGAGGCCTGGGCCGGTTCGGGCGACGGGTTGGACCTGCTACTCGACGCCGTGCCGGGACGCGGGGGCATGTTCAGCCTTGATAACGGCCGCGAGCGGCGCTTCCTGATCCGCTCGGGAGCCTGCGCGGTCTGAACCATCGGTCTGGCGGAAAATGCGGCGGCCATCCAAGGGGCCGCCTCTTTTTTGCGCGGTTGACATGATATCTGTCATGTGAAAATTTCGGCCCCGAAGGAGAGGCCGAATGAACCGTGCCGAGCAGAAGGCGGCGACGCGCGAGAAGATCCTCGATCTGGCGGCGGAGCGGCTGCGGCGCGAGGGGATGGGCGGCAATGCCGTCCACCGCCTCATGCGCGATGCCGGGCTTACGCATGGCGGCTTCTATGTGCATTTCGAGAGCAAGGAAGCGCTCGATATCGCGGCGCTGGAGCGGGCGATGGAGAGCCTGGGCGGGCTGGCCGGCAAAGTCCCGGCGGACCTGCCGCGCGCCGGGCGGCGGGCGCAGATGGCGGCACGCTATCTCTCGCGCTCGCACCGCGATCATCCTGAAACCGGCTGCCCGCTGGCCGCGCTGGTAAGCGAAGTGCCGCGCGGCGGAGAGGCCTTTCGCGAGGCCTATGCGGGGGCCGTCGCGGGCGCGCTGGTGGATCGGCAGGAGGCGCTGGGGCCGACGCCGCCGGGCGAGGATATCGCGCTGCTCGCGCTGATGATGGGCGGGCTCGCGCTGGCGCGGGCCATTCCGGACAAGACGCTGTCGGACGCCGTGCTGATGGCGTGCCGCGATGCCAGCGCCGTGCTGGCCAATGCTTACGAAGAACGCCGGGGAGACGAGGCATGACCGAGACGTGGCAGCCGACCGCCTGCATGATCTGTTCGATGAATTGCGGGATCGAGGTGCAGACCGAGGGTGAGCGCATCGTGCGCGTGCGGCCTGACAAGGCGCACCCGGTGACCAAGGGCTATGTCTGCGAGAAAGCGCAGCGAATGGAAGCCTACCAGCAGGGGCGCGACCGGCTCTCCTCCCCGATGCGGCGGCGGGCGGACGGCACCTATGAGGCGGTCGATTGGGATACTGCCATCAGCGAAGTCGCCGTGCGGCTGGCGGCGGTGCGCGATGCCCATGGCGGCGAGAGCATTCTCTACTATGGCGGCGGCGGACAGGGGAACCACTTGCCCGGCGTCTATGCGCAAGCGACCTTGGCGGCGCTCGGCGTACGCTATCGTTCGAACGCGTTGGCGCAGGAGAAGACCGGCGAGGCCTGGGTACAGGCGCGCATGTTCGGTTGCGGCATGCACCACGATTTCGAGCATGCCGAAGTGGCGCTGCTGATCGGCAAGAACCCTTGGCAATCGAACGGCTTCCCGCGTGCCCGCGTGGTGCTGCGCGAAATTGCCGCCGATCCGGCCCGGTCGATGATCGTGATCGATCCGCGCCGCAGCGAGACGGCGGCAATGGCGGACTATCACCTGGCCATCCGGCCCGGCACAGATGCCTGGTGCCTTGGTGCGCTGGCGGCGGTGCTGGTGCAGGAAGGGATCGCCAACACGGCGTGGATGGACGCGCACGTCAGCAATGCCGAGCCGGTCCTTGAAGTGCTGAAGCGCGTGCCGGTGAGCCAGTTCGCGCAGGTTTGCCAGGTGGACGAAGACCTGCTGCGCGCGGCGGCGCGGCGCATGGCGGCGGCCTCCTCGATGGCCTCGATGGAGGACCTCGGCATGCAGATGGGCGTTCATTCGACGCTCGGCTCCTATCTCCACCGCCTGATCATCGGCCTGACCGGCAGCTTTGGCCGCAAGGGGACGAGCTATGCCTTTGTACCGTTCCGTCCGCTGGGCGGAGGCGGCAGCGCGAGCGCTGGCAGCGCGGCGCGGCCGAGCGGGGAGCGCAACTGGAAGCGTTCGCCCGTCACCGGGTTTCCGGTGATCATGGGCCTCATTCCCTGCAACGCGATCAGCGAGGAAATCCTCACCGACCATCCGCACCGCTTCCGCGCGATGTTCATCGAAAGCGCGAACCCGGTGCATTCGTTGGCCGATACGGCGCGGATGCGCGAGGCGCTGCGCGCCCTGGAGTTCAGTGTGGTGATCGACGTGGCGATGACCGAGACGGCGAGCGAGGCCGATTATGTGCTGCCGGCATGCAGCCAGTTCGAGAAGGCCGAGGCGAGCTTCTTCAACTTCGAGCCTGCCGAGAACGCCTTCCAGTTGCGCCACCCGCTGTTTGCCCCGCGTGAAGGGACGCTGGAGGAAGGCGCCATCCACACCCGGCTGTGCGAGGCGCTGGGCGTGCTGAGCGCCGAGATGGTGGAGCCCTTGAAGGCGGCGGCAGGGAACCTTGACGGGTTTGCCATGGCCTTTGCGCAGATGGCTGCAGCACAGCCGGCGATCATGGCAGTAGCGCCGGTGCTGCTTTACCGCGCGCTGGCCGATGCCTTGCCCGAGGGCATGACCAATGCGGCGGCCTTGTGGGGCGTGGCGCAGATCTTCGTGCGCAACTTCCCGGAGCAGGCGGCGGCGGCAGGCTTTGCCGGGCCGCTGGCGGGCAACCGGCTGTTCGAGGCTATCCTCAATTCGCCCTCAGGCACGGTGTTCTCGCGCATCGAGCATGGCGGGTGGGACCTGGTGCGCCAGCCGGGGCAGCGCATCAATCTGCATATCCCGGAAATGCTCGAGCTGCTGATGGCGCTCGATCCGGCGGGCCCGCCAGTCGATCCCGACTATCCGCTGATCCTTTCCGCAGGAGAGCGGCGCACCGAGACGAGCAATACCAGCATCCGCGACGCCACCTGGCTGCGCAAGGGTACGCTCAACAGCACGCTGCGCATCCATCCGGGCGATGCCGCGCAATTCGGGCTTGGCGAAGGCGATGCGGTCGACGTGGTGACGCGGCGCGGGCGTGCGCGGGCGGCGGTGGAGATCCACGAGGGCTGCCGACCGGGCCATGTCTCGCTGCCCAACGGGCTGGGGCTGGACGTGCGGCAGGCGGATGGATCGGTGCGGCGACAGGGCGCTGCGCTCAACGAACTGACCGACTACCGCTGGCGCGATCCGGTGGTGGGGACGCCCTGGCACAAATACGTGCCTGCGCGGCTGGAGAAGGTTGCTTAGCGCTTGTTGCAGCGCTTGCGACCGAGCGCAGCTGCGAAGGGCAGCAGGATCCACGGGAACAGCACAGCGAAGAACGCGGCCTGCGCGGAGAAGGCAATGCCGCTCGGCGCGACGAGGAAGGCGTAGACGCTCCAGCTGAGGAGGATGGCCCAGCCTGCAAACCACGTGCGCAGAAACGCCTGGAACCGTTCGGGCCGCGACTGCAGGCTCTGGAAGCAGACATGCAGGGTGAGCGGCTGGGCGACAGCTTTGGCGCGCGCGGGACGGGGCAAGTTGTTCATGGCATCAGGCCTTCGATAGCCCGGCACGATCGGGCTGGGGGTGGAACACAGCGTGCTCCAAGGTGTGTTCGTAGCCGAAGCGCGTTTCGTTACCGAGCAGTCTGAAAGCAAAAAGGGTGGCACCCGGACGGGATTGCGGGGGGGATGGCTCCCGCCCGGGTGCTGGGGCTCTGCGCGGCCAGGGATGTGCCGCCAGAGCGCTAGGGGCCGCCGGGAAGGGAGGGGGGAACCGGCGACTGCCCAACCTATGTAGGTACTCAAACCTAGCTTTGGTAGGGGGATAAACTGCAACGCTATGTTTCATTTTTTGAATGGGCGGCGAGCTGTGCTTCAAGCGCGGCGATCCGCGCATCACGCTCGGCAAGGGCTGCGGCGACATCTTCTGCGGGCAGCAATTGCGGGATGTGCTGCGGGCAATTGATGTCCCACGCAGTGATCGTGAAGACCATCGCCTGTTCGGGAACACCGCGATAATCGGAGGCGGCGAGCGCCGCGTTGAGCTCGGTATCGCCTTCGATCACGTCAAGCTCGCCCCAGATCTTGATGCGGCGGCGATTGGCGTAGTCCATCAGGAAGATGAACGCCTTGCGGTTCTCTGCCGCATTGCCGGTGGTGATGTATTGCCGGTTGCCGCGGAAATCGGCGAAGGCGAGGCGCTTGTCATCGAGCACCTTGAGGAAGCCCTTGGGCCCGCCACGATGCTGGATATAGGGCTGGCCATCGGCGCTGGCACTGCCAAGGTAGAAGCTGCGCACATCGGCGATGAACGCGGCGAGGCGCGCATCGACGCGATCGGCCATGATCATCCCGGCGTAGTGGTGGCGCGAACCCTTGCGGATCTGCGCGGCCTTGACCGAGGGCGAGAAGGCGTGATCGGTGGGGTCTGGAGCTTCGGACATCGGCGGAAACCCTTCCTGCGTGGTTGGTCCCGTTGTAGCCCTCCCGCGCCGGACGACCAGCCACCCGGCGCGCAAGGCACCCTTGCGCCAAACGGATGGGGCAGTCTGTCGTCAGATCACCGAAAGCTGCGCCACCGTCGTCGTCAGGCTGCTGTCGCTGTAGAACGTGTAGTCGTTCCCGCTCTGCGTGTAGATCGCGCCGCCCGCGATCTGCAGCGTATCGCCCGCGTTGAAATCGAGCGTGAGGTGCGAGGCATTGCCCGCCCCCGCCACGCTCTGGATGAAGCTGGCATCGACTGTCAGGCTGGCATTGGTGCCGCTGGCGTTGAAGTCGATCGTTTCGACCCTGCTGAGCACGCCGGCCAGCTGGGCTGCGGAGACCGTACCCGAGTTCGCGGCCAACGAAACGGTATCGCTGCCCGCGCCGCCATCGATGCTGAAGCCCGCGCCGAGAGTGAGCGTAAAGCCGTCGGCAAAGCTGGAGCCGATCACGCTCTCGATGCCGGAGAGGGTATCGCCCGCCGCATCGCCCGCGCTGCCGGTGCCGGTCCCTGCCCCGCCACCGCCAAGCGACAGGGCGACCGCGCTGCCCGACTGCGAATAGTCGGCGATATCGGCGCCCGCCCCGCCGATGAGGCTGTCCGCCCCCGCGCCGCCTGTGAGGCGATCGTTGCCCGCACCGCCGTCAAGGACATTGGCGCCGCCGTCACCTGTCAGGCGGTCGTTGAACGCCGAGCCGATCAGATTCTCGATCGAATTGTAGGTGTCGCCCGCCGCCTCGTTGGTGTTGAACGAGCTGTCGGCAAGGTTGGCCGCGACGCCCAGTGTCGAATTGGCGTAGGTGACGGTGTCCGTGCCCGCGCCGCCATCGAGCACATCGCTGCCGAGCCCGCCGCTCAGGATGTCGTTCCCCGCCTCGCCATAAAGCGAGTCATTGCCCGCCCCGCCCGTCATCGAGTCGTCACCACCGCCACCGCGGAAAGTTTCGTCCGCGCCGGTGCCGAGGAAAGTATCGGCAAGGCTGGTGCCGATGACCTGCTCGATACCGCTGAGCAAGTCGCCCGCCGCATCGCCGCCGCTCGAGGCGGTGCCGTCCAGCCGGGCTGTGACCGATGCGGTTGAGGCCGAATAGTCAATCGTATCGAACCCGCCGCCGCCGATGATCGTGTCTGCCCCGGCGCTGCCGTAGAGCGTGTCGTCACCCAGGCCGCCGTCGAGCAGTTCGATACCCGCACCACCGCGCAGGGTATCGTTGAAAGCGGAACCTACGACGCCTTCGATGGAGATGTAGCTATCGCCCACCGCGTCGGAGGCCGTGACGACAAGGCTGCCGGTCGCGAAGCTGGCGGTGATCGTACTGGCGGAATTGGCGAAGGAGACGCTGTCGGTCCCTGCGCCGCCGTCGAGCACATCCGCACCGGCACCGCCGATCAGCACGTCGTTGCCATTGCCGCCGCGCAGCGTATCGGCGCCGGAGGTGCCCGAGAGCGTATCGTCGAAGGCTGAGCCGATGAGGATTTCGATGCCAGTCAGGCGGTCACCGGTCGCCTCATTGCCTAAACCGACAGTGCCGTCGAGATAGGCTGTTACCCCGCCGGTCGAATTGGCATAGGTGAAGGTATCGGTGCCCGCCCCGCCATCAACCGTATCAGCCCCGGTGCCGCCGTCGATGAAGTCGTTGCCGTTGCCCCCGTTCAACGTATCGTCGCCGACAAAGCCGCTGATCGTATCGTCGCCATCGCCGCCGCTGATGGTCTCATTCGAATTCGAGCCGACCAACGTATCGCTGAAAGCCGAACCGATCAGGCCCTCGACCGAAGTCAGCACGTCGCCCTGGGCAAATCCGCCATTTGCCGCCGTGCCGTCGAGATAGACCGAGACGGCCGCGGTGGAATCCGAATAATCTGCCGTATCGAAGCCGTTGCTACCGTTCAACGTATCGGCCCCGGCCCCGCCGCGCAGGAAATCGTTGCCCGCACCGCCGCTGAGCACGTTGGCATTGGCATCGCCGATCAGCGTATCGGCACTGCCCGAGCCGGTGAGGTTTTCGATGCTGACATAAGTATCGCCCGCGGCGTCGCCTGCGCTGCCGCTGCCCGCGAGCAGGCTGGCGGTGACGCCCGATGTGGAGTTCGCATAGCTGACGGTGTCCGAGCCGCTGCCGCCATCGAGCACGTCACTTCCACCATCGCCGCGCAGCGTATCGTTGCCTTCCATGCCATAGAGCGTATTGTCACCCGCATCGCCCCACAGAGTGTCGTCAAACTGGGTGCCCTGCAGGATCTCGACGTTGGATAGCACGTCGCCCTGCGCTTCGTTGCCGCTGCCGGTGGCGCCATCGAGCCCGACTGTCACCGCGCCCGAGCCGTAGTAGCTGACCGTATCGATGCCGCCCCCGCCGTTGATCGTGTCTGCCCCGCCGAGACCGCGGAACCATTCCGCCGCGGTGGTGCCGGTCACCCGGTCGGCCTGGTTGGTGAGGTAGATGATCTGGAAGTTCCGGTAGGTATCGCCCGCCGCATCGCCGCCCGTCCCGAGCGTCACACCATCTAGGTTCACGGTGACACCGGTGGTGACCGAGACGCTCTGCGGCTGAGATGGGTCGGTACCGAAGAACAGCAGGTTAGTGCCCGCGCCGCCATCGAGCGCATCAGCCCCCGCGCCGCCGGAAATGCGATCATCACCATTGCCGCCGAGGATCGTGTCGTTGCCGCCGAGGCCGATGAGGAAGTCGTTGCCGTCACCGCCGGAAAGCACGTTGTTGCCGCTGCTGCCTTGCAGCGTGTCGTTGAATGCCGAGCCGGTAAGGTTCTCGATGCTGACGTAGCTGTCGCCCAGCGCATCGCCTGCCGTGCCGCTGCCGCCGTTGAGATCGGCACTGACCGAGCTCCCGGCGGCAGAGTAATCGACCGTATCAGTGCCGGAGCCACCGTCCATGTAGTCGAAGCCGTTGCCGCCGAGGAAGGTGTCGTTGCCCGTATCGCCGAACAAGGTGTCACTGCCGGCTCCACCGTCGATCAAATCATCCCCGGCGCCGCCGCGGATGGTGTTGCCGCCGAGGCTGCCGACGAGGGTGTCGTTGAAGCCAGAGCCGGTGAGGTTGACGAAGCCTGAAAACGTATCGCCCTGCGCATCACCCAGCGTGCCGGTGCCAGTGGCGAGGCTGGCCGCGACAGCAGATGCGGCGGAGGCATAGCTCAGCGTGTTGGCCCCCGCCCCGCCGCTGAGCACGTCGGCACCGGCGCCGCCGTCGATGGTATCGTCGCCGTCCTCGCCATAGAGCGTGTCCGCACCGGCACCGCCCTGGATCACGTCATTGCCGAAGCTGCCCAAGATGGTGTTGGCATTGGCATCGCCGGTGAGGGTATCGGCGCCATTGCCGCCCTGGATGTTCTCGAAGCCGGTCAGGGTATCGCCCGCCGCATCGCCGCCGCTCGCCGCGCCGGTGAGGAGATTGACGGTGACGCCCACATTCGCGCCGAGATAGCTGACCGTGTCGATCCCGGCGCCGCCGTCCATCGCGTCGGCCCCGGCGCCGCCGAGGATCACGTCGTTGCCCCCGCCGCCGCGCAGGTTGTTCGTGCCGGAACTGCCGGTGATCGTATCGTCGAAAGCAGAGCCAAGCGCATTTTCGACAGTGCCGGGAACGAAGAAATCGCCTTCCGCATCGCCGCCGGTGTTGTTGGTTCCCGTACCGAGATTGATCGAGATGCCGGCGCCCGAAGCGGAATAGTCGACCGTATCGGTGCCCGTGCCGCCGTCGATGGTATCCGCACCCGCGCCGCCGATCAGGATGTCGTTGCCGTTGCCGCCATAGAGCGTGTCGTTCCCCGCGCCGCCATCGATCGTGTCGTTGCCGTCGTTGCCGTAAACGGTCTCGGCGGCGGCTGAGCCGATGAAGGTGTCATTGAAGGCGGAGAGCGACCACACTTCGATGTTGGTGAAGGTATCGCCCTGCGCGAGGCCGGTGGAGAGCGCGGCATTGGTGAGGTTGACGGTGAGCGCGCTGGCGGAGCTCGTATAGTCGACCGTATCCGTTCCCGCGCCGCCATCGAGCGTATCCGCACCGAGCCCGGGCGCGAGCACATCATCGCCCGCGCCGCCGAAGATCGTATCGGCATTGGCCGAACCGTAGATCACATCGGAAAGTCCCGAGCCGATCACGCGTTCGACATTGATCAGCACGTCGCCATTGGCCTCGCCCGCGCTGCCGGGGGTGCCGTCCATGCGTACGATGACGCCGCCTGCGGTGGAATAGTCCGCCGTGTCGAAACCAGCGCCGCCATCGAGCACGTCCGCCCCGGCGCCGCCGATCAGGGTGTCGTCACCGTCGCCGCCGAGCAAGGTCTCGTTGAAGCCCGCGCCGATCAGCGTATCCGCCAGCGCGGAGCCGATCACGCGTTCGACGCCGATGATCGCATCGCCCTCGGCGTCGCCGCCGCTGGAGGCGGTGCCGTCAAGGCGGACGGTAACGCCAGCGAGGCTGGCCGAGTAGTCGACCGTGTCGGTGCCGGTGCCTCCGTCGATGCTGTCGGCCTGGCCAAACGATACGAAGGTATCGTTGCCGCCCCAGCCATAAAGCGCGGTGGAAGACGTGATCCCGCCGCGGAGTGTATCGCCGTAGTTGGTCGAGCCGTAGATCACCTCGATCCCGGAGAGCACGTCGCCCGCCGCCCAGCCGCCGGAGCCGGCCGAACCGTTGTTGGTGACGGTGACCGCCGCGTTCGAGTTGCGGTAGTCGACGGTGTCGATGCCCGATCCGCCGGTGACGATGTCTGCGCCGAGGCCGGTCACGATCACGTCGTCTCCCGCGCCGCCATCGAGCACATCCGCGCCGTCGGCGCCGTAGAGGGTATCGCTGCCGCCCCCCGCAAGGATGGTCGAACCGGTGGCTGCGGCGTAGATCGTGTCGTTCTGCGCGGAGCCGATCACGGTCTCGATATCGAACAACCGGTCACCCGCCGCATCGCCGGTCGTGCCGAAGCCGCCATCCATGTAGATCACCATGCCGCTGCTGGCGGAGGTGGAATAGTCGACCACGTCGTTGCCGGCATCGCCCCGGTAGATGTCCGCGCCGCCCGACGCGATGAACACGTCATCGCCCGCGCCGCCGACGAATTCCTCGTCCGCATTGCGCCCCTCGAAGCGGTCGGCGAAAGCCGAGCCGACCACACGCTCGATATTGGCGAGCGTATCGCCCTGCGCGTCACCGCCACTGGAGGTGCCCCCGGTGCGGATGGTGACCCCGGCGGCGGAGGCCGAATAGTCGGCGCTGTCATAGCCCGCGCCGCCGTCGATGGAATCGGCCCCGGCGCCGCCCGCGATCGTATCGTCGCCGATGCCGCCGAGCAGGGTGTCGTTGCCAGCACCGCCGGAGAGGGTGTCGTTGCCGTCGAAGCCGTCGAACCAGTCATCGCCGCTGCCGCCAACGAAGGTGTCGCTGCCGCGCGACCCGGTGAAGCGCTCGATCGACACGAACGTATCGCCCGCCGCATCGCCGCCGGTGGCCGTTCCCGCCGCGAGATCGACTGTGACGCCGCCGACCGACCCTGCGTAAGTCACGGTATCGGTGCCGGTGCCGCCATCCAGCACGTCGGCGCCGCTGTCGCCGGAGAGGAGATCTTCGCCCGCGCCGCCGAGGAGGGTATCCGCGCCGCTGCCGCCCGAAAGCACGTCGTTGCCGCCGCCGCCGCTGAGGGTGTCGTTGGAGAAAGCGCCGGTGATCGTGTCTGCAAAGGCCGAGCCGATCACGCCTTCGATGCCGGTAAGCCGGTCGCCCGCGGCGATGTCGCCAATGCCCGCGCTGCCATCGAGCGCAATGGTGATCCCCGCTCCGGCTGCGGAATAGTCGGCGGTGTCGTTGCCGGCGCCGCCGATCATCGTGTCGATGCCCGCACCAGCCACCAGCAGGTCATCGCCTGCCCCGCCTTCGAGCGTATCGGCCGCCGCGCCGCCGATCAGGGTGTCGTTGTAGTCCGAGCCGAGCAGGCGCTCGATCCCGGTCAGCACGTCGCCCGCCGCTTCGCCTGCGCTGCCGCTGCCATTGCCGCCGCCCGCTGCAAGGCTGACGGTGACCGCCGCCGTCGCGTGCTCGTAGGAGGCGGTGTCGAAGCCCGTGCCGCCGTCGATCACGTCAGCCCCGGCACCGCCTTCGATCACGTCGTTGCCATCATTGCCGATCAGCGTTTCGGCAGCGCTGCCACCCACCAGGGTATCGGCGAAGGCCGAGCCCAGCACGCGTTCGATGCCGATCAGCACGTCGCCGGTGGCCGCGCCGCCCGAGCCGGGATCGATGCCATTGTTGTAGACCGTTACGCCCTGCGTACTGGCGGTATAGTCGGCGGTATCGAAGCCGGTGCCGCCGTCGAGAACGTCGCTGCCGGTGCCGCCGATCAGGGTATCGTCGCCCGCGCCGCCGAGCAGCGTGTCGGCACCTGCCCCGCCATCGAGCCGGTCGTTGCCCGCACCGCCTTCAAGAACGTCGGCATTGGCCGAGCCGGTGAGGCGATCTGCGAAGGCCGAGCCCACGACGCGCTCGATGCTGGTGAGCGTGTCGCCCGCTGCATCGCCCGCGCTGCCGGTCCCTGCCGCGAGATCGACGGTGACGGCGCTGGCCGAGGCCGAATAGTCGGCGGTGTCGAAGCCCTCGCCGCCGGAAAGCACGTCCGCGCCGCCAAGGCCTGCCAGCACGTCGTCGCCCGACTGGCCAAGCAGCGTATCCGCGCCCGCGCTGCCGCCGAGTATGTCGGCATAGGCCGAACCGCGGATCGTCTCGATGCCGGTGAGCACGTCGCCTGCCGCATCGCCGCCGCTGCCGGTGCTGCCGTCGGTGGCGATGGTCACGCTGGAGGCCGAGTTCGAATAATCGGCAATGTCGATCCCGGCGCCGCCGTCGATGCGGTCCGCGCCGAGGCCGCCTTCGATCACATCGTTGCCGCTGCCGCCGGACAGCGTGTCGTCGCCCGCCACGCCCTGGACCTGATCGTCACCAGCACCGCCTTCGATCACGTCCGCTCCAGCCGAGCCGAGCAGGCTGTCGGCATAGGCCGAACCGACGAGGCGCTCGATCCCGGTGAGAACATCGCCGAGGCCATCGCCGAGCGTGCCGGAGACCCCGTCCATGCGCACCGCGACGACAGAAGCCGCGCCCGAATAGTCCGCCGTGTCGAACCCTGCGCCGCCATCGAGCACGTCCGCTCCGGCGCCGCCGATAAGGGTGTCGTCGCCGTTGCCGCCGACGAGCGTGTCCGCCCCTGCGCCGCCGGACAGCGTGTCATTCCCGTCCTGCCCCAGGATCGTATCGGCGGCAGATGATCCGATGATCGTATCGCCGTAAGCCGTGCCGATGACCTGTTCGATGCCGGAAAGCACATCGCCCTCGGCGAGGCCGCCGGAGGAGGCGGTGCCGTCCATGCGCACGGTGACAGCAACCGTGCCGGCGCTGTAGTCCACGGTGTCGAACCCGGCGCCGCCGGTGAGCACATCCGCCCCGGCGCTGGCATTGAACAGGTCGTCGCCCGCGCCGCCGTCGATCTGGTCGGCGCCGGTGGAACCATTGAACACGTCGTTGAAGCCCGACCCGATCACACGCTCGACGTTGAGGATGACATCGCCATCGGCATCACCGCCGACCGAGACCGTGCCATCGAGATTGATGGTCACCGCGCTGAGCGAGGTCGCATAGGACACGGTATCGATGCCTGCCCCGCCATCGAGCAGATCCGCGCCTGCGCCGCCGATCAGCGTATCATCGCCCGCCTCGCCAAAGAGCTGGTCGTCGCCGTCGCCGCCGGTCACCACGTCGTTCCCGGCTCCGGCACGGAAGGTCTCGTTGGCTGCCGAGCCGGTAAGGCGGTCGTCGAAGGCTGAGCCGATCAGCTGCTCGATGCTGGTGAGCATATCGCCCGCTGCATCGCCCCGACTTCCCGCAGCACCGCCGAGCGTGACGGTGACGGCGCTGGCCGAGGCAGCGTAGCTGGCGGTATCAAAGCCTGCACCCCCGTCGAGCACGTCCGCGCCGGCGCCGCCGATCAGGGTATCGTCACCCGTCCCGCCCTGCAGCACATCGTTGCCCGCGCCGCCGCTGATGGTATCCGCTCCGGCGCCGCCGAGAATGGCATCATCGCCTACCGAACCGCCGAGCGTATCGTCGTAGGCCGAGCCGATCAGCCGTTCGATGGTCGTGAGCCGGTCGCCGGTCGCATCGCCTGCAGTCCCGGCGCTGCCATCGAGCGTAACCGCAATCGCCGCGCCCGCAGCGGAATAATCGGCGGTATCGAACCCGTCGCCACCGACGAGCGTATCCGCACCTGCGCCGCCGATCAGCGTGTCGTCACCGGCGCCGCCCTGGAGTGTTTCATCAGCACTGGCGCCGATCAGCGTATCGCCGAGCGCCGAGCCGATCACGATCTCGATGCCCGTCAGCACATCGCCTTCGGCATCGCCGCCCGAACCTGTGCTGCCGTCAAGTGCAACGCGCACCGCCTGGATCGAGCCAGAATAGTCCGCGGTGTCGACGCCCGCGCCGCCATCGAGCGAGTCGTTGCCCGCACCGCCGATCAGAGTGTCGTCGCCTGCACCGCCGCCCAGCATATCCTCGCCGAGCCCGCCGATCAGCACATCGTTGCCGCCGCCGCCAAGGAGCACGTCGGCGCCGGTCGAACCAGTCAGGCGGTCAGCCAGTGCGGAACCGATGACCATTTCGATGCCCGTGAGCACATCGCCCTGCGCATCGCCGCCGGTGCCGGTCCCGGTTGCTAGGTTGACAGTAACCCCCGCGCTGCTTGCCGAATAATCGGCCATGTCGAAGCCCGTGCCGCCATCGAGCACATCGGTTCCGGCCCCCCCCTTGAGCACGTCGTCCCCGCCCCCGCCGAGCAACGTATCCGCGCCTGTGCCGCCGCGCAGCGTGTCACCGAACGCGCTGCCGATCAGCACTTCGGCGTTGGCGATCACATCGCCCGCCGCATCGCCGCCGGAGTTTGCGCCGCCGTCGAGCCCGGCGTTCACGCCGCTCGCAGACGCTGAGTAGTCGACCGTGTCGAGGCCGAGGCCGCCATCGAGCACGTCCGCGCCGAGGTCGCCGACGAGCGTATCATCGCCCGACTGGCCGAGTAGCCTATCCGCGCCCGCGCCGCCGATCAGCGTATCGTTGCCCGCTCCGCCTTCCAGCGTGTCGTTGCCATCCGCACCGCGCAGCGTATCGGCTTGGGCCGAGCCGATCACGCGCTCGATCGAAGTCAGCGTGTCGCCGGCCGCATCACCGCCGCCGGACACTGTGCCATCGAGATTGACGGTGACCCCGGCGGCCGATGCGGAATAGTCCGCCGTATCGAAGCCGTCACCGCCATCGAGCGTGTCTGAACCCGCCGTGCCGACAAGCGTGTCGTCGCCCGCATCACCATAGAGCGTATCCGCGCCGACCCGGCCGATCAGCGTATCGGCAAAGGCAGAGCCGCGCAGCACCTCGACATTGGTGATCGTATCGCCCGCAGCATCGCCGCCGCTGCCGACGCTGCCGCCGAGCGAGGCGGTGACGCCGGCGGACGAGGCCGCATAGGTCACAGTATCGAACCCGCTGCCGCCATCGATGATGTCCGCCCCGGCGCCGCCGTCCAGCGTATCGTCACCTGAACCGCCCAGCAGCGTATCGTTGCCCGCAAGGCCGCGCAGAACGTCATCCCCCGCGCCGCCGGACAGCGTTTCCGCGCCCCCGCTGCCGGTCAGCGTATCGTCGAAGGCCGAGCCATTGACCCGCTCAATCCCGGTGAGCACATCGCCCTGGGCATCGCCGCCGGTGGCTGCAGAACCGTCGAGCACGATCTGCACCGCCGCGTCGGACGTGCTGTAGTCCGCCGTGTCGAAGCCGGTGCCGCCATCGACCACGTCCGCCCCCGCGCCGCCGCGCAGCACGTCGTCTCCCGCGCCGCCGAGCAGGGTATCCCCGCCGCCGCCGCCTGAAAGCGTGTCGTTCCCGGCGCTGCCTTCCAGCGTTTCCGCCGCCGAACCGCCGATGATCGTATCGGCGTAGGCCGAGCCGATCACGCGCTCGACACCGATGAGGCTGTCGCCTTCGGCATCGCCACCGGTGGCGGTCGAACCATCGAGCGTGATCTGCACCGCCGCGGCGCTGGCGCTGTAGTCGGCAGTGTCGAAGCCGGTCCCGCCATCGAGCACATCGGCGCCCGCACCGCCCGCGAGTACGTCGTCGCCGCTGCCGCCGGACAGGGTATCGTTCCCCGCGCCGCCGGACAGAGTGTCGCTCCCCGCACCGCCCAGCAGGACTTCGTCCGCCGCGCTGCCGGTGATGGTGTCGTTGAAGTCCGAACCTTCGACCTGCTCGATGCCGCTGACCCGATCGCCCGCCGCATCGCCGCCGGAGCCAAGGCCGGTAGCGAGGTTGAGCTGGATCGCCGCTGCCGACGCCGCGTAGCTCAGCCTGTCGAACCCCGTGCCGCCGTCGATCACATCCGCGCCCTCGCCGCCGGTGATCGCGTCGTCACCGGATCCGCCCAGCAGCGTGTCGTCTCCCGCACCGCCGGAGATCACGTCATCGCCCGCGCCGCCTTCGAGGGTATCGGCGCCCGCGCTGCCGCCGAGCGTATCGGCAAAGGCCGAGCCGACCACGCGCTCAATGCCGCCGAGCGTATCGCCTGCCGCATCGCCGCTGCTGCCCAGACTGCCATCCGTGGCGATGGTCACGCCGCTGCCGGATGCCGAATAGTCCGCCGTGTCGAAATCGGCACCGCCGATCAGCACATCCGCGCCGATCGACCCGGTGAGCGTGTCATCCCCCGCGCCGCCGTCGAGTGTCTCGCTGCCGATGCCACCCGCAAGCCTGTCGCCGAAGGCCGAGCCGACGAGGCGTTCGATACTCGAAAGCGTGTCACCCTCGGCAAAGCCTCCAGTGCCGATACGCCCGTCGAGCCCGGCATTCACCGCGCTTGTCGAGCCTGAATAGTCAGCCGTGTCGATTCCATCGCCGCCAATCAGCGTGTCCGCGCCGAGGCTGCCGACGAGCGTATCGTCACCATCGCCCGCGCGGATGGTTTCGCTGCCCGCGCCGCCTCCCAAGCGGTCGTCGTAGACAGAGCCGATCAGCACTTCGATGCCGATGAGCGTATCGCCCGCCGCACCGTCCGCGCCTCCGCTGCCGTCGAGCGCGATGGTGACGCCGCTGGTGGAACCGGCATAGCTGGCGGTATCGATGCCAAGGCCGCCATCGATCGCATCGGCGCCGTCACCGCCGACGATCACGTCGTTGCCGGCACCGCCCAGCAAAGTGTCGTTGCCGCCGCCGCCGTATATCGTGTCGTTGCCCGCACCGCCTTCGATGCGATCGGCGTTGTCGCTTCCGGTGAGCTGGTCGTCGAAGGCCGAGCCGATGAGGCCTTCGATATCGATGAGCACATCGCCCGCCGCATCGCCGCCGCTGCCGCCGCGCCCGTCGAGATAGGCGGTGACTGCCGCGCCGGACGCGGCGTAGCTTACCGTATCGAAGCCGCTGCCGCCGTCGAGCACGTCGTTCCCGGCGCTGCCGAGCAGGGTATCGTCGCCCGCGCCGCCGAGGATCGTTTCAGAACCTGCGCCGCCACCGAGCCTGTCGCCAAAGGCTGAGCCGATCAGGCGCGAAATGCCGACAAGCTGGTCACCGGTCGCCTCGCCGCCTGTGCCCGCCGCGCCGGAGAGGTCGACCGCGACGCCCGCAGCCGCATCCGCATAGCTCGCGGTGTTGAGGCCGCTTCCGCCGTCAAGGATGTCCGCGCCGAGCCCGCCGACGAGCAGGTCATCACCGCTGCCGCCGAGCAGGGTATCGTCGCCCGCCCCGCCCATCAGCACGTCGTCGCCCGCGCCGCCGTCGAGCCGGTCGTCCGCAGCACCACCGATGATCGTGTCATTCTGCGCCGAGCCGATCACGCCTTCGATGCCGGTGAGCACGTCGCCCTCGGCATCGCCGCCGCTTGCCGGGCCGCCATCGAGGCGCACGGTCACCCCGGCAGCGGAGTCGGCATAGCTCGCGGTGTCGAAGCCGTCCCCTCCGTCGAGCAGGTCTGCCCCGACGCCGCCGGTCAGGATGTCGTCGCCCATGCCGCCTAGCAGCGTATCGCTGCCACCTCCGCCCCCAAGCAAATCGTTGCCTGCCCCACCTTCGAGCCGCTCGCCCTGCGAGGTGCCGACGATCATGTCGTCGAAGGCCGAACCGACGGCGTTCTCGATAGAGGACAGTATATCGCCCTGGGCATCGCCGCCTGCGGATAGCGAGCCGTCCAGGTTGATCGCGATGCCCGCGGAGGAGGTCGAGTAATCGGCGGTGTCCGAACCCGCGCCGCCGAGCAGCATGTCCGCACCGGCGCCGCCGCGCAGCACATCGTTGCCGGCGCCGCCGTCGAGCACGTCGGCTCCAGCGCCGCCGTCGAGCAGGTCGTTGCCGCCGCGCCCGCGCAGCACGTCGTCTGCGGCAGTGCCCGCAATGCTGTCGTCGAACTCGCTGCCTTCGACGATCTCGATGGAGACGAAGCTGTCGCCTGTGGCCTCCCCGCCGGTTCCGCCGGTCACAAGGCTGAGCGTGATACCTGCTGATGCGCGCGAATAGTCTGCCGTATCGAAGCCCGCGCCGCCGTCGAGTACGTCCGCACCGCCGCCGCCGCGCAAGATGTCGTCGCCGCCTTCGCCGCGCAGGGTTTCGTCGGCACCGGCGCCTGAAAACACGTCCGCCTCGGCCGAACCGATCACTTCCTCGATGCTGGTGAGCACGTCGCCTTCGGCAAGTCCGCTGGCGCTGGCGCCCCCGGCGAGAGTGACGATGACCCCGGCGAGCGAGGCCGAATAGTCGACCGTATCGTGCCCGGCGCCGCCATCGATAACATCCGCACCGGCGCCCCCGTCGATCACGTCATCGCCCGCGCCGCCGAGGATCACGTCATCCCCGCCAAGGCCGACGAGGACGTCGTTGCCCGCGCCGCCTTCGAGCGTATCGGCCTGCGACGAGCCGGTCAGCTGGTCGGCGAAAGTCGAACCGACAAGTCGCTCGATGCTGTCAAGCCGGTCGCCCGCCGCATCGCCCGCCGTGCCGCGTCCGGTAGAGAGCGAGACGGCGACACCGGAGACAGCATCGCTGTAGTCCGCCGTGTCGAAACCGGCCCCGCCGAAGAGCTGGTCTGCGCTGCCGCGCCCGGAGAGCACGTCATCGCCTGCGCCGCCGGTCAGGATGTCGTCCGCCGCCGTGCCGCGCAGGATATCGTCGTAGGCCGAGCCGATCAGGTTCTCGATATTGAGCAGGCGGTCGCCTTCCGCCGAACCGCCGGTGGAGACCGAGCCATCGACCGAGACCGAAACGCCCGAGGTCGAATCCGAGTAGTCGACGGTATCCGAGCCGTCGCCGCCGTCGAGGAGGTCAGCCCCGGCGCCACCATCGAGCCGGTCATTGCCAGCCCCGCCGCGCAGCACGTCATCACCGCCGCCACCGACAAGGACGTCGTTGCCCGCCCCGCCGTCGAGCAGGTTGACGGCGCTGCTGCCGGTCAGGCGGTCGTCGAGCGAGGAGCCGATCACGCCTTCGATGCTCACGAGCTGGTCGCCCGCGGCATCGCCGCCGACGCCGATGGAGCCGTCGAGCGTGACGGTGACCGCACCGTCGCTCGCGCTGTAGTCAGCCACGTCGGTGCCGGAGCCGCCGTCGAGCACATCGGCCCCGGCACTGCCGCGCAGAATGTCATCGCCCGCACCAGCGAGGATCGTCTCGCTGCCCGCGCCGCCGCCGAGACTGTCGGCATAGGCCGAGCCGATCAGGCGCTGGATATTGCTCAGCGAATCCCCGGCAGCCTCGCCCCCGGTGCCGAGCGCGCCGGAGAGATCGATGGTGACGCCCGACGCCGCACCGGCATAGCTCGCGGTGTTCAACCCGGAGCCGCCGTCGATCACGTCCGCGCCGAACCCGCCGGTGATCACGTCGTCGCCGCTGCCGCCGAGCAGTCGGTCATCGCCCGCGCCGCCGATGATCGTATCGTCACCCGCGCCGCCGGAAATCGTTTCAGCGGCATCCGCACCGACGAGCGTGTCGTCGTAGGCCGAACCGGTCAGGTTCTCGATCCCGATGAGCTGGTCGCCCTCGGCGCTGCCACCCGCGCTGACCGAACCGTCAAGCCGCACGGTAACGGCTTGGGCAGACGTGCCGTAGTCGACGGTATCGATGCCGTCGCCGCCTTCGATGCGGTCCGCACCGGCGCCGCCGTCGAGAACGTCGTCCCCCGCGCCGCCGCGCAGGGTATCGTTGCCTTCGCCGCCGATCAGGGTGTCATTGCCCGCGCCGCCTTCGAGCGTGTCATCGTTGAGGCTGCCGAGCAGGCGGTCGTCGAAGGCGGAACCGACAAGGCGTTCAATCCCGGCGAGTGTGTCGCCCGCTGCGTCGCCACCAATGCCGATGCTGCCGCCAAGCCCGGCAACGACGGCTTCGCTCGAGCCCGAGTAGTCGACCGTGTCGAACCCGGCGCCGCCATCGAGCACGTCCGCGCCCGCACCGCCGTCGAGGATATCATTGCCCGCGCCGCCGAGGAGGACGTCAGCCCCGTCGCGGCCTGCGAGCAGATCGTCCCCGGCGCCGCCTTCCATCGTGTCGTCGCTCGCCGCACCGTAGAGGCGGTCAGCGCCGGAAGAGCCGACCAGTCGCTCGATGGAGATCAGCGTATCGCCCTGCGCATCGCCGCCGCTGCCGGTACCTGCAGCCAGATCGACCGTCACGCCGGAGGCCGAGGTGCTGTAATCGGCGGTATCGAGCCCAGCGCCGCCGTCCAGCACGTCGGCCCCACCGCGCCCGGCGAGCTCATCATCGCCGCCGCCGCCGCGCAAGGTTTCGTCCGCGCCCGCTCCGACCAGCCGGTCGTCGAAGCCGCTGCCGGTCACTTCCTCGATTCCCGTCAGCGTATCGCCGGTGGCGGTGCCGCCGAAGCCGGTCGTGCCATCGAGATAGACGCTGACGCCGGAGCCGGAGAGGCTGTAGTCGGCCCGGTCATAGCCGGCCCCGCCATCGATGACGTCGGCGCCCGTGCCGCCGTCGATCACATCGTCGCCCATGCCGCCGAGCAGCGTGTCATCGCCCGCCGCGCCGACCAGCCCGTCGTTGCCATCGCCGCCGACGAGGCGGTCAGCCCGGGCGCTGCCGGTGAGTTGGTCGTCGAAGGCGGACCCCAGCACGCTTTCGATGCCGGACAAGCGGTCACCTTCTGCATCTCTGCCCGCGCCGGTGCCGGCGCCGAGATCGACGGTGACGGCGGTGGAAGAGTCGCCGTAGTCGGCCGTATCGAAGCCACTGCCGCCATCGAGCACGTCCGCCCCGGCGCCGCCGTTCAGGATGTCGTCGCCCGCATCGCCGCGCAGTGTGTCATCGCCGCCCGCGCCGGACAGGCGATCGTCGCCGCCGCCGCCCTCGAGCGTTTCTGCCGCACCGACACCGGTGATTGCGTCATCATAGGCAGAGCCGAGAATGCGCTCGAAGCCCGTGACCGAATCGCCCTCGGCATCGCCGCCCTCGCCCGCCGAGCCATCGAGCCGGAGCGAAATTCCGCTGCGGCTGTCCTCATAGCTCGCGGTATCGAAGCCTGCGCCGCCATCTAAGATATCGGCGCCGCCGCGCCCTTCGATCACGTCGTCGCCCGCGCCGCCGATCAGCGTGTCATTGCCGGCTGAACCGTCGAGCGTATCGGCAAAGGCTGTGCCGATCACACCTTCGATTCCGGTCAGCGTGTCACCATCGGCATCGCCGCCACTGGCGCTGCCGAGCGCGAGATCGACGCGCACGCCCACAGTGCTGGCGCTGTAGTCGACCACGTCCACACCGGCGCCGCCATCAAGAACATCGGCCCCGGCGCTGCCGTAAAGAATGTCGTTGCCGCCCTGGCCGAGCAGCATGTCGGCATCGGTCGAGCCGCGCAGCACGTCGGCGAACGCGGAGCCGGAAATGCCTTCGATGCCGCTGTAGAGGTCGCCCTCGGCATCGCCGCCGGTGTTGGCGCCGCCATCGAGCCCGGCGTTTACCCCGGTTTGGGAGCGCCCATAATCGATGATATCGCTGCCGAGCCCGCCGATCAGCATGTCCGCACCCGCGCCGCCATCGAGCCGGTCGTTCCCCGCACCGCCATCGAGCGTATCGGCCCCGGCGCCCCCGTTAAGGCGATCATCGAAACCGGAGCCGACGATCCGCTCGATCCCGGTCAGCGTATCGCCCTGCGCATCGCCGCCGAGCCCGACCGAGCCGTCGTTACCCACGACCACACCCGTCGCGCTGGCGCTGTAGTCGGCCGTGTCAAACCCGTCGCCGCCGATCAGCCGGTCGGCGCCACCGAGGCCTGCGAGGACATCGTCACCCGCGCCGCCGCTGAGCGTGTTCGCACTGTCGTTGCCGGACAGGCGGTCCGTAAACGACGAGCCGGTGAGCGCCTCGATGCCTTCGAGCTTATCGCCCTCGGCATCGCCGCCGCTGCCAGCCGAACCGTCAAGCGCGACAGTAACCGCTGCTTCCGATGCGCTGTAGTCCGCGGTATCGAACCCTTCGCCGCCCTGGAGCAGGTCCGCCCCGCCGCCACCCGCGAGCACGTCGTCGCCAGCGCCGCCAGAGAGGCGGTTGGCCCCGGCATCGCCGATCAGACGATCGGCGTAGGCAGAGCCAGTCAGGTTCTCGATGCTGCTGAAGGTGTCGCCCGCCGCACTTCCCCCGCTGCCGGTGTTCGCGGCCAGACTGACCTGAACGGCTGAGGTGGAGTCACTATAGTCGGCTGTGTCCGTGCCGCTGCCGCCGATCAGCGTATCGGCACCGAGTCCGCCGCGCAGCACATCATCACCTGCGCCGCCATCCAGGGTGTTGTCGCCGCTGTCGCCGATCAGGGTATCGGCATAAGCGCCGCCGATCACGCGTTCTACGCCGGAAAGCCGGTCGCCCTCGGCGATATCACCGGAGGAGGCATTGCCATCGAGCCGTACGGCGACGGCGCCGCCCGCAGCGGAATAGTCGGCCGTGTCGAAGCCGTCGCCCCCGGTCAGCGTATCCGCGCCGAGATCACCGAGAAGCGTGTCATCGCCGCCATTGCCCGATAGCGTATTGTCTCCTGCATCGCCGCCGAGGCGGTCGGCGAAAGCCGAGCCGGAAAGCGCCTCGATCCCGCGCAGGATGTCACCTGCCGCATCGCCGCCAGTGCCCGGAGCACCGTCAAGCGCGACTGAAACGCCCGCACTTGAGCTTGAATAGTCAGCCGTATCAAAGCCCGCGCCGCCAAGCAGAGTATCCGCTCCGCCTCCGCCCGAAAGCCGGTCGTTGCCATCGCCGCCGACAAGCGTGTCGTCCGCATTGCCGCCGATCAGCACGTCGTCGCGCGCCGAGCCGACCACTTTCTCGACATTGGTCAGCCGGTCGCCGTCGGCATCGCCGCCTTCGGAGAGCGTGCCATCCAGCCGCACCGTCACGCCCGCGCGCGAGGCGCTGTAGTCGACGGTGTCGAAACCTTCGCCGCCGTCGATGGCATCGGCCCCGCCCAGGCCGATGAGCACATCGTCCCCGGCAAGGCCGCGCAGCACATCGTCACCCGCCGAGCCGACAAGGGTATCGCCGAAGCCTGAGCCTTCGAGCCCTTCGATGCTGACAAAGCGGTCACCTACGGCGTCGCCGCCATCGCGCAGCGAACCGTCGAGCGAGACACGCACGCCGGCGCTGGAGCCCGCGTAGCTCGCGATATCGAAACCGGCGCCGCCATTGAGCACGTCGGCGCCGAAGCCGCCTTCCAGCACGTCATCGCCCACACCGCCGGAGAGCGTTTCATCGCCTCGGCCGCCGACGAGTTTGTCGTCAAAGGCGCTGCCCTTGAGCACCTCGATATTGGCGTAAGTGTCGCCTTCGGCATCGCCGCCGCGGCTGATCCGGCCATCGAGATAGACTTCGACGCCGACCGCACTGGCGCTGAAATCGACCGTATCGATCCCGCCTGCGCCGTCGATCCGGTCAGCCCCCGCACCGCCCGTAATCGTATTGTCCCCGCCATCGCCGGTTAGCGCATCGTCGAAGGCCGAGCCGATCAGGTTTTCGTTACCGAAGGCCGTATCGCCCTCCGAATCGCCACCTTTGCCTGCAGTCCCGTCGAGCCGCGCGTCGACGCCGCTGGCCGAGCCGCTGTAGTCGAGCGTGTCGATGCCAGTTCCGCCGTCGAAGCGGTCGGCCCCGGCGCTGCCGGTGAACAGGTCGTCGCCCGCACCGCCTTCGATCCACTCGCTCGCCGCGCTGCCGTGGATCGTGTCGTTGCGGTCCGTCGCGATCACGTGTTCGATGTTGAACAGCGTATCGCCCTCGGCCTCCCCCCCGCGCGAGGGGGTGCCGTCGAGGAACACTTCGATGCCCTTGGCGCCCGCAGGCGCACCCGCGAATGCACCGCTGTAGTCCACCGTATCGAAGCCTGCCCCGCCATCGAGTACGTCGGCGCCCTTGCCGCCGATCAGCGTGTTGTCATTGGCATCGCCGGTCAGGCGGTCATTGAAATCCGAGCCGACAAGACCTTCGACATTGGCGTAGGTGTCGCCTTCCGCTGCACCGCCCTTGCCTGTGCCGGTGGCGAGGCTTGCATCGACGCTTTCGCCGGAAAGGCGATAACTGACCACGTCGAAGCCGTTGCCGCCGTCGATCTTGTCGGCGCCCGCACCGGCATGGATGCGATCGTCGCCCGAGCCGGCCGCGATGTTGGTGCCGGGCGGGTTGGCGAAGAGCACGTAGATCGGCTCGCCGGTGACCGGGTCCTTCACCGTCATCCCGGCCTGATCGAGCACGTCCTTGATGCCGAAGTGGGTCGAGACCGAGACCGAATACGTGGACGTCTTGCCGTCTGCGGAGAGGCCGAGCAGCACCGGGAAATAGAACTCGTCCTTGAAACCGTTCTCGGCGGCGGTCGCGGCGGTGGACGGCAGCTTGTAGGTCACTTCCAGATCGAACGCGAAGTGCGATTGGCTGGCGGGGACGGGTACAGTCTTGCCGGTGGCGTCGGTGGTCGTGGTCAGCTTCTCGATCTTGCCCTGATCGATGGTGACGAGCCAGCCCTTGTCGGTCAGCGTGCCGTTGACGATCCCATAACCCGCCGGGAGCGATGGGATCAGCACCTGCAGCAGTTCGAGACCCTTGGCGGGCACTTCGGCGACAACGTGGAGCACGCGCATGGAATTGCCCTGCGGCGCTCGCGCAGGATCATCGGCGTAGATCACGTCGTCGCCCGAGGTGCCCTCCACGCTTTCGGGCGCGGACTGGGCAGCGAACGAGGCATCCTGGGATGAACCGGGGCCGCCGGTGTTGCCCTTGATCACCGTCTCGCCGTTCTCGGTGCTGCGGGTGACACCCTCCGAGTTGAACAACTCGAACGTGAGCTTGGGGACGAGCTTGCCGATGCCGGCCGGGCCCAGCGCATCATCGGGCGCAGGCGTCGCGGAGCGGGGAGATATGACGCCCGGCGAACTCGCGGTTTGCGGCAGGGAATCGCTGATCTTCTCGGTCAGCGCCTTGCCGGTCAGGTCGGACTTGTGCTGCTTTTCCTGCTTGGCGGCGGCTTCGGCCTGCGCCTGCGCGGAGTCCTCGGGCTGGACCGCGCCGGCGGGCTGCTTGGCCTCGGTCGGCTTGCTCGAATCCGCGCTGCTGAGGTGGAGTTCGAGATCGGGGTTCTGCGGGTTGATCTCGCCGACCATGCCAACGGTCTGGTCCGCCGAAAATTCCTTGTCGGCGAAGACAATGATCGGTTTGCGTCCGGAGAAGGCGGCGAGCGCCATGCCGGGGATGATGATGCGCGATCCGTCGGCAAAGACGAGCACCACATCGACGTCCGCGATTTCGACCTTGAACGGCGCGTACTTGATGCCCAGCCGCGCCTTGTCGTCGGCATCGAGCTGCACGACCTTGGCCGCGCCGTAGTCCTGCTTGGCAACCGCCGCCTGCGCGCCATCGGCTTCGGGCGCAAGGTGGGGAGAGCCTTTGCCGCCCTTAAGCTTGCCGACGGAACCCGATTTGGCGCGAACGATCTTGACCATAGGACCTCGATGGGTGGGTGGCGGGTTCTAGCGCCCGCAGACTTAGAGCTTGGACCGGAGGAGCCTCCGGGGTTTCACGTAGGCTGCGCGGGGCATCAGTCCTCGCTGCCGGGCGCGGGCTGGACGAGATCCGGGAGCGGCTGGCCGCCGCTGACGAGATCGAACAACCCGCCAAGCTTCTGCAGCACGCGGTACTCGGCGGCGCGCAGCGCGATCTGATTGGCCGTCTGCTTGGCCTTGGCGGCGAACAGCAGCTGTTCGGCATCGAGCAGATCGAACACCGTGCGCCGCCCGCCGCGGAACTGCTGCTTGTAGAGATCGGCCACTTTCTGGGCGGAGGCGATTTCCGCCTCGATCGTGGCGATCTTCTCGCGCGCGGCGCCAAGGCTGGCGTAATCGACGCGGATATCCTGCTCGACCTCGCGGCGGCGGCGATCGAGCTCATAATCGGCCTGGCGCAGGCGCGCGGCGATGCGGTGCTTGGTCGCCGTAGCGGCGCCGCCGTTGTAGAGCCGGTAGGAGAACGTCACCATCGCGCGCGCATCGATGGCGCGCCCGGTCGCGCCGAGCACATCCTGCCGGTAGTCGCTGGCGATGGTGAGGCCGAGACGCGGCAACGCGGTATCGGCCTGGCTGTCGTACTGCTTGTCGAGCGAGCGGCGGTCTTCAACGGCCTGCGCAAGGCGGGGACTGCGCGTGTCGATCAGATCGACCGCGACATCGGCGCTTTCAGGGAGCGCAGAGCCGGCAGCGGGCACTTCGGCAGCGCGCAGCGGCATGTGATCGGTCAGGCGCTTGTAGGCATTGCGCGCCTGTTCGAGGGCGCTTTGCCGGTCGAGCAGCTGCGAGCGCACGTTGTCGAGCCGCGTCTGCGCGCGTTCGACATCGGCAGCGGTGGTGAGGCCGAGGTCCTTCTGCACGGTGACGATGCGCAGGATCTTCTTCACTGAAGCGATCTCGCCCTCGGCCAGCGCGACGAGGTTCTGCTGCAGCAGCACACCGAGATAGGCATTGGCGATATCATAGGAGATCGCCTCGATCCGCTCGCGCGTGCCCCATTGCGCGGAGCGGTAGCTGGCACGGGCGCGCTTTATGTCGTTGATGGTGACGCCGAAGTCCCACAAGTTCTGGTTGAGCGAGACGGTCGCCTCGCTGCGGAAGCGCTGGGTGGCAGCTTGCGGAATGTTGCGCGCGAATTCGCGGCCCCACGCACCCGTTACGTCGATGCGCGGCAGGTAGCCCGCGCGCGCCTCGTTTACGGCAAAGCGGGCGTCGTCCTGCTGGGCGAGCGATATCTGGATTTCCGGATTCCCTTTGAGCGAGGCGATGATCGCGTCGGTGAGGGATTCGGTGCCTTCCGTACCGGGCGACGGCGGGTCCGGGGCCGGGTCGGGTTCCTCCGGCTCGGGATCGGCGGGGGGGGGCGGGGCCGGGAGCGGGCCTGGGCCGTCGAGCTTCGAGAGCACCACGCGCCGGCTTGGCGGCGCCTCGGCCACGGCAGGCTGTGCCGGATCGAGCGGAGGAAGCTCGCTTTCGGCCGTCAGGCGCGCGTTCAGGGTGGAGCCGTCGGGCATCGGCCCTTGCAGCGGGACCGGCGCGGGTAAAGCGGCGAGTTCGGCCTGCGGGAGCGGGGGCACGACATCGGCAAGGATCGCCGGTGCGAAGGGTGCCGGAAACAGGGGTTCGGCCGAGGCCAGCCGGATCACAGCCGGCAGCATTGGCGGGGTGGGGGGCGGCGAAGGAGGCGGCGCTGTAACGATGCCATGACCAAGACCTGCTCCTGACACGGTAACGAGATCAGGACCCTCGAGGCCGTCGAGAACATAGGCCAACAGTGGCGGGGGCACTGCAGCGGCCGGGGAAGGAGCAGGCTCTGCAGCGCGCGCCGCGAACCCAGCCAGCACCGCGCCAGTGGCGAACGCCGTGAGCGGCAGTCGGGCAAGGGAATGCGGCACCTGGGCTTCCTTCTTGATCTTTTCGATCCCGCCCCGGTGTGCAGCCAACATGGTTAATTGCGGCGCAAGCAGACCCTAGGGGATAGCCCTTGTCCGCGCGTCAGGCGGCGTCGGCTGCGGTTGCGGCTGCCGCTGCGGTGTGGGCGAGCAGATGGTCCAGCTCGCTGTCCGCGAGGGGCCGTTCGAAGCGGATGCCGAAGCCGAGCGGGGTGGTCGCAACGATCTCGCCGACGAGCGCAAGCCCCGCGATCTGCACCTGCACCGCATCGCCGCGGCGGTTCATCAGGTAGGCCAGGCGCGGGCGAAACATTGCGCCGCCGCGCGAGAGGTTGATCAGGCGGCCTTCGTAGCTGACCATCTTTTCGGTCAGCACAATTTCACCGTCGATCCGGCACTCGTGGCGCTCGTCGGCGCGCGAGAAGACGGGGCGGCGGCCGAACGGGTGGAAATGCAGCGGCATCAGAGGGCTCCGCGCTGAGGGTTGGGCGTGGCTTCATCGTCCGCTGGCGGCTGCGCCACGGGTTCCTCGAAGCGCATGCCGAGGCGTCGGCGGAGGCGCTCCATTTCGGTGCGGGCATCGCCGAGCTGGATGGTATCGGCGGCAGGTTCGGCGGTCATCGCCGCGACAAACGTCTCGAAGGCGGCGCGATGCTCTGCGCTGCGCATGTCGAGGCGGGTGATCGCATCGCGGTGGTGCGCAGAGGCGACCGCAAGGCGCTCCAGCCGCCGGTCGATCCGGCTCGCCACGTCACGCATGGCGCGGCGGTTGGCGGCGAGACTGCCCTGCATTTCGTATCGCAGGCGCCTTGCCTCCGTCAGGTGGCGTCGCGCTGCGCTGCGCGGCGTGAGGCCGAACCATGCAGCGATCCGGCCCAGCACCGAAGGCTGCGCAACCTCGCGCGGCGCAGCAGACAGGCGCGGCAGATGCTGCGCTTCACCCGCCAGCGTGATCAGGCTGTCGAGCTGACGGTGGATCTCGTCGCCATCGAGCACTGCTGAGCGCTCCGCCAGCGCGCCAAGTGCGGCAAGCGTGGCGCGGATATGGGCGCGGTCCGCTGCGGCACCCTCATGCAGCGCGCGCAGTTGGGCGAGCATGTCGGACTGGTTGTGCGCCAGTTCGGCGACCGCATCAGCCACCGGCCGCAGCATCTGGCGCGGATCGGCGAGCCCCGCGACGACATCCCCGAGGGTGCCGACCGCACCGGTGAGCCCGGTGATTTCCTGCCTGGCCGACTCAGCGTCGCGGGCAAGACCGATGATCGCGGCGCGCAATTCGGCAAGCTCCGCCGCGCCTGCTTCGATCGCGCGGCGGACCGAGCCGAAATCGCGCGAGGGGCTGTATGCGGCCTCGCCTTGCCCGGATTCAAGCTGCGCGAGGTTCGACAGCCAGTGTTCGAACTCATTGCGCAGCGTCTTCATTGCGCTCGTCATGCAGCGCTCGAGCGCGCCGAGCACCATCGAGGTCATGAGGCCGAACAGCGAGGACGAGAAGCCAACCGACATGCCGTTGAGCGGCGCCTTCATGCCCTCGATCATCTTGCCGAAGCTGTCCGCTCCGGCGGAACCCGAAAGGTCCATCGCACCGATCAGGTCGGACACCGAATGGACCGTCTTCATCAGGCCCATGAACGCGCCGAGCAGGCCGAGGAAGACCATCAGGCCGGAGAAGTAGAGGATGGTCGACTTGCGGTCATTGATGCGCTGGTCGACATCGTGGAGCAGCGTCTGGACAGTGTCTGCACCGATCTCGAGATGGTCCTGCTTGCCCAGTTCCTCGGCGATCAGGCGGTAACCCTGGCCCAGCAATTCCGGTTCGCGGAACACGATGGCGGGCTTTGCATAAGGATCGCGCGGGCGCTTGGCACGTTCGCCGTAATCGACCTGCAGCGCATGGAGCGCGACAACCTCGTTGCGCAGCGAGAGCACGTTGCGGAAGGCAATCCCCGCCGCCACGGCGAAGATCGCGAAGATCGACAGGTTGAGCGCCATCTTGGCCTTGATGCCGTCGATCACGAATTCGTGGGCATAGATGCCGAGCCCGATCAGGACCGCCATGATGACGGTCATCTTGATCAGTTCGGCGCGGAGCTTCTTTTCCATGGCGGAGGGTCCGGAGGAGGGACGGCTGCTGGCGGCGGTCATGGCTTGATCACTACGCGCACCATGTGCCCATCGGGCGATGCCGCGTCGGTGACGCGGATCTGGGTGGTGAGGTCGGTCGGCGCGAGCCCGGCGCGCAGGAGCAGGTTGCGCGTCATCGCTGCGCGGTAGAACGCGATGCGCTGCGCTTCGGACACCGAGCGGGTCTGCGGCGCGAAGGACCAGATCTCGTACTTGGTGCCGGGGCGCGCCTTGCCCTTGAGGAAGCTGATGACACGCGCCGAATTTGCCTCGTCATAAGTCGCGGCATTGGGTGCGAAGGCGATCTGGAGCAGGGTATCGGCGGTCTTGACTTCGATGCCCTTGACATCGTCAGGCTGCTCCTGCGCCTTGACCTGCAGCTTCAGCGTATCGGGCGTTTCGCGGGTGCGGATCGAGAGGCGCTCCGCCCCGTCGATGGCGGTGGGAGAACGCAGCACGGCGCCGAGTTCGGCGACCGACGTGCCCGCATCGGCGTTGACCGGAGAGACGACCGGAACTGCGCCAGGGGCGCAGGCCACCGGCGTGCCCTTCTTGCCCGCCCTGTGCTGCTGCGCTTCCTGCTGGGCCATCTGCTGCTTGAAATTGGCGATCACGCGCTGCGAAAGCTGCATGACCGCCGCGCTCATGATCACGAGCAGGAAGGTCACCACCATGATCACGGTGGTGAGCACGTCCACGAAAGCCGGCCAGTGATTGACTTCGCCGTCGGCGGATGCCCCTGCCACGTCATGCTCCTGTCGGGCGCGCTGCGATACCGCTTGGCGCCATGCTTAACCGGCCATAAGCCATCGTGTTTAAGGGGTCCGGGCCGGGCCGATCAGGCCGCTTCCCTAGGGGCCCGTTTACCATTCTGGCCTGTGAGTTGGGCCAGTACTTCAGCCGTCGGGCGATCCGCCACGACGCGGCCATTTTCGAGCCAGATCACCCGGTCCACGATTTCGAGCAGGGCAAGCCGGTGGGTCGCGACGATCAGCGTCTTGCCGCGCGTCGCCTCGGCGAGGCCGGCAATGACCGCCTGTTCGCTGGCGACGTCGAGCGAGGCGGTCGGTTCATCGAGCAGCAGCACCTTGGGATCGCGCACCAGCGCACGGGCAAGCAGCAGCGACTGCCGCTGGCCGCCCGAGAGCGCCGAACCGCGCGGGCCGACCTGACGCATGTAGCCTTCCGCCGTGCGGGCAATGAAGCCGTCGAGGCCCGAGCAGCGGATCGCGCGTTCGACTAAGGCGGCGTCCGGCTCGGCCATGCCAAGCAGGATGTTGTGCCACACGGTGCCTTCGAAGATCATCGCGTCTTGCGCGCTGTAGATCACGTTCCGGCGCAGCTGGGGAATCGCGAAGCGATCAAGCGCGTGGCCATCGAGCGTGATCAGCCCTTCCACGGCGGGGATCAGCCCGGCGAGCAATTGCAGCAGGGTCGACTTGCCCGAGCCGGACTTGCCGATCAGCGCGACACGCTCGCCCTCGCTGATCTGGAACGAAAGACCCGACAGGCTCGGCGCACCGCTGCCCTTGAAGGTATGCCCAAGGCCTGCGACAGCCAGCGCGCCGCGGACCGGGGCAAGGCTGACGGCGGGATCGGAGACATCGCGCTCCGGCTCGGTCTGGAGCAACCCGGCAAGCGCCTGAAACTGCGCGAGGCTCTGATAAGCGCGTGCGAACATGCTCACGGTCGCGGCGACCGGAACCATCGCACGGCCTGTCAGCAACACGACCGCGATCAGCGCGCCGGTCGTCATCAGCCCCGCCTTGATCTGCAGCACCCCGATCACGACGACCATCACGGTGACCAGCTGCACCAGCAGACCGGCAGCGGAGGCTGGCAGTTCGGACCAGTGCCGCACTTGCTTGCTGCCGATGGCGAGGTGGTCGGAAATGACATCCCAGCGTCCCTCGAACAGGCCCTCGGCATGATTGGCCTTGATCGTAGTCCAGCCGCTGGTGAGTTCGGCCGTCAGGTCGCTGCGCGCCTGCAAGAGCTTCGAGGCGCGGCGGCTGGCGAGTTTCAGCGCATAGTTGCTGACCATGCCGAACAGGATGAGGCCGAGCGCACCGATCACAGGCCCAATCACGGTGAACCCGCCGATGGCTGCGATCAGCGTAAACAGCAGGACGACAAACGGCAGATCGACGCACAAGGTGGCGATGGCGTTGGGCACGAGCAGCGAGAGTTGCTCCAGATCGCGCAGGCCGGTGAGCATCGCACCGAAGCTCATGCCCGCCGTCGGCGCACGGGCGCGCAGCGCCGCGACGACGGCACGATGCTGGACTGCCTGTCCGACACGGGTGGCTACAGCCTCCACGAAGCGTGCCTTGAGCTTCTTGAGCAGCAGCTCGAACACAAGGACAAGGACAACGCCGATGGACAGCGCCCAGAGGCTTTCGATCGCGAGATTGGGCACCACGCGGTCGTAGATCGCGCGCATGTAGAGCGGGATTGCGAGGGCGCAGAGATTGAGCAAGGCGCTGGCCAGCAGCATCTGACCGAGCGGTCGGCGCTCGGCGAGATAGGCACCGAGCAGCCACATCTTCGGGTTGCGGCGGATGAGGTCGCGTTCATGGGCGTCGCTGGCGCCGTTCACCGGGTCGACCGGGCCGCTGTGCAGTGCTTCGCCCGCAAGCAGAGGGCGCAGGGCAGCGAAGGGCACGGACTGCTCGCCCGCAGCATCCAGCACGACAACCTGATCTGCGGCGCACTTGGTGATCAGAACCGCACCGCCGCTCGCCAGGGGCACGACAAGCGGCAGGGCTACCGGTTCGGGCGCGCGCTGGCCGATGGGGTGCCAATGCGCTTCCAGCCCGATCCGCGCCAGAGCGAACGGCGCGAGCTTGGCGGCGAGTGTTTCCTGCGCCATCGGCAGTGCGGCGCTTAGCGCGGCGGGGTCGTGTTGGATCCCCCGCGCGGCGGCAAGCGCTTCGAGCGCAGCGAGCATCGGCAAGGGCGTGATCGTGGGCTGAGCTTCTCCGCCTGTCTGCGTTGGCACCGGCCTGCTGCGGAAGAGACGGCCAAAGCGGCCTGAACGGCGGGCATCAGGCGACGCGGAGGATGGTTCGATCATTGGCGGTTACCCTGCTTTCGAGCCGGGAGTGCCAGTTTATGGAAAACGCCGTCTGAAGCCGGACCTACGGAACTGCGCGTAGGCCAAAGGCAAGGTGAAACAAGCATAATGATTGGTAAATCCCGGGCAACACTCTTCCTTTGACCGAGGTTCTGCCATGCGCTTTGCGCGCCTTCGCCAGTCGCTGATCACCTCGCTCGGCGGCGCGAGCCTGTTCGACGATCTGCGCGCCGGAGAAGCCGAGGCAGTTCTCGGCGGCAGGCTTGCACTGGCCAGCCAGCCCATCGGCGCAGCTATGCCATGGAGCGCGCGCATTGGGCTCGGTGGTTCGTCGCGACTGCTCAAGGCCCTCGCGATCACGTTCGGCTTGGTCGTGCTGTGGATGGCGCTGTTCACCGTGGACAAGGTGACGCGCGGCGCCGGACGTGTGCTGCCTTCCACCCAGAACCAGCTGGTCCAGCACCTCGAAGGCGGGATTGTGAAGGAAATCCTTGTCTCCGAAGGCCAGCGGGTCCGGCGCGGACAAGTGCTGATGCGTATCAGCAATGCCTCGACCGGCGCCGCCATCGAAAGCGCGCGAACCGATCTTGTCGCCAAGCGGATCATGCTGGCGCGGCTCGATGCGGAGATATCGGGTGCGGGCAGCTTCACGCCCCCGCTCGAACTCGCCGCGCAGGCGCCCGAGATCGCGGCGAGCGAAGCCGGCCTGTTTGCCTCGCGCCGGGCGCAGCGGATGAGTCAGGTCGGCGTGATCAACGAGCAGGCGCGGGCGAAATCGGCCGAAGTCGGCTCGCTGCAGGCCCGCCTAGCCAATCTGCGCAATGAGGAGCGGCTGGCGATGGAGCAACTCTCCAAGCTTGAACGCGCCTATGCCGAAGACGCTGTCTCCGAGCGCGATGTGCTCGACAAGCGCGCGGCGCTCCTGTCGCTGCGCACGCGCATCGCCGATGTCGCCAACCAGATCCCGCAATCCTCCGCCGGGCTGGGTGAATCTGCAGCACGGCGAGGGGAAATCTGGGCGAGCGACATGGAGCAGATCCGCGCGCAGGCAGCGCAGCTCCGGCTCGAACTTGCCAAGGCCGACGAGCAGTTCGGCGCCGTGCAGGACCGCGTCGCGCGCGAAGAAATCCGCGCACCGGTCGACGGCGTGATCAACCGGCTCAATGTCCGCACCGCGGGCGGCGTGATCCGCGGCGGGGAGCCGGTGGCAGAGATTGTCCCTGCCGCCAGCCAAGTCATCATCGAGGCGCGCATCGCCCCTAAGGACCGCAGCAACATCTGGCCGGGCCTGCCCGCACGGATCAAGATCTCGGCCTATGATTCCACCGTCTACGGCTCGCTGGAGGCCAAGGTCGTCGATGTTTCGCCCGATGCGATCCAAGACCCGCGCGGCGGGCTTTACTACCGCGTGCGGCTTGACGCAGGTCGCGCCACCTTCGGTGCAGGCATGCCGGTGATCCCGGGCATGACCGGCGAGGTGGCGATCCGTTCGGGCCGCCAGACGATCCTGAACTACGTACTCGGCCCGCTGATCCGCATTTCGCAGGAGGCCCTGCGCGAGTAGCCGGATCTCTCGTCCTGATCACGACTAAGGCGTTAAAACCCTAGCAAAAACGTCTGTGGCCGGGCCGCACTGACAATAGCAAAAATGTCACACTGTGTCTGATTTCGCGTCTGCGGCATCAGCTTTGCACTCCAAATCTGTTTACACTTTCAATCGAAAGAATATCCACAGCGCCATCAACCGGAGGCAGACCGGGGGGCTCTTCATGCCTGGCTGCTCATATCAGGGGGTATTCAATCCGTGCGAAATCTTTCCAACCTCGCGCTGCGCGGCGCACTTCTGGCGTCTGCCGCAGCCTTTGGCGGCGTGGCCGCTCCTCAGGCCGCGTTCGCGCAGGAAACCGCTGCGCCGGCCGATGACGCCGCGCCTGCGGAGAGCATCGTGGTCATCGGTACCCGCCGTACCGACCGCACCGTCACCAGCTCGGCCTCGCCGATCGACATCATCGGAACCAAGGATATCGCGACCCAGGCATCGGCAAACCTTGTCGATGTCATCCGCAACCTCGTCCCCTCGTTCTCGGTCCAGTCGAACTCGATCTCGGACGCCTCGACGTTCGTCCGCTCGCCCTCGCTGCGCGGCCTCTCGGCCGACGAAACCCTCGTCATGATCAACGGCAAGCGCCTCAACCGTTCGGCGCTGGTGCAGGTCTACTCGGGTGGTGATACCGGCCTCAGCTACGGTGCGCAGGGCGCCGACATCAGCTCGATCCCCGCGATTGCCCTCAAGAACCTCCAGGTCCTGCGTGACGGCGCGACCGCCCAGTACGGTTCGGACGCGATCGCCGGCGTGATGAACTACGTCATCCGCGACAACAAGGAAGGTCTCGAAGTTCAGGGCCGTTACGGCCAGTTCTACCAGAACGGAGACGGCAAGAGCTACCAGATCGCGGCAAACGCGGGCATCAAGCTCTCCGACCGGGCGTGGATCAACATTTCGGGTGAGTACAACGACGACGGCCGCACCAGCCGCGGCAAGACCCGTCCGACTGCGCTCGCGTTCGCCGCACAGAACCCCGGCGATGTCGGCCAGCTGCCGTACTACCCGCTGCCTGCGCAGATCTGGGGCAACTCGCCCACGCGCGGCTGGAAGATCCTGTTCAACTCCGCATTGGAACTGTCCGACAGCGCGAAGTTCTACGTGGTAGGCAACGCTGCCCGCAGCAAGGCCGAGCAGAGCTTCAACTACCGCGCCTCGACCGCTGCCGTGCTCGACAGGACCGGCTCGGTGCTCAAGTCGCCCGCCAACTACAATCCGGCAGCTGGCGATCAGGTGCTGTGCGGCCGCTCGTTCCTGAACTACAACCCGACCCCGGGTCCGGACGCGCTGGGCTGCGCGACCACGCAGGATCCCTATTTCCGCAATCTCTACCCGGCGGGCTTCACCCCGGTGTTCGTGGGTATCGTGCAGGAACTGTGGGGCACTGTCGGCTTCAAGGGCAACTTCGGCAAGCTTGACTACGACCTGTCTGCATCGAGCAGCCGCAACACGCTCGATCTGTCGATGTACAACTCGCTGAACACCGCGTTCACCCCGACCCCGGGCTTTGCGACCGCGCCGTACAACGTCGCGACGCAGACGAGCTTCGACTTCGGCCGTCAGGCGCAGAAGGAAACCAACGTCAACCTCGACGTGACCTATCCGCTCGAAGTCGGTTTCGCGAAGCCGATCGTGATTTCGGGTGGCTTTGAGTACCGCAAGGAAACCTACCAGCTCACCGCGTCGGACTTCCAAGCCTACGCCCAGGGCGGCGCTTCGGGCTACGGCGGCGTGAGCCCGCAGCAGGCCGGTTCGTGGAGCCAGCGCAACATCGCTCTCTACCTCGGTGCTGAAACCGACATCACCTCGAACTGGACCGTTGGCATTGCCGGCCGTTACGAGCACTACAACACCTTCGGTTCGGCCACCGTCGGCAAGATCAACACGCGCTATGAATTCATCCCGGGCTTCGCGATCCGCGGCACGGTCGGCACGGGCTTCCACGCGCCGTCGCCGGGTCAGCAGAACAACTCGACGCTGACGACGAACTTCAATCAGGGCGTCTCGATCCAGACCGGCACCTTCCCGGTCGGCAGCGCGATCTCGCAGATCTTCGGTGCTCGTCCGCTGACTCCGGAAAAGTCGACCAACTTCGGCGTCGGCTTCACCGCGCAGCCCAATTCGCACCTGACGCTGACGGTCGACTACTACAACATCAAGGTGCGCGACCGCATCTTCATCTCGCAGCCGTTCCCGACCGTCGACGCGGCGCATCCGGATGGCTCGATCACCGCGGCTGACATCGCCCAGTTCCCCGTTCTCGCGGCGGTGGGCGTCGGCGGTCAGGTGAGCTACTTCACCAATGGTCTCACCACCCGCACGCAGGGCGTCGACGTTGTCGCGACCTACAACACCAAGGCGCTTGACGGCGACATCAACGTGTCGCTGGCCTACAACCACAACAACAACAAGGTGCTGCGGGCCAACGCCAACGTGATCAGCGCTGCGCAGATCGGCAACATCCGCAATCTCGCCCCGCACGATGTCGCCCGTCTGACGGTCGGCTACTCGCGCGAGAAGATCGCGATCACGGTTCGCGGCAGCTACTTCGGCTCGTGGATCAACGCGACGGACTATGGCTTCGGCCAGACCTTCGGTTCCAAGGCAACCGCGGACCTCGACGTGACCTACAACATGTCGAAGGACCTGGCGCTGAGCGTGGGTGCGAACAACCTGTTCAACACCTTCCCGGACAAGCTGGATAACCGCTCGCTCACGATCTACCCGATCACCGGCGGTGCGGCTGACGGTCAGGTCTATGCCCGTAACGGCGGACCTTTCGGCTTCAACGGCGGCTTCTGGTACGCCCGCATCCGCGTCAAGTACTGAGTTCGGCCAGTCTGGCCAAACAGATCGGGCGGGGAAGTTTCGGCTTCCCCGCCCTTTTCTTTTGACCTTCGCGAGGGCAGAGGTGCGTCCGAGAGGACGACCAGCCCATGACCCTTCGCAACACCGCCATCGCCGCCTTTGCGGCGCTTTCGCTTGTTTCCGCGACAAGCCTGCAGGCCGCCTCGCAAGTGCCGCTGGGAGCCGAGCACGGCATGGTCGTCTCCGCGCACCGGCTCGCAAGCGATGCCGGAGTCGAGGTGCTCAAGGACGGCGGCAATGCAGTCGATGCGGCCATCGCGGTCGCTTATGCATTGGCAGTGACCTTCCCCGAGGCAGGCAACATCGGCGGGGGCGGTTTCATGACGGTGCGTTTTGCCGACGGGCGCACCACGTTCATCGACTTCCGCGAAACCGCGCCGGCCGCTGCGACGGCGACGATGTATCAGGACAAGGCGGGCAGGGTGATCCCGCTGCTGTCGACGCGCGGCCACAAGGCCGTCGCAGTCCCCGGCACGGTCGCCGGGCTGGAACTCGCACGCGAAAAGTTCGGCACTCTGCCGCGCGCCCGACTCATGGCCTCAGCGATCAGCCTCGCCCGCGACGGCTTCGTGATGGATCAGGGCGATGCGACGTTCCTCGCCGAAGGCGCCGAGGATTTCGCCAAGGACCCGGCGAGCGCGGCGATTTTCCTCGATGCCGGCAAACCTTGGGAAAAGGGCCACCGCTTCGTGCAGGCCGATCTCGGCCGCATGCTTCAGCTGATCGCCGACAAGGGCGCCGACGCGTTCTACAAGGGCGAGATCGCCGAGAAGATCGCCGCTTCGAGCAAGGCGCATGGCGGCATCCTCACTAAGGCCGATTTCGCCGCCTATCGCGCGGTGGAACGTGCCCCGCTCGAATGCGACTACCGCGGCTATCACGTGATCTCCGCCCCGCCGCCAAGCTCGGGCGGCGTCGTGGTGTGCGAGACGCTGAACATCCTTTCCGCCTATCCGATGGGCGAACTGGGCTGGCATTCGGCGCAGAACATCCACTACCTGACCGAAGCACTGCGCCGCGCGTTCCACGATCGCAACGTCAGCCTTGGCGATCCGGGCTTCGTGAAGGCCGATGTCGCCAAGCTGATCTCGCCCGATTACGCAGCCAGCCTGCGCAGCGGCATCAGTGCGGACAAGGCAACCCCGTCCGTATCGCTCGGCGTGCCAGGTGTGGGGCATGAAGGCGCAAGCACCACGCATTTCTCGATCGTCGACGCGGCAGGCAACGCGGTCTCCCTTACCTATACGCTCAACGACTGGTTCGGCGCGCGGGTGACGGCAGACGGCACCGGCATCCTGCTCAACGACGAGATGGATGATTTCTCTGCGAAGCCCGGCGAGCCCAACATGTATGGCCTTGTCGAGGGCACCAACAATGCCATCGCGCCAGGCAAACGGCCCCTCTCGTCGATGACGCCGACGATCGTCACCAAGGACGGCAAGCTCGTCATGGTCGTCGGCACCCCCGGGGGCAGCCATATCCCGACCGGCGTGCTGCAGGTCATGCTCAACGTGATCGACCATGGGATGACGGTGACCGAGGCTACCGATGCCTCGCGCATTCACGCGCAGTGGCTGCCCGACGTGATCTTTTGGGAACCCAATGCCCTCAGTGCCGAGACGCGTGCTGCCCTTGACGCAAAGGGGCACAAGCTGGAGCAGATGCGCTACTGGAACCAGATCGCCGCAATCCTCGTCGGCTCTCCCGCGCTGGGCCAACCTCCGGTCGGCCGCGACCGGCTCTACGGCGCGATCGATCCGCGCCTGCCGGTGGGCAGCGTTGCCGGGTATTGACCGGATGGCGTTCACCCACGCGCTTGCAACGGAGGAGGACCTTCCTCGCCTCCGCGCGCTGATGACGCGGGCAATCGAGGAGCTGCAACGCGGCTTCCTCACGCCCGAGCAAGTCACCGCCAGCCACCAGATCATGGGGCTCGATACCCAGCTGGTGAAGGACGGTACCTACTTCATGATCCTGGATCAGGGCGAACTTGTCGGCTGCGGCGGGTGGGGCTGGCGCGCAACGCTGTTCGGCGGGGACGACTCCATCGTTGCGCGCGAGCCACTGCCGCTCGATCCGGCAAACGACGCCGCCAAGATCCGCGCGATGTACGTCGATCCCGCACATGCCCGGCGCGGCATCGGCAAGCTCATCATGGCGCTGTGCGAGGATGCCGCACGCACCGCAGGCTTCAGCAAGGTCGAACTGATGGCGACGCTGGCCGGGCGGCCGCTCTATGCGGCATGCGGCTATGCAGAGATCGAAGCGGTCGAAGCCACCTCCCGCGAGGGTGTGACAGTGCCGATCATTCGCATGGCCAAGCCGCTGTAGCGCATCCCGCTCGGGGACGATGTCGCGGCGCAGGGCTGCGACAGACCGCGCGACTTCGGTCTTGAACCTTGCCGCGCGGCGGGCGAAGAGCAGCGCGCAGCCGATAGCGCCGATCCGGTGCAGGCACGCGGATCGGGACAATCTCCATGGCGCAGATGACGGTGAAGGATCTCATGGTCGAAAGCGGTGTCGCTTTCGGGACAAGCGGTGCGCGCGGCACCGTGGTCGCGATGACCGACCGCGTCTGCTACGGCTATACACGCGGATTTCTTTCCTACCTTGCCACGCTTGGCGAGTTTCAGCCCGGCGGGCGCGTGGCGCTGGCCGGAGACCTGCGCCCCAGCACACCGCGCATTCTCGCGGCCTGCGCACGGGCGGTGCGCGACGAAGGCGGCGTGCCGATATTCTGCGGCTATGTGCCGACGCCGGCGCTGGCGCTCTACAGCTTCGCGCAAGGCATCCCCTGCCTGATGGTGACCGGCAGCCACATCCCCTCCGACCGCAACGGCATCAAGTTCTACCGGCCGACGGGTGAAGTGCTGAAGTCCGACGAGGCCGGCATGTCATCCCAGCTGGTCCCCCTGCCGGATGGCGCCTTCACGGCGGACGGCATGCTGAGCGAGGCGGAAGTCCTGCCATCGGTTACCGATGTCGAGACCGCCTACGTCCAGCGCTACATCGATCATTTTGGCGCCGGCTCGCTCGGCGGAAAGCGCATCGGGGTCTACCAGCACTCCGCCGTCGGGCGCGACATCCTGGCACGGATCGTCCGCGAACTGGGCGCAGAGATCGAGCTGCTCGGGCGCTCGGAAAGCTTCATCCCGGTCGATACCGAAGCCATCCGCGACGAGGATGTGGTGCTCGCGCGTGACTGGGCAAGCGCGGCGACGTACGACGCGATCATTTCCACCGATGGCGATTCGGATCGCCCGCTGCTCGCCGACGAGAACGGGGTCTGGATGCGCGGCGACGTGCTCGGCATTCTCTCGGCGGCCCGGGTCGGGGCGACGGCGGTCGTCACCCCGGTCAGCAGCAACACCGCGCTGGAGCTTTCCGGTCTGTTCCCGCGCTGCCGCCGTACGCGCATCGGCTCACCCTATGTGATCGCAGCCATGCGCGAGGAGCATGCCGCGCCCTCTGACGTGGTGTGCGGCTACGAGGCGAACGGCGGTTTCCTGCTCGGTTCGGACATCCCCGGAGCGGGCGGCACGACGACGACCGCGCTGGAGACGCGCGATGCCGTGCTGCCGATCCTGCTCGTGCTGACTGCGCCGGGGGGAAGCGTTTCGCAGCAGCTGGCCAGCCTGCCGCAGCGCTTCACCTTCAGCGACCGGCTCAAGGAATTCCCGCCGACGCTCGGCGAGCAGCTGTTCGCGATGCTGAAGGCCGGTTCGCGCGGGGAACAGCTGGTGCTGCAGACGAAGCTGTTCGGAGCCTTTACAGGCGAAGCGAGGGTAATCGACGATACCGACGGGGTGCGTGCCACGTTCAGCAGCGGCGAGATCGTTCACTTGCGCGGATCGGGGAATGCGCCCGAACTGCGCTGCTATACCGAAGCGGACAGCGAGGACCGCGCAGTGGCACTCAACCGCGATGCGCTGGGCAGCGTAAAGGCGGCGCTCGGTTTGGCATAGTAACAGCTCCCTTACGACAAACGCTAAGTGACTTGGGCCCGATCGGTCGGCAAGTTCTTCGCGCGCTGCCCGGCGTCGTGGCTTGCGACCAGAAGGAGAGACCCGCATGACCCGCTCCTATCCGCTGTTCCAGCAGGCCTATTATGTGGAGAGCATCGACGCTGCAGCGGAGAAGTGGGCGAAGGCCTTCGGCGCCGGGCCCTTCTTTATGGCCCGCCACCACCGCTGCGAGGAATTCACCTATCGCGGCACCGCGGTCGAGGCCGATGTCTCCTATGCCTTCGGCTATCTCGGCGACATGATGATCCAGTTCATCGAGCAGCACGATGACCAGCCATCGATCTATCGCGACATGTACAAGGCCGGCGAGGAAGGCTTCCACCACATAGCCTACCTCGTCTCCGACTTTGCCGCCGAACGCCAACGCTGGCTCGACATGGGCTATCCGCTGGCGACCGAGCTCTATGCCGATCAGGTGAACGCCGCCTATTTCGACACGCGCTCGCTCAACGACGGCTTCACCGAGATCCACGGCGATCCGCCTCACATCATGGGCCTGTTCGGCGTATGGAAACGCGCCCACGAAGCCCGCGACGCGAACACGCCTGCCACGATCGAAAGCGGTGCGATCAAGACCTATAGCCGCGCACCGCTGCTGCCGAAGTGAAAATGTGGGTGGTGTGTGGGGGGCCTCTGGCGCACCCGACAGGATTCGAACCTGTGACCTCTGCCTTCGGAGGGCAGCGCTCTATCCAGCTGAGCTACGGGTGCGTGGGATGCACCGCCTAGCAGCGCCGCGCGCTGCTTGCCAGAGGTTTGTCGTTTAGGGATTTGGTAGGCGCCGCGGGGTTATTCCCCCGCGCATGGCCAGCCGTCCCCCCTCTCATGATGCGAATCGCACGGGCGCTCGTCCGGCGGCGAGCCAGATGGCGGTGAAATGGACGGCGGTGCACGAGGCTGCGGCGGCCATCGGCGAGCTCGCCGGAATTGCGCCCGAATATCGCTCGCCGGAGGTGCGGAACTTCCCTGCGATCATGCGCGATACGGGGGGGTGGCGGATGCGGCTTGCCGAGCAGGGCGTGGACGATCTCGCCGCGATTCTCGAGCCGGGCCTTGCTGCCTTGCTGGCATTGCATGGCAGCGGAGCGCCGGCAGGTGCGGCAGCTCTGGCGCTCTGGCAGGAGTTTCATACGGCACGCGCGGGGCTGCTGGCGCTGATCCCGCCGCTGGGAATCGAACGCTAGCGCCAAAGCGCGCTTTCATTGTTCCATTTTTGTTCTTAAACTGCGGCCATGCTCGATTCGGCCATCCCTGCCGCCGCCACCGCTGAACGCGAAGCGCTCGCCGTCGCGCGCGGGATCGGGCGGTTGTTCGCGCGCAACGGCATCTGGTGCCTGCCGGAAATGCCGCTCCGTTCAGGCCGCCGGGCCGATCTGATGGGGATCGACGGCAAGGGCCGGATCGTGATCGTGGAGATCAAGGTCGCGCGGAACGATCTGCTCGGCGATGCGAAGTGGCCGGACTATCTGGAATATTGCGACCGGTTCTACTGGGGCCTTGCCCCGCACCTTGACCGCGCCTGCCTTGAAACGCCAGCTTTCAGGCCGGATCTCTGCGGTCTGATCGTGGCCGATGGCTATGACGCGGAGATCCTGCGCCCCGCCCCCAGCCTGCCGCTCGCCCCTTCGCGCCGCAAGGCAGAGACCGAGCGGCTTGCCCGTGCGGCGCTGCGGCGCCTGGTGGTGGCTGGCGATCCCCAGTGCGCCGGGTGGGGCGACGAGGCCTAGAGCCAGCCGGCCGTCGCCAGCAGCAGGACTATACCGAGCACCGCAAAGAAAAGTGCCGCAATCAGGCGCACTACGCCGAGCGGCACGCGTTTGACGATCTCTCCGCCGAGCAACACCGCGGGCACATTGGCCAGCATCATACCGAGAGTGGTGCCCATGGTGACCGCGACGGCATCATGGAAACGGGCTCCGAGCGCGATGGTGGCGACCTGCGTCTTGTCGCCCATCTCGACGAGGAAGAAGGCGATCAGGGTCGTCAGGAATGCGCCGCCGCGCGAGACCGCAGGCGCTTCGTCGTCGTCGAACTTGTCGGGTACCAGGGTCCAAGCGGCCATGGCGATGAAGCCGATAGCGACGGCATAGCGGAAGGCAGGTCCGTCGAACCAGCCCGCTGCCAGCGATCCGACCAGCGCGGCAAGGAAATGGTTGGCAAGCGTGGCCACGAGAATGCCGAGGACGATCGGCGCGGGCCGCTTGAACCGCGCGGCGAGCACGATGGCGAGAAGCTGCGTCTTGTCGCCGATTTCTGCGAGGGCGACTATCGCGGTGGAGGTGAGCGTGGCGGCAATCTGGGCTTCGAGCATGGGCAGGTTCCAAGGCCGGGCGAGCATTCGAGACAACGGCACCGTACTCCCCCGCCCGACCGGACGGGGAGAACAGGTGCCATTGGTCTCGCCCGGCAGCTGCAACCTCGAAGGTCCTTCGCTGCCGCCTGCGCCATGGCCTCTCGGCCAAGCATGTTGACGCGCCAGAGAAGTCCGGCAGGGGACTGCGCAAGGACGCGCAGCGGCTACTCCCCAAGTGACGGCGCGGGCACTAGTCCGCAACGGACCACTCTGCAAGGCGCTTCACGCGCGTCATCACTGGACCGCCCGCGTAATTGCTGTATTCAACAATGCATAGCACCAATGATCCGACCCGGCTGCGGGAGGCGGTGCGCCCTGAACGGTGGAAACGACTTTGACCAGAAGAGCGACCCTTGCCCTGAGCGCGGCCTGCGCCGGGCTGGCATTCTCCACGCCCGCGATGGCGAAACAGGGGCCGCTTGCGGAGGCCTTGGGCGCGCCGGACGATCTTGCGATCAGCGCTACTGTCCGCGCGCGGGTCGAGGGGATCGACGGGCAGTTCCGCCCGAGCCCTGCCTCAGCGGACGCGATGTTCTCGCTCCGCACAACGGTGGCGGTGGAATACGATGCTGGCCCGGTTCGCTTCGGCGGCGAACTTTGGGATGCGCGCGCCTATGGCGAGGGGCCGAATTCCAGCATTACGACATCGGACGTCAACACCGTAGAGCTCGTGCAGGCCTTTGCGAAGATCGAGTTGGGGGATTGGCGCAAGGGCGCAAAGGGCGGGAAAGGCCTGCTGACTTTAGGCCGCCAGACCATGGACATCGGCTCGCGCCGTCTGGTTGCCCGCAACCGGTTTCGCCAGACCACCAACGGCTTCACCGGCGCTGACCTCGAATGGACAACGCACGGCGGCACGCGGCTGCAGGCGTTCTGGACAATGCCGCAGATCCGCAGGCCCGACGATTTACCGAGCCTCAGGGACAACGCGGTCAAGTTCGATCTCGAGACAACGCGGGTGCAGTTCTTCGGCGTGCATGCCACTCTGCCGCATGTGCTCGGCGGCGTGCTGGAGACCTATGGCTACCGGCTGGCCGAGCAGGACGGCGACAACCGGCCGACGCGCAACCGCCGGTTGTGGACTTTGGGCGCGCGGGCCTTCGCGCGGCCGGCGACGGGCAAATGGGACCACGACGTCGAGGGCGCCTGGCAGTTCGGCACGGCGCGGCGCAGCGCAGGCGCGGCCGATGTGACCGACCTCGATGTCTCCGCCTGGTTCCTCCACGCCGAGGCCGGCTACACCCTGAAAGGCGGATGGAAGCCGCGTGTGGCGGCGCTGTTCGATACGGCGAGCGGGGATGGCGGCAGGGCCGGGCACTACGGGCGCTTCGACACGCTCTACGGCGCCCGCCGCTTCGATTTCGGGCCGACCGCGCTTTATGGCGCCTTGCAGCGGACCAACATCATCTCACCGGGTGTGCGACTGGAAGCGGTGCCGGACAAGCGCACCGATGTGATGGTCTCGTACCGCGCGATGTGGCTGGAGAACCCGCGTGACAGCTTTGCGACCACAGGCGTGCGCGATGCGAGGGGCGCATCGGGACGCTTTGCCGGACATCAGGCCGAAGCGCGGCTGCGGCACTGGCTGGTGCCCGAGGTGCTGCAGGCAGAGACCGGCGGCGCGGTGCTGTTCAAGCAGGGCTTCCTGCGCAATGCGCCCAATGCGCCGACCAGCGGCGACAGTATCTACGGCTACTTCGACCTGACACTGACGCTTTGACCACGCTCGGCGAGGCGAGCAAGGATCGCGTGCTTCTCGGCTGCTTTGGCGGTGGGCCAGGCCATGATCTCCTCGATCGTGCGCGCGCACCCGCGGCACAGGCGGGGAAGCGGATCGAGCGTACAAGTGCCAGTGCAGGGGCTGACCGGCTCGCCGCTCATCGCTTCTCGGCGGCCAGACGGCTCATCAGCAGTGCGGCGCGCTTGGCCTGCAGATTGAGGCTGGAGAGGTCCACCGTCTCGTTGGGCGTGTGGTCGCCCCTGCTGGCCGGGCCCAGGCCGACGAGGCCGGGCACATCGGCGGCGACGAAGCTGATATCGCCCGCGCCGCGCTTGAGCGGATCGAGCGGCGGCATCGCGGGCAGGCCGAGCGCGGCGTTCACGTCGTTGAGCCGGGCCAGCAGCGCGCGGTTGGCATCGGTCGGCGCCATCGGCGGGTAACCGTCCTCGAACGTGATCCTGGCCGTAGCACCGGGGAAAGCGCGCGCGACGATGGCCGCCATCTTTTCCTGCGCGCGGGTGTTCTGTTCGGGCGAAAGCGTGCGCAAGTCGCCGCGCGCGATGGCCTTGGCCGGGATGATGTTGGTCTTGCCGGTCGCGCTGGCGTGCGCCTGGTCGGCGGCCAGCGCGGCTTCGGCCCCGCCCGCGATCATGCCAACGTTGAGCGTCAGATTGGGTTCGGGCACTTCGGCGCGGATCGCCGCCAGCATGCGCGACAAGGCGTAGATCGCGCCATCGCCATCGGCGCCGAACACGCCGCTCGAATGGCCGGACTTCGCGGTGACCTCGATCGTCCAGCTATATGCCGAGCGGCGGGCGATCGAGCCCATGTCGATCAGCTTGCCGTCCGGCCCCACATCGCGGGCGAGGCCCTCGAAATCGAGCGCGATGTCTGCCTTCTTGCCTTCGGCGATAAGGTCGGCGCGGGCGGCGGACTGCGGGTCGCCGGCGTCTTCCTCGTCGCCCGTCAGGTACGCAACCACGTTGGCGTTCCTGAGCGTGCCGGCCGCTGCCATTGCCCGCAATGCGGCGAGCATGGCGACCACGCCGCCCTTGTCGTCGGCAACACCGGGGCCGGTGGCAAATGCGCCATTGCGGGTGAACTTCTGGAACGGCGAATCCGCTTCGAACACCGTATCGAGGTGACCGATCAGCAGAAGGCGTTTTGTGCCCGGCTTACCGCTATGCGTGGCGACAAGGTGCCCCGCGCGGCCCGTCTGCTCCATCGGCAGCCACTTCACCGTGAAGCCCAGCGCCTCGAATTCGGGACGCAGCATGTCTGCCACAGCCTTGACCCCGGCGAGATTGCGCGAGCCAGAGTTCTGGTTCACCAGCTTTTCGAGCAAGGCGAGATCGCGAGGTTCGTTCGCTTCGACCGCCGCGACCATGCGCTTTTCCGGCGTGGTGAGCGCGGGCGCGGCAAGTGCGCTGGCAGGAAGCAGAAGCGAGGCGGCGAGGAACGCAGAGGCGAGGCGGTTTTGCATCGGGAGGTGATAGAACCACAGCCCCTTGCTTGGGAAGCCCGCTGGCACTTCGCGTAATTTCCTTGCTTTCACGCGCAATTGCATATAGGCGCACTTTCAGCAGGACTGGCGAGCGGACGTTCCGCCGCAGGCCCGGGCTAGCGTGAGGTTGCGCCGTTCAGGGCGTGAACCCGCCCCGGTCGAACAGCTGCTTCGCTTGGCTTCCCCTTCACGCATGGGTCGCATGGACGACCCTTTGCCTGCGCGCCGCATGAAGCCGCGCGCGCCATTCAACGATTGGATTCCCATGTCTTATTTCAGCGATCTCGGCCTTGCCGAGCCGATCCTCCACGCGCTTGCCAGCAAGGGCTACACCGACCCGACGCCGATCCAGCGCCAGTCCATCCCCGCGCTGCTTGAGGGGCGCGACCTTCTTGGCATCGCGCAGACCGGCACAGGCAAGACCGCAGCCTTCGCGCTGCCTTCGCTCCACCGCCTCGCCGCCAATCCGCAGCCGCGCAAGCCCGCCTCGTGCCGCATGCTGGTGCTTTCGCCGACGCGTGAACTCGCCGCGCAGATCGCCGAGAACATCGCCGCCTATGCCAAGAACCTGCGCCTGACGGTCGATTGCGTGTTCGGCGGCGTGCCGGTGGGCAAGCAGGCCCGCCGCCTCGTGCCGGGCTGCGACATCCTCGTCGCCACGCCGGGCCGCCTGCTCGACCTGATCGACCAGCGCGCGCTCACGCTGGGCCGGGTCGAGATCTTCGTGCTCGACGAAGCCGACCAGATGATGGACCTCGGCTTCATCCATGCGCTCAAGCGCGTGGCCAACCTCTTGCCCAAGCAGCGCCAGAGCCTGTTCTTCTCGGCGACGATGCCCAAGGCGATTGCCGATCTCGGCAAGCAATTCATCAACAACCCAGTACGCGTCGAAGTGACCCCGCAGGCGACGACCGCCGAGCGTGTCGAGCAGTATGTCACCTTCGTCAACCAGGCCGAAAAGCAGGCGCTCCTCACGCTGCGCATCCGCGCGCTGCTGGCGGACAAGACGCTCGACCGCGCGCTGGTGTTCACCCGCACCAAGCACGGCGCGGACCGCGTGGTGCGTCACCTCTCCGCTGCCTCGATCAGCGCCCGCGCGATCCATGGCAACAAGAGCCAGGCGCAACGCACCGCCGCGCTGGATGCGTTCCGGCAGGGCTCGTGCCCGATCCTCGTCGCCACCGACATCGCCGCGCGCGGGATCGACGTGAGCGGGGTGAGCCACGTGTTCAACTTCGAGCTGCCCAACGTGGCGGAGCAGTACGTCCACCGCATCGGCCGCACCGCGCGTGCGGGCGCGGATGGCGAGGCGATCAGCTTCTGCGCGCCGGACGAGAAGCCCTACCTGCGCGATATCGAGAAGCTCACGCAGGTGAAGCTCACCCCGCTGCCGCTGCCCGAGGGCTTCCAGGCCGAAGCCGCGAAGCTTCCCGCCGTCAGCCGCAAGCCCGACGAAGCCGAGCGCCACGCACGGCGCGACGAGCGCGATCAGCGCGGGCGCTTCGGCGATCGCGGTGCGCCGCGTGGGGAGCGTCGTCGCGACGACCGTTCGCCGGGTGGCCGCGCGCAGGGCCGTGATGGCCGCCCGCGCGACGCCAATCCTGCTCGCGCGAACAATGATCGCGGCCCGGTCGGCAATCCCGTCCGCGCCGAGCGCACCGAAGCACCGCAGGGCGAGCGGCGCGAAGGCCAGAAGAAGCCGTTTCGTCCGCAGGGACCGGGACGCGGTCCCGGCGGCAACGGGGGCATGGGCCAGCACCGCACCAAGGTCCGCCGCGTCGTCTGACCGGCGTGCGGCGCCTGTGGACTGACCCAACGGCCGTCTGTCCACTGGCGCACCGCCTTGGCATAGAGAGCGCCGTGTTCCTGACTTCCTCTCCCCACGCTACCGGAGCGATCCCCGCATGAGCGAGCTGTGGCTGACCGCAGCGATCATGACGGTGATCGTCGCCGCGCGCTATCTCGCGGTAAGCGGGCTCTTCGCTTGGCTGACCAAGCTGGTGCGCCCCGGCCATTACGATGGCCTTGACCGCCAGATGCGCAGCGAGATCGCCTGGAGCCTCGCTTCCGCCGCGATCTATGGTGTGCCGGCGGGCATCATCGCCTGGGGCTGGCAGCACCATGGCTGGACGCGGGTCTACACCGATGTGAACGCCTGGCCGCTGTGGTGGTTGCCGCTCTCGCTGTTGGTCTACCTCGCGCTCCACGATACGTGGTTCTACTGGACGCACCGGCTGATGCACCGCCCCCGCGTGTTCCGCGCGGTGCATGCGATCCACCATGCCAGCCGCCCGCCTACAGCTTGGGCAGCGATGAATTTCCATCCCGTGGAGGCCGCGATTGTCGGCCTGTTCATTCCCGCGCTGGTCTTCTTGGTGCCGATCCACGCCGGCGTGCTGGGGCTCGTATTGATGGTGATGACCGTGATGGGAGTCACAAATCATATGGGTTGGGAAATGTTTCCCAAGGCACTTGTTCACTCAACTGTAGGGCAATGGGTGATAACAGCGAGTCATCACCATCGTCATCACGAGCTCTATCGATGCAATTACGGCCTTTATTTCCGGTTCTGGGATCACGTCTGCGGGACCGACAAGGGTCTGTCCGCGCCATGATGCGCAAGGGACTTCCGCTTGGCGTGGCGGTGATCGCTGCACCGGCTGCGATGGCGGCTATGCCGTTGCCGCAGATTCTGGGCGCAGCGAATGCGTCCGAAGCAAGCTCGATCCTCGTCGAGATCGACGGGCTGCGTTCGAATCGCGGGCAGATCATGGCCTGCATGACCGCCAATCCCAAAACCTTCCCCGATTGCCAGAAGGACCCGCACGCGCGGCACCTCACCGTACCGGCGGCGAACGGAGAGACCGTAGAGTTCCGGGACGTGCCGCAGGGCCGCTATGCCATTGCGCTGTTCCATGACGAGAATGGCAATGGCCGGATGGACAAGATGATGATGCTCCCGCGCGAAGGTTTCGGCTTCTCGCGCGATGCGCCGCTGCAATTCGGCCCACCCCGATTCGGCGCGGCGTCGTTCCAGGTCGGTCCGGCGCAGCTGAAGACCGCAATCAAGGTTCGCTATATCCTGTAACATTTGCTTGCGCGGCGGCGCGGCATCGGGAATGGGCTGAAAGCCTCATGCTTTGTCGGAGAAGTGTGTGCCTGATGCCCTGACCGGAGCGCAGCCGCTGCGCTCGCTGCTCTACATGCCGGCGAGCAACCGCCGCGCTGTCGACAAGGCACGCGCGCTGCCGTGCGATGCCGTCGCGCTCGATCTCGAAGATGCTGTCGCGCCCGAGATGAAGGACGAGGCCCGCGCCGCGCTGGTCGAGGAACTGACCGCAGGCGGCTTCGGACACCGGCAGATGATCGCGCGGATCAATCCGCTGGGTTCGCCTTGGGGCAAGGCCGATCTGGCGGCGCTCGCCCAGACACCGCTCCACGCCGTGCTGGCGCCGAAGGTGGATGATGCCGCCGACGTCGTCGCGCTGTCGGTCGCGATGGACGGCGCAGGCTATGATCCTGCCGTGCAGCTATGGGTGATGATCGAGACGCCGCAGGCCGTGCTTGCGCTGGAGCGGATTGCGCAGTCGGCGCGGATTTCGCGACTGGCGGGCTTCGTGCTGGGGCTCAACGATCTCGCCAAGGAAACGGGCATGGCGCAAATGCCGGGCCGCACCGGATTCGTGCCGGTGATGGTGCAGGCGCTGATGGCGGCGCGGGCATATGGCCTCGTCCTGCTCGACGGTGTCTGCAACGCGATCGACGATCCTGCGCGGCTCGAAGCGGAATGTACGCAGGCGCGCGAACTGGGGTTCGATGGCAAGACGCTGATCCATCCCTCGCAAGTCGAAACCGCCAATCGCGTCTTCGCGCCGGGCGAGACGGAAGTCGCCGAGGCACGAGCCATCGTGGCGGCGTTTGCCGACCCGGCGAACGCGGGCAAGGGCGCGCTCAAGGTCGGCGGCAAGATGGCAGAGCTGCTCCACCGCGACATGGCGGTGAAGCTGCTGGCCAAGGCGGCGGCCATCGCCGCACGCTGACTCCCTTATCGAACGATTGCGCGCAGAGACGCGGCGCAACTTAAACACATCTTTACCATGTTGCGCCATGACCGGTCCCATCGCACGACCACGGGGACTGGTTCATGGATACGTATCGCGGCATTTCCACGGAAGGTCGGGAGGGGCAGGAGCCCCTCGACTATGCCGCCGACTATACCGGTTACGAGGAATCAATCGACGAGCGGGGTGCTGTCGCGCCGCCGCCGCCGCCCATCGGGCAGGACGAGCGCCGCATGCAGGTGCGCGCCTACAATTTCTGGGCGAGCCTGCTCGATCAGGGCCAGTTTCCGCCGGTGCAGACGCTGCTTGACGGGCAGATGCCCGATTTTGCCGACCATTCGGTGCTGCTGCACTTCGACAATGGCATCGAGGACCCGGCCATCCCGTTCCTTGGTCAGGTGCTCGCCGATGAATGCGAAGCCGGCAGCCCGCTTCGCCGCCTGAGCGACATTCCCGGCCGCTCGCTGCTCTCGCGCATCACCGACCACTACCTGCAGATCATCGCCAATCAGGCACCGATCGGATTCGAGGCCGAATTCGTCAACCAGCGCGGCAAGACGATCCTCTACCGCGGCATCCTGCTGCCGTTCTCGACCGACAACGAGACGATCGACTACCTCTACGGGGTCATCAACTGGAAGGAACTGGCCGACCAGCAGACCACCGATGCCCTGCTGCTCGAAGTCGACCAGGCGCTCGACCAGCGCCCGAGCAGCGCGACGCTGGCCCCGCGCCGTGCGTCCGCCGTACCGCTGGGCGGCTGGGCGGATGGCCCCGATGCAGACAGCCACCCGCTCGATCTTGCCGAAATCGGGGCCGAGATCATCCCGGAAGAGGCCGCTCTGCCCGGAGATGCTTACGGGCTCGAAGACCCTGTCCCTGCCTGCCTTGCCGACTGGCTCGCTTCCGCTCGCGACCTGGCGCACATCGCCCATGCCAGCGAGGACCGCACCCGCGGCGCGCTCTATGCTGCCATTGGCCGGGCTTGGGATTTCGCGCTTGCTGCCGAGGATGCGCCCGAGGACTATGCCGAGATGCTTTCGGACGCCGGCCTGACCATGCAGGCCCGCGCGCCGTTGACACCGCTCGTCAAGCTGGTGTTCGGCGCGGACTACGACAAGACGCGCATTGCCGAATACACCACCGCGTTGACCCACGCGCAGCGCCTGGCGCTGGGCATTGGCGAACTCGGGGCCTACCTCGCATCGGCCCCCGGCGGGCTGAAGGGCGTCGTCGCGCTGGAACGCAAGCTGCGCCGCGAGGAGACCGGCAAGACCGCGCCGAAGCCGCGCGCGCCGTTGATCGAGGGGTTGCGCGCGCTCGATCACAAGCCGCTCTATGCGCTGGAGCCGGAAGGCGCGGAATTTGCACTCGTCATGGTGCGCCGCCTCGCCAGCGGCCCCGCCGTGCTGCTGGGCGAGATCGCCGACGACCAGCCGATGCTGGAACGTGCGGCGCGCCGTCTGCTGGGCTGAAGGGCCGCTTCCCCGCCACTGCAAAACCGTCTAGCCATGCACCATGGCTGACGCTTCGATCCTTCACGGCACGACCCGCAAACCGCGCCGCCGCTGGCTGACATGGACCCTGGCTGTGCTGGCGCTGCTCGGCGTGGGCGGTTTTTTCCTCTATCAGCAGGCACTTGCGACCGAGGCGGTGGCCATGCTCGATGGCGCCGACCGGTTGCTGCACGGCGGCGACGGCGCGATCCGCGAAGTGGCAGCCGTGCGCTATGGCAGCGATCCGGCGCAGAAGCTGGAGATGTTTCCCCCCGCCGATGCCGAGACCGCGATGTGGCCACTGCCCATCGTGGTGTTCATCCACGGCGGCGGCTGGCGTTCGGGCGATCCGCATGACTACCGCTTCATCGCCCGGGCGCTCGCGCCGCAGGGCTATGCCGTGGTGCTGGCGGGCTACCGGCTCTATCCCAAGGCGCAGTATCCGGGGATGCTGGAGGACGGCGCTGCGGCGCTGCGGTGGGTGGCCGATCATGCCGGAAAGCTCGGCGGCGATCCGCAGCGCGTGGTGCTGATGGGCCATTCCGCCGGCGCCTACAACGCCGTCATGCTCGGGCTCGACCAGCGCTGGCTGGCGGCGCAGGGCCTTTCCGCCAACGCCTTGCGCGGGGTGGTCGGTCTGGCAGGCCCCTATGATTTCTACCCGTTCGAGAGCGAGGCGACCCGGCTGAGCTTCGGCAAGGCGCCGAATCCCGAGGAGACCCAGCCGGTGGTCCACGCCCGCGCCGGTGGGCCGCCGCTGCTGCTCGTCCACGGCATCGCCGATACCCGCGTGCGACCGCGCAATTCAGTCGAGCTTGCCCGCACGATGACCCGCGCTGGAGCGCCGACCCGCGCCGTGCTGCTGGACGGCGTGACGCATGAAGGCCTCATCATGATGTTCGCACGGCCCTTCTCGCGCGATTCGCGGGCCTTCGATGCCGTGCTGCCGTTCCTCGCCAAGGTGACCGCTTCACCGGCGGTTCAGGCGAGCGGCAGATAAGCTCCGGCCACCGTGACCCGATCCTTACCTCGCCGCATCGGACAAGCCGTCGCAGCCGGCATCGCGCTGTTCCTCGCGCCCACGCCAGCCTCAGCGCAATCGGTCTTGCGCGATGCGGAGACTGAAGCCTTCTTTCAGGACATGGCCGCGCCGATCGTCGCAGCCGCCGGGTTCAACCCGCGCGCGATCGATCTGGTGCTGCTCAACGACCCTTCGATCAACGCCTTCGTGGCGGGCGGGCAGGCGGTTTACATCCACTCCGGCCTGATCAGCGCGGCGGACAACGCGCAGGAAGTCCAGGGCGTGTTCGCGCACGAACTGGGCCATATCACCGGCGGACACGTGATCCGCGGTGACGAGGGCGGCAAGCCCGCCACCGGGATCACGCTGCTCAGCCTGCTGCTGGGCGCCGCAGCGGCAGCGGCGGGTTCGGGCGATGCGGGTATCGGCATTCTGATGGCCGGGCAGCAGGCCGCGCTCGGCAAGTACCTCGCCTTCAGCCGCGCGCAGGAATCCTCGGCGGATGCCGCCAGCGTCGGCTTCCTGTCGAAGGCGGGCATCTCGGGCAAGGGCTCGATCGACTTCTTCAAGAAGCTGCAGAACCTCGAGTTCCGCTATGGCTTCAAGCGCAATGCGGACGCCGAGTTCTATTCCACCCACCCGCTGACCGCGGATCGCCTCACCACGCTGCAGGATTCGTTCTCGCAGGACCCGTCGTGGAACAAGCCGGGCGATGCGGCGCTGCAGGCGCGGTTCCTGCGGGTGAAGGCCAAGCTTGTCGGCTATCTCGCCGAGCCTTCCGCCACGCTTGCCGCCTATCCCGATTGGATGCAGGACGCGCCCGCACACCTCGCGCGCGCCTATGCCTACCACAAGGAAGCGCTCATGGACAAAGCGCTGGCCGAGACCGACGCGCTGCTCAAGCTCGATCCGAACGATCCCTATGCGCTTGAACTCAAGGGGCAGGTCCTGCTCGAATCGGGCAAGCCGGCCGATGCCATCGCCCCGCTACGCCGCGCGACCGAACTCACCCGCAACGCCCCGCTCATCGCCACCACGCTCGGCCATGCGCTGCTGGCGACCGAGAACAAGGCAAATTTTCCCGAGGCCGAGCGCGTGCTGAAGACCGCCGTGGGGCGCGACCGCGACAATCCCTTCGCGTGGTATCAACTCGGCGTCGTCTACGAAGCGCAGGGTGATATTCCGCGCGCACGGCTCGCCAGTGCGGAACAGCAGCTCGGCCAGTTGCAGCTGCCTGAAGCGCTGCGCAGCGCCGAGGCGGCCGAAGCCGCGCTGCCAAAGGGCTCGCCCGATTGGCTGCGTGCGCAAGACATCGCAATGTCGGCGCGCGCGATGATTGAGCGGACGCGCAAGTCGCGGTAGGCGCAGCAGGCGGCCCGTCAGGAGTTCAAGGCATGCGTTTCAGTCCGTTTCTTGCTCTGGCGCTGGTGGTCGGCGCAGCCGGTGCTGCCGGGGGCTGGTGGGCCATGCATGGCCGTGCCAGCGAGGAACAGCAAGCCGCCGCCGCTGACGCCAAGCTCGACGGCCAGCTCGCCGAAGCGGGAATTGACGCGCGCAAACGCGGCGCGATCGAGGCACTGGTGCGCAGCTACATCCTCGAACATCCCGAAATCCTGCCGGAAGCGATGGACAAGCTGCAGGCGCGCGAGACCGAAGCGCGGCTGGCCCCCTTGCGCGGCGCCCTTGAGACGCCCTTCCCCGGCGCCATTCTGGGCAACCCGCGAGGCAAGGTAACGCTGGTAGAATTCACCGACTTTTCCTGTACTTATTGCCGCAGCAGCGTCGCCGATGTCGAAGCGCTGGTGAAGGACAATCCGGACCTGCGCGTGGTGATCCGCGAGCTTCCGATCATCGGGCCCGAGAGCGAGCCCGCCGCCCGCATGGGCCTCGCCGCCGCCGCACAGGGCAAGTACGCCGCCTTCCACAAGGCCATGTTCTCTGGCGAACGACCAAACAGCACCAGCATCGCTGCCGCCGCGAATGCAGCGGGGGTCGATGCTGCTTCCGCCACGGCCTTCACCCAGCAGCCCAGCGTGAAGCAGGAACTGGAGCGCAATATCGGCTTCGCGCGCCAGCTCGGCATCAACGGCACTCCGGCGTGGAGCGTGGGCGGCAAGCTGCTCAGCGGGGCGGTCGGGCGAGAAGCGCTGCAGGCGGCGGTCAACGCAGCCCGCAAAGGCTGATGTTGGCGCGGCTGGCGTTTGCTGTGGCCGCACTGGCACTGGGGACCCCGGCGTCCGCGCAGCCGGTCGACGATCTCCAGCAGGACGATGCGCAGGTCCAGACGATCGGCTGGCGACTGAGCCACGCCAATGCGGGTTTCTGCGCGCGGGCCGCACCGGGGATTGGCCTGCTGCTCGGCGACGCCCAGACATTCGCCGATCCTGAATTGGCGCGCGCTGCTTACGGCCTCTCCGGCGATATCGCGGTCGCGGCCGTTGCGGCAGGCAGTCCGGCGGAAGCGGCGGGCCTCGCAGTAAACGCAGTGGTGACCGCCGTCGATGGCGTGCCAGTCGGACCCGCACCGCGCAAGGGCAGCTGGGACCGCGTCTGGGCGCTGCAAACACGGCTTGAACAGGCTGCGGCGCGCGCTGGCAAGGTCTCGCTGATGCTTGGCGGCGGACGGGTTGTGACCGTCATGGCCGCACCCTCTTGCGCGGTGCGCTTCATCCTCGACGACGGGAAGAACAATGCCGGCGCCACGCGCAGCCAGGTCCGTATCGGCCGCGAGGCGCTCGATCAGCTGGGCGGCGACGAGGCAATGATCGCGGCGGTGCTCGCACACGAACTGGCCCACGCTGCGCTCGATCACGAGACGCTGCTCGGCCCGGGCAAGCGCAGCACCAATGCCGTCCGCCGCACCGAGCGCGAGGCGGACCGGCTTTCGGTGTGGATCATGGCCAATGCCGGTTATCCGCCAGAAGCAGCTCTGCGCATGATCCGCCTGATCCAGCCGCGCGGCCTGCTGGTGATCCCCGGCGCCAGCCACGGCAAGGCGAGCACCCGCATGAAGGAAATGGCCGCCGAAATCGCAGTGATGCGCGCCCAGCCCGATACGAACTGGGCGCTCCGCTTCCGGCGCGAGCCTTAGGCCGGAACCTCGGTCTTCGCGGCGGTCGTTTCCATCGCGGTGATCGCCGTTTCGTTGCGCGGCCGGGCCATCACGCGGCGCACCATCGGCTCGAAGAATTCCAGCGGCAGCGTGTCGTAGTCCGGGTCGAACGCGGCCTGATCATACTTCGCGCAGAATTCCGCGCAGGCATCGAAGTACGGATTGCCGCGATGCTTCTCGCGCACATTGCGGTCGATGCCGAGGTAGTGGAAGTAGTAATACCCCTGGAACGCGCCGTGGTTGCGGCAGATCCACAGCTCTTCCTCGCTCACGAACGGCTGGAGGATCGCGGCGGCGACTTCGGGATGGTTATAGGAGCCGAGCGTGTCGCCGATGTCATGGAGCAGCGCCATCACGACATAGCTCTCTGGGCGGCCATCGCGGTGCGCGCGGGTGGCGGTCTGCAGGCTGTGGGTCAGGCGGTCGATCGGGAAGCCCCCGAAATCGCCGTCGAGCAGCTTCAGGTGCGCAAGCACGCGGTCCGGCAGGCCGGCAGCAAAGCCGACATAGTCGCGCGCGATGATCGCCCAGTCTTCCTGCGTGCCTTCCTCCATCGAATGGAACTGCGCGCGCTCTGCGGAATCGCCGTGATGATCCATGGTTCTCTCCCTTTTGCCGGGCAGACTATCCCCTTTGCACCACCTCGAAAAGCCCGCCTGTGGCGCTGCGCGAAACTGTGGGGTACACAGCCCCCATGGCAATGAAGCTGCCGCTGCGCCCCACGCCGTTCTTCGGCAACAAGAACCGCGCCTTCTGGCGTCTGCAGATGCTCGGCTGGGGCGGCGCGATGCTGCTGCGCGCGCTCTCCAGCATCGCCAACGGGCAGCCCTGGTCATTCCTGATCATCGTGCTGATCGCCACGATCACCGGCTTCTCGATCAGCCTCATCCTCTCGGTGATCTACCGCGCGCTGATCAACCGCACCCCGCTGATCACCTGGGGGATCACCGCCGTCGTCCTCGCCATCGCCGTCGGCCTCTATGCCTTCATCGATTCATGGGTGATCAGCCTCTACCGGACCGAAGGCAATTCCGGCTTCGCGCAGCTGTTTCTCGGCGTGTTCTACCTCGATCTCACGCTGCTCGGCGCGTGGTCGGCACTTTACTACGCGATCAATTTCTATGTGCAGGTCGAAGAACAGAACGACCAGCTCATGCGGCTCGAAGCGCAAGCGACATCGGCGCAGCTCGCCATGCTGCGCTACCAGCTCAATCCGCACTTCCTGTTCAACACGCTGAACTCGATCTCCACACTGGTGCTGCTCAAGCAGACCGAACCTGCCAATGCGATGCTCAGCCGCCTCTCCTCGTTCCTGCGCTATACGCTGATCAACGAACCCACCGGGCGCGTCACCGTGGCGCAGGAAGTGGAGACGCTAAAGCTCTACCTCGACATCGAGCGGATGCGCTTCGAGGAGCGGCTCGCTACCGAATTCCGCATCGACGAGGAGGCATCGCCAGCGCTGATGCCGTCGCTGCTGCTGCAGCCTTTGGTGGAAAACGCGATCAAGTACGCCGTCAGCCCGCTCGAGGAAGGGGCAACGATCACCATAGCGGCGCAACTCGTCGGCCCGGTGCTGCGGGTCACCGTGTCCGACACCGGCCCGGGGTTGCAACCGGGCACCGACCCTTCGACATTGTTCGGCGTGACCAGTTCTCCCTCGGACTCCACGCGCGTCGGCCTCGCCAATATCCGGGACCGGCTCGCGCAGGCCTATGGCGAGAACCAGCGGTTCGAAATCGGCGAGCGGCCGGGTGGAGGCTTCATGGTGGTGATCGAGCTACCCTTCGAAGCGCGCGAGGAAGCGCCCTCCAGTCGACAGGCTGCCCCGCAACTCGCCTCTCAGCAAAGGTAGCGCATGACCATTCGCACGATCCTCGTCGATGATGAGAAGCTCGCCATTCAGGGCCTTCAGCTAAGGCTCGAGGCCTTCCCCGATGTCGAGGTGATCGACACCTGCTCCAACGGGCGCGAGGCGATCCGCAAGATCAAGACCGAGAAGCCCGATCTCGTGTTCTGCGATATCCAGATGCCGGGGTTTGACGGGTTCAGCGTGGTCAGCGGGGTGATCGAGATCGATCCGCCGCTGTTCGTCTTCGTTACCGCCTATTCCGAGCATGCGATCCGCGCCTTCGAGGCCAATGCGGTCGACTATCTCCTCAAGCCCGTCGAGCCCGCCCGCCTCGCCGACGCGCTTGACCGCGCGCGCACCCGTCTTGCCGAAAAGCGCGGGCTGGAAGAGGCCGAGAAGCTGAAAACCGTGCTCGCCGAGGTCGCGCCCGATGCGATGGAAGGCATTCCGGAGGATAGCGAGCCCGCCGTCGGGCGGTTCGAGAAGCTCATCAACATCAAGGATCGCGGCCAGATCTTCCGCGTCGATGTCGACACCATCGAGCGGATCGAGGCGGCGGGCGACTACATGTGCATCTACACCGGCGACAATTCTTTGATCCTGCGCGAAACGATGAAGGACCTCGAACGCCGCCTCGATCCGCGCGTGTTCCAGCGCGTCCACCGCTCGAAGATCGTCAACCTCGACCGCGTACGACAGGTCAAGCCGCACACCAATGGCGAATGCTTCCTCGTGCTCGACAGCGGCTCGGAAGTGAAAGTCTCCCGCTCCTACCGCGATGTGGTAGCACGCTTCGTGCATTGATGGTTGGCAGCGGGACCGGCCATGGCTAGTCCCGCTGCCATGACCGACTTCTCCATCCCCGGCTTCGATCTCGAGGCCTTTGTTGCTGCCACGCTTGCCGAGGATCTCGGGCAGGGCCTCCCCGGCGGCGGGCATGACGTGACGAGCGAAAGCGTGATCCCGGCGGACGCGCGCTTTGCCGGGGTGATGGATAGCCGCGACGCGATCACCGTCTGTGGGCTGCCGATTGCCGCCGCGTTCTTCCGTGCGCTCGATCCGACGATGGAAATCGAAGTGCTGGTTGCAGAAGGCGCGCGCGTTGAGCCCGGATCGGCACTGATGCGCCTCACCGGATCGGCCCGCGCGATGCTCACAGCGGAACGCAGCGCGCTCAACACCGTGCAGCACCTTTCGGGCGTCGCCACGCTCACGCGCCAGTATGTCGATGCAATGGGCGAGACCAGCGCAAAGCTGCTCGATACCCGCAAGACCATCCCCGGACTGCGCCATCTGGAAAAGTACGCCGTACGCACCGGCGGCGGGGTGAACCACCGCATGGGTCTGTGGGACGCGGCGATGATCAAGGACAACCACGTCCTTGTCGCAGGGGGTGTGGCCGAAGCCGTGCGCCGTGCGCTGGCCGCCGGGGTGCGCGAGGTGATCTGCGAGGTCGACCACATCGACCAGATCGAACCCGCGCTGCAGGCCGGCGCCACCCGCCTGCTGCTCGACAACATGGGGCCGGACACGCTGCGCGAGGCCGTCGCGCTGGTTGCAGGCCGGGCGCCCTGCGAGGCCTCAGGCGGTGTTCGACTGGAAACCATCGGCGCAATCGCCGCCTCGGGCGTGGACTACGTCTCGGTCGGCCGCCTGACGCAGAGCGCGCCTGCTGCCGATATCGGGCTCGACTTCACGCCGATCTGAACGCTGATCCGGTTGCCCGCTGGCCGCCACATGGTAGTCTCGCCGATGCAAAAGGGGGACACCGCTTTGAGGCCGCCATCGATCATCCGCTTCGAACAATTCTATCTGGGTGCAACCGCAATCACGGTGGTGCTTCAGATGCTCAATTTCGCCGGGCTGGTCGGGCCAGACCGCAGCGAGGCATTGGGCACTGCCGGAATGCTGATCGTTCTGGCTATGAGCTATGGCATGACGTTTCTCTTCTGGTACCTGATCGCCCGCCGCGCGAGCAATATCACGAAGTGGGTGCTGGTGGTCATCACCGTGCTCGGCGTGATCGGCACCGTACCGCTGCTGATTGCGCAGGGGCAGTCCAACCTTGGCTACTCTCTGATCGTGTCGCTGGTCTTCGTCCTGCAGCTCATCGCCATTGCGTACCTGTTCCGCCGCGATGCTGCCGAATGGCTGAAGAGCCGGGGGCAGCACGGGATAGTCGACCTGACTGCGTTCAACTGATGCGCAAGTTGGCGCTCGCAGCGCTGGGGCTTGCACTCCCGGCATCGGCGCTGGCTGAGGTTCCGCAATGCAGCATTCCGCCGCAAGTCTCCGCTCCTGCCCTGCCCGCGCCTGATGGCCCGCGCCGCGTCCTGCCTGTCGCGGGCTATACGCTCGCGCTCAGCTGGTCGCCCGAGTATTGCCGCACCCGCGCGCGCGATCCCCGCGCTGCATTCCAGTGCGGCGGCAAGCTGGGGCATTTCGGGTTCATTCTTCACGGACTCTGGCCGGAGTCTTCGCCGGGCAACTGGCCGCAGTGGTGCCCCGCCACCCCGCTCTCCGCCGAGACGGTACGCCGCAACCTCTGCATGACACCTTCGCCCGATCTCATCGCGCATGAGTGGGCCAAGCATGGCGCTTGCATGACGGCCACGCCGGACAGTTACTTCAGGTCGAGCGCCGACCTGCTGCGCAGCGTGCGCTTCCCCGACATGGTCCGCCTCTCGCACCGCCCGGGCCTCACCGCGGGCGATCTGCGCACTGCTTTCCGCGCCATTCCCGCCAGCGCGATCCGCGTGAAGGCCAATCCGCGCGGCTGGCTGGACGAAGTCCACATCTGCTACGGGAAGGACTTCAAGCCCGCTGTCTGCACAGAGCGCGGTGCTGACGACAGCACGCCGATCAAGATCTGGCGCGGCCGGTAACCGAAGTACCGGCATATCCGAATCAGTGTGAGGAGGTTCCTATGTCGCTAAGGCTCGATCACCTTACGATCCTCTCGCGCGATCCCGAGGTCAGCGCTGCGTTCTATGGCTTGTTGCTGCCCAAACTCGGCTTTGTGCAGAAGAAGCCGAGTATCTGGGCGAACGACGGCGGCCTCCACATCCAGTTCGGCGCGGCGCATCCCGAAACTCGCGACTATGAGCGCTATGGCGCGGGCCTCAACCACTTCGGCTTCACTGCACCCTCGGTGGATATGGTCGAAGCCTTGGCGGCGCAGATGGAGGCGGCAGGCCATGTCGCGCGGCTGCAGCGCTTTCCGGGCGGCACCGTGGCCGTTTTCCTGCCCGATCCCGATGGCCTGCGCGTCGAAGTCTCGTGGTATCCGCCGGGCACCCCGCCGGTCGATTGAGCCTTCAGCGCCGCGCCTTGAAAAAATCGCGCAGCAGTTCTGCCGCCTCGCTCTCGCCAATGCCGGAATAGACTTCGGGGCGGTGCAGGCAGCCGGGCGCGTCGAACACCTTCGCGCCATGCTCCACTGCCCCTCCCTTGGGATCGCTCGCGGCGTAGTAGACCCGCGCCAGCCGCGCGTGGACGATCGCACCCGCACACATGGCGCAGGGCTCCAGAGTGACCCACAAGTCGCAACCAGTCAGCCGCTCATGCCCCAGCGCAGAGGCTGCCGCACGAATCGCCATGACTTCGGCGTGGGCGGTGGGATCATGATCCTCGCGCGGCGAATTGTGGGCGGCGGCGATCACCACGCCGTCCTTGACGATCACCGCCCCGATGGGCACTTCACCCGCCTCGGCAGCGCGTGCCGCGGTTTCCAGCGCCCTACGCATGGGTTCGGGAAGAGGCCAACGGGTCATGCCATGGGGCTAGCGCGGCTGGGGCCTCGCATGCAACGTGCGAATCCTTGACTTTGCGCCCCGGATCGGCAAGAGCGCGCCCTTCCCGATCCATGATCGTTCAAATTCAAGCGAGTTTTCAGCCATGTCGCGTATCTGCGAACTGACCGGTAAGGGCCGCCAGGTCGGCCACAACGTGAGCCACGCCAACAACAAGACCAAGCGTCTGTTCCTGCCCAACCTGCAGAACGTCACGCTCATGTCGGAAAAGCTTGATCGCAGCTTCAAGTTCCGCGTCTCGACCCATGGCCTGCGCTCGGTGGAGCACAACGGCGGTCTCGACAACTGGCTGCTCAAGGCGGCTGACGCCAAGCTCAGCCCGCGCGCGCTCAAGGTGAAGCGCGAGCTGGTCAAGGCTGTCGCTGCCTGATCGACTTGCCGGGCGGCACGCTGCTGCCTGCGCTGAACGGGCCGGAGCCTAGCGGGCTTCCGGCCCGATTCGCAGCTTGAGCAGAAGTGTTCGCTGCGCCCAGACCATTTCGTTGCTGTCCGAGACCAGCCAGACCACATGGCTGCCATCGGCCTCGCGCGTCACGGTCATGCCTTCATAGTTGTCGCGGATTCGTGGATCATCGATCCGCGCGATCACGTGCGGGGTAACTTTCGCGCCCGGCCGCAATTGTTGCGGCGTGAATGCGGCGATCACCGAGCGAAAGCCGGTCAACCCGAAATGCCGTCCAAGCACCAGCAGCCGCCCGTCCGGCATCTGTGCGAGCTCGCAGGGCCGGTAACCCGGCGGCATGACCAGTTCGAACCGCGCAGGCTCTTCGTAAGGCTGCGGCGCGGCGCGAAAGATCAGGCCGGGATGGCGCGTGCGGTCAAGCCAGCCGGAATAGGTCTCGCCCACGATCAGCGTGCGCCCGTCGGCCAACCTCGCCATCGCCTCCGGCCCCTGGTTGTCCGGCCATTCGGCCAGTACCGGCAGGGGGATAGACCGGCGCCGCACCAGATCGTGGCTATAGACCTCAAGCCCCGGCAGATCTTCATACGCGACGGTCAGATCACCGCTGGCAGGGTCGACCGCAACAGCCTCGGCATCGGTCGGAAAGCGGTGCTTGCGCCAATCGAGGCGGATCAGCCGGTCGAATCGGGCAAGCCAGGGTCCGGGCCGGTCAGGCCGGGTGAACCATAGAACGTTGCCGCGGTCTCCCACGGCGACGAACCCGCTGCTCGTCTGGGCAAGGCCGGACAATGTGCCGAGCCTGCGGTGCTGCCCGACGATTTGCCATGCGCCGGCAAGCCGCAGCGCACCCATCTGCGGCAATGAACCCTGCAGCGAGGGCATCAGATCCACGAGTTGGATCGCCGGATCACGCGGGCGAGGGGGATTCAGCGCGGACAGCCAGGTCACTGGCACGAGCGCGAGGATCAGCAGGACCAATTTAAGCGCGCGCATTGCCGGCGCGCTTGCCACAGCAGGCGGCGCGTGAACAGGCTCTATCAGGCGGGCACGAACTTCAGCGCATCGCCATTGATGCAGTAGCGCTTGCCGGTCGGCGGCGGGCCATCATCGAACACGTGACCAAGGTGACCACCGCAGCGCGAGCAATGCACTTCGGTGCGGGTCATGCCGAACGAGGTGTCGGTCGATGTGCCGATGCCGCCCTTGATCGGTGTCCAGAAGCTGGGCCAGCCGGTGCCGCTGTCGAACTTGGTCGAGGAGGCGAACACTGCAGTGCCGTCCGCCGCACACACGAAGGTACCCTTGCGGTGCTCCTTGAGCAGCGCGGAAGTGAACGGCCGCTCGGTCCCCTCCTCGCGCAGGATGTAGTACTGCGCGGGGGTGAGGAGCTTGCGCCATTCCGCTTCGGTGTGGTGCAGCGGGAAGGTGCCCTTGCGGGTGGCCGCAGCGGGCGCACCGCAGGCCGCCGCTGTCATGGCGGCAGTGGCGGTGAGGAAAGCGAGGAAATTGCGACGCGAAGGTTTCATGGCGTCCGGTTCGGCGGGATGGCTCAAGGCGTTACATCCGATGCGACAGGCAGCAGATCAAGTGGGCCATTCAGGTGAGAAGGAGTCCCGCCGTGGGCCGGGGAGGGGGGCGGGGTAACCCACCGGCGGGACGCCCCTCTCCTAAGCCTCGCTACCTGAACGGAATCTGACCCGATCCGATAGGAGCCGTTCAGCGTTTTTCGAGGACGACTTCCATCTTGCGGAAACCATGGACGAAGTTGGCGCGCACGCGCTTCACCTCGCCCGCCACACGCGCGCGCATCTTGCGCTCGTGCATTTCCTCCAGCAGCACGCGCAGTTGCAGTTCGGCCAGACGCGCACCGACGCAGCGGTGGATGCCGTGGCCGAACGCGAGATGGCGGCGCGCATTGGGGCGGTCGACAATCAGCTTGTCCGGGTTCTCGAACACCGTCTCGTCGCGGTTGGCCGAAAGGTACCACATCACGACCTTGTCGCCGGCCTTGATCTGCTGGCCGAACAGCTCGTTGTCCGCCGTGCACGTGCGGCGCATGTGCGCCAGCGGCGTCACGAAGCGCAGGCATTCCTGCACCGCGTTCGGAATGAGCGAGGGATCGCCTTCCAGCAGCGCGCGCTGATCCGGAAACTGGTCGAGCGCATGCACGATGCCCGACATCGTGTTGCGCGTGGTGTCGTTGCCGCCGACGATCAGCAGCACGAGATTGCCCATGAACTCCTGCGGGCTCATCTTCGACATAGCGGGCGAGTGGATCATCATCGAGATGAGGTCCGGGCTCGGCGCCTTGCCCATCCGCTCCATCCACAGGCGGCTGAAATAGTGCGCCATTTCCTGGAGAAGGCCGAAGCGCGTATCGGCAAGGTCCTGCGCCAGCGTCAACTCGACATCGCCCGCCCAGTCCGACCAGAAGGTCAGGAGGCGGCGGTCCTGCCACGGGAAGCCGAACAGGATCGCGAGCATGCCGGTGGTCAGCTCGATCGAAACCTTGTCGACCCAGTCGAATTTCTCGCCCCACGGCAGGCTGTCGAGCACTTCGCCGGTGCGGTGGCGGATTTCCGCTTCCATCCGCGCGATCTCGGCAGGGGTGAAGGCAGGTGCGACGGTGCGCCGCTGGCCGGTGTGTTCGGGGCGGTCCATCGCAATGAACATCGGCAGCTGGCGCTCGGCAAGCTTGGCCGGGTCAATATCCTCCGGCGGATCACCGATCGTGATGCCGCCATGCTCCCACGAAGAGGAGAACAGCTCAGGCAGCGATTCGACGTGCTGGATCGCCTTGTGGGTCACGATGTTCCAATAGTCGCCGTAAGGCGTGCCGGTCACCTTGTTGATCGGCGCCTCGCGCCGCATTTCAGCGAAGATCGGGCCCCAGCGGTCCTCGACGTAGATGTCCGAACGGCTGACGTCCCACTTGTGGGTGTGGTGCGGCCGCGCCTGCGGATTGGCGGCCAGCCATTCCTCGAACGCTTCGTTGGCGGTTGGTGAGGTGCGATAGGTGAACGGCGCTTCGGGGGCGAGCTGGGTGGCCATGGCAATCCTTCCGGGTGCGGGCAGCTCCGGGCGGCCGCCCTTGTCACTCGGTGGATACTATCCTTGCAACCTACATGGCTGTCAATAAGCTTTAGGCAGCCTTGGTTGATCTCCGCAACCAGCCCCCCACCCGGCTCTTGCGCCCGCGCGCCGGGCCCGACTTCATGACTGTCCGGCGGAACAGCTGTGCACCCACGCGGATGATCACGCCGACCCACACCGCCTGCCAGACCAGCGCGATAACATGCGGCCAGAGCACCGGCGATTGCGCCGCCTGCGCCAGCATCGCGAAGGGCGAGCTGACCGGGAAGACAAGGCTCGCAACCTCGATCCACGTGCCCGGCCGCGCCAGCGCATAGCTCGCAAAGAAGAACACCATGAGCTGCATCATCGTGACCGGCATGGAAAGCGTCTGCACTTCGCGCACCGTGGTCGCCATGCCGCCGATCGAAAGGAACAGCGATCCGAGCAGCAGGTAGGCCATCGCGAAATAGAGGAAGCCGAGCACGCAGAACAGCGGCCAGCCGACAGCCGGTGTCGCCAGCAGCGGGATCGACTTCATGCCCGCCAGCATCAGCATGCCATAGACCGAGCCCCACACCGCGATGCCGACAAGGCTGACCGCGAGCATGGCGAAGAGCTTGCCGAGGAACAGCGCATCCATCGGGATCGAAGCGGCCAGCACTTCGATGATCTTGTTGGCCTTTTCCTCGACGAGGTTGGAGAGCACCATGCCCGCCAGCAGCATCGTCAGCAGGAACAGCAGCACCTGCCCGGCCTGCGCCGTCACCGCGAGATCGACATGCTGCTTGGCGGCAGTCGTCGCGATCTTGTCTTCCTTCACTTCAGGGAACGTCCGCGGCCCCGGCGCACCGGCCTCTGCCGCAATCAGCGCGATCTGTCCGCGCCATTGGTCGACCCGTTCCGAGCTGCCGGTCAGCACCGGCTTGTCGAGCGTGCCCGTCACCACGGCGGCGAGTTGCGGGGCACCCTTCACGCCCTTGCTGGCAAGCACAGTGCGGGCGTCAAACGCCTCGCCCGGCTCCAGCCGCGCCAGCACAGTGTATTCCGGCACAAAGCCCGACATCTTCGGCGCAAGGCTGCCGCGCGCCGCAACCATCGCGTCCCCCTGATGCGCGGGCATGGCGATGCCGATCACCGGATTGTCGATGTCACGCGAAACCTGCGAGCCGACCGCCGCCGCCATCGCGCCGATGAACACCGGAAACAGCGGGCCGATGAGGAAGAAGATGAAGGTCTTGGAGAAGATCACCGCGCTGAAATCGCGGCGCATGATCACCCACGCGGCGGCAAAATGATTGCGAAGCATCAGCGGCGGCCCTTCTTCTGATTGGCTTTCTCGGCCTCTTCCTGTGCCGATTCCTCCAGCGCGCGGGCCGCAGCTTCGCCCGCAATCGAAACGAACGCATCATGAAGGCCGGGGCGCTCGATCGAGAGCGAGAGAATGCCGGCATCGCCTTCGATCAGCGCGCGCAGCAGCGGCTCGACCCCACTTTCGGGCAGGGTGAAGAACCAGAAGCGGCCTTCGTGGCGCGCATCGGCGGGGATGGCGGCCCGCCACGGCCCGTCCTGCGCGCGGGTTTCGAGGCGGACTTGCGGGCGCAGGCGATCGCGCGCCGCGTCGACTGGACCCGCGAACGGCACCTTGCCGCCGGCGATGATGGCGATCTGGTCGCACAAGCGCTCGGCATGGGCGATGACGTGGGTGGAGAAAATCACTGTCGTCCCGCGTTCGGCCAGGCTGCGGATCATCCGCTCAAGCTTGCCCTGGTTGAGCGCGTCGAGGCCGGAAAACGGCTCGTCGAACACCACGAGATCGGGATTGTGCACCAAGGTGCCGAGCAACTGGACCTGCTGCGCCATGCCCTTGGAAAGCTGGCGGATCTGCCGGTCCGCCGCATAGCCGAGGCCGTGCTGCTCGAGCAGTTCCTGCCCGCGGCGGCGCCCTTCCTTGAGCGGGACCCCGCGCAGTGCGGCGAGGAAAGCGATGGCCTCGACCGCCTTCATCGCCGGATAGAGCCCGCGCTCTTCGGGCAGATAGCCGATGCGGCGCGCGACTTCGGTCGGGCGTTCGTGGCCCAGCACGCGGCGATAGCCCGAATCGGGATCGATGATGCCGAGCAGCATGCGCAAGGTCGTCGTCTTGCCCGCGCCGTTGGGCCCGAGAATGCCGTAGATCGCGCCGCGCGGCACGGAAATGTCGACGCCATCGACGGCGGTAAAGCCGTCGAAGCGCTTCACGAGGCCGCGCGCCTCGATTGCCAGATCGGCAGATGGAGCGTTGTCCAGCACGGGCGTCCCGGTAAAGGAGGCAAAGGGTTCGATCTTCATGCGATCTGCCGTTAACCGTAAGGCATGAACGAGGGGGGCAGCAAGTTTGGTTAACGGCGCGGAAACCACTCTCGTCTCGCGCATCAAGGACGAAGCCTCCAAGCTGGGTTTCGCCGCCTGCGGGATCGCCCCCGCCGCTGACAATCCGCTGCGCGCCGAACGGCTGGAGCAGTGGCTGGCGGAGGGGAACCACGGCTCTATGGAGTGGATGGAGACCCGCTTCGATCACCGCAAGGGTCCGCAATCGCTCTGGCCCGCAGCGCAGAGCGTGATCGCGCTGGGGATGAGCTATGCCCCCGCCGCTGATCCGCTCGCGCTGGCGGCTGCAAAAGACCGCGCGCGCATTTCGGTCTATGCGCAAGGCGCCGACTATCACGATGTGGTGAAGCGCGCGCTGAAGGCCCTCGCGAGGTGGATCGTGAGCGAAGTGCCCGGCAGCGAAGTCAAAGTCTTCGTCGATACCGCCCCGGTTATGGAAAAGCCGCTGGGCGAAGCGGCGGGGATCGGCTGGCAGGGCAAGCACACCAATCTCGTCAGCCGCAGCCATGGCTCATGGCTGTTCCTCGGCGCGATCTACACCACGCTCCCGCTGGATCCCGACGCGCCACATGCGGACCGCTGCGGCAGCTGCACAGCTTGCCAGACGGCCTGCCCGACCGGGGCCTTCCCGGCGCCCTATCGCCTCGATGCGCGGCGCTGCATTTCCTACCTCACCATCGAGCACAAGGGGCAGATCCCGCACGAGTTTCGCGCCGCGCTGGGCAACCGGATCTATGGCTGCGACGATTGCCTGGCGGTCTGCCCGTGGAACAGTTTTGCTGGCACGGCTGCGACGAACAAAGCGTTCCTTCCCCGCGCCGAACTCGCCGCACCGCGCCTTGCCGAACTGCTCACGCTGGACGACGCGGCCTTCCGTGCGTTGTTCGCAGGTTCGCCCATCAAGCGCATCGGGCGCGACCGGTTTGTGCGCAACTGCCTCTATGCTGCGGGCAACGGCAGCGATCCCAAATTGATGGCCCCGGTGCAGCGCCTGCTCACCGATCCGGATCCAGCCGTGGCCGATGCCGCGAGCTGGGCCTTGGACCGCCTCGCAGGGGCTATGCCAGTTCCTTGAGCGGGGTGCCCGCGTCGGCCAGCTTCTCGGGTGCGATCACCGCGCCGGTCTCCACCAGCTTGCGGCCCTGCACATAGTCCTTGACCATGTTGACGCAGTCGAGCGCCACGACCTTGCCCGCTTTCAGATAGATCACCGAGAAGCTGCGCGTAGCCGGATCACCGCGCGTGACGACCGCATCGTGACCGGTCGAAAGGCCGACCGTCTGGAGCTTGAGATCATACTGGTTCGACCAGAACCACGGTACGGCGTGGTAAGCGGCCTCCACCCCGCAGATCGTCTTGGCGGCGACGGTTGCCATGTCGTTGGCGTTCTGAACCGACTCCAGCCGGATGACCGCACCATCAGCAAAGGCGTTGGCATGCGCGGCGCAATCGCCGATCGCGAAGACATCAGGCAGCGACGTGCGGCACTGGCCATCGACCATCACACCGTTCGCTCCTTCGGCGCCCGCCGCGCGCAGCGGTTCGACGCAAGGGATGATGCCGATGCCGACGATCACGAGATCAGCCGGGAGCACCGTGCCATCGGCGAGCTTCACGCCGGTCACCTTGCCACCCTCACCCACCAGACAATCGACCGCGACGCCGGTGCGCAGGTCCACGCCATGCGCGCGGTGGTCGGCCTCGTAGAACGCGGAAAGCGCCTCGCCCGCAACGCGCGCCAGCACGCGCGGCAGGGCCTCGAGCAGGGTCACGTGGCAATCGAGCTTGGTCAGCACCGCCGCTGCTTCCAGCCCGATATAGCCGCCGCCGATCACCACGGCGCGCTTCGCCCCGGCATCGAGCTCGCCCATCAGCCGGTCGACATCCTCCCGCGTGCGGACCGCGTGGACACCCACCAGATCGGCTCCCGCGCAGGTCAACTTGCGCGGGTCGCCGCCCGCTGCCCAGATCAGGTGGCCATACTGGAGAGTGCGTCCATCGCTCAGGGTTGCGACATGCGCCGCCGCATCGATCGCGGTGACTTCGGTGCCGAGCAGCATCGTCACCGCCTTGTCCGCCCAGAACGCTTCCGGACGGATCATGATGCGGTCGAACGTCTTGTCGCGCGCAAGGTATTCCTTCGAGAGCGGCGGGCGCTCGTATGGCAGCTCCGGCTCGCGCCCCACCACCATGACCGTGCCGGCAAACCCGTTCTGCCGCAGCGCGATCGCCGCCTGCGCGCCGCCATGGCCCGCGCCGACAATCACCACATCCGCCGAAAGGTCCGTCCCGCTCATATCCACTCTCCTTGTGTGAGCGCGGATTTGGCGAAAAGTCGCGGCGCGTCAACTATGCCGGTGATTATGTCCGGCGCGGCAAAGCCTCCTAGCGAGCCAGCAAGGTCCTCGCCTGGCTTGCCAGCTGCGCCAGCATGGCGGGAGCAACCCCGCCAGCACCCTGCGCCCGGCCCGTCAACGCGCGGAAATTGCGCACCGGAGCGGCCTGCGCCTCCAGCCACTGCGCGACTGCAGCCGCCGGATCCTGCCCGGCGGCACGGGCGAGGAAATCGAGCCGCATCTGCTGGAAATCGCGCGCGAGGCCGGCCACCAGCAGCCGCTCCCATGGATCGGAGGGGCTCATGCGGCTGGCCGCCTGCTGCGCCCAGTCGAGTCCGAGCGCCGTGCCCAGTGTGGCGAACGCCGTCGTCAGCGCAGAAGGATCGATCCCGCGCACCGCCGCAAGGTGCGCCAGCCCGATGGCCCCGTCCATGTCGACGAGGTGTGCGATGCGCTCTGCCACATGAGTGGGGACGCCCGCATCGGTCAGTTCGGCAAGCATGCGCCGCGCCTGCACCTTGGCCTCGCCCTGCAGCAGTTCGCCGGTTGCGGCCGAAAGCTGCGAGACACCCGGCGACAGTTCGGCGATCAGCTTGCCCGGCTCGAACGTCCCGCGCCCGGCGCGCAGAACATCGGCGATGTGGCCGCGCAACACTTCGGCAACGCGGGCATAGAGCGAGAGCCGCACCTGTTCCGGCATCAAGTCACCATCCGGCCCGTCGAGCAGGGTCCAGATACCCCTGAGATCGAGCAGCCGCGCCGCCGCAACGAAGGCCGCCGCCACTTGCGCGAGACTGACGCCTTCCTCCTCCACCAGCTCGAAGGGATGCACCGGCCCGAGATCGTTGACGATCCGGTTGGCCAGCTTGGTCGCGATCAGTTCGCGGCGCAGGCGGTGGGTGCGGATATCCTCGGCAAAGGTCTCGCGCATCTGCGGCGGGAAGGCGGCGAAAAGATCGGCCTCCAGCACCGGATCATCGACCACCGGGCTTTCCTCCAGTGCACGCTGCAGCACCAGCTTGGCGCTGGAGAGCAGCACCGCGAGTTCGGGCCGGGTAAAGCCGTGGCCCGCTGCTGCACGGCGCAGCATATCCTCGCTGCTGGCGAGCCCCTCGGTCTTGCGATCAAGGTCGCCATTCTCCTCGAGCACATCGACCAGCCGCGCATAGGCTGGCGCCGCACCAGCCCCACCGCGTTCGGCAATGGACAGCGCGAGGGCCTGCAGGCGGTTGTCTTCCAGCACGAGCGCCGCAACATCGTCGGTCATCGCGGTCAGCAGCGCGACGCGGCCATCCTCGTCGAGCCGCCCGGCACGCTTGGCCGAAGCGAGCGCGATCTTGATGTTGACTTCGTTGTCCGAACAATCGACGCCCGCCGAGTTGTCGATGAAGTCGGTGTTGATCCGCCCGCCGCGGCCGCCATTTCGTCCTGGGGCGCCAACCAGCGAATACTCGATGCGGCCGGCCTGCGTGGTGCCGAGATTGGCGCCTTCCCCGATCACCCGCGCGCGCACGTCCTCCCCATTGATGCGCAGGGCATCGTTGGCGGGATCGCCCACGGCGACGTTGTTTTCGCTCGAGGCCTTCACATAGGTCCCGATGCCGCCGAACCAGAGCAGGTCGACCGGCGCCTTGAGAATCGCGGTGATCAGCGCTTCGGGCTCAAGCTCGGCGTCCTCGACGCCCAGCAGCGTGCGCACTTCGTCCGTCAGCTGGATCTGCTTCATCGAGCGGGGGAACACGCCGCCGCCCGGCGAGATCAGCGCCTTGTCGTAGTCATCCCAGCTCGACCGCGGCAGTGCGAAAAGTCGCGCGCGTTCTGCCCAGCTCGCCGCCGGATCGGGCGTGGGATCAAGGAAAACATGCCGGTGATCGAAGGCCGCGACGACCTTGAGCGCCTTCGACAGCAGCATGCCATTGCCGAACACGTCGCCCGACATGTCGCCACAGCCCGCCACGGTGATCGGCTGCGTCTGCACATCAACGCCGAGCTCGCGGAAATGCCGCTGCACCGAAAGCCAGGCGCCCTTGGCGGTGATGCCCATGGCCTTGTGGTCATAGCCCTTGGAGCCGCCGCTGGCGAAAGCATCATCCAGCCAGAAGCCCTTGTCCTCGGCGATCGCATTCGCGATGTCCGAAAACGTCGCGGTGCCCTTGTCAGCCGCCACGACGAAATAGGGATCCTCGCCATCGCGGATCACCACGTCTCCCGGATGGACCACTTCACCGCCGACGATGTTGTCCGTCACCGAAAGCAGCGTGCGGATGAACACCTGATAGCTTGCGCGGCCCTCGGCGAGCCAGGCTTCGCGCGCGCGGACCGGGTCGGGGAGCTGCTTGGGATAGAAGCCGCCCTTCGCGCCCGTCGGCACGATCACCGCGTTCTTCACGCGCTGCGCCTTCATCAGGCCTAGCACTTCGGTGCGGAAGTCGTCGCGCCGGTCGGACCAGCGCAGGCCGCCACGCGCGACTGGGCCGGCGCGCAGATGGATGCCCTCGACGCGCGGCGAGTAAACGAAGATCTCGCGCCATGGCACCGGCTTGGGCAGGCCGGGGACGAGCGCGGAATCGATCTTGAACGCCAGCGCTTCGGCCGCAGCAGGCGAAAACGCATTGGTCCGCAGAATTGCTTCGGCCAGGGCGCGGAACTGGCGCAGCAGGCGGTCATCGTTGATCGCGGCCACTCCGGCGAGCCCTGTGCGGATCTGCTCGGCAAAGCGGGCTTCGGCCGCGGCGCGGTCTTCCTCGAACGCCGGATCATGGCGGGCAAGGAACAGGCCGATCAGCCCGCGCGTCACCTTGGGGGCGCTGCGCAGTGCTTCGACCGCTGTCGCGATCGAGAACGTCATCCCGGCCTGCCGCAAGTAGCGATACCACGCCCGCATCCAGTTGGCGCCGCGCGCGGTAAGCCCTGCCGTCACGATCAGGCGGTTGAACAGGTCATCCTCGGCCCCGCCATTGAGCACGGCGGCCAGCGACTCCTCGATGGCCTCCTTGCGCGCGAGCAGTCCTTCGCCCTCGATCCCTTCGGGCAGCGCGACAAGGAAATCATGGATGAAGCCCAGTCGGCCCTTGGCGAGTGCGGTCGGGACTTCCTCCAGTACGCGGAAGCCGAAGTTCTCCAGCACCGGCACCGCGTCCGACAACACGATCGCGCCTTCGCGCTGATAGAGTTTCAGGCGCAGGCCTTCCTCGCCCGGCAGGCGGTGGAGCCGCACCGCGCGGCGCGGGGCATCGGTCTGCGTCAACGCGCGCAGCACACGGATATCGTCGGCTGCTTCGGCCGGGCCATAGGCGCTGCGATAGCCGATGGGGAACGCCTCGGCATAGCGCGCGGCGATGGCGGCGGCGCGCGCCGGGTCTTCACCCTTGGCCAGCTCGGCTTCGACTGCGGCGCCCCAGCCGCGCACCATCGTCTGCAGCGCCATGTCGAGCGCGGCTTCATCGGGCAGCGCCGCGCCATCGCGGATATCGATGACGAAGCGCATCAGCGCCAGCGTCCCGCCCTCGACCGAAAGGCTCCAGTCGAGGATAGGCGCGTCGGTCGCGGCCTCGAGCATGGCCTGCACGCGGTGGCGCAGCTCAGTCGACTGCACATCGCGCGGCAACCAGACAAACGCGAACAGGTGGCGCGCAAGCGGCGCGGCGACGAGCGCGAGGCGAGGGCGCGGCCGGTCGATCAAAGTCATCATCGTCGTCGCGACCCGTTCGAGGTCGGCTTCGTCAAAGCTGATCAGGATATCGTGCGGCAGAGCGGTGAGCGCATGGGCAAGCGCCTTGCCGGCATGACCGTTGGGCGCAAAGCCGAACTTGTCCATCAGCGCTTCAAGCTGGCTGCGCATGCGCGGAATGCGGTCCGGCGTCGCGGCCAGCGCGGCGCTGGTCCACACGCCCGCATGGACCGAAAGCGCCACAACCTTGCCGCCTTCCATCACCGGCGCGATGAACAGATCGAGTGGCACGCGGCGGTGAACACGCGCAATGCGGTTCGCCTTGACGATAAGCGGGCTGCGCGGCGCATCGGCCCCGCGCTCGCCCAGCCGGTCGAACCACTTGAACGCACGGTCGTAGCTCGCCTTGGCCAGCAGCGGCGCATCGCTCGCACGGCAGATACCAAGCGCCTCCGCATGCGAACCATCCCGGTGCTGAACGACATGGCCGAGCTGGGTGAGCATGCCATCGGCCAGCCAGCGCAGTAGCGCGGCGCCCTCCTGATCGGGGAGCGTGCGGGCATCCTCCTGCATCGCCGCCTGCATGCGCGGCCAGTCAGCAACCGCGGCGTGAACATCCGCCAGCGTGGCGCGCAGCGCGGCCAGCAATTCGCGCCGTTCGCGCGCATCGACGCGCTCGGTTTCCAGATAGACCATGGACTCGCGGCGTTCGCCCACGGCATCACCCTCGGGCAGGCCTAACAGCTTGCCTTCAGGATCGCGCCGGACCGCCACAACAGGGTGCACCAGCCGGTCGATGGCCAGACCCTGCGCCGAAATCGTCGCTGCGATGGAATCGACCAGGAACGGCATGTCGTCGTTGATCACCGCGATGCGCAGATAGCGCGCGCCGCCGCCCGCCCCGGACTGGCCGCCGATGCTCTCGATGGCGATGGCCGGCTCTGCGCCACAACGCATGGCGGCCGCCTTCAACGTGAAGCTTGCCGCCCCTGCCAGCCGCTCCGCATCGAATTCCGCTGCTTCCGCGGGCAGCAACGAGTTCGCAAAACGCGTGGCCAGAGTCTGGGACAGCGCCTGCGACAGAATCGCATCGGCGCCGGTGTCGGCGGTCTTCGTAGCCATGGTCGCTCCTGCTTCCCGGCGCGATCACCCCGCAGGTTTTGCCCTGTCAGCGGCGCGCCTTCTTGTCGTCATGGGTGCGTAATTTTATGTCACACCCATGAACTAATCATGCGAAGCCTACTCCGGCATCGGCGCAGAGGCAAGCGGGAGGAGCCTTAGGAATTCGGCGTCATTGGCTATTATGCCGGAACGGCCAAGTCGGTCTTGAGCGCATCCATCGTCAACGCGAGGCTGCGGTGGCGCAGCGCCGGATCGAAAGTCGAGCCCGAAACAATCAGCTCGTCCGCTCCGGTCCGCGCGCGGAAAGCCGTCAGCCGCTCGCGCACCGTCTTCACGCTGCCGATGGCGCTGACCTGCCGCATATGATCGAGCATCGCGAGCGAGGAGGGATGCAGGCTGTCGCGGTAGCCCGGCACCGGCGGCGGCAGCTTGCCTGGCGATCCGGTGCGCAGTCGCACGAAAGACTGGTCCATCGAGGAAGCAAGCAGCACGGCCTCCTCGTCGGTCTCCGCTGCGATCACGTTGATGGCGGCCATGACGTAGGGCTTTTCAAGCCGCTCCGAAGGCTGGAACCGCTCGCGGTAAAGCGTGAGCGCCGCGTCGAGCTGGTCGGGCGCAAAGTGCGAGGCGAAGGCATAGGGCAGGCCCAGCATTGCCGCGAGTTGCGCGCCGAACAGGCTGGAGCCGAGGATCCACATCTCCGGCTTGGCCCCGAGCCCCGGCGTCGCCTGCAGGGGCAGACGCGGATCGCCGGCAAAATGCAGCTGCAGCTCGACAACGTCATTGGGGAAGCTCTCGGCCGCCTGGTGGATGTCCTTGTGCAGCGCGCGCAGGATGCGCTGATCGGCCCCCGGCGCGCGGCCGAGCCCGAGGTCGATCCGCCCCGGAAACAGCGCGTCGAGCGCGCCGAACTGTTCGGCGATCACCAGCGGGTTGTGGTTTGGCAGCATGATCCCGCCCGCACCGAGCCGGATGCGCGAAGTGGCATTGCCGATATGCGCCAGCACGACCGAGACGGCAGCGCCGGCGATGCCTTCCATGCCGTGATGCTCGGCCACCCAGAAGCGGTTGTAGCCGAGGTCCTCCGCCGTCTTCGCCAGCGCTGCCGCTTCGGCCAGCGCCTCGCTCACTGTCCCGCCCTCGCGCACGGGGACGAGGTCGAGGACGGACAGCTTGAGGTTTTCGAGGCTCATCGCGGCGGCTCCGGTGGCGCGGCAGCGGCTGCTGCCGGTGCGGATGATGTGGGAGCTGGTCCGATCTGGTCAAGATATCCTTTGGCCGTCGCCGCTTCCGCGCTGTCCGGCGCGAGTGCCAGGACCGATTCCCACGATTTGCGCGCGGCATCCTCGCGGCCCGAAAGCATGGCGATCACGCCCGCCTCGAGGCCAATAGGCGGACCGAGTGGATCGCCTCGCGCGGCAAGGCTGGCCGCGACTTCGATATCACGCTGCGCCCGCTCCAGATCCTTGCCCCGCCGCGCCAGCGTGGCAGAGAGCAACCAGCCTTCGGGATCGTTCGGCGCGAGCCGGTGCGCGTCCTGCAGGGCACCGCTCGCTTCGGGCAGGCGCCCCAGCGCAACCAACGCGCGCGCCCGGCCGATCTGCGCTGCGCCGCGCACCGCGTTGTCGTCCGCGCTGGACGCGCTGGATGGAAGCGGAGCAAGCGCCTTGTCAAACCAACCCAGCGCGGTTTCAGCGCGCCCGCCAGCCAGCGCGGCATTCCCGGCCATCGTCTGCAACGCCGCTGCGGCAGCTTGTTTGTCGGCGGGCACCTGCCCCGCGCTTTCGACAAAGGCCGCTTCCGCCCCAGCGGAATCGCCCTGCTGCAAAAGCAGTTGGCCCAGACACTGCGCGGCAGCGCCATGCGCCGTATCCGGTGTCGCCGCCTTGGCCGCTTCGGCAAGCCATGCGCGGGCAGCGGCGACGCCTGCGGCCAGATCCTTCTCGCCCACTTTGAGGCACAGCGTATACCGCGTCGGCCGCGGTGCGGTCTCGACCGGCGCAGCTGGAATGCCCGTCTGCGTCGCTTGCGGTGTCTCGCCCGGCTTCGGCGGCGGTACTTCGGTCACGCGCTTGCGGCGCGGGATCGGCAGCGGCGAGGGTTCGTATTGCCGGGGATTGGGGCCGATCTGGTGCCAGACGTCCAGGGCAAGGGGCGTTTGCGCGGCAACCAGAGCGGAAAGCAGGAACAGCATCAGGGATCCTTCAGGCCCCGCCCAGCGCATCCAGCGCGGCGAGGAGCACGGCGATATCCGACGGGCGGGACAGGCGGTGGTCCGCATCCTTGATCAGCTGCACCTGCACATCGGCTGAACGCAGCGCGGCCGCAAGCCGGATGGAGATGTCCCACGGCACGTCCGGATCGGCCTGCCCGTGGATCAGCCGCACCGGGCCATCGAAGGCGATACCCTTGGCCAGCACCCGGCATTTCTGGCCGGCAGCCCAGAATTTCGCATAAGTCGGGGTCGGCTCCGGCCCGTAGATGTTGTCCTCGTAGACCGTCTCGCCCCGCGCAAACACGGCCTTCTGCTCGTCGGTGAAGCCCCATTCGCTGAAATCCGGCGCCGGCGCGAGGCCGACCAGCGCCGCCACCCGGTTCCCCAGCACTTCGGCCAGCAGCAGCATCAGCCAGCCGCCCATGCTCGAGCCGCAAAGCACCACGCGCTCGATTCCGAGCCCGTCCAGCAGCAGGGTCACCTCGTCGCGCCATAGCGGCAGAGTCTTTTCGGCGAACACGCCTTCGCTCTGCCCAAGCCCGCTATAGTCCAGCAGCAGGCAGGCCCTTTCGCGCCGCTCGGCATGCGCCATCAAGGCTTGCGCCTTGCCGCCGCTCATGTCGGACATGTAGCCGGGAAGGAACACGAGTGCAGGGCCCTGGCCCGGCAGGTAGCGATAGGCCATCCGTTCGCCGGAAGGCATGGTCATGTACTGGGTCATGCCGCGCTTGTGCCACCTCGGCGCGCCAAGGCCAACGCATTCGGCGCTGCTCATTCCCAAAACCGGCCTTCCGCATGGCGGTAGTTTCTGCCAAAGCGCCCGGAACACCAGCGAGAGTTACCATGTCCGAAATGTTCAAGATCACCCTGCCCGATGGTTCCGTGCGTGAAGTCGCGCCCGGCACGACCCCGGCAGACATTGCCGCCGCGATCGGCCCGGGCCTTGCCAAGGCCGCGATCGGCGCGCGTGTGGATGGTGAGCTTTTCGACATTACCCGCCCCTTCGAAGGCGATGCCGCGCTCGCGCTCGTCACTGCGCGCGACGAGGCCGATGCGCTCGAGCTCGTGCGCCACGACTATGCCCACGTGCTGGCCGAGGCGGTGCAGGCGCTGTTCCCCGGCACGCAGATCACTTTCGGCCCCGCGACCGACGACGGCTTCTATTACGACTTCGCGCCGAAGGACCGGCCCTTCACCGAGGAGGACCTTCCGGCAATTGAGGACGCGATGCGCAAGATCATCGCTGCGGACAAGCCGCTCCGCCGCGAGGTCTGGAGCCGCGAGCAGCTGATCAGCCGCTGGAAGCAGCAGGGTGAGACGTTCAAGGCCGAGTGGGCCGCTGAACTCCCCGAGAACGAGGAACTGACGGTCTACTGGTCCGGCGATGACTGGCTCGACATGTGCCGCGGGCCGCATCTTGCCTCCACCGGCAAGCTTGATCCGCAGGCCTTCAAGCTCACGCGCGTCTCGGGCGCCTACTGGCGTGGGGACCAGTCGAAGGCGATGCTCAGCCGCGTCTACGGCACCGGCTGGCTGAACAAGAAGCAGCTCGATGCGCACCTCACGCGGCTGGAAGAAGCGGCCAAGCGCGATCACCGCAAGCTGGGGCAGGAAATGGACCTGTTCCACCTCCAGCAGGAAGCCCATGGCTCGGTGTTCTGGCACCCCAAGGGTTACCGCATCTGGCGCGAGCTCGAGGCCTATATGCGCCGCGCCATTGACGGCGCGGGCTACAAGGAAGTCAAGACCCCGCAGGTGATGGACGCGCGCCAGTGGGAGCAGTCCGGCCACTGGGGCAAGTACCGCGAGAACATGTTCGTCATTCCCGACGAAGTGCCGAACACCAAGGACGAAGGCCCGATCGTTTCGGACGACGCCGAGTGGATGGCGTTGAAGCCGATGAACTGCCCGGCCCACGTGCTGATCTTCCGGCAGGGCCTCAAGTCCTACCGCGAACTCCCCTTGCGCCTCTACGAAAACGGCTGCTGCCACCGCAACGAGCCGCACGGCGCGCTCCACGGGCTGATGCGCGTGCGCCAGTTCACGCAGGACGACGCGCATATCTTCTGCCGCGAGGACCAGATCGTCTCCGAAGTGCGCGCCTTCTGCGAACTGGCGGACCGCATCTACAAGGACTTCGGCTTCACTTATTCGATCAAGCTGGCGCTGCGCCCCGAGAAGCGCTTCGGCACCGAGGAGATGTGGGACAAGGCCGAGCACGAACTGCGCAATGCGGTGATCGAGGCCGGTCTCGCCACGCCGGAATATGGCTGGGAAGAGCTCCCCGGCGAAGGCGCGTTCTATGCGCCCAAGCTCGAATGGCATCTCACCGACGCCATTGGCCGCACCTGGCAGGTCGGCACGATCCAGTCGGACCGCGTGCTGCCCGAACGGCTCGATGCGGGCTATATCGGTGAGGATGGCGAGCGCCACCGTCCGGTCATGCTCCACCGCGCGATATTCGGTTCCTACGAACGCTTCATCGGCATCCTGATCGAGCATTTCGCGGGCCGCCTGCCCGCCTGGCTCGCGCCCGTGCAGGCCGTCGTCGCCACCATCGTCTCCGATGCGGACGACTATGCGCATGAAGCAACGGCCGCATTGCGCGCCGCCGGCATCCGCTGCGAGACCGACACGCGCAACGAGAAGATCAACTACAAGGTGCGCGAGCACTCTCTGCAGAAGGTCCCCTATCTGCTGGTGGTCGGCAAGCGCGAGGCGGAGGAAGGCACTGTCGCGATCCGCACGCTGGGCGAACAGCACCAGAAGGTGATGCCGCTGGCCGAGGCACTTGCGATGCTCAAGGCCGAAGCGACCCCGCCGGATCTGCGGAGCTGATCACGCTCGATCTGCCGCTGCTCTCGCTGGCTCTCTGTGCGCTGGCGGCGTTCGTTGCCGCCTTCGTACGGGGCCTTGCGGGCTTCGGCATGGCAATCCTGCTGGTGCCGCTGATCGCGCTGGTGATCCGCCCAGGCGAGGCGGTCGTTGTCTCGAACATGCTCGGCCTCCTCATCGGCCTCGTTGGCGCGCGCAAGGTGTGGAAGGCGGGCGAAAAAAGCGCGGGCGTGATCGGCGGGCTTGCCATGGTGATGACGCCGCCGGGTCTCCTCGCACTGTTCGCCACGCCGCCCGCCGTCGCGCGTGTGGTCATCGCCGCTGTCGCCATCGGTGCCTTCGTGATGGTGCTGCTCCCTGCCAAACCCGGCCATGCCCCGGGCCAGTTGGAAACCGGGCTGACTGGCGTCGCCTCGGGCCTGCTCACCGGATTCGCCGGCATGCCCGGCCCGCCGGTCGTGCCTTATTACCTGCGCCGCCCGATCCCGCGCGAAGTCGCCCGCGCCTCGATGCTCACCGTGTTCCTGCTGACCTCCACCGCCAGCACGGCTGCTGCCCTCGTCCTGCGGCTGGCGTCCTGGCGCGATGCGCTCTTCGCGCTGCTCCTGTTCGGGCCGGTCCTCCTCGGCAATCACCTCGGCTCGCTCGCCTTCGGGAAGGTTAGCGATACGTTGTGGCGCGGCTTCGTCGGCCTGCTGCTCGCGGTCTCGGCTCTCATGGCTGTCGTCCGCCTGCTCGGCTGATCTGCCTAAGGCGGGCCGTATCATGGGTAACGCCAAAGTAACCCTCGTCGGTCCATAGGTGCCACGACTGGACAACCGGACGGACTGCCGATGACGATCAATTTCCCCGAGCTTGCACGTCAGGCCGCGGCCGACGGCGCGATCACTCCCGAGGAAGTGCTGGCCCTGCGCCGCTCCGCGTGGCCCGATGGCCGGATCGACGAGACTGAAGCCGAAGCCATTCTCGCGATCAACGACATGGTCTCCGCCAAGAGTGCCGAATGGATCGACTTCCTCGTCGAAGCGGTCGGCGAATATGTCCTCAATGGCACCGAGCCGCGCGGCTATGTCGCCGATGAGACCGCCGACTGGCTGATCGCCAAGCTCGACAATGACGGGCGCCTCGATTCGGCAGGGGAACTTGAACTGCTCGTCCGCGTGCTCGAAAAGGCACTCGGCACCCCGGATCGCCTCAAGGACTACGCCCTCGCCCAGATCGAGCACTCGGTACTGACCGGCGAGGGCCCGACGCGCGACGGCGGCCACCTCAGCGCCGGATCGATCACCGCAGCCGAATGCAAGCTGCTGCGCCGCGTGATCTTCGCGAGCGGCGGCGACCGGCCTGCCGCCGTGAGCCAGCGCGAGGCCGAAATGCTGTTCCGCCTCAAGGATGCGACCCTCGGCGCCGATAACGCCGCCGAATGGCAGCGCCTGTTCGTGCAAGGCGTCGGCAACTACCTGCAAGGCTGGCAGGGCGCCAAGGGTCTCACCCGCGAGCGTGCCGCCGAGCTGGAAGCCTTCATGAACCATCCTTCGGGCGGCCTGAGCGGCTTCTTTCGCCGTATGGGCAGTGTCGCCGCCGGCGATCTGCGCTCTGCAGCCCGCGACCTGCTCACGAGCCCCTCCGCGCGCAACTTTACCAGAGAAGCCGTCGCTGATGCCGCTGTGACCGGAAGCGAACAGCAGTGGCTCGACACCCGCATCGGCAACGACGGCCAGATCGATCCGCTCGAACAGGCCCTGCTGGCGTTTCTCGCCGAAGGGTGAGACCGCTCTTCACGCGAAATTAGCCATTCTGGCTGCAAGAAGCGTTTACCCGACCAAGGCATAACGGTCCCATCGCAAGGGGACGTCTATGCACATTCCGGCCAGAATGCTGACGCACGAAGACGCAGTCGACAATCGCCGCGTCCGTCGCCAGCGCGCGGGTGAAAACCCCGCCGGGCGGGTGCAGCGCATCTTCGATATCTCGCGCTATGGCTGCCAGATCGAAAGCAATGACCTTGCCGACGGCGCCAGTGGCCAGTTTGTCGAGATCGATTTCGGCACGGTCGTTACCCGCGCCATCATCCGCTGGTCGGACCGTGCGCGGCTCGGCCTCGAGTTTGCCCGGCCCCTCGGTTCGCGTGAGGTCGATACATTGCTGGCTGAACCAGCACCGATCAAGTTGCGACGGCTCTAAGCCGCAGGCTTCACCGCCGCCGTCGGTTTGTACTTCGCGGCATCCGTCGTGAACTCGGCGTGCCCCAGGCTGCCGAGGTAGCCGCGCACTTTGCCCACCAGCCGCTGGTCGGCGAGGTGGCGCACCACCGGCGTCTTTGCGGCAACGCCATAAAGTCGCATCTGCCCCATCAGGCCTACCCCGACCGCCGTCGCGCGCAACTTGTCGATCGCGCGGATCTGCACGCCGAAGCGCGCCGCCGCCTTCTCGCTGCCATTGCAGAAGTTCTGCATGAAATAGACTTTGGCAAACGAACGTTCGAGCCGGGCGCGGACTTGTCCTTGCGGCGTCGAGGTGTCGATCAGATCGGCCTCAAGCGTCGCGCGCAAGAGGCCGCCGCACGTCGTCTCGTCAAACCCCGCCCGCAGCGTCAGCGCCCGCGCATTCCACATGTCGACGATCCCCTGCGGCGTCTCGGCCAGCAGGTCTTCCGGCAGACCGAGCAGGAAGCAGCGGTAGCGCGACAGCTCGATCTGCGCGCGCTCTTCCGGCGTAAAGTCGCTGCGGCCTTCCTTCAGCACCTTGGAAGAAATGAGAAAGTCCGAAATCAGCCCCGCCGGCATCTGGTCCACTTGCGGGATCGGAATGCCGTAGACCTGCTGGTCCCATTTGCCGCCCGAAAGCACGTTGAAGCGCACCATCGAGTGCATCAGCCGCACCATCGCCGCCGCCTTGAACCCTGGCCCGAACCGCGCCAGCGCGCCGGGCAATACCGAAGTGCCGAAGAATGTCGCGGTCTCCTTGATCCGCCGCGCGGCGGTCTTGTTGGAGAGCGTGCCCGTCAGCGCCATCGGCAGTGCGGCGTACTTGTTCATGAACGTCGCGACGAAGGCGCCCCGAATGGCCCACGGCGCGACATTGGCAAAACTCACCCGGTGCAGCCTTGCACCTTCCTCAACTTTCGCCATGTCGACCCATGCAGGCGTCGCTTCCATCGCGCGGATGAAGGTGACGAGCTCGGCAGGCGCGCCTTCCACTTTGTCGACGCCCTTGTCGCAGGCTTCGACCAGCAGATCGACCAGCCGCCGGAAACCATATTCCGGCATGAACGCGGCATAGGGATCAGCCACAGCATCGCCCATCAGGGTATAGGCAGCCATGCGCTCCATCAGCTCGGTGTTCTCGAGCAGCTTGGCCGCAACCTTGGGATACGAGCGGAGCTCGCTGCCGGCGATGTCACCATCCAATAGCAGGCGCTCGGGCTGAATGCTGAAATCGACCGCGCCATACATCGCCGGATTGTCCGTGCGCTGCGCGGCAATCCGCTGGCGCAGCTCGGCAATGGGTGTGGGCACGCGGGGCCTAAACCGTGAAGCTTTCCCCGCAGCCGCAGGAGCCCTTGGCATTGGGGTTCTGGAACACGAAACCGGCGGTGAAATCATCCTCCTGCCAGTCCATCGTGCTGCCGATGAGGTAGAGCACCGAGGCCCCGTCGATGAAGAAGGTGCCGCCCGGCGTCTCGATCCGCTCGTCCATCGGATTGGCCTGCGCCACATAGTCGACCGAATAGGCCAGACCCGAACAGCCCCGGCGCGGGGTGGAGAGCTTGACCCCGATCATGCCCTCCGGCGCGCTTGCCATCAGCTTCGCCACACGCGCCTCGGCGGAGGGCGTGAGGATGACCGCTGCGGGTCGGGGGCGGGCCTTGGGGCGGGTGGTCGTGTCGGTGGTCATGATTTCACCTAGATAGGTACGGTTCAGAGCATACCAAGTTCGAGCTTGGCGTCATCGCTCATCTTGTGCGGGTCCCACGGTGGATCCCACACGAGATTCACTTCGGCATCGCGCACGCCGGGCACCGCCTCGACGCGCAGTTCCACCTCCGCGGGCATCGACTCGGCCACCGGGCAATGCGGCGTCGTCAGCGTCATCGTCACCATGACCGAACCTTCGTCGCTCACATCGACGCCATAAATCAGGCCAAGGTCGTAGATATTGACCGGGATTTCCGGATCGAAGATCTCGCGCAGCGCGGCGACCACACCTTCGTAGATCTCGCCGCCCGGCTCGCCCGGCGCGGCATCGGCCGGCTTTTCGGCCAGAAAGCCCTCCAGATAGTCGCGCTTGCGCTCCAGCTTTTCGGCGGGCGTCTCCACAGCCTCTTCCACACGCGCGCGGCGCGGCGGTTCGACGCCTTCGACTTCCTCGATCTCGATCCGGCTCATCCGAATATCCTTATCGTCCGTTCGATCCCGCGCACGAGCGCGGCAATATCGCTTTCATCGCTGTAAATGCCGAAGCTGGCGCGCGCGGTGGCTGGCACCCCGAGATGCTCCATCAGCGGCTGCGCGCAGTGGTGGCCCGCGCGGATCGCCACGTTCTCCTCATCGAGGATCGTGCCGAGATCATGCGGGTGGACGCCTTCCAGCGCGAAGCTGACGATCCCCGCGCTGTCTTCCGGGCCGAACAGGCGCACCGAATTGTTCCGCCCGAGCGCCTCGCGCGCCATGCGCACAAGCTTCGCTTCATGGGCATGGATGGCATCAAGGCCGTGGCCGGTGAGAAAGTCCGCCGCCGCGCCGAAGGCAATCGCCTCGACAATCGCCGGGGTACCGGCCTCGAAGCGCTGCGGGGCCGGAGCCCAGGTCGTTTCGGCAAAGGTCACGCGGTCGATCATCGAGCCGCCGCCCTGCCACGGCGGCATCGCATCGAGCAGGTCCTTCTTCGCCCACAGCGCGCCGATCCCGGTCGGCCCATAGAGCTTGTGCGCTGAAAAGACGTAGAAATCGCAGCCGAGCGCCGTCACATCCATCGGGAGTCGCGCAGCAGCCTGGCAGCCATCGAGCAGGATTTTGGCACCGACACGGTGTGCGAGAGCGACCGCACGCGGTGCATCGAGCACCGAGCCCAGTACGTTCGAGACATGCGCAAAAGCCACCAGCTTGTGTGCCGGGGTCAGCATCCGCTCCGCCGCATCGAGGTCGATCCGGCCATCCTCGGTCAGCGGACAGACGTCGATCTCAAGGCCGGTGCGCTCGCGGATCAGCTGCCACGGCACGATGTTCGAATGGTGCTCCAGCTGCGAAAGCAGCACGCGGTCGCCGGGCCGGAGGTTGGAAACGCCCCATGTCTGCGCGACGAGGTTGATCGCCTCGGTCGCCCCGCGGGTGAACACCAGCTCATCCTCGCGCCCGCCAATGAGCGCCGCCACGGTCCGCCGTGCGGCTTCATAGGCCAGCGTCATTTCAGCCGAGCGGGTGTAGACCCCCCGATGCACCGTCGCATAGTCCGCGCCCATCGCGCGGGTCATCGCATCGATCACGCTTTGCGGCTTCTGCGCCGTCGCAGCCGTATCAAGATAGTGCCAGCGCTTGCCTTCAGCGTTGAGCAGGCCGGGCCACTCGGCGGCGCGCGTGAGGGTTTCGGTGCTCACAGCAAGCCCTCCAGCGCCGCCAGCGCAGCTTCGGTCAACGCTTCACCTTCCGGCGCGCCTACAAAGGCCTCGGCGATGAACGCATGGAGCATCAGCTTCTTCGCTTCCGACGGCGGCAGGCCGCGCGATTGCAGGTAGAACAGGCCCATCGGATCGAGCTCACCCACCGCACAGCCATGCGCGCACTTCACGTCGTCGGCGTAGATTTCGAGTTCGGGCCGCGCATTGGCCGTCGCCGTGCGCTCCAGCAGCATGGCGCGGATCGACTGCTCGCCGTCCGTGCCGATCGCCCCGCGCGCGACATGGACCTTGCCGAGGTACGTGCCGGTTGCATGGCCGCCCAGCACCGAGCGCACGACCTGCCGGCTCACCGCATCAGGCGCCATGTGGCGCACTTCGGTCACGATCTCGAGCGTCTGCACCCCGCCGCCCAGCTGCGCGGCGCCGAAGTGGAACGACGCGCCCTTGCCCAGCGTTGCGGTCACGGCAATGCGGCCATAGGCCTGCCCGGCATTGAGCACGCGCAGATCGAAGCTCGCGCCCTCTTCCAGCATGATCACGATGTCGCGCGCTTCAGCCGCTTCGGCATTTGCGGTGATCGCCAGCGCCCCGCTCTCGCCAGCGGCGACATGGATTTCCTCCACCGCGACCGGCCACAGCGGCTCCAGTGCAGCGAGATCGGCATAGCGATAGGCCTCGTGGGCCCGCGTCGGCAAAGCAAGACTAGCCACGGGTCACCTCGCAGCGCACCATCGGGATCGGGCTTTCCGCAACTTTGGCGCCATTGCGCTCCAGCACGTGGAGCACCAGCATGCGCGCATCCGGGCTCAGCACATAGTCCGCCGTCAGTGCCACGCCGAAATCGTCGTCACCCTCACGCACCAGGATATGCCGACTGCCGAGCGTCTCGACCGCCTTGACCACGCCCCAGTAGTCGCCTTCGGTGTTCATCGTGGCGGTCACGATGCGCCGTGCGTACTTGTCGCCGCAGGCCGCCGCAGAGGGCGCCCACTCGCCGAGGAATTCGGCGGGCATGGCGGCCGCAGGCGGGGTAGCGGGCGCCGGGTCCGCTGCCATGGCAAGGGCGAGCAGCAGGCTCATGCCGCCACGGCCTCGTATCCCTGTTCTTCCAGCTGCAGCGCGAGTTCCGGCCCGCCCGACTTGACGATGCGGCCACCAGCCAGCACGTGGACGAAATCCGGCTTCACGTAATCGAGCAGGCGCTGGTAGTGCGTGATGAGCAGCACGGCCTTGTCGGACTTGCGCATGATCGCGTTGATCCCCTCGCCGACGATGCGCAGCGCATCGATGTCGAGGCCGGAGTCGGTCTCGTCGAGAATCGCCAGTTTCGGGTTCAGGATGCCCATCTGCACCATCTCGGCGCGCTTCTTCTCGCCGCCCGAGAAGCCGACGTTTACCGGGCGCTTGAGCATGTCCATATCGAACCGCAGCAGCCCCGCCTGCTCCTTGGCGAGCTTGATGAAGGCCGCGCCCGAAAGCGGCTCCTCTCCGTGCCCCTTGCGCTGGGCATTGAGCGCCTCGCGCAGGAATTGCAGATTGGAAACGCCGGGGATCTCGACCGGATACTGGAAACCGAGGAACAGCCCCGCCGCCGCGCGCTCATGCGGTTCGAGCGCTAGCAGGTCCTGCCCATCGAAGTCGACGCTGCCGCCGGTCACTTCATAGCCCGGACGGCCACCCAGCGTGTAGCCCAGCGTGGACTTGCCCGCGCCGTTCGGCCCCATGATCGCGTGGATTTCGCCCGCGTTGATCTGGAGCGAGAGGCCCTTGAGGATGGGCTTGTCGGCCACGGTGGCCTGCAGATTGTCGATCGTGAGCATCAGTATTCCCGGGGACGGCGCGACGCGGGGCGGCGCGCGCCGGATCTGGTGGAGGCGGACCGCTTGGCGCGGCGTTCGGTGTGGAGCGCGCGCATTGCATCGGAAACGCGCTGCGCGGCGGCATCGGGATCGGCGAGCACATCGGCGGCCGCGATGCGCTCGACGCGGTAGCCCACTTCGCCAAGGCTCTTGTCGCGCGCGGCGGTGAACGCCGCATCGGCATCGCCGTCGATTTCGACCACCAGCATCAGCTGCTTGCACGCGAAATCGACGATGGCCGAACCGATCACCGCCTGACGCTTGAAGCTGTAGCCGCCAGTCTCCACGCGGGTCAGCGCCTCGGCCAGCGCTTCCTGCGCGGGGCTGGGGTTGCGCCGCATCTCGCGCGCCCTCTCGTGCAGGGCGTCGAGCCGCGATTCCGAAATCGCCCAGCCGTGCCCCTTCTTTTGCAGGGTCGGCGCATCGGCCTCGCCAAAACGCAGCGAAAGCTTGCGCTTTGCTGGGGCCGCCAGAGCAAACCGCTTGTGCACGCGGTCAACCGGAGTGCCATCCTTGAGCGGCACACGCTCGGTCACGCCATGATCGACAAAGCCCTGCTTGGTGTAGAACGCAAGACCGCCGGTATTGTCGCCCCGGATCGTCGCGTTGATCGCGCTGAGGCCGAGTTCGGCGGCGCGCTTGGAGGTCTCGGCAAACAGCGCCGAACCGATCCCGCGCTGCGTCCCGCCCACCAGCGCGAACGTGCCGATATCGCCGACATCCTCCGGAAGTCCCGGATAGCGCCCCAGCGTCTGAAACCCGAGCAGCGTGCCGTCCTCATCCTCTGCTACGAAGCAGCAGTGGACGTTGGGCCCCGTCAAATAGGCCGCATCGAGCGCTTCCGGCGTGTAGGGATCCTGCAGCGCCGTCGTCCCGCCCGCCGCGATAACCGCGTTGAGCAGGTCGGCCAGCGCGGGCGCATCCGCCGACGTCACCGGGCGCACGGCAAGGGTGATCGCATCGCTCACCCAACCGAACCTTCCAGCGAAATACCGAGCAGCTTCTGCGCCTCGACCGCGAACTCCATCGGCAACTGCTGCAGAACTTCGCGCGCGAAGCCGTTCACGATCAGCGCGATGGCGTCCTCCTGCGCGAGGCCGCGCTGCATCGCGTAGAACAGCTGGTCGTCCGAAATCTTGCTCGTGGTCGCCTCGTGCTCGATCGTCGCCGAGGGGTTGCGCACCTCGATATAGGGCACCGTATGCGCGCCGCAGTCCGCGCCGAGCAGCAGCGAATCGCACTGGGTGAAGTTGCGCACGCCCTCGGCCTGCGGGGCGACGCGCACGAGGCCGCGGTAGGTGTTGTTCGAGTGGCCCGCGCTGATCCCCTTGCTGACGATGGTCGAGCGGGTGTTCTTCCCGTTGTGGATCATCTTGGTGCCGGTATCAGCCTGCTGGTGGTTGTTGGTGACCGCGACGGAGTAGAACTCGCCCACCGACTCCTCGCCGTTGAGCACGCAGCTGGGGTACTTCCACGTGATCGCGGAGCCGGTCTCGACCTGCGTCCACGAAACCTTGCTGCGCGCGCCCTGGCACAGCGCGCGCTTGGTCACGAAGTTGTAGATGCCGCCCTTCCCTTCGGCGTCACCGGGATACCAGTTCTGCACGGTGGAATACTTGATCTCGGCATCGTCGAGCGCGACGAGTTCGACCACCGCGGCGTGCAGCTGGTTCTCGTCGCGCTGCGGCGCGGTGCAGCCTTCGAGGTAGGAGACATAGGCCCCCTTGTCGGCCACGATCAGCGTGCGCTCGAACTGCCCGGTATTCTCCGCATTGATGCGGAAATAGGTGGAAAGCTCCATCGGGCAGCGCACGCCCTCAGGGATATAGACGAAGGTGCCATCCGAAAAGACTGCGCAATTGAGAGCCGCAAAGTAGTTGTCGTGCATCGGCACGACCTTGCCCAGCCAGCGCTTCACCAGCTCGGGATATTCGCGGATCGCCTCGCTGATCGAGCGGAAGATGACCCCCGCCTGCTCCAGCTCCTTGCGGAACGTCGTCGCCACCGACACGCTGTCGAACACCGCATCGACCGCGACCTTGCGCGCGCCTTCGACGCCCGCGAGCACCTTCTGCTCCTCGAGCGGAATGCCGAGCTTCTCGTAGATGCGCAGGATCTCGGGATCGACTTCGTCAAGGCTGCCGAGCTTGGGCTTGGCCTTGGGCGCGGCCCAGTAATAGGCTTCCTGATAGTCGATCGGGGGAATGTTGAGCTTGGCCCATTCGGGCGTCGGCATGGTCAGCCAGTGACGATAGGCCTTGAGCCGCCACTCGAGCATCCACTCCGGCTCGTCCTTCTTGGCCGAAATGAAACGGACGGTGTCTTCGGACAGACCCTTGGGGCCATATTCCTGCTCGATGTCCGACGACCAGCCGTGCTCGTAGTCAGCGACTCGCGCCGCGGCCTCGCGCGCGGCCTGGTCTTTGATCTCGATATCTTCGCTCATGCTGAAATCCCTGAAGCCACCGGGCTTGCCAGCTGCGTCAGCGGCACACCGGCGAGCGCCCCGCGCAGCGCGGCATCGACCTGCGGCCAATGCGGGCGCACGGTGCAATCGGCTTCCAGGGTGCAATCGTGACGGCCATGCACGCTGCAGGGCGCCATCGCGATCGGGCCTTCGACCGCTTCGACTATGTCGGCCAGCGAAATTGCCGCCGCCGGACGCGCCAGCTTGAGCCCGCCGCCCAACCCGCGCGCGGACTTGAGCAAGCCCGCCGCCGACAGCTTGCTGACCAGCTTCTGAACCGTCGGCACCGGCAGCCCGGTCTCATCCGCCAGCTGCTGCGCCGAAACGCGCGCCCCACCCGCAGCGTGGCGCCCACAATGGCGGGCAGCGGCGGTCATCGTCACCACGGCATAGTCGGCCATGCTTGAAAGTCGCATTGCGGCACTGTCCCGGAAAGGCGCCCGATCCAAAATCGGACTAATCTGTTCCGGTTATCTAGGCGAAGGGCGCGTGCTGCGCAAGCGGTGCACCATGCCCAAAAATGCCCGTTCTGGCGCGAGGCACAAAAAAAGGCGGCCGTGCCAGGGCACGAGCCGCCATGAAGTCGAGAACTCGGCCGCATTGCTGCACCGAGCCCTTCGGGTCGCACGAGTCTGGTAGATCAGCAGCCTGCCAAAGAATTGTACGGATTCGACAAAATGGGTGGCAGCCATGCAACAGGCTAGTGAATTCAATGCTTAACTGGCGGTTAACCGACAAATTGGTTGCAATTGCGGCTTGGCGCGCCCGCCCGGTGCGGCAATAGAACCAGTGATCCGTAACGTTAAGGCGGATACGGACCGGAGGGAAACGCTCGCGCATGCTCTATTCGATTTGCCGCCCATTGCTGTTCCGCATTCCCGCCGAGCCTGCCCACCGCCTGACTATCGCCGCATTGGCAGCCGCACCACGCGGTGGGCGCATCGCACCGCAGCCACTGCTGTGCCAGCGAGTCGCGGGGCTCGTGTTCCCCAACCCGGTCGGGATCGCCGCCGGGTTCGACAAGAACGGCGAAGTTCCTGACGCGCTGCTTGGCCTTGGCTTCGGCTTTGTCGAAGCCGGCACGGTCACCCCGCGCCCGCAGGAAGGCAATCCCAAGCCGCGCCTGTTCCGCCTTGTCGAGGACAATGCGGTGATCAACCGCATGGGCTTCAACAACGCCGGCGCCCAGGTGGTCGCAGGCCGACTTGCCGCGCGGCAAGGCCGGCCCGGCGTCGTCGGTGCGAACATCGGTGCCAACAAGGATTCGGTCGACCGCATTGCCGACTATGCCGCGATGACGCGGATCATGGCCCCGCTGGCGAGCTATCTCACGGTCAATATCAGCTCGCCCAACACGCCCGGCCTGCGCGCCTTGCAGGATCCCGCGGCACTGGCCGACTTGCTCGATGCGGTGATCGAGGCGCGCGGTGCACTGCCAACCAAGCTGTTCCTCAAGCTCGCCCCCGATCTCACATCCACCGATATCGATGCGATCTGCCGAATCGCGGTCGACAAGCGGCTTGATGCTCTGATCGTCAGCAATACCACGATCACCCGCCCTTCGCTGCGCTCGCCGCTGGCCGGCGAGGCAGGCGGCCTCTCCGGCGAACCGCTGCGTCCGCTGGCACTGCAGGTGCTGCGCGATTTCCGCAGCGCCACTGCCGGCCGGATTCCGCTGATCGGCGTCGGCGGCATTGCCAGCGTAGACGATGCCTGGGCCCGCATCCGCGCCGGGGCCAGCTTGATCCAGATCTACAGCGCGCTGGTCTACGAAGGACCGGGGCTGGTCCGGCGCATCGTTGATGGCCTGGCCAAACGCGTGCGCGCCGAGGGCATGAGCAGCATTGCCGAGGCGGTCGGCAGCGAATAGGCACTGGCGGTGATGAAGAACCGCCTCACCCGCTCGCTGCTCACCTCGCTCGCTGTGGCATCGCTGGCAAGCGCGTGCGCGCCGTTGCCCAACGCCGCGCGCCCTGTCGCAGCGCTCGCCCCAACTCCTGAGCAGGCGCCGGAAGATCCGGGCGTCGTGACAGCCGCCGATCCCCGCGCCGCTGCGGCAGGCGCGGAAATGCTGCGCCTTGGCGGATCGGCGACCGACGCCGCCATCGCCATGATGCTCGCGCTCACCGTGGTCGAACCGCAAAGCTCCGGCATTGGCGGCGGCGGCTTCCTCGTGACGGCAGACGAAGCAGGCAAGGTTGAAAGCTTCGATGGGCGCGAAATGGCCCCCTCGGCCGCCACGCCGGACTGGTTCAAGGTTGATGGCAAGGTCCTCAGCCACAGCGATGCCGTCCCCGGCGGGCGCAGCGTCGGCGTTCCAGGCAACCTGCGCCTTGCCGCCATGGCCCATGCCCGCAACGGCAAGCTGCCCTGGCGCGTGCTGTTCGGCCCCGCGATCAAGCTGGCCGGGGACGGCTTCGCGATCACCCCGCGCCTCAACAACACGCTCGGCTTCGCGTCCGACATCGCCGGTTTGGACCCCGCAGGCCGCGCGCTGTTCTTCGGACCTGACGGCAATCCGCTCCCGGTCGGAACCGTCGTCCGCAATCCTGAACTCGCGGCGACGTTCGAGAAAATCGCCGCACTCGGCGCCGACAGCTTCTATCTGGGCGACAACGCCAAGGCGATCGCCGCCAAGGTCGGCACGGCGCCGCGCAACCCCGCGCCGATGTCCACCGCCGATCTTGCCGCCTACAAGGCCCGGCCCCGCGATCCCATCTGCGCCCGCTACCGCGTCTACCGCGTCTGCACGATGGGCCCGCCGTCTGCCGGCGGCGTGACCGTGCTGCAAACGCTGGGCGAGCTTGAGCGCTTCGATCTCAAGGCGATGGGCCCCGCCTCGCCAAAGGCCTGGCACCTTATCGCGGAAGCCGAGCGGCTCGCCTTTGCCGACCGCGATACATGGCTGGCTGATCCCGACTTCGTGCCCGTGCCGACCGCCGGCCTTATCGATCCCGCCTATTTCGCCGCCCGCTCCGCGCTGATCTCGGAGACCGCGGCCATCAACAATGCCGCGCCCGGCAAGCCAGCCGGTGCAAGCGATCGTTTCGCCATGGCCGCCCCGGTGGACGAGCATGGAACCACCCACTTTGCTGCCGTCGACCGCTGGGGCAACGCGGCCAGCTATACTGCGACCGTCGAAAGCGCATTCGGCTCGGGCCTCATGGTCGGCGGCTATTTCCTCAACAACGAGCTGACCGACTTCAACCTCGATCCTGACCGCGACGGCAAGCCTACCGCCAACCGCGTCGAGGCAGGCAAGCGGCCGCGCAGTTCGATGAGTCCGGTCGTGATCTATGGTCCCGACGGCCACTTGCGCCTGATCGCCGGCGCGGCGGGCGGCTATACCATCCCGCCGCAGGTGATCCGCGTGATCATCGGCACGCTCGATTGGAACCTGTCCGCGCGCGATGCCATCTCGCAAGGCATCGTGATGCCCGCGCCGGGCGGCGTGCTCGCGGTGGAAGCAGGCACTCCGCTTGCCGCCATGGTTCCGGCGCTGCAAACACTTGGCCATGCCAAGGTCGTCGCCGTCCCGATGCGCCTCAAGGCCAATGCCATCGAATGGGTGCCGGGAGCGGACGGCAAGAACCACTGGGTGGGCGCCGCCGACCCGCGCAGCGAAGGCGCCGCCGCCTCCCCTTGAGGCGCTATCCACAGCCCACCTTGCCCTTCCGCTACGGCACTCCTAGTTTCCGGGCCAAACACGTGACCCGCGGGCGCGGGCACCATGGGCAGGGGATCACCGCAACGTGCAGCTTTCCGATTTCGCGTCCTATCCGAATCTCGTCGCCATGTTCCTCGATCGGGCCGAGTTCTTCGGCGATCGTCCGTTCCTCTGGGCAAAGCGCGGCGGCACGTGGACATCGCAGAGCTGGCGCGAGGCAGCGGACCAGGTCTGCCTGCTGGCGGAGGCACTGCGCGGCCTTGGCCTCGATCCGGGTGACCGCGTCATCCTCGTGTCGGAAAACCGCCCGGAGTGGTGCATCGCCGACCTTGCGATCATGGCCGCCGGGCTGATCACCGTCCCCGCCTATGTCACCAACACCGAGCGCGACCATCTCCACGTGCTGGAAAACTCGGGTGCGCGGGCGGTGATCGTCTCCAACGCCAAGCTTGCCCAGCCGTTGCTCGCCGCCTGCCTGAGCGCGCGCGGGGTGGAGCATGTGATCGGCATCGAGCCGCTCCGCCGCATCCAGTCCGACCGCCTCGGCTTCCACGACTGGTCGGCCCTCACCAGCGGTGACGCCGCGCCTGCGCGCCTCTCGGCTGCCGCGCGCGTTGCTGCCATCGGCCGCGCCGATACGGCCTGCATCATCTACACCAGCGGCACCGGCGGCGCTCCGCGCGGCGTGCTCCAGCACCACGGCGCGATCCTCTGCAACGTCGACGGCGCGGCGCATGTCGTCGCCGAGGACCTGAGCTGGGACACAACTGGCCGCGAGACCGAAGTGTTCCTCTCCTTCCTCCCATTGAGCCATGCCTACGAGCATTCCGGCGGGCAGTTCCTCCCCATCGGTCTCGGCGCGCAGATTTACTATGCTGAGGGACTCGAGAAGCTCGCCAGCAACATCGAGGAGACCAGGCCCACACTTATGGTCGTCGTGCCGCGCCTGTTCGAGGTGCTGCGCGCGCGGATCATGAAGCAGGTCGAAAAGCAGGGCAAACTCCCGAACTACCTGATGGCCCGCGCGCTCGCGATCGGCGCGCGCAAGGCCGAAGGGGCAAACATCCTGCGCCGGATCATCGATGCACCGATGGATTTCTTCATCGAGCGCACCTTGCGCCCCAAGATCCGCCAGCGTTTCGGCGGACGCCTCAAAGCCCTCGTCTCGGGCGGCGCACCGCTCAATCCCGATGTCGGCCTGTTCTTCGATGCGATGGGCCTCACCATGCTGCAGGGCTACGGCCAGACCGAGGCAGGACCCGTCGTCAGCTGCAATCGTCCCAAGGTCGGCCTTGCAATGGACACCGTCGGCCCGCCGCTGCGCGGGGTCGAGGTGAAGATCGCGGATGACGGCGAGATTCTCGTGCGCGGCGAACTCGTCATGCACGGCTACTGGCACAACGATGCCGAAACGCTGCGCGCGATCCCGCAGGACGGGCCGAATGCCGGCTGGCTCCACACCGGCGACATCGGCCACTTCGACGAGAAGGGTCGCATCAAGATCACCGATCGCAAGAAGGACATGATCGTCAACGACAAGGGCGACAATGTCTCCCCCCAGCGGATCGAGGGCATGCTCACGCTTCAGCCCGAAATCGCGCAGGCGATGGTCTCGGGCGACAAGCGGCCTTACATCGTCGGCCTAATCGTCCCGGATCCCGAATGGGCGATGGAATGGTCGCGCGCGCAGGGCGAGAAGTACGATATGGCCGCCCTGTCCGACCTCCCCGCCTTCCGCAGCGCGGTGCGTGCGGCGGTGGACCGCGTGAACAAGGACCTCTCGGTGATCGAGAAAGTCCGCCAGATCACCCTCGCAGACGAGACCTTCACCATCGACAACGAGGAAATGACCCCCTCGATGAAGATCCGCCGCCACAAGATCAAGGAACGCTACGGGGCAAGGCTCGACGCGCTGTATAAAGCGTGACGCTACCGACCTCGTTCCGCTCCCGCCTCCGCGCATTCCGCGAGATGCGAGGGGATCCACCAGATCCAGGATTCATCGCCGATCTTGAGTTCCTCGAGAACCGCGATCTTGATCTTTCGGTCCGGCTGGGCGCGATGCTGGGCTTTAACGCACTGATGATCACCATCGGCACGCATCCCATCTCGGCCAGCCCCGGCGCGCCGCTCGCGCTTGATGCGCATAGTCAGCCACTGTTCGTGCTTGCCAGCCTTGCCGGGCTGGCGCCGCTGATCGTGTCTTGCGCGCTCGCGCTCAGGGCCATGCTGTTGGGCGAAGAATTCGACGCCGAAGGGCTGGAAGGCGATGCCGCGCTGCGCCAGCGCCTGTTTGCCAGCTTTGTGCACTCGATCGACGCGCAGGCCCATTATCTGCGCCTTGCCATCCGTTGGACGATCGCTGGCGGAGGACTGACGCTGCTGGTCTGGGTGTCCATCCTGACCGCCAAGATGATCTGACACCCCCCTTCAAGGCTCGGCGATATTGAACGCCCCCGGCATAGGATCGAGCGCGGCCAGCCACGCTTCCACCACCGCACGGTCGCCTTCCACCTTCAGCCCCGCCGCTTCCAGTTGCGCCAGCGGCAGTTTCAGGAACAGCAGGCCGAGCAGCAGACGGCGCGGGGCCGTCAGCGTCGCCGCCGGCCCGCTCGCCGCGCTCATCCGCGCCAGCATCGCGGTGCCTGTCAGTTCGACTCCCGCGGTCTCGCTACGCTCGGGCATCACTAGGTTGATTGCTGCGTGACGCCCCGCCAGCTTCGCCGGATCGATCCTTGTCGCCACCGAATCGAGCAGCAGCTGCGTCGGCACCGCCGCGATCATGTCCTGGCTCTGGCTCGATGTGGCCGAACTGATCCGCCCGTTGCGCAGCTCGTTCGCTGCGGCAAGAAACTGGTTGCGCCAGATCGCGCTCTCCGCCTGATAGCCCTGCTGCTCGTAGCTGTCGGCCAGCAGGGCGCGCGCCGCCTTGTCTGCAGGATTAGCGAACACCGCAGCGCTCAGCAGCTCCGACGACCAGCGGTAATCGCCCGCCTTCATCGCCGCCTTGGCCTGCGCCAGCACCTTGGCCCCGCCGCCAATCGCCGCGACCAGCCGCTTCGAGCGCTCCACCGCAGGCCATGGGTTGAGGTTGGCGGGCACCGCATCGTACCAGCCGAGGTAGAACTGATAGACCGCCTTCGCGTTGTGGCTGTAGGTGCCGTAGTAGCCATGGTTGAACCAGTCGGCGGCAATCGCGGCGGGCTGCACCAGATCTTCGGCAATCTCCGCCGGGGTCTCCCCCTTGTTCATCAGCCGCAGCGTCTGATCGTGGAGCAGGCGGTAGTTGTCGCGCTGGCTTGCCAGCATTCGGCTCACTTCCGCTTGCCCGAAGCGCGGCCAGCAGTGGCTCGAGATCACCGCATCACTGCGCCCGCCATAAAGCCGCAGCGCTTCATCGAGATAGCCCGCCCAGGCCCGCGTATCACGCACTTTCGCCCCGCGCGGAGTGAGGATATTGTGCAGTGAGCACGTGCTCATCTCCGCCGAAAGCAGCACTTTCGCCCCCGGCAGATAGACGTTGAGCTCGCTCGGCGCCTCGCTGCCCGAGACGATCTGGAACTCCATAGGCACGCCATCGACCACCCGAGTCTCGCCGGTGCGAGCGACCGTGTCCGTCGGCGCGATCAACGTGATCGTGCCCGAAGACACGCCCAGCCCGATGCCGCTCCCCATCTGCCCCTGCGCGCCCGGCACGAGGCCGCCGCCGAACTGGTACTGCGCGCGCCGCCCCATCGCGGCACCGGCAAGGATGTTCTCGCTCGCCGCTTCCTCGACAAAATGCGCCGGGGCCAGCACCTGCACTTTGCCCGCCGCCACGTCCGCCTCGGCGATCACCCCGCGCACCCCGCCGAAGTGGTCGGCATGGCTGTGGCTGTAGATCACTGCCGAAACCGGCCGCACGCCCAATTGCGCATTGACCAGCGCCAGCGCAGCCGCCGCTGTTTCCTTCGTCGTCAGCGGGTCGACCAGCACCCAGCCGGTTGCCCCACGGATCACGGTCATGTTCGAAACGTCGAAGCCGCGCACCTGCCAGACGCCGTCGGCCACAGCGAACAGGCCATGCTGCTTGAGCAACCCCACCTCCCGCCATAGCGAGGGATTGACGCTGGTGGGCGCAGCGCCCTGCACCCAATCATAGGCGGCGACGTTCCACACCGGCTTGCCCGCTGGATCGCGGATGACCGGATCGGCGGCGCTTGCCACGAAGCCTTGTGCGGCAAAGGCTGCATCGCGCCCGTCTTCCTGCGGCAGCGCGGCGGCCACGGCTTGCTGCGCCGCGACTGTCGCCGCGCTGGCAGGCTTGGGCGAAAGCGCCGGATCGGCAGCTGGTGCGGCCTGCGCCAAGCCAGGCAAAAATGCCGCCGTCGCCAAAGCAAGCCGCATCATGCGCGCGCGAAAAAGCATCCCGATCCCCTCCAGCCATTCTTATCCCGCCAGCTTGTCCGCTCGCAGACCGGCTGGCAAGGGGAGGCAAATCGCAAGGCCCCTCGCAAAGAATACAAGCCAAACGCCGCGAATTGTTCTATGGGGCGCGCTTCTCCCGGCGCGAGGCGAGCTTTTCAGGCTGCCACCGCGAGTCCGGCCCGCTATTCATCCCCGAAAGTCCTATGCCCTTTTCCCAGCTCCCCCCCGCCCTCGGCGCCGCCGTGGCAGCCCGTGGCTATGCCGCCCCCACCCCGGTCCAGGCCGCCGTCCTCGAAGCCGAAGCACATGGCCGCGATCTCGTCGTCTCGGCGCAGACCGGCTCGGGCAAGACCGTCGCCTTCGGCCTCGCCATGGCCGCCGACCTCCTAGCCGGTGAAGACAAGCTCGGCCCCGCCGGCGCCCCGCTCGCGCTCGTCATCGCCCCGACCCGCGAGCTCGCCCTTCAGGTCAGCCGCGAACTGATGTGGCTTTACGAGCAGACCGGCGCACGAATTGCCACCTGCGTCGGCGGCATGGACCCGTCGCGCGAACGCCGCACGCTGATGCACGGCACCCATATCGTCGTCGGCACCCCGGGTCGCCTGCGCGATCATCTCGAACGCGGCGCCCTCCAGCTGGCCGCGCTGCGTGTCGCCGTGCTCGACGAAGCCGACGAAATGCTCGACATGGGCTTCCGCGAAGACCTCGAGGCGATCCTCGACGCGACGCCCGACGAGCGCCGCACGCTGCTCTTCTCCGCGACAATGCCCTCGCCGATCGTCGCGCTTGCCCGCCGCTACCAGAACGATGCGCTGCGCATTTCGACCGTTACCGAAGAGCGCGGCCACGGCGATATCGACTATCAGGCGATGGCTGTCGCCCCCGCCGATATCGAGCACGCTGTCGTCAATCTGCTGCGCTTCCACGAGGCCGAAACCGCGATGCTGTTCTGCGCCACGCGCGACAATGTCCGCCGCCTCCACGCCAGCCTGACCGAGCGCGGCTTCGCGGTGGTCGCCCTCTCCGGCGAGCACAGCCAGAACGAACGCAACCACGCGCTGCAGGCGCTGCGCGACCGCCGCGCCCGCGTCTGCGTGGCGACCGACGTTGCCGCTCGCGGGATCGACCTGCCTTCGCTCAGCCTCGTCGTCCATGTCGAAATCCCGCGCGATGCGGAAACCTTGCAGCACCGCTCGGGCCGCACCGGGCGCGCGGGGAAGAAGGGCACCGCCGTGCTGATCGTCCCATATCCGCGCCGCAAGCGGGTCGAGGCGATGCTGCGCGGCGCGCGTATTCCCGCGCGCTGGGTGCCGGTGCCGTCCGCTGCCGATATCCGCGAAGCTGATTCAGCGCGTCTGATGTCGGTGCTGCTCGCGCCCGTCGAGGCGACCGAGGAAGACCGCGCGCTCGCCCAGCGCCTGCTTGCCGAACGCAGCCCGGAAGATATCGCCGCCGCGCTGGTGCAGGTCCACCGTTCAAAGCTGCCGGAGCCCGAGGATCTGATCAGCGGCGACGCCGGTCCGCCGCCCGGCCCGCGTGAGCCGCGCCCCGGTTTCGAGCAGAGCACGTGGATGCGGCTCAACATCGGGCGCAGCCAGAACGCCGATCCGCGCTGGATCCTGCCGCTGCTGTGCCGCCGCGGCCATGTCAGCCGCAGCGAAATCGGCGCGATCCGGATCACCGCGCGCGAAACGCTGTTCGAAGTGCCGACGGCGATCGCCGCGCGCTTCATGGACGCAGTGCGGCGCACGGCCGAGGAGGCTGACGAGTTCGAGATCTTGCCGATGGACGCTGCCCCCCGCGAGGAATCGCGTCGCCACCGCAGGGAAGGCAAGCCGGGCTACGCGCCCAAGCCCTATCGCACGCCGGGCCGGGCCGAAGCGCCCAAGCCGCACCGCAAGGGCACGTGGCGCGCCAAGCCCGACCGGGCCAAGTAGGTCAGCCTGCGAAGGCCCTCAAGCCGCGTCTTCCATCTCGACATATTCGGGAAAGAACTGCGGCGCGCGCATTGACCAGGCAGGAGCTGTCGCCGCGGCCTCGCTGATCGACTGCAGCAGTTCCTTGCGACGTTCCGGGCGGATGTGCGGCAGCGCGGCGGCCCCGCAAAAGGCGCCGGGGAGCCAGGGTCGCACTGCGGCACCGAGCAGGCGTTCATAGAGGAAGCGATAGGCCGAGAAGCTTTCGATGCGGCCCTGCGAGAGATCGAATGTGGTCACCCGCAGCAGCGGGCCCATCACACTTTCCAGGTCTTCAAGGCCCGCCGCCTCGCTACCCTCGCCATCTGCGGTCAACAGGCTGCGGAGGAGCTTGAGATCCTGATACATCACGTATTGTGTGCGGATCGAAGCCGCTTCGGCCGGCCCGCGCGCCCACCGGCGGAAGGCATCCTGCCGTCCGAGACCGATATCGAGACTACGCCGGATATAACGCTGCTCACTCGGCGAAAACCCGGCGAACTCCCGCATCTCGGTGAGAATGGTCTGCGTTGTCGTGGTCGTGGCCATAAGCCCCTCGCTGCGCTTTCCTCTGCCGGACCAACCCTTGCTGTCCAGCGTCGAAGCCCAAGCTAAGCCCGGCTGGTTAGGAAGAGATTAATTGGTTAATGCGCTTCCTCCCGGGCCATCTGGGGAAAGATTGGCAAAGCATGGCAGGCGCTGCCGCTGGGCCTCGTCAGCACCGGCGGCGGTAGCGGAAGTACCAGACCTCATGACCCTGCGCGCGGGCCTTGGCCTCATAGCGGGTTTCGGGCCAGCCGCCGGGGCGCTTCTGGAAGTCCGCCGCCTTTTGCGCCAGCCACTCGAACCGGTCGGTGTGGCGGCGCATGACCATCAGCGCGTGGCGCAAGTAGATCGGGTGATCGGTGCCGAAGCGGAATTCGCCGCCGGGCTTCAGCTTGCGTGCGATCAGATCGACCGGGCCATCGTTCATCATCCGCCGCTTGGCGTGGCGCGCCTTGGGCCAGGGATCGGGGTGCAGCAGGTAGACGAACGAGAGCGCACCGTCCGGCACGCGCGCCAGCACTTCCAGCGCATCGCCGTGGTGGATGCGTACGTTGCGGATAGGCATGCTGGTGGCGCTGCCATCGCTGCCGCGCCCGCCATCGAGATGGACCAGCGCCTGCGCCACCCCGTTGAGAAAGGGCTCCGCGCCGATAAAGCCGTGATCTGGCAGCATGTCCGCACGGCCCGCCATGTGTTCGCCGCCGCCGAAGCCGATCTCGAAGTGCAGCGGGCAATCATGGCCGAACAGGACCTGCGCCGTGACGGGGCCTTCTTCCGGCACCGCGATCTGCGGCAACAGGGTGTCTATCAGCGCCTGCTGCCCGGCGCGCAGCGGCTTGCCCTTGGCGCGGCCGTAGAGGCGGTTGATGGTGAGCGGATCGCCCGGCTTGTGTGCGGTCATGGTGCGGCGCCTCTGGCAGCGCGATGCCAGCCGGTCAACGCCCCTAGAAGCCGCGCCGGATCCCGATAGTCCAGCGCCGCGGCGCGCCAGGTCCGAGGAAGCGCGGGGAAGAGGCGCCCGGCGCTTCGGCCAGCAGCACCGATCCGATCTCGCCGAACGTGCCGAACGTAGCATGGCGGCGGTCCAGCAGATTGCGCACTTCGCCGAACAGCACGACCTCGCGCAGCAGTTCTATCCCCGCGCGCAGGTCAACGAGGACATAGCCCGGCACCAGCGCCGCTCGGTTCGATTCGTCTCCGAGCAGCACCTGCCCAGAGCGGGCGGAGACTGTTCCGCCGACAGTGAAGCGCCGCCACGGTCCTACCTTCCCGGCATAGTCCAGATTGAGGTTCGCGCTGTGACGCGGCACCCCGGGGAGACGGTCGCCGGGCTTCACGAGGATTGCGCCAGCTTCCGCCGCCGGATTCCCAGGGCTTGCGATCCGTACCGGCGAACGATTGGTGGCATCGGTGAACGCATATGTTGCCGCCACTCGCAGGCCGCCGCGCTGCGCGGTCAGCGAGAGCTCGATGCCCTGCCGCCGCGCATCGCCAAGGTTCTGGAAATAGGCGCGCCCGCGCACGCCCGAAGCGACACGGCGGATCTCGTCACGGCTGTCAGCGCGGTAGGCCGAGGCCAGCCATTCGATCCGCCAGCCGCCAGCGGTACCCTTGCCCGATGCACCCAGCTCCCACGTGTGCGCCACGACCTGGCGCAGCGGCGGATCGGCGACGAAGAAGTTGGCAAGGCTGCAGGGCGCTTCGGGATCGGCGCAGGACAGTTCCGCGGGCGTCGGCGCGCGGTTGGTCTCGGCATAACCGGCGCGCAGCGAGAGGCCGGGAACCGCATCCCAATCGAGCTCCAGCCCGGGGTTGAGCCGGCCGAAATGGTGCTGCCCATTGAGTGCGGTCCCGATCTGATCGTCGAGCCGGATTGCCGCGTAGTTGTAGCGTAGCCCCGCTTCTAGATGCAGGTTCGGCCCCAGCGGCAGCGTCTCCGCCACGAAGAACCCGGCGTAGAGATTGCGCGCGATCACCGAGACCGGGGCGATGGCGTTGTCATCTTGCGCGATCACCGGACCAACCGATTGCACGCCGCGCGTATCGTCCAATGTGCCAAGCTCGGTCGTGGCCCCAAATGCGCTGCGGCCATAGTCGAGGCTCGTGCCGATCGTGAACACGTTGCTGCCGCCCAGCAATGGCCGCCGATCGGTGATCTGGGCCAGCAGACCGAACGCGCGTGAGGACAGCGCACCGCGGTTGAACACGGCATAGGTCGGGTCGCCCGCCAACGCACGGATGGGACGGCCCTGCCGGTCGGTGAGGACTTCGGCTTCTTCCTCTCCCTCGTTTTCGGTTTCGAGGCAAAGGAGCCCGGTATCATCCTCGCAAGGTTCGATATCGGCTGCATCGCCATTGAGCAGGCGGCTCTTCAGCCACTGCGCGTAGAATGCCGCCTGCAACCGCGTGGTCGGCGAAAGATCAGCCCACGGGTGGAGGCTCAGGCGAGCAAAGCGGTTCTCGGTGCGATCCGGATGCGTGAACACCGCGCTGCGGCGGACGGCGAGCAACTCCTCCGGCGCCGCGCCATTGCCACTGAGGCCGGTGCTGGCGAGGACGAGCTTGGCATGGAGCCCGGCAGCGACGCCATCATAGCCCAGATCGGCATAGCCGCTGGCGAGCCGCGAAGTGCTGTAGTCGCGCCAGCCGTCCTCGCCGCGGAGTTGCACCGCCGCATAGGCGCTCCAGCGCCCTGCTGCGCCGCCGGCGGCAAGGCTCACATCGTGCGCGCCGTAAGCACCGAGCGAGGCATTGGCACTGAGGCCGGGTTCGCTGCGGCCCGTAGCAGTCTCCAGCACAAGCGCTCCGCCCAGCGCGTTGAGGCCATAGACCGGGCTCGAATCGACGAGCTCGACCGTCCGAAGCGCGACATCGGGCACCAGATCGAGCGATATCGTATCGCCGAAGGGCAGATTGAACCGCGCACCGTCGAGATAGGCGGCAAGGCCCTGCGACTGCCCTTGCGCGCCCGATGCGGTCTGCCCGCGATAGACCAGCGCCGGCTGCCACGGATTGCCCTGTGCATCCTGCAGGGTCACGCCCGGCAATTGGCGGGTCAGCGCACCTATCAGGTCCGGCCGCCCGCCGCGGGCGATGTCCCCGCGCGAGAGGCCGAGCGCGTCGTCGCTGTCCACTCCGGCGCCCGGCGCAGTGACGATAATGGACTGATCGATCTCCTGCGCCCGCGCACTGCAGGCCACGCACGCCAGCATGGTCGCAACGGCACTGGTGAGCTGTCCCCTCATCGGGTGCCCGGTATGCAAACCTGGCGTGCCAGACAAGAAAATTGGGATGGACGCCCGGCAGCCCATATGGTCACTCAGGGACCATGTCGGCGATGGAACGCTTGTCGGGTACACCTTCCCGTGAAGCCAGCGCGCTTGCGGACGCCTTGAACGTGCGCGAGCTGGAAGTGCTGCGGCTGCTCGCCGAGGGGCACACGATCAAATCGATTGCCGCACAGCTTGACCGGACCGAAGCCTCGATCAACGAACGGCTGCGCGATGCGCGGCGCAAGACCGGCGTAGGCAGCAGCCGCGAACTCGCCCGTCAGCTGGGAGCCCAGAAAAACTGGGACAAGAATCCTGATCTGGCAATGACATCGCCTTCGTCCGAGGCACCGGTCCAGCCCGCAAGCCGTGGGCTGACAGGACCGAAAGGAACGATTGCCATGCTGATCGCCATGCCTCTCATCGCCGCTGGATCGCTGCTGATGGCGGCCGACGCCCCCTACAACGCAGCTCGCCCGCAAAGCGCCGTGGCCGCAGCGCAAGGATCGCCGCTGGTCGGCCGCTGGGCGCTGGATGTGGCCGCTGTACCCGCCGAAGAACGTCCCCGCGCCGTCACCATCAGCTTCAGCGTCGCACCCGATCGGCGCTGGACCACCCTGGTCGAGATCGTCAATGCCGATGGCGGAACGCTTCACGCGGAATCGACCGCAGCGCTTGATGCCGCTCCCGTGCCGACCGCCGGCAACATGGGCTTCATCGACAGCGCGTCGCTGCGCCAGCCCGCTCCGGGCACGCTGGTGATGACGCTCGGCAAGGACGGCGCGCCCGTTTCTACGCGGGTCTATACCGTCTCGCGCGATCGCAAGTCGATGACCGAGACGATCATCTGGGCGGGCAGCACGATGCCCAAGCTCGAGACCAACACCTTCCACCGCATCGGCTGATCCCCAAACGCAAGCGGCCCGCCATTGCTGACGGGCCGCTGCGCACGGAGGTCGAGGCCGGGGGGCAGGAGGCCGGATCAGGCCGCTTCGACGTCCAGCTTGTCGTCCGGATCGCGCAGCACATAGCCGCGGCCCCAGACCGTCTCGATATAGTTCTCGCCATCGCAGGCATGGGCAAGCTTCTTGCGCAGCTTGCAGATGAACACGTCGATGATCTTGAGTTCGGGTTCGTCCATCCCGCCGTAGAGGTGGTTCAGGAACATTTCCTTGGTCAGCGTGGTGCCCTTGCGCAGCGAAAGCAGCTCGAGCATCGCATATTCCTTGCCCGTCAGATGGACACGGGCGCTGTCGACCTCGACCGTCTTGGCATCGAGATTGACCGAAAGCTTGCCGGTGCGGATGACCGACTGCGAGTGACCCTTCGAGCGGCGCACCACGGCGTGGATGCGGGCGATCAGCTCTTCGCGGTGGAACGGCTTGGTCACGTAGTCGTCGGCGCCGAAGCCGAACGAGCGGACCTTCGAGTCCATCTCGGCAATGCCCGAGAGGATGAGTACCGGCGTCTGCACCTTGGCGACGCGCAGCTTCTTGAGCACGTCGTACCCGTGCATGTCGGGCAAGTTCAGGTCGAGCAGGATGATGTCGTAATCATAGAGCTTGCCGAGATCGAGGCCTTCTTCCCCGAGATCGGTTGCATAGACATTGAAGCCTTCGGTGGTGAGCATAAGCTCAATCGCCTTGGCCGTGGTCGGCTCGTCCTCGATCAGCAGCACGCGCATTGGATAGCCCCTTGTTGCCATTCCCCGATGGCTTGAGCCCCACATCCGGGGCCTTCGCCGTCATTAACCATATGACCAATGAACATGAAAGGTTAATTTATCGTAAGCGAACGGCCCGGTACCCCTCGCATATCACTTATCTGGAATTTGTGCCCAGAATGGCAATTTCCCATTTCCATCCAACAGTTAAGAACCCTTATCTGGGATAACCTCGATGTCCGGGCGCGTATCACGAGGCGAAACCTTTTTTAAGAACTCCCGGTTTATCCGCCCGGTCCGGCGCCGGGAACACCGATCGCACCGGCCGCTTCGCGCAACTTGCGGGTCCCCGCGAGATCGTTGCGGAAGGCCGCAAGCCCGCCTTCGAGTGCCTTCGCCGCCTTGGCCGGCTCACCCAGTTGCATGCGGCTGCGCATCAGCATGATCCAGCCATCGGCATTGCCCGGGTTCTTCGCGAGCTTGGCTTCGAGCCCATCGACCATGCCGCGGATCATCGCTTCCTGCTGCCCCTTGGGCAGCGCCGAAGCAGCCTGTATCTCTGCCGAAGACGGCCCGGGGATCGCCCCGGAGGCGACTGCTGCGCCGTTGGTGGCCATTCCGCTGGCGGGCGGCGCGAACTGCGCGGCGGCAAGGCGCTCCTCGTAGGGGATCTTGTAGCGGTCCCCCACGCTCTTGATCACCGCGCGGATGTCTTCGGCATAGGGCGCATCCGACGGGGTATCCTTGAGCAGCGCGAACCACGCATCGATCGCCTTGCGGTGCTGGCCCGCCAGATCCATCGCCACAGCGCGGAAGTAACGCGCCCGCGCATCCTTGGGATCGAGCTTCAGCGCCTTCCTGAACGCTGCCTGTGCGTCTGCCGGAATCCTGCCTTCGCTCTTGCTCGCCAGCACGAGCGACTCGCCGAGGAAGGAGTACGTCTCGGCGTGGGTGTCATCGAGCTTGGTCGCTTCCTTCAACGCGGTCGCCGCTTCGGCGTAGCGCTCGGTCTGGAAGTAGGACCAGCCGAGCATGCGCCAGCCCTCCGCATCGTCGGGCTTGGCCTTGAGCCGTGCCTCCAGGCGAGTGATCACATCATCGACCGAAGGCGCCTGACTTTCGGTGGGCGCAGGTGGCTGGGCGATGATCTCGGCATCGCGCTGCCCGCGCCAGACCGCGACACCACCGGCACTGAGCGCGACAACCGCCGCGAGCACAAGCACGATGCGCCCGCCACGACCGGACGGTTTGCTGGTTGAAGCGGCAGACGAGGAGGCAGGATCTGGGGTCGGCTTGGATTCGGCCTCGGTCATCACATGCTCCCTTGTGCGCCGGTTCAGGCGCGTCCCCATATTGTCGGGCATATCCCCAGCCCCCCGCACCATGCAAGCGGCAGCGCAGCGGATTGCCTCGCGCCGGATCGGAACAGATTGGCGTACCAGCCCGGCTAAATTGCGGCTGGCAAACCACGGTGCATCGGCTAAACTCCAATGCAAACAGGGGCGCAAATCGGAAAACAGGGCACAGGGCCAGCCAACAGGGGTCCGTGTCAGGCAGCGCGGGGGGCGTGCACCGGTGAGCGAAGTCCATAAGGTTGCAATCATCGGATCAGGCCCCGCTGGCATGAGTGCGGCGAGCCGCGCGGCGCAGCTCGGCCTTGCGCATGTCCTGCTCGAAAAGACCGACCACCTTTCCGACACGATCTACAAGTACCAGAAGGGCAAGCACGTGATGGCAACGCCGTCACAGCTCGTGCTGCGCTCCGATCAGGAATTCGATGCCGGCAAGCGCGAGGACATCCTGGGCCGCTGGAACAAGCGGACCGAGGAACTCGGCGTCAATGTGAAGTACAACGCCGAAGTCAAATCGATCAAAGGCACAGGCCCCGCCATCGAAGGCTCGATCCAGAAGATTGTCACCCGCGCGCGCGACGGATCGACCACCACAACCGAACTGCAGCGCCACGCCCCGCCCTATGCGATCACCTTGACGAACGGCGAAGTGGTGATGGCCGATTCGGTCGTGCTCGCCATCGGCACGCAGGGCAACCCCAACCTGATGCGCTGCCCCGGCGCGGACCTGCCGCACGTGACCTATCAGCTCGACGATCCCTATGCGGTGCTGGACGAGCACATTGTCGTGGTCGGCACCGGCGACGCGGGGATCGAAAACGCGCGCGGGCTTGCCGAAGATTCGGCGCAGGGCAATGTCGTCACCATTCTCAACCGCTCGCCTAAATCGGCAAACGTGCGCGAAAGTTTTGCCACGGCCAAGGAGCCCAATGCCAAGGCGCTGGTCGAGGATGACACGGCGGGCAAGCTCACCATCCGCTACGAGACCGAGACCAAGGCCATCGAGCCGGGCTGGATCACGCTCAACACGCGAGACGGCGAGGAGCGCATCCGCTGCGACCGCATCATCGCGCGCATCGGCTCGGCCCCGCCGCGCGGCTTCGTCGAGGGCTGCGGGATCGAGTTTGCGAGCAATGATCGGCTCGCTTTCCCCACGCTTTCGCCGCAGTTCGAATCGACCGCGCCCGGCATCTTCGTGATCGGCGCGCTGGCTGGCTATCCGCTGATCAAGCACTGCATGAACCAGGGCTACGACGTCATCGAGTTCATCAACGGCAACGCGGACCTCAAGCCGGCGGACGAGCCGCTGCTCGAAGCCAAGTTCGCCAGCCTGCCCGGCAAGCGCAGCGTGGCTGAATGGCTGGAACTGCTGCGCACCAATATCGCCATCCTGAACGGCATGACCACGCTGCAGCTCCGCGAGTTCATGCTCGATTCGGATGCCCGCTTCTACAAGGCGGGCGATACGATCTTCGAGAAGAACGATCCCGGCTCCTCGCTCTTTGCCATTGCCGATGGATCGGTGAACGTGCGGATCGATGCCAATGATCCAAGCAAGGTCGTGCCGATCCAGAAGGGCTCGATCTTCGGTGAAGTCGGCCTCATTTCCGGGCGGCGGCGCGGCGCGACGGTGGTTGCAGCGAGCGACTGTATCTGCGTCGAGATCAGCCGCAACGCCGCGCTCAAGCTGCAGAGCCAGGTACCGAGCGCCCGGCGGACGATCGAGCGCATTTCGACCGAACGGCAACTGCTGCAGATGTTCGGCTCCGGTCTCACGCCGGACGACGTGCGCGAAGTCGTCGATACCGCCAAGATCATGGGCGTACGCGCGGGCGAGGCGATCATCACCGAAGGCGCCGACGACAAGGACATTTACGTCATCCGCGTCGGCTCGATGATCGTCGAGAAAGTCGTCGGCGGGAAGCCGGTGTTCCTCTCCTACCTTCCGGCGGGTTCCTATGTCGGCGAGATGGCGCTGATCGATGGCGGGCAGCGCACCGCCACCGTGCGTGCGGCGATCAAGAGCGAAGTGATCAAGATCGACGGCGAGGCGTTCGCGCGGGTGCTTGCGGCCAAGCCGGCGCTGCTGGAGCGTGCGCGCAAGGACATGGAAGCGCGGCGCGCGACCAATGCTTTCGTCGAATCGAAGAAGGACGGTTTCTCCGGCGTCGTCGATCTCTATTCGGAGCAGGCCAAGTTCCTCGTCAGCCAGGGCCTCGGTGAGGCGACCGACGTTCTCCTCATCGATGAACGGCTCTGCGTCGGCTGCGACAACTGCGAGAAGGCCTGCGCCGACAGCCACGATGGCCTTTCCCGGCTTGACCGGGAGGCAGGCAAGAGCTTCGCGCATCTCCACGTGCCGACGTCATGCCGCCACTGCGAGCATCCGCATTGCATGGCCGATTGCCCGCCCAACGCGATCCACCGCGGGGCGGACGGCGAGGTCTTCATCAACGACACCTGCATCGGCTGCGGCAACTGCCAGCGCAATTGCCCCTATGGCGTGATCCGCATGGACAAGGTGCCGCCGAAGAAACCCTCGCTCCTCTCATGGCTGTTCTTCGGCAGCGGGCCGGGGCCGGGCGAGCCGCCGTACAAATGGTCGAAGAAGAACACCAAATACACCGGCGACCCGGCCATCGACGAAGCGCTCGACCGCAAGAAGGCGATCAAGTGCGACATGTGCGCCGGCATCGAAGGCGGCCCGAGCTGCGTGCGCGCCTGCCCGACGGGGGCCGCGATCCGCGTCTCGCCCGACGAGTTCCTGACTGTCGCCCGCCTTGAAAACGAAGGGGCCTGAGCCATGGCAAGCACCCCGGCCCCCACCTCCCGCCGCCGCACCGGCGCCACGCGCGAGCGGCAGAGCACGCACGAGGGCTTCCTCGTTCACAAGAGCGGCAGGTGGATCAAGATATCCGCCGCGCTCGCCGCTGCGCTGATCCTGCTCTACATTTTCGTGCCGCTGCCGCCGCACCACTTCGGCTCGAGCTGGCTGGGCTACACGCTCGGCACCGTGGGCGCGCTGCTCATCCTGTGGCTGACCGCACTCGGCATGCGCAAGCGCGCGATCACGCCGGGGCGCTGGTCGCTGAAGGCATGGACCTCCGCCCACGTCTGGCTCGGCGTGCTGCTGATCGTGATCGGCACCCTCCATTCGGGCTTCGCCTTCGGTTGGAACGTCCACACGCTGGCTTGGGCGTTGATGATGATCGTGATCGTCTCGGGCATCTTCGGGGTGACGGCCTATGCCACCCTGCCCCGCGCACTCTCCGCCAACCGCTATGATGCGGAAGGCGCGATCACCGAGAAGCAGATGGTCGAAGCGCTGCGCTCGCTCGACCGACAGCTCCATGACGCCGCCCAGCCGCTCGACCGGGAGTGCGCCATCCTCGTCGACCACAGCCTTGAGCAGGACCCGTTCACCGGCTCGATCATCAACCGGCTGACCGGGCGCTACCCCGGTGACGCAACGCGCGAGGCGGCGAGCGAACTCCGCCGTCTGCGGGCGCATCGGCCGCGCGTGGCCGATGATCCGCTCGACAAGGTGGACGCGCTGCTTACCCGCAAGGAAGCCATGTTGGCGCGCCTCAGGCGGCACCTCAGGATCAAGGGCTGGCTGCAAGCCTGGCTCTACGTCCACGTCCCCATGACCTTCGCGCTGATCGCCGCGCTCTCCGCGCATATCGTCAGCGTCTTCTTCTACTGGTGAGCGCGCCCATGAGCTATGTCGTCCGCCAGATCGCCCTCAAGTCCAGCGGGGAGGAGATCGTCCGGCGCGCGGTCGTCGAGGAACCCGTTCTCGTCATCGGCCGCGACGGGTCTTCTGGCATTCACCTGCCCGACCTTGCCGTCGATCCCCGCCATGCCCGGATCCACGCGATCGATGCCGATACGCTGCTGATCGAATCGATCGGCGCGCAACCCTTTACGGTCAACGGCCGCTCGACCACGTCGAGCGAACTCGAAGTCGCCACAGGTGCCGAGCTTGCCTTCGGCGGCCATCGCATCACGTTGGCGCGCGAGGCGGAAAGCGGTCTCCCCGCCTTCACCGTGCGCCGCGTCGAGGCGGTTTCGGAAAGCGCCGAGGCCATCGACATTGGCAGCGCCTATACGCTGCAGAAGCTGCTTCCCGGCAAGCGCCTGTCCGCCTGGGGCTTTGCCGCATTGATGCTGCTGGCGTTCCTTGCGGTGCCGATCTGGTCGTGGGCAACCTACCAGCCGCTCGCGCTGCACAAGGATGCGCGTCGGCCGGCGGGCATTCATGGCGACCTGGCGTGGTCCTCGGGCAACCTCAGCCTCGCCCACAAGAACCTCGGCGGCGATTGCCAAGCCTGCCATGTAAAGCCCTTCGTGGCGGTGCGCGACAATGCCTGCATGACCTGCCACACGCAGGATGCCCACCAGCACATCGCCGATGGCGCCCGGCTTTTGAAGGCGCGCGGCGAGCCGACCGGATTCGCCGGATTCCAGCGCGCGGTCGCGAGCGCCTTCAACAAGCCCGCCGGAAGGTGTGTCGATTGTCACACCGAGCACGAGGGTGCGGGCGCTATGCCTGCCACGCAGCAGCAATTCTGCACCACCTGCCACGATGGACTGAAAACGCGCTTGCCCGATACGAAGATCGCCGATGCCGCCGATTTCGGAACGGCCCATCCCCAGTTCCGGCCCATGCTCGTGGCCGGGATCGGCGGGGACGGCAAACCCATGTTCCAGCGCGCCTTGTGGCAGCAGGGCATGAAGGAAAGCACCGGGCTCAAGTTCACCCACGCCCAACACCTCTCCAGAACCAACGGCATCGCGCAGATGGTGCGCCGCCGCCCGGGCGAGTTTGCCGCCAATGATGGGCTGGGCTGCAAGGACTGCCACCAGACCGACAGCGGCGGCGCGCGGTTCAAGCCGGTGGAGATGGAGAAGGCCTGCCAGTCGTGCCACGCGCTGACCTTCGACGAGATCGGTGGCACTTTCCGCACTTTGCGCCATGGCCAGCCCGAACAGGTGGTCGCCGATCTGCGCGCGGCGTTCCGGGGCGGCATGCCGCCGCGTCCGGCCAGCCTCGGCGGGATGGCGCGGCGCATCCCGGGCGCAGCGGCGCAGCAATCGACGGCCGCAGACTATGCCCGCGCGGTGCAATTCTATCCAATGCAGGCGGACGAGGCCGTGCGCCAAGTCTTCAGCAAAGGCGGCATGTGTTATGACTGCCATACGATCGGACGCGGCGGCAGCGCGGCGACCGCAGGCTTTACCGTGCAGAAAGTCGCGCAGAACGGGCGCTATTACAACAAGGGCTGGTTCGACCATAAGGATCACAACAAGTCCGAATGCGTGACCTGCCACGTCAAGGCAAACAGCTCGAACGATGCCGATGCCGTGCTGATACCCGGCATCGACGGCCAAGGCGGCTGCCGCTCGTGCCATGTCGGCGAAGGGGGGGCGAAACTTGCCTCCACAGCGGTCAAGGAACCGGTCGCGTCCGGCTGCGCGATGTGCCACGAATACCACATGGACAACGGCGCACCGTGGAAGCCGGCCGACAAGCGTAAGGGACCTGCGCTGCTCACCGCAGCCTGGGATCGTTCTCGCCATCCGCCGATGCTGCGATAGACGCCCTGGGGACCGCCGGATGCTGATAGCGCAGATTACCGATATCCACCTCGGCTTCGAGCCCGACAGCCCCGGCGAGTTCAACCGCCAGAGGCTTGACCGCGTGGTGGCGGAATTGCGCAGCATGGTTCCGCAGCCCGACATGCTGCTCGCGACCGGCGACCTCATCGACCGCGGGGACCGCGACAGCTACGAGCGGCTGCGCGAAGCACTCTCCGGCCTGCCCTTCCCGGTCTACTACGCGCTCGGCAATCACGACGAGCGCGCCAATTTTGCCGTAGTCTTTCCCGAGGCGGCGTTCGACGGCGGCTTCCTGCACTATGCCATCGAGACGCCGTCGCTGCGGCTGCTTGTGCTCGATACGCTTGAGGAAGGCCGCCACGGCGGCGCGTTCTGCGAAGCGCGCGCGGCGTGGCTCACTGCGCAGCTCAATGCCGAGCCGGAGCGCAAGACGCTGATCGTCCAGCACCACCCGCCCATCGAAGTCGGCATCGCGTGGATGAACACCGATCCCGCCGAGCCATGGGTCGCGCGGCTCGCGGCCTGCCTGCGCGGGCGGACCAACGTGATCGGCCTCGTCTGCGGGCACATCCACCGCGCGGTGACAGCGCATTGGGAAGGCCTTGTCGTCGCCACCTGTCCCTCGACCGCGCCCCAGATTGCCCTCGATTTCAGGCCCATCGATCCCGGCGTGCCTGATCAGCGCCCGCTGATCGTCGCCGATCCGCCCGCCTATGCACTGCACTGGTGGAACGGACGCGAACTGGTGACGCACTGGCAGACGGCGGAGGATCATGCGGTCCTCGCTCGCTTTGACGCCAATCTGCAGGACATGATCCAGCACATGCTGGCGGAGCGGCCCGGCTGACAGAAGGGTCTAGCGCACTCCGGCCAGCGCCTTCTGCCGCCTGCGCTGCACCGAACTGCCCAGCCCGATGGCCTCGCGGTATTTCGCCACCGTCCGCCGCGCCAGATCGAAGCCGCGCGCCTTGAGCAGATCGACGAGCGTGTCGTCCGAGAGCACCGCCTTCGGGTCCTCGGCATCGATCAACTGGCGGATCGCCGCCTTCACCGCTTCTGCCGAAACCGCGCCGTCGCCATCCGCCGAGGCGACACCCGACGTGAAGAAGTACTTCAGCTCGAACGTGCCCCGTGCACAGTGCAGATACTTGTTCGAGGTAACGCGGCTGACGGTCGATTCGTGCATCGAGATCGCCTCCGCCACAGTTCGCAAGGTCAGCGGCTTCAAGTGGGCGACGCCCAAGCGGAAGAAACCTTCCTGCTGCTTCACGATCTCCGCTGCCACCTTGAGAATGGTCTTCTGCCGCTGATCGAGCGCCTTCAGTAGCCAGTTCGCATCGGCAAGCCGCTCGCCCAGCCAGGCCTTGGCGTCCTTGCCCACACAGGCGTGGCGCATCTCGACATAGTAGCGCCGATTGACCACGAGGCGCGGCAGGGTCGCCGGATTGAGCGCGATGTCCCACCCCGGCGCACCGTCATCGCCGATCACCGCCTGCACGAGGATATCGGGCACCACCGCCTCGGCCGGACCGCTGCCGAAGCGCAGGCCGGGCTTGGGATCATAACTGCGCAGCTCGCGCAGCATGTCGGCAAAGTCCTCGTCATCGACCTGGCACAGCCGCTTCAACCGCGCGATTTCCCCGCGCGCGAGGAGGTCGAAATTGTCGATCAAGCGCGCCATGCAGGGGTCATAGCGGTCCGCCTCGCGGGCCTGCAGCGCAATGCATTCGGAGAGGTTGCGGGCGCCTACGCCGGTCGGATCGAGCGACTGGACGAGGGCGAGCGCGGACTGCATTGCTGCCTGCGGGAGGCCAAGCGCCTCGCCCGCTTCACCCAGCGTGGTCGTGAGGTAACCCGCCTCGTCGATCTGATCGATCAGCCAGCGCGCGGCAAACAGCTGCATCGGATCTGAAGTCACCGCGCCGATCTGGGCATGAAGGTGCTCGGCCAGCGTCTCGCTTGCCCCACCGCGCTCGTCGATATCGGGCGCCTCACCCCCGGCGCTGCTGGCCGAGCCGAAATCGCCCAAGCTGTCCGTGAAGTCGCTCCGCGTGCCATCTCCCGTGTCACGGTCCCGGTCGAGCGCGCTGGCGTCGATATCGAGCGGGCGATCATCCGCTGCACGACCTTCGCTGACCAATTGATCGACCGGGGAGGATTCGAGCGTGGTCCGGCGCAGGCTATCCGGCTCGCCCTCGAACACGGCATCGATGCCGCTTTCCGGCGCGCCTTCGCCCAGTTCGAGCAGCGGGTTCGAATCGAGCGCATCGCCGATGAAGGCCTCGATTTCGAGGTTCGACAGCGCCAGCAGCTTGATTGCCTGCTGGAGCTGCGGGGTCATGACGAGGGATTGGCTCTGGCGGAGGTCGAGCCGCGGACCCAGCGCCATGGCCCGCTATCCTCCCGTCTCGGGCAGCGTCATAGCGTGAAGCCCTCGCCGAGATAGAGCCGACGCACGTTGGGATCGGCCACCAGCGCTTCGGGACTGCCGGCGAACAGCACCTGCCCGCCATAGATGATGCAGGCGCGGTCGACGATGTCGAGCGTCTCGCGCACGTTGTGGTCAGTGATCAGCACGCCGATGCCGCGGTTCTTGAGATCGATAACGAGGTGGCGGATATCGCTGATCGAGAGCGGATCGATGCCCGCGAAAGGTTCGTCGAGCAGGATGATCGAGGGATTGGCCGCCAGCGCGCGCGCAATTTCGCAGCGCCGCCGCTCACCGCCCGAAAGCGCCATCGCGGGCGAGGTGCGCAGGCGGGTAAGGCCGAATTCATCGAGCAGCCGGTCGAGCTCCGCCGCGCGGGTCGCTTTGTCGGGCTCGACCAGTTCGAGCACCGTATTGATGTTCTGCTCGACCGTCATGCCCCGGAAAATCGAGGTTTCCTGCGGCAGATAGCCGAGACCGAGGATCGCGCGGCGATACATCGGCAGGCGGGTGATATCGACGCCATCGAGCAGGATGCGGCCCGAATCCGGCCGTACCAGCCCCATGATCGAATAGAAGCACGTCGTCTTGCCGGCACCGTTGGGCCCGAGCAGCCCCAGCACTTCGCCCTTGCCCACGGACAGCGAGATATCGGTCAGCACGGCGCGCTTGTCGTAGCTCTTGGCGATCGAGACCACTTCGAGCCCGCCCTGTTCCAGAGCGGCATGGTTGGTCGCGGTGGCGGGCGTTTCGTCCATAATCGAGAAGGTCCATAGCCCGGTCTGCGGCGCGGGCAAAGCCCGTCTGCGCGCCTTTGGCAGGATTTATGCATGGCTGATCGCAGGATGCAGCGCGACACACCCCCGGTAATATTGCAGCGCTTGAAACATGGCCGAATGCGTGTTTTACTCGTGGTGGAGAGTGTGAAAACGGGGGCACCACCGATGCGCAAGGGTATTGCTGCGGGTCTGGGAAGCGAAGGCACGGCGATGCAGGGCCATGCACTCGATTGGCGCAAACGGATGAGCGACACCGTCGCCTACAGCCTGCTTGTCTATACCAGCCTCCAGATCTTCGTGACCTTGCGTACGCTTGAAGGCTCGAGCGGTTCGATGTTGCCCATGATGGCGCTGGTTGTGCTGGTCGCAGGCGTCATCCCGATGTTCCGCCACTTCGAGCGCCGCTGGGAGGCCCTGAGCGATAGCGACGCGGCCGATCCGGCGCGCCGCAGCGATTTCCGCCGCGATCAGATGGCTACCTGGGCGGTAGCGATCGGCCTGCCGTTCCTGCTCGCGGCGGTGTTCCGGCTGCTCGTCACGCTGTTCTGATTGCCCGCCGCGCGGCGGCACCTATATGCGGGGCCTGACACTGATCTGCTGAAAGGCCCGTTTCCCGATGCTGTCCCCCCAAGAGGCCCAGGAGCGCTGCCACGCGCTGATCGAGCGCGCGCGCAAGGCCGGCGCTGAAGCGGGCGATGCCGTCTATATCGCCGATTCGTCCGAAGCTGTCTCGGTGCGCCTCGGCGCGCTGGAAGATGTCGAGCGTTCCGAGTCCGAACATATCGGCCTGCGCGTCTTCGTCGGCGGCGCCTCGGCTTCCATTGGATCGACAGACCTGGCAGACGGCGCGCTCGACGAACTGGCCAGCCGCGCGGTCGACATGGCGCGCGCCGCTCCTTCCGACAAGTTCGCCGGCCTTGCACCGCAAGAGCTGCTGCTTCGCACTGCTCCGCCCGAACTCGATCTTGTCGATGAATACGAGCCCGATCCGCAGACGCTGCGGCGCTGGGCCGAGGAAGCCGAAGATGCTGCCCGCGCGGTTCCCGGCGTCACCAACAGCGAGGGCGGCAGCGCCAGCGCGGGACGGGGCGTGGTCGCGCTTGCCACCAGCCACGGCTTCAGCGGCGCCTATGCCGCAACCAGCCACGGTCGCTCGGCCAGCGTGCTCGCCGGAACCGACAGCGGCATGCAGCGCGACTATTCCTGGCGCAGCGCCCGCCACATCGCAGACCTGTTATCGCCCGCCGAAATCGGCCGCGAGGCGGGCGAGCGAACTGTCGCCCGCGTCAATCCCGGCCGGGTCAAGAGCGGCACTTATCCGATCGTGTTCGATCCGCGCGTCGGCAGCTCGCTCGTCGGCCACCTGCTCGGTGCGATGTCGGGTTCGGCCATCGCCCGCCGCGCGAGCTTCCTGCTCGACAAGGACGGCGCGCAGATCTTCGCTGCCGCGATCACCATCAGCGAGGACCCGCTGCGCCAGCGCGGCCCCCGCTCGCGCCCGTTCGACGGCGAAGGGCTGCCGACAGGCGCACGCAATCTGGTCGAGGATGGCCGCCTCACCGGCTGGCTGATGGATTCCGCCGCGGCACGCCAGCTCGGTGCGACGCCCACCGGCCATGCCTCGCGCGGGGGATCAGGCGCACCGCATGTGACCGCGGGCAATCTCGTGCTGCAGCCGGGCACTGTCAGCCGCAGTGCGCTGCTGGGCGACATCAAGGACGGGATCTACGTGACCGAGCTGATCGGCCACGGCGTCAACGGCGTGACCGGCGACTACAGCCGCGGCGCCTCGGGCTTCCGCATCGTCAATGGCGAGATCGCCGCGCCGATTGCCGAGTTCACCGTGGCCGGGAACCTGATCGACATGTTCGCGCGGCTGGTCGCGGCGGACGACCTTGAAACCTGGCGCGGGATCGATGTGCCCACGCTCATGATCGACGGCCTCAGCGTCGCGGGTGATTGAGGGCGCAGCAGCGCCCTCAAAACCAGATTACTTGGCGGCCTTGGCCCGCTCGATCGCTTCGATCGTGATGCGCTTGGCATCTTCGGCGCCGCCCCACTTGCCGACGCGGACCCACTTTTCCTTTTCGAGGTCCTTGTAGTGGGTGAAGAAGTGCTCGATCTGCTGCAGCACGATCTCGGGCAGGTCGCTCTTTTCGGCGACGTCGCGGTAGTAGGGGAAGGTCTTGTCGTCGGGGACGCAGACCAGCTTTTCGTCGCCGCCGTGCTCGTCTTCAAGGTTGAGCACCGCGATCGGACGGGCGCGCACGACCGAGCCGGGGACGAACGGCGAGCGCGCGATCACCAGCGCATCGAGCGGATCGCCATCGGGCGAAAGCGTGTGCGGCACGAAGCCGTAGTTCGCCGGATAGCGCATCGGGGTATGCAGGATGCGGTCCACGAACAGCGCGCCAGAGGCCTTGTCGAACTCGTACTTCACCGGCTCGCCGCCCACGGGCACTTCGATGATCACGTTGAGCGTTTCAGGCGGATTCTCGCCGGTGGGGATCATGTCGATGCGCATGGGATGCTTTCGCTGGGCGCTGCGGCCGGTGGAACTTGCGCGCGTGCTCTAGCGCCGCGCTTTGTGCGCCGCAACATGAACGTGGGGCAAAATGGCTAGATTCCGCCGATCCCGTTGATCGTGAAGGCAATCACGCCGATGTTGAAAATGAACGCGGCGAAGGAATGCGCGGTGACGATCCGACGAATCGTGCGGGATGAAATCTCCACATCGGACGTCTGGAACGTCATCCCGAGGGTCAGCGAAAAGTAGGCGAAGTCGAAGTAATCGGGATGCCCGCTGCCGGGGAACTCCAGCCCCCCGGCATCCTCTCCCGGAACCGCCCCGGCACGGTAATACTCGTGGGCGTAGTGCAGCGCATAGACCACATTGGCGAAGAGCCAGGTCAGCAGCAATGTAACGATCAGGCGGAGCAGCGCGCCCGGTTCGCCATGCTTTGCTGCAGGCAATTCGCCGGCAATGGCCGCCATGACCACCAGCGTAATCAGCGTGCTGACCGCGAGGACCACGGTCCGGTTGGCGTCGTTCTCCTCCGAATGACGCCGCATCGTCTCCTTCTTGCATTCGCGCAGCAGCGGGATCAGCGAAAGAAGGAAGCCGGTGACCGCGAAATCGAACCCGACGACCAGCGCATCGGCCAGATCGGCGTAGCCCGTCATCCAGCCGCGCGCGGCAAAACCGCCGATCAGCAGCCCCAAGAACAGCACGAAACGCGGCGGGGCAAAGCGCTGGCCGAACCGCAGTGCGGCCTGCTGTTCTCCAGCATCGCCGCGCTTCCCCACCTTACTTCGCCGCTGCCTTCTTGGCCGCCGCCGCGCGGGGTGCCAGCAGCTTGTCGAGCCCGGTCGGCGCGGTCCCCGAAGCGGCGCGCTCCAGCCACGGCCAGCGCAGGCCGTCGTGGTATTCGATGCGGATCGGACGAACCAGATCGTCGCGCTTAACGATCAGGTCGATCGGCATGTTGGTGCCCTTGGCGGCGGTGATCGCGGCCTTGATCGTCTCCTGATCGTAGGTCTTGCCGTTGACCGAGATGATCTGCATCCCCGTTACCAGCCCCGCCTTGAACGCCGGGCCATCCCAGCGGCTGCCGGTGATCTTGCCGTCGTTGTCGATGGCAAGGCCGATCGAATGGTTGAGCGAGATGTATTTCGCCGCCGCCATGCGTGCCTTGTCATAGGGGTTGGGCTCTTCCTTCCACGCCAGCTTGTAGCCGCCGCGCTCGATCCCGCCGAGCGGCGAGGGCTGGCCCGGGGTCTGGACGCGGGTCTTGATGAAGCCGGCCCAGTCGTAGGGATAAATCGTATTGAGTGTCTGGATCACATCGGACAGCTCGTAGGTCAGCGAGCCCCAATCGCCGTCCCGCATGCCGAAGAAGGCCTTGGCGAAATCGTCCATGCCCTTCTTGCCGCCGGTGCCGTCGCGGATGATCGCCTCGGCCTCCAGCCAGATCAGCGCGCCTTCGGTGTAGTATTCCTCATTCCGCGCGAGCGAGGAGAACGGCTTGGCCTTGCGGTTGGCGATGATCGGATCGTGGGTGGTATCCTCGACCGAGCGCCATTCGCGCCCCGGATACTGGGTGAACGAGCCAGCATAGTTGGCGAACTGGCCGAGCACCTGCTCCTTGCTCTGGACGCCCGAACGCGCGGCGAGCACGAGGCCCCAGAACTGGTTCTGCCCTTCATATACCCACAGCAGGTTGTCCTGCATCGGCACACGGTAGTCCGGCGTCCACAGCTTGGCCGGGCGGCGGAACTTGCCATCCCACGAATGCGACAGCTCGTGCGGCACGACGTTGCGGTCCCAGTCGCCCGCCGCCCAATCGACAAGGGTGCGAGGCTCGTACTGGTTCTCGCTCGACCGGTGATGCTCCAGCCCGATGCCGCCCATGCGGTCTGTCAGCGCCAGCAGCAGGTCGTAGTGATCGAAGTGCTTCGAGCCATAGGCCAGCAGCGCCTCGTCGACGAGGTTGCGATAGGTCTGCAGGTTCTCGGGCGCGATCTTGAGGAGCTCCGGCTTGTCGGCCACGAGATCGAGGTAGACGCCTTTCCCGAGGTCATGCCGGTCCGCATAGAGCCCGGCGAAGATCGGCGAATCGACCAGCGTCTCGTAGTCGGTCTCGCTCCAGGTCACGACATTGCCGTTCGCCGACTTGCCATCGAGCGCGGTGAACACCTGCCAGTTCGCCGGGAACGTCACCGTGGGCTTCACCTTGATCGCCCTCACATAATGCCCGGCAGGATAAAGGCTCATCTTCTCCCACTGCAGGTTGAGCATCTCGCGCGTCATCGTGATGCGCCCCTCGCTTTCACGGAGCGGCGAGGTGTGGATGAACGTCGCGGTGATCTCGGACGCGCCAGCGGGGACGTCGACGTGGAAGGCAAACACATCGACCGGATCACGCGTCCAGCTCAGCAGCTGGCCAGCCGCGCGGAAGCGGATGTCGACCAGTTCGGCGATGGTGCCCTTCGGCCCGTGGTTCCCCGGCAGCCATTCGGGGTGGAGCAGCGTGAGCTTCGTCGTGCCTTGCGGCACCGGGATCGTCTCGGTCACGCGGTAGGCGCCGGTGGTGGTATCGCTGGCATCGATCGCGAGCTGGATCGTGCCGGGCCAGGGCGTGTCCTGCGCGTCCGGGATGGTCTGTGCGATCGGCACCGCCATCGGGCGACTGTTCGACGCCGGCTGGACCTGCGCGCAGAGCGGGCTGGTGGTGGCGAGCAGAGCTGCGGCAAAAGTCAGCAGGGCGACATTGGGCAGGGCGGCAGGGCGCGTCGGGCGCTTCTTGAAGGTAATCATCGCCGCTTCATGGCGCGAAGCTTTTGCGACTGCAACCGGCAGTCGCTCCGGCCTCTTGGCGCGCAAAGGTGCAGACCCTTTCCCCGCGCCGACATTCCCGCTAATCGCGCGGGCCATCATGAGCAGCGACAAGACCAGATCCGCACCCGCTACCCCGCAGGCCATCCGCGGCACGCAGGACATCTTCGGCCCCGATGCCGAGGCCTTCGCCTTCGTGGTGGAGACCTTCGAGCGCGTCCGCCGGCTCTACCGCTTCCGCCGCGCCGAAATGCCGGTGTTCGAAAAGACCGCCGTGTTCAGCCGCAGCCTCGGCGAGACGACCGACGTCGTTTCCAAGGAAATGTACAGCTTCGAGGATCGCGGCGGGGAATCGCTGACGTTGCGCCCCGAGTTCACCGCCGGCATCGCGCGCGCCTATCTCACCAACGGCTGGCAGCAGCACGCGCCGCTCAAGCTGGCGACGCATGGCCCGCTGTTTCGCTACGAGCGCCCGCAAAAGGGTCGCTACCGCCAGTTCCACCAGATCGACGCCGAAATCCTCGGCGCGGGCGAACCGCAGGCGGATGTCGAACTGCTGGTGATGGCCGACCAGATCCTGCGCGAACTGGGCATTGCCGACGGCGTGACGCTGCAGCTCAACACGCTGGGCGATGCCCCCAGCCGCGAGGCGTGGCGCGCAGCGCTGATCGACTACTTCCGCGCGGTGAAGGGCGACCTCAGCGAGGATTCGCAGGAACGCCTCGAAAAGAACCCGCTGCGCATCCTCGACAGCAAGGACCCGCGCGACAAGGTGTTTACGGCGGATGCACCGAAGATCGATGCGTTCCTTTCGGACGAGGCGCAGGACTTCTTCGGCAAGGTAACGGCGGGGCTGGATGCCGCTGGCGTGGCCTGGACGCGCGCCCCAACGCTGGTGCGGGGGCTGGACTACTATCGCCACACCGCGTTCGAATTCGTCACCGATCGCCTCGGCGCGCAGGGCACCGTGCTCGGCGGCGGTCGCTATGATGGCCTGATCGAAGCACTGGGCGGGCCGCACACCCCGGCCGTCGGCTGGGCAGCGGGGATCGAGCGGCTGGCGATGCTGGTGGGGGCTGCTGGTTCCGTGCCACAGTCGATTTTGGACATTGCCGTTGTCGCTGAAAATCCGGCGTGGGACGACGAAGCAAATCGCGTCGCAATCGAACTTCGCCGTGCCAATATGGTCGCAGAGGCCTTCTCAACCGGCAGTGCTCGCAAGCGATACGATCGAGCGCTCAAGCAGAATCCGGCTTGGGTCTATTCGCTCGACATTCGTAACGGAGAACCATCCGTTGCTGGCCGCGCACTTATCGAGGGTCACCTTGATCCTGAGAGACTCGCAACTCTCATGTCCAGAATTGATCCCCGTCTGCCGTGAGCGTTTCAGACCAGCGCCTTGCCCAGATCGCGGCCCGCTTCGCTGAACTCGAGGCGCGGCTCGCTTCGGGCACGCTGGAAGGCCCGGCGTTCGTCGCCGCGAGCCGGGACTACGCGGAGCTAGAGCCCGTCGCCCGCGCTGCCGCGCATGTCAGCGCGATGCGGGGTGAACTCGCGGCACTGTCTTCTAGCACAGATCCCGATCCGGAGATGCGCGCCCTCGCCGAAGAGGAAATCGCCCATCTCCGCGCCGAACTGCCGGATGCAGAGCGCACCCTCGCCATCGCCATGCTGCCGCGCGACAGTGCCGACAGCCGCCCCGCGATGCTCGAAATCCGCGCCGGGACCGGGGGCGACGAGGCCGCGCTGTTCGCTGCCGACCTTTTCCGCATGTACGAGCGTTTCGCTGCCGAACAGGGCTGGCGGGTCGAGATGGTCTCCGCCAACGCCAACGAGATCGGCGGCTTCAAGGAAGTTGTCGCCAACGTTGCAGGGCAGGGCGTTTTCGCCAGGCTCAAGTACGAAAGCGGGGTCCACCGCGTGCAGCGCGTGCCCGTGACCGAAAGCGGCGGGCGCATCCACACCAGCGCGGCGACCGTCGCGGTGCTGCCGGAGCCCGATGAAGTCGATGTCGCGATCGAGGACAAGGATCTCAAGATCGATATCTACCGCGCATCCGGCGCGGGCGGGCAGCACGTCAACACCACCGACTCCGCCGTGCGCATCACGCACCTGCCCACCGGCCTTGTCGTGACTTGTCAGGACGAGCGCAGCCAGCACAAGAACAAGGCCAAGGCCATGCAGGTCCTGCGCGCGCGGCTCTACGAGAAGATGCGCGATGAGGCTCAGGGCGCCGAGGCCGAAGCGCGCAAGGCGATGGTCGGCTCGGGCGACCGCTCCGAACGCATCCGCACCTACAACTTCCCGCAAGGCCGCGTCACCGATCACCGCATCAACCTGACGCTGCACCGCCTGCCCGAGATTCTCGAAGGCCCCGGGCTTGGCGAACTGATCGATGCGCTCGCCGCCGAAGATCAGGTCAAGCGCCTCGCCGCGCTCGATGCCTGATATCCGCTCTGCGCTGCGTGAGGCCACCGAGCGGCTCTCGGCCACCAGCGACACGGCGCGGCTCGATGCCGAACTATTGATGGCGCATGCGCTCGGCGTTTCGCGCACAGAACTGCTGCTGCGACACCTCCATTCCGGACCTCCAGCAAGCTTCACGTCCATTCTGGACCGCCGCCTGAACCACGAACCGATCGCCTATATCCTTGGCTCGCAACCCTTTTATGGCCTTGATCTCGAAGTCGGCCCCGCCGTGCTGATCCCGCGCGGGGACAGCGAGATGGTGATCGAAGCGGTCAGACTTGCACGCGAAGGCCAGCCGACAAAGCGCATCCTCGATCTCGGCACCGGCTCCGGCGCGCTGCTGCTGGCCGCGCTGACGATCTGGCCTGAGGCGCAGGGGATAGGCCTCGAACGCTCCGGCGCGGCGCGGGAGGTGGCTGCGCGCAATGCCGAAGCCAATGACCTCACATCGCGCGCTCGCATCATCGCTGGCGACTGGACGCAAGGCGGGTGGGGTAGTGATCTCGGCCGGTTCGACCTGATCCTCGCCAACCCGCCCTACGTCGAAGAGGACGCCGAACTGGCGCCTTCCGTCCGCGCGCACGAGCCGGCCGAAGCGCTGTTCGCCGGACCCGATGGTCTCGACGACTACCGTCTGCTGATCCCGGCGATTCCGCACCTGCTCGCCCCCGGAGGCACCGCGATGTTCGAGATCGGGGCAAGGCAAGGCGATGCTGTTTCGGCGCTGGCCCGGGAGGCCGGGCTTGCCGCCAAAGTCCATCCGGACCTCGCAGGCAGGCCACGTGCAGTCGAAATGGCGTGAAACGGGCAAACATTTTGCTTGGCAAGGCGGCGCTGCGTCCCTAATCACTATCGCAGGCAGGGCGACGGATGAAGGCTTCCCGTCCCGGCTTACTCCACCATTTGCATCGATCGCCGGCAGGGCAGGCTGGCAACGCGCAGATGCTGGACACCGCGAATGGCAGCATTCGTGGTGGAGGATGCGCGGCAGCGGGGTCATGCAGTCCGGACCCAGGAGTTGCGCCACGTCAGGCCCACGTTGAAAAGAACGGGGTCAAGGTTGCACCAGAACAGGAAAGTGCCTGACTTGAACAACAATCGTGGGAACAACCGCCGGCGCGGTCGCGGGAACAACAACCGCCCGCAGGGTGGCGGCCAGCAGCTAAACCGTATCGACAGCCGCGCGCGGGGCAATGCGCCCCAGATGCTCGAAAAGTATCGCAAGCTGGCGCAGGACGCGCATCTCAACGGCGACCGTGTGCAGGCGGAGTACTACCTGCAGTTCGCGGACCACTACTTCCGCGTCATCGCCGACAGCCGCACCCGGATCGACGAGCAGCGCCAGCGCCCCAACGGCGAGCGCTGGAGCGAGGCGGAAGGAGAGGACGACGGCACCGACTTCTCGATGGACAACGACTTCCCCGCCTTCGATCGCCCGCAAAGCCGCCGCGACGAGAACCGCGAGTCGCGTGATAACCAGCAGCGCGAAGCGCGCGACAACCGTGAGCCACGTGACAATCGCGAGCCGCGCGAACACCGCGATCAGCGCGAGTACCGCGAACCGCGTGAGCAGCGCGAAAACCGCGAGCCGCGCGAAAACCAGCGTGCGCGTTTCGAACCGGCGCCCGTAGCCGAAGGCATGGTCCGCGCGGACGAAGGCGAGCCGATCACCGATGCGGCTGACAATCCCTTCGTTCGCGAGAGCCGCTCGCAGCGTGGTCTGCGTCCGCGCAGCGACCGCCGCCCCCGGCGCGAGACCGAAGAAGCACCTGCCGCCGCGCTCGATCCGATGAGCCTGCCGCCCGCGATCGGCGTGCGTGCAGCCCCGGAACCCGGGCCGGCTGAGGAAGCGCCCGCGGCCAAAGCACCTCCTGCGGCAACGGAAGCACCTGCGCCCAAGCGTCGGGGCCGTCCGCGCAAGAACCCGCTGCCGGAAGCGGCAGAAGGCTGATCGCGGCCTTTCGCAGCGCCTGAGCGAGGCCGCGGCGTGCCGGTAACTACAAAGCGCTTCGCCCCGCTCGCGCTGATCGGCGCGGGCGCTCTGGCCGCGACGGGCTTCCAGCCGCTGGCGCTGTGGCCCTTCACGCTGGCGGCGCTGGCCTTCCTGATCCACCGGATCGAGCAGGCCGGTTCGGCTCGCCGCGCCGCGCTGGCGGGCTGGCTGTTCGGGCTCGGCTACTTCACGCTCGGCAACAACTGGATTGCCACGGCGTTCACTTATCAGGCAGCCATGCCCGCCTGGCTCGGCTGGATCGCGGTCTTGCTGCTGGCAATCTACCTTGCGATCTATCCGGCACTGGCCGCCTTCCTCGCCAAGTGGCTGGCGAAGCGCTTCAAGGCGGCGCTGCTTCCGGCCTTTGCGGGATGCTGGATCATCGCCGAGTACCTTCGCGCAACGCTGTTCACCGGCTTTGCGTGGAACCCGCTCGCGATGGTGGCGCTGGGCGGGTTCGGAAGGCCTGGTCTGGCCGCCATCGCGCCGTGGACCGGAACATATGCCTTGTCCGGCATCGTCATGCTGCTCGCCGGTGTCTGGCTGATGGCATGGCGGACAGCGAAGGTGGGCAAGCTCCACGTAGCCGCGATGACGGCGGCACTTCCCGCCGCGCTCATGATGCTGCCTTGGCACGGCAAGGGCGGCGAGGGGCATCTTGCCTATACCCTTGTCCAGCCCAACATCGGACAGGACACGATCAACGATCCGAGCTTGTACGAACGCCAGTTCCAAGGCATCGGGCGCCTTTCGCTCACGCCGAAGCCGGGATCGACCAGAATCGTGCTGTGGCCCGAAGGCGGGCTGCCCGACTATCTCCGGCCCGGCTATCCGCAGTTCTTCTACAATGCGACCACCTTCGGCGCAGATCCTGCGCTGGCCCGCGCACGGATCGGGCGGGTGATCGGCCCCGGCAGCCTGCTCCTGACCGGCGCAACCGATCTCGTGATGGAGCGAGGCGAGGTCACGGGTGCACGCAACGTCGTCACCGCGCTGGACGCAGGCGGCGCGATACGGGGCAGTTACGCCAAGGCACATCTGGTGCCCTACGGCGAATACCTGCCGATGCGCGCATGGCTCGCGCCGCTGGGTCTTTCGCGGCTGGTTTCGGGCAGCCTCGATTTTCTCCCCGGCCCGGGACCGCAGACGCTGGACATGGGAGTCCACGGCAAGGCGGGCGTGCAGATCTGCTACGAGATCATCTTCTCCGGCGAAGTGGCCGACCGAGCGCACCGGCCGGACTACATCTTCAACCCCTCGAACGACGGCTGGTTCGGCGCCTGGGGCCCGCCGCAGCATCTGGCGCAGGCCCGCATGCGCGCGATCGAAGAAGGGCTCCCGGTCCTGCGCGCCACGACCACCGGCATCAGCGCCGTGATCGATGCCGACGGTGTGGTTCGCCAGTCCGTGCCGCGCCTCAGCGCGGGCCGGATCGATGGCATGGTGCCGCCGGCACACGCGCCGACACTGTTCGCGCGGCTCGGCAACCGGCTGGCGCTTGCGTGGGCGCTCCTGATGATTGGCGCTGCGCTCGTGGTTGCAAGGCGGGGCGGAGGGCGCTAGGGAGGCCACATAAAGGATTCTTTATATCACATAGGAAGCCCCTCATGCGCACCGACTACCTGTTCACGTCCGAAAGCGTTTCCGAAGGCCACCCGGACAAGGTTGCCGACCAGATCAGCGACGGCATCGTGGACCTGTTCCTCACAAAGGACCCCGAAGCGCGCATTGCCTGCGAGACGCTGACGACGACGCAGCTGGTGGTGCTGGCCGGTGAAATCCGCTGCAAGGGCGTCTACGAGGACGGCGAATGGGCCCCGGGCGCGCAGGAAGAGATCGAGAAGACCGTGCGCGAGACGGTGAAGCGCATCGGCTATGAGCAGGACGGCTTCCACTGGGAGAAGTTCGAGTTCATCAACCGCCTCCACGGCCAGTCCGCGCACATCGCGCAGGGCGTCGACGCGGCGGACAACAAGGACGAAGGCGCGGGCGACCAGGGCATCATGTTCGGCTATGCAACTGACGAGACGCCCGACCTGATGCCGGCGACGCTCTACTACAGCCACAAGATCCTCGAGCGCATGGCTGCCGACCGCCACTCCGGCGCGGCACCGTTCCTCGAGCCGGATGCCAAGAGCCAGGTCACGCTGCGCTACGAAGGCTCGCTCCCCGTCGCCGCGACCGCCGTCGTCGTCTCGACCCAGCACGCGCCGGGCTATGACGAGGGCGAGAAGGAAGCCGAACTGCACGCCTATGTGAAGCGCGTCGTCGCCGAGGTGATCCCGCCGGTGCTGCTGCGCGAGACCAAGTACTACATCAACCCGACCGGCTCGTTCGAGATCGGCGGTCCCGATGGCGACGCCGGCCTGACCGGCCGCAAGATCATCGTCGACACCTACGGCGGCGCGGCCCCGCACGGCGGCGGCGCGTTCTCGGGCAAGGACCCGACCAAGGTCGACCGTTCGGCGGCCTACATCACCCGCTACCTCGCCAAGAACGTGGTCGCCTCGGGCCTTGCGACGCGCTGCACGATCCAGATCGCCTATGCGATCGGCGTTTCCGAGCCGCTCTCGCTCTATGTCGACACGCATGACACCGGCACGGTGGGCGACGACAAGATCGAGGAAGCAATCAAGGCCATCACCAAGCTGGGCGGCCTGACCCCGCGCGCGATCCGCACGCACCTGGGCCTCAACAAGCCGATCTACCAGCCGACCGCTGCTTACGGCCACTTCGGCCGCAAGGCGGATGGCGATTTCTTCCCGTGGGAGCGCCTCGACCTCGTCGATGATCTGAAGGCCGCGTTCGCCTGATCAAGGCCTGGCCGACGGCGCGAATGTTGGAAGAATGGCGACAAAAGCGACACCGTGTCGCTTTTCGGAATGCGCCTTAAGATACTGATCTGAAAGTGTGATTCCCGCACAAAGTGACAGATGACACTTTGTGCGGAAAATCGCGCATGGGCAGAACGACGATAGCAAAGAGCGGGAGGCCGAGGGCCGGGTGCGCTTGTACCGGATTGCCGCCATGTAGGAAAATGGAGTTCGGCGAGACTGTTCGACCGACACCTTGCACTCTATTCCCGAGCGCCATAGATTCGCTGCCATGGATCATGCCAGCATCCTGACCCGCCACCGCGCCGCCGTGATCGCATGCGCGGCACAGCGGCGCGCCGCAAATCCGCGCCTGTTCGGGTCGGTACTGCGAGGGCAAGCGACCGCGCTGAGCGACTTCGACATCCTTGTCGATCCTCTTCCCGGAGCCACGCTGTTTGACCTCGGTGGTCTTCAGGCAGACCTTGAGGACCTGCTTGGCGTGCGGGTTGACCTGCTCACACCCGAGGATATCGCGCCCGAATTTCGGGAGCAGATCGTCGCCGAGGCGCGCCCGATCTGATGGCGCTTTCTGCGCAAGACCTGCTGAAGCATATTCGCGAAGCCGCAGAGCAAGCTCTGACCTACACCGAAGGCATGGAGCGTGACGACTTCCTCGGCGACAAGCGCACGCAGCAAGCGGTGATCCTGAACCTTGTGATCATTGGCGAGGCAGCAACCAAGCTGATGGATCAGCATGCCGAGCTTACGGACGCGCACAGGCACATCGAATGGCGCGCGATCCGGGGCATGCGGAACCGGATCGCGCATGGCTATTACGACATCAATCTGGACATTGTCTGGGAAACCTTGTGCAGCGCGCTGCCGATACTTCTCGATCAGCTAAACGGGTTGTCCGAGTAGCCCCCTACCCGAACATCCCCTTGCGCGGCCCGAGATAGCCGAACAGGTACGCGCCGACCTTGCGCATCTGGATTTCCTCCGCGCCTTCGGTGATGCGGTAGCGGCGGTGGTGGCGGTAGATGTGCTCGAACGGCTTGTGGCGTGAATAGCCGATGCCGCCGTGGACCTGCATCGCGCGGTCCGCCGCTTCGCAGACGAGGCGGTTCGCCCAGTAGTTGCACATCGAGACCTTGTCGGAGAGCTCGCGCTCGATGCGCTTGTGGCCGCCTTCCTCGGCCTCGAGACGGTCCATTTCCCACGCCGTCTTGCGGATGAGGAGGCGCAGCATCTCGCACTGGGTGGCAAGTTCCACGAGCGGGAACTGGATCGCCTGATTTCGCGCCAGCTCTTCGCCGAAGGGCTTGCGTTCGCGCGCATAGCGTACCGATTCCTCGATGCAGAACGTGGCCGCGCCCAATGAGGATGCAGCCTGCCGGATGCGGTTCTGGTGGACGAAGCTCTGCGCGATGGCGAGGCCGCCGCCTTCCGGCCCAAGCATCGCGGATTCGGGCACCCAGACATTGGTGAGCGAAAGGCGCGGGTGGTCGGTCGGCATGTTGAAGGTCCACATGTATTCCTCGATCACCAGCCCCGGCGAGGGATTGGGCACGAGGAGACAGGTGATCCCGCGCGCGTCGCCCGGCTCGCCCGCCGTGCGCGCGAAGACGGCGCAGTGGCTGGCGATGTGCATGCCGGTGATCCACATCTTCTCGCCATCGATGCGCCAGCCGGGGACGCCATCTCGCGTCTCGCGCACCGCGCGGGTTTCCATATGCGTCGCGTCCGAGCCGTGCCGCGCTTCGGTGAGGCCGAAAGACACGCGACGGGTGCGGGCGAAGCCGCCGAGGATGAATTCTTGCCTCTGCTCGGGCGTGCCGAAATGTTCGAACATGTTCACGAACGGGAAGTTGCCGACGATCGAGTGCTCGTTCTGCAGATCGTTGTGCAGGCCGAGGCCCTTGGCCGCGAAATGCTCGCGGATCACTGCCATCCAGAGGTTCTTGCCGTCCTTGCCGCCGTATTTCTTGGGCGCGGAGAAGCGCCAGTGTCCGGCGGCATCGGCGCGGCGGGTGGCTTCGATCAGGAGGGCTTCCCATTCCTGGCGCGGCAGGCCCTGATCCTCGAAATCGGTGCGCGCCCATTCGCGGCGGTGGTCGAAAAAGCGGATGTTGTCGTCCGCCTGCTCGAGCGGCTTGATCTCGGCCTCGATGAAGGCATCGAGTTCGGCGAGGTAGTCGACAAGCTCCTGCGGCAGATCGAAGTTCATGGTGTGCTCTCCCAAATGCGGCGCGCTTCGCTGAGCGCAGGGTATTTCGGCATGTCGGCCGCCAGCGTATCGAGCACGCGGCGGCGCAGATCGGCGAGGAGGCCGGGCTGCGCCAGTGTGGTGCGGCCAGACAGGATGGCCTCGCACAGCGCCTTGTCGTGGGGGTCCGGCCGACCAGCCAGTTCGCGCCGCACGATGCCGAGCGCGTTCTGCGCCACGGCGAGTTCGAAGCGCTCGCGCCCGGCGGCCATGTGCGGCTTCACGGTGGCGGCGAGCCATTCGGAAACAGCTGCGAGGATTTCGGCGGCGCTGGGCTCGCCTTCGCCAGTGGGCGGCGCGGATGAGGGCGGCGGCAGGGGCCGCGCGCGCTCCGTTTCGGGCGCTTCGGTTTCGAGCAGGAGCAGCAGATCGAGATCCTGCTCCGCCGCGCGCCGCGCCACCACGACGCGTTCGAGCGAGCGGTCCGCGCCGCTGCGCCAGCCTCTGCCCATCGAGAGTGCGGAGAGCGCCCACCACACCGTGCGGTAGATCAGCCAGAAGCGGAAGCGGGCGGGTTCGAAGGCGGTGCCGCCCGCTGCTTCATACGCGCGGGCGAGGTCTTCAATGCTGCCGAGCCCGAAGCCGCGCTTGTCGAGCCGGCCGAAGCGCCAGACGGTCATGCAGCCGAAGGCGAGGTCCTCGTGGGCATCGCCGAGGTGGGCGAGCTCCCAATCGAGCAGGGCCGACAAGTGCCCATCGTCGACCATGATATTGCCGATGCGCAGATCGCCGTGGAGCACGGCGAGCGGGGCGGGCGGCGGCAGATTGGCGCGCAGCCAGGCGAGACCGAGCGCGATGGCGGGCCGGTCTCCGCCTGCCTCGGCGAACTGCGCGGCGAGGCCTTCGACGCCGGCGGTCGGCTCGAGCACGGGCAGGAACGGCAGCGCGGCGGGATCGAGCGCGTGGACCTTGGCCATCGCAGCGGCGATTTCAGCGAGCAGCGCAGGCGGGGAGGTGAGCGCATTATCCGGATCGGGCGAGCCCGGCACGCAGCGCATGATGAAGCCGAGGCCGATATCATCCTGCGGTTCGAGTTCGGCGACCACTTCGGGGGCGGGAACACCGTTTGCCTGCGCGCAGCGGATCACCGCGGCTTCCCTGGCCATGTCGAGCGCGCGGCCCGCGACCCATTCGGCGGAGGGCGCCCGGCGGAGGACGAAGGCTTCCCCGCCGACCTCGAAGCGCCAGCTTTGCATGTTGGCACCGCCGGACAGGCGCAGCAGGTCCGTCACCGGGCCGAGACGACTGGCGCGCGCCATCACCCGCTGAAGGCCCTCGGCCAGGGCTTGCTGGGACTCCGCCGTCATCCGCTCCTCTTGCCCGCTTTGCACCGGGCTATTCGCTTTGCTGTTGCTCGCGCCACTATCATTAATCGCGCGGTTAATGTCTAGCGCCCCATCTGCAAGACAGGCCGGGCGGCATGTGCGACCACCTGCGGGAACAGTGCTTGCCGGCGAATCCCAATAGGTTAGGGTACTAATACATCCTAAAGGGATTGTCGGCTAAGGGGGATAATGGCTTCCGGCATCAAGATGATGGGCAAATGGGTCGCAGTTGCGCTTTGGTGCGCTGCGCCGCTTGCGCTCGTCTCGGCCCCTGCCGCAGCGCGCCCGGGGACCTCGCTTCAGAACGCGCGTGACGCGGCGATCGAGCAACAAGTCTCTGCAATCGTGGCGCAAGGACGCGGGCGCATCGGCGTCGCGGCGGTCGATCTCGATGGCGGCGGGCAGATCATGATCAACGGCGACATGCCGTTTCCGATGGCCAGCACCGCGAAGATCGCTGTGGCGGCCACCTATCTTTCCGGTGTGGAGCAGGGCCGCCTGCGGCTCGACCAGCAGTTCCCGATGATGGTGCCCGTCGCCGAAGCCGCAAGCTCGCGCGGCACGGTTGCTGCGGTGCGCCCCGGCATGGTGATGTCCGCGCAGAGCCTGATGGAGCTTTCCATCACGCGCAGCGACAACCATGCGACCGATGGACTGATTGCCGCTGTCGGCGGGATCGGTGCGGTGAACACCTGGCTCAACCGCATCGGCGTGACGGGCCAGCACCTCGATCACACGATGGCGACACTGGTGCGTGACGACGGGCGGGTCAATCCGGTGACGACGATCGACACCCGCACGAGCAGCACGCCGCGCGCGATGGTCCAGCTGCTCGCCGCGATCGACCGCGGCGGCGCGCTGAGCCCGGAAAGCCGGGCGGTGCTGCTCGATACGATGACCCGCACGAGCACCGGCAAGAACCGCATTCGCAGCGGCCTGCCCGAAGGCGTGGTGTTTGCGCACAAGACGGGGACGCTGGCGGGCGTGACCGACGATGTCGGCATCGTGCGCTTGCCCGATGGGCGGCACCTTGCCATCGCGATTTTCGTGACGGGGCCCGAGGGCCACACCGCCCACGCCGGGCTGATCGCGCAGATCGCCCGCGTGCTCTACGATGGCTACAGCCAGCCGCCGCTGCCGGCGAGCTTCGAGACGGCGCGCCGCTGATTTTCCAGTATGTCGGCAATTGCCCGCTGTGATGCGGAGCGCGGCCTAGCGTGCGCGCTGCATGCACAAAAGAGAACGGGCACAAAAGAGAAGGGGCGCAGCCACTGCAGTGGCCACGCCCCTCTATCTCTATCAAACCCTTGCGGGCTTGATTACATCTTCGCGGCTTCGCTCGAAGCGTCAGCAGCCGGAGCCGAAGCGTCTTCCGACGGAGCAGCCGAAGCGTCCATAGCGGCTTCAGTCGATTCCATGGCGGCTTCGGTGGCGGGGGCTTCAGGAGCCTTTTCCGAGCAACCGGCGAGAGCGAAGGCAGTGCCGGCGACAGCGGCGAGGAGGAGCTTGCGCATGCGTTACAATCCCTGGATTGAAGTGGACCGCGCCGGGCCCGCAGCCCGCCGCAAAGCCTACTCTGGCGGTAGACTTCTCGCCCCAATTAATCGGCAATTCACCTGCTTGCAAGTCTTAGGAGCAGCAATCCCGTCATAGAGCCGTTAATTTTTTGAAATATAACAATTTTTGCCACGCCTTGGCGGGGCAAGAGAGCGCATTCGGACCGCATGAATCACCCTGTCATTGCTGCAGCGCCGCAACATCGGGCGCTTCCGCTGACGGGGGCGAGGCGCTACCAGAGCGGACATGGACACCACCGCAGACGCCGCGCCGCCGCTCGATTCCGCCCAGCGCCACCTCTATCTGATCGACGGTTCGGCCTATATCTTCCGCGCCTACCACCGCCTGCCGCCGCTGACCAATCCGGCGGGCGTGCCGGTCGGCGCGGTCTATGGCTATACCACAATGCTGTGGAAACTGGCGGAGGACCTGCACAAGGCCGACGGGCCGACGCACCTTGCGGTGATCCTCGACAAGGGTTCGATCACCTTCCGCAACGATCTCTATGACCAGTACAAGGCGAACCGCCCGCCGCCGCCCGAAGACCTCGTCCCGCAGTTCCCGCTCATCCGCGATGCGACGCGCGCGTTCAGCCTCCCCTGCATCGAAGAGGAAGGGCTCGAAGCGGACGACCTGATCGCATCCTATTCGCTGGCGGCAGCGGAGCGCGGGTGGAATGTCACCATCGTCTCGTCGGACAAGGACCTGATGCAGCTCGTCGGGCGGCCGCACGCAGGCAGCGGCTATATCGACATGCTCGATACGATGAAGAACCAGCGCATCGACTTGCCCGAGGTGATGGAGAAGTTCGGCGTCGAGCCCGAGCGCGTCGGCGATGTGCTGGCGCTGATGGGCGATGCGGTGGACAACGTGCCCGGCATTCGCGGCATCGGTCCCAAGACCGCGACCAAGCTGATCCAGGAACACGGCACGCTGGAAGGCGCGCTGGCCGCCGCACCGACGATGAAGCCCGGCAAGCTGCGCGACAGCCTGATCGAGCAGGCCGACATGGCCCGCCTTTCGCGCCAGCTCGTCCAGCTGAAGGAGGATTGCCCGTTGCCGCTGCCGCTCGATGCCTTCGAGCTGACAGCGATCCCGCCCGATCCGCTGGCGGCGTTCCTGTCCGAGCACGGCTTTACCAGCCTGCTGCGCAAACTGGGCACCGCGCCGGTGGAAGCGCCTGCTGCGGGCGGCGCGCCATCCTCGAACCCGGCGGGCGCGGCGGAAACGCGGCAGAGCCTGCCGGACTGGCCCGCGATCGATCTGGCCGGCTACCGCTGCCTGCAGACGCTGGAAGACATCGCCGCATGGGTCGCGCGGGCAGAGGCGGCGCGGGTCGTGGCGGTCGACACCGAGACCAGCGCGCTCGATGCGATGCAGGCGGACCTTGTCGGCGTGAGCCTTGCGCTCGGGCCGGGCGATGCCTGCTACATCCCGCTCGGCCACCGGGGCAGCGACATGTTCGCTGAAGCACCAGTCCAAGCCCCGCGCGAGGCGGCGCTGGCGCTCCTGAAGCCGCTGCTCGAAAGCGATGCGGTGCTCAAGATCGGGCAGAACATCAAGTACGATCTCAACGTGCTGGCCCGCTACGGCATCATGGTCAGCCCCATCGACGACACGATGGTAATGAGCTTCTGCCTCGATGCCGGGCGCGGCGAGACCGGGATTGCCGGGCATGGCATGGATGAATTGTCTGCCCGCCACCTTGGCCACACGACCATGACCTTCAAGGACCTGTGCGGCACTGGCAAGAAGGCGATCTCGTTCGCCGAAGTGCCGCTGGCCGATGCGACGCGCTATGCCGCCGAGGATGCCGAAGTGACATGGCGGCTCCATCGGCTGCTGGCGCCCCGCCTTGCCGAGGAAGGCGGCACGCGCATCTACGAGCGAGTCGACCGGCCGCTGGTGCCGGTGGTTGCGGGCATGGAGCGGCACGGCATCCGCGTCGACCGCGAGCGGCTGGCGGGGCTTTCATCGCAGTTTGCCGAGACGATCGCGGGCCTTGAAACCGTGATCCACGAGAAGGCCGGCCAGCCCTTCACCATTGGCAGCCCCAAGCAGTTGGGCGAAATCCTGTTTGACAAGCTGGGCTACAAAGGCGGGAAGAAGGGCAAGACCGGGCAATATTCAACCGACCAGTCGGTGCTCGAAGGCCTTGCTGCGCAGGGGGCGGAAGTGGCGACCCTGGTGCTGGAGTGGCGCCAGCTTTCGAAGCTCAAGTCGACCTATACCGACGCGCTGCAGGCTGCGATCAATCCCGCCACCGGCCGCGTGCACACCAGCTACAGTCTGGTCGGCGCGCAGACGGGGCGGCTTTCCTCGAATGAGCCCAACCTGCAGAACATCCCGATCCGCACCGAGATCGGGCGCCAGATCCGCGACGCGTTCGTGGCCGAACCCGGCAATGTGCTGCTGGCGGCAGACTATAGCCAGATCGAGCTGCGGCTCGCAGCGCACATGGCCGATGTTCCGGCGCTCAAGGAAGCCTTCGCGGCAGGTCAGGACATCCACGCGCGCACCGCGCAGGAGCTGTTCGGCACGGTCGACCGCGACACGCGCGGACGGGCGAAGACGATCAACTTCGCGATCCTCTACGGCATCAGCCGCTGGGGGCTGGCCGGGCGGCTGGGTGTGAGCGCGGATGAGGCGCAGGCTATGATCGACCGCTACTTCGAGCGCTTCCCCGGCATCCAGCGCTATATCCACGAGACGCTGGAGAGCGTCCGGGCGAAGGGCTATTCGGAAACGCTGTTCGGCCGCAAGACGTGGTTCCCGCGCATCAATTCGAAGAACCAGGCCGAACGGCAGGGCAGCGAGCGCGCGGCGATCAACGCGCCGATCCAGGGCACCAGCGCGGATATCATCAAGCGCGCGATGGCGCGGATGAACCCGGCGCTGGCGGCGGCGGGATTGGGCCACGTGCGCATGCTGCTGCAGGTGCACGACGAACTGGTGTTCGAACTGCCCGAAGCCGATGTGGCGGCAGCGCGCGCGGTGATCGAAGCGGTAATGGCCGGCGCGGCGGAACCGGCGGTCAAGCTGACGGTGCCGCTGGGCGTGGAGATCGGCACCGGACCCAGCTGGGGCGCGGCGCACTAGAGCCTGTCCTGTTTAGGTGAAGGCATCGTCATCGCGTCAGGAAGCCTGCTGGCAAGGAACGGCGCGCAGTGCGGACTGGTAGCCCGTGCCAGCGACGTGACGCTGTCCAGCGGGCTTCCTGACGCGACCCCGAAGGGGCGGGCCGACGCCTCCACCTAAACAGGACAGGCTCTAGGCCGCGCTATTCCACCTTCACGAACGGCTTGATGTCCTTGGTGTGGAGCCAGAGCATCTGTTCGTTGGGCACCGAATTGGTGAGGGCATAGAGCCCTTCGGCTTCTTCGGCGCTGAGGCCCATTTCGCGGTAGTAATCGAGATAGGCCTTGTTGGGGCCTTCATCGGGCGCGAAGTCGTCGGGCTGGTGGCCTTGCTCGTCCTTCCACGCGTGGACGCCGAATTCGGCATCGGGCGCAGCGTGGCGGGTCTTGCCGGCGAGGAAGATCTCGAACCCGCCCGAGCGCACCGAGCCGCCTGAGGGCACGTCAGTGGCGATGCCATGGCGCCGGATCAGCCGCCCGAGCGTGAGGTTCGCGCCATCGTCGATTGTACCGGGGCAGTCGACGAGTTCGAGCATGCGAATGCCCGGATGGGCCTGCAGCATGGCGCGAAACAGAGTGGGCGACGTGTCGTCGATCTCGCCCACCAGCGCCGCGTGGGTCGTATCGACAACCGCAAAGGGGCCGAAGCGGGGCAGGCCCTCGATCGCCCGCGCGACGCGCTGGCTGCGCGGCTCCTCGGTGACCGTGCGGGTGGTGGTCACTTCGGTCCAGGTGGTGCCGTGCGAATCGACCCAGGTACGCGTCGCCGTCTGCTGCGCAGCGGCTGGTGCCGCGGCGGCCAGACTGAGCAGCAGGGCGCAAGTGAGTCGGAGCATGGTGCGCTCATAATCCGCTCATGCTTGCCGCTTTTCCAGCAAAACGCGGTAAATCGCGCTTAAGACCTTTTTGCCTCCGATTTGGCAAGACCCCGCGCCTTCCCCTATCCCGCGCTCCGACCCGACCTTAGGCTGCCGAACGGACTTGGGGGTTGGTATGGTCGCGCTGGTATCCACGGTTGCCTATCTGGGGCTCGAGGCGCGCGCGGTCGAAGTGCAGTGCCAGATCGCGCCGGGGCTGCCGACTTTCCGCGTCGTCGGCCTGCCCGACAAGGCGGTGGGCGAAAGCCGCGAGCGGGTGCATTCGGCGCTCGCCGCACTCGGGCTGGCGCTGCCGCCCAAGCGCATCACGGTGAACCTTTCCCCGGCGGACCTGCCCAAGGAAGGCTCGCACTATGACCTGCCCATTGCGCTGGCGCTGCTGGCGGCGATGGGCGTGGTCGATCTGGAAGCCGTCGCGGAGTTTGTCGCGGTGGGCGAACTCGCGCTCGATGGCCGGGTGATCGCGAGCCCCGGCGTGCTGCTGGCCGCGCTCCATGCGAGCGAGATCGAGAAAGGGCTGATCTGCCCGGCGGCGCAAGGCGCGGAAGCACGCTGGGCAAGCGGGGTGGAAGTGGTCGCGGCGCCCGATCTGATCAGCCTGCTCAACCACCTCAAGGGCACGATGCGCCTGCCGATTCCCGCACCGGGCGAAGTCGACGCGCCGGAGCGGCGGGCGGACCTCAGGCAAGTGAAAGGGCAGGAAACCGCCAAGCGTGCGCTAGAGATCGCGGCGGCGGGCGGGCACAATCTGCTGATGATCGGCCCTCCGGGTGCGGGCAAGTCGCTGATGGCCTCCTGCCTGCCGGGGATCCTGCCCGAACTGACGCCTTCGGAAGCGCTGGAAGCATCGCTGGTGGCCTCGGTCGCAGGTCTGCTGGAGGAAGGCCGGATCAGCCGCGCGAGGCCGTTCCGCGCACCCCACCATTCGGCTTCGATGGCGGCGCTGACGGGCGGCGGGCTGAAGGTGCGACCCGGCGAAGTCAGCCTGGCGCATCTCGGCGTTCTGTTTCTGGATGAACTGCCGGAGTTCCAGCGCGCGGTGCTCGATTCGCTGCGCCAGCCGCTGGAGACGGGCGAAGTCACCGTCGCACGCGCCAATGCGCATGTGACGTTTCCGGCGCGGGTGCAGCTGGTGGCGGCGATGAACCCATGCCGCTGCGGCTATCTCGGCGATCCGGCGCTGGGCTGCAGCCGCGCCCCGCGCTGCGCGGGGGATTACCAGTCGAAGGTTTCGGGCCCGCTGCTCGACCGGATCGACCTGCATGTCGAAGTCGATCCCGTTTCCGCCGCCGATCTGGCGCTGCCGCCCCCCGCCGAAGGATCGGACGCGGTCGCCGCGCGCGTCGCGGCGGCGCGGCGGGTGCAGACGGCAAGGCTCGACGGCAGCGGGCGGCGCACCAATGCCGAGCTGGAAGGCGATCTGCTTGAACGATACGCGACCCCGGACGAGCCGGGGCGCAAGCTGCTGTCACAGGCTGCGGAAGCGATGCGGCTCTCGGCGCGCAGCTACACCCGCATGCTGCGCGTGGCGCGCACGATTGCGGACCTGGCGGGAGCGGAGACGGTGGGGCGGGTGCATGTGGCGGAGGCGCTGAGCTATCGGCGGATTGCGCCGAGAAGCTAGCGCCCCGCCATCGCCTTGGCCTTCGCCAGATACGTCCGCCCGATGCGCAGCAGTTCGCCATCCGCGAGCTGCGCCGACCATACCCCCAGCCCATCGTGCTTCAGCCCCGCGATCCGGTCGCGCCGCACGATCGTCGAGCGGTGGAGGCGGATGAAGCGTTCGGGGTCGAGGCGGTCTTCGAGGCGCTGGATGGTGTGGAGGAGGAGGTAGCTGCGGGCGCCCACATGAAGGCGCACGTAGTCGCGCTCGGCGTCGATGCGGTCGATGTCACCGGCGGCAACGCGGATCAGCTCGCTGCGGTGGGGGACCCAGAATTCCTCGATCCACGGGCTTTCTGTAGGCGCGGCTTCGGTGGGCGTAGTGGCGGTGTCGCGCCGGGCCAGCGCGCGCTCGACGGCGCGTTCGAGGCGGTCTTGCGCGACGGGCTTGAGGACGTAATCCACCGCGTCGCAATCGAAGGCTTCGACCGCGAAGTGATCGTGTGCGGTGACGAAGATGACGGCGGGACGCGGGGACAGGCGGGCAAGGCCGCGGGCAACGCCGAGGCCATCGACTTCGGGCATGGTCATGTCGAGCAGCACGAGCTCGGGCGAGAGCGCTTCGCACAGCCGCAGCGCCGCCGCACCGTCGCTGGCCGTGCCGACGACATGGAGCGCGGGAATGCGCGCGCAGAGGATCTGCATGCGCTCCACCGCAAGCGGTTCATCATCGACGATCAATGTGCGCATGCGTTCCCTCTTCTATTCGCAGCCCGACCGCACCAACGGGATCGTCAGCACCGTGGCATAGCCGCCGGCCGGCAGGGCTCCGCTTTCCACCCGCGCCTCGTCGCCGAAGCGCGCCGCTAGGCGGTTGCGGACGTTTTCGAGACCGATGCCGGTGCTGCCGCTGGCGCCGCCCTTGCCCGGCCCATCATCCGCGACGGTGAGCACCAGCTTGCCACCAGCTTCCGCCGCCGCGATGCGGATGGTGACGGGGCGCGTGCTCGCGGAGACGCCGTACTTGATCGAATTTTCGACCAGCGGCTGGAGAATCATCCCCGGCACGCAGGCGTTCTCGAGCCCCGGCGGCACATCGAATTCGCAAACCAGCCGCTCCGGGAAGCGCACCGCCTCGATTTCCAGATAGTGGCGCTGCAAGGAAATCTCGTCGGCCAGCGGCACGTCGGCCGTGGGATCGCCGGCAAGGCTGTGGCGGTAGAAGCTGGAGATCGTCTGGATCATCTTCTCCGCCTGTTCGGTGCGGCCCACCATGACGAGGGCGGAGAGCGAATTCAGCGTGTTGAACAGGAAGTGCGGATTGACCTGATAGCGCAAGCTGCGCAGCTCTGCGGCCTTTGCTGCGCGCTTGTATTCCCCCTCGCGCCGTTCGGAGGCGCGGGCCATCTCGGCATTGCCGAGCGCGATGTAGAGCCCGGCCCACGCGATCAGCAGGAAGTATCGACCGAGCGCGACATCGGTGAGCTGCTTCCACAGGCCTTCGTCTTCGATCATCTTGCTGATGATCATGCTGTGGATCTGGCTGTCGCTGTCGGTTGCAGCGGGCGCTGGCACGGGTGACGGCGCAGTGCTGGCCGTGGGCGAGGGCGTGGGCGCAGGCGCCGGCGTGGGCTTCGCGGCGGGGCGCTTCGGCGCAGGGCGGGGGACGGGGCGCGGCTTTGCGTCGCGGGCCTTGTGCACCTCGGCATTGCGCGCGTGGACCTGCTTCACTGCTTCGCCGACAGGTCCGGCAGGCGGCGGCGGGACATCCTTCTCGGCGACGAGACCCGCATCGGCGAGGCCGCGCAGCACGTTCCAGCGCACGGCATCGATGCCGGCCAGTCTCGCCTGTGCGGCAGAAAAGCGCTCTGCCTTGGCCCGCTCGATCTCGCGCTGCGCCTCGGCAACTTCACGCTGCGCCTGCGCGAGTTCGCGGGCGACCTCTTCGGCATGCTCGGCATCGGTGGGGACACGGTGGGCGCCGACGCGCACTTCCGCCGTCCCGTCACTGCGGCGGATGATGGAAACGCCGCCGGGCGCGGTGATCACCGCTTCTTCGTCATTGTCGCTGTCGGTTTGATCATCATCGCCATCCTCAGTCGGCGCGGCCATGACCTTCGACGCGCGCGGCGGCGCTGGCGAGGCCGGCGGCGCGGGGGGCTCGGGCGGCGGAGGCGGCACCGGGATGGCCTGCGGCGGGGCGGCGACGTCGATCAGGACATTGCCCGAGACATCGTGGCGCACGCGCACCGAGGGCAGCGGCACATCGGACGGCAGGACAATCGGCGCGGTGCCTTGCTGGCCCCGGATCGCCCGCGCCGCCGCCTCGGCCTGCGCCTGTGCGGCCTTGGCCTCGCGCGCGATGATCTTCTTCTCGACCGGGGCGAAGCACTGCTGGTTGATCGCGGCGAGCGCGAGCGCGGCGGGCAGCATGATGACGAGCGCCGCGCCGATCCGCGCCCCGTTGCTGCGCCCGTCGAACCGGCGCAGCAGCGGCCACGCGAGCAGTGTGACGGCAATCCCGGCGAGCGTGACCACGGCGCGGCGCCACAGCAGTTCGTTGAACTCGCCGAGATCGACGACGATCCCGCGCAGAGTGATCAGCAGGAAATAGGTGAGCCACAGCGCGGCCGCCGACAGGAACACCGCACGCGCGGGGACGTGCGGACGTTCGGCAGCAGTATCGACGGGAAGCGTGGCCATTCGACCGCTTCTACGCCCAACCGACCGGCCAGCGCCAGCCGGGCAGTCGAGCGCAGTCAGCCGTTGGTCGATGGATCACGCGGGAAGCAGCCCCTCTTCGCTGATCTTCTTCTTCCACACCAGCGGCGCCAGCTGGTGGACGTTCTGCCCGGTCGAATCGACCGCGACCGTTACCGGCATGTCCTCCACGGTGAATTCATAGATCGCTTCCATGCCGAGATCGGCAAACCCGACGACCTTGGACTGCTTGATCGCGCGCGCGACGAGGTAAGCCGCGCCGCCGACGGCCATGAGGTAGGCGGACTTGTGCCTCGCGATGGACTCGGTGGCGGCCGGGCCGCGCTCCGCCTTGCCGACCGAGGCGAGCAGGCCGAGGTTCAGCATGGTGTCGGAGAACTTGTCCATGCGCGTCGCGGTGGTCGGGCCCGCGGGGCCGACCACTTCGTTGCCGACCGGATCGACCGGGCCGACGTAGTAGATCACGCGCCCCTTGAAATCGACCGGCAGCTGCTCGCCCTTGGCCAGCATGTCGGCGATGCGCTTGTGCGCGGCATCGCGGCCGGTGAGCATCTTGCCGTTGAGCAGGAGGCGGTCGCCCTGTTTCCAGCTCTGCACTTCCTCCGGCGTCAGCGTATCGAGATCGACGCGTTTGGCCGCCGCATCCGGCGTCCAATGCACGTCGGGCCACTCGTCGAGCTTGGGCGTTTCGAGGAACGCCGGACCCGAACCGTCGAGCGTGAAATGCGCGTGGCGCGTGGCGGCGCAATTGGGGATCATCGCGACCGGCTTGCCCGCCGCGTGGCAGGGGGCGTCCATGATCTTGACGTCAAGGATCGTGGAGAGCCCGCCGAGGCCCTGCGCGCCGATGCCGAGCGCGTTGACCTTGTCGAAGATCTCGATGCGCAGCGCCTCGACATCGTTCTGCGGCCCGCGCAGCTTGAGCTGGGCCATGTCGATCGGCTCCATCAGCGCCTGCTTGGCCAGCAGCATGCAGTGCTCGGCCGTGCCGCCGATACCGATGCCGAGCATGCCCGGCGGGCACCAGCCGGCGCCCATCTGCGGCAGCATCTCGATCACCCAGTCGACGATCGAATCGCTGGGGTTCATCATCTTGAACTTCGACTTGTTCTCGCTGCCGCCGCCCTTGGCCGCGACATCGACCGAGACCTTGTTGCCCTTCACCATCTCGACGTGGAGCACGCAGGGCGTGTTGTCCTTCGTGTTGCGGCGGGTGAAGGCGGGATCGGCCAGCACCGAGGCGCGCAGCTTGTTTTCGGGATCGAGGTAGGCCCGGCGCACGCCTTCGTCGACGACGTCCTGCAGGCTCTTGTCGCTTTCGAGGCGGCAGTCCTGGCCCCATTTGATGAACACGTTGACGATGCCGGTGTCCTGGCAGATCGGGCGGTGCCCTTCGGCGCACATGCGGCTGTTGGTGAGGATCTGGGCGATGGCGTCCTTTGCCGCGGGGCCCTGTTCGGCTTCGTAGGCGTCGCCCAGCGCGCGGATGTAGTCCATCGGGTGGAAGTAGCTGATGTATTGCAGCGCATCGGCCACGCTTTCGATGAGGTCTTCCTCCCGGATCGTTGTCATCTCTGCCATGGCTGGTTCCTTCCACTGGTTTGGTGCCCGCCGTACGCGGGCACAATCGATGAACCGCCGTTTAGCCATCGACCAGCGTCATGCAAAGCGCTTGGCGCGCCGGAGACGATATTCTAAGGGCTGGAAATCTAAAGACGCAGCTTTCAGTCGGCAGCGGCGCCAGGTGCCGGCTGGCTGCGCAGCCCGGACGAAGAATGAGGGATTTCATGACGGTGGTGGAAGAACGCGCTGGAGTTGCCGAGACCGAGTCCGCGCGCCGCGCGATGATCGACAGCCAGCTGCGCGTGAGCGGCGTCAACGATCCGGCCATTCTCGCAGCATTTCTTGCCGTGCCGCGCGAAGACTTCGTGCCCGAGGCGCGCCGCGCGGTGGCCTATGCCGACCGCGCCGTGGCGCTCGGCGATGGCGAAGTGCTTTCGCCCGCGCTGACGTATGGCCAGATGCTGACCGCCGCCGAACCCACCGCTGACGACAGCGTGCTGGTGATAGGCAACCCGGGCGGCTATCTCGCCGCGCTGGCGGAAAAACTGGCCGGCACGGTCACGCTGGTTGCTGCTGGCGGCGATTGGGCCAAGGCCGGCGAATACTCGCTGGTGCTGGTCGACGGCGCCATCGAAGCGGTGCCCGCTGCTCTGGCCGGTGTCGTCACGGCGGAGGGCCGCGTCGTTGGCGGCATGGTCGAGCGCGGCGTGACCCGTCTTGCGCTGGGCCGCAAGGTGGCCGGCTCGCTCGCGATGACGGTGCTGGCGGAAGCCGACTTTGCCCCGCTTGCTGCCTTTGCCGCCCCGCGCAAGTGGAGCTTCTGAACCCCATGATCTGCGCCTTCCGCGCTGCTCCCGCGCTTTCGGCGCTTGCCATGGCGCTGGCCGCTGTTCCAGCGCAGGCCGACGACCTGCAGGGCGCGCTGGCAGCAGCCTATGCGGGCAACCCCGATCTGAATGCTGCACGTGCGAACTTGCGTGCGACCGACGAAAGCGTGCCGATCGCCCGCGCGCCGGGCCTGCCCAGCCTGACCGGCACGATCAACTACACCGAATTCCTCAAGCAGGGCCCCAACACCTTCATCGCGCCGCAGCGCCTGATGACGGTCGACCCGCAGCTCAGCGTGCCGATCTATTCGGGCGGCGCCGTGCGCAATTCGCTTGCCGCCGCCAAGATCCGCGTCGAGGCCGGTGAGGCAGCGCTGCGCGGAACCGAGGCGGGCGTGTTCAGCCAGGTCGTCGCGGCCTACATGGACGTGATCCGCGATTCCGCGACCGTAGGGCTCAACCGCAACAACGTGCAGGTGCTCGAGGTCAACCTCAAGGCCACCACCGACCGGTTCGAGATCGGCGACGTGACGCGGACCGACGTGGCGCAGTCCAATTCGCGCCTCGCTCTGGCGCGCGCCGATCTGCGCAGTGCGGAAGCCGCGCTGGTCGCCAGCCGCGAGCGCTATGTCCAGATCGTCGGCAAGGTGCCGGACGATCTGCAGCCGCCGCCGCCGCTGGCCGGGCTGCCGGAATCGCCCGAGGAAGCGGTGCAGACCGCGCTCGACAACAATCCCGATCTCGAAGCCGCACGCCAGCGCAGCAAGGCGGCGGGCTATGATGCCAAGGCCGCGGGGGCTGGCCGTCTGCCGACGATCTCGCTGTTTACCTCGGGCGAGTACCAGACCTACTTCAATTCGCTGGGCGGCGCCGGGGCCGGGAGCGGCACCCGATTTACCCAGAGCCAGACCACGGCGCAGGCCGGTGCGCGCATCTCGATCCCGCTGTTCCAAGGCGGTCTTCCCGCCGCGCGCCAGCGGCAGGCCCAGGCCACCGCGACCGCCGTGCAGGAGCAGGAAATCGGGACCGAGCGGACGGTCATTGCCAATGTCCGCTCGGCCTATACCCAGTGGCGCGCGGCGAACGACGTGATCGTGCTCAATCAGACCGCCGTCGATGCCGCGGCGCTGAGCCTCGAAGGTGTGCGCGCGGAAAACACCGTGGGCAACCGCACGATCCTCAACATCCTCGATGCCGAGCAGGAACTGCTGCGCGCGCAGGTGGGCCTCGTGGCAGCGCGGCGCAATGCCTATGTCGCCGCGTTCAACCTGATTGCCGCGATGGGCAAGGCGCAGGCCGCCGATCTCGGCTTCGATCCGGCGACGCTCTACGATCCCGAGGCCAACTACCGCCGTGTACGGGGCCGCGTATTCGACTGGTCGCTCGACTCGCCGACACCCCCTAAGGCGACGCGCACGGTTGACACGCCGGCCCAGACCGCGACAATTCCTGCACAAACCGTGCCGTAATGGTACAGGACCGCGGGGCGGCCGACTGATTCGGCCCAGAGTAGTGTGTGGGGTAATGCATGCGTCAGGCTTCTGAACCTTCGGTCGAGGAGATCCTCGAATCGATCAAGAAGGTGATCGCGCGCGACAATCGGGCCGATGCCGCGCGTGAGCGCAGCCGCCGCGATGCTGCCGCGGACATGCCTGCCGCGCCGCGTGTTTCTGCCCGTCCGGCGACACGGAGCGAAGGTCGCCCGGCGTCGTTCCCTGCCGACGTACTCGATCTCAGCGAAGTGGCCGCGCAGATCCTGAACGAAGACCGCGCCGCAGCTGTCGAAGCAAACGAAGAGGAGGCGCCGCTGCTGGCGGACGAGACCACCGCTTCGATGCGCGATTCGCTGACCGCGCTGGCGATGCTGTCCGCCCCCGGCGCCAGCCCGCAGATCGTCCGCTCGGGCGAAACCTCGCTCGAGGGCATGGTGCGCGAGATGCTGCGCCCAGCGCTGGCCGAATGGCTCGACAAGAACCTGCCGCCGATGGTCGAAAAGCTCGTCGCGGCGGAAATCGCGCGGATCGTCGGCAAGAAGGGCTAATCTCGCGGCTTCCCGCGTGCTAGGGCGCGTGCATGGCCAGACCTGATCCCGCGCTGCTCGATCCCGCGCGCTACCCTTTCGGCAATGCCGTCACGACGCGGTTCGCCGATCTCGATCCCAACGGGCACATCAACAACGTGGCGATGGCGGCGGTGTTCGAGGATGCCCGGCTGCGCTTCATCACTGCCGTCGGCATGCCGAAGAACACTGATAACGCGCGGTTCATGGTCGCCAATGTCACCATCGATTATCTGGCGCAGGCCTATTACCCGGCAGGCCTCGAATGCCGCGTCGGCGCGCTGCCGGGCGGGCGCAGCAGCTGGAGCCTCAGGCAGCTGCTGCTCCAGGATGGCCGCCCGGTGGCGACGGCACACGTCACGATCGTGTTCACCGACGGCGAGCGCCCGCAGCCGATCGACCCGGCGCTTCGCGAAAGGCTCGATGCATGGCTGATCCGGTGAAGCCTGAGGAGATCACGCTGGCACGGCAGGCGGTCGCGGGCCTCGGCGGGTTCGCGCCGCAGCGGCACATCCTGCTCTGTGCCGGCCCCGAAAAGGACAAGTGCGCCCCGCGCGAGGCGGGCGACGAAGCGTGGAACTTCCTCAAGAAGCGGCTGGGCGAGCTCAAGCTGGGCGGGCCGCAGGGCGTGCTGCGCAACAAGGTCGGCTGCCTGCGCGTCTGCGCCGCCGGACCGGTCGCGCTCGTCTATCCGGACAACGTCTGGTACCACTCCTGCACGCCCGCCGTGCTGGAGCGGATCATCCAGGAGCACGTGATCGGCGGAATTCCGGTCGAGGACTACCTGCTCACGCCGCCGGAGTAAGCGGCGCTACTTCCACCAGCTGTCGACGTGCTGCTCGAGGCCGTTGTCGACCGCCTCGTCATGCCCGGTGCCGCTGGAGAGGAACACGAGCCCCATCAGCGCCGCCATCAGCATCATCGTCAGGCCGATGCCGAGCATGGCTGCGATGTAGAGATGGATCGAAACCAGCCCGACCGCCGCATAGAGATACCAGGCGGCTGCCGCCATGACGACGAGGGTCAGCAGGCCCATCCAGCGCATGATGCGGAAGTAGCGGCCCCACGCGAATTCGGCGTAGTCCGGATCGTCGAGCGGGGAGGGGCGGACAGGCTGGGCCATGCGCCGTTCCATGCGCCGCTCGCGGCTCCAAGGCAATCGCTTTCCCCGCCTGCCCTTTGGTGGCATGATCGGCGAATCGGCAAGCATTGGAACGACTTGCCGGACAAAGAGGCTCTCCCCGGGTGGGGGAAGGAGGATGCCATGTCGATCGCCATGTTGATCGCCGGTCGTTCAGGAGAAGTATGGCACTGCCATGCCGACGACCTTGTTGCGGACGCTGTTGAAACGCTCGCCACGCGCCGGATCGGGGCCTTGCCGGTCACCGACGCCGGGACTGAAGTGGCCGGGATCTTTTCCGAACGCGACGTGCTCTACGCACTCAAGACCCACGGTGCCGCCGCACTGCAGATGCGCGTGCGCGACGTGATGACCGCGCCGGTGATCTCGGTCAGCCCGGAGCAGAGCGCGCTCGAAGCGCTTGCCCTGATGACGCGGCGGCGCATCCGCCACTTGCCGGTGATCGACAAGGGCAGGATGGTCGGCTTCGTCTCGATCGGCGATCTCGTGAAGTTCCGCATCGACCGCATCGAGGCCGAGGCCGAGGCGCTCCGGGAATATATCCAGACGGTGTGACTTGAGCGGGCCGCCAGGGCGGCCTATCTTGAGGACATGACCACAACGCTCTCTGAACCCGCGCTCGGCGCCGGTGTCACGCTCGCCCCCAGCGCAGCGGCGCGCATCGCCGCGATTGCTGCCAAGCAGAACCGCCCCGCCGTGCTGCGCCTCGCGGTCGAAGGCGGCGGCTGTTCGGGCTTTCAGTACAAGTTCGAGATGGCGGGCGAGCCTGAGGCCGATGACCTCGTCACCGAGACCGATGGCGTGCGGCTGCTGGTCGATGCGATGAGCCTCGACCTGATCGCGGGCGCGACGGTCGAATACATCGAATCGCTCGGCGGCGCAGCTTTCCGCGTCACCAACCCGCAAGCGGCATCGGGCTGCGGTTGCGGCGCGAGCTTCTCGGTGTGACGATCAAGGTCGCTTCCTTCAACATCAACGGAATCAAGGCACGGCTTCCGCGGTTGCTGGAGTGGCTGGAGGAAACGCGCCCCAGCGTCGCCTGCCTGCAGGAAATCAAGACGCAGGACGCGGACTTCCCGGCGGCCGAGTTCCACAAGATCGGCTATCACGCGATCTGGCACGGACAGAAGGGCTTCAACGGCGTCGCCATTCTCGCCGACGGGACCACGCCGGTCGAAGTGCAGCGTGGGCTGGCCGGGGAGCCGGAGGACGAGCATTCGCGCTACCTTGAGGCCGATGTCTTCGGGCTGCGCGTCGCGTGCATCTACTTGCCCAACGGCAATCCGCAGCCGGGCCCGAAGTTCGACTACAAGCTGCGCTGGATGGAGCGCCTGCGGGGGCGCATGGCCGAAATCGCGGCGGAGGAAGTCCCCGCGCTGGTGATCGGCGATTACAATGTGATCCCCGAGGACAAGGACGTGTGGGACGTCCGCGCGATGGCGAGCGACGCCCTGATGCAGGGCGAATCGCGCGATGCCTATCGCCGCCTGCTCAATGACGGCTGGACCGATGCGCTCGACCTGCATCACCCGCGCGGCGGGCTCTGGACGTTCTGGGACTATCAGGCCGGCGCCTGGCAGCGCGATCACGGCTTCCGCATCGATCACGCGCTGCTTTCGCCCGAACTCGCCGACCGACTGGTCGGTGCGGGTGTCGACAAGGCCTATCGCGGGCGCGAGAAGGCGAGCGACCACGCGCCGATCTGGGTGACGCTGCGCAATCCCGACTAGTTGACGACCTTCCAGAAGCGCATGTGCGAACCGGGGGCGAGGTCCACCGGCTGGAGCCATGCGGGGGTCCTGCCATCGAGCAGCTTCGCCATCAGGCCATTCGGCGCGCGGGTGGCGTAGACCGAAGGCTCGAAGATGTCCGGGCACACGGCGATCAGCGAGGCGTGGCGCTTGCGGACCAGTTCGTGGGCTCTGGCTTCGGGCGACATGAAAGCTTCGATCACGTCGTGGATGCCCGAAGCGCCGCGATGGTGGCCGGTCGCGACAACGCGGTGGTGCGAGCGCACGATGAGGTCCGGGCCGATATCGAGCGGGGCGAAGATGTCGGTTGCCGGGAGCTTGTCGAGCGCCCGGCCGGCGATGTCATAGCGGCAGGCGGACATGCCGATGGCGCCGGGCTTGACGCCCGCGACGGACGGAGCTGCGTCTGACCCGCTTGCCTTGGCCGTCACGGCATTCACCGCGTTCATGGCGGCGACCGCCGGAAGCCCGGGCGCCAGCAGCGAGATGACGATGGCATAGCCGCCAAGGCGCGGCAGGATCGCCACACTGCGCAGGCGATAGACCCAGCCGAGGATCAATGCCGCGGACGGGACGGCGGCGAAGACCAGCGCGGTGGCCGAAGCACGCGCCACGGCCATGCCGATCAGCCAGGCCCCGGCGAGCAGCAGCATGTGATCGAGCCACAGCAGCCGCGTCGGCGCGTCCTTGGCCCCGTGCCACAGGCGGTAGGTGCCGTAGAGGCCGATCAACGGCCCGGCAAAGATGGCGGCGGCGAGCGGGGCGGGCGCATGCCAGAAGGGCATGCCTTCGGCGATGGCGTCGTACCAGTAGCGCTTCACCAGTGGATCGAGCATGACGAACGCACCGCCGCGGCATTCCGGCGCAATGCCGAACAGGATGGCCGCAGCACCCGCGCCCATGACCACCAGGCCGCCGATCTGCCCCGCAAGCGTGCGCGGGGTGGCAAAGCGCAGCGCAGCGGCACCGGCGGCAACCCAAGCGAACAGCGCGAGATGCACCGGCGAAATGGCATCGCAATGGGTGCCGAGATCAAATGTGCCGCGCGTGCCGAGGAAGAACACCGCACTGCCGAGCGCCAGACCGAGCGTCGCGGCGTGGAGCCAGTCGAACCGGCTGGCCGGAGAGCGCAGCCCGCGCAGCGCACAGATACCGAGGAACAACGCGGTAAGCGGCAGGCCTTCGATGGAAATCGCCAGCAGGGCCGCGAGCGCGACGCCGATGACCGCGCCGCCCTTCAGCGCGTCCCTGGCGTGCAGTCCGCTCAGCGCCGCAAGCGCGAGGACGATCTGCCAGCCGTGGTGATCGATCCGCATCGGCGTGAACTGGCACAGGATCGGCGGCGAAAGGCCGATCATCAGGCAGGTGAGCCCCACCACTTCATCATTGAACCAACGCGCTGCAAACCGGCCGAGCAGCGCCATCGCGCAAAGCAGCGTCAGCAGCGGCACCGCGATCACGGTGGCAAATTCCGCGCCCGCCGTGCCGAGCAAGGGGCGCAGCAGCAGGATCATCGCGGCAATCGGCACGTCGACCAGCCGCGACCAGTGCATGGCAACGCCCTCCGGCGCGGCGATGCGGTACTGGTGGACATCGAACCACGATTGTCCGGCAAGCAGATCGCGCACCTGCAGCAGGCGCAGCGCGTCATCCGGATCGGTGAAGCGCAGCATGGCGATGAGCTTGAAGTTCATCACGATCATCGTGACCGCGAGCAGCACCCAGGTGATCAGCACGCGCAGGGCTGGTCCCCGCGCCGGATCGGTCACCGAGGGCGCCGCTGCGGGAGCCTGGGCATCAGGAGCGAACAAGGTAGCCATCAGCCAAGGTCCCACATGCTGAAATGATCGAAAGTCAGGGGCATGCTCATCGCACCACCTGCCAGAACTGCAATCCCGAGCCCGGCGCGAGATCGACCGGTGCCAGCCATTCCGGCGGACGATTTGCCACGAGGCGGGCCATCAGCCCATCGGGCGCAACTTTGGCATAGACCGATTGGCGCGAGACGGCGGGGCAGATCATCACCATGGTCGCATGGCGCGCCTGCATGATCGCGCGCGCCTCGGCGGACGGGGCGAGGAAGGCTGCGATCACATCATGCATCGCGGCGGAACCGCGATGATGGCCCGTCGCGACCACGCGCTGGTGGGTGCGGACGAGGATATCAGGGCCCATGTCGAGCGGCACGAGGATGTCGGTCGGTGGGAGGCGATCCAGCGCGGCAGCGGCGCGGTCGAAATGGCACGAAGCGGCGCTGCCGGTGCCCGATCCGTCAGCCTTTGGCGCCACGAAGCTGGCCGCCACGGCAACGGGAATGCCCGGCACCAGCAGCGCGGCCATGCCGACATAGGCAACGATGCGCTTCCCGGGGGAGGCCTTGTGCAGGGTGTTTACCCAGTGCGCGACCTGAACGGCGGCTGGCACGGCGGCGAAGACGAAGGCTGTCGCCGATGCCCGCGCGACCATCATGCCGATCACCCAGGCGCCGAACAGCACGAACAGGTGGTCACCCCAGATCGGGCGCTGCTCGGCAGGTTCGGCCTCGCGCCACAGCCGCCAAGCGCCGATCAGACCGATCAGTGGCCCGGCGACAATGACAGCGGCAAGATGCGGGCGGGCGTGCCAGAAGGGCATGCCTTCCGCGACGGAAGGCAGCCAGAAGCGCAGAACCAGCGGATCGAGTTCGGCAAAACCGCCGCCCCGGCATTGCGGTGCCGCGGTGAGCAGGATGGCCAGTGCGCTGGCGCCGATGACCGCCAGCGCGCCGAGCGAAACCGCGGGCTGGCGCGGCGCGGCGAGCCGCAAGGCAGCTGCACCGAGCGCGGTCCATGCGAACATTGCCAGATGAACCGGCGAGACCTGATCGCAATGCTGCGCCAGATCGCCGATTCCCCGCGTCGCCAGAAACAGCACAGCCGATCCCGCTGCGAGTGTCACGGTCGCCGACTGGAGCCAGTCAAACCGCGCTTCCGGCGCACGAAGGCCGCGGAACCCGCAGACGACGAGGAACAGGGCCGCCAAGGGCAGGCCTTCGATCGATATCGCGAGCGTTGCGGCAAGGGCGAGCCCGATCACCGCACCGCCGGTCCGGGCCCCGACCGCGTGCAGGCCGTTCAGCGCCGCGAGCGCAAGCACGATTTGCCAGCCGTGGTGATCGATCCGCAGCGGGGTGAACTGCCACAGCAGCGGGATCGCCAGGGCGAAGCTCAGGCACGCCAGCATCGCGATCTCGCGGTCGAAATGGCGAACGGCAAGGCGGCCGACGAGGGCCAGCGCGCAAAGCAGGGTCAGCAGCGGCACGGCAACCAGCGCGGATAGCTCGGCGAGGTGAATGCCCAGCAAAGGCTTCAGGAGCAGGATAACCGCCGCGATCGGAACATCGACAAGGCGCGACCAGTGCATCGCCACACCCTCGGGCGCGGCGACGCGGTATTGGTGGAGGTCGAACCAGGACTGGCCGGCAAGGAGATCACGCACCTGCACCAGCCGCAGTGCATCGTCGGGATCGCCGAATTGCATCGCGGCAATCTGCGGCGCCTTCAAGGCGATCAGCGCGGCGGCAAGGAGCAGCCAGCTCAGCAGCACGGGCCGCCAGAAGGACTGTGTCTGATGCCTGCGCGGAGCGGCCCCGACCGGCCGTTCGGCGCCGGACGGGTACAGCGTGGCCATCAGCGAAAGACCACCCGCTTGCGCAGCAGCCACGTCACGGCGAAGCTCACGACGATCGCGCAGAGCTTGGCGGCGCGCGGATCGAGCCCGGCGGCGCTTGCCCCGCCGACGATCAGCGTGGTGACGCCGAGGCCAATCAAGGCCGAGACGACGAACATCGCCTTCTGCCTGGTGCGCGCGATGCCGCCTTCGGCGACCTGTTCGGCAAAGACCTTGCGGCTCGACAGGATCCAGTGGACCATGATGCCGATGCCATAGCCCATCGCCGAGGCGGCCACCGGGGGCACACCCGCCGAAAGCAGCGCGAGGAACGTGCCCATATCCACCGCCAGCGCGCCGACGCTGGCGAGGATATAGCGCACCAGCACGATCTGGCGGATGCGGTTCAGGGGAGCGATATCAAGCACGGTCACGGGTTGATCCTGTCTAGCAAGCAGTCACGACCGGTCAGGCAGCAGCGCGATCCTTGCTCTTCTCATCGGCAATCCGGGTCGGCACATCGCGCAGCGAGTTCAGCGCAGCGGCCTGATCCTCGCTCACGGCACGCGCGGGGATCGCGGCCTGTGCGCCCTCGTCACCCGCTTCGTGATACTCGGCGTCCTCGTTCACGCACCAGATGTCGTAGACGCGGGTCCCGGCGAGGATGTTCTCGACCGTGAGCATCGCGGTCATCATCGCGTGGTCCTGATTGTTGTAGCGATGCATGCCGTTGCGGCCGACGAGGTGCAGCGTCGGATGGCTGGCCTCCAGCTCGGCGCGCATCGCGGCGACATTGGCGGCATATTCGTCGTCGTAGACCGGATAGGCCTTTTCCTGACGGACCACCGCGCCGCCGATCACCTTGGCGGGATCGACGAGGCCGAGGATGTCCATTTCCTTCGTGGCGAGCTTGATCAGGTCCTCGTCGCTCGAGGCCCAGAGGTCATCGCCCTCGAAGCAGAAGTATTCGAGACCGACGCAGGCAACGCTCTCGTCGGGCACCATTTCGGGCGACCACGAGCGGAAGTTCTGGACGCGGCCGACACGGACCTTGCTGTCGTGGATGTAGATCCAGTTGTCCGGGAACAGGTCCTCGCTGCGGATCTTGAGCGCCACGGTGAGGAAGTCGCGGTACTTGAGGCGGCTTGCTTCCAGCGTGGTTGCCGGCAGCGGATGCAGGCGGGCGGCAAGTTCACGCATCGGCGCGGAGCTGATCGCGTGGCGTGCGCGGATCACCGTCTCGCCGCCATCATCTGCGCGGGTGGCCGAGAGGCGCCAGCCGCCCTGCCCGTCACTGGCGAGCTGCTTCATCGCATGACCCATCAGCACGTGGCTGCCGGCGGCGACGATCTTGTCGCGCGCGGCTTCCCACATCATGCCGGGGCCCTGGCGCGGATAGCGGAAGGTTTCGAGCAAGGTCTTGGTCTGCATGCCGTCGTTCGGGCGCTTGTTGAGTCCGAGGCTGCGCTTGAGGCCATCGAGCACGGCAGCGCCCAATGAAAGGCCCTTGATGCGCTGTGCGGCCCAGTCGGCGCTCATTTCGTTGCAGGGCATGCCCCAGACCTTCTCAGTGTAGGTCTTGAAGAAGATCGAATAGAGCTTCTTGCCGAACTGGTTGCTGGTCCAGTCCTCGAAGCTCTTCACGTCCTTGATCGGGAAGAGCTTGGACATGCCATAGCTCATCATGCAGGTGGTCGAGCGCCAGATGCCGAGGTTGCTGAGCGCCTCGAACGCGCGCAGCGGGTACGAGTAAAACTTGCCCTCGTAGTAGATGCGGCTCATGCGCGGGCGCTGGATGAAGTCGTCCGGCAGGATCTCGTTCCACAGGTCGACGACCTGCTGCGACTTCGAGAAGAAGCGGTGGCCGCCGATATCGAAGCGATAGCCCTCGTGCTCGACGGTGCGGCTGATGCCGCCGACGTAGCGCGTGTCCTTTTCGATGATCGCGACCTTGAGGCCCTGCTTGGAAAGGAGATAGCCGGCGGTCAGCCCCGCTGGTCCCGCGCCGATGATGGCGACATCGACCTGAACCTCGCTGCTATCCCCCTGCAGATCCGTGAAACCGTTACCCATCGCTAGCTCCCGCTCAAGCGTTCATGCCTTGGAAACGGAAGTGAACGAAAATGGCTAAGAGACGGTTAACGCGGGTAAGGGGAACGGCGAAATCAGGCCTCGCCCGCAGAGGGTTCGGATTCGCTGCCGCGCGCGTGCTGTTCCAGCGCTTCGGCAAACTGGAGCGGCGCGGAAATGCGGGCGAGTTCCTCGAGGCGGAAGGTGTGCTCGAAGATCATTCCATAGCGCGGGTGGCTGCGCCAACGGACCTTTGCGAAAAGCGGCGGGGTGACCCCGGTCTCGATCCGCACCAGCTCGTTCATCAGCAGCCATTTCTCGGATTCGATGCAGGCACCTTGCTGCGACAGGTTGTGGAAGACCACCGGAACCGCCTCGCCGCCCGAATGCAGCATGCCGCCAATCGCGATCTGCAGGCGAATCTGCCGCTTGGGATAAGCGCCCTTCGATTCGTCGAGCAGCCGTTCGATGTCGATTTCGTGCGTGAAGCGCAGGCCGGCAAAGTCTTCCGCCATCCACACGAGCTCGACCGGATAGCGGTCGCCCGTCATCAGTTCGACGACGAGTTCGCGCGCCTGCGGCAGATCGGAAAACAGGCGAATCTTGAGACCGCTGGCTGATGCATCGCGGATAATGCACAGAAACTCGCGGCCATCGGCGATGATCTTGGCAGTGCGAATCAGCAGCGCGTAACGCGGAGCGGAGCGATGCTCCGCGCCGGGCGGCGCACCTGTCTGATCCTGCCGGGCTGCCCCGGGCAGTTGCTGTTCCTGTGCCAAGCCTTGTTCCCCTGGCGCACCCTGCCGGACCCTTCCGACCAAGTGCACGCTCCGCTGTGCAGCAAGGCTTCTAACGCACTGATCCTTGACATGTTGTTACTCTGGGTAAGCACGACTGGTTACCAATGCCCGCTTGCCCATAGCGGAGGACACCACCTGGTCGGCCGCGCAGGAAACACGGGTAAACCTGGTGGTGGGCGGGCCCATAGTGGTACGGACGGCGGGACTCGAACCCGCACGAGCTGAGCTCAAGGGATTTTAAGTCCCCTGCGTCTACCATTCCGCCACGTCCGCACATGAAGGAGAAGCCGGTGCGATGGCACAGAGCAGCGGACGCGGCAACGGGCAGCGCTACCGGAGCACTGCCCCCGACCGATCGGAAAAGCCTTGGCGGCTATTCGGCGTTGAGCCGGACCCGCATGTCCTTGCCGGGCTTGAAGTAAGGCACGCGCTTGCCCGGGACTTCGACGGAATCGCCGGTCCGCGGATTGCGTCCCTTGCGCGCATCGCGCTCACGCGTCGAAAACGCGCCAAAACCGCGCAGTTCGACACGACCACCTTCGGCGAGGCGCTTTGCGATCTCGTCGAAGAACACGTCTACCACGCGCTCGATCTCTTCGCCGCGCATGCCTGGGCTCTGTTTGGCAAGCGCCTGCAACAATTCGGATCGGATCATCCGCATCCCCCCTACTTACCTGCCGGCAACAACGGGTACCCTTTGGGCTTGAGCCGCGCTGCCGACATCACTCCTTCCGGGCGAGTCCCGGTCCGCTGGAGCGCTGCAATAGTGCCAGACCATGGGCGGTGCGGCAACTTATCAATCGTTAAACGGCAAGGGATTAGCCGATGGCGCTCTCAGGCTCGCCCAGAAGCTGTGACGGATCGAGATGGAGCCGCCGCATGCGCACCCTGATTTCCGGCCACTCGTGTCGCAGAAATGCAGCGCGCTCCCGCGCCCTCAGCGTTTCCGCAGCACCGGTTGCGACAAACATGCCGACCCCGCGCTGGACCTGTACAAGCCCTTCGGCCTGAAACTGCTGGTAGGCCTTGGCCACGGTGAGCGGATTGGCCGCCTCCGCCGCCGCATAGGCGCGGACCGAGGGCAGCATCGCCCCTTCCGCAAAAGTGCCATCCAGAATCGCCGCCGCGATCTGATCGCGCAGCTTCAGGTAGACGGGCCGACCGGCGGAGGAGCTTGGCGATGCCATAGGTGATGTGGTGCCATAATACAGCGAGACGCGCAATCGGGCGCAACAAAGTTTCACCGAAACGGTCAGTTTTCGGACAATCGCAAAAGGCGAGGCCCGGCGTGCGCACGAAACCACCTTGGCATCTGAAATGCCTAGGAAAACCGCGATAACTGCCTTCCCAATGCGTGGTTAGGCGCTAATCATGATCGCAAATGACGCACAAGGTGCGCGAGGGGAGCTTTTTCATATCATGACAGAACCGCTTGGAGCCACGATCGACGCCGCACCGGTCAAGGGGAGCGGTGATGCCAGCTGGTTTGGCCACCCCGCCCAGCTCGCCCGGCTCTTTACCACGGAAGCGATGGAGCGCTTCGGCTACTACGGCATGCGCGCGCTGCTGACGCTCTATCTCGCGCAGCATTTCCTGTTCAGCGACACGACCACGACGGGCCTCTACGGCGGCTTCACCGCGCTCGTTTATCTCACCCCGCTCATCGGCGGCATGATGGCCGACCGGTTCCTCGGCTCCAAGCGCTCGGTGAAGTTCGGCGCGATCCTGATGAGCCTCGGCTATGCGATCCTCTGCTTCTCGAGCACCGGCGGCGCCGCCAAGCCCTATGCCATGATCGAGGGCACGCGCTACGAAGTGACTGTCGAGGGCAGCGGCGAAGCGCGCAAGCAGTATGTCAGCGATCAGGGCGCCACGCTGCGCATCAAGGGCAACGAAGACAAGACCGTCTCGCTGCTGCGCGAAGACGGCAGCGAGGCGCGCCGCATTGCCGCCGGCGGTTTCGAGGCGGGCGGCGAGCGCAATCCGCTCTACACGTTCCTCCTGATCACCGGCCTCGCCTTCGTTACGGTCGGCAACGGGTTCTTCAAGCCCAACATCTCGACCATCGTCGGCGAGCTCTATGAACAGGGTGACCGGCGGCGCGATGCGGGCTTCACCATCTTCTACATGGGGATCAACCTTGGTTCGCTGTTCTCGCAGATCCTCTGCCCGCTGCTGGCTGTGGGCATGGGATCATGGGGCGGGCTTGGCTGGTGGGCGGGTTTCGCGCTCGCCGCCGCCGGAATGGCGGTCTCGTGGCTCCTGTTCCAGTTCGACGGCGGCAAGCTCGACGGCTATGGCGAGCGCCCTGCGGACGCCAACCCCTCGCGCGACATGCTGGTCTACATCGGCGCGGTGCTGGCGATCCCCCTCGCCTACCTGCTGTTCGCCAACCTCATGGCCTATGTGAAGCCGCCCGAGGGCAGCGGCCTTGTCGGCTACATCATGAGCCTGCCGATCATGGGCAAGATCATGTTCGGCACGTTCCTCGTCGCGATCCCCGGCATCCTGCTATGGTCCTGGCAAAACGGCGACAGGCGCGAGTTCGAGATGATGGTCGCCGCCATCGTGCTGATCACCTTCAACACCGTGTTCTGGACCTTGTTCGAACAAGCGGGCTCCTCGCTCACGCTGTTCGCCGATCGCAATACCGACATGAGCGTGTTCGGCCTGTTCTCGATCACCGCCGGGCAGACGCAGTTCTTCAACGCGTTCTTCATTGTCGTGCTCGCGCCCCTGTTCTCGATGCTGTGGGGCGCGCTTGCCCGGCGCGGTCTGGAGCCGGGCATCCCGGTCAAGTTCGGCGTCGCGCTCGTCGGCGTCGGTGCGGGCTTCCTGTTCCTGGTCTGGGGCGCGCAGTTTGCGGACGCCAACTACAAGGTCGGCCTCTGGTGGCTCGCCGGGCTCTACATGATCCACTCGATGGCCGAGCTGTGCATTTCGCCGGTCGGCCTCTCGATGGTCACCAAGCTCTCGATCGCGCGGATCGTCGGCCTGATGATGGGAACATGGTTCCTGTCGATCGCCGTCGCCCAGTATGTCGCTGGCGTTGTTGCACAATTTGCCAGCGTGGAGACGGTTGGCGGCGAAGTCACCAACCTCAAGGTGAGCCTCGACACCTATGTCGGCGTGTTCCAGACGATCGGTGAAGTCTCGGCAGTGATCGGCCTGGTGCTGCTTGCACTCTCGGTGCCGCTCAAGCGGCTGATGCATGGTGTGAAGTGACAGCGATGACGGCGATACGAACCTTGGGCCGCACGGCCGCACATGTGCTGGCCGGGTTCGCGCTGCTCGCATCGCCGATGGCCGGCATCGCGGCAAACAAACCTGCCCCGGCCGCCGCGCCGGTCTGGCAGGAAAACCCCTACCCCTCGACCTACAAGGCCTATCCCGGCGAGCCCACGGCCATCGTCGGCGCAACGGTGTTCGATGGTAGCGGCGGGGAAATCCCGAACGGCACCGTGCTGCTGCAGGGCGGCAAGGTCGTGGGCGTGGGCGATGCCCGCCTTGCCGTGCCCGACGGCTACAGGCGGATTGACGGCACCGGCAAGTACGTCACTCCGGGCGTGATCGACATCCACAGCCACCTCGGCGTCTATGCCAGCCCCGCCGTCCCGGCCCATTCGGACGGCAACGAGGCGACCTCGCCGACCACGCCGCAAGTCTGGGCAGAACACAGCGTCTGGCCGCAAGACCCCGGCTTCAGCCGCGCGCTGACCAACGGCGGCGTCACCACGATGCAGATCCTGCCGGGCTCGGCCAATCTCATCGGCGGACGCTCGGTCGTGCTCAAGAACGTCTATGCCCGCACCGCGCAGGCGATGAAGTTTCCCGGCGCCCCTTATGGCATGAAGATGGCCTGCGGCGAGAACCCCAAGCGTATCTATGGCGGCAAGGGCCAGATGCCCTCGACCCGCATGGGCAACCTCGCAGTCGATCGGCAGATGTGGATCAAGGCCGCAGAGTACCGCAAGAAGCGCGCCGAAGGGAAGCTGACCGACCGCGACCTGGCGATGGACACGATGGCCGACGTGCTCGACGGCAAGATCCTCGTGCAGAACCACTGCTACCGCGCCGACGAAATGGCGCAGGTCATCGATATGGCGAAAGAATTCGGCTACAAGGTCGCGGCCTTCCACCATGCGGTCGAAGCCTACAAGATCGCCGATCTGCTCAAGGCGAACGGCATTTGCGCCGCGATCTGGGCCGACTGGTGGGGCTTCAAGATGGAAGCCTTCGACGCCATCCCCGAGAATGCCGCGCTGCTCGCCGATCAGGGCGCCTGCGTGATCATCCATTCGGACGACGCCAACGGGATCCAGCGGCTCAACCAGGAAGCTGCCAAGGCGAGCGCGGCCGGAAAGCGGATAGGCATCACGATTCCCGATGGCGAAGTCATCCGCTGGATCACGCTCAATCCCGCCAAGGCACTGGGGATCGACCAGCAGACCGGTAGCCTTGCGCAGGGCAAGATGGGCGACGTGGTGCTGTGGAACGGCAATCCGCTCTCGGTCTATTCGCGGCCCGAAAAGGTCTGGATCGACGGCGCCCTGCTTTACGACATGGCCGATCCGAAACGGCGGCCGGTGAGCGATTTCGAACTAGGCCTGCCGGGTGAGGGAGACGTGAAATGACGCGCGCATCGCTCTTCCTTGCCGCGCTGCTCCTCTCCGGATCTGCGCTTCCGGCCTATGCAGGCGACGCGTCGGCCCAGCTTCCTTCCGGCGATTTCGCGGTGACCAATGCCACTGTCGCGATCGGTGACGGCAGCGCGCCGATCCCGGGCGGCACCGTGCTGGTACGCGGCGGCAAGATCGTCGCGGCGGGCAAGTCTGTCTCCGTGCCGGCCGGGGTTCCGGTGATCGACGGCACAGGCAAGTGGGTGACGCCCGGCCTTGTCACCGCGATGACCGACCTCGGCCTCCTCGGCGTGGGCGCGGTGGATGAAAGCAATGACAGCTACGCCAACACCGCGCGGTTCTCGGCTGGTCTTGATGTGTCGCTGGCGATCGATCCGGACGCACCGCCGGTGGCCGTGAGCCGAGCAAGCGGGATCACCCGCGCGGGCGTGGCGCCCGCAGCCGCCAACGCGATTTTCGCCGGACAAGGCGCGGTGATCGATCTGGCCGAGAACGGACCGGGCATCTCGCAGCCGCGCGCGTTCCAGCTTGTCGAGTTGGGCGAACGCGGGGCCGACCTCGCGGGCGGCAGCCGCGTTGCAGCGCAGGCGCTGCTCCGCAACGCGCTACGCGAGGCACGCGATCTGGCGCAGCGCAAGCCAGTGAAAGCGGGCGATGATGCGCCGGGACAACCGGTCGATGCACTGCTTACCCGCGTCGATGCCGCTGCGCTGATCCCGGTGGTGACCGGCAAGCAGCCGCTGTTCGTCCACGTCGAACGCGCGGCGGACATCCGCGGCGTGCTTGCGTTGGGCAAGGAGTTCCCGGCCCTGCGGCTCGTGCTTGTCGGCGCGGGAGAAGGCTGGCGCGTCGCGCGCGAAATCGCCGCAGCCAAGGTGCCGGTGCTGGCAAGCGCGTTGGCCGACTTGCCCGGCAGCTTCGAGACGCTCGCGGCAACGCAGTCCAACGTCGGCCGGATGACGGCAGCGGGCGTCAAGGTGGCTCTCGGCGGTTTCTACGATCTCGATCAGCCGCGTTATGCCCCGCAGTTCGCCGGCAATCTTGTCGGCCTTTCGCGCGTCTCCGGCGCGAGCGGGCTAAGCTGGGGGCAGGCGCTCGCATCGATCACGTCGATCCCGGCGGAGATCCTTGGCGAGGGTGCGGTCTTCGGCAGCCTCAAACCCGGTCTTTCAGGAGATGTCGTAATTTGGGACGGTGATCCGCTGGAGGTATCATCCGCGCCTGTTACAATATATGTTGATGGAAAATTGCAGCCGTTGGTTAACCATCAGTCACGTCTCCGCCAAAGATATCGTCATGCTGGTGAGGGGACGTTGCCGAAGGCCTACGAATGAACATGTGAAGTCTCGCATGGCGCGACAAGAACGATAAGCACGGAAGGGACCAAACCGTGGATGCAGCAACTTTGACGCTCGTTGTGGGCATGGCGACCTTTGTCGGCACGCACCTCTTGATGTCCCACCCATGGCGTGCCGGAATGGTTCGCCTGTTCGGGCAGGGCGGCTTTCTGGGGATCTACTCGCTCATTTCGCTGGTTGCCTTCAGCGTCTCGGTGGTCGCTTTCGGCAAGGCTCCCGCCACGCCGCAGTTGTGGGATGGCCAGGCACTGGTACCGTGGGTGCTGGCCTCGCTGCTCACGTTCGTCGCATCCGCCCGTTTCTTGCATCGATTGTCGGAAATCCGGCGCTGGCGGGAACCGATATTGCCGGGCTTTCGACCCGTATTCCGAACGGCGTGTTCAAGGTTACGCGGCATCCGATGATGTCGGCCTTCACGCTTTGGGGGATTGCGCATATTCTGGTGGCGCCCAGCCTGCGAACGATCATCTTTGCGGGCGGCATGATCGCGCTGGCGCTCATCGGCTCTCGCGGCCAGGATGCGAAGAAGGCAGCGCTGTATGGCGCAGACTGGAAAGTCTGGATGCGGCGCACATCGTTCCTGCCGAAGCCTTCCGCGTTCGGCAATCTCGGCCTTTACTGGGTCGCGGCGCTGCCGGTCTGGCTGCTGCTGACGTGGCTGCACCTCAAGCTCGCCCTGATCCCGGCAGGCCTTTGGGTCTGGCTGGAACAGCTCTGAGGCGGCCAATCGCCGGCGGTCAGGCCCTTGCTTCCTGCACGCCTGCGCTGTTGTGGCGCAGGGCCTTGAGGACGGTATCGACGATTTGCGGGGCGTTGAGGCCTGCGGTGTCGTACTGCTTGTCGGGGGCGTCGTGGTCCTGGAAC
>NZ_FPEH01000025.1 GCF_900117425.1 Novosphingobium sp. NDB2Meth1
ATGACGCTGGAAACCCTCGGCTCGGTGAGCCATAACCCCATTGTCAGCCTGCCAGCTCTGGCTGCCTGACCCGAACCTGATCCTACTGCGGATCGACGGTTCCTACACCACCCCGTGGGACACGACCGTAATGGCTGTGCTTGCTGGATCCAGGGAGCGTTTAGAAATTCGTTGGATGAGTCGTTTCTCAGGCCATTCTGTGTTGGGCTTTTGGTGATGTCGGAGATGTCGAGCCCGCGCTCCGACTCAATTCTAGATCGGGGTGGTCCGTCTCGCATATAGAGACTGACTTTTGTGCGGATTGGCCTGCTGCCAGTTTGATGGACACCGAGATGTGATGTTTCCACATACCGTTGTTCCACAATGCGACGAATGAAGTTCAGCCGCGAGTTCAAGCTTGAGGCGGCAAAGTTGAAACTGATGTGGCATTCCAACACTTCCTCAAGGCCGTGCTCGACAAGGCGCGGGCATAGCAAATTAGTATGCCAGCGACGGGGCGATCGCGATCCCCCTCGTAATGTGCGGACCGCGATCTGTGCGAGCAACTCAGAGGTCGCCGGTCGCCACCGCCAGCTTCATCGACTGCCTAACCAACGCCCGCAGGCGGGCTGCGCCCACAGGATCTTCGGCCAGCATCGGCACGATGGCATGACGCGTGGCAAGTCCGTTGCGGATCTTGGCGATCTCCGGCGCTTCGGTCGCAGCGCGCGCCGCCAGAACAGGATGGGTAGTTCCGGTCGCGGCGAGGCTCGCGTTGACGACCCAGGCCCAGGGATCAATCCCGGCGCGGCGAAGATCTTCCTGTAGACGTGCTGCTTCGAGCACCGGCGTAGTCTCGGGCAGGGTGACAATCAGAATCTTGGTCCGCTCTGGATCTTGCAGGCGCATCATCGGGGTGGTCATGTGGCTGGCATTCTCGCCCGCGTGCCGCATCACGTCTCGGTGATAAGACCCCGTGGCATCCAGAAGCAGCAGCGTATGCCCCGTCGGAGCGGTGTCCATAACCACGAACTTGCGGCCCGCCTCGCGGATCACTCTCGAGAAAGCCTGAAACACCGCGATCTCTTCAGTGCAGGGCGAACGCAGGTCTTCCTCCAGCATCGCGCGGCCCTGTGCATCCAGGCTCGCGCCCTTGGACGCCAGGATGTGGTCACGATAGGCTTGCGTCTCAGCCTCGGGGTCGATGCGGCTGACGGTCAAGTTGGGCACGTCACCGGCAAGCGTCTCGGTCAGATGGGCCGCCGGGTCAGTGGTGGTCAGCAGCACCTCGTGCCCACGCCCTGCAAGCTCTACTGCAACCGCGGCGGCAATGGTGGTCTTGCCGACCCCACCTTTGCCCATAGTCATGACCAGTCCCTTGCCGGACGCCTCGATCCCATCCACCAGCGCCGCAAACGTCGGCAATTCCGCTTCAATCGTGCGCACAGCGGCCGTCGAAAGGTCCACCGGCGCACCCATCCGGCGCAAGGCATCAAGCCCGACAAGGTTTTCAGGACGCAGCGCGAACCGGGTTTGCGGCAGGGCTGCGAGGCCAGCATCCATGCCCGCAATCGCGGCGCGGTCGCGAGCGATCAGCGCATTGGCCAGTGCATCACGGGGGTTGAGTAGCAACGGAACAGAAAACCTACATAAGGCGCGGCTTCAGGCATCGTCGATGCCCGTGACGCTGGGATCACGGAGCGGCCGCAGCTCGCCGCGCGCGACCATGTCGGGGATGGTGAAGGCGTAGCGCCCGAGCATGTTGATGTGTTGGGAGCCGAGCGGCGAGAGGCGCGCGACGTCCTCGTCGAGGATCACATGACCTTCGGTGCGGAGCTGGTTGAGCGCGGCGTCGATGTAGATCGTGTTCCAGAGCACGACCAGATTGACGACGAGCCCAAGCGCGCCGAGTTGATCTTCTTGCCCTTCGCGGTAACGCTGACGAAGCTCACCGCGCTTGCCGTGGAATACGGTGCGGGCGAGCTGGTGACGGCTCTCGCCCCGGTTGAGCTGGACCAGGATGCGTCGCCGGTAGGTTTCGTCATCGATGAACCGCAGCATGTAGAGCGACTTGATGAGGCGGCCAAGTTCCTGGAGCGCGCGCGCTAGCTTGGTCGGGCGATCGTTGGTCTGAAGGACACGGGTGAGCCCAGTCGCGCGCACGACGCCGAGTTTCAGCGATCCGGCCAGGCGCAGCAGGTCATCCCAGTGCTCGACGATCAGCTTGGTGTTGATCCTGTTCGACGCGAGGTCGTCCAGCACACCGTAATCGGCCTTTCCATCGACACGCCAGAACCGCGCGCCGCCGATATCGGCGATGCGCGGCGAGAACTGGAGCCCGAGGAGGTAGAAAACGCCGAAAATCGTGTCGGTATAGCCGGCCGTATCGGTCATGATTTCGCTTGGCCGCAATTCGGTTTCCTGGTCGAGCACGACCGCCAGCAGATGGAGGCTGTCGCGCAACGTACCGGGGACCGTCACGGCATTCAGCCCGGAAAAACGGTCGGAAACCAGATTGTACCAGGTGACGCCGCGTTCGCGCCCGAAATAGCGCGGGTTCGGGCCGGCGTGGATCGTGCGGACCGGCACGGTGAATCGCAGCCCATCGGCCGAGGCGACCTCGCCGCCGCCCCAGGCACGGGTCAGTGGAATCCTGTTATGCGCGGCGACCAGTAGCGCGTTGGCCGCCGTCAGCGTTTCGGCCCGCATGAAGTTCTGCTTCACCCAGCTCAGCCGCGACCGGCGCAAGGCGGGGACCTCCGAGCGGACAAGCGGCTCGAACCCGGTATTGGTTGCCTCCGCGACAAGCACTGCACAGATCGTGGTCGCTATATCCTCAGCGCGCGCATTGCCCTCACTGGCATGAGTGAACGCTGCCCCGAACCCCGTTCGCGCGTGCATCTCCAGGATCAGCTCGGGGAGATCGAGCCGCGGCAGTCGCGCATCGATCGCATTATGCAGGTTGGTGAGGCTCAATGGCTCGTCGATCTTATCGAGCGGTGCGATTGATAGGTCGGCGGCGCTCGCGGTCTTCGTAATTGTCACCGCATCGTTGTCCGGCACGCGCGCGGCTGTTTCGCGGTAGGCAAGATCGAGCCGCGCCGAAAGTTTGGCGATTTCCTCGTCGCCAGCGACCGCCACGCCGACCGTGCGGCATACCGTCGGTCGCGCCGCCTCCCAGCCAGCTCCCGTCAGTAGGCCCTTGCGAGGATCGGCATAGCGAAGTGAGCGAACGGGAAAGACGTCGCGGCGACGGATGGCGCGGCGTAGTCGGTCGAGCGTACAAAGCCGGTATCCGATCAGATCGAATGCACCGTCCGCGGTCTTCAGCTGGCGGGCCCAGGCCTTGGGTACGAAAGATGTTGGTACCGGTCCACGGCGCTTTTCACCCTGGTGAACTCTCCGCAGGTGATCGACCGCGTCCAACAGCGGCTGCCCCGCTGGCGCCGCCGCAAGATCGAGCCCAGCAAGCATCTTCGGCAGATAGCGCATCGTGCCAGCCTGCTGGCGCAACTCGACGAAGTAGCTCTCGTCGGTCGGCCGGGCGAGCAGGTTCACCTGCGCGACGGCCTCGGTCAGCGCTGCCCGGTCGACGAGCGCGAACACGGCTGCGCGGACCTCGGTGTCGCCGATACTGTCATCGAGCAGCACCGCCCCGACATCGCGAAGCCGGAGCGATGCGGCGTCGAGATCGCGCAGTGAGCGCATCCGCGCCTCCTTGGCGTTGATGCGCGCATTGGAGAACATCTTGGTCGACACGGCGTCGAACAGGTCGATGACATCGTCGCTGGCCGACGCTTCAAGCGTCCGGATGAAGGCAACCAGGGTCGCCGCGCGGCGATCGTCCGGCAACCGGGCGACGGCCTGCGCTTTCGCGGCGCCGGCAAATCGCGCTAATGCGGCGGCCTTGCCGGGCGGTACGCGGTCGAGTTCGGGCAAGCCTGTGGTGAATGTACGGATTTCGGTCAGTCGGTCGATGGCCCGGCTGATCTCAGGGCCGCTTTGCAGATATGGCCCATCACGGAGTCGATCGAGCGGGCTTTGCCGTCCATCTTCGGCAACAGCGACGAGCGTATCGAGCCGGGTACGTTGCTCTGACGTCAGCTTGTCGACCAGGCGGCGATGGACGTGCGCGGCGACTCGCGTGCGGACCCGTGCGATATCGCGCTCGAGGACGGACAATCCCGGTAACATCACCTTGAACTCGAGCAGCCATGTCGCGGCTGCGTCGAACAGGGCCGACGGTCGATCGGTGCCCGTCCAGCACAGCGCATACAGGAAACGATGCAATCGGAACGCGACGCCGGGATCGGAGAAGACTCGGTAGCCATAATGAATGCGGATGCGCGGGCCGTGCCGCCATCGTCCCTTGGTCGCGCAATATCGCGCCATTAGTTCGGCCGATCCGTCGATCGCCAGTTGGTCGCCAGCAAATCGCGTGACGGACGCAGGTATTTGCGCCGGATCTTCGAGAAAAGTGCCGAGCAGCCTCAACGAGCCAAGCTGCACCGCGACACCGAGCCGGTTGTGGTCGCCGCGGTGTGCGCCGATGAACGCCCGGTCCGCATCGTCGAGATGAAAGTGCCGCGCCAGCTGTTCCGAGGTCGGATCGCCTACGAAGCGACCATATCGCAGTGCCTGGTCGTCCGAGAGAAAGCTGACTGGCACCGCTTCACGCTATGCCGCTGCCGCGGATCTGGTCCCGCGCTTGGCCAACAGTTCGCTGGCCCGCTCTCGCGGCTGTCCTTTGGCGTCGACATAGGCATAGAGTGTCGACACCGATACTCCGAGCTGGACAGCGACGTCGCGCGCGGCATTGTCGCGGTCTGCCATCAACGCCATTGCGGCCTTCAACTTCTGTTTCGTCATCACCCGTGGCCGCCCGCCCGCGCGGCCACGGGCCCTGGCCGCAGCCAGCCCTGCCATCGTGCGCTCGTGGATCAGGTCGCGCTCGAACTCGGCCAGGGTTGCGAAGATGCCGAACACTAACCGGCCCGTGACGGTCGTCGTATCGATATCGCCGGTCAGCACCTTCAGGCCGACGCCGCGCTTCTGCAGATCTCCGACCAGCCCGACGACGTGAGGCAGCGACCGTCCAATTCGGTCGAGCTTCCAGACAACAAGAGCGTCGCCATCACGCATGATATCGATTGCCTTGTCGAGCCCAGGCCGTTCGGTCGTACGGCCCGAGCAAACGTCGTCGAAGATCCGGTTGCATCCGGCACGATCGAGCGCATCACGTTGCAGATCGAGATTCTGCTCGCCCGTCGACACCCGCATGTACCCGATCAGCATCGACGCCCGCTCCCTCTTGCATCAATCTATCGAACGATGGGTTTACCGGCTATAGGTTTCTGGACGGGTAGATGTGAGATTGAAGGCCGTCCAGTGGGTCGATCGCGTTCGTCGGACCGCTTCGCATCAAACCGGGGTTTGTTGTGACCGCATGGTTCAGCGTTGCATCTGGCCCTCGAGCAATGTATGCACGATAATGTCAATACAGGAAGTTTTGTGATATTTGAGTGGGACGACGACAAGGCCGCTGCCAACCTGCGCAAGCACCATGTCGCATTCGAGCTGGCTGAGCTGGTCTGGGATGATCCCGCCCATATCATCGTGTTTGATCGCTATGAAAACGACGAAGAACGCTGGCACGCGATTGGCTTGGTACGCGGCATATTGATCTTAACGGTCGTCCACACGCTCCCCACGGGTGACGATGAGAACAGCATACGTATTATCAGCGCCCGAAAAGCGACAGCCGATGAAAGGAAACGTTATGAAGCACAAGATGACTGAGGCTGACATAGCGGCCCAAATTGCGCAGCTAGTGGACATGCCTGACACTGACATCGACACGGCGGATATTCCCGAGGCACCGATTGAGAATTGGGCTTTGGCAAAGCGTCCCGGTCTTTACAAGCCGCGCAAAAAACCCGTTACCCTGCGGCTCGATACCGATGTGGTGAGCTGGTTCAAGGATCACGCGCAATCGGGGGGATACCAGACCGAAATAAACCGCGTGCTGCGCCGTTATGTCCATGACAACGCGGACCGGAGATAAGCGGCTGCTTGGCTTATGTAGGTTTTCTGTTCCGTTGCTACTCAAACCCCAAGTGGGGAATTTTCAAATGTCACTTCTGGGGCATTTTACTCCGCCATCAACAGCAGCCGATGCCGAGGCGATCTGCGAAGCAGTGACCAGACCAACGATGCGGTTCGTGGCGGTGAAGTCGGAAGAGCAGCAAGCTGCACTCATGCTGCACAAGACCCGCGACCTTCTGGTCCGGCAACGGACCATGCTGATCAACGCGTTGCGTGCGCACCTTGGCGAGTACGGGATCGTGAAGGCCCAAGGCCCTGCCGGCGTCAACTCGCTGCTGGCGCTGGTGCAGGAAGCGCAAGATGCCGTGCCGGTTCATGCGCAGTCGGCCCTGCGTAGCATCGTGGCTCAGTTCCATGCGCTTGGTCGCGAGATCGGACATCTCGAGAAGCAGATCCTTGACTGGCATCGCCGCGATGAGGTCAGCCAGCGCTTGGCGACGGTTCCCGGCATTGGACCGATTACAGCGTCGGCCATCGCAGCAACAGTACCAGATGCCTCGATCTTCAGATCAGGCCGCCAGTTCGCGGCCTGGTTGGGCCTTACACCGCGACCGCACAGCTCGGGCGGCAAGGAACGGCTTGGCGGCATCACCAAACAGGGTGATGGCTACCTTAGGCGGCTACTTGTCGTTGGAGCCACGGCCGTGATGCGAATGACCCGCAAGGACCGATCGAAGCAGCCGTGGCTGGCTAGACTGCTGGCGACCAAACCGGCGAAGATCGCCAGCGTGGCTCTGGCCAACAAGACCGCCCGGATCGCCTGGGTCATCATGAGCAGAGGAGAGGTATATCGATCGGCAGCTGCTTGAGCGCTGGGGAGTGAAAGGCAGCGCCCAAAGGCTGGTGCGGGGTGAATGAGTAGTGATGACAGACCGGTCAGACCGGGGATCGTGGAAACCCAAGGGGAGCAGGCGCTAACCAAGCGCGTTGACGTGATCAGGGAAACGATCCGCGGACTTCATCAGGGCCAGCAGCCATGCAGTGCTGCGCGAACAGGCCGGACACATGGATGCACCCGACCGGTGCTCATCAACACCCAAAAACCTCTTGCACCGCGGGGGCCGTCCACACATGCTCCCCTGAAATGTGACCGCTTTTTGGTAGAGTCCGCCGCGAAGGAGTCGGACGAAGATGAAGCGCAGCAGGTTCAACGAAGAGCAGATCATTGCGATCTTGAAGGAGCAGGAAGCGGGCATGGCAACGGCGGAGGTTTGCCGTCGCCACGGGATCAGCTCGGCAACGTTCTACAAGTGGAAGTCGAAGTTCGGCGGGTTGGAGGTGTCCGAGGCCCGGCGGCTGCGATCGCTCGAAGAGGAGAACTCCCGGCTGAAGAAGCTTTTGGCCGAGGCGATGCTCGACAACGCGGTGCTGAAGGATCTGGCATCAAAAAAATGGTGACGCCCGGCGCCAAGCGGGAGGCCGTCGCCCATGCCCGGGAGCATCACGGGGTGAGCGAGCGTCGGGCGTGTGCACTGGTTGGTGTGAACCGCAGGGTGATCCGTTACGAGCCGACGAGGCTGGACGACATGGCTCTGCGACAACGGCTCCGCGAGCTGGCGGCGGAACGTCGCCGGTTCGGCTATCGTCGCCTAGGCTATCTGCTGGCCGGTCATGGCCGCCTTGATGAAGCCGGCGGGCGCTACGCGCCCTTGTCTTCATCAAGGCAATCCGGTCCGTCGAGGGACCGCTTCCCAATGTGCTATGGCACCGAACTGACCTCGTCGGCCATCCTGCGCTGGTCGCAGGAGCGGCGGGTCGAGTGGCACTACATCGCACCGGGCAAGCCAATGCAGAACGGCTTCGTCGAGAGCTTCAATGGTCGCCTGCGCGACGAATGCCTCAACGAGACGCTGTTCACCTCGCTGGCCCATGCCCGGTTCGTGCTGGCTGCCTGGCGGCACGATTACAACACGGTCAGGCCGCACTCGAAACTGGGCGGGAAGACCCCCGCCGAGACCGCCGGCCAACGTGTCTGGGGGCATGCCCCCAGACACGTTGCCATCCCATCAAACACCCATCATGAAGGAGCCGGACTCTACCTCTGACTGGTAACAATCAGGGGAGCATGTCAAGATGGGTGCAGCCATTGCTGACAGGATTAATTATGCAAATTACTAACGATAAGTCCCCCGACGGGCGGGCGTTTGACTTGGGTTGGCATTCTGATCGACCGTTAAGTGTTTTCTTGGAGACTGCTCTTGTCGCGCCGCGACGAGGCGCAGTTCGTAAACTTTTGCGTCGTGCTCGCATGTCTCAGGCGCAGCGAACCGCCGACATTGCTTCTGCCCCCGATCGACTTGTCATGAGGGAGCACATTTTTCCGGAGGTCGCGCGTCGGGCTGGAAATATCCTATTCGTTGGTGTTCGTGCATATACGTGTGAATATCCGGCTCAATTTGAGGAACACGGCGGTGTTTGCTGGACGCTGGACAAGGATCCTCACGCATCCGTGTATGGCGTCGAGGGGCGACACGAGACAGGTTGCGTGACAAAGATTGGCGAACTGTTCCCTGATACCGTGTTCAGGACGATCGTTCTGACTGGAGTGCTTGGTTTCGGGGTAAACCGCTTTTCGGACCAGTTGCGCTCCTTGGCGGCTTGTGCTGGCGCATTGGAGCTCGATGGAACTCTGATTCTGGGCTGGAATGACCGGCGCGTTCATTCTTCCTTGCTGGAGGAGGCCGCGTGCAGATGGTTTGATTTTCGAAACTTCGCACATCTTCCGCCCCGAATTTGGGTGACAGGGTATGACCACAACTTTGCCTTCTTGCGGCGGCGAGGCAGCGGAATGTGAACTGAGCCGCGAATAGATTGCGCACCGACGAGGAGCATTGCTTCGAAGCGTCACCCTTCGTTCGATCCGTCAGGGAGGAGTTTTCCGTCTTGGTCACTACTTGGTGTCGCTCGACGGATGGGAGTCGGAATTCATTCGGTTTCGGCGCTCTGCCACCCGGGCGGGGAGAAGTTCGGTCGGCTCGGATAGGGCTGGGAAAACAGCGCTATAGATGATCGAGCGTTCTTCCCGGGGGCTTCCGACGAGGCCGGATTGCTCGCGCAGACTGAGATGGAATGAGATGCGCGATGCAGGCGCGCCGCCCAAGGCTCGGGCGATAGCACCGGCGCATCGACCGTCGGTGCCGGCAACGACCAAAAGTCGCACGCTCCGAAGGCGGGTCTGGTTCGAAATGGCAGTGAAAGCAGTGAGCGCTTGATCTTCGTCCATAGGCCATTCAATGGTTCAGTATTACTTGAAATGAAGCCGTCTGGACGAGCGGCGGGAACAGAGCGATCGGATGAGCAATAACCGCATCGCCGCGCGCGAACCCGCGATCGGCGCCGCTTCGTGGCGAAACAGGGAGCAGTCCTTTCTAGGTCTGCTAATGCGCTGCAGTCGCGACGCAATGCGACAAATCTTTTTGCTGTTTACGTTCCTGATGGCGGCATTTCCTTGCCTCAGTGCTCCGGCGTCGGCGCAGACGGCGCCCGCGCAAACCATCTGGCGGTTGCTTGACTATATCGCGGTCGATTATCCTGAAGCCGTCGAGAACGGAAAGGTGGTCAACCAAGCAGAGTTCGACGAGATGGTCGAGTTTTCGTCCACCGCGAGCAAGCTGATCGGCGAACTGCCCGCGTCATCCGCGAAGGCCGAACTTTCCCGACAGGCGGCCCGCCTCGAACGGATCGTCGCGTTTAAGTTGCCCGCACCGGCCATCGCTATGGCGGCGCGTGGCCTCGCCGCCGATCTCATCAAATCCTATCCGGTGCCCCTCGCCCCGACGCTTGCGCCGGACTTGGCGCGCGGCAAGGCGCTCTTTGCCGAACAATGCGCGAGTTGCCACGGCACCATCGGCAAGGGCGATGGTCCCCAGGCCGCGGGCCTCGATCCGCCCGCGATCGCCTTCACCGACGAAGTGCGCGCGCGCGAACGCAGCATCTTCGCGCTCTATCAGGTGATCGAGCAGGGCCTGGACGGTACCGGCATGGCAAGCTTCGCGAACCTGCCGCCGCAGGATCGCTGGGCGCTCGCTTTTTATGCCGGGTCGCTCGCCTATCCAGAAGAGCTGGTGGCAAGCGGTAAGGCGCTGTGGAATAGCGATGCCGATCTGCGCACACGTCTCGATCTCGAGAAGCTGGTCGGCACGACGCCGGCCGCGCTGGCTGCAGAAATCGGCGAGGACAAAGCCCAAGCGCTGATGTCCTATTTGCGGCGCCATCCCGAAGCGGTCGCTGCAGCGCAGGCGACTGGCACGCTGACGTTGGCGCGTGCGAAGCTGGATGAAGCGCTTGCAGCTTACGGACGCGGTGAGCGCAAGGCCGCGACCGATCTGGCGCTGTCGGCTTATCTCGATGGGTTCGAGCCGGTCGAGGCGGTGCTTTCTGCGCGTGACAATGCGCTGATGATCCGCATCGAGGGCGCGATGGCGGACCTACGCGCTGCGATCGCGCGCGGTGAGCCGGTCGATACGGTCAGGGGGCATGCCGCAACGCTCGACGATCTGTTCGAAGACGCGGAAGGCGCCTTGGCACCAGGCGAAGCCTCTGCAACGTCGAGTTTCGTGGCCGCCTTCACCATCCTCGTCCGCGAGGGGCTGGAAGCGATCCTGATCGTCATCGCCATGATAACGTTCCTCGCCAAGGCTGATCGGCGCGACGTGCTTCCCTATGTCCATGGCGGGTGGATCGCTGCGCTCTTCGCCGGGGCCGGCACCTGGGCAGCCGCAACCTGGCTCATTACCATCAGTGGGGCGAGCCGCGAACTGACTGAAGGCTTTGGTGGCGTCTTCGCGGCGTTGGTGCTGCTGTGGGTCGGCATCTGGATGCATGGCAAGAGCAACGCTGATGCCTGGCAACGCTATATCCGCGACAAGCTCGGCCGAGCCCTCAACCGGCGCTCGGCCTGGTTCCTGTTCGCCCTGGCTTTCATTGTCGTGTATCGCGAGGTGTTTGAGACGATCCTGTTCTACGCGGCAATTTGGAGCCAGGGGAATGGCGGCGCGGTCGTCGCCGGTGCGTTCGCCGCGATCGCGGTGCTGGCGGTCATCGCCTTCGTCATGCTGCGCCACAGCCGCACGCTGCCGATTGGCAAGTTCTTCGCCTATAGCTCGGCGCTGATCGCGGTGTTGGCGGTGGTGCTGATCGGCAAGGGTACTGGCGCGCTGCAGGAAGCGGGCTATCTGCCGATCACGCCTTGGCCCGGTTTCCCACGCAGCGACCTGCTCGGGATTTATTCGACGCGTGAAACGATCCTCGCGCAATTCGCTATGCTGGTGCTGCTCGCGCTCGGTTTCCTTTGGAACCGGCGTGCAGCGCAGGCGAGCGCCGCATGAGGCGAGAGGAACTGCGGGACCTGTTGGAGACGCGGCAGGTCGCGATGTATTTTGTGGCGGTCTGTCTCGCTGCAGTCGTCGCCGCGGTACTCAGCGGCACTGAGAGTCTGGAGCCAGCAATCAGTCCGGCGTTGGCACTCATGCTCTTCGTGACCTTCTTGCAGGTGCCGCTCGCCTCGTTGCGTGAGGCGTTCCGCAATGGCCGGTTCTTCGGGGCACTGCTTGCTGTCAATTTCGCGGCCATGCCCATCCTGGTGATGATCCTCGTTCAGTTTGCGCCGCCCGAGCCGCTTGTCCGGCTCGGGATCCTCATTGTGCTGCTCTGCCCGTGCATCGACTATGTCGTCACCTTCTCCCATCTCGGCCGCGCCGACGCCCGGCTGCTGTTAGCAGCGACGCCGGTACTCCTCGTCGTGCAGATGCTCTTGCTGCCGCTATGGCTCACCCTGTTCCTCGGGTCGCAGGCCGCAGACCTGATGCAGATGAGGCCGTTCGTTCACGCCTTCCTGTGGCTGATTGCCATACCGCTGGCCTTCGCCGTGCTCTGTCAGATGTGGGCGGCTCGCAGCGCAGCGGGCACCCGCGTTGCTGAAACGCTCGGGCTGCTCCCGGTGCCCGCGACGGCGCTCGTCCTGTTCATCGTCATCGCCGCCGTCGTTCCGCAACTCGGTCCGGCTGTGGCAACCGTGTTAGCGGTCGCGCCGCTTTACATCGCCTTTGCAGCGATGGCACCGCTGGTTGGCTGGGGCGTCGCGCGTCTCGTCAGGCTGGACGCGCCAGCGAGCCGCGCGGTCGCTTTCAGCGCAGCTACGCGCAATTCGCTTGTGGTATTACCGCTCGCGCTAGCTGTGCCCGGCGCGATACCGCTGCTGCCCGCCGTCATTGTCACTCAGACGCTTGTCGAGCTTGTTGCTTCGCTCATTTACATCAGGCTGATGCCGCTTCTGGGTAATAAATAGGATTCAATTGGAAATTGTCGTTCGTTTTCTCCACTTACTGGTTGATCTGCGCCGGAAGATATCAAGCTGAGCGCGGGTTGATTATGATCATATTATCCTACCTTCTAAATTTCACTCAAGTTGCGGGCCGGAAAGTTGCTGATTTTCTGGGTCGCCGCTTTTGCGGCGCGTAAACGCGTTATTCTCTCCATCCATTGGTCGCGCCGAACACGGCGTGGCTAAGGCGCACCTCGCCGAATTCGTTAAAAATCCGCCATGCGGTCGATCGGCGGACCGCACGCGTCCCGTGCTGGGTATGCTGGCGCTTACCGGATAACGGCACACGCAACGCGTGCGCCCGCCCCGCCGATCGGTTGCGTGACATGGTCATCGGGGCTGGCGTGAATAACCAGGGCGGACCCATCGGCATCGAGAAGGTTCGGCCGGGATGACGCTGCGTCCAGCGAGACAAGTGCCGAGAAGGCTTCGGCATTGACGGTGCCGTCCGCCGCCACATGAATATTCGGCAATTCCCCAAAGTCCGGCCCTTCCGGATTGAGAAGCCCGTGAGGTGTCTTGTGATCCTCGTGGTTGATATGCGCGCCCGATTTCTGGAAGCCTTGGTCGGAGCAATCGCCAGTCGCATGGAAATGCATGGCGTGCCAGCCAGGCGTCAGCCCGGACGCCGTCAGACGCAGAAGCACGCCACTGCGACCGTTGGTCAAGGTCACCTCTCCGATCTTGCCGCCGCCGGCCTGAACGATGTCGCTCTTGACGGCTTTCGGCGCGGAAGTTTGCGCAATCGCCGCGGTTGCCGTTGCGAGTCCCAGGATCGTCAAAGCCGCTATCCCATATTTCATCGCTCTATCTCCTTCCGCGTGAATTATTTACCCTCGTCCAATGGACTGCGGAGGGTCGCCGGTCAGTGCCCTTTCCGGACCCGGCCCAGACCGCTTGTCGCCGGAGGGATGGCTATGGGATATTCCTCGCCTTTTTGCGACCGACAAGAGGCAACATGCGATGCAGCACGAGGTCGCGATCTATGAAATGGTGTTTTAGAGCGCCCAACACATGTAAGGCGAGGACGACGTAGATCGCTTTAACCATGATCTTGTGCGAATCACCGAGCGCTCCTGCAACATCCTCGTCCTGCGGTAGTGGCAGGTTAGGGGCTGGCAGCACTCCATAGAGCGGGACTTCGGGCGTAGCGCCTGCTGACGCCGCAGCCCATCCCAGCAACGGGACACCGATCATCAGTACGTAGAAGACAATATGGGTGCCGCGCGCCAGCGCCCGTTCCCAAAACCACATATCTTGGGGGAAGGGCGGCCAGGGATGTGAGATCCGCCAACCCAGCCTGAACAGGCTCAACAGCAGCACCGTGATGCCGACAGACTTGTGGAGTTGGTAATAGCCGAGCTTTTGTGAAGGCGCCGCATCTTCCATCCAACCCCCGAACGTCGCATTGGCGAAGATGAGGATGAAGATCGTCCAATGGAGGATGATCGAAACAATGGAATAGCGAGATTTGGCTTCTTGCATCGATATGTCCCCGGCAGCCTCTGGCGAGGGTAGCATGAGTCCAAGCCCGTTGCTTGCAGCGCATGCTGACCGGTTACGCAGAAGCACTGTGAGCGCTTGTGCGGGCCGCAAGCCCAACGTGCTTCCGGCGCGCGCCGTGAGGTTAGCTTGGATCCCCAGACAATCACATCGCTGCTCTCGCCGGCAAACAGCAAACCAGATCATCCGGGCTAGACACGTGCGACCCAATGCTCGGCCATCACTCAATGATCTTTGCAAAGGCATCTTCTTTGGAAGGGACTTTTACATCAACTCATCGATCAGCAGCAAGCCAAGGAAGCCGACAAAGAACATCGCGCTAATGAGTGGACTGTCGGGTCGCTCGTGTGCTTCGACAAGCAACTCTTCGGTGACGAGGTAGAGCAGTGCCATCAGACCGAAACTCAGGAGGCCCACGATTACCGGCGTCGGTAACATGGCGACGGGCATGGCGACTGTGGTGCCTAGTGGCAAGAGCAGGCTGAGCCCGAATACGGTTGCGATCACGCGCAGTTTTGACGCGAGCGTCTCACTGAGTTCGGCCGTGACGGTGACACCGAGGAACAACACCTCCAGCGTCAGAGCAACGGTCAGAAGCACGCCAGCCTTCTGCCCAGCGATGAATGCCAGCCCGAGGACCAGGCCATCGACAAGAATGTCAATGCCGACAGCGCTGAGCATCGCCACCGGGCCTTTCGCGCGTCCTTCGAGCTCCTTTAGAAGCAACATAACGCCGACGCCGATCATGCCGCCGACGAGCGTGGCAAAGGGCGAGGCATCGTGTTTGATCTGCGGCAGGATTTCAGTCGCGGCCGCCGCGAACACCACGCCTGCGGCAAGATGCTGCATGGCGCTGACAAAGCTCGCGCTGGGCCTTCGCAACAGCGACAGGAGCGCCCCGGCCATAACGGCCGCGACCGGGATAATCGTATAGGCGATCGCTGGCATCAACACCCCCTCAGGCGCGAGCGCATTTGCGCGAGGGCTTACCCGGCTCGCGAACATCGATGTCCTTACCGGACACGGTAAGGGTCATGCCATTTCCGGCATAGGTGCTGTCGGGGGCGGGCGCTGTCAGCCGCGCTGACGGACCGGAAGACCCCTGCCTTACATTGATCGACAATTCGTCCTTGAGAAAATCCACATAAATGACGTCGCCACCGACGCACCGATAGGTATGGCTCGCAACGATCGGTGGCGGCATCGCGACGGGTGGAGCCTCCGCCTGGTTGTTGCTGGATGTGTCGGCCGTGTCGGTGCCGGAGCACCCGGCAAGCAAAGCGGCGCACGGCAATGCCAGCAGAATAAGGTTTCGCGCCCGCGCAGTCCGGCCCGGGAGGTCAGCTTCCTTGGAGGGGCATGTCATGGCAATCTCCTTTCGATGGTAGGTGCTTACGAGCGTGGGCATACCGATCCGACATGGGCAACAACGCCCGGTGCCGGACCGCGATCATTTGAAGCCCGGTTCGAACAGTGTGCCTCCAAAAAGGTTGAGGTCGCGCGCTTCGGCACGCCCCATCGCGGCCAGCAGTGTGAATCCGGCAACATATGCATCGCGTTCGGCGGTGACGAGCTGGACGCGGCTGTTGAGCAGTTCCTGCTCCGCGTTGAGCACGTCGAGAACATTGCGTGTGCCGACGCTGTTTTCCGCCCGAACCCCCTCCAGGGCGAGCGTGTTGGCCGCAATCGCGGTCTTGGACGACTGGATCACCGTCTGCGCGGCCAGATAGCGCGAATAGGCCGCGCGCGCTTCGGCAACGACGCGCCGTTCGATGAAGATGATTTGCTCGATCGCCTGGCTTTCGAGCGCGGTTGCGCGCCGCACCTGGGCGGCCGGCAGGCCGCCTTGATAGAGCGGGATCGTCGCTGAAAGCCCGATGGTCGCCGTCGTTTGGGCCTGCTGGAACACGCGTCCGGGGATGTTGCTCGCGAGCGTACCGAGATAATTGTTGTAGCCGCTGCTTCCCACAACCGAGAGCGTGGGCAAGCGCGAGGCCGCCGCTACACGGACATCGTAGCGCGCAGCCTTGGCATCGGCCTTCGCCGCGACAAGCTGCGGATTGTTTTCGACGGCAATGGCGACGGCATCGGCGGACGATCGTGGTAGACCCGGCAGCGCCGGCGGTGATTCCAGATCGCGTGCGGGCAGGCCGACGAAACGGAGATAATTTTCCAGGCTGGTATCGAGTTGCGCGAGCGCCGTTTCGAGCTGGCCTTGGGCCACGGCAAGACGTGCCTCCGATTGCGCGACATCGGTACGGGTCAGATCCCCGACCTCGAAGCGATCGTGCGTAGCCCGAAGGTTGGTTTCGAGGACAGCGACATTGCGACGGTTGAATCCTACGATCGCGTCATCGCGCATAACGTCCATGTAGACAGAGACGATTGCCGTGAAGAGATCGGCTTCGGTGAAGCGCAGGTTCGCACGGCCCGATTCCACGCGCGCATCGGCTGCACGGATCCCGTTCTTGACGCGGCCGCCCTGATAGAGCGGAAACGATACGTTGGCATTTGCGCTCGTGGCCCGCAAGGGCGCGGAGAAGCTATTGGCAGAACGCACGACAAATTCCTGATAGTCGGCGGTCGCGCTCAATGCCGGGCGCGCCGCCGCCTTCGCGATCGGCACACCTTCATCCGTGGCGCGCAAACCAGCCCGCGCCCCGGTCAGGCTGGGATTGGTGCGATAGGCATGGATCAACGCCTCGCGCAGGGTTTCGCCATGCGCGGGGCTCGCCGCGATAAGTGGTAGGGCAATCCAGGCGAATCTTGGGAATGAGTTCATAGCGTATCTCCATTTTTCTGAAAAGTAAGCAATCGCGCCGTCCTCGGCGCGGCGAGCGGCGGCAGCGAGGCTCAGCGCTTCAGACACGCGATGATCGCTGACATGACGGCCGCGGTCTCATCGACATCGCGCACTTTCACCACGTCCACGCCGGTCTGCGCGGCGGGATAGTCGTTGCCGCCCGGATAGATCGCATCGCCGAGGAACAGCATTCCCGCCAGCGGCACGCCGCTTTCCTCGCTTAGCCGCTTCAGGCCGTAGCCTTTGTCGACACCTTCGCGGGTCACATCGATCGACGTCGTGCCGCCAAGATTGACCGACAGGCCCGGCAGCGCCGCGCGCAGCGTCTCTTGAAGGGCGATGCGCTTGGCGCGGTCCGGGTCCCAGCTCTTCTTCGCGAGCAGTGGTGCGTTCTGGCCGAGGCCAGAGAAGGTAATCTGGCTTCCCCGATCTTCGACCCGAGCCCCCCAGGCCCGCTCATCGGCGACTCTCACTATTGACAGCGCGTGGTCAAAGGCAGCGCGGATCTTCGCCTTTTCCGCTTCATCGAACAACTCGGCATAGATTGTGCGCCACTCGCCGTTGATGAAGCGATAGAGCTTGGTGCCCGTGGTGGGCATCAGCCATAATCGATCACGCGCTGAGTCGGCCGGCAATCGCGAAGCGACTTGTCTATAGAATTGCGGCCAATCACCCCCCGAGATCACCGCGACATCCGCCAGCGCGAGCAGGCGGATGAGCAACGCTGCCATCTCGGCAGACAAGGGGCGTTTGCTTTCGGTAAGAGTGCCGTCGAGATCGAAGACGATCAGCCACTTCATGTCGCATCACCTGCTGGAGCGCGATCGGCGAGAAGGGGGTAGTGCATAGCTGACATCAGACTTTCTCTCGGCACAGATCCTTCATCGCAGCCACTGAATGACCGCCACTAAGATCAGGATGATTGCTGTGACGCCCACCACGACCAGCCTCTCCGCCCGCGGATCGCCGACATTCCTTATGCGCGCGGCGACCTGCCAGGCTGGCCGCAGCCGGACGCGCCAAGACCCCGCGACAATCCGGTCCAGTTCGGCGTCCGACAGACCGAAAAATGCTTTCACATCATCGCGCGCACGGCTTTTCAGGCCCATGACGCGCAGGATCGGATCGTCCCATGCGACGTCGATCGCACTCGGGCTGGAGAACAGCGGCCCTCGTTTGTCCTCGCCGGCCCAGGAGGGAGAGAGAAGCCCGATAATCTGGCGGGGATCGCGTTCCAGCAATACCGCCCAGCGGTCGAGCCGCACATGCCTATCCTCCTTGCGAACCTCGGGATCGGCCACACACCGATCGGCCCAAGCCCGATCGACCAGAACCCGCAGGCGCCGTTTCAGGCGGGCATCGGAGGACCAGATGTGCTTCACGGGCTGTCCGATGCGTCGATGTCGTCATGGGTTGCGCGCTTCAGCGGCCGCGAGCCGCGCAACGTCAGGAAGGTTGTCAGGCTAAGCACCAGCGCGATATCGTAAAGGCCGTAGCCCACCGCTGCCCCGAGAGCGCCGGTCGCCCACAGGCTGGCGGCAGTCGCCGTGCCAGACGCTTTCCCTTTATGCTTCAAGATCGCGCCACCACCGATGAAGCCGACGCCGGTAATCAAGCCCTCCAGCAGGCGCGCTTGTGCCGGCGAGGTGCGGCCGAGGATCGCGATCCCGACGAGCACGAAGCCGCAACTGGCGATCGCGACCAGCGGAAAGGTTCGAATGCCGGCGCTGCGTTCGTCCTTCTCGCGATCCCAACCAACGGGCAACGCGAGGGCATAGGCGATCGCCAGGCTGAAGATGTGCGTGAGGGATTCGGACCACGGTGGAAACGTCATTCGGCAGACCCCATCCGGATCGGGAATATGTCACAGGCTGCAGCCATGGATCTGTTCACCGTCGTCCCTCCGCATCGCGATAGGCGAGCAGTCGGAGAGCGTTGAACACCACGAGCAGCGTCGACCCTTCATGCACCGCCACTGCCGGGCCGATACCAAGTCCGAGAATGGTTGCCGGCACCAGGAGGGCGACCACACCCAGGCTGACGAACACATTCTGCAGGATCACCGAACGGGTGGTGCGGCTGAGCCCGACCGCAAAAGGCAAGTGCGACAGATCGTCGGCCATGAGCGCGACATCGGCCGTTTCCAGCGCGACGTCCGAACCCGCCGCGCCCATCGCGATCCCGACCGTCGCGCTCGCCATCGCCGGCGCGTCGTTGACGCCGTCGCCGACCATCGCGACTTTCGCTTCGGCGCGCAGCTTCTTGATCGCCTCCACCTTGTCCTCCGGCATGAGATCGCCCCATGCCTCTTCGATCCCCACTTCACGCGCGATCGCTTTGGCCGCCCGTTGATGGTCGCCGGAGATCATAATCATCCGCTTGATGCCGATTTCGTGCAGCCGCTTGAGCGCGGCCTTGGCCGTTTCGCGCGGCGTGTCGAGCAAGCCGATCGCGCCAAGATCGCGGCCATCGCGCTGCACGACCATGCTGGTCTGTCCACTCTCTCGCAATTGCTCGACGGCCTCCACCATCGCGGGAGACAGTGGCGGGATGCCATCGGCGCCGAACATTCCCGGCTTGCCAATCAGGACCTCATCTTCACCGACAAGGGCCGAGACGCCGCGACCCGTCAGGCTCTTCAGGCTTTCCGCCTGCGGGATGGAACGGTTTCCGACATGATCGCGCCCGTCACGTGCTATTGCTTGCGCCAGTGGATGATCGCTCAAGGATTCGACCGCTACTGCGATCGCCATAAGCTCCTGCTTGTCCACGCCGGTCGCCGGGATGATCTGCTCGATGCGCGGCTCGCCCATGGTGAGCGTGCCGGTCTTGTCGAAGGCGATAGCCTCGAGCGAGCCAAGCAGTTCGAGCGGGGCACCGCCCTTGACGAGAACGCCGCCTCGCGCGGCGCGGGCAACGCCCGACAGGACCGCGCTGGGCGTGGCAATAGCCAGTGCGCAGGGACTAGCTGCCACCAAGACGGCCATGGCGCGATAGAAGCTATCGCGAAACGGCTCATCCACGACTGTCCAGGCGAATAGGAGCAGCACGGCCAAAGCTAGGACCACCGGAACGAACACCCGCTCGAACCGATCTGTGAACCGCTGCGTGGGGGACTTCTGCGTCTCCGCTTCGCTCACCATTTTGACGACCTTCGCGAGCGTGCTTTCGCTAGAAAGACGCGTGACCTCGATATCGATCAGTCCGCTGCCGTTGATGGTCCCGGCGAATACGCGATAGGCTCGATCCAGCTTATCCGGATTGGCGCGTGCTGCATCGTCGTCTGTGACTGGCCGCTTGTCGACGGGCATGCTTTCGCCCGTCACCGGTGCCTGGTTGACCGACGTTGTGCCTTTGACGATGAAGCCGTCGGCGGGAACGCGCGTGTCAGGCCTCACTACGACGATATCGCCCCATACCAATTCCTCGACCGGCAATTCCTCGGTGCTTCCGTCGAGGCGACGAACGATAGCTGTCGGAGGCGTCAGCTCGGCGAGCGCTTCGATCGCCCGTCTTGCGCGACCCATCGCGTAATGTTCCAGAGCGTGTCCAAGGCTGAACAAAAAGAGGAGCAGGGCACCTTCCGCAAATGCACCCAGCGCCGCTGCACCCGCGGCTGCCACAAGCATAAGCGTATCGATCTCGAATTTGCGCAGCTTCAGATTCTCGATCGCCTCGCGCAGCGTGAAAAAGCCACCAAAGACATAGGCCGATACGTAGAGCGCGGTGGGGAGCCACAGCGGCGCGCCGGCAACGAGTTTCTCGATGGCAAAACCGATCGCGAGCAACCCGCCACAGGCAAGTGCGAAAATCAGCTCGGTGTTCGGGCCGAGGAAGGCGCCGTGAGCATGATCATGATCTGCATGATCCCTCCCGGCATGTTTGTGTCCGTCAGCCTCGCCGTGCTCTTCGCTGCCGGCCGGAGTCGGCCGGCTTGCAGTTGGCATGTTGCGCGGCGTTATTCCCAATTCAAGAAGTGCGTCTGAGATCTGTCGCTCGGTTAGTTTTTCCCGGTCGAACTCGACGCGGAGCTGGCCCGATGCGCTCGCGCCCGCTTCTATGATACCCGGAAGCGCCCGCAGCCGGCCGACGACTGTGCGGGCACGCCGCTGGTGGGCGATCCCCTCCACTTCATAGAAAAGATGCCCGAAACGTCCGGTGATCGCCGCACCTGCAGCGTGAGCACTTTCACGTATGCGGGATAAAGAGACGATTTCAGGATCATAGTGAATGCACAGTAGGGCAGGCGTACCATTGTCTGGTACCATGATGTGCGCTTGTTCGACCCCCGGCCGTGCGGCCAGTTCCGAGGTCAGACGCTCGACACACGCGTCGGAAGCGTCAGTGATCTCGGGCAATATGAGGGGAATATCGAGCTGAAGCTTTTGTGTCATGAGTGGTCCTGTCTTGTAGCAGGGCGCTGGCATGGCCCTGCACCCCTGGGATCGATCAGTGGGCTGTCAGGGAGGACGCGCTTGATCCTTGGGCGGGTCGAGCGGGGCTCGGCGGCAAACACGCGTAGGCTTGTCAGGGCGCATTATCGCGATGTCGCTGTTCGAAATTGCTACGTTCGCCTGGTCGCCAACATAGGTTAGGCCCATCGCAGGCGCTGTCAGGCGTTCAGGCTTGCCATCTGGCAGAACCCTGAGGTCGATTGTCAGCCCATCGAGTAGGAAATCTAGATCCACCCTCGAACGATCATCGCAGACATAGCTATGTCTGACGACTTGTCCCGCGATAGCTCTGCGATCATGATCGCTCTTGGCCGCATTGTCGGCGTCTGCTGAGCAACCTGCTGCACCGATGATGGCAATGATCCCGGTGAAGATAGCGATCGACCAACACGGCAGATTCTGCTGCTTCGAATGTTCTAAGAATCTCTTCACGGCCAGCCCCTCAGATGCAATCGCCGTGGGCGCCCAGGGTTGACGCCCACGGCGCGGACCCTTCTCACAAGCGCGCGGGGGGGCGATGGCTTGCGGGGGTCGATTGCCGACATGTCGTTAAAGCTGCTCTGGGAAAGAGTATTTGCGGCGGCGTGGGCGTGCTTTGTGGACCCAAGCATAACCGGGTAGGTAATGCTTGTATGGCGCAGGCTTTTTGCCACCGCTTTGATTTGGATCGCGCTAGTCATTGGCCCTGCCTGGCCGTGGTGGCATCTTGATAGGCCGCTGCCGATGCCGCGCAGATTGAGGCAATCTCGATTGCCTACGAAGAAGCGAGAGAAATGCAGCGTCCTGATGGCGCATTGTTCGCCGAAGTCCTTTTCGCATCAGTCGACCCAGCACCAGGCCAAAAATGCCTCGAACTTCGACGGCATGATGGATGCAAACTCCATTCGCGATCGGATCAATCTCGTAGTATTCGTCGAAGGTAAGGAAGCCGCGAACTCCCATTTCCCATCCTATTGTCCGGGGTTTGATGAGCTTGTTGATGATCATTTGTGTTTTCATCTTTCGATCCCCCCCAAAAAACAGCCACGTGATGTCCAATTCGGCTCCGTGCTCGATTTGGCCAGTGATGCGATAGACTGGATGCCAGCGAGCGAAGCCGTGGAGATCGGCGAGCAACGACCACACCCTGAGGGCGGACATGTTATAGTTGAATGCTGTTTCTTCCTTCATGGCTGTCTGTCCCAACGGTTCGCAGCCTCGCCGAACGGAAGGCCGCGTGAACGCGGCCTTCTTCCTCGCTCAGCATCGGATTCCTGCGATGAAGCAGGGCAGTCGGCATGCACGATCGCGCCGCCGTCCCTTGGAAATGGAACTCAAGGCAGGTCATGCGGCTGACTCTTTGACGGCAAGGTTGGCTTTGCCGCCGACGACCTCGACGGCCTCCAGCGTGATAAGCCCGATGTCTGCCGTCGCCGCGACCGTTGCGGCGAAGGGACGCAATTTGTCCTCGTCGTCAACGATCTCGATGACAACTGCCCGGTCGTTTTCGAAGACGTGGCGCTGATGGAGATGGGCCGAGCGGCCAAAGCCGAGCCGCGCTTCAAGCACGGTTACGCCAGCGAGCTTCCACTCTTGCGCAAGTGAGGCTACATATTCGAAAACCTTGCGGTCGCCAATGTAAGCTACGTCATCAGTATAAAGGCGAAGCAGTTTCATATTTTGATTCATTCTTTCTCTCCTTCACTTGTTATTGCCGAGGCGAGGGGTTCAACCTCTTTGCCTCGGCGTCGCCAGTTGAGTTTTACGCCCAGCACCACCTTGGCGATCGCGGGCAGTACGAGCAGGGTGAGAATGGTCGCCGCGATCAGGCCGCCGATGACCGTGGTTGCGAGGGGCTTTTGCACTTCCGCGCCAGTTCCGCGGGCGAGGGCCATTGGAACGAAGCCGATCGCGGGCACGAACCCAGTCATTACGACGGCCCGCATCTTTTCCGTCATGCCTTCCCGGATCGCTTCCACGAGCGACACGCCCCCGTCGAGGCGCTCGCGGATAGCCGTCATGACCACGAGGCCGTTCAGTACGGCAACGCCCGCTAGACAGATGAATCCCACGGCGGCCGAAACTGAGAAGGCGATCCCGGTCAGGGCCAGTGTGAAGACTCCGCCCGCCAGCCCCAGCGGCACCGCTAGAAACACCGCTGCCGCCCGCCCGAAGCCGCCCAACGCCATGTAGAGCAGCCCGAAGATTGCTGCGAAGCACAGCGGCACGACGATAGACAGGCGTTGTGAAGCCGCTTGCAGGCTTTGGAACTGCCCGCCCCATTCCAGATAGTATCCGGCGGGCAGCTTGACCTGCGCAATCTTTGCCTGCGCCTCGGCTACGAACGAACCTGCATCCCGTCCCTGGAGATTGGCTTGGATGACAACGCGCCGTTTGCCATTCTCACGGCTGATCTGGTTCAAGCCTTCGGTGAAGCGGATTTGCGCGACTTGCGACAATGGCACCGATCGCCTTACCTGCCCCTCTATTTGCGGAAGCAGGACGGGGAGAGCGAGTATCGTATCAAGATCGACGCGTGTCTTCTCAGGCACACGAACAGCAATGTTGAAGCGACGGTCGCCCTCGAACAGCAGGCCAGAGTCGCGCCCACCCATCGCGGCGGCCACGGTGTCCGCGACCTCCTGGACGGTAAGCCCGTAGCGTGCGATGGCGGCACGATCGAACCGAACATCGAGCGTTGGCGCACCGCCGGTTTGATCGGCCTTGACGCTTGCCGCCCCGGGGACCGACTGCAGCACCCGCACAATCTCGTTCGCTGACTGTGCCATCTTGTCAAGGTCGTCGCCGTAGAGCTTGATGGCGACGTCGCCACGCACCCCGGCGATCAACTCGTTGAAACGGAGCTGAATAGGCTGGCTAAGCTCGTAGAGCTGGCCCATCTTCCCGTTGGCCGCCTTCTCGACACGTTCGATTACATCGGCTTTGGACGTCACACCGCTCGGCCATTGATCCTGCGGCTTGAGGATGACGAAGCCGTCGGACACGTTAGGTGGCATGGGATCGGTTGCCACTTCGGCGGTGCCCGTCTTCGAGAACATCAGCTCGACTTCGGGCAATTTTGTCACGGCACGTTCTACGTTGCGCTGCATGGTAAGCGACTGTTCGAGGCTAACGGAAGGAACCCGCGTCGATGCGAGCGCCAGATTCTTTTCGTCGAGCTGGGGGATGAACTCCGAGCCCAACAGGCCGAAGGCCGGGATTGCGGCGACGAAGAAGGCGAAACCGCCGCCAATGAACAGCCACGGCCGCGCGAGTGCTTTGTCGAGAAGTGGCAGATAGCGTTCCTTGGACTTGCGGATCAGCCACACTTCCTTCTCGGCCACCTTGCCTCGGATGAGCAGGGCAACGAGCGCCGGAACGAAGGTGATGGCGAGCACAAAGGCCGCGACCAGCGCCAACATGATGGTGATTGCCATCGGCGAGAAGGTTTTGCCCTCGACACCGGTGAATGTCAGTAGTGGCGCGAAGGCGAGCAGGATGATGGCCTGGCCGAACACCGTCGGCTTGATCATCTCCTGGCTGGCCCGCATTGTTTCTTCGAGCCGTTCGCGCAGGTTCAGCAATCGTCCTTCATGCTCCTGCCGGTGCGCGAGCCGGGCCAGGCAGTTCTCGATGATGATGACGGCGCCGTCGACGATCAGCCCGAAATCGAGCGCGCCAAGGCTCATTAGATTGCCCGGCACGCGAAACGCATTCATGCCCATCGCCATCATCAGGAACGAGAATGGGATGACGAGGACGGCAATGATCGCTGCGCGCCAGTTGCCCAACAGCAGAAACAAAGATGCCGCGACCAGCAAAGCGCCCTCGGTCAAATTGCGCTGGACGGTGGCGACGGTGGCGTTGACGAGCTTGGCCCGATCGAGGACCACCTTGACCTCAACACCGGGCGGCAAGGTCGCTTTGACCTGATCGAGCTTTTCGCCAACCGCGCGGGCCACCACGCGGCTGTTCTCGCCGATCAGCATGAGCGCCGTGCCAACGACCGCTTCCTGGCCGTTCATGCTGGCGGCGCCCGTGCGGAGATCGCCGCCGATCCGCACATCGGCGATTTGTCCGATCGTGATCGGCACACCGCCGCGTGTCGCGGCCACCGCATTGCGGATTTCATCGACCGAGCGGATGCGTGCATCAGCGCGCACCAGATAGGCTTCGCCGCCCCGGTTGAAGAAATTGGCGCCGACCGCGAGGTTCGCCGCTTCGAGTGCCTGGCCAAGTTCGGTGTAGGAAATGCCGTAGCTGGTGAGCTTCACCGGGTCGGGTTCGACGACGAAGGTTTTTGCGTAACCACCGATCGAATCGACGCCCGCGACGCCCGGCACCGTCCGGAGCTGGGGCCGGATGATCCAGTCCTGGATGGTGCGAAGATAGCCAGCCTTTGCAACTTCGTCCGTGAGCCGGCTACCCTCGGGCGTCAGATAACTGCCGTCGGGCTGCCAACCCGGTTGACCTGCGACCTTGCGTGCGCCCCGGCCATCGGGTTTGCCGAAGCCGACCGTATACATGACGACTTCGCCGAGGCCCGTCGTCACCGGGCCGATTTGCGGCTGGACGCCCTCGGGCAGTGTTTCCTGGGCTTGGACAAGGCGTTCGCCGACCTGCTGGCGGGCAAAATAGAGGTCGGTCGAATCGGAGAAGATGGCAGTGACCTGACTGAACCCATTACGCGACAAGGAGCGTGTCGATTCCAGGCCGGGGATGCCGGCAAGCGCCGTTTCGATCGGATAGGTGACGAGCTTTTCCATCTCGACCGGCGAAAGCGCGCGGTCGACGGTGTTTATCTGGACCTGCTTGTTAGTGATGTCGGGAACAGCGTCGATCGGCAGTTTGGCGAGTTGCCACACGCCGATGCCAGCTATAGCGAGAAAGATGAACAGCACCGCCCAGCGCGCGCGGACGGACAGCGCCATGAGACTTGCGATCATGGCCTATTCCTCCTCGCCCGCGCCCTTGCCGAGTTCGGCTTTGAGCAGGAAAGCGTTACGGGTAGCGATGGTCTCGCCGGACTTGAGGCCGGAGACGATCTCGATGCGGCCAGCGCTGCGTTGCCCCAGAGTCACGAAGCGAGCGCGGAACCCTTGGGGGGTCCGGACGAAGACTGCATCGCGACCTTCAAAGCTTTGCACTGCGTCTTCGGACACGACAATGGAATCCGTCGGGGAACCCCGACTCGGCATCAGCCTCACGCGCACACCGAGGCCGGGCTGGAGTATCCCGCCCGGAACATCGAGCACCGCCGTTGCCGATCGGGTTTCGTTGTTGAGCGTGGGCGTGACGGCGCGCACCTTGCCTTCCACCGTGCGGCCATCGGCGAGTTCGACAACGGCGCGGTCGCCAGGAGCAAGGCGCGCAATATCGCCAGGAGTGATCGCAGCCTCGACCTGAATCTGGCTGGGATCGGCGACGCGGAACAGCTCGGCTTCAGGCTGGACAAAGGCACCTAGGCTTACCGATGCCGAGGTGACGCGGCCTGCGATCGGACTGGCGACGATTACGCCCCGACCGTCGCTGGTGACATTTGCGGCGCCGGCCGAGACTTGGGCTCGCCTTGCTTCAGCCGCTGCCGCTGCTGCTTCGGCTTGTGCCCGTTCGAGATCGACGCGCGCTGATACCTTCTGATCGAAAAGGTAGCGCTCGCGCGCGAGTGACTTCTGAGCCAGGTCGGCGCGAGCCGCCGCCGCCGTGCGATCAGCGGCGATCTGAGCCGCGTCTCGGCTCTCGACCACGGCGAGCGCTTCACCCGCTCGAACAGGATCACCGAGCCGTTTGAACACGCGCGTGACAGCGCCGCCAGCGCGGGCCGTTACCAGCGCCTCGCCGGTGGGGGAGGGCGATACGAGCGCCTGCGCAACGATCTCGGAGCCAAGGCCGCCAGCGCGCACCGCCTCAACCGCAATTTCGGCTTCGCGAATCGCCTGCGCACTCATTGCAAGGCTGTCTGGTGGCGTTTCGCTCTTTTTCCCGCCGACCTTCTCGGTTGATTGGCTGCTGACCGGATCCGCGGTGCAGCGCGCGACGCTGAAGCCACCGACTGCAGCGAGTAAAACCGCCCCTGCCACGCCCCCAAGGAGGCGCTTGTCTTGTGTTATCATCGAGTTTCTCCGAAATTGGATGAGCAGCGGGCGAGAACTACCTCGCTCGGCACTGCGAATGCAGTGGAGACAATGTTGAGCGTTGTGGTGAAGGCGATCATTGCGGTGTCTCCGCAATAACTGGCGCCGGGACCGTCAGACGTGCGAGCCGCGCTTCCGCGTCATGATAGGCAACGAGCGCATCGACGAACGCACCATTGGTGTCCGCTAGCGTCCGCTCGGCAACGAGCAGGTCGAGTTGGCTGAACCTTCCTTGCGCATAGCCAATCCTCGCGATTCTGGCGGCTTCCGTGGCTGCGGAGAGTGCCGGCCCGCCGGCCGCTCGCGCGCTTGCCGCCGCATTGGCGAGCTCTGCCTGCACGCTGGCGATGGTTTGTTCCGTTTCCAATAGGGTAACGCGCCGTCGCGCATCGACCTGGAGCCGTTCCGACTCGGCCTGGCTCACGGCGGCACGGCCATTATTGAAGAGGGGGAAAGGGATGCTAAGACCGAAAATCGCTGCTGTGTCACCGGAGGCTGAGAGACGGCGCGCACCCGCGTTGAGCGTCACGTCCGGCACGCGCTGCGAGCGGGCAAGCCTGACCAGGGCGTCGGCCGTCGTAACATCTGCCTCGGCCGCCGCGATGATGAGCGTCCCCTGCGCGGAGACGGGGACTGCCGGACCATAGGTTCCGACCCGATCGAACCAGGCAACGTCAAGCTCACCGGCGATTGGTTCGCCGATCAAGCGCGCCAGGTTCTCTTTCGCGACGACGGCCTCCCGAACAGCTCTGTCGAACGCGACATTGGCATTTACCCGCTCGACATCGGCGCGTTGTTGCTCGATCGGCGAAGCCCCCCCCGCCGTTACTCTCGTGCTGGCAGCGCTGAAGCCGCGATTGGCAAACTCCGCCAATTGCCGTGCTACGGCAACGCGGCGTTCTGCAGAAACGGCGGCGACATAGGCCATCGTGACCCGCTCGCGCAGGTCCGCCTCCACAATGGCGGCTTCGATCCGCGCGCGATCGCGACGCGAGTCTGCAACGGCGATGCGGGCCGACCGCTTGCCTCCAAGCTCGATCGGCAGGGCGAGCCCGGTCGTCGTTTCGGCGCTTTGCGTGCCCCGGTAGAGGCCTGATCCACCGACATTTTCAACCTGGACCTGGACCTGTGGGTTAGGCCGCAAGCCGGCCACGGTGCGCGCGGCACCTGCCGCCCGTACGCCCGCATCAGCGACTTCAAGGCTTGGGGACGACGCGCCCGCCGCAATGAGGGCGCGTTCCAACGTGAAGGGAGGTGAGGAACTTGGCGGCGATGGCGACGTCTGCGCGTGCGCGATAGCCGCGCAAGACGCCACGGCCAGCAGGGCCGCAATGACACGATGCATGAATGAGAGCTCCTGATAATTCCGGGAGGCCGCGAACGTTGCGGCGAAGTCGGAATATCAGGCTATTGGAGGTCGCAGCGCGGGGTCAGCTGTAGCGAGCGGGAGGTACTGGAAACCGAAAAGCGATGACGGGTTGTCCATGCCAAAAGCGATTGGCAGCACTTCGCTTTTCACAGCATCGCAAACTTAGTGGCTGTGACAGCCCCCATGGTGATGCGTGAATCCCTTATTTGCATCGGAAGGAACCTGGTCCCCGTCACCGTTGCTGTGTCCCATGCTGGCGGCTGTTGCACTGTCCACGCAGGAAATCGGCTCCATGGCGTGTGCAATCGATCCGCCAGTCAGAGACAGGCTGACATAAAGCGCTGCAAAAATGAGCAGGACACGCCGCATGATAGACGCGGATAGCACGATGAGACCACTTCGGAAAGGAATTCCTTCAGTGTTATGGGGATGGCGTCGCCTGGGGGTAGAAGCAATCCTCTGGGCCGGGCGGCGGCCGGCTATCAAGGTCGATTACGAACGTCTCGCAGCCAATCGAGCCAATTTGCCTGGAGGGTGTTCATCGTCGGTGCGTCTGGATGAGGCGGTGGTTCTCAACCTCACAGAATTATCTGGTGAACTTCGGGACTGGCGTTTCATGTAAGTGTGACGTGCAGGTTTCGACCGAGAAGCCTTCGCAAGCACTGCTCTGGATCGACCCTGACCTCTTGAAGTTCGGAGGCGATACAGGCCAAGGCGACGATCTACCAAAAAACCTGTTCGTGTGACCCGCCAGTCGTTTACTGCGCCGTCGTTACGTCGCCATGGTGTCAATCTGGTGTTGTTCCAATGCAATCTTGAAGGAGGGTCCGTTGCGAATCCAGCTTTCGTCGCTTCTATTTGTCGAAGTGGCGGCCCCATATTGGCTGCCGTTTATTGAAATCCTCGGCTGCGATGCAAGATAGGTTGCCGGCGAGCGCCATGATCGATTCGCAAACCTTCTCCGTCACTTTCCCCTTCGCGGCGGCCATGCCTTCATGGCTGGAGGCGATGCTTGGGGTCGCCCTGCTGTTTGCGGTTGCGGTCTTCGTCAACTGGATCGTCAAGCAGGTGATCCTTAAGTTCGCCTTGCAGCTGTTGCCCAAGGACGGTCCGACTCCCGCACCTATCGTCGCGCGGCTCGCCAATATCGTGCCTGCGCTCATCCTCGCCCGCGGCGTCGGACTGGTCGTGCATCTGCCAGCTGGTTTGGCGACGGCGATCCATAATGTGGCGAATGCCTTCATCATCCTGACGATCATCCTGGCGATGAACGCCGCGCTCAATCTTGCAAACCGGCTCTATCAGCGCCGGCCCGATGCCGACCACCGTCCCATCAAGGGATATATCCAGGTCCTCAAAATCCTGCTGTTTCTTGCCGGCACGGTGCTGGTGATTGCGGTGGTAATGGAACAGTCGCCGTTGCTACTGCTCTCGGGACTGGGCGCGCTGGCGGCAGTGCTCATGCTGGTGTTCAAGGATACAATCCTGTCGCTGGTCGCATCGGTGCAGCTCACCTCCAACGACATGCTCCGGGTCGGGGACTGGATCGAGATGCCAGCGCTCAATGCTGATGGAGACGTGATCGATATTGCCTTGCACACGATCAAAGTGCAGAACTTCGACAAGACGATCACGAGCATACCCACCTATCGGCTCATCTCCGACAGTTTCAAGAACTGGCGCGGCATGCAAGACGTCGGTGTGCGACGGATCAAGCGATCTCTCTTCATCGACCAGAGCAGTATCCGCTTTCTGGGCGAAGAGGACGAACTGAGCCTGCGCCGTTTCGCGCTGATCGACGAGTATCTAATCCGCAAACAGGGCGAACTGGCGCAATCGAACGATCAGCTCGTCGAGCATGGCGGGGATGTCGTGAATGGACGGCGTCTAACTAACATCGGCACGTTTCGCGCCTACGTTATCGCGTATCTTCGCGCACAAACGCGTGTGTCGGGCGATATGGCCCTGCTTGTGCGTCAGCTCCAACCTACCGCGCAGGGATTGCCGCTGGAGATCTACTGCTTCACCGCGACGACGATCTGGTCGGAATATGAAACCATCCAGGCCGATATTTTCGATCACTTGCTCGCGATCCTGCCTGAATTCGGCCTGCGCCTCTATCAGGCACCGAGCGGCCATGACGTTCAACGGATGTCATTGGGCGAGAATGCGAAGAAATCGATCGGGGTGGGAGATGGCTGAGCGTTCTCAAGCCGTCCAGGCGCTCGAGTTCCGTTGCGTCGCCATACTTCAATGGCGCCCCCGGACATAGAAACGGCCAATCAGGGACAAGCCGATAGGCAAAATGGCTAATGCGGCCATGCCGATTACCCAGATGACCACGACGGCGCCCTTGCCGGTGCTCTTTAGCATCCCCAGCAATTGTCCGGGCAGGCTGCTGGTATCGAGCGCGGCCAGTATGTCGCCGGCAGATTTGTTGCCCAGGGTTTTCGCGGTATCCTGTCCGCGATCCACGACGAGATCGAGCGAGGTGGCGAGCCAGGCGAGCACGGGGTCGGTAAAGCTGTAGAGAAGCCAGGAGAGCAGCGACCAGATTAGCATCGCGAGGCCGATCAGAATCCAGGCGAAAGGCCGCAATTTCCCGCTTCGGATCCGCGTGGCTCCCTCCTGCGGAAAGCCTTCGATCGATTGGTTTTTCCAGCGTCGCGAGCCATGTGACAAAGCGAATTCCCTTCATATTAGCCAGATGCGGGGTCTGGCCAAACGACCCAGCGGCCATCTTCACCCGTACGCAACAAAGACACAATAGGGAATGTCCCTATAGCGCGTCTGTTACCGAACATAGGAAAGGCGTGCCTCGATTGTGCTGCTCCGCTCCCGAGTCTCGGGGTCATGTGCGGAAGGCTTAGGAATTCGCCCGTTGATGAAAGGTTTGAAGATCATGGTCGAAGCCCAGATCCCCGGCGTGGGTGATCCGCTCGATGGCCTGGCGGAGACCATGGACCGCGCCGCGGGTGCCATGATTGCTCAGGCAACCTTCGGCTTGTCGCCAGCCACGCTGGCCCAGGCCGTCTCCGACTGGATGCTGCACCTTGCAGCCTCGCCGGGCAAGCAGACGCAGCTCGCTGCCAAGGCGCTGCGCAAAATGACGCGACTGGGACACTATGCCATGCGTAGCGCGACGGACGCGCAGGCGGCGCGCGCGATCGAGCCGCTGCCGCAGGATCGGCGCTTTGCCGACCCAGCTTGGGCGTCGGCGCCGTTCAACCTCGTCTCGCAGGCCTTTCTGCTCAACCAGCAATGGTGGCACGCGGCAACGACCGGGATCACGGGCGTTACCGCGCATCATGAGGAGATGGTGGCCTTCGCTGTCCGCCAGTGGCTCGATACGGTGGCGCCCACCAATTTCCTCGCCACGAACCCCGTCCTGCAGCAGCGTATCCTGGAGACCGGCGGACAGTGCCTGGCCGATGGCCTGCGAAATTGGATGACCGACGTCGAGGCGCTGATGCGCGGCCTGCCGCCGGCCGGTACGGAAGCGTTCCAAGTCGGCGAAACCCTCGCGACCGCCGAAGGCAAAGTCGTGTACCGGAACCGGCTAATGGAACTGATCCAATATGCGCCGACGACGGAGCAGGCCCGGCCCGAGCCGATCTTGATCGTGCCCGCCTGGATCATGAAATATTACATCCTCGACCTTTCGCCGGAGAACTCGCTGGTCCAGTGGCTCACCGCGCAGGGCTTCACCGTGTTCATGATCTCCTGGCATAATCCCGGCAGCACCGATCGCGACCTCGAGATGGCCGATTATCTGCAGCTTGGACCGATGGCCGCACTCGACGCCGTCGCCGCGATCACCGGCGGCGCTTCGGTCCATGCGGCGGGTTATTGCCTCGGCGGGACGCTGCTCGCGATCGCGGCGGCGGCCATGGCGCGCGATGGCGACGACCGGCTGGCCAGCCTCACGCTGCTCGCGGCCCAGACCGAGTTCTGCGAGCCTGGCGAATTGGGCCTGTTCATCGACGAAGGGCAGCTTAGCCTGCTCGAGAACATGATGTGGGGTCGAGGCTATCTCGACAGCGCCCAGATGGGCGGCGCGTTTCAGATGCTGCGCTCGAACGATCTGGTCTGGTCGCGCGTGCTCACCACTTATCTCATGGGCGAGCGCGAGCCGATGAACGACCTCATGGCCTGGAACGCGGACGGCACGCGGATGCCCTATGCCATGCACAGCCAGTATCTGCGCCGGCTGTTCCTCGAGGACGATCTCGCTGAAGGACGCTTCCAGGTCAATGGACGCCCGATCGCCCTGTCGGTGTTGCGCTGGCCGATGTTCGTGGTCGGCACGGAGCGCGATCATGTCGCGCCTTGGCGTTCGGTCTTCAAGATCCACCGGCTGACCGGGGCGCCGATCGACTTCGTGCTGACCAGCGGCGGCCATAATGCCGGGATCGTCTCGGAGCCGGGGCATCCAGGCCGGTCCTATCGTCTGCTTACTCGCGAGGCGGATGGAGCCGCGCTCGACCCCGACGCATGGCTGGATGCCGCGACGCGTCACGAAGGCAGCTGGTGGACCGCGTGGAGCGATTGGCTCGCAAAATTGTCGGGCAAAGCGGGCACGCCGCCGCCGATGGGCGCACCGGACAAGGGCTATGCGCCGCTCGCAGAGGCACCCGGCCATTATGTGCTGGAGCGCTGAGCGATGAATGACGAACCAATGATCGAGAACCGCACCTTCGACGAGATCGCGGTGGGTGATACGGCGAGCCTGGCGCGAACACTGCGCGAGGAGGACATCCAGCTCTTCGCGCTGGTCTCGGGCGACGTCAATCCCGCGCACGTCGATCCCGACTATGCCGCGACTGACCTGTTCCGCCGCGTGATCGCGCATGGCATGTGGGGTGGCGGGCTGATATCGGCGGTGCTCGGCACCGAACTTCCGGGTCCCGGCGCCATCTATCTCAGCCAGTCGCTGCGCTTCTCGCGTCCGGTCGGCCTTGGCGATACGATCACCGCCAGCGTAACGGTGGCCGAGAAGCAGACGGAACACAGCATCGTGATATTCGACTGCCGCTGCGTCAACCAGGACGGCGAGGAGGTGATCTCAGGCCGCGCGGAGGTCAAGGCGCCGAACGAGAAAGTGCGCCGCCCGCGCATTGCCCTGCCGGACGTCCATCTTGCCGAACGTCATGGTTATCGTCGATTGATGGAAAAAGTGGCTGGGCTCGCGCCGGTGCCGACCGCGGTAGCCCATCCGTGCAGCGCGTCGGCGATCGTGGCGGTCGTGGAGGCAGCCGAGCAGGGCCTGATCGCCCCCATCCTGGTCGGCCCGGAGGCGAAAATCCGCATCGCGGCCGAGGAGGCCGGGAAGGACATCACGGGCTTTCCGATCGAGTCTGCCGGCCATAGCCATGACGCGGCGGCCAGGGCGGTCGCACTCGTGCATGAGGGCAAGGCCAGACTGCTGATGAAGGGCTCGCTCCACACCGACGAACTGATGGGCGCTGTCGTTGCGTCCGGCACGGGCCTGCGGACGGAGCGGCGGATCAGCCATGCCTATGTGATGGATGTGGCGGACCACCTGGGACCTCTCATCATCACCGATGCGGCGATCAACATCGCCCCGAGCCTGGAGGAGAAGGCGGATATCATCCGCAACGCCATCGATCTCGCGCATGTGATCGGGATCGAGGAGCCGAAGGTCGCGATCCTCTCCGCGGTTGAGACGGTCAATCCGGCAATGGTCTCCACGCTCGACGCGGCAGCGCTCTGCAAGATGGCGGATCGCGGGCAGATCACCGGCGGACTGCTCGACGGGCCGCTCGCATTCGACAACGCGATCAGCCCTGATGCGGCGCGCGAGAAAGGCATCGTCTCGCCGGTCGCGGGACGGGCGGACATCCTCGTCGTACCCGATATCGAATCCGGCAACATGCTGGCCAAGCAATTGACCTTTCTGGGTGATGCGGATGCCGCCGGTGTCGTTCTCGGGGCGCGCGTGCCGATCATCCTGACCAGCCGTGCCGACAGCCTGCGGACCCGGTTGGCTTCGTGCGCGGTCGCTGTGCTTATGGCCCATGCGGCGACAAAGGCCGCGCCGGGGATGGCGACGCGCGCATGAAGGCCGTCGTCAGTCTCAATTCCGGATCATCGAGCATCAAGTTCGCGCTCTATACGCTCGGCAATCCTGACAGCCTCACCTTGTCGGCAAGCGGCAAGATCGAAAAGATCGGTATTGCACCCGCTCTCCGCATCCGCTCCGTCGAGGGTGAAGTCCTGATAGACCGCGACTGGCCGGATGGGGCGTCGCTGACCCATGCCGATCTGCTCGAAGATCTGTTTGCATGGGCCACGGACCATCTTGGTGACCGGCAGGTCGTCGCGATCGGCCACCGGGTCGTTCACGGCGGCACCCGCTTTGCCGCGCCGCAACGGGTCGACGCGGTCCTGCTCGACGCCCTGGAGGCGCTTTGCCCTCTCGCGCCGCTCCACCAGCCCCACAATCTCGCCGCTATCCGCGCCATTGCCCGGATCAACCCCGATCTTCCTCAGGTCGTCTGCTTCGACACGGCCTTCCACCATGACAAGCCGATGGTCGCCTCCCGGCTCGCCATCCCCCGCTTCCTCCACGATCAGGGTATCCGCCGCTACGGCTTTCATGGTCTTTCTTATGAATATATCGCACGGCGTCTGGGCAAGATCGATCCGGCGCTCGCGGGCGGGCGTGTGATTGCCGCGCACCTCGGCAACGGCGCCAGCCTGTGCGCAATGCAGAGCGGGCGCAGCATCGACACGACGATGGGTTTCACCGCCCTCGACGGGCTTGTCATGGGCACGCGCTGCGGCAGCATCGATCCCGGCGTCGTGCTGCATCTCCAGTCACAGCTAAGCATGCCGGTGGCCGAGGTCGAGGACCTGCTTTACCGCAAATCCGGTCTTCTCGGCGTATCGAACATCTCGAGCGACATGCGTGCGCTGTCGGAAGACGGGAGCGTCGAGGCGGAAGAGGCGATCGATCTCTTCTGCTGGCGGGTGGCGCGCGAGGCCGGCGGGCTTATCTCTTCACTTGGCGGACTGGATGCGTTCGTGTTCACCGCCGGGATCGGTGAAAATCACGCCGATGTGCGGCGGCGCATCTGTACCCGGTTGGCTTGGGCGGGTCTCGAGATCGACGACGACGCCAATGCGGACAACGCGCTTCGCATTTCGCGGGCCGGCGAAAGCCGCATCGACGTTCTCGTCATTCCGACCGACGAGGAGCGGATGATCGCGCTTCACACCCTGGCCCTTTTAGAAGCATTGCAATCATGACGTCACTTGTCGATCTTGACGGCAAACGCGGCCTGATTGTGGGCATCGCCAACGAGCACAGCATCGCGGCGGGTTGCGCAGAGGCGTTCACGCGGTCGCGCAGCGCCAATTTTCATCTTGATCAGGCACGATCTGCCAAGCGTCGCAGTTTGTGACCATTTTCAACGTGCTGGCCGCACTGCTATGCCGGGGGACGGGCGGTATCGCCGTTGCGAACTGCTCCGGGGTTGCGGCGCCTTATCCTCGCAAATTGCTGGTGCGATCATCGCTGCTAATATACTGTCGCCTGTGGGCGAAGGAGAAGTGATGAAGCCGACGATCATTGGATCCAACCCGGGCAGGAGCTCCGTCGAACTTCAGCAGTCGGCGGCTTCTCCCATACCGCTTGAAACCGGCGCCATCATCCTTCGTCCCGAGCAGCTGCCCGAGGCGGAGAAGCAGCTCGCGCAGCTTGACTTCGCCACCATGCGTTCCGGCGATGTGATCCGTATCGGCCTCGAAGCCGAACAAGCGCTGCAAAGCACGCTCGACGGCTTTCTTCAGCGGCTCGACAAGAACAGTGCTGCGGCGGTGTTCGCGCTGTTTGGGCGGCTGGAGAAAGGGGTCGAGGACGCTGACCTGCCTGCCATCCTTGATAAAATGCAGAACGGCGAGAAGCCGGGCTTCCTCGGCCGCCTGCTCGGGCGGTTGCGCGGTAAGCGGCCAGACCAGCTGATCGACGAGATGTTGACCGCGATCGGCGACCTGATCGCGGGGCGGACCAAGACGCTTGCAGACGAGATGGCCCGGCTGGAGGGTGAGCTCAGCAAGGAGATGCAGAAGCTGTTCGCCGAGCTCCAGAACCTCGATCAGCTGAAGAAAAGCTACGGCAACCACTTCGGCGAGTTCGCCGTCGCCGCCGGGGTGGCGCGCGCATTGCTCAACAAGGCGCAGGCCTATGTCGCAAATGAGGAGGCGGCGCTCGACCCGGCCGACCCGGTGGCACAGGCTCGGCTGACGGAGCTGAAGGACAAATTGCGCTTGCTCGAAAGCCGCGCGCTGGCGCTGGAGGGGAGCTACACCCGTCTTCCAGCCGACCAGCTGGTGATCCAGCAGATCGAGCAGGCCGGGGTCGCCACCCTGCAGGAAACCGCGACCACCGTCGCGTCGCGTTTCGCCTCGATTAAGATGACGCTGCTGTCGATCCACGGCGCGTTTGCGGTAAGAAGCGTGCAGCAAATCGCCGGCCGACAAGCCAAGCTCGATCGCCAGTTGACCGAGCTGCGCGGCCGCGCGCTGAAGGACGTGGCGGTGACTGCGGCGATCGCACCCGGCGATAACCGGGTCGCGCAGGCTCAGCAGATCGAGACGATCATTGCCACCACCAAGGAAATCCACGGACTGGTCGAAGTTGCGCGCAAGACTACCGACGAGAAGTTCGAGATAGCCCGCCGCAAGTTCGCGGACGCGCGGCGGGAACTCGCCACGCTTGCTCCCAATTGAAACGAAGGACCTGATCAACAATGCTCACCCTGTCGCTCGAGAAGCCCGGCGTCGCGGTGCCTAAGCTGCAACTTTCGCTGAATAAGGGCGCGCGCTTCACCGCCAAGGTGGAGTGGCGCTGCGACGCCGACCATGCGGACGACGTCGACGTCCACGCGCTTGAGGCGCGCAACGACGGCAATGGCGCCAAGGTGACCGAGCTGGTGAGTGTGCTCTCGACCTACAACACCACGCGGATGAACCCGCAGGGCGGCGCGCTGGCGTCTAACACGGACGGCTCGTTTGCCACCCCGAGCGGGGGCTTGTCGCACAGCGGCGACCTTCGCGTGCAGAACAGCAGCGAATCAATCATCATCGACGGATCGAAGTTGCCTGCGGGGGTCAATGAGATCCCTATTTTGGTAACGGTCCACGAGGCGGATCATGGCGGAGGGCATGAAGAGGGCGATGCCGATGAGGATGAGCCGGCGTTCGGCGACATCGACTTGTGCACGATCACGCTGACCGATGGCAGCGGACGCGAGCTCGGCGCGTACCAGCTGTCGTCCGAGTTCAAGGAGTTCAACGTGGTCCAGCTCGGCAGCCTACTGCTTGGCCCTGAAGGCTGGGAATATGCCGCGGTGGGACGTGGCTTCAACGGGACATTTAACGACGTGCTCGCTCATTTCTCCTGAGCTGGTGCCCGACGACGCGCCTCCCAACCGCGGGCCGACCCGGCTGCGCCCGACGGTCATCGGTCCGATCGCGCCCGGCCAAAAGACTTCGCGCCGCCCCGCCGACCGCGCGTCGCCGCCCGTGTCCGAGCATGCGACCCGCCCTGTCGTAGCTCCCACCGCTATTCCCGGCGTCGAACGCAGGCGCATCGCCGTCACCGTCGCCGATATCGCCCGGCTGTCGCCCGGCGTCGCCCCCGCCGTCGCCGCCACCGCGGTGCGGCTCGTCGAGGGCTTCGTGGTCGAGGGTGCGCGCGACCGCACCATCACCCTGTGGGGCCACGGCGCGCAACAGGAGTACGCCGATCTTGTCGCACGGACGCTTGACCTGGCGCGGGCTGACGAACTGGGCCGGGTTCGGGCGTATGTGACGCGGATGATCGACTTGCTCGGTGCGATTGATCTGCCGGTGATCTGCGGCATCGGCCGGCCGGCCGGGGTGTTCGACCGGCTGTTTGGCGGAACGGGCCGGATCGATACACTCTGTGCGCTGGAAGACGCACGGGCCGAACTCGACCAGCTGGTGCGGCTGACGGCCGCCGCACTCGATCCCCTTCTGCGGCTGCGCGACCGGCTGAGCGAACAGGCGCGCCGGATTGAGGCCACCGGCGGCGACATCGAGGCGGCGGCGCTGGCGGCGGGGTTCCTGGCTGACCATCTCTCGATCACGCAGCCAGCGCTGTCGCAGCGGTTCCTGGAGCGCGCGATGAGCCTGACCCGCTCAGTCGCACAGCTTCGAGGCGACGATCCGCTCCGCGCCGCGCAGGCCGAGCAGCCGCTGCACCTGATCGCCGCGATCCAAGAAGCGGTGCTGGTGGCAATGCCCGCCTGGCTCTCCACCATAGCTGCATTGACCGCCACTGCGAGTGGGGCGCGCTCGCCCAACCCGACCGAGGCCGGCGAACTCCAACACCGCCTCCAAACTATTCTGCAGCAGCTCAAGACATGAAGGGCCCAAGACCATGACGCTCCAGCTCGACCTCCAGAAATCCGCCCGTACCCTGCGCGTCTCGCTCGAGAAGGCCGGTGTTGCCGCCGACGTCAAGGCCGAGCTGATCTTCGACATGGACGTATCGGGCTCGTTCGAGCACGAGCATGAGGAGGGCACCACCAGCCGGCTTATCGAGCGGCTGGTGCCCTTCGGCATGGAGCTTGATCCAGACGGGCGGATGGACGTCTTCACCTTCAGCGACGGGAAGCGTAGCGTGCACCACGTTGGTACAGTCGCGCCTGACGATTGCCGAGGGTATATTGTCCGCAACGTAGTAAAGCGCGTGCCTGGCTGGAACGGCGGCACAACTTACAGCTACGTGCTCGAACGGAATCTCCAGCACTTTGGTTGGCTGCCAGCTGAGGCGGGGGGCGGGTTCCTTAGTCGCTTCTTCGGGGTCGGCCAGGAGCCAGAATTTCGTACGAAGAAGCGTTCGATCGTCATCTTCGTAACCGATGGCGAGAACGACCCATCCGACCATGGCCGCACGATTCAAATCCTGGAGGAATCTGAACGGCGGGGCGATCAGGTTTATTTCCTGTTCGTCGGCGCATGCGAGCACGACGTCGATTTCGGCTTCCTGCGCCACATCGCCGCCCGCTTCCGTAACACGGGCGTTGTCATCATCCGCGATCTCGACGCCTTCGTCGAATTGTCCGACGAACAGCTCAACACTCAGCTGCTCGGCTCAGAACTGCTCGACTGGCTTAAATCCTAGGCGGTCATTTTACAATCAAATCACTTGGCAATTGATCGTAGCGTTATGACGTAGGATATTGCTGAGCCTCATCGGTCACGGCACGCTATTCTCCCGGGCGCGCGAAGATCGAACGGCCTACCGCATCACGCTGAGCAGATCATCGACGCTCGCCACCGCGAACGCGGAATATTCGTCGGCGACGGCGTAGGGCAGCAGCACACGCCGCCGGTGGAGCAGCGCGCCGCAGCTGTAGGTGACGTTCGGCACGTAGCCGCCATGCTCCTCGCCGCTCGGGAACAAAAGCGGAGAGGGTGTCCGCGCAAGCACCTTCGTAGGATCGTCCCGGTCGAGCAGGCAGGCGCCGATGCAGTAACCGCGGACCAGTCCCACGCCGTGGGTGAACACCAGCCACCCTTCGTCGATCTCGATCGGCGAGCCGCAATTGCCGATCTGGACGAACTCCCACGGGTAACGAGCCGCCATGATGGGCACGCCTTCTTCCCATCGCTCAAGCGTGTCAGATTGTAGAAGCCACAAGCTCTCACTATCCTGCCGTCCGAGCATTGTGTATCGCCCGTCGATGCGCCGCGGGAACAGCGCCATGCCTTTGTATCCCGCCATGGCGCCGACGAGTGGACGCATTTCATACGTGCGCACATCGATACCGCGCAAGAGCTCGGCGCGCGCCGTGCTGCCGTCGAAAGCTGTGTAGGTGCCGATTACGCTTTGCGCACCATCATGATCTGTAAAGCGGACCAATCGCAAATCTTCCACGCCCTGCCGCTGGCTGGGCAGGATGGGAAAGATGACCGTTTCCGAAATATCCTCGCTGTCATCGGACCGCAGTCGGACCCATCCCTGCTCCTGGCGCTCTATTCGGGGTGGCACGCCTTGGCCGCTCGCCGTATCGATGACGAGGCCGTCGCCACCGTCCCAGCTTCCGGAGCGGAAGGTGACCGACGAGACGTGACCCTCGCCAACCCCGCGCAACGAAAGAAGGAAGCGTATGCTGCCGTCGCCTGGGTCGCGATGGGGAATCTCGACGATGCTGGGGTTGAACAGCGCCGCGCTTTCGAAGGCGTATTCTTGGCTGAAATAGGCACCGACGAGCAGCCGATCGTCTTGGTCGACCACGTTGATCCCAAGCCCGCCTTTGACTTCCTCGAAGCGGTGCAGGAACACATTGTCGACGCGTCGATGACGCCTTTGCATCGCGCGGCGCAGCAACGCCAGCATCCGCCGCCGATAGGTAGGATCGAGCGCCATCAGCCGGGCCGCAACAGCTTGGCTCCTCGGCGGCCGGCCCGCTGCAAACGCCGCAGGATAGTCGAAACCGAAAGGGCGGATGACCGTCCGGGAGGGATCGGGCATCAGCTTAATGTCGAGCTTGGTAAAGACATCGGCTGCCTTGAGGGTGTCGGTCACTGCGTCATCCCGCGAGCTTTAGACGCAGCCGGACACGAGCGTACATCATGTCGGCTTCGCCTAGATAGGGCACTGTGATGCGAAGAGAAGTCAGCGCCATTTTCCCCGGTTGTAACTCCAGGCCGCAAAGCCCGCGCGATAGAGCGCGGCTGCTCGGAAGCTGAGGTAAAGCGCGAGACGGGGGTGGATCAAACCAAATCGCCGCGTCCGGCTTGAGGTAGCCATCATGGCCCGTGCGGCAAGCAGCCAAACGCCAGCCGGCAACAGCGCAACAACAACCGATGGTCGCTTTCTCATTCGAGTGCATCTTCCGAGTTCGTCATCTCGCTTGGCCGTCGACGTGCCGCCCGCTACTGCCGCGTGAAGTGACATTGATATCGAAATCAGCGGGAGAACCCCATGCGCGTTGTGGCCGCGCGAGTATATTGGGATGGCGTAGTCGCCCGGAAGCTCGCACCGGGCGCACTGGGTACCGGCGACCGAAATCGAACGGACGGTGCGTACATTGTCCGCATGGTCTGTCATGCTCGCGCTTCTGACATCGGCTACAGCGCTTTCCAGTGTGAATTTTCCCGGCATTGTAGGTGTGACGGCCAGGTTCGGCTAAGGCATTTTTCTTCTCGCCATGGGCAGCCTCTGCGCGGCGATCTGTCTGCGTCTGCGCCGACAACGCTGGGTGTAGCGTTTGAGAGAGCGGTCGGCGATCACACCTCTTCATTGTCCCCGCCACCGGCACCTTTAGGCCGCGCCGGCCGGACCGGTGGTGGCAGGTTGGCCGACAGGCGTAGCTTTGCGATCGTGATTTCCCTTTGGAGCCGGGCGTTGTCTGCCCGGATCGAACGGAAGGTGAAATGGCATAGAAAAGGGTGAACAGCGACAGTAGCGAACTCGCGATCAAACAGGCGCGCGGATACAGGCCCAGAGAACCCAGGACCATGATCGTGCCAGCGGCTGCCAGTCCCAACACCGTGACGATGATCGAGCGGCGTCGGAATGCGGCGCGGCGGGCCTGCGATCTCCTCTTTTCCTTCATGAGGCTTGATCCTCAATCTTCAAGTTATAACACGGCAGGTGTTTGCGGGCGCTACGGCAGGAGCACGGACGCGAGCGCCGCGCCGGCCATGACAATCGTTGCGAGGCAGCCAAGCACCAGAAGTGGACGCGAGGCTGTGAAATTGCCAAGCACCGATCGGCGATGGGCGATGGTCATCATCGTCGCCATGATCGGGACGGCGACAAAGCCGTTGATGACCGCGCTGTAGATAAGCGCATGCATCGGATCGATCGGTGACCAGCTGATCGCGAGCCCTACCAGTGTCGCAAGGCCGATGATGGTGTAGAAGCCCACCGCATGCCAGGGCTTTTCTTCGAGGCCGCATTTCCAGCCGCGGCTCTCACCCACGGCATAGGCGGCCGATCCCGCCAACACCGGAACCGCCAGCATGCCGGTGCCGATGATGCCGAGGGCGAAGAGCGCCAGGGCGAACTTCCCCGCGACCGGCTCGAGTGCCTTTGCGGCATCGGTCGCGGTCTGGATCGATGTCTGACCGGCGGCATTCAAGGTCGCGGCCGTGCCGATCATGATCGCAAGGGCCACCACAACCGAAATCGCCATGCCGGCGAAGGTGTCGATGCGGATGCGCTGAAACTCGCGCCGCGCCTGGCCGGGCGCCTCTTTCAAAGGTTTTGCATCAGGGTCCTGGGAGACTTGCTCGACCTCTTGCGCGGACTGCCAGAAGAACAGATAGGGACTGATCGTGGTCCCGAGGACGGCGACGATCATCGTCCAGGCACCGACGCCGGCCACCTTGGGCCAGACGAGGCCTACCAACACGGCGGACCAATCGATCTTGACCAGGAAGAGGACGGCAACATAGGCAAGCAGGCTCAGGGTCACCCATTTTAGCAAGGCAGCATAGCGCTTGTAAGGGACGAACAGCTGCAAGGTCAGTGAAACCAATGCCAGGCCAACGGTCAGAATTTTGCCATCGAAGCCGACGATGAGCCCCGCCGCCTGACCCATAGCGGCGAGGTCGGCGCCGATATTGATCGTGTTGGCGATAAACAGCAGTGCCACGAGGCCCGCGACAAGCCATTTGGGCAAGGCGTTGCTCATATTCTTGGCAAGACCGCAACCGGTGACACGACCGATATGGGCGCTGATGAGCTGGATCGCGGTCATCAGCGGATAGACGAGGACCATGACCCAGAGGAGCTGGAAGCCGAAGCGCGCGCCGACCTGCGAGTAGGTGGCGATCCCGCTCGGGTCGTCGTCGGCCGCGCCGGTGACGAGCCCGGGGCCGAGCTGTTCAAACAGCGCCACCGATCGCAAGCGGCGATGGAACTTCTGCAGGGGTTTTGGGCGTGACCGCTGGAGGGCGTGCATTTGGACCGACTCAATCTTTCCGAGCTAGGTCGAAAATCGCCACCGTCGTGCTCGATCAAGCCAGTGGAAACTCAAGGAATCACTAAAACTACTGCGTGGGTTGCTTCATTTCGCCCATTGCGTCCACGGCATTCTTCCCGCCGTGCGCGACCGCATTGGTGTTGCAGTGCTGCATAGGATCAGCGCCCGCTGCGCCGTGTACGGCTTTGTCGATATGTCGAATGGAATTGCATACGTCGAATAACTGCTAACTGAGCCCAGAGAGCCCCGAATAAACCGCGAACGGGCCGCCGCAACGGTGGCACCTTGGACGGTCTGGTGCATTCCACCAACTTTGGGTGCGCGCGAAGCGGCTAACCGACCCGGTCGACGGGAGATGAGCGCGCGGCTAGACAGAGGAAGGATGTGGCATGAAGCGACTGATTGCGTTCGATTTGGACGGCACGCTGGCGGAAAGCAAACAGCCTTTGTCCCAAGAGATGGGCGCCGCGCTATCGAGCCTTCTGGAGGTCGCGGATGTGGCGGTGATCTCGGGCGGTGACTGGCCGCAGTTCGACAAGCAGGTTGCATTGCGCTTGCCGGCCGACGCTAAGCGAGAGCGGCTCTGGCTGATGCCGACGACCGGCACCAAACTCTATCGGTTCGACGGGAGCGCGTGGCAAACGATCTATGCGGACCTGTTCGAAAAAGAGGAGAAGGCAAAGATCCGCGCAGCTTTCGACCGGGCGCTGGCGGAGGCCAATTTGACCGATGAACGCATCTGGGGAGACCGGCTCGAAGACCGCGGCAGCCAGTTCACCTTTTCGGGGCTCGGTCAGCAAGCGCCGCTCGAAGCCAAGGAGGCATGGGATCCGGATCGCGCCAAGCGGACGGCGCTGCAGGCCGTTCTTCGCGAAGCGCTACCCGGTCTTTCGATCAACCTCGGCGGCACTACGTCGATCGACGTCACGCGCGCAGGCGTGGACAAGGGCTACGGACTCAAGCGGTTGAGCGCGGAAAGCGGCATCGGGCTGGATGAAATGCTGTTTTTGGGCGATGCGATCTATCCGGGTGGTAACGACTATCCGGCGGCCGAGATTGGTCTCGACACCGTAAGGGTTCGTGACGTCGCGGAGACGGTCTCGGTGATCACCGCGATCGTCGCTTGCCTGAAACGATGATCGCGCGGAGGGATTGTTGATGGAAGTAACCGACACGGCAACGCTCGCTTGGAGAAAGAAGAATGTATGACGCGATCGTCGTGCTGATCTCCAAGCTGGGTGGCCTTGGCGTATTTCTGCTCATGTTTGGGGAGAATCTTTTCCCGCCTGTCCCGTCCGAGGTCATCCTGCCGCTGGCCGGCTATACGGCAGCGCAGGGGCGCGGCTCGCTGCCGGTCGTGATCATGGCCGGCACGCTGGGGTCGGTCGCTGGTGCCACCCTCTGGTATTATGTGGGGCGCTGGATCGGGATCGAGCGGCTCAAGCGGTTTGCCGCGGATCATGGCCGCTGGCTGACGTTGACACCCGAAGAAATCGATCGGGTGGACAAATGGTTCGATCGCTATGGTCGCTGGGCGGTGCTGTTCGGCAGGCTGTTGCCGGGCATCCGCACGCTGATTTCGGTGCCGGCTGGTGTCACCGGCATGGCGCTGGGGCCATTTTTGGCCTGGACCACCATCGGATCGGCGGCGTGGACTGCCATGCTGGCCATCGCAGGCTATGAGTTGGGCGAGCGCTACGGCCAGATCGCCACGATTGTCGAGCCGGTCAGCAATGCCGTGCTGGCGTTGGCAGGAATCTGGTATCTTTGGCGCGTTGCGACCTTCGGTCGGAAGCATCGCTAAGTCGGACCGGCGTAATCAGGCATTGGGTGTGAGCAGGCCGGTGTCTCACCGGTGAGCGCTAAGCAGTGAAGCCATAGCGCCTCAAATCGACATGTTCATTATGTCCTTATAGGCTGTGAGCAGTTTGTTGCGTACCTGCAGAGTCGCTTCGAACTGAATGGACGCCTGCTGCTGAGTGAGCATGACGCTTGCGATGTCGGTTGTTTCTCCGCGCTCATAGGCTTCCGCCGCGGTGTCCTCGGCGTCCAGTCCGGTATTGACCCGGGCCAGCAGGCTTGAAAGCGTCGAGGCGAAACCGGGCACGGGACCCGCGGTTTCGGGGGGAGGAGTCCCGCCTATGTTCGTTGCACGAAGGGTAGAAGGAGCGTTTTGGGCATTCACCAATGCCGTAGCGAATTGTGCGCCTCGTTGGGCATCGACTGGTGAACGCTGCACCGCGGCACGCAGGGCGGCATTGCCCTGGATGATCGCGTTGCGCGCGGCCATGATGTTGCCGATATCGCTCATTCGTCCTGCTCCTTGAGGCGAGAAAATTCTCCTTCATTAAGGTTAACAAGCAGTGAAGGACTGCCCATTGCCTATCTCGGAACGGGCTTTCAAAGGAGCGATAGTCGGCGAAAGTCTACCGAGTCCCGTATGGTGAGCCTGAACGTTTTTTAGAGCCGTTGCGAGCCTCTCGGTCGGTAGGTGTGGGCTTTGCCGGATCAGCACGGGGGGTGAGATAGGGCGCCCGACGCGGGTAGCGTTCGGTCGTAGTGGGGGTGGAATTGCCCTTATAGTCGACGCCCGAGTAGGGGTGGCCTCCGTCCCAGTTGACGCCGCCATGTGACCCGGTCCAATTCACGCCGCCGCCATGCTGTCCGGCAAGTGCCGGCGCGGCCAGAAAGAGAGCCGCTGCCGATCCGGCCAAAAGCGACAAAGCACGCCTGTTCACGACAACCTCCTGACTTTAGTCAACCGTGGGCGAGCAGCGTGGCATCCTTTGGTTGAATTGACGGTGAATGACGCTGACGCCCCGTAAAGCCAGCACGCTGCGCAGTTTGCTATGCGAAGGAGGCTCTGTGGTGTATCGTGAACATGCGGCCTTCGGGGAGGCACGCCGGAAGGAAGAACAATGTTGTTCACGAGATCGAGGCTTGCGGGAGTTGGTTTGCTGGCCGTACTTGCTTTGAGCGGATGCGCCACCACGCCGCGCGGACCAGGGTATGTCTATTACCGCGTGCCCTGCACGACCCCGGGTTCGATAGCCGCGGAGCCGATTGCGCCCGTCACCAGATCGCCGTCGCCTCCCGCGACCCCGACTGAAGGAGGTGTGACGGCGGCGCCGACCTGCCTGCTTGTCCTCTCTCCGGCGGTAGCCTCGCGCGGCTATTACCCTGCCGGTTATTACGGCCAACCCTATTTTGGTGCCTTCGGCTACGGATCGGCGTTCGTTGGCTTGGGGCACCGATCGATCGGCCATGGATCACGCGGCCATCACCGCATGAGCGGTGGCCATCATAATTCCGGACACGGCTCAGGCCACCACTGACAAGGACCCGGAGCTTAGCTGCGGTGCAATGATCGTAAAGCACTACTCTTCCGGCAGGTCTTCGACGCTTTCCCGGCCATCGTGATCCGGCTGCGGAAGCTGTTCCGGGGTCTGGTTGGGGCCGCGGGGTGGAGAGTCGGGATGCGGATCGGGTGGAGTGCTGGCCATGGCTATCTCCTTGCATCCCCAGAACCGGCGAGAGCGCCTGACAGTTCCAGATACCTCATTGGGCTAATGTGTGTCGAAGGCTACCAGCTTTTCAGAGCACGCAGTTGCGGTGTCTTCTTGTGCTGGTGCTCGCCCATGCGGCCGAGCAGGGTGTGGAGAACCTCGATCGCCTCGAGGATATGTGGGCCCTTGTTCAGCATCACGCATTCGGCGCGCGCGGCCATCGCCGCGTCGGTCATTTCGCCACGAGAAGGCCGGCCCTTCTTGACAAGGTTCTCCAGGACCTGCGTCGCCCAGATCACCGGCACGTGAGCAGCCTCGGCCAGCCAAAGGATCTCCTCCTGCATTTCGGCCATGCGGGCAAAGCCGATCTCAACGGCAAGGTCGCCCCGCGCGATCATCACGGCGGTAGGCTGCCGGCTGGCGGCGTGAACCATGATCTCCGGCAGATTGTCGATCGCCCGGATGGTCTCCACTTTGAGCACAATCGCGAGTTCCTGCCAGTCGTCGCGCAGTTCCGCCAACGCCTCCTGCAGCTGCATCACGTCGGCGGCGGACTGGACGAACGAGTATTGGACGCCGTCGGCATGGGCGGCAATGAACTTCAGGTCGCGGCGGTCCTTTTTCGTGAGCGCGGCGATGCCGAGATCGGCGTCGGGGAAGTTGAGGCCCTTTTCGGGTTTTAGCCTGACGCCCTTCTCCGGAGCCTGTTCGATAAGCACCAGCAGTCCGTCGTCGCCCGCTTCCTCGATCACGCCGCCGAGCTTGCCGTCGTTATAGAAAACATGGTCGCCGGTCCGGCTACTGCGCACCGCTTCGCCGAGCGTGCATTCGACCGCCGTCACCGCCTCATCCGTGTTGTGGGCACCCAGCGTACCGGGTTCGACGATCCTCAGGCGGTCGCCCACGTGCAGACGCCTCCTGCCGCCTTCCATGTCGCCGGTGCGGATCTTCGGACCGGCGAGATCCATGAAGATGCGCATCCTGTGGCCGGTCTCTTGCTCGGCTGAACGGGCGTGTTCGATCATCCGCAACCATCTGCGCGGACCGTCATGCGCGCAGTTGATGCGCAGTGCTTCGATCCTGCGGTCGGCGAGGTCTCGCATGAACGCAGGGTCTTCCGCGGCTTCGCTTGGACAGGTCACCATGATTGCGGTCGCGCGCAGATCGCCGGTCGCACCGAACAGGGCCTGCCGCCGCTCGGTCAGGCAGCGCTCGCCGGCGAAGAATGCTTCCGATGGCGGCCGCTCGTCCGGTTGCCTGCCGACAATCGCCGCAAGCGCCGCGCGGGTCGCCTGAAGTGCGGGGAGGACGTGCCCCTCCGATCGCCCCAACGAGGACAGGCCGAGCATCGTCAGCCCGCGCTGGAGCGGCCGCAGATCGTGTCCGCGCAGGGCGAGATAGTCCGCCAGGTTGGCGGCGCAGGAGGCCAAGCCAGGCACATCTCCAATGTTCCATCGGGCAAACTTCTCCGCACCTTCCCGCCGCACCTCGGTCGTGAGCGCGTCCAGGCGGTCGAGAAGCGCCGATGGTTCGGTGATGGCGGCGTCCGGTTGCGGCTGCCGCGCCTTTGGCCCGAGATGCCGATGGCGGCGCGCATCGCCCGCCGAGGAGTGCTTAGAGCTTTTCATGCACTGGCCCTTTTTGCTTCACGTGCCTCGCACCGCGCGTCGCGCAGAATCTCGATGCCGCCCTTGATCGCGATCACCGCGGTGAGAAAACCGACCAGGAGGTCGGGCCAGTTGGATCCCAGCCACCAGACCAGAGCACCGGCGACAAGGATCCCGCCGTTCGAGATGAAGTCGTTGAAGCTGAAAGTGGTCGCCGCGCGCAGGTTGACGTCGGGTTCTCGCAGCCGTTGCAGCAGTTTGAGGCAGACGAAGTTGACCACCGCCGCAATCGCCGACATGGTCATCATCGTGACGCCAATTGGCTCGCTGCCCTGTAGATAGCGGCGGCCGACGTCGAGCAGGATACCGCCGGCGAAGATCAGGAGCATGAAGCCCGAAACGGCCGCCGCCCGCGTCTTCCACTTCGCCCCCCGGCTGAGAGCGATCAGGCTCAAGGCATAGACCGCCGCGTCCGACAGGTTGTCGAGCCCGTTGGCGAGAAGCGCGCTGGAATCTCCGCTAATGCCCGCGATCAGGAACGCGATCGCGATCGCGAGGTTGAGCACCAGGACGATCCACAGCGTCCGTCTCTCGTCTGGCCCTTCCGGCGCTCTGTCGTTCATGCGGCGCCTTTCGGATCGCTTGTCGGTCATGCGCGAGACGTCACGCCCTGGGTGATACGGCCGGCACGCCCTGCGGTTCCTCCGTGCCACGTTCCAGCAAGCTTGACCACAGCCACTCGTGGCGGGAACCTCCGAAGGCGCCTATGGTTGCAGCGTCATGCGGCTTCCACCGATTCCCTATTGCGGCTCCGCGCCCCTTCCCGTCGAGATCTGGACGCGCTGGAATCCGGATCCGCTGGCAATAGGGGGTGACTACACGAAAGTGACGTATCTGCACGCTAAGGGCGAACAAATCCGGTACGATGCCAGCAGATGCTATTCGCAGGCTTTCCTGCCCCTTTTATGTGGTGCCGCCCTACGGGCGCCGATATG
>NZ_FPEH01000007.1 GCF_900117425.1 Novosphingobium sp. NDB2Meth1
AGGGCCATTCTGTCGTCGGTCATCGTCTTCTTCTCCAGGTTCGAGTTCGCATCCGAACCCTACCAGAAGATCGACGGTGGCCACCCTCTCAGAGAAACCTTCCTACACCACCCCGTGGGACACGACCCCCGAGTGCCTGACAACCATCCTCCTGCGGCAACCGGATGATGTGATCCGCACCGCGCCAGCTCCGGTCAAATCGCTCAACCACCAGAACGCGCCGCTCGCCGAAGGTTGCGATGTCGGTTTGCGAGGCGGTGAGACCGAACGCTGCCAGAAGCCGCATGCAGTAATGCTCGTTGTCCACGCTGTCCGTCATGTCGATCATGCCGTCCGAGGTGGGTATCTGCCCCAACTGCGGCTTGAGGATATGCGTGGTGGGCGTGGTGCCCTTCGGACGGAGCCATTGCCCATCCATGCGCAGCAGCGCGGTCTTCTCTTGCGCTCCTGCCACCGAAATCCGGAACTCCTGGTCGCGGTCAAGGCCAAGCGGCGCCCATGTCAGATCCGCCAGGATTGCTTCAATGTCCTGATCGCTTAGCGGGTCCCCTTGTACGCATGGCTCGCCCACGGCCTCGCCTTCCGGCAGGAATTGCATCGCGCCTACACAGTCGCGCCCGATGATTGCCAGCAGGCTGTACGCGTCCGTACCTTGCGCGCCCATGCGTTCAGCGACGCGGCGACGCACCGCATCCCGGTCCGGCAAGAGATTGTCGAAGACGGCGGAAACCTCAGGGCCGCGATAGGCTGCGGGCAGCAATGGCAGGGAGAGCGAGACCGCGAAGCGATGCTCCCATTCCAGCCAACTCGCTGCATACTGGAAACTGGTCGCCCCCGTGGCCGCCTTTTCGAGGCAGCCCACCAGGCGACCATTGATCAGCACGTCGAGCGGCGCGTACGTCTTCTTTCGCGCCATCCTAGAAGACATCCGCTATGTCTGTGCTGCCTTTGCGGCGGGGGATGACTTGTAGATCAAGATCAAGCACGGCGATCACGCTGAGCAGCGTGTCGAGCTTGGTTCCATCGTTTCCGTTCTCGATGGCCGAGATCGTCTTTTGATGTTTGCCGATCAGGCTGGCCAGCTGTTGCTGGGTCATGTTCCGGCGCAAGCGCTCGCTCTGGATGAGGGCTCCGAGCTGGCTGGGCAATCTGACGATCTGGGTCATGGGCTCATTCATGAGAGTCTCCATCAATCACTATATACCCTCAAGGGTATGAAGTTGCAATATACCCTGCAAGGTATATATCAAGTATATACCCTACAGGGTATGGATTGAGCTTATACCTGCTAGGGTATGAGGATGGGGTCGCACGATCCCATGCCGTACATTCTCAAAACTCTCGGTGCCTGGTAGTTCTGAGCCCAACGCAAGAGAGGGGAGGGGGCTTTGCCCTGATTGAGCCAGTCAGGCGCCGATGGTCGGCGTGATCGACGGGCTCGTCATCAGGAGTGAAGACGATGTTTCAGACGATACCCTTGAACAAGCTTGTATCCTCGCCGCGCAACGTCCGCCGCCATGGCGATCCGACCGCCGATGCCGAACTCAAGGCCAGCATTGCCGCGCATGGCCTCCTGCAGAACCTCGTGGTTCGTGCCGGGGCCAAGGGCAAGTTCGAGGTCGAGGCTGGCGAGCGTCGCCGCCGCGCCATGCTCGCCCTTGCCGAAGACAAGGTCTTGCCGCGCGATCACCAGGTGACCTGCCTCGTGCTCGGTGCCGACAGCGAGACTGCGCCTGAGGCGAGCCTCGCCGAGAACTTCCACCGCCTCGCGATGAACCCGGCCGACGAAGCGCAGGCCTTCGCTGCACTGATCGAGGGCGGTGCAAGCACCGAGCAGGTTGCGCGGCGCTTCGGGCTTACGGTCCGCTTCGTCGAGGGGCGGCTTCGGCTCGCGACGCTGGCGCCAGTCGTCTTCGAAGCGCTGGCAGCCGGCGAGATCACGCTCGATATGGCCAAGGCCTATGGCGCGACGTCGGATCAGCAGATCCAGGCGCGCGTCTTCGCCGAGATCTCCGGGGCCTACTACACGCCGACCCCGGACAGCATCCGCCGCATGGTGCTAACCGGCACGGTCCGCGGCAGCGACCCGCGCGCGAAGCTTGTCGGCCGCGATGCCTATCTCGCGGCAGGTGGCCGGATCGAGCGCGAGCTCTTTGACGATGCTGACACCGAAAGCTGGGTCGATGTGACGCTGCTGGAATCGCTCGCTGCGGCGAAGATGGAGGAGGAAGCCCGTGCGCTTGCCGCGCAGAACGGGCTTGCCTGGGTCAAGCCGACGCTTGATCCATACGCGAGCCACGATCTGGTCGAAGGTCTGGTCCGGCTGCCCGCCGAGGCTGCGCCGCTCAGCGAGGCCGAAGTCGCACGGCTTGAAGCACTCGATGCCTCGTGGGATGAGCACGCAGCCGTCCTCGAAGATGAGGACAGCGCGCCCGAGGCCATCGAAGCTGCCGAAGCGGCCATCGCGGCTATCGAGCGCGAGACGCAGGACATCCGCAATCGGCCGCCGGTCCTGCCCGAAGATAGCAAAGGCTCGGCCGGCATGATCCTGACGCTGTCGCGCGAAGGCAAGCCGGTGCTTCAGCCGGTCTTCTACGGCGAACGAGCAGAAGCTGCTTCAAGCGACGACGGCGGTATCGAAGTCGTCAGCGCCGATGACGAAGCAGGCGGGAGGCGTTCGACGCTCTCGCGCCGTCTCGTTGACGAGCTTGCGATGCAGCGCCGCGATGTTCTCGCGCTGCACCTTGCGTCCGATCCGGGCCTTGCGCTCGATGTCATGGTCTTCACGCTCGCCGATGCCGACAGCCACGACTGGCAGGCGCGGAGCGCCTCGACCATTCGGGGCGGCGTGCCGAACGGCCCGATCGTCGGCTTCGAACCCGCCGATGCCGCCGCGACCCGCGCGCTTGCCGAGCTTCGTACCGGGCTCGACGAGAGCTGGCGCGCCGGGCGCGACCAGTGTGAACGCTTCGACCGGTTCCGGGCGCTTTGCGACGAGGCGCGCGCGGCTTGGCTCGGGCATGTCGTGGCCCGCTCGCTCGAGGCGAGCCTCAACATGAGCGGCGAGCGCCGGATCCCGTTCCAGGATCATCTCGGCGCGCTGATCGGCATCGACATCGCGCAGTGGTGGCGGCCGACCGCGGCGAACTTCTTCGACCGGGTCCCCAAGCAGGTCATCCTCGAAGCTCTGGGCGAAGTCGGCGGCGCGGAACTGGCCGCCCGCTATGCCGCGGTCAAGAAGGCGGATCTGGCGGCGAGCGCGGAGCGCATCTTCGCTGGCACCACGATCGCGGAAGTCGCCGAACGCGAGCGCGCGCTGGCTTGGGTGCCGGACGTCATGCGGTTTGGTGCTGCTCGTGTCGATGATGGGGCTGTACTCAATGCCGAGCCAGCGGACGGCGAGCAGGTCGATTGCGCCGGCGACGCCGATGATGGCGCGCAAGCTGCTGCCTCCCCCCGCGATCTGGCAGCCTGACCTCCTCCTGACAGGCTGACAGTCGCGGACCCTTGAAGCGGTCCCTCGGGCACTCCCCGGGGGGCCGCTTCATTTGTTCTCGTGAGAGGAGAGGGGGCGCCCCTGGGGGCGGAATCCGTGGGCAGGAGCGCCCACGGGGATAACGTTCAGGAGAAGCCCCCATGACCAAATACCGTCCCCGCGAAAGCAGCGCACTCTCGCCCGCGGGCCGCATCACGCAGGAGATCATCGCCCGGCTTGAGGTCGGCACCAGACCATGGGTGCAGCCCTGGCGCGGCGTTCCCGTTTCGCGGCCCATGCGGGCCTGCGGGATTCCCTATCGCGGCATGAACGTGTTCTGGCTCTGGATGGTAGCCGACATGTGCGGCTATGCTTCGCCCTTCTGGATGACCTACCGCCAAGCGCAGGAGCTTGGCGGACAGGTGCGCAAGGGCGCCAAGTCGACCATCGCGATCTTCTACAAGAGCTATACCAAGGAAGTGGAAGCGCCCGACACTGGTGAGAAGTCCGACGAGGCCCGCCGGGTGCTCAAGGCCTATCCCGTCTTCAATGCCGATCAGGTAGAAGGCCTGCCAGCGCGCTTCTATCCCGCCGCGACGCTGGAACTGGTGGAGCCTGAGGGGCGCGAAGCCGAGCTAGACGCCTTCTTTGCTGCGATCCCGGCAAGCCTCAGGACCCACGGCTGTGAAGCCTACTACGAGCCCGGCATCGATCGCATCACCATGCCAGCGCCGAACCTCTTCACCGGCTTCGATCACTACTACGCCACCTTGGCGCACGAAGTATGTAACATCGCAAGTGTCCTCATTTCGAGGACAGTCGATGGCCTTTGCGCGCTGCTGTTTCCCAACCATCGTACGGCCTGCTGTGCGATTTCAGGACGGGAGTCCTGATCATGCG
>NZ_FPEH01000021.1 GCF_900117425.1 Novosphingobium sp. NDB2Meth1
ATGACGCTGGAAACCCTCGGCTCGGTGAGCCATAACCCCATTGTCAGCCTGCCAGCTCTGGCTGCCTGACCCGAACCTGATCCTACTGCGGATCGACGGTTCCTACACCACCCCGTGGGACACGACCCCCCGACCTTAGCTTTGAGCGGCAACCGGAAGAACAGGGGTGGGCTGAGAACCACGGCTGCGAGCACTAAGGCGGCGAGCGCAGACCAAAGCAAGGCGACTGGCGCTCCGGGGATGGCCAGCTTGGAAGTATCCGCCAGCGGCACAACGGTTAGTATGCCCACAAATGCGGCGACAACCCATTGGGCGATCCTGAAGAGAATAAAGGGCTTCTTGCGCGCACCCTCGCTGGGCACGACGATTTCGTCGGTCATAGGTATATCCTTTGTGCATGGGTGAAAGCTGCGCCGGAGTGGCACGGGAACAGACCGCTCTGGTGTTTCTGCAACCCTGTCTGCCCCTCACGAATTGAACCGCAAGGGACAAATGACACGATTAGTATACAGACGCTAGGTGCTGCTTCCGACCACATCGCGCTATGGATGCGGTTGCGATCTTGGGCCTCAATGTCCGGAAATTCCGGAAGCTAAGAGGCATGACCCAGGAGCAGCTTGCCTTGGACACCGAGATGGAACGTAGTTACGTCAGTGACTTGGAGCGTGGCACCAGAAACCCTTCCGTCCGCGCTGTAGAGAGGCTGGCGAAGTCATTGGCTGTGCAGCCCTACCAGTTGTTGATGCCGGTCGAAAATTGAGCCTGAGACGGCATCGGGGCCTGTTCATATAAGGTGGTTGGATTTGCGCCGCTCGGCGCATGGCTTTGCAGTGAACAATTCCACCAACGCGTCAGGTTTGCTCGGTCAACCGGGTTTATGACTTTCTGAATTGGTGACCAAATCGCCACCACGCGGTTAGCAGTTGCGAGCTCCTGCAGCGATAAAGCGACAAAGCTGGCGCAGGCCCGACTTCGCTGTATATGTTCACGTTACGTTCTTACCTATTGCAAAGTGCCTCAGAGTGCTGCAAGGTGCTGCAAAAGGGGGAATGGTGATGGCAGCCAAAAATCGTGTCACGGTCAATCTTGAGGACGAAGAATACGAAGCCCTCGTCGACGTTGCGACGAGAGCCGACCGCTCGATTGCGTGGGTTGGAAGGCAGGCAATCGTGGAGTTCCTAGCGTCTAAAGAAAGGAAGGAAGTGCCCCTCCTCGCGGCTGCAGGAACTGGCACTTCATTCCTTGGAAAGCCGAAGGAATGAAGTATCTCGGCGGCGACATTTACCAGGGTGATTGCCTTGATGTGATGGCTGACTTGCCCGCTCAGTCGGTCGATCTAATCCTTTGCGATCTGCCATATGGCACCACGCAAAATAAGTGGGACAGCGTTATTCCGCTTGACGAGCTTTGGTCCCAATATCGAAGGATCATCAAGCCGAAAGGCGTGATCGCCTTGTCATCTCAGGGCATCTTTACAGCGCGACTAATGCTGAGCAATGAGGCTTGGTTCAAATACAAATTCGTGTGGGTAAAAAGCAAGCCGACGAACTTCCTCAATGCTCGTAGGCAACCCCTACGACAGCACGAGGACATCTGTATTTTCTACGGCAGGCAACCGGATTACAAGCCCGTCATGTCGAAAGGTGAACCTTACGACAAAGGCACGCGCAAAGCGCAGTATACCGGAAGCTACGGGGACTTTAAGCCTGTCCAAGTGAAGAGTGATGGCGAGCGGTTTCCGACAGATACGCTCTACTGCAAGACAGCTGAAAGCGAAGCTGGTGGCCGAGTCTGGCACCCCACCCAAAAGCCTGTGGCGCTCGGAAGATACCTCATTCGAATGTTCACAGGGGAAGGGGATGTGGTGCTCGACAATGCATTCGGCAGCGGAAGCTTTCTTGTCGCCGCAGCGCTTGAGGGGAGGCGCTTCATCGGGATTGAAAGAAACGAAGAAGTCCACCTCTTCAAGGAAGAGCGTATCGACTACATCGAGGTGGCAAAAGAACGGCTTGCTGAGGTCGAGGCAGCTATGAAGGCAAAGCAGCCGTCGCCACCGCTCTTCTCTGCGTTGCAGCCGGCGGCAAGGGCTGGCCAGCCCAACCGACGCGGTATGGTAGATGTTGATGTCGTGATCCGCGATGCCGAGAGGCAAGCGGTATGAAGGGCAAAGCCGCGACCTACAACGAGAGGTCCTGGGCCATCGACCTAATCGGCCACCTGAAACATTTGGCCAAGGCCAATAACCGCTCCATCAAGGATGCGGGCGGGGAGCAGACGGTGAAGTCGGAAGGGGGAAGCCTGTTCCCCGATGTGCTTCTCTTCGGGGACCTTACCACTGCGCGGATTCTGCAAGGCTGGGAATTGAAGATGCCCGACACGGGCATTGATGATTTCGAGTTTCGCGACAACGCCGAAACGAAGGCACGCGCACTCGGTCTTGATAGCTTCCTGCTCTGGAATGTCTCTCATGCTCATTTGTATGTCCGCCGTGAGGCAACGGACGAATATGTGCGCAGCCACGCCTGGGACGATCTGGCCGACATAACGACGCGCACTGCCGTTGTTGGAAACCGGCAACGCTGGGAAGCGCTGGCGGGCGAAATCTTCCGCCATCTGAATGACCTTTTTGATCGTGGCTCCCTTCAAGGTCGTCAGTTCATCGACGCCTACCGAAGCGGTGGAGTCACGGCCCTTATCATGGAGAATGCGGGTTCTGTCGCGGAAGCGCTGATCGCCGCAGCGCGCAGGAACGCGCTCCTGCGCGCGGAAATGACGCTTTGGTGGATCGCTCGCGCGCTGAATACGCTGGCGGCACCATGGAGCAGGTGCTTGCTCAGGCTGTGATTTCGAACTGGATCGGGAAGATTCTGTTTGGTCATATTCTGCGCGAGAAGGACGTAAGAGCGCAGCGGGTCGCCGCAATCGACGATGAAACTACTCCAGAAGAAGCGCTGGCGCTGTTCCGGCAGCTCTCCGAAGATTGCAATTTCTGGACAATCTTCTCGGACAGCATTGGTTTGTCAGTGATCCCGAACGTCGTTTGGGATCAGCTCAAGCAATTCAACAAACTGCTGTCTGACCTGCGCGTGGGCTCCGTCGATCAAGGGCAGCTATCGGGTGTTCTGGAGGCCACGGTGGAAGTGGCCGTGCGTAAGGTTCGCGGCCAATACCCAACGCCGATCGAGCTTGCGCGCCTCCTGGTCCATCTTTGTGTCCGCGATACTGTCGATGACAGGGTGCTCGACCCGTGCTGCGGGAGCGGCACGATCGCGCGCGCGGCGATGGAGCAAAAGCTGACGGCAGGGGTGGCCTCTGATCGCGCGGCGGCGACAGTCTTCGCGGGGGACCAAGATCCCCAGGCCGTGCAAATCGCGACGTTTGCGCTCGCAAGGCCGAGTCTCATGCATATGCCGCTGCGCATCTTCCAGCGGGACGCATTCACGCTGGAGCCCGCAACGGCAATCGACTTTCGTAATCCTACCGACGGAACGGTGTTTACAGAGGCGTTGGGGAATTTCGAGGCGATAACGAGCAACCTGCCTTTCGTCGCCCAAGAGGGCCGAAAGCAGTATGGCAATGCGCTCAATCGCGTGACGGCGGGCATGGGCGAAGAGGGGGAGCGGTTCACGCGGCGGGCCGATGTTGCTGCATATCTGCCCTTCTCACTGCACCCGCTGCTCGTGGATGGCGGACGCCTCGGCATCATTATCACGAATGCGTGGCTTGGGACCGATTGGGGCGACGCCTTCTATAATTTGCTTGGTCGCTATTACGATCTGAAGGCGGTCGTGACTTCGGGCGCGGGTCGGTGGTTTCAGAATAGCGAGGTCGTCACCAACATATTGGTGATGGAAAAGAAGGCCGATCCGGCCCAGCCAAGCGGGGATATCAAGTTCATCGTGCTGACCCGGCCACTAGAGGGGCTGGCCGACGAAGAGGCGGTGCAAATCGCAGCCGCACAAATCGAGCTAGGCCAGACTCAGAATGATACCATGACTATCCGCGCAATCAGTCCCGCTGATCTCGCGCGCTTTCGACGCATGGGCCTCGGCGGCAATGCCCAGTTCTCGGACTGCGATTGGTTGCTCGGGCTCCCTCTTGCGCCCCTGAAAGACTTGTTCACCGTACGCCGTGGCGAGCGCCGCGGGATGAACGCTCTGTTCTATCCGCGGCCCGGTCACGGGATCGAGGCAGAGTATATCAAGCCTTTAGCCAAAAGCCCGACGGACTTCTCGCGGCTGCGCTGCCCAGCGGCAAAGGAAGCGTTTTCCTGCTCACGCACGGAAGAGGAACTTGCTGCGCGTGGGCACACCGGTGCGCTGAACTGGATCATGCGCTTCAAAACACCGGAGAACATGGCAAAGCTGGGCACCAACGGTCTGCTTTGGTATGAAATGAAGGCGGATACGCTGACCGACCTGGTCATGTTCATCAACTATGGCGATCGCCTCTTCGTGGGCCGCGTCGATCCACCTGCCTTTGCTGACCAAAGGCTGGTCAGGCTAGAGCCAAGGGGTGCGGTGGATATCGACCTCGCCCACGCGCTGCTCAATTCCACAATCTCGATGTTCATCATTGAGGGAATGGGCTTCGGACGCGGGCTTGGTGCTCTCGATCTCAATAAGGATCGTATTGAGGATTACATGCATGTCCTCGATCCGGGGCAGCTAGATCAAGCTGGCATCGACGCGATCAAGGCCGCATTTGCGCCGTTGCTGGCACGCGACGTTCTGAATGTCGCTGACGAGCTCGAACAAGCTGACCGTCAGGCCTTCGACGCGTCGATCATCGAGGCCTTCGGTTTAGGCATTGACAGGCAACGAGTTTACGATGCGCTGCTGTCACTGGTGGAGATACGCCGGACAGCACTGGAATGATGCACGGAGAAGAGGTCTTCGATGAAGGAGCGGGTGACTTGTTGTCACCGCTCACCGAAACGGAGTTTTTAGAGTTGCTGCTACGCGATCTTCACAATGATTTGCCCGGTCGCATCACGAGATTGCCCTATCTCGGCGATCAGGCGGGCACGTTGGGGTCTGCGGGCACGATGATTTCGGGGCCGAGGGCAAACGAGTAGTTCTAGTCAGAGATAGCCGTAACGTCGCCCGCCAGGTGCTGTCGTCGTCACAAACTCACCGTGGATGGCTTTCGATTGCGCAGCTAGGTTCTTGAAGGCTGGACTTGAAATCTTGAGTAACTGAAGATTGAATTTATCCGTCCCCGGGCATTTCCGGAAAACGGCCACCAAATCTGACCTGCTCGCCCCTGATGTAGGCCTCATCGTCGTGCGATTTACTGCGGACTGAATCGAGGCGGAACTGAACATTAAACGCCACATATCGTTCTGGACCCGCTTCGTGAACTCCAAAGCGTGCTCTTGGCCGTCCGCTGTTATGAACTTTCTTACTTCCTTCGATCCGGTCAGAGCAAAGTAGGGCATCATAGCTTTCGGAAACTCAAGGTCTCGCCCAGCCGCGCTCGCACTCCCAACTTCAAGCCAAGCGATTCTTGCGCTTTTGGGTTCGCCATTGAATGTGGGTTCTTCGTCGACCGTCTCAGAAGAATCGGGCTCCGGCGGCGCCGCTCCAAGGTCGGAAATCTTCTTTCGTTGCTTCTTCGCTTTCTTGAAAAGCTCCTTGTACGCAGCAAGCTCTGGATCGGTTGGCGGGTGACCTAACTCCCACATCTCTTGCCACTGCCGTTTGAGCGCCTTTGCATCTGCGGTGACATCTGCAGTTAGTACCACCGCAGTCTCACCATTCTTACGGAGGCCGTTGACCGTCATGTTGCCAGAACCTATCGCAGCGGCAGCTTTGGCATTTTCACTTGAAGACCAAAATAAATACATTTTAGGGTGAAATCTTCGAGCGGGCGTGAGCTTTACCACGCGAAGTTCACTACCTGGCAACTGGGCTATGTAATCCAACGCTTCTGGCTGGGTAATCGCGTCATCTAGGCCAACTACCCATCTTGATACCTGCGGGATTCCACCCACTGCCAATGCAAGCGCTTTCACACCTGGCAGGGTCGCATAAGCTACTGCAACGTCGAGACGGTCGAATTGTCCTGCCCCACTGGACGCCGACAAAGCCTTTCCAAGGGTCTGATCTCCCGCGCCGCCCTGCGAAATCAACGTCCATTTCATCGCGAATTGCTGATCAGAGTTGAGTTTGGAAATCTGATCATCGGCGCCCCCCCCTAACGACAGCAAAATGCACGAACAGGATCAGATGTCTAGCATGAGTGCACCCAAGCTTGACCCAGACGCACCCATTTGGGCGGCTGGTACAGGCGAAAGCCACTCTGGCTTTATGCTCCAAGGGTGACCAGTCCAAAGTGCCTTCAACAGCATGATTCGTAACGATAAGGCGAACTCACTCTGGCACATCAATTGGGCCCAGACCGGGTTTCGGCCTTTCGGCAGGCAAATCCGCCCCGCTAAGGCTATCGCCCTCTGGAGCTAGTTTCTGATTTTCCTAGGGAAAGTGCCAAAAACAGGTGGTGCCGCTTAGGTGATTCGAACACCTGACCCCATCATTACGAATGATGTGCTCTACCGACTGAGCTAAAGCGGCTTGCCTCGAGGGCAGGCGCGCGCTTTAGCCAGAGGGGCGGCGATAGGCAATGGCATTTGTGCATTCCGGTAGGTTCGGTTTTCTACCGCCATGCCCTCGGGCAAACGGAACGGATAAAGCTCCTGCACCACCCACTGCGATGCGGCTTGACCGGACAGGTCGCGAAGAGTTTGCCGACGTTTGGACGACCGGTGCGGATGCTCTTTGGGCCAACTGGCGAACACGGCGGCCGCTCTCCGGGCCGTGCCTGACGTGTCTCAGGGCCGGACTGCCAGCCGAAGCGCCGTGCGTACCACGAAACCCAGCGCGAGCATGCCGAAGCTGATCAGGCAGCCCGACCAGCCGACATAGACCACACTACTGTAAAGCACGCCCGCGCAGGCGGCGGCGAAGATCAGCGGCAGGACCGGGTAGAGCGGAACCTTGTAGGGGCGCTCCACGTCGGGCTGGCGGCGGCGCAGGATGACGACGGCGAGACCGCTCATCGTGAGGAACAGCCAGTAGATCGGCGAAAGGTAATCGACCATCGTCGCGAATCCGCGGCCCGAAGCGGCGCCCCACGCGATCAGCGCGAGTTCCACCGCCGTCTGCACGAGTATCGCCGCGCGCGGCACGCCCTTGCTCTGGTCCCATTGCGCGAGGGCGGCAAGGGCGGGTTCGTCTTCTGCTGCGGTGTAGAGCGTGCGTCCACCGACGATGATCAGCGCGTTGAGCACCGAAAACGCGGCGATGGCGACGCAGACCACGATCGCCGTCTCGCCCGCGGGTCCGAACGCGCGGGCCATCAGCGCGGCGGCGGGCGCTTCGCTGCTGGCAAGTCCCGCCATGCCGAGGCCGCGCACGTAAGCCCAGTTGGCGATCATGTAGAGCGCGGTGATCAGCACCATGCCGCCGAAAAGGGCGCGCGTCATGTCGCGCGGGGAGCGTACTTCGGCGGAGAGCGTGGAGGCATCGTTGAAGCCGCCATAGGCCAGCATGATGAACACCATCGATTGCCCGAAGGCGGCGAGAGAGACGGGGGGCATCGCGGCGGTCGCCACCTGTTGCGGGGCGATCCGCTGCCAGGCCAGCCACAGCGCCGCACCGCCGAGCGCCAGCAGCGCCGCGACATCCATCGCCACCATCGCGATCTGTGCGCGCGTTCCCGTCTGCACGCCGCGCAAGTTCAGCGCGGTGAGCAGGATCACCATGCCGCCCGCCACAAGCGCGCGGGTCAGTGTCCCCATCGGCACCAGCTCGGCGAGGTAGTCGATTCCGACGAATGCCAGCAGCGCGCCCGATGCGGAGAAGATCACCGCAAAGCGCGACCAGGCGAACAGCCATGCCGCATCGCCGCCGAACGCCTCGCGCAGGAAGCGGTAGTCGCCGCCGGTGTCGGGATAGGCTGCAGAAAGCTCGGCATAACAAAGCGCACCGATCAGCGCGAAGACGCCGCCCAGCGCCCAGGCCAGCATCAGCGCACCTTCGCCGCCGAGGCTCTGCGCGACCAGCTGCGGCGTGCGGAAGATCCCGGCGCCGATCACCATTCCCATGACGACCGCGGCGGCGGCAGTGGTGCTCAGCACGCGCTTGGGCTGGTGGTGCGGCGAGGGTTCGGGTGCGGAGTTCATCGAGGGGTAAAGCTAACCGGTTTCCGGGGCGAGGGAAGGTCAGTTGGCGGATTTGACGGTGATGGATTGGCGCAGCACGCTCGACTTGCCGCCAAGCGTGAGCGTGACCGGCCCTTCGAGCCTGATCTTCAGTGCGGCGGCCTGCTGCGGATCGAGCTCGAGACGGTATTCGCCTGCGGGAAGGCGCTCGAACAAGAAGAAGCCGTCGGATTCGCTGCGTGCCCTTGCCGCCAGGCTGCCATCGCGGCGGAGCAGGCGCAGCTGCAGGCGCGAGACGGCGCGGGTGCCGGTGGCGGCGCGGAAGTAGGCGGTGCCTTCGATGTCGCTCAAGGTCACGATCGGAAAATCGCTGGTGTGGATGCGGCCCGGGCGCGGCACGATCTCGATCCCCGGCCGCGCTGGGGCCAGCGCGATATCGGGCATGGAATCGCTGTCCACCCGCAGCGACGCGCGCGCGCCGTCACCAAGTCCGGGGATCAGCGCGCGGCCCTTTGCATCGGTGCGGCTTTCGTGCGTGCCGGAAAGGAACGTGACGCCGGCCACGGGGCCTTCGTCCGGATCGCGCACGCCGTTTGCGTTGGCGTCGGCAAAGGCGGTCACCGCCGCTGCGCCGCCGCTGGTCAGGCCCGGGCGGGCTAGGAATGCGTGGCCGGAGAGTGGATTGCGCCCGAAGCTGAAGCCCACCCGCAGCGCGACCGAGAAGTTACGCCGGGGGAAGCCGTAGGCCCCGTCGAACGCCACGTTGACCGGACCGACCCGGCGGATCGCGGAGAGGCCGAGCGTCGTCTGGTTGTCGGTCAGCGTGTGCGTCACGCCGCCGCGAAGCAGCATGTTCTCCCCGAAGCGCCGGTCGGCTTCGAGCGTAACGGTCTGCAGCTTGGGTGTGGGCAGAATGGCATAGCCGAGTCCGGCCCTGTAGCGCATTTTCGAGCCCGACAGCGTGGCCAGATCGAAGTTGCCAAGCAGGCGGCTGGTCGCGGGCGTGGTCGTTGCGCTCACGCGGTTGTAGTCGAACGTATTGGACAGCAGCACGCCGCCCAGCGGAAGCGTCGCGCGCAGCGCTGCGTCGGTCTGACGGCGGCCGTCAGCAAATTCGATGCGGCGCAACTGCCCGGTGATCGGCAGGACGCGCGTATTGAGGCCGGAGCCGAAACGCAGTGTGGTGTTGAGGTTGAATTCGCTTGCCCGGCGCAGCGGATCGGCGGTGAACGCCCGCACTTCGTCGATTGCGCCGCCGCTGTATTCGGCGTGGTTCACGCTGTAGTTGAACCCGAAAAGCTTGCCGCCGAAGCCCACTTCGACCGTGCTGCCCCCGCCGTCCTGCAGGCCCAGGTCGAGCCGCAGCGCGGTCGCACCGATGCCGCTTCTGAGGCCGGTGGTCGCCAGCCAGTGATGCTTGCCGCCGCTGTCCCACCATGCCGCGCCCAGCGTTGCGGTGACCGCGCGAGAGATGCCGTAGCCCAGCTGCGCCGTCGCGCGCCAGGCGCCGAAATCGGGCGCAGGGCTGAAGCGCGGGCTGCGCACGCCGAACAGGTTCATGTCCTTCTGCGCGGCCGCCAGGCTGTAGACGAACTGGCCGGGCGCGAGGCGGCCATCGCCTACGCTGATCTGGCGCACCACTTCGCGGCGCTGGCCCTGCGGCCCGTAGAACACGAGCCGGAACACGTTGAGCCCGAAATCGACCGGCACTTGGAGGAAGGCATATTGGCCGTTCACGGGCGTCCGGGTCGATCCGATCAGCGTGTTGTTGCGATAGAGCTCGACTTCGTAGCCATCGAGCAGATCGCCGCGCAGATCGACGGAGTCGAAGATCGAGGCCTGTTCGAGCGGTGCATTGGTGACGAAGGCGCCGCGCCCGGTCACACCCCGCAGGCCCACGGGGAGCGCGCCGGTGGCGACATCGCCGAGCTGGAATTCGGTGGCCTTGAGGGGCCCGAGCAGATCGCCGTCGGGATCACGCCGGCCCAGTTCGAGGCGTGCGGCGGTAAGCCCGTCGCGGCTCGAGACGCTGGCAAAGGCCCGCGCGGTCATGAAGGCGAGATCGCCGGCGAGGCGCACATCCGCCTCCACCCGCGCGCCGAGATCGTCGTCGGTGAGCGCGCGCAATTCGGTCTCGCCCACCGGAACCGAGAGCGCGCGCCACGGCGTTTCCTCACGCGGGAAACGTGCCGGGGCCTCCTTGCCGGTGCGCGATGCCAGCCGTTCGCGGTCTGCTTCGCGGGCAAGGCGCTCCTCGAAGGGGAAGGGCTCGCGGGTCTTCACTGCTATCGTCTGGGCGCGCAGATCGACCTTGAGATCGAGTGGAAACAAGTCGGAAAAGCGCTCCGCCTTGAGGTATAGTTCGCCCTCGAACGCCACTGCGTCGCCCCTGCCGAGCGGGACCGTCTTGCCTGCCACCACCAGCGTCCCGTCGCGCAAGTTGAGCGTCACGGTGCGCTTTTCGTTGAGGAACCAGCCGTTGGCGTAGTGGCCGTCATCGCTCACCGCGATGGGCAGATCGAGGAAGCGGGTCATCGCCCCAAGCGGCAGATAGACCCCTTGGCGCAGGCCATAGGCGACGATCGTGTCGCTCATCTCGCCCTGCGCGGTCTCGATCTGGAGGATGAGCTCGTCGTCCTCGCTGATCACCGGCGCCTTGGTCGCCGCGCCGAGTCCAGCCTGATCGGTGACATTGGCGCGCAGCGGCGAGGCGGTAAGCGCAGGCTTTGGCGCTGCGGCGGGCGTGCCAAAGGCAGGCTGGGGCAGCGCGCGGCGGCTTTCGGCAAGGCTGGGCGCAGCGAGTTTGGGCGAAGGTGCCGGGGCAGGCATGGCGGTGGTCGCCACGGTGGTCAGCGGCAGCGTGGCCGGTGCATAGGCAAGGCGCGTGGGAGATGACGTCGGCGTGGGTGGTGGGGGCTGGGCGGATCCGGCAGCCGGAGGCTCCGCCGCACCAAACGCGGGGCTGGGCAGCGCCTCGGCTAGTTTCACCGGTGGCGGAGGCGGCGTAACCGGTGTGGGGGGCGCAGCCAGCTCTGGTGCAGGCTGCTTGGGCGGCGATGCTGGAGCAACCGCTGCTGCCGCTGGTGGCGCCACACTGACCAGGGCGGGTGCAGGCGGACTCGGGGCTTCAGGCGAGCGTTCGGAAGCCACGGTTGCCAAGTTTGTCGTCGTGGCGACCGCCTCTTGCCGCAAGACAGGTGCCGTCGCCACTTCTTGCGGCTCAGCTGCCTTGGCGGGTGCGACTTTGGCGGGCGAAGAGAGCGCCGTGGTTGGCAGAGGCGGCGTGACGACGGGCTGACGGGATGTGGTTACCGCATCTGGCTGCGCCACAGGCGGCGCCGGGGCTGCTGCCGCAGGAGGCCCGAAACTCGGTGCAGGCAGCGGATCGTTTGCGGCCAGCGCAGCAGGCCGCGGCGGTTCAGGCGGCGGCGAAACGGCTTCCGCAACCCTTGGCACGAGGGACGTTGCCGCCTCTGGCTTGACCACCGGCGCGGTTGATGGCGCGGGTTCCGGCACAATCGGCTCGCGGAACTCCGGCGAAAGCACACCGGCACTTTCAGGCAGCGGCAAGGCTTTGGCCAGCTTGGGCGAGGGCAGTCGAGCTTCCGCAGGCTGTTTGCGCTCGCGCTTCGCACCGGTCTTCCGTCCGGGCTTGGCCTCAACCAGCTTGGTCTCGGCCGCAGCAAAGCGCGGCTCCGGCAGCTTTTCCGCGCGCTGCGCCTTCTTCGCTTCGCGCACCGGATCGGGGGCAGGGCCCTCCGGCGCCGTCAGTTCACGGCGCGCCGCATCGCCCGCGAGCGCGAGGGTGGCGCCCAGCACGACCCGCAGCGACGTGGAGGATCCGCGATCGTCCCCCCCGCGCTGCTTCACGGCACGATGAATTCCTGCCGCGCGAGCACTTTGCCGGGTGACATGTCGTCATCGACATAGCTCACTGTCCAGCGGGTGCCTTTGGCGAGGAAGCGCGGCTCGGTTGCCGGATCAATCAGGACTTGCACGGCGCGCTCGGCAATCTCGGTGTAGACGCCGATGCCCTTGATCTCCGCTACCGGCTTCTTGGCGCCGGGTGCGGTGATCGTGATATCGCCGAAGGCCGAGCGCGTGCCCTCGCGCGTGATGGTGAGCGCAAGCGCGGTCGGGCCACCCGGCTGGGTGTTCAGTCTCAGGTCCTTGAGGCCCGCGTTGAGTGTCGTTTCGCCCACGCGCACGATCACCGGGATCGAGATGCCGAAGCGCGGCACGATGCGCACGCCGATGCCGTTGTTGGTTTCCGCCCCTGCCGCCTCGTCGATGCTGGTACCGCCGGTTTCGGGCGGAACCGAAACGACGGTGAAATGCGAGCGGTACTCGCCGGGCGGCAGCTCGGGCGGGACCCGCGCCATGATCCGCACCATCTGCGCCTCGCTGGCGGGCAGCGCGACATGACGCGGCGACCAGCGCAGGAAGCCGCTGGCGGTGTGGACGGCATCGCGCGCGGCGGCGTCCTGCACCGAGGCGAGCTCGACCAGCCGCCCGTCGCGCTGCATCGCCATGTCGCTGACGGTGATCTCATACTCGCCCGCCGCCGCAGCGCGGTTGTAGAGCCCGACGCTGGCGATGCGCGTGCGCTCGTCGATCACCACGCGCTTCGGAAACAGGTTGATATCGCCCATGCCGCCAACCGCGCCGGCCGGCAGAGCCGCGGGAGCAGGAGGGGCGTCAGGTGCGTCCTCAGCCTGGCCCGCGGCTTGGGCCAAGGCATCGGCAGGCATCGTCAATGCTAGGCTGAGGGCGAGGGCGGCTGGCGTCAGCTGTGCCGCAAGGCCGCGATGTCCGAAGATAAACAAGAGGTACGTCCCGGGTCAGCGAAATAGGTTAATGCCCTTATGGGGAATCCCTGATTCGCTGGCAATCGCGTACTACTGATAAGTCACAGTTACGGCATAGGTGCCGGTGTAGGTGCCGGTCGTCTGGTTCGCGCCCACGTTGAGCGTGGCGCCGACCGATAGCGCGAAGGACCGCGACGCGCTGAAGACGGTGCCGGGCGTCCAGTTGCTGCGCAGCGCGCTGAGACGCATGTTGCGCGTGCCCTGCCGCAGGATCACGACCGTGGGCAGATCCACGCTGAAGGCCCGGCCCGCTTCACCCACGACCGCAAAAGTGCCGGGGCCACGCCGGGTGGTCTGCGCGATGGCGGTGCTGGTGAGGACGCCGCCGGTGGTGGTGATCGCGCCTGCGGGCGAAAGGACCACAGTGCCCGCAGCGGTCGGCCGCGTGATCTGCCCGAACGACAGGGCATCGATCGGCGCTATGGTCAACGGCGTGAGGATGACCGCCTGCGCCGCGCCGCTCACGGTGGAGCTGCTCGGGGCTGCGAACGCAGTTCCGGCAAGGGAAGCCATGGCGCAGACCATGGCCGCCATTCCGGACAGGAATCGCGAGGCGGATGACATCTAGGTTTTCCGAGAAAGGAGAGGGCTCTGGCCGGGGGCTGCCGCTGCGGCACGCCCCCGGCAGGCTCAGGTCGATCAGTTGTATGTAACGGTCGCGTTGTACGAACCGGTATAGGCACCGGCCGGTTCGCTGCCGAGCACGGTCAGCGTGCCGCCGACGGTGAAGGTGGCGGAGCCGCCGGTCAGCGTGCCGGCCACGGCCGAGGGCGTGGTGGTGAAGCTCATGGTGGTGCTGCTCACCGGGTCGGTCACAGTGCCCGAAGCGGTCGAGATCGAGAACGCACGGCCCGCATCGCCGGTCACGCCAAAGGCGTCAGCCGCATTGGTCGAGCCCGGGACGAAGGCGACGTCGCCGCCGACAGTGCCGACGCCGGCGGCCGAGACGGTGATCGAACCGCCCGTGCCGGTGGTGAAGCGGCCGAAGCCGAGCGCGGCGCCCGGGGTGTGGTTGAGGACGATGGGTTCGACGATAGTGGCGGTGGCAGCGCCGTTGGCGCTCGAGGTGTTGCCCGAAGCGGCGAAGGCAGGGGTGGCGGAAACGAGCGCGATGGCCGAGGCGAGAATGATCTTCTTCACGTGTAAGCTCCCGAAAGAAGGCCGTGGCGCCTCCCCCCGTGGGCTGCGACACGTCCGATAAACTGCGGTACTGCGAACTCGGGCTGGATCGCCGTTATTCGGTACGTAGTCGTACGTATTCGGGGCCAGTTAATGGGTGGTTATTCGCATTTTTACTTAAAAAGTGTCTCATAATGGGAATATAAACTAGTCAGTAACCAGTCTTTATTCGCGATTAACCATACAAGTTCCGCTGCGGATGTGAATATTCGTCCATTTCGAAGCATGCCGGCGCCGGGCTCCCGGCGTTTTCCGCGGCAGCTAGATCGCGGAAAAATTGGAAAAAATTTTTTGCCGGAGGTAATTTTTTGCGCCTTCGAAGCGGTTATCGGCCAGCCTCAGGCTCTGCGGACGCAAAAAGGCCCGCGGCCGTTGCGGCGCGGGCGATGAAGAATCGACGCTGTGGTCGCTGCGTCAGTTGTAGGACGCGGTGATCTGGTAGGTCCCGTTGTAGGTCCCCACGGGCTGCGATGCGCCGACAGCAAGCGTGCCGCCCACCGCGATGTCGAGCGTGCCGACCGGCGAGCCGGTGAGGGCGCCGACGGTAAACAGCGTGATTGTCATTGAACTCCCGCTGCGGGTCACCGTGGCGGCGAGCGGCAGGGTCACGAAGAACTGGCGGCCCGGTTCGCCGCTCACGCGGAACCTGCCGGCCTGCGGGCCCGAGCTGCCCTGGGCGATGGCGGTGTTGCCAGCCATGCCGCCGGTGGTCGAGACGGCACCGGCGGTGCTTACGGTGACCGTACCCGCCGCGGTGGGCTGTGCCATCACGCCAAACCGCAAGGGTGCGGTCGCAACGATTCTGATCGGGGTGATCACCTGCGCACTGGCCGTTCCGGTCACTGTCGCCGTGCCTCCGGGGGCCGCATAGGCCGCCTCGGGCGCCGGGAGCGACGCTGCGAACGCGGCAAACGCGATCAGGCAAGGGCTAAAACGAGCGGTCATGTACCGGCCAGGTTTGGGGAACGGTTACGAGAGCCCGGCTGTCGCCAAAAGGGCGACAGCCGGTGCAATCCCGGGCTTAGTTGTAGGTAACGGTGGCGGAGTAGGTGCCGGTGTAGGAACCGGCCGGCGCCGTGCCTGTCACGGTCAGCGTGCCGCCGACGGTGAAGCTGGCCGCGCCGGTGCCGCTGAGCGTGCCGGTTGCAGCCGAAGGCGTGGTGGTGAAGGCGAGGTTGGTCGAACCCGAAGTCACGTTGCCGCCGGTGGTCGTGATCGAGAACGAACGGCTGGCATCGCCCGCAACGGTGAAGCTGTCGGCCGAGTTGGTCGAGCCGGGCACGAACGTCACGTCGCTGCCGACCGAACCGGTGCCGGCTGCAGAGACGGTCACGGTGCCGCCGGTGCCGGTGGTGAAACGGCCGAAGTTGAGGCTGGCCGAAGCCGGGTGGGTCAGCACGATCGGCGCGACGATGGTCGCGGTCGCGGTACCGGTGGCGGTCGATTGGTTGCCCGAGCCGGCAAAGGCGGGAGTCGCGGTGGCGAGGATCCCGATAGTGGCGAGAATGATCTTCTTCACGTCGTATGCTCCTGAGTTTTCAGTTTCGCCCCGCAACGTCCCGGTCTTGGAGCTGGTAAACGCGGTTTCATCAGGGCCGTGGTTTCCCGTGGCCTGATAAGTAAACGTCCTAAGGAAATATGGTTAAGAAAGTGTTTGCCTCTCGAAACCTCTTGAAAAGATTCTGTGTCTTCCAACTCGGCTATCTCGAGGAGACCTTCGATCTAACTTTCGGAAATTAAGCGAATTTCCGGTGTCCGTGCAGGGTGGCCAAACGCAAACCAGGCGGTCGCGCATCTGCGCACCGCCTGGTTAATCCTTTCCAAATCTGTTAACCAAAATGCTGGGTGGGGATCTGCTGATCCGCTGCGTTCAGTTGTACGCGACGGTTGCCGAGTAAGTGCCGGTGTAAGCGCCCGTCGGAGCCGTTCCCGTCACCGTCAGTGTGCCGCCGACAGTGAAGCTGCCGGTCCCGCTGGTGCTGAGCGTGCCGGTTGCGGCAGATGGCGTGGTGGTGAAGGCAAGGCTTGTCCCGCCCGAGGTCACGTTGCCGCCTGTCGTCGCAATAGAATAGGAGCGATTGGCGTCGCCCGCGACGGTAAAGCTGTCAGCCGCAGTGGTCGATCCGGGCACGAACGTCACGTCGCTGCCGACAGAGCCGGCGCCGGCCGCAGTCACCGTCACGGTGCCGCCGGTGCCGCGCGTGAAGCGGCCGAAGTTGAGGCTGGCCGAAGCCGGGTGGGTCAGCACGATCGGCGCGACAATCGTCGCGGTCGCTGTGCCTGTCGCGGTCGATGTATTGCCCGGCGCAGCATAGGCCGGGCCCGCTGTGGCAACGGCGATCAGCGCCGCAGGAAAAAACTTGTTCACCGGTTAAGCTCCTGGTCCCTTTCGCCCCGCACCAGAGAATCGGCGGAACTGGAGGGGCCGGGCTTCCCCGGCGTCCTCTTACGTACAATTCCTAAGTAGACATGGTTAATGAAAGGTAAGCACGTCTGGAAGGGGCGCAAGGCCAGAGCTCCCGGATATTCCCGGGGTGATCAGCTGTAGGTGACCATGATGGTCAGAGTGGCGCGGTAATGCGCCGGGGACGTGCCCGCAGGGACGTTCAGCCGCCCGCCGACTTCGATGCGATCCTCGCCTTTGTCGTCGAGCTGGCCGATGCTGGTGACCGCTCCCGCATGGCTGTCGAGGTGCACGGTCAGCGCATCGATGGCGAGCGCAGGCGCGCTGCCGCCGCCGATCAGCGTGCCGCTGGCAGTAATTGTGGCCGGTGCGCTGACGGTATAGCTGCGCCCGGCCTCGCCACTGACGAGGAAGCGCGCGGGTGCGACGCCGGCGCAGGCGCCCCCACAGGCCGGTGCGGCACCACCAGCATAGTTGACGGCCCCCTCTGCACCGACCGTTACCGTTCCGCTAGCCGTACGCGACGAGGTTAGCGATCCGAAATCGAGATCGTTGAGCGCGACGGCGATGATCGGCGTGATGATGACGGCCTGTGCCTGTCCCGACGCGGTTGCACTTTGCCCGGTTGCCGCCAGCGCGGGCGAGCTGACGAGCGCCGCCGCTGCGAGGACCAACCGCCCACGCATCACAGTTCGGCCAGCACGGTGACGACTATCGGCAGCGGGATGGCTAGCTGTGCCCCGCCGGATGTGCGCGCGACTTGCAAGGTGCCGCCCACCCGGAACGTCCGGCTGCAGATCCGGCGTTGGCAGCCGGTCAGCGTGATCTGCGCGGTCTGGCCCGGGATCAGCGTGGATATGCCTGGAAGATCGGTATCAAACCGGGCAATCGTGCCGGTCACGCCGCCGCTGACCTGGCTTGCCGTTCCGGGCACGAGCACGGAAATCAGCAGCGAATAGGCGACATTGGCGTTGTTGCCGCGATCGTAAGTGAAGGTGAACTGCGCCGGGGCTGGCGCAGTCCCCGTCAGCGGAACAATGGCGGAACCGCTAACCGCACCGGTTGCCGATACAGTCCTTGAACCAGAGGTGTCGGTGAAAAAGGTGCCGAAGCGCAAGGCCTGATCCGCGCTGACTGTGACCGAAGGCGCCGCGGCGAGGGCAGGGGGGGCGGCACCGGCAAGGCACGCACCCAGCACCGCCGCCGCTGTCCAGCGGATCACCCGGTTCAGGGAAACGATGCGAATGGGCTGCAAGCGAACCGATCCTGCGCAAACAAAGTAGCGAAGGTATGGTTGATAAACTTGCACCCCGACGGCGGCAATACGCGGGAAGGCGCAGTCCCCCGTTGGAACATGCTAAGCCAGTTCGTTAACGGATTTGTTTACCGGCCGATGCCGAGTGCGGCCAGCGAGTTGGAATCGAACTTCACCCGCATGGTCGCAAAAACCCCCTTGGTCGTGTTGCGCGCGCCGGCAAAATCGCGGTCGCGGAAACCGGTGAGGTTATAGCCGATCACGACCATCACGTTGTCCGCCGGGACAATGCCGATCTGCGGCCCGACCGCGTAAGACGTGGTCCCATCGGAGAGGCTGCGCCGCACTGTCGCGCTGCCGCCAACTTCGATGCGCTTGCCGATGCCGATGCGCGCATCCACCCCGCCCAGCACGGTCGTGCCGGCAAGGTCAAAGCCTTGATAGCGGTCGAGATTGTGCCGCGCGGCGACGAAGATCCCGATCTCGGTGCGCTGGACCATCTGCCCGTCCACGTGGCCGCTCGGCGCCCAATTGCCGGAGAAGCTGCCGATGATCCGACGCGAGCGGGCATTGCCATCGACCGTCAGCGCGGTGCCGTCGGTCGCCGCGCCGGTGCCGGTTGCGCTCGCCGCCGTCACGCCCGAAATCCGGTCGCTGCGGAATTCCAGTTTGCTCAGGAACGCGAAAGCCGAAGTCGCCGGGCGTTGTGCGATGGAGATGGCAGCGCTGCCCACTTCGCTTTGTGCGCCGGTTGCATCGCGCGACCTGGCCCAGGTCACCGCGCCGCCGACCACGCTGCCTTCGCCCATCTGGCGGATCATGCCGAAGGTCAGGCCCTTGCGCTTGGTCAGTTCGCCATCGCGCAGTTCCGCGCGCGCGGTCGCGCTCCAGCGGCCAGAACGCCACGTCCCACCGAGCGTATAAGCCGTGAAGTCCTCGGCGATCGTCGTCTGGCTGCTCGCGCCGACCACCGCCGTGCCGCCATTGGTAGCAAGCGCGCTCTTGCCGCCGATCACCTTGTTGCCATCGATGGTGGCGTCAAGTGTCAGCGCCTTGCTCACCGGCAGCGACTGCGCGAGGCCGTAGGAGGCAAACGCGCGCTTGCCCTGCTCTGCAATCGCCTGCTGTTCGGTGGCCACGGGCAGGCCCTTGGTCGCCTGCTGGCCGACTACGGTGGCGATCTTGGCGCCGGTCCACGGCTGCACTTCCAGCCCGCCGCGCAGTGTGCGTGTCTCGCCCTGGCTGCCGTTGCCGATCTCGTAATCGCTGATCAGGCGGACATCGGGTGTGATCGCATAGCGCAGGCCGAGCCGGTAGCGCGGCGCCTGATAGGAAGTCGCATCGCTGCGGCCGATCGCGATCGAGCCCGCCGCGCTCAGTTCCAGCTTGTTGTCGAACAGGCGCTTCGTGCTGCCCGCTTCGATCAGCGTCGTGCTGCCGCCCTTGGCACCGGTTGGACCCGCGGCGACACCCTGCGCCAGCGTCTCGCTGTAGCGCGCGACGGCGAGGCGCAGTTCGGTGCCGGCGGAGTTCCACGTCGTGCCCAGCTGGATCGCGCTGCGCTTGGACCCGTCGACCAGCGAGGTATCCTGCCACGCCGTGCCGCTCACCAGCCACTTCTGGCTGATCCGGTAGCGCGTATCGAGCCCGATCTTGCGGCGCCCAAGCTCGCCGATGCTGACCTGACCGACACCGAAATTGGCATCAAGCGAGCGAATATAGGCGAGCACATCGAGCCGCGCGTCATGGCGTTCGAGTTCGACCATCCAGGCCGACTTGGTGCCGCTGCCGGCCTGACCCGCCGCCAGATTGCCGCCGGTGGCATGGCTCAGCGCCGCTTCCGCGCGCACTTCGGTCTTGCTGCCGATAAAGACCTTCGCGTCGATCGCGCCAAGATTGGTCCGCGTCACCGCCGCGCCGGCATTGGCCGAGGCATCGCTGATCGCGGTTGCGCCGAGGCGGACTTTCTCCGACTTGTTGCGCCATTCGCTGCGCGCACCGGCATTCCACGCCCCGCCGTTCAGCGTGTCGATTTCGTAGTCGACCACGATCTGCTGCGGATTGAGATTGGCATCGCGGCTGAGCACCGGCTGCTTGAACGTGATCGTGCCCGCGAGGAGGTCGATGTCGTAATCGAGGAAACGCGTGAGTGCCGTGCTGGAGACGACGACTTCGGAGCGGAAGCGGTCGCGCACTTCGATCACCACCGTCTCGCTGTTGGGCACGATGGCGCGGCTGGAGAGGCGGTAGGGCCCGCTGATGCCGCCGCCGGGGATCTGGTCGCGGCGGTGCGTGGTGGCGACCTTGGCGGCATAGGCTTCGGTGCGCAACCGGCCCAGCCGCGCCTCGGCCCTCACGCCGGTCATCGTGCGCTGGTAGCGGCCGAGCTGGGTGTGATCGAAGCCGGTGTTGAAGTCACCGAACATCGCCCGCACGCGGGTGCTTTCGATGCGCACATAGAGCTTGTTCACGCTCGCGGCATCGAAGCGACGGTCAGAGCCGTCAGCGAACACGGTGTAATAGGCCTTGGGATCGAGCCCGCCGAGCAGGCGCTGTTCGGCGCGCTGCTTGGCGCTGTCATAGGCAATGGTGGTGAGCCATTTGCCCTTGATCCGCCCCTTGGCGTAGAACGCGACACGGGCATGATCGCCCAGATCGCTGTCGAACTTGCCGGTGCGGTGCATGTGATCGGCAATCGTCTTTGCGCCCACCGCACCTTCGGCAAGGCCCACCAGCGTCCACTTCGCCTCGCCCGGCACGACCCATGTTTCGAGCACTTGCTGGCGCTTCACGTCGCGGTCCGTGAACTGGAAGGTCAGGTCGAGGCTGCCGCTGACCATCGTCGGGGCAAGCTCGATCAGCGCGACGCCGTCGTCGCCCTTGACGATCCACGTCGGCGGGCTGCGGTCGAGGCCAGAGAGGATGCGGCTCTGCAGTGCGTCGAGCGCTGCCGCGCTTTCGTAGGGCGCGGACAGCGTGATCGGGCCGGAAATCCCGGCGTGAACTGGCCGGCCGGTGCGATCGAGCACGCGCACGGCGACGACCGGACGCGTCGCGCCATCGGCCACGAGGCGGGTGCGCTCGGGAACCAGTTCGACACGGGCCGGGGTCGCGCCGAAGTGCACGGTGCGTGTCAGCGTTTGCACCACGGCACCGCCGGGATCACGCACCTCGGCATCGAAGCGGGTGTCCTCGCCATTGAGCGGCAGACCGCGCCATACGCTGACGGCATAATCCTCGGGCGAGCTCTGCGCGCCGTCGAAGGCCAGCTTGTCGACCGGCTTGCCGTCGATCTTGAGCGCCACTGTCTGCCCCTTGCGGTGGCGGATGACGACGCGGGTGGTCGGCGCGCGCGGGTTGTAATCAGCGGTGGGGAAAAGGAATTCGGTGGGGCCATCACCCTTGGCAACCCAGTCGGTATCGCCGCCCGCCGCCTTGCGGTCGCTGTCCGCCACCGGCTTGGCCGCTTCTGCAGCAGCAGCGGCTGCAGCGAGCGTCTCGGCGGGCACGGTGGCCGCGAAGTTGGCGACAACCAGGCTGCCGCCCTGGCCGATCACGAAGCGGCTGGAGGCACTCCCGGCACTGCGGGTCGACTGTGTGCAATCAACGAACTTGCCGCCCTTTGGCAGCGTAACCGATTGTGCTTCAACGACATGTGTGCCGGGCATCAGCCCTTCGAAGTGATAGCGGCCCTCTGCATCGGTCACTGCGAAGCTGCCGTCCTCAAGCACGAGACGTACACCGCCGATGCCCGGGCGGGGTGCGTTCTTGCTGTTCGGCACATCGCAGGCGCCGAGCGTGATGCGGCCGATCAGGGTCATCGTTGCAGCCAGATTGTCGCGCTCGATGCGCACGGCAGAACTTGCCGTTGCGGTTAGTCCACGTGCATCCACGGCATCAATTCGGTTAATTGCGTTGCCTGCGGACGCTTCCGGCCGCACGGTCATCGCATAAGTCACGGTGCGGCTGGCGCCCGGTGCGATCGTGCCGATGGCAATGGTCATCGTGCGGCCATCGGGCGCAACAGTCACCGCATCCGCCGCCGGTTTGGCCCCATCGATGCGGATCGTGCTCACGCGCAGTCGCAAGTTGGCCGACGGCGTATCGCTCAGCACCACGCCGCGTTTCATCCGCCCCGGATCGGTGTTGCGCACCGTGATGGTGTAAAACACGGCATCGCCCGGTTGGGCGACCTGTCTCGACGCGACCTTGCTGAGGCTCACGGCAACGGGTGGTCGGTCGACCGGAATATCGACGCGCACCGGTGCCGGGCTCGAAAGTGCCAGACTTTCACCATAGGACGCCGGTAGAATAACCAAATCGCCCCCATCGGGACGTCTCAGGCCAGTGAAATTCTTCGGTGTGAGCGCTGATGGCGCGGTGTACGGATCAGGCGGTACGACCAGCAGCCGATATGTGCCAAGCGGCGCGAGCGGAAAGCGGTATTCGCCTTCCGGCATCTGCCAGGTGCGGCCGGCCCCGTCGGTGATCAGCGAGCCTGTGACGATGGTCGAGGGCCAGGTGGTCACGCCGTCATCGGCAAACACGCGCGCCGGCTGGCCGGTGGCGACATCGATCAGCGTGACCCGCGCGCCGTCGATCGGGGCGGCATCTTCGCTATCGAAAACAAGGCCATAGGGGTCGGCCAGCACGTCGACATCGGTCTTGATAACGGTGCCGTCGCCGCTCGCACCGTTGTAGGAGACGGTCACCTTGTCGCCGCCCGAAACGCTGAGGCGGCAATCGCCGTCCTTCGGCTGCGGCGGGATCGCGCTCGTCGGGATCGCACCGTAGAATACGCCGCTGTCGGTGGCCGTCTCGGTGACGGTGACCTGTTCCTTGTCGCCGCTGGCCGAGGTGATCGTGACCTTGACCGTGTCGATCCGGCCCGGATCGAGCGCGCTGCGGGCCAACACGAGGCGGAAAACCACCGGCTGGCCGACAATCACGCTTGAAATCGTCGCCGGATCGTTCGGATCAGCGCCTTTGGGGTCGATATTGACGCTCGGCAAGACTGTGGTGCCGCAGTAGCCGGCGTTGATCGCAAGCGTTTCGCTGCCATTGGGCAAGGGCAGCACGAAAATCCTGGTGTCATCCCGCACCACATCGAACGAGACCACGTTGGAATCGGCCGTCAGTTCGGTGCCGCTCTGGTTCCAGCGGGCATAGGCGGTGTTGGTGATGGTGTTCGCCGCGGCGGGAACGCTGGTCGCGAAAAGCAGCGCTGCAAAGAGCAGCGCGGCGATCGCCCAGATCCTGTTCCTCAATGCCTGCATGGCGTTTGTTCTTTGTTTTCAGGACAAAGGAAGGGTGTGGCGGCGGCCTACCCCCGGGTCTGCCGCCGCCTGCCTGTCCTGATCTGCGTGATTGCTTGAAGGGTGCCTTCCTCGGGCCCGTTCAATTAATCGTGGCTTGGAAGACAACCGTCTTGGTTTCACCGCCTGCCACGGAGGCCAGCGTGCCGGTCACCGTGTTCGAGGCCATCGTGCCCGTGCCGGTCGTGTCGGCGGCGCAGGTCGCCACGCCGCTCGCGATCGTCGCGGTGCCGTTGGTCTTCACGCCGAACGCCGAATCGTAGGTGAGGTTCGCCGGAATGGGGTCGTTCACGGTAACGGTGGTCGCCGTGGCGCTGCCCGATGCGTTGCTGATCGCGATGCAGTACTGGATCGTCGCGCCCGGGATCATCTTCGGGTTTGTCGTGCCGTTGATCGGATCGCTGATGATGCGCGAGGACTTGATCGCGCTGAGCGTCGCGGCCGAGACGGTGTAGTCGTCCTTGGCCGAGAACGAGGCATCGCGCGCCGCATCGGTCGCACCCGCGCCGTCCGCGAACACCGTATCCATCCCAGCGGTGTTCGCACCGGTGGTCTGGACGAGCGCCGCACCCTGGCTTCCCGCGCCGCCGGCTTCACGGCCGGTTGCGGTCAGCGTCACGGCGGCAACCGCGCCGTTTGCCTGGGCCAGCGGCACGTCGGAGACGACGAGGACCTGAACCGAAGCGTCCGCTGCGACTTCGTCGAGGTAGGTCACCAGCGTGTCGGTGCCCGATTCGAAGGTGCCGTTGTTGTTCACGTCGCGGAAGATGCGCACGTTGGTCACGTCGAACGAGTCGGTGTTCGAGTGCGCGCCGGCGCCGCCGACCTGCTGCGCTGCGGTGAGCGCGAAATCGAGCGGGGCGTTCGAGGTGTTGACCACCGTGAACGCCGTCACCTGGTTGACCGAGCCGGGCGTGACCGTCGTGGTGGTCGTGCCGACTTCGGCGACGGTCAGCTGCACGCGGCGGTCGACCGTGAGGGTATCAGACGCGGCCGTGCCGGTCTGGGCGATGCCGCCGACCTGGAACGCCACCGAAACCGTGTTGGTGATCGTCGAGCCTGCGGTTGTACCGGCCGCGTGGGCCGGGTTGGCGCCGAGAACAGCAAGGCCGAAAAGCCCCGCCGCACCCAGCAGTCTGCTGCGATACGTCATTGTTATATGCTCCACTGGGTTGCCTGCGAATATTCTGGTCGCTCACAGGCATCGCGACCCCCCGTTCCGCCGGATTAGCGAACGATTCCATGATATTGGACTTCACCCGAAGCGCCCGGAGCGATCGACGGGATGATCCAGCGAACGTGCGTCACGTCAGCCGCGGTGGCCGCGCGCGGCGTGCCCTCGGTGCCGGCAACCTTGAGGCTGCCAAGCTGGCCCCATGTCTTGCCGCCATCGACCGAGACTTCCGTGCCCTGTGCACCGTCGCTCGCAAGGGCAACGGCGGACGGCAGCGGATTGGTGACCACGAAATTGGTCACCGCCTGCGCGCCGTCGTTGTGATAGCGCGTGGTGAACAGCAGGTGGTCGCCGGGAATGACGACCTTGGGCTCGACCAGTTGCACCTTGCTCACACCGTTTTCGGTCACGGTCTTCTCGAGCATGACATCGCCCTTGAGCGTGACGGGTGACGGCGTGGACTGGGCTGCCGCGAGTGCGGGGCCGGCCATGGCAACCATGGCAGCGGCGCCAGCGAGGGACTTGACGACGAAGGAGAGTTTCATGGCTGGTATCCCTGATTGATCAATTGATTTTGACGGAGAAAACGACGGTCTTGGTGGTGCCGCCGGCAATCTTGCCGAGCGTCACGTCGATCCCGCTGGCACCACCCACGCCGGCATCGCCATCGGCGCCATCGGTGAGGGCAGCGGCATCAAGCTTGAGCGATCCGGGCACATAGGTCGTCCCGTTCGGGATGGTGTCGACCACGTGCAGCCCGTCGAGTGAGCCGCTGCCGGTGACCTTGGCAGCCAGCGAATAGGTGACGACCGCGCCCGGTACGGGCTTGGCGGTGCCGAACGGATCGAGGATCGATGCCGACTTGGTGAGCGAAATATTGGCGAGGCTGGCGATCAGTGCGGCAAGCGAATTGGCCGCGGCGGTGGTCAGGCCGACGACGGCATCGCCGCCGCCTTCGCCCTTGCCGGCAAAGCTGGTGCCGGGCGTGCCGTTGCCGGTCTGCGCCGTCGCGGTGAGGCGGACCTGGCTGGTCTGCGCATCGGCGGCGCCCGCCGGCAAGTCGACGAGGAGGAAAACCTTGGTGCTCTTGTCGGGACCGAGCACCGGCGTCGCCAGCGCGCCTGCGGTGAGGACGGTATCGACGCCGGGATCATAGATGCCGTTGCCGTTGCTATCGAGCACGACCGACTTGATCGTGCCATCGAAACCATTGCCGGAAATCTTGGGATCGGCGGTGAGATTGAAGGCTTCCGGGCCATTGCCGCTGTTGGTGACCGAATAGATCAGCACTGCCGGCTCGCTGGTGGCGGTGGCAGGCGCGGTGCTCAAGGTCGCCACAGCGACGTCGAGCAACTCGTCGACCTTGACCGTGACCTTGTTCGAGGTGACCGACCCGGTGGTCGATCCCGTCTGATAGGTCGCCGTCGCGGTGTTCTCGATCAGCGTGCCCGCAAGCACCCCGGTGGCATGCGCAGTGCCCGCAAGCGGAGCGGTGAGGGAAAGGGCGACAAGCGAACATCCGGCGATGCCCGCGGCCCGGCTCAGGTGGGTGAGGTACGTATTCATACGTGGGCCTTTCCACCGAGCGTGGTTAACATCGGGTAAGGACAAAATGGCTCGAAGCTGCGCCGCGGGCGGATAGGAGGCCTATTTCCTTCGCCCGGATGTTAACCGACTTTGGTTAGGTGATCGCTTCAGGCGACTGCACAAGCTGCTGAATTTTAGTGGTAAAATTTTGGTTTCGAACCAGGGGAGCGGAAGAGCGTTACCGCTCCGCCCGCAGGGCACAGGTCCGGATACCCTTGAAAATAAATTTGAATTTGGTCCGAAGTGGTTACGAAACTGGCGTTCGCAGAGTAAATTCCGCAGGTCCCGCGCGGCATCGGTTTGCGTTGCGGTACATTGGCCGAGGAGTAGGGGGGCAAGCCACGGCTGTGCGGCGGCTCCAGTCGCTCGGTGCTTGTCGCCACGCGCGCCGGGGCCTAGAGGAGCGGAATGGCAGGAGACATTCTAGACAATCGTGGGCGCGGTACGGCCGGGTTCACCTGGCCCGCCATTCATCCGGAGGGCCGCAAGTTCGGTGCGATTGCCGCTGCGGCCTGCCTCGTAGGCGCGTTTCTCGGCGGCTCGCTGCTGGGCTGGCCCCTCGCGGTGCTGACGCTGGGCGTACTCGCCTTCTTCCGCGATCCCGAGCGGGTCACGCCGCGCGACGACAGCATGATTGTCGCGCCCGCCGATGGCATCGTCACGCTGATCTGCACGGTGAACCCTCCGCGCGAAATGACGGCGGATGACGGAAGCGGGCAGCCGGCCTTGGCCGATGTGCCGGTGACGCGCATTTCGATCTTCATGTCTGTGTTCGATGTTCACGTGAACCGCACGCCCATCGGCGGCACGATCCGCCGGGTCGTCTACATCCCCGGCAAATTCCTCAATGCGGATCTCGACAAGGCGAGCGAGGAGAACGAGCGCCAGCACTTCGTCGTCGAGCGCGGCGACGGCGTGCGCGTGGGGTTCACCCAGATCGCTGGTCTGGTTGCACGGCGGATCGTGCCGTTCGTGAAGGCGGGTGACATCGTGGCGGGTGGGCAGCGCGTCGGACTGATCCGGTTCGGCAGCCGGGTCGATGTGTACCCCCCCGCCGGTACCGAGCCGCGTGTCCTGATCGGGCAGCGCATTGTTGCCGGAGAAACGGTGCTTGCGGTGCTCGGCCAGACGCCGCTGATCGAAGGCGTGCGGCAGTGAGCGATACGCCTGCGCCCGGCAAGCGCGCGGCGGCAAGGGAAGTCTATTCCAGCGAGGATTTCGGGCGTCGCCGCCTGCCGCGCGGGCTGACCTTGCGCGCGCTCGTGCCCAACGCGATCACTTCGGCGGCGCTGTGCAGCGGGCTCACCGGCATCCGCTTTGCGATCGGCGGCGATTTTCATGCGGCGGTGCTGGCGGTCATGCTCGCGGGCGTGCTCGATGGCATCGATGGCCGCGTGGCGCGGCTGATGAAGGCGCAGTCCCGCTTCGGGGCCGAGCTTGACAGCCTGTCTGATGCCATCGCCTTCGGGGTCGGTCCGGCGCTGATCCTTTATCTCTGGTCGCTGAGTGCGGTGCCACGCTTCGGCTGGTTTGCCGCGCTGGCACTTGCGGTGTGCTGCGCCTTGCGGCTCGCGCGGTTCAATGCCTCGATCGATCTGCCGGGGCAGCCGCACAAGTTGGCGGGGTTCATGACCGGTGTACCTGCGCCGGTCGGGGCAGGGTTGGCGTTCCTGCCGCTCTATCTGTGGTTTGCCAGCGGTCTCGATCAATTCCGCCAGCCGATCGTCGTCGGCCCGTGGGCGCTGCTCATCGCATTCCTGATGATCTCGAACCTGCCGACCCTCGGCTGGGGCGCGCTGCGACCGCGGCGGGCGATCCGGCTCGAAGTCATAGCGCTGGCTGGCATGCTCACCGTGGCGCTGCTTACCGAGCCCTGGCTCACGCTGGTGGCAATCTGTGCCCTTTATCTCGTGCTCATGCCGGTCGGGCTCTGGCGCTATCGCCGAATCAGGCAGCAGCGCGCCAGCGTGACTCCGTCGAAGCCTGAGCAGACTTGACGAGCCGCACCGGTGCGCGGCGTGTCCGCACCGGCATGCGCGGCGGCGCCGGCATCGAGGTGGTGGTGATCTCCACGAGGAATTCCCTGTCCGCCGCGAGCGCGCGCGACTCCGCCAGCAGCTTGCGGACGGCGGGCAGCTGCGCCCGCACGGTGACAGCGATTGCCGCAAACGCCACGCAGCCAGCGCCAACCATCACAAGCGAAGCGAGGAGGGAGACCATCGACATGGAAACGCTGCCTTTCGAACGTGGGTGAACCGCTTGACAGGCGGTGGATACCCTGTGGATAAGGTAGGGAGGGAATCGGAAGTTCCAAGTCTCCCCCTCGACGAGAACAATGTTCTCTTTTTGTTCCTTCCCGTCAAGCCGATTCGGCGTGGGTCTGTGAAAATTCCAACATTGCGGATTGTCGGTGTGCGGCTGGGCAAGCGGTGCGCGGGTGTCATTCGCGCCTGAAATGCTCGCGGTTACATGGATCATGCCGGATAGCGGTCCCCGCGCGCGGGGGGCGCGGGGACCGCAGCGGCGGTCTGGGAGGGCGCCTGGTCAGGGCGCGACCGCCTCGGGCCGCCTGGGTGAGCGGCCGACATGGCCGCCTGGGTGTTGCGGCCAATCACAGTAATGGCGTGCAATTGAACAAGACTGCGGAATCGCAGCAAAAAATCTCGATAGCGGCAGTTCCGGCAGAGTGCCGGTAGGCGCTTCGCAAGATCCGCTTGCAGAAGCTTCAAGCCAGATAAGCCGCGAGGTGCCTCATGACCGAGAAGGACGCTGAGGTTCGCGACTGGCGGTTTTGCCCGTCAAGTGAACTTATGGGCATGTCCAATCATTTTGACAACTATGATTCACTACTTATTTGACACTGTCAGAGCGAATTGACGCTCGGCGTCCAGCTTCAGTCCGATTTTTTCGGCAGTTCTGTGTAGACGCCCGGCTCTTCCGGCGCTAACGGCACTCTCGCTACAGCGCGATTCGGGCATGGTGCCTGCGGGTCGCTGCGGCAATCCACATGGAATGCGCACATACCGGTGCCGTGCTGGGGTTTCTCCCGCCAAGCGGTTCCTGCGTTCCAGAGGCCCAACCGGAAAGGAATGACTTATGGCGGCTCCTGTCGTCACCATGCAGCAATTGATCGAGGCCGGCGCCCACTTCGGCCACCAGACCCACCGCTGGAACCCGCGGATGAAGCCGTACATCTTCGGCGCCCGCAACGGCATCCACATCCTCGACCTCTCGCAGACCGTGCCGCTCTTCGCCCGCGCGCTCGAGTTCGTTTCGGCCACCGTGCAGGGCGGCGGCAAGGTCCTGTTTGTCGGCACCAAGCGCCAGGCGCAGGAGCCGATCGCCCAGGCCGCACGCGCCTCGGGCCAGCACTATGTCAACCACCGCTGGCTGGGCGGCATGCTCACCAACTGGAAGACGATCTCTGGTTCGATCAAGCGTTTCAAGGCGCTTGAAGAGCAGCTTTCGGGCGACACCACCGGCCTCACCAAGAAGGAAGTGCTCCAGCTCACCCGCGAGCGTGACAAGTTCGAGCTCTCGCTCGGCGGCATCCGCGACATGGGCGGCATTCCCGACGTGATGTTCGTGATCGACGCCAACAAGGAAGAGCTGGCGATCAAGGAAGCCAACGTGCTCGGCATTCCGGTCGTCGCGATCCTCGATTCGAACGTCTCGCCCGATGGCATCGCGTTCCCGGTTCCCGCGAACGACGACGCCAGCCGCGCCATCCGCCTCTACTGCGAAGCGATTGCCGCTGCCGCCACCCGCGGTGGCCGCGATGCCGCGATCGCTTCAGGCGCGGACCTCGGCGCGATGGACGAGCCGCTTCCGGAAGAAGTTGCCGTCGAGGCAGCAGAAGCCTGATCCTGTCCAGTTCGGTGGCGTCCTCCGTCAAGGGGCCGTCACCGAACTGACCCGGACACCCCTTACGGGCCGCGCCAGGTAGCTATGACCGGGCTGCGGCCTAACCCATATTCACGAGACAAGAAGGATCACCGCAATGGCCTATACCGCCGCTGACGTGAAGAACCTGCGCGAGCGCACTGGCGCCGGCATGATGGATTGCAAGAAGGCTCTGGACGAGACCGGTGGCGATTTCGAAGCCGCGGTCGACGCGCTGCGCGCCAAGGGCCTTGCCGCCGTCGCCAAGAAGTCGAGCCGCACGGCCGCTGAAGGCCTCGTCGGCGTTGCCGTTTCGGGCACTCGCGGCGTCGCCGTCGAAGTCAACTCGGAAACCGACTTCGTTGCCAAGAACGAGCAGTTCCAGGATTTCGTGCGCAAGACCACCGAAGTCGCGCTCGGCCTTTCCGCTGACGACGTCGAGGCGCTCAAGGCCGCTGCCTACCCCGACGGTGGCACGGTTGCCGACAAGCTGACCAACAACGTCGCGACGATCGGCGAGAACCAGCAGGTTCGCCGCATGAAGACCGTCGCGGTCTCGTCGGGCCTCATCGTGCCCTACATGCACAACGCTGCTGCTCCGGCTCTCGGCAAGATCGGCGTGCTCGTCGCTCTGGAATCGGAAGCCGGTGCCGATGTGCTCGAGCCGCTCGGCAAGCAGATCGCGATGCACATCGCCGCGGCCTTCCCGCTGGCGCTGAAGGCCGAGGACCTCGATCCCGAAACGATCGCGCGCGAACGCAAGATCGCGGCGGAGAAGGCGGCGGAAACCGGCAAGCCCGCCGAAGTCCAGGCCAAGATGGTCGATGGCGCGGTGGCCAAGTATGCCAAGGACAACGCTCTGCTGTCGCAGCTCTTCGTGATGGACAACAAGACCCCCATCGCGCAGGTCGTCGAGGCCGCCGGCAAGGCTGCCGGCGCCAAGATCACGCTGACCGACTATGTCCGCTTCCAACTCGGCGAAGGCATCGAAAAGGAAGCCACCGACTTCGCGGCGGAAGTCGCTGCGGCAGCCGGCATCAAGTAAACATTGCACAATACGCGGCGCTTCCCGTCCCGGCGGGGGGCGCCGCTGTGCATTGGCGCACAAACCTGTGTCCCTTGCCCTTGGCACGCGCCAACTCGCGCGTATAAGGGCCGCGCTCCCCTCTATACGAGTTTGCCCGGACGATGAGCCTTCCCCCCCTCAAGCGCGTACTTCTCAAGCTTTCGGGCGAAGTGCTGATGGGGAGCCAGCCCTTCGGCATCGACACCGACTTCGTCGCGCAGATGGCCGAGGAACTGAAGGCAGCCAAGGAAACCGGGCTGGAGCTGTGCCTTGTCATCGGCGGCGGCAACATCTTCCGCGGCATGGCGGGCGCGGCCAAGGGCATGGACCGTGCGCAGGCCGACTACATGGGCATGCTCGCGACGATCATGAACGCGCTGGCGATGCAGAGCGCGCTCGAGAAGATCGGAGTGCCGACCCGCGTCCAGTCCGCGATCCAGATGGACGAGGTCTGCGAGCCGGTGATCCGCCGCCGCGCCGAACGACACCTCGAAAAGGGCCGCGTAGTGATATTCGCCGCTGGTGTCGGCGCCCCCTATTTCACCACCGATTCCGGTGCTGCGCTGCGCGCTGCCGAGATGAAGTGCGACGCCTTGCTCAAGGGCACCAGCGTCGACGGCGTCTATGATGACGATCCGAAGAAGAACGCGAACGCCAAGCGCTACGATACGGTCGATTTCGACACGGTGCTGGCAGACAATCTCAAGGTGATGGACGCTTCCGCTGTGGCACTTTGCCGCGACAATGCCATCCCCATCGTGGTGTTCTCGATCCGGGAACGCGGCAATCTTGCCCGCGTTCTGGCAGGGCAGGGCACCCAGACCATCGTTCAGAAAATCAGCGCTTAAAAGGAAGGCTTGCCCATGGCCAAGTATGACAAGGCCGATCTCGAACGCCGCATGAAGGGCGCGGTGGAATCGCTGCGCAGCGATCTTTCCGGTCTGCGCACCGGCCGCGCCAATGCCGCGCTGCTCGATCCGATCATGGTCGTCGTCTACGGTGCGAACACCCCGCTCAACCAGGTCGCGACGATCTCCGCGCCCGAGCCGCGCATGCTGACCGTGCAGGTGTGGGACAAGTCGAACATCGGCCCGGTCGAGAAGGCGATCCGTTCGGCAGGGCTCGGGCTCAACCCGATCAACGATGGCAACACGCTGCGCCTGCCGATCCCCGATCTCACCGAGGATCGCCGCAAGGAGCTTGCCAAGCTCGCCTCGCAGTATTCGGAGAAGGCCAAGATCGCCATCCGCAACGTCCGCCGCGACGGCATGGACGCGCTCAAGGCCGACGAGAACAAGAAGGAAATCTCGGAAGACGAACGCAAGCGTTTCGAAACCGAGCTGCAGAAGCTGACCGACGAGCAGATCAAGGCGGCGGACGAAGTCAGCGCGGCCAAGGAAAAGGAAATCCTCGGCAAGTGAGCTCGGCTGCGGCGCCTCAGGGAAGCAAAGCGGTCGCCGGCCAGATGGGCGGCGGCTACACCGGTCCTGCGCGCCATGTCGCGATTATCATGGATGGCAACGGGCGCTGGGCGAAGAAGCGCTTCCTGCCGCGCGCCGTCGGCCACAAGCGCGGGGTCGACGCCGTGCGCGAAGTCGTCCGCGCAGCGCGCCACATGGGGCTTGAAGCGCTGACGCTTTATGCCTTCTCGTCCGAGAACTGGAAGCGGCCCGAAGACGAGATCGCGGACCTCATGGGTCTGCTGCGCGCCTTCATCCGCAGCGATATCGACGAGTTCGCCGCCAACGACGTGCGCCTGAAGATCATCGGCGATTACAAGGTCCTGCCGCCCGATATTGTCGAGATGATCGAGGATGCGCTGGCCCGCACCGCACATGGCCGCAGCACCACGCTGGCGATCGCGCTCAACTACGGCTCGCAGCAGGAGATCGCCCGGGCTGCGGCGGCTGCAGCGACCAAGGGCGAAGTGACCGTATCTGCCATCGAGGCCGAACTCTACACCTCGGACTTGCCGCCGCTCGATCTCATCATCCGCACCTCGGGCGAAGTGCGTCTCTCGAACTTCCTGCTGTGGCAGGCGGCCTATGCCGAAATGTGGTTCACCGACGTGCTCTGGCCCGATTTCACCCCGGGCCACCTGCGTGAGGCGCTGGACCACTACGCCACCCGCGAGCGCCGCTATGGAGGGCGCTGAGCCCGTAGCCACACCCGCCGCGCCGCCCAAGCGCAGCGATCTGCCGGTGCGCGTGGCCTCGGCGGCGGTCATGCTCGGCATCGCCGGTTTCGCGCTGTGGCAGGGCGGCCTCGTCCTCAAGGGTTTCATCGCGCTCGTCGGCTTCGGCGTCTTTGCCGAATATGCCGCGCTTGCCGCCAGGATCGCGCCCGATCCGGCGCGGATGGTGACGGCAGTGATCACCGGCGGGCTCTATATCGGCTGGGCGGCCTTCGCGCTGATCGTGATGCCGATGGTCCTGCTCATCGCGGTGCTCGGCCTTGTCATCTGTACCGATACCGGCGCCTATTTCGCCGGACGCGCCATCGGCGGGCCCAAGATCGCGCCGAGCATCAGCCCGTCGAAGACCTGGGCCGGCCTCGCGGGTGGCATGGCGGCAGCGGCGCTCTGGGCCACGCTCTACATCCTGTTTGCCGCCTATGTGCTTTCGGCGATGAGCCCCACCGGCCCAAGTCTTGCCGAAGCGTTTCGCACCACACGGCTCGGCATGGCCGCGCTGGCGGGGGCAGGGCTTGCCGTCGCCGCGCAGGCGGGTGATTTCTACGAGAGCTGGCTCAAGCGGCGGGCCGGGGTAAAGGACAGCGGCCGGCTCATTCCGGGGCATGGCGGTTTGTTCGATCGGGTTGACGGACTGCTGCCGGTCGCCATCATAGCAGGAACAGCGTGGGCTGCCTCTGGGGCAGCAGCAGGGGGAGCAGGAGGCGCATGACGCGCACGATTACCATTCTGGGCGCCACGGGTTCGGTCGGTGCGTCCACGCTTGATCTGGTGCGGCGCAACCGCGACATGTTCCGCGTGATCGCGCTCACCGCGAATTGTCAGGCGGTCGAGCTCGCCGCGCTGGCGAAAGAATTTGGCGCTGAAGTGGCCGTTGTCGCCGATGAAAGCTGCCTTCCGGCCCTGCGTGACGCTCTTGCCGGAAGCGGCATCGAAGCCGCAGGCGGCGCCCCCGCTGTCGTCGAAGCCGCCGCGCGCGGTGCGGATATCACGATGGCCGCGATTGTCGGCTGCGCGGGCCTCGCGCCCACCATGGCCGCCATCGAATGCGGCAAGGCCGTCGCGCTCGCCAACAAGGAGGCGCTTGTTTCGGCGGGCGAAGTGATGACTGCGGCGGTCAAGCGCACCGGCGCCACGCTCCTCCCGGTCGACAGCGAACACAACGCGATCTTCCAGTGCCTTGCCGGCAACGATCCCGCCCACGTCAAGGCGATCACGCTGACGGCGAGCGGCGGCCCGTTCCGCGAGTGGGACATGGAGCGCATCCACCGCGCCACGCCCGCCGAAGCGGTCAAGCACCCCACGTGGTCGATGGGCGCCAAGATCAGCGTCGATTCGGCTACGATGATGAACAAGGGCCTCGAGTTCATCGAAGCCTTCCACTTGTTCCCGGTCGGCGTGGAGCGCCTGCGCATTATCATCCACCCGCAGTCGATCGTCCACTCGATGGTCGAGTACCGCGATGGCTCGACCCTGGCGCAGCTTGGCCCTTCCGACATGCGCGTGCCGATCGCCTCGGCGCTCGCATGGCCTGCGCGGATGGAAACGCCCTGCGCCCCGCTCGATCTCGCCGCCATCGGCAGCCTGACCTTCTTCAAGCCCGATGAAGAGCGCTTCCCGGCTACTCGCGTAGCGCGCGAGGCGGTGATCGCGGGCGGTGCGGCCCCTGCCGTGCTCAACGCGGCGAACGAGATCGCGGTGGCTGCCTTCCTTGCCGGTCAGATCGCGTTCACCCGCATCGTGCGATGTGCGGAGGACGTGCTGGCGCGCGGCGTGCCCCGGCCTCCGGTGACCCTCGAAGAGGTGATCGCGGTGGACCGGGACGCCCGCATCCGCGCGGCCGAGACGATGGAGACTGTGTCCTGAACGCTGCCGTGCAAAGTCCGGGAATCCTGCTGACCCTGCTGGCCTTTGTGCTGGTGCTGGGGCCGCTCGTGTTCATCCATGAACTGGGCCACTACCTCATGGGCCGCCTGTTCGGCGTGAAGGCGGACAGCTTTTCCATTGGGTTCGGCAAGGAGATCGCCGGCTGGACCGACAAGCGCGGCACCCGCTGGCGGCTCTCCGCGCTGCCGCTGGGCGGTTACGTCCAGTTCGCGGGGGACATGAACCCGGCGAGCACGCCGAGCGCCGAGTGGCTTTCGCTCCCCGCCGAAGAGCGCGAACGCACCTTCCAGGCCAAGCCGATCTGGCAACGCGCGCTGATCGTGCTCGCCGGGCCGCTGACGAACCTGCTGCTCGCCGTCGCCATTCTGGCAGGCTTTACAATGGCTTATGGCAAGGTCGTCATCCCGCCGGTCGTCGGCATGGTGCAGGAAGGCTCCGCCGCCGCCAAAGCCGGTGTCCAGCTGGGCGACAGGGTTGTTTCGCTGCAGGGTTCGCCCATCGACAGCTTCCTCCAGATCCGCCTCGCGGTTGCGCAACATCCGGGCGAGCCGCTCGATCTCGTCATCGAGCGCGACGGGCGGCGCATGACCTTGCCCGTCATCGCCGCCTTCAAGGAAGTCTCCGACAAGTTCGGCAACACGCAGAAGATTGGCTACCTCGGCATTGGCCCTGCCTCTGCGCAGCGTGTGGCGGTCGGGCCAGTCGAAGCCGTGGGTGATGCCGTCGTCCAGACGCGCGACATCATGGGCATGATGATCACCGGCATCGGCCAGATCATCACCGGCAAGCGCGAGATCAAGGAACTCGGCGGGCCAATCAAGATCGCCAAGTATTCGGGCGAACAGCTCGTCTCGGGCTGGGCCAACTACGTCTGGTTCATCGCACTGATCTCGATTAACCTCGGGTTCATCAACCTCTTGCCAATTCCGGTGCTCGATGGCGGGCACCTCGCGTTCTACGCGATCGAGGCGGTCAGCCGCAGGCCGGTCAGCCAGCGCGGGCAGGAATGGGCCTTCCGCACCGGTCTGGCGCTGGTCGTGGCATTGATGCTGTTCGTGACCTTCAACGATGTCGCTTCGTTGCGCGTTTTCGGAGGCTAGGGAGTAGGACTTGCGAACGGCTGCGTCCGGCCTTGAGCGCCGGACGTCAGGGGGAGCCGGATTTTCCACAAAATGCGGGGCAATTACGGTCTGCTGCGGTGTGCTTGCTTGATTGGCGGGCTTGCATCGGGCAGGAGGCGGCATCGCGGGGCGTGACGGACTGTTGCCGTCGCGCGCTACGGTGCGCAGGCGGAGCGGCGGGTGCCGCTGCGCTGCACGAAGAAACGGGATGGCGCTTGGTGATGAATGCTTGCAACTTGCCCCGGACCGCGCGGCGTATGACTGGTCAGGCTAACCTGGCCGGCACGCTGGCGGCGCTTGCGGCAACGACCTGCCTCGCCGGCATGCCCGTGGCTGCCAGCGCGCAGCAGGCTGCTCCGGCCCCGGCTCCGGCCGTGCCAGCAGCGGCGCTTGCTCCAGCACCTGCACCGGCTCCGGTCGAACTCGTCCGCTCGATCACCATTTCGGGCGCCCAGCGGCTCGAAGCCGATACGATCCGCTCGTACATCCGTCTCAAGGAAGGTGATCGCTACACCCAGGCCGCGGCGGACCAGGTCCTCAAGGACCTCTACGCCACCGAACTCTTCGCCGACGTGCAGGTGCGCGACAATGCCGGTGACGTGGTGATCGAGGTCAAGGAAAACCCGGTCGTCAACCGCATCATCCTCGAAGGCAACAAGCGCCTGAAAGAGGACAAGATCCTGCCCGAAATCAAGCTCTCGGCGCGCCAGATCTTTACCCGTTCCAAGGTGCGCGCGGATGTCGCCCGCATCATCGAACTCTACAAGCGCCAGGGCCGCTTCGCCGCCTCGATCGAGCCCAAGATGGTTATGCTCGATCAGAACCGCGTCGATATCGTGTTCGAGATCAACGAAGGCCCCAAGTCGCGCGTTCGCCAGATCAACATCATCGGCAACGAGAAGTTCTCCGCCAGCCAGCTGCGCGGGGAAATGGTGACCAAGCAGGCGCGCGTGTTCCGCGTCTTCTCCAGCGGCACCAGCTACGATCCCGATCGCCTCGCGTTCGATCAGCAGAAGCTGCGCCAGTTCTACCTGACCAACGGTTATGCCGATTTCCGCGTCGTTTCCGCCGTGGCCGAACTCACGCCGGACAAGCGCGATTTCATCATCACCTACGTGGTCGAGGAAGGGCAGCGCTACCACTTCGGCGACGTGAAGGTGGACAGCCAGCTGCGCGACTTCGACGGTGACGCGCTGGCCAAGCGCCTGCCGCTCAAGGCGGGCCAGTGGTACAATGCCAAGCAGGTCGAGGACACCGTCGACAGCCTGACCGAGACGGCGGGCAGTTTTGGCTATGCCTTCGCGGACGTCCGGCCGGACTTCAACCGCAACAAAGATGACCTGACGATGTCGATCACCTTCCGCATCGCGGAAGCGCCGCGCGTCTATGTCGAGCGGGTCGATGTCAACGGCAACACGCTGACGCAGGACAAGGTCATCCGCCGCGAATTCCGCGTGGCCGAGGGCGATGCGTTCAACTCGTTCCAGATCAAGCGCTCGTCGAACCGCATCAAGTCGCTCGGCTACTTCCAGGAGAAGTTCGAGGTCGAGCAGAAGCCCGGTTCCGCGCAGGATCGCATCATCCTTGAAGCCAACGTCGAGGAAAAGCCCACCGGGCAGCTGCAGCTTTCGGCCGGTTTCTCCAGCCTCGAAAGCTTCATCTTCCAGGCCTCGATCCAGCAGAACAACTTCCGCGGCCGCGGCCAGACGATCGGCCTCTCGGGCGACATCTCGCGCTATTCGCGCTCGGTTCAGGTCAGCTTCACCGAGCCCTACCTGTTCGATCGCAACGTCTCGCTCGGCGTCGACATCTATCGCCGCGATTTCAACAGCTTCAACTTCTTCAACAGCAACCGCAACACCACCTACCGGAACGCCACGACCGGCTTCCAGGTCCGTGCCGGCCTGCCGCTGACCGAGTACATGTCGCTGATCGGGCGCTACACGCTCAACCTCGAGAACGTGACGCTCGACCGCGATACTTATTACCTGCCCGATGCCAACGGCAACTTGCAGTGCTCGATCTTCCTCGCGGGCCGCTATCTGTGCGATGCGATCGGCAAGCGCACAAGCTCGATCATCGGCGCCAGCGTGGTCTACGATACGCTCGACAATCGCCTGCGCCCGACGAGCGGCTCGCAGGTCGTGCTCGGCGTCGACGTAGCCGGCCTCGGCGGTTCGGTGCGCTATGCCCGTATCAACGCCAATGCTGCGAAGTACTTTGCGCTGGGCAAGGGCTTCGTGTTTTCGCTGCGCGGCGAAGGCGGCGCGATCAAGGCGCTCAGCAACCGTACCAACGACCCCACGATCGACGATGTGCGCCTGACCGACCGCTTCTTTCTCGGCCAGCCGCAGATGCGCGGCTTCGACATTCGCGGCGTCGGTCCGCGCGTGCTGCGCCGGTTTTACAGCGGGTTCGATCCCAGAGACGGCAGCGGCGGCGTGACCAGTCCGGACCGCAACCAGTGGGTCGATGACGCGCTCGGCGGCAAGTACTACTATCTCGGCCACGCAGAGCTTGAGATTCCGCTGGGCTCGGGTGCGCGCGAACTGGGCCTGAGGCCCTCGATCTTCGTCGACGCGGGTGCGGTGTTCAGCGTCGCGCGTCCGGCCGTGTCTGGCACGACCCTGCTCTATCAGGACAATATCACCGGCCGCCTCACCACGTCCGCCTCGGATTCTGCGGGCAAGGCGAACAATGTGGCCCAGAAGTTCGACGAGACATTTGTTGGTAACAGTCCCAAGCCACGCATTTCGATCGGCTTCGGGGTCAACTGGAACTCGCCGTTCGGCCCCTTCCGTATCGACATCGCCAAAGTCCTCAGCAAGGTCGATGGCGACGACACTCAGGCAGTCAACTTCAACGTAGGAACACAGTTCTGATGCAAAACCGTATTCTCGCAGGCCTCGTTGCCGCTCTCGCGCTCGGCGCGGCGCCCCATGCCATGGCCCAGGCTGCGGCAGCTCCGGCCGCCAGCACGCCCGGCGGCATTGTCGCGCCCGGCATCGCCTATGCCAACGCGCAGGCCGTTGTGGGCGCTTCGGCAGCCTACAAGACCGCGATGGCCCAGCTGCCCACCACCTACAAAGCGACGATCGACGCGGTGAACACCCGCCGCAACCAGATCGCCGCGCAGCTCAAGCCGCTCTACGAGAAGTTCGAGGCGGACCAGAAGGCCGCCAAGCCCGACCAGGCTGCGCTCCGTACCCAGGCTGCGCAGATCCAGCAGATCGAGCAGTCGGCCGAGCGCGAGATCCAGCAGATGGCCGAACCGCTCAACCTGGCTCAGCAGTTCATCATCGAGCAGATCAGCGACAAGCTCACCGCCGCCACGCAAGCGGCGATGACCAAGCGCAAGGTCACGCTCGTGCTCGATTCGCAGAGCGTGCTGAAGGCCGATGCGGCCTACAACCTCAATCAGGACATCCTGGCCGAACTCAACACGCTGATCCCCAGCGCCCAGCAGGTCCCGCCCGCCGGCTGGAAGCCGCGCGCACAGCGTGAGGCCGAAGCGCAGCAGGCTGCGCAGCAGGCCGCTGCTGCTCCCGCCGCCGCCGCGCCGGCGGGCAAGGCGCCCGAAGGCCGCTGAGAGCTGACGGAATGAGCGAGACGACGGAAGGAGCGGCGGCAACGCCGCTCCAGCTCGACATCGTGAAGGTGATGGCGGCGCTGCCGCACCGCTATCCCCTTCTGCTCGTCGACCGGGTAGCCGAGCTGGTGGTGGGCGAACGCATCCACGCCATCAAGGCCGTCTCGATGAACGAGCAGTTCTTCCAGGGCCACTTCCCCGGCCGGCCGATCATGCCCGGCGTCCTCCAGATTGAAGCGCTGGCGCAGGCCGCCGGCGTGCTCGCGGTGGAGACGCTCGGCCTCGCCGGCACCGGCAAGCTCGTCTATTTCATGGCGATCGAGGAAGCCAAGTTCCGCACCCCGGTGGAGCCGGGCTGCCTGCTCGACCTCCATGTTGCATTCACCCAGAAGCGCGCCCGCGTCTGCAAGTTCGCCGGCAAGGCGATGCTGGGGGACAAGATCGCGACCGAAGTCAGCTTCACCGCGATGATTGCGGACAGCTGATCGGTTGCGTTTTGGTCGCGAACCGTATAGGGGCGCGCCTTTCCCAGATTCCCCAGAGGCCGGTCGGAACCGGCTTCGCTTAGTGGAGCGAGACCCATGAAGGCCAATACCCACCCCGACTACCACATGATCAAGGTGCAGATGACCGACGGCACCGTGTTCGAGACCCGCTCGACCTGGGGCAAGGAAGGCGACACCATGGCGCTCGAAATCGATCCGCTTTCGCACCCGGCCTGGACCGGCGGCACCCGCCAGCTCGATCAGGGCGGTCGCGTCGCGCAGTTCAACAAGCGCTTTGGCGGTCTTACGCTCAAGAAGTGAGCGCCGGATCGGACTGGAAAGTTGGAAGAAGGGCGGCCTCGGTCGCCCTTTTTTCGTGAAATGCGCTCGGTCCGCCCCTTGCCATCGCCGCACGGCGGGATGAAAGAGCGCGCATGGCTGTTCTGACCAGTGCCTTCGACAACCTGCTCGGCTACCAGATGCGCCGCGCGACCGCTGTGCTCATGGCCGATTTTGTGCGCACCCTGTCCGATTTCGACATGCGGCCGGCCGAAGTGACCACGCTTCTTGTCATCGCCGAGAACCCGGATTGCTCGCAAAGCGAAGTGGGCGAGGCGATCGCGATCAAGCGCGCCAACATGGTGCCGATCATCGCCCGGCTGATAGAGCGTGATCTCGTCGCCCGCACCCGCGTCGATGGCCGCAGCCTTGCCCTGCGCGTGACCGAAAAGGGCGCCGATCTCGCCGCTGAGGCATGGCGCCGGATTGCCGAGCACGAGGCCCGCTTCCGTGATCGGCTCGCGCCTGCAGACCTCGAAACGGTGCTCGCCGCGCTCCCTGTCCTGCGCACCGCGATCGACGACGCGCCGTCGGTAGGCGAGCAATAGTCTGACACACCGAGATCGCGACTAACCATCGGTACTGTAACTCGAAAACACAGGCGCCGGTAATTCGGCGCAGTCCTCTCATTTTTGTCGGTTGCTGCACCAAGGGGCACTGCCCAACCTTTCGATCCGAAGCCGGGAACCAGCACTGCGCGCAGGAAAATGCGCAGGCCCCGGCCGTCCATTGGATGAGAGGAGAATGGCATGCGGTACACGCGCGTTCTTGGCTGGTCGTCGGTTGCGGCGATCGCGGTTTCCCTGGCCATGCCCGCCTATGCGGCGGAAGCCGCCGATGCCGCCGCGGAAGGAGGCACTTCGGCAGAAGCATCAAGCAAGGATGTCATCATCGTCACCGCCACGCGTCAGGCGGCCGACAAGCAGAAAGTCGGCGTCGCGCTGACCGCGATCACCGCGGAAGACATCGCGCTGCTTGCCCCGCGTTCGCTCCTCGATATCCAGGGAACTGCGCCCAACGTGTTCATCGGCAGCGGCACTGCCGCCCCGGGACAGAGCGCCATCTTCATCCGCGGCCAGGGCTATGCCGACGTCGAGAAGACCCAGAGCCCGCCGGTCGGCGTGATCCAGGACGGCGTGTTCTTCGGCAACAACACCGGCCAGTTGCTCGACATGTTCAACGTCTGCTCGGTTGAAGTCGACCGCGGTCCGCAGGGAATCTTCTACGGCAAGAACACCACCGCCGGCCTCATCAACCTCACGCGCTGCGCGCCCACGCGCAAGCTCGGGGCCAGCTTTGAATTGGGCTACGGCTCGTTCAATGAGTTCTATGGCCGCGGCGTGCTCAATGCGCCGCTCGGTGTTAAGGGTGGCATTGCCTTCTCCGGCCAGTATCGCCGCATCGACGGCATTCTCAACAACGTCTTCACCAACAGGCGCGCGGGCGGCTCGGAATACCGCGCCTTCAACCTCAAGATCAACTACGACCTCGCCTCGTGGTTGAACGCGGACCTCAGCCTCGACCACATCCACCAGGAAGGTGGCGGCACCCCAGTCCAGTTCGGCAACAAGCTGTCCGCCGCGATCCTGTCCGGGGGCAACCCGGCTGCCGTCTGGCCCAGGTACAATCCCGAAACCGGCAGCCCCGACGGCCTCAAGCCGCGTGAGATCGGCAACAATCTCGGTGCCGACCGCGACCGCCTGAACACCAACATGGCCAGCCTCACGCTCAAGGCCAAGACCCCGATCGGCGAGCTGGTCTCGCAGACCTCCTACATGTCGTCAGGCGATACGGTGAACCAGGACTTCGACGGCACTTGCCGGGGCGCGCCCGGCTGCACCAGCGTCGGCAACCCGCTGCTCGCGGCTACCGGCAGTGTTCTGCTCACCAATCGCGACCAGACTTACAAGCAGTTCACGCAGGAAGTCCGCCTGCAGGGCAAGGCCGCTGATGGGCTCGTGGATTACATCGCCGGTGCCTACTACTATAATCACAAGATCACGCTGCACCAGAACACCAACGGCGCGATCGACCAGTTCTCGGCCGAAAAGGATCATAGCTGGTCGTTCTTCGGCAACATCGATCTCAATCCTACGCCCACGCTCAAGATCTCGGGCGGCGTGCGCAACATCTTCGAGGCCAAGCGGTTCAATACCGAATACATCCTGCTCGGCACGATCCCGCTCGTCCCCCGGATCAATGATCGCCGCAGCTGGCAGAGGCTGATCACCCGCTTCAACATCCAGTGGCAGGCGGCGCCCGACGTGCTGCTCTACGTCAACCGCTCGGAAGGCTTCCGGTCGGGCGGCTTCTCGATCCGCGGCACACTTTCGGAACAGCAGGCCAGCCAGACCAACTGCGGCACGGTCGGTGGCTGCCCGAACAACAACTTCCTCTCGTTCCTTCCCGAAACCAACACGACCTATGAAGCCGGCTTCAAGACCCGCTTCCTGAACCGCGCGATCACTTTCAACGCGGCGGGCTTCATCAACGATATCAAGGATTTCCAGCAGTCTCAGGTGGTCGTGACGCCGAACTATGGCCCCGGAACCAACACGTATGTGGTGAGCTTGCCGAAGGTTCAGATCAAGGGTCTCGAGTTCGAACTCGATCTCGACGCGGGCAAGCTCAGCGATCCGCTCAAAGGCCTCTCGCTCTCCGGCACGCTGGGCATCCAGGATGCCAACGTGAAGAACGGCAAGGTCAACGGTCAGACCTCGTCGATCGGCGCCGGGGCGCAGGCCGGCGCACCCGGCACCACCGCCGATTTCACCGGCGTCCTGCTCCAGCGCGTGCCGAAGACGAGCTATACCGTTCGAGGCAGCTACGTTCGCGATCTCTCGGATGATGCGAAGATCTCGCTGACCGCCGGCTACTCGTGGCTTGCGAGCTTCTCGCTCGGAACCTTCGGCACGCTCAACGACATCCAGCCCGGCTACGGCCTGCTCGATGCATCGGCCACGCTCAACTACAAGGGCTACTTCCTGCGCGTCGCGGGCAAGAACCTGACCGACGTTGCCTACCGTACGCAGTCGCTGCCTACTGTGTTCTTCCAGGGCTGGGCGGCCCCGGCGACGGTGACCGTCTCGGTTGGCGCGAAGTTCTGATCTTCACATAGAGGCTGAAAACAGGAAACCCCGGCGGATGGCCTCCGCCGGGGTTTCTCTTTTCGGCTATCGGGCCGCTTCAGAGACCGAGGATCGTGAGCAGCGTGGCATCGAGCAGGCCGTCCCCCAGGCCGTTGTTCAGGCGGAACTGCCTGATCGCAGCAGCCGTTCGCGGGCCCAGCAATCCGTCTGCTGCGCCAATGCTGGTGAAGCCTCGCATCTGCAGCGCACGCTGAACGGCCCGCACGGTCTCGGCATCGGGCTGTGTGGCAGGCGGTTCGGCAAGGACGCGCCGTACTTTCTCCAGCCATGCCAGACGGTCGGGAAGGCCGACCGTGCCGCCGTTGATCCGCTTCGTCACTTTGGTGAAGTCGCCAGTGTCGCACAGAGCATTGAGGTCCTTCCACCGCCAGAACGCGCAGGCCACCCGCAGCGCCTCGTCAGGCGCCGCCGCGCTCTCCGGCTTCGCCACTAGGTCGAGCCCGGCGCGAGCGCCCACTTGCTTGTAGCTGTCCTTGCCGGTGATCTGGATGTAGCCGCGCCCGCGGTAGCGGAAGCCGTCGCCCGTTGCAGGCGCGCCATTGCCGAGGCGGTTGGCGTAGACGAAGTTGCCGAGCTTTTCGGGACTACGGGCAAAGGCCTGCGCGCTGGCCAGCGTCGGAAAGCGCGACGGCCAGACCTGCATTATGCGCTCGGCGCCATAACTCAGACCTTCTTCGACACTCGAAAGTCCGCCGGATTCGTGGCCGATCTGGGCGAGGAAGAAATGCAGGCGGTTCGCGGTCTGCGCAATTCCGAATTCCTCGAACAGGTCGTGCGCGGTCGCAGCAAAGACCGGCAGATAGCCGGTTCGGGCGCGTGGGTAGAGTTCCTGGAGTTGGGCAAGTGCAATCATGCATGTCTCTCCGGAAAATGTAGGATTCAGGGGGGTGTAGATTCGCAAGTTTTCTTCAGATTTCTCCGAGTTTTTGACCAACTGAAAATCTGTTTATTGCACAGCGCAAGAGTTGGATGCGAGTTCAACGGCAGATATTTACTCGGAAAGCCTGCAGAAGGATCAAATGAATTCCAACAAGTCAATCGCAGTCACCGCGAATCTGGTGTTGGTTGGCCGGGTACGGCATGCGAGGACGAGGATGGCGCGTACCTCAAGATTCCGCTTCCCATTTCGCGCGCGTTCTGCAAAAGCGCGCCTCCGCGGTGTTGCTGTTTCGGCGCAGCCCGTGTTGCGTGGCGATCGTAGCTCAGTTGGTTAGAGCGCCGGTTTGTGGTACCGGAGGTCGTGGGTTCGAACCCCATCGATCGCCCCATTTTCCTCCATCCTGACACACTTCATCACGCCTGCACCTTGGTTCAGGCGCGCTAACCCCTTGCTCCCTATGCGGGCAGGTGGCAGAGGTAGACCTGCGGCGGGCAGGTTCAACTGTCCTGCCAGCCTTACGGACGTACCTGTCAACCCATGCACGGCCTTGCCAATCCTGCCCGTTTCCTGCGCATGGCGCGCTGGCTGATGCCGCTGATGCTGGTTCCGGGGCTGATCCTCGCGTTCGGCGCTGTTGCGTGGGGCTTGTTCATGGTTCCACCCGATCGGCTCATGGGCCAGACGGTTCGTATCCTCTTCATCCACGTGCCTTCCGCGTGGCTCGGCATGGCCGGCTGGTCGACGATTGCAATCGCAAGCCTTGTCGAACTGGTCTGGCGCCACCCGCTTGCTGGCATCGCTGCCCGCGCGGCTGCCGTGCCGGGGGCGGCGTTCACCGCGATCTGCCTCGCCACCGGCTCGATCTGGGCGCGCCCGACGTGGGGCACCTGGTGGGTATGGGATGGCCGGTTGACGAGCTTCCTTATCCTGCTGTTCCTCTATTTCGGCTATATCGCGCTCGCCGGCGCTGCGCAGCGTGATGCCGCGGCGGGGGAGGGCGCCAGCCGCGTCACCGCGATCTTCGGCCTTGTCGGCGCGGTCAATATCCCGATCATCAACCGCTCGGTGGTGTGGTGGAACAGCCTGCATCAGCCGCCCTCGATCACCGCGGGCAAGTCCTCGATCGACGCGGCGTTCCTTTATCCGCTGCTGTTCGCGGCGCTCGGCTTCACGCTCATTTTCGGCGGCCTCGTGCTGGCGCGCATGCGCATGCTGCTCGCCGATATCCAGACCGAGGCGCGCCTGCGCCGCAAGGCGATGGCGTAAGCGGCTGCAGATGCACGAGAGACTCGACCAGTGGCAGTTCGTGGTGGCGGCGCTCGCCATCGGCGTGATCGGCACGCTTGTCCTTGTGGGCTGGACCCTATGGGCCATGCGGCGCTCCGAAGCGCGGCGCGATAAGGCACGCGGCAAATGAACACGATGATAAAGCCCAAACACCAGCGCCTCGTGCTGATCGTACTCGCGCTTGTCGCGCTGATCGGCGCTGGGCTGCTTGCCGCCTATGCGCTGAGCAAGCAGGCCGCCTATTTCTACCTGCCGAGCGAACTCGTGGCCAAGCCGCCCGAAGCAGGCCGTGCGGTGCGCCTTGGCGGCATGGTCGAGAAGGGCTCGATCAAGACGCAGGCGGACGGCGTAACGATCAACTTCATCGTCAAGGACGACAAGGCGCGCGTCCCCGTGCGCTTCTCCGGCATCACACCCGATCTCTTCGTCGAAGGCTCGGGTGTGGTTGCCGAAGGCCGCATGGAAGGCACCACGTTCGTCGCCGATAATCTGCTCGCCAAGCATGACGAGAAGTATGTGCCCCGCGAGATGAAGAACATGACGTCGGCTGAGGCCAAGGCCGTGATCGCGGAGACGAAATGATCGCCGAACTTGGTCTTGCGGTCCTGTGGATGGCGGCGGCGCTGGCCGTGCTCCAGCTTGTCGCGGGCGCGCTGTCGCTGCGGCCCGCTACCGCGCACCTCGCTGGCGTTGTGCGCCCTGTTGCGATCCTGCAAGGCGTGCTCGTCGCTTGCGCTTTCGCCGCGCTGATCTGGCTGTTCCTGAGTACCGATCTCTCGGTCAAGCTGGTCGCGGAAAACAGCCATTCGGCCAAGCCCTTCATCTTCAAGCTCGCGGGCACCTGGGGCAACCACGAAGGCTCGATGCTGATGTGGGTGACGATCATGAGCCTTGCCGGCGGCTTCGTCGCGCTCATCGAAAAGCGCCTGCCCGAAAACACGCTGATCGCGACGCTGGCCGGGCAAGCCTTTGTCAGCCTAGGCTTCTACGCCTTCCTTCTGCTCGCCTCGAATCCGTTCGAACGCCTGCCGGAGCCGGCACCGGAAGGGGCAGGGCTCAACCCGCTGCTGCAGGACATTGGCCTCGCCTTCCATCCGCCCACGCTCTACGTGGGCTACGTCGGCCTTTCGATCGCGTTCAGCTTCGCGGTCGGCGCGCTGGTCACCCGCGATGTCGGCCCCGCCTTTGCCCGCGCGATGCGGCCTTGGGTGCTCGGCGCTTGGATATTCCTCACCCTCGGCATCACTGCAGGCTCGTACTGGGCCTATTACACGCTCGGCTGGGGCGGCTGGTGGTTCTGGGACCCGGTCGAGAACGCTTCGCTGATGCCCTGGCTCGCTGCCACAGCACTCCTGCATTCCTGCAGCGTGCTCGCCGCGCGCAATGCGCTGCGCACGTGGACGGTCATGCTCGGCGTCGTCGCCTTCTCGATGTCGATGGTCGGCACCTTCCTTGTCCGCTCCGGCATCCTGACCTCGGTCCACGCCTTCGCAGTCGATCCGACGCGAGGCTCGTTTATCCTCGCGCTGCTCGCCATCTACATCGGCGGCGCGCTGCTCCTGTTCGGTCTGCGCGCCAGCACCGTGACCGAAGGCGCGCGGTTTGCCGTGCTCAGCCGCGAATCGAGCCTCGTGTTCAACAACGTGATGCTCTGCGGCATTCTGGGCATCGTGCTCGTCGGCACACTCTATCCGCTCCTCACCGAAGCGATGGGCGTGAAGGTCTCGGTCGGCCCGCCCTATTTCAACCCGGTCTCAGCCGTTTTTGCGATTCCCATGATGATGGTCATGGCCGTCGGCCCGGTCCTGCGCTGGCGGGAGGACAAGGGCGGACGGATCACGTGGCAGGTCGCGGTCCCGGCGCTGGTCTCGGCCGTGGCACTGCTTGCGGTTGAACTGCTCTTCGCGCCCAACCTGCTCCCTGCGCTTGGTCTCGCGTTGGCGCCGGGCCTTGCTGTCGCCTCGGTCCAACCGCTCGTCGGCCGCAACCTGCGCCGCACGCCGCTCCCGATCTACGGCATGGTCATCGGCCACCTCGGTATTGCTGTCGCCCTCTTCGGCATGGCGAGCGAAGGTGCGTTCTCTACCGAGCGCCTCGCCGCGATGAACCCCGGCGACAGCCAGCAGGTCGGCCCGTTCAAGGTCGCGCTGCAGGATATCGGCCCCGTCGCCGGCCCCAACTGGACCGCACTCGAGGCTACTGTCTCGGCCAGCTATGCCGGCGGCGAGCCGACCGTGCTCCACCCGCAGGCGCGCACTTTCGCCAACCCGCCGGGCAACCGCACTGAAAGCGCGCTGCTGACCCGCTGGAACGGCCAGCTCTATGCCGTACTCGGCGAAGAGGGCGATGACGGCCGTTGGCAGATGCGTTTCTGGTGGAAGCCCTTCGTGCCGATGATCTGGTATGGCGGCGCACTCGTCGCGCTGGGCGGCTTGCTGGCGCTGCTCGGCCGCGTCGCGCGCGATGTGAAGCGGCTCGTGGCGATCGACAAGATCGCCTACCGCCGCGAAAGGCAGGGCCGATGAGCGATCCCGCACCGAAGAAGGGCCCCGGCCTCGCCGTCTGGCTCCCGCTCGGTCTCTTCGTCGGCTTCCTCGCGCTCGTCGTGGTCGGGCTCTACTGGCCGGCGGATCGCGAGGTTTCCAGCGCCTTCATCGGCAAGCCGCTCCCCGCGTTCGACCTGCCGCCCGCATCGGACGACCGCCCCGGCCTTGCCACCGCGCAGTTCAAGGAAGGCGGCAAGCCGCGCCTCCTCAACGTCTTTGCCAGCTGGTGCTTCCCCTGCAAGGTCGAAGCCCCCCAGCTTGCCGCGCTGGCGCAGCAGGGCGTGGAGATCGACGGTGTCGCGATCCGCGATCGCAAGGAGGATGTTGCCGGCTTCCTCAAGCAATACGGCAATCCCTTCAAGCGGATCGGCAAGGACGATCTCAGCCAGGTCCAGCTTGCCATCGGCTCCTCGGGCGTGCCGGAGACTTTTGTGATCGATGGCAAAGGGATCATTCGCTACCAGCACATCGGCGATATCCGGCAGGAGGATATCCCGCTGATCCTGCGCAAACTGGCGGAGGCGCAGTGATGTTTTCGGCAAGCCGCCACAGCCGTTCGTGTCGAGCGAAGTCGAGACACCAAGCGCGGCGTCAGGTGTCTCGACTTCGCTCGACACGAACGGTGGGGGTGTTGCTGCTAACCTTCCTCGCCGCCTTCACCCTCGCCCCACCCGCCGCCGCGCAAGACATGCTCCCGCCCGCGCCCTATGCCTACAAGCAACTGGCTGACCCCGCGCAGGAAGCCAAGGCGCAAGCGCTCATGGAAACGCTGCGCTGCCTCAAGTGCCAGAGCCAGTCGATTGCTGATTCCGATGCGCCCATGGCAGGCGACATGCGCCATCAGGTCCGCACCCGTATCGCCGCCGGTGAGGATCCCGAAGCGATCCGGCAGTGGCTCATCGAGCGCTACGGCGACTACGTCAGCTACACCCCGCAGGTGAAGCCGATCACCTGGCCGCTGTTCGCTGCGCCCCTGCTGTTCCTCGCGCTGGCGGCGTTCCTGTTGCGCGGCCGTTTCCGCCGGAGGAAAGCCGCATGACCTGGGTTCTCATTCTTGTCATCGCGTTCATCGTTCTCGGCGTGATGATTGTCGTGCTCAAGCTGCCGCGCACCGGCTGGGAAATCACCGCCGCTGCGCTGCTGTTCGGCGTCTCTGGCTACGCGCTGCAAGGCCACCCTGGCCAGCCCGGCGCGCCGCAGGCTCCGGTCGAGAACACCAAGCTCGCCGACCAGACCCTGATCCAGGAGCGCCAGAAGATGGGCTCGGCCTTCGGGCAGGGCCAGTCATGGCTGATCCTCGCCGATGCGCTCACCCGGCAGGGCCAGTTCGGCGCCGCTTCCGAAATCCTGCGCAAGGCCATCGCAAAATCGCCAAATGACGCCGACCTGTGGGTCGCGCTCGGCAACACGCTCGTCGGCCATACCGAAGGCGTGATGACCCCTGCGGCGCAGTATGCCTTCCAGAAGGCAGCCAACATCGCGCCTGATCACCCCGGCCCGCCCTTCTTCATGGGCCTCGCGCTCGCGCAGGCGGGCCGTCTCGCCGAAGCGCGCACGCTGTGGGCGCAGCTGCTGGCCCGCTCGCCCGCCGACGCCCCCTACCGCGCCGATCTGCAGCAGCGGCTTCAGCAGCTCGACTCGATGATGGCGGAGCAGGCCCAGATGCAGGGCGCCGTGCAAGGCGCGCCGGCCCCGGGCGCGAAGTCGTCGCAGCAATAAACCTCGGTTTTCCGTGAACTTGAGCCGCATTTCCGGCGTTACTGACAACCGTGTGCATCCCATTGCGAGTGCCATGGGCCGGTGCTAAAGCGCCGCGCCGTCCGGGGGCGATTGTGCTATTGTGCCGTGATCCCGGCGCTGGGGCCTGCTGACAATGAACGATGCCGTGGTTGATGCTGGACCCGAAAGCGAAGCGCCGTGCGCTGCGGACGCGTCGGCGCCGGCCGCGAAGCCGGTCGGCGCGCTCGGCCTAGCGGTCGGCGCCATCGGCGTCGTCTTCGGCGATATCGGCACCAGCCCGCTCTACGCATTGCGCGATACGTTTGCCGGGCACCACCCGCTCCCGCTCGACCGGGTGCACGTCTACGGCATCGTCAGCCTGATGTTCTGGTCGATGATGCTGATCGTGACGCTCAAGTACGTCACCGTCATCATGCGGGCGGACAACAAGGGCTCGGGCGGCAGCCTCGCGCTCCTCGCCCTGATCAACCAGCAGGCAACCGGCCGCCGCTGGGGCAAGGGCGTGGTCCTGCTTGGCGTGCTCGCCACGGCCTTGTTCTACAGCGATTCGATGCTCACCCCCGCCGTCTCGATCATGAGCGCGGTGGAGGGCCTGTCGGTCTACAATCCCTCGCTCCACGGCCTTGTCGTGCCGCTGGTGGTCGTCATCGTGATCGCCCTTTTCGCCACCAAGAGCCGGAACACCGGCTCACGCATCAGCTGGGCTTCGCGCTGGGCGGGGCCATTCATGCTGCTCTATTTCGCCACGATCTCGCTGCTCGGCCTGCGCAGCATTGCGGATGATCCGGGCGTGGTCCTTGCGCTTTCGCCGCAGTGGGCCCTCGCGATGTTCATGGCTGATCCGTGGCACGGCTTCATCGCCATGGGCACTGCCGTCCTTGCCGTCACCGGTGCCGAAGCCCTTTATGCCGACATGGGCCAGTTTGGCCGCGTCCCGATCCGCGTGTCGTGGCTCGTCTTCGTGCTGCCCGCACTGGTGTTCAACTATCTTGGGCAAGCCGCGCTCCTGCTGCGCGATCCGGGCGCCATTCACAGCCCGTTCTACCTGCTCGCGCCGAAGGGCTTCGAATGGCCCTTGCTGGTCATCGCGACGACCGCCGCCGTCATCGCCGCCAAGGCGGTGATCTCGGGCGCGTTTCTGGTCACCCAGCAGGCCATCCAGCTCGGCTTCATCCCGCGCATGAACATCCGCCACACCTCCGCGACCGCCGGGCAGATCTATATCCCCGCGATCAACTGGGCGCTGATGATCGCGGTGATCCTGCTCGTGTTGGTGTTCGAACGCTCGCGCAATCTCACGGCAGCCTATGGCATCGCGGTGACCGGTGCGATGCTGATCGACAATATCCTGCTCGCGGTCGTCCTCTTCAAGCTCTGGCGCTGGAAGCCGGTCGCCGCGCTGCCGCTGCTTGGCCTGTTCTTTGTGATCGACGCCACCTACCTCGGCGCCAATCTCGCCAAGATTCCGGATGGCGGCTGGGTGCCATTGCTGATGGGCACCGCGATCTTCACCCTGCTCACCACCTGGTCGCGCGGCCGCGCGCTGATGCGCCAGCATATGGCGGAAGGCGCGCTCCCTCTCGAGGTGTTCACCCGCTCCGCCCACACCAGCGCCGCGCGCGTGCCCGGTACGGCGGTGTTCATGGCCTCGGCGGCGGCGGGCGTCCCCTCGGCGCTGCTCCACAACATCAAGCACAACAAGGTGCTGCATGAGCGCGTCGTCGTCCTCACCGTCCAGATCGCCGATACGCCGATGGTCGAGCCGGCCGACCGCGCGCAGGTCAAGGACTTCGGGCAGGGCTTCTACCGCCTGATCCTGCGCTTCGGCTTCATGGAAGAGACCGACGTTCCCGCTGCGCTCTGCGGCGTCTCGGTCTGCGGCGAGCCGTTCGACATGATGCGCACCAGCTTCTTCCTCTCGCGCCAGACGCTGATCCCCGCCGATGTCCCCGGCATGGCGATCTGGCGCGAGATGCTCTTTGCATGGATGCTGCGCAATGCGGCGGACGCGATGGGCTTCTTCCGCTTGCCCACCAACCGCGTGGTCGAACTCGGCAGCCAGCTGAAGATCTGAGGCTAGCGTCGCCGTGAAGCCCTCTCCCTTTCAGGGGAGAGGGTTGGGCGAGGGGAGAGGTACCGCGTTACAAGCCCTTCTCAACTCCGACCAGCGAGCAAGCTCGCAAGTCTGCGCATCTCTTCCCTGAAGGGGAGAGAGCAGGAATCCGCGCCTGCCCCCAAAACGCAAACGGCGCGGGAACCCGAAGGCACCCGCGCCGCTTGACGGCAACCATAACTTGGCAAAATCAGCCGAGGTTCGCGTTCACCATGCAGTAGATCATCGGGATCGACAGCAGCAGGTTGGTGCGGCTGGCATAGAGTGCGCGCGGTGCAGCAGCGGCCTTTTCTTCCGCGGTCGCCTCGACGATGCCGAGGATCTTCTTCTGCGCCGGCCAGATGATGAACCACACGTTGAACGCCATGATGATGGCCATCCACATGCCGACACCGATCAGCTTGACGTTGCCTTCACCGCTGAAGGTCAGCGCTTCGTGGCCGTAGCCGTCGACGATCGAGATCGCGAGGCCGGTCAGCAGCGTCAGCAGTGCGCCGTAGCGGAAGAAGAAGAACACCTTCGGCGCGATGTGCCCGGTGATCGCGCCCTTCTGCTCGGCGGGGATCTTGGGCATGGTCGGCACCTGCACGAAGTTCAGGTAATAGAGCAGGCCGATCCACAGGATGCCGAAGAAGGCGTGCGCCCAGCGGAACACCGAGTTGCTGTCAACCGGTGCGCTGGCGTGGAAGGCGATCATGACACCGATCGCGACGGCAAGGCCGACCACGAGCACAAGATGCAGATTTCCGAAGAACTTTGCCATTTATGTTTCCCCCGAAGAGATGGTTCTTGATGGCTGTCCGGCCACCCAGCCGGTCCGCTGCGGTTCATATGCGGGAAAAGGCCCGCTTGTCATTGCATTTTAGTGCGAGGCGTCAGCCGCTTGGCGGGTTCTGCTCGACTTGTGCCTCGGTTTCCTCGCCCAGCCCATGGCGCAGCAGCATCGGGATCTGCGCGAAGGTGAACAGGAACGACAGCGCGCTCACCCCCCATAGCTTCACCAGCAGCCAGGTGTCGAACGAGACCGCATGGCGCAGCACTTCGTTGAGGCCGGCGAGGAACAGGAAGAACCACGCCCAGTTGCGCGAGAGCTTGAGCCAGCCTTCCTCCGAAAGCCCGTCGAACGCGCTCTGCAGCAGCGTACGCAGCATCGGCTTGCCGCGAAACAGCCCGCCGAACAGCACGGCGGCGAACAGCAGGTAGATCGCGGTCGGCTTGATCTGGATCCACACCGGATCGCCGAGGAACACTGTCAGCGAGCCGAAGCCAATGATCAGGATCGTCGAGAGCCACAGCATCGGCGAAATCTTGCCCAGCCGCCATTTCGAGATCACCAGCGCCAGCACCGTCGCCACCATGAACACCATGGTGGACTTGGTCACCGCCACCACCGCGCCCAGGCTCTGGCTGCCTGCGTCCTTGGGGCTGAAATAGCGGTACGCAATGAAGAACACGAGCAGCGGGCCGTAATCGACCAGCAGGTTCACCCAGGAAGACTTGGGCTCGGATTTGGGCTTGCTCTCGCTCACCGCAGCACTCCCGCGATGACCCTCGCTACCAGATCGGGATCGAAGGGGCGCAGGTCGTCGATCTTCTCGCCCACGCCGATGGCATGGATCGGAAGGCCATACTGCTCCGCCGCCGCCACCAGCACGCCGCCGCGCGCCGTACCATCCAGCTTGGTCATGATGAGGCCGGAAACCCCCGCCACCTCGCGGAAGATCTCGATCTGCTGCAGCGCGTTCTGCCCGTTCGTCGCATCGAGCACGAGCACCACGTCATGCGGCGCTTCCGGATTGAGCCGGCCCAGCACGCGGCGCACCTTGGCCAGCTCGTCCATCAGCTCGCGCTTGTTGTGGAGGCGGCCCGCGGTATCGACGATCAGCGCGTCGATGCCCTTGTCGGTCGCGGCCTTCACCGCGTCGAACACGATGGAGGCGGGATCACCGCCTTCCGCGCCCGATACGATCTCGATCCCCAGCCGGTCCGCCCAGACCTTGAGCTGGCCGATGGCAGCAGCGCGGAACGTATCGCCCGCCGCCAGCATCACCGAATAGTCCTGCTCCTGAAACAGGTGCGCCAGCTTGGCGATGGTCGTCGTCTTGCCCGAACCGTTGACCCCGATCACGAGAATCACCTGCGGGCGCGGGAAGGCGACGATCTCGAGCGGCTTCGCCACAGGACGCAGGATCGCCGCGATCTCGCCCGCCACGGCTTCGGCGAGCGCCGCTTCGTCGACGCCCTTTTCAAATCGCGTCGCCGCCAGCTTCTCGCGGATGCGCGCGGCGGCACGCGGGCCGAGGTCCGAGAGGATCAGCGCGTCTTCAAGGTCATCGAGCTGCGCGTCGGTCAGGCGCGTGCCGCCGGCGAGGCCCGCGAGGTTTTCGGTCAGGCGTTCGGATGTCTTGCGCAGTCCGCCGAGCAGGCGGTCGGTCCAGCCCGTCTCGTTGGTGGTTGCGCTGTCGTCGGGAGTCATTCCAGCAGGCCTTCGCGGATTCGGGTCGGTGTCAGCGATACAATCTCGCCCGGCGCGGTGCCCTCGGGCAGCCGGTAGGGCGCGAATTCGGGGGAATGGCCGGTTCCGTCGCGCTCGGCAAGCACTTCGCGCGTCTGCCCGATCAACCCCTCCAGCCAGCGCGCCCGCGTCGCGGCGACCGCAGCGCGCACTTCCGCTGCCCGCTCGCGCACCAGAGGCGGCGGCACTTGCGGCATTCGTGCGGCGGGCGTGCCGGGGCGGGGGGAGTAGGGGAACACGTGGCCATGCACGATCCCGCAGTCCGCCACGATGGCGACATTGGCCGCATGCATGGCGTCATCTTCCGTCGGAAACCCCGCAATGAGGTCAGCTCCGATGGCAATCTCCGGCCTGGCCGCGCGCAGCCGCTCGCTCAGCGACACCGCCTCGGCGCGGGTATGGCGTCGCTTCATCCGCTTGAGCGTCAAGTCGTGCCCGGCCTGCAGCGAAAGATGCACATGGGGCATCACCCGCGCCTCGCCGGTGATCAGTTCGAACAGCAGGCCGTCGATCTCGACCCCGTCGAGCGAGGACAGCCGCAGCCGGGGGAGGGCAGGGAATGCGCGCAGGATGGCGGCGACCAAATCACCCAGACGCGGCGAACCGGGCAGGTCCGCGCCCCATCCGGTGACATCCACGCCTGTCAGCACGACCTCGCGAGCGTCGGCTTGCAGATGGCCTTCAACCACCCGCAGCACGTCCACGATAGGCTGCGACACGCTCTTCCCGCGCCCCTCGGGGATGATGCAGAAGGTGCAGGCATGGTCGCACCCCGTCTGTACCGGCACGAAGGCGCGGGTGTGGCGGGTTGGCGGAGCGGGCCGGGGAGCAGGGCGCGCCTGCCATGCCGCCGCCTCCAATTTCGCGGCATTGGCGACCACCCCATCCACCTCGGGCATCGCGATAAACTCGTCCGGATCTATTGTCGCCGCGCAGCCCGTCACCAGCAGCCGCGCATCGGGGTTGGCCGCCCGCAGCCGCCGCACGGCCCGTCGCGATTGCCGCACCGCTTCCGCCGTCACCGCGCAGGAATTGACCACCACCGTCCGCCGCTCGGCGCCCGCGATCATCGCGCGGATCGCTTCGCTCTCGGCCAGATTGAGCCGGCAGCCCAGTGTCACCACCGGATCGCTCACAGGGGATAGTCATCCTCTTCAAACGTACCCGCAAAGCTGAACGCTGCAGGACCCGTCATCAGGATCGAGCCGCCCGGCTCCCATGCGATCTCCAGCGGCCCACCGGGCAGGTCGACCCGCACCGGACCCGTCACCAGCTTGCGCCGGATCGCCAGCACCGCCGCCGCGCAGGCGCCCGTGCCGCAGGCTCGTGTCAGACCTACGCCGCGCTCCCACACGCGCAGCTTGATATGGTGCGGCCCAAGGACAGAGGCGACGCCGACATTCACTTTCTCCGGAAACAGCGGATCGGTTTCGATCACCGGCCCCAGCCGCGAAAGCATCACCGCATCGGCATCGGGCACGAAGAACACCACATGCGGATTGCCGACATTGACCGCCGCCGGATTGTCGAGTTCTTCCCAGCCGACCGGCATCGACAACGTATCCATTGCATAGGCTAGGGGAACCTCGTCCCAGCCGAACCGCGCCGGGCCCATGTCGACGCTCGCGCCGCCCGCCGTGGCCGTCGCGGTGATCGTCCCGCCCAGTGTCTCGATCCGCTGCGCCCCGCCCAGCAGCAGGCCGACCGCGCGCGCGGCATTGCCGCAGGCTTCCACTTCGCTGCCGTCGGCGTTGAAGATGCGCATGCGCACGGCTGCACCCGCTGAAGGCTCCAGCATGATCAACTGGTCGCAGCCTATCCCGGTGCGCCGCTCGGCCAGCGCAGCCGCGCGCGCCGTGGACATCGCCACCGGGGCTTCACGCGCGTCGATCACGATGAAATCGTTGCCGAGGCCGTGCATCTTCTGAAAAGCGACAGACATCGGGCCCATCTAGGACCCCGTGCCGCCCGGCGCAACGGTTCAGGCGCTGCGGGCGGCCGGACTGTCGGGCGTGCCCGCCGGAGCCGCACCGGCGATCAGCAGGCCCCGCGCGGCAAGGTCCCGCTTCACGTCCTCGGCCGAAGCGGGCTGGCCATAGAGATAGCCCTGGCCCTTGAACTGGCCGAACCGGCGCAGCGCGCTCAGCACTTCGGCGCTTTCCACGCCTTCCGCCGTGATCGGCAGCGCCATCCCGCGCCCCAGCGAGGAAATCGCCTCGACGATCGAAGCGCTGTCCGCACTGCGCGCCAGCGAGGAGACGAAACTGCGGTCGATCTTGATCCGGTCGAACGGCAGCGTGCGCAGCTGGGCAAGGCTCGAATAGCCAGTACCGAAATCGTCGAGGCTGATGCGGATGCCCTGATTCTTGAGGCTGGTGATCAGCGATCGCACCACCGCGATGTTCTCGTGCAGGCAGGTTTCGGTGATCTCGATTTCCAGCCGCGTCGGCGGGAAGTTCGCCGCGACCAGCATCTTCAGCAGGCGCTGCGCAAACCACGGATCGCGCAGCTGCAGCGGCGAGATATTGACCGAAAGCGTCAGGCCGGGATCCCACGCCTTGGCATCCTCGAGCGCCAGAGTGATCAGTGCTTCGGAAAGCTCCGCGATCAGGCCGATCTCTTCGGCGACCGGGATGAACACGTCCGGACTCACCACGCCGTGCCGGGACGAGATCCAGCGAGCGAGCATTTCGAAGCCGGTGATCTCGCCCGTCTCGAGGTCGATCTGCTTTTCATAATAGGGCACGAACTCGCCGCGCTTCAGTCCCTCGCGGATGCCCGCCTCGAGCTCGCCGCGGAAGCGCAGTTCGCTCTCCATGCTTGGCTCGAACCACGCGAAGCGGTTCCGCCCGCGGCGCTTGGCCTGATACATCGCAAGGTCCGCGCGGTGGAGCAGGTCCTGCGCCACCTGCACCGGGGTCTGTCCGGCGCTGCCGAAGCCGAGCGACACGCCGATCGAGGCCGTCACTTCGGCGCGCAGCCCGCCGCAGATGATCGGCTTGGCCAAACCGTCGTTGATCCGCACCGCCAGCCGCTCGATGGCGTTCTCGCTGCCCGGCGCGAAGATCGCCGCGCAGATGAACTCGTCGCCGCCCAGCCGCGCCACCACCCCGCGCGCGGGTATCAACCCCTCGATCCGCCGCGCCGTCTCGACCAGCACCGCATCGCCCGCCTTGTGGCCAAGCAAGTCGTTGGAGCGCTTGAACTTGTCGAGATCGATCATCATCACCGCGACCGCTTCGCCGCTCGCCGCCGCTTCCCCGACCAGCCGCGCGATCGCCTCGTCGAGGCTGCGACGATTGAGGCATCCGGTGAGCGCGTCGGTCTGCGCCAGCCGTGTCGCGGTTTCCTCGGCCTTGCGGCGCTCGGCGATCTCGCGCTGCAGTTCGGCGTAGCGCCGCCAGCCGAACAGCAGCAGCGCGACATTGAGGATCAGCGCGTTGGTGAGCAGCACGTCGGGGCTGCCCACACCATAGATCCAGCTGCGGACAATGCCGGTCATCACCGTCGATCCGGTGCCGACGAACAGGAAGATCGCCGCGACCAGGATGCCGAGCGCGACGAGATCGCGCTCGGCGCGTTCGAGCGGTGCCTTGCGGCCCGCCGTATCGGTCCTGTCGTCTCCGGTCGTCGCCATGATCGGCTTGCCCACTCCTTTCGGGTCCAATCCGGATGATTATCCAAACGGCCTGAAGTTTTGGTTAAGTTCGCCTTGCCGGGACGGCAAAAGCGCAAGGGCTTGCCCCGCCGCGCCATTTCGCGTAAGCGCCCCCAACTGCGACGGGGTCCGTGCCCTTTCGCAGGTCAGTTTTATCCCGGTTCTCCGTGATGGACGCCATACGCTGGTCGGCGAGGTTTCGCCCACCGGCGTTTTTCGCGTTTCACTGCTGGTCGACCGGGAAACAGGAGCAACGGGCGTGTTCGATAGTCTGTCAGACCGGCTTGGAGGCGTGTTCGACCGCCTGCGCGGCCGCGGCGCGCTGCGCGAGGAAGATGTCACCGCTGCCATGCGCGAAGTGCGCATCGCGCTGCTCGAAGCCGACGTCGCGCTCCCGGTAGTCCGCCGCTTCATCGACAAGGTGAGCGAGGAAGCGACCGGCCAGCAGGTGCTGAAGTCGGTCACCCCCGGCCAGCAGGTCGTCAAGATCGTCAACGACGCGCTGGTCGAGATGCTGGGCTCGGAAACCGCCGATCTCGATCTCGCCGCCACGCCGCCGGTCGTCATCATGATGGTCGGCCTCCAGGGCTCGGGCAAGACGACGACGACCGCCAAGATCGCCAAGCTGCTCAAGGAAATGCAGGGCAAGAAGGTCCTGATGGCCTCGCTCGACGTCAATCGTCCGGCGGCGCAGGAGCAGCTTGCGGTGCTGGGCACACAGGCAGGTGTCGCCACGCTCCCGATCGTGCCGGGCCAGGCCCCGGTCGACATCGCCAAGCGCGCCTTGAACGCCGCCAAGCTGCAGGCGGTCGACGTGCTGATGCTCGACACCGCGGGCCGCCTCCACGTCGATTCTGCGCTGATGGACGAGATGAAGGCCGTCTCCGCCGTCTCTGCGCCGCGCGAAACGCTGCTGGTGGTCGATTCGCTGACCGGTCAGGACGCGGTCAACGTCGCGCAGAACTTCGCGGGCGAGGTCGATCTCACCGGCGTCGTGCTCACCCGCATGGACGGCGATGCGCGGGGCGGTGCGGCGCTGTCGATGCGCGCGGTCACCGGCAAGCCGATCAAGTTCGCCGCCACCGGTGAAAAGCTCGATGCGATCGAGCAGTTCAATCCGGAGCGCGTTGCCGGCCGCATCCTCGGCATGGGCGATATCGTCTCGATCGTCGAGAAGGCGGCCGCCACGGTCAAGGCCGACGAGGCCGAGAAGCTCGCGCAGCGCATGGCCAAGGGCCAGTTCGACATGAACGACCTGCGCACCCAGCTGCAGCAGATGCAGCGCATGGGGGGCCTCGGCGTGCTCGCGGGCCTCATGCCCGGAATGAAGAAGGCCAAGCAGGCGATGGCCGCCTCGGGCATGGATGACAAGGTGCTGCTTCACATGGACGCGATCATCGGCTCGATGACGCCCAAGGAGCGCGAGCGTCCCGAACTGCTCAACGCCAAGCGCAAGATCCGTATCGCGAAAGGCTCCGGCACCCAGGTGCAGGACGTCAACAAGATCATCAAGATGCACATGGAAATGGCGAAAGCCATGAAACAGATCCGCAAGATGGGCGGGCTCAAGGGTCTTGCTGCCATGTTCGGCGGCGGCGGTCTTGATGCGGCGATGCCCGGCCTTGGCGGCGGTGCTCCGGGCGGTGACAAGCTTCCCGGCGGCGGCATGGGGGCAGGGATGGGCGGCATGCCTGGCTTGCCCGGCCTCGGCAGCGGCAACATGCCCGCCAACATCAACGATCTTCTTCGGAAAAAGTGATTTCAGGTTTCAGCTACAAGTTTACTCGGAAAGGTTTGAATAATGTCGGTTTCTCTTCGTCTTTCGCGCGGCGGTTCCAAGAAGCGCCCCTACTACAAGGTCGTCGTCGCCAACAGCCGCTCGCCCCGCGACGGCGCCTACCTCGAACAGGTCGGCACCTACAACCCGCTCCTCGCCAAGGATGATGCGAACCGCGTCCGCCTCGTCGAAGACCGCGTGCGCTACTGGCTCGGCGTCGGCGCGCAGCCGACCGACCGCGTTGCCCGCATGCTCGACAAGGCCGGCATCAAGGAACGCGCCGCGACCAACAACCCCAACAAGGGCGAGCCCGGCAAGAAGGCCAAGGAGCGCGCCGAAGAGCGTGCCGCCAAGATCGCCGAGGCTGAAGAAGCCAAGCGCGAGGCCGAAGAGGCTGCCGCCGCCGCTGCTGCCGCTCCGGCTGCTGAAGAAGCGCCCGCCGAGGAAGCTGCTGCCGAGCAGGCCGAAGGCTAAGTCCGCATGACCGGCCGCCCCGTCACGCTCGCTGCCATCAGCGGCGCGCATGGCGTGGGCGGCGAAGTGCGGCTCAAGCTGTTCGGGGAAGGGGTGGCGAGCCTCAAGGCGCACAAGTCCTTCAACGACGGCTCACTCACGCTGCAGAAGCTGCGTGATGACGGGAAGGGCGGCGCTATCGCCCGCTTTGCCGAAGTGGCAGACCGCACTGCGGCTGAAAAGCTGCGCGGCACCGTGCTGACGGTGCCGCGCGCCAGCCTCCCGCCACTGGCGGAAGGTGAATACTACTACACAGACCTCATTGGTCTTGCCGCCGTCTCGACCGAGGGCGAAGCGCTCGGCACCTGCATCGCGGTCGAAAACTTCGGCGCAGGCGATGTGCTCGAGATCGAGCGCGCCAATTCCAAGCGCTTCATGGTCCCCATGCGCCCCGAAGCCGTGCCCGAATGGAACGGCGAACGCCTGCTGATCGAAGCGGCCTACGCCGCCGACTGACAGCAGGTCTGCGTATCGCAGCCAGCGTCGCAGCGTTCCACCTTCACGGGCGGCGTGATCAGATCGCGCACCAGCATGCGCAGCTCATCCCACAGCGTCGGCACCGGACGGCCAGTGCGCGCCTGTTCCTCGCGCGCCTGCAAGGCTGCCTTGTGGGCTTCGGCCCAACCGCGGCTCCACACTTCGTCCATCATCGCTCGTCTCCTTCGCTGATGGCCGCATTGTGCCTGTCTTGCGGGGGCAGGGCCAACAAATGCTCTGGCATATCCTATAAGGCAGCCTTATCATGAGGCATGCCCGATCTGCCGCCCCTCTCTGCCGTCCGCGTGTTCGAAGCTGCCGCAAGGCTGGAGAACTTCAGCCGCGCGGCCGAAGAGCTGGGGATGACCCAGGCCGCCGTCAGCTATCAGGTCCGCCAATTGGAAGACCGCGTCGGCCGCCCGCTGTTCCTGCGCGAAAAGGGCCGCGTGCGCCTGTCCGAAGCGGGGCGCCGCCTTGCCCCCGCTGTTTCCGCAGCGCTGTCTGATATCGCCACGGCTTTCGCCAATCTCGGCGCGGATGACAGTGGCATTCTTGCGATCAGCACGATTCCCTCGTTCGGCGGCACCTGGCTCAGCTCGCGCATCGGGCGCTTCCAGATCGCCGTTCCCGATCTTGCCATCCGCCTCGAAACGACGGGCCGCATCACCGATTTCGCGCGCGAAGGGATCGACGTCACCATCCGTTCCGGCCTTAGTCCATGGCCCGGCCACACCGCCGAATTCCTGATGCGCTACCACGTCACGCCGATCTGTTCGCCAGACTTCCTCGTTGCCAACGACATCAAGGAACCGGCGGACCTGCTGCGCGTGCAGCGCCTCGCGCAGGATGATCCGTGGTGGGCCGGCTGGTTCGCCGAGGCGGGAATCGCGCTCCCGCCCGCACCGCCCGCCGCCAGCATCCTGTTCGACAGCCAGCTCGAAGAGGCCCGCATGGCGGGCGCAGGCTTTGGCGCGGCGCTGATGACACCCGTCTTCTGGGCCGAGGAAATCGCCACTGGCCGCCTCGTCCAGCCGTTCCCCACGCTGTACTTCCCGCCGTTCTCGCTCTGGCTGGTCCGCCCCGAAGGCCGCACCGGAGTGCGCAAGATCGAACGTTTCCGCGAATGGCTCCTCAGCGAAATGGCCGCCGAACGCGCGCGCGGCATGGCACCTGTGGAAGTGTGGACGCCGCCGCCCGTAACGAAGCGGTAACAGGCCAGCTGTATAGGGACGAATAGATGAACGCGCCTTTCGCTTCGTCCGTCCCGCTGGCAGCTGACCCGCTGTGGCTCTCCCTTTCAACCTACGAAGTCGGCCCCGCCGATGCGGAGCTGCCGTTCACCCGGCGCCTCGCCCGTGAGAACGGCTGGAGTGCCAAGCATGCCGCCCGCGTGTTCGAGGAATATCGCCGCTTCCTCTACCTCGCGGTGACAGCCGAACACCCCGTCACCCCCTCAGATGCGGTCGATCAGGCCTGGCACCTTCACCTCACCTACACGCGCGACTACTGGGAGCGCCTGTGCCCTGAAGTCCTCCGCCGCCCGCTCCACCACGGCCCCACCAAGGGCGGCCAAGAGGAAGGCGCGCGGTTCCACGAACAATATGCCCAGACCCTGCGCAGCTACGAGGCCGCCTTCGGCCCCGCGCCCGCAGACATCTGGCCCGATGCGCGCCGACGCCTGATGATCGATCCCATGGCGCGGCGCGTCCACCCGCATGAAGCGCTGATCCTGCCCTACCGCTGGCTTCCCGGCGGCGGGCTGGCCGCGCTTCTCGCTTACGCTCTGTGGAGTGTCTTATGACCGGTCTTGGTCCTTTCGACCTGCATGGCCCTGAATTCCTGACCCTCTATTGTGAACTGGCGCTCATCGCGCTGTTTGCCGCTTTCGTCATCCCCCGCTACCTCCGCCCCGACGGCCAGCGCGGCCGCCGCCCCGACGAAGCCGAGATCGCGCTCCTCGCCGGCGGCCGCGACCGTTTTGCCGAGACGGTGACAGTCGGGCTCCTTGCCAAGGGCGCGGCGACTGTGCAGTCCAGCGGAAAGGTCGCCATCCGCGATCCGCGTGGCGGTGAGACCATGGCGGAGCGCCGCGTTGCCGCGCTGACGTCACCCGCAAGTTGGCAGGATATCCACCGCGCCCTCGCCGGACCGGCTGAAACCGCCGAACGGCAGCTGGAGGCCAAGGGCCTGTGGATGGACCGCCGCGCCGCTCGCCAGCTCCGCCTGATCCAGACGGCGCCGCTCGCGCTGCTGTTCCTGTTCGGCATGGCCAAGTGGATCGTCGGCACGCTGCGCGATCGCCCGGTCGGTATCCTCACCGCCTTGCTCATCGTCACCGCGATTGCTGCGATCCTGCGCTTCGCTGTAATCGATCGCCGCACCCGTGCCGGCAAGGCCGCGCTGGCGGACGCCCGCCTCGAAGCCGATCGCCTGCGCCGCGCCGCGCCGACTGACGAAACCCCCCTGGCGGTCGCGCTGTTCGGCACGACCGTACTCACCGGCTCGTGGCTCTCGGACTTCCACCGCATGCGCGCGGCATCAGGCAGCGGCGGCGATACCAGCAGCAGCAGCGGCTGCAGCGGCGGGGGCGGAGGTTGCGGCGGAGGCGGCTGCGGCGGCTGCGGGAGCTAGTCCCACCTCCCATTGCGTCACTGCTCGCATTGACGAGAAATTGGTGCCAACCTGCCGCTGAACGGTTGGAGGCGTCGAATGCGGTTCAAGGCAGTTATCTTGGCATTTCTGGCGCTGGGCACACCGCTCCCTGCTCTCGCCCAATCCTCTGATCCCGCCAGCTTCGACCCCGAAATCACGACCATCCTCAAGAACTGGATGACCGAAAACCACATCCCCGGCATGGTGTTCGGCGTGGTCAAGGACGGCCGCCTTGCCTACGTCAAAACCGAAGGCGTCCAGGACCTCGTCCAGAAGCGCCCCGTTACGCCCGACACGCTGTTCCGCATCGCCTCGATGACCAAGGCCTTCACCGCGCTGTCGATCCTCAAGCTGCGCGACGAGGGCAAGCTCGCGCTCGATGATCCGGCGGACCGCTATGTCCCCGAACTGCGCGGCTGGACCTATCCCACCACCGATTCCCCGCGCATCACCATCCGCGACCTGCTCACCCACAGCGCCGGTTTCGTAACCGACGACCCGTGGGGAGACCGCCAGCAGGTCCTCTCGCAGACCGCCTTCACCGCGCTCCTCCGCGCTGGCGTCCCCTTCACCCGCGCGCCCGAGATGCGCCACGAATACGCCAACCTTGGCTACGCGATCCTCGGCCGCGTCATCGCCAACATCACGAAGGCGCCCTACCGCAGCTTCGTCGAGCAGCGCCTGCTCACCCCGCTGGGGATGACCGCCAGCGGCTTCGACGTCCTCGCCCACCCGAAGGACAAGCGCGCGATCGGCTATCGCTGGGAAAACGACGCGTGGGCCGAGGAACCCACGATGAAGGACGGCGCGTTCAACGCGATGGGCGGCCTCGAAACGAGCGCAACCGACTATGCCAAGTGGCTAAGCTTCATCACCTCCGCCTGGCCCCCGCGCGACGGCGAAGACACTGGCCCTGCCAAGCGCGCCACTGTCCGCCAGATCATGCGCGGCGCGAACAACGCCAATGTCTTCCACCGCTATGCCACCGGCGGCGGCAAGCAGTGCCCCGGCGCCCTGGCCTACGGCATGGGCTGGCGCGTCATCACCGATTGCGATTACGGCACGGTCCTCGCCCACGGCGGCGGCTACCCGGGCTATGGCAGCCACGTCATGGTCCTCCCCGAATACGGCGCTGCGCTCTTTGCGCTCACCAACCGCACCTATTCGGGCCCCAGCCAGCCCGTGTGGGATATTGCAGCGCTGCTCACGGCCAAGGGTGTGCTGGTGAAGCGTGTGGAGCCGGTTTCGGCGGACCTCGCCAGCTTTTACACGGCGGCGCAGACGGTCTGGACCTCCGGCACCATCGACGCGCTGCAAGGCCGCGTCGCGATGAACTTCCCGATGGACCGCACGGCGGTAAACTGGGCTAAAGTGCTGGCGGAAACCAAGGCCAAATCCGGCACGTGCGAGACCTCTGCGCCGATCGCCGCCGATGGCGCGCTGAGCGGCACCTTCACGTGGAAGTGCGAGAAGGGGAGCATCGAGGGTACCGTGCTGCTTGCGCCGACCAAGCCGATCACGCTGCAATCGCTGGGCTATGCGTTCGAGGGGAAGGATTGAATTTGGCGCAAGGATTGTATATACGGAATGTATATACGGAGTCTGTCATGAGCTACTGCAGATGGAGCGATGGCCATCTCTACGCCTATCGCGGCGCGGATGGCTATCATGTGCATGTCACGGGGCCAGCCTTGGCTGAAGGCCGGGTGCAGGATCGCTACGTCGAACCATCGGCGCAGGCCCTGCTGGCGCGCGTGCTCTGGCTGGGGGAGAAGGGCTGTGACTATCCATGGGATGCGCTGCGCTGGCTCAAGGAAGATGTGGTCGCCGAACTCGATGAGCGGGAGAAAGTGCAGTGAGCGAGGAGTTTCTCGGCAAGACTTTCAAGTCCGGCAATTCGGTCGCGCTGCGCCTGCCCAAGGCGCTCGGCTTTGAAGAGGGCACCGAAGTGCGCATGGTCAAGGAGGACCGCATGACCTTTCGCATCGAGCCGGTAGACGCCCCCAAGCGCAAGATCGATATCAGTGGGTTCTGGGGCAAGGCTCCCGGCCTGACGCTTCCCCCGCGCGAGGATTTCGAGGAACGGCCCAGCACGATCGCGGCACGCAAGGCAAAGCCTGAGGCGTGATCCGTTTTTTGATCGACAGTGACTGTGCGGTCTATGCCATGACCGCGCGGTTCGCGCCCCTCGGCGTGCGGCTTTCGCAGCTTGAGCCGGGTGATATCGCGATATCATCGATCAGTTTTGCCGAAGTCGCCGTGGGAACGGTGGCGGGCAAGCCGCCCGAGCCTGCCGTGCTGGAGGCGTTTGTCGCCGTCATCCCGATCCTTTCCTTCGACGAATCCGCCGCACGCGAATACGCCCGCCTGCCCTTCAAGCGCGCCCGCTTCGACCGGCTGCTTGCCGCCCATGCGCTCAGCATCGGCGCGACGGTGGTGACGAACAACGAAGCCGATTTCGCCGATGTGCCGGGGCTCAAGGTCGAGAACTGGACGGTGTGATGGAGCATCTCTTCAACGTTTTTGTGTTCGCATTGATGCCGATGATTATCTCAGTCCCTGTCGTGCTGCTTTTGACCAAGTACGGTCGCAGGTTGGGTATTGGGCAGGCGTTGGCTGGCTTCGTGCCGACGATTTTCGTTTTCGTTGCGGCCCTGTTTGGCCATGTCTACTGGCTGCTGAGTGAGGGCGCGGCGGATCATTCTGCGTACAGCCCAGCAATGTTCCTTATCGTTGGCTTTCCTGTAATACTCATCAATCTGGTGGCGAACATGATCGCAGCCCGTTGGGCCTCTAAATGACCTTCGTCGCCACTGTCCTCACCCTCTACCCGGAAATGTTCCCCGGCCCGCTCGGCGTCAGCCTCGCCGGCCGCGCCATGGCGGAAGGCACGTGGGCGCTCGATACCGTCCAGATCCGCGATTTCGCGTACGACAAGCACCGCACTGTCGATGATACGCCCGCAGGCGGCGGCGCGGGCATGGTGCTGCGCGTCGACGTGCTGGCCAAGGCCATTGACCATGCGCGGGAAGGGGACGCAGACCGCCCCGTCATCGCCATGACTCCCCGCGGCAAACCCCTCACACAGGCCCGCGTGCGCGAACTTGCAAGCGGTCCAGGCGTCATCCTCTTGTGCGGCCGGTTCGAAGGTTTCGACGAGCGCATCTTCGAAGGGCGCGCCGTCGAGGAAGTCTCTGTCGGCGATATCGTGCTCTCCGGAGGCGAACCTGCCGCGCTGATGCTTCTCGATGCTTGCATTCGGCTGCTTCCCGGCGTAATGGGCGCGCCTTCAAGCGGGGCAGAAGAGTCGTTCGAGAACGGCCTCCTCGAGTACCCGCATTATACCCGCCCCCAGGAATGGGAAGGGCGCACGATCCCTGAAGTGCTGCGATCGGGGGATCATGCGAAGATCGCTCAGTGGCGGAAACGTCGGTCTGAGGATGATACTCGGTCACGCAGGCCGGACCTTTGGGAGCGCCACACCGGCGTTCGGGTCCAGTCTGCCTCTGGCGCGCAGCGTGAAGTGCAGGACGATTGAGTCATGAACATCATTCAGCAGCTCGAAGCTGAAGCCATCGCCGAATTCAAGGCGAAGAAGACCATCCCCGATTTCCGCGCGGGCGACACCGTGCGCGTCGGCGTGCGCGTCGTCGAAGGCGAGCGTACCCGCGTCCAGGCCTACGAAGGCGTGTGCATCGCGCGTTCGAACCGCGGCCTCGGCTCGAACTTCACCGTTCGCAAGATCTCGTTCGGCGAAGGCGTGGAGCGCGTGTTCCCGCTCTACTCGCCCAACATCGACAGCATTACCGTGGTCCGCCGCGGCGTGGTGCGTCGTGCCAAGCTCTATTACCTGCGTGGCCGCACCGGCAAGTCGGCGCGTATTGCCGAGCGCAAGACGATTAAAACCACCACGGAAAGCTGACCGGGGAGGGCCCATAAGCCCACCGCCCGCGGGCACCGCAGCGTGCTTCGAGAGGCGCCCCGGCAAACCAGCCGGGGCGCCTCTTTTCGTTTCTGAGGTATCAATTCTCCAACAGTCCGTTCGTCCCGAGCGAAGTCGAGGGACACGTTCGAGCGAAGCCGAGAACCGGCGCAAGGCCTCGGCTAGGCCCGGCCACTATCCCTCGACTTCGCTCGGGACGAACGGGTGAAACGGTAACGTTCAATACCCCGACCAAGGACACGGCCATGATGCGACTGATGACCAGACTGCCAATTGGCCTGCTCGCCGCGACCGCGCTTGTCGCTGCGGCGCCCGCATCTGCCGCCGAGACGAAGGATAGTGCCGTGACTGCACCGCAAGCCGCACCCGCTCTGACCATCGAGCGCGTTTTCGCCAGCCCCAGCCTTGCGGGACCCGCGCCGCGGGCGGTCAGGCTTTCGCCCGATGGCCGCTATGTCACCGTGCTGCGCAATCGCCCGGACGACCGCGAGCGCTATGACCTGTGGGGCTTCGACCGGAAAGCAGGCGATTGGCGGATGCTGGTCGATTCGAAGAAGCTCTCCTCGGGCCGCGAACTCAGCGAGGCCGAGAAGATGCAGCGCGAGCGCAAGCGCATCGGCGATCTGAAAGGCATCGTCCGCTATGAATGGACGGTTGACAGCACCGCCGTGCTCGTGCCCATCGATGGCGATCTGATCCTCGCCGGGCTCGATGGTTCGGTGCGCAAGATCGCCGGGACCAAGGGCGGCGAGCTTGACCCCTCGCTCAGCCCCAAGGGCGGCCATGTCGCCTTCGTGCGCGATCAGCGCCTCTTCGTGGGGCCGGTCGACGGCAAGACCGATCCGCAGCCGGTGACCCCTGTCGAAACCGCCGCCACCGTCCATTGGGGCGAAGCCGAGTTCGTTGCGCAGGAGGAAATGAACCGCTTCAAGGGCTACTGGTGGTCGCCCGATGGCGCGCGCCTCGCGGTCGAGCGTTTCGACGAAGCCAAGGTCGGCACCGTCACCCGCGCCGCCATCGGCGCGGACGGCACCAAGACCTTCGAGCAGCGCTATCCCGCCGCCGGCACCCCCAACGCAGACGTCTCGCTCTGGGTCATCGGTGCGGATGGCCAGAGCCGCGTCCAGGTCGATCTCGGCGCCGAGAAGGACATCTACCTCGCCCGCGTCGATTGGGCGCCCGATGGCAAGACGCTCTATGTCCAGCGCGAGACCCGCGCGCAGGACCGGCTCGACATGCTCAAGGTCGATCCCGCCACCGGCAAGGCGGAAGTCCTCTTCACCGAGACGGCGGCCAAGGGCAGCTGGATCAACCTCTCCGATGCCTACCGCTTCCTCGCCGATGGCAGCCTGATCTGGACGTCCGAACGCGACGGGTTCGCGCACTTATATCACTACAAGGCAGGGACCTTCACTCAGCTCACCAAGGGCGAATGGGTCGTCACCGATCTGCTCGGCGTCGACCAGAAGACCGGCCGTGTCACCTTCGTCGGCACGAAGGATGATGTCCTTGCCCCGCAGGTCTATGCCTTCGATCTGAAGCACCCCGAAAAGCTCGACCGGCTCACCGATCTCGCCTTCCACAACAGCGCCGCGATGGACCGCAAGGGCCAGACCCTCGTCGTCACCCGCAGCGCCGACAATCAGCCGCCGCAGTCCTATCTTGCTGACGCCACCGGCAAGCGCCTCGCGTGGATCGAGGAAAACCGCGTTGAGGGCCTGCACCCTTATGCGCCTTATCTCGCCAGCCACCGGCCCGCGCAGTTCGGCACGATTCTCGCGGAAGACGGCACCCCGCTCCACTGGATGATGATCACTCCGCCGCTTGAGCCCGGCAAGCGCTACCCGGTGTTTTCCTACCAGTATGGCGGCCCGAATTCGCAAGAGGTCGCCAAGGGCTGGCAGTTCCCGCTCTTGCAGGCCATCGTGGGCAAGGGCTATATCTACTTCGCCATCGACGGGCGCGGCTCCAGTAACCGCGGCGTCAAGTTTGAAAGCGCCATCAATCGTGCGATGGGCTCGGTCGAGGTGGCCGACCAGCTTGCCGGGGCGCGCTATCTGAAGTCTCTCCCGTTCGTCGATCCCAAGCGCATCAGCATCTTCGGCTGGTCCTATGGCGGCTACATGACGCTCAAGATGCTCGAACAGCACCCGGGCGAATGGGCCGCCGGCGTGGCCGTCGCCCCCGTCACGCGCTGGGAGCTTTACGACACGCATTATACCGAGCGCTATCTCGGCGACCCGAACAAGGAGCCCAGGGTCTACGAAACCTCGGGCGCCTTGAAGGATGCCGCGAAGATCACCGATCCGCTCCTCCTCATCCACGGCATGGCCGACGACAACGTCGTGTTCGACAACTCGACCGCGCTCATCGCCAAGCTGCAAGGCGAGGCCGTTCCCTTCGAAATGATGCTCTACCCCGGCTTCACGCACCGCATCGGCGGGCCGAAAGTCAGCAAGCATCTCTACGAAACCGTATTCCGCTTCCTCGACCGCAACGGCGTGGGTAGCGGCCAATAACCATCTGGGGCCGCAGAGGCCGCCATAAGGAGAGTACAATGGGTTACCGGGTAGTGGTCGCAGGCGCGACCGGCAATGTCGGGCGCGAGATGCTCAATATCCTCGCCGAGCGCGAGTTCCCGATCGACGAGATCGCGGCGCTGGCCTCCTCGCGCTCGCAGGGCACCGAGATCGAGTTCGGCGAGACTGGCCGCATGATCAAGGTCCAGAACATCGAGAACTTCGACTTCACCGGCTGGGACATCGCGCTCTTTGCCATCGGCAGCACCGCAACCCAGGTCCACGCCCCGCGCGCGGCGGCGGCCGGCTGCACGGTGATCGACAATTCCTCGCTCTACCGCATGGACCCCGATGTGCCGCTGATCGTGCCCGAGGTGAACCCCGACGCCATCGACGGCTACAAGGCCAAGAACATCATCGCCAATCCCAACTGCTCGACCGCGCAGATGGTCGTCGCGCTCAAGCCCCTGCACGACAAGGCGACGATCAAGCGCGTCGTCGTCGCGACCTACCAGTCGGTCTCGGGCGCGGGCAAGGAAGGCATGGACGAACTGTTCGAGCAGAGCCGCGCGATCTTCGTCGGCGATCCCATCGAGCCCAAGAAGTTCACCAAGCAGATCGCCTTCAACGTGATCCCGCACATCGACAGCTTCCTCGATGATGGCTCGACCAAGGAAGAGTGGAAGATGGTCGCCGAGACCAAGAAGATCCTCGATCCCAAGATCAAGCTGACCGCCACCTGCGTGCGCGTGCCGGTGTTCGTCGGTCACTCCGAGGCGATCAACATCGAGTTCGAGGACGAGATTTCCGCCAATGAAGCACAGGACATCCTGCGCGAGGCACCCGGCGTCATGCTGATCGACAAGCGCGAGAACGCCGGATACGTCACGCCCATCGAATGCGTCGGCGATTTCGCCACTTTCGTCAGCCGCGTTCGCGAAGACCCGACAGTCGACAGCGGCCTCTCGCTGTGGTGCGTCTCGGACAACCTGCGCAAGGGCGCCGCGCTTAACGCAGTGCAGATCGCCGAACTCCTCGGCCGCCGCCACCTCAAGAAGGGCTGACCCTTCCTCTTGAGCCCCTCCCCCCGCTCATCCTGAGCTTGTCGAAGGATCGGGGAGGGGTTGGGGAGGGGTGCGCACCCACTCGGCGCAAAGCATTTCCAACCTCTGCGATAGAGATTCTTGCATTGCCGCCGTACCCTTGCGGCCCTAAACCCCGAACGCACGAAAGGGACCCGACCACGGGACCTGCCGGGGGATTGCCATGCTGGCCCATTTCGATCTGCTGCACGGCGTTGCCGGCCTGCTCGTGGGCTTTCTGGTCGGTCTGACCGGTGTCGGCGGCGGTTCGCTGATGACGCCGATCCTCGTGCTGCTGTTCGGCGTCGCGCCCGGCACGGCGGTGGGCACCGACCTCCTCTTCGCCTCCGTCACCAAGATCGCCGGCTCGACCGTCCACGGCAAGCGCGAGACGGTTGACTGGCACATCATGCGCCGCCTTGCGATGGGCAGTGTTCCCGCTGCGGTTGTGACGTTGATCCTGATCTCCGATTTCGGCAAGATGAGCAAAGCATCCAGTCACATCGTCTTGCTTTGCCTCGGCGCCATGCTGATTGTCACCTCGGTCGCCACGCTGTTCCAGAAACAGCTCGCCGTGATGGCCAAGCAGCACGAGCGGCTGGACGACCGGCAGGCATTGATCCCCACCATCCTGCTCGGCGCGCTGCTCGGCGTTGCGGTCACGATCACTTCGGTCGGCGCGGGCGCCATCGGCGTCACCGTTCTTCTCATGCTCTACCCGGCGCTGCGCGTCGCCAAGATCGTCGGCACCGATATTGCCCATGCCGTGCCGCTCACGCTGGTTGCGGGCTTCGGTCACTGGATCATCGGCGATGTCGACATGGCCCTGCTCGCCAGCCTGCTTGTCGGCTCGCTGCCAGGTGCGGTAATAGGCAGCATGCTCTCGTCCCGCTCGCCCGATCACGTGCTGCGCCCTGCGCTGGCCGCCGTCCTCATGGTCTCCGGCATCCGGCTGCTCAGCCAGTGAGCGAGACCTACCCCGGTTTCGACGGTGCCCCCCTCGCGCTCCACCGCATGGGAGAAGGCCGTCCGGTCATCCTGCTCCACGGCCTGTTCTCGTCCGCGCACGTCAACTGGATCAAGTTCGGCACCGCCGCGCAGCTCGCCGCCGCTGGCCTCGAATGCCTTATGCCGGACCTGCGCGCGCATGGTGAGAGCGCCGCGCCGCACGATCCCGCCGCCTATCCGCCCGACGTGCTCGTCCGCGATCTCGAAGCGATGGTCCGCCACTACGGCCTCACCGACTACGACCTCGTCGGCTTCTCGCTCGGCGCCCGCACCGCCGCCCGCGCGGTGATTGGGGGTCTTAAGCCCCGCCGCCTCGTGCTCTCCGGCATGGGCCTCGAAGGCCTCGCCGGCTGGCTGCGGCGGCAGGCTTTCTTCAGCGAAGTGCTCGACAAGTTCGGCACGATCCGTCCGGGCGAACGCGGCTATCCGGCCCAGCAGTTCCTCAAGACGATGGGCACCGATCCCGATGCCGCGCGCCTGCTGCTCGGCACGATGGACGATACCGATCCCGCCACGCTCGCCGCGATCACCATGCCCACGCTCGTCCTCTGCGGCGATCAGGACAACGACAACGGCAGCGCCGATCGCCTTGCCGAAGTGCTCCCCAACGCCCGCCGCTCCACGATCCCCGGCACCCACATGAGCTGCGTGACCGAACCCGCGATGGGCGCCGAACTGGTTTCATTTCTGACCGCTTGACTCCGTTACGGACCTGGCCGACGGACGCGGCAAGGACAGCCGCGGATGCTGTCCAGATCCACTGACCGGAGAGCCAGCCCCATGAAAACACTTGTATCTCTCGCCGCGCTCGCGGCTGCCAGCGTGGCCATGCCCGCGTTCGCCCAGCAGGCCCCCGATGCTGCGTCCGCGCAGGCGTGGATCAAGGCCGCCGACCAGGCCTACTTCGATGAGACCGTCCGTGCCGGCCGCACCCAGTGGGTCTACGAGACCAATATCACCGACGATACCGAAGCCCTCGTCGCCGCCTCCAACGCCGAGCAGAACACCTTCATGGTGAAGACCGCCGCCGAAGCCGCGCGCATGGCCAAGGTCCCCGGCCTCACCGCCGAAGACCAGCGCAAGCTCGTCATGATGCGCACCCAGATCACCAGCCCGGTGCCGACCACCCCCGGCGCGGCGGAAGACTTCGGCACCCGCCAGGCCCGTATCCAGGGCCTCTACGGGAAGGGCCACGGCACGCTGAACGGCTTGGCCGTAAACGGCAGCGATATCGAGGAGGCGATGGGCACCAATCGCAACCCCGATCAGCTCAAGGAAATGTGGCTCTCGTGGCACGACAGCGTCGGCAAGCCGATGAAGGACGACTATGCGAAGATGGTCGAGCTTTCGAACGAAGGCGCGCGCGAACTCGGCTTTGCCGATACCGGCGCGCTGTGGCGCTCGAACTACGATATGGACCCGGCCGCCTTTGCCGCACTTACCGAGAAGATCTGGAACGAAGTCCGCCCGCTCTACGTCCAGCTCCACTGCTACACCCGCACCAAGCTGAACGAGAAGTACGGCGACGCCGTCCAGAAGAAGACCGGCCCGATCCGCGCCGATCTCCTCGGCAACATGTGGGCGCAGGAATGGGGCAATATCTACGACGTGGTCGCCCCCAAGGGCTCGGGCGATCTCGGCTACGATGTCGGCGAACTGCTCGTCGCCAAGGGCTATGATCCGGTCAAGATGGTCAAGGCGGGCGAGGGTTTCTACTCCTCGCTCGGCTTCGCACCGCTGCCCGAGACGTTCTGGCAACGCTCGCAGATCACCAAGCCGCGCGACCGCGAGGTCGTCTGCCATGCCTCGGCGTGGGATATCGACAACAAGGACGACCTGCGCATCAAGATGTGCACCAAGGTCAACGGCGATGATTTCGTGACGATCCATCACGAACTCGGCCACAACTACTACCAGCGCGCCTACAACCAGCAGCCCTCGCGCTACTACATGGAAGGCGCCAACGATGGCTTCCATGAGGCCATCGGCGATACCATGGCGCTCTCGATCACGCCCGAATACCTCGTCCAGATCGGCCTGATGGGGCGCGACAAGGTCCCCGCGGCGGACAAGGATACCGGCCTCCTGCTGCGTCAGGCGATGGACAAGGTCGCGTTCCTGCCCTTCGGCCTTCTCATCGACCGCTGGCGCTGGGGCGTGTTCGACGGCTCGATCAAGCCGGACAATTACGAAGCCGCTTGGAACCAGATGCGCCTCAAGTATCAGGGCCTCGTGCCCCCGGCGGAACGCCCGGCCGATGCCTTCGATCCCGGCGCCAAGTTCCACATCCCCGCGGTCGTGCCCTACACGCGCTACTTCCTCGCCCGCGTGCTGCAGTTCCAGTTCTACGAAGCGGCGTGCAAGGAAGCCGGCTGGCAGGGCCCGCTTCACCGCTGCAGCTTCTATGGCAACAAGGCCGTCGGCGCGAAGCTCAACGCGATGCTCTCGATGGGCGCCAGCAAGCCGTGGCCTGATGCATTGGAAGCCTTCACCGGCAGCCGCGAAATGAGCGGCAAGGCGATGATCCGCTACTTCGCCCCGCTGCAGAAGTGGCTCGAGGCCCAGAACAAGGGCCAGACCTGCGGCTGGTGATCACTAGATCCTCCCCATTTTTGCCGCAGGCACAAATGGGCCGGACTTCATGACGTCCTCCCCATTTTTCCCGAAGGGACAAATGGGGAGGTGGCCTGCCGCAGGCAGGTCGGAGGGGTAAAAACCATTTTCCTACAGGCCGCGGTTTGAGCCATGCTGGCCATTGCTCTTTGAACCGTGGTTCCTTCCCAAGTGCCGCGCCGCCGATCATCCGCACCGGGTTCCCGGTGAACAGGACCGGTGTGCCGTGCGGCCCGTTTCCAACCCGCTGCGCGCGGGCACTCGCCAGTGCTCGGAGAAAATGCTTTGAAATCAGTCGCGGCGAGGGTTGACAGTTTTCTCTCTGGACTGTGTCAACTGCGTCAACCTCTCACCGGAACGGCGGCTCGTTAAACGCGCGCAATTTGCGGCTGTGCAGGCGGGCGCCTTCCGCCCGCAGCAGCGCGCAGGCGGTCGTGCCGATGGCGAGATGGCTTGAGATCGCCTCCTCGTAGAACCGATTCGCCTGGCCCGGCAGCTTGAGCTCGCCGTGGAGCGGCTTGTCCGAAACGCACAGCAGCGTCCCGTAGGGCACGCGGAAGCGATAGCCCTGCGCGGCGATGGTGGCGCTCTCCATGTCGATGCCGACCGCGCGGCTCAGGCTCAGGCGGCGTGCGGAGTGCGAGTAGCGCAGTTCCCAGTTGCGGTCGTCGGTGGTGACGACGGTGCCGGTGCGCATCCGCCGCTTGAGGTCCGATCCGCCCGCGCCGCTGACGATCTCCGCCGCCCGCGCCAGCGCCACCTGCACTTCGGCGATGGCCGGGATCGGGATTTCCGGCGGCAGCACCGGATCGAGCACGTGGTCGTCGCGCAGATAGGCATGCGCCAGCACATAGTCGCCGATCTTCTGCGTGGGACGCAGGCCGCCGCAGTGGCCGATCATCAGCCACGCCTCGGGCCTCAGGACTGCGAGGTGATCGCAGATCGTCTTGGCGTTCGACGGGCCGACACCGATGTTGACGAGCGTGATTCCGTTGCCGTCCGGCGCGACGAGGTGGTACGCCGGCATCTGGTGCCGCCGCCATGCCGTGTCCGACATGCGGGCGCGGGCATTGTCGACCGGCGCATCGAGATAGAGCCCGCCCGCGCCCGACAGCGCGGTATACTCGCCGGTGCCCAGCTGCTTGCCCGCCCAGTCGACGAACTCGTCGACATAGCGGTGGTAGTTGGTGAACAGGATGTAGCGCTGGAAATCCTCCGGCGGCGTGCCGGTATAGTGGGCCAGCCGCGCAAGGCTGAAATCGGTGCGCAGCCCGTCGAACAGCGAGAGCGGCAGCGGCCCATCGCCGACGTTGTACTCGCCGTCCGCGATCTCGTCGCCGATATGGGCAAGATCGGCATTGGGGAAATGCCGCGCCAGCTCCTGCGGCGTCACGCTTCCCATCTGCGCGCCGAGGCTGCCGTCGAGGACATAGGCGAAGGGGATTTCCTGCCGCGAGACGGCGGCTTCCACCGTCACGTCGAAGCCTTGCAGGATGATCGCGAGCTGCTCGGCAAGGTAGTCGCCAAACAGGTTGGGGCGGGTCACCGTGCAGGCATAAGTGCCTTTCTGCGCGAGGCGGCCGAACGAATGGCCAGTCGGCTCAATGCTCGGCTCGCCCTCGAAGTGGATGCGCAGTTCCGGGTAGCAATAGCTGCCATCGTGCCGCCGCTCGTCCGGCGGCAGCGTGCCCTTGGCGGCGAAAGCCATGACGTCCTCGCGCAGCCGGGCGACCGAGGCGGTGTAGATGCGCGAAAGCTCGTCGAGCACAGAGGCGATATGATCCATGCCCTAGGTGTAACTGCCTGCCGTGACCTTTGGAAGTCATGCGTTCAGCGCATTCGTCTGAGCACCTTGGTCGAGACGATATGGGCCTTCAGGTCCTCCGGATAGAACCACACCTCGCGCAGGTTGCCGCTGGCATAGCGGTCCACCTGATCGCCGAAGTGGGGCGAGGCCGGATCGGCGCTCGTCCCGCCGATGCTGACGGCGCGGGCGCGGACCCTGGGGCCGAACTCGACCACCGCGACAAAGCTGTTGCCGCTGGTGCCATACATCCGCTTCGTCCCCGGATAGCGCGCCGCGCCGAACGAGGCGAGGCTGCCCCAGTTGCCGCTGGCGAACGGGATCGGCGTGCTGGGCTTGGCATCGTCGAAGGTCTGCGTGATCGCCCCATCGTTGCGCTGGTAGCGGTTGAGCGAACTCCACTGCACCTGCCACGAGCCGAAATCGCTGACGAGCCGGTTCACCGCGTCATCGAGCGCGGCAAGGCGGTCGCCATCGGTGATCCGATTGTTCATCCGCTCCCACAGGCTTTCCTCGTCGCTGTCGTCGATCTTCACCACCCGCGCCCACAGCGCCTCGGCAAAACCGACCGCGAGGCTGGTGGCGGTAGAGTTCAGCGCCCACTTGTGGTCCCAGCTCCGCAGCAGCGCGATCGGCCCATCCCGCTTGGTGTCCGGCGCGGCAGCGTGCGCGGCGAACAGTGGCGGGAGCAGGCGGTCGAAGGCGGGAAGTGCGGGGTCGTAGGCGGCGGCCATCAGCTTCTCGAGCGTGAAGTCGCTGCGCCCTGTCAGCACGGCGCGGGCGTGGGCTTCGCGCGCGTTCTGGCCCGCTTCATCCATGTAGCGCGGGAAGGCGTCCCGCTTCGGGCTGTCCGCCCCGGCCGCCGTCCACGGCGCGTTGTTCACGTTGAACACCCAGCCGTTCGCGGGATTGAGCACGTTGGGCAGGCTCGAAACCGGATGCAGCCCCTGCCACCGCGCCGCCGGCTTGCTGCCGTCGACGGGCCGGCGCCAGTCAAGGCTGTTGTCGCGGATCGGCACGAACTGCGGGTGCAGGTACGCGATCTCGCCCTTGGTATCGGCGAACAAGGTGTTGTTGCTCGAATTGGCCTGCAAGCCGGCTACCTTGAGAAAGCTTGCCAGATCACTGGTCTTGGTGCGCAGGAAGCTCTGCTCCAGTGCCGGGACCGGCCGGTTCATCAGGCCATAGGCAATCCACTTGCCGCCCTCTTCGCGCACCACTGGGCCGTGCTCGCTGGCATAGGTCGTGAAGCTGCGCTCGGCGAGCGAGCCGTCCGGCTGGCGGACCTTGAGCGTGACGGTCTGGGTGGTGAACGGCTTGACCGCATCGCCCACCTTGTAGGCAGGCGCCTTGCCCGGTTGCTGCACCACCGTTTCGGCAAACTCGTCGACGCGGTCGGACCCAGTTGTCGTGTGCATCCACCCGGCGTTCTGGTTGAACCCCTGATAGATGAAGAACTGCCCCCAGGTCGCCGCGCCATAGGCATTGAGGCCTTCGCCGCTGGTGACCTGCTGTTCGGCGCGGAAGTAGAAGCTGGTGTGGGGGTTTATCAGCAGCAGCGCGTGCCCGCCCGCCGTACGCGATGGCGCGATGGCGATGCCGTTGGAGCCCGCCGGTTCCTTCAGGCGGCGGCCGAGTTCGTCGTCGGTCATCGCAACCTTGCGCGCGCCGTAGAAGGCCTCGACCTGCGAGACCGGCACGCGTTCGATATCGCCGCCGATGCTGCCTTCGGTGAAGCTCAATGCCATCCACGGCTCGAAATGCGTCAACACTCGGGGTTTAACTTCGGGATGATCGGCGAGGTAGGCGTTGAGCCCGGCGGCCCACGCATCCATCAGCTTGCGCAGCCAGGCCGGGCTCTTCGCATAGTCCGCGTTGAGCACGGCGGGATCGATCCACAGACGCTGGCGCAAGTCCTGCCAGAGAGCGCTTTCCCCTTCCGCCTCGGCCAGCCGGCCCAGGTTGACGAGGTAGTTGCGCTCGATTCGCGGGAAGTCATCCTCCGCTTGTGCATAGATCATCCCGTAGACAGCGTCCGCATCGGTCCTTCCCGAGATATGCGCGATACCCCACTCATCGCGTTCGATTTTCGCTTCGCCGATTATTTCGGAACTTTTCGCTGCAGCGTTAACGGGAGCCGCTCCGACAAGGAGTGCAGCAGCTGCGACGGCTTGCGTGAATTTCATGAAATGCTCCCGATCAACTTTACTGGAAATGCTCTGTCAAATCATTGGAATCAAATGGTGATATACTGGAAAGTGGTTGTCTGCATTTCTGTCGGGTGCGGCGTTCTTTAAGCGAATGGGTTAACGCCTTAGGGCTTTCCCGCAGTCATTTACCTTAAAACGCCATTGGGCATGCTCCGAACATAAGCGGGAAAACCAAGGAGATGCGCAATGGGGATCATGGGGACTACGGGCACCGGTCTCGACCGCGCCATAACGCTGATTGCCGACGATTACGGCCTCAACATGGGTTCTTCGGCTGCGGCGATCCGCGAAGGGGCGGCAGCGGCCGATGGCATGAACGGGCTGATCGTCAGCGCGATCAAGACACTCGGCCTTGCCAATGATGGCGACATCTCCGTCTCCGACATCTATTCGCTCAACTCCTACTTGCGCTCGAACAGCTTCACCAAGTTCACCGCACTCTATGGCAGGTCCACAAACGGCGTCGAGACCGGATTCCAGCGTGTTTCCGGAGAGGGTGCCGTCACCCGCCTGTTCGACCAGGCCGGGGTCGACCGGGTGCTGGACGGGATCTACGAACTGGCGTTCGAGATCCGCGACGGGCACCTCACCTCGCCGCGCAATTTCTGGGGACCGGGGGTCGACGATGTCGCGCATTGGCTCGATACGCTGCTGGCGCCCGAACTTGCAGCTGGTACGCTCAAGAACAGCAAGGCCGATCCGCAGGCGCACGGCACCACCGGCACCGGGCTCGACCTGCTGATCGAGCGGCTGGTGGATGACATCGGCCTCAATCACCGCATCTCGCAGAAAGAGATCAACGACGCAGCCAAGGCCGCCGACGGCATGGCCAGGATCCTCATCCAGGCGATCCGGGAAACCGGCGTCGCCGACGACCGGCAGATCGACCAGATGGACATGGTCGACGTCAACCGCTGGATCAGGGCCAACAAGCTGGCCGAGTGGACAACGCTCCACGGCGATGATGAAGGCCCGTTCGAGAGCGGCTTCCACACCGCGCGCGGAGACGGCGGGCGCGAGTATATCTTCGGCGATCTGGCGGTCGATACGGTTGCCGATGGCGTGTTCCACAGTGGCTTCAAGATCGAGGGCGACCGCTTCCAGAACGAGGACGGCGACGCCGCCACGCGGATCAGCGATGCATCGGACTGGATCAGCATCCTGCTGGCGAAGGATCTTGCTTCCGGCGCGCTTCAGTCGGGCCGTGGTCCGGTCGATGCGGCAACGCTGAAGACCAGCGTGGTGTTCAGCCGGGTGGCCGTGGTGACCGATGACGGCACCAAGGGCGCGCTGGATCTGGGCAAGCCGTCTGGAACGGCGCTGACCGCGGGGACCATCGCGCTCGATTTCACCGCCAATCACCCCGACGATGGCGCCACCCATGTGGTGTTCTCGAAGGACGGCGCATCGAATGCGGCGGGGGATATCACGGCCTTCATCCGCGATGGGGAACTCTATGTGATCCTGCAGGATGGCAAGCAGGACCGCTGGATCAAGGCCGAAGACGTGACCATCGAAGCGGGCCGCCAGTATTCGCTTGCGGTCACCTTCGGGCCGGACGGGCTGGGCCTGTTCCTCGACGGCAAGCGCGTCGGCGCGGATGTCGATGCGGTGACCGGGCTGGCTGCCAACACCCGAAGCCTTGCGCTGGGGGCTGGTACCTGGGGCCGGAATTCGAGCCATCCGAGCCAGCTGGACAGCCACCTCGACGGGAAGGTTGGCAATCTCGCGGTCTACAACCGCGTGCTGGACGCTTTCGAGCTGCGTGCGATCAACACTTCGGGTGCCTTGCCGAGCCAATGGAATGGCGCAGCCGCAATCGAGGGTGACCAACCTGCGGTTCGCGCGGGCACCGGTCTCAAGGGCGAAGTATTCGACCGCGGCACGACCTTTGACTCGATCGACGATCTCATCGCGCAAACCGCCACGAAATCGGCCAGTTTCCACCTCGGCGCGAGGACAGTGAACTTTGGCGGGTTTGACGAGGTCAGGACGCTGGGCGAATTCCTTGATGGCAAGGCGGTCCTTACCGATGGCGGCGCCGATACGGCGATGAACACCATCGGCCTCCGGCTGCAGGGGTATGTCTGGCTCGACAAGGGGAAGCACCTCGTCAACGTGCGCTCGGACGACGGATTCCTGCTCAAGCTCGGCGGCGACGAGCTTTCCAGCTATGCGTGGGGTCGGGGCTTTTCCGGCACGAGCAAGAAGATCGATGTGGCCAAGTCGGGGCTCTATGCGATCGATCTGTTCTACTTCGACAACAACGGTGCCGAAGGCCTGCGGCTGGAGCTCGACGGCAATCCGGTCGGCGCGGACAGGTTCTACGCCTCGATCGACGACTACACGGCTGCGCTGGCGGCGAACGGGCCCATGCCGGCGGGCGGCTTGCCCTACGCCTATGATGGCCCGGTCGGCACCACCGGCACCGGTCTCGACAAGCTGATCCAGATGATCGGCGAGGATGACGGCCTCAGGAACAACATTTCCGCGCTGCAGATCCGCGGCGGGGCGGCGGCGGCCGACAAGATCAACCACATCATCGTCGATGCGATCCAGGCGACCGGCGCGCTTGACGATGGCCACCTCACCGTTGCCGAGACCTATGAGCTTTCCGACTGGATCCACGCCAACCGCAAGGCGGAGTTCATTGCCGCCCATGGCGATGACGAGAACGGTATCGAGACCGGCTTCCACCTCGTTCAGGGCGACGGCGGGGCGAGCTACCTGCTTGGCGAGGAAGCCGTGAACACGGTGATGGACGGCATCTACCACATCGGCTTCGACACCACGGGTGACCGCTTCGTCAACGAGGACGGCAACGCCAACGCGCGTGTCGAGACGGTGACCTACTGGCTCAACGAACTGCTCGGCACGACCCCGCTGCCGCCGCCGGGCGCCGGGACCGCACCGCTGGTTGGCAGCGCTGCGAAACCCGATGTCACGGTTACGCAAGGTCTGAATGTCACCCTCGCCCCAAGCGCAAGGAACCTAACCTTGTCCGGAACCGCGATGAACGGTGCGGGCAATGCTGCCGACAACAAGCTCATCGGCAATGAGCAGGCCAACATGCTTGAGGGCGGTTCGGGTAACGACACGCTGACCGGCAATGGCGGCAATGATACGCTCATGGGTGGTCTTGGTGCTGATGTGATGTCAGGCGGTCTTGGCGACGACACATACTACGTCGAAAATCTCGGCGATGTGGTGACGGAAACCGCAGATCCACGCGGTGGCCTCGATACCGTAGTCATCAACGGCAGCGCGGTGACCAGTTATACGCTGGGCGCCTACGTCGAAGATCTGACCTTTAACGTGTCGGTGTCGGTCAAGGCGACCGGCAATACGCTCGACAATGTGATCCGCGGTGGGTCGGCGAGCGACACCATCAGCGGGGGTGACGGCAACGACAGCCTCTACGCCGCAAGCGGCAACGATATCCTTGACGGCGGCAATGGTAACGACCTGCTTGACGGCAGTGCGGGCGCGGATGCGATGACGGGCGGCCTCGGCAACGACACCTATGTGGTCGACAGCGTCAACGACAAGATCATTGAACTGGCCGGGCAGGGCACTGACACGGTGGTATCGTCGATCAGCTATACGCTGGGCGATACGCTCGAGAATCTGACTCTCCGCGGGAGCGCCTATTCGGCCACTGGCAATGCGCTTTCCAACACGATCACCGGCAACGACGGAAAGAACCTCATCGACGGGAGGGCTGGTGCGGACACGATGATCGGTCGCGGCGGGGACGACGTCTATGTGGTCGACAACACAGGCGACAAGGTCATCGAGGACGCGAACGGCGGCAAGGATGTTGTCAAGGCGTCTGTGAGCTTCACCCTGTCCGCCAATGTCGAACAGTTGCAGCTTACCGGCATCGCCGCGATCAACGGCACCGGCAACAGCGGTGCCGACTGGATCGGCGGCAATGATGCGGCGAATACGCTCAATGGTGCGGCCGGCAACGACACATTGCGCGGCAACGGTGGCGCGGATGTGCTGATCGGTGGAATCGGTCGTGATTTCAGCTTCGGTGGCGCTGGGGCGGACCGCTTCGTGTTCAGCAGCCTTGGCGATTCGACAGTTGAGGACAAGGGGCGGGACCAGATCCTCGACTTCTCACGCTCGGACGGTGACCTGATCGACCTTGCCAAGATCGATGCCAACGGTGCCGATGCGGGCGAGGGCGCGTTCAAGCTCCTGAGCGCTTTCGACGGCACTCATGGTGCGCTGACGGTGGCAGCGCAGGGCACCCAGTGGCTAGTCCAGGGCGACGTGAACGGTGACAAGTTGGCCGATTTTGCCATCCTTGTGACCAGCGCGACCGCGCTCGTGGCGGCCGACTTCGTGATGTGATGCCAGGGGCAGGGATGGCCGGCCGCACCGCGTGCCATCCCTGCCGACTTCGGGCCAGTTCGCCGAAACGCATTCCAACCGCTTGTTAAGCGATGCCGCCTATCGTGCTTGCCAGAGCCATCTGCCGGTCTTGCAAGGAACGCTGCATGCCCCGAATTACGTCAAGGCTGCGCGTGGTCGCCGCTGCCGCGCTTGCCTTCGCCTTGACCGGCGGGCCGGCATTTGCCGAGAATGTGGGCCGATGGGAATGCCATACCGGCTATGGCGAGAATGACCGGATCATCGTTCCGGAAGGGCGGGCGATCAGCGGGCATATCCAATTCGTCGATGGCGTTATCGGGCCCGACCGGATGCCGCGCGCCGAGATCGCGCTGCGAGTCGAAGTTCCGCCGGGTGAGGGCGGATGCGGTTGCACCGGATTGCTCGCCTTTCTGGTGCCAAAGCCGGAAGGCGGCCTCAAGGTCCAGTTCGAGGTGCATGGCAACGGCAACGCAGAACCGTTCGCGCAGGCCAAACCCGGCGTGCCGATCACGTTTCGGGTCGCCGTGAAGGACGGCGTGCTCACGATTTCGATGGGGAAGACCGATCCGGTGACCAAGACCCTGAGACTGCGCTATCCGCCGGCGGGGCCACTGAACGTCTCGTGTTCCGGCGCCAATGTTGTCTTCTCGGATCTCGAGCTGGAATGAGCTAAAGCTCGGTGTGACGCCCACGAAAAAGGGGCGCTCCCTTGCGGAAGCGCCCCTCTTTCATTGCCTTGATCTCTGGCCTCAGGCGTCCGCGTCGGCGGCGCGCTCTTCGAGCAGGTCGGCCGGGATTTCACCCGGTTCGGCGTTGGGATCGTATTCCTCGGTGAAGCCACCGACTTCGGTATCGAACATCGCGTCGATGACGTCGACGCCCTGCGACTGCAGCGCGGCTTCGTCGGGCGAACGGGCGACGTTGACCTTGACCGTCACGCTCACTTCAGGGTGCAGCGCGACCTTCACGGTCGAGATGCCGATGGTCTTGATCGGGCGTTCCAGCACCACCATCGACTTCGTCACCTTGGCGCCCTGATCGACCAGCGCGTCGACGATGTCGCGCACCGAAACCGAACCATAAAGCTGGCCGGCGTTGGACGAAGCGCGGATGAGCACGACTTCCTTGCCTTCGACGTTGCCGGCTTCGGCCTGCGCATCGGCGCGGCGGGCCGCGTTGTCAGCTTCGATCTTGGCGCGGTTGGCTTCGAAGACCTTGCGGTTGGCTTCGTTGGCGCGGAGAGCCTTCTTGTTGGGCAGCAGGAAGTTGCGGGCGTAGCCGTCCTTGACGGTTACGACGTCGCCGATGGAGCCCAGCTTCTCGATGCGCTCGAGCAGGATGATCTGCATGTCTCGCGCTCCTTACTTGACGATGTACGGAAGCAGGCCGATGTGCCGGGCGCGCTTGATCGCCTGGCCCAGCTCACGCTGCTTCTTTGCCGAAACGGCGGTGATGCGCGAAGGCACGATCTTGCCACGCTCGGACATGAAGCCCTGCAGCAGGCGCACGTCCTTGTAGTCGATGACCGGGGCGCCCTTGCCCGAGAACGGGCACGACTTGCGGCGACGGAAAAACGGACGAGCCATGGCTTATTCCCCTTCGCGTTCGCGGCGGCGGGTCCGCTCGCGGTCGTTCTTGCGCATCATCACCGAGGGGCCGGCTTCGTGTGCGTCGACGCGCACGGTCATGAAGCGGATCACGTCCTCGTTGATCGCGGTCTGGCGCTCGAGCTCGGCCACGACGCCGGCGGGGGCATCGATGTCGAGCAGCACGAAGTGCGCCTTGCGGTTCTTCTGGATCTTGTACGCCAGCGAACGCAGACCCCAGGTCTCGGTCTTGACGACCTTCCCGTTGCCCTGTTCGACGATTTCGGTGGCGGTGGCGGCAAGCGCGTCAACCTGAGCCTGGCTCAGATCCTGACGCGCAAGGAAAACATGCTCGTAAAGCGGCATGGGGCCTTGCGTCCTTCATCAATCTAACCGATCGCTGGCTGATCCGCGGTATTGCGGGGCCCCTCCGGCTTTCTTCAAGTTCCCGCGGACGAGACCGTCGCCCCGCCCGCGGAAGCGCTGGCCCTTAGCGGGAATCGGCGAAGATGCAAGGTGAAAGTGGACTTTCAGGCCGCGTGGCGCGCCGGCGGCACGGCGGGCTTGGCTTGTGCGGCGGCATCCGTTTCGGGCCGGCCCAGTTCCAGCCGTTGCAGATGGCCGATCGCAAAATCGGCGACAAGGTTCGCGAAGACGTTTTCGTGCAGCGGCAGTTCGAATTCGATGCCTGACGTCTTGTCCCGCGACCACACGACCAGCGCGACCTTCGGCGCGAGTTCGGGGAGAAACAGCGTGACCGTATCGCCGATGCGCTGGCGCGGAATGCCTTCGATGCGGGCGCCATGCGTGGTCATGTCCTTAAGCATGACCGTTGACCGCGTAACGCCATGCTTGCACCGCACCGGAAGCTCGAAACCCACGCGCCGCGCGCGTCGGTGATTGATATTCTCCACGCCCTCGTAGTCTTCGAACATGGCCTGCTCCTGCCGCCGGTTTACCACTTGCATTCAGAACGGCGGCAATTCGGCAGGCTTCAGGCCATACGCACTTATGCGGGCGCAGCGGGGTTGTAGCGCATGGCCACGTCGCAGCGGGCATAGCGCGTACCGTAATCAGCCATGATCCCGGCGTCGTGGTGGAAACCCAGCTTTTCGTAGAGGTGGATCGCCGCTGCGCAGGTTTGGTTGGTGAGGAGGTAGAGCGGATCGGCGCCCATGCGCTGGGCCCGGGCAATAGCAGCCGCCAGCAGGAATGCCCCTGCGCCAAGGCCCCGCGCGCTTTCGAGCACGCCCATCTTGGTCAGCTCATAACCGCCGCCGCCGGTCGGCTTGAGTGCGCAAGTCCCGACCACGCCGAGCCCATCCGCCTCGACGAACAGGATGGTGCCGCCTGCGTCGATGATCTTCTCGCGCGGGTTCTCGAGCACTTCGCGGTCGACCGGCTCGAGCACAAACATCGCGCTGATCCATTCGGCATTGATGTCATGGAACGCCTGCGCGAGATCGTCAGAATATTCGCGCAAGCGCAGTGCGGTCTTGCGGGGCGGACGGGCGCGGTCGAGCAGCGAGCGTTCGGTAAGGGCATCCTCGATCTGTTCGACGGTGGTGAGAAAATCGCCGGGGACGGACGCGAGCAGCGCTTCCACTGCGCCGCCGATGCGCGGCCAGACTTCGGTGACCGCTGCGGCGTGGGCCGCCTCGCCGTCTGGCGTGAGCGAGACGAGGCGCCGGCGCTGGTCGCGACCGGTGACGGTATCGACAAGGCCGAGTTGCGCCATCTGGCCCACCGCGCGCGTCACGCCCGGCTGGCTGGTGCCGACGGCGGCGACCAGTTGGCTCACACTCTGCGGTCCCCGGGCTAGCGCGGCGAGCAGCGCCATGTGGCCCGGTTGGCAGGGGAGGTCCGCGTCGGCGATGGCGATGGCGGCCTCGGCCTGCATCCGCTCGGCCAGCCGCTTGAGGCGGCTGCCAAGGAAAACGGGCCCGGCCTCGCGCAGGATATCGATCATCTGCTCTCTCCCATAACGCGTTATATATCGCGTTATGGGAGAGGCGATGTCAAGCCTTTCGCTGCTTCTCGACGAGTGCGATCGCCGCCGCGATGGCGGCCTCGATCGGAAGGGCGGAGGTGTCGAGGAGTTCGGCACCTTCGGCCTGGCGCAGCGGCGCCGCGGCGCGGTTGCGGTCCCGCTCGTCGCGGGCGGCAAGGTCGGCCTCGATGGCCTCGCGCGTCACGTCCTCGCCGCGCTTTTGCATTTCGGCCCAGCGCCGCAGCGCACGGGCGGCGACGCTGGCGGTGACGAACAGCTTGGCCTCGGCCTCGGGCGCGATCACCGTGGCGATATCGCGGCCGTCGAGCACGGCGCCGCCGGGCTGGCGGGCGAAGGCCTGCTGGCGCGCGAGCAGCGCGGCGCGCACGGCGGGATGGATCGACACGCGGCTGGCGAGCGCGCCGGTCTCCTCACTGCGCAAGGCATCGTCGGCAAGCAGGATTTCCGGAAAGTCGGCGGCGGCAAGAGCCTGGTCCGGATCGTCGGGATTGCCTCCGGTCAGGAACACCTGGCGACCGACTGCGCGGTAGAGCAGGCCGGTGTCGAGGTGCGGCAGGCCGTAGTGCGCGGCGAGCGCCTTGGCGATGGTGCCTTTGCCCGAAGCGGTGGGACCGTCGATGGCGATGATCATGCGGCGTCTCCTGCCTGTGCGGTAGCCTTTGCCAACAGCGCTTCGAACACGGGGAAGCTGGTGGCGATAGGGCGAGTGTCGTCGATGTCAACGCCGGCGCGGCTGGCGAGGCCGGCCACGGCCATGCTCATGGCGATGCGGTGATCGAGGTGGGTGGCGACAGGCTGATTGTTGGCCCCTCGCAGTGGTTCCCCTCCGGTCCCGTCGATGATCAGGCCGTCCTCGGTTTCCGTCACTGTCGCGCCGGCCTGCTCCAGCGCCACGCGCATCACGGTGATGCGGTCGCTTTCCTTGACGCGAAGCTCGTCGAGGCCGGTGGTGACGGTCCGCCCGCTGGCAAGCGCCGCCGCCACGAACAGGACGGGGAACTCGTCGACCATGCTCGGCACGACAGCCGGATCGACGGCGATGCCGGTCAACGCCGAGTGGCGCACGCGCAAGTCCGCGACCGGCTCGCCGCCGACATCGCGCCGGTCCACTTCCTCGATCTGGCCGCCCATGTCGCGCAGCACGTCGAACAGCGCGGCACGGGTGGGGTTGAGGCCGACGTTCTCGATCACGAGGTCCGAGCCCGGGACAAGTAGAGCCGCGACGACGAAGAACGCGGCGGAGGAGGGATCGCCGGGGACTTCGATGGTCTGGGGCCTCAGTTCCGCCTCGCCGGTGAGGTGGATGGTGCGCGTGCCGTCCGCCGCGACCTCGACCGTCAGATCGGCGCCGAAGCCCTTCAGCATGCGCTCGGAGTGGTCGCGGGTCGGCACCGGTTCGACGACCGTGGTGATCCCCGGCGTGTTGAGCCCCGCCAGCAGCACCGCGCTCTTCACCTGCGCCGATGCGACCGGCAGGCGGTAGGAGATTGGTACCGCGGGGCTGATCCCGCGCAAGGTGAGGGGGAGGCGTCCGCCCGGGGCGGCGGTGAAGTCCGCGCCCATCTGCGAGAGCGGATCGATCACGCGGCCCATCGGACGCTTCGACAGGCTGGCATCGCCGATGAACGTCGCGGTGATCGGATGGCTGGCGACGAGACCCATCAGCAGCCGGGTCGAGGTGCCCGAATTGCCCATGTCGAGCGCCTGCCTGGGCTGGAGCAGGCCGCCGACGCCGACGCCGTCGATCACCCATTCGCCAGAGGACAGGCGGTCGATCGTGGCGCCCATCGCGCGCATGGCGGCGGCGGTGGACATCACGTCCTCGCCTTCTAGCAGCCCGGTGACCCGCGTCCGGCCCACCGCCAGCGCGCCAAGCATGATCGAGCGGTGGCTGATCGACTTGTCGCCGGGGACGCGGATCCGCCCGGTCAGCGGCCCGGTGGCGCTGAAGCGGCGGGGGCGCGGGGCGGAGTTTTCGGCTGCATGCACTTTGGCGGGTCTTTCCGGGGTCTGGCTGGGTCGGGGAAGCGGGCGCGCTTTTGACAGCGCCCCGCGCCTATGGCAAGGCGCGCGCCGCGCTTGATTCCCGGATCACCAGTCCCCATCAAGCAGAGCCATCGAGCCGCCCGCGTCTGCTGCGGGCGCCAGACTTAAGGATTACGCATGGTCAAGCCTGAATGGGGCGCAAAGCACGGCTGCCCGAAGTGCGGCACCCGCTTCTATGATTTGGGCAAGGATGACCCGGTCACCTGCGTCGAGTGCAAGTACAGCTGGACGCCCGAGCCGGTGCTCAAGTCGAAGCAGCCGATCCCCTACGAGGAGATCCAGAAGGAGAAGGCCGACGTCGCGCCCGACGTCGATCTGGCCGACGAGGATCTCGACATCGACGAGGATGCCGATTCGCCGGACAACGACGTCGATCTTGGCGGCGACGACGATCTGGGCGTCCCCGGCCACGACGGCGAGGACGAGGAAGTCTGACGTTTCCACGCGCCGGAGCGCCCCGCGGCCTGATCGCGCGGCGCTCCGGCGGGTGAATTTCTTCTGGTGCAAATTTTGTGTTGCCAGCAGGGTGGGCCTCGCATAAAGGCGCGGTCCTCCGGCGGAACACTTGCCGGACCGCAGTGCCTCCAGCGGCACTTCGCGAAATGGATATGGGGCCTTAGCTCAGCTGGGAGAGCGCCTGCATGGCATGCAGGAGGTCAGCGGTTCGATCCCGCTAGGCTCCACCATTTCCCCCTCCTTCACATCGGCAGATCAGGCTCGGCGCGGCGCAATTGCGTGGTGCGCGGATTGCCTTGCCATTGACGCACATCACACCCCTGCCTAGGCATGCGCGCTATCGGGTTCATCGGCGGTACAACGGATCGCCGCATAACAAAGGCCTTGCAGCGGCGGACAATGCTCCGGATCGAACGGAAGCAGGCGGCGCCGCGCAGATCAGGGGTGCCATTGGTGATGAACACGTCTCGTTCCGCTTTCTGCCACCGGCTCGGCACGGCGCTTGGCATTCTTGCCTGCGGCTGCCTCGCGGCGACGCATGCCAGCGCGCAGTTCGGGGGCTTCAGCATGCCCTCGCTGCCGAGTGTGCCGTCCAGTTCGTCGAAGAGCTCGGACGGTTGCCCCAAGGGCAAGAGTAAGAGCGAAGGCTCGGCGGTGCTGGGCGGCCTCATCGGGCAGGGCCTTGGCCGTGCGGCGGGGTCGGCGGGGGTTTCGAGCTACTTTCCGATCTCCGAAGTGGCGGGCACGCTGACCAATGCCATCGCCTGCAAGCTCGATCCCGCCGAGCAGAAGCAGGCCGCCAACGCGACGATCGAGGCGACCCGCGGCGAGGCCGGGGATACCGCGCCGCCGCCGGTGGGCGCATCCTCCTCATGGACGTCCGAAACGCGCGAGAACGTGTCGGGCACGTCGACCGTGGTCGCGCGCAATGACAATGATCAGGCAGGCCTGCAATGCATCACCGTGAGCGACGTGATCATCGTCAACGGCGAGGAGACCACCGCCAACAAGCGCATGTGCCGCAGGCCCGGGCAGGCGCGCTATGCACTGATGGCCTGATGGACCGGCTGCGCGCCCTTGCTCTTGGCCTTGCGGGCTTCGCGCTCGTGGCCGCGAAGCCTGCCGCCATCGTGATGGACAAGGACAACCCCTCGTGCCCCGCCGCACCCGATTGGGGGCAGGCCAAAGCGATTGCGCTGACCGCGGAGGACAGGGGCGGCAAGCACGTGCTGATCGCGGACGGGATCATCGATTCGACCTTGCCCAAGCGCCTCAAGGCCGCGCTCGATGCCGATGAGCGCATCGAGGAGATCTGGATCAAGTCGCGCGGCGGCGATGCCCGCGCCGGGAACCTCGCCGGCAAGGTGATCCGCAGCTATCCCGGCATGGTCACGCGCATTCCCAAGGGCTGGACGTGCTTTTCCGCCTGCAACTTCGTATTCATGGGCGGCGACCGGCGCTTCGTCGATCCGGGCGGGGTGTTCATGGTCCACATGTTCACCCACACCGGCGACCGCGACACGATCGAGATCTCGGTCGAGGAAGGCAGCGCGGAGACGACGCGCCTGATCGGCCAGATCGAGCAGGACAGCGCGCTGCTGGCGAGCGAGGACAACGATTTCCTGATCCGCATGGGGATCAGCCGCAAGCTGCTGACCGAAGTGATGTACCGGCAGCAGGCGGTCGCGACCGCGCAGAACAAGACCACGCGCTATTGCCTGAGCCAGGACGAGGTGCGCAAATACAACGTGGTGCCGCAGGAAACGGCGGGTTAGCCCGCTGCGAAAAGCGACAAAAGCGACAGTGTGTCGCTTTTCGGATTCCCTATCAAATATCTGAAATTGCGTTGTAAAAAGCGCGAAAAGCGACAGGGCGACAGTTTCCGGCGCGCGCGGATTCTTGGCGATTTGACCATATCAAAGAGCGCGCGGGTCCTGCTGATCCCGTACAGCGACCATGCCACATCCGGCGCCTGTAGGAAAATCGGCAGGCGCCTCCCGCTCTTGTGCTGCCGCGCCGGTTCCCCCATGTCGGTCAATCCTGCATGGAGCAAAGGACTGGCCGATGAGCGTCGCGTTTCGCCGCGAGAGTGATGACGAGCATCTCGAGCCCAAGTTCGAGCTGCCGATCCCGCCGGGGCCGAATCTGGTGACGGCGCGCGGCCTTGCGCTGATCGGTGCGCGCGTCGAGGCGCTGGAGGCGGAGCTGGCGGGCCTTTCCGAGGAGACCGAGATCAAGCGCGTGAAGCGCGACTTGCGCTACTGGCGGACACGGCAGGCGACGGCGCAACTGATGCCGCCGCCGGAAGGCGATGCGGTCGCGTTCGGTTCGACGGTGACGTTCCGGATCGGCGGCGAGGCGCGCACGGTTACGCTGGTCGGCGATGACGAGGCCGATCCGGCGGCGGGGCTGCTCTCGTTCACCGCGCCGCTCAGCCGTGCGCTGATGGGGGCCGAGGCGGGGGACGAGATCGACTTCGGCGGGAAGGCGGGGGCGATCGAGGTTCTTGGGGTGAATGTCTGAGGTGCGAGGGGCGAGGTGACGGTGTGCGGGATGGGTGGGATTGGTGGGAAGTGCACAATTCTGCCAGTTCCTTGTCCGTCGCCCCGTGCTTGACACGGGGCTTGGCTTTCCTCGCAGCCTAGCGTTCGGCATACTGGAGCGATGGAGAAGGGCGGCTGTGTCTACATCATGGCGAACCGCTATCGTGGCGGGACGTATGTCGGCGTCACTTCTGATCTGATCCGCCGCGTGTGGCAGCATCGGGAGGGGGAAGGCTCGATGCATGTCAGGGACTTTGCAAAGACCAGGCTCGTCTACGCCGAGCGGCACGAGGAAATCGAACCCGCCATTGCGCGTGAGAAGCTCGTCAAGAAATGGCGGCGGGAATGGAAGTTCGCGCTGATCGAGGCAGACAATCCCGATTGGCTCGACCTTTGGGACCAGTGGTACCCGGCAGGAGATGAGCCGCAGGGCAGCGCTGGAAGGTAGCCAAGCCGCGTGTCAAGCACGGGGCGACGATGGGTTTTGGTGGCGATGTGAAGAGCCAGGATGGCTGGAAGTCGGTGGGAAGCGGACGTTCAGCGGCCTCGCGAAAGGGCGGTTAACTCCGCTACGTCGTGAGCTGTGACCTCATTCCACACCTTGGATTGGCCGCAGCTATAATTGACCCAAAGCGCATCCTTGGCGATTGCTCGACCTGCCTTGGACCACCCGGCTGGCACCAGAAAAAGCAAATAGTCCCGATCAAAATCAGGCACACCGCCAGCGCCATCCATGTAGAAGCCACCGCTGTTACGCTCAGTGAACAATGTGACGCGGCTCCGCAGCTTGCCCTTATAGGATTTTACAACCTTAAGACGATAAAGTGTCCACGACTCGCCATTATCCGACCAATGATAATCAGCGGAGACAACATGCGCACGAACGACCCACTTGGAGTCGTGAAACTCCCGAGCAATGCTGGTCTTTGCGTTATTCACGCCATCATAAATGCAGAGTGCTGAAGCAGGCACCCCCCACATGAGTAGTAGACCCGCGCAGACCAGTTTTCGAACCATACCACCAGCATATGCCCATTTTGCAATGTCCGTAAGCGGGCGGAAGCAGTTGTTCGCTGATGTTCGCTCGGGCTGATGCCATGTTACACGAGATAGGATCGTCGGCCCGTGCTTGACACGGGCCTCGGCTGTTCTTTTCGGGCGCGGCGCTCGAAGCATAGCCGAGCCCCGTGTCAAACACGGGGCGACGGGGTTTGGTTTGTGGCCCGACCTTTTGTGATTCCTGCGCAAACCGGGGTTTGAGCCCTGCCATGCGCTTCAGGTGGTGAGTCCGATCTCGCGCAGGCGTTCGTGGAGGTATTCGTCCGCCGTTATCGGCACCGGGTAGCGGTCCGGGTTTTCCGCGCTCACGCAGCCGGGGAGGGTGCGGATCGTGAAATCGCTGCGCAGGTGGAGGAAGAAAGGCATCGAATAGCGGCTGTGCGCGGCGCGGGCGCCGTCGGGGTTGCGGACGCGGTGGGTGGTCGAGGGCAGGACGTGGTTGGTGAGGCGCTGGAGCATGTCGCCGATGTTGACCACCAGCGCGCCGGGCGGGGGCGAGGCGGGGATCCAGCGGCCTTCGCGGGTGAGCAGTTCGAGGCCCGCTTCCTCGGCGCCCAGCAGCAGCGTGATGAGGTTGATGTCTTCATGCGCGCCCGCGCGGATGGCGCCGCCGGTGTCGCCGGGAATCGGCGGATAGTGGAGCAGGCGCAGGATCGAATTGCCGCCGTCGATCGCGGGATCGAACCAATCGGGCGCGAGGCCGAGCCAGACGGCGATATGGGCGAGGATCTGCGCGCCGATGCGGTCGAATTCGGCATAGAGCGCGGTGAAGGTTTCGCGGAAGTCTGCGGGTGCATCGGGCCACACGTTGGCGGGCATTGGGGCGGGCATGGTCGCCGCGAGGGGATCGCCGGGGGCCAGTTCGCGGCCGACGTGCCAGAATTCCTTGAGATCGCGGTGTGCCGCGCCCTTGGCGATTTCGGTGCGGAAGGGGGTATAGCCGCGCTGTCCGCCGCCGCCTGCCACGTGCCAGCGCCGCTTGGCGGCTTCGTCCTGCGCGAAGAAGACTGCGGTGAGTTCCCACCCGCGCGCGACGAGGGCGGGATCGAGGCCGTGGTCTTTCACCAGCGCGAAGCCGAACTGCTGGAAGCTGGTGCCCAATTCTTCGGCGAGATTGCCCGATGGGGCGGCCAGCGAGAGGACGGGGAGGGTATCGAGGTTCATGACTTGCGCGGGTTCCGTGAGCGATTATGAGCCCTCCCATATCGCGATCCCGGAAGGCATGCATGAGCAAAATCAAGGCGACCGAACAGGCGTGGCTGATGAAGTCGGAGCCCGACGTCTATGGCTGGGATGACCTCATCACCGAAGGGGAAGGCACGTGGGACGGCGTGCGCAATCATCTGGCGGCGCGGAACCTGCGGACGATGCAGGTCGGTGATCTGGCGTTCTTCTATCATTCCAACATCGGCAAGGAGATCGTTGGAATCGTTCGGATCAGCGTGGCGGGCCTGACCGATCCGACCGACCCCGATGGCAAGTGGGCGGCGGTGAAAGTCTCGCCGATCGCGAAGCTGAACGCGCCGGTGACGCTGGCGGCGATCAAGGCGACGCCCTCGCTGGCGGAGATGGAATTGCTGCGGCTGTCGCGGCTCTCGGTCTCGGCGGTGCGCGGCGGGGAATGGGATATCGTGCTGGATATGGCGGGCGGGACGACGCAGGTCTGAACCGGCGCGAGCTGTGCCGGATCGAAACAGTCCCGCTTTGGTGGGGAGGGAGCCGAGTCGCGGCCTCCCCTGATGGTAAATAAAGACTTAAGACGGGCGGCATGTCCCTGCGACGCGCCCCGAATCCGGAACTGGCCGGACATCCCTTCCGCCGCACGCTGCCCGCGCACGTGCTGCGCCCGCTCCCGCTGTTCGAGCCGGAGGTGGAAGCCGCGATGGCGGCGCTGCAATTGCCCGAAGGCGTGCGATCGAAGCCGGTCGATCCCAGGCGGATCACGCTGCAGGACGTGAAGGACTTCCTGCTCGCCTACTGCGCCTGCTTCCTGGCGGTTTCGGCCTTCATCTTCTGATCTACTCGAACGTGTGTTCGATCTCGCCCACATGGGCCAGTTCGGCCTTGTGGAGCACGCGGGCGAGCCATGCGGCGATGAGGCACATCGCGGCGCCAAGCAGCAACTGATCGGCCAGCGCCACGCCCGCGGCGCTGAGGCCGATGGCAATGAGCGAGCCGACGACCATCGCACCCGCGTTGACGATGTTGTTCGCCGCAATCGTCCGCGCGGTCTCGGCCTTGTCGACCACCGTGGTCAGGAAGGCGTAGAGCGGGACCACGAACATGCCGCCCGAGATGGCGATGCCGAGGAGGCTGAGCAGCAGCGGGACGGCGAGCGGTTGCATCACGAACGCCGGCACGTCCAGCAGCGCCGAGCCGACTTCGTGCTGCCACATCTTGCAGACAACATGGAAGGCGACGACGAACAGGCCCATCACGATCACCGAGACGGGGCCGTACTTGGCCGAGACGGTGCCCTTGAGCAGGTGATTGATCGAGACCGAGCCGATGGCGACGCCGATCGAGAAGACGACGAGGAACAGGCTGGCCACTTCCTTGCTGGCGGAGAGCACGTTTTTCGCAAGCGGCGGGAACTGGATGAACAGCACCGCGCCGATGGTCCAGAAGAAGCTGATCGCGGCGATCGCGAGGAACACGCGGGGGTGGCGAGTGGTCATCCGCACGAGCGTGATCGAGGAGCGGATCACGTTGAAATCGAGCGGTTCGGGCTTCATCTGCGGGGGCGCGGGCGGCACGAACTGCGCGGTAAAGAAGCCGACGCAGGCCGTGCCGATGCAGATCAGCGCGGCCCATTCGACCGGGATCCAGCCCGCGAAGATCGTGCCAGCGAGGATCGAGATATAGGTTCCCGCCTCGACGAGGCCGGTGCCGGCGAGCACTTCGTCCTTGTGCAGGTGCTGGGGCAGGATCGCGTACTTGATCGGGCCGAAGAAGGTGGAATGGACGCCCATGGCGAGGAGCGCGGCGAGCATAAGCGGTATCGCGACGATCTGCACCGCCATGCCGCGCCAGGCCATGAACAGCCCCGCCGCGCCGACCAGCATGATCGCGATTTCCGCCGCCTTCACGATGCGGATGATCCGCGCCTTGTCGCGCATGTCCGCCAGTTGGCCGGACAGCGCGGAGAGCAGGAAGAACGGCAGGATGAACACCGCCGAAGCGATGGCGGAGAAGCGCGCTTCGGCAGCCTCGGAATGGTATACGGTGTACACCACATAGAGGATCATCGCGTTCTTGTAGAGGTTGTCGTTGAACGCGCCGAGCAGCTGTGTTGCGAACAGCGGCAGAAAGCGGCGTTTCCGGATGAGCAGCGCGGTTGTTGTCATTTAAGCGTGATCATTCGGGTTTTGCCAGCTTTCGCATCGTCGGCCCCTCCCATAGCGCGGTGCACGGGGCGGACAAGGGGCATGGTGAACAACTTGCAGTTTCTTCGCATCGTCATCGTGCTTATGGTGCCCCTACGATGCTGACACTTCCCAATCTGCTAACGCTGTCCAGAATTGTCACCGTGCCGCTTCTTGCCGCGCTGCTGTGGTGGCCGGAATGGCACATGGGCTATGCGATCGGCTTTGCGGTCTATGGCCTGATGGGCGTGACCGACTACTTCGACGGCTACCTCGCCCGCGCGCAGGGGACGGTTTCCAAGCTGGGCATCTTCCTCGATCCGATCGCGGACAAGATCATGGTGGCGGCGGTGATCCTCGTGCTGACGGCGCAGGGCGTGCTGACCGGACCCTATGTCGGCGATCTGCATGTGATTGCGGGGCTCATCATCCTGATCCGCGAGATTGCGGTATCGGGCCTGCGCGAGTTTCTGGGGGGCATTCAGGTCTCGGTGCCGGTCTCGAAGCTGGCGAAGTGGAAGACGACGTTCCAGTTTGTGGCCTTAGGCGCGCTGATCCTGGGGCAGGGGGCGCCGGGATGGACGGTGATGATTGCCGGGATCAACGCCAATGTGCCGCATACGGTGGGGCTCGTCACGCTATGGGCGGCAGCGGTGCTGACGGTGATTACCGGGTGGGATTACCTGCGCGTCGGCCTCAAGCACATGGATTAACCGGCCCCGGCCTTCGAGAACAGGTTGAGCACCAGCACACCGGCCATGATCAGGCCGATCCCGGCAAAGGCGGGCGCATCGAGCTTCTGGCCGTGGACAAGCCATGCCAGCGCGGTGATCAGCACGATGCCGACGCCCGACCAGATCGCATAGGCGATGCCGGTCGGGATCTTCTCCAGCGCGATGGCGAGGAACCAGAACGCCACAGCGTAGCCGATGGCGGTGACGACCAGAGGGAGCGGGCGGGTGAAGCCGGCGGACTGCTTGAGCGCGGTCGTCGCGATGACTTCGGCCACGATGGCGATGGCAAGCGTGAGGGCGGGGGGGAGGTTCATGAGGCGCCCAGCTTTGCTTCGTAGTCGGTGGCACCGTGGAGCACGCGGGCGATGCTGACCCCATCAGGGTAGACCAGATAGAAGATCAGATAATTGCCATGGGTCGCCTTGCGGACCCTGTTGCCCGGCAGGCGCTCTGCGAGCGGGTACCGCGCGGGGTTCTTTGAAAGGGACTGGCATTTGTCGATAAGTTCCCGAGCAAAGGCGCGCGCCTTGGCCGGGTTGTCCTGCGCGATGTAGTCGCTTATCGCTTCGATGTCCGATTGCGCCAAGGGAGTGATGATGACCGGCAAGGTCCTCACAGCATCGCCCGGTACTTGCGCTCCAGCCGTTCAAATACCTCTTCCGCCGGCGTCCCGAGACCTGCATCCGCCTGAGCCACGCCGCGCATGATCGCCGCATCAATGGCAGCCAGCCGCGCCTCGCGGTCCTGAATCAGGCGGACGCCTTCGCGCAGGACTTCGCTTTTGGAGTTGTAGCGGCCGTTGGCCACGAGTTCGGCGACGAACTCTTCAAGCTTGGGTCCGAGATCGGCGCTGATCATGGCTGCCTCGCTGCATCTGATACCGCGCAGAGGGTAATCCTCTTATCAACAGTTATCAACCCGCTGCCAGTTCGCTTGCCAGCAGGCGGAATTCCTCGGCGCGGGGGGAGTTCTTGCGCCAGACGAGTGCGATTTCGCGGCTGGCGTGTTCGGCCTCCAGCGGGCGGGCGACGATCTGGGTGCCTTGCAGGATACCCGCTTTCACAGCCATTTCGGGGAGCATCGTCAGCCCGAGGCCATTGTCGACCATCTGCACCAGCGTGTGCAGGCTCGTGCCGATCACGCTGGCGCTGGCGCGCAGTTCGGGGCGGTTGCAGGCGGCGAGGACGTGGTCCTTGAGGCAGTGGCCGTCTTCGAGCAGGAGCAGCCGGGCCTCGTCGATCAGGGCGGGAGATATGCTCTGCGGCGGATCGCGCGGGTCGTCCTTGGGGAAGGCGACGAGCAGGCGGTCGTGGAACAGGTGCGCGGTTTCCACCTCGCCGGTTGCGAAGGGCAAGGCGAGCAGCACGCAGTCGGCGCGGCCATGGTGCAGCGATTCGACGGCGGCGGCGCTGGGCTCCTCGCGCAGGAACAGCTTCAGCGAGGGCCGCTCATGGCGCAGGCGGGGGAGGATGCGGGGCAGGAGGAATGGCGCGATGGTAGGGATCACGCTCATCCTGAGTTCGCCCGAAAGCGGCGCGCCGTGGGCCTGGACGAGCGCGGAGAGTTCCTCGCCTTCGCGCAGCAGGCGGTGCGCCTTGGCCACGACCTGATCGCCGAGCGCGGTAAAGCGCACGACGCGGCGGGTGCGCTCGACCAAGGTCACGCCGAGCAAGGTTTCCAGTTCGCGCAGGCCCGCCGACAGCGTCGACTGCGAGACGAAGCAGGCATCCGCGGCGCGGCCGAAATGGCCGTGCTCGTGCAGCGCGACGAGGTATTGCAGCTGCTTGAGCGTGGGGAGGTAGGTGGTCATCTGATGCGTGCCGGGTGCTTTAGACGGCCCTGAATACAGCCACAGCCGTTCGTGTCGAGCGAAGTCGAGACACCGGGCGCCGCGCATGGTGTCTCGACTTCGCTCGACACGAACGGGGTGTTTGGGCGGATCATCAGACTTCGCTCGACACGAACGGGACTTCGGGGTTGTTCATCAGGCGTCGTCGGCTGGCAGCTCGTCCGCCTCGGCAGGGGGCGTGAAGCCGTCGTCCTCGTCCGGCTCGGGGGCGGGGGGCGCATCGTTGTTCCCGGCGATATCGTCGATATGCGCCATCTTGAGCTTGCCCTTGACCACTGCGAAGGCGAGTTTGCCCTCGACGAGCTCCAGCGCATCGCGGCCGAACTGGTCGAAGCGCCAGCCTTCGAGGATGGGGAGGCCCTTGCGCTGCCCAGCGGCGAGTGCCTCGAGATCGTCGCTGCGGGCAAGCAAACGCGCTGCAATATCAATCTCGCGGCTGCGGATCTTGAGCAGCAGCTTGAGGAGATCGGCGACCAGCGCGCCTTCCTTGCCGAGCGGCGCGCCGCGCGGCGCGCGCGGGGGCAGTTCGGCATCGGTCATCGGCTTGGCATCGGCGATGGCCTGCATCAAGCGCTTGCCGATGTCGTTGTCCTTCCAGCCCGCGGAAAGCCCGCGCACCTTGGCGAGTTCGTGCTGTTCGCGCGGCGGATGGCTGGCGAGATCGGCCAGTGTCTCGTCGCGCATGATCCGGCCGCGCGGGATGTTCTTGTCCATCGCCTCGACCTCGCGCCAGGCGGCGATGGCCTTGAGCCGGCCGAGCACGGCGGGGCTGCGGCTGGGCGCGCGGATCTTCTGCCAGACTGCATCCGGATCCGAGCGGTAGTTCTCGGGATCGGCCAGTTTTTCCATCTCGGCATCGAGCCATTCGCCGCGCCCGGTCTTGATCAGCCGCTTGAGCATGCGCGGGAAGATCTTCGAGAGGTGCGTGACATCGCCGATGGCATATTCGATCTGCCGTTCGGTGAGCGGGCGGCGCGACCAGTCGGTGAAGCGCGCACCCTTGTCGATGCTGAAGCCGAGCCAGCTTTCGACGAGGTTCGAATAGCCGATCTGCTCGGACTGGCTGATCGCCATCATCGCGATCTGGGTATCGAAGATCGGATGGGGTGTGCGTCCGGTCAGGTTGTAGATGATTTCCACGTCCTGCCCGCCGGCGTGGAAAACCTTGAGCACGTCCTCATTGTCGACGAGGAGTTCAAGCAGCGGGGCGAGATCGAGACCGGGTGCCAGCGGGTCGATCGCGGCGGCTTCCTTGTCGTCGGCAATCTGCACCAGGCACAGTTCCGGCCAGTACGTGTTCTCGCGCATGAATTCGGTATCGACCGTGATGAAATCGGCCCTGGACAGGCGCTCGCACAGCTCGGCGAGGGCCGGGGTCGTGGTGATCAGCGGATGTATCTTCATCGTGCTTTTCTATATGCGCGCCGGGCCGGACCCTCATGCCCGACCGGTGCTGGTGGTGACCCCGTCCGGGGCCTGCGGCTTGACAAATTCGCGGCCATCGCCTCTTGGCCGCATCCATTCCCTGCCCGAATGCTGGCCGGTTTGCCAGCCAAATTGGAACCTATCCTCATGCATCCATATCGTTCTCACACCTGCGGCGCGCTGGCACAGGCGGATGTCGGGCAGAACGTGCGTCTGTCGGGCTGGGTGCACCGCAAGCGCGACCATGGCGGCGTGCTGTTCATCGACTTGCGCGATCACTACGGGATCACCCAGATCGTGGCCGACAGCGACAGCGCGGCGCTGGCCATTCTGGAGGCTGCGCGCACCGAAAGCGTGATCACCATCGACGGCGAAGTGAAGGCCCGCAGTGCGAGCACGATCAATCCCGCGCTCGCGACGGGCGAGATCGAAGTCTATGCGCGCGGCGCCACGGTGCTTTCGGCGGCCGAAGAACTGCCGATGCCGGTGGCGGGCGAGCAGGACTATCCCGAGGATATCCGCCTGCGCTACCGCTTCCTCGATCTGCGGCGCGAGACGCTGCATGCCAACATCATGACCAGGACCAAGGTGATCCGCGACATGCGCCGCCGCATGGAAGATGCGGGCTTCACCGAGTATTCGACGCCGATCCTCACCGCCTCGAGCCCCGAAGGCGCGCGCGACTTCCTCGTGCCGAGCCGCATCCATGCCGGCAAGTTCTATGCGCTGCCGCAGGCGCCGCAGCAGTACAAGCAGCTGCTGATGGTGGCGGGCTTCGACCGCTACTTCCAGATCGCGCCGTGCTTCCGCGACGAGGACCCGCGCGCCGACCGTCTGCCCGGCGAGTTCTACCAGCTCGATCTCGAGATGAGCTTCGTCACCCAGGAAGAAGTGTGGGAGACGATGGAGCCGGTGATCGGCGGCGTGTTCGAGACGTTTGCGAACGGCAAGCCGGTGACGCCCTCGGGCAGCTTTCCGCGCATTGCATATGATGACGCCATGCTGAAGTATGGTTCGGACAAGCCGGACCTCAGGAACCCGCTGATCATCAGCGATGTGGCGAGCCACTTCACGACTTCGGGCTTCGGCCTGTTCGAAAAGATCGTCGCGGGCGGCGGCACGGTGCGCGCGATCCCGGCGCCGGGGACGGCGGACAAGAGCCGCAAGTTCTTCGACGACATGAACGAATGGGCGCGCGGCGAAGGCCATGCGGGGCTCGGCTATGTGACCCGCAAGGGCGGCGAGTTCGGCGGCCCGATTGCCAAGAACCACGGGCAAGAGGGCATGGAAGCGCTCTACGCGGCGCTTGGCCTCGGCCCGGATGACGGCCTGTTCTTTGCCGCGGGCAAGCCCGAGCAGGCGGCCAAGCTGGCGGGCGCGGCGCGTACACGCGTCGCCGAGCAGCTGGGCCTGATCGACAAGGACCGCTTCGCGCTGTGCTGGATCGTCGATTTCCCGTTCTACGAGTGGGACGAGGATGCCAAGAAGGTCGAGTTCGCGCACAACCCGTTCTCGATGCCGCAGGGCGGGATGGAGGCGCTGACGAGCAAGGACCCGCTTTCGATCAAGGCGTTCCAGTACGACCTCGTGTGCAACGGCTACGAAATCGCCTCGGGTTCGATCCGCAACCAGTCGCCTGAGCTGATGGTCAAGGCGTTCGAGCTCGTCGGCCTCACCAAGGCGGATGTAGAGGAGCGCTTCGGCGGGCTCTACCGCGCTTTCCAGTATGGCGCTCCGCCGCACGGCGGCATGGCGGCGGGCGTGGACCGCATCGTCATGCTGGTCTGCGGCGCGCAGAACCTGCGCGAGATCACGCTGTTCCCGATGAACCAGCGCGCCGAGGACCTACTGATGGGGGCGCCTTCGCCGGCGACCAACACGCAGCTGCGTGAACTTCATCTGCGCACGGTGGAACCCTCGAAGGGCTGAGCGACTTGGGGCAAGTGGCGCAATCGCGCGGTTTGTCCACAAGTCTCACGGCTCGTCACGCATAACGCACACTTCGTCTGCATGGCTCCTATGCACTGGGCCACTTGCCAGCCTGCAATCGGGACATTAGGGCGAAGGCCGGATTTGATGATACCAACCCAGTTCCTTGAAGGGGCAAAAGAATGAGCGATACCGCCGACCGCGTGAAGAAGATCGTTGTCGAGCACCTCGGGGTAGAGGCCGACAAGGTCACCGAAGACGCGAGCTTCATCGACGATCTCGGTGCCGACAGCCTCGACATCGTCGAGCTGGTCATGGCCTTCGAAGAAGAATTCGGTGTCGAGATCCCCGACGACGCGGCCGAGAAGATCGCCACCGTGTCGGACGCGATCAAGTACATCGACGACAACAAGGGCTGATCCTTTCGGATTGCCCACCCGTCCGAACCTTCCCGTTGTGCAGGCTTTTTGCGGCATGACGGGAACGTCGGTCGTCCCCCGGCCTTGATCCGCCGGGGCTTCGACAGGCTCGGCCCCGAAAGGGTCTGGGCCTGTTGTGCTTAAAGGTCCGTCTGCCCATATCGTGGCGGACGTTTCGGAGACTGCAATGCGCCGTGTCGTGATCACCGGACTTGGCCTCGTCACCCCGCTGGGCGGCGATGTCGAAACCACCTGGGCCAACCTTATCGCCGGCAAGTCCGGCGCGGGGCGGATCACCCGCTTCGATACGACAGGCCAGAAGTGCCTGATCGCCTGCGAGGTGAAGCCGGCGGACCATCCGTGGGGCTTCGACGCGAACAAGCGCGTCGATCACAAGGTGCAGCGCCAGGTCGATCCGTTCATCGTCTATGGCATCGATGCCGCCGGACAGGCGCTCGAAGACGCCGGCCTGGCCGACATGGACGACGATCTCAAGATGCGCACGGGCTGCTCGATCGGTTCGGGCATCGGCGGTCTGCCGGGGATCGAGCACGAATCGATCGTGCTGCACGAGAAGGGCCCCGGCCGCGTCTCCCCGCACTTCGTCCATGGCCGCCTGATCAACCTGATCTCGGGCCAGGTCTCGATCAAGTACGGCCTGATGGGCCCCAACCACGCCGTCGTCACCGCTTGCTCGACCGGCGCGCACTCGATCGGCGACGCGGCGCGCATGATCCGCGACGGCGATGCCGATGTGATGCTGGCGGGCGGTTCGGAAAGCACGATCAACCCGCTCGGCGTCGCCGGCTTCGCGCAGGCCCGCGCGCTCAACTGCAGCTTCAACGACCGTCCGGAAGAAGCGAGCCGCCCCTATGACAAGGACCGCGACGGCTTCGTGATGGGCGAGGGCGCGGGTGTCCTCGTTCTCGAGGAATACGAGCACGCCAAGGCGCGCGGCGCGAAGATCTATGCCGAAGTCGTGGGCTATGGCCTCTCGGGCGACGCCTACCATGTCACCGCGCCGCACCCCGAAGGCAAGGGTGCGGAACTGGCGATGCGCATGGCGCTGCGCAAGGCGGGGATGGAGCCGGGCGACATCGACTACGTGAACGCCCATGGCACCTCGACGATGGCCGACACGATCGAGCTCGGCGCGGTGAAGCGCGTGCTGGGCCCCGATCTTTCGGGGGCTTCGATGAGCAGCACGAAGTCCGCCATCGGCCACCTGCTCGGCGGTGCCGGCGCGGTCGAGGCGATTTTCTGCGTGCTGGCGATCCGCGACCAGATCGTGCCGCCGACGCTCAATCTCGACAACCCGGATGAAGGCACCGAAGGCGTCGATCTCGTGCCCAAGGTCGCCAAGAAGCGCGTGGTGCGTGCGGCGCTCAACAACTCGTTCGGCTTTGGCGGCACCAACGCCAGCGTGATCGTGAAGGCGATCTGAGCCCGCAGCGCAGGAGGCGGCGTCCGATGCGAAAGTCTGGCCGCCTCAGGATCATTGCGCTGGCCGTGCTGCTGGTGGTGGGCGCGTGGAGCGTCCACTTCCTCTACGGCTGGTACGGCAGCGGCCCGCTGGTCAAGGAGACCACATTCTCCGTGCCCGATGGTGCGACGCTGGCCGGCGTGGCGGAGAAGCTGGAGGCCGAAGGCATCGTCGCCTCGGCCAGCACGTTCCGCCTGCGGGCGCGTCTGCTGGGCGGGAGCGAGCCACTGAAGGCGGGTGAGTACTCGATCCCGGCGCATGCCAGCGGCTCGGCCGTGCTGGCGATCCTGCAGGGCGAGGGCGGCGAGGTACGGCGCATGGTCACCGTGCCCGAAGGCATGCCTTCGATCATGGTGCAGGAGCGCCTCGCCAAGGTCACGCTGCTGACTGGCGCGGTGCCGACGCTGGCGGAAGGCTCGGTCCTCCCGGATACCTACGCTTTCCAGCGCGGCGAGAGCCGCACCGCGGTCGCCATGCGCATGCAGCAGGCGATGGCGCGCGTGCTGGAGAAGCTCTGGGCCGAGCGCGCGAGCGATACCGTGGCGCGCAGCCCGGAAGAAGCCGTGATCCTCGCCTCGATCGTCGAGAAGGAGACGGGCAAGCCGTCCGAGCGGCGGATGGTGGCGGGGCTCTATTCCAACCGGTTGCGGCAGGGGATGATGCTCCAGGCCGATCCGACGATCATCTACCCGATCACCAAGGGCAAGCCGCTGGGGCGCCGCATCCGCCAGTCGGAGATCCAGGCGGTCAACGCCTACAATACCTACACGATGGTCGGCCTGCCCAAGGCGCCGATCACCAATCCGGGCAAGGCCTCGATCGAGGCAGTGCTGCACCCGGCAAAGACCAACGTGCTCTTCATGGTGGCCGACGGGAAGGGCGGCCACGTGTTCGCCGCGACGCTGCAAGAGCACAATGCCAACGTCGCCCGCTGGTTCGCGCTGCGCCGTGCGCGCGGGGAGCTATAGGGCGCGATGATGCGGGCGCCGCTGGTCGTGACGGCGGTGCTGCCCGCAGCGCTTCAGGGCAGGGCCGAGGGCCTGCGCCGCGCGCACTATCCGGCGGAGCGCAATCAGGTGCCGGCGCACGTCACGCTGCTGCGCGCGCTGCCGCCTTCGCTGGAGGCCGAAGCGCGCAGCCTGCTTGCGGGACTTGCGGCAGAGATGCCGCCGGTGCCCGCGGCGCTCACCGGGGTGATGGACCTCGGCACAGGCACCGCCCTTGCCATCGACAGCCCCGCCATGCTCGACTTGCGCGGGCTGATCGCGGAACGCTTTCACGGCATGCTGACGCTGCAGGATCAAGGCGAACCGCGCCTCCACGTGACCGTGCAGAACAAGGTCCTGCGGGCGGAGGCCAGGGCGCTGCAGGCGGCGCTTGCCGTCACGTTCCGCGCGGAACGTTTCACCTTCGCAGGCCTTGCGATGCACCGCTGGCTGGGCGGGCCATGGGAGGATGCAGGCCGCTGGGCCTTCCGCGGCCGGGCGCGCTGAAATGACCCTGCAAAAGGCCCATTTCCCCGGTTGACCCCGCGCCAAGCCGCGCCTAATAGGCGCCCTCACGCCGCCCGGCCAGCCTGCCTGACCCCGCGCGGCAATCCCTTCGGGGCGGAGTAGCTCAGCCGGTTAGAGCAGCGGAATCATAATCCGCGTGTCGGGGGTTCGAGTCCCTCCTCCGCTACCAATCCTGTTTCCGGAGACCTCCACGAAGGTCCGGATTTTTCCAAAAATCGGCAGAAAAGCAGAGGGTTGCGGGTGATTCGCGTCCGCATGCGCCCTGTGCCTTCCACGTGCAGCCAGATTTGGTGTGGGGGTATTTTGGGGGTATTTTCGCGGAGTGTCGGAAAGGAGCGATACCCCCAATGCCTCTCACAGAGACTCAGGCCAGGAATGCGAAGCCACGCGAGCGGGCTTACAAGCTTTCAGATAGTGAAGGTTTGTTCCTGCTCGTACAGCCAAACGGAACGAAGCTTTGGCGGATGAAGTACCGCCATTCGGGCAAGGAGAAGCTGCTTTCGTTCGGTGCTTATCCGGCGGTGGGCATTTCAGCTGCCAGAGAAAGGCGAGCCGAGGCCAAAGCCCTGCTCATCCAAGGTCAGGACCCCATGCAATCGAAGGGTCAGAGCCAGCGAGAAGAATTGGAAACGTTCGAGGCGGTCGCGAAACGCTGGCACGACAACCGCAAGTCTGCCCTCAATCCGGCTCATGCCGAGCGTGTTTGGTCCCGGTTGGAACGGGACGTCTTTCCTGCCCTCGGCCACAAGCCCATTAGCGACATCACCGCCCCTGACGTGCTCGCCATGATCCGGGAGATCGAAAAACGCGGTGCGCTCGACATCAGCCGCCGCGCCAAGCAGGGGGTTGGCCAGGTTTTCCAGTTCGCAATAGCATGTGGTCTGGCTGCCAATGATCCGACGACGCACCTTCGCGGGGCCTTGAAGCCTCGGCCCCGCGTTCAGCACATGAGCCGCCTGCCGCTGAGCGAACTCCCGGCGTTTCTCGAAAAGCTGCGTTGCTATCAGGAGGAGGGTGAGCGGCGCTCGGCGATCACGCGTGATGCGGTCATGTTTGCGCTGCTGACTTGGGTCAGAACCAAGGAACTCCGGTTCGCCGTCAAGTCGGAGTTTGAAGGATTGAATGGCTCCGAACCCATTTGGCGCATTCCTGCACACAGAATGAAGATGGGGCGCGAGCACCTTGTGCCGCTTTCCGCTCAAGCCACTGCGATTGCCAAAAAGATGATTGCCTCATCGCCAGGCGATTACCTCTTTCCGGGCACTCATCCGGACAAGCCGATTTCGGAAAACACGATGATCTACGCTCTGTACCGGCTCGGCTATCACAGTCGTCAGACAGTCCACGGCTTTCGAGGACTGGCTAGCACTTGGGCAAACGAACAACTGGTCGAATTCGGCAAGCCGGCAATCTGGATCCGGCGATATCATGAGGATTGGGTCGAGATGCAACTTGCCCACTCAGACAAGGACGAGGTTCGCAGCGCCTACAACGCCGCAGAGTATCTCACACCACGCCGCCTCATGATGCAGGACTGGGCGGACTTCTTGAACGGTGGAACGGTCGTCGACATCAAGCGTGGCCGCAAGCGCGCAGCGTAACCGCCTTGGTCAAAGTGGCCCGATCCAGTCTGCGCGCACCCGGTCAATGCCAGTTATCACTCCGTCGACGATCACCTTGGAGCCAAGGAGGGAGTCAACGTTGTCTTCAGCTTCAATCACCCAGATCTCGTGCTGATCGGTTGTGAGGATCAGTCCGCGCTTGGCACGATCCAAAGTTCCAGCAATTCGCTGGCGTTCTGTACTCACTGATACCCTCATTTTCAGCGCCAATTGCGCAGAACATCCTGTACATAGCCCGGCGTTTCACCGTTCATCGGAATTCGCCCAGCACGCTCGACCGCGCCCGGGCCTGCGTTATAGGCAGCGACAGCAAGATGCACCATGCCAAAGCGGTCAAGAAGCGTCCTGAGATAGCGCGCAGCCCCGGTGATGTTGGCAAGCGGATCATAGCGATTGCCAATTCCGAGGGCCTGAGCTGTTCCAGGCATCAACTGGCCAAGGCCAGCTGCACCTGCCCTGCTCAGTGCCAAGGGGTTATAACGGGATTCTGTCCAGATCAGAGCGTCGAGCAGTCCGGGAGGCAGCGCGAACTGTCGCTCCGCTGCGGCTACATGGGGGAGGTAGATTGCCCGTCTGAAACTCCCAGGCCTATCGCCACCCGCCACCGCACGAAGAGGGCGAACGGTCACTGGGTGTGATGGACTGCGACGCGGATTCAGTTCCTGATTTGGCCAAGCACCGAACGTCACAAGCGCAAACCCGCCTTGGCCAGTTTGAGTCGTTACGCCTGAAGTAGGATTGGAAGCGTGTGCGGGCATCGCGAGTGGAGCTTCGGCGGCCGATGCAGTGCTTGTCGATGCTAGTCCCAGCGCCAATGGCAAGACACACCCTGATAGTCTGGTCATCTCGAACGTTCCTCTAGCCGACTCGCGTGAGAACATATATAGAACAAAGCGCGCAATAAAGCGCGTTTCGAATGGGCGCAGAGCGGAGGCTGCGCGGGCGGTGGCATCCTTGATGGAGATGCCCGATGCCGAATGCCCTTGTTACCGATCGCCTCGAAGTCCGTGCTCGCCAGATCGTTGCCGACCTTGGTGGCACCTGGTCGCGTTCGCGCGGCATGTGCCGATGTCCGGCCCATGAAGACCGCACCCCGTCGCTCAGCGTGACGCTGGGTTCGCGGGCCATCCTGTTCCACTGCTTTGCCGGATGCACGAGTGACGCCGTGCTGGCTGCGCTGGCCCAGCGGGGCGTGAAGGCTTCCTCCCTGTTCGATGGGCAGGCGGAGGTGGTTCGGACCGCTCTGCCGGAAGCCGTGCCGACCGAGAGCATCCAGCGGCTCTGGCGGGAAGCAACGTGCCTCGCGGACAGCCCAGCCGAGCGGTATCTTGCAGGTCGCGGCATCTCCGTGGGATCGCCCGATCTGCGGTATCACCCACGCACACCGCTCGGACCCAAGGGAGCCGTGCGGTTCTTGCCCGCGCTGCTCGCGGCCGTGCGCACCGACCTCGGGGTTATTGCGCTGCATCGCACCTTTCTCGAGTTCAAGACCTTTACGGTCGCTCGGTTCGACGGGCCGAAGCGCGCTCTCGGCGCGCTTGGTCGGGGTGCGGTGCGGCTTCATGGGCCTCGCGGCGGCAAGCTCGGTCTGGCAGAGGGGATCGAGACGGCGCTCTCCGCGCGGGAGCTCTTCGGTATCCCATGCTGGGCGACGCTCGGTACCGAACGCTACGGGCTGGTCTCAATCCCGGAGAGCGTGAGCGAGCTACATCTCTTCATCGATCACGACGTTGCCGGCGAACAGGCAGAACGCCGCGCCCGGGCCGCTTACGAACTGGAAGGGCGCGTGATCGTGACGCACCGTCCCGAGCAGCCGGGTGCTGACTTCAACGATGTTCTGCGGGCCTGGCAGCCTGTCACAGCCTGACCCACAGGAGAGGGGAGGGGGCGTGGAGCCTTTCGAGACCCGCATGGCGCGGGTGTCGTCAGGAGGTTTTCCATGTCCACTCACCCCACTCTTGCCATGCAGCTATCCTGTGAGCCTGCGGTCCTCTCGGTTGCGCGGGCACTTGCCGCCCGGCTCGACCGGTCAGAGCCGATCTTACGATCGATCCTCAACGCCGAACTGAGCGCCCAGTTCGGCGGAACCGACGCTACCGGGCGCTGGTCGGTCCGCGATGCTCATGCCGCGCTCGAACTGGCGCAGATCATCTGGCTGCAGCGAAGGGCGGAGATTGCCTTGAGCTCCAGTCCAGCGGACGCGGCATTGCTGTTTGACAAGCTCGACGCACTCGTTCCGCGTCAGACCGTTCGCAGTGACGAGCAGATCGAACTGCAGCAGTTCGCGACGCCGCCGCGCCTCGCATGGCTGGCGGCGCGCGCCGCTGCGCCCGCGAGCGGCGACCTTGTCCTAGAGCCCTCAGCCGGGACAGGCATGCTAGCGGTATGGGCAGCGAAGGTCGGCAGCGGCCTCGTTCTCAACGAGATTTCAGCGCTGCGCCGTGAGTGCCTCGGGCACCAGTTCCCCGATGCAGCAATCACCGGCCATGATGGCGAGCTCATTCATGAGCTCCTGCCTGCTGACGTGCGGCCCAGCGTCGTCCTCATGAACCCGCCTTATTCATGGAGCGCCGAGCGGGGCCGCGATGGCAAGACCGCCATTCGCCACCTCCGCTCAGCATGGAACCGTCTCGCTGCGGGCGGACGGCTTACGGCCATCATGCCCGAGTGGTTCGACCTCCCGGGCTTTCTCGACCGTACTGCCAGTCCGGCTACCCTACGCCTCGATGTCGCAATCGAGCGCGGGTTTGTCGCGCATGGGACGTCGATCACGACGCGGCTGCTGGTGATCGACAAGGTCGACTGTAGCGGCCAGACTCTCACCGGCCGGACTTCGGACTTCGGCGAACAATGCGCGCTCGTTGACGCACTGCCGCCGCGCGCCGCTATTGCAACCGGATCGTCCGCGCCGCGACGGACGATCAACGTCCTGCCGCTGCTGCGCCCGTCGGCACGACCCGTCCCGGCGCCATCGCCCCGGACAGTATCGTCTGCCGGAGCATCGCCTGTCGCGTTCTCTGCGCTCGAAGTGCCGGCTGCGACGCCCGATCAGGTCGGTCACTATCTGCCCTACCGCCCGAGCCGGATTGCCATAGCGGGCGCTGCGGAGCACCCGACCCCCCTCGTGGAATCTGTCGCGATGGGTTCAATCACCGCGCCCGTCCCGACTAATGTGCCCAAGCTTCCGGGCCACGTCATCGCAAAGGGCCTGCTCTCTGCCGCCCAGATCGAGAGCCTCATCTATGCGGTGAATGCCCATGCCCGTGACCTTCCCGGACTGTTCGAGCCCGAGGACAAGGGCTGCATCCTCAAGCCCAGCGCGGAAGGTAAAGCCTATCGCATGGGCTATTTCCTCGGCGATGGCACTGGTGCCGGCAAAGGCCGCCAGGTTGCGAGCGTCATTCTGGATCGCTGGGTTCAGGGCTTTCGTCGGCATATCTGGATATCGAAGAACGAAGCGCTGCTCGAGGATGCACGCCGCGACTGGTCCGCACTCGGGGGCTTGCCCATCGACATCCAGCCGCTCGCGACCTGGAAGCTGGGCAGTCCCGTCACGATGCAGGAAGGTATCCTCTTCGTGACCTATCCCACGCTGCGCTCTGGAAGGGCCGATGCAACCCGGCTCGACCAGATCCTTGCCTGGGTTGGGGCGGACTTCGATGGCGTGATTGTCTTCGACGAAGCCCATGCCATGGCCAATGCCGCAGGCGGCGAAGGTTCGCGCGGCAAGGTCAAAGGCTCGGAGCAAGGTGTCGCCGGCGTGCGCTTGCAAAACCTGCTGCCGCGCGCCCGCGTCCTCTACGCCTCGGCGACCGGCGCCTCGGACGTCAACAATCTGGCTTATGCGACCCGGCTTGGCCTCTGGGGTCCCGAAACGGCCTTCGCCACCCGGGAGGAGTTCGTCACCGACATCCGCGCTGGCGGCATCGCGGCGATGGAACTCGTCGCACGCGATCTGAAGGCGCTTGGGCTCTACACCGCGCGCGCTCTGTCGTTTGCTGGGGTCGAGTACGAGATTCTCGAACATGCCCTGAGTGCGGATCAGGTCTCGGTCTACGATGCCTATGCCGAGGCATGGGCCATCATCCATGCAAACCTCCGCGAGGCCCTCGAAGCCACCCGCATCGTTGATGGGGAAACCGGTGGCACACTCAACAGCGGTGCGAAGTCCGCGGCGCTCTCGGTCTTCGAGGGCACGAAGCAGCGCTTCTTCGCGCAGCTCCTCCTGTCCATGAAGCTGCCGAGCTTGCTGCCTGCCATCGATACCGCCATTGCCGAAGGCAATGCCGTCGTGGTCCAGCTTGTCTCGACCGCCGAGGCCATGCTCGACCGCCGTCTTGCCGATCTCACCGACGAGGAACGCGAGGCGCTCGAAATCGATCTCAGCCCCCGCGAGATCGTGTAATCTGGACCTCAACATTACACGTATTCTTTGCAGTCGACATTTATGTCGAGCATTGCGGCCGGAGGCGTGGGATTGCGTCGATTGGTCATGATTTTACTCCAGATAATTGCTCTTTCTTCGGCCTCACCAAGTCGAAGGAGCCGCT
>NZ_FPEH01000005.1 GCF_900117425.1 Novosphingobium sp. NDB2Meth1
TGTTGATTGCCACTGAGAAGTGACCCGGGAGAGGCCGTAATTTCCACTGAGATTTGACCCATGTTCTGATCGTTCCCTTGGCTGGCAGTCGGGGGATCATGGAGTGATCGACATGGCGTTATTGAGTGTGATCCGCCGCTGGCATTTCCGTGAAGGTATGCCGATCCGGGAGATTGAACGGCGCACGGGCTTGTCCCGTAACACGATCCGCAAGTACCTGCGGGCTGGCACGGTTGAGCCCCGGTTCAAGGTGCCTGAGCGACCGAGCAAGCTGGACCCGTTTGCCGAGAAGCTGTCAGGCTGGCTCAGGATTGAGGCTGGCCGGTCCCGCAAGCAGCGGCGCACGGTCAAGCAGATGCACGCCGATCTGGTGACCCTCGGTTATGACGGCTCGTACAACCGGGTCGCCGCCTTCGCGCGGGAGTGGAAGGCCGACCGCCAGCGCGATGCGCAGACCAGTGGGCGGGGCACCTTCGTCCCGCTGGTGTTCATGCCGGGAGAGGCCTTCCAGTTCGACTGGAGCGAGGACTGGGCGATCATCGCCGGCGAGAGGACCAAGCTGCAGGTTGCGCACAGCAAGCTATCGCACAGCCGGGCCTTCATCGTCAGGGCCTATCTGCTCCAGACCCACGAGATGCTGTTCGATGCCCTGACCCAGGCGTTCCGGGTGCTCGGCGGAGTGCCGCGCCGCGGGATCTTCGATAATCTATGGACGCCTCCCGCCGCAAGGTAGTTCTGATCGTTGCATCCGGCTTGGGTTGCGTGAATCTATCCGGCCTGTGGTCGGAGCGGTCACGCTCCTGGCCTTGATGGGAGTCCGCTACTTCTTGCCTCATAACATGATCGGCCTCGATGGCCTTGTCGTAGATCAGGCTTCGAAGCGGCGGCCCTTGCCGTTGCACCATCAACATCCACCTCGCAATTCTTCGGGGACCTAGCCCCGTTCAGCCAATGCGTTACGCTGGCAGGTAATCTTCCTTCCGGGCCAGCAGCACCCAGGCCAGGCGAGCGGTCTTGTTGGCAAGCGCCACGAGCGCCTTGTTGAAGCCTGCTCGAGCGACAATGCCCTTCAGCCAGACTGATCGCCCATCGTCTTTTGCAGCAAGTCGGCTGATCACCGCCCGGGCCCCATGAATAAGCTGGCGCCGCAGATAATGGTTGGCGCGTCGCCCGATGCCGCCGAGCCTGGGCTTGCCGCCGGTCGTGTACTGTCTTGGCACTAACCCGATCCACGCGGCGAGCTCCCGGCCTGAGCGGAAATGCCGACCGTCATCTACCGCGGCAACAAGTGCGGTCGCAATAACCGGCCCGACGCCCGGCAACGCTGCAAGCCGGCGACAGGCTTCATGCTCGCGGCAGATGCTAACGAGCTTGGCGTCGAGCTTCGCAAGTCGGGCTTCTACGTCGGTGAGCTGATCCATCAGCTCAGTAAACAACTCGCGGGCAAGGTTGGACAAATCAGCCTCGGCCACGGCTGCCGGGACTTGCTGACGAAAGCGCCACGGGCCTTTAGGTAAAACTACGCCGTACTCGGCGAGAAGCCCCCGGGCGTGGTTGATGAGCGAGGTGCGTTGGACGACCAGCCGCTCTCGCACGCGGTGCAGGCTTTGAAGATCCTGCTGCTCGGTCGTCTTCACCGGGACGAAGCGCATCGTCGGCCTCGAGGCCGCATCGAAGATCGCCTCTGCGTCGATGGCATCGTTCTTGGACCCGCGCACGAACGCCTTGACGAACCTTGGGTTGACCAGGCGCACTTGGCGACCGGCCGATGAGAACCGTCGACCCCAGTGGTGGGCGCTCGCACAAGCCTCCATAGCAACAATCGCGGGATCAAGTTCGGTGACTGCGTTCTCGAGCTTGGCACGACTTACCTTGCGCGAGATAACTACCCCATCGGCGTCGATCCCGTGCAGGTGGAACGACTGCTTGCCCAGATCGATCGCGAGCATCTCCATTGTCATTGCCTTCCTCCTTCTTGTTGACCGACATGTTGGTCGGAAGACGGGAGGCGTCCATCCCATAACATGAAGACCGCGGTCGACCGCATCGGCGCAGGCAAGGTGCGTCAGGTCAATGCCCGGTTCTCGGCGATGGCCAGCCATTATCTGTTCGAGCCGGAGTTCTGTAATCCCGCCGCCGGATGGGAGAAGGGTCAGGTCGAGAAGAACGTCCAGGATGCTCGGCGCCGGCTGTGGCAGCCGTTGCCGTGCTTCCCCGATCTTGCCGAACTCAATGCCTGGCTCGAGCAACGCTGCATCGAGCAATGGCACGAGATCCAGCATGGCGTCATGCCCGGCACCATCGCCGATGCCTGGGCCGACGAGGTCGCCAGCCTGATGCCGCTGGGACGCACCTTCGACGGGTTCGTCGAACATGCCAAGCGGGTCTCGCCGACCTGCCTCGTACACTTCGAGCGCAACCGGTACAGCGTGCCGGCCTCCTTCGCCAACCGCCCGGTCAGCCTGCGGGTCTATCCGGACCAGATCGTCGTAGCGGCCGAGGGCCGGATCCTGTGCGAGCATGAGCGGATCATCGAGAGGTCCCATCATCTGCCCGGGCGGACGGTCTATGACTGGCGTCACTACCTGGCGGTAATCCAGCGCAAGCCCGGAGCCCTGCGCAACGGAGCACCCTTCCTGGAGATGCCCGATGCCTTCCGGCAGTTGCAGGCATCCCTGCTCAAGCGCCCGGGAGGTGACCGGGAGATGGTCGAGATCCTCGCCCTGGTCCTCCAGCACGACGAACAGGCGGTTCTCTGCGCGGTCGAGCTTGCGCTGGAAGCCGGCGTGCCGACCAAGACCCACGTGCTCAACATCCTGCACCGGCTGACCGACGGCAGGGCTGGCACGCCACCCAAGATCGATGCTCCCCAGGCCCTGACCCTGCGGCGTGAACCCAAGGCCAATGTTGAGCGCTATGATGCGCTGCGCAGCAGGGAGGCCGCCCGTGCGTCATGATCCCGCCAGCGCCGCCGTCGTGGTCATGCTGCGCGGCCTCAAGATGTATGGCATGGCCCAGGCCGTCAGCGACCTCATCGAGCAGGGGGCCCCGGCCTTCGATGCCGCCGTGCCGATCCTGTCCCAGTTGCTGAAGGCCGAGGTGGCCGAGCGCGAGGTGCGCTCGATCACCTACCAGACCAAGGCCGCCCGCTTCCCGGCCTACAAGGACCTCACCGGCTTCGACTTTGTCTCCAGCGAGGTAAACGAGGCGATGGTCCGCCAGCTCCACCGCGGCGAGTTCATCGACGGCGCCAACAACGTCGTGCTGATCGGTGGGCCCGGCACGGGCAAAACCCACATCGCCACGGCCCTCGGCATCCAGGCCGTCGAGCATCATCGCAAGAAGGTGCGCTTCTTCGCCACCGTCGACCTGGTCAATGCCCTTGAGCAGGAGAAGGTTCTGAACCGGGCCGGGCAGCTCGCCGATCGCCTGCTCCGGCTCGACCTCGTGATCCTCGACGAGCTGGGCTACCTGCCGTTCAGCTCATCGGGCGGTGCCTTGCTCTTCCACCTGCTCAGCAAGCTCTATGAGCGCACCAGCGTCATCATCACCACCAACCTGAGCTTCTCCGAGTGGGCCGGGGTCTTCGGTGATGCCAAGATGACCACCGCGCTCCTCGATCGGCTCACCCATCACTGCCACATCCTGGAGACCGGGAACGACAGCTTCCGCTTCCGCGCCAGCAGCGCCGCAGCCCCCAAATCACGAAAGGCCAAATCACCCGCTTGACCCTGCCCCCGCACTGGGGGACACATATCCACCCGGGTCAATTCTCGATGGAAATCCCGGGTCACTTCTCAGTGGCAATCAACA
>NZ_FPEH01000004.1 GCF_900117425.1 Novosphingobium sp. NDB2Meth1
ACGTATTCTTTGCAGTCGACATTTATGTCGAGCATTGCGGCCGGAGGCGTGGGATTGCGTCGATTGGTCATGATTTTACTCCAGATAATTGCTCTTTCTTCGGCCTCACCAAGTCGAAGGAGCCGCTATGTCATCAAGATCATTTGCTTCGTTTGAGCCTGCGCCGCGCAGGACAGAAGATCCGCCCATTCCCGACGCACTACTCACCGCATTCCTCTCCTCTCTATCTTCCGAGGGGGCGGCGTGTTCAGTCGTGTACGGTGCTGCTGTCCGGCATTTTCTGCACTGGCTGGATCTGCAGGGGATCGCGATCCGCACGCTCGACGATCGCGTCGTTCGGCGGTTCGAGAAGCATCGGTGCCGGTGCCACCGGTATTCGGCGCAGCAAGCGGTCTACAAGGCTGATATTGCGGCGCGGGTCAGGCGTTTCATCCGGTTTCTGGAAGATCGAGGATACATCGCTGTTGGCGACGGCCAGGCCGATATCGGCAAGCATCTTGCCGCCTATTCGGCCAAGATTGCCGATCAGATGTTCACCAGAGGAACGGCGCGCAACTACAGATCCGACGCCGAGCATTTTACCGCATGGTTGCGGGTGTCACGCCTGGCTTTGGGCGACGTCGATGCCGAGCTGATCGAACGATACGCCCACCACGATTGCCGGTGCCCGGTTTATCGCAAGCGAGGCAAGCTGGTCAGGTCGGGGACGAAGCGGCGACGGCGTTGTGCTCAGAGTTTTGTTGAGTTCCTGCGCACCCGTGGTGCGATCGCACCGCTGGTTCCGGTAGCGGAGACCGATCCGCACATGTCGGCCTACCTGGCGTGGCTCAAGCAGCACCGGGGAGCGAGCGACGAGACGATCCGCCGTTACCGCAGCGATATCACGCGGCTCACGCCTATGCTGGGCGAGCCCTCGCAATGGGACGCTGCCATCCTGAGAAGCGCGTTCGAACGGCGAAGCAAGGAGACCCCAGGGTCGGTCTCGCTGCTCGTCACGATCATGAGGAGCTACATTCGTTTTCTGATCGGTCAAGGCGAGTGCCGACCGGCGCTGTTGCACGCGATCCCCTCGGTTCAGCGATACCGTCTTTCGAACCTGCCGCGCTACGTCGATGCGGCGACCATCGAGAGGATAATCGCGGCGTGTGGAACCCACCGTCCGGTGGAAGTGCGTGACAAGGCGATCATTCTCCTGCTTGCCAGGCTCGGACTGCGAGCGGGCGATGTCAGGGACATGCGGCTCGACGATATCGATTGGCGGGGCGGGTACGTCCGGGTCAAGGGCAAGACGCGAAGGCCGGACCGCTTGCCACTGCCGCAGGATGTCGGCGATGCGATCCTTGCCTATCTGGCGACAGCTCGTCCCAGGTCCGGCGAGGAACATCTTTTCCTCCGCGCATTGGCGCCGTTCACACCATTTGTCTCGTCGGCCGAGATTGCAGGGATCGTGTCGCGCGTTCTCGATCGGGGCGCGATCGAAGGGGTGCCGAGCGGGTCGCACATTTTTCGGCATTCGCTTGCCACCAACATGCTGCGCGCGGGCGCGGGTCTGGAGTCCGTTGGGACCATCCTGCGTCACAGCTCGCCCGAGACCACCGCCATCTACGCCAAGGTCGATCTGCCGATGCTCACGAAGATCGCGCAGCCTTGGCCGGGAGACCTGCCATGCTGAACACACATATCGCCCGCTATGTTGGGCTGCATCGCAGTCTGGGCCGCAAGTTTGCCGAACAGGAACGCATGCTCCAACTCTACTCGGGCTTTGCTTCAGGCTTTGGCGATAGGCACACCAGGATCGAGCGGATCTACGACTGGTGCCATACCTCGAGTTCGCAATACGTGGCGCGGAGACGGTTCGATACCCTGCGCAACTTCAGTCTCTTCGCCCAAGCCGAGGATTCGGCCCACGAGGTTCCGCCCGCCGGTGTATTCGGCCGCGGCAAGCGGCCGCGCCCGACGCCGCATATCATCGAACCGGAACAGATCCGGGCGATCATGACGGCAGCGTTGGAGCTCCCGCCCAAGGGCATGATCAGCCCACATACCTACCATTGCTTGTTTGGACTGCTGGCCGCGACGGGCCTTCGGATTTCCGAGGCCCTGGCGCTGCAATGCGATGACTTGGTCGAAGATGGCCTGATTGTTCGCAACGGCAAGTTCGGCAAGCAGCGGCTGATTGCCCTGCAGCCATCGACGCGCCAAGCACTCGAAGCCTATCTCGCCCTCCGCGAGAAGCACGCGGTCAGGGGCAACGACCTGTTCGTCACTATCCGGGGGAGAGCACCGCACAAGGTGCGCGCCCACGTCGTATTCGTCAGACTGGCGCGACAGCTCGGATATCGTGGACCGACCGGAACAGCCGGTATGCGGCTTCACGATTTGCGGCACACTTTCGCCGTGCGATCGCTGGAGTCATGTCCGCCGGACAGGGAAGCAGTTGCGCACCACATGGCTGGTCTCAGCGTCTATCTGGGGCACGCCTCGATCGCCAACACCTATTGGTATCTCGAGGCCACTCCGGTGCTGCTGCGCGACATCGCAACCGTGAGCGAACACCTTTTTCTGGGAGAAGCAGCATGACGGCGCTTGCTCCCCATCTTTCCGCATACCTCCGCGAGCACCTGCCACGCGAACGCGCCGTCAGCCCGCACACGGTGAAGACCTATGCCAACTGCTTCGTCTTGCTGGTCCGGTTTGCTGCCGATCAGCTGAAGCGTCGGCCGACCGATCTCGAGATCGAGGACCTCAGTACCGATTTGATCCTGGCATTTCTCAACCATATCGAAGCCCAACGCGGCAGCTCCGTGCGGACCCGCAACGGCAGGCTCGCCGCGATCCGGTCCTTCTTCCGGTACATCGAGTATCGGATCCCGGCTTGCCTTGATCAAGCGCTTCGGGTCCGATCGATCCCGAGCAAGAAGACGGACAAGGCGCTCATAGACTACCTCGACCGGGACGAGATCAAGGCATTGCTCGATGCCCCCGATCCCCGGACACGCCTTGGCACCCGCGATCGCGCCATGCTGCATCTGGCCTATGCTGGCGGACTGAGGGTGTCGGAACTCGTAACGCTGCAGCTGCGCGATTTCCCGGACCGCTCGCTGTCCACCGTGCATATCATGGGCAAAGGCCGCCGCGAGCGGGTCTTGCCGCTATGGAAGGAGACCCAGTTCGCACTGCGCGCATGGCTTGCGATCCGTCCCGATGCGCAAGTCGCCGAGATATTCCTCAACGCCAACGGGCAGCCCATGACCCGCGATGGGTTCGCATTCCGACTGGCCGAACACGTTAAAACTGCGGCAGCGAAGCAGCCTTCGATCCTCCGCAAACGGGTTACGCCGCACGTGCTGCGCCATTCCTGCGCGATGCACACGCTCGCGGCGACCGGGGACATCCGCAAGGTCGCGTTGTGGCTGGGCCACGCCAGCATCCAGAGCACCGAAACCTACTTGCGGGCGGATCCCGAGGAAAAGCTGCAAATCCTCGCGGCCCACGGCGCACCTGCGATCAAGCCCGGACGTTTCAAGCCGCCCTCAGATGCCCTGATCACCATGCTCACCGACGTTCGGAGGCGGGCTTAGCCCGTCCCCGGACATTCCCTCAACCCCCATATTATCTGGAGTAAAATCATGACCAATCGACGCAATCCCACGCCTCCGGCCGCAATGCTCGACATAAATGTCGACTGCAAAGAATACGTG
>NZ_FPEH01000011.1 GCF_900117425.1 Novosphingobium sp. NDB2Meth1
AGCGGCTCCTTCGACTTGGTGAGGCCGAAGAAAGAGCAATTATCTGGAGTAAAATCATGACCAATCGACGCAATCCCACGCCTCCGGCCGCAATGCTCGACATAAATGTCGACTGCAAAGAATACGTTCTGGACTATTTGCTCCACAGCTTCCCGACCCAGCTTCATGAAAGCTTCACCGACGGTGATGGCAATCTCGCGTCGCGCCCGGCCTATGACGAAAACGGTAATGTCGTGCAGTGCCGCGAGGCTATTGAACGGCGCGACCGGCTGATCGAGCAACTGGCATCGTTGGAACCGGTGCAATGCGCACTCGATCAGATTGTCCAACGGTTCGGGACAGATATGGTGGCCGAGGTGACCGGCCGTTCGCGCCGGATCGTCCGCAAACTCGATGCCAATGGGGACCGGCTCGCCGTCGAGAACCGGCCAGCCCATGCCAACCTCGCCGAAGCGCAGGCGTTCATGGAGGACCGCAAGCAGATCCTTGTCTTCTCCGATGCCGGTGGCACAGGACGCAGCTACCATGCCGATCTGGGCGCGAGAAACCAGCGGCTCCGCCATCACTATCTCCTGGAAGCAGGCTGGAAGGCCGATGCCGCGATCCAGGGCCTGGGCCGCACCAACCGCACCAATCAGGCGCAGCCGCCGCTATTCCGGCCGGTGGCTACCAATGTCCAGGCCGAGAAACGCTTCCTCTCAACAATCGCGCGGCGGCTCGACACTCTGGGTGCAATCACGCGCGGACAGCGGCAGACCGGTGGTCAGGGGCTGTTCCGCCCCGAGGACAATCTCGAAAGCTCCTATGCCCGCGATGCCCTGCGCCAGCTCTATGTGCTGATCTATGCCGGAAAGGTCGAGCAGTGCTCGCTCGCCACCTTCGAGAGCATGACCGGCCTGTCGCTGACCGACGGAAGCGGGTGCCTCAAGGACGAACTGCCGCCAATCACGACCTTCCTGAACCGGCTACTGGCACTCACCATCGAGATGCAGAATGTGCTGTTCACGGTGTTTGAGCAGTTGCTCAGCGCTAAGGTCGAAAGCGCAATTGCGGCGGGCAGTTACGATCTCGGGCTGGAAACGCTCACCGCAGATAGCTTTACCATCACAGCCAGCGAACCGATCTACGTCCATCCGGCCACGGGCGCAGAGACCCGGTTGCTCAGCATTGCAATGCAGGAGCGCAACCAACCCGTGCCGCTAGAACGGGCGCTCGAACTGCTGCGAAAACCCGGCGCGCGGCTGTTGGTCAATGCCCGCTCGCGGCGCGCTGCAGTCCAGCTGCCCGCCCGCAGCCTTATGCTCGACGATGGCGAGGTTGAGCGCCGCATCCGACTGATCCGGCCGATGGAGCGGCTGAACTTCGCCCTGACCCACCTTCCCGAGACCCACTGGGAGGAGGTGGACGAGCGGACATTCCGGGCAGTCTGGCAAGACGAGGTGGCACAAGTCGATGAGTTCACGACAAGCGAACTGCACATCGTCACCGGCCTGCTGCTGCCGATCTGGAAACAGCTTCCCGAGGAATCAACCCGTGTCTACCGGCTCCAGACCGACGATGGCACCCGCATTGTCGGCCGCAGGGTGTCGGCAGCATGGGCAGCGAATGCGACAGCCAGGCCAGACGTGCCAATCCTTTCTCCACCACAGGCAATCGCATTGCTGCGTGAAGGGCACGCGGTGCTCGACCTTGCCGATGGGCTGCAACTGCGCCGGTCTCGGCTAATGCAAATGAATCGGATTGAACTCACCGGGTTCGGATCGACGGCGGTCGACCGGCTCAAGGCCATGGGGCTGTTCTCCGAGATCATCAGCTGGAAGCTGCGTCTATTCGTCCCTGACGACATGGTGACAGGGTCGGCAGTGATCGAGCGGCTGTTCGAACGGCACCCTTTGACGCGCATCGCCGACCGGAAGGCGGCCTGAAATGGCCAAGCTCTCCACGCGCGCGGCAGAGTTGTCGGAGCGGCTTGCACAGAATGTGCAGGCCGTTTGCCGCCATTATCTGCCCGCAGGCAGGCGTGAAGGCCGTTACTGGATGGTTGGCGATGTCGCCGGAACGCCCGGGCGCAGTCTCTATGTCCGCCTTTTCGAAACCGAGCGCGGCGCGATCGGCAACTGGGTCGATGCCGCAACCGGTGAACATGGCGATCTCGTCGACCTCATCCGGCTCAACCAGCGGCATGGGCGTCTCTCCGAAACCATTGAGGAAGCCGAACGCTTCCTTAGCCTGCCACCATCGGCTTCGGACGATCAGCGCAGTGCCGCGTCATTCGCCATGCCCGCGCGCGCAGGATCCACGACCGCTGCCATACGCCTGTTTGCCGCCTCGAAACCACTGACCGGATCGATCGCGAGCACCTACCTGCGATCACGTAGCATCACACGCGTATCGGACCTGCCAGCCCTGCGCTTTCACCCGCGATGCTACTACAGACCAAATGAGGACGATGATCCAGAAACTGCAGCCGCTTTTCCGGCGCTGATCGCAGCAGTCACCGACAACGACGGCGTTCAGACCGGCACCCATCGAACCTGGCTCGATCCATCCGGCTGCGCGAAGGCCAAAGTCGCATCGCCGCGCAGGGCGATGGGCAACATCCTCGGCAACGCCGTAAGATTCGGAACTGCGGATGATGTCATGATCGCAGGCGAAGGCATCGAAACCATGCTGTCGTTGCGCGAAGTTCTGCCAACCATGCCGATGGCAGCCGCAACATCGTCAGCACACCTCGCAGCGATCTTGTTCCCGCCGACACTCCGGCGACTCTATATCGCGCGTGACCGCGATGTGGCAGGCGACGCGGCGTTTGGCACCCTGACCGACCGCACGCAGGCAGCCGGGATCGAACTTGTATCACTCATGCCGGACCTCGCTGACTTCAATGACGACCTTAGCCAGCATGGCGTTGCTGCACTGACGGAACGGGTCCGCCATCATCTCCGACAGCAGGATCAGACACGCTTTTCCGTCGACATTGGCTGAGCCGATACGGGGTTGGAAGATGGGGCGATGGCCGCGTGCATGGGATTTGAGCCAAGACCTGGCCCAGCCCGGCCTTCTTCGAGCGGCGTCCGAGAGACCGGCTGCCGCGAGGCCGCAATGGCGGTCATGCGGCTATTTTCCGGCGGCGCATCCGCGCCTTTCCATCGCGAACCAAAATAGCCGCCCGCCCGCCATCCTCCGCTGCGCTTCGGTCCATGCGGATGCAGCCTCGCGTCAGCCGGTCAGAGGGACGCCCATGAAGGCCGGGCAAGGTGCCCGGTCCGAAAGCCCCAAGGACCAACGCAATGACCATCACGCCCGATTCAGAACCCGAACACGAAACTTCAGCCACAGCCCATCTCCTCGATGAAATCGCCCTCTACGGCTATCGCCCCTTCTCCGATGAAGCCGATCCGCGACCGCTTCCCGAAGAACGCATCGCCGCTGGCGCCGTCGCCGACATGTTTGATGCCCTCATCGCCACCATGATCGACACGCGGATCGAGCCAGATCTCGAGGACCTATGCTGGTCGCTCGCCAACCTATTTCACCGCGCCGAAAGCCGGATCCAGCGCGAGCTCGACGACAATGAAGACGCCCAGAAGCGCAGCCAGCGCGAGCAGGATGGCTCCGAGGTTAGGTCGGTCGAACTTGAGCGCCTCATCCGCGAAGGCATTGGTCTGATCGAACGCCGCAATGCGATGGAATTTATGCGCGATGCCGCCGGAGACCAGTTCGAATTGCATTTCCGCAAGGCCTGGACCCCGCGCACCGGGTCACTCGTCAACCATCGCACTATGACCGCCGCGATGATCGACAGCCGGGATTTTCTTGCCGCCAAGCGCCGTTCGGAAATCGAACCCATGCTGCCCACCGGCACACGCATCGCGTTCACCTCCGGCCCTGCCTATCAGGATCACAACCGCATCTGGGCTGTGCTCGACAAGGTTCTCGCCAAATATCCCGACATGGTCCTGTTCCACGGCGGCAATCCCACCGGCGGCGAACACATCGCTTCGCTCTGGGCACGGGCACGCAAGATCACCCACATCCCGTTCCGGCCCGACTGGGAGCGGTTCAAGAAGGCCGCACCGTTCCGCCGCAACGATCAGATGATCGAAGCGCTGCCCAAGGCTGTGGTCGCCTGCCCGGGCAATGGTATCAATGCCAATTTGGTCGACAAGGCCCGCAAGCTGGGGATTTCTGTGTGGGTGATTGAATGATCGCCTCGCCCCGATCTATGAAAATTCGCACTTAGCGGCGGAGCCGAAAGCGGGCTTCAGCGGCGCAGGCCACGTCCTTGAGCGGCTGTGATACTAAGGTACCGAAGGGAAAGCGCATAATCCGGCAAATTCAATTCGCAGCCTCATTTTAGTCCAATGACCAATCATTTTCTGATGATTGGAATGCGCCACGAACTGCAAAGCTTGCACCGAAGTTGGAGACGCCTACCGTGCTCGCGTCATGCAAGAGTAGGTCAGTTGGAGCAATATAGGCAAATCCAGGAGGTATTCTGAGTCGGCAAAGCCGCATCCCAAAATCTGGCGCTCGATCGCGGATTTGATCCGTATAGCTGTACCTTAGCTTTCCGCTATAATAGTATTTTTCATAGTCGTCAGTCATAAACTCGTCGGTTGGCGTAAGGCCGAATATGAAATACCTGTCATCAAATCCTATATTAATACATAGTCTATAGAGAGAACCCCTCCTATCTAAAATTGGTATGACTTCCCATGTATCCAAATGAAGCCCAAGGTATTTATCCGTTCTGTAATTGACGGTCGTCGTAATGCAATTTGGAGGATTCTCATTTGCCCCATTGTAGCGCAAATCAATATCACCCCAAATTTCCTGAATGTAAGGCCAAAGTACAGATTCATACCATATTTCGACAGCCGCATTCTTCCTTACATCTTTAATATTCTCTCGTGTGACGCAGCCAAATGTCCACAACGGTTCTGTCACATCTTTCAAATCCATCATTGCAACAAATGGACTACTGCTCGACGGAGCTAGAGAAATTTCCAGCCGGTCGTCAGGCATCGGCAACCTCCATTCCCCTGCGGGGATCAGCGCGCCATCCTCATATGGAACCTCGCCGGAAGGGCAGGCACCCCAGACTTGCTCCACCCCATCGGCAATCGCAATGAAATCATCCAAATTGGATCTAACGAATTTCGGCAGCAAAATGGATACCTGGCTCATGTAGAATTACCACCTGACCTATTTAATCAAATGACTTCATAATTTCATCGACAATGACAATTTTTCCAAACCTACAATATTCTGTCTGCGTGGCTTCAAACGATGCGGTTTCTGCAATTTTATTTGATGGAGACCCTCCACCGCAGAAAAAGAAATAATCGCAACTATCTCTGCACGCCGTTACGCCTTGATTTATTTGTGAAATATCTTGGATTAATTTTGGATTTCTTAGTATGTACTCAAAGCTGTCAGAGAGGACGTTTCCGTAGACGAACGATTGCTCCCCATCGATGGCTATTAATTCCGGAGAAAATGTCGAAATCCCACCGTCCGTGTTGACAGTCACAATCGAGAACGCTCGATTGGTTTGATTGGAATTTATGAAATCCACAGATTGCTCTCCGTGAGCAACAAGATCAAGAATTCCCTTAAATTCCCTAATTTCTAGGGACCTGTTATCATCGACCCATATTCGGAAAAGAGTCTTCCAAAATTCTCTGTAACGAGCTTCGTCACAGGCGTAAATTGATGAGTCTTTGTTTATGCCATCTTGCTCATCTATATTGAATCCGACGGACGTCGGGCCTATAGACTTAAAAAAGCTATAGATTTCACCCGGGAATTGCAAGGAATGACTTGTTAAAACTGCAATTATATGAAATGGAATGCCATTTTCTTTAAGAAGCTGTATTCCGGCAATCGCAGGCGCGTATGCACCAGCTCCAGATCTATATTTTCTATGCAAATCCGTAAGAGCTTGCGGGCCATCTATACTTACACCAACTTTTACGTCATTCTTTATGAAGAAATCACACCAAGTCTTATTTATCAATGTCCCATTTGTTTGCACGTTTAGCTTTACAGACACTCTTTCATTCGAAAGGCGTCGGGCTTCATCCGCAGCATGTTGGAATAAATCAAGCGGCGCCGTAAGCGGCTCTCCAGCGTGGAAAACCAATGTAAACGGCCTATCTTGGGCAGCGCTTTCGAACACACGCTCAAGCGAAGCTGTTATGACTGGTTTGGTGATTTTCTTTTTTGAAGATCTATGAGGTAGGTAGCAATATGAGCAATCAATATTGCAGAACTCGGTCATCTGCAATATGAGCAAATCCACGGGATTGACGTGATTTACCATGATCTAGTAGCCGCATGATTCCCAGTCTTTAAAGTTCGTGAAATCGCGCCAATCATTCCAAGGCCTGGGGTTACTATCTTTCCATTGCGTGAAGGCGTGAATTTCTCGATCTGTGGGGTGAGATTTGCGAGGATCTTCACCTCCTTTGCTTTCAGAATCTATTAACCCTTGCTCGACGAGTTTTTGCTTAAAATGCGCGATCCGTGTGTGCATATTCATGCCAACCCCCTCATTTACTGAGTCAAGCTGGTAGCCTAGCACCACTGCCTAGGTTTGCAAGTGATCCAATAGCTGGGGCTCACTTCATCATTGCTGTCGTTGGGCTTGCTCTGAGTTTTCAGCTGAAGACATCTGTCCCATTTGGAATGCATTCGAACATGCGTGCAGAAGACGACCGATTTGCCACCTCGGAAACCACACCGCTCTCAAAGGCCAATCCGTTGGCCGACCCCAAGCCTCCTTCAATCAACCCGTAAAGGGTCCGCTACGCTGCGCGTGCGGCCACTGCGGCTGCACCTTCGTGGTGATTGCGGCTTTGCGCCGTCTGTCCGGGGCCTGTCGAGCGGGGATGGTCCCTGCTCCGAGACAGGAGCTCGAACATGTCACTCACCATCGCACAGCGTCACGCCTGGAGCCTCTCCCGTACCATGATGGTCTGCGTCACCCTGTTCCACGCCGGTAACGGCTACGCCGCCGTTCCCACGGCTGAATTCGACGGCGATGCCGACAGCGTGATTCACGAATATGACCCGTTCAATCCCTGACCGCGTCAGATTGCGTTGCGCCGCATGGCTGGATGCCCTTCGGGTATTCCAGCCGTCGCGCATCTCTGCTATGAATTTCCTGCACATTGCGCTGCGGTGGAGGTGGAGAGCGCGTCCCTTGCCCTTGGTTCCAAGGAGGACGCCATGCTGATCGGCTTTGCCCTGATAATCGTCGCAGTATTCCTGTGCTGCGCGCTTCTGTTCCGCCTTTCGATCTACGCGCTTCCGCTGTTCGTCGCGTTTCTTGCGGGTTCGGCGACTTACCGCACCGATAGCGGCATTCTCACTGCGCTCGCCGCCGCAGCCATATCCGCGATCATTCTGCTTGCTGCAGCCCAATTAACACTGGCGTTCGCTAAGTCCGACCTGACACGTGCTGCGGTCGGCTTCGCCTTTGCCGCGCCCGCAGCCATTGCGGGCTATCACGCAGTCCACGGCATTGCTGCGGCGAGCATGCCGCCAAGCGCATGGCAACACGCTTTGTCATTGCTTGGCGCTGCGATAATCGCGGCTGCATCCTGGACTCAATGGAGCCGCGCCCGTCCCTAGCTTTGCCATTTTCGAAGGCCCGCCTGGCAGGTGCCTGGCGGGGCTCGCACGGCCAAATCGGCCAGTTCGAGGCAGGCGTTGTGTTCGAGTGGCAGTTTCTGCATCCCTCTTCTTGGGTCAGCTTGGTCTGGGCGTTTGCGCGGTCGGAGCGAGGCCGAGAATTCGCAGCCGGTTTTGAGCTGGCCAGTGGCGGACCGATTGCGCTGATCTCAATAAGGCCCGGATTGGCTCATGGCCGTTGCCGATATCTGCGATTGCGGTGACGACTAGCAAGCACACCGGGTGATGACACCTTTCTCATCGCATTTCGGTCTTGGAAGTCCGGGAAGTGCCATTTCTCCCGGTCAAGTATGACCCGAGCCCAATGCCGCCTCTTCAATGGCCTTGGTTGGCAGGGGATGGCTTCGCCGCTTGATCCCTTGCTGCAACGCCGTCTGCGCCAACTTTCTTCCCCTGGGCGTGCCGCCCATTCCTCGCGAGGCAAGAAAGCCGTCTGGCCGTCGTCCTCCACTGCGTTTCGGCCGTTCCGGTGCAGCGGGCGCAAGCCCCTGCCTTCAACCAGCCATCGAGGCCGCGATGGGCGCGGGTTCGACCAACTTGAAGGAATGCATCATGGCCAACATCGGAACTTTCACCAAGACCGGCAACGAATACAAGGGCGAGATCGTCACCATGTCGGTGCAGCAGAAGAACGTCCGCATCGTCCCCGAAGCCAGCGACAACGAAAATGCGCCGTCGCACCGGGTTTTCGTCGGCCGCGCGGAAATCGGCGCCGCCTGGACCAAGACCTCGAACGAAGGCCGCGAGTATCTCTCGGTCAAGCTCGACGATCCCAGCTTCACCGCTCCTATCTTTGCCAACCTATTCGATGACGAAGACGGCAAGAGCTTCAATCTGATCTGGTCGCGCGCGCGCCGCACCAACGGCGACTGACCGCACAGCCAGCCCCGCCCGGCACCTGCCGGGCGGGGCATCGCCTTTGTCATGGATCTGCTGACGTCGTTTTTACAAGGAGTTCTGAGGCTTCAATGCCGAGCGCTATGGAAAGATGCTCAAGCTTGTCGACCGAGGCACTGTAGCGTCCACGCTCAAGGCTGCTGACATAGGTCCGATCGAGATGGGCCCGATGTGCAAGCTCCTCTTGCGACAGGCCAGCAGCCAACCGATAGCGTTTCAGATTCGCAGCCAGGACCTCGCGCAATTTCATTGCACGAACTCACCACCGTTGCAGAGTATTTAACCACGGAGTATACTCTTCAAGACTGGAATTCGGCTGGGTTCAGCAGGCTGGCAACGCGCACGGGTTATCCGCGAGACGGTACAATTCTCTGCCCGTTGTCGAACAAGCCAAGTTTTTGCCATTTTGGTGGGTCTTGGTGCTAAGAGACTGTGGATGCAGAAACGAGTCGGAACCAAAGGCTCGGACCATGATGATCGTTCCCTTTGAAGACAGCCCGCCTCACTCGAATACGGTAACGCCGTACGACGAGCGCCATTTTGTCACGTATTTACGGCTACTTGACGCCGCCGACGAAGGTGCGGAATGGACCGAAGTTGTGCAGATCATCTTTGGGATCGATCCTGCCCTGGAACCGGACCGGGCGCGTCAGTTCCATGAGACCCACCTCGAACGAGCACGCTGGATGACGTCCCACGGCTACCGACATCTGCTCGTTAAAAGGCAAAGAGGCTGAATTCTCGGACACGGATTGGACCCCTTGCCCTAAACGCTCCGTCAGGATTTCTGCGCCTCCGGGCATAAGCATCCCCAGATTTTGATACTTGCGGCTTACCGTGGGTTAACAAAGACTTGAAGCTTGGCCTTCTTGCCTGTGCTTTGCAGGGGTCTATATGCCCGGTGGTTCGTCATGGCGGTCACCATCGACCGCAGATCAGTATCGCGATCACGACCATGCGGACTTCGCGCAGGAATTCCTGCATCGTAATGCTGATTACCGCCGCGATTATGCCGAAACCCAAGAGCGCATTGCTCGCTTCCCATCAGTCGAACACCATGAAAAGGAGGGCCTGTCCCGGCGATGGGGCTTGAGCTTTCCCCACGGACCCGCAAGCAAACCCCCGCGAGTGCCCGGCACTTTGGTCGCCCAGCGCATCGCCCGACGTGATCATCGTCGAAACCGCTAACCCGGACCTCCCGCTGATGTGGCTGTCGAGTTGGAAGCCGCTGGGAAGGGCATCGACATCCGACGGCAAGCATATCGTTTACACGAGGGGCAGTTGCAGACTGCGACTTTGCGTTCGATACCGAGCCGCCCTGCCCGTTCCCGCCGTCTCGATACCCTGCGATGAGACCTACGAACTGCGCATCGCAGCTGTCACGCGTATGCATCTGATAACGCGCGCCTCCAGCGCCGCATCCCACGGCGCTCACGTCATCACGCACAATCAACGGCTGCGGTTGAGCCGCTTCCTTGCCATTCACGACGCGCTAGGGGCGGGTGCGTCTTCACGTGACGTCGCCTACGGCCTGATTTTCCCCAATCACTGTCCTCTTGTCGGAGCGACCTGGAAAGCCTCGAGCGAGCGGCGGCAGGTTCTTCGGCTGATCGCCCAAGCGCGTAGCCTCGTCTCCTGCGGATATCGCGATATTCTCTTACACCGCTGACCGAGACATTCGGGGTGACAGATTGCGGCACCCCCATTCGGTCACTCCCTGCCCATGCCAATCCTCCGCCAAAGCTCGCGAACCCCAGCGACAGCCCGCTGCTGCTGCCAACCTTCGCCGGAGCCTTGCCATGGATGCCAGACCCACCCCCGTGACTGCACGATTTTTGCGGACGCCTGATGCTGCAGTGCACCTCGGGCTTTCGGCCCGCACACTCGAAAAGCACCGCTGTTTCGGGACGGGGCCGGTCTATCGCAAGCTCGGTGGCCGGATCGTCTATGCCGTGAGCGATCTCGACGCATGGGCAGAGCAAGGGTTGCGGCGGTCAACCAGCGATCCCGGCAAAGGCATCGTCCACCCAGCCAAGCGTCTTGATGGCTACACTCCGCCGGTCCGGCGCTGAGCCACGCCATGCGACGCCTGTCCGCCTTCCCAGCCAAGCCAGCGCAGCTTGACCTGTTCGTGTCCCAGGGCCGCGATATTGCCGCGCGCGACGCGCAGGACCTGATGGCCTGGCCGTTCTTCAGCCTCGCCAAATCAAAGCGAGTCCGTCCGATCGATTTCCGGATGGGCGATGTTTCGATCCTCGTCGAGGCGACAGCCGAACATGGGATGGCGACTATCTGGGACGCTGATGTCCTCATCTGGGTAGCGAGCCAGATCGTCGAAGCGCGCGATGCCGGTCGGCCCACCTCGCGGCTGATCGCCGCTACACCTCACGAGATCCTTGCCTTCACCAGGCGGGGCACTGGCAAAGCCAGCTACGAGCGGCTGAAGGCCGGGCTGGATCGCCTGCAATCGACCACCATCGCGACCTCTATCCGCCAGCGTGACGCGCGGCGGCGGCACCGCTTTTCGTGGATCAATGAGTGGAAAGAGCGTCTCGACCATTCGGGTCGCGCGCTCGGGATCGAGATGATCATCCCTGACTGGTTCTACGAAGGCGTGATCGATCAGGCGCTCGTGCTCACCATTGATGCCGACTACTTCGCACTGACCGGTGGTCTGGAGCGCTGGCTTTACCGCCTCGTGCGCAAGCATGGGGGCAAACAGCGCGGAGGCTGGAGCTTCGACTTCCAGCATCTGCACATGAAGTCAGGTGCGCTCTCGCCGCCGAAACGCTTCGCATTCGAGCTGCGCGACATCGTCCGCCGCCAAGCGCTGCCGGGATACACGCTCACCATCGAACATGCACTCGGCCGCGAACGGCTGCACTTTGTCGCTGTCCGGCCCGACCCGTTCGACGCCGCAATGCGCCGTCTCGGTCTGCGGACCACCAACCATCACCCTGTGGATATGTCATGATGCAGCACGGACTATCAGGAACCGCCACACTCGGACCATCAGGAACCGGAAGTTCGGACTATCGGGAACCGAAACGTCGTTCAAAGCCCCGGAAAACTTCAGCAATTTGCGCCCTTAACTATCCTAACAAAGAATCCTTCGGATTCTTGCTAACGGCTGCGAGCCTGTGGACAAAAAGCGGTGCGACGCCCGAAAGGCCTGCCGACACGAGGATCGGCAATGACCCACAGCTGACCCATGTGACACTGGTCTGGCGCGAGGGCCAGCATGAGGACTGGATCAAATTCGGTAGGCCCATTGCCGAACGGATCGTCAGCCGTAGCGAGCGGATCGAGAGCTATATGGCGGGCCAGGTGTTCGCCTTGGTCCGCTGGGCGTCCAACGACTATGGCACCGTCCGTTCAACCTTGGACGTCGTACAAGCTGTCTGCTTAGGCGAGCATTGCGCAACCGTGCCGCAGGTCGACCCCGGCGGAGAGCTGCTGCTTTCGGTCCATGGCTGGCCCAAAGTCGCGCAAATCTTCCGGCTGATCGATGCCATCGAAGCGTCAGGCATAGACGCCTGCGATGTTGCTCCGGAACATTGGCGACACATCCACAACAGGATGGCGGGCCGACTTACACCGCGTGAATACGGCCCCGCGCGGCACCAAGCCTGGCTCCAGCGCAAGGCACTTCTGTCATGAAACGCCGCAGCATGATATTTGCAGCCGTCGTAGGTTGCGCAACGCTCACGACGTTGGCCGTGCCAGTCGCGCGCTTCGCCGTGTGGAATGCGACCGCCTCGGTCCCCACCGGGCTCTACGCCATCCGTGGCAGGGCGAGCCTGCACGTCGGCGAGCGGGTCGCCATTGAGCCGCCGCCCGAACTGCGCCGCTTGCTCGCCGAACGGCATTATCTCCCGACAGGCATGCCGCTGCTGAAGCGCATCGCAGCTGTGCGCGGCCAGCGCGTCTGCCGTGATGCTTTGAGCATTACGATTGACGGCCAATATGTCGGCGCGGCGCGTCCGCGCGACCGTCTGGCGCGCCCATTGCCAACTTGGGCGGGATGCCATGTGCTGCGCACCGGCGAGCTATTCGTAATGAACCCGGCAGCGCCCGACAGTTTCGATGGGCGCTATTTCGGCGTGCTGCGTCCGACCCATGTCATTGGTCGCGCGGCCCCAGTCTGGACCGATGAGGCGGGCAACGGCGACCACGTCTGGTTTGCCGACCCGCGCGCCGCCGACACTTCCTTACCCTCAACCCAAGGAGATTGAACCCATGCGTATCGGAACTTTTCGTGCCGCCGACGGCGGCTACAGCGGGCAACTGCAGACGCTGTCGCTCAGCATTGAGATCTCACTCGTCCCGGCAGACCCATCGGACAGTGAGAACGCTCCGGACTTCCGTGTGGTTGCTGGCGAAGATGAAGACGCGCGCGAAGTCGGCGCAGGCTGGAAGCATGTCGGAGAGAAGGCGGGCGACTATGTCAGCTTGCAGATTGATGATCCTGCGTTCGCGCAACCGCTACGCGCCAACCTGTTCAAGGGCGATGACAATGGCCATGTTTTGGTGTGGTCGCGTCCAGCGCGGCGCGAAAAGGCGAACTGAGCCATGCAGCTACGCCGCCTGGGCTTCGCCACGTGGGCTGCGCTCGCTATGTTCGGTGCCGCGCCTGCCTTTGGGCAGGACACTGCCGAACCGGCAGCGCCGCGCACCGTCGACATTGCAGTGCACGTCGCCGAGGCATCGCTGCGTTTCGGCATCCCGGAGCAATGGATCTATGCGGTCATGCGGGCCGAGAGCGCTGGCCGGATCGGCGCGGTATCGTCGGCCGGAGCGATGGGGCTGATGCAGCTCATGCCCGGAACCTGGGCGCGCCAGCGCGCTCGTTTCGGTCTCGGCAGCGATCCGTTCGACCCGCGCGACAACATCTTGGCAGGCACCAGCTATCTTCGCGAAATGTACGACAGTTACGGCGCCTACGGCATGCTCGCCGCGTATAATGCAGGCCCCGGGCGCTATCAGGAGTGGCGCGATCGCGGCCGCCCGCTTCCTGCCGAGACCCGCGCTTATGTCGCAAAGATCGCACCTATCCTGCAATCGGACAACACGGCCACTGTCGTCGCCAGCGCGCCAACTGTGCAGCCACAGCGCATTGCGTGGACACAAAGCCGACTATTCGCGGCGCGAACTGCCGCGGCTGAGGCAACACCGAGCGCGGACATCGGCAAAGAAGCGGCGGCTGCGCCCCCTGCTCCGCTGCGTCCGCACGGCGGCCTTTTCGTTCCCGTCTCGGGGAATCGCGACCAGTGATGGGCCTCCTGCGCATCTGGCGCGTCATGGCGTGGCCTGGCGCAAAATTGTGCGGAAGCGGAGTGACAGGAAAGGATGGGTCAGGAGGATGGCAAGATGAAAGCGGAGCCAGCCGCCGAGGTGTGGGGCCGCAGAATTGCGGGATTTTCACAGCCAGCCGCCCTGCCCCATGGCTGGCTCCAGTCTCGATAATTGTCGCAATTCCGCCGTTCAACGAGCCAGCCGCTGTATCGCATCGCTTGACCTCATGAGTGATGACGATCTGGAAATCAGGCCTGGGCGCATCCGAGATCGCAGTTCCGGCCAAGGCAAAGCGCGCACACTCAAAGCCCAACTGCGGGCACTTGCCAACCGGTCAGGCTGCGGCGGCCGGGCGGGTGGTTCCGCATCGCGACGTAGCACAGGTCGCCTTGCCCGAGGCCGCATCGCAAGCCTGCAGGCAAGCTCCCGCGCAAGTCAGCGCCGTGTGATCGTCAAGGCGAGGATCGTGCGGCATCGCGGGGCTCGCTTCACTGCCGCGCCGCTGGCAAAGCACCTGACCTATCTCAAGCGCGATGGCGTGACCCGCGACGGGAAGGATGCGGCGCTGTTCGGCAGCGGCGACGAGACCGTCGACGGCGGAGCCTTCGCCGAGCGCTGCGCCGATGACCGTCACCATTTCCGTTTCATTGTTTCGCCCGAAGACACGGCCGAACTGGCCGATGTGCGGAGCTTTACCCGAGACCTGCTGAGCCAGATGGAAAGGGATCTTGGCACAGGTCTCGACTGGGTCGCCGTTGACCATTGGAACACCGACAATCCCCACATCCACATTCTGGTACGCGGCAAGGCCGACGATGGCCGCGACCTGGTTATCGACCGCAGCTACATCAGCGAGGGCATGCGGGCTCGTGCCGCGCAGCTGGTGACCATGGAACTGGGCGCACGGACCCAGCAGGACATTGATCGAAGCTTGGCCCGCGAGGTGCAGGCCGATCGCTGGACCGGTCTTGATCGCCAGCTGCAAACGCTTGGTGACGGCCTCGGCGGCGTAGTCGACCTGCGCCCCGATCCGCAGCGGATCGCCAACCCGGCCAACCAGCATCTCATCGGCCGCGCCACAAAACTCGAACGCATGGGCCTGGCAGACAAGATTGCGCCTGGCTGCTGGCGGTTGAAGCCAACACTCGAGCAGACTTTGCGGGAGCTTGGCACCAGAGGTGATATGATCAAGAGGATGCACCGCGCCATGACCGGGCACGGCCTTGCCGCTGAAGCGGGTCGATTTGCCCTTCATGATGAAAGGGCGAGCGAGCCCGTCATCGGGCGACTGGTCGAGCGCGGCCTGCACAATGAGTTGACCGGTCAGGCCTACGCCGTGGTCGATGGCGTGGATGGCAGGGTCCATCATTGCAAATTCTCCGACATCGACATGACCGGTGATGCTGCGCCGGGCGCAATCGTCGAGCTTCGCTCCTGGACTGACCGGCGCGGCCGCGAGCAATCCTCGCTCCTGACCCATTCCGATCGCGATCTTGCTACCCAGGAGCGCAGCCGCGGAGCCACCTGGCTCGACAAGCAATTGATTGCATCGGAGCCGCTGCCGCTCGGTCCAGGCTTTGGCAGCGAAGTCGAAGCAGCGAAAACGCGCCGGCTCGATTATCTGGAAAGCGAGGGTCTTGCCCAGCGGCGCGGTGACCGCTTCGCCCTGTCCCGCAATCTGCTTGGCACCTTGCGCGAGCGCGACCTTGCCGACGCTGGTGCAGCACTTTCGCGTGAACATGGCTTGCCACACCGCCAAAGCCGATCATCCGGTGAGATGTCAGGCGTCTATCGCCAACGCATCCAACTCGCTTCGGGCCGCTTTGCGATGATCGACGATGGCCTTGGGTTTTCGCTAGTCCCCTGGTCAAAGCAGCTCGATCGGCATCTCGGGCACTATGTGAGCGGCCAGCCGCGGTCTGGTGGTGGCATCGAATGGACACTGGGCCGAAGCAGGTCGATCGAGATATGATGTGGCAAGCTGACCGGTACCAGTCCAATCTTGACAAACGCACCATGTGATGCGTATGTTCGCGTCAGGAGAAACGACCATGGCAAGCGCAGCAATCACCCATCAAACGGCCCCGGCAGCAGCAGGCCTGCAGACCTTTTCGAGCGACGGCGACCGCAAGCGTCTGACCGGCGCGGCGGTCAAGGCCGTGTTGCGGCTCGTCGATGCCTGGGGTGGCAGCAATGCCGAAGGTGCCGCGCTGCTCGGCGTGTCCGAGAGCACATGGGACCGGATCAAGGCCGGCAAATGGGATGGCACCTTGAGCCAGGACCAGCTGACCCGTGCCTCGGCCTTGATCGGTGTGTTCAAGGGGCTGCACCTGCTGTTCGCCGATGCGATGGCCGACCGTTGGCCGCGCCTACCCAACCGGGCGCCGGTGTTCGGCGCGAAGTCGCCGGTCGAAGCGATGATCGAAGGCGGTATCCCCCGGATGCTTGAGACCCGGCAGTATATCGACGCTCTGCGTGGCGGGCTCTGAGCCGCAGTCTGCGCTGCCGCTGGTGCGTGAGGCGTTCCCCCGCACCATCAGGCTTGTGGCGAGCGCGCGGCTGCGCGAAGCCGTACTCGCGCCGCTGGCCGACGACCCCGACGAGTTGGCGCTGCTCGCCGAGATCGAAGGCGCGACCAGCGGGCGGTTAGTTGCCGAGGAACGCGGGCTTGGCGCACTCAGCCCCGAAGAACTGGTTCATGGCGTGCCTCATGCCCGCTTCATCAATGCCAGCTTCGCCTATGCCAAACCGCGCGAGCCGATGCGCTTCAACCCTGCAGACCGCGGCGCTTGGTATGCGGCGCTGGCGGTTGAAACATGTATTGCCGAAGTCGGGCACCACCTGACTAAGGCACTCGCTGACGCAGGCGACTTCAACGCGGTCGTTGAATATGGCGAAATGCTCGCGAGTATGGCCGGCGTGTTCGTCGACCTGCGCGAGGCAGCGGATCATCCCGCGCTCGATGCCGACCCCGCGACCGGTTATGCTGCTGGCAATGTTCTCGCCGCGCAGGCGCGAGTCGAGGGCCACAATGGCATCATCTACCCCTCGGTCCGCCATGCGGGCGGCACCTGCATCGCCGCACTATGGCCGAATGTCGTGCAGTCGGTGGTGCAAGGCGCGATGGTTCGGCTGACCTGGTCGGGCACGCCGGATTATACCTGGGAGCCGATCTAGCAATCTGCGCCAGCCTGTCCGTTTCTACGCCAAGGGCTGCAAGCCCCAACTCCCCCCTTGCCAACTTCTCCAAAGCTCACCGACGTAAGCGTGAACGATGCGGAGTTGCGCCATGTCGGCTGCCAAAATCCTGTGGGGTCAGATCCTCGCGGTGCTGATCATCATTGTTGCGAGCGTCTGGTCCGCAACCCAATGGACAGCCTCGGCGCTTGGGTTCCAGCCAGAACTCGGTGCGCCCTGGTTCCGACTGTTCGGCCATCCGGTCTATCGCCCCTATGACCTGTTCTGGTGGTGGTTCTCCTATGATGCCTACGCTCCGCAGATTTTCGACACGGGGGGAATGATCGCCACCTTGGGCGGGTTCTTGGCAATCGTGGTGGCCATCGCGATGTCCGTCTGGCGCGGCCGCGAGAACCGCAACGCCAACACCTATGGCACTGCCCGGTGGGCAACCCGCGATGACATCCGCAAAGCCGGATTATTGGCCGACAGCGGGGTTGTGCTCGGACAGTTCCAGAACAACTATCTTCGCCACGACGGGGCTGAACATGTTCTGTGCTTTGCGCCGACACGCTCCGGCAAAGGCGTCGGCCTCGTGATCCCGACCCTGCTGACCTGGTCAGGCTCGGCAATCGTGCATGATATCAAGGGCGAGAACTGGGATGTTACTGCCGGTTTTCGCAGCACGTTCAGCCGCACGCTGCGTTTCGATCCAACCAGTCTTGAATCGTCCGCATACAATCCGCTGCTGGAGGTGCGCCGCGGCCTCAATGAGGTGCGCGACGTGCAGAACATCGCAGACATCCTGGTCGATCCCGAAGGCAGTCTCGAGAAGCGCAACCACTGGGAAAAGACCAGCCACGCGTTGCTGGTTGGGGCCGTCCTTCATGTGCTTTACGCCGGCGCTGACAAATCGCTCGCTGGCGTTGCGGCTTTCCTCTCCAACCCCGACGAGACCATTGAGAACACGCTCTATGCCATGATGGACACCCCGCATCTGGGTGAAGCAGGCCCGCACCCGGTCGTTGCCAGCGCTGCGCGCGAGCTGCTCAACAAGTCTGACAACGAGAGATCAGGCGTGCTGTCGACCGCCATGTCGTTTCTAGGCCTCTATCGCGATCCGGTTATAGCAAAGGTCACCAGCCATTCGGATTGGCGGATCGCCGATCTCACAAGCGGCCGACCGACTTCGCTCTATCTGGTCGTGCCGCCGTCCGACATCAGCCGGACCAAGCCACTGATCCGCCTGATCCTCAATCAGATCGGCCGCCGCCTTACAGAAGAATTCGATCCTGCGACCAAGCGCCAGCGTGTTCTGCTCATGCTGGATGAGTTCCCTGCCCTCGGCCGGCTCGATTTCTTCGAAAGCGCCCTCGCCTTCATGGCGGGCTACGGCCTCAAGGCTTTCCTGATTGCACAGTCCCTGAACCAGATTGAGCGCGCCTACGGGCAAAACAATGCCATCCTCGACAATTGCCATGTTCGCGTTGCCTTCGCGACCAACGATGAGCGCACAGCCAAACGGGTCTCTGAAGCTCTCGGCACGACCACCGAGCAGCGGTCGATGAAAAATTATGCCGGGCACAGGCTCTCACCCTGGCTTGGTCACCTGATGATCTCACGATCTGAAACGGCGCGCGCACTCCTTACGCCGGGCGAAATCTTGCAACTGCCGCAGACCGACGAGGTCGTGCTCTCGTCAGGGGCACCGCCGATCAAGGCGAAGAAGGCCCGCTACTACGCTGATCGGCGGCTGCAGTCTCGAGTGTTGCCCGCACCCGAGAACTGCGGCCAACCCGCCGAGGCGCGCGCAACCGATGACTGGAGTGCTCTGCCCCCTATCGAGCCAGACCCCAAGTCATCTGAAGACGGTAGTCGCAGGATCGATCCTGCCAATGGCGGCTTGCGGCGCGAGCCTGACCTGCCCGAACATGTCGAAGTGGTTGCGCGGCCCAAGTCTCCTGCAGCGGAATTCGACTTTGCCGAATCTGACGGCGCAGACACAGACCAATCAGCCGCAAACAACGACCACATCCGGCGCACTATGGAGCGCGGCGCCCGACAGGCCTCGCTCGACCTCGGCGACGGGATCGAACTGTGAAGCTGAAGCGTACGTTTCGGCTGCCGCCTGATGTGATCGACCAACTTGCCGAATTCGCGATGCGGAGGCGTGTCGGCCAGCCCGATGTCGTGGAGGCCGCTCTTCGGTCATTCATGTCGCCTGACAACCCTGAACAGCTCGAAGCGGCGCTCAGCCGCCGCCTTGACCGCATCGACCGGCGCCTCGGACAACTCGATCAGCAAACCGAGATCACCACAGAGGCGTTGGCATTGTTCGTGCGGTTCTGGCTTACCGCCAATCCGCCCCTGCCCGATAGTGGCCTTGCCGCGGCGCAAGCGCAGGGCAAGGAGCGGTATGAGGGGTTTGTTGAAGCACTCGCGCGCCGATTGGAGGGACGGTCCCGGTTGGGCGATTTTCGACTCTAAAACGACCTCTCCTCCCGCTGATAATTGGGTCGCTCTGCCATTCAGCTAAGCGTTGACGCTGCCAAGCCGTCAACCAAGAGGAGGCGGAAGGGGCATACGAGGCGGAGCGGTGCGCCACATCAGCGCGACTTCTTCTTCCGTCAGGCCGTAGGCACGCTCAACCATGGCCGCGAGGGCGCGTTCGTGGGCGAGCAGTTCGCCGCGCGCGGTGCGGGCGGGTTCGGCGGTTTCGGCAAAGGCATCGCGGAGCTGGCGCAGCTGGGTGGGCGTCAGCGACTGGCGGCGGGGCAAAGCGGCACGGACAGCGGCAATGAAGCCATCGCTGTCGAGGAGGCTGGCTTGGCGGAGGGCGGTATTGACCTGCACATTTGAAAACTCGATCTGAAGCCAATCGGCCAATGACGATTCCGCACGATTTATCGCATCCTGCGATTGCTTTGCCAGAGCTACCAATTCCGCGACACGATCTCGCTGATCATCAGCCAGCGGTGGAATTGGGAAGTTCCTCACGTACGGAATGTCGAGTGCCAACGCCTCGTCCTTCTTGTGCGGGAACTTCTTGAACATGAAGTACCAACCGGTTGGGGCATTCATGCAAACCTGTAGCCAAAGGTCCGTGGTCGGCAATATCAGAGCCGAGTCATTCAGGAGGTTGTCGCCATTATCGGCACAGATTTGCGCGTAGAACGCAATGCGCCGGATGAGTATTTTGGGCTCGTTGAACCGCTCATGATAATCGACGGAGTCTTGAATTTCATACCATTTGTAGGTCCCTGCTTTCCTTCCCGGCCATTCCGCCCCCCTTTGTCGGAGGCACCCAGTTCTCCGGCTTGGGTTCCAGCTGAGTGCGGTAGCCTTGCAGATGCCTCAGGACGCTGGGGTATTGTTCAATGTCGACTCCACGCCGAGCAAAGATCATCCACAGCCCTGCCCATTCGGGCGACCAGCGGCCAATATCCTGCCCACGCAGGTAGGGCTTGATGATCTCCGATGCCGCCGGATCGTCACGGACCAGTTGGTCACGCGTCGCAGTATCGATCAGGAAGGCTTCGTTGAAGCCGGTCTTGATCCCGTAAAGCGGGCTGACCCCGGCATATTCGGACAGCGGCACGCCGCGCTCGCGGATTTTGCGCAGCAGCGCGGCGACATCCGGCGGCTCCAGCACCCAGGGCTCTGCTGTCAGGTCTGATCGCGCTGCCCGGTAGGTCGCGGCATCCACCGCCAGCGCCAGCCCTTCACGCGGAACCTCGTCACGCGGGATAACGGCCAGATCGAACTCTTCGGGCACGTCCTCGCCGAGCGGCTTGCGCACGCTGATGACGCAGGGGAAAACATCTGCATCAGGAAACAAATGCTTGGCATGGCCGAAATCGGCGAGGAATTCGATCCAGACATCTTCGGCGAACAGTCGCCGCAGTTCCTCTGCATAGCCAGTCTTAAGCCATTTGTTGGTAACGACATAGCCCATCCGCCCGCCGGGCCGCAGCAGCTTGATCCCCTGTTCATAGAAATAGACATAGAGGTCGGCCGTGCCAGCATAGGTCGAAAAGCTCTTGGCGAGCGCGGGTTTGATCGCGCTGATTTCTTCCTGCCGGACATAGGGCGGATTGCCGATGACGGCATCGAAGCCGCCGGTGCGTGCGTTCGATGAAAGCTCTGCCCAGACACCGGGAAAAGCGATTTCCCAGTTGAAGAAATCTTGCTGCGCCACATGGCCCAGCGCATCACCAATGATCCCGCTGGCCATTGTGCGGCGGCGATCATCGGGCCTGACTTCGGGCATCAGGCTGGCCTGTGCCCCGTCATCGCTATCGCCGTCCATGATCGCTAGATCGCCGCTGGCGATACGGCTCGGGTCGCCGAAGCTGCCTTCGAACACCAGCTTCAATGCTTCGGCCCGATCGAACTTGCGCTCGGCCTCTGCGGCGCGGGTGACGGCGCGGTCGATCCGTTCGATTTCCTTGGCCTTGGCAGCTTTTTCCTTGTCAGTCTTTTCAGGCATGGCGGCGATGCGTTTATCGCCATCGGCGCGGATTGCTGCTGCTGTCTCGCGCGGACGCTTTACGTTGGTTTCCAGCACGCCCATCAGATCGTCCGCTTTGACCAGCGACAGCAGGGCATTCAGCGGGCGGCTCGATTCCGCGACGGTGCCGAAGAGCTGCTTTGATTGGTGCACTTCGGTCAGGTCGGTATCGGTCAGCCCCTCAATGGTTTCCATATGCCGCACGACATTGGCCAGCGGGGCAAGATGATTGTTGGCGATCAGCGATCCGCGCGCCTGTAACCAATCCATTGTTGGGCGCACCCATCCGCCCAGCACAGAATTGCCGCAGCGCAGATGGTGATCGAGGAAAGACAGCGGTGCGCCGACTGTGAAGCTGTGTAGCCAGAGCGAGACCTTGGCCAGCTCAACCGCCATGCGGTTGAGATCCACGCCGTGGATGCAGCGTTTGAGCACCATGCGCCGGACGATGTGGCGGTCCTCGAGCTGGTCCTCGACAATCGGCCAGCCATGGTCGCGCGCGTTGGCTAGGATGGCTTCACGCAGGCCAGCAATGTTTTGAACCAGCGGCGACGCATAGCTATCGCCCGCAATTTCCTCGGCGTCCCCAATCGCGGTCAGCACTTTGTCCGAGAGCCAATCGACCAGGCTGACCAGAAAATGCCCGCTACCCATTGCGGGATCAACAATCCGCAAAGAGAGCAGCGCCATCGCTGGATCATGCTGGGCGAGTTCCGCGCCTTTCAGCCCTTGTCCGTGGGCCGCCTCAAATGCTGCCCGTTTTTCCGCAACTACCGGGCCGACCGTTTTCTCAATAATCAGCGAAACCAGTGGCTCGGGTGTGTAATAGGACCCGGAACGATGGCGGGCCTGATTGTCGGCTCGCGGCTTGACGCTGCGGGCCTCAAGATCTGGCTCCACGCCATATTCGAGGATGGATTCATAGATTGAACCCAGCTGCTGCACCGAAAGATCGCGATAGTTGATGTAACGCAGTCTCCCGTCTTCGCGGCGGTGCGACAGTGCCAATATGACTTCAGCCAACACGGTGTCGGGCAAGCGGATACGCGAGAGCAGCGGAGATTCCGCCGCATCGAATAGGCCACCATTATAGGGCGGGATGCCAAGGCTGTCGTCGCCCTCGGCAATAGCCCCGAAGATCGTTTCGAGCCGCGACCAGTAGGCGTGGCTCCGCTCCAGGGGCTTGCGACCCTCATTATCCAGTTGCTCGATTTCCTGCCGCAGCCGGGTGAGACAATAAGGCGAATAGGGGCCAGTCTCATCGGGCAGAAGATTGCGGTCTTCGGCATAGAGAATGAACAACAGCCGGTAGAGAAGGAACAGCGCGGAGGAGCGCACTTCCTCTGCATAGGCCGCATTGATCTCGGCAGGTCGATTGGGGTCGGCCAAGGGAATCGCTGCGATCAACTTGGGAAACACGTTCGAGAAGACGGTTTCGGCGAGATCCTTTCGGACACGCTCTTCCCAGCGTTTCGTTTCATCAAGCGCGATTAGATGGAAGCTGCGGCCTTGGTCGGTCGGCAGGAACGCCTCACGCCCGAACGCTAGAACGAACAGGCGGAAGGCGTGTTCGGGGGACATGCCGACGTCAAAAAGTTCGGGTGTGCAACCAGGCAAACCGAACAGCTTGCCAAGGTCGATCTCGAAAAAGTCTTCGGCAACCGAAAGCGCGTTTTGGTAATACAGTCGCCAATTTCGCCCGTTGGTCAAAATGCCCCATGGCATCCGGCCTTCGGTAACCACGCTGGCACGCTGCAGGTAGTGCATGATTTGGGTGGACGGGACACCTTGATCGCCCGTGCCTTGCCGATCGAGCGGTCGCCCCCAGCGCTTGGCCTCCACTAGCGCCGAGCCATGGCGGAACCGCTGCCACGGCTCCAGCCCACTAGCGGTGGCATCGGCATCTGCATCGGGAAACAGCAGCGCATCCGGCACATCTTTGCGCCCGCGGACGGTAAGATTTTGCTGAACCGAAATATGATCCCAGCCCAGCAGCCCAAGTAACGGGTAAATCAACTTCTGCTCGGTATCGGCCTCGGTGGGATTTTTGCGCTTTAGAAGTTCATCGAGCAAATGGCGTGATTGCGCCCACAATTGCGTAATTCGAGCATCATCCAGCGCCTGCCACTGCGGCGTCGCCGTGACCCCTTCCGTCAGCCAATCTGTTGTGAATAAAGCACCTTGATGCACCCGCCGCCTCCCGTCAGCCCGAGCTAGCCAGTTTTGACGGAGGAATGAAGCGATTCCTTGGCGGGGAGGTTCAGGCGTAGATTTCATCGCGCTGCGATGCCTAGCGAATTGTTATTGTCAGACGACATCTCGTATGATTGGCGCTATGCAAAATGCGATTGGGGACATCGACGGCAGGCGCCAACTTTCCTGCCGTACAGCTACCCCTTCATGAGTTATGAAAGCGGCCGTCCGTTCATCTCGAAGTTGGCTAGGGGGCATACGATCGGTAGGTTTCCGTCGCGGATCGTGTGCGTCTGGTCGTCATTGGACAGCTGCCGCTCAACCGCGGTGCTACAGAACGTAAATGCTGAGGCGCGATTATGAGCTTTTCGCCAGTAGAAGTTAATCGCCTTGTTGTACAATGAACTTACAACCGGCATCTCAGAAGGCGACCTTACCGGCAGGAGAAAGTTCTTGAAGCGTAGCATGACTGCCCTCGTAATCGGCAATGCCGATTATCCAGACGGCCACGACTTGATGAACCCGGTGCACGACGCCGACGACTTCGGCGCTAAGCTAAAAGGCTATGGGTTCGAAGCGATCGTTGTGACCGACTGCACTGCGAAGGAAATGGAGAAGAGCCTTAAACTGTTCCGCGCGTCACTCGATAAGCATGATGTCGGTCTGTTCTTTTTTGCCGGACACGGCATGCAGATCGAGGGAAGCAACTATCTGCTAGCGCTTGATACGGACATGGACAGCGAGACCGACGCCAAGCACAGCTCGCTTTCATTGGATAAGGTCGTGGACGTGATGTCGAAGTCAACGGCAGCAACGAAGATTATCATTCTTGATGCGTGCCGCAATAACCCCTGGGAGCGCAAGTGGCAGCGCAGCGCCGCGACCCGCGGCCTCGCCTCTGTCTATGCGCCCAAGGGAACAATTATCGGCTTCGCGACGTCGCCTGGCGAGACCGCAGGCGACGGCGATGGTCGAAACGGAACCTACACGGCCGCACTGCTTGACCACATTGACGCGCCCGACTGTTCTATAGAAACGATGTTCAAGCGCGTTAGAAACACGGTCGCCGCTGCAACCAAGAGCAGGCAAACTTCGTGGGAGCATACATCGCTTGCGGGCGAATTCTACTTCAACATGAGTCTCGGCAAACTTATCACCGAATATGATGGAACGGCACTGGCAGACGGGCTCTTCGTCCTCGACGTCGCGAAGAAGTCGCACAAGATCATAGCGGGACTGAAGACGCACGACTGGTACAGGCAAAACCCCGCATTGGCACTCCTTACGCCCGAGGCGGCCAACAAGATGGCCCCAGACAGCCTTTTCGTGCTCGGTCGCAATATCTATCAGGCCGCATGTGGGACGTCGGCCGCAGCAACATCGTATGTTAACGACTTTGTCGCGAGAACCGCGACCTATGAAGAGGCGAAGCGCAAGGCAATTCTGGACGGCATGCTGTTCGAGATTTTCTTCGACGCTTCGGGAAAGCTTCGAACCAAAATCAAGAGCAAGTTCTTCGACACGGTGTTCGATCTGCAGCGCGTCCCCACCTTCAGGACCAGCTTCGATTTCATTGCTGATGCGTTAATCGCTGCCAATGCCGACTACCATGTTGTCCCCGGTAAGGGCCAGGATCTGGCAGTAACGATTTCGACCATTCAGAAGAAGAGTGGCCCGCGCGTTGACGCGATCTACATCGGCGGTGTCGACGTCCTGAAAGTTAGCGATGACGCGTGGGACACCGACGAAGGCGACCCCATTTACTTTGCAATTGCACCAAACGAACTCGCTGAAAGGTTGTCAGAGGACTTAGCGGTGCCCGCGCGCAATCTCAAATTGACTTACTCGCCAAATTCGGCGGCGAAAGAACCGGTGCTGCGGATTGCGCTAGGCTGGACCGTACGCAAGTAAGCTCGGCATCGCCCAGCCCGCCACGTTCTCATGATGCCAGCACACACCTTGGGCTGAACGCGGACGCCTTACACCAGTTTAATGGTATGCGTGAAAGCAAGCATGAGAATAAGTCCTAAAGATCCCGAATGGACGGCGCCGAAGACCGGATGGGATTGGCGCGACGACAATGTGCTGCTCGCCAGCGCATGGCTCGCAGAGCTTGTCCAGCGTCGAACCTGGCACCAGCGGCTTGAAGCGACCCGCGACCGCTTTCTTGCGGCGAAAGAGAGCTGGGCGCGTGGCAATCCCGTCCCATTCTATGATCCGGCGGATACTGCCGCTTGGTACGTTTTCCAGGCTAATGCTTACGCGGCGGATCGCCTGAACTGGGTGCCGGAAGAAGCGGTTCGCATGGTGCCGACCTTTACCCGGATTGGCGAGGAATTGACCACGCTGCTTTCGATTGGCGGCGCCGAAGACCGGGCCGCCCGGCTGATGAACGCCGATCGGAGCCAGCCCGATGGCGGACTGTTCGAGCTGCTGGTCGCGCTTGCATACCGACGGGACGGTTGGAATACAGTCTTTGTCCCTGAGCGACCCGGAGTCGCCAAGACCCACGACCTCAATGTTAGCAAGGGGCGGCAGCGCTGGGCTGTTGAGTGCAAGCGTATGGACCGTTCGAGTTACGATGCGCGGGAACGTACTCGCGGCCAGGTTCTGGCTCAGCCCGTCCATCGGCTTTCGCTAGAAGCCTATCGGTCAATCTACATGCAGGTCGCGTACGATGCCGAGCTAAGTGCGATCCCTGACGATTACCTTGCCCGGCATGCATCGGACTATCTGAACGGCGTTGGGCCGAATTATTGGCGCGATGGCCATGGCATAGGCACTATCCGCGAAATTGACTGGTCGCTGGCGCATCGCGTTCTTGCCAAGGACGAGGTTTACTACGGTTCGAGCAGAATGATAGAATTGCTTATCGGCCAGTATGACCACGACTTCGCGCATTCAATGGCCGGGAAGTGGCGACCGAGCCTCAGCCGTCCATTCTGGGCGGACATGGTCTATCACGCCAGTGTTATTGGGTGGCGTAATCAATCGCGGGAGGCGATCCGCCAGAAGGCGCGGCATTTCCGATCAACAGTGGCGAAAGCGGCCGCACAGCTTCCCAAGGATCGGCCCGGTGTTGTTCATGTCGGCGTTGAATCCTGGGCGGGTGGCACGGCTGACGGCGTCCGACATTTCCGCAACAAGCTTGAGATGCTCGACTTCGATCCGGGCGATACGCGCCTGCGATGGGTCTACGGCGAGTATGTTGCGCCTGAAGTCACAACACGGTCGGATGAGAGCTGGGCGATCGAGGAAACCTCGGCCTCCTATCGCGTAGGACGTCATGGAACACGCGAGCCGCTACCATATCACATGCTGCTGACTCCCGAGATCAAGATCAATCGCGGCGTCCACTGGGATCCGGCCAGCCAGTATCCGCTCGACCGATCATAGTCGGGAGCCCCGCCTCAGTCTCGCCGCTGACCGAACTGGGCACAGCGGACTACGCCGAGGGATCAGTCGGCAAGCGGCCTACTTGCTTAAGGACGTCCGAGACCTGGCGGCAATACTCGGGGTTGGCGGTCAGGAAATCTTGGATCGAATGCCGAAAGGGTGGCGGGCTGCCGTGGAGCGATCCGTTTTCGTGCAGCCAGTCAACGACCGGCAAGAAGCCGTGGAGTTCGTTGGCCGACTCGTATCGGCCGTTATCGACCGCACTTTCCATACTCAGCCTCGCCCAGACGACGTCACCATAGACCTGGTTTATCGTTGCTCGTGCATCGGCCGGGCAGGTCTTGCCGTCCCAGGTATAGTATCCATGCAGCCCCTTGAGCACGGTGTCGCCTACGCGTACGATGATCTCGAAATAGCCTAGCATTGTTTGCTTATGCGACTGAGCTTGGTGGATTGCATACGCCAGATGCTTTTTGTCGAAGGCGTGCAAATCGACGCTAACGTCGCTACCCGAAAGCCGCTCCAGATACGCGCGCGCCGCCTCATGCCAGACCGGCTCGAACGCGATGAACCCGAGGAAAGCGTCCGTTGCCATCTTCCACGACGTTGCAACGGCAGGCGTGACAGTCGCGCGGTAGCTGTGCCGGTTCGGTCGCTCGCTCCCCCCGAGCGGTGACACGGCCAAGGCCGCGCTCAGGATCCTGGCGTCATCGTTGATGAATTCGAGTTTCGGCCAGTCGCCGACCCGTTCAACGCGATGCAGCGCGTAGCGCTCCTGCAGCGCATGGAGCATTTCCGGGTTTCCGTGGGTCCAGCCGTTGGCAAATTCTGGAAGCTGATCGTGCGGGACGTCGCCAATCCAGCCCTTCGCATCTGCTTCGGGCTCCCAGCCGCGGGCCGCATAGGGGAAGTCCTCCCCGATCCGTTTGCCAATTATCGCCTCGATGCGATCGTGGACTCCGTCCGGCACGCGCCATACACAAATTATCATGGGATAGGGCGATCGTCCCGCTCCCAGCGGCTCCTTGGGTTCGAACAGCAGCAGGGCGAGCCGCACGAACTGCAATCGAGATGCGCGTGACCTGATAAAGGCGACGTAGCGCTCCCGCGGCTCGCTTGTGTCGAACCAAATCAAGTCCATGTCGGGACTGAGCTGCGGGAGGAATCGCAGCGTCTTGAGCGCAATCGGCCGCAGAACTACAGCACCGGCTTCTGACTTGGCCTGCAGCGCCGTGACATCGACGCTGGCCGAATACGCAAAATATGACAGCAGCAGGAGCAGTTCACTCCAATGGGTCGAGACGACGACGCAACGGATCATCTCTCTCGGGACCCTGTCTCGCTCCACGAGAAGGGTAACGTATTTGCTCAGCTCATTCAGTGTGCCGCGAGCGCTGTTGTCGCTGCGCTTAATCTCGACGCAAACGATGTGATCGAACGCATCGCGAGCAAGGATATCGATGCGTCCCCCAGATCCGTTGGCGTTGTCGAGCACGTACTCGGTTTTGAGATGCACAAGCCCAGGCTCAATGAGTTCCATCCGCTCGGCTAGATGGTCTCGAAACTCGTCTTCATTGGAAAAGAGGTTCAATACCGGCTTCGGTGCATTTTTATCCGGCGAGCTGTTCATGACTCGGTTGATAGCCGAGATCGATGTATCGAGGGAGAATGATCGACGTAAACGAGATGAGAGATTCCATTCTGGCGGCTTACGACCTGCCAAACGTCGATGAGCGCTATACCTTCTATTACGATGAGACAAACAACGTCCGAAAGCTGCATCTCACATCGGCCGGGATGAATATCCGCCGACCGGACTGTTTCGTGCTGGGCGGGATCGTTCATCGAGGTTCGCCGCGGCCGATCGCCCTCGCCGAGCTTCATGCAGCGCTGCGCCTCCAGCCATCGGTGAAAGAGATCAAGCTGAAGCATTTAGGCGCCGGCGGTTTCCTCGATCTGCTCGCCTCATCGAAGGTCGAGACGTTACTCGACTGGCTGACGGCGAAAAAGTTTCTGCTGCACTATCAAGTGATCGATCTGCTTTATTGGTCGATCGTCGACATCGTGGATTCGATCGTCACAGAAGTCGGCGAGCCGGTGCTGATGGCGGCGCATTTGCTCCTTAAGGATAGCCTCTATACCGTGCTGTGCGACGATGTAGACGGCACCGCCGAGCTGCTCGGCCGCTACAACTACCCAGATGTCGGACGCGAGCGCCGGTCGGCCTTCATTGCCGAGCTGCGGGACCTGGTCGAGCATCGCGAGCCGCTGCTCGAGCATTTCCCCTTCTATATGTTGAAGGGCTTGTTGCAGGCGTCCAGGGGACTGGAGTCCCTGCCCTATCTGGAAGACGAGACGCCCAACGTCCTTATCGACGGCTTTGGCTCGTTCTTTTTGAATCGGCTTTGTCTCTTCACGAAGGCGCAGCACATCCTCGACGACGAAAAGCAGATCGAGGCATATCTCGAATCGCTCCCCTTGAACGACAACGGCGTTCCGCTCCGCCACTTCCGGTTTGCCAATTCCCAGTCCGAGCCAGGCGTGCAGTTGTCTGACCCTGTAGCAGGACTACTTGGCAAGCTGTTCAGCCATCTCAATCGCACGCCGCTCGACGAACTCGAGGAGGAGATGGCCAACTTAACGAATCAACAGCGGCGCAGTCTCAGGCTTCTGGCTCGATTGCTCGACGCATCAGCCGACGAATGCCCGGCGTTCGCGCAATACGTTATCTCCGCTAAGGATCGCCATCGCGCCAGCTTCGTACTTGAGGGTGAAGCTCTCACTTTTGAGAGATGAAATTGAATCGTTCGCCCACGGGTTTAATCGATTTCGCTGAGTATAGCCTTCCAAGGAGGAACCTCGGCTTCAATGACTTCGATGCAAGGACGGAAATTCCAAAATTAAGTGATAGCACCAAAATTCGGGAGGATATGGCTTTCCAGCCGGTACGGTCCGCACATGCTTCGACCACCTATTCGTTTCCGTGGGCAAATCGGTCACCTCCTCAAGCGCAACTCCCAGCTTCCCGGCGATCGCTTTGAGCGCGTCATTAGGCGTCCCGGCCAGAAGATAGCCCAGCATTGCCCCCGATTCCGAAAACGGCGCGTATCGGCATGTCAGGTATTCGTCAGTCACGTCACGCACGTAAGCGGCCACGCTGCCCGGCGTCTCAAGCACCTTGGCTTCAAGCGGCCACATGATCCGTTCGTCGGCCCGAAGTACGAAGGCCAAGTCGTATTCGGGCGGTTGAGCGGGCGGGGCTCTCATCGTTTCACGCTCGAAGGGGCCGTGCTGGACGTAGAAGGGTTCATCCCCAGTCATCGCGTCTCTCACACGCGGTTCCAAGAGCTGGGTGATGCTTCTCTCCAAGTCCCGCCCGTCAATGGTCGGTTCGGACGTGACAAGATTTTCGTACGCTAGCCAAATGAATGCGAGAAATTGCCGTGCAGGATCTTTAACCCATGATCGTGCCAATTGGACGAAGGCAGGATCGACTGAGCGTGGCAAAGTCCCTGCTGCGGCGACAGACATCATTGAACCGCCTCGGGCCTCTCATCCGCTTCCCGCCCCCATGTAAACAGATCGAGAGCAACCTCGTCTGCGTCTTGCAGCCCGGTGCTACGGGTCCAGAACCGCTTCTGATCGGGCTTGATGATAAACACCGTAGGTATGCCGCTGCTCGCGTCGTAGATGCGAACGAAACGCTGATTGTAGATACCGCCGTCTTTGCCCTTTGAACCAAGATTCAGTTGGTGAAACTCGTTCAGCAGTTCTGCCGAACCAATCCTCTTCACATCGATTGACTCGGCGGATTCACCACCCAGCGTGAAGGCAATCAATCGATACGGCATGCGTTCTTTATCAGATTGAAAAATCGTCGCAGCGATCGGCTTGTCTGCACCGAAGCCCGCCTTCAGCACCCTTATAAAGAAGCTGCAATAGGATCGGAGGTGCAATTCATCGCCATTGTGATCCGCGTTGGTGCTTTGTCTCCCGATCGACCGCTCACCTTCAAGAAAGTCGCTAAGCGTAAAGCCCATCATGTCCTCGATAAGCACGCGTTCAGCGTCCTTGAGGTTGAACAATTCAAACACGATTGGATCGATCTCCGCATGAGAGCGGACTTCACCGAGTTGGTCGGGAGCGCGCGGCGGCAGGGGCAGGCCGAGAAGCTCCGACTTCGACGGCTTGGGGATGAACACAAACCTGCCGCTCGTAAGTAGAAGAAAATATACAGCCAGATAGCTGTTGAAAACCAAGCAGGCCGCTTCAAGATCACTGCGGCAGGCTGAATGCAGGGAATAGTAGCTTTCGTTGCAGAGAAGTCCGGTTTGACGCGCAGAACGAGTCAACCGGGCATGAAAGCGACCACTCGGCTTATTCCAGCTCTGTTTTACGATAAGCTGCGGCCATGCAAAGGCCGCAACATCCGTAGAAGCACGGGAATCCACTGCTACATTGCCAAACCGAGGAAATCCCTCGACGTCTAAGAACGGAAACGTACTATCAAAGGGAAACATCCTATCGTTAAATATCTGCATATCTTTATACGCAGCGATGGTTTTTTTCCTATCGCCAAACTTCACGCCCTGCCGACTTACCAAGCCATCAATTTTTTCCACGGTCGGAAAAGTATTCAACTTATCGACGAGTTGAAGGTCGCGCCTCGTTCCCCACATCAGCTTTGACCATATCGCGGGATCTTCGATCGCCTCGGCGACTGTCAGCGTTTTGCGGTCTTGCGGCTCGATGACGATTGTGAACTCGTCCAGTAGAGGCACGGTGTGCTTGGGGCTGACGTAGCTTATGACGTCTTCCCGCGATGGCGCGGTTCGCTCAAGGATAGCGACGCAACAAGGCGATACCGATGTCTCTTTGGTATGCGTCTTTCGCTTGAAGACGCTAAACCGCAGCGCGGACAGGTTATAGATCTTCCGCACTCTGTGCTGGGAGAACAGCGCCTTCCGAAATTCTACTGCCGGACCGCTAATGTTGAATAGGAGCGAGTTTGCCGATTGTATCAAGGCAATCCTGCCTTCAGGCTTCGAAAGTACTGCGGCCTTCGCCAGAAACAGGCCGCCAATGTCATTGTTGGCAACCGGCCATTTGTGCGAGGGATCGCTCGCCCAGACCTTGGCGATATCGGTGATAACGCCGTCGCCCCAAGGGGCGTTGCCGATGACCAGATGATAGGACTGTTCATCGTCCTTTGACCGAAAGCCTTCATGGCTCTCATCAAAAAAGTCCGCGCAAATCAGCCTGCGCTGGCGCATCGTCGGAAATATCACTTGGGTCCAATAATGCCTCGGCTCTATCTCATCACACATCGCCAGGTATAGACTGAAACATGCCACGCGAACGGCGTGCGGATCGATATCAACACCGAATATGTTTCGCTCCAGCAAGCGCCGAAGAGTCTCCGCTCGAATTAGCTTGTCCGGATTCGCATTCCTCCACCGATGAACAAGCCGCTGGAAGGCTTTGACCAAAAAGACACCCGATCCGCATGAGGGATCGATGATCTTGAGATCCCATTCAGCACCATCCCACGGAAGAACTTCGTCAAGGACGAAATCGACAAGGTATGGTGGGGTGTAAAAAATGCCGTCGCGCGCAGCACGCTCCGTAACGAACGTCTCATAAATACTACTGATGAATTCGAGCGGGATGACGTCGAAAGCATATTGTGGCCAGAGACACATCTGCCGGGCAGGCATGTCCAGATCGCCCCGGATAAAATCCGCCAAGAGCGAAAGGTGTTTCGGTTTGACGACCTGCTTTTCGGTTGCCCAGCCAACTGCGCGCTCCTCCGCTGTTGCACCCTTACCGGGAAACAAGTCCCCATTGAATTTGGCATTGAGCCAGTCAAACAGGTGATAGGTGTCGGCATAATCGGAAAGCAGCCCGTGGAAAGAGTCATGCACCTTTGCAAGTACACCCTCCCGTTGCAGCCGGTGCAGGCTTGCAACGGTCAGCGCCGGGTTTCCATCCTGATCCTTCCGATCGAACAGGAACTGCACGAAAATAATCCGTGCGAGAAGGTCATGGCAAATATCGTCATTCGTTAGCCCCAGCTGTGAGAGCTGCCCACGAATGTGCCGTAGGTTACCAAGCAGCATCTGGTCGGCGCGACCATCGCGATCAAAGCGAGTCGAGTGTTCGGAAAAGAATGCGCCGGACACCAAGTTAATCCAATGCAGCGCCCGTGCAGCCTGCAACTCAAGGGCATGCGCGCTATCGGCGTGGAGTTCGTCCGCTCGCAGGTCGCGCACCAGGTAATCTTCGAGCGCGCGGTTCGGGTCGGGTGCCTCGCAGCAACTCCATACCCGCAACAGCGATGGCTCGATCGTGACCAGTATGGGGACATGAGAAAAGTTCCAACACAGCCGCTGTAGCTCCCTAAGACTGGCCTCGCTGGGACCGTTCCGGAACTCGGCAACGACAGCCAAAGGTGGTTCGGATGAACGTGCATCAGGATTGGCCATGAGGACCCCGACTCGGGTTTCATCGCCGTCGCACACCCTATGAAGCGCACGACCGATCTTGTTTCGAACTAGCGAAGCGAACACCGACGCGCCCGCTCCGGACGGATGCATAATGGCATCCGGCTCGGGCCAGCCAAGTACTTCATGCGTGCGATCAAGCGACAGAGCAGGACGGTCAGTCACGACAACTCCATCTGCGTTTGCGGATCACCACCGAATTTACCCTTTGTCGCGCTTCCGCGAGACTTTTTCTTGTTCACATCGACGCGATTGAAAACGGGATTGTAGGGGATACCATTGAGGCGAAGCTCAGCAAGGAGCGCCGCGATTATTCCGAGATGCGAGGACACCTCGCCGCGCTTCGAATAATTTGAAACGGAATTTGCCCTCATGCCCAACAGTGCGGCGAAGTCCCGGACGCTCAGACCCGCCTTTCCCAACTCTGATATGAAATCGTCATACGACATTTCGAACTTGGCAATCCTCATGTTTTTATGAGAATGGCACATAAAAAGATGAGTGTCTACCCGGTTCGCCACTCTGAACGAATGGCGAGTTACCGCGTTTGCGCTCCTAAAACCGGACAGTCAGCACAGTCCAACCTAGCGGTCATTTGAGGCTCTAACTACGCTAGCCTTTCTGCCTTTCCGCTACGATACGCCGCCCGCAACTCGCTGTTGCATTCACCCGCTTTGATGTCTCTTTGATCCGTCTCACGAGCGCAGCCGATGATCGGTTGCCTCGCCGACACGAGGCAATTTATGAGCGTGATCCCCATCCCGTCGCAAGCATCGTCGCGCGGAGCGCGTATGCTGCGCACTGCGCTCGGGCCGGAGATCGCCGTCTGGCTTGAAGATGCCTCGGTCATCGAGGTCATGCTCAATCCCGACGGGCGGCTCTGGATCGACCGGCTCGGAGCCGGGATCGCCGATACGGGAAGCGCGATGTGCGCTGCCGATGGCGAACGGATCATCCGCTTGGTGGCGCATCATGTCGGAGCCGAGGTTCATGCCAAGGCACCGCGCGTTTCGGCCGAGCTTCCCGATACGGGCGAGCGCTTCGAAGGTCTGCTGCCGCCGGTGGTGGCTGCGCCGAGCTTCGCGATCCGCAAGCCCGCTGTCGCGGTATTCACGCTCGCTGATTATGTCGCAGCGAAGATCATTTCTCCATGGCAGGCCGACGCGCTGGTTCGCGCCGTTGCGGCCCGAAAGAACATTCTGGTCGCTGGCGGCACGTCGACCGGCAAGACCACCCTCACCAACGCGCTCTTGGCCGAAGTTGCCAAGACCGACGACCGCGTGGTCCTGATCGAAGACACCCGCGAGCTGCAATGCGCCGCGCCCAATCTCGTCTCGCTGCGCACCAAAGACGGCGTGGTCACGCTCTCCGACCTGGTCCGCTCGGCCCTGCGGCTGCGGCCCGACCGAATCCCGATCGGCGAGGTGCGCGGTGCCGAAGCGCTCGACCTGCTCAAGGCCTGGGGCACCGGCCATCCCGGCGGCGTCGGCACGATCCACGCAGGATCCGCGCTTGGGGTCCTGCGGCGCATGGAGCAGCTGATCCAGGAAAGCGTCGTCACTGTGCCGCGCGCCCTGATCGCCGAGACCATCGACGTCATCGCTGTCCTTGTCCGCGACGGGACCGGACGGCGCCTTGCCGAACTCGCCGAGGTCACCGGCCTCGATGCCCACAGCGACTACACCATCCGCCCCATCACACCCCCAGCCACAGGAGTTTCATCGTGATCCAGACCCTATCGCGCGCCCGTGCCCGCCTCTCCGCTGCCATGCTCGGCAGCTTTGTTGCTCTTTCCATCGCGGGCCCTGCTCACGCGGCGGGTTCGTCGATGCCGTGGGAAGCGCCGCTCCAGTCGATCCTTGAATCCATCCAGGGGCCTGTCGCCAAGATCGTTGCGGTCATGATCATCATTGCGACTGGCCTGGCACTCGCTTTCGGCGACACCTCGGGCGGGGCGCGACGGATGATCCAGATTGTGTTCGGCCTGTCGATCGCCTTTGCCGCCTCCTCCTTCTTCCTGTCGTTCTTCTCGTTCGGCGGCGGGGCTCTCGTCTGATGGAGACCATGCCGCCGGAAGCCGTGCCGGGCTTTGTCGTACCGGTTCACCGCGCGCTGACCGAGCATATCCTGCTCGGCGGCGCACCGCGCGGGCTGGCGATCGCCAATGCGACGCTGGCCGCTGCGATTGGGCTGGGCCTGCGCCTGTGGATCGCCGGCGTGGTGATCTTTGCGCTCGGGCACATGGTCTCGGTCTGGGCGGCGCGGCGCGATCCGCAATTCGTCGATGTCGCGCGGCGGCATCTGCGCTTTCCCACTTTCCTGAGGGTCTGAGCCCATGCTCTCGCTTCGCGAATACCGGAACAAGGCCGACCGGCTTGCCGACTTCCTGCCCTGGGCCGCGCTGGTCGCACCCGGCGTGGTGCTCAACAAGGACGGCAGCTTCCAGCGCTCGGCCCGCTTTCGCGGTCCCGATCTCGACAGCGCGACGCCCGCAGAGCTGATCGCTACGACCGCGCGCCTGAACAGCGCGCTGCGGCGACTGGGTTCAGGCTGGGCCATTTTCGTTGAGGCGGTGCGCCGCCCGGCGCTGGATTACCCCGATAGCGACTTTCCCGATCCGGCCTCGGCGCTGGTCGAGCGCGAGCGCGCAGCGCAATTTGCCGAGGAAGGCGCCCATTTCGAGAGCCGCTATTTCCTGACCCTGTTGTGGATGCCGCCCGCCGAAGATGCGGCCCGCACCGAAAGCTGGCTCTACGAGGGCAAGGCCGAAAAGGGCATCAATCCCAAAGAACTGCTCGACCTCTTCGTCGACCGCACCGAGCGCCTGCTGCGTCTGATCGATGGCTTTGTGCCCGAGGTGGCATGGCTCGACGACGGTGAGACGCTGACCTACCTGCACAGCTGCGTCTCCACCCGCAGTCACCGCGTCCGCGTTCCCGAGATCCCGATGCATCTGGACGCGCTGCTGGCCGATGAGCCGCTGACCGGCGGGCTCGAGCCGCGCCTCGGTCGCGCGCATCTGCGCACGCTGACCGTGGTCGGCTTTCCCAGCAGCACCTTCCCGGGTCTGCTCGACGAGCTCAACCGGCTCGCCTTCGCCTATCGCTGGTCGACCCGCGCAGTGATGCTCGACAAGACCGATGCCACCAAACTGACCGCCAAGATCCGGCGGCAATGGTTCGCCAAGCGCAAGTCGGTCGCAAGCATCCTCAAGGAGGTGATGACCAACGAGGCTTCGACGCTGCTCGACAGCGATGCCTCGAACAAGGCCGCCGATGCCGATGCTGCGCTGCAGGAGCTCGGATCGGATTTTGTCGGCCAAGCCTATGTCACCGCCACCGTCACCGTCTGGGACGAGGATCCGGCGCTGGCAGCGGAGAAGCTGCGTCTGGTCGAGAAGGTCATCCAGGGCCGCGACTTCACCGTGATCGTCGAAGGCATGAACGCGGTAGAGGCCTGGCTCGGATCGCTTCCCGGCCATGTCTACGCCAATGTCCGGACACCGCCGATCTCCACGCTCAACCTCGCCCACATGATCCCCCTGTCGGCTGTGTGGGCCGGGCCGGAACGGGACGAACACTTCAACGCCGCCCCATTATTCTATGCGCGGACCGAAGGCTCGACCCCGTTCCGGTTTTCGCTTCATGTCGGCGATGTCGGGCATACGCTGATCGTCGGGCCGACCGGGGCAGGCAAGTCGGTGCTACTCGCGCTGATGGCGCTGCAGCTTCAGCGTTATGATCGCGCCCAGGTCTTTGCCTTCGACTTCGGCGGATCGATCCGTGCAGCGGCGCTGGCCTGCGGTGGGGACTGGCAGGACCTCGGCAACTCGTTGACGGGTTCCGGCCTGGCTGAGGACAGCAATGGCACGGTGCTCTTGCAACCGCTGGCGCGGATCGACGAACCGGCAGAGCGCAACTGGGCGGCCGAATGGCTTCAGGCGATCCTCACTGCCGAAGGCGTGACTATCGATCCCGCGACCAAGGAGCATCTCTGGTCGGCGCTGACTTCCCTCGCCACCGCTCCGATTGCCGAGCGCACGCTTACCGGGCTCGCTGTGCTCCTGCAGTCACAAGCATTGAAACAGGCCCTGACACCCTATTGCATTGGCGGGCCGTTCGGACGGCTGCTTGATGCCGAGAGCGAACATCTGGGGGAAGCCAGCTTTCAGGCCTTCGAGACCGAAGGGCTGACCGGCTCGGCCGCAGCCCCTGCCGTGCTCTCCTACCTGTTCCACCGCATCGAAGGCCGGCTCGACGGCTCGCCGACAATGATCATCATCGACGAGGGCTGGCTTGTCCTCGACAGCCCCGCCTTTGCCGCACAACTGCGCGAATGGCTCAAAACGCTGCGCAAGAAGAATGCGAGCGTGGTGTTTGCAACCCAGAGCCTCGCCGACATCGAAAGCTCGGCGATCGCTCCTGCCATCATCGAGAGCTGCCCTACCCGCATCTTCCTCCCCAACGAACGCGCGATTGAGCCGCAGATATTGGCAATCTATCGCCGCTTTGGCCTCAACGACCGGCAGATTGAGATCATCGCGCGGGCGGCGCCCAAGCGCGATTATTACTGCCAGTCGGCGCGCGGCAACCGATTGTTCGAACTTGGCCTTGGCGAGGTCGCGCTCGCCTTCACCGCCACCTCATCAAAGGCCGACCAGCTCGCGATCGATGCGATCACGGGCGTGCACGGCTGCGCTGACTTTGCTGCGCGCTGGCTGCGCCATCGCGGCCTCGCCTGGGCAGCCGAGCTGCTGCCCGCCCCCTCGCCCCTTCTCAAGCCCGGTCCGCGGTCGGACCAATCCCAGGAGTAGTGCCCATGAAAGCCCGTAAATTCGTCTCGATGCTTGCTGCCAGTGCCGCGGTTCTCTCGGTCAGCGTCGGCGCCATGCTGCCGACCGCTGCCAGGGCACAGATTGGCGGCGTGGTGTTCGACCCGCGCAACTATGCCCAGAACATCCTGACCGCCGCGCGCACGCTCGAGCAGATCAACAACCAGATCCGGCAGCTCCAGAACCAGGCGACCTCGCTCGTCAACGAAGCGCGCAACCTGCAATCGCTGCCACTGACCGTGCTCGAACCGCTGCAAGCGCAGATCCGGCAGACCCAGGCCTTGCTCGGACAGGCGCAGCGCGTGGCTTATGATGTTCGTCAGATCGAACGCGAGTTCCAGAACAACTATCGCGCGGGCGCGATGACGGGGCCGCAGCGCATGCTGGTCCAGGGCGCCGAAGCCCGGTGGCAGAACAGCCTCGGCGCCTTCGAGGATGCCCTACGGGTTCAGGCCGGCGTGGTCGGCAATATCGACGGCACGCGCGGCGCCATCGACAGCCTCGTTGGCTCAAGCCAGTCGGCAACCGGCGCGCTTCAGGCCGCGCAGGCTGGCAATCAGCTGCTGGCGGTGCAGGCGCAGCAGCTCGTGGACCTGACCGCTACGGTCGCCTCGCTCGCGCGGGCACAATCGCTCGACGCCGCTGCACAAGCGGCCGCCAAGGCGCAGGCCCGCGAACAGCTTCGCCGCTTCCTCGGCGATCGCCGGCCCTATGTCCCGGGCAATGCCCGGCTGTTCGGGAACTGAGGCGATGGACAGCAAGCTCTTTGCGCGGATTGGGGCCGGCGCCTTCGTCGCCATTGCCATCACCATGGCCGTGCTCGAACTGCGCGAAGAGCCTGCGCCGCCGCCACGCGATGTCATCGCTGCGGCACATGAAGCCGGAGACGATGCAAAGGCCACCCTCGCCTATTGCGCAGCGCTCGGCCTTGAGGCGGCATCGGTCGATATCTGCACCGCAGCCTGGGCAGCCGAACGCCGCCGGTTCCTGGGGCAGGCCGAGCGTGATGCGGCGGTCGTGCCCCCTGTGACTGACAACAGCGGGGATGCCGCCCTCGATATGACGGGGGATCGCTAACATGGGTGGCACCGCCGTCGTCGACCGCTTCCTCGACATCTTCTCGCGCTACATCGACAGCGGGTTCGGCCTTTTGGGCGGCGAGGTCGCCTTCATCGCAACCACGCTCATCGTCATTGATGTCACACTGGCAGCGCTGTTCTGGTCATGGGGCGAGCAGGGCGACATTCTTGCCCGCCTGGTCAAGAAGACGCTCTTTGTCGGCATCTTTGCCTACATCATCGGCAACTGGAACAGCCTCGCGCGCATCGTGTTCGAAAGTTTCGCCGGGCTTGGCCTCAAGGCCAGTGGCACCGGGTTTACAGCGGCCGAACTGCTGCAGCCGGGCCGGGTCGCGCAAGTGGGGCTCGATGCCGCCTATCCTTTGCTGGAGTCGATCTCCGAACTGCTCGGCTTTGTCAGCTTCTTCGAGAATTTCCTGCAGATCGTGATCCTGCTGGTCGCTTGGGCGATCGTCATCATCGCCTTCTTCATCCTGTCGATCCAGCTGTTCATCACCCTCATCGAGTTCAAGCTGGCAACGCTCTGCGGCTTCGTGCTGATCCCGTTCGGGCTGTTCGGCAAGACCGCCTTCATGGCCGAGCGCGTGCTTGGCCATGTCGTCTCGTCGGGCATCAAGGTGCTGGTGCTTGCGGTGATCGTTGGCATCGGCTCGACCATCTTTTCCGAGTTCACTACCGCTATCGCGGGCGAACCCACGATTGAAGACGCGCTGTCGATCGTGCTGGCAAGCTTGGCGCTGCTCGGCCTCGGCATTTTTGGCCCCGGGATCGCTAATGGCATCGTCTCGGGCGGGCCGCAGCTTGGCGCAGGCGCCGCAGCCGGCACCGCGCTGCTCGCGGGCGGCGCTGCCGCCGGTGCCGTTGCCGGAGCAAAACTGGCGGGCGGCGCGGTGGCCAGTGCTGCCTCCAATGTCGCGCAAGGCACGTCGCGCGCTGCAGGCGGCGCGACCATGGCCTACGCTCTCGGCTCTGCAGGCAAGTCGGGCGGCGCAGCGGTCGCAGGCGGCGCGCGTGCCGTCGGCGAATATGCTGCCAGCGCTGCAACATCGCCGCTGCGCAAGGCCGGTGACGGCGTGAAGCAATCCTTCCGCGAAGGCAGCCGCGACGCCATCACCAAGACCGGCGGCAGCATCACACCCGGACCTAACACGCCGCCGCCCCCGTCGCCCGCAGCTGCCGATCAGGGCCAGCCTGCCTGGGCCAAGGCGATGAAGGACCGGCAGACGATCTCCCATGGCGCGAGCATCGCCGCGCACACGCTCAAATCGGGCGACAGCCACGGCGGCGGCGCCTCGGTCGACACCTCAGAAAAGGACTGACACACATGTTCCGACGACCCTCGATCCGCTATGGCAAGACCCCCGAACCAGAAACGCCCTACCACCGCGCAGCGCAGGTATGGGACGAGCGCATCGGCTCGGCGCGGGTGCAGGCGCGAAGCTGGCGCTATGCCTTTTTCGGCGCGCTCGGCCTGTCCGCTTGTCTCACTGCGGGGATCGTCTGGCAAGGCTCTCAGGGTTCGATCATTCCCTGGGTGGTGCAGGTCGACAAGCTTGGCGAAGCACAGGCTGTCGCCCCTGCGGTCAGCGACTTTGACCCAAGCGACCCGCAGATCGCATTCCACCTGGCACGCTTCATCGAGCAGGTGCGCAGCATTCCCGACGATCCGATCATTGTCCGCCAGAACTGGCTGCGCGCCTATGACTTTGTCACCGATCGCGGCGCATTGGTGCTCAACGATTATGCCCGGACCAACGATCCCTTCGCGGCTGTAGGCCGCGAACAGGTCGGGATAGATGTCACCAGCGTCATCCGCGCCTCGCCGATCAGCTTCCGCGTTGCCTGGGTCGAACGCCGCTACCGCGATGGCAGCCTCGCCGAGACCAGTCGCTGGACCGCGATCCTGACGATCACCGTTCAGACCCCGCGCACCCCCGATGCCCTGCGCAAGAATCCGCTCGGCATCTTCGTCAATGCCATCAACTGGTCAAAGGAACTTGGCTCATGATCTCGCCCATTCCCGGTCGCCTTGCAGTGACCCTCTTTTCCGTCCTGCTTGGAACAACTGCCTGTCCGGCTTCAGCACAGATGGTGTCAGCAGAGTTGGCGCCAGTGGTCGTCGAGGCGGCGACCACCGCAACAATGCAGACGCAATCCGAACCGCGGCGAGTCCCCTCCCGCGCCGCGCGCCGCTCCCAGCCATCTGCCCCCAGGGACCGGGTGGGAGCGGCAAACGCCGCCGCGCGCGTGCAGCCCGAGGGCGAGCAGTTCATCAACGCGATCCAGAACTATGCCTGGGCTCCCGGCGCGCTCTATCAGGTCTATGCCGCGCCGGGACAGGTGACCGACATTGCGCTGCAGGAAGGCGAGCAGCTGGTTGGCGCCGGACCTGTCGCTGCGGGCGATACCGTGCGCTGGCTGATCGGCGACACCGTAAGCGGGCGCGGGGCCAATGCGCGGGTCCACATTCTGGTCAAGCCGGTCCGCTCCGACATCACCACCAACCTTGTCATCAACACCGACCGCCGCACCTATCACATCGAGCTGCGTGCCAATCCGTCGGTCTACATGGCGTCGGTCTCCTGGACCTATCCGCAGGACGAGTTGATCGCCTTGCAACAGGCGCAGGAAGCCGAGGCGCGCGCGGCACCAATTGCTGCCAGTATTCCGGTCGAGGCGCTCAATTTTGGCTATCGCCTGTTGGGCGATCGGCCCTCCTGGCGACCGGTGCGCGTGTTCGATGACGGGCGGCAGACCTTTATCGAGTTTCCCGAAAGCGTGGAGCAAGGTCAGATGCCGCCGCTGTTCGGGCTTGGCGAGGGCAATCAGGCCGAGCTCCTCAACTACCGCGTGTCCGGCCGCTTTATGATCGTCGACCGGCTGCTCGAGCGCGCCGAACTGCGCCTTGGCGACCGCCGTTCGCAGCAGCGCGTCGAGATCCGCAAGGAACGCCGGAGGTCGCCGTCATGAGCGACGAAGCTGCTCCAACGCCAGAAGAGGCGGTCAAGCTGCGCGGCGATCCGCCGCGCGTCATGCGGCTGTCGCGCAAGGCCATCGGCATCGCGTCGGCTTGCGGCTTTGCCCTTGTCGGCGGTGCGCTGATCTATGCCCTGCAGCCCGCGAGCCAGGCCGAGCGCGAGGAGCTGCTCAACACCGAAGGCGCGGCGCAGCCCGACGCATTGGCCGATGCCCCTCGCGACTATGGTGATGTCCCCAAGCTGGGCCCGCCCCTGCCCGGCGATCTCGGCGCGCCGATCCTGGCGGCACAACAGCGCGGGGATGTCGCCGAGCTTCCGCCGATCGGCGCTGCGCCGCCCACTGGCCCTGCGCCAACGCCTGCGCAAACGGCAGCCGAGACGGAACGCCAGCGGCTGCTGCAGGAACGCAGCGCCGCTCGCGAAAGCCGCCTGTTCTTTGGTGGCGGTGCGGGAGCAGCTGCTGTCGGTGACGGATCGGAAGTTGCCGATGCCGGCGGTGGGCCGCCGGTGCCCCAGCTCGCTGCCGAGGCGCCGCGCCCTGCTTTTGCCGACCGCCCCGCCGAGCGCCGGACGGTATCAGCCAGTCGGATCGAGCCGCCAGCGGGCACCCATGTCTTGCAGGCGGGCAGCATCATTCCTGCAGCACTCATCACCGGGATCCGCTCTGATCTTCCAGGTCAGGTCACCGCGCAGGTGACCGAACCTGTCCATGACAGCGTCACCGGCCGCATCCTGCTCATCCCCCAAGGGTCTCGGCTGATCGGCGACTATAATGCCGACGTGTCCTTCGGACAGCGCCGGGTGCAGCTCGCATGGAACCGGCTGATCCTGCCCGATGGCCGGTCGATCGTGCTCGAACGCCAACCCGGCGGCGACCCATCCGGCTTTGCCGGGCTGCAGGACGGCGTGGACTTTCATTGGGGCGGCGTTCTGCGGGCCGCGCTGGTCTCGACCCTGCTGGGTGTTGGCGGCGAGCTTGGCGCGGGCAATGACGACAATCTCACCCGCGCGCTGCGCCGAGGCTCGCAGGACAGCATCGGCCGCGCGGGCGAACAGGTCGTCAGCCGCGAGCTCGATGTGCGGCCAACATTGACGATCCGTCCGGGTTTTCCCGTGCGCGTACTCGTGACCCGTGATCTGATATTGGGAGACGAGTCATGACCCGATTGAAATTGGCCGACCTGGCCGACGAAAAGCCGGTCAAGGTAACCATCGAGCTCTCGTCCCGACTTCACCGCGAACTGCTCTCCTATGGCTTGGCGATCAACGGCGGCGATACCAAAGATGCTCCCACACCCGAGCGGCTGATCCCGCCGATGATCGAGCGCTTCATCGCGACCGACCGGTCCTTCGCCAGATTGCGGCGCTCGGGTCAGGCCGGGTAGCGTTCGCTGAGCAGTTCAAAGAACCGCTTCAGCGCTGGGTTGTCGTTATCCTCGCGCCAGTAGAACGCATAGTCGAGCCGCGCAGGGCCGCCCTGATCCATGATCTCGAGGAACGTCAGTTCCGGCCATTGCACCCCGATCGAGGCTTCGGTGGCAAGCGTGACGTACCGCCCGAACGGGACCGTGCTCAGAACACTTTCGAGGCTTGTGTCTTGCACGATCAGGTGGGCACGATAGCCCTGATCTGACAATCGACACTTCAGATTGCGGGCCATGGCGGGCCCCACGCCTTGGCTGGGCAGCACGAGAACCTGTCGGCGCAAATCACTCCAGTGAATCCGGTCTGATGTGGCCAATTGATGGTCTTTCGGCAACGCAACAAGCAATCGCTCCGACCATGCCGAGCGCCGCGAGATGCCGGCGTCGTGCGCGTCCGATGGCATCAGCGCGACGTCGATGATCCGGGCCTTCAGATCGCTGAGCATCCGCTCGGGATCGGCTTCGATCCCGTCAAACTGAATATCGGGGTGACGCCGCATATATTCGCCAATGGTCGCGCGCATATTGCCGGCCATCAGGGACGCAGAAAAGCCGACCGCGATCCTGCCTTCCTCGCCATAGCTGACCGCGCGGGCTGTCGTCTGAAGATTGTCGATATCGGTGAGAATGCGCCGGGCAACACTGAGGAACGCCTTGCCTTGTTCGGTCGGTATTGCGCCGCGCGTGCTGCGTTCGAAGAGCTTGATCCCGAGGCGCGCTTCCAGGGCGGCTATTCGTCTGCTCAAGGTCGATTGCTTGATGCGCATTGCTTCGGCGGCGCGTGAGAAATTCTGGGCATCGGCGGTGGCTACCGCAAATCTGAGCTGACGCACTTCGATCATAAGGCTTTGCGACCCTTATCTTTATCCCCGTGCTTCGCGCTATCACCAAAAGCCCGAAGCCCCTAGGTTCCTTTATCCAAGCTACATCGAGCGACGAACAACCGCTGCGCGATGCTATGGCGCGGCCCGATTGAATTATGGGAGCACAACGCAACCGCTTATGTTACATCAGGCCATTACTTCACAATTTCATACGGATCTTCATTTGTTGAGACGAGCGACTAGGCGAACACCTATGTTCGCGTTTCGCCACAATTTTTTTTCAACATTTACATTATATGCCTCCGCCAAAATGAATAAAACAACACGTTAGCCGCAAGAGATTTATCTGTGCGGAGATCAAGCGCCTCATTCTTCGGCGCTCGCCTGATATGCCGCCGGGTTAACGCCGAAACGCGTGGTAAAGGCACGCGAAAAACTGCTTGGGCTCGCATAGCCCACGCCGCGCGCGACTTGCTCGACGGATGCGCGGCTACGCAGCAACCGGTCTGCCGCAGCGAGCAAGCGCAGTTCGCGCAGCACTGTGGCGGGAGGGTGTCCGAACGACGCCTGGAACCGCTTAATGAAGGCCGACCGACTTAAGCATGCCAGCTGCGCCAGGGACATCACACTGTGTGCCGCACCGGGCTCATGCACCATGGCGCTGAAGGCACGCATCACCTGCTCATCGCTAACCAGATCAAGCGCACCAAGCCAACTCTGCTGTTCGGCGAGCCCGCGGCGCAACAGTATCACCAAAACCTGGCGCAGCATCGCTGCGGCCATAGTCCGGCCGCCCGTGTTGTTCCCACTGAGTTCGGTGCGGATCAATGGCATCAGACTGCCGACACTATCTTTGCCGGAATGCTCCACCACCGGTGCATCAAGCGCACCGAATAAGTCGCGATCGCCAGCCTGTATTGCACGGAAATGGCCGCAGACGATCTTCAGCGCTGGCTCGTCACTTCCTGCCTGCCAGCGCTTCAGTGTGGGTTGTCCAAGGTCGATGGTTACCGCGACCACACCTCCACAACCTGTCCGTGCCTCTGGAGTAGACCGCGCCTGGATGCGGTAAGGGGTGTCCCGCGGGGTAACAAGCAGCGTTTCCGGGCCGAAGGGAACAGGCGCGCCCGACCCTAACACCAGTTCACCTTCGCCATGCAACACATAGTGAAGACCTGATGCCGGGGTGGCTGAAAAGGCCAACGCCCAAGCGGGGGCAATGAAGCATTCGGAAAAAGCGATCGGCTCGACACGCAGTTGATCGAACAGCGCATCAAGGTCGATTCGCGACAAGAGACGTTTGGACAAGAGAAAGAGCCCTTCTGCACAAATATTTGATCTACATGGCTTTCATCATGAAGAGACAAGCATTGCGTTAGCGAATGCCTACGTCAACAGGGAGATATCTCATGCACATTCCGAAGGGTTCGCTGCTGTTTGCAGCCTCGGCGCTTTTGTTGGCCGGGTGTAGCGAGGCGACCGAAACGAGAGCGGAAAATAGCGGCGCTGACGCCGCAGGCACCTTGCGCGTACCTGCCGATTATCGTGATACCTATCAATATCTCGGCACTTGGGCTGTGGCGGCCGATGGCACACCCGGATCAAAGGAGATGCATATCGTCTATGCCTCGCCCGGTGCTGCAGCCGGGCATCGCGCTACCGGCACGTTCGCGGACGGCACGACGCTAGTAAAAGAGGTGTTCGAGGCGACGACGGGACCAATGACAACGGGCACTGTCAGCCATACGAAAGCCTTGAAAGGCTGGTTCGTTATGGTGAAGGACAGCAAGAACAGCCATCCCGACAACAAGTTGTGGGGCGACGGCTGGGGCTGGGCATGGTTTGATCAGGGCGCCCCGACCAAGACGAAATCGACCGATTACAAGACCGATTGTCTGACTTGCCACTTGCCAGCCAATGCGACTGACTCGATTTATGTCGATGGCTATCCGGTGCTCAAGAAATAAGCGGAGCGGTGCCTCTGTTGGGATCCGCACACCGCCTCGCCTTGCGACAAGCGGGCCCGCTTTCACGGGCTCAACGCTGTTGGCTGATTCTGCAAAGGTCAGAATAGTGAGGAATTGAGTTCCGTACCCGTAATTTTTCTGCCGACTAAATCATGGCGCTGAGGGCGTTGGGCTATGGCTCAGGTCGTGGAGCGCCAAACTCCAGACGTGGCAAACCCTGCATGCCGTGATCGGGGCATGCAGGGTGGCATTGTTGATAACAACTCTTGTGTCCTTGATAGACGTGCTCAGGCAGCGGCGTTCTTTCGGCCTGATTGGTTGGCTCGCGAGGTACAGGTAACCACCGCGATCACGCCAGCTGCCATAACCGGGTAGTAGATCGAAGCCAGAGCGGTGAAGCCAAGCAAGAATGGCGCGGCAATGAAGGCTACTCCTGCGGCAAGATCGAGCAACAAGTGTGCATCGAACGACACCAGCTTGACCGCACCGAATGCATAGTCAGTGAGCAGGCTGTAGGCAATCAAGCCCGCCCCACCGGCAACAGAGAGCCAAAGCTCAATACCCTCAAAGCCGAGCAGGAATGGCAGCGCAATAAGGGCGGCAGCGGCGACATAGTCAAGCACGCCATGCAGCGCAGGGGTAAGGAATTGCAGTTTCATGGCAAGGGTTCCCTATGGAAGTGGTTGAGGAGCGGGCCGATGTCCTGCACCGGCCCGCACGCATTATGATCAGGCCGCAACCGCCACATCGACGACCGGGAAATCGATCTTGGTCTGGGCGACGTTGTTCATGAAGTTGGTCAGAACATTGTGCGCGACGTTACCGACGATTTCGACGATGCGGGCGTCGTCGAGGCCAGCAAGGCGGGCTGCTGACAGATCGCTGTCGGTCACGTGACCGCGTGTTTCAACGATGCGCAAGGCAAGCGTCGCGATCGCATCGTCGAGGGGATCTTGGCCCTTGCCCAGACGGGCGGCGCGGATAGCCTCTGGCGAAAGGCCGGCACCTTTCCCGAGCAGCGTGTGCGCCGACAGACAATAGTGGCAGCTGTTGTACTGGGCGACGGCAAGCGCAACGATTTCGCGCTGTGCAGCGGTCAGCACACCACTTCCCAGTGCATCTGCGAAGGCGAGGTTGCCATTCAACACGGCAGGAGCATGAGCGAAGGTCGCAAAAAGGTTCGGGACCATGCCAATCTTCGCCTTAACAGCGCCGAGGGTGGCCTGGACGCCGGTGTCGGCAGTGGCGAGTTCTACGGGGTTGATGCGGGGCATTTGCGTTTCCTCTGTTGGTCAGTGCGGGCTTGCACAACGCCTCTATCGGCTGTTATCGGTGCAGATTGGTGCCAACTTCATTGCAGATCGTTCACATGGACATCTTTGCCGCTCTCTTTGCCCACACTGCCCCGAGCGCCCGGACATTCTTTACCGGCAACTTGTGTACGACCGCGCAATTTGCCGATTGCGGCTACCTCCACCTTCTCAAGAGCGGCGCGTTGACGCTGAGCCGATCTGGCGAGGCCGATCTCATTCTGAACGAACCAACGCTGCTCTTCTTCCCGCGCGGACAGGCGCATCGGTTCACTGGCGCTGCGGAAGGCGGGGCTGATCTGGTCTGCGCGAAGGTCGATCTGGGCGGCGATAATGGCAACCCGATTGGCGAAGGACTGCCCGACCTTGTCATCCTGCCGCTGGCCGAGAACCCGACGCTGGGGCCCGCCTGCGATCTTCTGCTTGTCGAAGGATTTGGCGACAATAATGGGCGTCAGGCCGCCATCGACCATTTGTTCGACTATCTCTTGATCCTGGTAGTGCGTCATGTTGTCGCCAGTGGCCTGGTGAATGATGGTGTGCTGGGCGGCCTTGCCGATCCGCGATTGGCCAAGGCGCTGACGGCGATGCACGAACAGCCAAGGCATTCGTGGACTCTTGATGATCTGGCAGAGGTGGCCGGCATGTCGCGCACCCGTTTTGCCACGCATTTTCGCGCCTGCGTTGGGCGGACGCCGATCGACTATCTGACCCGGTGGCGAATGACGATTGCGCGTGACCTTCTTGCCGCAGGCAAGCCGGTCAAGACCGTGGCCGACAGCGTCGGATATGATAGTGCCGCAGCCTTCTCACGGGTGTTCGCTCGCGTCACGGGCGAAGCACCGCGCCAAGTGAAGCAGAGATTAAGGTAACATGATCAGTTGGTAGACATGGATGCGGCAGTGAACGCGTGACCGCCTGGACATGGATCGCGCGGCGGCATGGCTGAATGCTGGGCTAGGATGCAAGCTGCGGTACCCAACACCAGCATTGCGCGCGCGTTCGATTGAGCGAGCACCTTCCGCCTTGGCCGATCAGTATCGCTGATAGGACCGCATGCCGGAAAGACGGATCGAACTAGGACATAAATGGGGATCATTGGATATGGCGCTCAGACGGGACGGAGGCGCGTTATGACCCCGAATGGTGCATCGCTGGGCTCGAAAACATTGCTGTGCGTCCCAATCAGGGCACATTGCACTGTGTGTTGACGCCGTGAACCTAGCCAACCGGCTTTGCCAAATCCAACTCAACAGCCGGTACCTGCTCCATCGTCACCTTCCTGTCTGACTTATTCGCAGAAGATCCCGCAAAGTGGAGACCCCTCCACCACATTAAATGCGCCCTTTTCCGACCGCTTGTCACTTGCCCATTGGCGGTCGCCTCACTTTGAAAGCCACGGCAACTATGGACGGTAGACACGACTGCATTGGTATGACCTGTTCGATAGCCTCGCGGACGCGGCACCCTGCTGGAAATGAACCCGTCGCCCGACAGCAAACCTGTTTGATCGCCTGCTATCACCGCCGACACACCGGAATGATGCAGCCGTCTTGGTCAACCCAGCGCCAATAACACCGATCCCAGTCATCGCCACTAATTGGAACGACCCGCCAGCCCAGCCCTTCCGCATGGGTAGCCCAGCACCGAACCGAGAAGCCCTCGTTCGCCAAATTGCCCCACGAGGGGATCCAAGCGCCTACCAATGGCCTGGCGGTCGCCTAAAACACTGACAAGCCTACTCGTGTGGGGCAGTGCCTATTCGCATTCCAATTGCATCGCGCAACATTGGCAGAACATTGTGCTCGAACCATGGGTTGCGTTTCATCCAGCCCATACTACGCCAGGATGGATGCGGAAGCGGAAAGTAGTGCGGCAGGTACTCGTGAAATTTACCAACACGTTCAGTCAGCGATTGTTTTTTGTCCTCGACCAAGTAGCGCTGGTGTGCATAGCTTCCAACGAGCAGCGTCAATCGCGCGGGTGGAAGCACGGCCATGACGCGATCATGCCACATTGGTGCACATTCGAGGCGCGGCGGCAAATCGCCACTGCTCCCGGTGCCGGGATAGCAAAAGCCCATCGGCACAAGTGCGACCTGCGCCGGATCGTAAAAAATATCGGGCGTCAGCCCCGTCCACTCGCGCAGCCGCTCGCCGCTTGCGTCATCCCAGGCAGTGCCGCTCTCATGGACCCGCGCGCCGGGCGCCTGACCGATGATGACAATTGTTGAGGTTGCGCTGAACTGAACGATCGGGCGCGGTCCGGCTGGCAGATGCTCAGCGCACAGGGTGCACGCTCGAATGTCTTCCAGCAAGCAGTCTGACGATCTCATAACAGGCGTCCCGCTACCTCCGGTCCACGGACGAGTTTGCGGCAAGATAAGCAATAATGTCGCGCCGTTGCGCGGCGTCGGAGACAGTCGAAAACATTTTCGAGCCTGGCGCCATTTTTTGGGGTCCCTGCAGCCATAAATCGATCCGCGCCGGCGTCCAAACGCCGGTCAATTTCTTGAGTGCCGGAGAATAAGCATAGCCTGGTGCCGTTGCGATCCGACGTCCAATGAGACCGCGGTGCGCCGGGCCGATACGGTTTGCCTCGATGGAATGGCATCCGCCACATTTTGCTCGATAAAGCGCCTGGCCATTTGCGAGATTGCCCACCGCTTGCGCCGGCGCGGCGGTGGGGGCAAACACCAGTCCGGCCCCGGCCAGGATCGCGCAAACCGCGACCCCGGCCTCGATGCGTTTGCGACTTGCCATATCAGCCGAACAGATACGCAGATTTGGGCATCGCGCCGCCCGCCGCGTTGTTGAGAATGGCCCAGTGAACCGCTTCGTCTGTGCTAAGTTGCGCGAAGAGATGTGCCAGCTTGTGGTCCTGCAACGCAGCGATCTGGCCGACATAGGCGTTCGTCGCGCCCTGTTCGAGGCCGGCAGCAAACTTAATGACATCGCCTTCTGACTTGAGCGCGCCGATGTTAAGTGCCGAAATATACTCGGCATCGGTCTTGGGTTCGACAGGCTTTGCACCAGCCGTCGCGATCAGCTTGGCAAGTGAATCGCGGTGCCCCTCGTGATGGCCGAGGAAAACCAACGCAACGTCGAGCACGCCTTTGCTGAGCAGCCCGCTTCCGCCGGCAATGCGATACGCAGCGATACCTTCATGTTCAAGTGCAAGAGCACCCTGCATCACGCCGACATCTGAGCTGACGGTATCGCCGCGGCGCGCTATCTTGCGTGGCGCGGCCAGCAACGGTGCGTTAAGGGTGGCGAGCCCAAACCCAGCCGCGGCAATTCCAGCTGAACGGAACAGGGCACGGCGGGACTGGATGGCAACTTCATTTTCATTGGACATGAGATTTCCCTCTGTTGGAGTAGTAAATTACCCGCGCGCTGTGCGCCGGGATTCAAGTCGAAACGGAGCCAATCGGGTCGCCCGAGATCAGGCCTGGGTGTAGTATTTTTCTGAGACGATCTTGCCGTCCCGCCAGGTGCGCACGAGCGTTTCGTGCCAGATGATCGGGCTGCCATCACCGGCCGTCATCTTGAACGTCCATTCGCTCGCCGAGAAATTGTCCCCGACGGCCTGGCCGTGCAACGTCGCGCTTTCGAAGCTCTTCAGGCTCGCGAAAAAGCCTTCAAGATGTGCGCGCTCTGCAGCCTTCGAAGTGCGGCTTGCGCCATCGGGTTCGATGAATACGCAATTGTCGGCATAGTACTGGTCGATCGACTCAAGGATTCTGCCCTGAGCGGTGAGCGCGTTTGATGCGCTTTCGGCAGCTTCTATTGGATTGGTCATTGGCTTTTCCTTCGGATTGAATGTGATTGAAGACCGAGTTGGGCCGGTTCGCTGGGGGCGGCGAACCGGCCCGTTCGGGTCGCCTAAACAAACAAGGCGCTCCGCGAACGGTAAGCGGAGCCCTGACCCCACCTTGCGGTTGTAGGAAGCAGCGCCGAGTCTTTGTGTTCTGACGGACTGGGGCGCGCTGCTACTATGATAATCTCGGGTGATGATCCTGTGAGCAAGGGCGCGCAGCGATTTGAGGTTTTCACGGGTGCTGGCAAGCGGCGGGACTGGCCACCCGAGGTGAAGGCCTCGATCGTTGCCGAGTGCTACGCTGGTGAAGGTGTCAGCGCCGTCGCGCGTCGGCACGGACTGGCTCCGTCGCAAGTTTACGCTTGGCGGCGGGATCTGCGGAAGCAGTTCGAGGCTGAGGGCCTCATTCCAGCAACGCGACGGTCGGAAGCGCCTGTCTTTGTGCCTGCCGTGATCGATGCGGTTGATGCAGCTGATCCGGCTCCCACACGTCGTTCGCGGCGCCGACGGCGAACGAGCACGGCAGCCGTCGAGTTGAAGATCGATGGAGTGGCGGTGAAGATTGGCCGTGACGCCGATGCGAGCCTGATTGCTGCGGTGATCGAAGCGCTCCGGGCAACGCGATGATCGGACCTGGTGCCGGTGCGAGAGTGATGGTCGCCACGCGCCCGGTGGATTTCCGCAAAGGCCCCGACGCGCTCGCCGCGCTGGTCGGCAAGGAGTACGGCGGCGATCCCTACTCTGGCGTGATCTACGTGTTCCGGGCGAAGCGGGCGGACCGGGTCAAGCTGGTGTGGTGGGATGGCACTGGCCTCTGCCTGATGGCCAAGAAGCTCGAGCAAGGAGGCTTTCGCTGGCCGGGGGTCCAGGACGGTGTGATGCGCCTGACGGCCGCTCAACTCGCCGCCTTGCTGGAGGGGCTGGACTGGCGCCGGGTGCACGGCGGGCGCCGTCCGATCGCGCCACAGATTGCCGGTTGACGGGGCGTACTTCGGCTGATTCACTCTCGTCATGCTCATCGATGCGGACCTTCCCGAGGACGTCGAAGCGCTCCGTGCGTTCGCGCTGGAACAGGTCCGCTTGGTGGCAGCCGAACGTGCCGCTGCCGCAGATTTGGTACTCGCTAAGGGCGAGGCCGATGCGGAGATCGAGCGGCTCCAGTCGATCATCGATGCGTTCATGCGTCACCGGTTCGGCGCGCGGTCCGAGCAACTGGATCCCGACCAGCTCCAGCTCGGCCTGGAAGATGTAGAGACGGCACTTGGTAAGGCCCGCGCAGCCCGTGAAGCAGCAGTCAGCAAGGCCGGTGGCGAGCGAACGCGCAAGGCCAACCGCGGCTCGCTGCCTGCTCACCTGGAGCGGATCGAGCAGGTCGTCGACGTTGAGGATAAGGCCTGCCCCTGCTGTGGCGGCGCACTCCACCAGATCGGTGAGGACGTGGCCGAGCGCCTCGACGTGGTGCCGACCGCCTTCCGCGTGCTGGTCACGCGCCGCCCGCGCTATGGCTGCCGCTCGTGCGAGGGCGCGATCGTTCAGGCACCGGCCCCGGCGCGGATCGTCGACGGCGGCATCCCCACCGAGGCGCTGATCGCGCAGGTCCTGGTCGCCAAGTACGCCGATCACCTGCCGCTGTACCGTCAGGCCCAGATCTACGCGCGGCAGGGCATCCAGCTCGACCGCTCAACCTTGGCGGACTGGGTCGGCCGGACAGCCTGGTACCTACGCCCCTTGCGGGATCACATTCTCGAACGATTGCGACGATCGGAGCGGTTGTTTGCCGACGAGACCACCGCACCGGTGCTCGATCCAGGGCGCGGGCGGACCAAGACCGGTCAGCTATGGGCTTACGCCCGTGATGACCGACCATGGGGCGGCGGCGATCCACCGATGGTGGCCTATGTCTATGCCGCCGATCGTAAAGGCGAACGCGCTGAGGCGCATCTTGGTGACTTCGCCGGCATCCTGCAGGTTGATGGCTATGGCGGCTACACCGCGCTCGCCAAGCGGCGGCAGCAGATCCAGCTCGCCTTCTGCTGGTCACACGTGCGCAGGAAGTTCTACGAGCTGGCGGACAAGTCGCCGGTTGCGACCGAGGTGCTGCGCCGGATCGCTATGCTCTACGCGATCGAGGACGAGGTTCGCGGCACCTCCGCGGAGCAGCGCCGCGCCGTGCGCGCCGAACGAGCCCGCGTCATCGCCGATGACCTGCACGTCTACCTCGAGGCACGCCTCCGGCAGGTCAGTGCCAAGAGCAAGCTTGCTGATGCCATCCGCTACGCGCTGACCCGCTGGGGCGGTCTGTCGATGTTCCTCGACGACGGCCGCGTCGAGCTGGATTCCAACACCGTCGAGCGGTCGATCCGGCCGCTGGCCCTCAATCGCAAGAATGCGCTCTTCGCAGGCTCTGACGAGGGCGGCGACAACTGGGCGGTGATCGCCACGCTCATCGAGAACTGCAAGATCTCGGGCATCAACCCGCACGCCTGGTTGGCGGAAACCCTCACCAAGCTGGCTGCGGGTCACCCAGCGAACGCCGTCGGTGAGCTCATGCCGTGGACCGCCGTGGCCTGAGAACAGCGCTTACCGCGAACGCATCAGCGGGAGATCATTTTCGGTCCCCGCGATATGGTTGAAGTAGTTCGTGAAAATGCTGAGTGTGATGTTCGCGACAGTCTCGACACCGGCCTCATGATCGGAACCGGCGTGGTGAGCGTTGCGAGTTGAGCTGCCGTTGTCTGGCCACGTAGGCGAACGACTTCGCATGCGACGCCCGACAGAGCGGCGGTCTTGGGATATGACGATCTGCCAATCAAATTCCTGGCCATTTCGTCGGACGAAAGACCTGCTCCCTTGCCGCGTCCCGTATGCACCGAAGCGCAATAATCGCACGCATTGGCACCGGCGACAGCGAGCGCAATCTGCTTGCGGTTCACATTTGACAGGCTTCCTGCGGCGAGTGCCCCGGCAACTCCAGGACAACCACTGCGCCCGGCCGGTGATTGCGCCATGGTGGCAAAAATTTTTGGCAAGCCGCCCATCTGCTTCTTCACCGCATACAGCAGGTCTTGGGTTTTCGACGGCGCAGACGCGGCATCAGTCTGGGGAATGGTCTCCACTACAAATCTCCGGGGCGGTTCCTGGCGAAGGGTTAGCAGTTCCGTCGATGCTTGGTTGCGCTTCGGTGGGAGGTAACGCAATGCCGTGGCGCCATTTTACGATTTCTGGTCAATTCATTGGGATGACCTGCAACGTTTCACGAATAGTCTTGTGGATTTAGCGGACGCCGGTGCTATGCAACCAGCATGACCGATGTACTCAGCGACGTGCTCGACACAGTAGCACTGAAAGCCGCAATTTACTTTCGCACCGATTTTTACCCGGCGTTTAGTATCGCCGTCCCTAGCTACAGGCGTGCAGCGCGCTTTCACCTGGTGGTACAAGGGACGTGCTACGTCACCCTCGCCGATGGGACGCGCACAAAGTTGCGAGCTGGCGATCTTGCCCTTGTTCCCGGCGGCGCTGGCCATTTGCTGTCGAGCAGCGAAACCGTTGAAGGGCAACCGCTTGGCGATGTCATACAGCAAGCAGGCTTCACGGGCTCGGGGCCGTTCATCGTCGGGAGCGGCGAAGCCGGCGAATCCTGCCAAATGGTATGCGGCCATTTCTCCTTTGCCGATGGTGCAGACCACCCGTTGCTGCGTTCGATACCGGACTTGTTGCATGTTACCGCAGCGGACCGTGCATCACGGCCCATGCTTGACGACGTTCTGCGCCTGCTTGTGCGCCGCATGTTTGAGGGCGAACCGGGAGCCACAGCCAGCGTCAGCCGCCTGTCCGAGGCGCTGTTCATCGAGGCGATACACGCCGGCATCGCGCAGGCGCCCGAAATCAGCCGTTTGATGTCCGCTGTCTACGATCCTCAGATCGGCAAAGCACTCAGCCTTATTCACGGTGATGTCGCCCATGGATGGACTGTCGAAAGCCTAGCGGCGGCCGTGGGAATGTCGCGCAGCCGCTTCGCCGAGCGCTTTCGCGAGCTGGTTGGCAGTGGCCCGATGGCCTATATAGTGGACTGGAGGCTTCAGCGTGCGCTCAACCTACTCGCGGAAAGCAATGTCCCGATAAAAACGGTTGCCAATCGCGTTGGCTATCGCTCGGCTGCCGCCTTCACCCGTGCGTTTTCAGAGCGCTTCGGCTGTTCGCCCAAAGAGCGAAGGATGAGCAGCAACGCAGCGTAGAAGTGGCGAAGCCATCGCGGTCGACTGCACAAACTAATGCTTGCTTTTGATTAATCAACTTGTCGATCCTGTTCATGGCTGTTAGAATGTCGATGTATTTGCCCGAATTCAAGCTATTGATAGGCGATCTAATCAGCCGGTGAGGAAAGATACGGCAAATGCTCCATCTGAGCAATAGGGTGGTGCGTTACCATCGGATTGGTGCATGGGCGTCAGACCTGTATACGCCTAGGGTCCCGCATCCTCGTGCAATTCCAGTCGCCGCGTGAAGTTATCAGACTGCTCGTCATGCAACTCGAGAAAGCGATTGGCCTCTTTGACAATCCGCGCCTCTACCACCGCTTCGCGGTCGATTTTTGCCTGGGCGTGGAGCCACTCGGTGACTTCCAGCCAATCCCAGAGAGGACTGTTGGAGGTGACGCGTGCAACCGGATTGGGGAAGCCTGAGCCACGTTCCGCCTTGGTATAGAGCGAGATCGCCTGACGGGTGAGACCTGAGCGCTCGGCAATGTCACTGAGGTTCACCAGATAATCCGGCTCGACCCGTTCGATCTTGGCACCCGTTTTGAGTATATCCTTATAAGCGGTTGTGACAGCTTTGGAAAATGACACAGCTTGACGGGCGAACTCGGCGATGATCACGCCCTTCTGGAACGAAAGCGTCGCGTCGTCGCAACCGGCCTCGAAGAAGCGGTCTTCGTAGCCGTCCGCCTCGGGATCGAGGCCGGAGGCGACAATCGTGAACTCATGCGTCTTCATCTCACTCACTCCGCTTGCCCGTGCGGGCACCGCGACACATCCCGTCGTATAGCCTTGGCATGGTTCTCCGCATTACGCGGCGTGCTCCACACCGAGACCATGCAACCGTCCCGGTCAGCCCAAGCGCAGTAGAGCCGCCCCCAGGCGTGGCCACTGATCGGAACGACCCGCCAGCCCAGTGTTTCCGCATGGGCAACAGCAGCTTCAATCTCCTTGTTCGGATGGCGTGGCCTAGCCATTCAACCGACCTCCTTATCGCCTATCTGTTGACAAATGTCAACGGTATCTGCGGTGCCCCTTTTGTTTCACTGCCGTGCTGCTCCGCTGCGTTCGACGCGGGCCGAGAGGCGCAGCTAGCCATGGTCTGGAATCAGACCATGCGTCTCATTGGCCTATGTCGACAGGATGGACCGCAGCTTCGCGTCCCAAGCATCGAGAGCGGTGCGCTTCTCATCGTCATATTTGTAGCGGTTGTAGATCCCCGCGACCCCTGCCCTTGTTCCGCTGATATGGTTGAGCACGCTTTCTGTCACCTCGACGGGGACTCTCAGCGACTGGAGATGGGTTGCGCCGGTTCTGCGGATATCGTGTAGTCGCCAGTTCGGAACGTCTACCTGGTCGGGGTCTCCTCCGTCCTCGATCTGCTTCGCCTTCAGGTGCGCGATCATGTCCTTGTGGAGAGCCGCCCTTCCCTTGAAGAATCCCGAGACGGGGGTCGTGCCAGTGGTCGTGAATACGAGGCCCTTGCGCTTCGGGCCAAGCAGCTGCAGCTCTGCCAAAGCGAGGCTTGTCAGCGGTATGACATGTTCCTGATCATTCTTCGCCCGATCGGCCGGCAAGGTCCATCTACGCGCATCGATGTCGATTTCGGACCAGTCCATCTCTGCAACTTCCTGACGCCGTTGCATCGTCAGGATCAGCATCCGGACGAACGGCCCCCACGGCCATCCGGAATTCTCGGTCGCCCTCCACAAGGCGACAATCTCCTCGTCACTGAGCACCCTGCGCCGCGATGGAACGGCCTTCGGAGCCTTCATCCCGGCCAGCGGCGAGACATCGATATCCTGCCGGTCGGTCGCCCAGTTGAAGAACTTGCGCAGGAGCGAGTGGATCTCCTTGCGTCGCGCAGGGCGATCAGAATACTCGTCCAGCACCTTCACGATATCGGCGCGGGTGATCTCGTGGACGGGTCGGTTCCCCCAGCGTGGAATAAACACGTTGTTGATCGTGCATTGCGCCGAGCCCCACGTCCCCCGCCAGTTCGGCTTGAGATAGAGCTCAACGAACCTTTCGCTGTAGGTCCGAAAGTTCAGCGTCTCCTTCTTCCGCTTGGCTTCGCGTTTGGCTTCGACCGGATCGATCCCCTGATAGACCTGGACCAGCAATCGCTCGGCTTCCTTGCGCGCCGTGGCCGGCGTCCATGGACTACCAACGGGCCCGATCGTTTTGCGTCGGGCAGGCCCGCCGTCGACCCGATACTGGAACACAAACGATTGTGCTCCTCTTGGCGTGACGCGAAGTCCGAAACCCTTTAGCCGGGGGTCCCACACGTAAATGTCGCGGTGCGGGTCCGGTGTGACCGACTGGATTGTTCGCAGTGTGATTGATTGATTCGGCATGATCTGACGCTCGTCCACGTAATCGCCACGTAATCAGATGTCGGGATTACGATGGCGTAGCGAAGGGTAATCCACGGCGGATTTATTCCAACCGTTTCAAGCCCTTGAGCGTAGTTTGGCGTAGTATTGGAAAGGAACGAAAAGGGCACAAAGCTCCGCTCTTAATCAGCGGGTCCTAGGTTCGAGCCCTAGTGCGTCCACCAAACCTTTCGAACAGTTGGATCGATTTTGCTGACCCCGGCTGCGGGCGTGGCATTTCCGGCAAGCACAGCAGCCATGTTGTTCGCCTCGTTCGGTGGTGCGCCAACCCTTCGCAAGATCGCAGCCAGCGTAGTGTGATCGCCTGACGCCGAGCGCCGGAGCGGGATCGGATGCGCGGTGATCCGGGTATCGGGGTGATGCAGCTGGGCTGACGTGGCCAGTTCAGGTGGCGAAGAGCGAGGCCATATCGGCGAAAGCCTTGAATTCCAGCGCATTCCCGGCCGGGTCGAGGAAGAACATCGTCGCCTGCTCACCCGGCAGCCCGCGAAAGCGGATCGTCGGCTCGATCACGAATGCGGTTCCTGCCGCGCGCAGCCGATCGGCAAGGGCGTGCCACTGGGGCATGGTGAGCACCACGCCGAAGTGCGGCACCGGCACATCGTGCCCGTCGACCGGATTGGCCATGGCCGGCGCCTTCCGGTGCGCCGGATTCCAGTGCGCCACGATCTGGTGCCCGAACAGGTCGAAGTCGATCCAGTGGTCCGAGCTGCGCCCCTCCGGACAGCCGAGGACTTCGCCATAGAATGCCCGCGCCTTGTCGAGATCGTCGACCGGAAAGGCGATGTGGAAGGGCGTAAGCTCAGTCATGAAGCCTCCATGGCCGTCAAAGTTCAGGCGGGATCATCGATAAAGCTGGCAAGGGACTGCCGACGCCGATCGACGACCAGCCGGGTCACGTCCGGCCTTGCGTAGTGACCGGCGATGTCCATGTTCTGCCGCTCCTGCAAGACCAGTGTGTGATCGAGCGTGGCGGTGAGCAGCGCTTCTTCGCCAACGACCGGCTCGACGATCCACGCACCATCCGGGCCCGCGATGCACGAGCCGCCATCGGCCAGCACATCGGGGCACGTCTCCAGCATCGCGGCCATCGGCGAATTTGCGGGGATATCGGCGCGCTGCAGCAAGCCGGAGACGGCCAGCACGAAGCTGCGGCCCTCCTGCGCGAGGAACCGGGTGGTTCCTTCCGTGTTGCGCAGATTGCCGGGCCAGACCGCGACATGCAGATCCTCACCCTGTGCATAGAGCGCGGCGCGCGACAGCGGCATCCAGTTCTCGAAGCAGTTGAGCCCGCCGACGCGGAACGGGCCGATGTCATGGACCTGCAAGCCATGCCCGTCTCCGGCCGCCCAGCTCAGCCGTTCCTCATAGGTGGGCTGGAGCTTGCGGTGGACCGAGGCGATCACGCCGTCCGCCCCGATATGCACGAGCGAGCAATAGACGCTGTGACCACCCCGGTCGGCCGCGCGCTCGATGATCCCGACCATGACGGCGATCTGCCGGTCTGCAGCAGCGCGGCAGACCGCATCGAGGTGCCCGGCCTCGATCTGCACCGCCTGATCAAGGTAGTGGGCATGCATCGTTTTCTGGCTGGGGGAATTGAACCGCGCGCCGTCGGTATGCTCGATCCAGAAGGGGTAGCCGGGAATAAGCGCCTCGCCGAAGACAACGAAGCCGCACCCTGCGTCAGCCGCTTTCCCGATCCATTCCACGACCTTGGCGACAGTCGCTTCGCGGTCAAGCCACACCGGAGCAATCTGGGCGACGCCGACCATCAGACTTTTCGATTGCGACATTGCGTACTCCGTTCGGTGCGACGTGCCCGGGCATAGCGAGCATGGCAGTCCTGGGAAATGCCCATTCAGGCAGCTTGCCGCGTCTGGCAGCAGACGGGGCAAGCTCATTCATCCCCGTGTCTCTACGTATATCTGGCTAGTGAAAATTGTAACCAGCCTGACATCGGCGACCACTATCCAATCCTCGAGGAGCGATACCTGACCGCGCCTCGGGGGACATAACCTAGTTTCGAGCCGGCTCGATGCACCTGAAACCACCTGGTTTTCAGGATGGGTAGTTGCACGTCCGAATTGATGCACCCTGAAGCACGCTCGCGGTGATCATCCGGCGATTTGTAAAGAACTTAACTTGGCACCAACTTGGGCATCCTGCACGCCTGCCTGATCTGGATTGATGCCATGGCCGCGCCCGACATCGCGGATGACCGATCTGGTGTCACCGTCGTTTCACGAATCGACATTACCACTTCATTAACAAATATTCATGTTGGTGATTTTTTCCGAATAAATTCAAACATTTTATAGGAAAATCATTACAAATTTGACAGATTTGACGAATTTGTGCGGGCGGGGTGATTAATGATGCCACTTGTTCGGCGTCGACATCGCAACTCATTAAAGCTCTATCGAACAATTGATTAGTTGTTCGTTGGGGCCTTTGCGCCTTTGCACAAGACATTTCCTATTCATCGAAATTCTATTGCTGGAGCCGCATAATGCCTACGACGATCAACGGTACGGTGATTCTGGATGAAGCCGCTTCGAACCTGCAGGGGGTAACCTCGCCCACGGCAACCAACGATGTCGTTCTGGTTCGGCTGGGCAATGTCAGTTCCGCATTCAGCGGTTCAAGCGCCGGGGCCGAGAGCGTCGCGTTCGAGAACGGCAAGGTCTACTCGACCAACATCAACGCCAACACGGTCGTGATCTCGCAGATCACCGACAATGCCAATGCCCCCGCCTCGATCGCCACTGTCGGCGCGATTTCGCTGACGGGCCTGACGGGCTACCGCACGGGCGGCGTCAACAGCGTGGCCGTCAAGAACGGCGTCATCGCGGTCGCCTATGAAAACGCCGTGCAGACCGAGGGTGGCTACATCGCGCTGTTCAATGCGTCCGACAACTCGCTGATCAAGACCATCCAGGTCGGCGTGCTGCCCGATCAGGTGACCTTCACGCCCGATGGCAGCAAGATCCTCGTCGCCAACGAAGCCGAGCGGCTATCATCAACCTCCAACCCCACCGGTTCGATCAGCATCATCGATCTGAGCACCGGCGCGGCCAATGCCAGCGTCGTCAACACGATCAGCTTCGACCATCTGAACGGCAGCGAAACCACGCTGCGTTCGCAGGGGCTCAACATTCTTGCCGGGCAGACCGCCGCTGCGGACATCGAGCCTGAATACATCACCGTCTCGCCCGATGGCACGCGCGCCTATGTGACGCTGCAGGAAGTCAACGGCGTCGCGGTGATCGACCTCACCGATCCGACCGCCACCAAGCCCATCGCGATCCAGCCGCTCGGCTATGTCGACTGGAGCCTTTCGGGCAACAAGATCGACACCAGCGACCGCGACGGGGCTGGCGGCACGGCCTCGATCAACCTGCGCAACTGGACCGGCCTGCGCGGATTGCTGCAGCCCGATGCGATCGCCTCGTTCACGGTCGGCGGCTCCACCTACTTCGTCACCGCCAACGAAGGCGACGCGCGCGTTCCCGATGCGCTCACCGACTCGCTGCGGCTGAGCAGCGCGTCCTACGTGCTCGACCCGACCGCCTTCCCCAATGCCGCGACGCTCAAGCAGGACGCCAACCTCGGCCGTCTCAACGTGCTGTCGGGCATCGGCGACACCGACAACGACGGCGACTACGACGTGATCTACACGCTCGGCGGACGCGGCATCTCGATCTTCCGCCAGAACGCCGATGGCACGATCACCAAAGTGCGCGAGACCGGCGGCGAGTTCGAGGCGATCACCTCCGCGCTGGGCAACAACGGCGTCCCGGCCTTCAACAGCAACCAGAGCGTCGCAGGCTCTTCGTTCGACACGCGTTCGGACGACAAGGGCCCCGAGCCCGAAGGCGTCACCATCGGCGTCATCAATGGCCGCACCTATGCCTTCGTCGGGCTCGAGCGCGTCGGCGGCATGATGGTCTATGACGTGACCGATCCCGCCAACGCCTCGTTCGTCGGCTATCAGAAGGAAGCCCCGACCGACCTCGGGCCGGAAGTCCAGACGTTCATCTCGGCGGCCGACAGCCCGACGGGTCAGGCGCTGCTCGTCAGCGGCAATGAAATCTCCAACACCGTCACGCTCTATTCGGTGCAGACCCAGAGCGAGGGCGACGACACCATCAACGGCGGCAACGACGCCGACACCTTCAACGGCCGCGGCGGCAACGACACGATCAAGGGCTTCGGCGGGAACGATACGCTGAACGGCGGCGCCGGCAATGACCTGCTGATCGGCGGTGCGGGCAACGACACCATCGACGGCGGCGCCGACAACGACACCGCAGGCTTCTCGGGCGCGATCACCGACTACACGATCACCCGCTCCAGCGGCACGATCACCGTGGTCGATACCCGCGCGACCTCGCCGGACGGCACCGACACGCTGACCAATGTCGAGACCTTCTCGTTCAGCGGCGGCACCGTCAGCGTCGCGGCCTATTTCAACAATGCCCCGCAGATCACCTCGAATGGCGGCGGTGACACTGCAGCGATCTCGGTCGCGGAAAACACGACGACTGTCACCACCGTGCAGGCGAGCGATGCGGATGCGGGCACGACGCTGGTCTACAGCCTCAGCGGCACCGATGCCGCGCTGTTCGACATCGACGCGTCCACGGGCGCGGTGACGTTCAAGAACGCGCCGAACTTCGAGGCGCCGACCGATGCGGGCGGCAACAATGTCTATGACGTGGTGGTGACGGCCAGTGACGGCATTGCCAGCGACAGCCAGTCGTTCGCGATCACGGTGACCAACGTGGTCGAGCGCTACACGCTGCAGCTGCTGCACCTCTCCGATGGCGAGGCAGGCACGCTCGCGCCCGAGACGGCGCCCTTCCTTGCCGCGCTCGCCGACCGGTTCGAGGACCAGTACGCCAACTCGATCACGCTGGCGGGCGGCGACACCTTCCTGCCGGGGCCGTTCCTCGCGGCGGGCACCGATCCCTCGCTGATCTCTGTGATCAACCGCGTGACGGGTTCGACCATCTCCACCGCCCCGGGCACGACCCCGGCGCCGGGTGTTGTCGATACCGCAATCCACAACCTCATCGGGGTCGAGGCAACCGGCATCGGCAACCACGAGTGGGATCTGGGGTCCAACGTCTATCTGTCCTCGATCGCGCCCGGCGGCGGCTGGGTCGGCGCCAACTATGCGTCGATTTCGGCGAACCTGGTGCTGAACCCGGCCGGCTTCACCGCCGATCCGCTCAACGCGCGCTTCACGCAGACCGTGGGCACCGGTGTGCTGGCCAACGAAGAGGCGCAGGACCTCAAGGGCCGGATCGCGCCTTCGGCGGTGATCAACGAAGGTGGCCAGACGATCGGTCTGGTCGGCGTGACCACGCAGATCCTTGAATCGATCTCTTCGCCCACGGGTGCCGAGATCCTCGGCTTCCCGTTCGGCCCCGGTGCCAATGGCGAGACCAACAACATGGCGCTGCTGGCGGCCCAGCTGCAGCCGGTCATCGACGATCTGCGCGCGCAGGGCGTCAACAAGATCGTGCTGCTGAGCCACCTGCAGCAGATCACCTTCGAGCAGCAGCTCGCGCCGCTCCTCAACGGCGTCGACATCATCCTCTCTGCGGGTTCGAACACCCGCCTTGGCGATGCGGACGACGTGGCGGTCAACTTCCCGGGCCACAGCGCGGACTTTGCCAATACCTATCCGATCGTGACGGCAGGAGCCGACGGCAAGCCGACGTTGATCGTCAACACCGACAATGAGTACACCTACCTCGGCCGCCTCGTCGTGGACTTCGACGAGAACGGCGACATCCTGCTCGACAGCGTGGCGAACAACACCGCGGTCAATGGTGCCTATGCCTCGACCGCTGCGAATGTGGCCGCGGCCTGGAACGACCTCGACGGCGATCTGTCCGACACCGCCTTTGCGGCCGGTACGCGCGGCAACCAGGTCAAGCAGCTGACGGATGCGGTCAAGGCGGTGATCGATGCCAAGGATGGCAACATCTACGGCTACACGAACGTCTACCTGGAAGGCGAGCGCATCCAGGTCCGCAACCAGGAAACCAACCTCGGCAACGTCTCGGCCGACGCCAACGCCGATGTCGCCCGCGATGCGCTGGGTCTCACCAGCGAGCATGCGATCGTCTCGATCAAGAACGGCGGCGGCATCCGCGCGCAGATCGGCACGATCCTGAACAACGGCGACGGGACGGTGACCAAGGTTCCGCCTTCGGTCGACGGCGAAGTCAGCCAGCTCGATGTCGAGAACGCGCTGCGCTTCGACAACAAGCTGATGGTGTTCGACACGACCGCGCAGGGTCTGCTCAACATCCTCAACTCGCCCAATGCGCTCAATCCCAACAACGGCGGCTTCATCCAGATCGGCGGCGTGCGCTTCTCGTACGATCCGACCAAGGCGGCGGGCAGCCGCGTGCAGGATGTCGTCCTCGTCAACGAGAACGGCGACATCACCGCGGTCATCGCCGACAACGGCGTGGTCGTGGCCGGTGCGCCCTCGGTGATCACCGCGGTTGCGCTCAACTTCACCGCCAACGGCGGCGACGGCTACCTGGTCAAGGCGAACGCGACCAACTTCCGCTTCCTGCTCAATGACGGCACGCTCTCCGCGCCGGTCAGCTCGTCGCTGAACTTCACCGATCCGGCCGTCGTGCCCGCCAACGCCATCGGCGAACAGCAGGCCTTCGCCGAATACTTCCAGGAGCGTTACGCCACCAAGGCCAACGCCTACAACGAAGCGGATACCCCGCAGACGCTCGACACGCGCATCCAGAACCAGGCGGTGCGCAGCGATACCGTGCTGGTGGGCGACTATCTGCTCGCCGATGCCGCTGCCTCGTTCGCGGAGAACGACACCGCCGCCGCCTACCTTGGCAACTCGACCGGCCTCACCGGCACGATCACCTACTCGCTGACGGGTGCGGATGCGGCGCTGTTCGATGTGAGCAGCACCGGCGTCGTCACCTTCAAGAACGCGCCGAACTTCGAGGCCCCGGCGGATGCCGGCGCCAACAACGTCTACGACGTGCGCGTGGTCGCCTCGAACGGCACCAACACGACCGAGCAGGACGTCGCGATTGCGGTGACCAACGTCAACGAAGCGCCCACGATCACCTCGAACGGCAGCGGCGACACAGCCTCGCTCTCGATCGCGGAGAACACCGCGGCGGTCACCACCGTCACGGCCACCGATCCGGATGCCGGCACGACGCTGACCTACGCGATCGCCGGCGGTGCGGATGCCTCGCTGTTCCAGATCGATGCTGCGACGGGTGTGATCTCGTTCAAGCAGGCGCCCAACTTCGAGCGGGCGGCCGATGCGGACAAGAACAACGTCTATGAAGTGATCGTCTCGTCGAGCGACGGCACGGCCACCGACACGCAGACGCTCACCGTCACCGTCACCGATGTCGCCGACACGCGTTCGAGCCAGACGCCCTACCTTCTCCCGGTCAGCTCGGATGTCACCTTCCAGGCGATCATCACCACCGGCGATGCCACCAGCAAGACCAATGGCGGCACCTACCTGTTCGGCGGGATCCCCGACGGCCTGGGCATGTTCGACAACGGCGACGGCACGGTCACCGTGCTGGTCAACCACGAGCTTGCCAGCAACCGCGGCACGGTTCGCGACCATGGGGCGACCGGTGCCTACATCTCGAAGCTGATCATCGACAAGACCGACCTCTCGGTGATCTCGGGCCAGGATGCCTTCTCGACCGTCAAGATCTGGAACCCCACGCTGGGCGCCTACGAGACCGCCACGGTCGCGTTCAGCCGCTTCTGCTCGGCCGACCTTGCCCCGCAGAACGCCTTCTACAACGCCGCGACGGGCCTTGGCACGACCGACAAGATCTTCCTCACCGGCGAGGAAAGCGGTGTCGAAGGCCGCGTGCTGGGTGTGATCGCCAGCGGCGCCGAGAACGGCACCGCCTATGACCTCGCCGCGCTCGGCAAGTTCAGCCACGAGAACGCGGTGGCGAACGGCACGTTCACCCAGGACAAGACGATCGTGATGGGGACCGACGATGGCACCAACGGCCAGGTCTACGTCTACATCGGCACCAAGCAGGCGACCGGCAGCGCGGTGGACAAGGCCGGCCTCACCAACGGCAAGCTCTACGGCATCAAGGTCGACAACCTCGACAACGCGACCGCCAACAACAACGAATCGAACACCGCCATCCCCGGCGGCACGTTCAGCCTCGTCGATCTGGGCGACGTGCGCGGCACGACCGGCGCGCAGCTCGATGCGGCGAGCGAGGCGGCGGGCGTCACCAGCTTCCTGCGCCCCGAAGACATCGCGTGGGATCCGACCAACCCGGCGCGCGGCTACTTCGTCACCACCAATGGCTTCGGCTCGCCCTCGCGGCTCTACCAGTTCACCTTCACCGACATCACCCAGCCCGAACTGGGCGGCACGATCGTCGCGGTGCTCGATGGCACCGAAGGCCAGCAGATGCTGGACAACATCACCGTCGACTTCCAGGGCAAGGTGATCCTGCAGGAAGACGTCGGCAACAATGCCCACATCGGCAAGGTCTGGCAGTATGATCCGGTCACCGACACGCTGACCCAGCTCGCCCAGCACGATCCGGCGCGCTTCCTCTCCGGCGGGGCGGACTTCCGCACGCAGGACGAGGAAAGCTCGGGCGTGCTCGACGTGACCGCCACCTTCGGCGATGCCCACCACAAGGCCTACCTGCTCGACGTGCAGAACCACGCCGCGGCAACCCTCGCCAACTCGGGCGCGAACTTCGCCACCCTCGTCGAAGGCGGCCAGCTGCTCCTCATGAAGCAGTACTACAACGATGCGCCGGTGCTGACGGGCACTGCCGCGACGCTGGCGAACGGCACGCAGCAGACCGCCTATACGGTGAGCGCCGCGGCGCTGCTGACGGGCTACACCGATGGCAACGGCGATACGCTGAGCGTTGTCAACCTCACCGCCTCGAACGGGACGGTGACCGACAACGGCGACGGCACCTTCACGATCACACCGGACTCGGGCTTCACCGGCACGATGACGCTGGGGTACAAGGTGAGCGACGGCCAGGGCGGCCTGACCACGGCGAGCGCCAATGTGGTGTTCACCCCCTTCGCCGCGCAGAGCTACACCGGCACGGCGGCGGCCAACACCTTCACCTCGGCCGCCAATGCCAACTGGACGATCAACACGCTGGGCGGCAACGATGTGATCACCATCGGTGCCGGGAACGACACCGTCAACGCCGGCACCGGCAACGACACCATCTCGACCGGCGCGGGCAACGATCTGATCCTGGTCGATCCGAACAGCGGGTTCGACGCGGTCAACGGCGGTCTCGGCAACGACACCATTCGTGCCACCGCGAACAACACCGTGATCGGGCTGTCCTCGCTCACCGGGGTGGAGACGATCTCGGGCGGCGCCTTCACCGGTGTCTCGATCCAGGGGTCGTTCGCGGCCGATACCCTCGACTTCAGCGGCGTGACGCTGAGCGGGATCACCGGGATCGATGGCAGCAACGGCAACGACACGATCACCGGCAGCACCGGGGCCGACACGATCCTCGGCGGGTCCGGCAACGACACGCTCGATGGCAACGACGGCAACGATACGCTCGATGGCGGTCTCAGCAACGACACACTGCTGGGCGGTATGGGCGATGACATCCTGATCGGCGGTCTCGGCAACGACGAGCTGCGCGGCGGGGCGGGGAACGACACGATCACCGGCGGGGCCGGCAACGATACGATGTACGGCGACGCCGACGACGACACCTTCGTCATCGGCGCGACGGCGGGCCGCGACACGATCGACGGCGGCACCGGCAACGACACGGTTGTCGCCGATGCCGACGGCGTGATCTTCAACGCCGCCCGGATCACCAATGTCGAGGTGTTCTCCTCGGGCGGCTTTGCCAATGTCACCATCGCGGGCAGCGCCGCGGCCGAGACTATCGACCTCTCGGGCGCCACGCTCAACGGCATCGCGCTGATCTCCGGCGGCGGCGGCGTGGACACGATCACCGGCAGCAACGGCAACGACACGATCGACGGCGGTACCGGCAACGACGTGCTCAACGGCGGCGGCGGTGACGACGTGTTCCTCATCGGCGCCACCTCGGGCCGCGACACGATCGTCGGTGGCACCGGCAGCGACACCGTGCGGATCACTGCAGACAGCCTCTCGCTCAACACGGCTGGCTGGAGCGGTATCGAGGCGATCGATGCCAGTAGCCAGACCGGGGTGAAGGTCCTCGGCAGCGCAGCGGCCGATACGCTGGACTTCACCGGGGTGGCGCTGACGGGCATCGGCTCGATCGAAGGCGGCTCGGGCAATGACACGATCACCGGCAGCGCCGGCAACGACGTGATCATCGGCGGTGCGGGCACGGATGTCCTCGCCGGCGGCGGCGGCAGCGACCGGTTCGTGTTCAAGGCTGCGACCGAGAGCCGCCTGGGCACGCTGGCCGATCGCATCCTCGACTTCCAGACCGGGGACCTGATCGACCTGACGGGGATCGACGCCGACGCGAACACGGCGGGGATCCAGAGCTTTACCTTCATCGGTTCGGCAGCCTTTACCGGCCTCGGCCAGCTGCGGCTGGGCACGGACGGCGGCAAGGTCGCGCTGTTCGGCAACATCAGCGGCAACAACACCTTCGCCGAGTTCGAGATCATTCTCGACAACAACCACGCGGTGACGGCGGCGGACCTGATCCTGATCTGATCTCCTGAAGGGGCGGGTCGGCATCCCACACGATGCCGCCCCGCCCGCCCGTAAAAATCCCGAACTATGGCGGCATACCGTGCGGACAAGCGCGGTGTGCCGCTTCCTTATGGGCTGATGCGACGGCTTATGTCGCGGTATGCGGCTTCGATGAGCGCGCTCAAGGCGGCCTCCTCAGGCATGCGGCCGGGCCGCAGCTTCACATGGCGCATGCGCTTGCCGGAACCTTCGAGCAGGCCCGCCGGATCGGCCAACTCGGCCCCGAAGAAAAAGCTGATCGCGCCATGTGCCGCATAGGCATCGAGGTAGAGAAAGGCGCCGTCGCCCGCGCAAATCGTCGGGCGGCCATCGTGGAGCAGTTCGCGCGTATCCGGCCCGCGGGCGCGCGCGGCAGCATGCCAGGGCAGAAGCAACGCGCGCAGCGGGTCCGGCACAGCGAACCAGTGCGCGACGCCGGCATCCGCTTCGCTCGCGGCAGGGAAATGAAAGACCGGATCCACCCGGCGATCTTGCCCGCGACATGCGCGCAAAAGCAAGGCGCCGGAAGTTTCCCTCCGGCGCCCGCCTCAGACCGTCCGGCGCCCGCTTGGGCACCGGGCCGGTTCCCCCCGAACGATCAGAACTTGAAGCCGGCGGCGATACCGTAACGGCGCGGTTCCAGCGTAAAGACGTTGGTGAAGTTACCCGAGGACTGGTCAGTCACGTAGAGACCGGTCACCGAGTTGTCGTTGGTGATGTTCTGGATGAAGCCGCGGATGAACCACTTCTTGTCCGGACCATCGAGCTGCAGCTGGGCATTCAGCTGCGTGAACGACGGGACCTTGTCGACCACACCGTTGAAGATGGTGCCTTCCGACTTGCCGGTGAAGTTGAGGTCGAAGCGCGGGGTCAGCGTCAGGTTGCCGATCGGCGCTGCATACTGCACGCCGGCCGAGAACTTGATGTTCGGCGCGCCGGGCAGCTTGTTGCCACGGATGTTGGTCGGGATGCCCGACGAGTACACCGTCACACCGCCGATGCCGGGCGCATTGCCGAGCGTCGGAGCCAGCGCGCTGAGCACGGCGCAGATCGAGTAGGCGCCGGTCGAGGCGATGCCGCCGCCAGCCGGGAACTGCGTGGTGGGCTTGAGGCCGGCACCAGCCTGAACACCCGGGATCGCCCCGTTGTTGATCAGCGTGTTGGCCGTGTTCACGAAGGCATTCACGCCCGCCACATTGCCCGAGTTCGAGCCGACGGCGCAGTTCGCGGTGTTGGTGATGTCCTTGATGATCACCGCATCCTTGCGGCCATTGCCGAAGTCGCGCGGGTTTGACAGCAGCTTGTCTTCCGACACCTTGGTGTTGAGGTAGCTGAAGTTCGTGTTGATCGTCAGCTGGCGGCTGGGGCGAATGATCGCTTCGGCTTCGATACCGTAGATGTTGGCGCTGACGTTGTCGTTGACCGAGGTACGCGCCACGATGCGGGAGAGCTGGAGACCCTTGTACTGGTAGTAGAACCCGGTGAGGTTCAGCTGCAGCGCGCCGTTCGCGAAGGTGTTCTTCGTACCGATTTCGAACGCGTTCACGAACTCGGGAGTGAAGCTTTCCGGGACCGCGAAGATCGGCGACAGCGGCGGGGTGATACCACCTGACTTGTAGCCGCGCGAATACGAGGCGTAGACCAGGTTGTCCGGCGTGATCTGGAAGTCGAGCACCGCACGGCCGGTAACCTCACCAAACTTCACGTCACGGATCTGGAACGGCTGGTTGCCGGCAATGCCCGCATCCGCGTCGTACGAGGCGGCGAGGAACGGCGAATCATAGGCATTGGTGCTGCCGACCGGCGCGAGGAAGTTGAACAGCGTGGTGCGCGCACGAACGGTCTTCTTGTCGTTGTTATAGCGCAGACCGGCCGTCAGCTTGATGCGGTCGTTGAACTTGAAGTAGGCCTCACCGAACAGACCGTAGGTGGTCAGCTTGTAGGCCGGCGTATTGTTGCGATAGGTCGGCGTTGCGAGATAGGCAGGCGGCGCACCTGCGCCCAGAGCCGAGAACGCGCCGACAACGCCTGCGAAGTAGTCAAGGCCAAACGAGCTCACATAATAGCTGTTCTCGGTGACCTTGTACTGGCCGTAGATACCGCCGAGCAGGAAGTTGAACGGACCATCGAACTTCGAGGTGAGAACCGCTTCCGCCGTCCATGCATTCTGGCGCTGGATCGAACGGTCGAAATCGAGCGGCGTGCTGGCGCAGGCGCTATGGCCGCCGAAAACACCGGTGCCGGTTTCTTCGCCGAGCGACGTGCAGAGCGGACCGCCGGGACCCTGCGGGATCAGCGCGTTGGCGACCGGGGCAAGGTAGGTCTTGAGGCCGGGCCCAAGGAGACCAGCGCCTGCCGCTGCAAGGGCACCGAGCGCAGGCGTAAACGTCGAGCGATCAGCAACCGCGTTGTTGTAGTCCTGCTGCGAGTCGACCTTGGTGTTTTGGTAGTTGCCCTCGACGCGGAGGCTGAACTTCTCGCCGATGTCCTGCTTCAAGGTACCCTGAATGATGGTTTCTTCGGTGAAGTAGGTCGGGGCGAAATCAGTGTTGACGACGCGCGGATCGGCCGGGTTGATCTCGTTGCGGTAGACCTGCGGGCCGTAGATGCTGCCGAGCGCAAACGCCTGCGGCAGGCCGCGGATGGCGAAGAATTCGCGGCTGGTCAGGACGTTGGCGAGCAGCGCGTTGCCGTTGGTGGTGCTGGTGCCGCGCGTTGTGTTGAGGCAGCCCAGGATACCAGTCGGATCTTCCTGGCAGTACTGCTTCTGGATGCGCATGCGGCTGTCCTTCTCGCGGAAGTACTGGCCCATGATGTCGATCGTGGTCGACGAGGACGGCTGCCAGGTCAGCGACCCGCGCAGACCATACATGTTGCGGTCATCGATCTTGGTGTTGTTGTAGAGGTTCTGCGTGTAGCCGTCGCGCTTCAGGTAGAAGCCGGCCGCGCGCACCGCGAGGGTCTGGGTGAGGGGAATGTTGATCGCGCCGCGCAGGCGGACCGAGTTGTAATTGCCGTATTCCGCGTCGCCCGAAGCGCCGAAGCCGTTGAGATCGGGCTTGGCGGTGCGGAAGTTGACCACACCCGAGGTCGCGTTGCGGCCGAACAGGGTGCCCTGCGGACCACGCAGGACTTCGACCTGCTGCAGATCGTAGAATTCACCTTCGAACAGGCCGCTGAAGAACAGCGGCGCGTCGTTCACGTGAATCGCGGTCGCGCTGTCGCAGGTCACGCCGGTGCAGAGGTCACCGATGCCGCGGATGGTGAAGCTCGACGTCGTGAAGTTCGTCTTGGTGAAGGTGATGTTGGGCAGCGACAGCTGGAGATCGAGCGGGTTGCGGATCTGCTGCTTGTCGAGGTTTTCCTTGGTGAAGGCGCTGATCGCGATCGGCACCGTCTGGAGGCGCTGCGACTGGCGCTGCGCGGTCACGATGATTTCCTGGACGGCCGTGCCGTTGTCGCCGGCGGTGCTCTGCGCGTTCTGAGCAAACGATGGCGAAGCGACGGCTGCTGCGCACACACCTGCGAGCAGGGTAAGTTTACCCCTCATATCAATGTCCTCTCTCTTCAGCGGACGCCCATCATTTTTGAGGGTCGACCTTCTGCCTACAGAACATAGCGGAAGACCTGCGTTGTCAACCGCTCAATTAAATTTTGTCCTTTCCGTAGCGGCAGGTGGCACCAAGGTGTGACCCGACAGCAACCCTTTCACCCCCGAAATGGTTGGAATCGCGAATCAACTTGGTATATTCGCATCACGATGTGATCACCCCTCTTGCGTATCACATTGTGATGTGAGAGAAGCTGGTCATGTCCAGCGAACTTATCGACCGCATCCGCCGCCTCGTCATCGAGGGCGGAATGTCCCGCTCCGGCCTCGCCCGCGCGGCGGGGCTCCATGCCAACACCCTGCGCGATGCGGGCCTGCCCGGCTGGAACCCTACCGCCGATACGCTCGCCAAGCTCGAACGCGTGCTGAGCGAGAGCGACGACACCCCTGCCCTCGTCCCCATCGAGGAAATCATCGACGAGGCGCGCAATGGGCGCATGTTCATCCTGGTCGACGATGAGGACCGCGAGAACGAAGGCGATCTCGTTATCCCCGCGCAGATGGCGACGCCGGACGCGATCAACTTCATGGCAACGCACGGCCGCGGCCTGATCTGCCTCACCCTCACCCGCACCCGCACCGAGCAGCTCGGGCTCGAACTGATGAGCCGCAACAACGGCACCCGGCACGAAACTGCTTTCACCGTCTCGATCGAGGCGCGCGAGGGCGTGACCACCGGCATTTCCGCCGCCGACCGCGCGCGCACCGTCGCCGTCGCCATCGATGCCGCCAAGAGCAAGGACGACATCGTCACCCCCGGCCACGTCTTCCCGCTGATCGCACGCGATGGCGGCGTGCTTGTCCGTGCGGGGCACACCGAAGCCGCGGTCGATATTTCACGGTTGGCGGGTCTCAATCCCTCGGGCGTGATCTGCGAGATCATGAAGGACGACGGCACGATGGCGCGGATGGACGACCTCGTCCCCTTCGCGCGGCGCCACGGCCTCAAGATGGGCACGATCCGCGATCTCATCGAGTATCGCCGCCGCCACGACCACCTCGTCGAATGCATCGACCAGCAGCCGTTCCATTCGGACTACGGCGGCGACTGGACGATCAAGACCTACCGCAACAAGATCGACGGCGTGGTCCACCTCGTGCTGCAGAAGGGCGCGGTCCGCCCCGATGCGCCGACGCTGGTGCGCATGCACGGCATCTCGATCATGAGCGACGTGCTCGGCCAGCCCGGCCCGCGCAAGCGCAGCCTGCAGCGCGCGATGAGCGAGATCGGCAAGGCGGGCGCGGGCGTGATCGTCGTGCTCATGCCCGGCGACAGCGACAGCCTGCAGGCCGAGATCGCGGGCCGCACCGGCGACATGGACTTGCGCAGCTACGGCATCGGCGCGCAGATCCTGGCCGATCTCGGCATCCACGACATGGTGCTGCTGACCAATTCCCACCGCAATATCGTCGCCATCGAAGGCTACGGGCTCAACATCGTCGGCGAGCAGCCGATCACCGCGGAGTAAGCGCGCATGGCCAAGTTCCTTATCGTCGAAGCCCGCTTCTACGACCACCTCAACGACATGCTGGTGGCCGGCGCCCGCGCCGCGCTGGAAGCTGAAGGCCACAAGGTCGATGTGATCACCGTGCCCGGCGCGCTGGAGATTCCCGGCGCGATCGTGCTGGCGGACCAGTCCGGCCACTATGACGGCTATGTCGCGATCGGCGTGGTGATCCGCGGCGAGACCTATCACTTCGAGATCGTCGCGGGCGAAAGCGCGCGCGGCGTGATGGCGCTGACGATGGACGGACTTGCGGTGGGCAACGGCATTCTCACTGTCGAGGACGAGGCACAGGCGCTGGTCCGGGCCGATCCCGCGCAGAAGAACAAGGGCGGCGAGGCGGCCAAGGCGGCGCTGGCGCTGCTCGCGCTGCGCAGCAAGTTCGCATGATCAGACCGGCGAAAAAATTGCAAAGTGTTGCTGGATTGTAAAACCTGCACCTTTGGGCAGGTTTTCCCGATTCAATCGTTAAAATTCGGGTACTCCCCTGCTAGGGAGTGCACCTTTGAAACCATTCAAACGTTTGGTTCTAGAACAACGTTATCCCCTGCCTCGGTGGCCGCATAATGAGTCGCACGGCCATGAGAACAGGGGAGTACCTTTGCCATGTCGATCAGGATCAAGAGCCGCCGGGGCGGCTTGGCACTCGCTGGGACAGTTACCTTGCTGCTTGTGCTGATCGGTCTGGCGGTACAGCACATCCGAGTCGGCGGCACGGTGCAGAACCGGATCGATATCGTGACCGGCTTCACCGCCGATATTCTTCCCCCGCCGCTCTATATCGTCGAGCCAGCGCTCAAGGCACGGCAGGCGATCGATGATCCAGCCCATCTCGCCCAGAATCGCGCGGACCTCGCCGAACTCGAAAAGCAATACCGCGCCAGCCTCGCACGCTGGACGGGGGACGATGTCGATCCGGCGCTCGCCGGCGAGCTGCGGACTTCGGTCGCGAAGGAAGCCGATGCGTTCTGGCAGGAAGTGAACACTGTGCTGCTTCCCGCGCTCGGCCGGGGCGATGCAGCGGGAGCCGAGGCCAGCAAGCAGAAGCTTGATGCCATCTTTGAACGCGAGCGCAGCGCGATCCTGCTGCTGACCGAACATGCGACCGCCGCGCGCAATGCGCTGGTCTCCAGCAGTACGACGACCGTTTTTGCGCTCCTCATCGTCATGGCGTTGGCCGGTGCGGGGACCGTCGCCTTGACTGTCGGAGCGGTCCGCCTGCTCAGCCGCCATGTGCTCGATCCCCTTGCCGCGACGGCGGATGTGATGTCGGCAATGGCCGCGGGCGATCTTGAGGCGGGTCGCTGCAGCGAGCACCGCAGCGACGAGATCGGCGAAATGACCCGCGCCATCGAAGTCTTCCGCAGCGCGGCCCGCACCCAGCGCGAAGATGCCACTAAGCAGGCGCTGGTCGTCGAACGGATGGGGACGGCGCTCGGCCAATTGGCCGAAGGCGATCTGGTGCACCGCATCGAGCCTCCCTTCCCCGCTGAATACGAGCAACTGCGCGAGGCTTACAATGCCGCTGCGCAGCGTCTCGACAGCGTGCTGGCCCGCGTCGGCGGAACGGCACACAGCGTCAGCACGGGTGCGGCTGAGATCCGGACTGCCTCGGGCGATCTTGCCACGCGCAACCAGAGCCAGGCTGCCAGCGTCGAGGAATCGAGCGCAGCCATGAAGCAGGTCGCGGCGCTGGTCTCGTCGACGGTAAACCGCACCCGCGAAGTCGAGACTGAAATCGGTCTGGCCACACAGGACGCGCAAGCCGGCGGCACTCTGGTCGGCGAAGCGATGGCGGCCATGGGTGCGATCGAACGCTCCTCGCAGGAGATCGGCCGCATTGTCGATCTCATCGACTCGATCGCCTTCCAGACCAATCTGCTCGCCCTCAACGCGGGCGTGGAAGCAGCGCGCGCCGGAGATGCCGGACGGGGCTTTGCCGTTGTCGCCAACGAAGTGCGGGCCCTCGCCCAGCGCAGCGCCGATGCAGCCAGCGAGATCCGCACGCTCATTGCGACCAGCTCGCGCGAGGTATCCGGCGGAGTAAGTCTGGTGAGCCGGACCGGCGAAGCGCTGAACACGCTGGTCGGACGTGTCGATACACTTGCCACCCTTGTCAGCGAGATCGCTGAAGCCACTCAGGCGCAGTCGATCAACCTCGATCAGGTCAGCGTCTCCGTCTCGGGCATGGACTCGATGACCCAGCGCAACGCGGCAATGGTCGAGGAAACGGCTGCGGCCGCCCGTTCGCTGGCTGACGAGGCCGGAGAACTTGCTACCGCCGTTGCGCGCTTCCGCACTTCGGCCCGCACCACGACACAGTATCCCCGCTCCTTGGCGGCCTGAGAGGCGCGGTTTCGCTTGCCTTTTACCCATCCCTGACATAGGGGCCGCCGGTCTGCAGCGGGAGCGATCCTTCTGCTTCGGATATCTGCCACGGCATTCGGCCCGGCAGATGGTTCGGCCCCTTGGCCCGGATCCGCATGGGGCGGCATCCGGTGAAAGACCGGCGGATACAACCGCCTGGCCGGAAACAGCGATAACAGGATACTTATTCCAATGGCATCCCATCCCACGCGCGACGATTTCGCCGCGATGCTCGATGAGACCCTCGGCGGCGCCGCCAACGGCGGTTTTGAAGGCCGGGTCGTCAAGGGCACCGTCACCGCCATCGAGAACGACAAGGCCGTCATCGACGTCGGCCTCAAGAGCGAAGGCCGCGTGCCGCTGCGCGAATTCGCCATGCCCGGCCAGCCGCACGGCCTCGTCGTCGGCGCCGAAGTCGAAGTCTACGTCGACCGCGTCGAGAACGCCGACGGCGAAGCCATGCTCAGCCGCGACCGTGCCCGCCGCGAAGCCGCGTGGGACAAGCTCGAGAACGAATTCGGCGAAGGCAAGCGCGTCGAAGGCGTGATCTTCGGCCGCGTCAAGGGCGGCTTCACCGTCGACCTCGACGGCGCCGTCGCGTTCCTCCCCGGCTCGCAGGTCGATATCCGCCCCGTGCGCGACGTGACCCCGCTGATGGACATGCCGCAGCCCTTCCAGATCCTCAAGATGGACCGCCGCCGCGGCAACATCGTGGTCTCGCGCCGCGCCGTCCTCGAGGAAACCCGCGCCGAGCAGCGTTCGGGCCTGATCCAGAACCTCAAGGAAGGCCAGATCATCGACGGCGTCGTCAAGAACATCACCGACTACGGTGCGTTCGTGGACCTCGGCGGCATCGACGGCCTGCTCCACGTGACGGACATGAGCTACAAGCGCGTCAACCATCCGTCGGAAGTGATCGCGATCGGCGATACCGTGCGCGTCCAGATCATCCGCATCAACCAGGACACGCAGCGCATCAGCCTCGGCATGAAGCAGCTTGAAAGCGATCCGTGGGATGGCGTCGCCGCCAAGTACCCGGTCGGCGCGAAGCTGCACGGCGTTGTCACCAACATCACCGAATACGGCGCCTTCGTCGAACTGGAAGCGGGCATCGAAGGCCTCGTCCACGTTTCGGAAATGTCGTGGACCAAGAAGAACGTCCACCCCGGCAAGATCGTCTCGACCTCGCAGGAAGTCGATGTGCTCGTGCTCGAAGTCGACAGCGACAAGCGCCGCATCAGCCTCGGCCTCAAGCAGGCCCAGCAGAACCCGTGGGAAGCCTTCGCCGAAGCGCACCCGGTCGGTTCGACCGTGGAAGGCGAAGTCAAGAACGCGACCGAGTTCGGCCTGTTCATCGGCCTCGACGGCGACGTCGACGGCATGGTCCACATGTCGGACATCGCCTGGGGCATCTCGGGCGAAGACGCGCTGGCGCTGCACCGCAAGGGCGAGCAGGTTTCGGCCATCGTGCTCGACGTCGATGTCGAGAAGGAGCGCATCTCGCTTGGCATGAAGCAGCTTGAAAAGGGCGCTCCGGCGGCCGGCGGCGCTTCGGCGGGCGGCAACTCGCTCCGCCGCGGCGAAGTCGTCACCGTCACTGTCCTCGAAGTCCGCGATGGCGGCCTCGAAGTGCAGGCCGGCGAAGACGGCGCGACCGGCTTCATCAAGCGCACCGATCTCGGCCGCGACCGCGACGAGCAGCGTCCGGACCGCTTCCAGGTCGGCCAGAAGCTCGATGCCATGGTCATCGGCTTCGATCGCTCGAAGAAGCCCAACTTCTCGGTCAAGGCGCGTCAGCTCGCCGAAGAGAAGGAAGCCGTCGAGCAGTACGGCTCGTCCGAAGCCGGCGCTTCGCTGGGCGACATCCTCGGCGCGGCCCTCAAGGCCAAGCAGTAAGTCTCAGCTTACCGCCGCCAGGCAAAGCAAAAGCCCGTCCGGAGCGATCCGGGCGGGCTTTTGCATTGCATTCTGATTTAACTGCAACTACAATTAAATCGTGGATTTCGAGTACGATCCAGCGAAGGATTTGGCGAACCTTGCCAAGCACGGCCTGTCGCTTGCCCGCGCTGCCGAGCTCGATGTTCGGGCCTATATCGCCGATGACCGTTTTTCCGAGCCCCGCTTCCGGCTCTACGGCTACATCGACGGCGAGGCCTGCTGCGTGGCCGGAACGATGCGTGGAGAGACAATCCGTGTGATCAGTTTGCGTCGTGCCCATGCCAAGGAGATGCGCCGTTATGTCTGAACCGAACCCGACCGTTCTCTTTGACGACGAGAACCCCGAATGGACCGAGGTGGACTTTGCCCATGCGCTGAAGGGTGATGCGATCCCGGCTGCCATCCGGGATGCCTTCGGCCCGGGCAAACGGGGACGCCCGGTTGGCACGACCAAGGCAGACGCCAAGAAGTCGGTCACCCTACGCCTCGATCCCGATGTGCTGGAAGGTTGGCGCGCAACTGGCCCTGGCTGGCAGGCGCGCATGAACAAGGCCTTGCGGGCCGCGCTGGAAGCCTGAGGCGTTCGCCGGGCGGGCTTTTGCATTGCCGCACACTCTCCGCTAGGCTCGTCGGCAAAAGACGCCCGAGAGGACCCATGACGCTCGAAGTCCACCAGTTTGCCTGCCTCAGCGACAATTACGGCTATCTGCTGCACGACAGCGCGAGCGGGGAGACGGCGTGCATCGATACGCCCGACGCCGAAGCCTATCTGCGCGAGGCGGCGGCCAGGGGCTGGACGATCACGCAGATCTGGAACACGCACTGGCACCCCGATCATGCGGGCGGGAACGAGGCGATCAAGGCGGCGACGGGGTGCAAGGTGATCGCGCCGGCAGCCGACTCCGCGCGCATTGCCGGGATCGACCGCACGGTGGCACAAGGCGATACGGTGGCGTTCGGTGCCTGGCAGGCCCATGTGATCGATGTCGGCGGCCATACCCTGGGCCACTGCGCCTATCACCTCCCCGAAGCTGCCATTGCCTTCGTCGGCGATGCCGTCTTCGCGCTGGGCTGCGGGCGCATGTTCGAAGGCACGCCGGACCAGTTCTGGGCCAGCCTGCTGCGCGTGAAGGCCCTGCCTGCCGAGACGACGCTCTACTGCGCGCACGAATACACCGCCTCGAACGCGAAGTTCGCGCTCCATGCCGATCCGGACAACGCCGCCCTCGCCGCCTATGCAGCCGAGATCGCCGACAAGCGCAGCCGCAGCGAATGGACCGTTCCCACCCGGCTCGACCGCGAACTTGCCACCAATCCCTTCCTGCGTGCCGACGATCCGGCCTTGCAGGCACGCTGGGGCGGCGCTTCGCCTATCGAAACCTTTGCCGCGCTGCGCAGCGCCAAGGATAACTTCCGCTGATGGCCCCGACGACCGATACCGCCACTGCTGCTGGCCGCCGCATCACCCGCGTCACCTCGTTCGACGTGGCGGAGGAAGCCGGTGTCAGCCAGTCGACCGTCAGCCGCGCGCTGGCGGGGGATACCTCGATCAGCGAACCGACCCGGCAGCGCGTGATCGCCGCGGCCGCGCGGCTCAACTACCAGGTCAACGAGAACGCCGCGCGCCTGCGCCGGGGCAAGACCGGCACGCTCGCGGTGGTGATGATCTGCCGCGCCGGGCAGGACCGCAAGGACCTCAATCCGTTCTACTTCGCTCTCCTTGGCAGCACTTGCGCCGCCGCCTCCGCGCGCGGCTACGAAGTGCTGGTGAGCTTTCAGGACAGCGCCGAGAATTTCTGGGGCCACTACGAGGAGCGCCGCAAGGCCGATGGCATGATCGTCATCGGCACGAGCGAGAACACGCCCGCGTGGGACTATTTCGGCGAGCTTGATCCGGCCACCAACTGGGTCTGCTGGGGCGCGCCGAATGACAGCTTCCCCTGGGTGCGCAGCGACAACGAGGCGGGCGCGGCGCTGGCGGTGCGGCACATGCTGGTGCGCGGCTATGAGAAGATCGTCTGCATCGGCTCGGAAACCTCGCCGCAGCGCCAGTTCAAGGAGCGCTATGACGGCTATGCCGCCGCGATGCGCGATGCGGGCCGCACGCCGGTGCTCCAGCGCATCGAACGCGGCCTCCCCCGCGAGGAACAGGGCCGCCGCGCCGCCGCGCGGCTTGCCGAAAGCGGCGAGGCGTTCGACGCCATTTTCGCAGTGAGCGACGAGATCGCCTTGGGCGCGCTCAAGGAACTGGGCGAGCGCGGCTACCATGTGCCCGATGAAGTCGGCATCGTCGGCTTCGACGGTGTGCGTGCGGGCGCCTGGTCGACCCCGCCGCTGACCACGATCGAATCGGATTTCGAAACCGCCGGTGCCCTGCTCGTCGAGCGCCTCCTCGCCGCGATGTCGGGCGAACCTGAAACCCCGCGCCGCGTGCCGGTTCGGCTTATCGTGCGCGGATCGACGCGGCCTTGACGCACCCATAGACCAGAATTCCAATCCCCAAATCCGCTCACCCTGAGCTTGTCGAAGGGCGCTGGCACAAGCGTCGCGGATGATGCTTCGACAAGCTCGGCATGAGCGGATCAGGGGATTGCACAACGAGAGAGCCTCACCCATGAACATCGCCTTCCTCGCCTGCAGCACCACGCTGCCCGGCGCCCCAGACCGCCGCCCCGATGCCTTCGAGCATGACCAGCAGATGGACGCCATTGTCGCCGCGCTGCGCCCCGGCGAAAGCGTGACCGACATCGACTGGCAGGCCCCGCTAGATGCTTTTGCGGCCTTCGATGCCGCGCTGATCGGCACACCGTGGGACTACTTCGACAACCGCGACGCCTTTCTCGCCAAGCTGGATGCCATCGCCGCACTGGGCGTGCCGGTGTGCAACAGCCCCGATGTCGTGCGCTGGAACATCGACAAAGGCTACCTCGCCGAACTGGCGGAGCGCGGTGTCGCCACGATCCCCACCCTGCTGCTGGACAACCCGGGCCGCGACGAGATCCTCGCGGCCTTCGACCACTTCGGCTGCGACCGCCTCGTGGTGAAGCGCCGCGTCGGTGCGGGAGCTGAAGGCCAGTTCGATTTCACCTGCGACAATCCGCCCGCAGCCGATTGGCGCATGGGCCATGCCGCGCTGGTCCAGCCGTTCCTCCCCGGCATCGTCGAGGAGGGCGAACACTCGCTGATCTTCATCGATGGTGAGTTCAGCCATGGCCTGATCAAGCGCCCGGCCCCCGGCGACTACCGCGTGCAGTCGCTCTATGGCGGGTGGGATACGGCGGTCACGCCGACGCCGGACGACTTGGCCGCTGCGCAGAAGGTGATCGCAGGCCTCCCCTTCCCTGCCCCGCTCTATGCACGCATCGATCTGGTACGCGGGCCCGATGGCGCGCTGCTGCTGATGGAAGCCGAAGTGATCGAGCCGTTCCTCTATCCGCTGCAGGGCCCGGAGCTTGGGCCGCGCCTGCTCGCCGGGCTGCGCAAGATCACTGCATCTGCGCCCTGAACGAGATCGTGAAGTTGGGCGGCGTGCCGGTTGATCCCGCCATCGTGCCCTTCGGATTGACGCAGATGAACCGCACCGAGGCATCATAGGCCGACGTCGGCGTATAAGTGCAGCCTGCGTAGGTCGTCGGCGCGGTTGCCGCGTTCGAGTAGCGGATATCGTTGGTCGCGTTGAAGGTCAGGCCGCTGGTGGGCGAACCTTGCGTGAAAGTCGGCGTCGCGGCGGTGCCGACGCGCATCTGGCTCGGCAACGAATCGATCAGCAGCACCGTGTTGTTGTCCACCGCCGTCGGCCCGGTGTTCGAGACGAGGATCGAATACTGCACGATCGAGCCCGGGATCATCTTGGGATTGGTCGTGCCGTTGAGCGGGTCCGAGAGCACGCTCGATGTCTTCACCAGCGTGAGCGTGGCATTCGTCGCACGGCGGGTGTTCGTGATCGTGCAGGAAATCACGTCACCCATCTGCGGCGTGACCGTGCCACCGACCGCATTGGGCAGCGCGGTCGACGAGCCGGTGAACGCGTTCGTGCAGGTCATCGCCGAGGTATACTGCGTGAGGCTGGTCGAGCCTGCGCCGAGTTCGGTGAAAGTATAGGCCGTACCCGCCGCGCCCATGACTTGCGGGGTGGAGGCGTTGGTCACCGTCGTGGTCGTCCCTGTCGTCGTCGTCGTGGCGATCGTGGTTGAGCCCTGGTTGATGTTCATCACGAACTGGTCGGTGTTGAACCGCCGCCCGCCAGTGCCCAGCGCCTTGGTCAGCTGCATGTGCGGGAACACCGTGTTGGTGAACGTGCAGGTGACGAGATCGCCGAATTGCAATGCGCCGAAGCTGTAGTTGGTGGTCAGTACCCCGCTTGGCAAAGGCGTGCTGGAACTCACGGAATTGGTGCAAGTCAGGCTGGAGCGGTAGTCGGTGAGCGGGTTCAGGCTGCCCGCCGCCATGCTCTGCGTCAGGGTCAGCGGGAGCGCCGATGCAGTGGTGAGCGTCGCCGCGGTGAACGGGCCGTTGCCCGTCCCGCTCGACGTGCCGGTGGCGAGCGTGGCGCCGCCCGAAGTAGCATTGATGTTGAAGGTGAATTGATCCGCCGAGGCTGCGCGCGCACCGGTCAACTGGAGGTTGAGCCGGATCGAGGCGAAGCGCACCGCGAACATCACGCCCTGGAGGCCGCCGCCGACAATCGTGGTTGTCAGCGAAGTCGGCGTGCTGGAGCCGACGATGTTGGCGCCGACGGTGCCCGGGACGCCGGTGACGGTGAAGGTATTGGTGCCGAGCCCGGCGCTGGTCGGATAAGTTGAGCCGCTGATCGGGCCGGAATTGTCGAGCGCGATCCAGTTGCCACCATTGGTCACGAAGCGCAGCGATTCGCCCTCGTTCGACGATTCGCCGTCCGCCGCCACGAACATGTAACTGGTGATCTGCGAGACACCGGCGGGCGGGGTCAGCACGATGTTTGAGATCGTCGCCGTCGTCGTGCCGGCCGCCGTCTGATAGAGGATCGGGCGACCGCCGATGCCGAGGAATGCCGTGTTGCCGACCGCGGCCCCACCCCATGACGGAGCCCCCGCACCGGTGATTCCCGCGCCGCTGATGGTGAGCGTGAAGGTCATCACCGTGCCGTCGGGCAGCGTGTACGACATGGCCTGCCCGCCGTTTCGCGCGGCGGTGTCGTTATAGCCGGAAAAATCGAGCCAGCAGTAGGAGTTCCAGTTGGCGGGCCCGGTCGAACCCTGCGATGTCGCGTAGAAACAGCTGGCAGCCTCGGCGCGCCCGGCTCCGAGGCTCAGCATCAGACACGCCAGAAACAGCAACGCAATTTGCCGGAAAAACCCGCGGCTCATGCCCGGCATCCTGTTCCGATCCTTCTCATGAAGGCCGGACTAGGCGAAAACCCTTAGGACAGAGTTAACCATGCCCCGCCGCACCGGGCGGGGAATGATCCAATGTGGTTATCAGTTGGCGAGACCGGCGATGGCGGTATCGACCAGCGCCTTGTCCGCACTCGCGCCATGGTGCTGGGCGATCAGCTGACCAGCCGCCGTGGCAGCGGCAGCAGCAGCCCGGGCGCGCAGTTCGTCGACCGCCGCGCGTTCAGCTGCGGCGATCTTGTCGGTCGCCATCTTCTCGCGGCGCGCGATCACGACAGTGGTGTCCGCCTCGGCCTTGGCGATGATCGCCTGGGCTTCGTGGCGGGCATGCTCGACCATCGCGGCGGCATCGGCTTCGGCGCCGGCGATCTTCTTGGCATATTCCGCGCGCAGCGCTTCCGCTTCGGCGCGCAGCGCCTTGGCGGCATCGAGCTGCTGGCGGATCGTGACGATCTTGGCGTCAAGACCACCGGCAATCGCGGCGGGCACCTTCTTCCAGATCACGATCGCGAGGAACGCGGTCATCGAGAGTGCGACCCACATGCCGGGAGTGATGAACCCGAAGGCCATCGGTTCGGCGTGTTCGGCCCCATGTTCGGCAACCGCGTTGGCAGCGTGGGCAAGCAGCGCGAAATCAGCCATGGAGAACGTCCTTCACCGCCGCGCGGGCGGCATCGGCCGCAACCGTCAGCCCGGCAACGCGGGCGGCGATTTCGGCTGCGGCATCGGCCGCCACGGTTTCGATTTCAGCCAGAGCGCCTTCGCGAGCCGCGGCAATGCGCGCCTCGGCAGCGGTGACCTTGGCATCCGCGTCGGCACCGGCTGCGGCGAGCCGCACTTCGGCGGCCTTGGCGGCTTCGGCCTTGGCGGCGGCGATCAGCGCCTGGGCTTCCCCGCGCTGCTTGGCAGCGGCTGCCTTCCACGCATCGTCCTGGGCCTGCGCCTCATGGCGCGCGGCTTCGGCAGCGGCGAGGTCCGCGGCAATCTTCTGGTCGCGGCCTTCCATGGTCTCGAGAACCTTGGGCGCCATGCCCCGGCCGACGAGGAAGAAGACGGCGCCGAAAATGACCAGCATCCAGAAAATCTGGCTGGAGTAGGTCGCGGCAAGCTGCGAAATCTGGGGCATTGGGGTTCCCGGGCGATCTGAACGCTGAAAAAACGATGGCAGGGCGGCTGCGCCGGCGCTCAGGCCGGAGCGCCGCCCTTGTCCATGGTTCAGGCGACGAAGATCAGGATCATCGCCACGACGAACGAGAGCAGACCGAGAAGTTCGGCGGCCGCGAAGCCGATGAACAGGCGGCCCTGCTGGCCATCAGCCGCGCCCGGGTTGCGCAGCGCGCTCTCGAGGAACGAACCGAAGACGTTACCCACGCCGATGGCGGCCATGCCGGCGCCGATCGCAGCGAGACCCGCACCGATGAGCTTGGCGCTTGCAGGTTCCATGACTTAAACTCCCTTTTCTCAAAAATTCAGATGGATGGACGATGTACTTGAAAACTCAGTGCAGATGCTCGGCGTCGTTGATGTAGAGCGACGTGAGCAGCGCAAAGACGTAGGCCTGGATGCCGGCGACGAGGATCTCGAGCGCGCAGATGGCAACCATCAGGATGAAGCTGGGGATCGAGACGAGGCCCATGAAGAAGGCGCCGGCATTGGCGCCGCCGATGACGAAGCTGGAGAGCACTTCGAGCAGGACGTGGCCGGCCATCATGGCGACGAAGAGACGCAGGCCGAGGCTGAACGGGCGCACGAGGAACGAGACCAGCTCGATCACGAAGATCAGCGGGATCATCGGCAGCGGCGTGCCGTGCGGCACGAACAGCGAGAAGAAGTGCAGGCCGTGCTTGGTGAAGCCGACCACCAGCACGATCGAGAACGAGAGGATGGCAAGCACGCCCGTCGCGGTGAAGTGGCTGGTGAAGGTGAAGGGGTGCAGGCCGACGAGACCGAGCGGCAGCAGGCCGAGCAGGTTCGCGAACAGAATGAACATGAACAGCGAGAACACGTAAGGCAGGTACTTGCGCCCTTCCTTGCCCACGTTCGCCGAGAGCATGTTCTCGATGAAGCCGGTCATGCTCTCGACCATCATCTGCCAGCGGCCTGGGACGAGCTCGCGCTTCATCCCGCCCAGCATGAAAGCGTAGAGAACGACCGCGGAAATGAGCATCCACAGCGCAGAATTGGTGAACGCGATGTTGAAACCGCCAAGGGCCCAGTGATCGGTGCCGAACAGCGGCTCGATCGTGAACTGGTGCATCGGATCAACTTTGGCTTCGGTTGCCACGCGCGAAAATCCCGTTTCACTAGTATGCCAAAACGGCCTTCCAATGCGGCCCCCTGAACGAAGGGGTCAATCGGAACGCCGGTTCGCAATCCGGATGATGTTTCTGAAGGCGACTGCGATCCCGAGGAACAGCATCACCATCAGGCCCCAGTGGCCGCGCCCGACGAACCAGTCAATGGCCACGCCGACCGCCGCACCCCCGATCATTCCCCCCAGCAGTTCAGCCAGAACGCGGTTGCCGAGGCGGTAGCCCGCGTCGGCGCCTTGCTGGCCGCTGCGCGTGCGCTCCGCCTCGCTGGCTCTGGCTGCGGCAAGCCGCGCTTCGAGCGATGCGATCCGGGCATCCGCGCCCTTGGGGTCCTCACCGGAGGGGTCGTCAACCATGCCAACCTTCTGTTTGCTGAGATGCAGCACAAACGGCGTGGCGCGGGAAACGGTCCCCCGTCAAGGGCACCGGCCCTTTAGGAAGGGCGGCTTGGCAAGTCAACCGCGCCCGATGTGGCTGTAAACCGCAGATTTGCGGCATGTGCGAAGGGGCCGGCAGCCCTCGCAGGCTCCGGCCCCTCCAAAATTCGCGCGATTTATCCTCAGGGGCAGCGCGAATCGCGCAGCGGCGGGGACGAAGTACGCGTCTGCCAGCTGCCGTCCGGGCCCTGGTACTTCTCGCCCGGCTGCGTCTGCGAAATCAGCAGGCAGCCCGAAGTCAGCGCATATTCCTCGACCGTGGCATGTGCAGCCGCCGCCTTCTCGGCGTAGACCGCCTTGCGCTTGATGTTGAGCTCGTCGATCACCGCCTTGAGCGAGGGGCTCGGCGGGGTGACATAGCCGAGGTAGCCGTCGACCTTCTCGCCCACCTGCCCGGCGGCGCGCGCGGCGGCATAGGCGGGATCGCGCTGCGCCAGCGCGGCGGCGGGGATCATGCCGAGGACCGCGACGGCGGCCACTGCGAGCCCGAGGTTCCTGGAAAAACGTGCCATCTCAGAAAATGTCCTTGTTCTTGTCGATCGTCTGGCTGGCGTCTCCGGCCAGGCGATAGACCACTTCCTGCTTGATGTTGATGTTGAGCTCGATGACGATCGGCTTCTCGGGCGCTTTCACCGTGATGCAGCCCCCCGTCAGCATCGAGCCCAGCGCCACCACGGTCGCAAGGCACAATCGCCTCAGTCGCTTGCTTGTCCCCGCCATGCCATCTTGCCCCTCGCCTTGGATGGGCCACTTGGTTGCAGGGTTGCTTGACCGCGTCAATTGCTGGCTCCTTATGGCTTGGGGCTGCTTGCCGGGGGCTGAACGCCGCTGGCAGGAGGCTGAAAGGTTCCGGGCGGCAGGCTGCGGAAGGCGCCCGGCGGCGGCTGCGGGTTCATCGAGCTGATCAGGCTGTAGAACGGCGCGTGGATGTTGACGTTGAACTTGATCGGTACCCGCGCGACCTGCCGGGTGATGAAGTTCTGCTTGGCGTCCTTGCCCTGCTTGATCCCGGTGAACTCCACCCGCGTCACGACATCGCCGGCCAGATTGCCGTCCATGCCGATGGTCATCTTCGAGTAATCGAGCGACTTCAGCGCGTCGAAGGCGAAGTTCGCCATCGCGGACAAGTCCTTGTACGACAGCGCGCCGACATAGGAGACCGTGCCGCCGGGCGCGCGGGAGACCAGTTCGCCGCCGGTGATGCGCCCGCCGTTGGCGTCGAATTCAAGCGGCAGATGCCCGTCGAACACGCCGGTGGCGGAAAGGTTGGCGAGTTCCATCCGCTCGAGGAACTTGCCCGCATCGATCCCGTCCATCTCGATGCGGAACCGGCGCGGCTCGTTGACAGTAAGCCGCAGATCGCCGGGTGCCAGCCGCAGCGTGCCGCCGAGGAACGGCCAGAGCCCGCTGTTGATGCGCACCACCTGCTCGGGCAGCAGTTCGATATCCATTGTTCCATCGGTCACTTCGATGCCGGGATTGGCCGAGGCCACGTGCAGGATCTGGTGCGGCGCGGTCACCATGCCGATGAGATCGGTGAACTGGAGCGTGCCGGAAAGGCCTTTGACCGGGCCGAACGCGGCCGAGAAATCGAAGTCTGCGGTGCTGAAGCTGCCGGAACTGGTCACCTTCTCGGCGGTCCAGTCGACCACGCCCTTGCCGTGCACGGTGCCATCCGCATCGGCAATCACACCGCGGAACTGCGGCGCCAGATCGCGCAGTTGCAACCCGCCGACCTTGCCGGGCACGATCTTGCCCTCATCGAAGACGAGGCCATCGACCGTCAGATCGGCATGTCCGCGCGCGGTGCCGAGATCATGCCGTACCGCTATGCGCAAAACCTCGCGCTGCGAATCCGGTTCGCGCAGCAAGGCATTGGCAAGGATGCGGTTGTCCTTGAGCGAGAGGGCGCCGCCCTCCCCCGCCAGCGTCTTGAACCGCGCGGGCTGGAAGCGGTCCGAAGCGGCAAAGCGCACGCCGCTCAGGGTCAGCACGCCATCGGCAAAGCGCCAGTCCCCGGCGGCATCGGCCATGTCGATCGGCACGGCGGCAAGCCTTGCGTCCACCCCGTCGAACGTGCCGGCGAAGCCCTTGCCGAGCTGCGCGACGAGGTTGGTCAGCTTCAGCCGGGTCGCCGTGTCCGCCGAACCGAGCACCACAGTGGCGTCGCGCACTGTGAGCGTACCGGGCCACGCGAGGCCGACCGGACCGCTGTTCAGCACCAGCGGCGTCTCGCCCAGCCGCCCGCTGAGCGCGAGCGCATTGATGCCGAGTGCCGCCGAAACACCGCGCGGACCGCTCTGCACGATGGCGCGTCCGCCCGCCGGGCAGACCGTCAGTTGCCGCTTGTCGAACGTGACGGCGCCCAGTTGCAGGCTGGTGAACGAAGGCGTCATGCAGCGCTGCCACAGCGCGAGATCGCCGCGCGGACTGACTGTGCCCGCGATGGGGAGGCTGAGCCCCTGCACCGCCCCGCTCGGGATCGCGCCCGAAGCCAGCGCCGTCCCGCTGAAGCTCAGCGAGCCGCCGCGCTCCTGCGTGATTTCCAGCAGCGGCAGCGCCAGCATGTTGCCACCGGCGCGGTACTCCGCCATGCGCAGCTTGAGCGCCGGGCGGCCGCCCGCACCCGGCTCCATGCGCCCGGTGATCGGCGGCAGCCCTTCGCCCGCCATCACGAAATTGCCGGTCAGCGTGGGCAACTTGGCCGGCTCCGACGCGACCTGCAGGCGCGAGACCGACAGCAGCGCCGCACCGCTGCCGCCGCGCAGGGCTGCGCTGGGGGCGACAAGGCTCCACCGCGCGCCGTCATGCCGCAGCACGACATCGCCCGCGAGCTGGCTGCCACGTTCCTCGCGGGTCAGCGCGCCGCGGATCTTCGCGAGAAGCGGCGCGGCAAGCGTCGCTTCCGCTGCGGTCTGCGCACCGGCGAGCGCCTCTTCCGTCGCGGCGCCCCGGGCCAGATCGCGACCGGAGACGGCACCCCGGAAGACGAGGTTCTGCCCGCCCGACTTCATGTCGAGATCGCCATCGACACCCAGCGTGCCGGCGGTCAGTCCTGCGGTGCGCAGGCCCTTCACTTCGCTCAGCACATGGCCGCGCAGCATGCCGAGCCTGAACGCCAGCTCGCCGCCCAGCATGAGGTGCGCGGCCGATAAACCCGGCGCGGTCAGCGTGCCGGTGTTGAGTTTGCCCTTGATCGTCGCGCCGCCGAGATCCTTGTCACCCGTCACATCGAGCGCGAGTGTCGATGGCCCGGTTGCGAACTGTTTCCCGCAATCGAGGCCTGCCAGCCGCACTGGCCCGGCAAAGCGCGGCTTGCCATCTGAAACCGAGACCTGCCCGAAAGCACTCAGTTTCTCGCCGCTGCAGCCGGCTGCCGCAACGCCGGGCATCACCGCCGCGAGCGTACCCTTGAAGCCGCCCGCCAGACTGCCGGCGCCGTCCGCTTTCGCGGCCAGCCGACCAAAGTCGGTCTCCAGCAAGGCGCGACCGTCGATCACCCGCAGATCGAGATCGGGCAGTCCCGGCGCGGTTCCTGCCGGCGCATTGGGGAGCAGCACCTTGTCGAGCGCGCCAAAGCTCAGATGGCCTTGGCGGTATGCGCCATAAAGCCTTGGCTGCTCGAGAATGATCTGGCCAATGCGCGGACCGGTAAGGCCATAGGCCATGCGCACTTCGGCGCGGGCGATGGTGAGATCGGGATGGGCCGGATCGCCGATCACGATGTCGCGCAGCACCTGCCGGTCCGCGCCGATGCCTTCGATAGTGTAGCGCCCATGCAGGTTCAGTTGCGCCAGTTGGCGGTCAATCAGACCGCCCGCGATCTGCTCGCGCGCCGACCACAGGCCAATCGCGAGGGCAGCCAGCGCTCCGGCTGAAACCAGCGCGATCCGGCGGCGCTTGCGGCCGCGCGGGGCATCCGGCAGGCCTCCCGCCGATTCGTTCAGAGGCTCGGTCTCGTCCGCCATTGCCCGCCTTGTCGCCCAGCAGGCGGGCCGACGCAATGCACGGACTCGCAAAGCATGGTGGCGGGTTCAGCCGAGCAGCAAGAGCACGAGGACGCCGAGCACGGCGCCGATCTTCTGCTTGTCGGTCAGGCCCTCGCCATAACCGAATACGCCGATCAAAGTCGCGCCGACCGCGACGCCGACCGCGAACAGCAGGCCCGCCCGGGCCAGCCCGACCCCGCTTGTCCGCAGCATGAATTGCCAGGTCAGGTTACCGGCAACAACGAACGAAGCCGCAAGAGCCATCCGCCAACTGCCGCCATGAAGCGAAAATTCCTTGGATATCACGTCGGCTATCAGATCGAGCGTGACCACTGCGGCCAGAAACGGCACCCACACCGGGATAGCGGCGACCGGCGCAAGCGCCGTGGTCGCCGCCTCCGGAGCTGCAGTGTCAGGCCGCCTCCATGGCGAACCGGCCGCCCTGCATCGGTGCAACGCGCGCCGCCGCGAAGGCTTCACCCGCGCTCCACAGCGCTGCGCCGAGCAGGGTCAGGTCCTTGAGCAGGAAGCCCGCGTCGCTCGACTGCGGATCGAGACCGGGGGTGGTGAACAGGAAGCTCAGCGTGGTGACCAGCGCACCCGCCATGCCGAGGCTGCCGAGCGCCGAAATGCGCGGAGCAAAGCTGCGGGTCGCGACCATCAGGCCCAGCGCGATCTCGATCACGCCGATGAAGTTCGAAGCGCCCTGCTCGCCGAGCGTCGGGCCGGCCCAGAACAGCAACGGCGAATGCGCCATCAGCGGGGCAATCCCGGCGGCTTCGTGCGGGGTGAACTTATAGAGCCCGAACGCGAGGAAAAAGAACACGAGGCTGTAGCGCAGGATACCGGCGCCGGTCTTGCCGAGGCGGGCCTCGAAGGTGGGGGACAGGAACATGGGTACTCTCCTCAGGTCATCATGCCGAGGAGCGGGATGCCCGTCGGCGCACTTTGTGTGCGCCAATCATATAAATCGATTCGCACTTGAAGTCTATGCGTGAAGCATATAACTGGCGGGAATGAGTTCCATGCGTGACACCAATCTCGTCGGCGCGCTCGCCGTGGCCATCGGCGATGCAATCACCCGCGCGGCTGAAGCTGCTGCGCCCGAGCCGGGCCCGGCGGCGGCTGCCTTGAAGCTGATCGCGCATCTGCCGGGCATGAGCATCGATGCGCTGCGCATCGGCGTCGGCCTCTCGCACCCCGGCGCGGTGCGGTTGGTGGACCGGCTGGCGGCGCGTGGACTGGTCGAGCGCCGCGCCAGCGCGGAGGATGGCCGACGCGTTGCGCTTCACCTGACGGCGCAGGGCGAAACCGCCGCTGCAGCCATCGCGCAAGGCCGACACGAGGCCATCGCGCAGGCGCTTGCCGCTTTGCCTGATGCGGAGCGGGAGGCTTTCATCGGCACCACGGAAAAGCTGCTCGCCGCGCTGGTCGCGGGTCCGGACGACGCGCTGCGCGTTTGCCGCCTCTGCGACGAGAACGTCTGCACGCGCTGCCCGGTCGATATCTGCCTCGGCGGGACGGGCGACTGAGCCAAATCGGTCGATTTGGCGCGCTTGCGCCCTGCACCCGGCGCGGGCAATGTCCGGCGCGACCATGGACGAACCGCCCAGCCTTTTCCCGCAGCCTAGCCGCGAAAAGTCGGAGAAGGACCGCGTGCGCGAGGCGGGCCTCGATCCCTCCGGCCACCGCGCCCGGCTCAGGAAACGGCTGCTCGATGGCGGCGACGATGCGCTCGGCGATCACGAAGTCATCGAATATCTGCTGATGACGGCCATCCCCCGGCAGGATGTGAAGCCGCATGCCCGCATGCTGCTCCAGCGCTTCGGCAGTCTCGCAGGTGTCCTGAACGCAGATGCGCAAACGCTGATGGGAGTGCCCGGCATCAAGGATGCCGCCGCCGCCGCGCTCAAGATTGTCGGGGTATCCGCCCGCCGGCTCGCCCGCCAGACTGTCCGCGAGGAGCCGGTGCTCTCGAGCTGGCAGGCGCTGCTCGACTATCTCCACATCGACATGGCCCACCTCAACCACGAGCGGGTGCGCGTGCTCTATCTCAACACGCAGAACCGCCTGATCCTCGACCAGATCGTCAGCGACGGCACGCTCGACGAATCGGCGATCTACACGCGCGAGATCATCGCCAAGGCCATGGCGATCGGCGCCGCCGCGCTGATCCTCGTCCACAACCACCCCTCCGGCAGCCCGGAGCCCAGCCGCGCGGATATCCAGATCACTCAGAAGATCATCGAAGCCGGGCGACTGCTGGGCATTACGGTCCACGATCACGTGATCATCGGGCGGCAGGGCCATGTCAGCCTGAAGGCGAAGGGCCTGATCTGATGTGCGTCGCCGCTGCCGCCTTCCGTGCGCATCCGCGCTGGCGCCTTGTCGTGATCGGCAATCGCGACGAGTTTCACGAACGCCCGACCGCGCCGCTTGCGCGCTGGCCGAATGGTGCGATCGCCGGACGTGACTTGCAGGCGGGCGGAACGTGGCTGGGGGTCAACGCGGCGGGCCGTTTCGCCCTCGTCACCAACTTGCGCGTCGAAGGCTATCCAAGGCCCGAGCTTGCCTCGCGCGGGGCGTTGGTAACCGATTGGCTGGCCGGGCACGATCCCGCCGCACCGGAAACGATGAACCCGTTCAATCTGTTCATGGCCGATGCCGGGAACGCGTGGCATCTCACCAACCACCCGGACGTGCACCGCCTCCCCCTCGCGCCTGGCATCCACGGCCTCTCCAACGGCGCGCATGACGCGCCATGGGCCAAGACACGCGCACTGGAGGCCGCGCTTGGCGCCTGGCTTGCTGCGGGTAAGGACGATCCGGCCCCCCTCTTCGCCGCGCTGGCCGACCGCACCGAGCTTCCCGGCACCGGACCGGAACCGCGTTTCTCCCCCGTCTTCATCTGCAATCCGGTCTACGGCACGCGCTGCTCGACCGTGCTGCTGATCGCCTCGGACGGCACCGCACGGATCATCGAGCGCCGCTTCGCTGCGGAAGGCGAACCAGCGGGCGAGACCGCAATCGCCTTCAAGGCCTGACCCGCGCCCTCTTGCCTTCCCGCCCCCCTCCCCCTAGCGGCTCTGCCCACGCATTTGCTTGAGGAGTCGCCGATGGTCCCCCGTTACGCCCGCCCCGCGATGACCGCGATCTGGGAGCCGGAAGCGCGCTATCGCATCTGGTTCGAGATCGAGGCCCACGCGACCGAGAAGCTGGGCGAACTTGGCGTCGTGCCCCCATCTGCCGCCAAGGCTCTGTGGGACTGGTGGGCGACGGGTCCAAAGATCGACGTTGCCGCGATCGACGCCATCGAGGCTGTCACCAAGCACGACGTCATCGCCTTCCTCGACTGGGTGGCGAAGGAAGTCGGCCCCGAAGCGCGCTTCATGCACCAGGGCATGACGAGCTCCGACGTGCTCGACACCACGCTGGGCGTGCAGCTGACGCAGGCCGCCGACATCCTGATCGCCGACCTCGACGCGCTGCTGGAGGCGATCAAGCGCCGCGCGATAGAGCACAAGTACACCCCCACGATCGGCCGCAGCCACGGCATTCACGCCGAGCCGACCACCTTCGGCCTCAAGCTGGCGCAGGCCTATGCCGAGTTCGCCCGTTGCCGTGCGCGGCTTGTCTCCGCCCGCGCCGAAGTCGCCACCTGCGCCATTTCGGGCGCAGTCGGCACGTTCGCCAATATCGACCCGGCAGTCGAAGCCCATGTCGCCGAGAAGCTGGGCCTCGCGGTCGAGCCCGTCTCCACGCAGGTCATCCCGCGCGACCGGCATGCGATGTTCTTCGCGGTCCTCGGCGTGATCGCCAGCAGCATTGAACGCCTCGCGACCGAAGTGCGCCACCTGCAGCGGACGGAAGTGCTGGAAGCCGAGGAGTACTTCTCGCCCGGCCAGAAGGGCTCCTCGGCCATGCCGCACAAGCGCAACCCGGTGCTTACGGAAAACCTCACCGGCCTCGCCCGCGTCGTGCGCTCCGCCGTTACGCCTGCGCTGGAGAACGTGGCGCTGTGGCACGAGCGCGATATCTCGCACTCCTCGGTCGAGCGCTACATCGGCCCGGACGCCACGATCACGCTCGATTTCGCGCTCGCGCGCCTCACCGGCGTGATCGACAAGCTGCTCGTGTACCCTGAGCGCATGCAGAAGAACCTCGACCGCATGGGCGGCCTCGTCCACTCGCAGCGTGTGCTGCTGGCGCTGACGCAGGCGGGGCTGACGCGCGACGATTCCTACCGGCTCGTCCAGCGCAATGCGATGCAGGTGTGGCAATCGGATGGCCAGCTCTCGCTGCTCGAACTGCTCAAGGCCGATCCCGAAGTGAGCGCGGTGATGAGCGCGCAGGAGCTCGAGGACAAGTTCAACCTCGATTACCACTTCAAGGCTGTCGACACGATCTTTGCGCGGGTTTTCGGGGAATAACGCGGGACTCGCCTTGCGCGCCAAAGCGGATTAGCTTGGGCGCCAAGAACGGGAGGGACCTCGCATGAAATCGCTGCGCTCGATCCTGTGGCTGGTGATCGTGGCCGCGCTCGCCGCGTTTTCGGCGGCGAACTGGCAGCCGGTCGAACTCGTCGTGTGGCAGGGCCTCGTGCTCGATACCAAGCTGCCTGCGCTGGTGATCGCCGCGTTTCTCCTTGGCCTCGTACCGATGTGGCTGGTCCACCGCACCATGCGCTGGCGCCTGCAGCGCCGCATCAACAACCTCGAAACCACGCTGGCGGGCAGCGCCTCGCTCACCTCAACCAGCCTTGAAGCCCGGAAAGCAAGCGAAGCATCATGAGCAACCCCGTCTATCTCGCGCTCGATCTGCCCCGCCTCGATGCCGGGCTCGCGCTGGTTCAGAAGGTCAAGGGCCATATCGGCGGGGTGAAGCTCGGCCTCGAATTCTTCTGCGCGCATGGCCACCACGGCGTGCATGAAGTCGCCAAGCTGGGCCTGCCGATCTTCCTCGACTTGAAGCTGCACGACATTCCCAACACCGTCGCCGCCGCGATGCAGTCGATCCACGTGCTGGAGCCCGCCATCGTCACCATCCACGCCAGCGGCGGCCGCGCGATGATGGAAGACGCCAAGGCCGCCGCAGGCGAACATTGCAAGGTCGTCGCCGTCACGGTGCTCACCAGCCTCGATGATGACGACCTGACCGCCGTCGGTGTTTCCGCCAATGCCCACGATCAGGCCCTGCGGCTTGCCGATCTCGCGCAGGAAGCCGGGCTCGACGGCATCGTCTGCTCGGGCCACGAAGTCGGCGCGATCCACAAGCGCTGGAAGAACGGCTTCTTCGTCGTCCCCGGTCTGCGCCCCGATACGGGCCACACGGCGGACCAGAAGCGCATCGTCACCCCCGCCGCCGCGCGCCGCGATGGTGCCAGTGTCCTCGTCATCGGCCGCCCGATCAGCCGCGCCGATGATCCGGTCGCCGCCGCGCGCGCCATCGAAGCCACGCTCTGAGCCCTGCCGCCATGCGTACCTGGAGACTGGCCGCGCTCAGCGATCTTCCCGCCTTTCGCGCCTTGATCGAGCGCGCCTATCGCGGCGACACCGCCCGCAAGGGCTGGACGCATGAAGCCGACCTCTTCGACGATGATCGTACCAGCGACGCGGAATTGACCGAGGCGCTCACCGATCCCGCGCGACGCGTGCTGCTTACCGAACAGGAGGGCACGCTCGTCGGCACAGTCACGATCACCGACCGCAGCGAAGGCCTTGCCTATCTCGGCATGCTCTGCGTCGATCCGGCAATCCAGGCCGGTGGTCTTGGCCGCTGGCTGATCGGCGAGGCAGAGGCGCTCGCGATGCGCGAGTTCGGCGCGAACACCATGGAAATGACCGTGATCGGCCGGCGCGAGGACCTGATCGCCTACTATGAGCGGCGCGGTTATGCCCGCACCGGCGAAGCGAGGCCCTTCCCTTATGGTGATCCCACGCGGTTTGCGATGATCGTGCTGGCCCGCAGCTTGGTTCGGCCCATCGCCTGAAGCACTCCTGTCATCGCGGTTCAGCCCTGCGAAAGCCGCCACCCCCCACATGCGGGATAGATTTTCAAGGGGACCAACCGATGACCACTGCCTCCACCTCGCTGCTGATGGCCGCCGCGCTTGCTGCCGCTGGCGCCGCAACGCCTGCGATGGCGCAGGCCGTCTCGCCCGGCCCGGTCGTCGCCCCCGGCAACGCGGTTCTCACGGTCAGCGCCGATGGCCGCTCCACCCGCACCCCCGATCTTGCCGTGTTCAGCGCCGGCGTCACCACGCAGGCCAAGACCGCATCCGCTGCCCTCTCGCAGAATGCCGAGCAGATGAATGCCGTCATCGCCGCGCTCAAGGCCTCGGGCATCGCCGAGCGCGATATACAGACCAGCAACCTCTCGGTGAACCCGGTCTACGGCCAGCCGCGCGCTGATGCGAACGGCAACGTCAGCGGTGATCCCGTCATCATCGGCTATCAGGCAACCAACCAGGTCGAGGTGAAGCAGCGCAAGATCGGCAATTACGGCAAGACCATCGATACGCTGGTTTCTGCCGGTGCCAATCAGGTGAGCGGCCCCTCGTTCCAGCTCGACAATCCCGATGCCGCCAGCGACGAAGCCCGCATCGAGGCGATGAAGAAAGCCCGCGCGCGGGCCGAGCTCTATGCCAAGGCGGCGGGGCTGACGGTCAAGCGCATCCTCACCATCAGCGAAAGCGGCGGCTATGCCCCGCAGCCGATGGTGATGTACGCCCGCGCCGAAGCGATGATGGCCAAGGCCGCACCGAGCCCGGTTGCGGCCGGCGAGGTGCAGGTGGGCGCAAATGTCACGGTGACGTTCGAGCTGGGGCAGTAAGCTAAACCCACCCCCGACCCCTCCCGCAAGCGGGAGGGGAGCCGGACAGCGCTTGATCGCCCCTCCCGCCCCGCAGGAGGGGTCGGGGGTGGGCACGCCGGCACCCACAGCCATTTGACCGCCAGACGCGCTCGCCCTATCCGAACCCCATGCCCGCCCCCCACATCAAGATCTGCGGCCTGACCACCCCCACCGCCGTCGATGCCGCCATTGCCGCACGCGCCGACTACATCGGCCTCGTCTCCTTCCCGCGTTCCCCGCGCCACCTCGCCCCCGCCGATGCCGCCGCGCTCGCCGCCCGCGCTGCAGGACGTGCCAAGGTGGTCGGCCTTTTCGTAGACCCGACCGACGGCCTGCTCGCCGAACTCGTCGCTGCCGCCCGTCTCGATGTGATCCAGCTCCACGGCGAGGAAGACCCGGCGCGCGTCGCCGCCGTGGGCAAGGCATTCGGCCTCCCCGTCTGGAAAGCCCTCCCCGTCGCGGCCAAGGCCGATGTCGAGCGTGCGCAGGCTTTCACCGGCGCCGCCGATCTCGTGCTGTTCGATGCCAAGCCCCCCAAGGGCGCCGCGATGCCCGGCGGCCTTGGCCTCGTGTTCGACTGGACGCTGCTTGCCGCGCACAAGGGCCCGCTGCCGTGGGGGCTTGCTGGCGGACTCTCTCCCGCCAATGTCGCCGAAGCCATTCGCGCAACCAAGGCTCCGCTGGTCGATGTTTCGTCGGGCGTCGAAAGCGCACCGGGGGTGAAAGACGTGGCCCTGATCCGCGCCTTCTGCGAAGCGGCGCGCTGCGCTACCCTTTAGCCCACGAATCTGGACAAGCGCGCGCCCCTCTGCCAAGCGAGGCGCCATGAACGCGCCCATCCCCAACAGCTTCCGCAACCAGCCCGACGCACAGGGCCATTTCGGCCAGTTCGGCGGTCGCTACGTCGCCGAAACGCTGATGCCGCTGATCCTCGATCTGGAAGCGGAATACCGCAAGGCCAAGGCCGATCCCGCCTTCCATGCCGAGTTCGACGACCTCCTCGAGCACTATGTCGGCCGCCCCAGCCCGCTCTATTTCGCGCCCCGGCTGACGGAAGAGCTTGGCGGCGCGCAAGTCTGGTTCAAGCGCGACGAACTCAATCACACCGGCGCGCACAAGATCAACAATTGCATCGGCCAGATCCTGCTCGCCATCCGCATGGGCAAGACGCGGATCATCGCGGAAACCGGCGCGGGCCAGCACGGCGTCGCCACCGCCACCGTCTGCGCGCGCTTCGGCCTGCCCTGCACGATCTTCATGGGCGCGACCGACGTTGCCCGCCAGCAGCCCAACGTGTTCCGCATGAAGCTGCTGGGCGCCGAAGTCGTCCCCGTCACTGCTGGTGCCGCCACGCTCAAGGACGCGATGAACGAGGCGCTGCGCGACTGGGTCGCGAACGTCCACAACACCTTCTACATCATCGGCACCGCCGCCGGCCCGCACCCCTATCCGGAGCTCGTCCGCGATTTCCAGAGCGTGATCGGCAAGGAAGCCCGCGCCCAGATGCTCTCCCGCGTCGGCCGTCTCCCCGATCTCCTCGTCGCGGCCATCGGCGGCGGCAGCAATGCCATCGGCCTGTTCCACCCCTTCCTCGATGATCCCAGCGTCAAAATGATGGGCGTCGAAGCCGCAGGCCACGGGCTCGACCAGCTCCATGCGGCCAGCCTCGCGGGCGGCCGCCCCGGCGTGCTCCACGGCAACAAGACCTACCTGCTGCAGGACGAGGACGGCCAGATCCTCGAAGGCCACTCGATCTCGGCGGGCCTCGATTATCCAGGCATCGGCCCCGAACACGCCTGGCTCAAGGAAACCGGCCGCGTCCAGTATACCTCGGTGACCGACACCGAAGCACTCGACGGCTTCCAGCTGCTCTGCCGCACCGAAGGCATCATCCCCGCGCTCGAACCCGCCCACGCCATCGCCGCGGTGAAGAAGATCGCGCCGACCATGGACAAGGACGCGATCATCCTCGCCAACCTGTGCGGACGCGGCGACAAGGACATCTTCTCGGTCGCGGAGCATCTGGGGGTGAAGCTGTGAAGCCCTTCGCCGCCACAGATTTCGTGGGTGAACGTGCGTGGGCCAGCCAGTTGCTCAGCGATTTCGGCGACGTGACCGTGCGGCTCCACTGGACCGATCAGCCCTATCGCTGGCACCGCAATACCGGTCCGGAAGTCTTCGTCGTCCTCGACGGTGAAGTGGACATGCATTACCGCGATGCGGCAGGCGAACACATTGTCCGGCTCGCTGCAGGCCAGGGTGTGAGCGTGGAATCCGGGGACGAGCATGTTGCGCACCCCATCGGGGACGCGCGCATACTCGTGGTCGAACGCAAGGACTCTGAATGACCCGCCTCGCCCCAAATCGGCTTTCCGCCGCCTTCGCCAAGGGCCACCCCGCCCTCGTCTGCTTCGTCACCGCCGGTGATCCGACGCCGGCCGCCACGCCCGCGATCCTCGACGCGCTCGTCGAAGGCGGCGCAGATGTGATCGAGCTTGGCATGCCCTTCACCGATCCGATGGCCGATGGCCCGGCGATCCAGCGCGCCAATCTGCGCAGCCTCGCCGCCGGCACCAAGACTGCCGATATCCTGCAGATGGCCACCGATTTCCGCGCGCGCCACCCCGATGTGCCGCTGGTCCTCATGGGCTATGCCAACCCGATGATCACGCGCGGGCCGGAATGGTTCGCCGCCGAGGCCGCCAAGGCCGGGGTCGACGGGGTCATCTGCGTCGATATCCCGCCCGAGGAAGATAGCGAACTCGGCCCGAACCTGCGCGCCCACGGCATCTCGCCGATCCGCCTCGCCACGCCGACCACCGACGCCGCGCGGCTTCCTGCCGTGCTCGAAGGCTCTTCGGGCTTTCTCTACTACGTCTCGGTCGCGGGCATCACCGGCATGCAGCAGGCCGCGCTCGCCTCGATCGAGGAAGCCGTCACCCGCATCAAGCAGACGGCTGAGATCCCCGTCGCTGTCGGCTTCGGCGTGCGCACGCCCGAACAGGCCGGTCCCATCGCCGAGGTAGCGGACGGCGTTGTCGTCGGCTCGGCGCTGATCGACCTCATCGCCGAGCACGGCGAGAACGCGGCCGGACCTGTACGCGATCTTGTTTCCGCGCTAGCCAAGGCCGTCCATACGGCACGAAAGGTAGAAGCATGAGCTGGCTGACCCGCGTCCGCAATTCGCTGCCCTTCGCGCCCAAGCGCGACACGCCGGACAACCTCTGGATCAAGTGCCCTTCGTGCAGCGAAATGCTGTTCACCAAGGAGTACGAGGAAAACCTTTCGGTCTGCCCGCGCTGCGATCACCACGGCCGCATCGGCGCCGAGACGCGCCTCGCGCAGCTGCTCGACGCTGGCTTTGAAATTCTGCCCGCGCCCAAGGTGCGCGAAGACCCGCTCAAGTTCCGCGACACCAAGCGCTATACCGACCGCCTCAAGGCCGCGCGCGCGTCCAATCCGCAGCCTGATGCGCTGACCGCCGCTGTCGGCAAGATCGATGGCCACAAGGCCGTCGTCGGCGTGCAGGATTTCGGCTTCATGGGCGGCTCGATGGGCATGGCCGTGGGCGATGCCTTCATCGCCGCGACGGAAGCCGCCATCGCCAACAAGTGCCCCTTCGTGGCCGTGACGGCGGCCGGCGGCGCGCGCATGCAGGAAGGCATCCTCAGCCTGATGCAGATGCCGCGCACCACCGTCGCGATCAACCGCATGCGCGCCGCGGGCCTCCCGTACATCGTCGTTCTCACCGATCCCACCACCGGCGGCGTCACCGCGAGCTACGCCATGCTGGGTGACATCCAGATCGCCGAACCCGGCGCGCTCATCGGCTTTGCCGGCCAGCGCGTGATCCAGGACACGATCCGCGAAAAGCTCCCCGAAGGCTTCCAGCGCGCCGAATACCTCCACGCGCACGGCATGATCGACATGGTGGTCAGCCGCCATATGCTGAAGGCCACCCTCGCCCGCACCATCGGCTATCTGATGGCCGCGCAGGCGGCTTGACCCCTCCGACCCGCTGGCGCGGGCCACCTCCCCATTTGTGCTTCGCAAAAATGGGGAGGACCTAAAACAGACAGACTTTTCTTCGCCCTCCCCATTTTCCCCTGAGCTTGTCGAAGGGGCAAATGGGGAGGTGGCAGCCCGAAGGGCTGACGGAGGGGTAATTGCGCGATTTCGCCATTTCCGAAAACCCCCGCGTCCAGGCGCAACTGGACCGCCTCGGCGCGCTCTCGCTCCCGCAGGGCCGTCTCGGCCTCGATACCGTGCGCGATATCTGCGCCCGCCTCGGCAATCCGCAGCGCCGCCTGCCACCGGTATTCCACGTCGCGGGCACCAACGGCAAGGGCTCGACCTGCGCGTACCTGCGCGCGATCCTCGAAGCGCAGGGCCTCGTCGTCCACACCGCCACCAAGCCGCACCTCGTGCGCTACAACGAACGCATCCGCGTCGCGGGCAAGCTCATCAGCGACGAAAGCCTCGCCGACCTGCTCGAACGCGTGCTCGATGCGTCCGCAGACCTTGGCCCCAGCTTCTTCGAAGTCACCACCGTCGCAACGTTCCTCGCCTTTGCGGAAACCCCGGCGGATGCCTGCGTCATCGAGACCGGCCTCGGCGGCAGGCTCGATGCCACCAACGTCCTCGAAAACCCTGCCGTCTGCGGCATCGCGACCCTCGGCATAGATCACGAGGCCTTCCTCCTCGTCCCCGAAGCCGGAACGCCGGAAGAGCCCCTCGCCCGCATAGCCTTCGAAAAGGCCAGCATCGCCAAGCCCGGCGCGCCACTGGTGGTGCAGAGCTATGCGGACAGCCCGCTCGCCAGCGTTCTCGCCACTGCCAGCCATATCGGCGCGCCGGTTGCCTTGCGCGGTCGCGATTGGTGGGCAGAAACCAGCGAAACCATCGCGTACCGCGACGCCAAGGGCAGCTTGAGCCTACCGCTCCCCACCCTCGCCGGCGCCCATCAGGCCGACAACGCCGCCCTCGCCATCGCCATGCTTCGCCACCAGAGCGCGGTTCCGGTCTCCCCCGAAGCCATGGCGAGCGGCATCCGCGCTGCCCGCTGGCCCGCCCGCCTCCAGCGCCTCGGTGCTGGCCCGCTCACCGCACTCGCCGGAAACCGCACCGTCTGGCTCGACGGCGGCCATAATCCCGATGCAGGCCAAGCCATCGCCCGCCACTTCGCGGACAGCCCGCCGCTCCACCTCGTGATGGGCATGCTGACCAGCAAAGACCCCAGCGCCATCCTGCGCCCCTTGGAAGGCAAGCTCGCCTCGGTCTCCATAGTCCCCGCCCCCGGCCACGATGCACACACGCCCGCAGACTTCGCCCCCTTCACCGCGCTGCCTGTGGCGAGCTTTGCCAATGTCGCGGACGCCCTCGCCGCACTGCCAGGCAAAGGCGATGTCCTGATCGCCGGCTCGCTCTACCTCGCGGGCGATGTGCTCAGGCGCAACGACGAAGCGCCGGACTGAGACGGGGCGCCAGCGTGCTTCGACAAGCTCAGCACGAGCGGGGGTGGTTCAACTGGAAAATCAAAAACCTCGCTCATCCTGAGCTTGTCGAGGGATCGCGCGCAGCGCCAGCCTCCCGCACCACGCGCACCCATTCGAGGCACACGAACAGCACCGCCACCAGCCCCGCCGCCGCCGTCCAGCGGAACACCGTGGCATAGCCGTAGAGATCGAACGCCTCGCCCGCGATCCCGCGCCCCAGCGAGCCGATCAGGAAGGTGAGCGAAGACATCAGCGCATATTGCACCGCCGTATAGCGCTTGGAGACGATGCCCGAGAGGTACGCCACGAAGGCCGCACCCGCGATACCGGTCGAGATGTTTTCGAAGCTGATCGCCAGCAGCAGCCGGATCATGCGCGGATCGAAGCCGAACAGGCCGAACAGCGCGTGCAGGCCCACCGCCTTGCCCACCGCATCGATATGCACCGCGCCTTCGGCGAGGTCGGCATAGACGAAGTTGCCCAACATCGGGAGGATCGCGCCGATCAGGATCGTCGGCATGCGCCCCAGCCGCAGGAACAGATAGCCGCCGAGGCTGATCCCCGCGATGGTCATGAAGATGCCGAAGAGCTTGGAGGCAAACGCCACCTCGTCCTTCGAATAGTGCAGGAAATCGAGGTAGAACGGGAAGGCGAAGCTCGACCACACGTTGTAGCACAGCGTGTAGGTGAGGATCATCCCGATCACCACCAGCACCCCCCAGCCGAGCCGCGCCACCAGTTCCGCCAGCGGGGCGATCAGCGCGACGTAGAGGTGGTTCGCCGCGGTGCGCACCGCCGAATGCCGCGTATCAGGCGCCGTCAGCACCGCGCGGCCCTGCGTGCGCATCGCATTGGTCACCGCCGCGACGAGCAGCGGAACCGCCACGGTCGCCAGCACGATCAGCGGGCCCATCTGGCGCGTGAAATCGCCTACCGAGGGGTGTTTCTCGCCCGGCCCCAGCGGGCTCAGCATGATCACCATGAAGCGCACGATTGTCGCGATTGCCCAGGCCCAGCTGGTGCCGACGATGAACAGCGCAATACCTCGCGCGCGCGGCGTCAATTCACCCGGCTGCGCCAGCGCGGCGTGGAGCGTGCCTTGCTCGGGGCGTGGTGTGTCGGGCGCGCGCAAGGTCACAATACCGATCAGCGCGATCAGCCCTGCCATCAGCAGATAGACCAGCGGCCATGACATCCGCCCCGCCAGCACCAGCGCCAGCGCACCGCCGACAATCGAGGCGATGCGGTAGCCGAACTGGTAGATCGAGGAGAGCAGCTCGACCGGCGTATCCTCGTCCGCGACATCGATGCGCCACGCGTCCACCGCCACGTCCTGCGTCGCGGAGGCCAGCGCGGCGAGGAACGCAAACAGCGCGAAGGTGCCGATGGCCTTGGCCGGATCAGTCAGCGCAAGGCCCACGAAGCCCAGAACCAATACGATCTGGCACAGTAAGATCCAGCTCTTGCGCCGCCCCAGCGCTTCGAGGCCGGGCAGCGCCATGCGGTCCACCAGCGGCGACCACAGGAACTTGAACGAGTAAGACAGGCCGATCCACGAGAGCACGCCAATGGTGGCAAGGTCGATCTTCACTTCGCCCAGCCAGGCGTTGAGCGTGCCGAGCAGCAGCGCATAAGGCAGGCCCGAGGCAAAGCCGAAGCCCAGCATCGTTGCCGACTTGCGCGTCGCCAGCGCCACCATCAGCAGCTTGAAGCCCTTCGGGCGCGGTGGCTTCTCAACCTCGGCGGCGCTCGATGCCATTCAGTTCCTCACACTTCCCCCTCCGTTCGTGTCGAGCGAAGTCGAGACACCGGGCGCGGCGTGCGGTGTCTCGACTTCGCTCGACACGAACGGGACTGGGGTATCCCTGGCCGAACAATGATCCGATATCGTAATCGGGCCATGCATTTACCTGCATGCTTAGCGCCAAATTGCGCTATGCCTAGCACCGGAGAGCGATGAAACCGGGGGAGAGCCGCGAAATGGCCACCACTGAAAGCACCAAGCGGCCCACCGATGGCCAGCTGGACCTCGCGCGGCTGGTGGCAGCAGGTGCGGGCCGCAAGGGCGCGGCCATCAGCCACGTGCCCGCCAGCGTCTATACCGATCCAGCCCACTGGGCGCGCGAAAAGGCCGCGCTGTTTGACCGCTTCCCGCAGGTCCTCGCGCCTTCCGCGCTGCTGCCCGATCCCGGCATGGCCGTCCCGCACGACGCGACCGGCAGGCCCCTGCTCCTCACCCGCGATGCAGCGGGCAAGGCGCATGTCTTCATGAACGTCTGCCGCCACCGGGGGACGCGGCTTGTCGAAGGCGGCGAGGTGCAATGCACCAAGCGCCTCGTCTGCCCCTATCACGCGTGGACCTACAGCACCGAGGGCAAGCTGCTCGCCCTGCCCCGCCCGGACACCTTCCCGGCGTTCGATCAATCCGCCCACGGCCTGATCGAATTGCCCAGCCTCGAAGCGGGCGGCCTTATCTGGTTCGCGCCGCAAGAGGCCGACTTCACTCTTGCGACAGCAATCAGCGCCGATTTCGCCGCCGCAGACCTCGCCTCGCATCACCTCTACGCTCGCCGCACGCACCGGGTCGCGTCCAACTGGAAGCTGATCATGGACGCGTTCCTCGAAAGCTACCACGTGCAGCGCCTCCACGCCCGCACCATCGGCCCCTACTTCAAGGACGGGGTGACGGCAGGCGACGAAGTCGGGCCGCACATGCGCTCGCTGGTCGGCCGCGCGACCGAACTCGAAGGCGTCGATCTGGCCGACTGGCCTGCGCTGCGCCGTGTCGCCACCTTTGCCTACCAGCTGTTCCCCGCCACGGTCATCGTCATCAGCCCGGACTACGTGAACCTGATGACGATCATGCCGCAGGCCCACGACCTGACGCTGGTCGAGGACTTCATGCTGATCGCCGAGGCACCGCAGACGGAAAAGGCCGAAGACCACTGGCGCCGCAGCTGGGACTTGCTCGACGGGCAGGTGTTCGGCTCCGAAGACTTCCGCGCCGCCGAACTCGGCCAGCAGGGCCTCGCAACCGGCGCCGTGCCCCAGCTTACACTTGGCACGCTGGAAGGCGGTATCCGCCGCTTCCACGAGATCTGCCAGCGCGAGATTGCCCTGCATGAAGGTTGATGACGCGCGGGCACGCGCAGCGTAAGGGGCAAGCCATGGCATTTCCCCCCAAAGACAGGAGCGGCCGCCCGGGAAGGCCCGCGGCTCCCAAACCTTACAAGACGCCCAAGGCAGCAGCCACGCCGCAGACCCGCGCCCCAGCCGACGACGGCACCCCGCGCGAAGGCGATCGCATCGCCAAGCTGCTCGCCCGCGCCGGGGTCGCCAGCCGCCGTGAGATCGAGCGCTATATCGCCGAGGGCCGCGTCGCGCTGGACGGCGAGGCGATCACCACCCCGGCCACGATCCTCAAGAACCTCAAGGGCGTCACGGTCGATGGCAATCCCGTCGCCGCCGCCGAACCGCCGCGCCTGTTCATGTTCCACAAGCCATCCGGGCTGATCACTGCCGAGCGCGATCCGACCGGGCGCCCGACGATCTACACCGCGCTGCGCAATGCCCTGCCGCCGGGCGCGGGCCGCGTGATGCCGGTCGGCAGGCTCGACATCAACACCGAGGGCCTGCTGCTCCTTACCAATGACGGCGAGCTCAAGCGTGCGATGGAACTCCCCGCCAATGCCGTCCCGCGCACCTACCGCGCGCGCACCTTCGGCGATGTCACGCAGGAGATGCTCGATGGCCTGATGGACGGCATCGAGATCGAAGGCGTGCGCTACGGCCCGATCAACGCCAACATGGAACGCAGCGCGGGCCGCAACAAGTGGATCGAGCTGACGCTCACCGAAGGCAAGAACCGCGAAGTCCGCCGCGTGCTCGAGCATCTCGGCCTCGAAGTCTCGCGCCTGCTGCGGCTGCGCTATGGTCCGTTCGATCTCGGCGAACTGCCGCGCGGCGCGGCGGAGGAAGTGCCGCAAGTCGTTGTAGAGCGCTTCCGCAAGGGCCTTGCGAGCGACAAGGCAACGCGTGACCAGCAGGCGATCCATGCCGGACGCGCGCCAGCCCCGCGCGCGCCGAAGCCTGCGCCTGAACCTGTGGCCAAGTCCGCGCCCGCAGGCCGCGCCCGCCCCGAACGCAAGCGCCTCTCGCCTGAAGCAGGGCAACTGGTCTCGAAGCCGCAGCGCCCGCAAAGACCGGGTGGCCGCCCGGGTCCACGTCCCGGCAACCGACCGCAGGGGAAGCGCTGATGCTGCGGATCATCGCCGGCACCTGGCGCGGCCGCAAATTGCAGGCCCCGGCAGGCGACACCACCCGGCCGACTGCGGACCGCACCCGCGAGACGCTGTTCTCGATGCTCACCAGCCGCCTCGGCAGCTGGGAAGACCTGACCGTGGCCGACTTGTTCGCGGGCTCGGGCGCGCTCGGCCTCGAAGCGCTCTCGCGCGGCGCGGCCAAGGCACTGTTCGTCGAGCAGGACCCTGCCGCCATCCGCGCGCTTCGTGCCAATATCGCCGCGCTCCATGCGCAGGCGCAGTGCGACGTGCGCGCCGCCTCGGTCCTCGCGCTCGGCCCCGCGCCGGCGCCGCTCGATGTCGTGCTGCTCGATCCGCCTTATGGCTCGGGCGCGGGCGCTGTCGCTATCGACCGGCTGCAGCGCCTCGGCTGGATCGGCCCTGGCACGTGGGTCAGCCTTGAAACGCATGCGGACGAGCCATCCGGCGTGCGCACGCTCGGAATCGATGCGGAGCGCAAGGTCGGCAAGGCAAGGCTGACCTTGATGCGAGTGGCGGAATAACCCCTCCGACCTGCCTTCGGCAGGCCACCTCCCCATTTGTGCTTCGCAAAAATGGGGAGGAATGAAACGATCCTCCCTGTTTTTCCCGAAGGGACAAACGGGGAGGTGGCCCGCGAAGCGGGTCGGAGGGGTTCTTACTGACGCGGCGCCGCCAGCACGCCGACCAGCGTCACCACGCCCGCCGCCGTCAACACCAGCCCCGTCCACATCACGCCGCCCTGCGCTGCCAGCCACGCCGCGCCAAGCGGCGCCAGCGCGCCGCCGACGATGCCGCCCAGGTTGAACGCCAGCGAAATACCGGTGTAGCGCACCTCGACCGGATAGAGCGACGGCAGCCACGCACCGATCGGGCCATAGCACAGCCCCATCACGAACAGCGCGGCCGAGAGCGTCAGGAACAGCACCGGCAGCGATCCCGCCGCCAGCCCGCTGCCAAAGCCGAGACCGACCAGCCCCGTGAGCGCCGCGCCGACCGCCATCACCGTACGCGGGGTGGTGGCATCCGACCACCAGCCGGAAACCACGATGCCGATGGCAAACACCACGTCCGCGCCCAGCTGGATCGCCAGCACCGTCTCGCGCGGGTAGCCGAGCGTCTTCGTGGCAAAGCCCAGCGCGAAGGTCGTCGCGAGGTAGAACAGCGCAAAGCACGCGATCACGCCCATGGTGCCCGCCAGCACCGCGCCGGGATGTTCGGCAAGCAGCTTGCCCAGCGGCACGCGCGGCGGCGGCGCAGCTTCGAGCGAGGCCTTGAACGCCGGCGTCTCGCCAATACGCAGACGGATCCACAGCCCGAGGATCACCAGCAGCGAACTTGCCAGGAACGGCACACGCCAGCCCCAGCTGAGGAAATCCGCCTCGCTGAGGCCGAGCCCCAGGAGGAGGAACAGGCCATTGGCAAACAGGAACCCGAGCGGGGCCCCGAGCGGCGCGGCAATGCCGAACCGCGCATCCCAGCCCTTCGGCGCGTTTTCCACCGCGAGCAGCGATGCCCCGCCCCACTCGCCGCCCAGGCCAAAGCCCTGGCCGAACCGCAGCAGGCAAAGCAGGGCCGGCGCCACCCAGCCCGCCACCGCGTAGCCGGGCAGAAACGCCACCAGAAACGTCGAGACGCCCATCAGCAGCAGCGAGGCCACCAGCGTTGACTTGCGCCCGATCCGGTCGCCGAAATGGCCGAACGCCACAGCCCCCACCGGCCGCGCAAAGAACGCGATCCCAAGCGTCATGAACACCAGCAGCGTCTGCGCCGTCGCTGATTTCTCGGGGAAGAACAGCGGTCCGATCACCAGCGCGGCCGCAGTGCCGAAGATATAGAAATCGTAGAATTCGACCGCCGTGCCGACGAGGCTCGCCAGCAGCACGCGCGCGTGGGTGCGCACCGGATGGGCTTGGCCAGACAGAAGGTCGGCAGGTGGCATCGGGCAAGCATCCGATCAATGGGAGGATAACGCCGGGCTTTGGGAAAAGCCGCTAGGTCAGGAGCAGGGTTATCGTCAACAAGCGTTGCTAGCGAAGGCGTGAGCAGGAGTGCAAGCAAAGGGAACCATGATGTTCGAATGGTTCGAGAAAAAGGCCCCGATCCGCCAGAAGCTCGACACGCTGCGGTTGATCACGCTGTTCCTCGTCTGCCTTTCAAGTCTAGGCGCCTTGCTGCCTTTGGGGGGCCTCGCCACCTCCGTTGCCCTGATGTTTCCGGCACTAGCGATCGTGCTGATGGCGCTTGTGATGAGCGCGGCCAAGCGGATGATCTGCGATCCTGCTGCCCGGCTCGAAGAAGCAAGCGCGGCCATGCAGCAGGTCACCACGCTGGTCAGAAAGAGCACCCATCAGGTCGCCGAGATCAATCGCGCCGTCTCCGAAGCGAACGGCGAGGCAGCCAATGGCGGCACCGTGGTGCAACGTGCGGTCGAAGCCATGACCGCGATCCAGCAATCCTCGCAAGCCGTTTCCCAGATCATCAGCGTGATCGACGGCATTGCCTTCCAGACCAATCTGCTCGCCTTGAACGCCGGGGTCGAGGCGGCCCGCGCCGGCGAAACCGGTCGCGGCTTCGCGGTCGTTGCCACCGAAGTGCGCGCGCTGGCCCAACGCTCCGCCACGGCGGCGCGCGAGATCGGTGAACTGATCTCCTCCTCCACCGGCCACGTCGAACGCGGAGTGCAACTGGTCAGCGAAACCGGAGAAGTCCTGCGCCACATCGTCGGACGTGTCGCCGAAGTCAGCACGCTGGTCGAGGGCATCACCGAATCCGCCCAGCGTCAGTCGCTGATGCTTTCCGAAGTCTCCGGCACGGTCAGCGAACTTGATCGCATGACCCAGCAGAATGCGGCCATGGTGGAGCAGAGCACGGCAGCCGCCCGTACGCTTGCCACCGTGGCCCAACAGCTCCGGGCGCAGACGACCCGGTTCCAGACCGGTGCCACCAAGGCGGCCCATGCGCGCGACGCGGCACCGGCGGCCCGTCCCCGGCGCAAGACTGCACCGCTGCCGGTCAGCGGCAATCTGGCTCTCAAACCTGTTGGCAGCGAGGACTGGGCCGAGTTCTAGAACAATTTTCAACCAATCCGGACTAAACTGATGGCATAGATTGCGCCATATCGATGAATTGACGCACGTCCCCACCACCGCATCTGGTCATGGCTGGAATATTCTTGCAGCAAGCCGTTAATCGATCTGCAACCACATCATGCTCATTAGGCAATACTGATATGGAGTATTGTCCCGGTGCAAGTGATCAAGATCATGTTTGCCGGATGCCTGATGGTTTGGCTGTTCACTGTCGCGTCCTGCGCCATGCTTGGCTACGGGACCACGGTGATGGTGAACTCGCTCGCCAACTCCGAAGCCGCCAAGAAGATTGCCCGCAAGGCGCGCGAGCGGGAGCTCCAGGAGCACAACGATCGGGACAACCGCGCGGCCTCGTACCATACGCGCGATGATTACTACGAAGAGTACATGGACAAATAAGTCGAACCGAGGCGCGCCGCCTCTTGCGGCGAGGGACGCTGTTCCCTAATCGTTCTCGAATGCATGCGCCCCCTTCGACCGAATCCGCAAATGCCTGGCTCGATGGCCTGAACCCGCCGCAGCGCGAAGCCGTGCTGACGACGGAAGGCCCCGTGCTCATGCTCGCGGGGGCGGGCACCGGCAAGACCGCCGCGCTCACCGCGCGCCTTGCGAACCTCTTGCGTTCGCGCCTCGCCTGGCCGTCGGAAATCCTCTGCGTAACCTTCACCAACAAGGCCGCGCGCGAAATGCGCGAGCGCGTCGGACACATGATCGGCCCGGCGGTCGAGGGCATGCCGTGGCTCGGCACGTTCCACTCGGTCGCCGCGAAGATGCTGCGCCGCCATGCCGAACTCGTCGGCCTGCAGAGCACCTTCACGATCATCGATACGGATGACCAGCTGCGGCTTTTGAAACAGCTCATCGTCGCGGAAGGCCTTGATGAAAAGCGCTGGCCCGCGCGCCAGCTGGCCGGTCTGATCGACCGATGGAAGAACCGCGGGCTTGGCCCAAAGGACCTCGACGCACTCGACAACGAGGCTTACGCCAACGGCAAGGGCGCGAAGTTCTACGCCCTCTATCAGGACCGCCTGCGCGCGCTCAACGCCTGCGATTTCGGCGATCTCACGCTGCATATGCTCACCATCTTCAAGCAGCACCGCGAAGTGCTGGAGAGCTGGCAGAACCGCTTCAAGTACGTGATGGTCGACGAGTATCAGGATACCAACGCCGTCCAGTACCTCTGGCTCCGCCTTCTCGCGCAGGGCCGCAAGAACATCTGCGTGGTGGGCGACGACGACCAGTCGATCTATTCATGGCGCGGCGCAGAAGTCGCCAATATCCTGCGCTTCGAAAAGGATTTTCCCGGCGCCAAGGTGATCCGGCTGGAGCAGAACTACCGCTCCACCCCGCATATCCTCGCCGCTGCCGGCGGGGTCATCGCGGAGAACAGCCAGCGCCTCGGCAAGACGCTGTGGACCGAGGTCAATGGCGGCGACAAGGTCCGCGTCATCGGCGTATGGGACGGCCCCGAGGAAGCCCGCCGCGTCGGCGAGGAGATCGAGCGGCTGGAGCGCGAAGGCGCGCCGCTCGACCGCATCGCCATCCTCGTGCGCGCCTCGTTCCAGACGCGCGAGTTCGAAGACCGCTTCATCCAGATCGGCCTCGCCTACAAGATCGTCGGCGGCTTCCGCTTCTACGAACGCGCCGAAATTCGCGACGCGCTCGCCTACTTGCGCGTCATCGCCTCCCCGCAGGACGACCTCGCGTTCGAGCGCATCTACAACGCCCCCAAGCGGGGGCTGGGTGACAAGACGCTGGAAAAGCTCCACCGCCACGCCCGCGCGCGCGCGATTCCGCTGGCCGCCGCCGCGATCGAACTTTGCGATACCGACGAACTCCCCGCCCGCGCCCGCGCCACGCTCGCCAGCCTGATGCGCGATTTCCTGCGCTGGCGCGACGGGATCGCCACGCTCACCCCCGCCGAACTCCTGCGCACCGTACTCGACGAGAGCGGCTACACCGCCGCGCTGCAGGCCGAAAAGAGTACCGAAGCCTCGGGCCGCCTCGAAAACCTCGTCGAATTGGCCCGCGCGATGGAGGAATACGAGACGCTCGGCGACTTCCTCGAACACGTCAGCCTCGTCATGGACAACGACGCGGCGGCGGATACCGAGAAGGTGACGGTGATGACCATCCACGCCGCCAAGGGGCTGGAGTTCGACAACGTGTTCCTCCCCGGCTGGGAAGAAGGCGTCTTCCCCTCGCAGCGCGCGCTCGACGAAGGCGGCCTCGCCAGCCTCGAGGAGGAACGTCGCCTCGCCTATGTCGCGATCACCCGCGCGCGCCGCCGCTGCACGATCCTCCACGCCGCCAACCGCCGCATCTACGGCCAGTGGACCAGCTCGATCCCCAGCCGCTTCGTCGGCGAGCTGCCGGCCGACCATATCGAGGAGGAAACCACCCTCTCCGGCGGCGCCTCGCTCTGGCGCGCGCAGTGGTCCGAACACTCGGATCCGTTCGCGCATGTCGCCAGCGCCAACCCCGCGCGCAACCTCACCCGCGGTCCCGGCTGGCAGCGCGCTGCGGCGACCACTTACGACCCCACCCCCAAACGCATCGCCGAACCCAGCCGCTCCGCCGCGAGCTTCGCCGCGAAACCCCGCACCGACATTTCCGTGGGCACCCGCGTGTTCCACGACAAGTTCGGCTACGGCACGGTCGCCGCGCAGGAAGGCAACAAGCTGGAGATCGATTTCGAGACCGGCGATCGGAAGCGGGTGATCGATAGCTTTGTGAAGGCGGCTTGAGGGGAAAGCGGATGAAGAAGTCGTTCCTTATCCTACTTCTTCTCGTCGCCAGCTGCACAAAGGGTGCCGAGTTTGACCGAGAGCGCTGGCTAAAGGCCGATCTCAGTGGTCGTGAACGTGCGAACATCATGCCCGATCTCGTTCGTAAGCATCGGCTCTATGGGATGACGCGAACCGAAGTTGTCGCCTTGCTTGGCCCTCCGACTCCAACGGACAAATGGGCTGGTTCTGACATGGTCTATGTTCTCGGTAATGACGGGAGCTTACTCCCAATCGACCATGCATGGTTGACCCTCACTCTAGACAAGCAAGAGCGTGTCGTGTCCTTCAAGCAAACAGTTGATTGACAAGATTCTGGATCACGAGACGCTCTGATCCTAGTGAACCTATATTGATATTTCTTCCGTCACCCCGTGCTTGACACGGGGTTAGGCTGTTCTTCCGGCACGGCGCTGAAAGAAGAAAAGCCAAGGCCCGGATCAAGTCCGGGCCGACGATCACTGCTGATATCAGCCTGCGTCAATCACCAAACATCCGTTCGTGTCGAGCGAAGTCGAGACACCACACACAGCACATCATGTCTCGACTTCGCTCGACACGAACGGGTGAATGAGAAGTGATTAAAGCGCCGAAACGCTGAGGAACCCCGGCACCGGCCCGTTCCACTCGCCCGGCTGCGAGGGCAGCTCCGTCAGCACGTCCTTGGGCGGACGCGGTTCATCCCGCCTTGCGCGGGGTGCTCGCACCGGGGCTGCTTCGCGTGCCGGTGTCTCCGCCAATTCGGGCGAAACCTCGATCTCGTCCACCGGCGCCGCCGCCTTGGGCGCACGCTCCCGCCGCGGTGCCCGTTCACCACGCGGCGCGCGCTCGGCCCGCGGCGCCTGCTCGCGCTTCTCGGCAGGCGCTGCCGCTTCCGGCTCGCCGCCTTCCAGCGTGAACACCGGGATCTTCATCCCCGTCAGCTTCTCGACGTTGGCGATGGCTTCCGCATCCTCGCTCGTCACGAAGGTAAACGCTCGTCCCGTCGCGCCTGCGCGGCCCGTGCGGCCGATGCGGTGGACGTAGTCGTCCGGGTGCCACGGCGTGTCGTAGTTGAAAACGTGGCTCACGCCCTTCACGTCGAGGCCGCGCGCGGCGACGTCGGACGCCACGAGGATCGAGATCACCCCGTCCTTGAACTTCTGCAGTTCGGCGTTGCGCGCGTTCTGGTCCATGTCGCCATGGATCTCACCTGCCGAAAAACCGCTCTGCTGCAAGCTCTTGGCCAGCTCGCGCACCGTCGTCTTGCGGTTGGCGAAGATGATCGCGGTGCCGACATTGTCGGTGCGCAGCAGGTGGCGTAGCGCCTCGCGCTTGCCGCGCGTGGAAACATGGATCTTGTGCTGGGCGATGTTCGAATTGTTCGAGGCCGGCCGCGCCACTTCGATGTATTTGGGATTGCTGAGGAACTTGTCCGCCAGCTTCTTGATCACCGGCGGCATCGTCGCCGAGAACAGCAGCGTCTGGCGCGTCGTCGGCAGACGCGAGCAGATCGTCTCGATATCCGGGATGAACCCCATGTCGAGCATGCGGTCCGCCTCGTCGATCACCAGCAGCTCGCAGCCCGTCAGCAGGATCTTGCCCCGCTCGAACAGGTCCATCAGCCGGCCCGGGGTGGCGATCAGCACGTCGACGCCGTCGGACAGCGCCTTGACCTGATCGCCCATCTGCACGCCGCCGATCAGCAGCGCCATCTTGAGATCGTGGTTCTTGCCATACTTCTCGAAGTTCTCGGCCACCTGCGCGGCAAGCTCGCGCGTCGGCTCGAGGATCAGCGAGCGCGGCATCAGCGCGCGGCGGCGGCCATGCGCGAGGATATCGATCATCGGCAGCACGAAGCTCGCCGTCTTGCCCGTCCCCGTCTGCGCGATGCCGATGATGTCGCGCATCATCAGCACCGAGGGGATGGCCTGCGCCTGGATCGCAGTCGGCGTGTCGTAGCCGGCGTCGGTTACCGACTGCAGCAATTCGTCAGACAGGCCGAGATCGGCAAATTTCATGTGGGCTGATGATCCGAAAAAGGGCGCGCAAGATTGTCCGACGCGCGGAAGGCGTGGCCATGTGGCGCGCCATCGTGGCCTCGCGCCTAGGCGCAAAGGCGGGCAAAAGTCAAGGAAATGGGTTACGGATGCGCAGGGTTTGCGCTCAATTCCCGTCGACCGGAACGTATTCGTGCACGTCCTTGAGCTTGCAGGTCGTCCCCGCACGCGAATGGATCGCATCGCGGCCGACGCAAAGCTGGCCGTCGCTCGTCTTCGACATGTAGAAACCCAGGTAGAAATCGCGTGCGCTGCAGGCCTTCTCGAGGCCCGCCGCGATCATCCGGCGGTCGCGCATGTAGAACATCAGCCGCCCGTCGGTGATCGGCTGCACGGCGGCGATGCCCATGGCCGGCATGCACTTGCCCGTCTTGCGCTCCCGGAATCGCGGCGCATTGGGCCGCATTTGCGGCAGGGTCGGCTGCAGTATCGGTTGCATCGGCTGCAGCGGCAGAATCTGCGGCGCAACCGCATTGCGCCCGGCATCGCGCGGCGTCACGCGGATGATCACCTGCTGTTCGATACGCACCTGGTCCCACACATCGCCCGCCAGCGGATTGACGGCGGCCCCGCCGGGCAAGGCGCCCTGCGGCCCCACGAGCAACGGCGAATCCGGCGGCAGCGTGGCCGCGGTCCAGATATCCTCCTCGCCCGCGGCATCGTCATCAAACAGCGCAAATGCGCTGCCATCTGCCGGAAGGCCCGGCAGGACCAGAGCGAAGCTCGCGAAGAGGCCGAATAACGTTGTCATGGCGACAGCAGAAGCAGCGTGGTCCCTCGAATCAGTGTTTCCGCCCTGACGGTTTTTTCGGGCATTCCATGCGCCCGGAGAATCGTCATCTCTCGGTAGCACTTCTGCTTGAACCCCCGCTTAACTCGGCTGGCAGAAAAAATGAATTGCCCGCTGCGGCCTGCCGGGGGTAGCCAGAGACATGTCGACCGAAATTGATCACAACGCCTTTGTCGCCGAAGCTGCCGAGCTGCTTGGGGCCCGCGGGTTCACCACCGATCCCGATCTCATGGCGCCATGGCTGACCGACTGGCGCGGGCGGTTCACCGGCCGGGCGCTCGCGATGGCCTCGCCGGCCTCGACCGCCGAAGTGTCCGATTTGATCAAACTTTGCGCGAAGCACCGCGTGCCGATCGTGCCGCAAGGGGGCAACAGCGGCATGTCAGGTGGCGCCACGCCCGATTGCGAGGGCCACGCCCTCCTGCTCAGCCTGCGCCGGATGAACACGATCCGCCGCCTCGATGCCGAAAACCGCATGGTCACCGCCGACGCCGGCGTTGTCCTGCAGACCCTCCATGAAGCCGCGGATGAAGCCGGCCTGCGCTTTGCCCTCACCCTCGGCGGCAAGGGCTCGGCCACGATCGGCGGCCTCATTTCGACCAACGCGGGCGGCACGCAAGTGCTGCGCCATGGCACGATGCGCGCGATGGTGCTGGGGCTCGAGGCGGTCATGGCGGACGGGTCGGTGCTCGATACGCTCACCCCGCTCAAGAAGGACAACCGCGGCTTCGATCTCAAGCAGGTGCTGATCGGCTCGGAAGGCACAATGGGTGTGATCACCGCCGCCACCTTGCGGCTGGAGCCCCGCATTGCCGGGCGCACCGTGCTGTGGGCGGGCCTTGCCTCGCTGTCCGACGCGCGCGCGCTGTTGCTGCATGCCGAGAGCATTGCCGGGCCTGCACTCGAGGGGTTCGAAGTCATGCCGCAACATTCGCTGGCCGCGGTGCTCGATTATCTGCCGGGCGCACGCGCGCCGCTGGCTGAGCCGCATCCGTGGCATGCGCTGATCGAGCTGGTCGCCGAAAGCGATGCCGCCGCCGAACGCCTGCCTGACCTCGCCGAAACCATGCTCGCCTCGGCGTTCGAAGTCGGGCTCATCGCCGATGCCACGATCAGCACGAGCGAGGCCCAGGCCGAAGCGTTCTGGGCGCTGCGCGATGCGATTGCCCCGGCCGAGCGGGCGCTGGGCCCTGCCGTCCAGCATGACATCAGCGTGCCGACGCAACTGATGGCCCAATTCGTCGAGCATGCCGTCCCGCTGCTCGAAGCGGCCTGGCCCGGCACTCGCGCGGTCGGCTTCGGGCATCTCGGCGATGGCAACATCCACTTCCACGTCCTCGCGCCGCAAGGCGTCGATCCGGCCGCCTGGCAGCAGGGCGACGGCAAGGCGATCAGCGCGCAAGTCCACGATCTCGTGACCCAATGGGGCGGCTCGATCTCCGCCGAGCACGGCATCGGTCAGTTGAAGCGCGACGAACTGGCCCGGCTGGGTGACCCGGTTGCGCTGTCCATGCTGCGCCAGATCAAGGCCGCGCTCGATCCGCAGGGCCTGCTCAATCCCGGCAAGCTGGTCTGACGAAAAAATTCCCGCTGTGTGACAGCCGCGTTGCAGCCGGCCTTGCGCAGCCCCGGTACAATCCCTAAACGGCGCGCTCCCGCCGCAATCCCGCCGGTTTTGGCGCGTGCATGGCAACCAGTCTGACGGAGAGAATACCATGGCGAGCGCGCCGCAGTCCCTGCCCTTGTTTTACAACGATCTCGCGCCGCTGAATCTTCGCGATCACGCGAACTGGAAGGCGCGCGCCGCCGACAAGGCGACCTGGATGATCGGCCAGCATGCGATCCCGCTGACGGTCGAGGAATTCCCGCAGGCCGCACGCCACTTCCCGATCATCTTCGCCTCGGGCGAAAACCCGGTGCCGCTGGCGCTGATGGGCCTCAACGAAGGCATCAACGTGTTCGTCGACGCCGAGGGCAATGTGGCCCCGAACACCTACGTTCCGGCCTATGCCCGCCGCTACCCCTTCCTCCTTGCCAAGCTGACGCCGGACACCACCGACCTGTCGCTGTGCTTCGACGCTTCGACGAATCTGCTCGGCGATTTCGAGGATGGTGAGCCGCTGTTCACCGGTGAAGAACCCTCGGAAGCGACCCGCAACGTGCTGCAGTTCTGCGAGCAGTTCGAACAGGCCGGCCAGCGCACGCAGGCCTTTGTCGAGGAACTGACCAAGCACGACCTGCTCATGGACGGCGAAGCCGCGATCCAGCAGACCGGCGTCGAGCAGCCCTTCGTCTACCGCGGCTTCCAGATGGTGAACCAGGAAAAGCTGCGCGATATGCGCGGCGATGTCCTGCGCGGCTGGGCGCAGAGCGGCCTGCTGCCGCTGGTCTACGCGCACGTGTTCTCGCTCGATCTGATGAGCGTGATCTTCGGCAAGCAGGTGGAGCAGGGCGTCGGCCCGACCCCGCCGCTTCCGGCGTTCTGATAACATCGTAATACCAATCAGATAGGGTCGGCATAAACTCCCGCCAGATCGGACGCCAAAAGGCCTTGCCTTGGCGGGAGGCACCACCTATCTTCCGTAAGTCGCGACGGTGCTCCCCTCATGGCCCGGCGCGGCGGGTGCACTTGGTGCACCTCCTCCCTGAACCTTGGCCACCTGGAGCACTGCTCCAGGTGGTTTTTTCATGATCTCAAGAGCTTACTCGGCAGCCGCGCGCCAACGGCCGCGCTCGCGGCCAAGGTCTGCGACGGCAATCGCCATGCGCTGGACCAAAGCGGTCACCACGTCGACGGTCGCGGCGAGTCCCGGTCCCGGCTCCGCCATCGCCGGATCAAGGTAGGTCCGCCGGTCGATTTCCAGCTGGAGACAATGGATTCCATCCTTCCGCCGCGCGTGCCGTTCCAGCACATAGCCGCCGGCATAGGGCCGGTTGTGCGCGGTCAGCCGCCGCGCCTGACCCAGTGCGGCAAAGGCCTCGGCCACCAGCGCGCCGTCGCAGGCTGCACCGAACCGGTCGCCCAGCACGAACTCTGCGGCAGGCTCGCCGGCCCGTGCGGGCAGCGGCGGCATCGAATGAAGGTCGATCAGCAGCGCCGCCCCCCACCGTGCCCGCACGCTGTCGAGCAAGGCCGCGAGTGCCGCGTGATAGGGCACGTGCACCCCATCGATCCGCGCGGCGAGATCATCAGGCGCGATCGGCCACTTCCACAGCTCGCCAAGGCCAGGCAGCCGCCGCGGCACGAGGCCCAGCCCGCTCCGCGCGCGGCGCCCGGATGACGGGCTGGCGGGTGCAGAACTCGCATCAGGCGCGCCGCCGCCGACCATGTCCCAATCGACATCGTCGCTCGCGCGGTTGAGATCGATCATCGCGCGCGGGGCATGGGCCACCAGCAACGCGGCCCCGGTCCGCTCGGCCACCGCCTTGCCGACAAGATCGACCAGCCGGTCCTCCAGCCGCGGCGCACTGTAGGCCGGCTGGCGCATGCGGGAGATCAGTTCGGACGGATAGCTGCGCCCGGCATGCGGCACCGCGATCACCACCGGCACCGGTGAGGGATCGTGCTGCCAGACGGTGAACGCAGCCGCCCCCTCCAGCCCGGGCACACGCCCGCCGCTGCGGGTCATGCCGCCGCTGAAGCTCGCAGTGCTGCCGCGCGCAGGCGATTCGCCCCCGGACAGGAAGAGTCGATCCATCGACGAAAGCTGCCGGGCTTTGGCGCGCATGTCAAAGTGCTCCGTGGGGCGCAAGGCACGCATAAGTAGCTGCCACAGGACTGTTCAGCGAGTATGGCGCTGCCACTGCGTTTGTCCCCTAGCACCCGGTCTGGACGGAATGTTAACCTGCCCAGGTGTAGGCCATCGCCCCAGGGGCAGTGTCTGCATCGGCCCCGCGGGCACGATAACCAGGCAAACCGGCAAGACTTTGAAGGTGACCATGATTCGAATCCTCCTCGCCGAAGACGAAGAAGCAATGCGCACCTATCTCGCCCGGGCCCTTGAAAACGCCGGTTACGAAGTGGTGTCGGTCGATCGGGGCACCGATGCCGTGCCGCTGCTGGAAAGCCAGCATTTCGATCTGCTGCTCTCGGACATCGTCATGCCGGAAATGGACGGCATCGAACTTGCCCAGCGCTGCGCCGAGATCAGCCCGGCGACCAAGGTCATGTTCATCACCGGCTTTGCCGCCGTCACGCTCAAGGCCAACCGGGAGGCGCCCAGCGCGCGCGTGCTGTCGAAGCCCTTCCACTTGCGCGATCTCGTGCTCGAAGTGGAACGTGTCTTCTCGGATTCGCCGATGACGGGCAACTTGCGCTGAAGAGATACGGGAGGCCTAAAAACCCCCCTTGCAAGCCCAGCCGCCCGGCGCTAATGGGCTGCCTCTCCCGCCGCGCTGGCCGCCGCGGAAGCTTGATGGTGCGGGCGTATAGCTCAGTGGTAGAGCACTATGTTGACATCGTAGGGGTCGCAAGTTCAATCCTTGCTACGCCCACCATCGAAGCCCTTGAAAAACCTCGCTTTTGCGGGGTTTTTTCATGCCCGCAGCACAGCGACGTCCGCCGTTTTTTGGGTGACTTTTGCGTGAAGTGCCGGTCCTGCGGCCTTTGTCAGGTCCGCAATCACGTCCTCGATCCCGGCCTTGACGCTGCTCAGATAGTCCGGCCCGAAGATGGCATACTTGCCAGATGTCTTGCTGAGCACGCGATGGCCGAGCGCGATCTCCAGCTGGATCAAATCGACGCCGCGGTTGGCAAGAATCGTCGCCATCGAATGGCGGATCAGCTTCGGCCCCCAACCTGCCGGGATCTTGAACCGCTCGCAGGCCCCATCCCAGGCACTGCGAATGCCGGACACGCCATGCTGCTCGACGACGTCGATTTTCTGCTTGGCATCAAAGCGTGTGCGCTCAGTGCAGACGAACCACTCGTCGGTCGATTCGAGCCATGAGCGCAGGAGCGGCACGACCGGCATGACGGGCCGGCGCTTGGGCGTCTGCGGCCGATCCGCCGGGTTCAGCGCAAACAGGCCTTCGGCTGGCATCCACTGGCCGCGCGTGGGCAGGACGTTCATGTCCAGCACCGCGTCCGGCCGTCCGAGCGTGCAGATCGCGCCGATCAGGTAGCGCCGCAGCGGCACAAGACGATCGCTGTGCCCGGCATAGTTCCCTGCCCCGCGCAGGCTGTAGTCAAGCAGCTCGCTCAGCGTATTGAGGCTGAGGCGATAGGACCGCTCCGGCGTCACCTGGTCGCGCGTCTTGTGGCGCAGCGGCGGCACGTAGCGAACACGGCGCGCCTTGAAGGCATGATTGAGCGCGGCCTTCAGCTGGATCACCGATTCCTCGACCGTTGAAGCGCTGCGCGCGCGGGACTTGCCGTCTACCCAGTTGCCATCGGCGTCCTTCCGTCGGGCAACGATGGGATCGGCAATTCCCCAAGCACGGAACCGCTCGAGCAGCTGGTCGTCGACATGGTCGGGCAGCAGGGGAGACAGTACGCGCCCGGCGGCGCGCTCGATTTCGAGGAACCGGGTCAGCAGCTTGAACCGGGCTCGGATCGGTTCCGCGCTGGGCAGGTTCTGGCCGTGCTCGATGTAGTAGTCGGTCAGCGCATCGTGAACGCTGTAGACCGCCTGATCGGCTGGCGTCGGCCGATGTGTGGCGAGGTAATGCGCGTCGAGCTTGTCGCAAGCTACCCGAACATCTGACGTGCGCGTGCTTCGCCGTTGCTGGCGCCCTGCGTCGGCGTCGTACCACCAGATGTACCAGCGATCGCTGGCGGGCTGGCCGTCGGCGCCCCGGACGTAGTCGAGCCAGAATGGCCCTCGCTGGTAGACACCACCCTTAACTGCCGACACCGCGCCTGTTCCTTCAATGCCTTCGCCTTCGAATCGGCGAGCTGTTCGATCATGCCGAGCCCGGCGAGAAGTTCCAACTCCTCAGCCGAAAGCTTGATGCCCCGGCCCGCACTGAGGGCGCGGCTTACCTTGCGGTCTAGGTTGACCAGATCCTGGGGCGTGCTCATGCGCTTGGCCCCGCCAGCAATCCAGCGACGGTCGGCCTGCCCGTCTGATACTCAAGCGCAATCGGCTCTGCGATGCGGTCATAGACCGTTTGACCGCCATGCAGGACGACGTTGGCAAGGAACGCCTGTTCCAGCGTCTCTATGCCGCTCTCGACGCTTTCGAGCTTGGCCTTGATCACCAGCAACAGCGCGCGCGCCTTCGACCGCTTGACCTGCTCGAGCTTGTCCAGGCGCTGCTGCCGGGTCAGCGCCTGATTGCGCCCGTTGTGTGTCGGCACGCTGTCCAGCTTCGGCCACGGCAGCCGGAAGCGGATCATGCGGTCACCCAGCGTGAACTGGATCGCGTAGAAGGCCTCTTCGTCCATCTGGCCGATCTGGCTGGCCCCGGCGCGCTTCACGAGGGTGACGATTTCGGAGATCGACCGCTCGACCGCGACGGTGGTGTTCTCGGCAAAGCTCATCCCCACAACTCCTCACGCACCAGCGCAAATTCGGCCTCGTCCACGTTCTGGCAGATCAGGACGCCGCGGTTGAACAGCAGCGCCGCAGCAGTCGCCGCGCCGGGCGAGCGCATGTCGGCGAAGTGCTCGCCGTCGCGCAGGACTTCCTTGCCGCAGGCGATGAAGCGCTCGGTCATAGCCCGGCCCTCCTGCAAAGCGCGCTCCACACCCGGCGCGAAGCCTCCGGTTTCGGCGCGACGCCGAACTTGCGCTCGAGTCTCTGGTGGCGCGCCCAGACCTGCCGCTGCCTCTTGGGCAAGCGCGACCAGTGCGCCTGACAGATGTACTCGCTGGGCACGTAGCCCCAGCGCTTGAGCGCCGCTGCGTGGCCGATGGAGCGACGGCAGCCGTCGATGATGCAGGGGATGGAGAGAGGCTTACGCATCGGCAGCCTCCTTCAACATGCACCCAAGCGGAAACCCGCTGTTGAACGACCAAATGTCAGTGTCGCGATCAATGCACGCATCGCCTGTAGCGGGAGCGCGTTCGCAGAACTTGCAGATGCGCCGATCCGGCTCGTCCAGGAGTTGCAGCCGCGATGGCGACACCTTCACGAACAGACGCTCGTTGCGGATGTAGCTGCGCGCCGGGGTTCCTTCGTCGCTCGGCACATCATCGATGGCGATCAGGAAGCGCGTGCCGCTTTCCCTGATCACGGTGCCGGGCCACGTTTCGTCGAGCTCATAGTCGCCGTTGCCCGCCGTCCATGTGATCCCCACGCGCTGGCCGGGGTGAAACATTGACTGCCGGTCGGTGCACCGGAACTTGACCGACGTGATGTGTGCGCCCTTGATGGCAGCGCGAACCGCGTTCCGGCGTTCGCAGGCCTGCTTGTCGGCGGCGCAGTTGATGCAGGTGGTGTAGCTCGTCATGCCGCCACCTCGTCGACGTTGCCGTGGTGCACAGCGGTATGCGGGTTTGCCAATTCAAGCAGAATGTCAGCATGACAGGACTTGTGGCCGCCCAGCTTGCACCAGCAGGCCAAATTCTTGCCGCGCAGTTCTTCGAACGGCAGTACGATCTCGCCGTCGCGAATGTCCTGCTCAAAAGCATCAACTGCCATGTTCCGGCACCAAGTATCGCGGTCGATCTCGCATCCGTAGGGGTGAGCTAAGGCGAACGGCCACTGCTCCCGCCAGTCGCGCCAGTCGTGCGGATCGCCCCACTTGGTAGGCCGCGCAACGCTCACCGTGTTCGGCGGCATCCTCCAGCCCTTCTTGCGGGAAAGCTGGACGCGGATCGGGCGTACGCTTTTGGTGATCACAGCTTCGGCCCTCCGACCGCCTCGTAAAGCGCAAGGAAGCGCTCAACCGAATAATCGGCATCCCAAGGCGTGATCTCGAAGGGGAAAGGCTCATAACCCGACATGGAGCACCACTTCTCAGCCGCATGCGGCATCAGGTCGCGCTTCTCCGTCGCAAGCATCCGGATATCGTATTGCTTGACCAGATCCTTGAACTCGGTTCCGACACAGAACCATTGGTCAATCGCATCGCCGCTGCGCTTCACCAGAGCGCGCGTCTCCGGATGCATCAGGGGCTTAGCCGGGCCCGCGAAATCAGGCCAAGGCACTTCATCGCTCTCGTGCATCAGGCCCTGATAAACGGCCTCTAGGGGATGGCCGTCGCGCCACATCTGGTCGGCCAGCAAAACAACGTGCTGGCAGACGTTGTAGAGGCAGCGCGGTCCGCTCGTGCCATCGCTGTTCCGCAGTCGCGTCTGACCCCGGAAACGATTGTTGCTGACCAAGCCCCATGCGTAGTCTTCGACGGTCATACCGGTCGCGTTGGGTTCCGCGAAATCGAAGTAGAGCCCGTCGCCCATCAGGATGGTGGGGCCGACGATCAGCCGGGTGTGCTGGCTGGCAGCCGCAGCGTTGGCTGAAGCAAGATGGCTCACAGCACATCCTCCGGCGGAAAATGCTCCAGGTTCCGCATCTCGGCGAACTCGCAGATCTCGTCCCCGGTGATTTCGTCGGCAAAGCACCGCGCTTCCACGATGGTGATCGCCTCTCCCCGGTACTCCCGCCGCGCCCAAGCGATGGCTTCCTCGCGCGTCGCGAGCTCGTTGGCGTATTCTTCATCGTCAGCTGCCTTCGCCCACCAGCGCCACGGCGTGAGGCCCGCCTCGCCGCGCGCTGCGCGCCAGCGGTCGAGCATCGGCTCGTGATTGGCGTTCCATTCGCCGGAGCGGTTGGCGAGGGTGAGCAGGGCCTCGATGTCGTCCATCGCCTGATCGGATGCGTATTCAGCCACGGCGCTGTTCCTTCCATTGTTCGTATGCGGCCGCGTGGGCCGGGCAGAGGTCTTTCTCGGGTGCGGGCGATGTGGTGCAGCTTGCGCAGATCGGCGCGTCACAGGTGCCGCTGCGGCGGCTGGGCACCTTCCAATCGCACTCGAGCGTGGCGCGCTTGCCGCAGGCGCAGCGCTTGCGCTTGCTGGTGGTGCAGACGATCGCCGCGCCGCCGCCGGGGAGGATGACGCGCTCGCAGGTCATGCGGGCATTCCGTTGTGCTCTACGCCGTCGAGAAGGCGGCCTGCGGCCTTCTTGCCGACGCGATAGAGCCATTGATATCCAAGCGGATTGACTGGTCCCGGACCATCGAGGGTGGCCCAGAAATCGTCCAGAGCGGCTTTGTCTACGTCGACCGCTCGACTGTTGCATGCTTCTCCCGCGGCAATCCGTCGTGCATGTTCCTTCACAGAAAAGTCGCGACAACAGATGCGACCATCCGCCAGCATCGATAGTCCTTCGGCGTTCGGATATTGCCTCTGGTTGCGCTCCGGGCCGTGGCAATAGATGTCGACGCTACTGGTCGGCAGCCACTCGCCGTTCTGCTTGTGGAAGTATTCGACGCGGTTCCATGCGCACCAATCGCGGGTGTAGCGGAACCAGTTGGGGTGCGCAGGCCGCGCCTTCGGGCCGCTTTCGCCACCACCGATGATCTGGTCGACGAACCCCCACCCTACCCAGTCGACCGGACCCAGCGCAGGCTCATAGCTGACGAACTTCACCGATGCCGGGGTGTTGCGCAGGTCCTCGCGCCGCTCATCCGCACGCTGCTGATCCTCGACGCTGACGCCGAGCCAGATACCGGGCGGCGGGTTGTTCGGGCCGTAGTCGTCCAGCGTGGCGCGGGCGTCGTCGCTGCGCCGATCGAGCGGATCGACGCGCTCCATGACGTGCGCCTCTGCTGACGCGTTGGCAATTTCCCAGAACTCGGGCTCATTCAGCCATGCCAGCATGATGTCCGACCGCTTGGTCAGCACCTGAAAGATATGGCCGCGCAGGTGATGGGCCGCGATCATCACGCCGAACAACTGCGCCACGTCGCCCATCTCCAAGGCGGCGTGGAAGAAATCGCTGGTGCTGCTTGCGAAAATCTTGGCCGGTATGCGCCAGCGCAGTGGCAGGTCGATGCGGTCACACTGGATCGCCACCTCGCCGGTCCAGCGCCCGCCCTTGGCGGTGCGCTCGGCAAAGCCGTGGCCCCACTGGCCGGGATCGGAGAACCGCGCGGCCATCGCCTCGGCATAGCAGCCGCCGTGATCACCGGGGCCGCCGCAACCGGGCGAGATGCGAGTGCAGCCCCGGATCGGGTTCCAATCGGACCGGTCGGTCCATTCGATCTTGCTGGCGGTCATGGTCAGTACCCCACACAATCTGGGCACGTGCACCCGTCGGGATGCACTTCCGTTCCACGCCAGTCGTCAGCCGTGCCCGGTAGCGCGTCGTCAGAACATCCCGTCGCCTCATCGGAGTCAGTATCGACCAGGAACGACGGCAGTTCGTTGTTGTTGGGAAGCGCCAGCGGCGGGATCGTCGCAGCAACGCTGCCCGGCAACTGATAGGTTCGTGTCGGCCGCCGCGCGTAGGCCGTCTCTGCAGAGCAGGGGGTGAACTGGTAGAGGCTCCCGCCGCCCACCAGCACCGGGGCCAGCATGACATCGCCGAACAACGGCTCGATCTGCAGCATCTTCGTGCCGAAGCGCTCGATCTCGGCGACCCGGCCAATCAGTGTGCGGTGGCCGAGCACCTCGACGATGGCGTAGTCGCCAGCGGGCAGGTCCATAGCGGTGATGGGGGTGGCTTCAGGCACGGGCGTTCTCCCAAGCAGAAAGTGCTATCGGGGCAACGCCGCGCGCCAGCTCGCGCATTGCCTCGGCATAGACGCGGATCTCGTGCTGGGCGTGCTCGTGAGTGCGCAGCGTCAGGAACTTGAGCAGGTTGAGCAGGTCGACAGTCGCGAACATGGTCGAGTAGGTCGACACCGGCAGCACCGATCGAGCGAGTTCGCGCGGCCAGCCATACTCGAGAAGCTGTCGATACGTCTCGAAGGCGGTACGGCACGCGGCATCGAGCAAAGCGACCTCGATTTTGCGGCTGCTTGCCAGGAACTCGTTGGACTCAATATCTCGCGCCTGCTTGCTCGACGTCGATTGCACGCCGATCAGGCCCGGATCGGGAATGTAGAACTCCTCCGGCAACTCGCGGTAGCGCGCGCTGAGTTCGTTGAAACTCCACGTCCGATGACGATGCCATTGGCGAAATACGAAGATCGGCGCGTGAACCTCGAAGGTGAACGTCACCGCCTCAAACGGCGTCGTGTGCGCGTTCCGCCACAAGTATCGGATCAAACGAGCGTCGCTTCCATCGTCTTCCCCGGCCCGCCACGCGGCGTCGTAGCTGACACGGGCAGCGCGTACGATTGACAGGTCGGAACCCATGTGGTCGACGAGACGCACATAGCCGTGATCGAGAACATCAACGCGGTCCATTGGCCGACCTCCTGTTCTCGATCTCACGGTCGAGGTACCAGCGTGCCTTTTCCAGATCCTCGATCGGCGCGCCTTTGCGGTCAGATCGCGCGATGTACTTCGCGGCATTGCCCAGATTGAAGCCCAATCCCCATGCCTCGATCACCTTGATGGCTTCGTATGGGTTGTCTGCGCCGCCGTAATGGGCCGGATGATCGACGTTACTCATGCTGCTTGCGCCTCCTGCGCGGTGGGGTTCGAGATTGGGGGCAGCGGGATCGGCACGGCCTGCCCGCTGGCGAGATTAATGAAGGCGCCGGCGTGGCCGATCGAACCGCGGCCGAGCAGTTCGAACAGCAGTGCCAGGGCGTGGCTGGCGACGACGCGGTTGATGAAGAGGCTCTGGCGCTCCAGCGCTTCGGCGACCGAGCAGCTGGGCGCATCGTCCTCGACGACGGTCTCGTCCGCGAGCTCGGGGAAGTATTCCAGCACGGTGGGCAGGCGGACGAGGCCTTCCTTGTCGTACTTGCGCGCCGGCTGGCCGATCAGGAGCTGGCCATCGGTGGAGCGGTTGCCGAGATCGAGCCAGTAGGCGGGCGGATTGTGATTGTAATCCTGCGGGTCCGGCTGCATCGCCGCGCCGATCGCGCGCCGGGCGGTGGCGGTATCAACGCAGGTGATCACCAGATCATGCCCGCCGACGCCTATGGCCTCGGGTGCACGGCCATGCACGGCGCGCCAGTTCAGCCCGTGCGCGATGTTGATCCGCTCGACCAGCGTGCGCGCCTTGGAATTGCCGAGGTCGCAGCGATAGAACGGCTGGCGGCCGAGGTTCGCCTCGCTGACGGTGTCGTCGTCGACCACCGTCACATCAAGCGAGCGTGACGAGATCTCGCGCAGGGCGGTATCGAGCGACGCCAGCCCCATGAGCATCTGCGCGCCGTTACCGCCGCAGCCGATGAGCAGCACCCTCAGCGCGCGGTCCTGCATCTTGGCGGGCAGGTAATGACGGTTCTCAGGCTGCATCGCTGGCCTCCTCAAACGGCAGGCCGGGCAGCGTCAGGAACATGCCCCCGGCGCACAGGCGCGCCTTGACGGTCAGATTGTCAGGTGTGGCGAAATTTCCGACCACGATCGCGATCTTGGTGCTGTAGGCGTCGTCGGCATCGTCGGTCGCGCTGAAGAACGCCGGGCCCGCACCGTGGCTGTGGATGTCGCAAACCAGATGCCAGCCTTCGGCCAGGATAGGCGGGCGGTAGACAAGGCGGCTGGGCGTCGCGGCGTCGATCTCCGGGAACTCAAGGCGGAATGTCCGCGTCTGTTCGTGCCAGAGGATAAAGGCTGCCGCCTCATTGGGCATCGCCGCCGCAAAGTGCTCAAGCACCTGGGTGAACAGCACGGCGGGGATGTTGCCGCACCGGAAGCTCAGCGCATCCGGGCCCACTGATCCATAGGGCGCATAGCACTCCGGCCCGTCGGTCACGCGGTAATCGAGCGCGAGCCACGCCCGGCGCAGGATCAGCATCATGCCGTCACGGCCGACGATGAAGCCCTGCCCGGCGCGGACCTCGCGCAGCGCATCGATGGCGGGCGCGCGGCCTGCCGGTGGCACCGGATAGCAAGGGAACGTTTCGAGCACGGCGGCGGCGGTCGGATCGGCGGCGAGCATCATGCTGCCACCTGCGCATCAAGCGCGCGTAGCGGGACCGCGACATCAGCAGGCCAGCGCGGCTGATTGTCCAAGAGGTTGCCTCGCCAACTCAGCCAGTGCCGAACGGTTGGGAACCCTTCCGGCCAGTCCATGCGGCTCCACAAGCAACCGCCATCGTCGTCGACCATCGGCCACCGCGCTTTCCAGCGCTTCTCGTCGCATTCCTCGCACTGGCACCACTGGATGCGTTCCCGGCGCGGATAGAACAGGCTGTTGCCGGAGTAACCGCAACGACCGCGCCCGAAGTGGTCCTCAAGTTCCGACATCAGATCATCGCTGAGCTCGGCAAAGTCGGGCCCTGACGAATCCTCGCGATCGTAACCACAGCCCCATGTGCTGCAGCCCCGGATGATCCAGTATGCCGGCCGCTGATTGTTCGTCGTCAAAGTGAACAGCGCGCGGCCATCGCCGCAGATCACCGGCAGCAAGCGCGGCGTGAAAGTGATCGAATGCTCCGGGATCCAGAGGTAGGACGATTGCTTCTTCTCCACCGCCTTGCGGAGGCGTTCGTGGAGGGCGTCGGGTTCTCGGGTTTCCAGCATCATGCGCCTCCTGCGATCAGCTGGCCCACCGTCAGCGGCTGGCCCTTCGCCTTGCCGCGCACTGTCGTCATGAACGGCTTCAGGCGGCGAACCGGGAACGTCCTGGCCTTGCGCGCGGCGAGATCGTCCCAGAGGCGGACCAGACCGCCCTTCCCCGTGATCGCCTGATCCTGCCCGGCGTTGGGATGCGTCGACCAGGAGTCGAACACCGCCGCTTCGAATTGCGCCATCGCTGCGATGCCGAGCGCCTTGGGCTTGGCGATGTTGCCCCAGCAGAGCGAGCCGTTGATAAACACGTTCAGGACCGGCGAGTGATAGGCCACGGTTTCGGCGGTGGGCCGCTTGTTCACCGCAAGCGCGAAGACGCCGAGGCTGCGGCGCGTGGCGATCAGCAGGTGCGCCGGATAAGGCACCGCGACGGTGGTGCGCTGGTCGAGCACCTTCAGGTCAGCGGTCGGGCGGCTGATCGCGAAGTGCGCCATGCGGACGCGTTCGGGGATCCACCAAGCCAGCATGTCAGGGTGCGAGACCAGCACGTTTTCGGGCAGGATTTCCGGCGGTGCGGCGCTGCCGAGGAGCGAGGCCCACTTGCGCACATGCGCGCGGGTGAGCGGGGCGCCGGCGGCGATCACCGGCTTGCCGTCCTGCTCCTCGATGCCGTGCAGGCTGGCGAAGGCGGCGCCGGTCATCGGGCGCCCTGCCCCTTCCGGGCCATAGAGCAGGATCGCATTGGTCAGCGTGAGACCGCCGCCGGCGCTCTCGAACTCGACCTTGTTGCTGGCCGAGCGCAGTTCGGCGACGCCGCTCATGGCCGCACCTTCGAGACATCGAGGTCGATCAGTTCTTGCGCGGCCGCGATCAGTTCGGCGCCGAGGCGGAGCGATGCGAACCACTGATCAAGCGTGGCGGCATCGGTCAGCTGGCAGATGCCGGCGACATTGTGAAACCCGTATTCCATGCCGTGCTGGGCGATTTCGTCCAGCTCCTGCGCGTAGACATCGAAGGGCACGAGCGTGAGCGCTGGGAGCGTCGCCGCGTCTTCGTACTCAGGCATGTAGCCAAGGATCTCGTAACCATCGAACCGCCAGGCGTTGCCCGGTTCCTTGACCGCGCGGACCGCATCGGCGGCTGCTGTCACGCGCTTGATCGCGCTGCGGAGCGCGGGCGGCAGCTTCTTCAGCGGGTCCGCATTCTCCGGCAGCATGTAATCCGGGCGGCGCGCCTCGATGTGCGAAGGCAGGGTGAGGTCATCCGGATCCTGGCCGTGAAACGTCACCAGCGCATGGCGAGCGCCTTCGTCGTCGGTCTCGCCATCCCAGTAGTAGCCGGACAGCTCTTCCATCATCTCATGGAAGCCGAACAGCGGCAGGACGGCGGCGAGATCGTGCAAGGCCCCGTAGGCGGCGGCGCGCCAGCCCACCGGGGCAACGCTGCCCTTGAGCGTGTTCGCCAGCACATTGGTGAGCTCGATCCAGCCCATGTCGATCTGGCCGACGCTGTCGCAGATGATCGCGAGCGCGGGCGGCTGGCCGGCTCCATCGCCAGCAAGGACGAAGACGCGCAGATCGGCCAAGGTGTTGACGCCGATGATATCGAGCACGGCCTGCCGAAAGCGCTGTTCGATGAAGCGGCGCGCCTCGCTCAGGCCAAACAGCTGATCGGTGGGGGCCTGTTGTGCCACCCAACGGCCGATGATCTTGTGATGATGGCTGAGCGGCGCATCGAACCCGGCAGGCACCGCCGGCGACAGCGCAACCGCCCTGCCCGCCAGATCACCCAAGCGGCGCGAGGAACAGCCCGGCTGGCGGCGTGAGGGGTTCGTGCCCGCTGCCTTCTGGCGCGCCGGCGAGGTTCGCATGGAGGGCCTGCTGCGAAGCGCTGCAGACGGGGCGGGCATCGCCGGACGTGTCGCCATCATCGGTTTCGATCCATTCCAGAAGGGTTTTGCGGGGCGGCGGGGGGACGCCGGTCATCGGCCCTTGGTGCCGACGGCGCGGCGGTACTCAGTCACCAGCGCGCCATTGGTCACGCCGAGGTCGACCGCCTCGGCATTCAGGATCGCGGGGTAGAGCGTGGCGTGATAGGCGCGCAGCGCGGCGGCATCGCCGGCGAGATGCGGCGGAACCGGCAGGTCGATGCCGTCGTAGCGGTAGACGCGGGTGAGTGTGGTGACTTCCATCGGTGGCTCCTGACGATCAGTAGAGAGAGAGCGGCTCGTCTGCCGCCGGGGCGGCTGGCGCGGGCGTGGGCGCCGGTGCGGCCTTGGCCGGGGTTGGCGCCGGTGCTGCCTTCGCGGCGGGCTTGGCCTTGCTGGCTGCGGCGGCTTTGGCTTCCTCAGCGACCTTGCGCTGTTCGGCGAGCTGGTCCGCCAGTTCGCGGCGCGCGATGAAGATCTGGCCAAGGGCACCCTCGGCGCCGAGCGCGAGCTGCTCGTCGATCTCGGCCGCTGTGCCGGTGATCGAAATCGGGCGCGCCTCGCCGGGTTCCAGCGCCTGCTTGGCGCCTTCGGTCTTGCGCGGGATCACGGTGAGCGTGACGACATCATCAGCCCCGGCGACGAGATCGAAGCCGAGCGAATAGCGGGCGAGCAGCGGCAACAGGTTGGTGATGAGCATCAGGACGGGTCCTCTTCGGAAGGTGCGGAGGTTGCGGCGGGCCAAATCAGGCCGATGACGATTTCGCCAATGAGGGCAGGCCAGATCGCGCCGGCGATCGCGGCGACCAGCCACGGCTTGTTGTCGCAGTCCTGGCCCCAGACCTTGTAGGTAAGCGGGCCAGTCGCGACCGCGCCGCCGAACCAGAACGCGAGGATGAGCAGCCAGATCATGCTGCGTCTCCCTTTGCTTCGATCGCGTGGACCAAAGCCCACCCGGCGCGGGTCAGGCGGACGTAGCCGGAATAAGGATGGAGCAGGCCAAGGCCGGTCCCGGGGCGGTGAAGGTCTTCGCCCTTTCGGTGAGAGCCAAGGCGTTTGTAGGCCAAATACGCAGAACGCGACCGTGGCCAAAAATAGCCACCCGCGCAGTACTTCAGCTGAGGTGCGCGCGCGTCACCCTTAGCGACAGCGCTGCGCTCGGCCCTTGCTACAGCCAGAATGAGAGCAGTTTCATCGTCGGATAAGCGCGGCTCATCAAACCCAGCGTCGAGGCGAGCGCATTCAACCGCACGAACGACATCGGTGCTGTAGCTGAACTTCAGAGCGACCTTGATTTCCGGGTTGCTTTTGCCTTTGAGCGAGAGCTTCCGGGCCTCATGCGCGATGGCGAGATAGTTGCTCGTCATGCCTCGCCGCCTTCTTCGGCGGCTGGCGGCGCGCCGTACTTGCCATCGAGCGACATGCAGCTGGGGATGCGCCCGGCCCAATCGAAGCCGGTGGCGTGGAGCATGCTGGCAATGATCTCGTGCGTCTTGCCCGCCAGCACATTCGCGAACCGCTTCGTGCCCAAGTGCGCAATCAGGCCGCATTCCTCGGCAATGAACTTGAGCTCGTCCTTGCCGAGCGGGTGCAGGAAATCGCCGTCGACGCGCCATGTGGTGCGAAGATCAACGTCGAGATCGCGCGCCAAATCGCTGACCTGATCGAAGCTGACATGCAGGCCGCTGGCCACACACTCTGCGGCAAAATCGGCGATCCGGACGTGATCGGCGCTCTCGGCGATCGCGGCGGCCACGGCCTTGCGCCAAGCCTGTTCGCGCGTCGGCTTCAGCTTGGTGCGGAGGCCTTCGGCGGTGACCTTGAGCTTGGCGGGTGCGGCTGGTGCAGCGGGCTTTGCGGGCGCGGCAGGGGCGCCCGCCTGCTCCGGCTGTGGAGCAGGCGGACTATCCGGCATGCTGGAGCTGACAGCGCCCGACACAGCCGCCGAACCCGTTTCGCCCCCAGCATCCCCGGGGTCTTGTTCAATCACTGGCTCTGCCGCCGCGCGGTCCTTCTCCGCCGCTTCGACCTTCAGCGCAAAACAGGCGCCGTTGGTGCAGTGCCCATCATCGACATGCGTCTCGAACAGCGCGCGCTGGCGGGCGGAGTTGTAGCCGCAGCCGGCGCATTCGGTCTTGTCAAAGGTCGCCGCGGCGAGGTTCTGCGTCACGCGCTGGAGCAGCTCACGCGTTTTCGCGACATCGATGCCAGAGGTGAGGATCGTCTGCAGTGCCGTGTTCTGCTTATCGGCCGGCACGGCGGCGAGCAGCTCGGCATGGCCGACCTTGATCCGGCGTTCGTCCAGCGCGGACTTCACCGCATCGGACAGACCGGCAAGAGCGAGGCGGCGGTCAAGCTTGAAGGTCGACCAGCCCAGACGCCGCGCCGCCTCGGCGCGATCGTCCTGGCACGCGGCGAGGATACGCAGCGCGGCATCGGCCTGTTCGGTTTCCGAGGCGTCCTCGCGGACGTCATTCTCGTCGATCGCCGCCTCGAGCGCTTCCTGATCGGTCATGGTGCGGATGATCGCGGGGATCAGCCCATCGGCGCCGAAGGCTTCCTCCGCCGCGCGGAAGCGGCGGCCGCCGGCGACCAGTTCGAACGACTCTCCGCTGAACGCATCGGCCCCTTCATTTGGGCGGACAAGGATCGGCTGAAGCACACCATTGCGGCGGATCGAGGCGACCAGTTCGGCGTGACGTTCGGGATTGAAATAGCGGCGCGGGTTGGCGCCCGGCTTGATGGCGGCCAGCGGAATCTTGCGCTGCTGTTCGGTGATAGTGGTCATGCGGGCTTCCTGATCTTGAGCATGGTGGTGGGGACGTTGGTGCCGGCCTCGGCAAAGCTGGCGACAGGCAGGTCTTCCCATTCGCCCTGAAGCTCGCCGTGATCGTAGCGCGCGGTGGCGGGGAGGATGGCCACGAGGACGCCGCCCGGCTGGACGAAGCGCAGGGCGTGGCGGACGTGGTGCAGGTAGTGCCGGCCATAGAACGGCGGGGTCATCACGACCGCCTCGAACGGCATCGGCTCGCAATCGAGGAAGTTGTCCCAGAGCACGCTGTGGCCCTTGGCCTTCGCCTCGCCCGCGCGGCCTGAGTGGTACTCGATGCCAAGGCCCTTGTGGCCGTAGGCGCGGATCAGATCGAGAATACGGCCATCGCCGCAGCTGGGCTCAAGTACCTTCATCGGCGCTGGCTGATTGTGCCGCCACCGGCGCAGATCAGGGATACCCGCGAAAGCCAGCGCGCGCTCGATCACTTCGGGCGGCGACCAGTAGAACTGCAGGTCCTTCGCTACCGCCGTGCCCTTGCTGGGCTTGACGCCTTCCGGCTCGGCATCGGGCAGCACTTCGCCGTAGAACTCGGCCAGCGCGCGGTTGACGGCATGCAGCGCGTCCCGATCGAAATAGACATGGGCGTTGCCATTGCCGAACTTGCGGATGGTGAGGCCACGGTTCGGGGCGTGGTACTCTTCCTCCTGACCGGCGTTGCGATACCGCTTCAGCACGCGGCCATTCATCACGGCATCGCTGCCCGCCTTGTGCTGGTCGTCGATGTCGAGCATTTCGCACCACTCGACGGGCGGCTGGCGGCGATAGGCGGCGAGCGCGTTGGCCATGTCCTCGAACCGTTCGCGGCCATAGGTGCTGGAGAAGCCGCCCCAGTGGTTCAGCACCACGCGCTTGGGCAGGCCCTTCACGCCGATGCGCACCCGGCTGTGCGACTTGTAGGCCGGATCGAGCGCGCAGAACGCTTCGGCCAATCCGCGCAGGATGTGGAAGCGCGGGCGGATCAGGTAATCGCCGAAGGTGGCCTTGGCCGTCTCGACCGTAAGCGGCGGCGGGTTCGCCAGCGCCTGTTCGAAGAGCTTGCGATCCTTCGCGCTGGCAATCGCATCGATCTGCAGGCGCTGGTAGACCGCGCGCCAGCCCGACTTGAGCAGGTTCCGGCGCAGGGTATCGACATGGAGGTAAGGCCGCTGGGCCACACGCTCGACGTAGGTGCCCTGCACCGTCGCGGCCATGTCGAGCCGCGTGAAGGCCTCGTCCAGCGCCTTGATCTCCCCAGCGATGGCAGCATCCTTCGCCTCGTACTCGGCGACGATGTCGGCCACGGTCAGGGGGAGCGCGATCGCGTTCATCAGAACGGCACCTCGGCGTAGGTGCGCGCTGTCGCTTCCTTGCACTCGGTGATGAACTGCTTGTGGATCTCGCGCGCCTTTTCGAGCGCAGCGTCGCGATCCTCCTTGGTGTGGCAGATCAGTCCTTCGATGATGACCTCGAGCTCATGCTCGGTAATCACGCAGGCGAATGTGCGCTCGCTGGTACCGAGGAGGCGCGACACGCCCAGCGGCAGGCGATTGAGCCATTCGCGGACGCGCCGCAGGCTGTTGCCGAGATCGTCGGTCGGATCGCTGGCATCAGCCGACTGCGCGGCGCGGAAGCCCTTGAACCACCAGATCGCGTCGGCGATCAGGGCGTCGGCGGAGGTGTGGTTGATGTTCATGCTCAGAACCCCACACAATCGGGACAAGTGCACCACTCATCGGAAGGGTTGTGGTCCGGGTGCGGCGTCGCAGGGCGGCGCTCCGCTGCCGTCAGCGGGCGCCAGCGCTGGGGGTGCACAGGCTTGCCGACGCTACTCCCGTCCGGGAGTAACTCGCGCCAGCATTCGAGTTTTTCCCACCAAACCATGCGGGTTTCGACGTCAGAGCAGTCGCCCATGACCTCTGTGCCGTCCTTCGGCGCGCTGCCCATGAGCCGCCAGTCGCCGGGATTGCCGCGCGCGAAGTCACGCGCGATGTCCCAATCGAACTCGGTCCCGCAATTGGCGGTCAGGTAGCAGGGGATGCCCTCGTCGGTGCACTGCTTCAGGATTTCGCCCGCCTTCTCGGCGGCATAGGGCCCGTAGCGGAAGCCGAACGCACCGCGCGAAAGGATGATGAACCATTCCGCGTCCTTGAGGCTCGGCGCATAGCCGTCGGGGATTTCATCGAGAATGTCAGTCATTGCGGGTCGAATTCCTTGATGTCGAACGGGTGCGGAGTCGGGCGGCGGATGCTCCAATTCGTTGGAGGACGTCCGTCGCGAGAGGGCCAAGGGCTGGTCCCGGCCTTGCGGCTGTCCCACCCGTTGAAGAGACGGACATGGACCGCGCGGAAACCGATGACGTGGCCGTCGGCGTCGAGGATTTCGCATTCGGGCGGCAGGTGGCCGGGGTTTGGGAGGTACGGCACATCACGCGGCCTCCCGCGCCCGGCAAAGCTCGACGACACGCCACGCCTGCGCGGCGGTCATCATGCCGATGTGACACAGTCACCCGGCGCAATCTTGAGGCTGTCGGACAGCCACTTGTAAGCCGACGCGCGGGACATCCGGCCCGACTTCCAGATCGGATCGAAATTGGCGTGTGCAGCGTTCCGCGCGCGGCGGGTCTCGGGACCACACGGAAAGCCAAGCGGCACGACGGTGTTCGGATGGCAGCCGCAATAGGCGCCGCAAGCGCAGCGGTAGAAGCTCTTGTGGTAGAGGTCCGGGCGGTGCGGATAGATCGCCTCGCCGGTCACCAGCTTGCCGACGCCGCCGCATTCGATGCAGATCGGGTCGATTTCGGCAAGCGACGGGCGGCGGCCCACTGGGCGGCTTGCGATGTTGTGGCTGGCCATGTGCTTGTTCAGGTTCAGCGCGCTCTTGCAGCGCCGACCGCAGACCTTGCAGTCGAGGGGGCCGTAGACAGGCGCAGCGCCATGCGCGTCCGTCGCGTGCTGGTTGAGGCTGTCCTGTGTCCGGAACGACCGGCTGCAGTCGGGGCAGGCCAAGGGCTTGCTCACGCGCCCGCCCTCCCCTGCTCCGCCCGCAGCTTGGCGACCTCGTGGCGCATGGCCCAGGACTGATCCCGCTCGCCGCGCGTGAACGCATCGGCCTCGGCAGCGCTGTCCCGCGCCCTGAGCCGGGCGGCGCAATTGGCGCGGGCAGCCGCCATCAAGTCGGCCGGAGCTTCCAGCGTCGGTGTCGGCTTGATGGCGCCGGCGCTCATGCGGAAGCCTTCGCCAGCTTGCTGTCGATCATCTCGACAAGCTCGGACAGCGCGTGCGGTGCTGTGACGCCGTTGTCGCTGACAAACGGATTGGCCTCGTCGTCGCTGATCTCGATGCCAAACTCTTCCTCGATGGCCATGATGAGCTCGACGAGGTCGAGGCTGTCGAGCTTGAGATCGGCGATCAGGTTGACCTTCATCGGCTCCGGAAAGTCGCGAAGGTCAGCACCGAAGTGCTCCTTGATCATGGCGGCGATCCGGTCGGCGGTGGTGAGTGCGGTGCTGGCCATCGATCAGGCCTTCCCGCCGCGCAGCGCCTTGGCGCGGGCGTCGCGCTCGTCGCTGACCGCCGCGTAGGCGTCGTCCACGAAGTAGCCCTTCACCTCGTCGAAGCGCTTGTTCAGGTCGATGATCGTCGGCGCGGCCTGCAGGTATTCGAGGGCCTGGCTGAGCGTTGGGCCCTCACCGGCGGCGTTGTCTGCGGTGCCGTCGTGCTGGTCGCCGTACTGGCGATCCTCGCGGCCCTCGCCTGCGTCGAGCGCGCGGGCGGTTTCCTCGTCGACCTGCGTCATGCCGGTCTGCGGGTCGCGCGGCAGCACTTCGCCGGTGTCAGGGTTGTGCTGGTCGATGATCTGAGCGCTGGCGCCCTGATCAAGCGCACCGGCAAACGTGGGCATGACGAGGGTGGTGGTCTGCCGCACTTCGCCGTCGGCATCGTCGACACCTTCGATCCCCGCCGTGATCCCGAATGCAAGGCGCACCGCCTGGCAGGTGCAGCGCACATCGAGCATGTGGCGCGGCTTCTGCTTCCACGGATCGGTGTTCATCTTGAACTCGTCGAGGTAGACCATCTTCTTGGTCGGACGGGTGCGGTCCTTCCGGTAGATGATCCCCTCGACTGCCTTGATCTCGCCCGTCTCGTCCTCGATGTGCTCGTATTCGATGCCATCGAACTGCGGGTGCCGGTTCATGATCTTGATCCAGCCATCGTAGGCCACCATGGGCACAACGCCGCCACCGCGCTTCGGGAACGCGTAGATCTCCTTGGTCAGCGGATTGAGCTCGTACTCATTCGCCACCATCACGCAGACCATGAATTCTTCGTAGCTGGTGCAGCTGGCGAAAGCGGTCTTCGCCAAGGTGTCCTGCAGCTTCTGGGGATCAAGCGCGAGGCGAGCGGCGAGCGATTCCAGTGCGCTCATCGGCTTGGGCCGCTGCGTTTCGCGCGCAGCAACCGCGCGCAAGCGGCTTTCTTCGACCTGCGCATCAGCGCGCTGGATCGCTTGGGAACGGGCGTTCATGTTCATTTTCTCCGATTGAAATGAGAGGGTTCAGAAATCGGCCGGGCCGTTAATCAGGTCCTCGGCCGGGACCGGTGCGGGCGCTGCGGGCGGCTCGGCGTCGGGGTTGTAGATCCCGAGGATCGGCTTGCAGGCGAAGGGCGGTGCGTCGGTGGTGACCTCTTCGACCCACACACGCTTCCATGCGGTCGGGTCGCGATTATCAGCGACCTTGACGACGTCGCCCTTCTGGAGCGGCTCGCCGTCCCACTGATAGGTGTAGGTCTTGGTGTCGGACGGGCGGAACTTGCACTTGACGTACTGCATGGCGGTTTCCTGACTTGATCGGTGGTTGGACGTCGGCGCGGGTCAGCGAACGCTGGCGCGCGCGTGGTCGGTGATGGTCACCCCGGGGATCGCGACCTGGCCCTTGGTGGCCTTCACGAACCGCTGGATCGCCTTGTCGATTGCCTCGCGCACTGCAGCGTCGTCCTTCACCTTCCTGAAAGCCTTGGCGTAGTCGGTGACCTGCGAGCGCCATTCGATCCCGGACGAGATCGTTGCGCCGTCGGTACGGACCGGACCGGCCAGCGGTGCAGGCGCGGCGAGCGGGGGCGGCGGCGGCGCCTCGGGGAGAACGTCGGCGCTGATGCCGTTCTCGCGCAGCAGTTCGGCAGCCTTCCGGCGTTCCTCTTCCTGCCGCTGCAGTTCTGCCTGCCGCTCCCGCTCCGCCTGCCGCTGCTTTTCGCGCTCGGCCTCAAGGAAGCTGTCCATGTGAGCCTGCACCCGGTCGCGCGCCGCCTTGATCCGGCCAAGCAGGGCGTTCTTCTCGGCATCGACCAAGCGGCCGCCCTGCAAGTACGGGGCCTTCACAACGGTGTGGGTCGCCTCGACGTGCTGTTCCATCGCGCGCAGCTTCTTCGCCAGCTTGCCGCAGCGCTCGTAGGTGTCCTGATCGACGCACTTCGCGCGGTCAGCTTCGCCGGTCTGATAGGCCTCGCTGTTCCGGTCACCGGCGCCGCAGCGATTGTCGACCAGCACCAGAAAATCGGGATGCTCCGCGGTCAGTTGCTCACGGAATTCGAGCGGGATCAGTTCTTCGAGCGGCGGCTTGTTGTGATCGCGCGGCGCCGGGGCGGGAGCCTCGTCATCGAGCTTGCGTGCGGTAGTGATGCCCATGGCAAATGGCTCCTCGGCTAGAAAAGTTGGGGGTCGTTGGTGGAGAGCGGGTCGATCCGCTTGCGGGGGTCGGCGTAGGCGCTGCGCGGCGCGTTCTGCGCAGCCCACTGTTGTCGGGCGCGATAGGTCTGGTACTCATCCTCTGTGATCGGATCGCCGGCGCAGGTCGGCCAGACGCGATCAAGATCAATCGGCTCGCCGTTGAACAGCGCCTGCCAGCGCCAGGAACGGTCGAGCTCCTCACCCGTCACCGGATCCAACGGCGCGCCGTACCAGATGCGCACGCCGCCAAAGACCGAACCGGACCGGAGACGAAAGCGGTAGTAGCCCTCTGCAGGCCGGGTGACGTCGACAGCGCCTGCGACAGCGACGGGACGCACGGCCTGATCCGCATAAGGAGTGGCCTCATTCCGCATCGGACGAGACCCCGTTATCGAAACCGGCCTCGACGGCTTCGATGTGGGACGGGCGCGCACCGGGGGACATCGGCGAGGCTGCGCGGGGGAGCGAGAACAGGCGCTTCCACCATGGCTGGCGGGCGGCGCGGAGCTGTGCCCATTCCTCCATGCTGGGGACTCCGCGAACCGGCGGGAACGCGGTCCCGGCGCGGCTCTGGTGAATGAGGATGTAGGACGCGCGGGTGCTGCTCATGACATCACCCACCCGATGACGGCCAGCACACCGGTGATGACTGCAAGACCGCCGATGGTCGCACCGATGCCGATCGCGAGGCCCATCATCGGACCCATGCGGCTCGGCTCCAGGCCGGCGGCGACGCGCGCTTCCTGTTCCTGGCGGTGCAGGCGCTTGTAGGTGTCGATCACGATGCAATCCCCTCGATAGCGCCGCTGCGCTGACCAACGACGTCAGCGCCGGGCTCCCAGCGCCACGGCTCGACCGGATCGAAGCCGCGCACTTTCATGGTCATTTGGCGGTCGGCAAAGAGGTCGCGGAACTGCTTGGCGACGAGCGTTTCGGGGCACTTGCGCCAGATCGGCTTGCTCTGCCGCACGACGGCGGTGACCAGCAGCTGGTCGCCGGTGATGGCGTCCGTCTGCAGAAGCGCGATGCCATCCTTGTGGGCGCAGCCGCGCGCGGCGTTGGCGAGCGCCTGATCGATGCTGCTCGCATCGCCGCAATCGAGCGGGTGCGCTTCGCTGCCAGCGCCGGGCTTCCACGCCTTGAAGCGCAGGCGGCGGAATTCATGGGGGCGCGCGGTTTCGACGGCGCGGGCGAGCTGTCCGGTGCGGGAGGCCATCACTGGACACTCCGGAGAGCGGCGAGCGCGGTCTGGACTTCGCGATCGTTGTCCAAGGCGCCGTTGCGAAGCATTGCCTCATAGGCCGGAATGTGCGCAGCCCAATCGGTAAGTGTTGCAAACGACGTCGGGCGCTTCATTTCCAAACGGATGTACTGATCCGCCGCGATGTCGCGGGCCTGCTGGAGAAGGTCAGCCATCACGCCGCCTCCCGCACATCAGCCAGCGCGCGCTCGAACTCGGCGCGGGCTTCCGCCATGAACGCAGCGCCTTCCGTATCCCAGCGGCGGGCGATCAGCGTCGAGGCACAGCGGCGCCAGATCAGCGCGCCAGCCTCGAGCCGGTCACGCTCGATCAGGTAGAGGTTGAACGCGTCCTGCAGCGCCAAATCGCGGTTGCCGGGCGACATGGCGGCGAGCTCGACCGCGCGCTCGGTGTTCAGGCGGAACGGGCCAACGTGGTTGGCGGGCGATTGCGGCCATGCAGCGTTGCGGCGGACAGTGTGCGCGAGGCCGAGCGCGGCAACGGGATCGCGGCGCGGGCCGGTGTAGACTTCGGTGCCGGGGTAGCTGTGCATCGGGCGTCTCCAACTTGGGCCGGGTCTGCGCTTGCGGCTCACCGGCTGTTGGAGAATGTATGGGGGATATTTCCCACATGGTCAAGCACAAATGTGGGAAATTTCACACTACCTCGCGCAAATCACGATGCGGCAAAGTAAGGAGATGAAATGCCTGCTGATCATGATTCTGGCCGCGCCCGGCGTGGCGCTCGCGGCGCCCGGCATTCCGCTTCAGACGATGAGCCCGGCCAAGGCGGACAAGGTCTACACCAATGGCGTCTTTTGGGTTGAGGTCGTACGCTACAACGCCCAGCACGCCGTGCGCTGCGGTATGCGTTCAAGTGCTTGGGCGAATATCGCGATCAATCAGGCGCGCACGCAGCTGACGCAGAACGGGTACTGGATGAAAGCCTATGGGCAGGTGCCGGCTGGCCGAAAGAGCGCAGCACAAGTCTACTCGCGGAAACTTGCCGCGCAGTCCTACGCGATGTCTTGCCGCGAGCTGGCGACGATGCCGTTGATCCAACTTTACGACGGCGCACAGGCGGGCGGGTTTATCCCGATGCCCGACCTCATGCGCTAGTCGCGAGGCTTGACGTAGAGAACCGGAGAGGCCCAGACGACCTCGACGTTTTCCATGTCGGCAGCGTTCAAGGACCGGAGCGTGTACTTTCCCGGCTCGGATCCCGGCGCGAGCTGCTTGAGGTACGTTCCATTGTCGGCGAGATGGACTGCGCAATACCGGCCAATGTATTGAGGCAGGACGCCGTCATGATCGCGGCGAATGAACACAATGTCGCCCGCTTCATACTTGGGCAGCATGGATTCGCCGCGAACGACTAACGCTACGAGCGGACCAGGTGCAAGCGGTGGCCGCGGCACCATTTCAAACTCTTCGTCATCCCTGAAATATGCCACCGATCCCCCGGCGCCAATATGCCCGACCAGCGGAACACCGTCTGTTCCTGATATCTGCTCAAAGGGAACCTGAAGAGCCTCGGCAATCCGGTGCAATGTACCGATTCCCGGGTTCTCGGTGCGGTCAAGCACGTCGCGCACGGCCGTCTGACTGAGACCAGCTGCTGATGACAGCGATCGCCGACTAAAACCCTTCCGCTCCATCTCGGCTTCGATGTGCTGCCGGATTGCTTGAATGTTCACCCCTTTGGACATGGGTGAAATATCCCACATTTCCGAAGGATAGGGGTACACTCGAAATTTCCCACTCGGTGGTCGTTGACTGGGGGATATTTCCCACATACAAACAGCACCCATGCCTGACCTCATTCAACAGATCGAGGAGTTCATGGACGCGCACCAACTGTCGGAATGGCAGTTTGGTGAGCAAGCCGTGAACGACCGCCATTTCGTCCGCCAGCTTCGCGCCGGCCGCGATCTCCGCATGAGCACTGTCGAGAGAGTTCGGCGGTTCATGACGGAGTTCAATTCCCCCACCTCGCCCCAAGAGGCGGCGTGATCGTGGCGCCGATGGTCACCTCGTCCTGTGATGGAGCCAGCGTTGTGGTTCTCGCCGTTTCGTGCGCAATCGCTTTGCTTCAGATGTCGGTCGCAATCGGCACTCTGATGATATGGCGCTCCATCGACCACGCATGCTTCGTCGACGAGATGCGCAAGGCCCGCCGGGAGAAGCGCCGGATTATCGGCTGGAATAACAACGGCCAGCCCGTCCTTGATGAGCCGGATACCGCTGCCGTCTGGTCCGAAAGCCGGAGGTAGACATGGAAGGTGTCCTTGTCTCCGCTGCGAACAGTCCGGTTCACTGGAAAGCTGCCACGGATAGCTTCGCTTTCGATGTTCCAACCGTCTTGCATAGCAATCATCCAATTGCCGCTCGCCCATCGTGTTTCGGGGCGTCGTTCCATCTCGATCTCGTTGATCGTCCAAGACCCCGCCGTCTTGTTGTCGATCTCGAAGGTCAGCAGTCGCCAGTTCGGCCTGCCCGAGTTTCCAGTCATGACATTGATTACGGGAATGTCGGCAATTCGGCTGCGACGCTCTGCTTTCAGGGCGAGCGGAATAGAAATTGCAGCCGACATTCCGGCAATCAGAACTGCCGACGCCGCGATGAAGTCGGAGGTCTGCACATAGTTCTCCTGTGTCGGGTCGCTCCCACAGGATGGCCGAAGGCGGCGCGGAGTCAATCTGCGCCGCCGGAGGGGTCCACGCATGATTGATGACGTCAGTCTCGCCGGTTCCTGGGCCGATGCGCTGACCTATCCCCACAGCATCACTGTGTCCGAATTCCGCGCCGACCACACCCTGGAACAGAGCGCGGCACCTTGCCGGGACAGCACGCCCCCCCGCCAGTCCCGTTGGCGTGCTGTGCTGTCCCGGTTTCTTTCCCTTTTCCATGGTGAAACAGATGCCTGACCGGCCTACGCAAGTATCGCTGCCATTTCGGAGCCTTCCCACCACGGATGGTGTGAGGACCGCGCTCTCGAACGTGATCCGCGATATCCAGCGCGATCACGACCTGACCGACATCGAGCTCGCCGGCGCGATCGGCGTCCATCCCAACACGATCCAGCGCGCCCGCAACAAGCAGGGCACGCTCGACAACGAGGCGATGGCACGGCTGGGGGCGGTGTTCGGCCCGGAGGCCATGCGGCCCTACACCGTCATGTGGGAGCGCGGCGCCGACGACGCGCCCGAACTGCTGCCGCTGCTTGCTGATGCGATGGCTGCCGTCTCGCGAGCCAAGGGGCCCAAGGGCAAGCTCGATGCACTGCCGGTGGTCAAGGAATTGATCGCCGCCGCCGATGCCTTCGTCACCGGTACCGAGCAGATGCGGCTGCGAGCGGTGTCGTGAGCAGCGCGCCCGCCTTCTGCCCGTGCTGCGGGTACAATTTCCGCGAGGATGAGATCGTCGAGCGCGACGGCTTCAGGATCGATCCGCGCGCGGCCACGGTCACTTACAACGGCTGGCCGCTGCGCATGGCTGCCACTCCGGCGCGCATCATGCATTCGCTGGCCGTGTCGAACCGAGCGGTGCGCGGCGACGCCCTGCTTGCTCGCGTGAGCGCAAGCGAGGACCTGAACACCTTAGCTGTGCAGATCCACCGCGCACGCGAGGCCTGCGCCGAAATCAACGTACCCTGCCCGATCGTCACCCAGCGCGGCGTCGGCTACGTCTGGCAGGTGGCGGCATGATGCCCCGCCCCGCCTATGCAGCGGCCGACAACGCCGCGATCCGTCACGCCGACTTCCGCGACTACACCAAGGCGGTGCTTGCATCGGCGAAGCTGCGCGACAGCATCCTGGTCGCGCGCGGGCTGCCGCCGATCGGGATGCCGCACATCAACGACAATGCCCGGCGCGGCGCGCTGGAGCCCTCCTCGCACGGCCGTAACTGCACCGGGTGCGGCAGCGGGCTTAACGGGCGCAAGAACAAGTCGGGACTGTGCCTGACCTGCTTCAACGCGGCGCGCCGGGCTGAAATGAAGAAATGCGCGGTCTGCAGCACGCCGCTTACATCCAAGAACACCACCGGTCGCTGCCGGGCCCACCGGGTAGGCCCGCGCACCGCGACGCCCACCGATGCCGTGCGGCTGATGCTGGCAAAGATCGGGCCCATGCTCCGAATAGAGGCCGCCGACGTGCTTGGCGGATCGCGCGAAGCGAACGCTGTCGAGGCGCGCTGTGTCATCGCCGTGGCGCTGCGCAATCGCGGGCATAGCCTGAACCAGATCGGCGTCAGGCTCGGCCGCGACCACAGTTCGATCAAGTGCCTGATCGCCAATCTGCCGCTCTACATCGAGCGCAATCCGGATGTGGCCAAGGCGCTGGAGGTGCTGGCATGACGGGCCATCACCCCAATCACTGGGACGGCGCCGGCGGTCCGGTGACAGGCGATGTCGCCCACCGCACCGCCATGCAGCAAGGCAGTAATGCCCTGCGCGACCGCATCCTCGCCATGCTGGCGCAGCGCGACGGCAAGTTCACGGCGCAGACGAAGCGCCATGCCGCCGCCCGCAAGGCCATCGCGAGGGGCGTGGACCGCGAACAGGTCATGTCGCTCTTCGATCTGTCCGCCACCGCCTACGACGATCTCGCGGGTCAGGTCCGGGAGGGGCTGGTCGAATGAAGGAGCAGAACCGCTCTTCCGCCGTCATGCAGCAGCGCAACGAGCCCGCTGACAGCCTGGACGATTTTCGGACGCCGCCGTTCGCGACGCGCGCACTGTGCCAGTTCCTGACCAAGGGGCCGCCGTGCGAGACCCTGAGCGACTGCAGTGTGCGCGAACCGTCCGCGAATGTTGGACACATGGCGAAGCCGCTGCTCGAGTACTTCGGCGCGGTCTACGCTTCCGACATTCACGACTACGGCGTTGGCTACCCGGTCCGAGACTACCTTTTCGGTCCCGCCGCGCACCTGTCGAAGACGCACTGGACTGTCGCGAATCCACCCTTCCGGCTGGCAGAGCAGTTCATCGAGCGCGCCTGCGAGTTGAGCACGCGCGGCGTCGCGATGCTGGTCAGGACATCGTTTCTCGAAAGCGAAGGGCGGTACGAGCGGCTGTTCTCCAAGAACCCGCCAGCCTACGTCCTGCAGTTCACCGAGCGCGTCGTCATGCTGAAAAGCCGACTGGTCCGCGCTGGCGATCCCGACCCCGGCAATATCGATCCCAAGACCGGGAAGCCCCGCACGGCGTCGACTGCGACCAGCTACGCTTGGTTGGTCTGGTTCACCGGCCCGAGCGCGCAGACCGTCACCCATTTCCGCTGGATCAAACCCTGTCGCCGGGAGCTCGAGCGTTCCGGCGACTACCCGGAGGCATCGACATGAACCTCTTCCGCCGCCGCACCACGCCCAGCGACGCGGGCCGCGCGCTCGCCGAGCTCGCCTGCCTCGACCAGCGCGAGCGGTACAAAGCCCGGGCGCGCCTGATGCGCGAACAGATGGGGCTCGAGCCGTCTCCGGTTCTGGAGCCGCGCCGGTGATCGGTGGCTCGCAGCAGCTGCGGATGTTCCGCCGAGCCCTCCATATCGAGCTCAAGCCCCTCGCCGATGCCGCCGCGATCGCGGGCATGACGCTGCGCGAGGCGCAGATGTGGGCCGACGAGCAGCGCAATCCGCCGCCGGCAGAGGCGTTCGAACTCCTGCCAATCCGTTCCACCACCGAAGAAGAGGAGGCCGTTGTGGCCAAACCGAAGAATGAGACTGACGGCGCGCCCGCCGATGGCGGCGTCTACAATGCCCCCAATGCTGCCGAAGCGATCAAGATCTACCGCAACGAAATCGCGCCTCGAAAGGCGTTCATTCAGGAAAAGAGCGGCGATCTCTCCGACCCCTACAAGCGGATCAAGGACGAGTGCAATTTCCCGCGCAAGATCATCGATCTGCTGTTCTTTCTCGAAGGCTGTGAGGATGCCAAGCGCGACCACTTCCTGACCGCGCTGCATCAGGGCCTGACCGAGATGAACTTCAAGCGGCCCACCGACCTGCTCACGCTGGCGGCGGGCCAGGCCGGCGGCGATGTCGTCCCCAGCGGCGGCAAGGCCGAGAAGCCGCGCATGGCCACGCTCAAGCCCCATACGGGCGGTGACGATGACCTCGCGCTTGCCGGGAACGCCGAGCCCACCAGCCTGCAACTGAACTGAAGGGGCGCGGGCGGCGTCCCGGCGCCGTCCTCCCCTCGCGGAGAGAGCCGACGTGAGTGCAATTCCGATGATCGCGCTGGACCTGTCGAAGCGGTCGACGGGCTGGGCGGTGTGGATGGGGGACGATACCCCGCCGCGCTATGGTAGCTGGGAACTTGGCTCCGAATACACCGGGCGCGGGCAGACCTTTGCCAAGCTTCACGCGAACCTGCTCGATCTGCGCGCGGTATCGCGCTTCGAGGCGCTCTTCTTTGAGGAGCCGCTCGATCCGAACAAGCTCCGGGGCAAGACCAACATTGATACGCTGCGTGTCCTTTCCGGGCTCGCTGCCCATGCCGAGAGCTTCGGTCACGCTATGGAGCTGCGGATCGTGCAAGGCATCAACCTCGAGTCCTGGCGGCCTTCGTTCATCGGTCGGATCAACTCATCGGACGCCAAGCGCCGAGCCAAGGCGGCGGGCAGGAGCGCCACAGACAGCCTCAAGTCTCTGACCATGGAGCGCTGCCGTCATCTCGGGTTCCACCCGCGCAATACCGACGAGGCCGACGCGCTCGGGATCCTCGACTACTGCGCCGGGCTGCGCGGCGTCATTCCGCCGTGGCGTGCTGATGAGGTGCTTCAGCCGATGCTCGTCGGAGGCGGCCGCCGATGATGGATGAAGACGACGGTCCGGCGCTGTGCTGCCCTGACGAGGAGCGCATCCACGCTGTGGTGACGCGCGAGGGTGAGCGCACCTTCGACGTGCACCGGCACAAGGGATTGCTGCGCGGCTACGTCATTCAGCGCGAGCGGAAACGGTTGGTGCACTGGCTGCGCAACGGGCGCCTGACGTGCGCCACAGAGACGCCGCACGACCAGAAAAGGATCGCACAATGAGCGCGCCGCAGCGGCTGACCGATGAACAACGGGCAACCCTCGCGTTCGAAGTTCACGCCGCGCTGCTGCGCACCGAGGTTCTCAACCCGAAGCTCAAGAATAACCCCCTCTGGCTGATCCTGCGTCAGGACAGCTTCGAGGAATTCTACGTCGCTATGGACAAGATCGCATGAACGCGGGGATTGCCACCATTTCCAGAATGCAGACGCCTGCCGGACCGACGCCGTCCGCAATTGCCAACATCGAGGCAGAGGCGGCGCTGATCGGCGCGATGATGATGGATCCGCTGCTGATCGATCGCATCGCCGACCTGGTCAAGCCGGAGGACTTCTCGATCGATCTCCACGGGCGTCTCTTTGAGACCATCGTGGGTCAAGCCGCGCTTGGCCGTGGCACTTCTCCGGTCGCGATCAAGAGCCATTTCGACGGCGATCCCCACCTCGAGCAGCTTGGCGGCCCTGCCTACCTCGCTCGCCTTACCGGCGACCCCATGGCCATGCTGGCTGATGTGCGCGATCTCTCACGGCAGATTGCCGACTTATCCGACCGCCGCCGCATGCGCAGCGGCCTCCTCGATGCTGTCGAGGCCTGCGCCGATCTCGGCACCAGCTTGCCGGAAATCAGCACCCTAGCCGATGCGGCCGTCACCGCCCGCGCTGAGAGCAATGTCGTCGAGGCGGATGCAGCCGAATGCGTCGATGCATGGCTTGCCGAGCTTGACGCCGATGTGTCCGGCGTCAGTTGCCGCGTCATCCCGAACGTCGATGATCTGCTCGGCCAACTCCGGCCCAAGAGCCTCACAATTGTCGCCGGGCGGCCCGGCATGGGTAAGACGGCCTTTGCCTGCACCTATGCGCGCGGTGCCGCCTCGCACGGCCACGGCACGCTGTTCGTCAGCCTTGAGATGTCGAAGGAAGACCTGATTGGACGGATGATCTCCGACAGCCTGTTCGATCACGAGAACTGTCGTATCCCCTATTCGGTGCTTCAGCGCGGCCGCCTCAACAACTGGGAGCGCGAGCGCGTGGCAGAAGCCGGCACTCTGCTGTCGCGCATCCCGCTCACGGTGGTCGATACCGGCACCCTCCCGGTCGGGCGCCTCGACATGCTGGTGCGCCGGCACAAGCGCCGCATGGCCGCGCGGGGGCACAGGCTTGACCTCGTCATCGTCGACTATCTGCAGCTGCTGCATCCCGACACCAAGCAGAAGAGCGCTTACGAGGCGACCAGCGAAGTCTCGAAGCGCCTGAAGGCGATCGCCAAGGATCAGGACGTCACCATCATGGCGCTGGCGCAGCTGAGCCGCAGCGTCGAGCAGCGGCAGGACAAGCGACCCCAGCTCTCCGACCTGCGCGACAGCGGCCAGATCGAGCAGGATGCCGACGCCGTGCTCTTCCTGATGCGCGAGGAGTACTACCTCGCCCAAACCGAGCCGCAGAACGATGCCGATGCCCACAGCCGCTGGGAAGACCGCATGGAGCGCATCCGCGGCGTCATCGAATTTATTCTTGCCAAGCGCCGCAACGGGACGACCGGCATCGCGCGCGGGCGGTTCTTTGCTCCCTACCAGGCCGTGAGATGATCATGACAGAATTACCCGAACCACTCACCCCGGCCGACTGCGACTTGCGCGATTTTCAGTTCATGCCGATCGACATCGTGCGCCTCTTTGGCTCGCGTTTTCATGCCGTCGCGTCTGACGCGGAATGGCGTGCTGGCATCACGTTGTGGCTCAAATCGTTCCATCAAGTTCCTGCCGCGTCCATCCCGGATGACGAGGTAGAATTGGCCCGTCTCGCCGAATTTGGTCGAGATTTGAAAAGTTGGCGCAAAGTTCGGACTGTGGCGCTGCACGGGTGGGTCAAGTGCAACGATGGGCGTTTTTACCATCCTGTCGTCGCGGAGAAGGCTGCAGAGGCTTATCGAAAGAAGGAATTTTATCGTGATCGCAGCAAGAAGGCGAACGCCAAGCGTTGGGGAAACAAGGATAATTCAGATGAACCTGCGCAGGGCGAAGGACTCCAAACGCATGGAGGAAGCAATGCTCAAGGGAATGCTTCCGAAAACCAAAAGGGATCGTCGAAGGAATCCATAAAGGATGCTTCAAGGAGTCCTTCAGCTTCCCAAGGGACAGTAAAGGGACAGGGAGAATATACGGTACCTAGCGGTACCGGCGGCGCCGACGATTTCCGAGCCGATGACCGGCCTGCCCCAGAGCCTCCGCAAGCCGCGTCCAACCCTCCCCCGGACGATGACCCCAACCGCATCCTGTGGGCCAACGGCGTCACGATCCTCGGTGAGACGGCACGCCCCCAGATCGCCCGGTGGATCAAATCCCACGGCACCGAGATCGTTGGGCAAGCGTTCGAGCGGGCCCTCGTCGCCAAGCCCGAACGGCCGGCGGGGTACATCCAGTCCATCCTCACCCGGTTGGCGCAGGAGGCGAGCCAGCGCGCCGAGGAGCAGCGGCAGGCCGATGCCCTGTTCGATGCCCGGTACCCGCCGCGCGAGATGTCCGAATTCGAGGCCCGCGCCCTGATGCCGCCGGAGGATTTCCAGCGCTGGCAGGCCCGTCAGCTGGGGGCACAGGCATGACCCTGACTCGCACCAGCCTGACCCCGTTCGCGAGGTCGATGCGCGATCCGGACCCCGCCGGCGCCCGCCGCGCCGCGCAGGAGCTCTACGACGAGCATGGGATCGTGGTCATCTTCCCGAACGACGTGGCGAAGGTGGATTCGATGTGGATCGAGGCCATCGGCAAGCGGCTCTACGGGCGCCGACGATAGCCCGGGTGCGTTCAACGAAACTCAACATCCAATCCGCCTCGGTTGCACCGGCGGTCAGATCACCAGCAAGGGGACACCATGCAAGCTCGAAACATTGGCCGCAAACGAGATCCTCGGGTCAAGCGCCGGGATGAAACCCACGCCCAGTGGCAGGCCCGTATAGACACGATGAGCGAGTTCGAGCGCGAAACAGGCGAGCCGATCATCACCCCGGAAGCCGAGGCGCATGGCGAATTCGACGACGTTTTCGTGCCGGACGAGGGCGGCCAGCTGACCAAGACGAAGCGGCGGCGCAGTGCCTCGTCGATGGCCCGGATGCACGAGAACGGCCAGATCACCGCCGACCAGCACGCGGCGGCGCTGGAGATCGCGCTGGTGGCCGAGCTTATCGAGCGCAGCGTCGCGGTGCGCGGTGCCAGCTTCGAGGCGCGCGTCGACAGCTCCGGATCGGCGCGTGATGCTCTGGTCGAGCGCTTGGCGATGGTCCGGCTTGAGCGCGCCTACTCGGATTGGCGCCGGTTTCTGCCGATGCCTCGCCGCATGGTGATCGACATGGTCCTGTCCGATCGGGACCTGTTCGCGACAGCCCGGGTGTTCCGGGTCAGCTGGCCTACGGCACGCAATCGGCTCATCGCGGCGCTCGATCGATGGATCGATATCCGGGAGCGGACCTGGCGCGACGTGGACGAGCGGGACGTGCTCCAGCGTTACGCGATGCTGGGCTGCGGGGTGCTGGTGTGATTTCCCCTTGCGAACGTGAGTGGGAAGGCGCATAAATACCGGCGCACGAACTATGCCCGGAGCTGGAAACAGCGTCCGGGCTTCGTTGTTTTCAGGCCATGCAAAGCGCGGAAATCCGGCATTTCCGCCCATCGAAGGGAGGTGATCCTATCCACCGATCCTGAGCGTGGCCGCTCTCGCCGATGTGGGCCCAAAAATATTTTTTCGGGCGGCCGGCGGAAAGGTTTCAACCCATGGCCCTCACCCCCAAGCAGCAGGCGTTCGTCAACGAGTACCTGATCGACCTTTGCGGCGCCAAGGCCGCGACCCGCGCCGGCTACAGCGCGAAGTCAGCGCGCCGGATCGCTGTGGAGCTTCTCGAGAAGCCCGATGTTCAGGCCGCCATCAAGCTGGCCATGGAGCAGCGTTCAGAGCGGACCGAGATCACCGCGGACATGGTGCTGCAGCACTGGTTTGACCTTGCCACAGCCGACCCCAACGAGCTCGTCCAGTACCGCCGTCACGCCTGCCGCTATTGCCACGGCGATGGTCACGCCTACCAGTGGCGCGATATCGGCGAGTTTGAGGAAGCCAAGACCAAGGCGACGCAGAACAAGCGCGCGGCACCGACCGATGAAGGCGGCTACGGGTATACCACGCACGCAGCGCCGGACCCGCGTTGCCCGCGCTGCGACGGCGACGGAGTCGAGAAGCCGTTCTTCGCCGACACGCGCCGCCTCAGCGCGAAGGGTAAGGCGCTTTACGCTGGCATCAAGCAAGGCCGCGACGGCCTCGAGGTGCTGATGCATGACCCGCAGAAAGCTTGGGACAACGTCGCCCGCCATCTCGGCATGTTCAAGGATCGCCTCGAACTGACCGGCAAGGACGGCGGCCCGGTCGAAATCAACAGCACCGGCGGTGTCTCCGGACTTCTGGCTGCTGCAAGGCAGGCCGTGGGCGATGCTGACCGAAGCTCAACTTGATGAGTATCAGCAGCTTCGCGGGATCTGGCGGCAGAACAACATCCTCTACGCCAAGCAACGTCTTGGCCTGAACCCGACCACCCAACAGGCTGAGCTGCTCGCAGCGATCCAGCCCGAAGGCGCGAAGGTCAGCGCCCGCGCTGGCCACGGTGTGGGCAAGTCAGGTTCGGTTTCTGCCGCGATCTGGTGGATGCTCGAATGCTTCGACTTCCCGAAGATCCCTTGCACGGCCCCCAGCGCCAGCCAGCTGCGCGACGTGCTCTGGTCGGAGCTGGGCAAGTGGGCGCGCAAGTCCGACGCCATGAGCCGGGCGAACGGACTGCCGCCGGAGCTCTGGCTCTCCAACCTGTTCACGATCAACCAGGACAGGATCGCGGACAAAGGCTCTCCGGACCAGTGGTTCGCGGTCGCGCGGACGGCGCGTAAGGAGAACCCCGACGCGCTGCAGGGCTTTCACGCCAGCGGCGTCAGGATCAGCGCTGACGGTACGACGGTCGAGGAGATCGCGGACGACGGCCAGATCATGTTCGTCGTCGAAGAAGCGAGCGGCGTCGACGACAAGATCTTCGAGGTGGCCGAAGGCGCGCTGTCATCGCATGGCGCCCGCCTGCTCATGGTCGGCAACCCGACCCGGAACACCGGGTACTTTGCTCGCTCGCACAAGCAGGACCGGGCCGACTTCACGGCGCTGCACTTCAAGTGCGGCGACAGCCCGCTGGTGGACCCGACTTACCGGCAGCGCCTGGTCCGCAAGTTCGGCGAAGGTTCGAACGTTGTCCGCGTCCGTGCCGACGGCGATTTCCCCAAGCAGGACGATGATACCCTCATCGCGCTTGAGGATGCCGAGGCGGCGATCGGCCGCAACGATCCGGCCAAGCCCGGCATGGAGCGGCGGCTTGGCGTCGATGTCGCCCGGTTCGGTGATGACCGGACGGTGTTCATCCTCCGCGTCGGCAACGTGATCGAGAAGTGCGAAATTCGCGCCAAGCAGGACACGATGACCACGGCCGGGCAGGCCAAGCTCTTCCGGGAGCAGTGGGAAGCCGACAAGATCTACGTCGATGCCAATGGCCTCGGCGCCGGCGTCGCCGATCGACTGATCGAGCTCGGCGAACCCGTTGTGGCTGTCATGGTGTCCGAGGCGGCGCCGGAACGGACGCAATGGGACGCGGTCGATGGGCAGGCGTTCAAGCTCAGGGATTACCTTTGGCTTGAAGTCGCCCAGTGGGTAGCAACCGAGGAGCCAAGCTTCGGCGCCTTGCCGAAGGAAATCGCCGAGGACCTTGCGGGCGAGTTGACCTCGCCCCGGTACCGCATCGACAGCAGCGGCCGCATCGTGGTCGAGGGCAAGGCCGACATGAAGAAGCGCGGGCTGCGATCCCCGGACATCGCGGATTCGCTCGGCCTCACCTTCGCCCCCGACGGCTTCGACCTCAACACCTACATCAAGGCCTACGCATGAGCCGACGATCACAGCGCCGTGCCCGTGGCCGCAGCACCGCGGCGCGGCCGCAGATGGACCGGGCGACGCAGGACAGTTTCCAGAATATGCAGGCCCGCCTTGGGGTCGGCACCGGGAACATGAGCGACAGCAACACCTACGGGCTGTCTAACCTGCTGACCCGTCAGCCGCGCACGCTTGAGGCGATGTACCGCGGCTCCTGGGTGGTCGGCGCCGTGGTCGATGCGGTTGCGGAGGACATGACGCGCGAGGGTGTGGATTTCGGGTCGACGATCACGCCGGATGCCAACGAGTTGATCCGCGCCGCTGAGGACGACCTGCAGATCTGGCAGTCGCTGCAGGAAACGATCCAGTGGGCCCGCCTCTATGGCGGCGCGATCGGGGTCATCTGCATTGATGGCCAGGACATGTCGACCGAGCTGCGGGTCGAAACGATCGCCAAAGACCAGTTCCGTGGCGTCGTGCCGCTTGGTCGCTGGGAATTGCTTCCGGTCACCACCGACGTGCTCCAAAGCGGAGGCACGATGGTCGGCAGGCCGGAGGTCTATTTGGTCGGGCCACAGGCATCGGCGTTCCAATCGACGAGAATCCATCACACCCGGGTGATCCGCGTCGAAGGGGTGAAGCTGCCGTATTTCCAACGGCTCGCCGAGGCTGGCTGGGGCATGTCGGTTGTCGAGCGGATGTACGACCGCCTTGTGGCCTACGACAGCGCGACGCAGGGTTCGGCTCAGCTCATCTTCAAGGCGTACCTGCGGACACTCAAGCTCAAGGGGCTGCGAAACATCCTGGCCGCCGGCGGGGCTGCGCAGACGGCAGTCGAGAAGCACGTCGAGGCAATCCGCCGGTTCCAATCGAGCGAAGGCCTGACGCTGCTCGATACCGACGATGATTTCGAGACCCACACCTATTCGTTTGCGGGTCTCAACGACTTGCTTCTCGGTTTCGGGCAGCAGCTGTCCGGCGCGACGCAGATCCCGCTGGTCCGTCTCTTCGGCCAGTCGCCGGCGGGGCTGAACAGCACCGGCGAAAGCGATCTGCGCAACTACTACGACGCGATCCGCGCCAAGCAGCAAAAGGACCTGCGGCAGCCGGTCAACAAGCTCTCGACCATTCTGTACCGCTCGGCGGTGGGCGGAAATCCACCCGACGGGTTCCGCGCCGAATTCAACCCGCTCTGGCAGCTGTCCGACACCGAGAAGGGCACGTTGGCCAAGACGATCGTCGAAGCCGTTGGGACCGCGTCGGAGCTGGGCCTCATCTCCGCCCCCGCCGCAATGCGAGAGCTGAAGCAGTCGGCCGAACAGACCGGGGTGTTCTCGAACATCACCGACGAAGACATCAAGGAGGCAGAGCTTGCGCCCCCTCGCCCGACCGAGCTTGATCCCGACCTGCAGCCGGACACCGGTGATGGATCGGGCCCGGGCGTCGAGCCGTCTGGTGCGGACGATGAAGGTGGAGCGGCAGTACGCGAGCCAACTGCGTAAGATCGCTACGCATATCGGCGAGCTTGTCGCCACGGTCTGGACTCCGGATGACCCGGCAGTTGCCGATCGCATTGGGCAGGCACTTGAGCGCTACGCCCAGATCATCGAGCCATGGGCGCGTGTCGTCGGGCGCCGCATGGTCGAGGAGATCGATACGCGGGACCGGCGCGCCTGGCGCGAGGTATCGGCGGAAATGTCGCGCATCATGCAGGTGCAGTTGAACGCCAGCGACGTCGGAGCTCTGACGCAGCAGCGTCTGGCCGATCAGGTCCGCCTGATCACCAGCCTGCCGCGCGAAGCCGCCGAGCGTGTGCACAAGCTGACCCTCGAAGGCCTGACGCAAGGCACGCGGGCCAAGGATATCGCTGCCGAGATCATGCGGTCGGGCGACGTTGCCAAGAGCCGCGCGAACCTGATTGCGCGGACCGAGGTTTCTCGCACCTCGACGGAGTTCACGCGGGCCCGGGCCGAGGACATCGGTTCGACCCATTTCATCTGGCGGACCTCGCGCGACAGCGATGTCCGGGTGACCCACAAGGCGCTCGAAGGCAAGACGTTCCGGTGGGATGAGCCGCCCGAATGCGATCCCGGGCACCATGCGCTGCCGGGCGCGATCTGGAACTGCCGCTGCTTTCCCGAGCCCGTGTTCTGAGGCGACCATGCACGTTCACGTCTATCTCCGCGACAGCAGCGCCGAAGTGGTGCGAGCTGCAGGAATCATGTGCGTCGCGCCAGATGGCCGCATGCTGTTCCTGAAGCGCAGCGCCGCGACAAGCTCCTACCCGGAGACGTGGTGCTGGCCCGGCGGATCGATCGAAGACGGCGAAAGTCCGGTTGAAGCGGCCCGCCGCGAAACCCGCGAGGAAGCGGGTACCAGCGCCGATTGGCCGCTACGCCTGATCGATACCCGGTCGGGATTCGTCACCTACCGCGCAGATCTTGCCGAACCGTTCGAACCCCGCCTCAACGGCGAACACACCGAAGCCGTCTGGGCACTGCCGGATCAGGCACCATCACCGCTGCACCCCGGCGTGGCCGCCACGCTCGGTCATGTCGCCGCCGTCTGAAAGGAAGTACCATGAACTCGATCCAGATCCTGACCGAAGCGGCCGCCTCCAAGCGCGAGAGCGCACGCGGCCACATCGAGACATCCGAGAAGCTGCTCGCCGAAGCTGAAGCTGCCCAGGCTCTCGCGGACGCGGACAATGCCGCGGCTGAAGCCATCGAGGCGGACATCGCGCTGATCAAGAACGGCGGCGCAGCGCCGAAGCCCCGCGTCTTCGCGGGCAAGGGCGCGTCGGCCTAACCGCCGAGCGTCCACTTCCTGAAATCGAGCGCCTCGCGCGCCAGTTCAACCGGGTCGCCGTCCCCGTCCCTGATGCGGGTCAGATAGCCCCACAGGTACTCGATGTATTCGGCGGCATCGAACTCCACGAGATCCTCGGCTGCAAGGTCGGGAAGCTCGACACCGTCCAGTGCGGCAATCGCCCGCAACTGATCGACGATGTCATCCGGTGCATGCCTCATAGCAAAGGACGATACCCATGCCTCTTCCCGCCTACAAGCGGAAGGGCGCGATCCGCCGCGCCCTGCTCGACGCTACCGCTTTCCTTCTCAACGGCCTTTCCGCCACGGTCACCCTGACCAACGCGGGCGCGCCGACCAACGGCACCAACGGTACCGGCGCCGGTGTCGCCCTACCCGGCCATCTGCTGCTCGATACCACCGCAGGCGTGCTCTACCAGAACACCGGCACGCAGGCTTCTCCGACCTGGACGCCTCGGTTTTCGCCGGTCGGCGATGCTCAAAGCGTGACGACAGGCATCACGGCCAGCACGACCCAAACGCTTGCCGGTGCGACCGCACTGACCTCAAAATTGAACTTTGTCGCCACGGCGGCGAACTCTGGTGACGCTGTGTCGCTTCCTGCGCTCGTCCCGGGCCAGTCGGTCACCGTGTTCAATGACGGCGCCAACCCGATCAAGGTCTTCCCGGCGGCTGCCAACGTCGCAATCGATGGTGGCAGCGCAGGCGCAGCGGTCACGCTGACCAACGCGCGCCGCGCCACGTTCTTCTGCAAGGCCGCAACCGCGATCACGTCGGCCCAGCTCGGCGCCGTCAGCGCCTGACCATGGCGGTCCACCATGACCGGGCCATGGTGCTGGACCGTGGCTCGCAGGCAACCTATGCGCCGGAGCAGCTTGGGCGAACGCAGGCGCTTACGCCTGAGGGATACCTGCTCTGCTCCGACGTACGCATCGCCCGCACCGGCGCGATGCTCTATCGGCCGGATGAAGTTCCCGAGGTTCGCCCGGCTGCGAACGGCCAGATGGTCGTCATCATGCGCGATGCCGATGTGCTCTTCGCGCCCGATGCCATCGCCAGCTTCAACGGCAAGCCAGTCACCAACGACCACCCGCCGGCATTGCTCAGCGAGACCGACACCCGCAAGTATCAGATCGGGGTGGTGCTCAACCCGCGCCGGGGCGAGGGCGTCGATTCCGAATACCTGATGGCCGACCTGCTCATCACGGACGCGGCCACCATTGCTCTGATCGTCGCGAAGAAAAAGCGCGAAGTCAGCCCCGGCTACGATGCCGAACTCGAAGAAGTGAAACCCGGCCTCGGACGGCAGACCGCCATCCTCGGCAACCACCTCGCCATCGTCGACCGCGGTCGGGGTGGCTCCTCATGTGCCATCCAAGACATGGAGACTAATATGGCGAAGCGTCGCAAGATGTCCCTGATGGACCGCCTTCGGGCCGCCTTCCGGGACAATGATGAAACCGCCTTCGAGAGCGCCCTTGCCGACGCCCCTGAAGGTCTGGGCGAAGAGCCCAACGGTGATGAGGGCGGCGTCCACGTCCACATCCACAACGCCCCGACGGAGCCCGTCGCGCCGGCAGCCGCCGTGGCGGACGAGAACCCCTACGAAGAGCGCTTCAAGGCTCTCGAGGATGCCATCGCTGGCATGGGCGCACGGTTCGACGAAATGGCCGCCGCGCAGACCGCCAGCACGACTGAGCCGAACGTCCAGGTCACCGATGAAGACCCCGAAGAGGACGAGCCGGCGGACAGCAAGGAAGTGATGGACGCGGCTGCCAAAGCCGAAATCATCTTCCCCGGCTACAAGAGCGGCACAATGGACGGCGAGCCCAAGCGCCGCGCGATCACCGACATGCGCCGCGATGTCCTCACCCGGGCGCTGAACGATAGCGCTCGCAAGGCCCCGGTCGAGGCGATCCTCGCCGGTGTCGATCTGGCCGCCTCGAAGCCCGCCCAGGTCCGCGTGCTGTTCGATGCCGCCGCCGCCGTCGCAAAGGCGCACAACACGCGCCCGCGCGTCACCGCTATCCCGCAGGGGCCGATGACCGCGGCTCTCATGCAGGAGAAGATCGCAGCCCGCCGCGCCAAGGCGTCGGGTCGCTGATCGAACCGCCCAACCCCACCTCAACCGAAAGGAAGCCGACATGACGGCATTTACCACGCGGATGAACGCTGCCATTCTGGGCGCCGTCAGCCGCTCCTTCGCAGGCCAGGTGATCTCGCAGGAGGTCATCGATTCGAACAACCCGCCCACCGCCTACGGCCAGCCCGTCAAGCTGTCCGGCGGCAAGGTCCGCGCCCTTGCCAGCGGCGATGCTGCCGGTGTCATCTACGGGTATACGGTTCGTCCTTACCCGACGCAGGATGCCAGCGGCCCGACCTCGGCGCTCGGCGCGGGAACTCCGCCGACCTCGGGTCTGATCGACATCATGATCGTCGGCTACCTCGGCGCTCGCCTCGCCAACGGTACTGCCGCGCGCGGTGCGCAGGCCTATGTTCGCACCACCGTCAACGGCGGGCTCGCGATCGGCGGCATCGAGGACAACACGACCAGCTCCGGTCTGGTTGCCCCTGCCCTGCTCACCTTCACGGGTCCTGCCGACGCGGCGGGCAACGTCGAGCTCGCGGTCGGCATCCCGTACTGATCCCAACCCCCTCAGGCACCGGTCCTGATGGCCGGGCCGTTCTCCTAAGGAGATCACCGTTATGAATACCCTCCGTATGCGGGAGAGCGGTCCCGCCATCATCGTGCCGCAGATTGCGCTCATCGCAGCGGCTTCCGCACCCGCTATCGCCGCCGCGCTCGCATGGGGCGACAACCGCAAGGCCACGCGCTTCCTGCGCGACGCCTTCCAGACGTTCGACCAGGCCACCATCGACAGCGCCGGTGCGTTCCTCGTCGGGGAGCTCGAACGCCTCGACCCGATGATCCACGAGCCGCTGGTCGACATGACCTGGGATCGTGACATCGACCTGCGCACCGATGTGACCATGGGCGACGAAACCTCGTCCTACACCACGTCGACCTTCGCCTCGACCGGTGGTCCTTCGTCGGGCGGCATCAGCTGGGCGGGCAAGGAATCGACCACCCTGCCGCGCATCAACGTCGACATCGAGAAGAAGGTGAACCCGCTCACACTCTGGACCGAGACCGTGAGCTACACCATCACCGAACTGCTCAGCGCGCAGCAGCTCGGGCGCCCGATCGACACCCAGATGCTGGCAGGCCTCAACCTCAAGCACCAGATGGACACGGACCAGATGGTCTATGTCGGCGATCCGACGATCAGCGCGACCGGCCTCATCAATGCGGCACTGGTCATCAACACCGGCAACGTTGCCGCCGGTGCCGCCGGTTCGCTGCCTTGGCTCACGAAGACGCCAGACGAGATCACGGCGGACTTCAACGAGCTGCTCGTGTCGGTGTGGGCCGCCACGGGCTACAAGGCTCCGCCGAAGAACGTCCTGATCGCGCCGAATCCGTTCGGCTACATCGCGACCACCAAGGTCTCCGAGGCCGGCAACATCAGCATTATGGACTATGTGAAGCAGAACAACGTCTTCACTGCCCAGAAGAACATCGAGCTCGAGATCTACCCGGTGAAGTGGCTCGACAAGGCCAACCTCAACGGCCCCGGCGGCGCGGCAGCGACCTACGACCGCATGGCGGCCTACACTCGCTACGAGCCCTACGTCCGCTACCCGATGGTGCCCCTGCAGGCGATGCAGCCCCAGTACCAGGGCATCTGGATCAACGTCCCCTACTACGGCCGTCTCGGCCGCGTGGAGACGGTCTATCCGGAAACGATCGGCTACCGCGACGGCATCGGCTGATAGGGCCGGTCACTCGCAAACAGGCGGGGGCGTCCAGCGCGGCGCCCCCGTTGTTCTTCAGGACGTCCGCCGATGAGCTTCAGCTACAGCGATTTTACCGCTGCATTTCCGGAGTTTTCGGACGCAGCAGCCTACCCAGAGGCTAGCTTCACCTTCTGGCAGGGCATCGCGCTGCTTCGCCTTCCGGCGGACCGCTGGGCCGATCTGCTTGACCACGGCTCGATGCTGTTCATTGCCCACAACATGGCGGTCCAGCGCCGCAACGCCAAGGCGGCGGCAAAGGGTGGCGCAGTCGGCGCGATCGAAGGCCCGACCACGGCGAAGTCGATCGACAAGCTCTCAAAGAGCCAGGACGCCTCGGCCGTCACGCTCGAAGGCGCCGGCGACTGGAACTCGACGACATACGGGGTACAGTTCTGGCAACTGGCCCAGATAGTCGGCGCTGGCGGCTTGCAGCTGTGAAGAATGTCAGAGTCACATTCGACCATACCGCCGCCGTCAAAGCTGCGCTCAAGGCGCTGGTCCAGGACCGGGTACTGGTCGGTATCCCGTCGGAGCATGCTTTCCGCGACCCCGATGATGAAGACCTGACGCCGCATCTGAACAACGCCGAGATCGGCTACCTCAACGAATTCGGCGCCCCCGAGGCCAACATCCCGGCGCGCCCGCATCTGGTGCCGGGAACGCAGAGCGCGCTGCCGAAGGTTGAGAAAATCTACCGTGAGGCGGTTGGCAAGGCTGTGGTTGGCAACGTGAATGGGGTTCGCGCTGCCCATGTGCAGGTCGGATTTGTGGTCACATCGTCGGTCAAGAACCTGATCACCGATGGCATCGACCCGCCGCTCGCCGAGCGAACGATCAAGCAGCGCAAGCGCCGGGGCCGCGATGGGGAGACGCCGCTGCTCGATACCGGTCAGTACCGCCGCAACATCGATTTCGCTGTTCGCGCGGCCAAGGGCGTGAAGGTGATCACATGATCGACATGGACGATCTCATCGGCGACGACGACTTCTTTCAGCCGATGACGATCTGGCGGCGCCGGATCACCTACGATACCAACGGCAGCGAAGTTGTCGTGCTAACGGTGATCATCCCAAACCCGCTCGGTTCCATCCAGTCTGGTGCAAATCCCGAAATGCTGCGTCAGGCAAACCTGACGACAGCCGAGGATTTGATCACGATCTACACTGCCTTTCGCCTCTACCGCGAAGGCGAATTCATTTCGGACACACCGCCGCCGATTATCGGGCCCGTTGCCGCCGACGTGTACGGCAATGCCATAGAGCCTAGCGATCTGGAGCGGTACAAGGCCGATACGGTCGTGTTTCAGGGCGACGTGTATCAGGTCTTTCTGGTGCAGGACTGGACAGCCTACGGCGCAGGATTCGTCGAGGCGCTGGCGCGCAAGGTCAGCCGCGGTCAGGTGGCGCAGTGAGCAATGACAGCAGCACCGGCGGCTATCTGCTGCCGACCAACACCGCACCGATCAACGACGAGGCGCTTGACGATCTCTTCCGAGGCGTCATCGCAGCGGTGACTGGGCTGGCGCCACGCTTCGTCGTGCGCCGGTTCAAGGCTGAGCCCGGCGCCCCGCCGCAGTTTGACGGCACCTGGGCGGCCGTCGGCGTGCTCGCGATCGACGACGACGACTTTCCGTATCAGGCCATGCAGGCAGACGAAACCTACAAGCTTGTCCAGCACGAAGTCCTGCAGGTCATGGTGAGTTTCTACGGCGCCAAGGCTCAACAGGCCGCGCGAGCCGCGCGCAACGGACTGCAGATCGGGCAGAACCGCGATGCGCTGACCGCGGCCGGGATCGTCCTGCAAGATGTAGGTGCGCCTGTCCGCGCGCCGGAGCTGATCAACAGCCGCTGGTCCAACCGGATCGACGTCAGCTTCACGTTCAAGCGCCAGACCACTGACACCTTCGCGATCCTGCCTGTCGCGACCGTGGTCGGCACGATCACTGAAACCACCGGCAATCAGCTTCCGCTGAACACCGACAATCCGCCCCACTGACCTCCCGGAGGCTGACACATGACCACTGGACTTCCCGTCTCGCGGCTGATCACCGCGAGTGTGAACCTCACGCCTGCGGGCGCGCAGTACGCGAACATCGAAACCCTGCTGCTGCTTGGCGACTCTGCTGTCATCGACACGCAGACCCGCATTCGCAGCTACAACACGCTCGCCGGCGTCGCGGCCGACTTTGGCACCAGCGCACCCGAATACGCAGCGGCACAATTGTTCTTCGGCCAGAGCCCGCAGCCGACGCAGCTTTACATCGGCCGCTGGGCTCGCACGGCTACCTCGGGCGCGGTCTACGGCGCGCCCCTGACCGCCGCACAGCAGGCACTCGCCAACTTCACTGCGGTGACGTCCGGCGGGTTCAAAGTGCAGGTCAATGGCGGCTCGCTGACCAGCGTGACCGGCATCAACCTTTCGAGTGCGACCAGCCTTTCGCAAGTCGCTTCGCTGATCACCACCGCACTGACGGGCGCTTCGCTCGCGGCAACCTGCGTCTGGACCGGCAGCCAGTTCCAGATCGTATCGACAACGACCGGCACTGCTTCCTCGGTATCCTTGCTTCAGGCGCCTGCCAGCGGAACGGATGTCTCCGGCCTGCTCGGCGGCACTTCTGCTGCCGGGGCCTATGCGGTCGCTGGTATCGCGGCTGAAAGCGCGCTGGCCGCGGTCACCGCGCTCGATGCGCTTCCGACCTATTGGTACGGTCTGACGTTTGCCGCGTCGACGATGCCGAGCAATTCTGACTACCTTGCGGTCGCAGCCTTCATCGAGGCGAGCACGCATATCTTCGGCCTGACCACCGCCGACGCCAACGCAATCAACAGCTCGTCGAACACCGATATCGGCTCGCAGCTGGTCGCAGCCGGCTACAAGCGGACCTTCGGTCAGTACTCGACCACCAACCCCTACGCCGTGATCTCGATCTTCGGCTCAATTCTGACGACGCAGTTCAACGGCTCCAACACGATGCCAACCGTGGCATGGAAGGTCGAACCGGGCGTTGCCTATGAACCGCTATCCCAGGACGCAGCATCGGTGCTCGACACCAAGCGGTATTGCTACTTCGCCAATTTCCAGAACGGCGCGTCGGTGCTGGTAAATGGCACCTGCTTCGGCACGGCCTACATCGACGAAATCTTCGGCTTGGACTGGCTGCAGAACAGGATCCAGACCAACCTGTTCAACCTGCTCGCGACGCAGCCGAAGGTGGCGCAGACCGACGCGGGCATCCACCAGATCGTCAACGTCATCGACCAGTCCATGGAAGCGGCGATCACGAATGGGCTTGTCGCTCCGGGCGTTTGGCAGGCAGGCGGCTTCGGACAGCTGCAGACCGGGGATACGCTCTCGACCGGCTATTACATCTACGCGCCGCCGATCTCGACGCAGAGCGCGCCGGACCGCGCCGCGCGAAAGTCGCCGCCGATCCAGGTGGCCGTCAAGCTCGCGGGCGCGGTGCACACCGTGAACGCCGTCCTCAACGTCAACCGCTAAGGAGCCCGAGCGATGGGATCGTACTCTTTCCAGAACGTCGTCGCGGGCATCGCAGGCCCCAACGGCAACATCCAGCTTGGTGCGGGTGCCGGGACGGCCGAGGGTGGCATCTCGGTGGCCATGCGCGGCGACAAGAACACCCTGACGGTTGGCGCCGACGGCACCGGCATGAACAGCCTTCACGCCGACAATTCCGGAAGCGTGACCGTCCGTCTGCTCAAGACCTCGCCCATCAACGCCCTGCTGATGTCGATGTACAACGCCGACAAGGCGAGCTCGATCGTCTGGGGCAAGAACGTGATTTCGATCCGCGACTTCGCGCGCGGTGATCACGTCACCTGCTACGGCTGCGCCTTCAAGAAGGCGCCTGACCTGACGTGGGACAAGGAGGGCGCGATGGTCGAATGGACCTGGGACGCCACCAAGGTCGAAGAGCGCCTTGGCACCGGTTCGCCGGCGGCCGTGATTGGGGGCATCTGATGAGCGGCGCAGATGAGATCGAAGTGAACGGCCACAGCTACCGCTTGGCCAAGCTTGACGCGATGACGCAGTTCCACATCACGCGGCGCCTCGGCGGCGTGCTGGCGGCGATCCGCAGCGGGTCGGAGAGTGGTGACGTCCTCGCAATCCTGATGCAAGCGATCGGCGAGTTGCCCGATGCCGATTGCGAATACGTCATCTCGCGGTGCCTGAGCGGGTGCACGCGGCGGCAGGAAGGCGATGCCGGGTGGGCTTCGGTCTATCGCCACAACCAGCTGATGTTCGCTGACATTGCGATGCCGGATATGCTGCGCCTCACTTGGGCCACGTTGCAGAGCAACCTCTCCGATTTTTTTACCGGCCTCCGCTCGGGTTCGCTCCCGGCGGGGAGCTGAGTTTCGAGCCGGTCTCGATGCCGGACGGGGAGGATTGGTTGATGCGCCCGGTGCTCGAAGGGTGCTGCAAGTATGAGTCGCTGATCGATGGGACGGTCGGGCTCGTCGATATCGCGCGGATGAACGACGCTTTGGCGGTGCGGGACGAGAACCAGCGGCGGATGGAGGAAGCGGCGCGGCGGCGTTAGGCTATTTGACGGTCACTCCAAAACCAGATGAACTTTGACCATCATCGCCAAGCACTTCGTCCCCGTACCGCTCAGAGATTTTTCGCTCTATCGCCTGCATTATGTCGGCATCGGTAGGATTGTATCCGAGGCCAGCCCTATTGGAGTAAAACTCCGCTTCTTTAACAATATGAGCACACAGCGCAAAGGTGTATTCCGCTCCACGAAATATAGCCCGATCTGTACACTGATTGAATGCTTTGAGATGGAGGCGCACGGTGTTGGCGTCTCTTATGTTACTAAGCTCTTTTTCAGTCGGCTCTCGATCAGGGACGACGATGGCCGAAGTAGGTGTTGGACTGGGAGATGGAAAGGCCGACACGTCGCTAACGCCATCCGATGGTAGTGGCGCAGTACGATCAGATGTTGAGTTCAGCGATGTGTCTGCAAGAGCGCCGACAAAGATGATGCCAGCGACGACGATCGCGAGGTTGCGCAAGCACGACATTTTGGCCCCGATTCTGCCTAACATCCGGTGCTGGTCATTGGTCCTGAATATGATCTCGGAAGGTCTAGGCCTTCTTCAATCTTCAAGGCCATTTCTGCATTGCAGTAGAGGCGTCTGGCCAGATATCGCCGGATCGGAACAAACTCATAGGTTGTTCCAAGGCCGCCTGTGTTGCGCTGAAGGACGTAAGCACTGATCGTCGTCCGCGCCGGATCATAGGTAGACGCGTCGATATGCCGCTCGGCTTGAAGCAACATGATCGCTGGCCTTCCCTTGAAGCTCGCTCGGGCAAAGCGGACCGACTTGATCATATCTTCGCCAACATGTGGCTGATCTGTGATCACATCGCGCCCGTCGATGGTGGCAATGGAGCCACGAACTGAGACAGAGTAGATATCATAGCCCCACGCGTTGCCGTTCTCACGCCACGCCAAGTTGATCGTCGCGTGCTGGCCGGGACCTAGCGCATCGCGGACAACATTCACCCCGGCGACAAGCCGGATAGGTATCATGGACTGAGCGAGCGCAGCGGCGGGTGCCAAAGCGAGAAGTACAGCAACAAGTCTGCGCATACCGCCCCCCGATTCTGTTGGGACGAAGGCTACTTCGCTTCGGAGGAGAGTCCAGCCTCGATGAGGCAGCGAATTACCTCAGGTCTAGTCGGAACATCCGACTGGGCCGCCCATTCCATTTCTGGGAAAGCACAATGGCCGACAATGTGATCAAGGAATTTCTGGTCGGCCTCGGCTTCAAGGTTGATCCGAAAGGCCAGAAAGCGTTCACTGATGGCATCGACTTTGCCACCGCGAAGGCGGTGGCCCTCGGCGAAGCGCTCTACGACACAGCAAAAGCTGTTGCCGAATCCGTCGTCAAGATGGCGGCGGACTTCGACCAACTCTACTGGAAGACCCAACGGCTCGGCTCGTCCGCCATCGACATCAAGGCATTTTCGTATGCGATGACGCAGCTGGGCGGCTCGTCGCAAGGTGCCGCCAACGCGCTCGAAAGCATCGCCGAGTTCACCCGTTCGTCGCCCGGCGCCACAGATTTCCTCGTGCAGTGGGGCGTCTTGCCCGAGCACATCGGCAACGCCGAGAAGTCATTGCAGGACTTGGCGGAAACCTTCAAGCGCATGCCGTACTGGCAGGCCAAGAGCATCGCCACCGTCATCGGCGTTGACCCGCTGACGTTGCAGGCCATGAAGCGTGACACCGGGGAGTTTGAGAAGTGGTATCGAGGCATGGCTACGCGCCTCGGAAGGCGCTTCGGTGTCGATCTCAACGATACAGCTGAGGGGGCAAACAGTGCGCAGACGAAGCTTCGCGAACTCAAGGCCGAACTTGAGCTTCTTGTGCAGGTGTTTCTGATCAAGGCGCTACCAGCCATCAACCAGTTCCTTGGCCGGTTCATCGAGTTCCTGGAAAATCTCGACCACGCCAAGATTTCGACGCCGGAGGTGGTCGCAGCGCTCGGGGCCATTGCTGTCGCAGCAGCGGCATTGTCCTCACCCTTCATCGCAGCGGCTGCCGCCATCGGTGCCGCGACGGTCGCGTATGAGGGCTGGCTGTCAAAATCGCCGAGCAAGCCGGGCGAACCGGCCAAGCAGGGCTATGAGAACGGCTGGGGCATTCCGGGCTTGTTCTGGTTCTACAACGAGACCGAGCAAGAGAAGAAGGACCGCCTCGCCGGAAACTATTCGGCCATCGCCAAGCCTGTGAACCGGGGTATGGACCCGGTCGGCGATCCCAATAACCTCATGCCAGATTGGATGCGCGGTAGCGCCAACGACAACACGCGCAGGAGCGGTGGTACTCGGCGTCGTGGCGGCGGAACGCGCGCGGAGCGAAACAACAACCCGGGCAACATCATGGACGGCTCGTTTGCCCGTAGTCAGCCTGGTTATGCAGGCAGTGACGGGCGCTTCGCGATCTTCGACGATGTTGCCAGCGGCCTCAACGCCATGGAAAGGCTTCTCAAGAGCTACATGGCTCGCGGTCGCGACACGATTGCTGAGATCATTTCAAAGTGGGCGCCGCCGAGCGAGAACAACGTCGGCGCCTATGTCGCCCATGTTGAGCAACTGACCGGCATCGGCAGGTTCGACCAGCTGCAGATGACTGACCTTCAGCGGGTGGCCGCAGCGATGGCACAGCACGAAGGTTTCCGCGGGCTTGGCGTGACCGGCTCCGGCCGATCGGCAACCGTCAACCAAACCAACAACTACTCGATTGCGAGCAACCACGACCCGAAGGCGATCGCAAATGAAATTGCGTCGATACAGGATTCGGTCAACCAGCGGCTGGTAGCGAACTTTGGAGTGACGGTGCAGTGAGTTCGAACACCGGCATCCTCCGCGTTTTCGGCGGCTTCATTGCCGAGGTGACGGTTCGAGAGCAACATGTTGACGACCTGACCATCACGACACACCCGGTCGAGCGAGGGGCTCCAATCACAGACCACGCTTTCAGAATGCCAGCGCTTCTCACCATCGAGGCGGGTTGGTCGGCGGCTGGCGCCTACGAACAAGCAAACCCCTCGACAGCGGACACCAAGCCGAGGTCCAACTTCCAGAAGCTCACGGACGCCTACAATCAGATCCTGCCGGTAGTCGCTGCTGTCGGCGGTCCGAACGCCGTGGGGACGCTGTCGACCGCCTACAACACCATCGCGCTGGGCAATGCGCTGACCTCGCAGTCGTCCACGCAGAACCTCAATGACCTTTATGGTCAGATCGCGCCCGTCATTGACCAGTTCAGCCCTGAAGCCTCTCAGGCACTGGCGGGGATCGTCGCCACCATCGCCGCGACACAGGACCAACAGACCGGCATCGAGGACGGCGCCAAGCCACTGCGCGATCTCTACGACAAGCTTATTCAGCTTCAACGCAGCGCCGAGCTGATCTCAGTCCAGACCGGCAAGCGCGCTTACGACAACATGCTGATCCGGTCGATCCGGACACAAACCGATCAGTCCTCGGAAAACATCCTGATGATCACCGCGCAGCTTCAGGAGGTTCTGCTCGTGGACACGTTTCAGACGACCATGCCAGCGACAGCAAGAAGGGCTGATCCCGCAGCATCAGGCGGGGTCACACAGAAAGGGGTGAAGTCGGCCGTCAGCTACTCCGGCCCCATCCCGACGTACGCTTGAGGCGCTTGTGGCAGCTTTCGAAATCCCCCTCACCGCTGAGCCGCAGACGTTCTCGGTCCAGCTGCTTGGTATCGCGTATCAGATGACCGTGCAGTGGCGAAACAATGCCCAAGGCGGGTGGATCCTCGATATCGCCGACGCCACCGGCGCGCCGATCGTGAGCGGCATCGCGCTCGTCACGGGAACGGACCTCCTTGGGCAGTACGCCTATCTGGGCATTGGCGGTTCGCTGCTCGTAATGAACAGTTCCGGCGGCGATGATGCGCCAACGTTCACCGATCTAGGTACCGATACCCATCTCGTCTTCGTGACCGCCTGACCATGGCCAACCAGTTCATCCGCAAGGCCGGACTGCTCATCGGAGACAGTTCGACCGCCATCGATGTCTCAGCCCTGCACTTCTCGTTCCGGATCAAGCAGGCGGAAGTTGGCGTTCCACAAACTGCATCGATCAGGGTCTACAACCTCTCGGATCAGACATTTCAGCGCATCCGGGAGTACACGCGCGTCGAGCTTAGCGCTGGGTATCAGAGGGGCGCCTACGGCGTCATATTCAGCGGGGAGATCATCCAAGCCAAGGCGGGGCGTGAAAACGCCGTCGACTCCTACGTCGATCTTATTGCAGCTGAAGGTTATTCTTCGCATCAGCAGCCCATCAGCGTAACGCTCGCCAGGGGGGCAACCGTGCTTGACGTGGCGAAGGCCGCCGCTGCCGCCATGGGCCGCAAGCTCAACGTCTACACCACCACAACCCCGCCGCAGCTTCCGCGCGGCACAGTTCAATATGGAATGGCTCGGCGCGCTCTGACCGATGCGGCAACGAAGATGGGTGCGATTTGGTTCTACTCGAACGACGGCATTGATCTTGTGGCGGTAGACAGCCCGAGGGCAGGCGAGGCGACAGTGATCAACGGCGCAACCGGCATGATCGGCTGGCCAGAGCAGACGCAAGACGGCATCCGAGTGCGGTGCTTGTTAAACCCGAACCTGACCCTCGGAGACACCATCAAGCTGGACAATGCATCGGTTCAGGCAGCTACGTTCACGACCGCTTATCAGCAGCAAGTGCAGAACACGAACTTGCCGCGCCCTGACGCCGACGGACTATATCGAATGTACGTGATCGAGCACTTCGGCAACACACGAGGCGCCGATTGGTACAGCGACATCATTTGCCTTTCGCTTGATCCGACCACGCGCGGCCTGAGCGGCATCTTCCAAAGGTACCTGTTCTGATGGACCAGCGGCAACGCCTCGGCGACCCGACAACAGCTATCGCGATGGCAACGCGCGAGCGACAAGCGCAAATGTACACCGCCCTGCCCGGCATTATCCAGTCCTTTGATCCCGCCGCGATGACCTGCGAAGTCCAGCCCTCGATCCAAGGCACGCTGTCCGATCCGAAGACCGGCAAGGCGACGAACGTGAACCTGCCGCTTCTGGTCGACTGTCCCGTGCAGTTTCCCTCTGGCGGCGGCGTCACGCTGACCATGCCGATTGCAGCGGACGACGAATGCCTCATCATCTTTGCCTCGCGCTGCATCGATGCCTGGTGGCAGAATGGCGGCATCCAGCCCCCAATGGTCTACCGCATGCACGACTTGTCGGATGGCTTCGTCATCCCCGGCATCTGGTCGCAGCCGCGTGTGCCGGCCGGCGTCTCGACCAGCAAGGCACAGCTGCGCAGCACCGACGGCGCTACAATTCTCGAGCTCGATCCGCAGGCGCAGCGCATCAACATGGTGGCGCCGGGCGGCGTCTACATCAACGGCATCCACTTCGACGAGCACAAGCACAGCGACGTCCAAGCCGGATCAGGAATCAGCGGAGGCCCGCAATGAGAGTTCGCGCGCTCGACGCCAACGGCGACATGACTTTCGGCCTCAGCGCCGCCAACTTCCTCATCAATTCTGCAGCGGCGGTCGCGCAGTGCATCAATACCCGGCTTGGCCTGATCAAGGGTGAGTGGTTCCTCGACACGACTGAGGGCACCGATTGGGGCGGCAAGATACTCGGCCGTCAGCCCAAGGCGGGGTACGACGCCGAGATCCGCCGCGTCATTCTCGGCACGCCGGGGGTCACGCAAATCACCGCCTATTCCAGCGACCTGACCAATCGCGCGCTGGCGGTGAACGCGACGGTACTGACAGCATACAGCGCACAGTCGCTCGTACTTAGCGCGGCATTTGGCCGGGGGCTGCAGCCGGTTGCACCCGTTACCGGGTTCCCGGTCGGCACCTCACCGTCCCTCGCGTTGCTCGACTTCACTTTCGTGCTCGATGAATCGGTTCTCGGATAAGGGCTACCGCAGACGTGACAACCTATCCGCTTCCAACGCTGGGCGCCCAGGTGGGCCCGGCCGGGATCACTGCGCCCTCTTTCGACGATACCCTGCTGTCGCTTCAGGCGACCTATCAGCAGATCTACGGCGCCGATGCTGTCCTCACTCCCGATACGCAAGACGGTCAGTGGATTGCGGCCATCGCGCAGGCAATTGCCGATGTGAATGCCGGGGCGATCGCGGTCTACAACAGCTTTTCGCCCAGCACCGCACAAGGCGTCGGCCTGTCCTCCGTCGTGAAGATCAATGGCCTTCGCCGCGAGACGCCGTCGAACTCCACTGCGCAGGTTCTGATCACCGGCACGGCAGGGACCGTCATCACGAATGGACAGGTGCAGGATAGCAGCGGCAACGTCTGGAACCTGCCGACCACAGTCACCATTCCGGAAAGCAGCTCGATCACCGTCACAGCGACTGCTGCGCAGCTTGGGGCCATTTCCGCAGCTATCGGGACAATCACGAAAATCCTCAACCCGACGCGCGGCTGGATTTCTGCGACAAACACGTCCGCCGCCTCGCCGGGCGCGCCGGTTGAGAAGGACGCGACCCTGCGCCAGCGTCAGGCCCGGTCGACCAACCTGCCGGCCCGTACGCCGCTTTCAGCCATCCTCGCTGCTGTCCGCAATCTTCCCGGCGTCTCGCGGGCAGAAGCGCATGAGAACGACACGGGGACGACCGATAGCGAAGGCGTGCCGGCCAACACGATCTGGCTGGTGGTCGAAGGAGGCGATACCACGGCGATCGCGACGGCGATTGCGAACGGCAAGATCGGCGTCGCGACCTACGGCAGCGTGATCCAGACCGTGACCGACGAGTTCGGCATACCGTCGACGGTCCGCTTCGACCGGCCGACTTACCGCCGCATCGTGGTCAACGTCACGCTGAAGCCGCTTGCAGGCTACACTGTGCAGACCGGCAACAACATCATCGCGGCGATCAACGCCTACATCAACTCGCTGGCAGTCGGTGAAAGCGTGTTCCTCACGCAAGTGATTGCTGCTGCGATCCAAGGCAGCGGCGCTCCGACCACCTTCAACCTGACAGCGCTCACCATGGCGGTCTACCCCGACTCACCGGCGGCGGCTGACCTTCCGATGGCGTTCAACCAGGCCCCGCAGCAGGCGCTGGCGGACATCAGTCTGGCGCTGATCTGATGGCGGGCGACGTCACGCCCTACACCGGGCTGATCACCTCAAAGCATGCCGACAAGCCGAATTTCATGGCAACGGTCGCGGCATCGGTGCAGCCGATTGCCGATACGCTTGCGACCTTGAACGGTCTGAACGCGGCATTCGATCTGGACCTTGCGCAGGGGCAGCAACTGGACATCCTCGGCGAGTGGATCGGCGCAAGCCGGTTCGTCTCAAGTGCGCTGGACGGGGTCTATTTCAGCTTCGACATCAGCGGGCTTGGGTTTGAGCAGGGGGTCATTTGGAGTCCCGGCGAGCCCTTGACCGGTCTCATCGCTCTTCCGGATGACGTCTACCTGACGCTTCTCAAGGCCACGATCGTCGCCAACCATTGGGATGGCTCGATCTCCGGCGCCTACACCGCATGGCAGACGCTGCTCGGGCCGCAGGGTTATCAGATCCTGATCCAGGACAATGGCGACATGACCATGGTCCTCGCGCTGCATGGTGCGCTGGTCGATCCGGTGTTCACTCAACTGTTCGCGGCTGGGGTCCTGGATCTGCGGCCGGCTGGCGTGGAAGCGTCCTACGTCATTCCGACCATTCCCGCCGCACCCTTCTTCGGCCTCGATATCGAAACCGAGTACGTCGACGGCCTCGATTTCGGTGCCTTCGGCCAGTTCACCTGACATCGGAGTAACTCATGCCCGCAAGCACGGATTTCCTGCCCTTTGCCACGGGGGCAGGCGCAAACGTCGTTTCGCAATCGGTCTATGCGGCCGACTCTGCCCTCAGCAACGGCTTCTCCTCGGGCATTGCGTCTTCTGCCAAGTTCAACAAGGTGTTCCGGCAAGCGAGCTTCGTTGCCGCCGGCGTCGCAACGTGGATGGCGAACGCGCTGAACACCAACATTCCCGATGACGGCAACCTCAGCGCCTTCGTCGCCAACCTCGCGCTGGCGGTGCGAGCCGCGGCATCAGGCGGCAACTTCATTGCCGACACCGGTTCGGTCAACACGCTGATCGGCACCAGTTCGCCGGCGCCAACCGCGCTTGCGGCAGGCATGCAGGTCGCAATCCAGATCGCCAACACGAACACCGGCGCGGTGACCTTCAACTATGCGGGCCTTGGTGTGAAGGCCGTCCTTTCCGAGGGCAACGCGGTCAAAGCGGGCCAGATGGTCGCGGGCCAGATCTACCTGCTGATGTACGACGGCACGCAGTGGGAATTGCTGAGCGTAGGTGTCGACGTTCCAGCGAGCACGTCCCAAGCCGGCATCGTGTTGCTGGCCGCCAATAGTGATGTGGCGGCCGGCACCGATACCGCGAAGGCTGCGACCGCACAGGGTGTTGCCAGAGCGGTGCAGTCTGGCGGCTACAACTACGCAGCCGACAGCGGCAGTGCCAATGCCATCACGGTTACGTTGACCCCTGCACCAGCTGCGTATTCGGTCGGCCTCGTGGTCGAGGTCCTGATGAACGCCACGAACACCGGTGCGACGACGATCAACGTCAACGGGCTTGGCGCGAAGACCGTGCAATTCAATGGCGCCGTGCTGGTTGCCGGCCAGCTGGTCGCGGGCCGCATCTACAGCATGATCTACGACGGCACGAACTTCCAGCTTCAGACGTCCGCCGCGCCGGTTATCACTGCTTCTTCGTTCTCTGCCTCGGCGGGCTACATCCAGTGGTCCAACGGCTTCAAGATCCAATGGCAGACAATCACCGTGACGACCACGACGACCCAGTCGTTCAGCTATCCCAGCGCGTTCAACAACGCGTCGGTGGCCTGGATCAACGGCGATGATGCCTCGAACGACGTCTCCGTCTTCGTCTCCGGCACCACGGCAAGCGGCGCGACGGTGCGCAGCACGTTGGCCTCTTCGGCGACCTGCACCCTCTTCTCCATCGGCTACTGAGGCTCCCCAAATGCGGTATTTCTCTCCATCGACGCGCGGGTTCTACACCTTGGATGCCAATGCTGGCTTCATCCCGGATGATGCTGTCGAGATCGACGACAACGCATATGAGGATCTCATGGCCGGACAGGCCACTGGTCAGCAGATCCTGGCTGGCAAGGATGGCATGCCTGTGCTCGCCGATCCTCCTTTGCCCTCCGACGCCGAACTGATCACGCGGTGCAAGGAAACGGCGCGGAGCTTGCTCGCAGCGACGGACTACACGCAGGCTGCCGATGTCGCGGGCGCGCTGAAGAACGCATCTGCATTCACGGACTATCGAGCAGCGTTGCGCGCAATTTTTCGCAACCCGGTAAAGTCGCCGAAATGGCCTGAGACACCTCAGCCCGATTGGGGCTGATCAGCCGCCGCCTGACCCTACCCAGTTCCAGAACCCCGCTTCGGCGGGGTTTTTCTTTGCCAGGATGCGCCAGACATGACCTTTACCCCCGGCAAGGTGCTTACTGCCGCCGACCTCAACGCCGCGCTCGCGAACTACGTTCCGATCGCCTCGCTGGCTGCCACTGCATCCGGACAGGGCGGTTCGCTGGTCGGCCTGTCCACCGGCGATACGGTAGAGCAGTTTCTCGCAAAACTGATGGGTACGAATGGCGCCGGTATCATCGGTGCGGCTGGCGGCGGCTCGGTTCAGGCATTCTTCAATATGCTCATGTCGAGCACCGGCGCTACTGCGATCGGCTACGGTAGCGGGACGGTCAAGGCAGCGCTTGACGCCACCTCCATCTCGATTTCCGATCTCGGCTCGCGCGCATCGTTCCTGAAGACCTATCCCTCGGCACTGCCCTATGAGGTCCTCCAGATCACCGGCGGCGGTGGCTCGGGCGGCACGCCCGGGACCTACGTCGGCGGCACCACCGGTGGCTTTGACGGGTTCACGTGGTCGGTGTTCGTCGGCTCGGATGGCAAGGCCGTCCCCCGTATCGATACACCAGGCATCTCGACCAGCAACACAGCGCCGACGCTTGTCATGCCGACGATCCCCGGCCTGACCGGCGCGACAACGCCTGTGGCGGTTGTGGGAACTATCCCGGTCAACCGGCTCTTCATGTCGCCGTCCACCGATGGCGCTCAGCGCATCGGCTGGATCAACAGTGCCGGGTCGCTCAGTCCCTACCTGATGGCGGGCGTCCAGTACTCCGAATATCTGAAGGCAGGTGTCGACGCCGCCATAACCTCGGTGACCAGCATCATTTCCGAGATCCAGACTGATGCCTTCGCGATGGCGCAGGTCGACAAGGATGGCTTCCTGATCGAGCTGCTCGGCAACGACTTCCTGCGCCAATCGCCCAACCAGACTTATCTGCTTGACCTGATCAGCCACTCTACGATCGAGACCGATGCCTTCGCCTACGCACTTGTCGACAGCGCAGGCTTCCTGATCGACGCGTTCATTGCTGACAGTACCGGTTCCTATTGGGCCAGCTCGGGCAAGCCTATCCTGACTTTGGGAGCAATTCCGGACGTCAGTGCAGCCGCGCCGGTTGATGGCGACACGCTTTCGTTTGATGCCGCCACCGGCAAATGGAAGGCAAAGGCCCCAAGCACCGCCGATGTGACGCCCTACATGCCCGCAGGGAACTATCTTGCGGCTGCGATCTACGGCCAGTCGGTCTTCCGCGGTTTCGATACGACCGCCATCAGCACGAGCGCGTTTTCGGGCGGAGGTCTGCTGATGTTCAACGGCGGCATGTCCGGACTGGACTACTCGAACTCGGCCAATCTGGCGTCGCTGACGAACGCGGTTGAGGCAGGGGTGGAAAGCGCTGGTCGCGGCGTCGGTGAAAGCTTCTCGCAGTTTTTCGCCAGTGAAGCAGGCTATGCCTTCACCGCTGATGGCGTAAACCTGATCCTTTCGGTCCCGGCAGAAGGCGGCAAGAGCGCAGCCGAGCTTTCCAGCGGCGGCGCCTATTTCCCGCGCTTGCAATACATGATCGACGCGATCGACACGTTGGCGCGCGCCGGCGGCAAGGTGCCCGATGTCGTCCATATCGTCTATTGCCAGGGCGAGGCCGACACGGTTGGCAACACGTCTCCGGCCTTGTGGTATTCCCAGATCGAGACGGGAATTCGACTGCCTTTCGAGACCTATTGCCAGACCAAGTTCGGCCGCAAAACCAAGGTCCGGGTCATCATGACCCAAGTGGCCAGCCACGAATACTACGGGATCACCGATCCGGCCATCGCACGGCAGGTGCTGGCCATGTGCAACTCGGACCCGAACTACATCCTCGCGGGCCCCATGTACCAGTACAACTATGGCGCCAACTCGATCGGCTCGCACCTGCTCAACGCGACCGAAGTCAAGTGGGCTGCAGCCATGTGTGGCCGAGCGCTGCAGCGAGCCGCGCGCGGTGTAAGGCACAAGTGGATCAATCCGCTGCGCGCCTGGCAGGATGGGCCGCGGACTGTTGCCGTCGAGTATGACGTGCCGGTTGGCCGTCTGGTGCTGGACACCGCGAATGTCAGCGACCCGGGCCAGAGGGGGTTCAACCTCTATTCCGGAGCAACCGAAGTCCCGTTGTCGGCCGTTTCGATCATCGGCCTTGGCGGGCGAACGGTGCTGTTGACTGCCAGCTCAGACATCCCGGCAGGCGTGATCCGGGTGGACTACGCACACAAGGGCGGCGCTACCGGCGTCTCTGCGGGCCGGGTCACCGGCTCTCGCGGGTGCCTTCGTGACAGCGACGCCGCCGTCTTCGATCCCTCCGGGATCAACAAGCCGCTCTTCAACTGGGCACCCATCCACCGCATCACCGTAGGATAACTTCATGGCTCTCATTCAGACACTCAAGGGAGTGACGGCACCTGCAGGCGCGCTCTTCTATGGGCAGAGCTGGCCCAATATCGGCGGCAATTCGCTCTATGCCGCGTACATGTTCGGCAACGGGCAGAAGAATGCCGACAGCGCGCATCACGACTACAGCTTCCACGGACGAAAGCGCACCCAGACAGGTGCGCCGACCCTTGGGGCAGGCTTTGCTACGCCCGATGCCAACAACTACTATACGACGCCGTTTACGGACACCGAACTGGTTGCAGCGGGCACGCCAAATGAATGGACGTTCTGCGGCGTAGCGAAGGCCAACGGCACGGACGGCACACTGTTTTCGGCAGAGCATATCAGCGACCTTGCGGGCTTTCGGGCTTGGCTCTCCAGCAGCGGAACTTTCAGCCCGCACATGTACGACGCCGATGGCCCGACTGGCAGCGCAAATCCCCAGATCACTGGCGCTCTCAACCTCTGGGAATTCTACGCCGTTTCCTTCAGTGCCACGCAGGTCAAATCCTATCGCCGAAACTCGGCTTCGGCGATGCTGACAGCGACGGCCACCCCTTCACCGGCGAGTGTGGCGACTTCCAGCAAGCAGTTCCTGCTTGGCAGGCGGACGCCGAACACCAGCGCGGCGGGTGGCATCAGCATTTGCACCGAGGCGTTTTACAACCGGGTCATGACGGCCGGCGAGATCGATACGATCTACGCGACGATCAAGGCGTTTTTGGCGGCGCAGGGATACGCCTTCGCGATCTGACCTATCGGTTAGGAATTCAAAGCATGGCAACTGAAAATCCGCTTGGTCATTTGGTCGCACTCGAAAGTCACGAAATCGTTGGCAGCTTCGTTGCCGTGCTCGTAGCGGCATTCGCCTTCTTCCGCTGGCTCCTCGGCCTCGCCGGCGCGCGGCAGGACAAGCGGATTCGCGACCTCGAGGCGCGCGTCACCCAGGCGGACAACCGCGCCATGGCCATTGCGCAAGTGGTCATGGCCCTGATCCCGATTGTCGAGGGGAGCCACCCTGACCATCCGGCGCTGCACGATGCGAAAACCGTGCTGAAGAGAGCCTTCCCGGCCGATCCTCCCGAACACCCCGACAACTGAAGGAAGCAGACATGGATATCCTGACCCGCCTTCGCCTCGCGGCGGTGGCCGCTTTCGTGTGGGCGAAGCACTGGTGGCAGTTCGCCTCGATCCGGCTTGCTGTCTTCGCAGGCTTCATCAGCGGTTTGCAGGCTGAATTCCCCGATCAGTACGCGCAGGTCATCAAGGCGCTGCCGGACTCGGTGCGGCCTCTGATCGGCCTGCTGGTGGCGGTTGCCGCGATCTACTCGCGGACCAAGTCGCAGCCGGGAATCGTGCGCAGGGGTGACGGGCAGTGACGACCGTCGCACCCGTCAACCAGCGCGGCAGCGCCAAGGCCGTCTATGTCGAGGACTTCGACGACGGAGAAGCCCGCGTCGAGCCGGGGCACTGGCACTTCTACACGCGCTACGGCGATGCAGAGAAGCTGCCCGCCGGCATCCTGTTCGGCTGCCCATGCGGCTGCGGTTCCATGTTCAGCGTCGGCTTCGACACGCATGAGAGCAACCGGCCGCGCTGGCATTGGAACGGCGAGCGCGACGGCATCACACTCACCCCCTCGATCCTGATCTACCAAATGGACCAGTCCGGCGCTCGCATCGGCGAGCACTGGCATGGGTTCCTGACCAATGGGGAGTTCGTATCGTGCTGAAGGATTCCGCGCCCCAGCCTCGCCGCGTCACGCCCAAGAAGGCAGGCACCCTCGCCGCGCTTGTCGGGCTCGCCACCGCCGCCAGCCTGTTTGTCACCACCCCGCACGAGGAAAGCGGCCGGACAGTGACGGTAAGCTTTGCCGACGATGGCAGCGCCACGGTGCGCCATGTCAGCGGCCCGCAGTACCTCGCCGCCTACCGCGACATCGCCGGCATCCCCACGGCCTGCGACGGCCTCACCAAGGGCATCCGCATGGGTCAGCGCTATACCGAGGTGCAATGCGGCGCGATGCTCGAGCAGGCGCTTGTGGAGCACGCTGCCGGCGTCATGCGCTGCACGCCCGGCCTCGCGCTCGACAAGCCCCGCCGCGACAACGTGCGCGCCGCGGCAATCTCCATGGCCTACAACATCGGCGTCGGTGCCTGGTGCGGCTCCACGGCCCGCAAGCTGGTCGACGCGGGCAAGATCCGCGCGGCTTGCGATGCCTTCCTGCCGTGGGACAAGGCGCGCGTGAACGGCGTCCTGCGCCCTGTGAAGGGCCTTACCGCTCGGCGCCAGCGCGAGCGCGCACTTTGCCTGAAGGACGCGGCATGACCTGGTTCGCCGTCCGCCTGTTCTTCGGCGATCTGTGGTGGCACCGAATCAAGCCCTTCCTTGCCAGCTACGGGCGCGAGGCGCTGATCGCGGTTCTCGCGCTGTTTATCTGGCACCAGCGCGCCGAGCTCGCAGCCTGTCACGCCTTCCGCGCTGATGTGAAGACGGCGAGCAAGCAGGCCACCACCGCACAGATCGCCACCAACCACGCGCCTGCAGTCGTGTCGCAGGCCATCGCGGAGAAGTCCGATGCGCAATCGCCTGCCTATTTTCGCGCTGTGCGCGCTGCTGCTGATGCTCACCGCGTGCGGCCCGCGCCGGATCGCAGTAGCACCGGCGGTGCCGATCTGCCCGGAACCGATCCGGCTGCCCAAGGCCTTCACGGATCCGCTGAGCCTGCCGATCTGGTTTGTCGTCCCCGCGCCGAGGACGGCCAGCTCGTCGACGCCGCTGCCAGAGCAGCCGAAATGCGTGCCATCGCGCAAGGCTGGATCATAGAGGGGCTGGCGGTGCCGGCCGACGCGCCATGATGCGCAAGATCCTCGGCGCGATCCGCGACGCGGTGATCGCCGGCGGCCTGATCGGCGCGATCGTCAGCGCGATGATGTGGGCGACGGCTCGATAGCGGCTGATCGTTACTTCTTACTGAGATCGGCCAGCTATTGAGGAATGATCCATGAGCTTTCTGGTCATTGTCTGGTTCGCAGCGATGGTTGGCTCGGTCGGATGGACTGCCCTGTCAATGATCGCTGTGAATGCTCTCCAGCCCGACCCCGCCTCCTCCATCGGAGAGCGTCTGTCGCGTATCGGGTACGCAGCTAGCGGCCCCTTGCTGATTGCCGCATTGGTGATGTGGATGGATTTCCAGCCATAAGCGGCTTTCAACCTGTCTATCCCAATTTCTTGGGATGGCGGCGCGGGGTGGCACAAAGCAGGCTGGGTACAGGCGCAGAGGTTGACGGGCCGCTGCGCTTAGGGGCCAGCGCGTCGCCTGAGACGGCGCGCTGGCCCCGCCGGTCCTTGAGCCACTGCCGGCGCTGACACCTAGGGATAGCGGTACTCGATGTCCGCGAGGCGGTCCAATTCGTGTTCGCTGACTTCCCCCTCAGACCCCACCACCTCGATTTGCGCCCAACATTCCGCCTTAGCGGCCTTCAAGTCTCGTGCAGTGGCAGCAAACCGGGTTCGAGCTAACTCATGTCGGCCGCCGTTGGCGTCTATCCCATAGATTATGAATTGCATTCTAAGCTCCTCTGATATCAGTCTGACTTTCATACCGGTGCAGGGCCGGCAGTACCTCCCGCTCGATCAACTGCCGCATGTCGAAAAACGCCGCGAAGGCATCCGGCTTGAGGTGCGTGCCATGCTCGCAGCGCCCGGCCTCGGGAAAGTCCTTCACGCGGTCGAACAGGCCCTGCAGGCGATCGTGAAGGGAGTTGGTCATCGACGTTTCCTAGAAGGGAAAAAGGAATCATTGCCTCGCAAGTGCATCCCCATTTAAGCGTTCGTTACATAAATGGGAGACGACCGCTGAAGCTGAAATTGCCCCCCGCAAATGAGGTTGGGATCAGCGTGTCTTTGGCAGGCAAGCAGCAGGCTGCCGGATACAACCTCAAAGACTTTCATGACCAAGTCCGTTCTGAGCTTCCTGGCTTTGAACGTGCCATTCCGTCTGACGGACCAGAAATCCTTCAGCTGCGGGGGCTTCCTCCCCTGTCTATTGAGCCGTTCGTCGATCGATGGTTTCTCAAATCGGCTGATGAAACACTCGCTTTCCAACTTCAGGATAATATGGTCGGGTACAACTGGCGTCGACGTTCCACGCCGGGCACTCCCACTAACTATCCCGGCTTCGATACGCTCAAAGCATCCTTTGAAAAGTACGTGAGGTGCCTGGCCGACTGGCATACAGATCGCGGATGGGCGGTTCCGGATCCGGTTGCGGTGGAACTTTTCTACGATGACATTCTTCCAATGGTCCCGGATCCGGACACCGGAACGCTACGGCTTTCCAATTTGTTATCGTGGTTTAACCCAAACGATCCTTCGTCAAGCGCCATGTTTGGATGGACCAACATGTGGGTTGAGGGGATAACGTCAACGCCGCCGCCACAGGGCCCAATGTTGAAAATTCGTGCAGAAATGGGTGTCGTGACCGAAGGCCCTGAAGTAGAGCCACGAAGCGTCATCCGCTTGCAGTTCATTGCGGCAGGAATTTGCTCAAACTGGGACGAAGTTAACTCTTTCCTACAAGTTGCCCATGATTATATAGGCGTTCGGTTTTCCGAGGTGATAATCCCGAAGGCAATGAAAGCGTGGATGTGATGGGTCTGAGTATAGCGTCAGCAACCACCCATCTTGCGTTCACGACGTTCGCGTTGATGAGCCCGGCGGCGGCAGGGTTCTCGACTGCGGGCGTGCAGATCCAGCATCACCAGCAGGAAGGGAAGCAGCAGATGCCAAGCAAGCTTCCTTGGGTCAATGCTGGCGCAAGACAGCTCTGTCTGTTGTCAGATGACTGGGACGGCTATGGGGCGTCGGCCGTCTCTATCGACCGCCTCAACATGCTCACTCGGTATCTTGACAGCATTGTGCCAGAAACTGCTCCTGCAGGCTCGATTGTGCCTGGAGCTGATGGGTCCATCCAAGCGGAATGGCACTTGCGCAGCGGTTCCTTTGGACTGCTTCTGGAAGAAGGTGCCGATGTAAGCGCGTGGATGCGTCCTGCTGGTTCTGACCGCGAAATTGAGCGCACAGGGTTGGCAGCGCTTGACCTTCTGCGCGCTGCAATCTTTCACGCCATGACATAATGCTGGCGGTCGTTGCGCAAGATTATCACGGGACGAACCGGACCGATGATCCTGCGATCGTCGACGATTCCCGATTGCTTCGACATTGCAGAACCCCGGTGCAAATCGTGCGCTGCGAAATCAACGGTTTCAAGGTATCTGATCAAGCATTCAAACTGAAGTCTGGTGATGTCGGTGCATCAGTCGACTTAGAATGCCTTCTACTTCAGGATGGGCTTCCGCCTGATCACCGCTTTGGCGTGATGCCAAACACGTATGCGCTGATCGCCATATCTGCGAAATCGGCCAGAGAGTTCGCCAGCGGCGCAGCTTGGACGCCCAAACCTCTTGAACCCGACCTCATCGGGGCCGCGCGAGAGGCTAACCCATGGCATGGCGAAATCATCGGTCCAATTACGAACTCGGCCAGTCGCAGCCTTGCAAGTTCGGCGACGACCATCCGACGAGTACCGATCGATCAATACCCGCCGAAGTAAACCCGGACCGTCGCGGGGGTCTGCCCCATGCATCGGCCGTCGCCGGCGGCGCCAGACGCGTGATCTCGGCCTTGAGCTCCTCGCGCCGCCCGGCTTCCTGCTGCTTGTCCCGCATCATCTGGTTGCTGATCAGCAAGTCAGCGGCAGGGTCGAGACACTGCAGCGTTTTTCCATTCAGATCGGCCGATTTTCGGGCGTTCCTCTTGCGTGCGTTTTGCGTGAAACTCGCGCAGAAACGGCTTTTGTTCTTGGCCTGTTCTGGCTATACGAAATCCACAAATGGCAGAAATCAGCCGTTTTGCCCCACACGCATTGCGTTGACATCGTAGGGGTCGCAAGTTCAATCCTTGCTACGCCCACCATCGCATGAAAAACCCCGCTCCGGCGGGGTTTTTTGTTGCCTTGAAGGCCTGTCACCGGACCGGCTTTCACACCGGTCCGGCGACAGCCGGGAGTCCTTACTTCCCCTGCCAGTTGGGCTTGCGCTTCTCGGCAAACGCGAGGCTGCCTTCGCGCGCGTCGGACGAGGTGAATACCGGCGCGACATAGGCTTCCTGCTTGTCCCACATCTCGGCTTCGGTCCACTCGTGCGAATCGCGGATGATCGCCTTCGAGGCAATCAGCGCGAGCGGGCCGTTTGCGGCAACGCGCGCGGCGAGCGCCTTGGCGGCCTCGAGCGAAGGCCCATCGGTCAGTTCGTTGACGAAACCCAGCGCATAGGCGCGGTCGGCATCCATGAAATCGCCCGTCAGCGCGAGTTCCATCGCGATGCGCGGGGGGATCTGCCGGGGCAGCTTGATCAGGCCGCCGGCGGCCGCTGCAAGCCCGCGCTTGGCTTCGGGAATGCCGAACTTGGCGGCCTTGTTCGCCACGATCAGATCGCACGAGAGCGCCAGTTCCATGCCGCCCGCCAGCGCATAGCCGTCGACCGCCGCGATAATCGGCTTCTTCGGCGTCCACTGCGACAGCGCGCCGAAGCCGCGGCCGGGCACGCTCGGCCGCTCGCCGCGCAGGAAGCCCTTGAGGTCCATCCCTGAGCAGAACGTGCCGCCCGCGCCGGTCAGGATCGCGCAGCGCAGGTCGGTCTCGGCGTCGAATCGGTCCATCGCCGCGGCGATTCCTTCGGCCGCGGCCTTGGTCATCGCGTTCTTGGCTTCAGGCCGGTTGATGGTGACGATCAGGACGTTGCCGTCCACTTCGGTCAGGACTTCGGGGGCTTCGCTCACGACATCTCTCCTCGGGTAGCGCTTAATCGCTTGGTTAAATGTCTAGAACCCGCCCCCGGCTCCTGTCCAGACTGAATGCGCCCGAAATGCCATGCCCCATGCCCTTTGGTGTAACCGGGCCGCTTGCGCGCACGGAACTGCCTGCTAAGGAACGGCAAATTTTTTGGACTCTCCCCGGGGAAGGCACGCAAACCATGGCAAAGATCAAGGTGAAGAATCCTGTCGTCGAGCTAGACGGCGACGAAATGACGCGGATCATCTGGCAGTGGATCCGCGAACGTCTGATCCTTCCCTACCTCGATATCGATCTGAAGTACTACGATCTCTCGGTCGAGAAGCGCGACGAGACGAACGACCAGATCACCATCGATTCTGCCAACGCGATCAAGGAATATGGCGTCGGCGTGAAGTGCGCCACGATCACGCCGGACGAGCAGCGCGTCGAGGAATTCGGCCTCAAGAAGATGTGGAAGTCGCCCAACGGCACGATCCGCAACATCCTTGGCGGCGTGGTGTTCCGCGAACCCATCGTGATCCAGAACGTGCCGCGGCTCGTGCCGGGCTGGACCGATCCCATCGTCGTCGGCCGCCACGCGTTCGGCGACCAGTACAAGGCGACCGACACCCTCATCCCCGGCCCCGGCAAGCTGCGCCTCGTGTGGGATGGCGATGACGGCCAGAAGATCGATCTCGACGTGTTCGACTTCCCGAGCGCGGGCGTCGCCATGGCGATGTACAACCTCGACGATTCGATCCGCGATTTCGCGCGCGCCTCGTTCAACTATGGCCTCGCGCTCGGCTGGCCGGTCTATCTCTCCACCAAGAACACCATCCTCAAGGCCTATGACGGCCGCTTCAAGGATCTGTTCCAGGACGTGTTCGACACCGAAGGCTTCGCCGAGAAGTTCAAGGCCGCCGGCATCGAATACCAGCACCGCCTGATCGACGACATGGTCGCCTCGGCGCTCAAGTGGTCGGGCAAGTTCGTCTGGGCCTGCAAGAACTACGATGGCGACGTGCAGTCCGATACCGTCGCGCAGGGCTTCGGCTCGCTCGGCCTGATGACCTCGGTGCTGATGTCGCCCGATGGCAAGACGATCGAGGCCGAGGCCGCGCACGGCACCGTGACGCGTCACTACCGCCAGCACCAGCAGGGCAAGCAGACCTCGACGAACCCGATCGCCTCGATCTTCGCGTGGACGCGCGGCCTCATCTACCGCGGCAAGTTCGACGAGACGCCCGAAGTCGTGAAGTTCGCCGAAACGCTCGAGCGCGTCTGCATCGAGACCGTCGAGAGCGGCAAGATGACCAAGGACCTCGCCATCCTGATCGGCCCCAACCAGCCGTGGATGACGACCGAAAAGTTCTTCGAAGCCATCGTCGAAAACCTCGAAGCGGCGATGGCCGCCGAGGGCTGAGCTGGCAGGCTGATATGTCTGGGGCGGGATAATCTCCCGCCCCGTTTCAGCCAAATTTAACCATTTCTTGCAGATTTGGGCAGAATACAGCAGCGTAACACCAAACAGGTGAACGCGTGCTGGCCTTAGTCGCAATCTCTGCCATCTTCCTGACCAGCGCGCTGGGACTCATCGGGCTGCTGGTTTACTGGCTGCGCCAGCGCGCGCTGCAAGAGCCGAAGCCGAAGAAGGCGAAGCGCCGCAAGGATGCAGCCGAGCCGGAACCCGAGCCCGAACCGCTCCCGCTCAAGACCGGTCGCAGCCGCCTGATCTCCGCCGCATCGCTGGCCGAAGCCGAAGCGGCCAATGCGCGGCCCGAGCCCGAACCCTTCGAGCCGGAACCCGAACCGGCCGAGCCTGAACCGGAAGCACCGACTCCGTCATTGCCCACCCCGCTCGCAGCCGCACGGCAGCAGGCCCTTGTCCTGCGCCAGCACTTCCCGCCGCACCGCGCGCCCGAGGGTCGCAGCTGGCTGGGCGGCACCCCGGTGCTCCCCGGCGCGGCGGAATGGCCGGTGGGTCCGGCCACGGGTAAACCGCTCCACTTCCTGCTCCAGCTCGATCTTTCCGAAGTGCCCGATGAGGCGGGCCTTGGCCTGCTGCCCACCGAAGGCGCGCTCGCGCTGTTCCTCGATCTCGACTGGGGCCCGGGCGAAGCGTTCCGCGTGCTCCATGCGCAAGGCTATGCCGGCACGCCGTGGCACGCGCTCGAAGTGCCGCCGACGCTGGCGATGGCCTATGGCGACGAGGCCGCGCTGGTCTGGCCTTGGGCGCTGACGCCCGAGCACGGCACGCAGCTCCTTCCGCGCTGGCCCATCGCGCCGCGGCTGATCGCGCTGCCGGAAACCGAGACGCCGGGCTGGCCGCACAATGCGGATACCGCGCGCGCCCTGCTCGCCGCGCAAGGCGTGGACGAACTCGCACCCGGCCTGACACCAGCGGATTTCCATGGCGCTGACGGACAAGGCTTTGAACCGCTCTGGTACGGCTATCCGCAGGACTGGATCACCGTCCAGATCGTCTGCGCCGCGCTCGTGCGCGAGGTGGACCGCGCCGCACGCACTGTGCTCGATGATCCCTACCCCGGCCTCGAGACCGAGGAACGCGCCGCCCAGATCAAGGCCGTGCGCGAGGAAGCGCAGGCCTGGTTCGATCACGCGCTGAACAACCCCGCGCTCACCCCGCTCGCCCCGCCGGTGCGCAAGGCCTTCTGGGACTGGCTCTCGACCCACCGCGCGCTCGCCGAGCACGTGATGCCCGCCGCCGTCGAAGCCGCCATCGAGACCACACTCCACGCCTCGCCTGAAGAAGCCGCCAAGTTCCCCGAAGAAGTAACGGCCCGCGTCGCCTGGCGCCACGCCCTCGCCCGCCGCACCCCCGAAGGCGTGATCGCCCCGCCGCCCGCGCGCCTGCTCGCGCCCGCCAGCGGCCACGCGGACCTTGCCGGCACGCACCTGCTACTGCTCGAACTGCCGGACAACCCCGCGCTGGGCCATCACTTCGGAGGCAACGCACTGCAATGGTGGATCACTGCGGCGGATCTGGCGGACCGGCGGTTTGAGAACGTGGTGATGACGCGGGCGCAGTGAGAGAACTCATGGGGCTGTATGACAGGTTTCGCCCAGTTGCGGACATCGAACTGCTGTGAGACTGTCCGAGGATGTCCAGCATCTTTTTCCGCGGCGCCTTGATGCTGAGCCCCCTGTTGGGACTGGCCACCGCAAGCTGTAGCAGCAACCCGCCTAAGCATTTGAGCTTGTCGGAGCGTCAGATGTGCATTGCTCAGCACGGCTACGAGAGCCTCAGCGCCTTCGGCTATCCCATTTGCCAGCTCCACTATTCGGACGCTGGCAAGACCTGTAGCGGGAAGGCGGATTGTTTGGGGCAGTGTCGCTTGAGTGTCGATGGTCCGCACGAAACCCCGCGCCCATTAGCGGGGCAGGCAGCAAAGGGCCTGTGCACGGCGGAGAGATATAGTCCCGGATGCTTTGTGACGATTGAGGGCGGTAAGGTGACGGCGGGCGGTGCCATTTGCGAAGAGTGAGGAACGCCCACTTCCCACCGAAAAGCGGCGACCTGATCCGCAACCTGCGCACGCCCCTCACACCACCAGCCGTTCCTCCAGCCGCGCCACCAGCGCCGCATCCGCGCCCAGCACCGCCTCGGCATAAGCCTCGAACGTGCCGTGCTCGCGCTCCATCGCGGCGAAGGCCTGATCGAGAAACTCCGGCTGCACCGACATGATCATGCGCAGCGCATCATCGGTCATCGAACGTCCGAAGCTCTCGCGGATGTTCGCCGCCGCCGCCGCGATCCGCGCCTCGGAATTGCCGGCCGTGTTGGTGAGGAGGTAGTCCGCCATCACGTCATCGGCATGCACCCCCAGCAGGCGGTGGACAATCGCGGCGCCCACGCCGGTGCGGTCCTTGCCGGCAAAGCAGTGCAGCAGGCTCGGCCCATGGTCCTCGGCGAGCGTCTGCAGATAGAGCCGGAACGTGCCCACCAGCACCGGGCGGAACGGCAGCTTGTCGTAAAGCTTCACCATCGCGGCCCGCGCATCGTCCACCGTGCGCACGCCAGCCGCCGCCTCGTCGTGCACGGCCTTGCCGTGATCGCCCGCCGTTTCGCCGGGGTGGAACACCACCTGCCCCGCCCACTCTTGGTGGCGCAGGCAGGGGAACAGCGCGCGCTCGCTGTCCCCCCGCAGATCGATCACCCGCGCGATGCCAATGCGGTGGACCTCGTCCAGATCCTGAAGCGTCGCCCCGAAGTGATGGCCAGACCGCCACAAATGCCCGGTGCGCAGCGTGCCGCCGCGCGCGCGGTAGCCACCATAGTCGCGAAAGTTGTGAATGCCGGAGAGCGGCAGAACGCGGTTTTGCATGGGTACAGCCTTTGTCAGATCAGCCGCGCCAATGCCACCTGATCAAGACGACAGGATTGCACCTCACGCAAAGCCTTCCGCGAGGAACCGCTCGGCACACCCCGCCAGCATCGCCGAGCCCAGCGGCATCACGCTTTCATCCAGCATCATCCGCGTCGAATGGATCGAGCAGCAGCTTTTCCAGTCCGCCCCTTCAGGCGCGACGCCGAGAAAGAACATCGCCCCCGGCGTCTGCTCGAGCACATAGGAGAAGTCCTCCGCGCCCATGATCGGATGCGCCAGCCGGTGGAAACGGCCCTCCCCGCCGATCTCCTCCGCCACTTTCGCGCCCAGATCGACCGCGCGCGCATCGCAGATCGTCACCGGAAAGCCCGGAATGATCGCAGTCTGCGCCGTCAGCCCATGAGCGGCGGCAATATGCTCGGCGAGCTTGGGCAGCGCTTCGTGCAGCTTCGCGCGGCTGGCAGGAGACAGCGTGCGGATCGTACCCAGCAGATGCGCGCTGTCCGGGATCACGTTGTAAGCCGTCCCTGCCTCGATCTTCGCCACCGTCGCAACGACCGGATCGGCAACCGAGAACTTGCGCGTCACCATCGCCTGAATGGCGCTCACGATCTCGCAGGCGACGGGGATCGGATCGAGCGTGTCGTGCGGCATCGAGGCGTGGCCGCCGTCGCCCTTCACGGTGATCTCGAAGCGGTCCGCCGATGCGAGCAGCGGCCCGGCGCGCCCGGCGATCATGCCGTGCGGGCTGTTGGGCATGATGTGGAGCGCAAAGGCCGCGTCCGCCTTGGGCTCCAGCAACCCGTCCTCGATCATGAACCGCGCGCCGTGGTGTCCTTCCTCGCCCGGCTGGAACATGAACTGCACTTCGCCCGCAAGGTGTTCGCGCCGCGCGCAGAGCAGCTCCGCCGCCCCCGCCAGCATCGCCGTATGCGCATCGTGCCCGCAAGCATGCATGCGGCCCGCAAACTGCGAGGCGAACTCGAGCCCCGTCTCTTCGGGCATTTCCAGCGCGTCCATATCCCCGCGCAGCAGCACACGCCGCCCATTTCCGCCACCGCACTTCAGCGTCGCGACCAGCCCCGTCGTCGAAGGCCCTTCCCGCCACGTCAGCGGCAAATGCGCCAGCGCTGCGCGGACCTTGTCCCGCGTCAACGGCGTGTGCAGCCCCAGTTCCGGCTCGGCATGGATCGCGCGCCTGAGCGCCGTGATCTGCGGCTCAAGGCTTCGCGCCTGTTCGAGAAGATCGGGATGCAGCATCGGGGGCTCCTTCGGCGAAAAGCAGATGCAGTCTAGGATCGCACCGGGGCACTTGTCGAGGTGGCCCTATCCGCCCCCCCCCATCCACCTGCGTCTATCCGCCGCGTCAGTGCGGCAAGCGGCGCTGCGGCATCATAGGCGACGCCGCGCCCCTCGGTCCGGCGCACCCCCAGCCGCGCGAACAGGCGCGCCTCGTCGACTACCACCGGCGTTCTCGCCCAGCGCGTATAGAGCCGCGCCAGCACCGGCTGGCCAATGGCGGCATCGCCCGCCTGCATGGTCTGTTCGGGCGACCAGTCCGCCACATTGCCCCCGCTCGCGCGGTTGATCGCGATCAGCGCATCACGCAGCGTCTTGCGGCCCCCGGTCGCCTCGAAAATCGCGATCTCGGCTTCGAGCCAGAACGCCGCGCCGCCCCAGTAGAGCCGCCCATGCTCCAAGGTGCCGTCCATCCCGCCATCGTCCGCCGCTGCCTTGCCGCGCGGCAGCCCATCGATCGCCTGCCGCCAGATCTCGCTCGCCGGCAATTGCCCTGCGCGGACCCGGGCCACAGGCTCGACCCATGTCGCATTGCCTTCCTGCAGCCACAGCGCCCGGCGCGGCAGATCGGGAAACGCACAGTGCACCATTTCGTGCACGAGGATCCAGTCGTCGTCGAAGGTGGCCTTGGTGGTGGCGACGCCGACATGCTGGCGCGTGATCGAGCCGTTGTAGCCCCAAGTCGTCGCATGGCCGACGCGGGCGCCCGGCTCGGCGATCAGGAACAGCGTGTATTCGGCCATCGGGAACACGCCGTAATAGGCCGTGGTCGCCGCGATGCCCCGGCGCACCCAATCGAGCACGAGCGCGCGGTCCAGCCCCGGCGCGCCTTCGGCAAAGACAACCCGCACGCGCCGCTCGCCCGCCTCCAGCAGGACAGCCGGATGATGCGGCACCGCCTCGTACAAGTCGTCGGGACTGTCTTCATAGGGTTTGCTGCCAGTCTCGGCATATCCGCGCGCACCCAGCGCGACCAGGCCGGCGAGGCTTCCCAGCACAGTTCGGCGTCGGACCATGGGGCGCCTTCTCAAGACCGGCGCGGGCTTGCGCATCGTGCTTTACGGTGCGACGGCGCGATGGGTTACAGCACCGATCCCCCTTGCACATCGGCCCACCCCGGTTTAATCGCTCGATTAACGCATTTGGGAGAGTCTGTCATGGCCGAAGCCTATATCATCGACGCCGTCCGCACCCCGCGCGGGATCGGCAAGCCCGGCAAGGGCGCGCTGTCGCACCTGCACCCGCAGCATCTCGCCGCCACCGTCATGAAGGCGATTGCCGAGCGCAACAACCTCGACACCGGCACCGTCGACGACATCATCTGGTCGACCTCCAGCCAGGTCGACAAGCAGGGCGGCGATCTTGGCCGCATGGCCGCGCTCGCCGCGGGCTTCAACATCAGCGCCAGCGGCACCACGCTTGATCGGTTCTGCGGCGGCGGCATCACTTCGGTGAACCTTGCCGCGGCCAGCGTCATGTCGGGCATGGAAGACTGCGTCATCGCCGGCGGCACCGAAATGATGAGCTTCACCGCCGCCAACGCCGCCGCGATGGCGAATGCCGGCTTCCCGCCGCGCCTGATGGGCTCGGGCAACAAGGCGCTCGACGAGATGCACCCGCAGTCGCACCAGGGCATTTGCGGCGACGCCATCGCCACCATCGAAGGCATCGACCGCGAAGCGCTCGATGCGCTCGCCCTCGTCAGCCAGCAGCGCGCCGACCGCGCGATTCGGGAAGGCCGCTTCGCCAAGTCGGTCGTGCCGGTCTACAACGAGGACGGCACCGTCGCGCTCGACCACGAGGAATTTCCCCGCCCCGAAACAACCGCCGAAGGCCTTGCCAGCCTCAAGCCCGCGTTCGCCGGGATGATGGACTTCGACCTCGGCGGCGGCGTGACCTTCCGCAAGCAGATCAACCGCCGTTATCCGGACGTGGACATCAAGCCCGTCCATCACGCTGGCAACTCGTCGGGCGTCGTCGATGGCGCCGCCGCGCTGCTCATCACCTCGCCCGCCTACGCCGAAAAGCACGGGCTGAAGCCCCGCGCGCGCATCGTCGCCTATGCCAACCAGGGCGATGACCCGACGCTGATGCTCAATGCGCCCGTCCCCGCGGCCAAGAAGGTCCTCGCCAAGGCCGGCCTCACCAAGGACGACATCGACGTCTGGGAAATCAACGAGGCTTTCGCCGTCGTCGCCGAAAAATTCATCCGCGATCTCGATCTCGACCGCGAAAAGGTGAACATCAACGGCGGCGCGATGGCGCTCGGCCACCCCATCGGCGCGACCGGCTCGATCCTCATCGGCACCGCGCTCGATGAACTCGAGCGTTCGGGCGGTCGCTACGGCCTTGTCACGATGTGCGCGGCCGGCGGCATGGCCCCGGCGATCATCATCGAACGCATTTGATCCGCAACTGAAAATCGCTTGGAAGACCCGGATGGTGCCATCACCCTCCGGGTCTTGTCGTATCCGGGGGGAGCCACACATGAAAAGTCCCGAAGCCTTCGCCGGCTACGAAGCCTTCGATTTCACCGATGGCCCCTACACCCGCCGCGTGTGGCGCAAGGGCAGCGGCCCTGCCGTCATCGTTATGCACGAGATCCCCAATCTCCACCCGCAAGTGCTGCGCTTTGCCGACCGCGTCGCGGCGCAGGGGATGACCGTTTATTGCCCGAGCCTTTTCGGCGAGGATGGCCGCATGCCGTCACAGGCCTATGCGCTCGGCCAGATGCTCTGGACGATCTGTGTGCGCCGCGAATTCAACGTCTGGGCAAACGGCAAATCCAGCCCCATCGTCGATTGGCTCCGCGCTCTGGCCCGCAAGGCGCATGCCGATTGCGGCGGGCGCGGCGTGGGCGCGGTCGGCATGTGCCTGACAGGCGGCTTCGCGCTCGCCATGATGACCGAGCCGGCGGTCGTCGCTCCCGTCCTGTCGCAGCCGTCCTTGCCACTGGGCAAGAAGGGTGCCGGGCGCATCGATGCGAGCGCGGAGGAAATCGCCTGCGCCAAGCGCCGCTTTGCGGAGGAGGACCTCTCGATGAAGGCGCTGCGCTTCACCAGTGACAAGCTCGTCCCCGATGCCCGCTTCGCCATGCTGCGCGCAACCTTTGGCGATCGCTGCGAGACGATCGACCTCACCGACGCCGAAGCCAATCCCGCTGCGCCCATCGCACCGCATTCCGTGCTCACCTGGCACCTGATCGACGAACCGGGGAGCAAGACCAAGCAGGTCGAGGAAGACGTCATCGCCTTCTTCAAGCAGCGCACGGCCGACTGACCCCTAGTCCGCCGGCGCGATCTCCTCCGCCGCATTCGCGACCACGCCCAGCACCGCCGCCCAGGCATCGACATTCTGCGTCAGTGCGGCGCGGTCGATCTTGTCGAGCGTGTCGTCGGGCGTGTGGTGAATGTCGAAGTAGTGCGTCATGTCCTGCGTCAGGTCGATCACTGCCAGCTTCTGAGCCTTGATCACCGGGCCGACATCCGCCCCGCCCTCGACTTCGCCCTTGCCGCGCACGATCCCCAGCGGCGCCAGCGAGGCAGCCACCTTGTCCGCCAGCGCGGCGTTCGAAGGCGCAAACTTCATCTCGACCCGCCAGATGCGGTCAGAGCCAGAATCGCTTTCCATCGCGAGCGCATGCCGCTCCGGATGCGCCTTGGCATACGCCGCGCCGCCCGCCGCGCCGATTTCCTCCGCGCCCGCCAGCAGCACGCGGATCGTGCGCAAGGTCGGCCCTGCGCTTTGCGCCTTCAGGGCGGCTGCCGTCACAATCGCACAGCCCGCGCCGTCATCCAGCGCGCCGGTGCCCAGATCCCAGCTGTCGAGATGGCAGCCGACGAGGATCGGCGGCAAAGCCGGATTGCGCCCCGGCAGGTCGCCGATCACGTTGCCGGTAGGCAAACTCTCTGCTGTCCGCCCGGTGAGGGTCAGCGCCATGCGCAGCGCTTTGCCCTTGCCGATCAGCCGCACCAGCATGTCTGCATCCGGGTTCGACATCGCTGCCGCAGGGATCGGCGTCACACCCGCTGGCCAGTTGGTCACCCCGGTGTGCGGATTGCGGTGGCTGTCCGTCCCGATCGAGCGGATCACGATGGCCGCCGCACCCTTGGTCGAGGCCACGGCCGGCCCCGCCCGCCGCGCCTGTCCATAGGGCCCATAGCCGCTGCCGTCCTGCGCCGCCCTCATCGCATGATCGAGGAACACGATCTTGCCTGTCAGCGATCCCGCAGGCGCCGCCTGCAGCGCATCGAGTGAGGCGAAATAGACCACCTCGGCCTCGATCCCCGCATCCGGCGTCGTTCCGCTGAAACCCAGCGCGCTCACCGCCAGCCTCTGCGGCACCGGCACGGTCAGCCGCGCCGCATCGGTCCCGCGAACATAGGCGCGCGTCGTTGCGGGTTCGATGGCCACATTGCGGAAGCCCATGGCCTTGAGCTTGTCTGCCGCCCAAGCCCGCCCACGCGCTTCGGCCTCGCTCCCGGCGAGGCGCTGGCCGACTTCGCTGGTGAGCCCGGCGATGAAGTCCCATGCCGTGTCGTCCGCTGGAGGTGCCGCCATCGCCGCACCGGGAAAGAGCGCCGCCAGCAGCGCCAGCTTTCGAAAAGTCGCCATCATCACATCTCCCGACAGGCCGCCATGCGCCTGCAATGCCCGCCGCCAAACAGAAACGCCACCCGATTTCGATAGCTCCGCGGCATGCCCGCTCACCCCGCTTGCCCGCCGCCCCGCGCCCCTGTAGAGCGCGCCGCAACTCCATACTTTTTCGAGATCAAGGACCCTGCGATGGCCGCCCAGTACGCCTACGTCATGAAGAACATGACCAAGACCTTCCCCGGCGCGCCCAAGCCCGTGCTGAAGGACATCAACCTGCAGTTCTACCAGGGAGCCAAGATCGGCATCGTCGGCCCCAACGGTGCGGGCAAGTCGACGCTGATCAAGATCATGGCCGGCATCGACAAGGACTACACCGGCGAAGCCTGGCCGGGCGAGAACATCACCGTCGGCTACCTCGAGCAGGAACCCCAGCTCGACGAGACCAAGACGGTGCTCGAGAACGTCAAGGACGGCGCGCGCGAGATCGCCGACATGGTCGACCGCTTCAACGCCATCGGCATGGAAATGGCCGAGGAAGACGCCGACTTCGACGCGCTCGGCGCCGAAATGGCCGAACTGCAGGACAAGATCGACGCGGTCGACGGCTGGACGCTCGACAACCAACTCGAAATCGCGATGGAAGCCCTGCGCTGCCCGCCGGGCGACTGGCCGGTGAACAGCCTCTCGGGCGGCGAAAAGCGCCGCGTCGCGCTCACCCGCCTGCTGATCCAGAAGCCCTCGATCCTGCTGCTGGACGAGCCGACCAACCACCTCGATGCCGAAAGCGTCAACTGGTTGGAAAACCATCTCAAGGACTATGCGGGCGCGGTGCTGATGATCACCCACGACCGCTACTTCCTCGACAACGTCGTCGGCTGGATCCTCGAACTCGATCGCGGCAAGTACTTCCCCTACGAGGGCAACTACTCGACCTACCTCGAGAAGAAGGCCAAGCGGCTCGAGCAGGAAGCGCGCGAAGACGAAGGCCGCCAGAAGGCCATCGCGCAGGAACTCGAGTGGATCCGGCAGGGGCCGAAGGGCCGCCAGACCAAGTCCAAGGCGCGTATCAAGGCGTTCGACCAGCTCGTCGAATCCGCCGAGAACCGCCCCATCGGCAAAGCCCAGATCGTCATCCAGGTGCCCGAACGCCTCGGCGGCAAGGTGATCGAGGCCAAGAACATCTCCAAGGCCTATGGCGACAAGCTCCTGTTCGAGAACCTCTCGTTCATGCTCCCCCCCGGCGGCATCGTCGGCGTGATCGGGCCGAACGGCGCCGGCAAATCCACGCTGTTCAAGCTCATCACCGGACAGGAGCAGCCCGACAGCGGCACGATCGAGATCGGCCAGACGGTCCACCTCGGCTACGTCGACCAGAGCCGCGACCACCTCGATCCGTCGAAGAACGTCTGGGAGGAAATCTCCGACGGGCTCGATTACATGAAGGTCAACAAGCAGGACATGTCGACGCGCGCCTACGTGGGCGCGTTCAACTTCAAGGGTCAGGACCAGCAGAAGAACGTCGGCAAGCTCTCGGGCGGTGAACGCAACCGCGTGCACATGGCCAAGATGCTCAAGGCCGGCGGCAACGTCCTCCTGCTCGACGAGCCGACCAACGACCTCGACGTCGAAACGCTGCGTGCGCTGGAAGACGCGATCGAGAACTTCGCGGGCTGCGCCGTGGTCATCAGCCACGACCGCTTCTTCCTCGACCGCCTCGCCACGCACATCCTCGCCTTCGAGGGCAACAGCCACGTCGAATGGTTCGAAGGCAACTTCGAAGCCTATGAGGAAGACAAGCGCCGCCGTCTGGGCGATGCGGCGGACCGGCCGACGCGCCTCGCCTACAAGAAGCTGACGCGCTGAGGCTTCAGCTCACGGCGCAATCCATCCGCCGGACCATGGGCTGGAGGCATCCGGGCGCGTAAATCGGGCGCGGGTCCCGCCTCCGTTGTCCAGCCTGAGCCAATCGAGGCTGCGCACTTCGATCAGCAGCACCGCAAAGTTGCTGCGACCGGGCAGCGTTTCGTCGACGGTCGGGCTGCGACGGGAAAGCGCCTCCGGGATCGCGGAGCCCGCCGCTTCGAGCATGCCGCCGGGTCCGGTTTCGGCCAGATAGCAGCGGCGGCTGGAAGGCGCTGTCCTGCTCCACGCCGCATCGACCACGAATCCGGCATGCTCGATTCGCCCCACCCCGCGCATGCGCAGCTGCACGCGGGCGTCGGGATCGTAAGCCAGCACGCTCACCGGCGCACCCTCCCCGATCAGGGCCACCTTGGGGCTGCGCAGATCGGTGTGAAACCGCAAGCACGCGAGATCGGCGCTGGCCTCGCGCAGCACCATCATGCGCAGATCGCCGTCCGCCGTGCCCACCACTGGCGTATGCATCGCCTGCTTGCGGTCACGCGCAGCAGCGGCCAATCGCCGGGCTGCATCGGCAAGAACGTCATCGAGCGTCCATTCCAAATCCGTTTCTCCCGGACCCGCCAACCTGAATGGCAGGCCATCCACTTGGTTCATTCCCGCGACAGCGCGACTCGGATACTTACACGATCATGACAAGAGCTGGATCGATCGCGACTCAGCCAACGGGAGCCGGGACCATGGCCGCCAAGTCCGTTTTGAAGAGCAGCACTTCCGCCCTTCTCGCCCTCGTGCTGGGCACCGCGATGCTGCTGCCGGATGCCGCCTTCGCGCAGGAACGCCAGGATCGCGGCGAGCGCGGCGCCGGCCGGATGGAGCGGCAGGAACGCGCCGCGCCGATGCAGGCGCCCGCCTGGCAGAACCGCGCTCCCGCCCCTGCACCCGCCCCTGCACCCGCCCCGCAGCAGCCAAGCTGGTCGGGCCGCCCCACGTTCTCGCAAGGCAGCGGCCCCGCGCCGCAGCCGCAGCGTGATGGCGGCTGGCAAGGTCGACCCGCATGGCAGGGTAGCGGCAATGGCGGCGGAGACCGCGAGCGCGGTGATCGCGGCAATGGCGCCTATGCCAATGGCCAGCCCCCATTTGGCGGCCGCCCCGGCTGGAACAACAACGGCGCCCCGCAGGCGACGCCGGGCAGCGCGCCGACGTGGCAGGGCCGCAACCCCACCTACGTCGATCCCGCCCGAAATCCGCAGGCCAACCGCGACAACCGCTGGGCCGAAGGCCGCGGCGACCAGCGGGGCGACCAGCGCGATTGGCAGCGTGATCGGGATCGGGATCGCGATGGCCAGCGCGACTGGCAGCGCGATCGGAACAACAACAACTGGCAAGGCCGTGACAACCGCTGGGCGGGCAACAACGGCTGGCGCGGCAACAATGGCTGGCAGGGCCGCGACGACCGCCGCTGGGGCTACAACAACGGCTGGCGCGGGGACGACCGCCGCTGGGGCTACAACAACGGCTGGCGCGGAAATGCCTGGGGTTACAACAACAACTGGCGCCGCTGGGACCGCGACGGCTGGCGGCGAGACAACCGCTACGACTGGTACGGCTGGCGCAACCGCCACCGCAGCACGTTCAGCCTCGGCTTCTATTCCGCGCCGTGGCGGGGCTATTCCTACAGCCGCTTCGCCATCGGCGTCACCATCGGCGCCCCGTTCTACGACGAGCGCTACTGGATCGCCGATCCCTGGGCCTATCGCCTCCCCGATGCCTGGGGCCCCTACCGCTGGGTCCGCTACTATGACGACGCGCTGCTGGTGGATATCTACACCGGCGAAGTCGTCGACGCCATCTACGACATCTTCTGGTGAACCGGCGGCCGGGCGGGCATTGAGCGCTCGCCCGGCCTGCCTTCCTCGCGCGGCCTAGGAGAATGATTAGTTCTGTCCGCCGGGATTGCGTCCATAGTTCGCTCCATCACCGCGCCGTGCCGGGAGCAAACCATGCCCAAAGCCAGCCCGCAGCCCCATGCCCCCGATACGGCGCCGATCCCGATCACCAATTTCACCAAGGATCGCTACGTCTCGCGCGAATGGATGGAGCGGGAGCGAGACCACCTCTGGGCGCGGACATGGCTCGTTGCCGGCATGGCCGCCGATGTCGCCGCGCCGGGGCAGTACTTCACCTTCGAGATCGGCGCCGAAAGCATACTGATCGCGCGCGGCGCCGACGGCGGCTTGCGCGCCATGCACAACGCCTGCACGCACCGCGGCACGCGCCTTGTCACCGAACCGCTCGGCACCTTGCGCAAAGTCGTCTGCCCCTATCATGCCTGGGCTTACGGGCTTGATGGCGAACTTCAGGGCGTCCCGGGCGCCGCGCGCTTCTCCAACGGCATTCCCAAGCGCGATCTCGCGCTGAAGCCGGTCGAGGTGGAGGAAGCCCTCGGCATGGTCTTCGTCCGCCTCGTCCCCGCCGGCCCCACCATCGCCGAGTTCCTCGCACCGATTGCAGAGCTCATCGCGCCCTACCGGTTGGAGGCGATGACCGTCAGCAATGACCAGACCGTTTCGCACACCTGCAACTGGAAGGCGATCCTCGACAATTTTGCCGAACTCTACCACGTCCCCTTCATCCACCCCTTGCACCGCCGCATGTTCGAATGCGCCGCGGCGCCATTCGAATTGTTCGATCATGGCCACACCGCCGTCTATGTCGAAGGTGGCACCACCGATTCCGGCTTCCCCGTACCCGAAGCGCCGACCGATCTTCTCGCCATGCAACTGCAAGCCTTCGGCCTCGATCCGGCGGACTTCAAGGGCCGCGTCCCCGCCATCCGCCCCGCGCTGCAACGCGCCAAGCGCAAGGTCGCCGAGGCGCGCGGCATCGACTACAGCGCGTTCTCCGACGCCCAGCTGAGCGACGTCTGGCAGTTCAACCTCTTCCCCAACGTGATCCTCTCGATCACCCCCGAAAGCGCCTGGCTGATGCGCTCACGTCCCGATGCCACCGATCCGGGCAAGAGCCACTTCGACATGATCACGCTGGTCCAGTTCCACGGCACCGAGCAGGATGTCGCCAAGGCCAAGGGCGAGGACGGCGTCGAAGCCGGCACCCACTTCCGCCTAAACGGCCCCCGCCCCGCGGATTACCAGCGCCCGCAGCGCGACAGCTTCACCCACGAGGACATCATCGCCGGCCGCAAGACGATGACCGTGACCATCGACGAGGACATCTCCCTCCTCGCCCGCGTCCAGCAGGGTATGGCCTCAAGCGGGTTCGAGGCGGTCTGGCTGAGCGACGAGGAAGCGCGGGTGCAGCACTTCCATGATGCGCTGGATGCCGCGCTGGCGGGGGAGTGACGGAGCGGACGGCGAGCTCAGCAGCTCTCCTCGGCGCGTCCATCGTGCTTAACCACCGTCACCGCGTTCGAATTGCCGCCTTGTCCGTGGAAGGATATGCAGGCCGACGCATGTTGTGCGGCTGAGCAGGGGGGGAGACCATGCGCCAGTATTTCGTCATCGCGACGGCGGTTGCGCTCTTGCTTTCCGGCACAGGGCAGCTCGCGGAGGCGGCTTCCCCGGCCGCCGCCGGTGCCGCCGCCCCTTGGGCCGACCTTGTCCTCATCGACGGCGTCGTACACACGGGCGATCCGCAGCAAACGACCGCCGAAGCAATCGCCGTCACAGGAGAACGCATCGCGTATGTCGGCACGACGGCCGGCGCTCGCGCGCTGATCGGCCCCAAGACCCGAGTTGTCGAGCTCGACGGCCGGGCGGTGCTACCGGGATTTCAGGACTCGCACGTGCACCCTGCGGATATCCCTGACCCTCAGCGCTTGGTCGATCTGCATGGGCTCACGCGCCGTGACGAGATTCTCGAACGTATCCGCAGTTTCGCGGCCGCGCATCCGGCGCTGCCCTGGATCCAGGGGGACGGCTGGGACGAGGTTGCCTTCCTGCCAAGCGGGCAGCCGAACCGGCGCGAACTCGATGCCGTTGTGCCCGACCGCCCGGCCTATCTCACCAACAACTCCGGTCACGAGGGCTGGGCGAACAGCCGCGCCCTTGCCGCCGCCAATATCGGCCGCGAAACCCCGGACCCATCGAACGGGCGAATAGAACACGACGCCGACGGCGAGCCGTCCGGAGCCCTTCAGGAATCCGCGGCGATGGAACTGGTGGAGCGCGTCATCGCGCCGCCGACTGCCGAAGACTATCAACGCACACTGACGGCGGCCCTCAACACGATGAATGCGCAAGGCATCACCGCGCTGGAAGATGCAATGACGAGACCGGAAATCGCGGCTGCGTACAAGGCGCTCGATGCGTCCAGCCGCCTCCCGATGCGGGTTCATATGTGTCTCGCGCATCGCGCCGAAGACCCGGACGAGCCGCAAATTCGCCGATTCATAGCTGAACGGCGCGCCTTTTCAGGCCGGCGGACAAAGGCCGACTGCGTGAAGGTCTTTCTAGACGGAGCATACGGATCGCACACTGTCGCGCTGCTCGAGCCCTACGCGGATGGACTGCAATATGGCCGCGGCGAGATCTTCATCGCGCAGCAGCGCCTGAACCGCATCGTCACCCGCCTCGACCGTTTGGGTTTTCGGGTGCATTTCCATGCGCAGGGCGATGGGGCCGTCCGCGCCGCGCTTGATGCGGTTGCGGCTGCGCGCCATGCCAACGGTGATCACGGGCCGATGCATACAATCGCGCACGTCAACCTCGTCGCCGCAGCAGACCTCCCTCGCTTCCGCTCGCTTCGGGTCGCGGCGAACATGTCGCCGCTCTGGAGCCGGCAGGATCCCTGGGAGCGAGTGTTCGCGCCGCGCCTGTTCGGTATGGCGCGGGTAGGGAAACTGTTTCCGACGCGGCAACTGCTGGAAAATCACGCGCTCCTCGTCTGGGGGTCGGACTGGCCCGTGACGGGCGTAAGTCCCGTCGAGGGCCTCGAGACCGCCGTCACGCGTCGCTACGCGGGCGGTCGCGATCCAGAGGGGAAGGAAGACCTCCCCCTCAATGCAGCGGAGTCGCTGACGCTGGCCGAAGCGATCGCCGCATACACCGTCAACGGGGCCCGGTTGCAGGGAGAGGCCGGCGAGCGCGGAACGCTCACATCCGGGAAGCTCGCCGACTTCGTCGTTCTTGACCGTGATCCCTATGCCGTCCCAGTGCTCGCGATCCATGAGGCTCGTGTCGAACTTACCGTTCTCGGCGGTGCCGTCGTCTACGAGGCCACCAAGCATTGACCGGGCCCTGACTGGCGTCCCGCGCAGTTTCTCAAGCGCCCGCCGCCCCCAATTGCGCTTTCACTGCGTCCACATCGCCCAGCACCCACAGCTCTTCGATCCGCCCCTCGGCAAAGCCGAAGAACGCCGCGCCCGCCCAGCTGATCTCGCGCCCGGTCGCCTCCACGCCGAAAAACGGCCCCCGATGCACCCCCGCAAACCGCAGCCGCACCGCCGCGCGCTCGCCCTGCTCGATGATCTCCAGAATGGTGCAGGTATAGCCGCCCAGCGCCGCATGGACCGCGCGCATGTAGTCGACAAAGCCATCCACCCTGCGCTTCTCCGGCCCCAGCGAGCCGCGGAACCGGAAGTCCGGCGCAAGGATTTCATGCGCCAGCGCCTCGTCCGCGCGGTTCCACACTTCGTGGTAGAACCGCTCGATCAGCTGCGTAGGAGTCAAATCCGATCCGCCTGCGCCACAGCGTCGCTGGCCCGCAGCGCGCTGACGATGCGCGTCAGGTGCGCCAGATCGCGCACTTCCAGATCGACTTCATAGGTATGGAACGGGTTCTCGCGCTGGGTCATTTCCAGATTGACCACATTGGCATGGTTCTTGGCAAACACGCCCGCCATTTCCGCCAGCGTCCCCGGCCGATTATACAGCTCCGCCCGGATCCGCCCCACCGCGCCATCGGTGCGCGCATCCCACGAAAGGTCGATCCAGTCGGCATCCACGCCGCTTGCCAGGCTCATGCAATCGATCGCGTGGACTTCCACGCCCTTGCCCATGCGCCTCAGTCCGACGATGCGGTCGCCCGGCACCGGGTGGCAGCAGTCCGCCAGCTTGAACGCCATGCCCGGCGTCAGCCCGCGCACCGCAATCGCGCGCTGCTGGCGGGGCCATTCCTCGCTCGCGGGCAGGTTCGCCGCGCTTCCCGGCACCAACGCTTCCATCACTTGCCGGTCGTCGATCTTGGCGCTGCCGATGGCAACCATCAGCTCTTCCTCGTTGCTGAATTTCAGCCGCTTGATCGCATCGTTCAGCGCCTTCTTGCCGATCTTGCTCGGCAGCCGCTCGGCGATCTCGTCATAGAGCTTGCGCCCGATTTCGGCGATTTCGGCGCGTTCCTTCTGGCGCACCGCACGGCGGATCGCGGCGCGCGCCTTGCCCGTCACCACGAAGGCCAGCCACGAAAGCTGCGGCTCGCTGCTGCGGCTCTTGATGATCTCCACCACATCGCCGTTGTTCAGCGGCGTGCGCAGCGGCACGTGCCGCCCGTTGATCTTCGCGCCAACCGCCTGCGCGCCGAGATTGGTGTGGACGGCAAAGGCAAAGTCGATCGGCGTCGCGCCCTTGGGCAGCTGATAGAGCGCGCCCTTGGGGGTGAAGGCGAAGATGCGGTCCTGATAGATCGCCATCTTGGTATTCTCGAGCAGCTCGTCCGCGTCGCTGCTCGCTTCCAGAATCTCGACCAGATCGCGCACCCAGCCGACTTGCCCGTCCGGCAGTGCGCCCTGCTTGTAGGCCCAGTGCGCAGCCAGGCCGAACTCGTTGATCCGGTGCATCTCGTGCGTCTTGATCTGAACTTCGACACGCATCGCGTTGTTATAGATCAGCGATGTGTGCAGGCTCTTGTAGCCGTTCATCTTCGGCGTCGAGATATAGTCCTTGAACCGCCCGGGGATCATCTGCCACGTCCGGTGCAGCACGCCCAAGGCGGTGTAGCAGTCCGCCTCGCTTGTCGTCAGCACGCGGAAGGCCATGATGTCGGTGATCTGCTCGAAGCTCACATGGCGCTCGGCCATCTTGCGCCAGATCGAGAACGGGTGCTTCTCGCGTCCCGAAACCTCGACCTTCAGCCCCGCTTCGGCCAGCGCCTGCTTGATCGAGAGCGCGATCGAGCCGACCTGCCCGCCCTCTTCGCTCTTGATCGCCCCCAGCCGCCCGGTGATCGTGGCATAGGCCTCGGGCTCCAGCTGTTCAAAGGCCAGCAGCTGCATCTCGCGCATGTATTCGTACATGCCCACGCGCTCGGCCAAGGGCGCGTAGATATCCATTGTCTCGCGCGCGATGCGGCGGCGCTTTTCCTCGCTCTTGATGTAGTGCAGCGTGCGCATGTTGTGCAGCCGGTCGGCCAGCTTCACCAGCAGCACGCGCAAGTCTTCGCTCATAGCGAGCAGGAACTTGCGCAGGTTCTCCGCCGCGCGCTCCTTGTCGCTCATCGTCTCGATCTTCGAGAGCTTGGTGACGCCATCGACCAGCCGCGCGACTTCGGGGCCGAACAGGCGCTCGACTTCCTCGACCGTGGCGAGCGTGTCCTCCACCGTATCGTGGAGCAGCGCCGTCACGATCGTCTCCTGATCGAGCTTCAGCTCGGTCATCAGGCCCGCCACCTCGACGGGGTGCGAGAAGTACGGGTCGCCCGAGGCGCGCTTCTGCGTACCGTGTTTCTGCACGGTATAGACATAGGCGCGGTTCAGCATCGCCTCGTCCGCATCGGGATCATAGGCGAGCACGCGTTCGACAAGTTCGTACTGACGCAGCATGTCTGACTAAGATGGCCTCTGCCCGGCGCTTCCGACAAGGGAAAATGCCGCCGATGCGCAAATCTTTCATGCCTATGTTGCCATAGCGAGACCGGGGCGGCACGGTGGGGACCAATGAGCGACCAAGATCTCGGCATAAGGCTGAAGGCCAACCTGCGCACGCTCTCGTGGCTCGATGCCGGACGCGTGCGGGTCTATGCCGCCATGATCCTCGTCGCCTATATTCCGATGATGGTGAAGGTGTTCCGCGAGGCGACCGGCACTGTTGGCAGCGATTTCCTCGCCTTCTGGGGCACCGGGCGCCTGCTGCTCTCCGGCCCTGCTCCGCGCGTCTATGATCTCGTGGCCGAACACGCCGCGCAAATGGCGGCGGGCACCGGGCAGATGGTCGCCTATGTCAATCCGCCGCCGTTTCTGTTCCTTGCCGCGCCCTTGGGATTGATGCCCTATGCCGTGGCGTGGATCGTCTGGGCGCTCGCCGGATGGGCCCTGTGGTTTCTCGTCGCTCGCCGCGCGTTGCCCGGTGCAGGCGCTGCCGGAGCGCTCGTCGTGCTCGCCTTCCCCGGCGCCTACCTCGCCGCCAGCCATGCGCAGAACGGCTTCATCACCGGCGCATTGCTGATCGCCGCCGTGCTCACGCTGCGCCGCTCGCAGGCGCTCTCCGGCGCGCTGTTCGGCCTCCTCGTGATCAAGCCGCATCTCGCGCTGCTGGTCCCCTTCTGGCTCGCCGCCGGGCGCAAATGGACGGCCATCGCCGCTGCCGCTGCCTCGGCCTTCGCGCTATGCCTCGCCTCGCTCGCCGTGTTCGGGCTGGAGACCTGGCGCGCCTATCCGCAGAGCTTCGAAGTCAGCCAGTACCTGATGAACCAGCCCAGCGCCGAGTTCTTCCTGCGCATGTGCACGCCCTATGCCGCCCTGCGCGTCCTCTTCGGCAGCACAGTGGCACTCTATGGGCAGGCCGTCATCACGGCCATAACCGGCGCGCTCGCCTGCCTCTACTGGCGCCGTGCCCCCTCGGTCGAAGCCGCCGGCGCCATGCTTCTCGCCGCCACCGCGCTCGCCTCACCCTACCTGTTCAGCTACGACTTGCCGTTTCTGATCATGCCAATGGCGTTCCTCATCGGCATGGGCCACCGCGAGGGCTGGCGGCCCTGGGAGAAGACGCTGCTGGTGCTGATCTGGCTCGCCCCCCTCGCCACCCGAGCCGCCGCGCTGCCACTGGGGCTCAACCTCATGCCGATCCCCGCCGCGATCCTCGTCGGCCTTGTCTGGACGACCTGGGCGCCGCAGAAGGTGGCCAAAGCCACCTGAACCTGAAGCTACTCCCAGTTCGCCTCGGGCGGCAGACTCATCAGGATCGCGTCGATATTGCCGCCCGTCTTCAGCCCGAACAGCGTACCCCGGTCATAGACCAGATTGAACTCGGCATAGCGCCCGCGCCAGGTCAGCTGCTTGAGCTTGTCCTCACGGGTGAAGTCCATCCCCATGCGGCGCCGAACCAGCGCCGGATAGACGTTGAGGAAGGCATCGCCCACATCGCGGGTAAATGCGAAGTTCGCCTCGAACGCCGCATCGTCGGCGCATTCGAGGTGATCGTAGAAGATCCCGCCGACGCCGCGGTGCACCTTTCGGTGCGGGATGTAGAAGTAGTCGTCCGCCCAGGCCTTGAACTTGGGGTAGTACGCCGGATCATGCTTGTCGCACGCCGCCTTGTAGCTGGCGTGGAAGTCCGCCGTGTCCTCGTCGTAAGGGATAGGCGGATTGAGATCGCCGCCGCCGCCGAACCAGGCCTTGCGCGTCGTCAGGAAGCGCGTGTTCATGTGGACAGCGGGCACATGCGGGTTCGCCATGTGCGCCACCAGGCTGATCCCCGTCGCGGTGAACGCCGGGTTGTCCGGGTCCGCGCCGTTCATCGTCTTGGCAAAATCCGCGCTGAACGTGCCGCCGACGGTCGAGACGTTGACGCCGACTTTCTCGAACACCTTGCCCTTCATCAGGCCCTGCACGCCGCCGCCGCCGTCGGGAACCGGCTCGCCATGGTGCTCGCGCTTCCACGGCGTGTAAGTGAAGCTGGCGTCGCTGCCCGCCTCGCGCTCGATCGCCTCGAACTCCGCGCAGATCCGGTCCCGCAGGCTTTCGAACCAGGTCCGGGCGCGGGCGGTCTCCGCGCTCCAATCCGTTTTGGCGACAGCCTCTCCGGCCATTTGTGCAGTGCTCATGGGGCAAGTCTTGCCAAGCCAAACGCAATCCGGCAAGGCCCGTGCATGGTTCCCGTTTCGTTCGCCTCTTTTGCATTCGCCGGACAGGAGTTCGCACTCGCTCCGTCGCGCGCGCTCTACTGGGCAGAGGAGCGCGCCCTGCTGGTGGCCGATCTCCACCTCGAAAAGGCCAGCTGGTACGCCTCGCGCGGCCAGATGCTCCCACCCTACGACAGCCGCGAAACGCTTTCCCGAGTCGCGGATGCCTTGCGGGAAACCGGCGCCCGCCGCGTATTCTGCCTCGGTGACAATTTCCACGACAGCCATGGCCCCAGCCGCCTTGAACCCCACGCCGCGGGCATGCTCGATGCGCTGATGCGCGCGGTGGACTGGGTTTGGATCACCGGCAACCACGACACCAAGGACATCAGCGTCAAAACTGAAGGTGTCGCCGAACTCGCAGTGCGCGGCATCGCGCTGCGCCATGAAGCCCGCCCCGGCGAGACCGGAGCCGAGCTTTCGGGCCATTATCACCCCAAACTGCGCGTCACCGCGCGTGGCCGCAGCGTTGCCCGCCCCTGCGCCGTCGCCAGCGAGCGCCGCCTGATCCTGCCCGCATTCGGCGCGCTGACGGGCGGCATGGACGCGGCGGACCCTGCCATCCTCGGCGCCCTCCAGCCGGCCCGCGCGATCGACGCCCTCGTGCCCGCCGCAGGAAAGCTCGCCCGCTTCCCCCTCTGGCGCGGGATTGAAACCGCTTAACCTCAAACCAACCTTCCCGCTTTATCTGCCGCCGCATTGTGATATGAGCGCGCGGGGGCCGGATTCAGCAGTCCTCCCCCGCATTTGAAACATCAGGAGCAAGCACTATAGCCCCCCCACCCCGGCGCATGATGGCGCCCCCTGTCAAGACCGGCCCCCGCTACAACCACCTCATCGCCGTGCCCAAGGTGCGCGTGATCGATGAGAACGGCGAAAATCTGGGCGTCATGTATACCCGCGAAGCGATCGAGCAGGCCAACGAAGTCGGGCTCGACCTTGTCGAGGTCTCCCCCAACGCCGATCCGCCGGTCTGCAAGTTCCTCGATGTGGGCAAGTTCCGCTACGAAGCGCAGAAGAAGGCCAACCTCGCCCGCAAGAGCCAGAAGACGCAGGAGATCAAGGAGATCAAGATGCGTCCGAACATCGATGACCACGATTACGACACCAAGATGCGCAACGTGATCAAGTTCATCGGCGAAGGCGACAAGGTCAAGATCACCTTGCGCTTCCGTGGCCGCGAACTCTCGCACCAGCAGCTCGGCATGAACCTCCTGCGCAAGGTGCAAGACGACGTCGCCGAAGTGGCCAAGGTCGAAGCCTTCCCCCGCATGGAAGGCCGCCAGATGCTGATGGTGCTGGCACCCAAGTAAGGCGCCCCTCAGCCCTCTCCCCTTGAGGGGAGCGGGCTCGCGAGAGGGGAACTGCAGGTAATCTCCGACATGAACCTTCGTCACCCGGGCTCGCCCCTGGGTGACGAGCGGTCTGGCGCGTGAAGCCCTGTATCGGCCCCGACCCAATTTCCGCGCAAAACCATTTTCCTACCCCGCCTTCCATGCCCTATGCATGTCCCCGCGGGCACACCGGCGGGGCACATCTGGGTTTATGGGCGAGTTCATCACAGCGTTCTGCAGAATAATCGGCCCAGCCGATCAAAACACCCGTACTGATCGAATGCAATTAATCCTCAGGACAGTGTCAACTGTGTCAACTTGCGCCCGTTCCACCACATGAACGCGCAGCGCATCGCCCTCGTCGCCGGTCCGCTCGGCCTTCTCGCGACTCTGCTCATCGCCGCGCCCGCCGCAATGCCGCCCAACGCGTGGCACACCGCCGGGCTCGTGTGGTGGATGGCCGTCTGGTGGATGACCGAGGCGATGCCGCTTTCGGCCACCGCCCTCCTCCCCTTCATCGTCCTTCCCCTCACCGGGGTGACCGACGCGAACAAGACCGCCGCAGCCTACTACTCGCCGATCATGTTCCTCTTCGTCGGCGGCGCTTTCCTCGCGCTCGCCATCGAGCGGACCGGCCTGCACCGCCGCCTCGCGCTGGCCATGCTGGCCCGCGCCGGGACCAGCCCTGTGCGGCTGCTGCTCGCCGTCATGGCCAGCACCGCCGCGATCTCGATGTTCATCTCGAACACGTCGACCGCGCTGATCATGATGCCGATGGCGCTCGCCATCCTCACCTCCGGCGGGGTCGAGGACGGCGAGACCGACGGCATGGCCGGCGCGCTGCCGATGGGCGTCGCTTTCGCCGCCACACTCGGCGGTTATGGCACCATCGTCGGCACCCCTACCAATGCCATCGCCGCCGCACTGCTCGACCGCACCCTCGGCGTGAAGATCAGCTTCCTCGAATGGTCCGCCTTCGGCTTGCCCGTCGTGCTCATCGGCATTCCCCTCGCCGCGCTCATCATCGCCCGCGTCCACCGCATCGGTCCCGGCTCGTTCGATCCCGCCGCCGCCCGCGATGCCATCGAGCACTCCGTCCACTGGACCGTGCCCGAACGCCGGCTCGTCCCCCTCTTCCTTCTCACCGTGCTGGCCTGGGTCACCCTGCCCCTCACTGAAAGCCTGTTCCCCAAGGGCGGGCTGACCGACGGCACCATCGCCGCCATCGCGGGCCTTGTCCTCTTCGTCTTGCCCGACGGGACGGGGCGCGCGATGCTGACATGGAAGGAGGCCAACCGCATGCCTTGGGACGTCATCCTGATGTTCGGCGGCGGCCTCAGTCTCGCCATGGGGATGGACGCTTCTGGCCTCAGCGACTGGCTCGCCACCGCGATGTTGCCCTTGCGCACGGTGCCGCTGCCGATTGTCGCGCTGGTGCTCGTCTCGTTCGTCATTCTCGTCACCGAGTTTGCCAGCAATATTGCAGCCGCCAGCGGGATCATGCCCGTCGTCGCCGCGCTGTGCGGCGCGCTGGGGGCCGATCCGATCCTGCTTGCGCTGCCCGCCGCACTCGCGGCCAGCTGGGGGTTCATGCTCCCCGCTGGGACCGGCCCAAACGCGCTCGCCTGGGGCACCGGCCACATCGCCATGCCCCGCGTGCTGCGGGCCGGGTTTCTGCTCGACCTGGCCGGCGTGTTTCTGATCGTCGGCACCGTCTGGGGCATGGCTGCACTCCTGCGCATCGGCGGCGGTTGAGGCCCGGATGGACGAACTCACCAGCCTGTCCCGGAACGCAGGCCGGGTGCTCGGTTCGCCGCTCCGCCTGCTGACCGGCACGCTGATCTACGTCGCGGTCGTCTTCGCCATCGCGACGCTGGGCTACATCGCCAATGGCTGGCCGGCAGACGATGCCGCCTACATGGTGCTGCTCACCATCTTCTCGGTCGGCTATGGCGAAGTGCGCCCGATCGACACGCATTTCCTGCGGCTGTGGACCACGGCCACGATCGTGCTCGGCTGCACCGGCATGATCGTGCTGACCTCCGCGCTCGTGCAGGTGTTCACGCTGTTCCAGTTCCGCCAGTTGCTTGGGGTAAACAAGATGCAGACCGAGATCGACCGTCTCAAGCACCACGTCATCATCTGCGGCATGGGCCGCATCGGCCTCCAGCTCGCCAAGGCGCTGACCGACGCGCGCCATCCGTTCATCATCATCGAGCGCAGCGCCGACAAGGCGGAAGAGGCCCGCGCCCTCGGCTGGCTGGTCATGGTCGGCGAAGCGACGCAGGAGGAAACCCTGCGCGCCGCCGGGATCATGCACGCCCGCGTCCTCGCCTCGGTGCTGCCGGACGATGCCGCCAACGTGTTCATCACGCTCTCGGCGCGCAGCCTCAACCCCGCCGTCCAGATCATCGCGCGCGGCGAGGCGCCGACCACCGAGCGCAAGCTGTTCCATGCGGGGGCCGACAAGGTGGTGCTCCCCACCCACATCGGCGCCGAGCGCATCGTCGAACTGATCCTCTACCCCGCCACCGACAGCCGCATCCAGGACGCCGAACACATGGCGGATGCGCGCCGCTTCTTGCACGATCTCGGCCTCGACGTCGAAGTCGTCACCGCCGTCGACAAGGGCGCGCTGACCGGCGCCACAGTGGGCGAGGCGGAACGGCGCGGCGCGGGCGCCTTCTTCATCGTCCAAATCGACCGCCAGAACGGCCAATCGATCCAGCACCCCGGCGAGGACGTGAACATCGAGGCGGGCGATACGCTGGTGCTGGTGGTGCGCGGCACCCGGCTAAGCGCGGGCGCGATCTTTGGCATGCCCGCCAAGCCGGTGAAGCAGGGTCGGACGTATCTGGGGTGAGAACGCGGACTCGGCGGCCACGCCCTTGCTTGTTAGGCGTCATTGACGTATATATCGCGCAATGCTGACCCGCCCGATCACCATTGCCGAGACCCAGAGCTTTGCGCGGGCGGCGGCAAGGATCTGGAGCGAGGAAGAACTGGCGGCGCTGATCAATCATCTCGCCCATAATCCGGAAGATGGCGACGTCATTCCGGGAGCCGGCGGGGTTCGAAAGCTGCGCTGGGGCAAGGCAGGTGTTGGCAAGCGCGGCGGCGCGCGGGTGATCTATTTCTACTACCGTCAGGATTGCCCGCTCTATCTGCTGCTGGCCTACGCCAAGGCACAGGCAAGCGACCTGAGCGCGGACGAGAAGAAAGCCGTGGCGGGCTTTGCCGCCATCATCAAGGGCGCGGCAGACACGTGAAGGAGCAAGCAATGGCAACAACATTCGGACAAGACCTGATCGCGGCGATGGACGAGGCCGCCGCGCATGCCCAAGGCAAGGGCGCGGTGGCGCGCATCCACACGATCGAGGTGCCTGATGTCCGCGCAATCCGCGAGCAACTGGGGCTGTCGCAACAGGCCTTTGCCAGCGCCTACCGGATTCCGCTGGCGACCCTGAAGGGCTGGGAACAAGGTCGCCGCCAGCCGGATGCCACCGCCAGCGCCTATCTCAGCGTTATCGCCGTGTTGCCGGAGGCGGCGCGGGCAGCGTTGCTGGCGGGGTGAATGGGACGCGTGCGTTTGACGACCGAAGGCACTCCATGAAAAACATTCAGATCATCGATGGCGCGGTCAACGCCACTTTCAGTGTGTTTCAGGCGACTGCAGAGGAGTTTGCTACCATCTTCCCGGATGGCCAGGACATTGAATTGATCGAAGATTTAGCCGAACGGCTCGGAGAACAGTCAGCAAATCTTGTACTCGAACCAATTTGGAACCGCCCGATTCTGAAGCGAGACGCGCTGGGAATCCACGGCACGCTATTCTACGACAATGACGACCGACGCGAACACATCCCCACATCAAAGCGCGAGATCGATTGGGACGAACGTTCGATCAATCAAGCGCAGCGTGATCTGTTCGCCAGCCATCGCTGATTAACGCCCTCACCCATGCGCTCCGAAATGGTTCGCAATCGCCGCTGAAATGCGCAAATTCAGCGCATGCGCCCGCTCGATGGGATCGATGAAGCGCGTGCGGATCGCGCCGTAGCCTTCGGCGCGGTTGTCCGGGTAGTCGGTGGGTTCGTTGACCGGGAAGTCCTCGATCTCGGGCTCGACCACCGGATAGGCCCGGCGCAGCTGGGCGAGTGCTTCATCGACCCGCAGCGAGAGCAGCATCTCGAGCACATCCTCGCGGCTCACGTCGTTGGAGCGCGAGAACGGGGGGACCTGCACGGCACGCAGGAACATGTGCATCAGCAGCGCCAGCCGCAGCGATTGCAGCAGCGCGATAGTGCGGCGCTGCTCGTCCTGCGAACGGTTGCGTCCGCCATCTAGCCCCTCGCCCTGCGGCACCATGCCGAGCAGGCGGTGGAGCTTCATCCAGTCGACCCGCAGGCGTGAAGCGAGGCGCCGGAAGACCCCGGCGCGGTCGTCCTTGGTGAGGTATTCGGCCAGCGATAGGCACGGGTCTTCCAGCGCGGTCTCGGTGCCGCGATAGGGGCGGCTCGCCCAGTAGGCCGAGTTGAACAGCTCGCCGAAGCAGGCCACCGTCTTGATCGAGGCAAGGCCGTTGGCCGCGCGCAGCAGCCGCACCAGCTGGCGCCCGCGCGCCGAGCGGCCGAGCAGTTCGGCCACCGCTTCGGTCTCCTCGCCCGCCGCGATGCCCGCGCCGGCGATCACGTTCACCGGATAGCCGATCTGCTGCAGGATCGCATTGTGCGGGATCGCGCGGATCTGCCTGAGGCTCATCGTGCGGTCGCTGGCGATGTCCGACTGGCGGCGCGAAACGCGGCTGCCAGTGGTCTTCAGCATGCCGAGCCCGAACGCGGTGACGGCGCGCGCGTAGGTCACGCTTTCCAGCTGCTCGCGTTGCACGCGGCGGATCGCGCGGTAGAAATCGAGGCTGAGGTCGGTGCGGTCGTAGAACGGATCGGGTTCCGCCTCGCCGCGCAAGGCTTCCTCGGCCTCGATGATGCGGGTGAGTGTGGCGAGCGCGAGTTCGTCGCTGCGGAAGAACAGGTAACCGTCGCCGCCCTGGAAGCTCGCCTCGGGCTCCAGCACGATTTCGGCCTTGGCGAAGCGTCCGCGCGCCCAGCGGCTGAGCGGCCAGGTCAGGCGGTCCTCGAAGCTCGACGGATGCGCGCCGCGGCCCATGCTTTCGCCGTGGGTGTTGAAAACGAGCGCGGCGACGTCGGTCAGCCCCGCCGCCTTCATGGCTGCGGCAAGCCGGCCCTGCAGGCGCTCGATGGCCAGCGCTGCGGGGATCTGGCCCATGAAGCGCCCGGCATCGGAAAAACCTGTCTGGATCGAGAGCCGCCCGCGCAGGCGCACGTAGTCGCGGTAGGACTCCTCGGCCAGCAGCGCTTCGAGGAAGCGTCCGCCGTGCTCCAGCGCCGCCTCGGTCTCGAACAGCGGCGAGACATCGACCTTGCCTTCGATCCCCAGCAGCCGTGCGAAATAGAGCGCGGCCAGCACCGTCTGCGGCTGTTCGCATTCGGCGATCAGCATGCGGATCGGCGCATCGGCGTCCACGTGGTGGAGGATCTGCGCCATCACGAGGAACTGGCGCATCGCAGTCGAGGTCTCGATGGCCAGCGCGGCGAAATTGGCGCGCAGCGGCTTCACTTCGGCGAGCAGTTCGCGCAGCTTCGACAGCGCGCTCTTGCTGGCGAGGTCCAGCGTGCCATCGGGATCGATACGCCGCCTGAGCGCGTTCAGAAGCTGCGAGGCATTCACGCGGAAGTGGATCCAGCCCATGCCGAGCCCGTCCGCGCGCATCGCGCCCGCCAGCACCGCGAGCGCGATGGCCGCATCGCCGTCTGCCGCCTTGGCTTCGGCCTCCAGCGCGGCAATGATCAGGGCGAGCGAAAGCAGCTTGTCCGGATGCTCCGCCGTCAGCGCATTGGCCGCCGCCGCCAGCGCTTCCGGTTCGGCACCGAGGCCGGTGAACAGCGCGGCCATCTCCGCTGCATGGGCTGCAGCGCCGTTGAGCGTGGCAAGCAGCGTGTGATCCGGCACCACCGCCGCCAGCTGCGCGGCATAGCCTTCGAGCCGCCGTGCCTTTTCCTGCAGGCGATAGGCGACCGACGTCGACCACGAGATGTCGGTACGCCCGTCCATGTCATAGCCGACCCAGCTGGCGAAGCGGAACGGCAGCGGGCGGAAATCGAGCCAGCGCCCCGGCCAGCGCGCGCGGGCGTGCCGCAGCAGCGCGGCATTGATCCGGTCACGCGCTGCGCCGCCGCGTTCGATGGCCGCAAGTGCCTCGGCATGTTCGTAGTCGAGCGTCACCTTGGGACCGGTGCCGGGGACCTGGCAGACGGTCGCCGCCATCGGATCCTCGGCCAGCGCGGCTTCGGCGACGGCATCGGATTCGGCGGGGCTCAGCAGGAAGGTCGGGTGGGCGGTGAACACGGCGTGGAGCAGCGGCCGCTCCCAGCGCTTGCGGAACTCGGAGAAGCCGTCTTCCTCGTTGAGCAGCGCGGACAGGCGGGCGAGGTTCTCGGCCGGATCGGTCGGCGCGATCAGCCCCCGCAGCTTGGCGGCGCGTGCCTGCAGACCTTCGCATTCGAGCGCCGCGACGAGGCTTTCCATCGCCGCAAGATCAAGCGCACCGCTTTCAAGCCGCCGGGAAAGATCATGGCTCAACTGGAACACCGGGTTGAACAGCGGGGTTTCCGCCGTCCGCGCGTGGAGTTCCTGCAGACGATTCCTCAGCGTATCGACCGTATCCATGCGCGCCGCTCCTCCAGCCAAAGTGGTTGGTCCCGCAGGCAGGTTCGCCCGCGAGCCGCGTGCCGGTTACAGTCCCGGCGTGTCTGACAGCGCTGCCGCCGCGCGCGCTGCCGCCTCGATTGCGGTGACATCGGGCGCACCTTTGCCCACCACCCAGGAGCCGCCGACGCAAAGCACCGGGCCGAAGCCCAGCCATTCCGGCGCAGATTCCAGCGTGATCCCCCCCGTCGGGCAAAACTGGCACTGATGGAACGGTGCGGCAAGCGCCTTGAGCGCGGGGAGACCGCCCGAGGTAACCGCCGGGAAGAACTTGAAATGCGTGAGGCCGAGATCGAGCCCACGCATGATGTCGCCCGCATTGGCGACACCGGGAAGGTAGGGAATGCCGGATGAGACTGCCGCCGCGCCGAGCCGTTCGGTGAGGCCGGGCGAGACGATGAATTCGGCGCCCGCATCGATCGAGGCCTTGAGCGTGGCGGGATCAGTCACCGTCCCCGCGCCGACAATCGCGCCTTCGACCGAACGCATCGCGCGGATCACGTCGAGCGCGACCGGAGTGCGCAGCGTGACTTCGAGCACACGCAGGCCGCCCGCCACCAGCGCGCGTGCCACAGGCACGGCATGCGCCACGTCCTCGATCACCAGCACCGGAATGACCGGGGCCGTGCGCATGATGGTTTCGATAGGCTTCATGGGAACTCGCTGGGGCTGTTTGATACGCGCCCTGACCTAACGCGCAGGGGCGCGGCATGCAGCCTGCAAATGGTTGGGTGCATAGCTATTCTTGGGTTTGCGCTGGTCCGGGATGTCCACGGCCCTGCCTCTGCCCCGCTCATGCTGAGCTTGTCGAAGCATCCCGCACAGCGGTTGCGCCAGCACCCTTCGACAAGCTCAGGGTGAGCGGGAGCGGCAAATGGTTAAGGCGCAGGACGCCGCCTCAAATTGCCGAACTGAAGCTGCGCTCCTCGGTACGATAGGCATCGAACACCGATGCAATCGCCCGCGCATAGGGCGCGGCGCCTGCTTCCAGCCGTAGCCAGCCGCGTTCGAGCGAAACAAGGCCGACGGCGGCGAAGGGCTCAAGGCGGGGCCGTGCGGCGTTCAGCAAGTCGCTGTCGATCTTCGCGGCGCCTTTGCAGAGCAGCGCCTCGATCAACGCGGCGCGGCGTTCGTTCTCGGGGCCGGTCTCGATGCCGCGACGCCCGGCAAGCTGGTCCGCGCCGATCAGCATGCGGTAGCGGCCCGGGTTCTTCTCGTTCTGCACCATCAGGCCGGGCAGCTCGCTGATGGCAGAGGCGCCGAGGCCGATCAGGGTGGAGGCCGGGTCTTCGGTAAAGCCCTGGAAATTGCGCCGCAGCGTGCCGCTGAGCGCCGCGCGGGCCAGCGGATCGCCGGGCAGTGCGAAGTGATCGAAGCCCACCGCGTGATAGCCCGCATCGATCAGCTGCCGCGCGCCCATCGCCGCCATCCGGAAACGCCCGCGCTGGTCGGGCAGGTCCGAGCCATCGATCCGGCGCTGGCGCGGGATCATGTGCGGCACGTGGGCATAGCCGAACAGCGCGATGCGATTGGGGCCCATCGCGACGCTCTGCGCGAGAGTTTCGGCGAGCACCGCATCGTTCTGGTGCGGCAAGCCGTACATGAGGTCGAAGTTGATCGAGCCGACACCCGCGGCGCGCAGCCCGGAAACGGCCGTTTCGATCATCTCGATCGGCTGCACACGGCCGATGGCGGCCTGCACTGCGGGGTTCAGCGTCTGCACGCCGAGGCTGACGCGGGTGACGCCGATGCCGCGGATCGCGGTGAGCCAATCGCGCGTGAGGGTACGCGGATCGAGCTCGACCGAAAGCGCCGGACGCACGAAGCGGAATGCGAGCACGAGCGCGTCGATCAGGCGGACGAACTCGGTGGGCGGAACGGCATTGGGGCTGCCGCCGCCGAAGGCGATGTGCTCGATATGGACGGACGGGTCGAGCATGTCCGCCACCAGCGCGATCTCGCGGTGGAGGGCTTCGAGGTAGGCGGTCAGGCGGTGGCGCTTGTTGGCGGCGCCGGTGTTGCAGCCGCAGTACCAGCAGATTTCCTCGCAATAGGGAATGTGCAGATAGATCGAGACCGGGCCGGTCAGGCTCGTCAGCGAAATGCGCTGGCGCAGCTCGAAGCTTTCCTCGACGAACTCTGCCGCGGTCGGATAGCTGGTATAGCGCGGCACCGGCCGGGCGAGCAGCTCCGGGTAGTAGGTCCAGTCGGCAAATTGCTCAGGTGTGGATGGCCCGTTCATTGCCCGGAGTCCTCTTCGTCATCGGTATCACCAAAGCAGGTGCCACCGGCGTGACGCTTGCGCATTGCGCTATGGCAAATCTTGCAACACTGCTTGTCTGTCTCGTTGTTTTTTGTCGGCAGCGGAATGGGCGCCCCACCTCCGCACAGCGCGATCATTCTGGGATGCGCAGCCTGCGCCGGAATCGCCAGCTGGAGCACCGCGAGAGCGCTGAGCAGGGCGAAGGCGCGCCTCACAGCGGCTGGTCCTCGTCGATCAGGATGCGCGCGGCGGCGCCATCGAGATCGGCGAACTGCCCACCCCTGAGCGCCCAGAAAAAAGCAACCAGACCAAGGAGGCCCATGCCGAGCGCGATGGGAATGAGGATGAGGATCGAGGTCATCTCGCGGCTCCCGTCAGCCTGAGCGAATTGGCGACGACGATCAGCGAGGACGTCGCCATGGCAATAGCGGCCATCAGCGGCGTGACGAGGCCCGCCATCGCCAGCGGCACCGCGAAAGCGTTGTAGAGGATCGCGGCGGCGAAGTTTTCGCGCACCACGCGCATCGTCCGCCGACTGGCGCGCACCGCGCGTGGCAGGGCGAGGAGCGAATCGCCTGTGAAGACGAAGTCCGCAGCCTGTCGGCCCACGTCGCTTGCACTGCCGGGGGCGATGGAAGCGTCGGCGGCGGCAAGCGCCGGGCCATCGTTGATGCCGTCGCCCACCATCAGCACGCACTTGCCGGCGCGCTGGAGGCGCTGGATCGCATCGAGCTTGTCCGCCGGGAGCGCGGCGGCCTGGCCGGTGAGGCCGGTCTCGCGCGCGATGACCATGACGGCGGCGGCATTGTCGCCCGAGAGGATCGAGGCCTGGATGCCCAGCCCTGCGAGATCGGCGAGCGCAGTCTTTGCGCCCGGCCGCAGGCGGTCGGCAAAGCCGATCAGGCGGACCGGTCCGGCGCCGATGGCCAGCGCGGCGGACGTGCCCACCGATTGCGCGGGACGGCCGAGCGACACCGCAAGGCCCCTCCACATGGCGCTGACGCCGCGCCCCGAGGTTTCCTGCACCTGCTCGATGGTCGCCGCACGCACGTCGCGGGCTGCAAGCGCGAGCGCAAGCGCCTGCGAGAGCGGATGGCGGCTGTGGCTGGCGAGCGCGAGCGCGACAGACGCCTCTTCCTCCGACAGGGCATCGAGAACGGCAGCGTCGGGCACCGGACGGCCCATGGTCAGCGTGCCGGTCTTGTCGAGCAGCACGCGGTCAACCTTGGCAAGGCGCTCGATGGCGCTGCCGTCCTTGACCATGACGCCCTGTTTCAGCAGTGCACCCGCCGCGACGACTTGCGCCACAGGCACAGCAAGGCCCAGCGCGCAAGGGCAGGTGATGATCAGCACTGCGATGCCGACCACGAGCGCCTGGTGGAAGCTGGCCCCGGCAATCAGCCAGCCGGCGAAGCTCAGCGCCGCAAGCGTGTGGACGGCGGGGGCGTAGAGCCGCGAGGCGCGGTCGGCGATGCGCACGAAAGCGCTCTTGGCCTGCCCCGCCGCTTCCATCGCCTGCGCAATTTCGGCAAGCGCGGTGCCCTGCCCGGCTGCGGTTACGATCACATCGACAGGCGCATCGAGGTTGAGCATGCCTGCCAGCACGCGCTGACCCGGGCCCGCGGGCACCGGTGCGCTCTCGCCCGTCAGCAGCGACTGGTCGAAGCGGCCCGTACCGCTGGCAATCTCGCCGTCTGCCGCGAGCCGTTCGCCCGCCGCGACACGCATCAGTATGCCGGGGACAAGCGCGGCCGCCGCTGTCCAGCGCAGTTGGCCGTCAGCGCCTATGATCATCGCCCCGCTGGCGGCCTGCCGCAGCAGCGCGGCCACCCCTGCCCTCGCCCGGTCGCGCATCATCGCATCGAGCGCGCGGCCCGCGAGGAGGAACAGGAGCAGCATCAGGGTGCCGTCGAACCAGGCTTCCTTGCCGCCGGTCAGCGTCTCGTAACAGGAGAGGCCGGTCGCGAGCGTGACGCCGATGGAAATCGGAACGTCCATATTGGTGCGCCCGCGCTTCAGCGCTGCCCATGCCGAGCGGAAAAACGGCTGCCCCGCGTAGAGGATCGCCGGCACGCCGATCAGCGCCGAAAGCCAGTGGAACAGATCGCGCGTGCTGCCGTCCGCGCCCGACCAGACGCTGACCGAAAGCAGCATCACGTTCATGCAGGCAAAGCCGGCTACCGCCAGAGGCGCAAGGAGTTCGCGCGTGGCCGAAGGCGGCTCCAACACATCCTCGCGCGGCTCGGCGGCAAAGCCCGCACCCGCCAGCGCAGCGACCAACGTGGGGATCTCGACCGCATCGGTGTGATCGACCGCGATGGTCCGTGCGGTGAGGTTCGCGCGGGCCGATGCCACGCCGGGGACCGCCACGAGCGCGCGCTCGACTTTGCCCATGCAGCCCGCGCAGTGCATGCCGGGCACCGCCAGCACGCTGCGGCTGATGGCGGGGGCGAGGCGCGGGGATGCCGCGTTCACAGCGCATCATCCTCGGCATGCCATAGGTGCCCCATAGCGCGGGCCTCGATGCCGACATGCCAACGGCCAGCAGGAAGCGCGGCTTCATAGACACCGGGCGCGACTTCGCGCGGGGTCATCACGACCGGGGCTTTGGCGCCAAGCGGATGGTCTGCCTGCGCGCGCACAGCGGCGCCGCTCAGCAGACGGCCACTTGCATCGGCAAGCGTGAAGCGCACCTTTTCTGCCCCTTCGCGCGCAATCGCCAGCTTCCAGCCCAGCGCCTTGTCTGCCTTGGCCGCGCCGAGCCAATGGTTGAATTCCTGGCTCGCGACATAGGAGTTCTCCACCACCGTGCCGCTGAAGGTAGAGACCGCGAGGTTCGCAAGCAGCACGTTGACCGCAATCACCACGCCGAAGAAGCCGACCATGACAAGCGCCATATGCCGTCCGGTAAAGGGCCGGGGAGCGCGATGCATTTTCGATGCCGTGTTCATGACCCAATCTCCAAATCCAAAGCCGTTCGTGTCGAGCCCCTCGTCAAGCTCGGGATGAACTTCGGGTCGAAGACCCGAAGTCGAGACACCGCACGCCGCGCCCGGTGTCTCGACTTCGCTCGACACGAACGGGTGTGGGTGTGGCGGGCGTAGGCCATCACTCGTGTTCCTCTGCCTCATGCGCACCTTCCGGCGCCGCAAAGTGCGTCTCGCGGCGCGGCGTGCTGCCTTCGCCATCCAGCGGTGTCGCGGTCAGCGTAAAGTCCTGCGAATGTGCCTGCTCAGCGGGCACCACGGCATAGAGCCGCACCTTGGCGGTGCTGTCTGCCGGGACCGGCACGTCGATGCTTGCGCGGGCGGCGTGGCGGTCCATCTCGTCGGTGTAGAGCGCAGCACCGGGCAGCCCTTCGGCTGCTATACGCAAGGTGCGCGGGCGGTCTTCCATGTTGCGCAGCGCCAGCGTGAAGGCATTGCGCACTGCGCCGCCTGAAAGCTGCACGAACTCCGGATTGCGCTCGCGCGCGACCGACAGCGTCAGCCGCTCGCGCGCGCCGAGCATGAACAGCAGTGCAAGGCCGATCCCGCCCCACACCGCGAAGTAGGCGATGAGGCGCGGGCGCAGCAGCACCTTCGCCACCGGCCGCGCGGGCTCGCCCTTGATCTCGCGCTCGGCATCGATGAGCGTGCAGTAGTCGATGAGGCCCCGCGCACGGCCCACCGAGGCCATCGCCCGGTCGCAGGCATCGACACACAGCGCGCAGGTGATACAGCCGATCTGCGGCCCCTCGCGGATGTCGATCCCGGTCGGGCAGACCGCCACGCACTGCCGGCAATCAATGCAATCACCGATAGGTGTGGCCGCTCCGCGCGCTTCCTTGAGCGACCCGCGCGGCTCGCCCCTCCAGTGCTTGTACGTGACGGTCAGCGAATTCTCGTCCAGCATGGCGGTCTGGATGCGCGGCCAGGGACACATGTAGATGCACACCTGCTCGCGCATGAAGCCGCCGAGCCAGAAGGTGGTGAAGGTGAGAATGCCCGTCGAGGCATAGGCGACGGGCGCCGCGGTGCCGGTCCAGAACTCGCGCTGCAGCGTCGGCGCATCGGCAAAGTAGAAGATCCACGCGCCGCCCGTCACGAAGGCGATGCCAAGGTAGACGCCCCACTTGAACATCCGCCGCACGAACTTGGCAGGATTCCACGGCGCGGCATTGAGCCGCAGCTGCGCATTGCGGTCGCCATCGATCAGGCGGTCGACATGCTGGTAGAGATCGGTCCACACCGTCTGCGGGCAGGCATAGCCGCACCAGGCCCGGCCCACCGCGCTCGTGACGAGGAACAGCCCGATCCCCGCCATGATCAGCATTCCGGCGACGAAGTAGAACTCCTGCGGCCAGATCTCGATATCGAACATGTAGAACCGGCGGTGCGCCAGATCGACAAGCACCGCCTGCTCGGGGGCGTGCGGCCCCCGGTCCCAGCGGATCCACGGCGTGCCCCAGTAGACGGCGAGGCACACCGCCATGACGAACCATTTGAAGCGGCGGAACGGCCCGTCGATCTTCTTCGGGAATACCGCAGTCCGCTTGGCATAGAGCGGGGCCGCTGCTTCGGTCATGTTCGGATCCATCATGTTCATGGCGGTTACTGCGCCGCCCCCGCAGTCGGAGTTGCCGCAGGCGCCGCCGGTGCAGGCGCAGCTTCGCCGCCACCCAGCGAATGGACGTAGACCGCCAGCATCTTGATCGTCACCGGATCGAGACGACCGGTCCAGGCCGGCATCACGCCGGCATGGGCATTGGTCACGGTGCCCACCAGCGAGGCGCGATCACCGCCATAGAGCCAGATCTTGTCGCTGAGCTTCGGCGCGCCGACGCTGCGGTTCCCCTCGCCGTTCGCGCCGTGGCAGACCGCGCAGTTGTCTGCATAGATCTGCGCGCCGCGCCGCGAAGAGGCGCTCGCCGGGTCCTGCTTGCTCAGCACGCGGATATGGCTGACCACATCCTGCACTTGCGCAGGCGTGAGGATGCCATCCTTGCCGAAGCTCGGCATCAGGCTGCTGCGGGTGGCGTCATTGCCCGGCTGGCGGATGCCGTTCACCAGCGTCTGCTGGATCGCGCTCAGATCGCCGCCCCACAGCCAGTCGTCGTCGTTGAGGTTGGGATAGCCCTTCGCGCCCGCTGCGCCCGCGCCGTGGCACTGTACGCAGTTCACCTTGAACGCCGCATGCCCGCCTTCGATCGCGGCGCGCTGCAAGGCCGGATCGGCGGCCAGCGCCTCGATGGGAGTAGCCGCGATGGCATCGCGCACGCCCTGATGCTCGGCCTTCTCATGCGCGACTTCGTCGGCCAGCACGCCGCGGCTCGACCAGCCGAGCGTGCCCGCGCTCGCCGAATGGAGCATCGGGATCGCCGGATAGAGCACAACGTAGACCAGCGCGAAAACGACCGTCGCGTAGAAGGTCCAGAGCCACCAGCGCGGCAGCGGCGTATCGAGCTCCTCGATCCCGTCCCACTCATGGCCGACCTTGGCCGTGCCCGTGGCGTGATCGATCACCTTTGCGTGGTGTGTGCTGTCATGCGTCATTGGAGTCATCCTCGAAGATCGAGAGCGCCGCATCGCGGCTCGCCGCGCGTCCGCCCGGGCGGAACGGCCAGAGGCAGAGGCCCACGAAGACCAGCGCCATGATCGCCAGCCCGTAGCTGTCGGCCAGATGCCGCAGCAGGTCGTAGGTCGAATGGGTGGAGAGCTGGAGGAAGGCGTTCACCGGCCCTTCTCCTTGGCCAGATGTTCCTGCGCCGCCGGGGCGTTCACATCGACCATCGTGCCCAGCACCTGAAGATAGGCGACAAGCGCATCCATCTCGGTCAGGCGCTTGGGATCGCCGTCGAAGTCGCGCGCCGTCGCGCCGGGGTAGCGCTTGAGGAATGCCGCGTGATCGGCATCGGGATCGGCCTGCGCCTTGAGGTCGTCGTTGGCGGCGGCAATTTCGTCCTTGGTATAGGGCACGCCCACCCGCTCCAGCGTCTGCAGTGCAGGCACCATGTCGCCTTGATCGAGCGGCTGATCCTTGAGGAATCCGTAAGTTGGCATGATCGATTCCGGCACGACCGAACGCGGGTCGGTCAGGTGCTGGACATGCCATTCATCCGAATACTTGCCGCCAACGCGGGCAAGGTCCGGCCCCGTGCGCTTGGAGCCCCACTGGAACGGATGGTCGTACATCGATTCCGCCGCGAGGCTGTAGTGCCCATAGCGCTCCACCTCATCGCGGAAGGGGCGGATCATCTGGCTGTGGCAGACGTAGCAGCCCTCACGGACGTAGATGTCGCGCCCAGCCTGCTCGAGCGGAGTATAGGGGCGCATCCCCTGCACTTTCTCGATCGTGTTATCGATCCAGAACAGCGGCGCGATCTCGACGATCCCGCCCACCGTGACCGCCGCGAAGGCGAGGACGCCCAAGAGGGTGACGTTGCGTTCCAGCTTGCGGTGGCGTTCCATGAAAGTTGCCATGTCGGTATCTCCTGGTCGGCCGGGTCAGATGGCGAGCGGGGGGGCGAGCGGCACGTCGCGCGCGGGATCGAAGGCTGCCGAATGCAGCGGCTGCTCGTCGCGGTAGTGGCCGAGGATCGTGCGGGTGATGTTGGTGGCCATCACCGCCGCACCGGAGAGGTAGAGCAGCCCGCCAAAGACGCGCAGCACGTACATCGGGTGGAGCGCGGCGACGGTGTCGGCGAAGGAGTTCACCAGGTAGCCGTCCGGCCCGTATTCGCGCCACATCAACCCTTGCGTGATCCCCGCCACCCACATCGCGGCGGTGTAGAAAACGATCCCCAGCGTCGCGAGCCAGAAGTGCCAGTTGACCATGCGCAGCGAGTAGAGGCGTTCCCGGCCCCACAGGCGCGGCGCAAGGTAGTAGAGGCAGCTGAAGGTGATCATGCCGTTCCAGCCCAGCGCGCCCGAGTGCACGTGGCCGATGGTCCAGTCGGTGTAGTGGCTGAGCGAGTTGACCGACTTGATGCTCATCATCGGACCCTCGAAGGTGCTCATGCCGTAGAAGGCGAGCGCGAGGACCATCATGCGCAGGATCGGATCGGTGCGGATCTTGTCCCAGGCGCCGTTGAGCGTCATCAGGCCGTTGATCATGCCGCCCCAGCTCGGCATCCACAGCATGACCGAGAAGACCATGCCCAGCGTCTGTGCCCAGTCGGGCAGCGCGGTGTAGTGGAGGTGGTGCGGACCCGCCCAGATGTAGAGGAAGATCAGCGCCCAGAAGTGGATGATCGACAGCCGGTAGGAATAGACCGGGCGTTCGGCCTGCTTCGGCACGAAGTAGTACATCATCGCGAGGAAGCCGGCGGTGAGGAAGAAGCCGACCGCGTTATGGCCGTACCACCACTGGACGAGCGCGCCCTGCACCCCGCCGAACAGCGGATAGCTGCGCGATCCGAACCAGCTCACCGGCACGTTCACGTTGTTGACGAGGTGGAGCATCGCCACTGTCAGGATGAACGAGAGGTAGAACCAGTTGGCGACGTAGATGTGCGGCTCGGAGCGCTTCAGCAGCGTACCGACGAAGACCGCGAGATAGGCGACCCAGACCACGGTGAGCCACAAGTCAACGTACCATTCCGGTTCAGCATACTCCTTGCCCTGGCTGATCCCCATGAGGTAGCCGGTGGCCGCGAGCACGATGAAAAGCTGGTATCCCCAGAACACGAACGTCGCGAGCCCGGGCAGAGCAAGCCGTGTGCGGCAGGTGCGCTGGACCACGTAGAACGATGTCGCGATGAGGGCATTGCCGCCGAACGCGAAGATCACCGCGGAGGTGTGCAGCGGCCTCAGGCGTCCGAAATTGATCCACTGCAGCCCGAGATTCATCTGCGGGAAGGCCATCTCGAGCGCGATGTAGAGCCCCGCCAGGAACCCCGCCATGCCCCAGAACACCGTCGCGATCACGCCGAGGCGGATCAGGTCGTCGTCATAACGCCCTGTATCAACTGGGCGAATCGCCGCAGCCGGATCCCAGCCCCGCACCGTGACGACAAGACCGATGAGCGCGGCAGCTGCGCAGATCATCATATGGACGGCAAAACCGATATCGGCCGCCAGTGCGGTGGCGATCACCGCGAAGAACAACGCAGCCAACCATAGGCCAGTGCGCGGGAGAACGGAGTCCATGGACCTTCCCTTCGAACCAAGAAGCTGGACTGTCCCTGCCCCGCCTTCGCCCCCGCAACATTGACCCGTGTCAATTTCTGCGAAGCTGTTTCGCAAGGAGCGGGATTCTATTTGCCATAACGGTTATTCTTTCTTGTCGCGATTTGCGCTCCGTCAATGTTGCGGGTGCGTCCTCCCGGCATTGAGACGGTGTGCTGCGGCCTTCAAGCCGTCCTGCGAGGGGCAGGACATCCGCAGCTGAAGGAGCCCCAGCTCATGAAGACTCTCCACGCTGCCGCTACGCTCGCAGCACTCGCTTCCACCGCCCTTGTCGCAGCACCTGCCCATGCGGGATCGACTGAGGGCAAGTGGCAGATCAAGGTGCTCGGCTCGGCCGTGCTGCCTGATGGCAAGATCAGCCGGATCGACAAGGACCTCATTGGCCTGCCCGCCGGATCGCAGACCAAGGCGAGCGACAACGGCGTGCCGACGCTCGCGGTCGAGTACTTCTTCACGAAGAACGTCTCGGCCGAAACGATCTGCTGCACCAGCGCGCACCATGTCACCGGCGCCGGTCCGCTCGCCGGCGCGGCCATTGTCGACCACGCGATCCTCATCCCCGCCACCTTGACGCTCAAGTATCACCTGCCGCTGCCCGGCGGGATCAAGCCTTACGTCGGCGTCGGCCCGTCGCTCTACCTGTGGCTGGGTGAACGCCCCGGTGCGGCCGCCGCCTCGCTCGGCGCGGCGCGCGTGCACTTGTCCAACGAAGTCGGCGTCGCGGTCCAGGGCGGTGTCGATATCGCGCTGGGCAAGAAGGGCTTCGGCCTCAGCCTCGATGCCAAGAAGTACTGGATGGGCACGACCGCCCGCTTCTACACCGCAGGCGGTGTCGAGGCGCTGACCACGCGCCACAAGATCGACGCCTGGATCCTCAGCGCAGGCGTCTCCTACCGCTTCTGAACCGATTGCACGGCCGACGCGGATAGCCTCCGACCTTACCCGCGCGGCAGGGCATACCTCCCTACCCATGGGAGGGGCGGCGGGTGGCGAGCAGGGCTTCGGCCTCGCTCACCGCCCGCCGAATTTTTCAGTGATCAGCCCGCGAGCGCCTGCAGGGCAGCCCGGTCAAGAATCTCGACATCGCGCCGTCCGGGCAGGGCGACGACGCCGTCGGCCTTGAGCCTGGTGAACTGGCGGCTCACCGTCTCGATGGTCAGGCCCAAAAGGTCCGCCACCTGCTGGCGCGAGAAGGGCAGCGTGAACTGCCGCGCCGGACCGGTGTGGGCCATGCAGCCGTTGTCCGCGAGGCGCTCGGACATATCGAGCAGGAAGGTGGCGATCTTCTCCGGCGCGCTCTTGCGGCCGAGCAGCATCATCCATGCGCGGGTGCGGTCGAGCTCGGCCAGCGTGCGTTCGAGCAGCTTGTGCTCGAGCTCGGGGTGCTCGCGGGCGAAGCGGTCGAAATCATTGCGGGCGAACACGCAGACCCGCGCATCGGTGAGAGCGACGACGCTCGCGGCGCTCGTCTGGCCGAACGGGCGGCCGATGAAATCGGAAGGATAGGCGACGCCGACGATCTGCTCGCGGCCATCGGCGGTGCTGGTGGTAAGCTTGAGGACGCCTTCGATCACGTTGGCGACGAGCAGCGAGTCGTCGTCCTCCCAGATCAGCGGTTCACCGGCGGAAACGGAGCGGCGGCGGCCCATGGCGCTGAGCGCCGTAATCTCGGGGTGCTCGAGACCGGCACAAATGGCCCGATTGCGGACTATGCAAGTATCACAGGCGCTCATCCATTCCGGTTCTACCAGCCGGAGAGGTCTGCGGCAATCGTGCATCCGTCTAGCTACCTAAAAACATGACGAAAAGTGGGCGGCAAGGGATGCTCGCCGCCCGAAGTCGGGGAGAAATCGGCGGAAGGGGGAATGACAGCCCAAGAACCCGGGCGGGTCCTTCCGCGCCCCATCCTTGTGGCAGAGTCGCCGGGCGCGATCCTTGACCGAGATCAAACTGGAATCTTGACTACAAATAAATCTACCCGTGGGTAGCCTTGGCCGATCAATCGGCGAGCAGCGCGAGATCGTGATACTGCCCGCGGAAGAACAGCAGCGGGTTGCCCGCGCCTTCCTTGCCCAGCGCTTCCACGGCGCCCACGACGAGCCAGTGATCGCCCACTTCGGTCACACGCTCGATCGTGCAGTCGATCCACGCGATGGCGTTGTCGAGTACCGGCAGGCCCGCCGGGCTGAGCCCATGCGCAAGTTCGGCGAACTTGTCTTCCGCGCGCGCAGCAAACCGGCGGCACAGCGAGAGCTGATCGGCCCCCAACACGTTGACGCAGAAACGCCCCGTTGCCGCGATCTTGGGCCAGGTGCCGGAGCGCTTGTCGGGGAAAAAACCAACCAGCGGCGGATCGAGCGAGATCGAGGTGAACGAGCCAACGACAAGGCCGAAGCGCTCGCCCGATTCTGCCAGCGCGGTCACCACGCAGACCCCGGTCGGGTAGGCTCCAAGCACATCACGGAACTGGCGGGGATCGATCATCGCACCTCCCCGTGCTTGCAAACCAGATGCCGGTCAAGCCTCGATTGCCGTGACGGCACCAAGGACTCGCCTTGCCCATTCCTGACGGCAAATCAGGAGGTCCGGCAGGTAGGTATCGCGGTTGTTGTAGACGAGCGGTGAGCCGTCGATCCGCGAGACGTGCAGCCCGGCGGCGGCAGCCACCGCCACCGGCGCGCAGTTGTCCCATTCGTATTGCCCGCCCGAATGGAGGTAGATCTCCGCCTCCCCGCGCACGACTGCCATGGCCTTTGCGCCCGCCGAGCCCATTGGCACGAGCTGGCCGCCGAGCATCTTCGCGACCTCGACCGCTTCATGCGCCGGTCGGGTGCGGCTGACCAGCAGGCGCGGCTTCTCGGCCATCGGCGGCAAGGGCTGCGGCGCGCCGCTATCAAGCACGAGATCGAGCCCCGGCAGTGCCACTGCGCCCAGCGTGGCGACACCGTCCACCGCAAGGCCGACATGCACGGCCCAGTCGCTGCGGCCTTCGCCATACTCGCGCGTGCCATCGAGCGGATCGATGATCCAGACGCGCGACTTGCCGAGGCGCTCGGGGGTATCCTGCGTTTCCTCCGACAAGACGCCGTCATCCGGCCGGTGCGCCGCGACTTCGGCCATCAACCAGGTATTCGCGCGGAGATCCCCTTCGGCGCCGAGGGCCTTGCCTTCGTGCGTGTCGGCCCCGCGCAGGTCCATCAGGATGCGCGCGGCGCCCGCCGCCAGATGCCGCGCCAGTTCGATATCGTCCATCAAGACCCCTGCACTCGTCAGATGATCGGCATCCAGTCGCCGATGATCAGCGCCACGATCCGTTCCGCCGCCTCTTCGGGGGTTTCGCGCATCGTGTCCACGCGGATTTCAGGGTTTTCCGGCGCTTCATACGGGCTGTCGATCCCGGTGAAGTTCTTGAGCTGGCCAGAACGCGCCTTCTTGTAGAGCCCCTTCACGTCGCGCCGCTCGGCTTCTTCCAGCGGGGTATCGACGAAGACCTCGAAGAACTCGCCGTCTGCCAGCAGGCCGCGCACCATGTCACGCTCGGCGCGGAACGGGCTGATGAAGGCGGTCAGCACGATAAGCCCCGCGTCGGTCATCAGCTTGGCCACCTCGCCCACGCGGCGGATGTTCTCGATGCGGTCGGCCTCGGTGAAGCCCAGATCCTTGTTGAGTCCGTGGCGCACATTGTCGCCGTCGAGCAGGAACGTGTGCTTGCCCAGCGCATGGAGCTTCTTCTCGACGAGGTTGGCGATGGTCGACTTGCCCGAGCCCGAAAGCCCGGTGAACCACAGCACCGCCGGGCTCTGGCCCTTGAGCCGCGCATGAGCAGCCCGCGAGACATCAAGCGCCTGCCAGTGCACGTTCTGCGCGCGGCGCAAGCTGAAGCTCAGCATGCCCGCCGCGACTGTCGCGTTGCTGATCTTGTCGATCAGGATGAAGCCGCCGAGCGTCCGGCTCTCGCCATAGGGTTCGAACACGATTGCGCGGTCGGTGGTGATCTCGGCAATGCCGATCGCGTTGAGTTCGAGCGTCTTGGCGGCAAGGCGCTCCAAGGTGTTGACGTTGATCGTGCACTTGGGCTGCGAAACCGTGACCGAAACGGTCTGGCTGGCGAGCTTCAGCCAATAGGCGCGGCCCGGCACCAGCGCTTCGTCGGCCATCCACACGAGGTTCGCCTCGAACTGGTCGGCCACTTGCGGCGGCGCGTCGGCAGCGGCGATCACGTCACCGCGCGAGCAATCGATCTCGTCCGCAAGGCAGAGCGTGACGGACTGGCCTGCGACCGCTTCCTCCAGATCGCCATCCAGCGTGACTATGCGCGTCACCGTGCTGGTCTTGCCCGAAGGCAGCACGCGCACGGCATCGCCCTTGCGCACGGTGCCGTTCGAGATGAGGCCCGAAAAGCCCCGGAAATCAAGGTTCGGGCGGTTGACCCACTGCACCGGCAAGCGGAACACGCCCGCCGCTTCGGCCGCCGTGTTCACGTCCACCGCTTCCAGATGGCCCATCAACGTCGGGCCCGAGTACCACGGCGTGTTTGCGCTGGGCGCGGTGATATTGTCGCCCTTGAAGCCCGAGATCGGCATAGCGGTGAACGCCTCGATCCCGATGCTGGCGGCAAACGCGGCATAGTCGGCAACGATCGCGTCGTACTTCGCCTGATCATAGCCGATCAGGTCCATCTTGTTCACCGCGAGCACGATGTGGCGGATGCCGATGAGGTGCGCGAGATAGCTGTGGCGGCGCGTCTGCGTGAGCACGCCCTTGCGCGCGTCGATTAGGATCACGGCAAGATCGGCGGTGGAAGCGCCGGTCACCATGTTGCGCGTATACTGTTCGTGTCCCGGGCAATCCGCGACGATGAACTTGCGCTTCTCGGTGCTGAAGAAGCGGTAGGCGACGTCGATGGTAATGCCCTGCTCGCGTTCCGCCGCGAGGCCGTCGACCAGCAGTGCGAAGTCGATCTCGCCGCCCTGCGTGCCGACCTTCTTGCTGTCATTCTCGAGCGCTGCGAGCTGATCCTCGAAGATCATCTTCGAATCGTAGAGCAACCGCCCGATCAGCGTGGACTTTCCATCATCCACGCTGCCGCAGGTGATGAAGCGCAGCATCGACTTGTGCTGGTGCAGGTTGAGGTAGGCCTCGATGTCCTCGGCAATCAGGGCCTCGGTCTGGTAGATCACGTCCGCACCCGACATCAGAAGTACCCCTGCTGCTTCTTGACTTCCATGCCCGCTCCGCCGGCATCCTTGTCGATCACCCGGCCCTGCCGTTCGCTGGTGGTGGTCAGCAGCGTTTCCTGGATCACTTCGCTCAGCGTCGTCGCGTTGCTCGCCACCGCACCTGTCAGTGGGAAGCAGCCCAAGGTGCGGAAGCGGATCGAACGTTCCGTGATTTGAGGCTTGTAGCCCAGAACCTTCTCGAGCCGCGGCAGATCGTCGGCCATGAACAGGCCGCCTTCCCACTCGAAGGTCGGCCGCACCGCCGCGTAGTAGAGCGGCACGATCGGCACGTCGTTGAGGCGGATGTATTGCCAGATGTCGAGCTCGGTCCAGTTCGAGATCGGGAACACGCGGATGCTCTCGCCCTTGTTCTTGCGGGCATTGTAGATGTTCCACAGCTCCGGGCGCTGGTTCTTCGGGTCCCAGCCATGCGAGGCCGTGCGGAAGCTGAAAATGCGCTCCTTGGCGCGGCTCTTCTCCTCGTCGCGCCGCGCACCGCCGAAGGCGGCATCGAAGCCCCATTTGTCGAGCGCCTGCTTGAGCCCTTCGGTCTTCCACATGTCGGTGTGGAGAGGGCCGTGGTCGAACGGATTGATCCCGCGCGCCTTGGCTTCCTCGTTCTGGTGGACGAGCAGTTCCATGCCGCTCTCCTTCGCCATCCGTTCGCGCAGTTCGTACATCGCCTGGAACTTCCACGTCGTATCGACATGGAGCAGCGGGAACGGCGGCGGGCTGGGGTAGAACGCCTTGCGCGCAAGGTGCAGCATCACCGCGCTGTCCTTGCCGACCGAGTAGAGCATCACCGGATTGGTCGCCTCGGCCACCACTTCGCGCATGATGTGGATCGCCTCGGCCTCGAGCCGCTGGATGTGAGTCAGGGTGGATTTGCTGACGGGATCGGACATGGCGTGCCTCATGGATTGTGGCAGCGCACATGGCCTCTCATTCGGATCGGCAAAGCTCCCATATGGGAGCACGCCGGGATGGCATTCCTTTCGTCCGCTCAATGCGAGCTTTAATGGCCCGTCCGCCGCGAGGATCAGCTGGTGACGACAACCTTGCCGATCACTCCGCCGCGCTCGACCATGGCGTAGGCCTCGCGCGTTGCATCAAAGGGGAAGCTGGCGGCCAGGTCCGGCTCCAGCGCACCGGTTGCCGCCAGGTCTGCCAGCAGCTTGAGATCCGCGCGCCGCACCGCCGCCGCCAGCGCCATGTGTTTCTTCCGGCGAAACAGGTTGCCCAGCTTCGAGCCGATGAACAGCGGGATCGTCGGCGAAGGTTCGACCAGTCGCCCGTCAGGCTTCAGCAAGGCACGACCGAGCGCGAAGGGAAACTTGCCCGAAAAATTGAGGATCACGTCGAAGCGCAGCCCCTTCGGCAAACCGGGGCCATTGCGATAGTCGACAACCCGGTCCGCACCGAGCCGCCGCGCCGTGTCCAGTCCGGAACTGCCGACTGCCGTGACTTCAGCACCGGTCCGCTTGGCGAGTTGCACCGCGAAGAGCCCGACCGGCCCGGTCGCGCCATGGATCAGCACCGACTGCCCGGCCTTGAGCAGCCCCAGATCGCGCAGCGATTGCAGCGCGGCGAGGCCCGCGATCGGCAGGGCAGCGGCGACATCAGGCGCGAGACCGTCCGGGATCGGGCAGAGGTTCAGGGCACTCAACGCGATCCGCTCGGCAAAGGCGCCGCCCTTGAACGGATCGGCCGCGCCGAACACCCGGTCGCCCACCTTGAAACCTTCGGCGCCCGGGCCCACGGCAATCACCTCGCCGGCAAGATCGGCACCGGGCACCTTGGGGAAGCGCTTGTTCACCAGCAGGCCCATCGTGCCGCTGCGCACGCGGATATCGATCAGGTTGATCGAGCGGGCCTGCACCGCGACGACGACCTCACCCTTGCCGGGGACCGGGTCCGGCAGCTCGCTTGCGTGCAGCACATCGCCGCCGCCGAACCGGTCGTAGGAGAATGCCTTCATGCGCGGCGCTCCTTTCTTGTCAGCAGCGCGCCGAAGATGGCGAGATGGCTCACCAGCCAGGCGGGGAGCAGCACGGTGATCACCAGCCAGCCGAGCGGGCCGAGAATGTTGGCATCGTGAATTGCAGGCGTCACGCGCGCGGCCGCGTTGAGGTAGTCGAGCATGCCGACAACGTTGAACACCCACGCGAAGCCAATCCGCGCCGACGATCCGGTCTGGACAAGTGCAAAGGCGATCAGCGCCAGCGCCGCGACCAGCACGTCGCCCGCCATGATCTGGAAAAGATAGCCCTCGCTGAAGCCCGCAGGAGCAAGGTTGAATACCCCCGGCAGCATCGCGGTAAGCCCGAAATAGCGCAGGAAATGAACCGGGATCAGCGCCTTAAGGTGCGCGTCGCGGCCCGCAGCCACAAGGCGCGGGTAGAGCGACCAGTACAGTATCGCAAAGCCTGCCAGAGCAAACGTGTAGCCGACGAGATGGAAGTAAGCCTTGGGCTCCATGGGATGCCTTTCGCTGCCGCTGTTTGCGTCATCAGCAGCGATACAAGGCTGGCTCGAACCGGATCAACCCGGTACATTCGCGCAATATTGACCCGGATTTGCGAACAATGCTCCACCTGCCCGATGTCGAAGTCTTCCTCGAAATCGTGAACGCCGGCAGCTTCACCGGCGCCGCCCGCGCGCTCAAATCACCCAAATCTTCGGTCGCGCGGCAGCTCGCCCGGCTCGAGGCGGCGCTCGGTACGCCGCTACTCGATCGGTCCACCCGCAGCGTGACGCTGACCGCGCAGGGGCGGACCTTCGTGCCCCATGCCCGCCGCTTGCTCGACGATGCGGTGGAAGCCGAAACCGCGCTGCGTGCCGATGGCAAGGGGCCGAGCGGGCTGCTGACGATTGCCACCACCGGGCTGGTCGGGCGGCGCTTCATCGTGCCGGGTCTGCCGCAGTTCCGCGCGCGCCATCCGCAAGTCCGCGTGGCGCTGTGGCTCGGCGCGCAACAACATGCGCTGGGGTCCGGCCCAGGCGAAGCGGACATCGCGATCCGCCTCCGCACCGTCGCCTCGCCCGAAGTCGGCAACCGCAAGCTGGGCGAAATCGCCTTCGCGATGGTCGCCTCCCCCGGCTACCTCGCCCGCGCCGGCATGCCGGAAGAGCCCGAGGACCTCGCCGCCCACGCCATGCTGGAACTGGGTCCGGCCGGAAAGCACAACCGCCTCGTCCTCAATGGCCCCGAGCGCGCCGCGACGGTGACGTATGCCCCGCCGATCCAGATCGACGATCCGGAAGCCGTGCGCCTCGCCGCGCTCGCCGGTTGCGGCATAGCCGTACTGCCGCGCTTTCTTGTGGCGGAGGATGTCCGCGCGGGGCGGCTCGCGCTGCTGCTCGATGCATGGCGGCAAGCACCCATCCCGATCCACGTGCTGTTCCGCACCCACGTAGCCCCGCCGCCAAGAGTGCGCGCCTATGTCGATTTCCTGTTCGAGACGCTCGGGACCACCCAGCCCTGGGCCGTCGACCTCTAGCGCCTATTCGAAGAACGCCACCCCGCGCACTTCGATGCTTTCGCGGATCTTCGTGTCCGGCAGGCTGGTGTCGTGGAACGCGGTATGCGGGCAGCGCCAGGTGACGGAATGGGCGCTGTCCTGAAACTTGAACAGCAGCACGTCGTCCGCCTCCATGTTGGCGAAGTACCACCAGCGGTGCTGAGGCCGATAGCGGAAGATCGTCGCGGCGATCATTTGGTCCTCGCCATCGACCGGCGCAGTCAGTGCATCGCCGACCGGGAATTCATCCACCACGAACAGCGTGTTGGAGGCCGTCTCGGCATCGCCGACCGTGCGCCCGTCACACACCGCCAGCGGCCAATCCTGCGGGCCCGGTGAGAAGGTGCGCCACAGCGAGAAGCAGATGTAGCGCTGGTAGCCCGGCCCATCCGGAAACGCCTGCCCGTAGACCCGCGCCGCCGCGCGCTTGCCGGTCAGCTCGTTGTAATCGACATGCGCCTCGCCCGCCGGGGGCTGGATGCCGCCCGAATGGACGTAGCCCGCAACCTTCTCCTGGGCGCGCGCCGACAGGTCGCCCGAAGTGCGGATCATCCAGCCTTGCGTCGCCACCTTGTCCGCACCGGTCAGCCGCGCCACGAGCGCTTCGACTTCGCGCTGATACCCGGCATCGACGGCGGCTTTGTCATGGAAATCGACTATCGCGCTTTGATGCCGGGCTATCGCGAAGCCATGCACATCGAGGCTGAAATGATCCCGGATAGGCATCCCGTCGCGCACCTCGACGGGATAGTCGCGGTAATCGCCGGTGTTCATCTCGACACCCTGACTGACATAGCGCCGGGTGAAGTACTCGCCTTCATCCAGATAGCGGATCAGTGCCGGAGCTTTGCGCGCCGTATCTTCGATATCCAGCGCCGCTTGCGTTGCCATGGCCTTCTTCCGCTTATTGTTAGGCAAGCGAACTATATCGGTTGCGGCGCGGCTGTCCAGCTTTGGCGGGGTGCGGTTTCGGGAATGCGCCAGAGCACCGGCAGGATCGCCAGCGCGACCACGGCAATCATGGCACCGGGGACTGCGGGCCAATGCGTCCCCTCCAGCAGCACTTGCGCCACCAGCGGGGTGAGCCCGCCGAAAATCGCGGTCGCGCTCGTCACGCCCAGCGCAAGGCCGGAGAGACGCGCCTGCCCGGAAAACTGTTCGGCGGTCGCCACCGCACCGACCGCGCTCCACGCGCCGCCCAGCGCCGCCAGCAGTACCGCGCCGACAAGCGCCGGCCATATCCCGCCGTGTGCCATCAGCGAAAACAGGGTGATCGGCCCGACCGCGCAGGCAAGCGCAATGCCGATCAGCACCGGCCGCCGCCCGATCTGATCGGAAAGCGCGCCCACCAGCGGCGTCACCGCGATGACAACGAAAGCCGCCACGGTCGACAGCGTCAGTGCTGCCCCCTCGCCCACTGCCCCCACCGAGCCAAGGAACGTCGGCACATAAGTGATGCCGACGTAGTAGCTGATCGACCCCAGCGCGGAGATCGCAAAGCCCCGGATGATGCCGATGCGTTCATGGACCATGGCATGGCGCAGCGGGGCCGTGGGCACCGTCCCCGCCGCCTTGTGGCGTTCAAACTCGGGCGATTCGTCCATGTTCGCCCGCGCCAGCAGCACCCCGCCCGCCAGCAGCGCGCCAAAAAAGAAGGGAATGCGCCAGCCCCATGCATCGAGCCCTGCGGCGGGCAGCGCCCAGGCCGTCAGCGCCGCCACCCCGACCGCGAGGAGCGCGCCCACTTCGCTCGCTGCCGAGGCGCAACTGGTGATGAGACCGCGCCGGTTTGGCCCCGCGCCCTCGATCAAATAAGCGACCACGCCGGTATATTCGCCGCCCACCGCGAAGGCCATCACGCAGCGCAGCGCAAGCAGCAGGAAGCCCGCCGCCGGGCCGATCTGCGCGTGCGTCGGCAACAGGGCGCAGCCCAGCATCGCGGCGGTCATCATGGCCATCGAGAGCAGCATGGCGCGCCGCCGCCCGTGCCGGTCGCCATAGTGCCCCATCGCCAGCGCACCCAAGGGCCGCATCAGGTAGGATATCGCGAAACCCGCCAGTACCGCCACCAGCGAGCCGTCGCCGCCGCCGAACATCACCCGCGAAAGGATCGTCGCGACATAGATGTAGAGCGTGAAATCGTACCACTCGACGACAGTCGAGAAGCCCGCGATCAGCATCGAGCGGTGCGAAATAGTCTGATGGGCGGGCGCCATCAGGCCATCATGCCTTAAGCAGCCCGCCTTGCAACCGGATTCAGCCGACCCCTTCGGTCACCATCACGCGGTACGTCGCGCCCTTGAGGCGGTGCACCTTGGCGTCCTGATAGGCCGGGCTGTTGTACCAGGCCTTGGCCGCATCGATGTCGGGGAACTCGATGATCACGAGGCCTTCGGCGGCCGGGCCTTCCCACGTCTCGTTGGGGCCATAGAAAGCCAGCGGCTTTAGCGGATGCCCGGCGATCGAGGCGCCTGCCTTGACATTGTACTGGTCAAGCTCCGCCTGATCGTTCACGCCATCCTTGATGAAAACTACATAGGCCGTCATGCGGTCATCCCTCTCCGGTTTGGTTTGTTCACCCATCTAGGGGCACATTTCCACGCGGTGCAAGGCTTCAGGTGGCCGACCAGCCCGCATCGATCACGAGGCTGGAGCCGGTCACCACCCGCGCGGCCTCGCTCGCCAGATAGAGCACCGAGGCGGCGGTCTGCTCGGGCTGGATCGGCTCCTTCACATGCGCGACGCTGAGGTACTGCTCGTAGACCTGTTCCTGCGTCAGCCCGGCACGAGCGGCGATCTCGCTGGCGGTATGTTCGACCATCGGCGTGGGCAGGAACCCGGGGCATACCGCGTTGACGGTGATGCCGTGAGCGCCAAGCTCAGCCGCCATCGTCTTGGTGATGCCGATCATGGCATGCTTGGTCGCGCAGTAGTGGCCGAAGCCGGGCGTGCCGATCATGCCCGCCACCGAGGCGATATTGATGATCCGCCCGCCCGCGCCGCCCGAAATCATGATGGGCACAACCGCGCGGCTCATCCGCCAGCCGCCCGTCAGGTTGACCGCCAGCGTCGTCTCGAAAGTCTCGTCGTCGAGCAGGTGCATCGGCGCATTGCCGGTGAGGATACCCGCGTTGTTGACGAGGATATCGATCCGCCCAAACTCTGCCTGCACGCGGCCCACGAACGCATCGATCTCGGCCTGCCGGCGGATATCGCAGACAGCATACAGCGCACGCACGCCGAGCGCTTCGATCTCCCGCGCAACGGCATCGAGCGCACCGCCAAGCGGGTAGCCGACGCTCGGCATGGTTGCCTCGCCCACATCACAGATCGCCACGTCCGCGCCGGCTCCAGCCAGTGCCAGCGCCATCGCCCGGCCCTGCCCGCGCGCGGCGCCGGTCACGATCGCCACTTTGCCTGAAAGCTCACCCATGCCCGTCAACTCCCCCTCGTCAGGCGCGCAGCATGCCGCGCTAACCGCGGGGCCTCATCAGGCGAAAGTGATAGGTTTGCGGCTCCGGGCGAGCGCGGCGAGCGAAAGCGCGAAGATCGCGACGGGCAGATAGCACCCCACCACGCGCCCCGGGCTCATCAGCCCGCCCGCAACATGGGGCTTGAGCACATCGTAGACGATCAGCCCCGCCCCGGAGCCGAACGCCGCGCCCAGTTTGCTCGAAAGGTTGTAGAGCGCCATGAACTCGCCCATCCGGTCGCGCCCGCTTGCGGCAAGATCGGCGGCGGCAAATTCGGCGACATAGGCGGGGGTGAGGACCAGCAGCGTGCTGACATAGATCCCTGCCGCCAGCGCCAGCACATAGGTCGCAGGCTGCGCGGGCGGCATCGCGGCGAAGGCAAGCAGGCCGACGACGAAGACGATCACGCCGCCCACCAGCACGGTGTAGGTCCCCGCCCGCCGCGCGACACGGATGGTCAGCGGCACCGTGGCAAGACAGATCACGTATTGCAGCAGCACGAAGGGCAGGAACGCGCCTTTGAGGCCGTATTCCTCCTCGATCAGGATCAGCACCACCGCGTTGTAGCTGCCCGCCGCGAAGTTCATCAGCAGGATCGAGGAAATCGCGGCAAGCACCGGCATCGAGCGCAGCGCGCCCCATAGCGGCTCGGCATTGGTAACCTCCGCTTCGCCTGCCGCACGTTCAGGCACGAAGAGCAGCGCGGCGATCAGGGTCAGCGCGAGCAGCACGGTCGCCGCGATGCCCAGCACCCAGATCGCATGCGCGGCGGTTGAAGTGCCCGGCGCCTGCGGCACGATCAGCGGCAACAGGCCCGCCATCAGCGCGCCCACGACGGTGCCGGATTCGCGCCAGGCCGACATGCGCCGCCGCCCCGCCTCGTCACCGCCAAGGTCCTGCCCCCACGAGAGATGCGGGATCTGCACCACCGTCCATGCGATGTAGTAGAGCGAGACGGCCACCGCGAAATAGATCACCCCCGGCCGGACAGGCGGGAACGAGACCATGATCGAGGCCGCCAGCAGCAATGGCGCGCCGACGAGAATCCAGGGCTTGCGCCGCCCCATCCGCCAGCGCGTCCGGTCCGACCAGCGACCGACGAAGATATCGAGCATGGCATCAAGGATGCGCACGACAAGGAAAACGGTCCCAACCGCGCCGAGCCCGATACCGAGTTCCTCACCGTAGTAAGGCCCGACATAGATCACGATCGGCAGGCTGAGGATCGAAAGCGGCACCGAAAGGCTGGAGAAAGCCAAAGTGCGGGCGAGCGAGAGGGGCCTCGTCATCGAATGGCTCACCCCTGCCCGAACCACACGCGGCGGATCAGGCCGCCACCGGTCTCGTAGATCGCGATCACCCGGCGCACTTGCGGCGCAGTCCCGGTCAGCCGCTCCAGATCGATCACGAAGCGCCCCAGCACGATACGCTGCTCGATGTCGGCATGGACCTGCGGGCTCTCGGCAAAGCGGCGGATATATCGGTCACGGAAGGCCGCCATGCCCCGCAGGGGCGGCGCATCGTCCCCCAGCAGCGCCACTTCGATATCGGCGTCATAATGCACGCAAAACGCGTCGATATCGTGCGCATTATAGGCCTGCAATTGCCCCTCGACGAGCGCGACCGGATCGGCCTCCGCGCCGCTCACGCGGCGAACTCGCTCGCGGCCTTCTCGCCGACCATCAGCGCGACAGCGTGGGTATTGCCGCTGACATGGGCAGGCAGGATCGAGGTATCGACCACCTTAAGCCCCTGTACTCCGCGGACATCCAGCGCGGGATCGACCACCGCCTTGGCGTCGCTCCCCATGCGGCAAGTGCCGACCGGGTGATAGAGCGGCGCCGCGCGCTCGCGAACGAAGGCTTCCATCTCGCCGTCATCGGCGGGCGGTGGATCGACAAAACCGCGCATGTGCTGTGCAAACGGCTCGGTGGTGAGCAGTTTTTCGATCAGCCGCACCCCCTTGATCAGCGTCGCCACATCGCGCTCAGCCTCAAGGAAGCGCGGCTCGATCAGCGGCGGCACGCCGGCGAGATGCGAACGCAGCCGGAGCCTGCCGGAGCTTTCAGGGTGGTTCACGCTCGGCGCCATCAGCACCATCCGCTCACGCGGGAGCACCACGCGGCCCATCTCATCCTGACCGAACGCAAAGGGCGAGAAGTGGAATTGCAGGTCAGCCCGGCCAAACGGATCATCGATATGGTGGAAGCCCACGGCCTGCGCCGTCGCCGCTGCGGCCGGCCCCTTCCCTGCGAACCACTGCAGCAACGCACGTGCCATGCCGAGCCGCGATCCGTGCTGGTTGACCGTCGGCCGATCGACCCGGAACGGCATCATCACCCCGGCGTGTTCGCGCAAGTTGCGGCCGACGTCCGGCAGATCAACCACCGGTTCGATCCCCAAAGCCCGCAGTTTTTCGGCAGGCCCCAACCCGGAGCGCAGCAGCAGCGTGGGCGAGGCGATCGCGCCCGAGCAGACCACCACCTTGCGCCGCGCCATGACCCGCTGCAGCACGCCGTTGCGGCGCATCTCGACGCCGACCACGCGCTTGCCATCAAACAGCAGCCGTTCAGCCTCGGCGTTCGTGAACAGCCGCACTTTGGGCGACTTCAGATGGGGCACAAGAAACACGTCGAAGGGATTGACCCTCCGCCCTTTTCGCTGGTTCGCCTGCACCCGGCCAAAGCCCAGTTGCGAGGCGCCGTTGTAGTCGTCCGTCGTGCCGAAGCCGGCGGCGCGCGAAGCATGGATCAGCGTCTGGGTGAGTTCGTATTCGTAGGGCGGCACTTCGATCGGGAGCGGACCAAAGGTGCCGCGATGCTGATCAGGCTCGTGCCAGCGCTCCAGATTGCGGAAGTGCGGGAGGACGCTGCGATAGCCCCACCCGGTCGCACCGAGCTTGTCCCACGCATCATAGTCCGCCGGATTGCCACGCACGAAAATCGTGCCGTTGATCAGGCTGCTGCCCCCCGGCCCTTTGCCGCGCGGCCAGATGTCCTTGCGATTGCCGCGCGTGGGGTCGGGCTCGGTCTCGAAGCTCCAGTCGTACTCGGACCGGCCAAGCGTGCGGAAAACGGCAGCGGGGATAGTGCTGACCTTGGGCCACTGCCGATCCCCGGCCTCGATGATGGCGAGGCTGTGCTGGCCACTTTCAGCAAGCCTTCCGGCAAAGACGCTGCCGGAACTGCCGAGCCCGACCACCACGACATCGGCCTCGTACTGCGGGATCATGCGGGCGAACCCAGGAACGCCAGTGCCTGCCGGATCGCCAGCGCGGACTGGCCGACAACCATGGCCCGCCACACGTCGTCATCGCCGACAAAGGCATCGCGAAGCTGCGCGGTGATCATCTGCCCCTCAGGCGAGAGCGGATCGCCGCGCGCATGGAGCCAGTTGTCCGCAATCAGGGCGTGGAGCACCACATCGAACGGCCGCGTGCCATATTCCATCGCCATCGTGGTCACTTCCGCGTGGGACAGCACATTCGCCGCAGCGGCGAGTCCATCGCCGCCAACTTTGGCAGACGAGGAGGCCCCGTCCACGACCGAAAGAATTCCCGCTCCGAACGCCGCCACTGTGCGCGCATAGGCGGCGCTGCCCTTGGGCACCGGCACGAGCTGCTCGGCCATCCCGCGCGGCCCCAGGCCGGAATGGTAGTCGATGATCGCCACTCGCTGCGCTGCTGCCAGCTTCTCGCGGTAAATCGCCGTCAGGGTCATCCGCGACCATGTCGGCTCCGTCCCGCCGTGGAAGATCCCGTCGGCATGGCTGTATTGCCCTGCCGTCAGCGCCTGCCGCAGCGCTGCCTCGCCATTTTCGGCAGCGTAGTCCGCGAGCGCCTTCGCGATCTCGGCAGAGGTCCCGGTGGTCCAGGTGTCCGGCATCAGCGCAGGATGCAGCGCGCGATAGCCAGCGTTGTCGGGAAGCGGGCCGCCGAAATCGACCCAGTTGCGGTTGAGATCGACGTTCGCCGCATCGACCCTGCGCTGCCAGGCAAAGCCGTGCGGATTGACGCCGTGGACGAGCATGACCGCCACGCCCGGCGGCAAAACCTGCGCTGCGCCGCTATCAAGCCAAGCGATCTGCGCGCCCGATCCGCAAAAACCTTCGACCCCATGCGTTCCCGCAAGCAGCACCAGCACGGCTGGGGCATCGGCGGGACCGATCCACGCGACATCGGTCGCAAGCAGCAGCCCGTCGGGCCCGCGCTCGGGATGGCTGATGCTTTCGATGGCAGCCCCTGCCGCCGTGGCGGTGCCGAGAAACCGGCAGCGAGCCGCCTGATAATCGGGCCTGAAGTAGCGCGAAAGGTCCATACTGGCAGCGATAACTCGGCCCGGACCGCTCAACTTTTGACGATGGCCGAAAGGCCTGTGCAATCACCCTTCCGGCACAGCCGCGCCTCACGCGGGGAGAAGCCGAAGGTGCGTTTGAAGGCGGTCGCGAAGTTGCTGGCATGTTCATAGCCCGCATCGAACGCGATCTGGGTAATCGACCGGTCGCTCGTCTGGAGCAGACGCAGCGCGTGGTCCATCCGCAGCTGCTGGCGATAGCCGAACACGGTGGTGCCGGTCACGCGGCGGAACTGCTCGGTCATCTGAGATTCGTTCCACGCGACCATGCGGCTGAGGCGCGTGATGCTGGTGGTGCTGAAGGGATCGGCCTGCAGGATTTCGCACAGCTCGCGCACCTTGGCGAGATCGCGCGGACGGATCATTGTGCTGTTATCGCCATGCTCGGCAATCCGGGTCAGCGCGGCGCAGAGCACTTCCATCGCCTTGGCCTGCACCATCATCGTGCGCATCGCGCCATTATAAGGCGGCTGCAGAATATCACCCACCATGGTGTGGAGCGCCGCCGGCAGCGGCAGCACGTCGCAATGGAAGTCGAGATCGCGCCCGTCGATGAAATCCCGGATCGGCCGCGGCATGCGCAGTTCGGCGTCATCCGCCAGTTGGGCAAGGAAAGGCTGGCTGCACACGAAGGTAATCGCGGATTCGCGCGACTGCATGAGATGCTGTTCGAACTTCACCGAATTGCGCGGTTGAACGAGATATGACATCGTGCCCGCGTCCGCTTGGGCCTCGTGCCCCCGTCCGTCGCTGATAATCGAGTGCCCCTCAATCTTGAAGTGCAGCTTGAAGGCGTCGCCCCCGTTGAACGTCGCGCGCTGCTGAACAAGGTATTCTGCACATCCGGCGATGAGCGAAAATCCAGGACGGATCTCGTGATACTCGTCCCAGCCGCGCACGGATGCGTCGTCATAGACCGCACGCGGGCGCGACGCCATCGACAGGATATCGCCCGCCGTCACCCATGAGGCCGGGGAATTGCCGATCGAGGTGCCGAGATCTTGCGTCATGACCTCCCCTGAATTGCCTGCGGTCCCTCCGTAGGGCTCCTAACTTGCAATATGCTTATATTGTAAACTCGATTCCTTTGATTCTGCAATAGGAACGTAAGCCGGCCATGCCGCCGGCCACGCCGAAGCCGGACGCGCCGAACGGCTCGGCCGAAATCGCCATGCCGCTGCCCTCGCCGCCGGGCACGCCGGACCGCACCGAGATCCGCCCCGATGTCAGCCCGCGCCCCATGCGCACCGCGCGCGCAAGGTCCCTGGTCCAGACGCTGGCGGCAAGTCCGTATTCGCTTGCGTTGGCGAGGTGCAGCGCCTGCTCCTCGGTTTCGAACGCCATCACGGCCAACACCGGCCCGAACACCTCCTCGCGCGCAATCGCCATCCTGGGCGAGACGCCGGTCAGGATAACGGGCGCCACGGCGAAGCCCGGATCCTCGCGCGGAGCCCATGGCGTCGCGGTCCGTGCCTGCTGACCCAGCGCCTGTTCGACATAGGCGCAGACCTTGCGGTACTGGCCCTCGAAGGCGACGGCGCCGTAGCTTGTCGCCGGATCAAGCGGATTGCCCGGAACATAGGTCTTGGCCGCGTCGACGAGCGCCGCGACCACTTCATCATAGAGCGAGGCATGGACGAGCAGGCGCGAACGCGCGACGCACCACTGCCCGACATTCCAGAACACTTCATGCGCCATGACCGGCGCGATGTCGGCAATACTCCCCGCCATATCCGGAAACACGATCTGCGGCGATTTTCCGCCCAGTTCCATGTGCGACGGCGTGCCGTTCAATGCAGCAAGCCCCATCACCGCGCGTCCGGTCCGCGTGCTGCCGGTGAAGTCGATGAGGTCGATCCCCGGGTGTGCGGCGAGCGCTGCGCCGGTGACGGGTCCCGTGCCTGTCACCACATTGAGCACGCCTTCGGGCAGCCCTGCCTCCAGCGCGACTTCGGCAAGGGCCAGTGCCGAGAGGCCGGCGATTTCCGAAGGCTTGAGCACCACCGAGTTGCCCGCCGCCAAGGCGGGTGCCGCCTTGAGCGCAGCGTTGATGATCGGGAAGTTCCACGGCACGATCCCCGCCACCACCCCGCGCGGCTCGATCAGGCTGAGGCCGAGTGTGGCCGCATCGGACGGCGCCACATCGCCATAAAGCTTGTCGAGCGCCTCGCCGTAGTGCCGGAAGAACAAGGCAGCAATGCTCACCTGAGCTACCGCTTCGCTGATCGGCTTGCCCATTTCGAGGCTGTCGAGCAGCCCGATTTCCTGCGCCCGTGCTTCCAGTCGATCAGCGATCGCGAAAAGCATGGCCTTGCGCGCGCCCGGCCCCTGCCCGCGCCAGCGTTCATCGGCAAAGCTGGCGCGCGCGGCCTGGACTGCGGCATCGACGGTCTGCGCATCGGCCGAGACCAGCTGGAAGAGGGCCCGACGGTTGGCAGGGTTGACCACGTCGAGCGGCGCGGCATCTCCGTTTGTGACCCGCGTGCCACTGATCAGCGATCGCGCATCGGGCCGCAACGCTTCGGCAGCCAAAGTCCAGTCCTGCAGCGTTCGGTTCATCTCATCACCCCCGGTGGGAATTGCGACGCGCCTCCGTCTCGAGGCCGATGGTTTGCAAATGTCGCGCCTCCAGACTTGTGCGATGGCCCGTAGGACTTTTGCGCAAGCACCAGCCGTGCCGCCCGAACCTGTGTTTTGCAAAGAAAGTTCGGTCCCGCGGAAAAGTATGCGCGCCCGACATCTCCAATGATCTGTCCGTCAGAAAGGGGCGAATGCCCGCCATGAGGGGGTGGGGCCGGCCCTTTCGCCACAAGGAAGGGGACGTCATGATCTCTTTGTCCAACCGGACCCGTCGCGCGCTGCTGGCGACCACCGCAGCCTGCCTCATGCTCCCGGTCGCGGCAAAGGCGGCCGACGATACGGACGCAAAGGCCACAGACGCCGGCGAGATCGTGGTCACCGCCCGCAAGGTGATGTTCAACGCGGCCGCTTACTACACCCGCTGGAAGGGCATCCAGCAGGTCTTCGCGCTCAATAGCTGCGGGTTCAATTTCACCGACAACGCCGGGCTTTCGGAGGTGAAGGGCGTCGAGCTCGACGGCCGCGTGTCGCCGGTTGATGGCCTCACGACCGGCGGCAACATGACCTACAATGATGCCAGGATCACCAACGCCCCGCTCAGTGTTGCGTCCCGCACCGGCGACCGGGTACTCGGCACGCCGGAGCGGGCAGCAAGCGCCTATACCGACCATACCACCCCGGTCAGCGGTCGGCGGAACCTGACATTCCATGTCGATTATGCCTACCAGGGTTCGATCCGCAACGCGTTCGAGCGGACCTTCCCGGTTACCTTCGCTGGCGGGCCGAACACGATCCCCAACCCGGCCGAATTCCGCGCCAGTTACAACGTGGTCAATGCCTCGGTCCTGCTCTCGAACGGTGCAATCCAGCTGCGCGCCTTCGGCAACAACCTGAGCAATGCCCGGCCACTGATCGATCAGGACTCAACCTACGGCATCCAGCGCACCTCGATGATCCGGCCGCGGACGTACAGTCTTGCCGCCCACTACAGCGTCTGAGGCCCAGGGCGTGATGCTGGCGGCGCCCGATCTGGCATGGCGGGGCCCACGCGGGGGGCTGCCGCCGCTGGGCTCAGTCACCGCGGCAGCGCTTGACGCTCATTACCGGGCGGCAATCGCGGCATGGCGGGAGGTGGCGTTTGCGGTGGCGGAGGATCCGGCGCCACCCAGCTTTGCCAACACGCTGCTGCCGCTGCAGATGGCCGAACACGGGCTCGATCAGGCCGAAGCCTTGCTTCGCCACGTGCGCAACACCGCCGCGCGCCCCGAAGACGAAGCCACGCTGGCTGACCTCGCGGCGCTGCGCGGCGTGATGGAAGATGAGCTTGCCTGGCATCCCGCGCTGTTTGCCCGCATTGCCGAGATTGCCGGGCTGGAACAGCTGACAGCCAGCGAGCGCCGCACCGCAAGACTGGTGCTCTCCGCCATGCGGGCACGCGGCGCCGGCCTTGCGCCGGGTAAGCTCGCCGAACTCAAGACGGTCAACGCCCAACTTGCGGCGCTCGAGGCCCGCTTTCAGGCCAACCTGCTTGCCGATACCGCCCAGCTCCACGCACCGGTCGAGGATATTCGCACGCTTGCCGGAGTCGATGCGGCGATGATCGATGTGCTCCGGCGCGAGGCCCAGACCTGCGGTGTCGGTGCGCCCTATTGCGTGCCCTGTGCAAGACCGGTGGTCGATGCCATCCTTGCGCAGGCCGAGAACCGCGCCTTGCGCGAACGCGTCTGGCGGATGTGGGTCCAGCGCGGCGCCGTGTCCAACCCGCCGGTGGTGGCGGAAATCCTGAACCTCAGGGCCCGCAAGGCCGCGCTGCTCGGCTATGCAAATTACGCCGATCTTGCCGCCGCGGACCGGATGGCCCGCAACGGAGACCGGGCGCTGGAGCTGGTCGAGACGATTGCCCGGGAGGCGGTGAAAGCAGCCGCGCGGCACGAGGAGCGCCTTGCCAGACTGCCGCAGGCCCGCAGCATCGGTTCGCGCATCGAACCGTGGGACCGGCCGTTCCTCAACGACATCCTCAGCGCCGGCGAACGCGGCTTCAATGCCGTGCAGCTCAGCGAATACCTCCAGCTGGACAGCATGATCGAGGGCATGTTCTGGGCGGCCGGCACGCTCTATCAATGCGCCTTCACCCGGCGCGACGACCTGTATGGCTGGCATGAGGCCGTCTCGGCATGGGAAGTGCGCCAGCATGGCGAGCTCATCGGCGTGCTGTGGCTCGATCTGTTCCGGCGCGAAGGCAAGCGCGCGCTCGCGTGGATGGATTGCTATCGCGGCAGGCTGGCCTCCCGCCCCGATGAGCCAGCGCTGACGGCGATCCACCATTACCTCACGCCCCCCGCGCCGGGCGAGCTGGTGCTGCTATCGTGGGAGGATGCACGCGTTCTGTTCCATGAACTCGGCCATGCGCTCCATGCCTTGCTGACAGTGGTCGACCACCCGGCGCAAGGCATGGCCCATGTCGCGTGGGACATGATCGAAATGCCCTCGCAGCTGTTCGAGCATCTCGTCACCACTCCCGAAGTGCTCGGCCGCTTTGCCCGCCATTATCAGACCGGTGCACCGATGCCGGAAGCGATGCAGCGCCAGCTGGCGGCGGGGGGAATCTTCGATCCGGGCGCCTTCGTGCTGTCGCTGGCCGGCCCCGCCCTCGTCGACCTCCACCTCCACCGCATGGGACCGGGCAGCGTGGTCGATGCCGAACGGGTCGAGCGGCGGGTACTCGCCGAAATGGGCATGCCGCGCAGCGTTGCCCCGCGCCACGGTGTGATGAATTTCGCGCACGTCTTCGCCGATGCCTATGCGGCGGGGTACTACAGCTACCACTGGGCCGACGTGATGGTCGCCGATGCCATCGAAGTGTTCGAGGCGGCGGGCGGTCTGTTCCATGCAGACACCGCGCGGCGCCTCGAGACAGCACTGCTCGGTGTTGGCGCGGCGGTCCCGCCGGATGACGCCTACCGCGCCTTCGCCCGGCGTGAGCCCGCCGTGCCCGCCCTGATCCGCAAGCTGGGACTGGACCTTTAGCATGCGCCTTTTCCGCCCTTTGCTGCTCGCCGCACTGCTTTCGCTCGGCATGCCCGTTGCCGCCAACGAAGCCCCGGCGCCCGATGCCGCGCCGTGGCAGCAGACCTTCCCCGCGCGCACGCCGTCAAGCGATCCGGTGGTCAAGTCCTCGATCTACATCCCCATGCGTGACGGCACGCGCATCGCGGTCGATGTCTACCACCAGCAGGGCGCCGGACCCGGCGCGCGGGTGCCGACCATCCTCAACCTCACCCGCTATTGGCGCGCCTTTGCCGCGAAGTCGGACCCGGTGGGCAGTTGCCGCGCGATCACGCCCTTCGCCGCCTACTTCGCGTCGCGCGGCTATGCCGTCGTGATGGCGGACGTGCGCGGCACCGGCGCTTCGTTCGGCACCCGCAGCGGCGAGCTTGACGCGAACGAACTCGCCGACGGCACTGACGTGATAAACTGGATCACCCGCCAGCCGTGGTCCGATGGCAAAGTCGGCTCGACCGGGATCAGCTATGGCGGCACTGCGGCGGAATACTTGCCCGTCCTGCGCCACCCGGCGGTCAAGGCCGTCGCACCGATTTCCACGCTGATCGATGCCTACGCCGATCTCTACTTCCCCGGCGGCGTGCCCAACACCGTGTTCCGCGACGGGTGGAGCACGCTCAACCGCACGCTCGATGTCGGGCGCGGGCCGGACCGTCCGGACATGGCCGAATTGAAGCACCCTTGCCCGGTCGATGGGGACGATGATCTCAAGCTGCTCCACCAGGCCATCGCCGAGCATGCGCCCAACTTTGACAGCGGCGGCGCCACGCGGGGGATTACCCACCGCGACGACAACGACACGTTCGCGGTGCGCCTGCCCAGCAGCTATCAGCGCCGCGCAGAAATCGATGCAGCGGACGTGCCGTTCCTCTCGATCGAAGGCTGGTTCGATTCCGGCTATGCCCGCGCCGGGATCAACCGCCTCATCGCCAGCACATCGCGCCAGCAGCGCCTGATCATCGCCGCCGCCTCGCACGGCATCGGCTATCACGGCGGACCGGACGTGAGCACACCCACTCCTTCCGCCTTCGATTTCCGCACAGAGGTGCTTGCTTTCTTTGATCACTACCTCGCTGGCCGCGCCAATGGATATGACGCCCAGCCGCGCGTGCGCTGGTTCACCACCGGGAGCAACACGTGGGCCTCGGCGGACACGTGGGACACCAACCCACCCAAAACCGCGCTATGTCTCTCTACCAAGCGCAGGCTCGCCGCCACCGGACGCTGCGGTGCGCGGACGACCTTGCTGCATCGGCCGGGCGCGGATGGCGCGCCCGGCACCATGACACGCTGGGACGCGACGATCACCGGCGGCCCGGTCATCTACCCCGAACGCAGCGCCGCCGACCGCGCGCTGCTGCACTTCGATGGGCCCGCTCTCACCGCGCCGCTGCACCTCCTCGGAGCGCCGGTGCTCGAACTTGCGCTGACGACGAGCGCCCCCCGCGCGGATGTCTTCGCGTGGCTGGAGGAAGTGGACAGCGCGGGCCATGCCCGGGTGATTGCCGACGGCATGGTCCGCGCAAACTACACCCGCTCAGGCACCGCCCCTTATCCTGCCATCACGCCGCAACCCTCCGGTCTCGCCGGCGATGACAGGGCCTCGATCGCCGGCGGGCCGCAGCGCCTCGCCATAGCGTTCGAGCCGCTCGCGCATGTCGTTGCAGCAGGCAACCATTTGCGTCTCACACTCGCCGCCTCGGACAGCCGCCATTTCTCCAGTCCGACCGCGACCGGCAGCCGCTGGCGGATCGGCATCGGCAATGGCGGCAGCAAACTCGAACTTCGTCTTGCCCGGCCCTCAACCGCGCCACAGGGACCGGGCAAGTGAAGGCGGCGGGCCGGTATTCACAGTCCCACCAATGGCCCGCCGCAGCTTTTTCAGGTGACCGCCGCCCGCACCGCCCAACGCGGATCATCCCAGGCCCGCGTCTCGCACACCGCACGGATGGCAAGCACGGCATCGAGCATGTCGACGTGGCGCAAGTAGAGCGGCGTCAGCCCGAAGCGCAGCACATCGGGATCGCGGAAATCGCCGATAACCCCGCGCTCCTTCAGCGCCTGCATGATCCCATAGCCTTGCGGGTGGGCGTAGGAGACATGGCTCCCCCGCCGCGGATCCTCGCGAGGGCTGACCAGCGTGAAGCCGTGGTCTGCGACATGCTCGTCCATCAGGTCCATGAACACGCGGCCAAGCTGCAGCGATTTTGCCCGGATTGCGGCCATGTCCGCCTCGGCCAGAAGGTCCACCCCGCATTCGAGCGCGGCCATCCCCAGGATCGGCGGGGTGCCGCACAGGAACTGCTCGATCCCCTCGGCCGCGCGGTAGCTGTCCTCGAACGCGAAGGGCGCCGCATGCCCCATCCAGCCCGAAAGCACCGGCATGGCATGCGCCTGATGCCGCCGCGCTGCGAAGAGATAGGCGGGCGCCCCCGGCCCGCCGTTCAGGAACTTGTACCCGCAGCCCACCGCAAAATCGGCGTCCGCCGCGTTGAGGCCGACCGGGATCGCCCCCGCGCTGTGGCTGAGGTCCCAGACTACCAGCACCCCGGCTTGATGCGCACGCCGCGTCACTTCGGCCATGTCGCGTACTGCGCCGGTCTTGTAGTGCACCTGCGTCAGCAGCAGCACCGCTACATCATCGCCGAGCCGGTCCAGCACCGCATCCTCGTGCACGGCCTCAGCCCGGATACGCCCGCCCGAGAACGCCGCGATGCCCTGCATCATGTAGAGATCAGTGGGGAAATTGCCGGTTTCCGAAAGGATCACCGAACGCTCCGGCCGCAAGGAAAGCGCCGCCGTGATCGCCTTGAACAGGTTGACCGAGGTCGAATCCGCCACGATCACCTCGCCCGGTTCCGCGCCGAGCAGCCGCGCGATCTTGTCCCCCAGCCGGCGGGGGGCGGTGATCCATTCGGCGCCCAGCCACGAGGTGATCAGCCCCTCGCCCCACTCCTGCGTGACGGTCTGCTCAACCCGCGCCAGAGTTCGGCGGGGCAACGCGCCGAGCGAATTGCCATCAAGATAGATCAGCCCGTCGGGAAACTGGAACTGCTCCCGGAAAGCGGCGAGCGGATCAGCCTTGTCGAGCGCTTCGAGCGCCGCACGGTCCCATCGGCTCATGCTGCGATCTCCCGCAGCACGGCACGCACCGGGCTGGCATCGGCTCCCGCCAGCGGCAGCGGCAACGCGATCAGTTCGTATTCGCCGGGTTCCACATGATCGAGCACCAGCCCCTCCAGAATGCGCATGTCCGCCGCGCGCACGGTGTGGTGCGCGTCCATGGTCTTCGATGTCTCGGGATCGAGCGAGGCCGCATCGGTGCCGATCAGCACCACGCCGAGCCCCGCCAGTCGTTCGATCACGGCAGCGGAGACAGCCCGAAACCCGCTGTCCCACACCTCATGCGGGAAGCGCTCGTACGTCCGCAGCAAGACGCGCGGTGCGGCCGCAGCCTCCAGCGCCGCCCAGTCGATATCCGCGACCTCGACCGCCAGCCCTTTGGCATGGCGGACATCCACCACCACACAGCGCCCGATGTAGGGATAGAGCGGGGTCTCGGCGCTGGTCTGCCCGGCAGCATCATAGTGGAACGGTGCATCGGCGTGAGTCCCGGCGTGGAGCGGCATGGCAAGCGCGCCCACGTTGACCGGGCACTGGTCGGATATCTCGGCATGCTGGCGCAGCACGAACGGCGGCTCGCCCGGCCACAACGGCGTGCGCGCATCGAGGCGCTGGGTGATGTCGATGATCCGCACGCGTGGTCGCTCCCTGCCCGGCCCTGTGGCCATTGCGCGATCTTGATAACCGCGCTGCGCAGTTCGGTCGATGCGGCCGGCCGGGAAGTCCACCACGGAAGGAAACGCCCAGCATGATCGTGCTCCCCGCCGATGCCACCGTGTGGGACAACCATGCCTGCATGCCCCTGCGCCCCGGTGACACACGCTTCCTGCCCGGGCTGGAGCGGCTGCGCGCGGCGGGCTTTCACGTCGTCTCGCTCAATATCGGTTATGACGCGCAAGGCCCGCTTGAGCATATGCGCATGCTGGCAACGTTTCGCGCATGGATTGCCGCGCACGATGCCGACTATGCCGTGGCCGGAACGCTTGCAGAAATCGACGTCGCTCGCAGCGCGGGGAAGCTGGCGGTGGTGTTCGACCTTGAAGGCGCCGGCGCGCTGGCGGATGCGCCGGAGCTCGCGCGGCTCTACGCCGATCTCGGCGTGCGCTGGACCGCGCTGGTCTACAACCGCGCCAATGCCCTCGGCGCGGGGTGCCTTGACGAAGATGATGAGGGACTGACTGCGTCGGGCCGTGCCGTCATCACGGCACTACACGAGGCCGGGATCGTGGTGTGCTGTTCGCATGCAGGTCGCAGAACGGCGCTCGACATCATCGCAGCGGCGCCCGGCCCGGTCCTGTTCTCGCATTCCAATTGCGCCGCGCTGCACGCGCATCCGCGCAACATCAGCGATGCGGCAATCCGCGCCTGCACGCAGCGCGGCGGGGTGATCGGCATCAACGGGATCGGTGATTTTCTGGCGCCAGCGGGTGCCGATCTGATCGAGGCAATGGTCTGCCATATCGACCACGTGGTCCAGATCGCCGGCCCGGCGCATGTCGGCCTGGCGCTCGACTATGCCTATGATCCGGACGAACTTGCCGCCCTGATCGCGGCTTCGGCGGACAGTTTTCCGGCGGGCCTTTCTGCAGATGTGCCGATGCTGGGGCCCGAAGTGCTCGCTCCGGTCGTCGGCAAGCTCACCGCGCGCGGCTATGACGAAGCGGCACTTGCCCTTGTTCTGGGCGGCTCATGGCGCCGCATCGCCGCCGAGGTCTGGCCCGGCGGCTCCAGCAGCTGACCCATGGGCTCAATACATCATCATCGCAACGCCGGCGATCGCGCCGCCGACGGCGACAGCGGTCATCGCGAAAAGGCCAAGGCCCGTGCCGATCAGCGCGGCGAGGCCCGACTTGTCGGCGGGCTGGGTAAGGTTGTGCATGGCAAGTCTCCCGAGCAAGGGCGGCCGCACCGTTGCGGCCGTTGCACAAGGGTTCGCTTGGGCCGGAGAGACGGTTACCGGTCGATTCACCCCCAGAATGGGAATACTTATTTGTAATAAAACGAAAAATGTATGGAAATGCCCGGAGGGAATAGATACTATAACCTCCAGAAGCGTGGGCAACGCTCAGGGCGCGCGGCAAGTTCACTGCATCAGCCAAGTGTCTGGAGAGAAACATGGAAATCAGCCAGGAACAGGCAATGGCGCGCAAGCAATCATGGCCGCTGGCGGGCACCTTCGCGTGGGAGTCGGCCATGGCGGCGAGCCTCTGCGGCGATACTCTCGCCTATCGCACCCTGCTGCAGGAATCGGCCCGCTGGCTGCGGCGCTACTACGGCGTTCGGCTGGCTCCCTCTGCCTTAGACGATGCGGTCCGCGATGCGCTGCTTGTGCTTCACACCCGCCGCCACACGTTCGACAGCTCCCGCGCCTTCCTGCCCTGGCTTGCCGCCATCGCGCGCTACACCATCGAGCGGAATGCAAATCAGGCAAGGGTCGCGCGCGACATCACCAGCCCCTTCATCCGCTCGCTGCACATCTACTGAAAAGAAGCCGGCAGCAAGCAGCGTTGCAGCCGGCCACTTCAAGCGAACAGATCACGCGTCGACCGATTCCAGCCGCCGCGATAGTTCGGTTCCCCGCGCCAGCATGAAGGCTTCGAGCCGCTGCGGGTAATCCTCCGCCACGGCGCCCGCCACTACCGGATCGGCCGCCAGCCGCGCCCGCCACGCGGCAAGGCGGGGCAAGTCATCGATCAGGCGCAGGTCCAGCCGCTTTTCGAACAGATCGAAATAGCGGAAGAGCGGCCCGAACGCGGCGTCCACCAGCGTAAACCGGTCGCCCCAGAACCAGACGTCGCCGACCACAGCTTCCACCTGCCGGAGCCGGACCGTGATGGAAGCGCACCTGGCATCGAAAGCCTCGGCATTGGGTGCCGCGTAGAGCCCCGCGATCTCGGCCAGGGTGCCCGAGGCGAACTCGATCCACGCACGCTGCCTCGCGCGCTCGACCGGATCGGCCGCGAGCATCTCGCCGCCACCGATGTCATTGAAGAACTCTGCGATCGGCGCACTTTCGAAAAGCACATGCTCACCACCGTCGGCGCGTGTCACTTGCAGCAGCGGCACCTTGCCGGTGGGAGAGATTGCCAGAAACCAGTCGGGCTTGGCCGAAAGATCGATGTTGATCCGCTCGAAAGGTATGCCGAGCTTGCCTGCGGTGATCACGGCACGCTGGACGTAGGGGCAAAGGTGATGGCTGACCAGTCGCAACTTCTGGAACATGGTTCCTCCTCGAAGGTAACGCCGATAAACGGCAGTTCGTACCGCGCCATCAACAGGTTACACCGAGGACCGTCGCATGCCTAGCGGCCAAGGCCAGCGCCTCCATCGACAAACAGCGTTTGACCGGTGACGAAGCCCGCGCCGGGCGAGAGGAAGAAGGCGATGGCCTCGGCAATCTCGTCGGGCTGTCCCAGTCGCCGCATCGGGATTTGCGCGAGATAGCGTGCTTCGCCCTCGCTCCCCGCCGGGTTGTTGGTGCGAAACAGTTCAGTCGCGGTGGGTCCCGGCGCGACCGCATTGGCGGTGATGCCATAGGGTGCTTCCTCTACCGCGATCGTGCGCACGAGGCTTTCGAGCGCGGCCTTGGCAGCGGCATAGCCGGTGCGCCAGGGATTGCCGCGCGTCACCATGCTCGTCACGTGGACGATGCGCCCATAACGCGCTGCACGCATGCCGGGCAGCACCGCCTGCGCTAGCGCAAGCGCAGGGCGGACATTGGCGGCCATCAGCGCGGCAAAGTCGTCCCACCCGGCATCGATCAGCGCTTCATGACGCGCCATGCCGAAGTTGCTGACCAGTCCGGCGAGCGGAGGACCTGCGGCAATCTGGCCAGCCAGCTCCGCCAGCGAAGTCTCGTCGAGGAGGTCAGCCTCGATGAATGTGCCGGGGAAGCAGCCCGGGGCGCTGCGTGCCACACCGGTGACATCCCAGCCGTGCGCCGCAAGCACTTGTGCAGCAGCAAATCCGATCCCGCGCGAAGCACCAGTGATCAGGACGCGAGGACGCAACGGATCCGCATCAATCGCATTCATCCGGCAATCCCGGGCAAATTGACGCTGAGGGCGCGGCGGCCCTGCATGACGATATCGACAGCCACCGCGATCATGGCCGTGGTCATGCTGGAGCTGCCGGCATAGGCGACGGCAGCAAGACCCAGCTCATCGGCCATGAACTGGCGGGTGCGATGAAAAATGCTGCGCATCAGCCGTACTCCGCAGCGACGCGCGCGCGGGCGGCGGCAATCGCATCGAGCGCGCAGAGGACGGCTTCGGGTTCCAGCCGGTTGCGATAGTCGGTATCAACGAAAGCCAGCCGCACGATCCCGCAGTCCGAGATCACGAAGGTGGCCGGTACCGGGAGGATCCATTCGGTACCGCCGTTGCGATCCGGCAGGGCATGGCCGAAGCGGCTGTAGATCGGGCGCAGCTCTTCAGCGAGATCGAAGGCGATGCCCCAGTTGCGGGCGACGCGGCTGCCGGTATCGCTCAGCACCGGGAAGGCAAGCTCGTTCTTCTCGGCGGTCGAGAGGCTCTCGTCGGGCAGTTCAGGCGAGATCGCGACAAGGCTGGCGCCGCGCGCGGTGATCTCGGGCAGCACCGCCTGCAGCGCGCGCAGCTCAAGGTTGCAATAAGGGCACCAGCCGCCGCGGTAGAAGCTCACCACGACCGGGCCCTGGCGGAGCAGCCTGGACAGCGTCACGGTCTCGCCGCGCGCGCCCTTCAGCGTGAAATCAGGAGCTTCCGCTCCAGCGCCGAGCGCCTGGGCGGCAATGCCGGAAGCCGCCAGTTCGTTGTCCGCGCGCGTCATGGCGGCGGCAATCTCGGGCGGGATCTTGCCGGTGAACTCGAGCCGGAACTGGTCGAGCGCGGACTTGAGCGTCGTGGTCATGGCGGGGTCCTTTGGAAAAAAGAAGGACGACAAGGCTTGGGCCCAAAGGGGACTGGAGACCGGCCTTGTCGTCCGAGGTGTGCGGCGCCAGGGAGGGGGATGGGGATGGGCGCCCGCAGGGAGAGGGTGAGGTAACCGGCGATCAGTTTTCCGCAGCGGTGAAGCGCATGGTTCGGTTGGTCATCGTCGGTCTCCGCAGGTTGAAATCGTTCCGCCGTCTCTGGCGTTGAAACCACAATGACCAATTCCTCGGCTTGGCATAAGGAACCCCGTTCTGATAGCATCTGTTCCAAAGGGGAATGAATGTATGGACCGGCTGGTTGCCATGAAACAGTTTGCCACGGTGGTCGAAACCGGCAGTTTTTCGGCCGCCGCCAGACGCTTGAACATGGGCCAGCCCGCCGTTTCCAAAGCCATCGCCAATCTCGAGGAATACCTCGGCGTCCGCCTCCTCACCCGCACCACCCGCGCCCAGCACCTCACCGAAGCGGGCCAGCGCTATTACGAGCGCGCGCGCGTCGTGCTCGATGAAGCGGACGAGGCCGAATCCGCCGCGCGCGAGGCGGCGACCTCGCTTGCCGGCCGCCTGCGCCTTGCCGCGCCGCCGACTTATGCCGCGCTGCATATCCTGCCGCGTCTCTCGGAATTTCTCGACACACATCCTGATCTTGCCATCGATCTGATCCTCGACGACCGCTGGGTCGATCTGATCGAACAGGGCGTCGATCTCGCGATACGCCTCGGCAAACCGGCGGACAGCAGCCTTGTCGCACGCCGCCTCGGCAGTTCACAGCGCCTGCTTGTTGCCTCCAGCGCCTATCTCGACCGGATGGGCGCACCGAAAACGCCTGAGGATCTGCTGGCACACCGCGTGGTGGCCTACAGCCAGTTCGAGGGTGCGACCGCATGGTCGTTCACCAGAGGCACCGCCGCCGTGTCGATCGCGGTGCAGCCGACGCTGCGGGTGAGCGCCGCGGAAGGCATGCGCTCGTGCATCCTCGCCGGGCTCGGCATCGGCATGGGTTCTCGGCTGATGTTCACGCCGGAACTGGCGGCGGGAACCGTCCGCCCGGTGCTCACAGAATGGGGCCTCAGCACGCTCGATGTCTGGGCCATGTTCCCCTCGGGCCGCAAGTCCAGCCGCCGCGCACGGGCCTTTGTCGACTGGCTTGAAGTCGTCGTCGGCGGTGACGGCGAACTGGAACCGGCGGCCTGACGCACTTGCAATTGACTCGACTCGTAAGTTTCGAAAGGGTGCCGCCATGTCCCGCGCCCCTCCCCGCCGCCGCCTGTTCATTTCCGCCGACATGGAAGGGATCGCCGGCGTCGCCAGCGTGAGCCAGTTGCTCCCCGGCCAGTTCGAGTATGAAACCGCGCGCAGCTGGATGACCGCCGAAGTTGCCGCCGCCGCACGTGCAGCGCTCGACAATGGCTATGGCGAAGTGATCATCGCAGACGGCCACGGCAACGCGCAGAACCTCCTGCCCGATCGCCTGCCCGCCGGAACCCGGCTGATCCGCTCCTGGCCGCGCCCGCTCGGCCAGATGGAAGGTGCCGACTGGCCGGGTGTCGATGCCTGCATGTTCATCGGCTTCCACAGCGGCGCGCGCAGCGGAGCCGGAACACTCGCCCATACGTTTCACGGTGGCCTGTTCAACGATGTGCGCGTGAACGGCGAAAGCTGCTCCGAGGCGCGGCTGCTCGCGGCCTTTGCAGGCGAGATCGGGGTTCCCGTCATCCTCGTCACCGGCGACGATGCGATCTGCCGCGAAGTATCAGGCTATCTTCCCGACGCGGACACCTGCGCGGTGAAGCAGTTCATCGCCTGGCGTTCGGTCGCCACCGTAACGCCCTCGGAGGGCGCTGCTATGGTCGGAGAGGCCGCCTTGCGCGCAATCACCCGCGCGCCCCGGACACTGCTGCGCCTACCCGCGCCCTATCGGCTCGAGATCGAGTTCGTGCATCCGGTAACGGCCGAACTCGCAGGCCTGCTCCCCGGCTTCGCCCAGACCGGCCAGAACACCGCCGCAGCCGAGTTTGCCACCATGCGCGAACTGCTGGTGATGACCGGCTTCCTCTCGAACTATCCGAAGGGCGACTAGGCCAGCACCGGCAGGCAGAGCGCGGCGCGGTGGGAGCCGCCATGGTGCAGCCACTGCTGCGCGGGGCGATTCTCGGTCTGGTCGGCAATCGGCCCAAGCCCATGCGGATTGGGATCAAGCAGCGGGAAATTGCCGCCCAGCACCAGCAGCGCCAGATTGCCGCCCGCCGGGATTTCGTGCGCGGCATGGCTCAGTGTGAAGCTGATCGGCACGACCTCGCCGGGCGTCAGCATCACCTCGCGGTCAAACCCCTCGCGGTAGCGCAGCCGCAGCTGGCCGAAGGCGAGGAAGTTCCAGTTCCCGTCCGCCGCAACCTCGACGAGATAGACCACGACATCGGCATCCGGCACGTCCGCGCTCACCTCCAGCTCCAGCCGCGCCTCGCCCATCACCGTCAGCGGCGCGGCGAGCGGCCCGGTCTGGTAGACCAGCACATCGTGGTGCCGCGCCAGCTCGCGCAGATCGAGCCGGTGGTGCGGCCCCTTGAGCCCCGGCAGCGGGCAGACGATCGGCCAATCGGGATCGTCGACGAAACTGTCAGCCACGGCAGCGCCATCGGGCGCCGCATCGAGCAGCCACCCGTCGCCCCGCAGCGAGTTGGCATGACCACCGCTCGCAAGATGGAGCACCCGCTCAGCTGCCCCCGGCAGCGGGAATGCATCGCCCGCCACCCACCGGTTTGCGCCGGTGAGGAAATGCTGAACGCGCGCCTTAGGCAGTGCGCCGTCCGATTCATCAACCAGGTAGTGCTTGAAGAACGCGATTCGCAAAGCCACGAGATCGAGGTCACTGTCCGGTCCCAGATCGAACGGACCGTGATAGCGATCGCCGCCGTTGTAGGCGCCGTTGTGGTCCCAAGGCCCGATCAGCAGCCAGCGTCTGTCCGGCGAAACCGGTCCCGCCTCGAGCCCTCGCCACAGGTGCATGGTCCCCACGCTCGGATCGAAATTGCCCGAGACCACCAGCGTCGGCACCGTGATCTTCGCAAAGTCTTCCGCGCTGAAGCTGCGCGCGGCCCACCAGTCGTCGAACGTCGGGTGATCAAGCGAGTCTTCGTAATGCTTCCTGAGGTCGCCTTTCAGGCCCGCCCCCGCCGCGCGCACCGGGCGCGAGAGCCATGAGGCGAGCAGAGAGGGATCGCTCATGAACCCGTGCATCGCGAAAGCGCCGTCCTTCGGCTCGAGCATCGAGGGGAAATCGAGCGCCTCGCACCACACCAGCGTGTGCATGCGCGAGAACACGCCGCCGACATAGGGCGGCTCGAGGAAGAAATCGGTGCTGACGACCGCCGGTGCCATGCAGCGCAAGTGCGGCGGCTGAGCGATCGCAGTCGTCAGCTGCGTCATCCCGGCATAGCTGTGCCCATCAAGCCCGACCGCGCCGGTGCACCAGTCCTGCGCGGCAATCCATTCGACCGCGTCGTAGCCGTCATCGCGCTCATGCGGGGCCATGAAGGCAAAGTGCCCGCCGCTACGTCCGATGCCGCGGATCTGCTGCATTACCACCGCCAAGCCGCTTTGCAGGTAGCGCACCATCGGCGGCTCGTTCACCCCGCTCACCGCACGGCTGTAGGGCGTGCGGATGAGGATCGCCGGCACCGGACCGCCTCCCGCCGGCAGCCACACGCAAGTATCGAGTGTCACCCCGTCGCGCATCGGCACGTCAACGCGCAAGTCCGGCGCGGGGAGGCCGACGTGGGTCATGTCCGTCATCGCAAAAGCCTTTCGCGTGTCAGCCGAGCAGGTACCCGAACGCCTGCAGCCGGGTATAGGAAAGCATGCCGAGCGCCCCGCCGTCGATGCCGAAGCGCGATATGCGGCACGGCTCGCCGGAGGGACTACGCATGCCGGGGTCGGAAGGCCGCGTGGTCACGTGGGCAAAGACAAAGCCGGCGTTGAGTTCGCGCGTCACGCGGTGCGCCAGCGTGTCTAGGGCCGGGATCTCCGCCGTTTCTGGCCCCCTCTCCGCCATGGTCGATCTGCCCCGATTGCCTTACAGTCCAAACATGCTAGGTTGAAGTTACAAGTAGGTCAACTTGGAAGTAAGGGCGATTTGATGGCAAGCACTGCGACGACGGACGAACCCGCTTCCCTGCTCGGCGAACCTCCCGCCCGCGCCGGTTTCGCCGCCTGGCTTGTGCTCGGTGCACTGTCGCTGATCAGCCTTGTTTCCTTTGCCGATCGCTATGTCTTGCTGCTGGTGAACGAGCAGGTGCGGCAGGCCTTCCACCTCACCGACGTGCAGATCGGGCTGCTGCAAGGCACCGGCACCGCCGTTTGTGGCGCGCTCGCCAGCTATCCGCTTGGCTGGATGACCGGCCGGTTCGACAATCGCTACGTGCTGGCGGGCTGCATCGCCGCATGGAGCCTTGCCGTTGCGCTCTCAGGCCTTTCGCCCAGTTTCGAGGCCATCCTCATTTTCAGCGGGCTTGTCGCGGCGGGTGAAGCTGGCCTGTCACCGGTGGCCTACAGCGCGATCCCGCGGCTGTTCTCCGGCACGCAGCGGCAGATCGCCAATTCGATCTTCGTCGCAACCGCCATCGGCGGCGGCGCGCTTGCCATCGCGCTCGCGGGTCTGCTGGTGGAACTGACGCCTACGGTGCAGCCCTATCTGCCGGGCACACTCGCCAAGATGGAACCGTGGCGCGTCAGCTTCCTTCTCGCCGCCGCCGCCGGCCCTGTGATGGTGGCGCTCGCGCTGGTGCTCCCGATCCCGCGCGCGGCGGCGCCCACCCCAGCAGCGACAGAAGCTTCGCCCGCTGGCCCCGCCTTCGGCAGCTATCTCTGGCGCCATCGTGGCCAGTTGTTCCCGCTGGTGCTCGGCTCAGCGCTGGCGGGACTCGCGTTCGGCGCGGTCGGCCCGTGGATTGCGATTGCCGCCGGGCGCCTGTTCAATGCCGCCCCAAGCGAAGTGGGCGCAGGCATGGGTATAGCGCAGATCGGCTCGGCCTTCTCGGCCTTCCTCGTCAGCCTCGTTGTCACGCGCGTTGCGCTTCCCCGCTTCGGAGCAATGGCCCCGGCAATGGTGCTCGCGTTCACCTCGGTCGGCATGTTGGTGTGCTGCCTTGTCCTCCCGCTCATCCACAGTGCGACAGGGCTCTACGTGTTCTTCGGCGCGTTCGGCCTGTTCCTCTCGCTCGGCGCGATGTTCCAGCCGACGGTCTTCCAGACGCTCGTTCCGGTCTCACTGATCGGCCGCATGGTCGCGGTGCAGTTCATCGTGACCATGATCTGCGCGGCAATATCAGGCCCCTTGGTCGGCGCCGCGTCCGATGCGCTCGCGGCAGACGGCTCGCATCTCATCACCGCAATGACCGTGGTCGCTATCCCGATCCTCATTCTTGCCGCGCTGGCCCTGCAGATGGTGCGTGGCCCCGGATTCCAAGCCGCCAAAGCCGAAGCAGAAGCGCTCAACGCCGCCTGAAGCGGTTGCCCTCGCCTGAACAAGGGCGCATGCTCGAAGTTAGGGGTGAGGACCTCCCGAGCGGCGCGGTTTGCCGGCAGCCCCTCACCCCAACCCTCCCCTTGCGGAGAGGAAACCGGTCAGCCCCAGAGCTCTGGCTTGTGCGGCGCGGCAACCACGCCATTCAGGTAGGTGTAGCCCTCGGCCACATCCTCGGCCTGCAGCATCGGCCCGTCGAGGTCCACGAAAGCGCAGCGCTGCGCGAGCACCATCGCAGGGGCCATCGAGAGCGAGGACCCCAGCATGCAGCCCACCATCAGCCCCAGCCCGCGCGCCTGCGCTGCATCGGCAAGGCGCAGCGCGGAGGTGAGCCCGCCCGCCTTGTCGAGCTTGATATTGATCAGCTGGAACCGCCCGACGACCTTGTCGAGATCGGCGATCCCGTCGACCAATTCATCCGCGCAGAGCGGGATCGGCGAAGTCCAGCCATCGAGGCCCGCTTCCGCGCCGACCGGGATCGGCTGTTCGAGCAGCGCGACCCCCAGCGGCACCAGCGCGGGGGCAAAGGCTTTCAGCGCCTCGACGCTCCAGGCCTGATTGGCGTCGACAATCAGCCGCGCATCGGGCGCTCCGCGCCGCACCGCTTTGATCGCGCCGACCGGATCGTCGGCCGCCACTTTCACCTTGAGCAGCGGATAGCCCGCATACTGCCGGGCCGCCTCCTCATAGGCCGCCATATCGCGCATGCCGATGGTGTAGGCTGAATTGATCGAACCCGGCGTGAGGCCGTTGCGGACATAGGGATCGCCCTCGCCAGCCTTGGCCTCGAGATCCCACAGCGCCGCATCGAGCGCCATGCGCGCACCGCCGCCAGGGAGCAGATCGATCAGCGCATTTCGCGTGACGCCCGCCTCCACGATCGGCCGGACCTGCTCGATATCAGCCATCATCGTCGCGGGCGTCTCGCCCTTGTAGGGAATGCCGCAGGCCTCGCCGCGCCCCTTCACACCGTCCTCGCGGGTCAAGGTGACATGGATCGTCGGCTGCTCGGTCATCGAACCGCGCGCGATCGTCAGCACTTCCTTCACCGGCCAGTGGCGCGGTTCCATCGCAATCGTCAGGCCCATGCGAGCATCCGTTCCAGAATGGGTTCGACCCCGAAGCGCAGCGGATCGGTTGTCGGCAGGCCGGTCTCGCCCGCGATAACCGTGCACAGCGCGCGTGCTTCGGCTTCGGGGAGCGCGGAGGTGTTGAGGCTGACACCCACAAACATCGCAGCCGGATTGGTCAGACGCGCGATGTCGAGATAGCGGGGGATCGCCACATCCAGCGGCACGATCGGATAGTCCGGAAAGTCGCTGATGCAGGGGCGTCCCGGCTCGTGACAGAGCACCAGCGCATCGGGCTGGCTGCCATTGATCAGACCCACCGTCACCGCCGCATAGGCGGGGTGGAACAGCGAGCCCTGCCCCTCGATCACATCCCAGTGATCCGCCGCCGCGTCAGGCGAAAGACATTCCGCCGCGCCCGCGAGGAAATCGGACACCACCGCATCGAGCGCGACGCCGCCGCCGGCAATCATGATCCCGGTCTGCCCGGTCGCGCGAAAATCTGCGGAAACGCCGCGATCCCTGAGGCCGCGCGCAATCGCCAGCGCCGCATACTTCTTGCCGATGGCGCAATCGGTGCCCACCGTCAGCAATCGCTTGCCGCTGCGTTTGCGCCCGCTCGCCACTGGAAAGCTCAGGCCGCTATGCCGCACGTTGTGCAAGTTGCGCCCCAATTCCGCCGCTTTCGCCGCGATTTCAGGCACGGATTCGAGCCGCGTGTGCAGCCCGCTGACAAGATCAAGCCCCGCTTCCAGCGCCTCGATCATGCACGGCACCCAGTGCGCAGGCAGCTTGCCGCCGACCGGCGCAACCCCGATCAGCAGCGCCCTGGCACCCGCCGCCACAGCCTCAACCGGGCGCATGTCCGGGAGGCCGATATCGTAGGCATCCGCACCAAGCCGCCACTGCGCGGTGCAGGCCTCAGGTGCCCAGTGACAGACTCCCGCCCCGGTCTTCGCGGCGACAGCACTTTGCGCGTCGCCCACGAAGATCAGGTAGGGCCGTGGCAGCCGCACTTGCGGCACCTCCCCCATTGGCATGGTCATGTCAGAACCGGCCGGAAAGCCGCACTTGCACCGAGCGCGGCTGCACGATGGCGGCCTGACCGGTGGTCCCGTTGAACCCGAACGCGCTGCGATAACCGGTGATCCCGCGCGAGTTCGAGACGTTGCGCACGATCGCATCGAGCGTGATGCCGGAGACTTCGATTCCCGCGCGCAGGTCCCAGGTGCTATAGGCTGGCAGGTGCGGATTGTTGCTGAGCAGCGGCGCGGCAATGAAATCGCCATTGCGCCCGCCGACATAGGACCATGTCGCGCCCAGATTCGCCGTCACCGAGCCGGTCAGCGGAATGCGGTAGTCACCGGTCACCGTGCTGGTGAAGCGCGGCACGTAGGGCAGATTGTCGCCCGCAGAACCACCGATCCCCGGCACGTCCGAGCGCAGCGTGGCATCGACGGCATTGCCTGACCACGCAATCGTCAGGTTCTTTTCCGGCCGCAGCGCCAGCGCCCATTCGATGCCCTGGCTGCGCGCGCGGCCACCGTTGGTGGTGACGAACAGCGTCGGGCCGCTCTGCGGGGTTACAGCGCCAAGCACCTGCACATCGGTCCAGTCGATCCGATAGAGCGCCACGTCGAACGCCAGCGGGCCGATATCGCCCTTGGTGCCGACTTCGTAGTTGACGGTGTTGTCAGGCCGGAAGCTGCGCGGGATGCCATTCGTTCCCGCCCCCGGCACGGTCAGCGGACCACCCGGGCGATAGCCCGAAGCGATGCGGCTGTAGAGCGAGATGCGGTCGGTCACCGCGAACCGCGGCGCCACCGAGTAGGTGAACTTGTTTTCCTTCGATACGAACGGAACAGACCCCGCGATCGTCGGATCGGCCGCGCTCGGCGGACCGGTGAACACGCCCGGGAAGTTGGTCACCACGCCGTCCTGCCGGATATCGGTGTAGCGCCCGCCCAGCGACAGCTCGAAGCGCCCGAACTTGAACGTCACGTCGCCGAAGCCCGACCACTCGTTGTAATTGGCATCGGTGCGCTGTCCGCCAAGCCCAAGCCCGCCAATGCCCGGAATGAACGGCAGAACCGTCAGCTCCCGGCTGGCATCCGCTGCCGAACGCACCACGAAATCCTGACTGAACAGCACATCCTCATAGGAGTGGAAGACGCCGACCTGCCACGTCAGCCAACTCGGACCGACGCCCTTCTTCGAGGAAAGCCGCACTTCCTGGTTGAACTTCTGGTGATCGTTGTCCTGCACCAACGGAAGGGTGATCGGCTCGCCGAACAGCCCGCCGAACGCGGCGCCCAGCGTCACGAAGGGCGCCACCGGCCCGTTGCTGATGTCGAAGCCCTGCCGCCGGCTCACTTTCACCAGGCTCGTCGAGCTGGTCAGATCGGCAAAGCCCACGTCCCAGTCGATCACGCCGTTGATGAAGCGCGAGCGCGCGCGGTTGCCGCCCTGGAAGCCCTTGCGGTCGCTCGGCGTGCCGCCGACGAGGTCGAACGAGCGCGATGTCTCGCTGCCCGGAACCGGCGAACCGACGACTTCGACCACGCCTTCTGCGCCGTATTCCTCGCTCTGATAAGCCCCCGTCACGCGGATCGACAGACGATCGGTCGGCTTCGCCAGCAGCGACACGCGCCCGCCCCGGCGGTTGCCGCGGTTGACATCCTTGAGGCCGAGCAGCGGGTTGTCGATATAGCCAGGCAGATCGATGTAGTAGCCGGCCGCGCGGATCGCGAGCTTGTCGGTGATGAGCGGGATATTGACCACGGCACGACCGTTGAAGGCAGTCTCGCCCTGATTGACCGATTCAAAACCAACCTCGGCGGCGGCACCCGCCTTCACCAGATCAGGCTTCTTCGTCACGTACTTGACCAGACCACCCTGCGCCGTCGCGCCATAGAGCGTGCCCTGCGGCCCGCGCAGGACTTCCACGCGCTCGAGGTCATAAGTCTCGAAGTTGGGCGTGACAGTCGAGCCGTTGCTGAGCGCGCTGGTCGAGCTCAGCACGACGTCGTCCATCATCGTCGCAACGCTGGCGCCCGCACCGCCAGTGTTCTGGCCGCGCAGGATCAGGCGCACGTCGGTGCCGCCGCGATCGTCGAGCGAGAAGCCGGGAACGAGTGCGGCAAAGTCGCGGATGTCGGTCAGGCCGCGCTCGTTAAGCACGTCACCAGAGACCGCCGTAACCGCCGACGGAACCTCGACCAGCGACTGTTCGCGCCGGCTTGCTGTCACCACGATTTCGTTTGTCGCCAGCTCCTCGGTGGTGGTCGGCGCCTCGGCGTGGGCAGCCACGGCCCAGAGGCTCGTTCCCGAAAGCAGGGCCGAAAGTCCCACCAGTCGCATCGCCAGTCTCTTCGAACCTGCAATCTTCATGTCCCTGCCCCTTGAATTTACAAGTAACCTATATTGTAAATGGCAGATGTACCGGTCAACTCAAATTTCGTTATGCCTCCGCATTGGCTCTAAGTATGGCATATATGCATCAGGCTCCTGCCCGCACCCGGAGGAGGAAAGGCACGCATCGTGAACAGCCAGACCCTAGCATTTGCGCCCGATAGCGCACCGGCGCAGCGTTCAGTGCGCCGCACGCAGGGTGAGCGCAGCGCCGAGACTCGGCGCAAGATCCTCTCCTCCTCGGTCGAACTGCTCCACCAGGTCGGCTATGCTGGTGCGACTACCAGCCAGATCGCCAAGGCAGCCGGTGTCAGCCTCGGCGCGCTGCAGCACCAGTATCCGACAAAGGCGGGCCTCATGGCGGCGGTCGTGCGCCGCTTCGCCACCGAGCGCTTCCTCGCCTATCGCCGCGCGCTGCGGGGCGTGCCGGAGGGCCTCCCGCGCTTCCTCGCGCTGTCCAAGGCCTCGTGGTCGCTGATCGGCACCAAGGAACTCGTCGCAGCGATGGAAATCGAGCTTGCGATGCGCGACGATCCCGAACTTGCCGACGCGATCGGCGATACGCTCTCGCGCCACAGCGCTTTCGTCCGCCGCCTGCTCGCGCGCATTCTCGAGGGGGTCATCAGCCCTGATGACCCGCGTGTCGAGACCGTGCGCCTGCTCAACAACGCGATCATGTTCGGCCTCTCGCTGGAGACGATCCGCGCCGTCCCGCGCGCGCAGATCGAAAAGGCGGTGACGGCTTGGGAAGACGCGATGGTACGGCTGCTGACCACGCCCTGACTAACGGCGCGCGATAACTCCAGCCAGAGTTGCAAGGACGCACGAAAATCACCAATCACCAACGCTTCATGCGAAATTGATGCATGGATGCGCTATCGCGGCGCTGACTTTGCGCGGACAACGCATGCCCTTTGCGCTATCCTTCTCCCGCAACCGGAATCGTGGGAGAAATGCGTTGAACGCCGAGGCCAAGACAACCGACCTGTTCGACAATCCGCTCGGCCTCGATGGCTTCGAGTTCATCGAATTTTCCGCGCCCCAGCCTGGCCTGCTCGAACCCGTCTTCGCCGCGATGGGCTTCACCCATATCGCCAACCACCGCTCCAAGGCGGTGCAGCTTTGGCGGCAGGGCGGCATCAACCTCATCGCCAACTACGAGCCGAAGAGCCCCGCTGCCTACTTTGCAGCCGAGCATGGTCCCTCCGCCTGCGGCATGGGCTGGCGCGTGCGCAATGCGGCCGAGGCTTACCGCGTCGCCCTCGAACGCGGGGCCGAACCGGTCGAGGTGCGCACCGGCCCGATGGAGCTCAGCCTCCCCGCCATCCGCGGCATCGGCGGCGCGATCATCTACCTGATCGACCGTTACGAAGGCTCGCCGCTGGGTGACCTCTCGATCTACGACATCGATTTCGTCTACCTGCCGGAGGTGGACCGCCAGCCCAAGGGCGCGGGCTTCCACACCATCGATCACCTCACTCACAACGTCTACGGCGGCCGCATGGCGCATTGGGCCGCCTTCTACGAGCGCATCTTCAACTTCCGCGAGATCCGCTACTTCGACATCAAGGGCGAATACACCGGCCTCACCAGTCGCGCGATGACCGCCCCGGACGGCAAGATCCGCATCCCGCTTAACGAAGAGGCCAAGGCCGGCGGCGGCCAGATCGAGGAATTCCTGCGCGCCTACAATGGCGAGGGCATCCAGCACATCGCCTTCTCGTGCGACGATCTCCTTGGCGCCTGGGACCGCCTCAAGGCGCTCGGCACCCCCTTCATGACCGCGCCGCCCGCGACCTATTACGAGATGCTGGATGAACGCCTCCCCGGCCACGGCGAGCCGGTGGAGGAGCTGCAGAAGCGCGGCATCCTGCTCGACGGCTCGACCGAGAAGGGCGATCCGCGCCTTCTGCTCCAGATCTTCTCCGAAACGCAGATCGGCCCGGTGTTCTTCGAATTCATCCAGCGCAAGAAGGACGAAGGCTTCGGCGAGGGCAATTTCACCGCATTGTTCCAGTCGATGGAGCGCGACCAGCTGCGCCGCGGCGTGCTGCAGGTGGAAGGAGCCGCCGCATGATCCCGCAGATCCAGCGCATCCACCACGTCGCCTACCGGTGCCGCGACGCCAAGGAGACCGTGGCGTGGTACGAGCGCGTGATGGGCATGCGCTACACCACCGCCTTCGCCGAGGACACGGTACCCTCGACCGGCGAGCACGATCCCTATATGCATGTCTTCCTCGATTGCGGCGGCGGCAATGTGCTGGCGTTCTTCGAGCTGCCCAACCAGCCGGAAATGGGCAAGGATCCCAACACCCCGGCATGGGTTCAGCACCTCGCCTTCGAAGTGGTCGATGAAGCCGCGCTCCATGCGGCGAAGGCGCATCTGGAGGCCGAGGGCATCGACGTGCTCGGGCCAACCTACCACGGCATTTTCCGCTCGATCTACTTCTTCGATCCCAACGGCCACCGGCTCGAACTCGCGTGCAATATCGGCACCCCTGCGCAGTACGCGGAACTGGAGACACTCGCGCCGGTGATGCTCGAGGAATGGAGCCGCACCAAGCGCGCGCCGCGCCACGCCGAATGGCTGCACAAGGAACCGGGTGCGAGCGAATGATCGATCACACCCACGACCCGGCGGCGCAAAGCTGGGTCGAGTCTGCGCAGGACCACGCGGCGTTTCCGGTGCAGAACCTGCCGCTGGGGGTGTTTACTCCGGCGGGTAGCACTGATCCCCGCATCGGCACAGCCATCGGCGACGAAGTGCTGGACCTGCGCGGGATTGCTTCGCTCCTGCCTGCCGAACTCGGCGCGGCACTTGGCGAGCCGCGCCTCAATGCGCTGTTCGCGCTGCCCTTCGCGGCCCGCCTCGCGCTGCGCTACGCTCTTTTCGCGCTGCTCACCAATGCGGCCCACGCCGAAGAGATCAGGCCGCACCTGCACCATGCAGACGCCTGCACGCTCCTCCTGCCCTTCGCAATCGGCGACTACACAGATTTCTACGTCGGCATCCACCACGCCCGCGCGGTGGGCGCGCTGTTTCGGCCGGACAATCCGCTGCTGCCGAACTACCATCATGTGCCGATCGGCTACCACGGCCGGGCCAGCTCGGTGCAGGCCTCCGGCGCCTCTGTGACTCGCCCCATCGGCCAGACCCTCCCGCCGGGCGAGACCGCCCCCGTCTTCGGTCCCACCCGCCGCCTCGACTACGAACTCGAACTCGGCCTGTGGATTGCCGGCGCCAATCCGCTCGGCACGCCGGTGCCGATCAGCGAGGCGTGGGAGCGCATCGGCGGCCTGTGCCTCCTCAACGACTGGTCCGCGCGCGATGTGCAGGCGTGGGAGTACCAGCCGCTCGGCCCCTTTCTCGCCAAGAACTTCGCCACGACCGTGTCACCCTGGGTGGTGACCCGCGAGGCCTTGGCACCCTTCCGCTGCCCCCCTTCCCCCCGCGCCGAAGGCGAACCGCAGCCGCTGCCCTACTTGCGCGATCCTGCCGACGCCGCGGACGGCATGATCGCCATCGAGCTCGAAGTCCTGCTCGAAACCGCCGCAATGCGCGAGGCTGGTACTGCGCCGCATGTCCTGTCACGCAGCACCGCAGGCGCGGCGATGCACTGGACTCCGGCGCAGCTTGTCACCCACCACACCAGCAATGGCTGCAATCTGGCACCGGGCGATCTGCTTGGCACCGGCACGCTTTCCGGCCCCGACCCCGCAGGTGCCGGGAGCCTGCTCGAACTGACCAAGGGCGGGCGCGAGCCGATAACCCTGCCCGGCGGCGAGACACGCACCTTCCTTGAAGACGGCGACCGCCTGACCCTGCGCGGCACCGCGCGGCGCGAGGGCTACCGCACCATCGGCTTCAGCGCCTGTACCGGCACAATCCTTCCTGCACTGCTCGCCTGAGGAGTGACCTTGATGATGCCTGCCCGCCTGTTCCGCTCGCTTCCGGCAGCCACCTTGCTCGTGCTCACGCCTGCGGCTGCCCTCGCTGCAGACCCCGTGTCGCCGCCCCCTGCTGCAGCGCCTGCGGGCAGCCAGGCAGCCATGCTTACCAGTCCGGATCCGCAGCTGGCCTCCAACAAGAAGCTGGTGTTCGATTTCTGGCGCGTGGTGATCGAGGCACAGAACCTTGACCGCGCGGGCGATTTCCTTGCCGAGGATTACCTCCAGCACAATCCCAACGTCCCCACCGGCCGCGCCGGGTTTGTGCGTTTCTTCACGCCCTATGCCCACGCTTCGGCACCGGTTGCCGAAATCCGCGGCGGTCTCATTTCCATCACCGCCGAACGCGACATCGTGGTGCTCGCATTCGCGCGGCAGATGCCGGGCAAGACGCCGCAGGACAAACCCTTTACCACCACCGCGTTTGACATGTTTCGTGTGAAGGATGGCCGGATCGTCGAGCACTGGGACGGCGACGTCCCGCGCTGAGGTTCAAGCCAATGCGGCGCTGCGTTCGGCTTCGAGCTGCATAGCTGCCCATGCCCGGGCGACGTCTTCCGGCCCGGTCCGCTCAGACCCGATCGACACGCGTACGAACCAGCGCCCGTCGATCTGCGAAGGCGACAGCCACGCCTTGCCCGAAGCATTGACTGACGCGGCCCAGCGCCGGGTATGCGCGTCAAGCGCCGCGCCGGTAAGGCCCGCAGGCTCGTGCACCAAGCAGACTGTCTGCAACCGAAGCGGCCGCACCAGCCGCCAGCCGGGCGCTTCTGCAACCTTGGCCGCCAAGTCCTCAGCCAGCGCCAGATCCTTGCGCAGCTTGGCCCGCAGCCCTTCCGCGCCGAGATCGGCAAGCACGAACCACAGCTTGAGCGCGCGGAAACGGCGGCCCAGCGGCAAGCCCCAATCGCGGTAGTTGCGCACTTCGCTGTCGCGCGCGGACTGGAGATAGGCGGGATTGGTCGACATCACCCGCTCCAGCGCTTCGGGCTCGCGCACGAAATAGAGGCTGCAATCGAAGGGCACGCCGAGCCATTTGTGCGCGTTGATCACAATGGAATCAGCAAGCTCGATCCCCGCAAACCGCGCGCGCAATTCGGGCAGGATCAGCGCCGCACCCGCCATTGCCGCATCGATATGGAACCAGATACAGTGCTGCGCGGCGAGGCTCGCAATTTCCTCCAACGGATCGAACGCAAGTGTACCGGTCGATCCACTGGACGCCACAATCGCGCAAGGCACGCAGCCGGCCGCAATGTCCGCCTCGATCTGTGCGGCAAGCGCATCGGGCGCCATGGCATCGTCAGCGCCGCCGGGTATCTTCCGCAGGTTGTCGCGCCCGAACCCCGCCAATAGCGCCGCCTTCTCGACCGAGCTGTGGCTGCTCTCGCCATAGTAGACCACCAACGGTCGCTCCAGCGCCCGCAGCCCGCCGCCGAACTGCGCATAGCCTGAGGCCCGCTCGCGCGCCGCGAGCAAGGCGACCAGCGTCGCGGTCGAGGCGCTGTCCTGGATCACACCCTGGCAGGCGTCGGGCAGATCGAACAGCTGGCGGCACCAGCCGATGACGACTTCCTCCACCTCGGTCAGCGCGGGCGAGGATTCCCAGGAAAGCCCCACGCTGCCGAGCACCGCCGAAACGAGTTCGCCCAGCACACCGGCTTCCTGCCCCCCGGTTGGAAACCACCCGAAATAGCGCGGGTGCTGCCAGTGGACCATGTTGGGCAGCACCACGGTATCGAGTGCGGCGAGCGCCACCTCAAGCCCGCCCCCCGCCTCGGGAGCAACAGGTGGCAGCATCGCACGCACTCGTCCGGGCACAAAGTCGCCGCCGACCGGGCGCACGGCCAGATCGCGGCGGTAGTCTGCCGCCCAATCGACCAGCCGGTGCCCCAACGCCCGGAATTCCTCGTTAGTCATCGCTTCCTCGCAGCCCCACGGTCCCTGCCCGACTTTGCAGAGCAGAGCCGGGCAGGGTCAAGCCGGGGCCGGTTCAGAAGTTCGCCCGCGCGGTCAGGCCGATCGTGCGCGGTTGCAGGCGGAACGCGACCTTTTCCTGCAGCAGCACGGGGCCGGCGAACGTGGCGTCGCCCGCACTGGTCTTGCCTGCGGAATCGGTCAGGTTGTTGATGAAGGCCACCAGCTCGAATCGTCCGAAGTCCGCACCGATGCGCAAGTCCGCCGCGCCGTAGTCGCCGAAGCGCGCGCCGGCCCGGTTGAACGCGGTATAGGCCGGGCCGACATACCGCGCGGCAAGGCGCGCATAGACCTGCGCCTTGCCCAGATCGAAGCGGTACTCGGCAAAGCCGTTCGCCTGCGATTCCGGCGAAGCGGCGAGCTTGTCACCCGGCACCACCGTCACGACGCCCGCCGCCGTCCCCAGCCCTTCGGTGCGCTGCGCGATCTCGTTGCTGGCGAAGTTGAAGGCCGCGCCCAGCGTGAAGTGATCCGTCAACCGCGCGGTGCCTTCGAACTCCACGCCATAGAGATGCGCGCGGCCCGCGTTGCCGGTGTACTGGCCAATGTTGTTGACGAGCGAGACCTGGATGTCCTTCCAGTCGATGTAGTAACCGGCCAGAGCGAAATCGAGGCGCCCGTCGAACAGGCGGCCCTTCACGCCGACTTCGTAGTTCCACAGGCTGTCCGAGTTGTAGGTCTCCGGCGTGCGACGTCCGCCAACGCCGGACGTTACGTTGATGCCGCCCACACGGTAGCCGCGCGCCGCCGCCGCATAGAGGCTGAGATCCTGTGTGGGGCGCCAGGTGATCGAGAAGTGCGGCGTCACCGGCGTGTTGCGCTGATTGAAGGTCTTGTTCACATAGGCGGCAGGATCGAGCGAGAACACCGGCAGGAAGCCGCCAGTGCGCACGTCGTTGCGCAGCGTCACGCGCGAGACGCGCACGCCCGCCGAAAGGTCGATCTTGTCGCCCAGCGTGTAGGTCGCCTCGCCGAAGCCTGCGTATTCGATCTGGCGGCCCTTGATGTTGAGATCGACCACATTGTCGCCGCCAAGGATCGGAACAAGGTCGGGCGAACGCGCAAACTGTCCGGCCGTGATGTCGGCATCGAGATAGAACCCGCCGACCGTCCACTTGAAAGGTCCGGTTCCGCTCGAGGCGATGCGCAGTTCCTGCGTGAAGATCTTGCCGTTGTTGGGCGAGACATCGCTGCTGTAGCCTTCCTGCACGTTCTGGAAGCCGGAAAGAATGCCGGTCACCAGCGGGAAGTAGTACCCGTTCTGGCTGATGTAGCGCAGCTTGCGGTCGTGGTAGGTGCTCTGCGAGGTGACCGTGAAGCTGCCCGCATCGTACTTGAGATTGAGACCAACGATCGAGTTGCGGCCCCTGAACGCGGTGTCGACACGGCCGATGGTCACCTGATTGTGGTCCGGACCGTCATAGTTGCTGCCACCGTTCGATTTGTCGAAGATCGACTGGTAGAGCCAGCTCAGATCGGCCTGAAAAGTCTCGGTCGCCTGCCAATGGAGCGTCGCGCGGCCGCCGTAGGTCTCGGATCCGTTCTCGTCCTTGCGGCCCGTACGCTGGTTGTCGACCCAGCCCGCATCGCCGAAAGCATAGCCCGAAGCGCGCAGCGCGAGCTTGCCCGGGATCAGCGGGATGTTGACCGTCGCCTGCCCGCTGCCGTTTGTCCCGCCATCCTTGGTGAAGGAGACAGAGCCCTCGATCCGGCCCGAAACGGTATCGACGTCGGGCTTGCGCGTCACATAGCGGATCGCACCCGCCAGCGAGCCCGAGCCGAACAGCGTGCCCTGCGGCCCGCGCAGCACCTCGACGCGCTCGACATCGATCAGGCGCAGGTTGGTGGTGCCGGCGTTGGCCGTCGGGTCGAGCGGAATGTCGTCATAAAGCTGCTGCACGGTATTCTGGCGAATGCCGCTGACCGTGCCGGTGGTGACGCCGCGGATCGTGATGTTCGCAAGGCTGCGCGCACCCGCGGAAGGGTTGTTGACGCCCGCCGTATTGGCCAAAATGTCGCGCAGTTCAGTCGCGCCCCGGCGGCGCAGGTCGACATCGGTTACCGCCACGATGCTCGCGGGCACGTCGATCAGCCGCTGCTCGCGCTTGGAGGCGGTGACGATGATCTCATTGCCGACGAGTTCCTTCGTCTCGGTGCTGTCGGACGCGGCGGCATCGGCGGCAAGGGCCGGCTGGGCAGTGGCGGCGAGCAGCGCGAGCGCGGTGCCGCAAAGGTACCTCATGTGCATGGTGGAACTCCCCATTCTGATATGTCTGCGTGGAAACATCGCGCGCCCCCTCATTCGCGCGCCGTGGCGACCGACCGGACCTTGCCGACCAGCTCGACGAGAAAGCGCCCCGGCTCCTCGAGCATCACGAAATGCGAGGCGTTCTCGAAGGTGACGAACGTCTTGCCCGGCGCGCTCAGCTTTCCGAAATAGCGCTGCGCGGAGACGTAGGGCGTCATCAGGTCGTGCCGCCCCATGAAGAAGAACACCGGCACCTTGAAGGCGAGCCCGCGCCGCGCAAGCTGCGGCCCCTCCTTCAGTTCCTTGCCCAGCGACATGCCGAACCAGCTGTTGCCGATCGGCCATCCGGCGAGGTCCTTGGCGTCGTATTCAGGCGAGAGTACCGGGAGCTGATAGAGCAGTTCCAGATCGCTCCAGCCGTACCAGCCGCCGCCGACGGCCTTGACCCATTTGCGCACCGCAACGATCTTGGTGATGTCGACGCTGCCATCCGGGTTGGGATAAGGCGCAAGCGCCTCCAGCCCCTTGATCGCCGCTTCGTTGTGCTGCGCGCGCGCCTCGGCAAGCCCGCCATTGTAGACATCGCGCTCGGCATCATCGAACACCTGCCCGACGCCGACATAGGCCGAGATCAGCTCGGGATGCTTGAGCGCGAGCGCAGTGCCGATCCAGGTGCCATAGGAAAAACCCATCACCACAACGCGCCGCTGGCCCAGCTTGCCGCGCAGCGCGCCGATCACCTCGGCCGCATCGTCGACCAGGCGGTCGAGCGACATCGTCGGCGCCAGCTTCTCGCCGTCGGTCAATTGCCAGTTCTTGCCCGCACCGCGCTGCTCCCAGTTGACCACGGTGAAGTAGTCTTCCCAGCCGTTCTGGTAGGCCCACGCGAGCGGCAGCGTGGGCGTGCCCGGCCCGCCGTGGAGCACGAGCAGCACCGGGTTCGCCTTGTCGCGTCCGCGGATCGAGATCCACTGCTTCACCCCGCCGATCTCGACCTGCTCAAGCGTATCGATCCCGTTCGGGGTGTGGATCGAGCGCAACTTGCCGATGATCCCGGTGAACGCCCCGCGCTGGCTGAGCTGCGCATTGCTCGGCGGGCCTTCCTCGGCGAGCGCCGGTGCGGCCCATGCGGCGAGCAGCGCCAGCAACGCCGCGCGCAGGATCTGCAGGATAGGCTGGGCCATGAACGACTTGCTCCCCTGTCGCGGCCGGTCTTGCGCCGGGCGCCCAAATCTGGTGCTTGTAGCGCGCCGCTCCGCCGCGTGGGGCGTGGGGGAAGGACGGGCGCGATGAGTGAAGGACCCGAGCACGACGCCGTCGGAGGGCGCACGGCCCGTGCCACGCAGCGCGACAAGGTCTACCTTGATCTCAAGCGGATGCTCATGCTCGGAAGCTTTCCCGCCGGTGCCTCGCTCCCCGTGCGCAAGCTCTGCGAGGAGCTCGGCGTCGGCACCATGCCGGTGCGCGATGCGGTGCAGCGCCTCGCCGCCGAAGGCGCGCTCGATGCGCTGCCCAACGGCCGGCTGCGCGTGCCCTTGCTCGAAACGGCCGAGATCGAGGAACTCTTCGCACTGCGCCTGCTGATCGAACCGCATGCCGCGGCCCGCGCCGCCGAAGCGGCGACCGGCGAAACGTTCGCCAATCTGGAAGCCGCGCTCGCCGCACTGGAGTCCTTCGATCTCCCTGCCGCGGTCGATAGCGCGCAGCTCTCTGCAAACCTCGCCTTCCACTTCGCGATCTACCGGATGACCGGATCGCCGCAGCTGGTCCAGATCATCGAGAACCTGTGGCTGCGCTTCGGCCCGCTGCTGACCGGCTTCATGACCACCGGCGACTGCGCGCAGGCCTACCGCGCCGAGCAGACGGTGCTCCACCGCCGTCTCGTCGAGGCCGTGCGCATGCGCGATCCGGACTTCGCCCGAAGTGCGATGAAGGCGATCATCGAGCGCAGCAGCCGTGCCGCCCGCGAGATCGGCGCGCGCTGACCCGGCGCTCATGCTGTGGGCTCCACAACCGGAAGCAGCGCCGCCGCGCGCTCGCGCAGCGCCGGGCTGAGCGGTGCAGACCGGCGCGCAGCCTTGTCGAAACGCACCGAGACCGCCAACATCCGCGCATGGACCACCGCGCCATCGGTGGAGCGCATTTCGTGCACCGCGCGCAGCGACGACGTGCCCATGGCCTCGATCATGCTGTCGATCACCACCAGCGCGCCCGCCGGCACTTCGGCGCGGTAGTCGATCTCGTGCCGCACATCCGCCCACGACAGCGCCGGATCATCGCCGATGCCGCGCGTGAGCAGGTCCATCAGGTGATAGGACGCGACATCGAACATCAGCATGTACTGCGATGTCGTCAGATGCCCCTGCTGGTCGCAGAGCCAGGGGAAGGCCACGCCGCGATAGGTCTCGGCCATCAGAACGCCACCTTGTCGCCGCCCTTGAGGCTCAGCATCTCGCGCGCCTCGGCAGGCGTGGCGATCTCCAGCCCGAGGCTTTCGAGAATGCCGCGGATCTTGCGCACCTGCTGCGCATTGCTCTGAGCCAGCTGGCCGCGCTCGATATAGAGGCTGTCTTCCAGCCCGACCCGCACGTTGCCGCCAAGCAGCGCGCCCATCGCAAGGAAGCGCATCTGGTCGCGCCCGATGGCGAAGCACGAGAGGTAGTAATCATCACCGAACAGCCGGTCGGCGGTTTCCTTCATGTGGAGCAGATGGCTGAACTGCGGCCCGATCCCGCCGAGCACACCAAGGATGCACTGGATCAGCATCGGCCCGCGGATGAGCCCGCGATCCCGGAAATGCGCGAGGTTGTAGAGGTGGCCGACGTCGTAGCACTCGTACTCGAACATCGTGCCGCGTTCGTGATGCAGCTCGGTGATGATCTGCTCGATCTGTGCGAAGGTATTGCTCTGGAAGCCGCTGCGGGTGCTTTCGAGAAAGGGCTTCTCCCAGTCGTACTTCCAGTCGGTATAGCGCTCGGCGAGGCCGTGCGCGCCGAAGTTCATCGTGCCCATGTTGAGCGAAGTGAGCTCCGGGCTGGCGCGGCGCGGGGCGGCAAGCCGGTCGTCGATGGTCATGCCCGGGCCGCCGCCGGTGGTGATGTTGATCACCGCGTCAGTCATCTGCCGGATGCGTGGCAGGAACTGCATGAACACATCGGCATCGGCAGTGGGCCGCCCGTCTTCAGGATTGCGCGCGTGGAGATGGAGGATCGCTGCCCCCGCCTCCGCCGCTTCGACTGATTGCTCCACGATCTGGTCCGGCGTGATCGGCAGGTGGGGTGACATCGTCGGCGTGTGGATCGAGCCGGTCACCGCACAGGTGATCACCACTTTGCCCGCCTTGCGCATGCCCCGCTTCTCCCCTTGCCGTGGCGCTGCCTGCCGTGTCCCCGGATTTTCATCTCTACCGGCGTCATCCTACACGCCGGAAGATTGTCTCTGGCAATATCTGCTATACCAGTTTAAGAATGCTGCCAAGACAATTTTGATCAAATTCGGAGAGGGCATGGAATCGCAGGGTGACGAGAAGCAAGCCGAGGATGCCGGTCTGGTCGTCGTCACCGGCGGCGCCACCAGCGTCGGCCGGGCCACCGCGCTCGCCTTTGCCGAGGCTGGACGGCGCGTCTTCGTGGCGGACCGTTCGGACGAAGCGATTGCTGCGCTCACCCACCCCGCGATTGCCGCGCGCTGTGTCGATGTGATGGATGAAGGCGCCGTCGCCAGCTTTTTCGCCGAAGTGCGCGGCAGCGGGCCGGTCGAAGTGCTCGTCAACACCGTCGGGCTTGGCGGCCCGCGCGGTTTGGCCGAGGACCTCGGCTATCAGGACTTCATGGAAACCATCGCCGGATCGGCCGGTGCCGCGTTCCTCTGCTGCCGCGAAGTCATCCCGCAGATGAAGGCGCGCGGGCGCGGTGCGATCATCAACTTTTCGAGCTCCTCCACCCGCACCGGCCTGCCCGGACGCACCGCCTATATCGCAGCCAAAGGCGCGCTCGAGGCGATGACGCGCAATCTGGCGCGCGAGCTGGGGCCCTTCGGCGTGCGCATCAACGCCATCCTCCCCGGCGCGATCGACAACCCCCGGCTCGATGCGCTTATCCGCACCGGTGCCGCAGAGCGCGGCGAGAGCCCGGAAGCCTTCGAGCGGCACCTGCTGCGCTTCATCTCGATGCGCACGCGCATTGCAGTGGAGGATCTTGCCGCCACTGTCCTGTTCCTCGCCTCCCCCGCCGCGCGCCATATCACCGGGCAATTGCTGGGCGTGGATGGCAACGCGGAATGGGAGGAGTAGGCTTGCGCCATGCCCTGCAAGGAGACGCAGCCATGAACATCGCGGCACCGACGGAAGGCAGCACCCAGCGCCGCGCGCGCAGCCGCCGCGCGGCACCCGAACTGGCGCAGATCGACCCGTCCGGCGCCGATCCGCTCGAGCAGCAGGTCTATCGCAGCATCCGCGATGCACTGATCGGCGGCCGGGTGGCGGCTGGTGTCGGCCTTTCGGTACGTTCGCTCGCCGAAACGCTGGGAGTCAGCGCCGCGCCGGTGCGCGATGCGCTGAAACGGCTGGAGGCCGACGGCGTGCTCTTCGCACGGCCCCGCAGCGGCTTCTCCACCCGCCCGCTCGACGCCGCCGAGTATGCCGACCTCCTCGACGTCCGGCTTCGGCTGGAGCCCCATGCCGCCGCGCTCGCCGCGCGCCGCGCGCGGCCCGACGACCTCGCCGCCATCGCCGCAGCGCACGAAGGCTATAGCCGTGCGCTGGCCGAAGGCGCGGAAGGGACACGCATTGCCGCACATAACCAGCGCTTCCACTTCGCGATCTACCGCGCGGCGCAGAACCCCGTCCTGCTCGATCTGATCTCCAACCTGTGGGTCCGCCTCGGGCCGGTGCTCGCCCGGGTGACGCCCGACCTGATCCCCGGCGGGCATGATCACCACGCGCTGGCGCTCGACGCCATCCGCGAAGGCCGCGCCGATATCGCCGCTCAGGCCATCGACGAAGACCTCTCCGGCGCCGCGCGCAGCATTTCAGCGACGATCGCAGCCCTGCAGGCATCGGATGGCAATGGCTGAAGTCTCCACCCGCGCGGCCTGGACCACGGTCGGCGTGCTGACGCTGGCCTATGTGTTCTCCTATCTCGACCGGCAGATCCTTGTCCTGCTGGTCGGGCCGGTGCGGGCTGATCTCCAGATCGGCGATACCGCGTTCAGCCTGCTTGCCGGCGCCGCTTTCGCGCTCTTCTACGCGGTCATGGCGCTCCCGCTCGCGGTGATTGCTGACCGCGGTTCGCGCAAACGTCTGATCCTCGCCGGGGTCGCCGTCTGGGGCAGTATGACGATCCTGTGCGGCCTCAGCACCAGCTTTGCCATGCTGTTCTTCGCGCGCATGGGGGTGGGTATCGGTGAAGCGGCGCTCACGCCCACCGCCTATTCGCTGATTGCAGACCTGTTCGCGCCGGAAAAGCGCGGGCGGGCGATGGGGGTGTTCACCACGGCGACATTCCTCGGCAGCGGGCTCTCGCTGCTTGGCGGCGGCGCGGTGGTCACGCTGGTGAGCGGGATGCCGCCGGGGGCCGCTCCCTTCGGCCTTCATCCATGGCAGCTCGCTTTCGTCGCGGTCGGTGCGCTTACGCTGCTGCTGCTCCTGCCGCTGCGCGCGATTGCCGATCCACCCCGACACCACGCGGCGCAGACAAGCGGCCTCGGCGCAGCCGCCGCGCATATCTGGCGTGAACGCGCGGCCTACGCGCCGATGTTCCTTGGCATTCCTTTCGCCAGCATGATCGTCTACGGCGTGCAGGCTTGGCTGCCGACGCTATTCATCCGCGGCTATGGCTGGAGCGCGGGCGAAGCGGGCGCGATGCTTGGCGCGGTCACACTGGTGGCCGGTATCGGCGGCGGCATTGCCAGTGGCGCTTTGGCAGACCGTTGGCGCGCGCGCGGCAAAGGCGATGCGGCGCTGCGGCTCAACGCCATGCTGGTCGTCATCTCCGTACCGCTGCCTGCGCTGATCGCCTTCGCCCCGAGCGCCACGGCCGCGCTGGTCATGGCCGGGCTGTTCGTACTCGTTTCGTCGCTCACCGTCCCGCTAGCGCCAACCGCGCTGCAGGCGATCACCCCACCGCCGCTGCGCGCGCAAGTCTCGGCGCTGTTCCTGCTCGCGGTCAATCTCGTCGGCATCGGCGTCGGCCCGACCGCTGTCGCGCTCGCCAGCGACCTCGTGTTTTCCGGCGACAAGGCCATCGGCTCGGCGCTCGCGCTGGTGGGAACGCTTAGTTACCTCGCGAGCGCGCTGCTGCTGTTGCGCGGGCTCGGGGCCTATGGCCGCACCGTTGTGGCGTTGGAAGGAGGATCAGATGTCATCAGGGTTTAGCCGCCTGTTGTTGTTCGTCTCGGCATTGCTCCTCAGCGCCGGCGCCGCGCAGGCTGAACCCGCTCCGCAGCCGGGCGCACCGGAAATCTACCGCGACGGCTGGGACGTGCCGCATATCTATGCCGCCAGCGAGGCGGACGGCTACTTCGCGCTCGGCTATGCCATGGCGCAGGACCGCATCGCCGGCCTCGCCTTCAGCGTCCTTCGCGCACGCGGCATGCTCGCGGAAAACCTCACGCCCGCCGATATTCCTGCCTATGCGCGGATGCTGGCAAGCACGCAGGACGATCTCGTCGCGCTCGATTACGAAGCGCGGCTGTGGCAGCTCCATGCCCATGCGCAGCGGGCCGCCGCGCGGCTGGAGCCGCAAGTGCAGCGCGATTACGCCGCATTCATCGGCGGCATTGCGGCATGGCGGAAGGCCAATCCGGCGCGCGTGCCGAGCTGGGCACCGGCAGACATCACCGTGGCCGATCTCGTCGCGCTGGGCCATTCGGATGTCTGGATGTCGTACTGGGCCGGCATCGGCAGCGACGATTGCGTGCGCGGCGGCGTGGAACCCTTCCGTCCCAAGGCAGGCCCGCGCGGCGCGTCCAATGGCTGGGTGCTGATGCCGAGCCGGACCACCACCGGCGGCGCAGTCCTGCTCTCCGATCCGCACGGACCGATCGATGGCCGCTTCGTCTATGAATACCGGCTCCATGCCCCGGGACTGGAATCGGCAGGCTTCGCGCAAGGCCCGATGCTTCTGATCGCGCGCAATGCATCGGTCGGCTGGGCTTTCACCACCGGCTCGCCAGACGTCTCGGACTGCTACGTCGTCCGCCGCGCCGCGAAGGTGGCGTGGCGCTACCGGTTCGATGGCAAGGCGCGGCAGATCATGCGATTTCCCATCAATATCGCGGTCAAAAGTGGGCCAAAACTGCACTTCACCGGCGCATATACGCGCCACAACGGCGTCTATTCCCCGGTGATCGCTGAGGACGCCAGAAAGGTCTGGATCGTCTCCACCCCCTACATCGAACATCTCGAAGGCATCCACAACGCCGCCTGGCGCATGAATCGCGCCCACCGCGCCGGGGATTTCGCGCAGGCGCTCGACGTGCCCGGAATGCCGATCCAGAACGTGACCGCCGCCGATACCCACGGCGACAGCTTCTACATCCACGCCGGCATGACCCCGCGCCGCCCGCCGGGTTTCGACTGGCAGCAACCGCAGGACGGCAACACCTCGCGGACGGCATGGCGCGGCTATCACCCGACAAGCGATCTCTTCACGCTGCGCTCGCCGGCCGCCGGCTACGTCGCGAACAACAATGTCGATCCGCGCTTCATGTATCCCGATGGCGAACCGACGGCCGCTGCGAAAATGCCCAACTATCTCCTTGCCGAAGGCTGGACGCCCGAAGGCCGCCGCACCGACCGCGAGGACCGGTTCCTGCTCGCAATAGCCGGAACGCCGAAGTTCGACGAGGAAACAGCGCGGCAGATGGCGCTCGATGTCACGGTTTCGCGCAGCGACCGCTGGACCGCGCTGGTGAAGGCGGCAGCCTCTGCCGCGCCGGGCAACGGCGCCTTCACTGCCGATCTTGCCAAGTTCGACGGTGCGCTCAGGGCGGATTCCACCGCCGCGCTCAAATACATGCTCTGGCGCCGCGCGCTTCGGCCCGAACTCAATGACGCGACCGCCCGCAATCTCGCCGATGTCGTGATGCGCGGAGCCACCCCCAGCGCAGACCTCATCGCTGCGGCCGCACGCGCGCTCGACTCCGCCGAAAAGGAGGCAGCCGTCCTGCCCCAAGGCCTCGCCACGCCCTATGGCGCGGTCTACCGCATCGTCAGCGACGGGGTGAGCCTGCCGATGTCGGGCGGTCGGCTGGGCGCGGATATCGGCGGCAAGGACAAGCCCGGCCCCGAATGCCGGATCGAGCCGCTGCTGTGCCCGACCACGCTTTTCGCGATCGGCTATGGCCCGCCCGCTGCCGATGGCACCCGCACCGCCGTCGTAGGCTCGCGGATGATGCGGCTCGATTTCTACGGTCCGCAGGGCATCCGCTCGTTCACGATGCAGAACCCCGGCACCAGCCTCGATCCCACTTCCCCCCACGCCACCGACCAGATGCGCGCGCTCGTCAGCCGCCGCGAACTCAAGCCCGTCGCCTGGACGTGGGAGGCACTCGCGGGCGAGGTCAAAAGCAAGGTAGTGCTGCAGCGCGAACGCTGATCAGCGCGGCCCCGGATCAATCACCATCCGGTCGATCGCCGCAAGCCCTGCCGCCAGCACAGTGCCGCGCCACGCAGGCGCTGCGGGATAGAACTTCTCGCGGCACCACCGGCGCAGCGGCTGTGCTTCGGAACTCGCCAGCGAGCCATAGTTGGCATGGACCGAATAGGCGCGCATCTGCTCCACATCCCGGTCAATGCCGTCGGTGCCGTATTCCAGCCCGATCGAGCAGACCTCGGGGCGATGCGGCAGGTCTGCCCAGCTGTCGAACGGCGCGCGCGGATGCTGCGGGATCATCACGTCGCTGCCCTGCAGGAACAGCTGCCCGGAAAACCAATGCTCGGCAAGGGCATAGCAGCGGCTGCCGGATGGCTGGGTGGGGATGAACAACGCTTCTCCCGGCGCGCCGAAACCGGTGTGGATATCGAGCACATCGATCCGCGCGGCGCTGCTCGCCCAGCGCGCCCCGCAACCGTCGATCAGCCTGCTCGACCAAGTCGCGCCGCGCCCGTTGAAGCCCATCCCGCGCGGAAAATCGTGCTGGCCCCGGCGAATACTGCCCGCGACCGCATCGAAGCCCTCGCGCGCGATCAGGTCAGCAAAGGCGCGGTCGGCGGCCTCGCGCTCGGGCCCTGCCACGTGGCGCGGATTGATGATCGCCTCGTGCTCGGCATAAAACGAATTTGCCGGGAAATCGGGCCCGCGATAGACGAGGTTGCGGAACAGATCGACATTGTCCTCGTTCTCGCGCCGGTCCCACGCCGCGCCCCAGGGATTGACCTGATGGAGAAACAGCAGCGCTGTCCCCTCCGGCAACGGCGGACGGTCCGCCCGGTCAAGCCATGCGGTCTGGATCGCCGCACCGGCATGGCCTTCGATCCCGTGGACGCCCGAGATCACCGCGATCAGCCGTGGCGCCTGTGGATCACCGAGAAACGCGGTAGCCGCCCCGATTGCCTCCCCGTCAGGCCCGGCAAGCGGATGGGGATGGACCTCGACCAGCGCACCGGCCGACGCTGCGGCAGCCAGGAAGCGCGTCTGCGCCTGTGCCACCGTATCCGAAAAGGGAAACTCGCTCACGCTGCACTCCAACGCCGGTGGAATGCCGATCCGACCATATTTTGATCAAATTGTCCACCGCCGCTACTCATGGCCCCCTTCACTCCGCCGCAAACTCGCGGCGCAGCGCAGGCCCATCGGCATCCAGCGGCGGAATGACGGAAGGCAGCACCGCCGGGCGCCCCGCCGGTCGCGGCACGTCGAACGCCTTGCCTCCCACCTCGCCCGCAATCCGCCGCAATGCCGGATGGACGGCGACATCCGCCACTTGCGAGACGCGCCCCCACGCGATGCGGTGCCGATCGAGCAGCGCGCTGGCTTCGGCCATGGTGCGCGCCGCGAAGACCTTGCCGACAATCTGCCCTAGCACTTCGCGATGCGCCACGCGGTCCGGGTTGGTCGCAAAACGCGGATCGTCCGCCAGCGCGGCATCCCCCAGGACCCCTGCGCAGAACCGCCGCCATTCATCGGGCGACTGGATCGAGATCATCAGCGTCGCGTCGCGGCAGGCATAGGCGGCATAAGGATAGATCCCCGCGTGTTCGAGCCCGTGCCGCCCCGTCGCGCGCCCGGCCTGTTCCAGATGGAGCAGCGGCACCGCCATCCAGTCGGCCATCGCATCGAACATTGCGATCTCGATCGCCGCCCCGCGCCCCGTCCTGCCCTTGCCGATCAGCGCTTCAAGGATCGCGGCATGCGCGTTCATGCCCGTCGCGATGTCTGCAATTGAAACGCCGACTTTGGCCATGGCATCCTGCGTACCCGTCACCGCGCAAATGCCCGCCTCGGCCTGAACCAGCATGTCATAGGCGCGCATGTCCTTCGCGCCGGTTTCCTGTCCATACCCGCAGATGTCGACCGCCACGATGCCCGGATAGCGCGCGACCAGCGAAGCCGCATCGAGCCCCAGCCGCGCCGCAGCACCGGGCGCCATGTTCTGGATGAACACATCGGCTTTCGCCACCATCCGTTCGATCATCGCGCGGTCGGCAGCATCCTTTGCATCGACGACAATGCTTTCCTTGCCCCGGTTGAGCCACGCGAAATAGGCCGAAGTCCCATGCACCGCCGCGTCATAATGCCGCGCCGTCTCGCCGCCCGCACGCTCGAGCTTGATCACCCGCGCCCCGCCATCGGCTAGCTGGCGCGTGCACAGCGGCGCCGCGACCGCCTGCTCCAGCGCCACCACCAGCAGGCCTTCAAGCGCTCCCGGCATCAGTAGCTGCGCGGCAGGCCAAGCGCATGCTCGGCGAGGTAGGCAAGGATCAGGTTCGTCGAAATGGGTGCCACCTGATAGAGCCGCGTCTCGCGCAGCTTGCGCTCGACATCGTACTCGGCGGCAAAGCCGAACCCGCCATGCGTCTGCACGCAGACATTGCCCGCCTCCCACGAGGCATCCGCCGCCAGCATCTTGGCCATGTTCGCCTCGGCGCCGGCATTGCCGCCCGTCTCGTAGACTTCGGCCGCCTTGTGCACCATGAGCTCGGCCGCGCGCATCGCGGCATAGGCCTTGGCGATGGGAAACTGCACGCCCTGATTGGCTCCGATGGCCCGCCCGAAGACCTGCCGCTCCCTGGCATAGCCGCTCGCCCGCTCGATGAACCACTTGGCATCGCCGATGCATTCGGCAGCGATCAGGATGCGTTCGGCGTTCATGCCCGAGAGGATATAGCGGAAGCCTTTTCCCTCTTCACCAATCAGGTTTGCGGCGGGCACAGGCACGTCGTCGAACCAGATTTCGGTCGTCGCATGGTTCATCATCGTGCGGATCGGGCGGATCTCCATGCCGTTCGCGCGGGCATGCGCCATGTCGACGATGAACACCGACAGCCCGTCGCCCTTGCGCGCGACCTCCTCGCGCGGCGTGGTGCGCGCCAGCAGGATCATCAGGTCGGAATGCTCGGCCCGGCTGGTCCAGACTTTCTGCCCGCTGATGCGGTAAGTATCGCCCTCCCGCCGCGCGAAAGTGCGCAGCGAGAGCGTGTCGGTCCCGCTCGTCGGCTCGGTCACGCCGAAGGCCTGCAAGCGAAGTTCGCCGCGCGCGATGGCCGGCAGGTAGCGTGCCTTCTGCGCCTCGCTGCCATGGCGGAGCAGCGTGCCCATCGTATACATCTGCGCATGGCAGGCGGAGCCGTTGCAGCCTGCGCGCTGCACTTCCTCAAGGATCGCGCAAGCCGCCGAAAGCGGCAGGCCCGATCCACCATAGGCCTCCGGGATCAACGCGGCGAGGAAACCGCTGTGGGTCAGCGCGGCGACGAACTCGCTCGGATAGGTCATCCGCGCATCGAGATCGCGCCAGTAACTGCCGGAAAAATCAGCGCAAAGCGCGGCGACCGCAGCGCGGATATCGGTATAGTCGGGCTGTGACATGGGCCCGCCACTACCAGCCGCGGCTCGGCCCCACAAAGACGAAGTCATGCGGGTCAGCTATAGCAATCAGGCATAGCTGACTGGTCCAGATGTTGCGAGACCGGGCAGGCCGAGACTGTATTTTCTCCCGCATGACCGATACCGAGCTTCTCGAAAAGACCACCGCAAAGGCATGGCCCGACCGCCTCTATGCCCAGTTGCGCGCGGGCGGCGTGACGCACACCAGCTACGTCCCTGATGCCGGCCATGCCCGCCTGATCGACCTCTTGCGCTCTGATAGCGAAGTAACGGCAACCGTTCTCACCACCGAGGAAGAAGGCGTGGCATTGGCCGCCGGTGCATGGCTCGGCGGGGTACGCAGCGTGATCCTCTTGCAGTCGAGCGGCGTCGGCAATTGCATCAACATGCTTTCGCTGCCGGTGATCGCGCGCTTCCCGCTGCTCATGCTGGTGACGATGCGCGGCGAATGGGGCGAATTCAATCCGTGGCAAGTGCCGATGGGCCAGGCGACCGAAGACGCGCTGCGTTCAATCGGCGTGCGCGTGTTCCGCGCCGAGACCGCCGAGGAACTGCTCGCCATCGTGCCCGCCGCCCTCGTCGAAGCCTTCGATGCCGATCAGCAGATCGCCATCCTGATCGGCCAGCGCGTGATGGGAGAGAAGAAGTGGTGAGTCCGCTCGACCGGCGCGCCGTGGTCGCCGAACTGCTCAGGGATCGCGGCGACCTTCTTGTCGTCACCGGCCTCGGCTCTGCCAGCTACGACGTTCATGCGGCGGGAGATGATCCCCGCAATTATTACCTCTGGGGCGCGATGGGCAGCGCCGCACTTGTCGGCTTAGGTCTGGCGCAAGTGCAGCCGGACCGCCGCGTGCTGGTCATCACCGGCGATGGCGAGCAGCTGATGGGCCTCGGCGGCCTCGCAACGATTGCCATCGCGCGGCCCGAAAACCTCTCCATCGTAGTGATCGACAACGGCCACTTCGGCGAGACGGGCATGCAGACCAGCCACACCGGCTTCGGCCTGCGCCTTCATGAAGTCGCCTCGGCCTGCGGCTTCCCGCGCGTCGACCATGCGGTGACGATGGACGATGTCGCGGCCTTGCGCGACCTGCTCCACGCCCCACAGACCGGCCCACACCTCGCCGTCGTCAGCGTGAAGGCGGAGAACCTCCCCCGCTCGCTCCCCCCGCGCGATGCGATCCACATCAAGAACCGCTTTCGCGCTACGCTGGGCCTAGCCACCGCATGAGCGCGCTGCCGATCTTCCGCAACACCGTCAGCGGGCGAGAGGTCGAAGCGCCCGCCCTGCTCGAGAGCATCGATCCCTACACGACCAAGCCCTGGGCGCAGATCCCCGATGATGGTGCAGAGCAGGTCGACGCGGCCGTGACCGCCGCCAAGCATGCCTTCCAAAGCGGCGCGTGGCCCGCTCTCACCCCTTCCGCACGCGGCCGCCTGCTCTACCGCCTCGCCGATCTGATCGCCGAGCACGCCGACCGCCTCGCCGCGATCGAGACGCGCGACAACGGCAAGCTCATCGTCGAAACCCGCGCGCAGCTGCGCTACTTGCCCGAATGGTTCCGCTATTTCGGCGGCCTTGCCGACAAGATCGAGGGCCGCGTCCTGCCCATCGACAAGCCGGGCATGGTCGCCTGGACCCGGCGCGAACCCATCGGTGTGATAGCCGCGATCCTGCCATGGAACTCGCCGCTGCAGCTCCTCGCGTGGAAGCTCGCGCCGCTGCTCGCCGCAGGCAATACTGCGGTGATCAAGCCCTCCGAACACGCCAGCGCCTCGACCTTGGAATTCGTGAAGCTGTTCGCCGAAGCGGGCTTCCCGGCAGGCGTGGTCAACACCGTCACCGGCTTCGCAGACCGCGCCGGCACCCGGCTGGTATCGCACCCCGATGTCGCCAAGATCGCCTTCACCGGCGGCGAGGCAGGCGGCATCGCGGTCTACCATGCCGCTGCCGAGGGCCTGAAGCGCGTGACACTCGAACTCGGCGGCAAGTCGGCACAGATCGTCTTTGCCGATGCAGATCTTGATGCGGCGGCAAACGGCGTGGTCGCGGGCATCTTTGCCGCCTCGGGCCAGACTTGCGTGGCAGGCTCGCGCCTCCTTGTCGAACGCACGGTTCACGATGCCTTTGTCGCCAAGCTGGTCGAGCTCGCCGGCCCCGCGCGCCTCGGCGATCCTGCCGATGAGGCCACCCAGATCGGCCCCATCACCACCGCCGCCCAGCACCGCCGCGTGCTCGACCATATCGCCCACGCCCGGGAGGATGGCGCCACAGCAACCATGGGCGGCGAGGCGGATCAAGGCTGGTTCGTCCGCCCCACGATCCTGACCGGCGTGACAAACACCATGCGCATCGCGCGCGAGGAAGTGTTCGGCCCGGTCCTCGCCGTGATCCCCTTCGACGATGAAGCGGAAGCCTTCGCGCTCGCGAACGACACACCCTACGGCCTCGCCGCCGGACTCTGGACCAGCGACACCGCGCGCCTGTTCCGCGGCGCCGAAGCGCTGCAGGCGGGCACGCTCTGGATCAACACCTACCGCGCGGTCAGCTACATGGCCCCCTTCGGCGGGTACAAGCGCAGCGGCATCGGGCGCGAGAACGGGCAGGAAGCCATCGACGCCTATCTCCAGACCAAGACGGTGTGGATCGACCCCATGGCGCGCGTCGCCAACCCCTTCGCCATCCGCTAGAGCGACCCCATGACCTCCCCACGCATCGTCATCATCGGCGGCGGCATCATCGGCAGCCTCACCGCGCGCGCGCTCAGCCGGGAAGGCATGACCGATGTCACCGTGATCGAACGCGATCCGACCTACCAGTTCTCCTCCACCGCGCTCTCCGCCGCCTCGATCCGCACCCAGTTCGGCTGCCCGGTCAATGTCGAATTGAGCCTTTATGGTGCGCGGTTCCTCAAAGGCGTGAAGGCGGAGCTGGGCGAGGATACCGAAATCGGTTTCGTCGAAGGCGGTTACCTGATCCTCGGCGACGAAGCGACCGCCCCCGCCCGCCGCGCTGCACTCGCCATGCAGCGCGGACTCGGCGCGGATATCGCCGACTACGACAGCGATGGCGCTGCCGCCGCTTTCCCGTGGCTCGTGGCGGACGACATCGCCATTGCCACCTACGGCCGCGCCAACGAAGGCTGGTTCGATGCCTGGGGCCTGCTGCAAGCCGCCCGCCGTGCCGCCATTGCCAGCTGCGTGCGCTACCTCCACGCCGAAGTGGACGGCTTCACCACCGACGGCGCCCGCGTCACCGGCGTCCGCGCGGGAGGTTCGGTCTACCCCGCAGACTGGGTGGTAAACGCGGCCGGCCCCGCATCGGGCGCCGTCACCCGCCTCCTCGGCATCGACTTCCCCGTCCGCCCGCGCAAGCGCACCGTGTTCCATTTCAAGGCCCCGCTCGAAGGCGCCGGCATGCCGATGCTGTTCGACATTTCCGGCGCTTGGATGCGGCCCGAAGGCGATGGCTTCATCGGCGGCATCCAGCCCGACGAGGCGAACGATCCCGATGCGGACGGCGATTTCGAGCCCGATCATGCGCTGTTCGAAGACCGTCTCTGGCCGCTCCTCGCCGCCCGCGTCCCCGCGCTGGAACAGCTGCGGCTGGTCCGCGCCTGGGCCGGGCACTACGAAATGTGCCTGTTCGATCACAACGGCGTGATCGGCCCCCATCCCGAACTCGCCAACCTCGTCTTCGCCACCGGCTTTTCCGGCCACGGCGTGATGCATGCCCCCGGCACCGCGCGCGGCGTTGCGGAATGGATTGCACATGCCGCCTATCGCACTATCGACCTGACACCGCTCGGCTTCGGCCGGATCGCCGCGAACCGTCCGATGCCCGAGAGCGCCATCTACTGACAGGACCAGACCCCATGCGTTTCAAGGGCAAGACCGCCATCGTCACCGGCGCCGCGCGCGGCATCGGCCTCGCCTGCGCGCGCCGCTTTGCCGAGGAAGGCGCGGCGGTCGTGCTTTCCGATATCGACGAGGACGGCCTCGCAGCATCGGTCGCGGAGCTCAGCGCAGAAGGTTTCGACGTCCACGCCATCCGCGCCGATGTCAGCGTGATCGCCGATATAGACAGCCTCGTCGCACAGGCGGTCGAACGCTTCGGCCACCTCGACATCATGCTCAACAACGCCGGGATCGCGATCACCAAGGACTTTATGGCCGTGACGCCGGAAGACTACGACCGCGTCCTCGGCATCAACTTGCGCGGCGCGTTCTTCGGCACTCAGGCCGCGGCACGCGTGATGATCGCAGCAAAGCGCGGCGGAGTGATCCTCAACATGTCGTCGATCAATTCGCGCATGGCGAACCCCTCGGTCGCGACCTATGCCATCTCCAAGGGCGGGCTCAACCAGGTGACGGGCACTGCCGCCGTCGCGCTTGCCCCGCATGGTATCCGCGTCTGCGGCATCGGCCCGGGCACCATCGCCACGCCGATGCTCAGCATGGGCTTCCTCACCAACGAGGAGCAGCGCCGCATGATCCTCTCGCGCACCCCCGCCGGGCGCCTTGGCGAAGCGAGCGAAGTCGCCGCAGTCGCCGCTTTCCTCGCCAGCGACGATGCCTCCTACATGACCGGGCAGACTGTCTATCCGGACGGCGGACGCATGATCCTCAACTATGTCGTGCCGGTGGCCGAAGATGCCTGAGCCCCAAAGATCTCAACCAACTTTGTTCCGCCGCCTCCACCACGTCTGCATCGTGGTGCACAATATCGCCGCTGCCGAGGCCTACTATGCCTCGGTCGGCATAGGGCCTTGGCACGATTACCCGCCGCTCGACCAGTATACCGAGCTCGACGTGCCCAGCCGCGAGGGCTTCATGGGCATGAAGTACCGCTATGCGGACATCGACAACATGCAGATCCAGCTCTGCCAGCCGCCCTTGGTCGATTGCCCGCAGCGCCGCTTTCTGGACGAAAAGGGCGAAGGCGTGTTCCATCTGGGCTTCGAAGTGCCGGACCTCGCAGCCGCCGAGCGGCAGGCAGCCGCCGTCGACACGCTCCCCCTGATGCGCGGAAGGCGAGACAACGGCAGCGGCTTCACCTATTTCGATACGGCCCATGCCGCCGGCGTGGTCCTCGAAGTCCGGAAAAGCGCTGATGTCTGATCTCTCCGCCCGCACCATCGATCTCAATTCGGACCTTGGCGAAGGCTATGGTCCTTGGGTGATGGGCGATGACAAGGCGATGCTCGATATCGTCACCAGCGCCAACATCGCCTGCGGCGGCCACGCCAGCGATCCCGAGACGATGTTCCGCACGCTGACCTGGGCCAAGGAGCGCAAGATCACCGTCGGCGCGCATCCCAGCTATCCCGACAAGGAAGGCTTCGGCCGCCGCCGCCTGCCCTATCCGCCCGCCGAAGTGGAGCGCTTCGTCGCCGCGCAAGTGGGGGCGCTCATCGCGATCGCCGCGCTCGCGGGCACACGCGTGTCCTACCTCAAGCCCCATGGCGCACTCGGCAATGTCGCGACCGAAGATCGCGCCGTCGCTGAAGCCATCGTACGGGCTACGCGCGCGATCGACAGCAAGCTCGCCATCCTCGCCATTTCAGGCACCGTGCTCGAGCACGTCGCCCGCGATGCCGGTGTTCGCGTGTTCAGCGAGATCTACGCCGACCGCGGCTATACCCCCGCCGGCAACCTCGTCCCCCGCAGCCAGCCCGGCGCGATGATCGACGACTACGGCGCCGCGGCGGCACGACTGCTCAGCTGGCTGGAGACGGGTCTGATGCCCACCGTCGGCGGCGATCCGGTCCGCCTCGCGGGCCATTCGATCTGCGTGCACGGCGATGATCCCCATGCCGTCGTCATGGCCCGCGCCATCCGCGTCGCGCTTGCCGGACGCGGGGTAACGATCGCGCCCTTCCTCGGCTGATGGCCCCGGCGCCCACCGTCCGGCCGATGGGCGAGACGGCCATTCTGATCGACTTTGGCGGCGATATCAGCACCGAAACCAATGAACGCGTCGTCGCGCTCGACCGGGCGCTCGCAGCGCAGCCGCCGGTAGGCATGGTGGAGACTGTCCCGGCCTATGTCGCGCTGATGATCGTTTTCGATCCACTGGTGACGGACGGCGAACAGATCGCGGCGCACGCCCTCGCCCTCCTCGAGGCCGCCGCAAACGTCCCCTGCACGCCGCGCGAACATGTCATCCCCGTAAGCTATGACCCCGCCTCGGCTCCCGATCTCCTCGCAGTCGCACAGGCGACGGGCTTGACGCCTGACCAAGTCATCCACCAGCACATCTCCGGCGAATACCGCGTCTTCATGTACGGCTTCGGCCCCGGCTACGCCTATCTTGGCGGCGTCCCGGCTCCGCTCCAACTGCCACGCAAGCCCCGGGCCGAGCGCGGGCATCCCGTCGGCAGCGTGATAATCGCCGGGCCGCAGTGCCTGATCACCACGCTGCCGATGCCGACCGGCTGGTGGGTCATCGGCCATACCGATGCGGTGATCCTCAATCCCGTGCGAGAGCAGCCGTTCCTGTTCGATCCGGGCGACGTGATCCGCTTCGAGCGCGCCGACTGAGCCATGCAGGCCCGCATCATCTTCGAGGCCGCCGGGCCGCTGACCTCGATCCAGGATGTTGGCCGCCCCGGCGTCATGCGCTACGGCGTGCCGCGCTCCGGCCCGGTCGACCGGCTCGCCTTCGCCGCAGCGATGGCCGTGACCGGTATGCCGGACGGCTGGGCCTTTGAACTCTCGCACGGCGGCTGCACCATCGCCTGCCACGAAGGCGAAATCGGCTTCGCGGTCTGTGGCGGCGGGTTCCTTGCCGAGATCGATGGCGATGAAGGCAAGGCATGGCAGCAAGACGTCCTGCGCGCGGGCCAGCGCCTGCGCATCCGCGCCGGGGCCGGCAATTGGGCCTACCTTGCCTTTGCTGGAAGCTGTGCCGTCCCCCGCTGGCTCGGCAGCAGCGCGACCCATGCCTCCTCTGGCCTCGGCGGCGGTGCGGTCACTGCTGGCGCCGCCTTCGATTTCACCGCAACCCGCCCGCTCGAACCCCGCGCGCTGCCGCCGCCACCTGCGCTGCAGGGTTCCATCGCGGTCGTGCTCGGCCCGCAGGATCGTCACTTCCCGCCCGACGCCATCGCGAACCTTGCAACAGGTAGCTTCACCGCCACCGCGCGCTTCGATCGCATGGGCCGCGTGCTTGGCGGACCGCCACTCAAGCCCACCTCGATCTCGATGCCCAGCGAACCGGCGCTGCGCGGCTGTCTGCAGGCCGATGGCGAGGGCGGCCTCACCGTGCTTCTGGCAGACCACCAGACAACAAGCGGCTATCCCAAGATCGCAACGGTCATCGGCAGCAATGTAGACCGCGTGGCCCAGTTGCCATCCGGCGAGCCAATCCGGTTCGAAGTGATCGACCCCCGGGAAGCTCTAGATCGCAGCCGCAATGCAGCAGCCTTGAACAAAGCCTGGCTTAATGATCTGTCCCGTTCCGGGCTGCTCGAAGAACGACTGTGGTTGAACAATCTTGTCGATGGCTTCATTGATGCAAAACTGTCCTGAGTTCGGACCGAGCCATAAAAGGAATCGACTCCTGCGCTGGCATCTATAGCAAGACTGCATGGATCTCAGACAGCTCCGGACATTTCGCGCGGTCGCCGAACTCGGCAGCCTGAGCCGGGCCGCCGACAAGCTGCGCATCGCCCAGCCAGCGCTCAGCCGACAGATCCGCCTTCTCGAACACGAACTGCGCACCCCGCTGTTCATCCGCCATGGCCGCGGCATGGTGCTCACCGAAGCCGGGCGCATCCTGCTCGATCGTACCGCCGGTCTGGTCCACCGGCTTGAGCAGGCCCGCGCCGACGTGCTCGCCTGTTCGGGCCAGCCAAGCGGCCGCGTCATCATCGGCATGGTGCCCACGGTCGGGGGCACGCTTGCCGCACGCCTTGTCCAGCGCGTGGTCGAGCAATTGCCGGGCGTCGAGCTGCGCCTCGTCGAAGCCTACGGCAGCTACCTCACCGAATGGCTCTACAAGGGTGAGATCGACCTCGCCGTCGTCTACGGTCCGCAGCAGAACGTCCACTTGCGCACCACCGCGCTGCGGCAGGACGAGCTCCATGTCGTCAGCGCCCCCGGCGGCTGGCTCGATGGCCTCGCGGACGTCACCCTCGAGCAACTCGAGGGCCAGCCGCTGGTGCTGCCAAGCGCGCCCCATGCATTGCGAATCCTCATCGAAAAGGCCTTCGCCGAAGCCGATGTTCCGCTTGCCGTGCGGGTCGAGGCGGACTCCTTCCAGCCTCTCATCGAAGTCGCCATGAGCGGCGTCGGCAGCACTTTCCTGCCGCACTATGCCGTCGCCCGCCTGATCGAGCGTGGCCTGCTGGTCTCGGCGCGGATCAAGCCGGCGCTGCTGCGCGAAATCGTGCTGGCGCTTCCGGCCAAGCATCTCGAGTTTTCCGCTTCCCGCGCGGTGGCGGACATCATCCAGCAGATCGTCGCGGAGATCTGACGTGAACGGAATGCCAAGTACGCCCGAAGGTGGACCAGACCTTCCTCGCATCGCGGTCGACCGGCTGATCGATCGGGGGCACTGGAGCGGCTACCAGAAACGGGTGCTGGCAGTCTGCACCGCCGCCGTCCTGCTCGACGGGCTGGACAACCAGATCCTCGGCTTTGCGATGCCCGCGCTGATGGCCGAATGGCATCTCCCGCGCGAGAGCTTTGTGCCGGTGGTGGTGGGCGGTCTCCTCATCATGTCGCTCGGCAGCGGCCTTGGCGGCTGGCTGGGGGACCGCGCCGGGCGACGGCCCGCACTTATCAGCGCTGTGGGCGTGTTCGGGCTGACCACGGCAGCCTCCGTGCTGGCCGACAACCTGCCGATGCTCGCGTTCTGCCGCTTCATCTCCACCCTGGCGCTGGGCGCGGCCTTGCCCAATGCGACGGCGCTGGTTTCCGAGTTTTCCCCGGCGAGCAGGCGCAATCTGGCAGTTTCACTCACCATGATGTCCGTCGTGCTTGGCGGCCTTGTCGGCGGTGCACTTTCCGCATGGTTGCTGCCGACCTATGGCTGGCGCATGCTGTTCGGCAGCGCTGGTATTCTCACATTGGTCGTGACCGCCGCCATGATGGCGCTGCTTCCGGAATCGCCACGATTTCTGGTGCACCGGCCTCGCCGCCGCCGCGAGCTTGACCGCATGCTGCGTGCTGCGGGCTTCGATCTGCCGCCGCGCTATCACCTCGAACTGCCAACCGCTCTCGCTGTCGTCGGGGGCGGCATGTCGCTGTTCCGGCCGCCGCTGCTGATCGATACGCTCGCGCTTTCGGCGGCGTTCCTGTTCGGCCTCTTGGGCAACTATCTCGTGTTCAACTGGGGCCCGACCATGCTGGCGGCGGCCGGATACGATCTTGCCGTCTCGTCACTCGGCCTCGGCGCGTTCAATCTGGGCGGCATCGTCGGCTCGCTGATCGGCTCGCTGCTGATGGACCGCCTCGGCCCGCGTGTGCCGATCCTTGTCATGGCAGCAGCGGGCACGGCATGCGCCTTGTGGGCAGGGCAACTGCTTTCCGGCGGCCTGCATCCGACTGCGCTGGTCGTTGCGGGATTTGCCGCAACAGGCGTCTTCATGTCCGGACTGCAGGTCATGCTCTTTTCGCTGGCCGTCAGCGCATTCCCAGCCTCGATCCGGGCGCAGGGCATTGGCGTGTCGCTCTCGATCGGCCGGATCGGCGCTGTTGCAGCGTCGGGTATGGGCGCGATGATCGTCGCAGCCGGGATTGGTCCGTTTTTCGTGGTGGTCGGCTTTTCGTGCTTTGCGATCGGCCTCGCGGTCCTGGCAGTCCGCGCCAAGGCAGGTCGCTGATTTGGTGTCGTCCCCGGCGCCGGGCATGCGCCGGGGACGACCGGAGGACGTGACGCAAGCGCCCGCGCCCTCCTGCGACGATCAGATCCAGAGATCGAAAGCCGCACCAGGCCCCGCCGGCACCGCGATCGGCAGATTGGCGCTTTCTGCAATCACGAGGTCGTCGAAGCCGAAGTTGTCCGCGGTCTTGGGGTCGCCATCGTCGACCGAGAAGGTCAGCAGCCGCGCATCGTGTAGCGTCGGATCGAAATCGACGTGGATGTTCCGGCCGAGGATGCCCAGCTTGACTGTCTGTGTGCCGATCAGGTGCGTCCCCGCGGTATCGTCGTAGGCCTTGATCGTGAGCGTCTGGTAGTCGCGCCAGCCTGATGCGAAGTTGGCGGAGATCGGCGTGAAGGGCGTCTCGCGCGAGAGGCTGGCAGGCGTGCCCGCGGCGCTTTCTCGGGCGATGGTCGATTCCCCGCCAACCCCTTCGAGGTTGATGAAGCTCTGCGTCCCGCTCGTCGGGCTGTAGCCGATCGGACCCGAATAGGTATTGTTGTTGATCGCCACATGGTCCCACTGGAACCCGTGGTAGCCATCGACCACCTCGCGCGAAGCCTCGGTAAAGACCGCAAAGTCATCCGCATTGAGCGTGAAGCGGTGCGTGGCGGCATCGAACCCGCCACCCAGTTGCCGCAGCACATCCACTGTCTTGTCGGCAAACTTGATGAACTCGATATCGCGCAGTGTCTCGACATCGCCGGTCTTGCTGTCGGTCAGGCGATAGGCGGTCGCCTCGATCTTCTCGACCTTGTAGTCCGCGAAGCTGCCGGACAGGACGGCAAGATCGCTGCCCTTCCCGCCTTCAAGGCTGTCGCTGCCCTTGCCGCCGATGAGGATGTCGTCCCCCGCACCGCCGACCAGCGTATCGTTGCCCTTGCCGCCAGCCAGGGTGTCGTCGCCGGCGAGGCCCACCAGCGTATCGCCCGAGTCACTGCCAAACAGTGTGTCCGCCCCGGCACTGCCTTCGTGGTAGATATCGTGTCCGGTCACATAAGCCGAGACGCCGATGCTCGGATGATCCGCATCGGTATCGAGCAGGGTCGCGACCGCCTTGCCGTCCTTGACTTCGACCACGTAGATCGACCCCGCCTGCCGCGCGAGCAGGTCCACTTGTCCGATCCCCTTGATGCCGGCGGTGGAGAGATCGACCGTCACCGTGCGGTCCTTGGCATCGGCCGCCCACACGCTCACCAGCAGCTTGTCGCCCGCGCCATTGGTGCGCGCCAACGCGTGGACCGGCTGCGTCACCCGGTCGACTTCCACGCCCTTGTCGAGAACCCGCAAGTCATAGTCGGGATAAATCTTGGCGCCCGCCTGCAGGTCATTCTGCCAGTATTGCTTGTAGGGCCCGGCCACGAGGTGGCCATCGAGGATAAAGTCGTCCAGCCAGCTGAACGCGGCGTGGACCTGGCTCAGCGTGGTGATCTGGTTGAGCCCGTCGGGCGTATTCGCAGTGTCAACGTCACCGCTGCCGCGCCGCGATTGCTCGAGGTTGTAGGAGCCCGAATTCGCTGCCGTCGCACCGGTAAGGTACATGATCTTGAGGAAGCCGGTGAAGCTTTCGTATTGCTCCTTGGTCGCGACTTCATCCCACCAGCCGGACGCGACAAAGTTATAGGCGGTTTTCTTGCCGAGGTCGATCTGCTCGGCAACGGCATTGAGCAGCTTGCGGACGATGTTCGATTCGCCTGTCCAGCCGGAATTGTTGCTGATGAAATAGGATTCCCCGACCGGGATGGTGCTGAAGGTGTCGGCCGTCTTGGCGTAGTCGAAACCCCAGCCATAATATCCACCATAGCGCCCGCGGTCCTGCGAGCCGCTGTTGATGTAGTAGATGAACTCATCAAGCCCCGGCACCGCCGCCAGCACCGAATCCTTCACTGCTCCGTGAATGCGGACGGCCTGATCGGTCGCGTACTGGTATAGGTCCCAATGCTCCCAGGGCACATCGACCGCGCTGGCATCGATGTTGGCTATGTAGTTCGTAGTCAGCTGCGCTTGGATCGCCGGATTGTTGATCCAGCTGAGGTAGGCAAAATTGATCGGTGCAGGCCCCCATTCGCCTTGGTCGATCACATAGTCGACCTTGCTGCCGAGCTTGTGCAGTTCGGTATCGATCGCCTTGACCTTTGTTGCCCAGTAGTCGGCAATCACCTGCCAGCTTTCCTGCGGGAGCAGGTTGTTCCACGTCCAGTTGCCGTTCGGCTTCCCGTCTGCGCCCAATGCTGGAACGAACAGCTGCTGCTCCGCTGCCGCCACCGCCGCATCCGCCGGCACGAACTTACCATCGCGCCACGTTCCGAAATCGCGGTTGAGGTAGACGCGGATCTTGGCGTCTGGGTTCTGGTTCAGCTCGTTGAGGAACGCGTACCAAGCCCCGTCCGGCTTGCCTGCAAGGATGTTGGGCCCCAGCCGCGAGTCCGTCTCGAGCGCGTAGCCCCATGCATCGGAAAGTGCGACGCGGCCGTCAGTCAGCGGGTCGTAGTAGCCAAACGTCGTCAGCGCATCGAGCCTGGTATCGGGATTGAACACCGGGCGGATCACATGGTCGGACCGCAGGTACTCGCCCGCGCTCAGGATCTCGTCCGCCAGCCCCGAACGCGGATCAGCCGCCGGGGTCACCGCCACGTCGACCTTGGCGCTGGCCGTCGCGCCCGAAGGGTCGGCAACCGTCAGCGTGAAGCTGCCCGGATTGCCGCCGGCGGGCGTGAACAGCACGTTGCCATCGGGCGCAATGCTCACATTGCCGCCGCTCGCGTCCTTCACGCCGACGATCTTGAGCGCATCACCGTCCACGTCCTTCGCCGCCGCGAGCAGGTCCGCCGCCGCATAGATCGCGGTCGAGCCCTGCTTCGCCGCCACCGACTGCTCCGCCAGCACCGGCGCGTCGTTCACCGCGGTGATGTCGACCACGGCCTTGGTCGTCGCCGTCAGCCCAGCGCCGTCCGAGACCGTCACCGTGAAGCCGCCCGCGCCCTTGCCGTTGAGGTCGGCGGTCGGGTTGAACTGCACCGATCCGTCCGCGCCCAGCACCGCCGTGCCGCCCTTGGCATCGGTGACCGCGACGATCTTGAGCGGCGATCCGCTCGGCGACTTCCACCCCGCGAGCAGGTCCGCCGCGCTGAAGCTGCGGCCTGCGTCCTCGTCGATCACCGCCTTGGGATCGGGCCCGGTGAGCGAGCCGATCAGGTCGATCTTGTGGAACACCGTGCTCGTCGCGCCCAGCGCATCGCGGACCTTGATCGTGAAGCCCGCCACATCGTCGCCCGCAAGGCCCGCCTTGGGCACGAAGCGGATTGTGCCATCGGCGAGGAGCCGCACGCTGCCGCCCACAGCATTGGTCACCCCCACGACCTTGAACGCGTCGCCCTCGATATCGTAGGCGCCCTTGAGCACTTCGGCCTGGCTGAACACCTTCGCCGTGCCCGGCGCCAGCACGAAGTTCTGTTGCACCAGCACCGGCGCATCGTTGACCGCGGCGATATTGATCAGCGCCGTCGCCGTCGCGGACTTCCCCGTCGCATCGGCGATCGTGTAGGTGATGCTCGCCGCGCCCGTACCATTGAGGTTCGCATCGGCACGGAAGATCCAGCCGCCCTTGCCATCGTCGATCAGGCGCCCGCCCGTCACCTTGTCGATCGATGCAATCTTGAGCGCGGTCTTCTCCGGATCGCGCCAGCCGGAGAGGAGATTGGCCACCGTGATCGCCTTGTCGGTATCCTCGCGCGCGCTGAGCGTACGCGATTGTCCGGTGGGCGGCAGATCCACGATGGCGGCGGCGGCAGAGAGCTTGGGCGTGGTGGTGGTGGGCATGGCGGTCCTCGGGCAATGCCGGTGCAAGGCGCGACCCCGTGTCAGCCCCTCCGGCCCGCAGACCAATCGTTAATCGAAGTGAACAAGCCGTGACGGCACCCCAATAACGCGACCTTAACCACAGCGGTTCGGCGGATAGCATTTATCCATAGGGAGGGATGCCTTGCCGATCCCCCGCTATATCCGGGCAGATCTAGAGTATTGCATCCAACCTGTATTTGGAAAGATAGTGCATATTCGAAGTCAGCATAAATCAGAACGCGCATCTTGAAGTCGTCTGGAGTGCTGCAGCACCGAATCAATTCTGAATGGCTTCAGTCTGCCGCCCCTCCCGAACAGGGCCTTTGGGGCCGATGGGTTCTCGCGGCTTTCTGCACAGTGGCCATCGGCAAAATCGGCGTTAGGATGCCGCCAAACAGAACCGATGGAGAGACATGCCCATGACTGAGCTTGCCGGCCGCGTTGCCCTCGTCACCGGCGCTTCGCGCGGCATCGGCGAGGCTTCGGCCCGCGCCCTTGCCGCGCTTGGCGCCAACGTCATCGTCAGCGATCTGGCGGCACCCGAAGCACTTGCGGAGGAACTCGGCGGCCTCGCCCGCGCGCACGACGTGACCGACGAGCAAAGCTGGATCGATACGATGACCTTCGCCCGCGACGCCGCCGGCGGGCTGGATATCCTCGTCAACAATGCCGGACTGTTCCTTGCCAAGCCGCTGACCGAAACCACGCTTGAAGACTGGCGCCGCCTGCACAGCGTCAATGTCGAAGGTGTGTTCCTCGGCTGCAAGCACGCCGTGCCGCTGCTCGCCGAGCGCGCCAACCTGTGGACCGGCGGCACCGCGATCATCAACCTCTCGTCCGTCGCCGGCCTCGTCGGCTCCGCGCTGGTCAGTTGCTACAACGCCAGCAAGGGCGCGGTCCGGCTCTTCACCAAGGGCGTCGCGATGGAAGTCGCGCCGCTGCGTATCCGTTGCAATTCGGTCCACCCCGGCATCATCGAAACCGACATGGGCCGCGACCTCGTGTCCCAGTTTTCCGCCGCCACCGGCACCGGCGTGAACGACACCCGCGCCGCCTTCTCCAACCTCCACCCGCTGGGCCACTTCGGCGTGCCCCAGAACGTTGCCGACGCCGTCGCCTTCCTCGCCTCGGACCGCGCGGCCTTCATGACCGGCTCGGAACTGGTCGTGGACGGCGGCTTCACGACGAGCTGATCGCGCCGCCCGTCACTCCTCGCCCATCCTCAGCGCGGCGATGAAGGCTTCCTGCGGGATGGTCACGTTGCCGTACTCGCGCATGCGCTTCTTGCCTTCCTTCTGCTTCTCCAGCAGCTTCTTCTTCCGCGTGATGTCGCCGCCGTAGCACTTGGCGGTCACGTCCTTGCGCATCGCGCTGATCGTTTCGCGCGCGATGACCTTGGCGCCGATCGCGGCCTGGATCGGGATCTTGAACATGTGGCGCGGGATGAGGTCCTTCAGCCGCTCGACCAGATGCCGCCCGCGCGGGTCGGCCTGGGTGCGGTGGACGATCATCGAAAGCGCATCGACCGGCTCGTTGTTGACGAGGATGTTCATCATCACGAGATCGCCTTCGCGCAGCCCGATCTGCTCGTAGTCGAAGCTGGCGTAGCCGCGGCTGATCGACTTCAGGCGGTCGTAGAAATCGAACACCACTTCGTTGAGCGGCAGCTCGTACGTCACTTGCGCGCGGCCGCCGACGTAGGTCAGGCCGGTCTGGATGCCGCGGCGATCCTGGCACAGCTTGAGGATCGAGCCGAGGTATTCGTCCGGCGTGTAGATCGTCGCCTTGATCCACGGCTCCTGCATTTCCGCGATCTTGACCTGATCGGGCATGTCCGAGGGGTTGTGCAGTTCGCGCACCGTGCCGTCGGTCATCGTCAGGCGGTAGACCACCGAGGGCGCGGTGGTGATGAGGTCGAGGTCATATTCGCGGCTGAGGCGCTCCTGGATGATCTCGAGGTGCAGCAGGCCGAGGAAGCCGCAGCGGAAGCCGAAGCCGAGCGCCGCCGAGCTTTCCATCTCGAACGAGAACGAAGCGTCGTTGAGCCGCAGCTTGCCGATGCTTTCGCGCAGCTTTTCAAAGTCCGCCGCATCGACCGGGAACAGGCCGCAGAACACGACCGGCTGGACTTCCTTGAAGCCTGCCAGCGCCGCGGTCGCCCCGCCCTTCACGGTGGTGATCGTGTCACCCACGCGGGCCTGCGCGACTTCCTTGATCTGCGCGGTGATGAAGCCGATCTCGCCCGGGCCGAGTTCGGCGAGTTGCTCGATCTTGGGCCGCATGCAGCCGACGCGGTCGATCAGGTGCTCGGTCCCGCCGGCCATGAACTTGACCTGCAGACCCTTCTTGATCACCCCGTCGATCACGCGGACGAGAATGACGACGCCGAGGTAGGGGTCGTACCAGCTGTCGACCAGCATGGCTTTGAGCGGCGCATTGCGGTCACCCTTCGGCGGGGGGATGCGGGCGACGACCGCGTCGAGCACGTCCTCGATGCCGATGCCGGACTTGGCGCTGGTGAGGACGGCCTCGCTCGCGTCGATGCCGATCACTTCCTCGATCTCGTTGCGGACCTTCTCGGGCTCGGCGGCGGGCAAGTCGATCTTGTTGATGACGGGCACGATCTCGTGGTCGTGCTCGATCGACTGGTAGACGTTCGCCAGCGTCTGCGCCTCGACGCCCTGCGCCGCATCGACCACCAGCAGCGCGCCTTCGCAGGCGGCGAGGCTGCGGCTGACTTCATAGGCGAAGTCGACGTGGCCGGGCGTGTCCATCAGGTTGAGCTGATAGGTCTTGCCGTCCTTGCCGGTGTAGTCGAGCCGGACGGTCTGCGCCTTGATCGTGATCCCGCGCTCGCGCTCGATGTCCATGTTGTCGAGCACCTGCTCGCTCATCTCGCGCTCGGAGAGCCCGCCGGTATACTGGATCAACCGGTCGGCCAACGTCGACTTGCCGTGGTCGATGTGCGCGATGATGGAGAAATTACGGATCAGCGAAAGGTCGGTCATCGGGCGCCGTTAGCAGTGTGCGCGCCCCGAGTCATCAGGTCCGTCCGGGAGGGGGTTGACACGGTTGACACAGTCCTGAGGAAAAACTCCATTCGATTAGTCCAAGCGCTTTGATCGACCGGGGCGATTACTGAAACGGTGCGGAAAGCGGCCATTTCCATACCATGCCAGCTTGAGCGCATGTAGGACAGCCCCGCATTTCCGGCGCTTAGGTCGCGCCCTTCCCCGACGAATCAGGCGAGAGGGTTGACGTCCGTTTCGGCTCCTAATATTAGAATGATCATTATTAATCTAGTTCACTCAAAAGATTCCAATCCAAGGGGAGAGTCATGAAGGCCAAGACCGCCGTTCCATTCCTGCTGGGTGCAAGCCTTTTCGCATTGGCCGCGCCCGTCCAGGCGCAAGAAGCCGCCACTGGCACCGATGCAGCCAAGCCTGCCGAAGGTCTCGGCGAGATCGTCGTCACCGCCAACCGCGTCGCCTCGAGCGCGCAGGACACCCCGATCGCGCTCAACGTCTATACGGGCGCCGCGCTCGCGGATCAGGGTGTCAACACGGTGCGCGACCTTGCGCAGATCGACCCCAGCGTGAACGTGACGAACTCGACCGGCGCCGCCTATGTCGCTGTGCGCGGCATCGCCTCGACCGACGTGACCGAAATCGGCGACCCCTCGGTGCCGATCACGCGCGACGGGTTCTTCGTGAACCGCTCTTTCTCGATCAGCTCCTCGTTCTATGACGTGGCGCGCATCGAGGTGCTCAAGGGCCCGCAGGGCACCTTGCAGGGCCGCAACTCGACCGGCGGTCTTGTCAGCATCGTCACCAACCGCCCCGAAATGCGCACCGGCGCCTATGGCAGCATCGAGGCCGGCAACTACAAGACGATCAACGGCGAGGCCGGCGTCAACGTCCAGCTCGCCGATGGTTTTGCAGTCCGCGCTTCGGGTACGATCCTGAGCCACGAAGGCTACCGCAAGTCGGCAGGCCCCGCTTTCGACGGCGATGACGAGAACTTCAAGTCTGGCCGCATCCAGGCGCTCTACAAGGGCGGCAATGGCCTTTCGCTCTGGGTTTCCTACCAGCACGACAGCCGCGACGTGAACGGCGATGCGCAGTTCCGAGGTCCCCTCGGCGGCCCCATGCCCGACTTCGGCAAGGCAAGGACCTTCACCAGCTTCGCGCCCACGATGACCAAGCTCGAGAGCGACCGTGTGCGGTGGGAAGCGGCCTACAGCGCCGACCTGGGCCTCAACTTCATCTATTCAGGCGGCTATGACAGCGCCGACTGGCGCAACCGGCTCGATGCGACCAGCGGCTATCCCGCCAATCGCCAGTTCCGCCAGCAGGAAACCCCCAAGACCTGGAACCACGAGTTCCGGGTAAGCAACAACAAGGGCGGCAAGCTCTTCTTCCAGGCCGGTTACTTCTATTTCCAGGAAAAGAACGTCGTCAATTCGGGGATCTTCAACCTCGACATGACCGGCGCGTTCGGCCCCGGCGGTCCGTTCGGGCCGGGCGGTCCGCTCTCGTTCCTGCCCAACGTCGACCAGTCGAACCGCTACGGCATCAAGTTCGACTACAACATCCTGACCCGCTCGCAGGCGCTGTTCGGCCAGATCGAATACAAAATGACCGACCAGCTGCAGCTCAGCCTTGGCGGCCGCTATACCTGGGACAAGAAGGTGCGCACCGGCAACGCCGTGCTGAGCCTGCCCGCGCTCGCCTTCCCGCTCTGCGGCAACGACTTCCCGAACCCGGGTTCGTGCCCGCCCTTCCCCCTGACGACACCGGGCAACGGCAACCTCAACCAGGGCCAACCGACCTGGCACGTGGGCCTCAACTACCGCCCCGCACCGGGCACGTTGGTCTACGCAAAGTATGACCGCGGCTACAAGTCGGGCGGGTTCAATTCGAACGGCAGCGCACCTTCGGTGGATTACGGCCCCGAGAAGCTGGACGCGTTCGAAATCGGCACCAAGAACTCGCTGATGGGCAACACCTTGCAGCTGAACGCCGCAGTGTTCTACTTCGATTACAAGGGCTACCAGGGTTCGCAGTTCACCGACGCGACCTCCAGCGGCTCCGGCGTTTTCAACGTCGGCAGTGCCAAGGTGTTCGGCATCGAAGGCAGCCTCACCGCACTTGCCAGCAAGACCACCCGCGTGAACCTCAACGCGGCCTATCTGCACACCAAGTTCGGCGACGGCATCCGGATCAATACCGGCGCCAATCCGCCGGTTTCGGTGGATATCAGCGGCAACCGCCTGCCCAATGCGCCGGAATTCACCGCATCGGGCTCGATCGAGCAGGATCTGCCCGTCTCGTTCGGCACGTTCACCGCGCGGATCGACGCGAAATACTCCTCGGACTTCTACTATGGGGTCTTCAACACGGTCGATACGCGCTCGTGGGACTACGTGCTGGCCAATGCGAACATCAAGTTCACGCCGAACAACAGCTTCTGGGAAATCTCGGCCTACGTGCGCAACGTGTTCGACAAGCAGGTCCTGGCCTACGCGACGCAGAACTTCAACGCGGGCAGCAACACCTATCAGTTCCAGGCCCCGCGCACGTTCGGCGTGCGTGGCAGCGTGAAGTTCTGATCGGCACAAGCGCCTGACATGCAAAAGGGGCGGCGGCTGCAAGGCCGCCGCCCCTTTCGTTTGGCCGGATGGATCAGAAGTCCATCGGCGGCGTCGCGGCCGCCTTCTCATCCTTGGGCAGTTCGGCGATCAGCGCCTCGGTGGTGATCAGCAGGCTGGCGACCGATGCCGCATCCTGCAGCGCCGTGCGCACGACCTTGGCCGGGTCAATCACACCCGCCTTGACGAGGTCTTCATAGGCCCCGGTGGCCGCGTTGAAGCCCCAGGCGTAGTCCTCGCTCTCCAGCAGCTTGCCGACGATGTACGAGCCGTCCTCGCCCGCGTTGTCGGCGATCTGGCGCGTCGGCGCGCGCAGCGCGCGGCGCACGATGTCGATGCCGGACTGCTGGTCGTCGTTGGCGGGCTTGAGGTCACCCAGCTTCTGCGTCGCGCGCAGCAGCGCGATGCCGCCGCCGGGCAGGATGCCTTCCTCGACCGCCGCGCGGGTGGCGTGGAGCGCGTCGTCGACGCGGTCCTTCTTCTCCTTGACCTCGACCTCGGTCGCGCCGCCGACCCGGATGACGGCCACGCCGCCTGCCAGCTTGGCCACGCGCTCCTGCAGCTTCTCGCGGTCGTAGTCGCTGGTGGTCGTCTCGATCTGCGCGCGGATCTGCGCAACGCGCGCGTCGATCTCGCTGCGGGCGCCGGCGCCATCGACGATGGTGGTGTTGTCCTTGTCGATGATGACCTTCTTGGCGCGGCCGAGCATGCCGACGGTGACGTTCTCGAGCTTGGTGCCAAGCTCCTCGCTGACCACATTGCCCGCGGTGAGGATCGCGATGTCTTCCAGCATCGCCTTGCGGCGATCACCGAAGCCCGGCGCCTTGACCGCGGCGACCTTGAGCCCGCCGCGCAGCTTGTTGACGACGAGCGTCGCCAGCGCCTCGCCTTCCACGTCCTCGGCGATGATGAGGAGCGGACGGCCCGACTGCACGACCTGTTCGAGCAACGGGATGAGCGCCTGGAGGTTGGAGAGCTTCTTCTCGTGGATGAGGATGAAAGGATCGTCGAGCTCGACCTTCAGCTTCTCCGCATTGGTGACGAAATAGGGCGAGAGATAACCGCGATCGAACTGCATGCCTTCGACCGTCTCGAGCTCGGTCGCGAGGCTCTTGGCTTCCTCGACGGTAATCACGCCTTCGTTGCCGACCTTCTCCATCGCTTCGGCGAGGATGCGGCCGACTTCCTCGTCGCCATTGGCCGAGATGGTGGCGACCTGCGCGATCTCGCTGTTGGCCGAGACTTTCTTGGCATGCGCCGCGAGATCGGCGACGACCGCCTTGACGGCCATGTCGATGCCGCGCTTGACGTCCATCGGGTTCATCCCCGCGCCGACCGCCTTGGCGCCTTCGCGCACGATCGCCTGGGCAAGCACGGTGGCGGTGGTGGTGCCGTCACCGGCCTTGTCGTTCTGCTTGTTCGCAACCTCGCGCAGCATCTGCGCGCCCATGTTCTCGAACTTGTCCTTGAGCTCGATTTCCTTGGCGACGGTGACGCCATCCTTGGTGATGCGCGGCGCGCCGAAGCTCTTTTCGATCACCACGTTGCGCCCCTTGGGGCCGAGCGTGACCTTGACGGCATTGGCCAGCGTATCGATGCCGCGCAGCATCCGCTCGCGCGCTTCGCCGGCAAACTTGACTTCCTTGGCAGCCATTGTGGCCTACCTCCTCTCAGATGGGTTGGACGAAAAAGGCGCCTGATCAGGCCGCCTTCTTGAGCTCCGCTGCGGCTTCGATCACGCCGAGGATGTCGCTCTCCTTCATGATGAGCAGGTCCTCGCCATTGATCTTGACCTCGGTGCCGGACCACTTGCCGAACAGGATCCGGTCGCCTTCCTTGACGGTGAGCGCGATAAGTTCGCCAGCCTCGTTGCGGGCACCGGCGCCGACGGCGATGACTTCGCCCTCCTGCGGCTTTTCCTTTGCGGTATCGGGAATGATGATGCCGCCGGCCGTCTTCTCCTCGGCCTCGATGCGGCGGACCAGCACGCGGTCGTGCAAGGGTCGGAAATGCATGCATAACCTCCAGTTGCAAAACGATGTGTTGAACGCCTCCCCCGCATGACCGGCAGGAGGCACCAAAAAGCTAGGTGCGGGCAAAATCGGCTTCAAGGGGGCGATGCGATTTTTTGGCACTCTACCCGGTTAAGTGCCAATATTTCAGATACTTGACGGATGTTCACGAGTGAGGAAGACTGCCCCTTGTCCGGTGCGTGCCGGGGGATGGCCGGGCCGGACCCTTGAGAGAAGGGAGTACCTGCCTTGCCTGCCATGCCGCAACTTCCTGCCCTGCCCAGCCCCGATGGAGGCCTGCGCCTCCGCCTCCTCGGCTATGGGCTGACGACCGCCGAGATCGCCTACTACCGGCCCGACTACCCGTGGCTGCTTCAGCTCTTCGCGTGGCAGGAATACGACGAGGCGCCGGACTTTCCGGTGCTGTTCGATTTCCTTGGCTTCTGGCGGCGCGACATCGGCGCGAAGATCCATTCGGTGCGGATCGCGCATGACCAGCTGATCCGCCCGGCGGAATGGCGCGCGGTGGACGGGGTGATCGAACTGCCCGCGCGGCACTAGGCCGCCTGCGCCACCTTTGCCGCAAGGAACGCCGGGCGCGCGGCGCAGCGCTCCCAATAGGCGGCGATTTCGGGGCTGAACTTGTAATCGAGGCCGAGGTCCTTCGCGAGGAGGAGTGCGTAGGCGGTGCAGATATCGGCCATCGTGAAACGCCCGGCGCAGAGCCATTCGCGGCAATCGGAGAGCGCGCGGGTGAGGTGCTTGAGGCGCGAGAAGAACCATTGGGTGTAGTCGTCGGCGGCCTGTGGGAGTCGGCGCTCTTCGGGTTCGAGGCGGGTGTAGCGCAGGACGATCGTCTGCGGGAACGTGAGCGTCGCCTCGCTGCGCAGGAGCCAATCGAGGTAGAGGCCGTAGTCGGGTTCCTCCGGCGCGAGGGCCAGCGGCGTGGGGCCATAGCGGGTGGCGAGATAGTGCGGGATCGCGCTGGACTCAGTCATCCGCGTTTCGCCATCGACGAAGAGCGGGATCGTGCCGAGGGGGTTCGCCTCGAGGTATTCCGGCACCCGGAAGCGCGGGGGGAACGGCATGGTGTGGAGCGTGTAGGCCAGCCCCATTTCCTCGAGCGCCCAGAGCGCGCGGAACGAGCGCGCATCGCGGCAGTGGTAGAGTTGGATCATTGTGTTGCTCTAACTACCCCTCCGACCCGCCTTTGGCGGGCCACCTCCCCATTTGCCCCTTCGACAAGCTCAGGGGAAAATGGGGAGGATCGTTTAGATCAGTCCCCGGCTGATGAGGCATTCCTGCACCGCGCGTTCGCCCATGTCGATGGCGGTGTTGGTAAAGGCGCTGCCCGCCGCGTCGGCATTGGCGATGGCAATGCGGCCGAAAGTCTGGCGGCCGATGACGTGGGGGCGCTGCTCGTCCGGCACATCGGGATCGCCGAGCGTATCGTAGGTATAGGCATAGCCGTGCGGCCAGCGGTTGACCGTGATCCCGGCGATATCGCGCGCGGCATTGAAGCCCGCAGCCCCGAGCATGCGCTGGAGCTGGCTACGGATCTCGCGTTCGATGGCGGGGTATTCCTCGGCCAGCATGGCAGCGCGGCCGATGCGGTTCTGCTCCTTGCGCGGCAAACCAGGTTGGTTCGGATTGCGCACCATGTGGATCACCACCGGTTCGTCGGGCGTATGCGCGCTCTTGTAGCCGCCGATGTCCACCGGATAGTCGAGCGAGGCGCCGATGTGGTAGCCGTTGGGCGCGCCGATCGACTTGACGCCGAGCTTGGCCCAGGGGCGCCAGTTCTTCACCAGCACGTTGGTGTACTGCATCGGCACCTTGGAGGCATAATGCAGCGCATCCTTCTGCACCTGCGGCAGATCGGGCACGATGAAGGGGATCACCATGTTGAAGCAGGCCATGATGACGTTCGCGCCCGTTACCGCAATGCGCTTGCCATCCTTCACATAGACGACGCGCACGGCCTTCTCGGTCTGGCGCGCCACCTTGCCGATATGTTCGGCGCGGATGACCATGCTCTTGAGGCGCAGGCGGGTGGGGTTCGCGGGATTGTCGAGCGCCGCATAGCGGGCGGGCGCGAGGACGACGCTTTCCTGATCGAGCTTGTCTGACGGGAAGGCGCCCGGGACCAGGCGGCTGACGAGCAGGCGGGCGACAGTGGCGTTGCCGTCCGGCCAATGGAAATGCTGCGCTTCGGCGGTGATCTGCTTGGGCAGTTCCATGGCCGCAAAACCCGGCATCCGCCCGCCGAGCGCGGCTTCCCATGCAGGAAGCGTATCGACGCGCTTGTTGTTGCGGAAGTAGTGGCCGAGGAAGAAGGGCAGGCTTTCCGGCAGCATCTTCGCGTGCTTGAGGAGATAGTCCTGATAGCTGATGTGCCGGAGGTATTCGGCGCGGGCTTCCGGCGTCAGGTCCGGGAGGTAGTTGACCTTTTCGGTATATATCCGCGTGAGGTCGGCGCGCACTGCCGGGGTGAGCGGGGCTTCGGCGAAGAACTGCGGCCACGGTTTGCTGCCGGTTCCGGTGACAAGCTTGTCGGCAAGGAAGTGCTCCTTGTCGAAGAAGGTGGCCGAGCCGAGGCCATCGTAGGCCTTGGTCTCGTAGCGGTGGTAGCTGGTGAGATCGACGCCGAGGTCCGCCAGCAGCTTCTTCGAGGTGAAACTGTAGGGGAACGGCGATTCAATGCTCATCGTGCCGCCGTAGGCAAGGATGGTGCGGCCTTCGTAAGTGAACTCGTTGCGCTTGGCGTGGCCGCCGAAATCGTCATGGTTGTCGAGGATGAGAATTTTGCGGTCGTCGCCCAGCGCCTGCCGGTAGAACCAGGCGGCGGAGAGGCCCGAAATGCCGCCGCCTACGATGACGAGATCATAGTGCTCGCCGCTGTCTTCGGCCTGCAGCGCACCGTTGAAATCGCCGTCGCGCGCCATGTGGGCGGCTTCGAACGAGCCGGGGTACTGGCCGCGCAGCCCGGTCAGCGCGGGGGGATAATCGCCAGCGGGCGCGACACTGGACGGCGCGGCCTGAGCCAAGGCCTTGGGTGCGGCGGCCATGGCTGCGCCAGCCGCGACACCGCCGATAAAGTCGCGCCGGGCAATCGGCAAATGGAGCCCCAGTTCCTTGTCCGACCACTCGCCCATGGCATGTCCCCCGTTTCTGCGCGCCGCGTGGCCATGATTTGTAATCGCAAAGCGGCCTTGCGCAATCGCCGAAATTGCGGCCTCATCGTGCCGACTTCGACAGGAGACCGCTGATGCTTCGTCCGCTGCTTGCCGCCGCCCTGATTGCTCTTGCCGCACCGGCCGCCGCGCAGACCGCGCCAAACCCCGCAGATACCTGCAAGACCGATCCCAAGTTCCGCGAACTGGATTTCACGCTTGGCAGCTGGGACGTCTACACCGGCGACAAAAAGACCGACGAAGTGACGATGGCGCTGATCCTCAACGATTGCGCGATCGAGGAGCACTGGAAGAAGACCGACGGGCACCCCACCGGCAACGGCATCGGCCTGTTCAACTATTCGCGGCTGCTGAAATCGTGGGGCTATACCTGGGCGACCGATGACGGCGCGGCGACGGTGTTTCGCGGCAACCTCGTGAAGCCGGGCGAGATGCGGTACGTGACCGAAAAGCCGTTGCCGAACGGAAAGGTGCGGCTGCGGCACTGGACGCTTTATGCCATGCCGGACGGCACGATCCGTGAACTGGCCATCGGCACCGAGGACGGCGGCGCGACGTGGACGACCGACTACGACCTCAAGTGGGTGCGCAAGAAGTAAGCGGCCTCAGCCCCCGCCGAAGAATGGCTATTTGAAGAACGGCAGGGGCGCCCCTGCCCCGGCATCGAAAGCGCGCCAGTCCTCGCCCAGCGCGGTGAGCGCGCTGGCGGCGATCTGGCTTTGCGTGAGGCAAGCCGAGCCTGCGGGCGCGGCGTGGACGCCGGGACCGATGGCCGCGAGCCAGATCGCATCCGAGCCGATGAAGCCTTCGGGATCGGCGATCGTGTAGTCCTGCGGCGCAAGCTTCCAACCGGCAGCGCTGCCATGCTCGGTCCAGTAGGCGCCCGGTTTGGCGCCGCGGCCATGGTCGGTGGTGACGATCAAGGTGGTGCGCCCGCGCCACGCCGGGTCGGCCTGCGCCATGCGCCATAGCTCGGCGATGAAATCATCGTCGCGGTTCATGGCAGAGAGGTACTGGGCATAGTCGCCTTCGTGCGCAAATTCATCGGTATCGCCGAGCGCGACATAGAGCACGCGCATGCCGCTGGCGGTGCGCAGCGCGTCCTGCGCCATGCGCATCGTGCGGGTCTCGGTGGGCAGCTTCCCGGCATCTTCGGCATTCACCGGCACACCGCTGCGCTTGTCGTTGATGATGTAGGGGAAGACATCCCAGGTGCCGTACATGCGCACGTTCCCGGTAAAGCCGGGCCGGCGGTTCAGCCATTCGAGGAATGTCGTGTTGCGGTTCCATATCTTGTCATTGGTGGTGATGGCGGGGTCGGGCCTGCCGGTGAGCAGCTCGTTGTAGCCGGGGTAGGAGAACCACATCGGATTGGTCACGCGCATGCACTGGCCTGCATCGCGGTTGCCGTGGAGCACGCCGCCCATCGTCGGCAGGCTGTGCAGGAACGGCATGACCGCCGGGCCAGTATTCCAAGCCTTTTCGACCGTCTCCTTCCAGTCGGGATGGGTGAACTTGGGGTCCACCGCCAGCGCCTTGTCGGCCCCGCGAAACACCTCCTGCCAGCGCGTGCCATCCATGGTGACAAGGATCAGGCGCTGGCCATCGGCAGGGGCTTCACCGCGCGCGATGGAGGGGAGCAGGAGAAAAGCTAGGGCAAGCAGCGCGCGGAGCATGGCATTCCCTCCCATCAGAACTTGCGCCCAACCCGGAAGCTGACGAAGCGGGGCCGCAGCGGATAGACGACGACCGAGCCGGGTCCGCAAATCGCGATGGCGCAAGTCGCGGTGCGGCTCTGCTGCGCGCGCCTGTCGCCCACGTTCTCGATGGTGAGCGAGGCGGACCAGTTGTCGCGGCTGACCCCGGTCGAGATGTCGAAGGTGGTGTAGGCGGGCTGGATACCGATCAGGCGCGCTTCCTCGACATCGAGTGAGGACGTGACGCTGGACTGGTGAAACACCGCGCCCTGCAAGTAGGCATTGAACGGGCCGAGGGGGAACTCGTAGCGCGCGAGGCCCGAGAGCTTGAAGCGGGGGCTGCCGGCGAAGCGGGTTCCGGCCGGGGCGCGCAAGGAATTGGGATTGCCCGCTGGGCTGGGGATCGTGCAATCGAACGCAGCATTGGTGTATTGGCACAGGTCCGTGGTGATTACGGCCTCGACCAAAGTGCCGGAGGCCTGCAACGAGAGGCCGCGCGTCGGAATGACGGTCAAGTCCGCCTCGATCCCCTTCGAGCGGGCACGACCGGCGTTGACGATATCGGTGATGCCGTTTTGGTCGCTGGTGACGGCGAACTGCGCCTGGGTGAGCTTTTCGAGGAACAGCGCGCCGTTGAACAGGACTTTGCCGTCAAGCCAGCTGGTCTTCCAGCCGATCTCGTAGTTGGTCAGCTTTTCGACCGCATAGGCAGGGGCCGAAGGGCGGCGGTTGATACCGCCGGGGCGGAAACCGGTCGACCACGTGGCGTAGAGCAGCTTGCCGGGGGCGGCCTTCCAGCTGAGGTTGAGCTTGTGGCGGACGCCCGAGCCGGTCGCCTTGGCGTTGATATTGTCGCAAGGCCGCTGCGTGCCATAGGCGCCCACCGTACCGGGGAAACACAGCGCCTCGCCGACCGCGCTGCGGGTGCCGTTGAAGCCGAAGAAGCCGATTACGTCGTTGTCGTACTTGTAGGCGCGCAGGCCGCCGGTCAGCGTCAGTGTCGGCACGATGTCGAACGCCGCTTCGGCGAAGGCGGCATAATCGCGGTCGGTGCGGAACTGGATATTGGCGTAGTTCACCCCCGGCAAGCCGGTGACGGACTGCACATCAGCAAGGTTCGGGACGGTATAGAGATTGCGCCAGTTGTTGGTCTGGCGCTGGTAGAACAGCCCCGCGACGATCCGCAGACGGTCCGTGGAGGGCGACGCGATGCGCAGTTCGTGGCTCTGCTTGGTGAAGCGTTCGTCCTGGCTGACGGTCTGCGCGGGGCTGATCAGATTGCCGGCATTGTCGAAGAAGTTGTTGCCGAAATAGTCCGGCGTGCTGGCGTAGGCGGTATCATAGAAGAACGCGTAGTCGGCATAATCGGAGGTATACCGCGCCTCGCGCGCGAAATAGGCGCCAGCATAGGTCAGATCGAAATGGCCGAGCTTGCCCTCGATGGCGAGGCTGGCCTGATACCACTTGTCTTCCTGCTTTTCAGGGAAGAACCGCGTGGTCTTGAGATCGCCGACCGAGGGCTTGTAGGCGAACGTGCCATTCGAGGTCTGGCGCTGGCCGATGAGCGTGGCGGTCGCCGTCCAGTTGTCGTCGAGATCGACCTTGAGCGCAGCGCGGCCGCCATAGGCTTCGATCGAGTTCTGGTCGCGGCCAACAAGGTCCTTGTTGTCGCGCACCGCGCCCGAGGTTGGATAGGTCACGCCGCGCGGGGCACGCACGTTGTCGATATAGCCGCCGTCGTACTGGTAGAATCCGACGACGCGCAGGGCGATGCGGCTGGACAGCGGGATGTTGAGATAGCTCTCGGCGATCCCGCCCCGCTTGCCGTGAACGACGGTGTTGGCGGTGAGATCGACCGAGCCCGAGAAGGCCTTGGTGTCGGGCTTGTTGGTGATGATGCGCAAGGTGCCCGCCTCGCTGCTCGCCCCGAACAGCGTGCCTTGCGGGCCGGCCAGCGCCTCGACGCGGGCGATATCGTAGACGTGGACGTCGATAGTCGAGCCGATGGTGGTGACCGGCTGCTCGTCGAGATAGACGCCGACGGTGGGGAGCGAGCCGGTGGAGAGGCGGTTGCCATTCGAAAGGCCGCGGAAATAGACTTCGGCCTGCCCGGGGCCGTAGCTCGAGTAGGAGAGGCTGGGGAGGAACTTGGCGTAATCGTTGAAATTGCGGACGTTGCGTTCGGCCAGCGCCTCGGTGGAAAGCGCGACGATCGAAAGCGGAACGTCCTGCAACTTCTCCGTGCGCTTCTGCGCAGTGACGACGATTTCGCCGGGCTGCACTGCAGCATCTGCCGCGTCTGCTTGGGCCGGATTTGGGATGTCCTGGGCATGGAGCGGACTGACGGCTGCCAATGCAGAAGCCGATACCCCACATATCCAGCGCCTTGCGTTGCTCACGGCTCATTCCCCCTGCCTGTGGCCCGATGATCTATCTATCGGCGATGACGATGGAATTACAGTGAGGTTGATGACCCTGCACACGTTGCAGGCTGTGGTGGACTTTCCCGCGGGGGAATGGAAACTACGCCGCGTAAGGGGAAATCATGCCATGACCACCAGACACGCCTGTGCCGCCGCAATGGCAGCCATGCTCGTCCTTGTCTCTCAAGCCTCGCATGCAGCCGATGCTGCGCTTGCGCGGCCGACGGCAGGCCAGCTGGCCTTCCGCGATCTGTACCGGGAGCTGGTCGAGACGGACACGTCGCTCGCCACCGGCAGTTGTACCGCGCTGGCAGAGAAGATCGCGGTACGTTTCCGCGCCGCAGGCTTCGGCGACGATCAACTGACGCTGTTCACGGACCCGGCCTTCCCGCTCGATGGTGGCCTGGTCGTTACCGTGCCCGGCACGTCGGCCAAGGCGAAGTCGATGCTGCTGCTTGGCCATATCGACGTCGTGAACGCCAGGCGCGAGGACTGGGTGCGCGATCCCTACGGCTTCATCGAAGAGGGCGGATACTTCTACGGGCGCGGCACGTCCGACATGAAATTGCTCGATGCGATCTGGATCGACACCTTGGTCCGCTTCAAGGCCGAGGGCTTCAGGCCAAAACGTACGATCAAGCTCGCGCTGACATGCGGCGAGGAATCCGGTGCGCGGATGAACGGGGCCAAATGGCTGGCCGAAAATCGCCCTGATCTGATTGCTGCCGCATTTGCGCTCAACGAAGGCGGCAACGGGACGACCGATGGGCACGGCAAGGTGCTCAGCCAATCGATGCAGACGGGCGAGAAAGCCAACCACAATTTCGAACTGCAGGCGACCAATCCCGGCGGGCACAGCTCGCTGCCGGTGGACGACAATGCGATCTATGAGCTGGCGGACGCGCTGGCACGGGTGCGAGCGCTGAAGTTCCCGGTCCACTTCAACGATACGACCCGCACCTACTTCGCAAAAGTCGGTGCTGCGCGTGGGGATGCTTTGGGGGCGGCGATGGCGCGCCTTGCCGCCAATCCGGCCGACCAGTCTGCAGAAGCCATCGTGGCTGCGGACCGCACGATGAATGCATTGCTGCGCACCACATGCGTCGCCACGCTGCTCGAAGGGGGCCATGCAGCCAATGCCCTGCCCCAGCGCGCCAAGGCCAATATCAACTGCCGGATCGTACCCGGCGAGGATGGCGCCACCACCCGCGCCGCACTGATCAAGGCAATTGCCGATCCGCGCATCACGGTCACTCCGGTTGGCCGAGTGCGTCCACTCGCGGTGCCCCCGCCGCTCGACCCGCGCATCATGGGGCCGGCAGAAAAGCTCGCCGCCCAGCACTATCCGGGCGTGCCTTTCGTCCCCGCGATGCTGGCTGGCGCAACCGACGCCACCTACATCGGGCCTCTCGGCATTCCGACGTACGGGGTGCCGGGTCCGCTGCTCGATCCGGACGGCAACGGTCTCCACGGTCTCAACGAACGACACTCGGTGGAAGGCGCTTACCGCGCACGCGATTACCTCCACGATCTGGTGAAGATCTACGCCGCGCAGGACTGAAGCGTCAGGGCCGCACCAGCAGGTTGCCGGTGTGGCCGCCCGCGAAAAGCAGCAGCAGCGCTTCGGCGAAGTGGTCGATGCCGGTCACCACGTGCTCGGGCAGGTCGAGCTTGCCCTCCTGCATCAGCGCCGCGATCTCGGCCTTCGCTTCGGGGAAACGCGCGGCGTGGTGGGTGACAACAAAGCCCTTCATCGTCGCGTTCCGCTCGGCCAGCTTGAGGTAGTTCCTGGGGCCGCGAACGTTGGCGAGGTCCGAGTATTGCGAGATCGCGCCGCAGATCGCGATGCGCGCATCGGCAGGTGCGAGGTTGGCGAGCGCGACGTCGAGGATCTCGCCGCCGACATTGTCGAAGAACACGTCGATCCCGTCAGGCGCGGCGGCGGCGACTTCGGCGGCGAGATCGGCATTCTTGTAGTCGATCGCGACGTCCGCGCCGAGCTTCTCCGTGAGGTAGCGGCACTTCGCCGGGCCGCCGGCAATACCGATCACGCGGGCGCCGCGCGCCTTGGCGAGCATGACGACCATCGAGCCGACCGCCCCCGCTGCGCCCGAGACGAGCACGGTATCGCCGCCCTTCACGTCCGCCACCGCGACAAGGCCGACCCATGCGGTGAGCCCGGTGGTGAGGCCAAGCGGGCCGACATAATCCGCCGGTTTGAGGCTGTTCGAAAGGTCGAGCTTGGTCAGCGCGGCGGCAGGGGTGAGCGCATGGGTCTGCGCCGCCAGCATGCCGTACACCCAATCGCCCACTGCCAGCGCGGGATCGGCGCTTTCGACCACCTGCCCCACCCCGAGAGCGCGGATCGTGGTGCCAAGGCCTGCCGTCTCGTGGAAGCTGCCGGGGGTGAGCGTGGTGCGGATCCACGCGTCCATCGAGAGCGTATCGACTTTCACCACGACATGGCCTGCCGGAACATCTGCGATTTCGCTGTCCTCGACGCCGAAGTCTTCGAGAAGCGGCAGGCCCTCGCGGTATTGCTTGAGGAAGATGCGGCGGTTGGTGTGGGGCATAGCTCGCTCCGCTTGGCTTGGCCTGTGCACCGAGAGCTAGGTGCCGCTACAGGGCGGTGCCATTGCCATTTTGACTAGCGAACCCGACGGCAGCCCTGCCCCAAGGTGCAGGCGCCCCCTTGCCCGAGGCGGCTCGCGGCGGCAGACTGGCCAAAACGGGACGGGGACAAGACGATGCGCGCAAGGATGTTGATACCAGGTGCGGGCCTTGCCTTGGCCGTGGCAGGCAGCGCCGCCGCGCAATCAGCGCAGGATGCGGGCAGCATTCTCGGCGCTATTCTCGGCCGCACGGCCCCGTCCGCCAGCAGCGCACCGACCACCTCCGCCCCGCCGCCCGGCGTGACCGACAGCGAGGCCTCCAGCGGGCTCAAGCTGGCGCTGGGCAAGGCGGCGGAAAAGGTCGTCGCGCAGCTGGGTCGGCCGGGCGGGTTTGCCGATGATCCGCGCGTGCGCATCGGGTTGCCGGGGCCGCTGGGCAAGTTGAACGGGCTGTTTCAGACGCTCGACCGCGCCGGGGTGGGCGGCGGACTTTCGGCCAAGCTCAACGCCGCTGCGGAAGGTGCGGTAGGCAAGACACTGCCGCTGCTCAAGACGGCGATCACGCGGATGACGGTGACCGATGCGCTGGGGATCGTGACCGGCGGCGAAACCTCCGCCACCGACTACTTCCGCCGCACGATGGGTCCGGACCTGCAGACCGCGATGACGCCGGTCGTTGCCAAATCGCTTTCGGGCGTAAAGGCGTTCCAGGCGCTCGACAATTTCACCGCGAAGAACAGCCTGATCGCGGGCCAGTTCGGCGCGAAAGACCTGACTGGCTATGTCACCCAGAAGGCGAGCGACGGGGTATTCCTCTACCTCGGCGAGCAGGAACGGGAGATTCGGCGCAATCCGCTCGGGACCGGGAGCAAGCTGCTGGGCAGGATCTTCGGGAAAGCGGGCTAGCGCTCAGCCAACCTTGCGCTGGTTTGCGGCGGGATCGGGCAGCGGGGCCAGAGTGGACCTGATCGCCACGGCGGCGATCCGGCCGTCATCATCAAGGCGCAGCGGCTGCGAGAATTCGACCCCCATGCGGTCGTCGCTCGCCCAGCGGCAGGTGGCGGTGACGGTGTGGCCGTCTGAGAGCTGGATGCGGAAGATGGTGCCCGGCGGCACGTTCCACAGGCCCTCGATCAGCGCGCCCGTCAGCGACATGTTGCGCACGGTGCCGTTGTAGCGATGGCCGCCGTGGTCGAGCACCACGCGGCGGAGCATGGCCTGGCGCGAGGCGCGGGCCGAACGGGGGCCGCGGGCGATCGCCATGAGGCCGGTGGCGAGGCGCGACTGGGTGGCGGACGCAGACAGCGGGCGTTCGTAGATATAGCCCTGCACATGGCTGCAGCCGAGCATGCGCACGAGATCGAGTTCGTCGAGCGTTTCGACGCCTTCAGCGGTCGTTTCCATGCCGAGCGCTTCGGCAAGGCTGACGATCGAGGCGATGATCGCGCCGTTGCGGCTGCCGGCCTGCGTGGCGCCGCGCACGAAGGACTGGTCGATCTTGATCTTGTCGAAGGGCGCGCGCTTCAGATAGCCGAGCGAGGAATAGCCGGTGCCGAAGTCGTCGAGCGCAAGGCGCACGCCGATGCCCTTGAGCGCGCGGAACATCGCCTCGGTGGCCTTGTCGTCACCCAGGAACACGCTTTCGGTGATCTCGAGTTCGAGCCGGTCGGGATGGACTGCGGCGGACGCGAGCGCGCTGGTCACCATCGAAGGCAGCGCCGGATTGGCGAACTGGAGCGGCGAGACGTTGACCGCGACGCGCACGTCATCCGGCCACTGCGCGAGATCCTGGCACGCCGTGCGCAGCGCCCATTCGCCGATCGAGACAATCAGCCCCGCATCCTCGGCAATCGGCACGAACTTGGCGGGCGAGATGAAGCCGTGGACCGGGTGGTTCCAGCGCAGCAGCGCCTCGAAGCCGGTGATCCGCTCGGTCGCGGTCTGGACGACGGGCTGGTAGTAAAGCTCGAGATTGCCGTGTGTGATCGCGTCGCGCAGGTCTTCCTCGAGCTGGCGGCGCTCCTCGGCATCGCTGTGGAGATCGGCGGCATAGAAGTGATAGCGTCCGCGTCCCGCGTCCTTGGCGGCGTAGAGCGCGAGGTCGGCATTGCGGATGAGCGCTTCGCTGGTAACGCCGTCGTCGGGCGCCAGCGCGATGCCGACCGAGGCGCCGATCATCACGCGGCTGTTCTCGATGGAATAGGACTGGCTGAGCGTCTCGATGATGCGCTCGGCGAGGTGAGCCAGCTGCTCGCGGGCGATCTTGCCGGCAAGGATGACCTGGAATTCGTCGCCGCCAAGCCGCCCGACGCGGCCGACGGTGCCGATCACGCGTTCGAGGCGCTGCGCGACCTGCTTGAGGAGGGCATCGCCGGCCGGGTGGCCGAGCGTATCGTTGACCTGCTTGAAGCGGTCGAGATCGAGCAGGAACACGGCGCAGGCGCGGTTCTGCTCGTTGGGCGCAGTGAGGATCTTCTCCAGCGTCTGCGACATCTGGAAGCGGTTCGAGAGGCCGGTGAGCGAATCGAAATGCGCGAGGCGCGAGGCGTGCTCCTGCGAGCGGCGCTTCTCGGTGAGATCGGTGCCCGAGCCGCGGAAGCCCTGGAAGTTGTTGAACGCGTCGTAAGTCGGGCGGCCCGTCACAGACCACCAGCGCTCCTCATCGTAGACGGCGGCGCGCACCGCCAGTTCGCTGAAGCTGGAGCGGGCGGAGAGGTGGAAGGCGAGCGTGCGCTCGCCCTCGCCCGATTGCTCGGAAAGGTTGAACAGTTCGGCAAAGGGTCGGCCGATGATCTCGTCCACCTTGCGGCCGAGGACATGCGCGACGGGCCGCGAGATATAGGTGATGAGGCCGCGGCGGTCGGTTTCCCAGAACCAGCCCTGCCCGGTCTCCTCGTAATCGGCGAGGATTTCCTCGGCGCGGGTCTGGATACGCACGCCCTCTTCGACCGCGATGCGCACCTTGAGATCGATCTCGCGCTGGCGGAGATAGGCCGCGACCGCGATCACGCCGCCGATCACCAGCGAGAGAATGCCGCCAGCGAAATGCGTGACCCAGGTGACGCCCGACCACATCGCGACTTCGGCGGTGAGCATGCCGGCAAGGCGGCCCGATTCGGTGACGGTGGCAAGGAGCGAGATCGTGACGAGAAGCGCGAGCGCCTGAACCCACGGCACCACGCCGCTGTTGGCCCACATGCCGATCGCGTAACCATAGATGAACAGCGGAATGCCGATCGAGGCCGCCATCAGCGCCATGCGGACGATGGTGGGATGGTCGCGGCTCTCCTCGTAGACCGAAGTGAAGCGCGCGACGAACAGCAGGGCGGAAGCCAGCAGTGCAAGCAGCGGCGCGATGATCGGGCGGACGGAGAAATTGGCGAGGGCAAGGCCGAGCACGCCCAGCACCATCGGCAAGGCCATATGCGGCCATTCGCGCGCGATCAGGCCTCTGCCCGGCCCGGTGCCGAACAGGAACGCCGCGCCGGCGACATCGGCGCGGCTGACCGGCGCGGTCGGCACGCGGTCCCGGCGCCGCTGCGTGCGCGCGAAATCGCGCACCGCGCGCGTCGGCTCGGCCTGCAAAGCAGCTGGGTCCCCGGTCGGTTGGCTCATCACCCGTCAATTGCGCTTAACTGCTTTGAGAAACCGTTAAGCGTGCCCCCATTCCGGACTTTTTTCCGCAGATTTCCTTGGGTTTGCTTTTGCTTGCCACGGCGCGGTGCTAGGGGCAGCGGCAAGCTGTTGTTTTACCAGAACCTCGAGGATTTCGCGTGGCCACGACCGCCAGTTTCACGATGATCGGCGTTGCCGGACGGCGCCTGCGGGTGGGCCAATGGCATGTCCAGCCGGCGCCGGGTGCCAAGGCGCCTGCACCGCGCCCGCTGGTGATCCTGAGCGGGATCGGCATGAACATGGAAATGCTCGAGCCGATCGCGCGGCGCCTGCCGGACCGCCGGATCATCAGTTTCGACATGCCGGGCATCGGCCAGTCACCCGATCCGATCTTCCCCTACACGATCCCGCATATGGCGCTGACATTGGCGGCGCTGCTCGACCGGCTGCGGATCGATTGCGTCGATCTGCTCGGGATCAGCTGGGGCGGCGCGGTGGCGCAGCAGTTCGCCTTCCAGCACCGCGCGCGCACCGGCAAGCTGGTCTTGGCGGCAACCTCGGCGGGCGGGACGATGATCCCCGGCAATGCCTCGATGATCAGCCAGATGCTTGATCCGATGGAATATTCTGTCGAGAAGACGCTGCGCCGGAACCTTGCGATGTTCTACAACGGCGGCGGGGCGGACCGCGTATCGCTGAACGCCGCAACCGCCCCCTCCCCGCTCGGCTGGAGCTGCCAGCTGGCGGCCTTCGCAGGCTGGAGCAGCGCCGCGTTCCTGCCGCTGCTGGGCATGCCGGTCATGGTGATGGGCGATGCCGACGACCAGCTGGTGCCGCCCGCCAACGCGCATTTCCTCCACAACGCGATCCCCGGCAGCAAGCTGGAGATGACCGCGGGCGGCGGGCACTTGTTCATGCTCGCCCAGCCGGACGCCTTTATCGGCAAGCTGACCGGGTTCCTTGACGCCTAGGCCCAAGCGGACATTGACCCGCTGGCCATCCTCTGACTTAATCGCCCAGTTAAACGCGTAGGCCGCCGTCAACGAGTCGGCCGCGCGGGGATAGAGGAGCCGAGTGATGCCGACTTATGACCTCATCGTGCGCGGGGGGACCATCGTCGATGGCACCGGCCGCCCCCGCTTCACCGGCGACGTGGCCGTGCGAGATGGCCTGATCACCGCTGTCGGCAAGGTGAGCGGCACGGCGAGGCGCGAGATCGATGCCGCCGGCAAGGTCGTCGCGCCGGGCTGGGTCGATATCCACACGCATTATGATGGTCAGGCGACCTGGGATCAGGAAATGGCGCCGAGTTCCTGGCATGGCGTGACCACGGTGGTCATGGGCAACTGCGGCGTCGGCTTCGCGCCCGCCGCGCCGGACCGGCACGAGTGGCTGATCGGGCTGATGGAAGGCGTCGAGGACATCCCCGGCACCGCGCTCGCCGAAGGGCTCAAGTGGGACTGGGAAAGCTTCCCCGAATACCTTGACGCGCTGGAGCGCCTGCCGCGCTCGGTCGACGTGGCGACCCACGTGCCCCATGGCGCGGTGCGCGCCTACGTGCTGGGCGACCGCGAGCGTCCGGGCGCCGTCCCGACCGACGAAGATATTGAAAAGATGGCGCAAATCGTCGAGGACGGGGTCCGTGCAGGAGCGCTGGGCTTCTCCAGCAGCCGCACCATCATTCACAAGAGCGTCGACGGCGAAGTCGTCCCCGGCACCACCGCCACCGCCGACGAACTCATCCGCATCGGCCGCGCGATGGGCCGCGTCGGCCACGGCGTGTTCGAGATCGCCAGCGACATGAAGCGCGAGTGGGACGAGTTCGGCTGGATGGGCGCGCTGAGCCGCGAGACGGGCCTGCCCGTCACTTTCGCCGCGCTGCAGTCGATCGCCAAGGAACTGCCGCTTTCCGAGCAGATTGCGGAAATGACCCGCCAGAACGCGGCCGGCGCGAACATTGTCGCCCAGATCGCGCTGCGCGGGAACGGCATCGTGATGAACTGGCGCGGAACGGTGCATCCGTTCCTGTTCCGCCCTTCGTGGGCGGCCATCGCGGCGATGCCGTGGGAAGACCAGCTCGCGCACCTCGCCGATCCGGTGTTCAAGAACATCCTGCTGTCGGAGCAGAACGTCTATCCCGATACCGACATCGTCCACCTCTACCGCGTGATCGGCGAAGGCTGGGCCAACCAGTATGAAATGGACGCGAGCTTCGATTACGAACCGCAGGCCGATGCGAGCATCGCTGCGCGCGCGGCGGCGGCGGGCGTGACGCCGGAAAGCTATGCCTATGACCTGATGCTGGCGGACGGCGGCACCGGCTTCATCTACCTGCCGATCCTCAACTATGCCGACGGCAACCTCGACTTCCTCGAGGAACTGCAATCGCGCGACGACTGCGTGAACTCGCTCTCCGATGGCGGCGCGCATTGCGGCACGATCTGCGATGCGGCCTCGCCCACCTTCATGCTCCAGCACTGGGTGCGCGATCGCAAGCGCGGCGGGCGGCTGAGCCTCGAGCAGGCCGTGAAGCGGCAGTGCCACGACACCGCGCGGCTCTATGGCATGAACGACCGCGGCGTGATCGCGCCGGGCGCGCTGGCCGACCTCAACGTAATCGACATGGAGGCGCTGAAGCTCGGCAAGCCGTGGCTGGCGTTCGACCTGCCCGCGGGCGGCAAGCGGCTGCTGCAGAGAGCGGAAGGGTACGTCTACACGATCAAGTCGGGCGAAGTGACCTTCGAGAACGGCACCTGGACCGGCGCAACGCCCGGCGTGCTGGTGCGCGGCCCGCAGCAGGCCGAGATGCTGGAGGCCGCAGAATGAGCATTGCCGCGATCCGTATCGGTGCCCCGGCGTCGCTCGACACCCTGCATCTCGACCAGCTCCCCGACTGCGGCGATCCCGGCCCCGGCGAGATCCGGGTGCGGCTGCGCGCCTCCTCGCTCAACTACCACGACTTCGCGGTGGTGACGGGCATGCTCCCCGCTGCCCCCGGTCGCATTCCGATGTCTGACGGTGCCGGCGAAGTCGTGGCGGTGGGTGAAGGCGTCACCGCTTATGCGCCGGGCGACCTCGTCGTCTCGACCTTCTTCACCAACTGGGACGACGGCGCGCCGCCCGCGACGGCCTTCACCACGGTGCCGGGCGACGGGATCGACGGCTATGCCCGCGAGGAGATCGTCGCCCCGGCGGGCTGGTTCACCCGCGTGCCCAACGGCTATTCGGCTGCCGAGGCCGCGACGCTGACCTGCGCTGGCCTCACCGCGTGGCGCGCACTGTTCGCGGACGGCAACGTGAAGCCGGGCTCGACCGTGCTGGTGCAAGGGACCGGCGGCGTCTCGGTCTTCGCGCTGCAGTTCGCCAAGGCGGCAGGCGCGCGGGTGATCGCGACGAGTTCATCGGACGCCAAGCTGGAACGCATGCGCGCACTGGGGGCGGACGAACTGATCAACTACACGGTCGTGCCGGACTGGGGCGTCAAGGCGCTTGAACTGACCGGCGGCGCGGGTGTCGACTGCGTGGTCGAAATCGGCGGCGCGGGCACGCTGGACCAGTCGATGGTGGCCACCCGCGTCGGCGGCCATGTCGCGCTGATCGGCGTGCTGGCAGGGTTTGCCGGGCCGGTGCAGACCGCGGCGCTGATGTTCAAGAACCTGCGCGTGCAGGGCCTGACCGTCGGAAGCCGCGCGATGCAGCTGGACATGATCGCCGGCATCGAGGCGAACGGCATCAAGCCGGTGATCGACAGCCACTTTCCGCTGGCCGATCTCGCGGGTGCCTTCCGCCATCAGGCGAGCAATACCCACTTCGGCAAGATCGTCGTCGATATCTGAGCGTCAGGCGGCGTGGCGCATAAGCGCCATGCCGCCTTGGACACCGCCCTGACCCGAAGCCGCGCCGGAAAGCGCAAAGCGTCCGACCAGCGCGGCCATGCGGTCCGCTTCGCCCGCGAGGTTGCGCGAGGCAGCTGTCGCTTCTTCCACCATCGCGGCGTTCTGCTGCGTCATGACGTCAAGCTCGCGCACCGTCTCGCGCACGTGGCCGATGTTCTCGGCCTGCGCGCTGGCGGCGGAGGCGATGTTGCTGGCGAGCCCGGCGATTTCGCCCACTTTGCCGACGATGCGGGCAAACGTGTCACCCGTCTGGCCGACCAGCGCGACGCCGCGCTCGACTTGCACCGAACTCTGGCCGATCAGGGTCTTGATATCGAGCGCGGCTTCGGCGGAGCGCTGGGCCAGTGCGCGCACTTCGTTGGCGACGACGGCGAAGCCCCGCCCGGCATCTCCGGCCCGCGCCGCCTCAACCCCGGCGTTGAGCGCGAGCAGGTTGGTCTGGAAGGCGATACCGTCGATGGTGGCAATGATCTTGCCGATTTCCTGTGCGGAATCGTGGATGTCGGTCATGGCGTGGACCGCTTCCTCGACGACGCTGCCGCCCGCCTGAGCGTCTCCATGCGCGGCCTGTACGGAATCATGGAGATGCGCAGCATCCCCGGCGGTGCTGCCGACGCTGGCGGCCAGCGCGGTCATCGCGGCGGAGGCTTCCTCAAGGCTGGCGGCCTGCTGCTCGGTGCGGCGGGCGAGGTCATCGGAGGCCTGGCGGATTTCCTGCGCGCCGAGATCGACGGCATGCGAGGTCTGCGCGACATCGCCGAGGGCACTGCCGACTTGCGCGCGCATCGTCTCGAAGCTGTTGTGGATCGCGGCGAACTCGGCTGGGAGCTGTTCGAGCGCGGTGCCGAAATCGCCGTCGGTCATGCGCTGCAGTGCGGCGCCGAGCGCGTCGATCACGGCACTGCGGCGTTCCTCCTCCACTGCAAAGTACGTCTCGACCGCGATTTCCATATCGAGCAGCGCCATCTTGACCAACGTGGCGATCCGCTTGGCCTGTCCCTTGGAGAGAGGGCCGACCATGGCGGTGATGACGGGCTCCAGCACGCTGGCATAAGCGCCGATATACCACTGCGGGGCAAGGCCGATGCGGGCGTGGACTTTGCCGACCTTTTCCGCGCGCTGGAAATAGTCAGGCGTGGCGCCGCCCGCGAAAAGAGCCTGCCAATGTGCGATCTGCTTGGACTTGGCCGAGGCCATGGCATTGCGCGAGGCAAAGAATCCGGCGGTCTGGGGCGTGGCCGCGATCTGATCGTAAAGCTTGTCGAGCGCTGCGGGGCCGGCGCTGGCGATCACTTTGCCGACGCCCGGGAAGCGGGCCCTGTCGTCGGCGCCGATCGAGAAGAAAGCCAGTTTTCCTGCGATGTCGCGGTTGTCCATGTGTCTTGGTCCGTCCGTTTTGTGTCCGGATCGGATACTCCAGAAACAATTCGCAACAGAAGAAGGCCCGATATGGTTGAATGCGTATCCGATCGTGGACCGATCAGCCCGGAATCAGTACGGATGAAGGTTACATCGGCCCATTCGGTCGTTTACAGCCGGATGCGGCAGCCTTGTCTATTGGGGCCATCGCGCGGACGCAGGAGGCTCCGTAGAGGCCACATGCACTCCGCAAAATCACACCCGCATCGGCATCAGCACATAGAGGGCAGCCGACTTGTCATCCTTGCGGATCAGCGTCGGCGCGCCGGCATCGGCAAGGTGCAGCTCGACCAGATCGCCATCGATCTGGCTGAGGATGTCCTTGAGGTAATTGGCGTTGAAGCCGATCTCGAAGCCCGCCGCGCGGTATTCGGCAGCGATTTCTTCTGCCGCCGTGCCGTTTTCCGGGCTGGTGACCGAGAGCGTGACCTTGTCGTTCTCGAGCGCCATCTTGACCGCGCGGGTCTTTTCGGTGGCGATCGTGGCGACGCGATCGACGCCTTCGAAGAAGCTGCGCGGATCGAGGCGGAGCAGCTTGTCATTCCCGGTGGGGATCACGCGGCTGTAGTCCGGGAAGGTGCCGTCGATCAGCTTGCTGGTGAGCACCACGCCGTGCTCGCCGCCAAGCGTGAAGCGCACCTTGCTGGCGGAAAGATCGACAAGAACGGCGGTATCGAGCACGTCTTCGAGCAGCTTGCGCAGCTCGCCCACGCATTTGCGCGGCACGATCACATCCGGCATGCCCTCGGCCCCGTCAGGCCGCGCGATGGTGTAGCGCGCGAGGCGGTGGCCGTCGGTCGCGGCGGCCTTGAGCACCGGCTGGGCTTCGTCCGCCACGTGCAGGAAGATGCCGTTGAGGTAGTAGCGGGTTTCCTCGGTCGAGATCGCGAAGCGGGTGCGGTCGATCAGTTCGGCGAGGACGCGGGCGGGCACTTCGAAGCTGGTCGGCAGATCGCCTTCTACGATCACCGGGAAATCGTCGCGCGGAAGCGTCGGCAACTGGAAGCGGCTGCGCCCGGCCTTGACGACCATGCGGCCTTCGGAGGCATCGAGGCTGACCTGGCTGCCATCGGGCAGCTTGCGCGCGATGTCGAACAGGAGGTGCGCGGAAACGGTGATCGAGCCGGGGCGTTCCACTTCGCGGGCGGGCATCGTCTCGACGATCTGGAGATCGAGGTCGGTTGCCATCACGCGCACCGCACCGCCGGCCGCAGCCTCGATCAGCACGTTGGAAAGGATCGGAATGGTATTGCGCCGCTCCACCACCGATTGCACGTGGGACAGGCAGCGCAGCAAGGTCGCGCGTTCGATCGTGGCCTTCATTCTCGTCTCGTGTCCCCTGCCCGGGCCGGTCCGCGTGAAGGACCGTCAAGGCCGTCTAGCTGGCATCTCCTCGCGAGCGGAATCGCCCGGAGAGATGGGTTGTTGCTGGACTACCTTCCTTAACGCGCGCCCCGCCGCGGGCAAGCGCAAGCCGCATCCGCGGCGGCGAAGCTGTGCATAAATGCAGCGAAAACGGCGGGCTTGCCCTGCAGGGTCAATCGAGCACGCGCAGCGCGTCGAACATCTGCGCGGTGGCGGCGATCCACGCAGTGATGAGGCCCCAGCCGACGGGCGTTACCTTGGCCGGATCCTTGCCCGCTTCGCTGAGTGCGGTGGAGACCCGGCGCAAGTCACCCTGCGTGACCTGCGTCGCCGGATTGTTGGCATTGCCGGGGCCGATATCGAGCGCCTTGTCGATGAGATCGGCGGGAATGCCTTCTGCCTTGAGGCGCGGATCGAGCCCATCGCGCGCCATGCGGCCGAGCACATAGCCGAAATAGGCCTCACGCTCCTTGTCATTCAGGAACTGGTCCGCCGCACAGCGATCGACGAGAGTGTGCAGCGTATCCATCGCGGACTTGCTGCGCGTCTCGTCGAGCGTGAGCATCGAGTCCGCAAGCTGCGCGTCGAGGCCGTCCGGGGCCGCGATGACAGCACAGGCGAGCGCCTGCGGCGGGCGCGCCTGCACTGCCTGGGGCACTGTCTGGAGCAGGGCCAGCGCCAGAAGAAGAGCCGCGCGGCGCATCTTGAGGTGCAGGGGCTGGCTCAGGAGAGCATCGCCATGCCGCCGTTCACATGCAAGGTCTGCCCGGTGACATAGCCCGCATCGCGGCTGGCGAGGTAGGCGACCGCCGCGCCGATGTCCCCGCCCTCGCCCATCCGGCCCATCGGGATGCGCGCGTTGAGCGCGTCCTTCTGCGCATCGGGCAGCACGTCGGTCATCGCGGTGCGGATGAAGCCCGGGGCGACACAGTTCACCGTAATGCCGCGGCTGGCGAGTTCCTGCGCGAGGCTTTTCGACATGCCGACGAGGCCGGCCTTCGCGGCGGCGTAGTTGACCTGCCCCGGATTGCCGGTCGCGCCGACGACGCTGGTCACGGTGATGATGCGGCCGAAGCGCGCCTTCATCATCGGCTTCGAGGCCGCGCGCATCAGGCGGAAGGCGGCTTCGAGATTGACCTTGATGACCGCATCCCACTCCTCGTCCTTCATCCGCATCGCGAGGTTGTCGCGCGTGATGCCGGCGTTGTTGACGAGGATATCGACCTTGCCGAGCGTATCGATCGCGGCAGGGACGAGATGCTCGACCTGCTCGGTGTTCGAAAGATCACAGGTGATCTCGACATGGTCGTGCCCGTAGGTGTCGTTGAGCTCTTCCCGGAAAGACCGCAATTTCGACGGATTGGTGCCCGAGAGTGCGAGGCGGGCACCCTGACGGGCCAGCGCGTGACTGATCGCCGAGCCGATGCCGCCGGCAGCGCCGGTGACGAGGGCGGTCATCCCGGTCAAATCGAAGAGGCGGTGTTCCATGGCTTAGAGCTCCTTCGCGAAGGCTTCGATATCGGCCATGCCGACCACGCTGGCAACTGCCACATCGGCCACAGTGCGGGTGATCATCGGGCCGACGACCTTGCCGCCGAGTTCGACGAAATGCGTGACCCCGGCAGCGCCCAGTGCGATCATGCTTTCGCGCCAGCGGACGCGGCCGGTGACTTGTTCGACGAGAAGGCGGCGGACTTCGGCAGGGTCGGTGACGGGGGCCGCGGTGACGTTGGCCATCAGGGTCACGCGCAGGGCGCCCGGTGGGGTCTGCTCCAGCGCCTGCGCCATGGCATCGGCAGCGGGCTGCATGAGCGGGCAGTGGAACGGCGCGGACACCGGGAGCAGCATCCCGCGCTTGATACCGTGCTCCTTCACACCGGCGATCGCGCGTTCGATGGCACCGGTGTGGCCGGAAAGGACGACCTGCCCGGGGGCGTTGTCGTTGGCGACGGTGCAGACTTCGCCCGCCGCCGAAGCTTCGGCGAGCGCGGCGGCCTGATCGATCTCGGCACCGAGCAGCGCGCACATCGCGCCCTCGCCCACCGGCACGGCGGCCTGCATCGCGGACCCGCGCAGACGCAAGAGGCGCGCGGTATCGGCAAGGCTGAAGGCCCCGGCGGCGCAAAGCGCGGTATATTCGCCGAGGCTGTGACCGGCGACGAACTGGGCCTTGTCGGCCAGCACGAGGCCGCATTCCTTTTCCAGCACGCGCAGCACGGCGATGGCATTGGCCATGATCGCGGGCTGGGCATTGGCGGTGAGCGTCAGTTCGTCCTCGGGCCCTTCGGTCATCAGCGCGAAGAGCTTCTGGCCGAGCGCATCATCGACTTCCTCGAAGACCTCGCGCGCGGCAGCACTGGCGGCGGCGAGCTCTGCGCCCATGCCCAGCTTCTGGCTGCCCTGCCCCGGAAAAACGAATGCCCGCATCAACACACTCCTGCTGTGAAGCCGCGCGCCTAGTGATTCGGCGGGGGTCCCTCAAGCCCGAATGCGACAATCTTGTTATCAATGTCGTGCCCGATATCGGCACGACCGAGGTAGGGGATGCCCGTCCGCGCGCACCAGTCGCGGGCGATGGCCTCCTCGTCGGCGCCGAAATCGACGTCGTTTTCCGGCACGTCGCCGATGCGGCCGAGACGCAGTCCGGCAATCCCATGAAGGTGCGCGGTCACGTGGAAGAACAGCCGGTCGACCGCGTAGAGGTGCTCGGAGACTTCCTCGACCAGCACGACGTGGCCGCTGAGATCGGGCATCAGCGGCGTACCGCAGAGCATGGCGAGGGTGGTAAGGTTGAAGGCGGCGCGGGGGTGGCCGTCCTGCGTCGGTTCCGCGCCGATGTGGTCTCCGGCGAGCCAGCCCAGCGTCCGCCGGACGGCTTCGGCCCCGCCCTCGCGGCGGATATCGCCGGGCATGGGGGCGTGGACGGGTATACCGATGCCCGCCCGGTAAAGCGCGCCAAGGAGGTAGCCGGTGTCGGAATAGCCCAGGTAAATCTTGCCGCGGGCGGCCTCCCCCAATTTCGCGATGGCAGCTTCGGCAATGCGATTGGAGCCGTAGCCGCCGCGCGCGAACCAGATGGCGTCGAGAGCGGGATCGCCCGCGCATTCGAGGAAGGCTGCCAGCCGCTGCACATCGCTGCCGGCGAAATGGCCCGCCTGCAGGAAACACTGGGGGTGGAATAGGAGTTCGATGCCCGGAACATTCGCCGCAAGCGCCGTGACCGCCGCGGCGTCGTCGGGCGTGATAGGACGGGCGGGCGCGCAGATGGCGATCCTTGGCATGCGCCTTCCTAACCCGGTTGCGCATCGCCGCAAGGGCGCATACCGCACGGGCATGAGTATGGACCTCACCGCAAGCCTGATCGACCGGCCCTGGTTCTTCTGCGGCATCGGCGGCTCGGGCATGTTGCCGCTGGCGCTGATCCTCAAGGGCAAGGGCGCGCGCATTGCCGGGTCGGACCGCAGCCGCGATCAGGGGCGAACGCCCGAAAAGTTCGCGTGGCTGGAAAGCCTTGGTCTTGATCTTCACCCGCAGGACGGCAGCGGGATTGCTTCGGCCGAGCAGATCCTTGTCGCCTCGGCTGCGGTCGAGGACACCGTGCCGGAAATGGTGCGCGCCGCGCAGCTGGGGTGCCGCAAGATGCGCCGCGCCGAATTGCTCTCCACGCTGTTCAACGCCGCGCCGGTGAGCATCGCGGTGGGCGGCACCAGCGGCAAATCGACCGTGACGGGCATGCTCGGCTGGATCCTGACCGCCTGCGGGCGCGATCCGACGATCATGAACGGCGCGGTGATGAAGAATTTCGCAGGGCCGGATGCGCCCTTCGCCAGCGCGCGGGTCGGCGGGGGTGATGCGCCGTTCGTTTCGGAAGTGGACGAGAGCGATGGTTCCATCGCCGCCTATCGCCCCACGATTGCCGTGCTCAACAACGTCAGTCTCGATCACAAGAGCATGGAGGAACTGCGCGGCCTGTTTGGTGATTTTCTGGCCCGGGCGGGAACAGCCGTGGTCAATCTCGACGATCCGGAAAGCGCCGCGCTCGCCAGCCGGGCGTTAGGCGGTCCGCTCACTTTCGGCATAGAGTCGAGCAGGGCCGATATAAGGGTAGTCAAGGGCAGCGTGGCCGAATCGCCGCTGGGCATCGGCGCCACGATCGAACTGGGCCGCACCGGCGAGCGGCATGTCCTCTCGCTGAAAGTACCGGGACGGCACAATCTGTCCAATGCGCTGGCGGCGCTGGCAGCGGCCCATGCTGCCGGGGTGCCGCTGCCCGACGCGGTGCGCGCGCTGGGCGACTACGCCGGCCTCGCGCGGCGATTCGATGTGGTGGGGACGAGCCCGGGCGGCGTGACGGTGATCGACGATTTCGGGCACAATCCGGAAAAGGTCGCCGCGACATTGGCAACGCTGAAGGCGCACCCGGGCCGCGTGATCGCGTTCTTCCAGCCGCACGGCTATGGCCCACTGCGGCAGATGGGTGCGGAACTGGCCGAAGTGCTGGCAACGCGGCTTGGCGCCGAGGACCAAACGATCCTGTGCGATCCGGTTTACTTCGGCGGAACGGTCGACCGCTCGGTGGGCAGCGAGCGCATAGTGAGCCTGATCCGCGCGCATGGCGGGATCGCCGAGCATATCCCGGCCCGCGCCGATTGCGCCGCGCGGATCGTGGAACTTGCCCGGTCTGGGGACCGCATCGTGATCATGGGCGCGCGCGACGACACCTTGTCCGCCTTCGCCCGTGATCTGCTGGCCCGCCTGGCTTGAGTTCAGACAGGCCAGCCGGAAGGTTCAACCGATTGAACCGATGGCATCAAGCAAGGATGTGGTGAGCCTGAGGCCCCGCGCCGTGAGGTTCACATAGCGGCGGCGGGCATCTTCCTGATCGGCCACGCGCACGATGAGCCCTTCACGCTCCAGCCGCGCGATCCAGCGCAGAACGGTGGTGGACGGCAGGCCCGCACCCGCGCAGACGCTGGAGACTTGCAGAGCCGTGCGGGTTCTGCGCGCGATGAACAGGTCCAGCAGGATATCCCAGCCCGGTTCGCCGAACAGGCCCTTGATCGGGCTCGCGGCGTCGCGGCGGCGACGCGCTTCATACAACATCTTGGCGATGCGAAGGGTTTCCGCATCCAAGTCGACATGACCGTCCAAAGCCAACTCCTCGTATCGCAAGGACGCGTTCGCTTCCAAGCACTTCCGCCTCCGCCGCTGGGCATTCGGTGCTGTGGGCCTGACTGGTTAAACGGCCAGTTATATCGTTACGCGACCTTGAATTTCTTGCGATCAATAAACCTTCGATCCGGCTATATATGTAACCATAAGACGCAATTTAGGTAGGCCCGGCGGGGAGAAATCTAGTCCGGATCGGATTAAACTTTAGTTTTCATTAATAACTCAATGACGTGAGCATGAAGACACATTAGAACGACGGTGGCTTGCTACCTGCCACTTGGCAGAGCCGCGGTGCTGCGGCATGAGCGCGCGATGATCGGATTTCGCCGTAATGCACCCGCCGCCAAGGACGCCGCAGTACTGGCCAAAGTGGGCGAGCGGGTGCGGGCGCGGCTTGATGCCGATCCCAGCGCCTATCGCCTGCCGCTCGATACGATCGAGATCTACGGGGTGGCCGATTTTTTCACCGCCGAGGAATGCGCGCGGCTGATCAGGATGGTCGACGCGGTGGCGCGGCCCTCGCCCACTTACCACAACAACGCCGACAGCGGACGGACGAGCTACAGCGGCGATGTCGATCCGGACGATCCGTTCATCAAGATGCTGGAGCGGCGGATCGATGATCTGCTCGGCATCGAACACGCACATGGCGAAGTGATCCAGGGCCAGCGCTATGAGCCGGGCCAGCAATTCCGCGCGCACTTCGATTACTTCGATACATCAGCGAGTTACTGGCCGACCGAGGAAGGCCGCGGCGGGCAGCGGACGTGGACCGCCATGGGCTACCTCTCGGATGTGGAGGCCGGCGGCGAAACCGAGTTTCCCAAGGCGCCGGTCTCGGTCCCGCCGCAGAAGGGCGCGCTCTTGGTGTGGAACAACATGGGGCGCGACGGGAAGCCCAACCCGCTGACGATGCACGCCGGTCGGCCGGTGGAGCGCGGCGTCAAGTATATCGTGACGAAGTGGTACCGCGCGCGGCCGTGGTATTAGGAGGGACAGCGTGGGAATGGCCGTCTTTCAGCGCCGGCAGCAGTGCGTTCATCTCGCTGAAAGGCTGCGCCGCTATAACCTTGTGGTAAGATTTGAGGGCACGCCGTGCATAACCAGAGCTTTCTCAAGGGTCTGATGATCGGAGCTCCACTGTCGCTGCTGCTCTGGTGCGGCATTGGCTTCGTCGCGCTGCATGAAATACCCACGCATGACCGGCACCTTGTGACCATTGAAGTTCACAAGCTGGCACATGCCGTGCGGCATCGGGCAAAGAGCCTGGAAACGATGTTTGGCTGACGATGCCCCGGCGCCGCAGCCCGCTGCGGCCCGTGCTCATTGCGCCGGCAGGTCCACCCCTTCCAGCGCCTCGGCGATCAGCCGCCGCGTCCCCGCGATGCCGTAGAGCGCGATGAAGCTGCCCATGCGGGGGCCCTGGCTGGAGCCGAGCAGGGTTTCGTAAAGCGCCTTGAACCAATCGCGCAGCGCGCCGATGCCGTAGTGCGGGTCCTTGCCGATTTCATAGACGAGGGTCTGGAGGTCTTCGGCGCTGGCGCTGTCGTCGGTGGCGGCGAGTTCGGCGTCGAGCGCGGCGAGCGCGGCGGCCTCGTTCGGTTCGGGCTTGCGGCGCTTGAGCGTCGGGGCGACGAAATCGCGGTTGTAAGCCAAGGCTGACGTAACCAGCGTATCGAGCGCGGGATGCGCGGCGGGGTCGGCGTTTTCGACATAGTTGCCGAGGTAGGACCAGACTTGCGCCCGCGTCGCAGCTGCGCCGAGCACGCCGACGAGGTTGAGCAGCAGGCCGTAAGTGACGGGCAGCGTATCGCCGTCCCCGCCGTGGTAGCCGTTGGCGCGCAGCAGGTGCCAGACGGGGTTGCCGAGCTGCTGCTCGATCGGCTGGCTGGGCAGCTTTTCGCGGAACTGCCAGTATTCGTCGACCGCGCGGGGGATCACGCCGGCGTGGAGCGATTTGGCGCTCTTGGGCTCGCGGAACAGGTAGAAGCCAAGGCTTTCCTCGCTGCCGTATTCGAGCCACTGCTCGATGGTGAGGCCGTTGCCCTTGGACTTGGAGATCTTCTCGCCGTTCTCGTCGAGGAACAGCTCGTAGATCAGGCCTTCGGGGCGCCTGCCGCCGAGGACCTGCGTGATGCGGCCCGACTGAGTGACGCTGTCGGTCAGGTCCTTGCCGCACATCTCGTAATCGACGCCGAGCGCGCACCAGCGCATCGCCCAATCGACCTTCCACTGCAGCTTGGACTTGCCGCCGAGGATCGACTGGACGACCGTCTCGCCCTGATCCTCGAACCGCACGAGGCCCGCCTCGGCATCGACGACTTCGACCGGCACCTGCAGGACTTCGCCGTTCTTCTCGCTGATCGGAAGGACCGGCGAATAGGTGCGGCGGCGTTCCTCGCGCAAGGTCGGGAGCATGATGTCCATGATCGCATCATACTTGCGCAGCACGTTCTTCAGCGCATCGTCGAAGGCGCCCGAATTGTAGCGATCGCTCGCCGAGACGAATTCGTACTCGAAGCCGAAGCGGTCGAGAAAGTCGCACAGCATCGCGTTGTTGTGGTGCGCGAAGCTTTCGAACTTGCCGAAGGGATCGGGAATGCGCGTCAGCGGGTGGCCGAGCTTTTCGGCGAGCACCTGCTTGTTCGGCACGTTATCGGGCACTTTGCGCAGGCCGTCCATGTCGTCCGAGAAGGCGACGAGGCGCGTGGGGTGGCCGCCGGTGAGCGTCTCATAGGCGCGGCGGACGAGCGTGGTGCGCAGCACTTCCTGGAAGGTGCCGATATGCGGAAGGCCCGAGGGGCCGTAGCCCGTCTCGAACAGCACGGGGACGAGATTGCCCGCCGCATCGCGCTTGCCGCCAGGGAAGCGTTTGACCAGCTTGCGCGCTTCCTCGAACGGCCATGCCTTGGAAGTCTGGCTGGCAGTGAAGACATCAAGCGGGGCGGGGTTTTCGGCGTTTTCCATAGCGCGCTCCCTTTTGCGGATGGCCCCCTTCAGCGCAAGGAAAAGCTTGTGTGCTGCCCGCCGCAATCGCTACCCAGCAGGCAAACAGGGTTTGGGAGACACTATGGAATACGATGAGGTCATGCTCGGGCGGCGCAGCATCCGGGGCTACAAGCCCGATCCGGTGCCGCGCAAGCTGATCGAGGAGATCCTCCATATCGCGATGCGCGCGCCGACTTCGATGAACACGCAGCCGTGGAATTTCTACGTGATCACCGGCGAGCCGCTGCAGCGCATCCGGCAGGGCAATACCGAACGCATTCTGGCAGGCGTTCCGGACAGCCGCGAGTTCCGCAAGGGCCAGCCGTTTGCGGGCGTGCACCGCGAGCGGCAGATCGGCGTGGCCAAGCAGCTGTTTGCCGCCATGGGCATCGCCCGCGACGACGCGGAGATGCGGCAGGACTGGGTGCTGCGCGGTTTCCGCCAGTTCGACGCGCCGGTCTGCGTGATCGTGACCTATGACAAGGTGCTGGAAGGCAGCGACGACACCCCCTTCGATTGCGGCGGCGTGGTCAATGCGCTGGTCAACGCGGCATGGTCGCGCGGGCTCGGCACGGTGATCAACAGCCAGGGCATCATGCAGAGCCCGGTGGTGCGCGAACATGCCGGGATCGCCGACGATCAGGTGATCATGAAAAGCATCGCGCTGGGATGGCCGGACGAGAGCTTCCCCGCCAATGCGGTGGTCTCCGAACGCAAGTCCGTCGCGGAGGCAGCGACGTTCGTGGGTTTTGGCGACACGTAACGCGGCGATAACCGGCTTGTGGCATCATCACCGCATGATGATGCCGGACCAAGCGCAAGACCTCGATTCGATCCTGCGGCGCGAGTTGCTGCCGGGCGAGCACCTGCTGTGGAGCGGCAGGCCTCAACCCGGCAAACTGAACGCGGCGTTTGCGATCTGGTTTTTCGCGATACCATGGACCGCCTTCGCGCTGTTCTGGGAAGCGATGGCGTTTCTGCCGTGGGTGGCGAGCACGCACACGCCATCCGGCATCCAGTGGAGCTTCGGGATCATTTTCCCGCTGTTCGGGCTGCCATTCATCGGCGTGGGCCTTGGCATGCTGTGGATGCCCTTCGGTGCCCGACGCAAGGCCGCGCAGACAATCTATGGCCTCACCGACCGCCGCCTGATCCGCATTTCCGCCGGCAGGAAGCGCGAGAGCGCCAGCGTGATGCTCGGTCAGATGGGCCCCATCGATGTCAGCGCGGATGCCGACGGCTGCGGCACCTTGCGCGTCCAGACCGGCACCGTCCGCGACAGCGACGGCGACCGGGTGACCGAGCGTTTCGAAGTCCTCGCCGTGCCCGATGTGGCGCGGCTGGAAAGCTTGCTGCTGGAGCGGCGGGCGGCAGTTCAGCTCTGAACACGCCCTCCCCCGACCCCTCCCCCCTTCGACAAGCTCAGGATGGGCGGGAGGGGGAGCAGGTTACTTGAGCAGCGAGAGGACGTTCTGCTGGGCCTGGTTGGCCTGCGCGATCATCGCGGTCGAAGCCTGGCTCAGGATCTGGGCCTTGGCCATCGCGGTCGTCTCGGCCGAATAGTCGGTATCGAGAATGCGGCTGCGCGCGTCCGAGAGGTTCGTCACGTTGTCGGTGAGGTTGTTGATCACCGATTCGAGGCGGTTCTGGCCCGAGCCGAATTCGGCACGCGCGACGTTGATCGCGGTGAGCGCGGCGTCGACATTGTCCATCGTCGTGCCGGCGAGCGTTGCCGTGCTGACGTCGATCGCCTGCGGGGTGGTCGCCGGATCGTAGGTGGTGTTGGTGCCGCCGAAGAGCTTGGTGCCGTCGATCGCCTTGCTGCGCAGGTCCACCGTATCGGTGGTGTTGCTGCCGGTCTGGATCGAGAAGGTCGCATCGTCGGAGCCGTCCGCAGCAGGCGCGGCGCCGACCACGGTGAACAGCTTGGTGCCGTTGAAGGTGGTCTTCTCCAGCACTTCGCTGACCTGCGCCGTGAGGTTGGCGACTTCGGACTGCATCGAAGTGCGGTCGGTATCGGTATACGTCGCCGACTTCGCCTGGATCGCCAGTTCGCGGATGCGCTGCAGCATGGCGGTGACTTCGTTCAGAGCGCCATCGGCGGTCTGCGCGAAGCTGATGCCGTCGTTGGCGTTGCGGATCCCCTGGCCCATGCCCTTGATCTGCGAGGTCATGGTGGTGGTGATCGCAAGACCGGCGGCGTCGTCCTTGGCGCCGTTGATGCGCCTGCCGGTCGAAAGGCGTTCCATCGCGACGCCGGCCATCTTCGAGGCGCTGTTGGACGCATTCGAGGCACGGATCGCGCTGATATTGGTATTGATGACTGCCATGATGCCCATTCTCCACTATGGGATGGGGCGTGAGGCCCCGTTCATGTCCCGCAAGGCCAGAACGGCCGAACCTTGCCGGGTTTAAGGCAAGCGCCCTGCCATGCGGTGTGAAGCCCATGCGGGGGACTGCGTAGGCAGACGGAGTGTGACGATGGAGCCGTTCCTCAGCGTGTTCGACAGTTCGCCCGATGGCGGGCGGGGCCTGGCGCGGGACATGCCGGTCCGCTGGGCGCTCGAGGAAGCCGGGCGGCCCTATCAGGTGCGGCGGCTGAGCTTTGCCGCACTGAAGGAACCGGAGCATCTTGCCCGGCAGCCTTTCGGCCAGATCCCCGCCTACGAGGAGGACGGCCTCGTGCTGTTCGAGTCCGGGGCGATCGTGCTGCATGTGGCGGAGGGCTGCCCCACCCTCCTGCCCACCGATCGCGCAGCCCGGGCGCGTGCGATCACCTGGGTGTTCGCCGCGGTGAACACGGTCGAGCCGCCGGTGTGGGACTACGACATGGCGGGCTTCTTCGATCGGGGCAGACCGTGGCAGCACGAGCGCGCGGCTGTGCTGGAGGCGGCCCTGCGCACGCGTCTTGGCCAACTGGCGCAGCATCTGGGAGATGCGGAGTGGCTGGAAGGTACGTTCACGGCGGGCGACCTCATGATGATCTGCGTGCTGCGGCGGATCGAGGACGCGCCGCTGATGGCGGACTATCCGGCGCTGGCAGCCTATATCCGGCGAGGAGAGGCGCGACCCGCGTTCCAGCGCGCCTTTGCCGCACAGCGCGCGCTGCTTGACGCTAAGGCGTGAATGCGGCCCGGCGGGCGCTTGCGGCGCTCCCGGCTTTGCTCTCTAGTGGCCGGACCATGGCCGCCTCATCTCTCCCTGCAATCCACGCCAGCCACAGCGGGTGCTGGCTGCGCGGACCGCTCGGCACGCGCCCGGTCGGCAAGGGTGAGGCAATCATGGCGGCGGCCGATACGCCGCTGCTGCTGCTCAACGCGCCGCTGATCGCGAGCCGGCTGGGCTATCCGGACCTTTCGGGGCTCGATCTGCTGGAGCTGTTCGCGTTCGTGCATCCGGCGCGGTTCATGGTGCCGACGCCCAAGGGGCTGGCGCAGGCGCTGGGCCTCGCCGAACCGCGCAGCGATGATGGGGTGCCGGTGCTGCTGCAGGCGGCGGCAGAGGCCTTGCTGGCGACCTGCGAAGACCCGGCCTGGCCCGAGCGCGAAGGCGCATGGAGCGCGCTGCAATCGCTGGTGCGGCTGCGCTGGCCCTGGGCGGGACTGCTGGCGCCGCGGATCGCCCAGCCGCAGCGCGCCGAGCGCTGGCTGTTTGCCCGCCTGCCGGAGTGGGAGGAGGCACCCGAGCGGCCTCAGCCTGCGCAGATCGTGCTGGACGACGATGCGATCACCGCGCGGCTTGCCGAACTGACCGGCAGCAGGGCCGAGCAACGTCCGGCGCAGCAGGCTTATGCGCGGGCGGCGGGGGCGATGTTTGCGCCGCGCGCCGGGCAGCGCCAGCCGCATATGGTGCTGGCGCAGGCGGGGACGGGCACCGGCAAGACCTTCGGCTATCTCGCGCCCGCCTCGCTCTGGGCCGAGCAGTCGGGCGGGACGGTGTGGGTTTCGACCTATACCAAGGCGCTGCAACGCCAACTGCGGCGGGAAAGCCAGGCTGCGTTTCCGCCTGAGCGGGCCAATGGTCAGGGGGGACGGACGGGGCCGCCGGTGGTGGTGCGCAAAGGCCGCGAGAATTACCTCTGCCTGCTGAACCTCGAGGATGCGCTGCAGGGCGGGTTTACCGGGCGGCCCGCGATCATGGCGCAGCTGGTGGCGCGCTGGGCGGCCTATTCGCAGGACGGCGACATGATCGGCGGCGATCTGCCCGGCTGGCTCGGCACGTTGTTCAGGAAGCGCGGGATCACCGCGCTGACCGACCAGCGCGGCGAATGCGTCTATGCCGGGTGCCCGCATTTCCGGAAGTGCTTCATCGAGCGCGCGGCGCGGGCTTCGGCCGGGGCGGAGCTGGTGATCGCCAACCATGCCTTGGTGATGATCAATGCCGCCCGCGCGCGCGAAGTGGCGCAGCGGCCGACGCGGATCGTGTTCGACGAAGGGCACCACGTGTTCGAGGCGGCGGACAGCACCTTTGCCGCCGCGCTGACGGGCGCGGAAACGGTGGAACTGCGGCGCTGGGTGATTGGCCCTGAAGGTAGCCAGCGCGGGCGGCGCCGGGGGCTTGCGGCGCGGCTGGCGGATGTGGCGAGCTATGACGCCGATGGCGCGCGGGCGATTGCCGATGCGCGCGAGGCGGCGACGGCGCTGCCCGGCGATGGCTGGCTGGCGCGGATTGTCGAGGGCGCGCCGTTCGGCCCCATCGAAGACCTGCTGGCGGAGACACGCGAACTGGTGCTCGCGCGCGACGAGAGCGGCGGGCAGGAAGCGGGCTATGGGCTGGAGACCGAGGCGGCGCAGCTGGGCGGCGCGTTCATCGAGGTGGCGGGCCGCGCGCAGGAGGCGCTTGAGGCGCTGCGTCAGCCTTTGCTGCGGCTGGCGCTGCGGCTGGAAGCGCTGATCGAGGAAGGGCCGGACTGGCTCGACGGCCCGGCGCGGGCGCGCATCGAGGGTGCGCGCGGCGCGATCGGCTGGCGGACCGATCTGCTTTCCGGATGGGTCGCCTTGCTGGCGCGGCTGGGCGGGCCGGGCGATCCGGAATTCGTCGACTGGCTGGCGCTGGAACGCTCGGAGGGGCGCGAGTGGGATATCGGGCTGCACCGGCGCTATCTCGATCCGATGAAGCCCTTTGCCGAGGCGGTGCTGGCAGGCGCGCATGGGGTGATGATGACCTCCGCGACGCTGACCGATGGCGCCGAAACGCAGCAGGGGGACTGGTCCGGCGCGGTCGAGCGCAGCGGGGCGCCGCAGCTGGGGGTGAGGCCTGAAGTCTTCGCGGCGCCCAGCCCGTTCGACTATGCGAAGAATGCCGAAGTGCTGATCGTGACCGATGTGCCCAAGGGCGATATCCCCGCGCTGGCGAACGCTTATGGCCGCCTGATCGAGGCATCGGGCGGCGGTGCGCTGGGGCTGTTCACCGCGATCCGGCGGCTGCGCGCGGTCTATGGCCGGATTGCCGACCGGCTGGCGCGCGGGGGGCTGCCGCTGTTTGCCCAGCATGTCGATCCGATCGATACGGGCACGCTGGTCGATATCTTCCGCGACGATCCGCGCGCCTCGCTGCTCGGCACCGATGCCTTGCGCGACGGGGTGGACGTGCCGGGCCATTCGCTGCGGCTGGTGGTGATGGAGCAAGTGCCGTGGCCCAAGCCTTCGATCCTCCACCGCGCGCGGCGGCTGGCCCATGCGGAGAAGTTCGGTGGTGGCGGGCAAGCGCATGACGACCGCATCATCCGCGCGCGGCTGGCGCAGGCGTTCGGGCGGTTGATCCGCACCGGCACCGACAAGGGGCATTTCGTGGTGCTTTCGTCCGCCTTCCCCTCGCGCCTGCTGAGTGCTTTTCCGCCGGGGACGCCGGTGCGCCGCGTTACGCTCGATGCGGCTTTACAAAGCGTGGCGGGGCGTGTTTCAGAGGGGTCCGTCACGCCCCTGCCGTCCGAGACTCGCCCTTGAAAACGCTCGCTCTGCTGCGCCACGCGAAGTCCGACTGGTCCGACGCACGGGCGCGCGATTTCGACCGGCCCTTGAACGACCGCGGCGTGCGCGGCGCGCGGGCGATGGGCGAATATATCAAGAGCACGTGCCTGCGCGTCGAACGCATTCTCGCCTCCCCCGCCGTGCGCGTGGCCGAGACGATCGAGGAAGCGAGCAAGGCCTGGGGGCACACGTTTCCGGTCGAGTGGGACCGGCGCATCTACCTTGCGAGTTCGGCGACGCTCATCGACTTGCTGCGCGAGCTATCGGGCGAGCCCGCGAGCGTGCTGATGATCGGGCACAATCCGGGGCTGGAGGACCTGATCTTCGACCTCGTGCCAGACGATGGAACCAGTCCGCTGCGCGAGGAAGTGGAAGTGAAGTTTCCGACCGCGACCTTCGCAGTGATGGAACTCGCCATCGAGCGCTGGGCGGACATCGACGAGCGCTGCGCCAAGCTTGTGGCGATGAAGCGGCCGAGGGACCTTGACCCGGCGCTGGGGCCGACGCTGAACGATTGATCAGAGAGGCTAAGGATGCGGCGACTCAATTGGGCCTCAGTTGCACCATCGTTTGGCATCTGGATGCTTATCATGGGCATCCTGTCTTACGGTTTCGTGTTCATCAACTTTGCTGATCCCCCTTGCACGCGGCCGAGCGAGTTTCGGTTATTTGTCGTGCCCGCATCTTTCGTGGCTTCATCAATCATCTTTTTCAGCCTGATTTTCCGAGGTGGGAGGAGAACCGGGATTATCGCGCTGCTCCTTCCTGTCCTCGCCGCATGCGCGTATGAGGCTACGGAACCGCTTGAAACTGCTCGGCAGAAGAAGTGTGCGGCACAAACCTTGCCTGAGGCGATCGCCAGTTGCCGGGCAAATCCATCGCACTATCGGCTCGGCAAAAGCCCATCCGGTTTTGCAACGGTAACACTGCACGCTCCGGGAACAACGGACCGGAGCTGGTCATGCCTCGAAGACTGGGCAGCGCGGAACGGCAAGTATTCCATGGTGATCGACGAGTCAGTTTATGCTGCGGCACGAGCAGCGTATCAGCGCTCACAGTCTGCGAAGAAGCGCTAGCTCTTCGTCATCCGCCGAACGATAGGCACTACCCTTACTCCTCCAGCGCCCCCGCCAGCCTGCCCCGGACGCTCTCGAGATGGCGGCGCAGGATGCGGATGGCGGCGATGATTTCGTCTTCCGCCGGCATCGGCGCGGCGGGCGTGGTGGCCTGCGGGGCGGGCGCTGATGCGGGAGCAGCCTTGGGAGTGCCCTTCCCCGAAAGCGCCTGCCGTGCGCCGCGGATCGTGTAGCCTTCGCGGTGGAGCAGCTGGTCGATGCGAGTGACGAGCGCGATGTCTTCGGGCCGGTAGTAGCGACGGCCGCCCGCGCGGGTGAGCGGCTTCAGCATCGGGAACTGCTCTTCCCAGTAGCGCAGGACGTGCTGCTTGACGCCGAGCGCCTTGGCGACTTCGCCGATCGTGCGCAGGGCATCCGGCTCCTTGCCATCTTCAAAGGCAGGAGCGGCAATCGGCGCAGACCCTACGGTATCAACTGCTGGCAGCAATCCGGTCCTTCAGCATCTGGCTCGCGCGGAACGTCATGACGCGGCGCGGGGTGATGGGCACTTCCACACCGGTCTTGGGATTGCGACCGATGCGTTCGGCCTTGTCCCGTAGCAGAAAGGTTCCGAAACCGGAAATCTTTACGTTTTCGCCCTCGGACAGCGCTTCGCACATGTGATCGAGGATCGACTCGACCAAGGTCAGTGAATCTGCACGCGACAGCCCGACGCGGCGATTGATGCTCTCTGCAAGATCAGCGCGAGTAAGAGTCCCTACCGAACGCATCCTCGATTCCCCCGATAAAAAACCGACAAGCTGGCTTGACACCATACAGTGTCCGGCAAGCTTTACAATCGTCTTTCAGGATTATTTTATCGGCCAATGCATTGGTCTGCAACGAAAACTGTGGGTACAAAGTTTCCGTTTCGGCAAAATCAGACGCGGATGAGGCTCGCGCCCCAGGTGAATCCGCCGCCCATTGCCTCGAACATCACGAGGTCACCGGGCTTGATCCGGCCATCGCGCACCGCCGTATCGTAGGCGAGCGGGACCGAGGCGGCGCTGGTATTGGCATGCTCGCCGACGGTGACGACGACCTTTTCGGCCGGCAGATCGAGCTTGCGCGCGGTCGCATCGAGGATGCGCGCGTTGGCCTGGTGCGGCACGACCCAGTCAATATCCGCAGCGGTGAGGCCGGCGGCGGCGAGCGTTTCCTCAAGCACCGCGGCCAGGTTCACCACCGCGTGGCGGAACACTTCGCGGCCCTTCATGCGCAGCTTGCCGACTGTGCCGGTGGTGGAAGGCCCGCCATCGACATGGAGCAGGTCGTTGTGAGCGCCGTCGGCGTGGAGCCGGGTGGCGAGCACGCCGGGGGCGGCCGGATCGCTCTCGTCGACATCGACCGCTTCGAGCACGACAGCACCCGCGCCGTCGCCGAAGAGCACGCACGTCGTGCGGTCCTCCCAGTCAAGCAGGCGGCTCATTGTCTCGGCGCCGATCACCAGCGCGCGCTTGGCCGCGCCCGTGCGCAGCAGCGCATCGGCAGTGGCGAAAGCATAGAGGAAGCCCGAACAGACCGCCGCGACATCGAACGCGATGCCGCCGCGGCAGCCGAGCGCGTTCTGGACGATGGTGGCGGTCGCCGGGAAGGTCTGGTCCGGACTGCAGGTGCCAAGCACGATGAGATCGATCGACGCGGCCTCGATCCCGGCGGCTTCGAGCGCCTTGCGCGCGGCTTCACTCGCCAGCGTGGCGGTCGTTTCCCCCTCGCCCGCGATGTAGCGGTTGCGGATGCCGGTGCGCTCGACGATCCACTCGTCGGTCGTATCGACCATGGTCGACATCTCGGCATTGGAGACGGCGCGGGCTGGCAGGGCGGAACCGCTGCCGCGAATGACGGAGCGCAAGGTCATGCCGGGGTCTCCGGCGCCGGACGCACGCGGGTGGCGGCGCTGCGCATGACGTCCTGCCCGGCCTGCGCGAGGTCGGCGGCGATGCGTTCGGTCAGGCGCTCGGACAGCAGGCGCGCGGTGACCGCGACGGCATGGGCGACACCGAGCGCGGATGCACTCCCGTGGCTTTTCACGACAACACCATTGAGGCCAAGGAACACCGCACCGTTGTGATTGTTGGGATCGAGATGATGCTTCAAGAGCTCGGTCGCCGGTTTGGAAATGAGGAAGCCGAACTTCGAGCGCAGCGAGCTGGAAAAGCTGCGGCGCAGAAGATCGGCGACGAAGCGCGCGGCGCCTTCCATGGCCTTGAGCGCGATATTGCCGGTGAAGCCATCGGTGACGACGACGTCGACATCGCCGCGCGAGAGCTTGTCCGCCTCGGTGAAACCATCGAACCGGAAGGCGAGCGCTTCCTGCGCCTGCTTGAGCATGGCGGCGGCGTCGCGCAGTTCATCGGTGCCCTTGATTTCCTCGGTGCCGATGTTGAGCAGGCGCACGCGCGGTTCGGACTGGCCATGGACGATGCGGGCATAGGCCGCGCCCATGATCGCGAACTGCACGAGATTGCGCGCATCGCATTCGGTGTTGGCACCGAGATCGAGCATGACGAGATCGTGGTCGCCCAGCGTGGGCACCAGCGCCGCGAGCGCGGGACGGTCGATGCCCGGCATCGTGCGCAGCGCGACTTTGGACATGGCCATGAGCGCGCCGGTGTTGCCCGCGCTGACCGCAGCACCGGCAGCGCCGCTCTTCACCGCGTCGATGGCAAGACCCATCGAGGTCGTGCGGGCACGGCGGAGCGCCTGGGTGGGCTTTTCATCCCCCGCGACGACATCCGGTGCATGCAGGATTTCGGAGGCAGCGCGCAGGTTCGGGTGAGCATCGAGCGCCTGCTTGATCGCGGTTTCATCACCGACAAGCAGGAACTTGAACTGATCGTGCTGGCGACGCGCGAGCGCCGCGCCTTCGACCATGACGCGCACGCCCACATCGCCGCCCATCGCATCTACGGCGATACGCGGCAAAGCCATAACCCGGCTGTCTCCCCCCTCAGCCGAAATCAGAGGCCGACGGCGATGATCTCGCGGCCGTTGTAGTGCCCGCAGGCACCGCACAGCATGTGCGGGCGCTTGAGCTCACCACAGTTGGAGCACTCGTGGAAGGCTTCGGCCTTCAGCGCGTCGTGGCTGCGACGCATGCCCCGGCGGGAGGGCGAGGTCTTTCTTTTGGGGACGGCCATCTCGGCACCTGTTCCTGATCTTGAAGTCGTCTACGGGCTAGCGCGATAGGCAAAACCCGCCGGATGCACAACCCCCGTGCGGAAGCCCGATATGAGCGCCCCGACGGGAATACGGCAGCCAAGCTGGAGTCGCCAATCGCGGGCGAAGGCGCGCCTATACGGATTTCTGGATGCTTTGCAAGCGCGGGGGCGCTACGAGGGCTGCAGGGTGTGACAACAAAACCAATGGGGATAACCTGAATATGACACTGCCTATTACTTTGCCGATCACTTTGGGCGCGGTGGCGGCGGCCGCACTGATCAACATCTGGCTCTCGATCCGCTGCGGTCAGGCTCGCACGTCCGAGAAGGTCTCGGTCGGCGACGGCGGCAACGACAAGGTGATCCGCAGGATGCGGGCGCATGCCAACTTCAATGAAAACGCTCCGATCGTGCTGGTCCTGATCGCCGCGCTGGAATTTGCGCATCCCGGCAGCACCGCGCTGGCGGCAGTGGCCGGCGTGTTCATGGCGGGCCGCGTGGCGCACGGCATCGGCATGGACGGCGGCAGCTTCGGCATCGGCCGCATGATCGGCACGCTGATCACGCTCGTCACCCAGCTTGGCCTCGCCATCTGGGCGATCATGAGCGCGATGGCGTAACGATCCTCACTGCATCAGATTGTAATCGCTGACGAAGCTGTTGGTCTGACGTTCCCGGCCGAAGGTGCTGTTCGGCCCATGGCCGGGAACGAACATGATGTCGTTGCCGAGCGGCCAAAGCTTCTCGGTAATGGATGCAATCAATTCGGCGTGGTTGCCCATCGGGAAATCGGTGCGCCCGATAGAGCCCTGGAAGATCACATCGCCGACCACCGCAAAGCGCGACGGCTTGTGGACAAAGACGACATGTCCGGGGGTGTGGCCGGGGCAGTGGATCACGTCGAGTTCGACTTCGCCGACGGTTACCGTGTCGCCGTCGGTGAGCCAGCGGTCGGGTTCGAAGACTTCGCCGCGGATGCCCCAGCGCTTGCCGTCTTCATCGAGGCGCGAAATCCAGAAGCGGTCTGCCTCGTGCGGGCCTTCGATCGGCACGCCGAGTTCCTTGGCGAGCACGCCGGTGATCCCGCAGTGGTCGATATGGCCGTGGGTGACGAGCAGCTTCTCGATGGTGACGCCCGACTTTGCGATCGCCGCGCGCAGGCGCTCGATATCGCCGCCGGCGTCGATGAAGGCGCCACGCATGGTCCTGGTGCACCAGATCAGCGTGCAGTTCTGCTGCAGCGGGGTGACTGGGATGATGGCGGCCCTAAGAGACTGGGGGGCGAGCGGCTGTTGGGGCGCGGTTTCGGTCATGATGTTCTAGGTGGCGCGTGGAGGCGTGCAAGGCAACCCCTCCGTCACGCGCTTCGCGCGCGCCACCTCCCCATTTGTGCCCTTCGACAAGCTCAGGGCAAAAATGGGGAGGACCATTTTGATCCTCTCCATTTTCACGAAGTGCAAATCGGGAGGCGACCTGCCGCAGGCAGATCGAGGGGTAAAAATCCTAGACGCGCCCGCCTTTCCAGACGACACGGCCAATAATGGCGACTTCGGCGCGGGGTCGCTCCATGCGCGGGTAGGCAGGGTTGTCGCTGATCACGAGGAGTGTGCCGGCGGAACCTGGTTCGAGCCGCTTGACCAGCAGCACATCATCGAGCCGGATCACGTGAAGGCCGCTGCGCAAGGGGCGCGGCGAGCGGTCGACAAGGATCTCGTCGCCATCGCGCAGGGTCGGTTCCATCGAATCGCCCTCGACCTCGATCACGCTGAGCATGGCGGGTTCGAGCCCCTGCTGGCGGAGCCAGCGGCCGGAGAAGCGCAGGCGGTCGGTCGGCGCGGAATCCTGCGCCAAGGTGCCGGGTCCGGCGGAGGCGCCAAGCGGAAGACGCGGAATATCGGCCCAATCGGCGGCGCGGGCGGGCGTCCCTGCCCCAACGGTCAAGATCGTATCGCGCGGGGGGGCGCCGAGTTCGGCTTCGTCCACCCCGAAGAATTCGGCGAGCGTGCGGCGGTCGTTCTCCTCCAGCTTGCGGGGACTGCCCTTGCGCACGAATTGCTGGAGATAGGCGGCATTGCGCCCGAGCAGGCCTGACAGCGCGGAAAGGCTGACCCCTCGTTCCGCCGCCAGCGCGACGAGCCGCGCGCGGGTGGGATCGAGCGCCGAGTCCATAGGTTGTTCACCGTATTGTTGCGTCTCGAATCGGGAATTCATGGCCTTGCTCCATATTCGAAGGATTTTTCCTAGACCTGTAGGAATAATCCGTCAACACAAGAAAAATCTTATAACGACTCACCCCGCCATAATTTTTACCTTCGGAGGTCAGGCCATGCTGATACGCAAGATCGAGCGGTTCCTTTCGCAACACGCCATGCCGCGCACGAAGTTCGGCCGCCTTGCCGCGCATGATCCGCGCCTCGTCGACGATCTGCGCAATGGCCGCGAACCCCGTCCCGCAACGCAAGCACGCGTGGAACATTTCATGAACACATACCGGAGCGCCAGCCATGTGGCTTGATCTTTTTCTCCCCGCCTCCACCATCGAGCGCAAATCGGAAGCCGCTGGCACGCCTCATCCGCGCGTGCGGATCAGCCCCGGAGAGCGGCTGCTGCGCGCGGTGGTGGCGCTGGCCGGCCCGCACGCGGAGCTGATGCAGCACAGCGAGGCCCCCTGGGCGAGCGTGACTTTTGCCGGGACGCGCCACACCATCGTGCTGCACTTTCAGGGCTGGGAAGCCTGCGATGCCGCCGAGGAGCTGATGGCGGCGCTGCCCGAGCACGAGTTCACGATTCCCCGCACGCTGGTGGCCGATGCGGCGGTGGTGCGGCTGGAGCAGAGCCTGCTGCCGGAGCCCGAGATGACGATGGAACTGGCGCTGCTGCTGCTGGATGATGCGTGAGGGCCGTCAATCCTTCCACATGCCCGCTCACCCTGAGCCTGTCGAAGGGTGCCGGCGCGAGGTTTGCGGTTGGTGCTTCGACAAGCTCAGCACGAGCGGGTTTGGGGAATTGAAGGGGATTCGCCTTCCGCCCCCTCAGGGCCGCGCCGCCATCAGTTGCGGCGCGGTCCTGGCGCCCACCCATAGCGACATGTCCACCGCGTTGCTCACCTTGAACGGCTGGCCCGCCTTGTTGAGGAACAGTTCCTCCATTTCCTGCCGGTTGAACGGGCGCGAGCCGAGGCGGCCGAAGATCGCGATCTGGCCGCCGGTCTCGTCCACCCCGCGATCACGGTCGAGGCCCTTGGAGAGCGCAAGTGCCGGGCTTGGCGTGTGCGCCCAGGCGATGAGTTCGGGCTTGGGTTCGGGCGAGAAGCCGTAGAAATTGGGCTGGCTGGCGGGCGAGGTCAGCTGGAGCACTTTCACCCCGTTTATGCCGTCCGCCACGTAGGCGAACAGCGAGGCGTTGGTGGAGGCGACGATGACGTCTTCCGCATCGGTCAGTTGCCCGCCCGCGGTGAAGGCCTGATAGATCGACGGGCGTGTCGGCGCGGTGATGTCGACGATGACAAGGCCCTGCTTCTTGGCCGCGACATAGGCGTAAGTGCGGGCGAGATAGACGCGGCGCGCGTCTTCAAACGGAACGGTGGCGGAAGGCACTGGCTGGGGCTTGGCGAGGCTGGTCACGTCCATCAGTTCGAGGCCGTTCGCGGTCGTCACCCAGAGGTAGCGGAACTGCACGGCGGTGGCACGCGGATCGCGCAAGGGCACGACCGAGGTGATCTTCGGATCGAGACAGGTCTCGCCGCCCTTCTTGTCCGACACCTCGCAGGGCGCGGCAGGCGACCACGGCTTGGTCAGGTGCACCGTCACCAGCGCCTTGTCGGTGACGATATAGGCATAGTCCCCGGCAAGCGTGATATGCCGCGCGCCCTTCAGCACGCCGTCCGGATTGAAGGTGAGCGCGCGGTGGAAGAAGTTGTTGCGGAACTCGCCATCGGCCAGCGTATCAACATTGACCGCGATCAGGCCCTCCACCGCATCGGTGATGAAGGCGTAGTGATAGATCGGCGAGAACGGCTGCTCCTGATTGGCCTCGCGCATGTCGGGCGTGTTGCGGGTGGGCGCGATCGACTGGTTGGTCGGCAGCGCCATGCAGGTCGCGTTGGTCGTATCGATGTGCGTGTTGTGGCCGAGCGGCGAGAACGGCGCGGTCACGATGCGCTCGGAGAAGCCCTTGTCGCCGATGGCAGCGATATCATAGGCGCGGAAGCCGCCCTTCCCTTCGGCGACGTACATGTATTCGCCGCGCATCTGCAGGCAGCGCACCGCGTCCGAGGTGCCCTTCGTGATGTTGGTGAATTCCTCGCGGCCGGTGGTCTCGCCCGCCAGCTTCTTGTCGAAGATCGCCCCGCGGGTCCAGTTCTTGAGCTCGCGGCCGTTCTTCTCGACGTGCTGTCTGTAGAAATCGGGGTAGGCATAGCGGTGGAGATAGCTGCCGATGACCGCCTGCGGCTCGTCCCACTCGGTGACGCGCACCGCCTCGAACCCGCCATCGAGCCCGAACCACGCGTTCATGCCGACGAAGTTGACGTAGTTCGTGCCGAGCAGGAGCAGCTGCGCCATGATCGCGTTGTTGTCGTCATCCTTGCTGAGGTGGCAATCGGTGCACTGCTTGGTTTCCTTGGTGCGCACGGTGTGCGGGAAGTGCGGTGCAAAAGCCTGCGAGGAATAGCCCGCCGAGGAGATCGGCGGCTGCTGCACATAGATCCGCTCGCGGTTGATGTTGGTCGAGGAGAGGATCAGCGCGGAGGTCGAGCGGATGGGCGCGGTGATGGCCTTGCCGCTTATCGGATTGCCTGACGCATCGAACCGCACCGGATCGGAGCCCGACGACTTGTTACGCTGGTGCTTGCCGAGCTGGAACATGTCGTCGCGCGCGACCTGCGGGTTATAGGTCGCGTAGTTGCGGGTGTAGTCTTCCTCGTACTTGTGCGTGGCGGACTTCCAGTTGGCCTCGATGGGGAGGTGGCAGCCCGCGCACGACGTGGTCCACGACAAGTGGCAGGTGAAGCAGGCCATGTCGTCGTCGCCATGCGCACGCTCGGCGCGTGGCACGCCGAGGCCGAAGCGGAACATCCCGTCCTCCGCGCCCGACTTCGCCATGAGCTTGGCGCGCGCGGCCTTGGGATTGAACACCGGCTTGCCTGAGGGCTCGGTCACGCCCTGATACTGGGGATCGACCGATTCCTTCACGAGGCTGACGCGCCACCACAGCTTGGGATCGATGATCGAGCGCTGGATCAGGACGCGGCGGCCGTTTTCCATGCTCCATTCGAAGCGGCGCTGGCCATCGGCATTGCGCAACAGCGCGAGGTTCTCGCCCTTCTCCGGCGCGGCGAGGTTCGAGGTCATCAGCGTGGGGAAGGCATCGGGCGTGCCGTGGCAATCCTTGCAGCCGATCGAGACGGCATTGGCGACTTCGCCATAGATCAGCCCGTTGCCGTGGCTGTCCTGCGCGAAGTGGCAATCGGCACACTGCATGCCGAGCTGCGCGTGGATGTCCATCATGTGGACCGACTTGCCGGGATTGTCCGGCCCGACATCGACGAACTTGCCTTCGCCGTTCTTGCGCCACTTCTCGGGATCATCGGGCGAGACGATGTGCGCTTTGTCGGTGCCGTAGCTCGACATGTCGCCATCATCATCGAGCAGGTTGCCGCGCCGGTCGCGCTTGAGGATCGCGCGGAAGTTCCAGCCGTGGCCGTGGTAGTCGGCGAACTGGGTGTCCTTGTTGTCCTTGTTGAGATCGTAGACGTTGCGCAGGAATTCCACATCGCGCCAAAGGCCGTGCGTGCTCGCGCCCTCGGGGTTGCGATCGAGCACCTCGCGCTGCTCGGCCATGTTGGGGTGGAACTGCTTCTTGAACGCCTTTTCCCAGTCCGCATCGGTCACGCCGGGGGGCTTGGGCGCAGTGTTTTCCGGCCCGGGCCACATGCGCGGCGCATCGGACTCATAGTCCCACATCGTGTAGCCGAGGAACGAGTTCAGGAAGATGTTGGGCTGGTGCATGTGGCAGTTCATGCACTGCGCGGTGGGGATCGCGCGGGTGAAGGCGTGGACGAGCGGGTGGCCGCGTTCGCGGTCCTCCATGGCGACCGGACCGGCGGCGTGGCCCCCATTGGCATGACCAGCGTGGTCAAGGCCGGCAACGGCATGGGCCTGGGCCTGGCTCATGCGGTGCTCGTCCATCGTGCCGTGCGGCGCGGCGCCTTGTGCGGGCGAATAGACCAGCTGCTCGGCGCTGGCGATAGCACGGGCGCAATCGCCTTCGCGGTCGGACGATTCCTCGGGGTCGGTCGCATCGCCGCCCATGTATTTGCCGTGGCCGCCCAGCACGGTGCCGCGCACGCGGTCATGATGCTCGGCATTGGCTGCGTTGTAGGAGCCATAGCCGCCGCTGCGGTGTTCGCCTTCGCGCAGGGAGTTGATCGTCGGGTCCGCCGTGATCGTCTGCCCGTCGCGCCCGCATTTGGCGTAGTTCAGGCTGTGGCGCGGCTCGCGGTCGTTGGCGTAGATCACGTGGCACGAAGCGCAGCCCGAGGAGCGGTAGTCGCCCGGCTGGTCGTTGGTGCCCATCTGGAACAGGAACGGATCGTTGAGGCGCGTCTTGTGGATGTTGAGCACCGGGATCGCGACGCGCAGGCCGGTGGCGGGGCCGCGGTTGGACTGCTTGAGATCGGGACGGCCCGGCTCCTCCAGCCGCTGGATCGAGCCGGTCGAGTTGGGCAGGCCGATTTCCGGGAATTGCGGGTTGATCGTGCGGCCGCCATCCTCGAATACGCGGAAGATGTCGCCCGGCGGGATCGTGTGCCACTTGGGCAGCGGATAGAGGATCGGCAGTGCGCCGCGCGCTTTCTCCGCCGGTGTCACCGTGCCCCACATCGGCTTGCCATCGGCGCCGATCTGCTTCGAGGCCGACTTGAGCAGCGCCGGTTCGCCTTGCCGCGTGAAGCTCTCGCCGAACAGGTAGTTCTTGAAGGGCACGATGCCGTTGTTGTAGGCGGCCCCGCCCCACAGCATCGCGCCCGTCGCCATCAGCGAGCGCTCCGAGGCTTCGATGATCGACATGTGGCAGGCGCCGCAGGAATCGCGCGCGACGCGGTAGTCCGAGGGGTTCACGAAGCGGATGAATTCGGGGCTTTCCTTGGCGAGCAGCGCGTAGGAGCGCTTGGGATTGGCCGAGCTGGGCCAGCTCCACGCGACCGGATATTTCGGCAGGACATGCGCGTCCTTCATCGCCGCGACATAGTCCATCGAGCCCTTCGGCCAGCGGTGGTCTGCCATGATGCGGGTGTTGCCGCCGTGGCAATCGGCGCAGGAGAGCACGACCGCCGGGCTCGCGTGCATCGTGCGGTGGTCGCTCCTGGTGTGGCAGCTGACGCAGCCTGCATTCTGCTTGTCGACGTAGGCCCATTGCTCGGCCGCCGTGTCGCCCGGCTGGCCGCGCGGCGCGGGCGGAGCGCGGGTGTAGGTGATCTTTTGTGCCACTTCCTCGCCCGAAGCCCAGAGCGCGGTCGGCACGCCCAGCGCGCCGATGAGCAGCGCCAGCCAGATCAGGAGGGTCTTGCGCCTCGCGGAATGCATCGTCTTGCCCATCAGAAAGCCAGCGTCAGGTTGGCGAGGACGGAGTAGAACTGCTTGCCGTGGCCGCGCTGGTCGAACAGGTCACGGAAGCCCTTGCCTGCCTCCAGCACCGCGCCCGACAGGCGGAACACCACGTTCTGCGCCGCTTTCGGACGCCACGTCGTCGCCATCGAGAGGTCCCAGCCGATCGACTTGGGGATAGAGCCTTCGTTGCGCAGTTCCTGCAGCACGGCGGTGTTGGCGAACCACAAATGGTTGGCATTGGCAGTGAGGCGGAAGTTGGGCGTCAGATCGAAATCGGCCCCGAACCCGGCCAGCGCGGTGCCCGGGTTGAGGAAGTTCGACTGCCCCTGTTCCTTGGAGGAGCGCAGCGAATTGAGGATGCCGTTGCGCCCGTTGACGCCGATCACGCGCCCGCCGCCGGCGAACGGGATCGACTGGCGGATCCAGTAGGACGTATCGGCCCCGGCGAACTGCGGGTTCTCGAAGATCGCGTCGAAGCCGGTTTCGGTATTGTCGTAGGGATCGCTGTCGCCGGTGGCGTAGAGCGCGGAGGCCCGGAAACGGGCCCAGTTGCGATCATAGCTCAGCTCTGCCGCGCCGAAGAAGGACTGGATGCGGGCGGGCTCGCCGGTGAGGAAGTTGTTCCGGTCCTTGCCGAAGGCGCCGTAGAACTGTCCGGTCAGGTTGAGGCGGCCGATATGCCCGTCGACGCCATAGCCCACGTAGAACACGCGGTACTGGCGTGGCCGCAGATCGCCGAGCAGCGCCGGGCGGACCGGGAAGCCGTTGGCATCCGAGAACAGCCGGGTCTCGCGGTTGACGTTGTAAGTCAGCGAGAGCTGGCTGGTCAGGCCAACGACGGGGAAATCCTGCCGGTAGACGTTGGCGGCAAAGACCCAGTCCTTGCGCAGCGGCGCGGTGACATCGTTGAGCCCGGAATTGGTATCCTTCTCGATCCGCCAGAAATAGGCGAGATTGAACTGCAGCCGGTTGTTGTCGCGGTTGCCGAAGAGGCGCACGCCGAGCTGGTTGTCGTTGAACAGGAAGCCGCGGAAGTCCGCCTGGAACGGCTGGATGCCCACGCGCAGCGAGACGAAGTCGAACCGCTTCGTATCGAACGCGCCGAGGTGGTAGTCGATGAAGGCTTCCTGCAGGCCGACGAACCCGTCGGTGCGCTTGGTGCCCTTGGACGGCTCGACAAAGAGCACGCGGCGTTCAGGCACTTCGACGTGGTTGATATTGCCCGCGATGGCGACGCGGTATTCGACGACCGGCGGCTTGAACGCGGTCTCGCCCTTGAGCAGCGAGAACCCGGCGATGAAAGTCTGCGAGAGGACGAGGCTGTTGCTGCGGCCGAAGGTGTCGTTGGAATCGGGATCGGTCGTCGTCTGGTTGCCCACCGGGATCGGGAAGCTGCGCGGTTCGACCACCGTATCCGACACGGCATTGGCGATGAAGTACCAGTCGTCGCCCTTCAGGAAGCCCGGCTTCTTGCCGGCGGCGAGCGGGCGGTCGCCCTTCAAGGTGTTGTGGTGGAACGGATCGCGCTGCGAGTGGCAGGCCGAACGGAAGCGTGAGGCCAGCAGCCTGCCGAAAGTATCAGCGCCCTTGGCAGCCGGGCAGAGCGAGGAGACAATGCGCCAGCGATCGGGCAAGCCGGTATCGAGCACGAGATCGGAGGGCGAGCCTTCCCCATCCCACTTGTCGTAGAAGGCCTCGGGCGGCGGAGCATTCACCGCGCCGGGATTGTCCTGCTCGACTTTGTCCGGCAGCGTCTTCTGGTAGCCCGGGCGGCGGCGGCCATCGATGAGCGCACCGTCTGCCGTTGTCGGATCAACTGTCGGCGCAGGTTCCGGTGCCGCTGTGGTGGGTGCAGGCGGCGCAGCCTCCCCCGCTGCCGGGGCGGCGAGGGCAAGCATGGGTGCAACGAGGGACGCGAAAAAGCTCACAGGCCCTCGCAGACATTCTGGATCGAGGTATCGAGGAACGGCGCGAACGGGCAGCTCACATAGCGCAGCCGCACACCGGCGCCGACTTTCACCACGATGCGGTCCGAACGGATGGCCTTGGGGGCATTGCCGATCCCGCCGACCCGAAGGCCGCCATTGTTGAGGCCGAGGAAACTGATCATGTCGTCCTGATCGATGCCGTCACCCGAAACACCGATGGCCCCCACCAGCGTGTTGCCACGGTAGATCGGCACGGAGCCCGGAAAGATCTGGATGCCATTGGCAAGGCGCTGCTGGCCGCTCGGCGCGAGGGGGATGTTGGTGCAGCGGTTCGCGCCCAGCGTCCGCGCGATCAGCGCGGTCTGGAGGCCGGTGGCAAACGGGCTGAACCGGGTGATAGGCACCGAGAGCGGGCCATTGGGGCGGCCTACCTCCCCATCGGGGAAATAAGGACGCGCCAGATTGCCGATCGCCCGATCCGCAAAGGCCGTCTTGCCGGTGAGTGCGGCGGGATCGGCCAGAAACGAGCGCATGGCGGCAACCGTCGGTGCCACGCCCGGATCAGGATTCGCGAACAGCAGTTCGCCCGCCCGGCGATTGGAGAAGAACGCCGCCGTCCGCGCCTTCTGGAGCGAAACATCAGTGCCGAAGATCGGCGCATCGGGGCTGCGCACCAGCCCCAGCGGCGTGCCCCAGCTGTCGACGACCGAGATCGTCACCTGCGCCGGACTGTTGAGCGGGCGGCGGATCTGCGCGCGCGCGCGGCTCATGATCTTGAAGGCTTCTTCGAGCACCGCGCGCACTTCGGCGGGCTTGAGCGCCGTGCCCACTTCGGCAGCATCAGCCCCGCCCCGGATCGGGTAGCGGTTGGCGCCCTTGCCGTCGCTGAGCACGAAGGCTTCGGGGTTGCTGAAATCGGCCGCCGTCGCGAAGCGCACCCCGCTGCGCTCGGTGCCATAAGCGACGCCGGGAAGGATGGAACTGCCGGCGTAGTATCCCGCAACCGGGATCAGCGCGCCTGCAGCGGAGCCCAGCGCGGCAAAGCTGGACTGGAGCGGGTGAAGCTTGCTGGCGGTCGCGTCGGAGAAGCGCAGTGTCGTCCCGTCGACAGGAATGCGATCAGCGCGGATCGTGAGCAGCGGAGAGAAGCCCTGCAGCGCGGCGAAGGCGATGAGCTCGTCAAGGTCGTTGTCGAAATCGAGCACATTGGGATCGAAGCCGTAGACTCCGTCCGCCAGCACACCGACCCCGCCGACCACCACGCCGTTCTTGTAGAGCGGGAAGCCGCCCGGGTCTGCGGCCAGCCCCAGCGGCGAGCGCTTTGGCCCGATCATCGCATCGACCGGCACTGCGGAACCGGGAAAACGCGTGTTGAGATCGGAGCACGGCAGCTGGCTGAACTGCACCCCGAACAGCGGCCCGCTTTCCAGCCCCGGCGTGCTCGGCGCGGGCGGGAAATGCTGCTGGACGATCATGCTGGCGGTGCGGGTGGAGAAAGCATTGCCGCCGGAGGAGAGGTAGGCCCCGGTAATGGCCTTGGCGATCGCGCCCAGCTCGGAGGGGAACACGTTGGCGGGGAGCTGGGTCGGCGCGTTGATGCGCATCGTCGTGCCCGCGCCGGTCATGCGGTAGACGGCGAGCACGTTGCCCACGCGGTCGACCACGGCGATGGTCGCCTTGGCGCCGCGCGCCTTCGCCTCACCCGCGGCCTGCGCGATGATGCGCTGAACATCCGCGACCGTCAGCGCCTCGAGCGCGGGCGCCCGGTAGACGGCTGCACTGGCGGTGGTCGCGGCCAGGGGTGCAAAGCCCGACAGCACCATGCCGACAAGGGCGAGCGAGGCAGCAAATTGCCCGCACAGCTTGCGAAAGCCCATCAGCGAAGACTCCGGATAGAACGGACGGCACCGCCCAGCGCGCGGCGGAAGGCGATCGGCTGGAACCCATTGGGATCGCGCACCGCGGCATAGGCCTGGTTGATCTGGATGCGCAGGTTGCCCGCGCTGCCCGAGGTGACCATCCCGGCGTTGACCATGCCATTGAGCAAGGTGTCGAGCGCCATGACCGACTGGACCGAGCCCTCGTAGTCGGTGAAGCGCTCGGAAATCGCGTCGCTGGCGATGGTATCGATCACGGTGAACGCCTGATCGCGACTGAACGCGGTGCCCGCAAAGCGCGCGGACAGCGCCTCGGCGGATTGGCGCAGCGCCTGCGCGGCGGCCACGGTTTCGCTGCGGCCCACGCCCATCGCGCGGTGGAAAGCCTTGCTGCGCGCGTCGAACGTGGCGGCTTCACCCGGCGCGACGACGCGGGCGGCGGCCAGCAGCAGGATCATGTTCTCGTCGTTCCAGGGCGGCATGCCCGCATGGATCGGTCGGCCCGGATTGGGCACCGCGCTGACATTCGCCTCGTCGCTGTCGTAGATCCGGCGGTGGCACGAATGGCAATCGTAGAACGTGAACTCGGGGAACACGCCGTCGTTCGCCTTGGCCGGCTGCATGTAGAGCGAGAGCCCGCGCGAGACCGCCTCGGCCTGCCCGATCGCCCACATCTGCATCGAATTGGTCTTGTGGCCCTTGCGCGTGACGTAATCGGCGTCCTCGTCGTGGTGCTGCTGCAAGGTGCTGAACAGATCCATCTCGAACGCAATGCGCGGATGGCCCGCCGCCATGATGCGATGCGCGATGAACTGGCCCTGCCCGTCGCCCGAGAGGTGGCAATCGAGGCAGACCCCGGCACGGACGCGCGGGATCGTAAGGTCGGTCATGCCCTGCGCCACGCTGCGGGCGTGGCTGGTGCCGACGGTGTAGTGCGTGGCGAGCCAGCCGCCGCTCGGGCCTGCGCCAGCATTGCCGTGGCAGGCCTCGCAATCGACGCCGTCCGCCAGCTTCTCGGCACCCTTGGAAGCATGACATCCGGCGCATTCGCGGACCAGACCTGCACTGTCGAGCCCGAGGCGGCGGGCAATGGCCTGGCCGCGCGGCTCACCGATCACCCGCCAGGCGCGGCTGTGTGCGCCGGTGGGGGAGCTTTCCTCCTGCCAGCGCAGCAGCTCGTCCTGCCGGATCGGTGTGCCGCTGGCGACGCTGCGGCCGTGGCAGGTCGAACCGGCGCAACTGGCGACCCCCATGTGCGCGCGGCGAACCTCGCTGGCATCGGCGGATTGGGCAGAAAGCGGCGTCGGGTGCAGCGCCAGCGCTGTGCCAAGTGCGAGCAGCGCCATGGCCAGACACGCAAGGCCTGCCAGAAGCGGAGTCCCTGCTCCATCGCGAAGGGCAGCCCCGAGCGGCCGCGCCAGTGTCGATATGCCCCGCATTGCCCCTCGTTCCCTACGTCCGGCGCAGAGTGCGGAGGAACCATTCCGGCCCTCACCGCGCGCAGGACGAGACCTAACAGGGCGACCCTTAAAGCATTGGTTACGCCAGACGACACACCCCGTTCAAGCGCGTATTCGTATCAAGCTGCTCGATTCATCGCAGCCCGGAGTTCCATCCAGATCGGTGCGTCAAACCCGCCGGATGACGAGATTGCGGATCTCGCTCATGTCCTCCATCGCGAAGCGCACGCCTTCACGGCCAAGGCCGGAGTCCTTGACCCCGCCATAGGGCATGTTGTCGACCCGGTAGCTGGAGACGTCGTTGACGACCACGCCGCCGACCTCGAGGTGATCCCAGGCTTCAAGCACCTTGTGAATATCACGCGTGAAGATACCGGCCTGCAAGCCGAATTTGCTGTCATTGACCTCTTCGAGCGCCTCGTTCCAGTCGCTGAACCTCGAGAGGATGACGACCGGACCGAACGCTTCCTCGGTGTAGACGTCCATGTCGCGGCTGCAGCCTTCGAGCAGGGTCGCCTCAAGCATCGCGCCCGCGCAGCCGCCGCCGGCGAGCAGGGTGGCGCCGCCGGCCACTGCCGCGTCGATCCAGCCCTTGAGGCGCTGCGCTTCCTTGGCCGAGATCATCGGGCCGATGAAGGTATCGCGTGCCTTGGGATCGCCGGAGATCAGCGTTTTCACCTTGGCTGCCAGCATGTTGCGGAAGGTATCGTAGATGCTTTCGTGGATGATCACGCGCTGCACATGGATGCACGACTGGCCCGACTGGTAATACCCGCCAAATACGATGCGCGCGAGCGCGTGGTCGAGATCGGCATCGGCGTCGACGATCACCGCCGCGTTGCCGCCGAGCTCCAGCACGACCTTCTTCTTGCCCGCCTTGGCCTTGAGATCCCAGCCCACGCCCGGCGAGCCGGTGAACGACAGCAGCTTCAGCCGCTCGTCGGTGGTGAACAGATCGGCCCCGGCGCGGCTGGCCGGCAGGATCGAGAAGGCGCCCTCGGGGAGGACATCGCATTCCGCCAGCACTTCGCCCATGATGATCGCGCCCAATGGCGTCAGGCTCGCGGGCTTCATCACGAACGGGCAGCCGACCGCGATGGCCGGGGCGATCTTGTGCGCGGCGAGGTTCAAGGGGAAGTTGAACGGCGAGATGAAGCTGCACGGCCCGATCGGAACGCGCTTCCACATCCCCATGTAACCCTTTGCGCGCGCCGAGATATCGAGCGGCTGGACTTCACCGTAGTTGCGCGTCGCTTCTTCGCTGGCGATGCGGAAGGTATCGATCAGGCGGGTGACCTCACCCTCCGCGTCGGCGATCGGCTTGCCCGCCTCGACGCAGAGCGCATAGGCGAGTTCGTCGAACCGCTCGATGAAGCGGCGCACGCAGTGGGCGAGCACATCGCGCTTCTCGTAGCTTGCCAGCCGCGCCATCGGTTCGGCGGCGCGGACGGCGCCGGCAATCGCCTCGTCGATCACGTCCGGCGTCGCCAGCGCGGTGCGGAAGGCGACCTCGCCGGTGAACTTGTCGGTCACGACAAGATCGGTGTTGGGCTGCACCGCCTTGTTGTTGAGATAGAGCGGGTAGACGTCTTTGAGTTGAACCATGGTCAGCCTCTGGTGGGGGCAAGCCCGCCCCTCGGTTCGTCATTGCGAGCGGAGCGAAGCAATCCAGAGCGGATGCGCGCTTCGGCTCTGGATTGCTTCGTCGCTGCGCTCCTCGCAATGACGAAAGGGTATGCCTAGAGCGCCTTCGAGAGGTCCTTGATGTCCTTGTTCAGGATCTGGTCGTTCTCCGAATAATCGACCGGGCAATCGATCAGGTGCACCCCCGGGGTATCACGGCAATGCGCGAGGAGTTCCTTGAGGTGCGCCGAACTTTCGACGCGGTGGCCATGCGCGCCGTAGCTTTCAGCGTATTTCACGAAGTCCGGGTTGCCATAGGTCAGGCCGAAGTCGGCGAAGCCCATGTTGGCCTGCTTCCAGCGGATCATGCCATAGCTGCTGTCGTTGAGGATCAGCACGGTGAGATTGAGGCCGAGGCGCACCGCGGTTTCCATCTCCTGGCTGTTCATCATGAACCCGCCGTCGCCGCAGATCGCCATGACCTTGCGCTCGGGGTAGAGCATCGCGCTCATCATCGCAGAAGGCAGCCCCGCTCCCATCGTCGCGAGCGCATTGTCGAGCAGCACGGTATTGGGCCGGTAGGCGGTGTAGCCGCGTGCGAACCAGATCTTGTAGACGCCGTTGTCGAGGCAGATGATCCCGTCGTCCGGCATCGCATCGCGGATTTGCTGCACGAGGTGCGGCGGGAAGATCGGGAAGCGCGCGTCGGCCGCGAGCGGCGCGGTGTGGGCGACTTCGGCGGCGCGATATTCGAGCATCTTGCCGCAGGTCCAGCTGCCGTTGGGGACGATGTCCTCCTTCATCTGCCAGATCGCGTTGGCGATATCGCCGATCACCTCGATATGCGGGAAATAGACCGGATCGACTTCGGCGGTCTTGGACGAGACGTGGATCACCGTCGGTCCGCCATCGCGCATGAAGAACGGCGGTTTTTCAATCACATCGTGGCCGATGTTGACAATACAGTCGGAGTCCTCGATCGCGCGGTGGACGAAATCTCCGGCGGACAGCGCGGCGCAGCCGAGGAACTTGGGGTGCCGCTCGTCGATCACGCCCTTGCCGAGCTGGGTGGTGAGGAAGGGAATGCCCGTCTTCTCGACGAACTGAAGCAGCATGCGCCCGGTCATCGTGCGATTGGCGCCCGCGCCGATCACCAGCAACGGCGCCTTGGCCTTTTCCAGCGCGTTGACCGCCTGGCGCACCGACTTGGGATCGGCGCTGGGGCGGCGGACCTGGCTGCGCTTGAGGGGGCGCGAATCGGTGTGCTCGTCGGCGATGTCCTCGGGCAGCTCGATGTGCGTGGCGCCCGGCTTCTCTTCCTCGGCCAGGCGATAGGCCTCGCGCACGCGGCTCGGGATGTTGTCCGAGCTTGCCATCTGGTGGGTGAACTTGGTGATCGGCCCCATCATCGAGACGACATCGAGGATCTGGAAGCGGCCCTGCTTCGATTTCTTGATCGGCTTCTGGCCGGTGATCATCAGCATCGGCATGCCGCCGAGCGTGGCATAGGCCGCCGCGGTCACGAAATTGGTCGCGCCCGGCCCCAAGGTGGCGATGCAGACGCCGGTCTTGCCGGTATGGCGGCCATAAGTCGCGGCCATGAAGCCCGCGCCCTGCTCGTGCCGGGTGAGCACGAGCTTGATCTTCTTCGAGCGCGAGAGCGAATCGAGGAAATCGAGATTCTCTTCCCCGGGCACGCCGAAGATATATTCGCAGCCTTCCTCCTCGAGGCATTCGATGAACAGGTCAGAGGCTTTCTTACCGGAACCTTCGGTCATGTGTGTTCGCTCCCCACGGGGAGCGCGCGCCTCGCTGCTCCCTCATCCCAATACGGTCGCGACCAACTGGCGGTTACAGCCTGTGCGCTGCCGCCCTGCCCCTAGGGGTAACAAAGCCGTGCGCGGGAGTCACGCCCCGCGCGAAGGGTCAGTAGCCGAGCGCGAGATCGACCTGATGGGTGAGCGGCTCGCCGCGCCGGAAGCGCTCGAGATTGCCGAGGAAGCGCTCCACCGCGCGCTTGAACATCTTGCCCTGCGCGCGGCCCGAGAGGTGCATGGTAATGTGGACATTGGGCATGGCCCAGAGCGGGTGATCCGCCGGCAGCGGCTCGGGCGTGGTGACGTCAAGGAAAGCGCCGCCCAGCTTCTGCGCGGTGAGCGCCGCGACCAGCGCCTCCTGGTCGACCACGCTGCCGCGCGCGACGTTGACCAGCACCGCCGAGGGCTTCATCGCCGCGAGCTCGGCCGCGCCGATCATGCCTTCGGTCTCCGCCGTGCCCGGCACCGCGAGGATCACCCAGTCGAACTCAGCGAGCCGCGCGCGCCACTGGTCGGGGAGCAGCGTGCCCTCCCCTGCCGAGCGGCGCACTTTGGTCACCTCGACGCCGAAGCCCGTGAGAGCCCGGTCGACGCGCTGGCCGATTTCGCCATAGCCGAGGATCAGCGCCTTGCTGTCCGCCAGCTCCAGCTTGCCGGGCGAATCGGTCAGCCACTCGTGCCGATCCTGTGCGCGCACCACCTCGCGGTAGCCCTTGGCGACGGTGAGCATGCCCATCACGACATATTCGGCGATGGTGATGGCGTTGATCCCCGCGCCGTTGGTCATGACGACGCCGCGCTCGGCCATCAGCGACAGAGGCAGGCCGTCGACCCCGGCATAGATGCTGGTGAGCCACTTGAGCTTGGTGGCCAGCTTGACCGCCTCGGCCATCGGCGCCGTGTCTTCAAGGTCGAACCAGCCGATCTCGGCCTCGGGCGCCATTTCCATCAGTTCGGCGGTATGGCGGAAGAAGCGCGGCTCGATCCAGTCCGGCAAGTGCGGCTGCACCAGCGGCGCGGCGAGCGCGTTCATCACAAGGACCGTCATTGACAAGGCTCTCCCGCACTGTTTCGTTCAAGCGGGATAGCGGAGAGAGGCATGCCAATGAAACGGATTTTCTTGTCAGTTTGCCTCGCCTGCGCGGGGTGGCCGGCAGCTGCGATGGCTGAGGACGATGGCATGGCGGAAGTCATCGTGACGGCGACGCGCCGCGATTCCGATGGCTTCGACGAACGGGTGCCGGCTGTCGGGCTCAAGCGCATTGCTGATTTCGCGGTGCAGGAAGTCTCGATCACCGGCGATACGCGCGATGCGGGCAAGCGTATCGCCGAGGTCTATCAGATGATCGAAAATGCGATCCGCCTCGCGCCGAAGCATGGCGTCCAGCTGGCCTATGGGCAGCGCACGGTCGAGCCCTTGACCTTGCAGAACTACAAGACCCTCGCGTTGTCAGGAGCGGGCCGTCCCGATACCTCACGCGCCGTGTTCCTGATCAAGGTGCCGCTGGGCGGGACGATGTCCGGAGTGGTCGCCGAGAAGAAAATTGCCGAATTCATCAAGGCAGTGGAGCCGGTGGGGCGCGCGGAATTCGGCAGCGCCGATGACCTGACGCTCTCGGTCGTGGCGCCGGACCAGTACCGCGGCGCCGTGGCGGATGCGATTGCCGCCGATGCGCGCACAATGGCGGCCAAACTCGGCCCCGACTACGGGGTAGAAATCGAAGGCCTCAACCGTCCGGTCGAATGGACCCGTGCGAGCCTCTCCGAGGTCCTGCTCTACATTCCCTACAAGCTGGTGGTGGTGCCCAAGCGTTAGGTCACCCCAGCTTCCACTCCCAGCCGAGCGGATCGCCGTCCATCACCTCGACGCCCTTTGCTGCGAGTTCGTCGCGCAGGGCATCGGAGCGGGCGAAGTCCTTGGCGGCGCGGGCTTCCTTGCGGGCGGCGAGGGTGGCTTCGATTTCGGTTTCGGTGATCTCGGCGGACTTGGGGCGGAGGCGGAGGTCGGCGCGGGTGAGGTTGAGGAGGTCGAGGCCGAGAACGGCGTCCATGGCGGCAAGCGTCGCCAGCTTCTCCGCCGGATCGACCTTCTTGAGTGCCGCGACGTCTTCGAGCACCGTCAGCGCGACAGACGTGTTGAGGTCGTCCGAAACTGCCGCATCAAAGCGTTCGAGGAACGGCTGGAAGCGAGGGCCAGGCGCAGCGGGTGCAGTCTGCTCGGCGCGCGTCTTGAGCTGCTCGACCGCCATCACCAGCCGCTTCAACCGCGTGAGCGCCGCTCCCAGCCCTTCCCAGCTGAACTCCAGCTCGCTGCGGTAATGCGCCTGCAGGCAGAGCAGCCGGTAGGCGAGCGGGTGATAGCCCTTGTCGATGAGGAGCTGGAGCCGCAGGAACTCGCCCGACGACTTCGACATCTTGCCGCTGCGCTCGACGAGGAAGTTGTTGTGCATCCACACCTTGGCGCCCGAATTGGCCGCGTCGTCGAGGCCATTCGTGCAGCAATGCGCCTGGTTCTGGGCGATCTCGTTGGGGTGGTGGATTTCGCGGTGGTCGATGCCGCCGGTGTGGATGTCGAACGGAAAGCCCAGCACCGCGCCCGACATGACCGAGCATTCAAGGTGCCAGCCCGGCGCGCCCTTGCCCCAGGGCGAATCCCATTCCATCTGGCGTGTCTCGCCCGGCGGGGTCTTGCGCCAGATCGCGAAGTCGGCGGCATTGCGCTTGCCTTCCACCGCTTCGATCCGGCCCTCTCCGTCCTCGGTCTGGGCACGGGCGAGACGGCCGTAGTCGGCGACAGTCGAGACGTCGAAATAGAGCCCGCTGTCGAGTTCGTAGCAGTGCTTCCCAGCGATGCCCTTCGCAAAGTCGATCATCTGCGGAACGTAGTCGGTCGCCACCGTCCACTGCGCCGGCTGACGGATGTTGAGCGCGCGGACATCGGCCCAGTAGGCCTGCTTGTAGTGCTCGGCGATGTCCCAGATCGACTGCTTCTGGGCGGCGGCCATCCGCTCCATCTTGTCCTCGCCCTCATCCGCGTCGTCGGTCAGGTGACCGACATCGGTGATGTTGATGACGTGGGTGAGCTTGTAGCCCTTGAAGCTCAGCGCCCGCCCCAGCACGTCGGCAAAGACATAGGCGCGCATGTTGCCGATGTGCGGATAATTGTAGACCGTCGGCCCGCAGGTATAGACGCGCGCTTCCCCTTCATGGACGGGTACGAAGGGCTCGGCGCGGCGGGTCAGGCTGTTGAACAGGGTCAGTTCCATGCCTCGCGCTCTGCCAGCCCGCGCGCCTGCCGGTCAAGCGCGCGCGATCACTCCGCCGCGGCCGGAGCGCTCGCGAGGACGTCGATCTGCGCCGAGCAGCCCTTTTCCGCAAGCAGCGCCGCGACCGCCACCGGGTCTTCCGGCACATCGACCAGCAGCCGCGTGGTGATCTTCACGGTCTGGCCGAGCGGGCTGGTGAAGCGGTAGGTCTGCCCATCGACCACCGGCAGGCTGGCCACCGGCCAGAGCTTGATCGCGCTGCCGGCGCGGAAGGTGACTTCGGCGGGGGTGTTGTCCGCGCCGTAGAGGGTGCCGTTGCCGGTCTCCGCGCGGTTGGGGCGCCACAGCACGACTTGCGCGGGATCGGCGATGCAGACAGTGCCGCCGCGGCTGACATCGACGTACCACACGTTGTCGGGCCGCACTGCTTCGGTCGGCACTTCGGTATCGCCGCGCACGGCCCCGGTGCGGGTGCGGGCGCCGCCCCGGGCGATGAGGGCTGCAAGCGCGGTGTTGGCGCCGCCCGCTGCGTCGCGGTTCACGGCATTGTCGATGCGGAACGCGCCGGGACCGGACAGCACGCGCGAGCCGGCCTGGTCGATCACGGTCACCTGATCGCCCGCCTTGAGCGTCACCGCAGCGCCTGCCGGCAGCTTGCGCCCCGCCGGATAGGCGGCGGCGGAAGGGCCGGTCGAGCGGATCACCACCGCCTGCGCGTGCGCGGCGACGCTCCAGCCGAAGCTGGCGCCAACAAGGGCAACAGCAGCAAGCGTGCGACTAGCCAAGGACATAGCTCTCTCCATCATCCAGTTCCGCAAGGCGGCGCGCCAGATTGGCCAGCGCGGGATCCTTGTGGCCCTCCGCCGCGATTCGCGCTGTGAGCGCCTGCACACCGGAGCGGTTTCCTGCAGCATGCGCGGCAAGGAGGTCCTCCGCAAGCGTCAGGGCCTCGGGTGCGCCCTCCGGTACCGGCTCGAACACCTCGACCGGAGTCGCCCGCCCGCGCAGGCCCACTTTGCCCATCGGCCGGAAACCGTCCAATCCGCAACGCTCCAGCACCTCGCGGCTGACCAGTACCGTCGTGTCGAGCGGCTTGTTGGCCGCCTCCAGCCGCGCCGCGGTGTTCATCGCATCGCCGAGCGCGGTGTACTGGATTCGCCCGTCACCGCCGAAGTTGCCGACAATCGCCTCGCCGAAATGGACACCGACGCGCGTCCGCCCGATCGGCGGGACACCCGGCGGCGCATTGCGGCGGAACGCCTCACCCGCATGGTACATCGCGATGGCGGCCTTCACCGCGCGCTCGCCGTCATCCGGATAGGCAATCGGCGCGCCCCAGAACGCGACGACCGCATCGCCGACGAACTTGTCGAGCGTGCCGCCGTGTTCGAGTACCACAGCCGAAAGCTTGTCGAGATATTCGTTGAGCAGCCGCGCGATCATCTCCGGCTCGACCGCATGAGTCAGCTTGGTGAAGCCCTCGAGATCACTGAACAGGCAGAAAATCTCCCGCTTTTCGCCGTGCAGCCGCAGCCGTTCCGGATTGCGCAGGATTTCGGCTGCGACCGAGCGCGGCAGGTACTTGCCGAGCGCGCCCTGCGCAAATTCGCGCTGCGCCGCGTTGATCGCACGCAGGGCCGCGCTGACCGCGACATAGGCGATGAGCCAGCCTGCAGGCCAGCCGACTGCGGGAAAACCCAGCGTATCGAACCCCGCCTTCGCGACGAGAAACGGAAAGGCCGCGAACGCCGCCAACTGCACCGCAACGCCCAACGCCAGTTGCCAGGGCCGCGCGCGCGCCGCCGCCGTCGCCATGCCGAGCAGCACCGCGAGCACTGCGCCAAGAGTCTGCGCCCAGCCCGGCACGCTGCGCGGCAGCGCCTTATCGAGCAGCTGCGCCAGCATCGAGGCGTGGATTTCCACCCCGATCATCCGCGATTGCCCCCCGCGCGGATCGGGCGAGAGGCCGGTGCGGGTGAACGGCGTGTCAAACTGGTCGAAATCGGCAAAATCGCCGCCGATCAGCACATAACGGCCGCGGATCGTATCGGCGACGAGCGGCGCGGTGGCGGGATCGGCGAGGAGATCGATGGGGATCTTCTCGAAGACCGGACGGTCTTTCGCAGTCGGCAGGCGGTAGCGGATCGGGCCGGTGAAGCCGGAGAACTGCGGCGCGGCATCGCTTGTGCCTTGCGTCAGCGCCTCTGAAAGCAGTGGCGGCAATCCCGGATAATGGCGCGGCCAGCGGCGCGCGGCGCCGTCGCTGTCGGTCACGAGGAGAATGCTCGCAGGCTTCGTCGTCTCCGTGGTGACAGCCGCCAGATAGCGCCGCAGGTCCTGCTCCTGCTCCCAGGTGATCGCCTCGGGATTGGTGCGGTTGTTGGCGAAGGCGAGGAATACCGGCGTGCGCATGCCGCGCAGCACGGCCTGCAGCAGGGGATCATCATCCTGCGCGCTGTCCATCAGCACGTCGATGCCGATGCCCTTCGCTCCCTCCCCGGTTTCCTTGAGGCCCTCGATCTGCGCGAGTGCCTGCGCCAGCACGGTGCGGTCGACCGGGGAAATCTGCCCGGTCTTGCGGTTGGTATCGTCGGTGTAGACGACAAGGACGATGCGCTTGTCGGTATCGCTGCGCGGCGCGAAACCGGCGGCACGGACATCGTAGAGCGTGTTCTCCGCCGCACTGAGCAGCGGCAGGTTCCAGCTGCGCAGCGCAGTAAAGAGCGCCAGTGCAAGGAGCAAACCCGCCACGGCCAGCCGCTGCCAGCCGAGCTGCCGCAGTCCCTGCCGCAGCGCCTGTACCGATCTGCCCTTGGAATCAGGCATGACCAACTCCCAGCGTTTTGCAGGTGAGTAGCCGCCTCGTGCGCTGCTGCCTATGCCGCAGCGCACTGAACCCCATCAAAAACCGAGGAACTTCACGTTGCCGTCAATCGGCTCACGCTCGCGGGGGAAGTTGTTCACCGGGTTCTCTTCGACGCGGTAGCCGATGGCGATGCCGCAGAAAAAGATGTGCGTCTCGTCCGAAACGCCGAGGAAGTCCTTGATCAGCTTGGCATAGACCGAGAGGAATTCCTGCGGGCAGCTGTCCAGCCCCTCGCCGCGCAGCAGCAGCATGATCGTCTGCAGCCACATGCCGACATCCGACCACTGCGGCGGCCCCATGCGGCGGTCGAAATAGCACAGCAGGACCGCAGGGGCGCCGAACGAGACGAGATTGGCGCCCATGAACTTGGTGCGCGCTTCCACATCCTCGCGGCCGATCCCCATCGCGGCGTACATCGCCTTGCCCACACCGTGGAGCCGCGCCTTGCATTCGGGGATCACTTCGGGATCGTCCCAGCTGTATTCGCGCGGGTCCTGCGGCGGCGTAACCGCCATCTTGGCCTGCAGTTCCTTCAGCGGCTCGCCGGTGACGATGGTCGCTTCCCACGGCTGGAAATTGCACCCCGAAGGCGCCCAGCGCGCGGTGTCCATCACCCGGCGCAGCACATCGAGCGGGACGGGCTTGTCCTGGAAGGCGCGGATGGAACGGCGGGTGAGGACGGCGTCTGCCACAGTCATGTCGGTCATAGCCTTTAACTGCCCGGTTAAACCTGAACCGTCAACCCGGATCGGGCGGCGACATCAGAACTTCAGCGTCTCCGCCATCTTGCGGAAATCCTGCAAGTCTTTGTCGAAGAAGTAGATCGCCGGGGCTTCATAGGTGACCATGAAGAGCTTGCCCTTGACGATCGAACCGATCGCCTCGCCCTTGCGCTCGACCTCATCGTCGCTGCGCACGAAGCTGTAGGTGAACCGGATCGCCTGCTTGCCTTCGATGGTGACGATATCCTGGCTCTCGAGGCTGAACTTGTTGACCTGATACTGGCTGCGATAAGTCGATTCGAGCAGGACCGGAATGTCCGGCAGCAGCATGTTCGCGGTCACCTTGGGCAGCGGCGCTTCCTTCTTGTTGCGCTCGCGGTAGATCGGCAGGCCGCCGCCGATGCCGCCGAAGAACGAGACCTTGTTGAGGCTGTCGCCATCACGCGTCCACACTTCGACGCCCGGGCCATCTGTGCGGCTGAGCTTGTTCCACTCGCCGGTCGAGGTGGTGGCGATGCTGGATTTGGCCACCCCGCTGTGCGCGCCCGGGGCAACCAGCGAGTTGGCACTGGCAGCGCCGGCAGAGAGCAACGACACCGCGCATACCGCAGCAAAAGCGTTCTTCATCATCACCATGTCCCTAACTGCCGACCAGCATCTTGATGACGTTGCCATCATTCGCATCGGGCTTGAGCTTGAGGTATTCGCGCAGCGCGGCCTTGCCATCCGCTTCCTGGCCGCCCCGCATCAGCGAAAGGCCCAGTTCCCGATGCGCCTCGGGATTGGCATAGCCCTTGGCAATCGCATCGCGGAACAGATCGGCGGCGGTCACGAGATCGCGCGGATTGCCGCGCTGGCGGAAAAGCTCGCCGCGCGCGAACAGCAGATCGCCGGTCCAGCCTTCGGTCGCCGAAAGCGTCTGCAGCAGGTACTCGCTTCCGCCGAAGTCGTTGGAGCGGATCTGGGCGGCGAGCAAGCGCGGCAGGAAGGGCCGGATCGCCTCGCGGTACTCCTGCGCGCGCAGTTCGCCGCGCTTGCCCAGCTTGTCGGCTTCGGCCTTGAGGTAGGCGGCGCGCTCTGGCGAAGGCGGATGCGTGCCGAAGAAGGCGGCCTTGTATTCGCGCCCGGGCTTCAATCCGCGCGCCACCGACCGGGCATCGGCCTCGGCCATGATCGACTGCCAGATCTGCGAGGCGGCCGCCGGATCATAAGGCGACTTCGCCATGTATTGCAGGCCGAGAAGATCAGCCGCGGTTTCCTGTTCGCGGCTGAACTTGAAATAGTTGCCCAGCACCGCAAGCTGCAGCGTGCTGCCGTTGCCAGCACCGCCGGTGCCGATATTGGCCGCGCCTGCGCTTAGCACGCCGATCCACGCAGCAAGGCTGGCCGCATCGCGCCGGGCCTTGATGCCCGCCAGCGAGTGGCGAAGCTCGAAGTGGGCAAATTCGTGCCCGAGCACGGAGGCGAGTTCGGCCTCGTTCTGCACGCGCAGCAGCAGTCCGGTCCACACCCGCATCGTGCCGTTGGGCGCCATGCTTGCATTGAACTGCGGAACCTCGACGATATAGAGCCGCACGCTGCGGCAGCGATCCTCGCCGACTTCGCGGCACAGCACCTGCCGGACATAGGCGTTGAGCCCCTCATCGCGCATGAGCAGGACCGAATCGCGCAGGACCCGCTCGTCCTCGTCCGCCTCCATCCAGATGCCGCGTTCGTCTTTGGTCTGCGGCTGATAGGCGGCGGTATAGGTCGGCAAGACCGGCGCAGCAGGTTCAACCGCATGCGCAGCCCCGGCCAGCGCCAGCGCCGCAATGCCGGGCAGCACGGCGCTGAACCGGCGGCAGAAGCTCATTTGCTTGCTTCAGTGGCGGTTGATGCGGCAGCAGGAGCGGCTGGTGCTGCAGCAGGAGCAGCCGGCGCGGCCTGACCCGGGAAGCCCTTGAGCAGCTGCTCGACCCGCTTCACCGCGCCATCCTCGGTGCGCAAGTCGCCGCCCATCTGACGGTCGGCATTCAGCCACACCAGTTCGCCGGTCTTGAGGTCGATCAGTCCGGCATGCCCCCAGTGCACCCCGGAAATCACCGAAATCCCGCCCATCGCTGCAAACAGCTGCAGCATCTTGCGACCGGCGGACCCGTACCCGTCATAGGTGTTGATGAACAAGGCGTAGTCGGCACCCTTGAGCGAATCGAGGTTGGCAAGGCCATTGCCGAGGCTCCATTCGAACGAGCCCTTGCGCTTCTTGGTCGGCAGACGGTTGCCGGGGAAGAACTGGTATTCGATCACCGAATCGGCCAGCGCGCCGAACAGGTTGGAATACTGGGTGACGACCGCGCCGTCCTTGGTCACCCCTTCGTCGTAATCGACGACGACATTGCCCAGCTTGTCCTGCTGCGCCTTGAGGGCCTTGGCGATGTATTCGCGCGCGTTCGCGGACCATTCAGCGTTGGGTGTGATCACCCCGCCCGCCGATTGCGATCCGACGCGGATGGTGGGCCGCATCAGCACGATCCGCACCGTGCCCGGCTTCAGCGTGAACCCGGCCTTGCTGCCGGTCTTCTCCTGCGCAAATGCTGCGGGCGCGCTGACCAGAAGCATGACACAAGCCACCAGCCAAAGCAGGTTTCTAACCAGCTTCATGAAATCCCCCTCCAAAGTCGGGTTAATAGAACCTAGACCGGAGCGGGTTGCAAGCCGCGCACCGAACATGCTGTGCAGGATTTTGCAGCCAGAATGAAATCAATCGTCTTCGAACAGGCCCGCCAGCTGCTCGACCATCGTGCCGCCAAGTTGTTCGACATCCATGATCGTCACCGCGCGGCGGTAGTAGCGCGTCACGTCGTGCCCGATGCCGATGGCGACAAGCTGGACCGGGGACTGTTTCTCGATCCAGTCGATCACGCGGCGCAGGTGCTGTTCGAGATAGCCTGCCGAGTTCACCGAGAGCGTCGAATCATCGACCGGCGCGCCGTCCGAGATGACCATCAGGATGCGGCGATCCTCGGGCCGCGCGAGCAGGCGGGTGTGCGCCCAGAGCAGCGCCTCGCCGTCGATGTTTTCCTTGAGCAGCCCCTCGCGCATCATCAGGCCGAGGTTCTTGCGCGCGCGGCGCCAGGGTTCGTCTGCCTTCTTGTAGACGATATGGCGCAAGTCGTTGAGACGGCCGGGATGCGCCGGCTTGCCGCCCGAAAGCCATGCCTCGCGCGATTGGCCGCCCTTCCACGCGCGGGTGGTGAAGCCGAGCACTTCGGTCTTGACCCCGCAGCGCTCCAGCGTGCGCGCCATGATGTCCGCGCTGATCGCCGCGATCGAGATGGGGCGCCCGCGCATCGAGCCCGAATTGTCGATCAGCAGCGTGACGACAGTATCCTTGAACTCGACGTCGCGCTCGATCTTGTAGGACAGCGAATGGCCGGGCGAGATGACGACGCGGGCCAGCCGCGCGGCGTCAAGCAGGCCTTCCTCCTGGTCGAAATCCCACGAGCGGTTCTGCTGCGCCATGAGGCGGCGCTGGAGGCGGTTGGCAAGGCGGGTGACAATGCCCTGCAGGCCCTTGAGCTGCGCATCGAGATAGGCGCGCAGGCGGGTGAGCTCTTCCTCGTCGCACAGCTCGGTGGCGGAGACGACCTCGTCGAACTGGGTGGTGTAGGCCTTGTATTCCCAGCTTTCCGGCAGGTCGGTCCACGGCCGGTTGGGGCGCGTGGGGAGCATGCCCTCGTCGCCTTCGTCGGCCATGTCGGCATCGGCGGTGTCTTCCGAAGTCTCGGTCTGCTCCTGCTCCTCGCCCTGCTCGTCGCCTTCGGTCGTGTCACCCGCGACTTCGCTGGGCTGCTGCTCGGCGCCGTCGTCGGAGGCGTCGGGCTGGTCCTCGGCCTGATCGTCGGCCTGCTCGCCCTCGTCCTCGTCGCCGCCGTCATCAGCCTCGTCGGTCGCCTTGGTGAGATCGAGATGGCCGAGCATTTCGAGCGCGAGGTTCTGGAACGCCTTCTGGTCGCCGAGCAGATCGGCAAGGCCCTCGATATCGGCCCCGGCGCGCGCTTCGATCCAGCTGCGCACCATCGCGGTGCCGACTTCGGCGGCCTGCGGCACCGGCTGGCCTGTCAGCCTCTCGCGCACCAGCATGGCGAGCGCGGTGGGCAGCGGCACGTCTTCCGGGCGGATCGCGCGGGTGATCGGATCGGAGGCGAGGCGCATGGTCGTCGCGGCATCGAGGTTGCCGCGAATACCCGCATATCCATCCGACCCGAGTGCTTCGTAGCGGACCTGCTCGACCGCGTCGTAGCACGCGCGGGCGAGCGGCTCGACCGGTGCGCCGCGGCCGTGCAGGCCCTCGTCGTGCAGGCGCAGCTTGAGCGCCATGCCATCGGCAAACCCGCGCGCTTCAGCCACTTGCGCCGCCGGGAGCGCGCGCCCGGGCATCGGCAGGCGCAGGTTCGTCCCCGTCTGGCTCGGCGCGTCGGCGGTCCAGGCGACTTCGAGCTCGGGCACATCCGCCACGGCGCGCGCGGTGCCGGCGAGAACGGAGCGGAACTGGTCGAGGGGGCTTTCGTCAGCCAAGGTCTGTCTTCATCCGTCGAAAATCGATCAGCCGATGCTCTGCCCCGTCTTGGCCCAGTCCGCAAGGAAGCCTTCGATGCCCTTGTCGGTCAGGACATGCTTGAACAGACCCTTGATGACCGCCGGCGGCGCGGTGATCACGTCGGCACCGATCTTGGCGCTCTCAAGCACGTGGACCCCGTGGCGAATCGAGGCAACGAGGATTTCCGTGCCGAAAGCGTAGTTGTCATAGATCAGGCGGATGTCGCGAATGAGGTCCATGCCATCGAAGCCGTTGTCGTCATGCCGGCCGACGAAGGGCGAGATGAACGTCGCCCCGGCCTTGGCGGCGAGCAGCGCCTGGTTGGCCGAGAAGCACAGCGTGACATTGACCATCGTGCCGTCGCCGGTGAGCGCCTTGCAGGTCTTGAGGCCATCGATGGTGAGCGGCACCTTGATGCAGACGTTGTCGGCGATCTTCCGCAGGATTTCCGCCTCGCGCATCATGCCGGCATGATCGAGCGCGACGACTTCGGCCGAGACCGGGCCCGACGTTAGACCGCAGATCTCGCGGGTGACTTCGATGAAGTCGCGCCCCGCCTTGGCGATCAGCGAGGGATTGGTGGTCACGCCGTCGAGCAGGCCCGTCGAGGCAAGATCGGCAATCTCGGCAGTATCGGCAGTATCGACAAAGAATTTCATCGGCTTGTCCCTCGGCTGATTCCCGTACCCTATAGCGCGGGTGGCGGCGCTTTGTACCTGTCATTCTTCCCCAAGCGGGTGTCGGTGAGACTTTGCCCCGAAGGGCGCGAATGCCTAGATGGTGCCAATGACCCGCGTCCGCTGCATCGTCTTCAACGCCGCCCTCGGCGCGCTCGACTACCGGGTGCCGACCGGGATGGACGCGCCGCCGGGAAGCGTGGTCGTGCTGCCGCTGGGGCCGCGCCAGATCCTTGGGCTTGTGTGGGACGAAGGCGAGCTGCCGGGCGACGACTATCCGGAACACAAGCTGCGCGCCGTGCTCGAAGTGCTGCCGGTACCGCCGCTTCCGGCCCCGCTGCGGCGGCTGATCAGCTGGTGCGCGGACTATTACCTCGCACCTCTGTCCGCCGTGGCGCGGATGGCGCTCTCCAGCAGCGCGGCGCTTAAGGGCGGCGGGACCGTCACTGAATACCGCCTCACTGGCGAAGAACCCGCGCGGATGACACCGCAGCGCCTGCAGGCGCTCGATCTGCTGCAGGGCGAGCAGGCGACGATGCGCGAACTGGCGGAAATCGCCGGGGTCTCCGAAGCCGTGCTGCGCGGGATGCTGGGACAAGGCCTGCTGGAGCCGGTACTGGTCGACAGCGACCGGCCCTACCCCGCGCCCGATCCGCAGTTCGCCGCGCCTGATCTCGCCGAGCAGCAGGCCGCTGCGGCGGCGGATATGGTGGCGGCTGTCAAGGCGCACCGGTTCCAGCCGTTCCTGCTCGACGGCGTGACCGGCTCGGGCAAGACCGAGACCTATTTCGAAGCGGTGGCGGCAGCCTTGGAGGCGGGGCGGCAAGTGCTGGTGCTGCTCCCCGAAATCGCGCTGACGGCAGCCTTTCTCAGCCGGTTTGAAAAGCGGTTCGGGACCCAGCCGGTCACCTGGCATTCCTCGCTCAAGGCATCCGAGCGGCGGCGGGCGTGGCGGCAGGTGGCGTTCGGCGGCGCCAGAGTGGTGGTCGGCGCGCGCTCGGCGCTGTTCCTGCCGTTTGCCGATCTCGGGCTCATCGTGGTCGACGAGGCGCACGAGATCGCGTTCAAGCAGGACGACGGGGTGCGCTACAATGCCCGCGATGTCGCGGTGATGCGCGGGCACTTCGAAGCGGTGCCGGTGGTGCTGGCAAGCGCCACCCCCGCGCTTGAAAGCCTGCAGATGGCCGAGGCGGGACGCTACACGCGGCTGGTGCTGCCGAGCCGCTTCGGCGGAGCGCTGCTGCCGAAGATCGCGGTGGTGAACCTCACCGAAATGCAGCCGCCGCGCGGGCGCTGGCTGGCGCCGCCGCTGGTCGAAGCGCTGGCGGACCGGCTGGACAAGGGCGAGCAGAGCCTGCTGTTCCTCAACCGCCGAGGCTATGCACCGCTGACGCTGTGCCGGCACTGCGGCTTCCGCTTCAAGTGCCCCAACTGCTCGGCATGGCTGGTCGAGCACCGGCTCTCGCAGCGGCTTGCCTGCCATCACTGCGGGCACGAAGTGCCGCCGCCGCCGGTCTGCCCGGAATGCGGCGAGCCCGATTGCCTGGTCGCCTGCGGACCGGGGGTCGAGCGCATTGCCGACGAAGTGGGCGAATTGATGCCCGGTGCCCGCGTGGCGGTGGTCACCTCCGATACGCTTGCCAGCCCAGCGGCGGCGGCGGAGTTCGTCGCGCAGGCCGAGGCGAAAGCGATCGACGTGATTGTCGGCACCCAGCTCGTCACCAAGGGGTTCCACTTTCCCGAGCTGACCTTGGTCGGCGTGGTCGATGCGGACATGGGGCTCGATGGCGGGGACCTGCGCGCGGCGGAGCGCACCTACCAGCAGATCGCCCAAGTCGCAGGCCGCGCCGGACGCGGGGCCAAGCCGGGCGAAGTGCTGATCCAGACGCGGCATCCCAAGGCCGCCGTGATCGCCGCGCTCGCGAGCGGCGACCGCGATGCGTTCTACGCCGCCGAAACCGAAGCGCGGCGCGAGGCGGGTGCTCCGCCGTTCGGGCGTTGGGCGGCGATCATCGTCTCGAGCGAGGACGAGGCCGAAGCGCGCGATGCGGCCCGCGCCATCGGCGGCGCCCAGCCCAGGGAGCCGGGCGTCCTCATCCTCGGTCCGGCCCCGGCGCCGCTCTCCCTGCTGCGCGGCCGGCACCGCTACCGCCTGCTGATCGCGGCGCGCCGCACGGCCGAAGTGCAGAAGCTGATCAAGGGCTGGCTCGCCCCGCTGCGCTTCCCGCCGGGGGTGCGGGTGGCGGTCGATATCGACCCCTATTCGTTCGTCTGAGCCGCGTAGCGAACCGCGCCGATGCTGTGGTCCGCGCCGAGCGGGATCACCACATCGGCCCGGTCCGGCAAGTCTGCCAGCAGATGCCGCGTCAACCGTTCATAGTGCCGCACAAAGCGGGCGACTTCGGCGTCCGACATCCCGCTGCCGGTGCGCGCGCGCAGCTTGGCCTCCTGCAATTGCCGCCAGCCGAGCACGGCGCTGAAGTCAGGCGCCTGCAGCATGATCACAAGATCCGTCCCATCGAGCAATGGCCGGTAGGGTCCGGCAAGCGCCGTGTTGACATGGCGGCGCCAGATGCCCGCCGTATCCTCCTCGGCTTCGAGCCAGTTGATCGGCGGGCCGAGCTTGTCTTCCGATTGCGGGCGCGCGGCCACGCACCAGCCTTCGAACAGGAGGATATCGACCGGAGCGGTCAGGGTGGGCCATTCTCGCACCGGCGCGCGGTCGTCGATGGCCTTGTCAAAGCGCGGCAGCTTGAGGCCTGCCTGCCCGGCGCGCACCCGATCGAACAGCGCGAGGCCGAGCGCGGCATCATGCGTCCCCGGTACGCCGCGCGTGGCAAACAGCGGATGGACTTCGCGCGCAAGGTCCATGCGTTCGCGGCGCGTGAGGTAGAGATCATCGAGGGAAAGCGTCGCGGCGTGCAGTCCGTGTTCCTGCAGGAGCAGCACTTCGAGCATGCGGCACAGCGTGGACTTGCCGCTGCCCTGCGAGCCGCTGACGCCGACGATCAGCGGACCACCCGCCACTGCCGCGCGCGCCGCGATATAAACGGCCAGCGAGCGCCAATGCTGATCGATGGTTTTGCGGTAGCTGGCAGGAAGTCCATCCGTCGCAACCAGCGCGTCGAGCGTTTCGGACAGGCCAGCCTGCTCAGGTTTCGACACGCATGACGTCCCTCCTCCACGAAAGGTAAACTCCATTTTGACGTCGGTTGCCAGCGTGTCACCCGCTGAATATAGAACCAACATTCTAATAAAAGGATGGCCGGGATGGAATCGCGCAGAAACATCATGAAACTGGGACTGGCCGGCGCGGTTGCGAGTGGCAGCGGGTTCGCGCCGCGCGCCGCAAAGGCGGGGCCGCTCACCCCGACCTGCTCGGCGCCGCCGCAATGGGCGCGCGGCATCGAGGGGCAGCGCCGGGCCGATCTCGGCAACGGGACCTATCTCAATCCCGTCCTCTCCGGGGACTACCCCGATCCCTCCGTCCTCAAGGACGGCGACGACTACTACATGACGCATTCGTCGTTCGATTCCGCGCCGGGACTGCTGATCTGGCACTCGCGCGATCTGGTGAACTGGCAGCCGCTGAAGCCCGCCCTCCCCCGCCCGCTGGGCACGGTCTTCGCGGTCGATATCGCCAAGCACGACGGGCGCTATTTCATCTACATCCCCTTTATGAAGGCGCCGTGGTCGGAGGGCCTGCCGAGCTTTGCCAATATCTACGTGATCCGCGCGCCATCGATGGAGGGGCCGTGGAGCGAGCCGATCGACCTCAAGATCGGCGGTCTGATCGATCCGGGTCACGTGGTGGGCGAGGATGGCCAGCGCTATCTGTTCTTCAACGATGGCAAGCGGGTGAAGCTGACACCGGATGGGCTCGCCACCGCAGGGCCGGTCGAGACGGTCTACGAGGCCTGGCGCTATCCCGATGACTGGATCACCGAGGCGTACTCGCCGGAAGGGCCCAAGCTGTTCCGCCGGGGCGCGTACTTCTACCTCGTCAACGCGGTCGGCGGCACGAGCGGCCCGCCGACGGGGCACATGATCGTCGCCGCCCGCTCCCGATCCATCAACGGACCGTGGGAGCATTGCCCGCACAATCCGATCCAGCGCACGCAGTCGCGCGCCGAGATGTGGTGGTCACGCGGGCATGCGACCTGCGTCGAAGGGCCGGGCGGGCAGTGGTACATGGTCTATCACGGCTTCGAGAACGGCTATCTCACACTCGGGCGGCAGACCTTGCTCGAGCCGATCGAATGGACGGCGGACGGCTGGTTCCGGGCCAGAGGCGGCGATCTGTCGAAGCCCCTCCCCAAGCCGTTGGCGCAAGGCGTACCGCACGGCATGCCGCATTCGGACGACTTCACCAGCGACCGGCTGGGCACCTTGTGGAACCTCTATGGCAGCGCGCCCGGTGAGGCGAAGCGGGTCCACGCGGGCGGCGGTGCGCTGGTGCTGGAGGCAGAGGGCAAAGGCCCGGCGGACGGCACCGTGCTGACCCAGCAAGTGGGCGACCGGGCCTACGAGATCACCGTCGAGGTCGAACTGGACGGCGCAGCGACCGGCGGCCTGCTGCTGTTCTTCGACGACCGCCTGTTCCTCGGCATGGGCATCGATGGCCAGCGCATGACCAGCTATCGCGGCGGCAAGGCCTCCTACTGGCCCGAACCCGCACGGCCCGCGCGGCGGATGTGGCTGCGCATCTCCTGCGAAGACCAGATCGCGACCTTCCACTACAGCCTCGACGGCAAGGCCTGGACACGCCACGGCGTGCGCAGCGAGGTTTCCGGCTATAACGCGAATACGGTCGACAACCTCCTCAGCCTGCGCCCGGCACTGTTTGCGGCGGGTGACGGCGCGGTGCGGTTTCGCGGCTTCCGCTATCGCGCGCTGGGGTGAGCTCCCCTCTCCCCTACCCCTCCAGCAGCGCCGCCGCCTGCAGCAGGCGGTTGCCGTGGTCGGTTTCCTCCTTGCCGTTGGCGCGCAGGAGGGCGGCGGCTTCATCGTTGCCGATGCTGGCGGCCCAGCCTTCGTAGAGCGTTTCGCCATCGAATTCGGTCTGGGCGAGCTTGCGGAGCGCTTCGGGCGTCAGTTCGCCAATGGGGAACGCGCCGCCGGCGAGATAGGGGTTGGCGTCGGCCTCGGGGGGCGTGAAGTCCTCGCCCGTCAGTACCTTGAGCACAGCGGCAGCGCGGCGGGCGTGGAGGAATTCCTCGTCGCCATTGGTGCGCAGCAGGTCTGCCACCGCCGGGTTTTCGGCATTGGCGGCGGTCGCGCGGTAGAGTTCCTTGCTGGCGGCTTCGACGAGGCACATGACCTTGATGTCCGTCACGGTCGGCGCGGTGACGGTGCCGATGTGGGCGAAGGCCTCGCCGATGGTTTGCGGCATGCCCGGCTCGAGGGTGACGGTGGTCATTGGCTATCTCCCGGTGTTTCTGATTCCACCGGAAGATACATCACCCCCGCCCCCGATGGGAAGGCGATTTAATCGCTCGGCTAAAAGGGTAGTCCCCTCACGCGGGCCCTCTCCCCTCAAGGGGAGAGGGCTATAGAAGGAGCAGCGCGCCCTCGCGCTGGAGCAGCTTGGCCTTGATCTCGAGGCCCCAGGCATAGCCGCCGAGGCTGCCATCGCTGCGGATCACGCGGTGGCAGGGGATCAGCAGCGAGACGTGGTTGGCGCCGTTGGCCGAGCCTGCTGCCCGCACCGCGCCCGGGCGGCCCACTTCGGCGGCGAGCTGGGCGTACGTGCGCGTCTCGCCCTTGGGAATGCGGCGCAGCGCCTGCCACACGCTTTGCTGGAAGGGCGTGCCGGAGACGTCGACGGGGATGTGGTCGAAGTCCGTCTCGCCGGGGGCTTCGGCGGCCTTGATGATTTCGGCGAGCAGTGCAGCGAACGAGGCACCGCCTTGCACCAGTTCGGCATTCGGGAAGCGCTCGGCGAGGACAGCGGGGTCTTCACCGAATGAAAGCCGCACGACGCCCTTGGCGCTCGCGGCGACGAGCATCGGGCCGAGCGAGGTTTGTGCCACGCCCCAGTGGATCACCGTGCCGCGGCCGCCATCGGTCCAGGCGGATGGGGTGGGATCGGTCTGCTTCATGCCTCTGCTCCTGCTGCGGTGTATGGCGGCGATAGCGGCAGTGGCGTGACTACGCTTCCCGCCGCTTGCGGTCCAATCGATTCCCGGCAAGAACCGGCGTCGATGCCTACTCTCCGCCGCCTGCTCGCCCTTCTTGCCGCATTCCTGATCGCCGCGCTGCCCGCTGCGGTCACGGCTGACCCGGCCGATATCGCCGCCGCCAGCCGGGGCGTCGTGCGGGTCGTGCTGATCCGCTACGATGGCGGCGCGGCGCAGCTCGTCAGCCACGGCACCGGCTTTGCCATCGCGCCCGATCTCGTGGTGACCAACGCGCATGTCGTGGAAGACTTGCGCGACAGCGACGGGATCGTGGCGGGAGTCGTGCCGTCCGAAGGGCGCGGCGGTTTTGCCGCGACGATTGCCGCCTATTCGCCGCAGCGCGATCTCGCCCTGCTCAAGCTCAAACCCGGCACGTCGCTTGCCGCGCTGACGCTCTATTCCGGCGCGCCGGCAGACAGCCAGGAAGTCTATGCGGCAGGCTATCCCGGCAATGTCGACATGGCCGAGGGGCTTTCGATGGCCGACCTCGTCAGCCCGCAAGCGGCGGTGAAATCGCGCGGCTACATCTCGGCGGGACGCTCCAGCCGCGAATACGACACGATCCTGCACACCGCGCCGATCGGGGCGGGCAATTCGGGCGGGCCGCTGCTCGACGCCTGCGGGCGGGTGCTCGGGGTCAACAGCTTCGGCACCGTGAGCGAGAACACCACCGATTCGGCATTCTACTTCGCGATCTCGATGCGCGAGCTTGCGGCCTTTCTGCAGGGCGCGGGCGTAACCCCGCATGTCAGCGGCACGCCCTGCACGTCGCTCGCCGATCTCGACCGGGCGGACGCGGCGCGCGGGGCGGAAGATCAGGCGCGGCTGGCAGCGGAGGCGGACGCGCGCAAGGCGGCGCAGGCGGAGTTTGCCGCGAAGGCGCAGCACGATGCCGAACTGCAGATCCTGTCCGAGCGGGACAACGGCCTTGCCATTGCTGCCGTGCTGCTGCTGGCTTCGTTCGCGGCGGGGGCCGCGGCATTCGTGTTCTACCAGCGCGGCAAGCAGCGCCAGCTCAAGATCGCGGGCGGCGCGGCGGGGCTGCTCTTGGTGGCGGCGGTGGGCACATGGCTGCTGCGGCCGCCGCTGAGCCTGATCGACGAACGCGCGAAGGACATCATTGCCGAAGCCAAGGCGAAGAACGAGGCCGCTCCCGCGCCCGATGCCAGCAGCGCGGCGCCGGAAGCTCCGCAAAAGCTGGTCTGCGTGCTCGATCCGCAGCGCAGCCGGGTGACCGTCTCCGATGTGACCGATGTCCCGCTGACCTGGGCGCCGGGCGGCTGCGTCAACGGCAAGACCCAGTACGGCCTCGCCGGCGACGGCTGGAGCCGCGTGCTGGTGCCGCAGGGCGAAGCGACGGTATCGATCACGCGCTTCGATCCCGACCGCCGCGAGTATACCGTCGAGCGCTATCTGATGGGCCTCGATGCGATGACCGCGCTGCGCGAGGCGCGCACCAGGCTCAAGGCCCCGGCCTGCGGGGCAGACGATGCGGCGGCCCGCGCGCTGGGCGAAGCGCAAGGCAGCATCCGCGCGCTGCTCCCCCCGGAACCCAACGAGCGACTGCGCTACAACTGCCATCCAGCACCCTGATCGGAGCTTGAATCGGGGGATTTCACCCCCGCTGCCCCAATGCCCCATGGAATCGGCATCTGGCATCTTGTCAGGCCGGGACTTGGTTGCTAGGCGCGCCCCCATTGCGGGCCGCTGTGTTTTGTGCACGGCACCATGGCCCATGCAAACACCATTTGCGATCCATCCTGGATGAAGGGGACCAAGGCGCGTGGAGATTTCCGGCGGGATTACGGCCAGCTTGGCGGGACGGTACGCGGCCGCGCTCTATGATCTGGCGGGCGAACAGGGGGTTGTGACGGCGGTCGAGACCGACCTCGATACCCTTGGTGCCGCAGTGCGCGAATCGGCCGATCTGGCTGCGCTGCTCAAGAACCCCGAAGTTTCGCGCGATGTCGCCGCGAAGACGATCGATGCGGTTGCCGATTATCTCAAGGTCTCGGGCCTCACTCGCAACTTCCTCGGCGTGCTGGCGGCCAACCGCCGCCTCGCCTCGCTGCCCGACGTCGTGCGCGCCTTCACCGCTATCGCAGCTGCCGCCCGCGGCGAAGTGACCGCTGAAGTGACCACCGCGCACCCGCTCGATGAAGCGCAGCTCGCGCAGCTGGCCGAAAAGCTCAAGGCCCGCGAGGGCCGCTCCGTCACGGTCAAGGCCCATGTCGATCCGGCTATTCTGGGCGGCCTCGTCGTCCAGATCGGCAGCCGCATGATCGACGGCTCGATCCGTACTCGTCTCAATTCGCTTGCCCAGGCCATGAAGGGCTAAGGACTCAGGGCTAAGCCAACAGGCTTCATGAAAGGCTGAAAATGGAAATCCGCGCCGCTGAAATCTCGAAGGTCATCAAGGACCAGATCGCCAGCTTCGGCACCGAGGCCCAGGTCTCGGAAGTCGGCTCCGTGCTGTCGGTCGGTGACGGTATCGCCCGCATCTACGGCCTCGACCAGGTCCAGGCCGGCGAGATGGTCGAGTTTGCGAACGGGGTGAAGGGCATGGCCCTCAACCTCGAAGCCGACAACGTCGGCGTCGTGATCTTCGGCTCGGACGCCGAGATCAAGGAAGGTGACCAGGTCAAGCGCACCGGTACCATCGTGGACGTCCCCGTCGGCAAGGGCCTGCTCGGCCGCGTGGTCGACGCACTGGGCAACCCGATCGACGGCAAGGGCCCGATCGTGGACGCCGTCCGCACCCGCGTCGAAGTCAAGGCGCCCGGCATCATCCCGCGCAAGTCGGTGCACGAGCCCGTGCAGACCGGCCTCAAGGCGATCGACGCGCTCGTTCCCGTCGGCCGCGGCCAGCGCGAACTGATCATCGGCGACCGCCAGACCGGCAAGACCGCCGTCGCGATCGACACCTTCATCAACCAGAAGGCCGTCAACGCAGGCGATGACGAGAGCAAGAAGCTCTACTGCATCTACGTCGCCGTCGGCCAGAAGCGCTCGACTGTCGCGCAGATCGTCCGCCAGCTCGAAGAGAACGGCGCGATGGAATACTCCATCGTCATCGCCGCGACCGCTTCGGAGCCCGCGCCGCTGCAGTACCTCGCGCCCTACACCGGTGCGACGATGGGCGAATTCTTCCGCGACAACGGCATGCACGCCGTGATCGTGTACGACGACCTTTCGAAGCAGGCCGTGGCCTACCGCCAGATGTCGCTGCTGCTCCGCCGTCCGCCGGGCCGCGAAGCCTACCCGGGCGACGTGTTCTATCTCCACAGCCGCCTGCTCGAGCGCGCGGCGAAGATGAACGACGAGAACGGCAACGGCTCGCTGACCGCGCTGCCGATCATCGAGACGCAGGCGGGCGACGTTTCGGCGTACATCCCGACCAACGTGATCTCGATCACCGACGGCCAGATCTTCCTTGAAACCGGCCTGTTCTACCAGGGCATCCGTCCGGCCATCAACGTCGGCCTCTCGGTGAGCCGCGTGGGCTCGTCGGCGCAGACCAAGGCGATGAAGAAGGTCGCCGGCTCGATCAAGCTGGAGCTTGCGCAGTACCGCGAAATGGCGGCCTTCGCGCAGTTCGGTTCCGACCTCGACGCCTCGACCCAGAAGCTGCTGAACCGCGGTGCGCGCCTGACCGAGCTGCTCAAGCAGCCGCAGTTCTCGCCGCTGGGCTTCGAAGAGCAGACCTGCGTGATCTTCGCGGGCACCAACGGCTACCTCGACGGTATTCCGGTGAACCGCGTGGGCGAATACGAGGCCGAGCTGCTGAGCTATCTGCACTCCAGCCATGCCGACCTGCTGAAGCTGATCCGCGACACCAAGGATCTGGGCGACGAGGCCAAGGGCAAGCTGAAGGCCGCGCTCGACGCGTTCGGCAAGCAGTTCGCGTAAGGAAAGAAAATAGGGACAGTCCCTATTTATCGAATACGCTGTTTTGGAAGTTTGCTCAGGGTCGGATGGCGATAAATAGGGACTGTCCCTATTTTCTTCCGGCCCCCGCAAGGGACATTCGATGGCTTCGCTGAAGGAACTCAAGGGCCGGATCAACTCGGTCAAGTCGACCCAGAAGATCACCAAGGCCAAGCAGATGGTCGCGGCGGCCAAGCTGCGCAAGGCGCAGACGGCGGCGGAAGCGGCGCGTCCCTATGCCAGCCGCCTTGCCGAAGTGATGGCCAGCCTTGCCAGCAAGGTTGCGGGCCAGGACAGCGCGCCGCTGCTGATGCGCGGCACGGGCTCTGACCAGCGCCACCTCCTTGTCGTCGTCAACACCGACAAGGGCCTGTGCGGCGGTCTCAACTCGAACATCGTCAAGGAAGCCAAGCTTCAGGCGCGCGCGCTTGAAGCGGCCGGCAAGACGGTGAGCTTCTACCTCGTCGGCAAGAAGGGCCGTGCCCCGATCCGGCGTGACTTTCCGGCTGCCGCAGCCGCCGGATATGACACCAGCCTCGTGCGCACGCCCGGCTTCGACGAAGCCAGCGCCATCGCGCACGAGCTCATCGCCATGTTCGAGGGCGGCAAGTTCGACGTCGCCCATCTGGTCTCGCCCGTGTTCAAGAACGCGCTGACGCAGGAACCCGTGACGCAGCAGCTGATCCCCGTTCCCGCGCCAGTCGTGACGGCGGGCGGCGATGCGGTCGTCGAGTACGAACCCGGCGAGGAGGAAATCCTCGAAGCGCTGCTGCCGCGCTATGTCACCACGCAGATCTTTGGAGCGCTGCTCGAGCGCGAAGCTTCCGAACAGGGCGCTTCGATGACCGCGATGGACAACGCCACGCGCAACGCGGGCGAGCTGATCCAGAAGCTGACCATCCAGTACAACCGCAGCCGTCAGGCCGCGATCACGACCGAACTCATCGAAATCATCGCTGGCGCCGAAGCGCTGTAAGACTTTCAAGGTAAGGAAACCAACATGGCCACCGCAGCCGTCCTCAACCAGACCACCACTGGCAAGATCAGCCAGGTCATCGGCGCCGTCGTCGACGTGACCTTCCCCGGCGAGCTGCCGGCGATTCTCACTGCGCTGGAAACCGACAACAACGGCAACCGCCTTGTTCTCGAAGTGGCGCAGCACCTCGGCGAGAACACCGTGCGCACGATCGCGATGGACTCGACCGACGGCCTGACCCGCGGCCAGCCGGTGACCAACACCGGCGCGCAGATCTCGGTGCCGGTCGGCCCGATGACGCTGGGGCGCATCCTCAACGTGATCGGTGAGCCGATCGACGAGCGCGGCCCGGTCAATGCCGAGAAGTCGGCGCCGATCCATGCCAAGGCCCCCGAGTTCATCGACCAGTCGACCGAAGCGGCCATTCTCGTCACCGGCATCAAGGTGATCGATCTGCTCGCGCCCTATGCGCGCGGCGGCAAGATCGGCCTGTTCGGCGGCGCGGGCGTCGGCAAGACCGTGCTCATCCAGGAACTGATCAACAACATCGCCAAGGGCCACGGCGGCGTTTCGGTTTTCGCGGGCGTCGGTGAACGCACCCGCGAGGGCAACGACCTCTACCACGAGTTCCTCGACGCCGGCGTTATCGCCAAGGACGCCGACGGCAACCCGACCCCGGAAGGGTCGAAGGTGGCGCTCGTGTTCGGCCAGATGAACGAGCCGCCGGGCGCCCGCGCGCGCGTCGCGCTTTCGGGCCTGACCATGGCCGAATACTTCCGTGACGAGGAAGGCCAGGACGTGCTGTTCTTCGTCGACAACATCTTCCGCTTCACGCAGGCGGGTTCGGAAGTGTCGGCGCTGCTCGGCCGTATTCCTTCGGCGGTGGGCTACCAGCCGACCCTCGCGACCGACATGGGCGCGCTGCAGGAGCGCATCACCTCGACCACCAAGGGTTCGATCACCTCGGTCCAGGCGATCTACGTGCCCGCGGACGACCTTACCGACCCGGCACCGGCGACCTCGTTCGCGCACCTTGACGCGACGACCACGCTGAACCGCGCGATCTCCGAACTCGGCATCTATCCGGCGGTGGACCCGCTCGACTCGACCAGCCGCGTGCTCACCCCGGCCGTCGTCGGCCAGGAGCACTACGAAACCGCCCGCCGCGTCCAGGAAACCCTGCAGAAGTACAAGTCGCTGCAGGACATCATCGCCATTCTCGGCATGGACGAGCTTTCGGAAGAGGATAAGCTGATCGTCGCGCGCGCCCGCAAGATCCAGCGCTTCCTCTCGCAGCCCTTCCACGTCGCCGAAGTGTTCACCGGCATCTCGGGCAAGTTCGTGCAGGTCGAAGACACCGTCCGCTCGTTCAAGGCGGTTGTCGACGGCGAGTACGACCACCTGCCGGAAGCCGCGTTCTACATGGTCGGCGGCATCGACGATGCGATCGCCAAGGCCAAGAAGCTGGCTGAAGAAGCCTGATTTTGCTTTGCCCTCTCCCGCCTGGCGGGAGGGGGCCTTAGGAACCCGACATGTCGCTCCACTTCGAACTCGTCACCCCGGCCCGCCTCGTCCGTTCGGAAGAGGTCTTCATGGTCGAAGTCCCCGGCTCCGAAGGTAACTTCGGCGTGCTGGAAGGCCACGCGCCGTTCATGTCGACGATCCAGGACGGCGCCCTTCGGGTCTACCGCACCAATGGTGCCGCGCCTGAGGACATCCGCATCACCGGCGGGTTTGCCGAAGTGAGCGAGAAGGGTCTCACGGTCCTCGCCGAGCACGTCGAGGGCTGATTTCCAGCCAGAGCCTAGCCAAGGGGCCGGTCCGTTTGGGCCGGCCTTTTGCGTTTGGGGGATCGCACAACCTGCCCCTCCCCCGGTCGGGGGAGGCTGGGTGGGGGTGCGCCGCGCTCACCGGAGAGGCGCGTCACCCCTCCCCAACCCCTCCCCGAGCGGGGAGGGGCTTTCGGGCATGCGAACTTTTTTCGCTATTTCACATAACTGAACTTTTCAGCCCGATGAAATTGAGGCATGGCATACCGGTAACCGCATAACCGGGAGAGCCCCGCCATGACCCAGTCCCTTGAATCCGTGATCGGCGCGCAATCTGATCTCGTCCATTTCCTGCGCAACCAGCAGGTCGGCCCCAACGTCTATCCCGGGGTGCCGGCGGAATACTCCAACTGGCGCGCGGAGCAGTGGGCCTGGGGGCATACGGCTGTGCTCTACAACCAGTCGTACCACATGGTCGATCTGGCGGTTAAGGGCCCGGATGCCTTCGCGATGCTCGAGTACCTCGGCGTCAACTCGTTCAGGAACTTCATTCCCGATCGCGCCAAGCAGTTCGTGCCGGTGACGCCCTACGGCTACGTCATCGGCGACGTGATCCTGTTCTATCTCGACGAGAACCACTTCAACCTCGTCGGCCGCGCGCCCGCAATCGAGTGGGTGGAATACCACGCCGCGACCGGCAACTGGAACGTGACCGTCGAGCGCGACGAACGCTGGGCGATGCGCACCGACGGCAAGCGCAATTCCTACCGCTTCCAGGTGCAGGGCCCCAACGCGATGAAGATCATCGAGAAGGCCATCGGGGCGACTCCGCCCGATCTGAAGTTCTTCCACATGTGCCGCCTGCAGATTGCGGGCAAGGAAGTGCGCGCGCTGCGGCACGGCATGGCGGGGCAGCCCGGCTTCGAGCTGATGGGGCCGTGGGAAGACTACGGCGCGGTGCATGCGGCGCTGGTCGAGGCCGGCAAGGACTTCGGCATGGCGCTGGTCGGCGGCCGGGCATACTCGTCCAACACGCTGGAATCGGGCTGGATCCCTTCCCCCTTCCCCGCGATCTACACCGGCGAGGAACTGAAGCCCTATCGCGAATGGCTGTCGGCAAATTCCTATGAAGCGAAGTGCTCGGTCGGCGGCAGCTGGGTGCCCGAGACGGTCGAGGGCTACTACACCACGCCGTGGGATCTGGGCTACGGCCCCTTCGTCAAGTTCGACCACGAGTTCATCGGCCGCGCGGCGCTCGAAAAGATGGCGGCGGCAGGGAACCACCGCACCAAGGTGACGCTGGCGCTCGACAACGAGGACGTGATGCGCGTGCAGTCCTCCGCGCTCAGCCAAGGCGAGCGGGCGAAGTTCATGGAATACCCGAGCTCGGTCTATGCGATGCACCCGTTCGATACTGTGCTGAGCGGCGGCAAGCAGGTCGGCCTCTCGACGTGGATCGGCTACACCGCCAACGAGGGCAAGTTCCTGACGCTCGCCATGATGGAGCCGGGCTTCACCGCGCCGGGCACCGAAGTTTCGCTGCTGTGGGGTGAGCCGAACGGCGGCACCAGCAAGCCGACCGTCGAGCCGCATGTGCAGACCGAGATCAAGGCCGTCGTGGCGCCGGTGCCCTATGTGGCGGCAGCGCGCGACAACTACGCCGAAGGGTGGCGCACGCAGAAGGCTTGAGTTCTTGGGTTTCACGCAGAGACGCGGAGAAGAAGGGGAGACGCGGAGAAAGGACGTTGCCTGCGGCGCAGCCGCCCTCATCTCTTCTTCTCTGCGTCTCGCTTCTCCTCTGCGTCTCTGCGTGAACCATCTTTCTTCGACCGCAAAATTAGTTTGTATCACTAACAATATGTGGCACACTGGCCTCAACGAAAAAGCGAGAGGATTGCCATGGCCGCCAACAACACGATCACCTTCTACGACCTCGCGCTGAGCACGGGGGCGACGATCAGTCCGTTCGTGTGGGCGACCAAATATGCCTTGAAGCACAAGGGGTTCGATCTGGACGTCGTGCCTGGCGGGTTCACCGGGATTCTCGAGCGTACCGGTGGCAAGACCGAACGGCTGCCGGCGATCGTCGACGATGGCGAATGGGTGCTCGATAGCTGGGGCATCGTCGAATACCTCGACGCCAAGTATCCGGACCGCCCTGCCCTGATCCCGCATCCTTCCGTGGCGGCGACGCTGAAGGCGCTCGATCACTGGTTCTGGGGCGCGGCGGTCGGCCCGTGGATGCGCTGCTTCTGCGCTGACTACCGCGATCTTTCGGTGCCGCAGGACCACGAATACATCACCCACAGCCGCGAGAAGATGCTGGGCAAGAAGCTGGAGGACATGCAGGCCGGGCGCGAGCAGCGGCTGCCGGGCATTTCCGCCGCACTGGAGCCGCTGCGCGCGACGCTGGGGCAGCACGAATGGCTGGGCGGCGATGCGCCCAACTATGCCGATTACCGCATCATGGGCGGCATTCTGTTCACATCGTCGGTGTGCAAGGTGCCGGTGCTCGCCAATGACGATCCGCTGCGCGGCTGGATCGAGCGCTGCCTCGATCTTTACGGGGGACTTGGCCGGCATCCGGGGCTGTTCCCGCTGTTCGGGCTGGAGGAGCCGGAAGGCGGCCCCGCACTGTTCAACCGCGCGGCGGGCCAGGGCGGGATCTACAAGCGCAATACCGGGCCTGCCTCGACGCAGGCGGAGACGCAGCGGATCACCGAGGGGATGAAGAAGTAAGGAACCCCTCCGTCAGCCCTGCGGGCTGCCACCTCCCCATTTATGCTTCGCAAAAATGGAGAGGGAAGAAGGTCCTCCCCATTTTTCCCGCAGGGACAAATGGGGAGGTGGCCCGCGAAGCGGGTCGGAGGGGTAATTCCTCTCAGCCCAGCGCAGCAGCCGCGCGCAGCAGCGCCTGGCGCACACGGACCTCCAGCGCCGCATCGAACCGCACCGCCGGGATGGCGACGCTGAAGGCGCCGACAAACTGGCCGTCGATCCGCGCAGGCACCGCCGTGCCGATAATGCCAACGGTCGCTTCCTCGCGCGCCACGGCCATGCCATCGGCGGAGATGCGGGCGATATCGTCGGTAAGGTCTGCCTCACTGGTGCGGGTGGCCGGGGTGAACACCGCGCGGGTGGTCTCGGCGAAGTAGCGCGCCAGCTCGCTCGGCGTCAGCGCGGCAAGGATCACCTTTCCCGCCGCCAGCGCATGGAGTGGTCGCCGTGTGCCGGGATCGACCGCGTAGCGCAGCGCCTGATCGCTGGCCTCGGTAACCAGCGCCTCAACCTCCCACCCGCGCTGGACCATGAACGAGGCGGTTTCGTTGAGCTCGCCCTTCAAGGCGCGCACCAGCGGCGCGACGCGGTCCGCCAGTGGGAGGGCTTCCGGAGACGCACGCAGGCGTTCGAGGCCGGGACCCGGCAGATAGCGCCGCCCCTCGCGCACCAGATAGCCGCGATCCGCCAGCGTGGTGAGAAGGTACGACAGGCTGCTCACCGGAATCCCGAGCGCACCGGCGATTTCCTGCGCCACGACGCCTTGCCGGTGCGCAACGACGAACTCGATCACATCGAGCGTGCGCAGCGCGGATTTGACGGGCGGGACAGCAGGTGCATTCATCAGGGTGCAAACGTAAGCGAACCGCGCCGCTCGGCAAAGCGCCAGCCCTCGGCTGTCCGCACGAACCTGTCGTGGAACGAGCCGACCAGCGGCGCGGCGCCGCCGGTGAACAGCAGCATGGCGCTGACGCCGGAGGCCGTATCCGCGCTTTCGACGGTGATGACCACGTTGCTGCAGACATGCCGCGTGGTGCGCGCCGGGCGGCCCTTGAACGCGGCGAGGATCGCCTCGCGCCCGTGGATCGGCGCATCGGGCGCAGTGGGGCGGAACATGACCCCATCTTCGGCATAGAGCGCCGCCACTTCGTCCCAGCGTGCCTCGTCATTGAGGTTGGCGTAGAGCGCGATAAGGCGGGCGCAGTCGTGCTCGGCGGCTCGGCGGTCCTCGTCCGTCATACGCGCGCCGCCGCGATATCAGCGCCCTCGCGCAGGTTGCGCAGCTTGCGCCAGGTGACGATGGGATCGATCTTGCCGTAGCCCGCAAACGTGCCGAAGCCGCAATCGGTGCTGCCCACCACGCGGTCCGGCCCGACAATGGCGGCGAAGCGTTCGATGCGCTGGGCGATGAGTTCGGGATGCTCGATGTAGTTCGAGCAGGTGTCGATCACGCCGGGGGCAAGGACCTTGTCGGACGGTAGTCTGGCATCCTTCCACACCTTCCATTCATGCTCGTGGCGCGGGTTGGCGGCTTCGAACAGCACGGTCGAGGGCCGCGCCTTCAGGACAATGTCGATCACGCGCTCGAGCGGGATGTCATGGTCGTGCGGGCCCTCGTAATTGCCCCAGCACACGTGCATGCGCATCTTTTCGGGCGGGATGTTGGCCGTGGCGGCGTTGAGCGCCTCGACATTCGCGGCGGCAACCTTGAGGAACTCATCCTCTGAAAGGTCCTGATAGCCGGTGTGACGGCTCATCGCGAGATCGGGGCAGTCGAGTTGCAGGTAGAAACCCGCATTCACGATGGTCTCGTATTCCTCGCGCATCGCATCGGCGAGATCGGCGAGGTAGGCCTCGTGGCTCGGATAGTGGCGGTTGACCTGGAAGGCCGTGATGAGGCCCGGCGATGCGGCGTTCATGAAGGCTTCGGTGTCCGGCCCGGCATGCTTGTCCAAGGCCGCGCGGAAGCGGCGGATATCGTCATGCAGCGGCTGCAGCGAGACGAGCCGCACATCGCCAATGCACGAGGCGCGGACGAATTCCTGGCTGCCCATGATCGCCGAGAGCTTCTTGGCCAGGTTCGGCACTTCGGCGAGGTCCGCCGCCGGCTTGCGGTCGATATGGCCGCCGAAGCCCGAAAGGCGCTCGATCATGTAGGTCGAGTAGCCAACCTTGCCGAGCTCGCCATCGGAGACCACCGAGACGCCAGCTTCGACCTGCGCCTTGACCGCGGCATCGACAGCAGCGGCGACGACCGTGTCGAAGGATTCCGCGTCATATACCTCGCCCTTGTCGCGCGCGAGAAGCAGCGGCGTGAGTTCGTCACCACGCGGCAGGCTACCGACATGTGTCGTCTTGATCTTGGCCATCACGCACCGCTCCAGTTCATATCCATGAACTTTTCATAATGACTGGGGCGCCGGTGGCAAGGGGGCGTTCGGCTGCCCTATTGCTTGGCAGCGGTGACAAATTCCGGATCGGACAGGACTTGCCGGACGAGCGCGGCATAGAGCGCATTGTATTGCTGGTAGGCCTCTTCGATGGCGATAGCGCCGATGAAATCGGAGTGCCACTTGGTCTCGACGTGGTAGTCCTTGGCGAAAACGGGTCGCCCGCCGCGCGAAAGGGTGATGCGCGCGCCCAGCGATCCGCCGCCTTTCTTGATGTCCTCGCTCGCCCGGCTTTCGGTCAGCACACCGCCAAGCTGCAGCGGCGATGCCGGATCCAGCTTGCCGGCTGCCTTGAGCTCGGTCTCGAACGTCGCTCCCAGAAACTCGGCGAAGTTGCGGCCCTTCGGCGGCTTCAGCACGCCGAGCCGGATGGCGATGCTGCGCCCCACCTCCTTCGAAGCGGCGGTGAACGGACCGAGCGCCATCGGCGGCACATCCTGGTTGCGCAGCACCCGCACCGTCTCAAGCGAGGGCGGCAGATCGGCCACCGGCATCGCGCAAGCCGTCAACGCGAACACCGCCAGCGCGGTCAGCCCCGCACGCATCCGATCAGCGCGGGAAGGCGGGATCGGCGACAATGTTGTTCACGCCGCGCGCAAGCGCCTGCCGGACCAGGACCTTCACCGCTTCATCGGCGGTCTTGTACTCGGTGCCGGGCACCTCGACGTCCTTCTTGCCGTACTTGGAGTAGAGTTCGTGTTTCACTTCAGTATGGATCGGCGCGGCGCCGGTGGCGGGCACATAATCGATGCTGACGAGATAGTGATCGACCGCCAGCACCCCGCCGAACAGGCCAAAGCCCAGCCCGGCGCCAAAGGCCTGCTTCTTGGCCTTGTCCAGTTCTTCCTTGATCACGAGGTTGTTGAACTTGATGCTGATGATCGCGCCGTTTGCGGTCGGTGCGTCGGTCACTTCGCTGAAGGCGCCGGTGCCTTTGAGGTCTTCCATCGCCCACGGAGTGACAACCTTGGTGGCCTTGGCATTGGGTTTGCCGTCGCGCTGAAACTCGAAGATCACCTGGACCGGCTGCGGCTTGGCCGGGGTGACCTTCTCCTCAGGCTTCACTTCACCCAGCGCGTTGGCCACGTAGAACTTCATCGCCTGCGCTGCCTGGGGCAGCGTGCTCAGCATGACGGCCAGCGCAACAAGCTGCAGCAGCTTGGTCCGATGTCTGCCGATGAACCGGTTCCAGTGTGCCATTATCCCCTCCCGTTTGGCTGTTGGCCGCCAAGGTAACAGCCACCGCTTACCGCTCAAGAGCAAATGTGAAGGCGACCGGCGCAAGTGCCGGCCGCTTCTCTGGTTCGAGAACGAGTACACCGTTAGCACGAGCGCGAGCTCCAGTCTGGCCCCGCGGGCTGCCGGGGCAGCAACCTCGGAAAGGCCCTAAGCGCCGCGCTCCTCCAGATAGTCGGCGGGTCGGCGCTCGGCATAGTCGAAGACGGCGAGCTGCTTGCGCAAGGGCGAGGTGCGGACACCATCGACAGCAAGGTGGGCCGCCTGCTGTTCGGCGCCGCCGGGGTACTTGGGATTGAGGAAGCCGCCCTTCTTCAGCACCCGCCACCACGGGGTGAGTTCGTCTTCCGGAACGCCCATCAGGCGGCGCTCCTCCGCCGCGCGGGCGGTCATGTTGAGGAAGATCGCGGTGGACACGGGGCAAGCGACCGCTACGGCGTGGCGGCGCGCAAGGGCGCCGCGCAGGTCATCGAGCGTGATCACTTCGCCTCGCCGCAACTGGCGGACAAGGCCGTCGACTTCGGCAGGGGACGATATGACCATCGCCCCGCCGCCCGCCTCGCGGAAACCCGGCGCACCGGGCGGGATCATGTGGACGATATGCGGAACGCGGCCGCTTTCCAGATGGTCGATGGCAGACTTGCGCTTGGCCATGGTGCCTCCTTTCAATGCGGGGGCCATTCTAGGATCGGAGCGCCGAGGCGAGAATAAGACGCGTTTGATCCCGTTTCGTTCGCCGGCATCGACTCATTGCCGATCGTCCCCCGGGCGCCGCCCCGTTATGCGCAAGTAGAAGCGTGAGAAGTACGATGGGTCGTCGAAGCCCAGTTCGGCGGCGACCTGCGTGGCGGTGGCATTGGTGTAGCGAAGCAGGCGCTGGGCTTCCAAGGCAAGGCGGCGGTGGATCAGGTCCATCGGGGAACAGCCCAGCCGCGCCGCCGTGAGCCGCGAGAGCGTGCGGCGCGTGAGCCCCAAAGCGTCCGCATAGAAATCGAGATCGCGGTGCTGGCGGTAGTGCAGCTCGACCAGCTGGCGGAAGCGGGCGAGGCGCTGGTCATCGCCCACCGCGGCGCCTGCCCCGCCCTCACCCCGGCCGATCGTGCGGATCAGGCTTTCAGCGAGCGCAAGGAACAGCGGATCCTGCTGCTGCCATTCCTGCTGCAGGCCCAGCATCTCGCGCGCGAGCCACAGCGCACGGGCAGCGGCTTCGGCTGAAAGCTGCGCGATACCGCCCTGCGCGAGCATCGTCAGCAGCGGGTCGCCCGCCCCGACCGCGCGTGTGGAAAAGTCGGTGGACAGCGTGAGGACAAATCCGCGCGTGCCCTGGCGGAAACGGAAGCCGTGAACGGCGGCGGCGGGGACGATAACCCGGCCCGGACTTTCCAGCTCCGTCGTCTCGCCGTCGAGGGTAACGCTGGCATGTCCCTCCTCTACCAGCAGCACTTGCACGAAATGGTCATGGCGGTGAGCCCCGATCTCCCAGTCATGCAGCGCACTTCGTTCGGCAATCGTCTCGATATGCGCAAAGCCGCCGGGGGCGATGCCATCACCTTCGCCATAGAGCGCGTAGCGGGGGATCACTGCTGCCATGTCCCGAAAGTACCATGTGTTTGTCCTGAGCCTGCCTTCCGTCCAATCGCCGGGCCTGTCAAATGACGAAACATGACCCGCGCGTGGCGCGCACCCATGGGAGAGACTTTCATGCACACGCAAGTTGCCATCATCGGCGCGGGCCCCGCAGGCCTGCTGCTCGGCCATCTGCTCAAGGCCGAAGGCATCGATTGCGTGGTGATCGAGCGGCAGACGCCCGACTATGTGCTCTCCCGCATCCGCGCCGGGGTGCTGGAGCAGGTCACCGTGGGGCTGATGGAACGGCTGGGGCTCGATGCGCGGCTCAAGGCCGAAGGGCTGATCGAGGAAGGCTTCAATCTGGCCGACGGCGAGCGGCTGATCCGCATCGACGTCGAGAAGTTCACCGGCAAGACCGTGTGGGTCTATGGCCAGACCGAGATCACCAAGGACTTGATGGACGCCGCCCCCGAACGCGGCCTCGAAGTGATCTACGGCGCCGAAGACGTGGCGCTGCACGATATCGAGAGCGACGCACCCTCGGTCACCTTCCGCCGCGATGGCCGCGAGGAGCGCCTCACCGCGCGCTTCATCGCCGGGTGCGACGGCTTCCACGGCCCTTCGCGCAAGGCCATCCCCGCATCGGTCGGCCGCGAGTACGAGCGCGTGTACCCCTTCGGCTGGCTGGGAATCCTCGCCGATGTGCCGCCGTGCCATGACGAGCTCATCTACGCCAACCACGAACGCGGCTTCGCGCTCGCTTCGATGCGCAGCAAGACGCGCAGCCGCTACTACATCGACGTGCCGCTGACCGAGAAAATCGAGGACTGGAGCGACGATCGGTTGTGGGACGAACTCGCGGTGCGGCTGGGGCCGGAGGCAGCCGCGAACATGACGCGCGGCCCCGCCATCGAGAAGTCGATCGCCCCCTTGCGCTCCTATGTGTTCGAACCGATGCGCCACGGCAGCCTGCTGCTCTGCGGCGATGCCGCGCATATCGTGCCGCCGACGGGGGCCAAGGGGCTCAACCTTGCCGCCAGCGACGTGCACTATTCGGCGGCAGCACTCTGCGGCTATTTCAAGCATGCCGACAACGATGCGGTGGCCGCCTATTCGGGCAAGGCTCTCGCCCGGGTGTGGAAGTGCGAGCGTTTCAGCTGGTCGCTCACCAAGCTGATGCACCGCTTCCCCGACGACGGCCCGTTCGAGCGCGCGATGCAAGTGGCCGAGCTCGACTATATTGCCTCGAGCGACGCGGCGCAGGCGAGCATTGCGGAGAATTATGTGGGGCTGCCGGTCTGATGATGCGCGGGTAAACCGCCACATCGTCACGGCGCCGTCATAGTCAGGCGACAAAGAGCCGTTCGTAACACCGGGTCCAGCGCGGAACCCGGATGGGGGAACCGGCTTCGATGCGGCAGATCGACATCCTTCTCACGGACCCGCTTCGCGGCGGACAGGACAGCTTCGTCCACGGCGACTTGCGCGTGGTGTTTCACGGCTGGAACTGGGCCGCGCCCTTGCCGCTGCTCGATGGCAGCCCCTGGGCCTTCGTCGACTGGCTGCTGCCCGAGCTTTCCGGGCTGGAGCTATGCCGCCGCCTGCGCTGCGATACGCAGACCGAGGCAGCGCATATCACCATGGTGCTCGAGGAAGACGACGCCGACGCCAAGCGCCGCGCGCTGCGCGCCGGGGCGGATGACTACATCATCGGCCCGATCGACCGCGCGGCGGTGCTCGACCGGGTGCTGTCGGTGCAGCTGCCCGAGCGCGAGGCCCCGGCCCGCTCGCTCAAGCTGGGCGATCTCTCGCTCGACCTCACGGCATTGCAGGCGCGCTGGCAGGGCAAGCCGATACCGCTGATGCCCAACGAACTGCGCCTGCTGCGCTACCTGATGGAGCAGCCCGGCCACGTATTCAGCCGCGGCCAGCTGATCGCGGCGCTGGGCAAAAAGGAACAGCCGATCGACGAGCGCACGGTCGACGCCTGGGTCAGCCGTCTGCGCCGCGCGCTGCGCGAGGCAGGCGCGGGCTATCCGCTGCGCACCGTGCGCTCGCTGGGGTATGTGCTGGACCGGCCTTGATGGTCCGCTGGCCCTGACAGGCGGCACCGGCCCGCTCCCCCGCCCGGCCACCCACGAGAGTACCCTGAATGGGTGGCCGGGCGGGGGAGCGGGCCGGTGCCGCCCCTGTTTCAGCTAGGCTGAAACAGCATCAAAGATCGTGGCCGAGCTTGATGCCGAACACCTGCGGCTTGATCGGATAGTAGCGGGCCGCGCCACCGCAGATCGACGGGGTGCAGACCGTGTTGATGCTGAGGATGCCGCGCTTGTCGAAGGCGTTCTCGATGAAGGCCGAGACGTCAAAGCCGGATACCTTCGCGCCCAGCGAGAAGTCGAACGTCTCGAAGCCCCTGGTCCGGCCAAGCAGATCGGCCTCACGCGTGGTGAGGTACGAGCGCGTGCCCGACTGGTGGTTGAGCGAAGCCTGCACGAAGGCCTTGGCCTTGCCCATGTCGAACTCGTAGCGCGCGGTCATGTTGCCCTTGAACCGCGGCTGGACCGGCAGCGGCGTGCCCCTGGGCGCAGCCACGACGCCGAGCGAGCAGTCCGGGTTGCCGTTGGTGTCGAACGAGCAGAAGTCGGTCGTCAACTTGCCGTCGATCAGCGCGCCCGAACCGGACAGGTTCAGCCCGCCGAGCCGCAGGTTGAAGTCCATTTCCGCGCCGTAGACCCGCGCATTGCCGGCGTTGTAGATATTGGTGACGCCGCTGGAGCCGACCGGGCTGAGACCGTACTGCAGGTTCTTCCACTTTTCGTAGAACAGCGCGCCGTTGAGCCGGAGCTTGCGGTCGAACCACGAGGTCTTGAAGCCCAGTTCGTAGTTGTCGAGCGTATCGGGAACGTAAGGGTTCACGTTCGGGCGGCGGTTGTTGCCGCCGGGGCGATAGCCCGTCGAATACGTCGCATAGACCAGCCGGTCCGGATCGATCTTCCACGTGAGGTTGACGCGGTGCGTCTCGCTGGTCTGCTTGGCCTGGCGGTCGAAGTTGTTGCAGACGCGGTCATCGGCGACCACGGGCACGCAGTTGGCCGCCGTGGTGTTCGACAGGAAGCCGGAGAAGCCGACGAAGGTGTTGTTGTACTTGAACACGCGGACACCGCCCGCAAGCGTGAGCTGGGGCGTGATATCGAACGAACCGTCGATGAAGGCCGCATAGTCACGGTCGACGCGGTAGGCGCGCGTCGCGAAGAGATCGTCACCCGACTTGGGCACCGCGGGCGAGTTCGGAATCGCAGCAAGGCCGTTGATGTAGTAGTCCGCGACGATCCGGTCGGTCTGACGCTGGAAGAACACGCCTGCCGTCAGCTTGTAGCGCTCGCCGGCGGGCGAGGAGATGCGCAGTTCGTGGCTCTGCTTGGTCAGTGCGTCGTGACCGTGGACCTGCTGCGTGGGATCGAGGAAGCCACCGTTTCCGGTCGGGAAGTAGGTGTAGAACCCGCCCTGGAACTGGTCGTAGGCGACCGAGTATTCCGAATAGTCGCTCAGGTTGTCGATCTTGCGGTCGAAGTAGCCGCCGGCATAGGTCAGGTCCCAGTTGCCGATCTTGCCGTTGATCGTCATGGTCGCGAGCACCCAGTCGTCGCGATTGCGCGAGGGGCCGAAATCGGTGACCTTGAGATCGCCGATGCGCGGATCAAACAGGAACGAACCGCGCGTGGTCTGGTGCTGATAGATGACCGCAGGCTGGATCGTCCAGCTGTCGTCGAGATCGACCTTGAGCGCAGCACGGCCGCCGACCGTGTCGGTGGTGTTGACGTTGTCCTTGACGAACCTCGCGTTGTTGACCGTCACGTTGGTGGTCGGGTCATCATCGCCCAGCGTGAAGGTGCGCGAGCCCGGCACGCTGTCGATATAGCCGCCATCGCGCTGATAGTAGCCGACGACGCGCAGTGCCGCGCGGTCGCTCAGCGGGATGTTGAAGAAGCCTTCGACGCTGCCGCCGCCGGTGCCCTTGCCGACCTTGTTGCCCGAAACGTCGACGCGGCCGTAGAAGCCCTTGGTATCGGGCTTGGCGGGAATGATGCGCAGCGTGCCGGCGAGCGAGCTCGAGCCGAACAGCGTGCCCTGCGGGCCCGAAAGCGCCTCGACCCGGGCGATGTCGTAGACGTGCAGGTCGACCGCGTTGCCGATGGTGGTGACGGGCACTTCATCGAGATAGAGCGCCGCGGTGGGCTGCGAACCGCCGCGCAGGCCATCGCCGCCGCTGGTGATGCCGCGGAAGGAAAGCTGCGTCTGGCCCGGGCCGAACGACTGGAAGCTGACGCTGGGCAGCGCCTTGGCGTAGTCATCGAAGCTGGCAACGTTGAGCTGCTCGAGCTTCTGGGTGCCGAAAGCCTGGATCGAGATCGGCACGTTCTGGAGGTTTTCGCTGCGCTTCTGCGCGGTCACGATGATTTCGGTGCCATCGGTGGCGGCGGGGGTCTCCGCTGCGGCCTGAGGGGCTTCCTGCGCGAGGGCCACCGGTGCTGCAAATGCTGCGGTCGCCATCAGAATGCTGCGCGAAACGCGCGAGTACGCCTTCTTCATATTATTTTCCCACCTCGTTGGTCCCCCGGGACGCGCGCGACCGTGGTCCGACTTGGTGAGGATTTCAACCGTGTTTCAGCACGATGTCAGCTTGCAGTCTGATGCGTGGCCGAATTGCAACGTAATATTGTACAGTTGGCTTACCAGCGAGAGGGCGCGGCAGGATAGGCAGGAAGGACTTCGCCGAGCGCGGCCTTGAGCGGATCAAGGAAGGGTTCGAACGGCTTCCACGCCTCTGTGCCCTCACGGAAAATCGGCCGGCGGACCTGTTCGGAACTCGGCGTGCGCACCGCCCGTTCGGTTTCGTAGAAGGCGAGGCAAGCGGGCTCGAACGGCAAGCCGCAAGCCTCGAGCAGCGCCCGCACTTCGGCCTCGGTATCATCAACCATCCGCTCGTAGATCACGCGGTGGACGGCGCCGGGGATCACGCGGTCGATATGCGCCATCAGGCGGACATAGTCGCGGTAATAGGCGCCCATGTCCTCGAGCGAATAGGAGAAGCCCTGCCCCCGCGCGAAATGCTGCTTGAAATTGGAGAAGCAGCACGAGAGCGGATGGCGCCGCGCATCGATGATCTTCGCGTTCGGCAGGATCAGCCGGATGAACGGCACATAGAGCCAGTTGTTGGGCAGCTTGTCGATAAACAGTGGCCGCGCGGTGTGGCGCTGCACGCGGGTGCGCTCGAGATACTGCTCGCCCAGATCGCGCAATTTCGCCGGGTCGATGGTGGCGAGGTCGGCGGGGTAATTCGCCAGCGTCCGGGAAAGGATGCCGATGTCTGGCAGTTCGCTGGTGCCCTCCACCTGGCTGTGGCTGGAGAGGATCTGCTCGACCAGCGTCGACCCGGCGCGCGGCATGCCGAGCACGAAAATCGGGTCCTGCGCAGGGTAGCCGGCGCCGGCGTAGCGCGCGAACAAGACCGGCACCGCGACCTTGATCGCCGCATCGACCGCCGCGGTGGTATCCGCCGCATTGTATCGCAGCCGCTTTTTCCGCAGCGCATTGCCTGCAGCATAATGCGCAAAGGCGGCCTCGGCTTCCCGTCGGTCCTCGTGCGCCTTGCCCAGCGCGAAATCGAGATGCCAGCGGTCTTCGGGCGAAACGGCCTCGTCCGCCAATGCAGCGCGCATCGCGGCCATGTCTTCGTCGGAGAAGCGCACGGTCTTGAGGTTGGCGAGGCTCCACCACACTTCCCCCAGCCCCGGCTGGATCGCCAGCGCGCGGCGATAGGCGGCAATGCCCTCTTCCAGCCGCCCCACCGTCTTGAGCAGGTGCCCGTAGCTCATCCACACCTTGGGCTGGTTCGGCGCATCCTTCAGCACCCGGGCATAGAGCGCCAGCGCCTCGTCGAACTCGCCGATGCGGCCATAGGCGGCGGCCTGCAGGTTGGCGTTGCCGAGGTTGTCGGGATCCTCCACCGTGACCCGCGCCAGCTCCTCCAGCGCCTCCGCCACCCGCTCGGTGCGGTAGAGCACGAGCGCGAGATTGGCGCGTGCGGGCGTGAAATCAGGCGCAAGCTCGATCGCGCGGCGCAGCAGGTTTTCCGCGTCCTGATAGCGCCCGATGCGCCCCGCCAGCTCCGCAAACAGGCGGATCGCGCGCACATCGAACGGGTTTTCCTTGAGCAGCGCGCGCAGCAAGGGTTCAGCCTCGTGCAGCACATTCTCGTTCATCGCGATCGCGGCGCGGACGAGGCGGGGATCGTAGTTCGGCGTGGTAACGGTCTGGCTGGCCATGGCGGCGCTCAAGAAACACGGTGACGCGGCGCGATCAAGCGTTAGTCTGTCAGACCAACGGGAAACCCCCCAGGACCGTTCGTGTCGAGCGAAGTCGAGACACCGCGCGCAAGTGTCTCGACTTCCGGCCATAAAGGCCGGAAGTTTATCCCGAGCGAAGGCGAGGGGCTCGACACGAACGGGGGGGGGAGCGAGATTGGAGCATTGATGAGCAAGCAGCCGCGCGGCCTCAATTTCTGGATGGTGCTGGCGCTGTGCGTGGGCAACATGGTCGGCTCCGGCATCTATCTGCTGCCTTCGACACTGGCGCCCCTGGGCACGAACCAGTTGCTCGGCTGGATGGTGACCATCGCGGGGGCGACAGCACTCGCCGCCGCGTTTGCCCGGATGGGCGCGCGGCTGCCCGGATCGGGCGGGCCTTATGCCTATGTGCAGGCCGCGTTCGGGCCGTTTGCCGGGTTCGTCGCGGCGTGGAGCTACTGGGTGCTGCTGTGGAGCGGCAACGGCGCGATTGCCGTCGCGGTCGTCAGCAATCTCAGCCTGGTCGTGCCGTGGATCGGCAAAACCCCCGGCGTGCCTGCCCTGCTTGCGGTCGCCTGCGTCTGGGGCATGACCGCGATCAACATTCGCGGCGTGCGCGCCGCCGGCGCTTTCTCGGTGGTGACGACGGCGCTAAAGCTGCTGCCGCTGGTGCTGCTGATCGGGCTCGCGCTATGGTTCGCGCTGAACGGAACCCCGCGCGTGGTGCAGCCGCCGGTTTCCATCGCGCCGGGCGCCATCGCGACCGCGGCCGGGCTGACGTTCTGGGGCTTCCTCGGCCTTGAATCCGCGACCGTCCCGGCCGGCAAAGTGGAGAATGCCGCGCGCGTCGTGCCGCTGGCCACCATCATCGGCGTGGTGCTGACGGGCGCGGTCTATTTCGGCATCAGCCTTGCGTTCTGGGCCTATATGCCCGCCGATCAGGCCGCCGCCTCCCCCGCCCCGGTCGCCGATTTCCTCGGCCGGACCTTCGGCGGCAACATGGCCTCGGTCGTCGCCGTGTTCGCCGCGATCAGCGCATTCGGCACGCTCAACGGCTTCATCCTCCTCCAGGGCGAGATGCCGCAGGCCATGGCGCGCGGCGGCGTCTTTCCGCAATGGTTCGCCGCAGACGGGAAGCGCGGCACGCCGGTGCGCGCGCACGTCGTCTCCTCGCTGCTGCTGACGGCAGTGACCTTGCTCAACTACGGGCGCGGCCTTGGCGACCTGTTCCAGTTCATTGCCTCGGTCAGCCTTGCCGCCGGGATGCTCGCCTATTTCATGAGCATGATGGCCGCCATCCGCCTGCTGCCCGAAGAGCGCGGCCTGATCCTGCTCGCGCTGGGCGGCGCCGCGTTCATCGGCTGGGCGACATGGGGCCTCGGCGCCAGCGCGGTGGGCTATGGCCTTGGCCTCGTGGCGCTCGGCGTGCCGGTGTACCTCGCAGTGCGGCGCGGGCAGGAAGCCGCCCTGGCATGAAGCCGCGCTGGTGGAAGCGGCTCTGGCTGCGCTATCTGTTCTATTGCAAGCAGCACAGGATCATCGCTGGCACGATCACGCTGTGGGTCCTGTGGGTGATCCTGCAGATCGGCTGGCAGTTGCTGCCCATCGTGCTGGAGTTCCTGGTCGACTTTGTCGTGTCGCTGTTTGCAGCACTGTAGCCCGATTCCCCCTCCACCACCCGCTGCGCGGGCGGTCCCCCTCCCCATTTGTGCTGCGCAAAAATGGGGAGGGCCAATCCTGCCCTCCCAAGGGTTCCTTACTGCTTCCACCCCGCCCACGCCGAGCGCGCCATGACGGCAGCGGCATAGTAGACCACGCCGATCACCAGCCAGCGCAGCATGGCGACGTCCATGTTCTTGACCACGAAGGCCGCCACCAGCACCGCCGGGATGCCGCCGAGGATAATGCCCGTCACCACGCGCAAGTCGATCTCGCCGATGCGGATGTGGCTGATACTGGCCGCCGCCCCCGCGATGGCGGAGCTGCCTGCGATGACAGGGAAGGCATAGCGCGGGTCCATTCCCATCAGGCTGAACATGATCAGCGTCGGCGCCGAATTGCCCACGCCGAAATTGACCAGCACGCCCAGCGCGAAGTTTGCCGCAATCGCCACGAGCATCCACGGCAGCGAGAGAGTGGACGCGCTCCCGCCGCCCGGCATCAGGTGGAGGTTGATGAGGACAAAGATGCTCGCCGCGATCAGCAGGCCGACCGCGACCGTCGTCTGCACCAGCCAGACCTGCGCGCGCGAGACCAGCGGCGCGCCGATCAGGGCGCCCGCCAGCAGCGCGAGAATGCAGCCGACGAGCAGCGCCGGATCGATCTTGCCGCCAAGCAGCAGGAAGAAAATGAACGCCTGCACCATCGAAGGTCCGGTGTGGCCAACCAGCAGGGTGGAGGGGATCAGCCGGTCCGGCACCATCTTGCGGAACTTGATCCAAGCGGTGGAGGGCGCGAACGAGCCGATCCCGAGCGTGTCGAAGAAGTTGGTCACTGCCCCCAGCAGCAGGGCCTCCGGCCGAGGCGCCACCCGCTGCACGATCGCCGCGCGCAGTACCGCGGCGGCATAGCCGAGCGTTCCCAGCCCCAGCAGGATCAACAGCGCTGTCAGCATTCACGTCCCCCCTTGCCCCTTGTGGGAGAGGCTAGAGGAAACGCTTCAAGCTGCAATGCCCTTAACGTCCGCGGTGGAGCACCTTCCACAGCGTGCCGCGATCGCGGATGATTTCCGCCGCCGCGTTGTGTCCCGGCGCGCCGGTCACGCCGCCGCCCGGATGCGTGCCCGAACCGCACATGTAGAGCCCCTTGATCGGCGAGCGATAGTCGCCATGCCCCAGCACCGGCCGCGCGGCCCAGAGCTGATCGAGCCCCATGTTGCCGTGGAAGATGTCGCCGCCGATGAGGCCGAACTTGCGTTCCAGATCGAGCGGCGAGTGGATTTGCCGCGCGATGACTGCTTGCTTGAAATTGGGCGCATGGTCGTTGACGGTGTCGATGATGAGGTCCGCCACCTTCTCGCGGTGCTTGTCCCAATCGACCTTGGGATCGAACTGCTGGCAGAACAGGCTGGCGACATGCTGGCCCGGAGGCGCGAGGCTGTCGTCGATGGTGGAGGGCAGCTTGATCTCGATGATCGGCTTCTTCGACCAGCCGCCCGTCTGCGCATCGATGAAGGCCTGGTCCATGTAGTCCATGCCCGGCGCGATGATGATGCCGGCAGTGTGGTGCTCGGCCTTCTCCTTGCCGGGGAGCACGGTGAAGTCCGGCAGTTCGGAGAGCGCGACGTTCATGCGGAACGTGCCCGAGCCGGTCTTGTAGTTCTTGATGCGGCGGTTGAAATCCGCGTCGAGGTCGCTGGAATTGACAAGCTGGCGGAAGAGCAGCGCGGGGCCGACGTTGGCGGCGATGGTCGGCGCATAAAGCTCCTCGCCGCTGACCAGCTTCACGCCTTCCGCCTTGCCGTTGTTGACGAGCACCTTGGCAACCGGGGCTTCGAGGCTGATCTCGACGCCATATTCGGCGCAGGCGCGGGCCATCGCCTGCGTGATCGCGCCCATGCCGCCGACCGAGTGGCCCCAGGCGCCGAACTTGCCGTTCACTTCGCCGAACACGTGGTGGAGCAGCACATAGGCCGAGCCGGGGGTCGAAACGCCCGCATAGTTGCCGACGACGGCATCGAACCCGAACGCCGTGCGCACGTAGTCATGCTCGAACCAGCCTTCGAGGAAATCGCGCGCCGACTTGGTGAAGATATCGAGCAGATCGCGCTGCACCTCAAGGCCAAGGCCGGCAATCGGCCAGCCCTGCTGCGCGGCGGCCAGCAGCGAGCGGACACCGCCGCCGACATTGGGCGGGCACTTCAGCGCGATGTCGCGCAGCACTTGCGCCACTTTCTCAAGCGCGGCGTCGTAGTGCTTGTAGGTGTCCGCGTCCTTCTGGCTGAAGCGCGCGAATTCCGCCTCGGTGCGACCCGCCCCGCCGCCGAGCTTCAGATAGTCGTTCTCGAACGGGAAGAAGTTGCTGATCGTGCGCTCGATGATGCGAAAGCCGCGCTCGTGCAGCTTCATGTCGGCGATCACCTTGGGGCGCAGCAGGCTGACGGTGTAGCTCGCGGTCGAGTTGCGGAAGCCGGGATGGAACTCCTCGGTGACGCAGGCCCCGCCGACAATGTCGCGCCGCTCCAGCACGCGCACTTTCATGCCGGCGCGGGCGAGATAGAAGGCGCAGGTGAGGCCGTTGTGGCCGCCGCCGATGATGATCGCGTCGTAGCGGTTGGACATTGGATTTCTTCCCTTTTTTGCCGCAAGGTGGGATGACCCACCCCCGACCCCTCCCGCATGCGGGAGGGGAGTTATACCTTGTGCCTTCCTCCCCCCTCCCGCTTGCGGGAGGGGTTGGGCTTGGGCCTTTACTGTTTGCTCCACCCCGCCGGCGGTGCTTTGTGCAGCCGCGCTTCCGGGGTCAGCGCGCGGATCTTGCGCGCGAAGCTGCGCAGGCAGACCTCGCTCTTGCCGATGGGCCCCGCGCCATAGGTCTGCGAATTCATGCCCTGCTGCACGCGCTCGATCAGCCAGGTGTCTTCCTTGTTGACCACGCGGTTGATGCGCCAGTTGGCATAGCGCACCAGCTTCATCGTCCTGCTGTCGTCCGGCAGCGCATAGGCCATCTCGCGCAGCAGGCAGGTGGTCGGGCTGATCGGCAGCCACTGCATGAAATCGATCTGATCGGCATAGATATCGAACGCCATGTTCGGCCAGAGCTTGAAGTAGAGCCAGCGGCGGCGGTTCTCCTCCGGCAGCTCCTCCACATGGGGCAGATGCGCCTGATAGAAGCGTTCCCAGAAATTGGCGCTCGGCTTGTCGACAAGATCGCCCTTGAGCCGGTCGACCCAGTCATCCGCCTGAATTTCATAGGACTTCCCGAAAATGCGGGTCAGCCCATCATGCGCAACGGGGATATGCAGGTTGTCCGAATAGTTGTCGCCGACGTTCTTCCAGTTCACATCGCGCGGGCGCAGGCGCATCTTGCCCATCGGCTGCATGTCCTCGAACCGGTAGGGAGCGATTTCGGCCTCATGCGGGGCCATCATCTCACCCACAGTCGGGAACACGCCGGGCTTGAGGCAGACCCAGACGAAGCCGCGCCACACCTCGAGCGCGACGGGGGCGAGGCCGTTTTCCTCCAGCTTGAGAGCGGGATAGTCGCTCTTCATCGGAACCCCGGTGAGGCGCCCGTCGGTCTCGTAGACCCACGCGTGGTAGGGGCAGACGAGCTTCTTCGCGCAGCCCGCGGTGCCTTCCACCAGCCGCATCGCGCGGTGGCGGCACACGTTGGTGAAGGCGCGCACTTGCCCATCATCGCCGCGCATGACGATCACGCTTTCGCCGATGTAGTCGATCGTGCGCCAGTCGCCCGCGTTGGGAATTTCGTTCACATGGCAGACGATCTGCCACGAAGGGCGGATCACCCGCTCCATCTCAAGCGCATGATATTCGGGATCGGTGTAGAGCCAGCCCGGCAGGCTCCAGTCCGCATCGGGATCGTGCTCGCTGGCGCTGCAGGCCGCGATGGCGGATTGGTGGCCCATACCGAATCTCCGAAAAAAGCTTGTTGGACGAACGTACAACAACGGCTAGGATAAGCAAGATGAAACCGCCCTCCGCTCACCAGCCCGCCTTCCGCCGTCAGGAGCCCGACGCGCGCCGGCTCGCGCTGATCGAGGCCTGCGCGCGCGTGCTGGCGCGGCTCGGCGCGGCCGGCGCCAGCGTGCGGGCGATTGCGGTGGAGGCGGGTGTATCGCCGGGCCTCGTCAGCCATTATTTCAGCGGAATCGAAGCGCTTGTCGCGGCGACTTACGATCACGTCGAAGCGGTGGTTGCCGAAACCATCGACCGCGCGGTGGAAGCCGCCGGACCCGATCCGCGCGCGCGGCTCGATGCCTTCGTGACGACGACGTTCGCGCCGACCATCGCGGACCGGCAGCTGCTCGCCACGTGGATCGCGTTCTGGAGCCTCGTCACCGCGCGGCCCGCCATCGCTGCGCAGCATGACGAGCAATATGCCGGTTCGCGCGCCAGGCTCGAAGCGCTGCTCGGCGCCTGCGGCATGCCCGAGGCCGAACGGCGGCGCGCGGCGATCGCCGTCACCGCGCTGCTCGACGGCCTCTGGCTCGAACTCTGCCTCTCGCCCGGCTGCTTCAGCGCCGAGGAAGCGGGCGACATCGCGCGCCGCTTCCTCGATACGCTTATTTCGACCAGACCGTTTACTTTGAAAGGTCGGTGAGCAGGCTCAGGTAATAGGTCACGCCGGGGCGGATGTTCTCAAGCCGCACGCGCTCATTGAGGCCATGCGAGAATTCCTCGCTGTCCTTGGTGAACACCGGGCTCGCGCCATAGGCCGGGATGCCGAGGCGGCGGTAGTACATGCTGTCCGACGCGCCCGAGCTCTGCGAGGGGACCACCGCGATGTCCTTGCCCCAGGCCTTGCGGATCGCCTTGGTCGAAGCGGCGACGAAATCGGGGCGCATCGGCGAAGCGTCGGTCTCGAATGACCCCTCGCTGACGTCGGTGATCTTCACCTCGGGCTGGCCGACCACCTTGAGCAGCTGCTCCATGATCTCGGCGCGGCTGTGGCCGGGGAAGATGCGGCAATTGATGTAGGCCGTGGCGCGCTGCGGCAGCGCGTTCAGCGCGTGGCCCGCATCCGCCATCGTCGGCACGCAAGTGGTGCCGACCTTGCCGACCATCGCCGGATTGGCGCGCAGCACGGCAATCGCGTCCGCATCCGCCGGGTTGACCGAGAAGGCCCGCATCGCCGCGGCCGTCCCGGGATCGGCCTCGAACGGCGCGGCCTGCGTGAAATAGGCCTTGGTCAGCGGGTTCTGCTCGGCGGGAAACTTGTAGGCACCGATCTTCACCAGCGCCGAGGCGAGCTGGACGATGGCGTTTTCCGGGCGCGGCGCCGAACTGTGCCCGCCGGGGTTGGTGACCTCGACCTTGAAATCGCCGTAGGTCTTCTCGGCGCCGTCCCACACCCAGTAGAGCGGCTTGCCCGCCACTTCCTCCAGCTTGCCGCCGCCCGCATCGGCATTGATCACCAGTTCCGCGTTCTTGAGCTTGTCGGCGATGAGCCCGGTCGTCTTCATCACCGTTTCCTCGTCGCCCGAGAACTCGATGACGATCGTGCGGCGCGGCTTGTAGCCCGACTTGCGCAGCTCGATCAGCGAGGACAGCGCCAGCGCGCCGCCGAACTTCATGTCGGTCGCGCCCCGGCCATAGAGAATGCCGTTCTCGACCACCGGGGTGAACGGATCGCGCTGCCAGTCCGCAGGCTTGGCCTCGACCACGTCCATATGGCCCGAGATCACCAGCGGCTTGAGCTTGGGATCGCTGCCGGTCCATGTCGCGATGATATAGGCGGTGTCGTCGACCGGCGTGATCTCGATATCCCCCTCGGCCCAGCCCGCCGCCAGCAGCGCCTGCTTGTAGAGCTTGGCGACGTCGATGGTCCGGTTGTTCTCCCCGCGCACCGAGCGGATCGCGATGGACTTGGTGGCCAGATCGAGAACCTGCGCTTCAGCGGCCGGATAAGCGGCAGGCGCAGCGGCCAGCACCGGCAGCGGGGCAATAGCGAGGACAGACAGCGCAGCGAGACGGAATGGGGACATGGCGTTACGGGACTCCTGATGTCCCTCGACGCTGGCGGGCTATGTTGCAGCGCGCAAGATGTTTTCTTGATAGCCTCGCGCGCTGGCCCACCCCAAACCCCTCCCGCTTGCGGGAGGGGCTTAAACGCCGCGCTTAGTCTCCCCTCCCGCCTGCGGGAGGGGTCGGGGGTGGGCCTTCCAAAAGCGGTGGGCCCCCTCAGCGCTCCACCTTGCTCGCGTCGAACGTGCCGAGCCCCGGCTTGAAGCTCTTTTCGTCGAGGAACTGGCGGGTCGCTTCCTTGCGCGCAGCCGCACCGCCGAAGCTGTGCAGCGCTTCCTGCGCGCGGATCTGGTAGTCGAGCGCGTTGTCGTAGGTCATGTCGACCATGCGGCGCATCGTCCACTTGGTGGCGCGCAGCGCGTGCGTGTCCTTCTTCTTGAGGACATTGGCGATTTCCAGGACGCGCGCGCGCAGCTTGTCCGCCGGCACCGCTTCGGTCACCAGTCCCTGTTCCTCGGCCTGCTTGCCGGAGAGGTTCTCGCCCATCATCGCGTGGTACATCGCCTTGCGGAACGGCATCAGCTCCTGCGCAACCTTGCTGGCGCCGCCGCCGGGGAGGATGCCCCAATTGATCTCGGAAAGCCCGAACTGCGCGTCCTCCGCTGCAATCGCGATGTCGCAGCCGAACAGCGGGCCATAGCCGCCGCCGAAGCACCAGCCATTGATCATCGCGATCGTCGGCTTCTCATACCAGCGCAGCCGCTCGAACCAGCCGTAGCTCTCGCGCTGCGACTTGCGCACGGCCCAGAGGCCCTGCGCCTCGGTCTCGCGGAAGTATTCCTTGAGGTCCATGCCCGCGGTCCAGGCTTCGCCCTCACCGGTCAGCACCAGCACCTTCACGTCCTCGCGGAACTCGAGCTCTTCCAGCACCGCCTTCATGCGGCGGTTGAGCTTGGGGCTCATGCAGTTGCGCTTCTCCGGCCGGTTGAACGCCACCCAGGCGATGCCATCCTCGACGCAGAAGGCAACGGTGTCCTCCTCGGCGCGTTCCGGCTTGGGGGCAATCGGGGTCTGGTCGGTCACGGTGCGTCCTCTCGGGTGAAACAGAGCTAATGGGTTATGCTATATAACACTTCGTGAGTCGGCGCAACTTTGGCCCCGGCAAGGCATGGCACGGCGTGAAATCGGCCCGACTGCGTAGTTTCAACCGTAACGGACTCAAAACCTGCACCAAAGGACAGGATGGGTGCAGAAACCCCTGTGAACGATCACCGCATACGAATGCAGCATTTGAAAATAATGCAAATTCCGCCCTCTGAAATCGCTTGAAACCGCGCTTTTCGGCCAGTGAATTGCATTAACTGCAATTGCCACGCTATGTTTCGCACTTGCGAAGACCCGGGGTGCGGCGCACTAGGGACAGGCCTTTCAGGCATCCTCTCCCAAACTTTCAAAGGGCCATCCGGCAACGGGTGGCCCCTCTTTTTGGTCCGGTTCCGCCCCCTCATCCGTGCGGCAGAATCACCGTCCGCCCGATCACCCGGCGCTCGCGCATCGCGAGGTAGGCCTCGCGCCAATCGGCAAGCGGCAAGGCAGAATGCACATGCGGCCGGATGCGGCCTTCCTCCGCCAGCCGCATCACCTCCGCGATGTCCGCAGCGCCGCGTTCCGGGAAACGCCGCCCATATTCGCCTGCACGCACGCCGACGACCGAGAAGCCCTTGATCAGCGGAATGTTGGTGCGCACCTCGGCAATCCGCCCCCCGGCAAAGCCCACCACCAGCAGCCGCCCGCCGAACGCGGTATAGCGGCAGGCCTCGTCGAACACGTCCCCGCCGACAGGATCATAGACCAGGTCCGCCCCGCGCCCGCCGGTCAGCTCCAGAATCTGCTCGCGCAGCCCCGTCGGCCCGGCAAGGATATGGTCCGGCGCATAGAGCCGCTGAATGGCCTCGCGCTTCTCCGCCGTCGATGCGACCGCGATGACGGTGAGCCCCAGCGCCTTGCCGAGATCGACCGCCGCCAGTCCGACGCCGCCCGCCGCGCCATGCACCACCAGCGTTTCGCCCGCCTCCGCCCGGCCGATGCGCGCGATGGCCGTGTAGGCGGTGATATAGGCCGCGCGCAGCGAGGCCCCCTCGGCGAACGAGAGCGCGGCGGGCAGCGGGATCAGCGCGGCATCGGCATAGGCGCCGTATTGCACCACCGCGCCCGTCAACGTGGCGACGATCACCTTGTCTCCCGCCCGCCAGCGGCTCCCCTCGCCCGCTTCGACGACTTCGCCCGCTGCCTCGAAGCCCGGCACGAACGGCAGCGGCGGCTTGGCCTGATAGAGCCCCTCGGTCATCAACAGGTCCGGAAAGCCGAGCGCCGCCGCCTCGATCCGCACCAGCGCCTGCCCCGCCCCCGGCTGCGGCATGGGCCGCTCCGCCACGCCGACCCCGGCGAGATCGGGGGCAAGTTCGGACACTTCGAGGACGTGCATGGTCTCGGGCAAGTTTGTCATCGGCGGTTCTCTCCCGCCGCCAGCGATGCCTCAGCCTTGTGTCGCCGTCCAGCCTTACGCGGCGCTCGCCCGCTGATGCAGCCGCGTGATCGCATCGAGCGCGGAGAGCAGCGCGCCTTCCTGCCAGCAGCCGTAATAGGAGCAGTGCTCGCCCGCGAGGACGATCCGACCATCCATCGAGACCAGATCCTGATAATGCGCCGCGCGGCTTTCCTCGCTCCACTTCGCGCAGCAGCCGAGTATCCACGGCATCCGGCTCCACGCCACCGTCGCGCCGCTCAGGAATTCCGCCTTGTAGTGCGCCGGATGCAGCACCGCGCCTTGTTCCAGCGCGGCGGCAATGCGCTTTTCGGGCGTCATCCCGGCCAGGATATAGGACCCCACGCCGAACGGATAGGCGCCCAGCAGCACCGCCGGACCGTCGCTGAAGCAACCATGGCTCGGATAGCTGATGAGTCCGATTGCCTGATCGGTGAACGATGTGCCGCCATAGATCGCGTCCTCGGTCTCCCAGAACCGGCGCCTCATTTCCAGGCCGATCTTGACCGAGTTCTCGTAAGGCAGCGCCTTGATCGCGGCTTTCTTGGCATCGGAAACCTGCAAGTCGATTTGCCCCAGGATCGTCGCGGGGATCGTGCAGACCATCCAGTCGGCACGGGTCTCCCCGGCCGCGCCGGTCTTCGCATCGGTCCAGCTCGCGGTAACCCCGCGCTCGTCCTGCGCGATCTTGCTGACGCGCGTGCCATAGCGGATCAACTTGCCCACCCGCGCCTGAAACGCCTTGCCGATATGGTCCATCCCGCCCTTGGGCTGGAACATGCTCGTCTGCATCACATGTTCGGCGAAGAAGCCCAGCGGCCCCCAGATCTGGCTGTCCAGCGTGTCGGAGAGGCTGAACGGATCGTTCGGGATCGGCGCACCGTTCACACCGCCCCCCGGCGGCCGTTCCCACCCGCGCTGCTCGCCCAGCTTCACGCTCTTGCTATAGGCCATGTTCTTGTCGAGCACGCCCCAGCTGCGCAGCGCTTCGAGCAGGACGGCCTTGTCCTCCTTCGTCACCGCCTGGTCGAGCGCGCCCGCATTCAGCGCCTTGCCAAGCAGTTCGGAGACATGGCCTTTCCAGTCGATGGTCAGATCGCGGAAACGCTGCGGCTTGCCCCCGAACGCCGCCTTGCGGTGGACGAAGGTGTTGTGATTGCTCTGCATGAAGGGTTCGAGCACGACCCCGAACTGCTTGCAGTAATGCAGCACGGTGCGATGATGATAGGGAATGCGCCAGGGGCCGGGGTTGAAGTAGTTGCCCGGCGCGAAGCCCACTTTCTGGACCGAGCCCAGCTCAGTGACCGTATCCCCTCCGCGCAAGGTCATGTTGCGCCCGCCCGCCCGGGTCTGCGCTTCGAGGATCTGGACCTTGTAGCCCGCCTTGGTCAGCTCATAGGCCGCAAGCATCCCCGCCAGCCCCGCGCCAAGCACGAGCACCGAAGCGCCCGGCTTGGCACCCGAAAGCTGCGGCGGGCCGGTAAACTGCGATTCCGCCGCATGGCCCAGCGCCGTCATCGCCTGATAGAGCGCCGCTCCGCCGCCCAGCTTGCCGATCATCGCGAGAAGGTCGCGGCGGGTCGTCGGCACTATCGGCTGGCTCATGCGGGATACCTTGCTGGAAGAGAGGTCAGTGCCCGCAGTTGCAATCGGGAACCGGGGGATTGGCAGTGCTGATGCGGTCAAGATCGGCGACGGTGACGGCATCGGGATAGGTGTTGAAATGGCCGCGCACGTAGTTGAGCACCGCAGCGATCTGGGGGCGCGTCAGCATCCCCTCGAACCACGGCATGCCGCCGCGCCCCTTGAGCAGGATGATGCTGGCATAATCGTGGTTGGCGAGCCGGGGATTGCCTGCCAGCGCCGGGATCATCGCGCCGGGGACGCCCCCGCCCTTGGCATCGGCCATGTGGCAGGACTGGCAGATCTGCTCGTAGATCTCGCGCCCCTCGTCGGCCACCGCGACCGAGGAGCCGCCGCCGCGGTCCTGCGCGAAACCGGGGCTCCCCGCCGCAAGCGCGAAGGCCAGCGACAGGCTGGCGGCAATCAGGACAGTGCTGCGAAATCCCGGCAAGGTCGTGGCCCCCACTCCTGCTACCGTCGGCTAGGTGGTTCATGCTATGCTGCGGCGCAGCGTCGTCAATGCAAATTGTTGCCGGATCGGTGCGGCGCGGCCCTCCCCTTGGGGTACGATCCTGCCGGATCACGCCGATACAGTGCTTTTTCCCTCGCGCTTTGTCGCTTAAGGTCATGGTTGCCATCCGCATCCGTCTGCGGTCACGCCATAGGGGAAAACAGTTATGCGCTTCATGCTCCTGCCCGCCATCATCTGCGCCATGCTTGGCCTTGCCACCCCCGCTCACGCGCAAGTCACGCGCGTGCAGAGCAACCCGCAGGCGCTGATCCTCGACGGGGCGGACGTGAAGGCCGGGACCGACCTGTTCTACCTCTCGGGCCAGCTCGCTTCCCCCATCGATCCAGCCAAGACCTTTGCCGACGTGAAATCGATCGATGATCTGGGCGACACGAAAACGCAGACCGCCAGCGCGCTCAAGCGGATCAAGGAGATCCTTGCAGCACGCGGCTATTCGATGTCCGACGTGATCAAGCTCACGCTCTTCGTCGTGGCCGATCCCAAGCTCGGCAAGATGGACTTTGCGGGGGTGAACGAAGGCTTCAAGCAGTTCTTCAAGACGGCGGAAAACCCGATAACGGTCGCGCGTTCGACCTTCCAGGTCTCGGCGCTGGCCGGCCCCTACTTCCTGATCGAGATCGAGGCGATTGCGGCGAAGAAGCGCTGACCTGAGGCCATTCCCGCGTGGCTGCGAAGGATTGCAATCGTATTCCTTTGGACAGGCGTCCCGGATCGGTCTCTTTGGCGGCTCGTGGTGTCTTGCCGCCGGTAACATCCCTCGCCTAGTCTGCGAACGTATTCGCCGGGAGAGGCCGGACACCATCCGGACGTCAGAGCGAGGGCCGCTTCAGAAGCCCGTGCCGTGCAGCGTCCGACCAGGGGGAGTTACCATCCGTGCGCCTCGATGAACGCGACCAGACCGCCGGCGGCTCAGCCAGCCCCGACATGCAGGCCCATATCCTCGACGTGCTGCGCCACCGTGTCGGCAAGGACGTCCATTCGGCCACGCCGCACGACTGGTTCACCGCCACCGTCCTCGCGCTGCGCGACAAGGTGATCGACCAGTGGATGGAATCGACCCACCGCACCTATGAAGAGAGCGGCAAGCGCGTCTATTACCTCAGCCTCGAATTCCTGATCGGCCGCCTGCTGCGCGATGCGCTCTCCAACATGGGCCTCACGCGTGAGATGGAAAAGGCGCTCAGGTCCTACGGCTTCGACCTCGGCGCGATCGAGGATCTCGAACCCGACGCCGCGCTCGGCAACGGGGGCCTCGGCCGCCTCGCCGCGTGCTTCATGGAAAGCCTCGCCAGCCTCGACATCCCGGCTTACGGCTACGGCATCCGCTATGTGAACGGCATGTTCCGCCAGCGCATCGACGATGGCTGGCAGGTCGAACTGCCCGAGACCTGGCTGAGCCACGGCAACCCCTGGGAATTCGACAGGCGGGAAAGTGCGTACCGCATCGGCTTCGGCGGCGAAGTCGTCGACAAGGCGGGCCGCGTCGAGTGGATCCCGGCCGAACAGGTCGAGGCCTCGGCGGTCGATACGCCGGTCGTCGGCTGGCGCGGCAAGCGGGTCAACACGCTGCGGCTGTGGACCGCAAGCGCGCTCGATCCCATCCGGCTCGATGCGTTCAACGCGGGCGACTATGCCGGTGCGCTCGCCGAGGAAGTCCGCGCCGAAACGCTGGTGCGCGTGCTCTATCCGGCAGATTCCAGCCCGGCCGGGCAGGAACTGCGGCTGCGGCAGGAGTATTTCTTCACTTCCGCCTCGATCCAGGACATCGTCCGCCGCCACGTCCAGACCTATGGCACGATCGAAACCTTGCCCGACAAGGCCGCGATCCAGCTCAACGACACGCACCCGGCGGTCGCCGTGGCGGAACTCATGCGGCTGCTGGTCGATATCCACGGGCTCGATTTCAACGAAGCCTGGGACCTCACGCGCAAGACCGTCGGCTATACCAACCACACCCTGCTGCCCGAGGCGCTGGAAAGCTGGCCGCTGCCGCTGTTCGAGCGGCTGCTGCCGCGCCACATGCAGATCATCTACGCGATCAACAGCCGCGTGCTGCGCGAGGCGCGCAAGTCCGGGCTGGACGACCGCGCCATCGCCGCGATCAGCCTGATCGACGAAGCCGGCGAGCGGCGGGTGCGCATGGCCAACCTCGCCTTCGTCGGCGCGCACAGCGTCAACGGCGTGGCCGCGCTCCATACCGAGCTGATGAAGTCCACGGTCTTTTCGGACCTCCACGGGCTTTACCCCACGCGGATCAACAACAAGACCAACGGCGTCACCCCGCGCCGCTGGCTGCAGCAGTGCAATCCGGGCCTCACCGGCGTGATCACCGATGCGATCGGCCCCGCGTTCCTCGATGATGCGGAGAAGCTGGCAGACCTCAATGCGCTGGCCGGCGACGCCGCGCTGGGCGAGCGCATCGCCGAAGTGAAGCGCGCCAACAAGGTCGCGCTGGCAAGCTACGTGCGCCAGTCGATGGGCCTCCGGCTCGATCCCGACGCGCTGTTCGACGTGCAGATCAAGCGCATCCACGAATACAAGCGCCAGCTGCTCAACCTCGTCGAGACGGTCGCGCTCTACGACCAGATCCGCAGCCATCCGGAGCGCGACTGGGTGCCGCGCGTCAAGATCTTCGGCGGCAAGGCGGCATCGAGCTATCACAACGCCAAGCTCATAATCAAACTGGCGAGCGACATCGCGCGGCGCGTGAATGCCGATCCTTCGGTAGGCGGGCTGCTCAAGGTCGTGTTCCTGCCGGACTACAACGTCTCGAAGGCCGAGCGGATCATTCCGGCGGCGGACCTTTCGGAGCAGATCAGCACCGCAGGCATGGAAGCCTCGGGCACCGGCAACATGAAGTTCGCGCTCAACGGCGCGCTCACCATCGGCACGCTCGACGGCGCGAACATCGAGATCAAGGACCGAGTCGGCGATGAAAACATCGTGATCTTCGGCCTCACCGCCGAGGAAGTCGCCGAAAAGCGCGGCAATGGCTACAACCCGCGCGAAGTGATCGAGGGCAGCCGCGAATTGCAGCAGGCCGTCTCCGCCATCGCGACCGGCGTGTTCTCGCCCGATGATCCGACGCGCTATGCCGGGCTGATGGGCGGCCTCTACGATCACGACTGGTTCATGGTCGCCGCCGATTTCGACAGCTACCATGCCGCGCAGCGCCGGGTGGACCGTCTGTGGGAAGATCACGCCGGGTGGCGCGAGAAGGCCATTCGCAACATCGCCAATGTCGGCTGGTTCTCCTCGGACCGCACCATCGCCGAATATGCGCGCGACATCTGGGGAGTTCTTGCCACCTCATGAAGCCGTCTCCCGCCGCGCTCGAAGCCCTGCTGAACGGAACCCATGCCGATCCGTTCGCGCTGCTGGGCATTCACGAAGGGCCCGGCGGCGCCTTTGCCCGGGCCGTACTTCCCGGGGCGGAAACGGCGGAGGCGCATTCGCTCGGCGGCAAGGCGCTGGGCGAACTCAAGCGCATCGACGATCGCGGCCTGTTCGAAGGCCATGTTACCGGCCCGCGCCAGCCGGTGAAGTATCGCTGCACCGCAGGCCCGCACGAATGGTGGGTGACCGACGCCTATTCGTTCGGCCCGGTGCTGGGGCCGCTCGATGATTTCCTGATCAATGAAGGCACGCACCTGCGCCTGTTCGACAAGCTCGGCGCGCATGTCATCGAGCACGAAGGCGCGCGCGGCGTGCACTTCGCGGTCTGGGCACCCAACGCAGAGCTCGTCTCGGTGGTGGGTGATTTCAACGACTGGGACGGCCGCCGCCACCCGATGCGCCGCCGCGCCGATATCGGCGTATGGGAAGTGTTCCTCCCCGATATCGAGGCCGGACGCGCCTACAAGTACCGCGTGGTCGGCCCGGGCGGTGCGGTGCAGCCGCTCAAGGCCGATCCTTTCGCCTTCCGCTCCGAACTGCGCCCCGCCACCGCCAGCGTGATTGCCGCGCCCGATGCGCACGCATGGGGCGATGCCGCGCACCGCGCCAGCTGGGCGAAGACAGATCCGCGCCGCGTGCCGATCTCCATCTACGAGGTTCATCCCGGCTCGTGGCAGAAACCGGGAGATGGCCGCGAGTTCTACTCATGGGACGAGCTGGCCGACCGGCTGATCCCCTACGTCGTCGAAATGGGCTTCACCCATATCGAATTCCTGCCCGTCTCCGAGCACCCCTTCGATCCCAGCTGGGGCTACCAGACCACCGGCCTCTTCGCCCCCTCCGCCCGCTTCGGCGAGCCGGAAGGCTTCGCGCGATTTGTCGACGGCGCGCACCGCGCCGGGATCGGCGTGCTGATCGACTGGGTCCCCGCGCACTTCCCGGTCGATGCCCACGGCCTCGCCCGGTTCGATGGCACCGAGCTTTACGAACACGCAGACCCGCGCCTCGGTTTCCATCCCGACTGGCAGACCGCGATCTACAATTTCGGCCGCCGCGAAGTGCTCAGCTTCCTCGTCAACAACGCGCTGTTCTGGGCCGAGCGCTACCATGTGGATGGCCTGCGCGTCGATGCGGTCGCCTCGATGCTCTACCGCGACTACTCCCGCAAGGACGGCGAGTGGATCCCCAATGCCGAGGGCGGCCGCGAGAACTGGGAGGCCGTCAGCTTCCTCCAGGCAATGAACCGCGCGGTCTATGCCAGCCACGCCGGGTTCCTCACCGTCGCCGAGGAATCGACCAGCTGGCCCGGCGTCACCCTGCCCACCGATGCCGCAGGCCCCCCGCGGGGCGGGCTCGGCTTCGGCTTCAAGTGGAACATGGGCTTCATGCACGATACGCTCGCCTACATGGCGCGCGATCCCGTCCACCGCCGCTACCATCACGACGAGATCACCTTCGGGCTGATGTACGCCTTCAGCGAGAACTTCGTGCTCCCGCTGAGCCATGACGAAGTGGTCCACGGCAAGGGCTCGCTGCTCGGCAAGATGAGCGGCGCCGACGCCTGGCAGAAGTTCGCCAGCTTGCGCGCTTACTATGGCCTGATGTGGGGCTATCCCGGCAAGAAGCTGCTGTTCATGGGGCAGGAGTTTGCGCAGGGGCGCGAATGGAGCGAGGCACGCGAGCTTGACTGGTACCAGCTCGATATCGCCGAGCACGCCGGGGTGCAGCGCTGGGTGAAGGACCTCAACCACGCCTACCGCACCCTGCCCGCGCTCCATGCGCGCGACTGCGAGGGCGAAGGCTTTGCATGGCTGGTGGTCGACGATGCCGCCGCCTCGGTCTTCGCCTGGGCGAGGCTGGCACCGGGCGCGCCGACCGTGGTCGTCGTCAGCAACATGACGCCGACGCTCCACGGCCACTATCGCCTGCCCTTCCCGCAAGACGGCAAGTGGCGCGAGGCGCTCAACAGCGATGCCGCGCTCTATGGCGGATCGGGTCAGGGCAATCTGGGCGGAGTCACGGCGGAACACGGCGCCGCACTGGTCGTGCTGCCGCCGCTTTCAACCGTCATGTTCGTGTTCGAGGGATAAGCCGGAAGGCAAGAAGGCCAAAAAACCAGGATGGGAGATGGGTCATGCGTGATACTTATGGGCAGCCGCTGGCGCGCGACGCCATGGCCTATGTTCTCGCGGGCGGGCGCGGCAGCCGCCTTTACGATCTCACCGACAACCGCGCCAAGCCCGCGGTCTATTTCGGCGGGGTCAGCCGGATCATCGACTTCGCGCTGTCGAACGCGATCAATTCGGGCATCCGCCGCATCGGCGTCGCCACGCAATACAAGGCGCACTCGCTGATCCGCCACATGCAGCGCGCGTGGAACTTCATGCGGCCCGAACGCAACGAGAGCTTCGACATCCTCCCCGCCTCGCAGCGCATATCGGAGCACGCCTGGTACGAAGGCACGGCAGACGCGGTGTTCCAGAACATCGACATCATCGCCAGCCACGCGCCCAAGTACATGGTCATCCTCGCGGGCGATCACATCTACAAGATGGACTACGAGCTGATGCTGCAGCAGCACGTCGCCACCGGCGCGGACGTGACGATCGGCTGCCTCGTGGTCAAGCGCGAGGAAGCCAAGGGCTTCGGTGTGATGGCGGTGGACGAAAAGGCGGTGATCACCGATTTCGTCGAAAAGCCCGCCGATCCGCCCTCAATCCCGGGCGATCCCGAACACTCGCTCGCCTCGATGGGCATCTACGTGTTCGAGACGAAGTTCCTGTTCGAAGCGCTGCGCCGCGATGCCGACGACCCGAACTCGAGCCGCGATTTCGGCAAGGACATCATTCCCGATATCGTGAAGAACGGCAAGGCCGTCGCCCACCGCTTCACCGACAGCTGCATTCGCGCCGCCGAGGAAATCGGCGAATACTGGCGCGACGTGGGCACGCTCGACGCCTATTTCGAGGCGAACCTCGACCTGACGGATGTCGTCCCGAAGCTCAACATGTACGACCGCGACTGGCCGATCTGGACCGATCAGGTCGTGGCGGCGCCGGCCAAGTTCGTCCACGATCAGGAAGGCCGGCGCGGCATGGCGATTTCCTCGCTGATCTCGCAGGATTGCATCGTCTCCGGCGCCATCGCCAGGCGCAGCCTCCTCTTCACCGGCGTGAAGATGGGCTCGTTCTCCAGCGTCGATGAAGGCGTGATCCTGCCCTATTGCAACATCGGCCGCGGCGCCCGCCTCAAGCGCGTCATCCTCGATTCCGGCGTGCGCATCCCCGAAGGCCTCGTCGTGGGCGAAGACCCGGAACTCGACGCCAAGCGCTTCCGCCGCACCGAAGGCGGCGTGTGCCTGATCAACAAGGCAATGATCGAGCGGCTGAAGTGATGGACGCGCTCCTGATCCACTTTTCTTCCCCTCCCCCGCTCGGGGGAGGCCGGGTGGGGGTGCGCCGCGCTCTCAGGACAGGCCGAGCCCCCTCCCCCAACCCCTCCCCGATGGGGAGGGGAGCAAGATGACTCTCAGCATCCTCTCCGTCGCCTCCGAGGCGGTCCCGCTGGTCAAGACCGGCGGCCTCGCCGATGTCGTCGGCGCCCTGCCCGCAGCGCTCGCCGCGCATGACGTGGCGATGACCACGCTGCTCCCCGGCTATCCGGCGGTGACCGCAACCCTCGGGAAAAAGCCCAAGGTCCTGCACACGTGGGACAGACTGCTCGGCGAACCGGCCCGTCTCCTCGCCGGCAAGATCGGCGTTGGCAGCAGCGAGGGGCACCCCTTGCTGGTCCTCGATGCCCCCGGCCTGTTCGCGCGCGAAGGCGGACCCTATGTCGATGCCACCGGGCGCGACTGGCCCGACAACTGGAAGCGTTTCGCCGCCTTCGGCCGCGCTGCCGCCGATATCGCGGGCGGCGGGGTAAAAACGCTTACCTTCGACCTGATCCATGCGCACGACTGGCAGGCCGGCATGGCCCTGGCCTACCTGCGCTTCGCTCCATTTTCCGGAGATGGCGCTGGCCCGCAGCTGCCCTCGGTCATCACCATCCACAACATGGCGTTCCAGGGCCACTACGGCGCGGACCTGTTCCCCGCGCTCGGCCTGCCGCCGCAGGCCATGGCGATCGACGGGATCGAGTACCACGGCGGCATCAGCTTCCTCAAAGCCGGCCTCGCCGCCGCCAGCCGCATCACCACGGTGAGCCCGACCTACGCGCGCGAGATCCGCGAGCCAGGCTTCGGCATGGGCCTCGAAGGCCTGATCCGCGCGCGCGAAGGCGAAGTCAGCGGCATCGTCAACGGGATCGACCCCGCCGTGTGGAATCCCGCCAGCGACGCCGCGCTCAAGTCCGGCTACACCGCCCGCGCCCTCGCCAAACGCGCCACCAACAAGCGCGCGCTCGAAGCCGAGTTCGGCCTCGAGAAGGGCGATGGACCGCTGTTCGTCGTCATCAGCCGCCTTACCTGGCAGAAGGGCATGGACGTCCTGCTCGAGGCCGCCGACCACCTCGTCGGCATCGGCGCCCGGCTCGCTCTGCTCGGCTCGGGCGACGCCGCGCTCGAAAGCGGCTTCCACGCCGCCGCCGCGCGCCATCCGGGCCGGATCGGCGTGCGCATCGGCTATGACGAGGCGCTCTCCCACCGCATGCTCGGCGGCGGCGATGCGATCCTCGTGCCCAGCCGGTTCGAACCCTGCGGCCTCACCCAGCTCTACGGCCTCGCCTACGGCTGCGTGCCCGTTGTCAGCCGCACCGGCGGCCTTGCCGATACCGTCATCGACGCCAACCTCGCCGCGCGGCAGGCCGGTGTCGCCACCGGCGTGCAGTTCGACGGCGTGCGCTGGCAGACCCTCGCCGATGCGCTCACCCGCACCGTCCAGCTTTACCGCGATCCCGCCGCCTGGCGCAGCCTCCAACGCGCGGGAATGGGCGCCGATTTCACCTGGACCGGCAGCGGCGAGGCCTATGCCGATCTCTACAAGAGCCTTACGGTCACGCGATGATCCAGACGATTCCTTCTTCACCCTTCACCGATCAGAAGCCGGGCACTTCGGGCCTGCGCAAGAAGGTCCGCGTCTTCGCCCAGCCGAACTACGCCGAAAACTTCATCCAGTCGGTGTTCGACGCGGTCTCGCCCGAACCCGGCGCCACCCTCGTGATCGGTGGCGACGGGCGCTATCACAACCGCACCGTGATCCAGTCGGCGATCCGTATCGCCGCCGCCAACGGCTATGGCCGGGTGCTGGTGGGGCAAGGCGGCATCCTCTCGACCCCCGCCGCGAGCCACGTGATCCGCAAGTACGGTGCCAGCGGCGGCCTCATCCTCTCGGCCAGCCACAATCCTGGCGGGCCGGATGAGGACTTCGGCATCAAGTACAACATCGCCAACGGCGGCCCCGCGCCCGAAGCAATCACCGACGCGATCTTCGCGCGCACCAAGGTCATCGACCGCTGGCTGACGGTCGACGCGCCCGACGTCGATCTCGATACGCTGGGCACGAGCGAAGTCGCGGGCATGACGGTCGACGTGATCGACAGCGTCGCCGACTGGGCGGACCTCATGGAAACGCTGTTCGATTTCCCCGCAATCCGCGCGGCGGTGGCCAGCGACCTCACCATGGCCTTCGATGCCATGCACGCCGTCACCGGCCCCTACGCCATCGAAGTGCTGGAAAAGCGCCTCGGCTTCCGCCCCGGCACCGTGCATAACGGCGTACCCTTGGAAGACTTCGGCGGGCACCACCCCGATCCCAACCGCGTCCATGCCAAGGTGCTGTTCGACCTCATGTTCTCGCCCGATGCGCCCGCCTTCGGCGCAGCTTCCGATGGCGACGGCGACCGCAATCTGATCGTCGGCAAGGGCATCTTCATCACCCCGTCGGACAGCCTCGCGATGCTGGCCGCCAATGCGCACTACGCCCCCGCCTATGCGGGGGGCCTCGCCGGGATCGCCCGCTCGATGCCGACCAGCGCGGCTGCGGACCGGGTGGCCGAGGCGCTCGGCATCCCAGCCTTCGAGACGCCGACCGGCTGGAAGTTCTTCGGCACCTTGCTCGATGCCGGCAAGGCGACGATCTGCGGCGAGGAAAGCGCGGGCACCGGGTCCGACCACGTGCGCGAGAAGGACGGGCTCTGGGCCGTGCTGCTCTGGCTCAACATCCTCGCAGCACGCGGTGAAAGCGTGGAAGCGATCGCCCGCCAGCACTGGGCCAAATACGGCCGCAACTACTACGCGCGGCATGATTACGAGGCGCTGCCCAAGGATGTGGCCGAAGCGCTGATGGCCGCGCTCGAAGCCTCGTTCCCCACGCTCCCCGGCAAGGTCTTCGGTCCGCTGACGGTCGAGCAGGCGGACAGCTTCTCTTACACCGATCCCGTCGACGGCTCGCACAGCGCCAATCAGGGCATGCGCGTGCTGTTCGTCGGCGGCTCGCGCATCGTGCTGCGCCTTTCCGGAACCGGCACCGAAGGCGCAACCTTGCGGCTCTATCTCGAGCGCTATGAACCCGCCGGCGGCACGCTCGATGCCGATACCGACACCATGCTCGAAGACCTGATCGCCGCCGCCGAAGCCATTGCCGGGATCGCCGTCCGCACCGGCCGCACCGCGCCCGACGTGATCACATGACCCAGCTTTCGGTGCGCGCCCCGCGCGCCGAAGGGGTCACGCTCTGCCTGTTTGACGGCGATGCCGAAACGCGTCTGCCGATGGCGCGCACCGGAGACGAATGGGTAGCGGACGCCCCTCCCCCCGGCACCCGCTACGGCCTGCGCGCGCACGGCGAATGGGCACCGGAGCGCGGGCTTTGGTTCGATCCCGCCAAGCTGCTCGTCGATCCCCGCGCGGTGGAGCTGGACCGGCCCTTCACCTACAGCCCCGCGCTCAGCGCATATGGCGTCGATACCGCCCCACTCGTCCCGCGCGCGGTGATGCCCGGCGCGCTACCGGAAGTCCCGCTCCGGCCCGCCCACTTCAAGCACGGCGGCCTGATATACGAAGTCAACGTCCGCGGCCTCACCATGCTGCACCCCGATGTGCCGCAGGAACAACGCGGCACGGTTGCCGCGCTCGCGCATCCCGCCGTGCTCGCCCACCTCGAAAAGCTCCATGTGAGCGCGGTCGAGCTCATGCCGATCACCGCGTGGATCGACGAGCGCCACTTGCCCCCGCTCGGCCTCGCCAATGCCTGGGGCTACAACCCCGTCGTCCCCATGGCACTCGATCCCCGCCTCTGCCCCGGCGGCGTCGCCGAACTGCGCGAGACAGTGGCGGCACTGCACAAACGCGGCATCGGCGTCATCCTCGATCTCGTGTTCAACCACACCGGCGAAAGCGACATTCTCGGGCCAGTGCTCGGTTTCCGCGGCCTCGACAACGCCGCCTATGCCCACGCGCCCGACGGCACGCTGATCAACGACACCGGCTGCGGCAACACGCTCGATTTCGCGAACCCCGCCATGCGCGCGCTGACCATCGCCACCCTCCGCCACTTCGTGCAGCACTGCGGCGTGGACGGCTTCCGCTTCGATCTCGCCACCGTGATGGCGCGCGGCCCCGGCTTTGCCACCGACGCGCCGATCTTCGCCGAGATCGCCGCCGATCCATGGCTCGCAGACCGGATCATGATCGCCGAACCATGGGATATCGGCCCCGGCGGCTACCAGCTCGGCCGCTTCCCCCCGCACTGGCTCGAATGGAACGACCGCTACCGCGACGACGTTCGCCGCTTCTGGCGCGGCGATGCGGGCGTGGGCCTGCTCGCCACCCGCATTGCCGGCTCGTCCGACCTCTTCGGCAAGGACTGCCGCAGCGTGAACTATCTCGCCGCGCACGATGGCTTCACCCTCGCCGATACGCTCGCCTACGAGCACCGCCACAACCACGCCAACGGCGAGGACAACCGCGACGGGCACGGCGAGAACTTCAGCTGGAACAATGGCGCCGAAGGGCCGACGGACGACCCCGAAGTCCAGGCCCGCCGCGCCGCCTTCGCCCGCGCCATGCTCGGCACGCTGTTCGTGTCGACCGGCACGATCATGCTGACCGCGGGCGACGAATTCGGCCGCAGCCAGCAAGGCAACAACAACGCCTATGCGCAGGACAACGCCGTCACCTGGGTCGATTGGGAAAACCGCGACCGTGCGCTCGAAGACCATGTCGCCGCCCTCGCCGCATGGCGCGCAGCGCGCGATTTCGCGCAGTTCCCGGACGACGGCGCATGGCTCGCCCTCGATGGCGCACCGATGGATGCGGCCCGCTGGGAACATCCGGCCACCTCCGGTTTCAGCTGGCACGCAAAAAGCGAGGCGGCGCGATCGACGGGATTGAAGATCGATCGCGCCGCCCCTCAGGCTGGACCCGGAGTGGACGAGCCCTGAGCAGGATCAGGCGCGCTGCCAGACGAGCGCCGGATCGAATTCATCCCGCGCCGCCGGAAGCGCGCGCGGCACCTCCTGCACCACCGGCAGCGGCTGCGGCAGCAGGGTATTGAGCAGCACGCGCCCGAACGCCCAGTCGCCGAGATCCGACGCGGCATTGATATGCCCCGCCTCCCCCGCATCGGCGAGGCGCGAGCCCCAGCGCCGGGCAAGCCCGCGCGCCTGCGCCATCGTCAGGTAGGGATCATTGCGGCTGGCCACGAGCACCGAAGGGAACGGCAGCGAGGCTTCCGGCACCGGCGCAAAGCGCGTCAACCGGCGGTCGAGCGGGCGCTCCTCGACATCGGGCGGCGCGACCAGCAGCGCGCCGATCACCTTTCCGCCTTCCACCGGCCCAGAGCCCCAGGAACTTCCGGGCTGCTCATACTCCGCCCACCACGCCACCGCGAGGCAGCCCAGACTGTGCGCCGCGAGCACCACCGGCCCTTCGGCGCGCTGGATCGCAAGATTGAGCTTGTTCACCCAGGTGTTGCGGTGCGGGTCTTCCCACAGCCCCAGATCGACCCGGCGGCAGCGCGGCAATTGCGCTTCCCACAAGGTCTGCCAGTGGCCGGGGCCGGAATTGCAAAGCCCCGGCACGGTCAGGATCACCGGCGCAGGACTATCATTCAAGGTATTGATTTCATGGGCCATCGTACGTCTCCGAGAGAAGAATGGCCGGTCGACTCGGTGCACGTCCCGACAAGCACGACGATAACTCAACATTATTGGTAGACAATAGCCCAATCGACGAAACGCGCGGGGATTTCGCCGGTCTGCGCATATGTGCCCGCCACCTTGCGGATTGCCGGCACGATTGCCATGTCCTCGCCGCAGTTGGCGTGCACAAGCCGCCACGAAGGCAAGGTCAGGTCACGCGCGAGGGGACCATACCGATGACGACAATCGAAGGCGGGACGCGGCGGCGTCTTGCGGCAGTGCAGCATAAGGTGATACCGGCGCGCGCATGAACGCCCCCGCGCCTTTCTCCAGCACGTCCGCGCGGCGGCTTCTGGTCTCGATCCACGACGTTTCGCCGCGGTTCGAGGCCCAGGTCGATGCGCTGGCCGAGCGGCTGTCGCGGCACGTCGGCGCGGCGCAATTCGCCATGCTGGTGATTCCGGACCACTGGCGCGGTGCTCCCATTGCCGGCAACGCCGCCTTTGCCGCCCGCCTGCGCGGCTGGGCCGATCAGGGCATCGAGATGTTCCTCCACGGCTGGAGCCACAAGGACGAGACGCCCGCCACCGAAGGCCTTGCCGCGATCAAGGGCAAGCACATGACCGCCGGCGAAGGCGAGTTCCTCAACCTCCCCCACGCCGAAGCGCTCCAGCGCATGCGTGATGGCCGCGCGCTGGTGGAGGACGTGATCGGCCGCCCGGTCGCCGGATTCATCGCGCCCGCCTGGCTCTACGGCGAAGGCGCACACGCTGCGCTGCGCGAACTGGGTTTTGCGCTCGCCGAGGACCACATGAAAGTCTGGCGCCCGGCCAGCGGCGAAGTCCTCGCCAAGGGGCCGGTGATCACCTGGGCCAGCCGCAGCAAGCCGCGCATCGCCAGCTCGCTCCTCGCCGCCTCGCTCGGCCGCCTCGCCCTGCCCTTTACCGAGACGATCCGCGTCGCGGTCCATCCCGGCGATACCACCGTCCCCGCGCTGCTCGCCAGCATTGACAAGACCCTCGCGCGCTTCGTCCGCACGCACCAGCCTTCGCGCTATGCCGCGCTCGGCGGGGCGCAATGAACGCGCAGCCGGCGGCTCTGACGCAGGCGGACCCCGCCGCCACGCGTCCGCTGCGCATCCTGACCTTCCTCCACAGCTTCGCCCCCGGCGGTGTCGAGCGCGTGGCGCTGCGCCTGCACGAGGCGTGGCGGGCGCAGGGGCTCGATGCCAGGCTGGTCATGGGGCGCAGCTCCGGCGTCATGAAGCGCGATTGGCCGGGCCTTGCCTTCGAACTGCTCGGCAACCAGCGCGTGCCCCATGCGGGCTGGGAAACGCTGTGGATGATCTTTCACCTGCCCGCCGCGATCCGCCGCATCCGGCCCGATGTCCTGTTCTGCGCGGGCAATTCCTACACCATCGTCGCCGTCTCGATGCGCCTGCTGCTCGGCAAGGCCTGCCCGCCCGTGGTCGCCAAGATGAGCAACGACCTCACCCGCAATGATTTGCCCGTCCCCGCGCGCCCGTTCTACCGGGCATGGCTGCGCATCCAGGGCCGGGTGATCGACCGCCTCGTCGGCATGGCCCCGCCGATGCGCGAGGAGATCGCCAGCCTGATGCGCGCGCCGCGGCAGCACATCGCGGTGATCGACGATCCCTCGCTGGCGGAAGCCGATATCCAGCGCCTTGCCGCCGCCCGCGAAGCCGCCAAAGCCGCACCGCGCGGCCCGGGACGGCGCTTTCTTGCCATCGGACGGCTCGCCGCGCAGAAGAATTTCGGCCTGCTGATCGATGCCTTTTCGCGCATGGCTGGCCCGGATGACCGATTGGCCATCATCGGCGAAGGTTCTGCCCGCCGCGCATTGGAAGCGCAGATCGAGCGGCTGGGGCTCACCGGCAAGGTGCGTCTGCCCGGCCATGTCAGCCCGCTCGATGCCGAACTGGCCTCGGCCGACGCGCTGGTACTTTCCTCGGATTATGAAGGGGTTCCAGCGGTCGTCGCAGAAGCGCTTGCCGCCGGTCTGCCCATCGTCACCACCCGCTGCAGCGTCAGCATGGAGGACATGCTCGGCGGCGGCCGCTTCGGCCTGCTCGTGCCCGTCGGCGATGCCGCCGCGCTCGCACAGGCGATGCAGGACATTGCCAAGTTGAAATTTGACGAAACCGCCGCGCGCGATCAATCACGCCGGTTCACCGTGGAGATAGCTTCGCATGGCTATCGCGCGCTGATGGAGGGGCTCGCCCATGCTTAACCCCGATGGCGAAGCACCCTCCGCGAAGGATATGTCACCGATGGTTCCCCCCGAAGCCCTCACCGAAGCCCTCCCGCCCGTCCTGCCCCCGGTGCTCCCCGCCGCGCTGCCCAGTGCCGCGCCGCTGGAACGCAGTTTGCGCAAGTGGAGCGGCTGGATCGGCCCGGTGATCTCGCTCGCCATTCTGGTTGCCGTGCTGTGGCAGCTACGCAAGATCGATTGGGGTCAGGTCTGGTCGATCGTGCCGACCTCGCCGCTGATCTGGCTGGTGCTCGCCGCCAGCTACTTCGCGGGTCCGGTGGCGGACTGGGTCATCTTCCGCAAGCTCTGGGGCATTCCCGTGTCGGGCATTTTCCCGCTGCTCAAGAAGCTGATCGGCAACGAGCTATTGCTGGGCTATGTCGGTGAAGTCTATTTCTACGACTGGGCGCGCCGCCACGTGAAGATGGAAGGCTCGCCCTTCGGCGCGGTCAAGGATGTCGCGATCCTCTCCGCGCTCGCGGGCAATATCATGACCGTGCTGCTGCTCATCATGACCTGGCCGATCATCAGCCAGCTCGGGCTCGACGGCGCGGGTTCGGACAACGGCCATGTCCTGGCCACCTCGATTGGCGTCGTGCTCGTCACCAGCCTCGTGATCATGTTCTTCCGTAATGGCCTGCTCAGCCTCCCCAAGGCCGATCTCGCCTTCGTCTTCGTCGTCCACACCCTGCGCATCGTCGCCAACACCGGCCTTTCTGCGCTGGCCTGGCATCTCATCCTCCCCGGCGTCGGCATCGGTTCGTGGCTGATGTTTGCAACTGTTCGGCTCCTCTTGTCCCGTCTCCCGCTCATTCCCAATAAAGACATTGCTTTCGCCGGTATCTCTACCTTGCTCGTCGGCAGTCAGGTTCAGACTAGCGACATGATCGCCATGATATCGCTGCTGATTGTGGCAACGCATGTGGTGTTGTTCATGGGCTTGATGCTCCTTGACTTGGTTCAGCGGGAGAAGAATGCTTGAAACGTCTTGTTTTTCTTGGTGGTGCGCTCGCGCTGCTCACGGCAGCGGGGCCGATCCCTTCCACGCCCGATCTCGGCAAGGCCGAAGGTCAGTGCCGTCCGGGTGAGAGCGGGCCTGCTTTCCTCGTCGATCTGATGGGCCTCAAGGACCGCAGCGGCCGCGTGAAGGTCGAGGTCTACCCAGCCAACGACGCCGATTTCCTCGCCGACGACAACGTGCTGGTGATGGCTGGCAAGACCTTCCGCCGCGTCGAGGTGCCGGTTCCGGCCGAGCCTGTGCCGCGCCTCTGCATCCGCCTGCCCGGCCCCGGCACCTATGCCGTGACGGTGCTCCACGACCGCAATGCGGACCGCAAGTTCAGCCTCAGCCACGATGGCATCGGCTTTTCGGGCAACCCGAAACTCGGCTGGTCGAAGCCCAAGGCAGCCGCCGTAGCGGTCAGCGCGAACGGCGGCTTAACCACATTGCGTGTCATCATGAACTACCGTACGGGCCTGTTCTCGTTCGGGCCGCTCAAGCGCTCCTAGAGGTTTTTCCATGAAACTCGTCGATGTTTGCGCTTTCTACGCGCCCAAGGGCGGCGGCGTGCGCACATATGTTGACCGCAAGCTCAAGGCCGGTGCGGCGATGGGCCACGAGGTGGTCGTCATCGCGCCGGGCGAGGAAAACCGCGTCGAGGAACGCGGGCCGAACGCGCGCATCGTCTGGCTGAAGAGCACGGTGTTCCCGCTCGATTTCAACTACCGTTATTTCAGCGATGTGGCAGCGCTCTATCAGGCGCTGGACCGCGAGGCGCCGGACATGGTCGAGGCCTCCTCCCCGTGGCGCAGCGCCAGCCTTGTCGGCGAATGGCCGGGCACCGCCCCGCGCGCGCTGATCATGCACGCCGATCCGCTCTCGGCCTATGCCTACCGCTGGTTCGATGGCGTCGCCCCGCGCCCGGTGATCGACAAGGCATTCGATCGCTACTGGCGCCACCTGCGCCGGCTCGACACGCAGTTCGACATGATCGTCAGCGCCAGCCAGGGCCTCTCGGACCGACTGACCAATGGCGGCCTCGCCGGCGTCGTCACCAACCCGATGGGCGTCGACCCCGGCGTGTTCTCGCCTTCGCACCGTGACGAACGCCTTCGCAAGGGCCTGCTCGAGCTCTGCGAACTGCCTGAAGACGCGACGCTCCTGATCGGCGTCGGCCGTTTCGCGCCGGAAAAGCGCTGGCCCATGCTGGTCGATGCCGTCACCGCCGCGGGCACGCGCCGTCCGGTCGGCATGGTGCTCGCCGGGCAAGGCCGCGATCTCAAGGCCATCGAGAAGCGCATTGCCGGCAATCCGCATATCCGCATTCTCGAGCCGATCACCGTGCGCGCCGAACTCGCCCGCGTGATGGCGAGCGCCGATGCGCTGGTCCATGGCTGCGAGGCGGAAACGTTCTGCATGGTCGCTGCCGAAGCGCGTGCCTCCGGCCTCCCGCTGATCGCCCCCGATGAAGGCGGTGCGGCGGATCAGGCGCGCGCGCAGGCCCGCATGGAAGGCACCGGCTGGATCTACGAATCCGCCAATGCCGCCGCCGCTGCCGAAACCATCGTCGAATACTGCATCGCGCGCGAAAGCGGGATCGACGGCCCCCGCGCCGTGATCCCCGCCCCGCGCGTGATGGACGACCACTTCGCCGAGCTTTTCGCCAGCTACGAGCGCCTCGTCCGCGAAGCCCGCCGCGAAGTCGGACCGCGCCGCGCGGCCTGATCCGCGCGTTCAGCCGGCTGGCTGGAGCGCGGCGGAGTCGAACAGCACGTGTTCCTCGATGGCCATGCCGTCCGCGATGTGCATGCGGTCCACCCCGCACCACGCGCAATGCTCGCCGCCGATGCGGGCGCTGGCCCTCCAGAAGATGTAGAGCAGCTCGCCCGCGCCCGCGCAGTCGATCGGCGTCACTTCGAGCGCCTCCATCGCGCCCAGTATGCCGGCCATGACATCGACGTATTCCGCGCCGGAGAAGCTTCCGGCCCCGCTGAAATGGACCGTGGCGTGGGGCGCGATCAGCTCCGCCACGCGCGGGCCGCTCGGAGCCGCCCAGAACGATTGGAAGCGGGCGTAAAAGTCGGCGTGTTCGGCGCTGAGCGCAGGGTTTGCAGGGCTGTTCATGGCAATCTCCCGGGCGACTCCGGTTGCGCCCGAAGTACCTGTCCATTTTATGTGCGGAGCGCACTTATCGGTCAAGTTGATATTCGTGCGGTCTGCACATAATAGGGCGGGATGATCGACCGGACAGCCAATCTCCTCGGCGCCCTCGGCCTCGCCGTCGCGGACCGCATTGCCCAAGCCGCGCGCCAGACGCTGCACCACGCCGGGGAAACCCCCGCGGCGCTGGTGGTGATCGGTTACGGCCTCGGCCCCTCGAACGACCAGCTCCGCCATATCCTCGGCCTCTCTCACCCCGGCTGCGTACGGCTGATCGACCGCCTCGTCGCCGATGGGCTGGTCGAGCGACGGCAGGGACGGGACAGGCGCGCGATTGCTCTCCATCTCACCGACGAAGGCCATGCCTTGCGCGAGACGCTGCTCAAGGAACGCCTCGCAGTGATCAAGCCGGTCCTCGAACCGCTGGGCAGCGCCGAGCAGGATATGCTCGCCGCTCTGCTTCACAAGCTGCTCGCCGCCCTGCCCGGCACTGATCTGGAGCGTTGCACCCTGTGCCGCCTCTGCGACAACCGCGTCTGCACCGATTGCCCGATCCCCGCCGAGTTCCGCACGGCAGCACCGTCTGCTTGACGGATCACAATAGCTTTTTCATTCTATCGAATAAATGCAACGATATTATCCGGATTTTCCGGATGATTAGACAAGCCTATTCGATTTGCAGCAAGACCGGACGGCCCCTCGCCCGGCAAGAACTGCAAAGGATCATGCCATGTCGACCACTACTGCAACCGCCTCCGCCCAGATCTCCACCCCCGCCACCGGTCACCTGCTCGCCGCCACCGGCCGCGTGTTGATCGCCGCAATCTTCATTCTCAGCGGCGTGGGCAAGATTGCCGCGCCCGCCGCCACCATCGGCTATATCGCCAGCGCCGGCCTGCCCTTCGCCCCCGCCGCGCTGATTGCGGCCGCCCTCATCGAAGTCGGCGGCGGCCTGGCCCTCATCGCCGGGTTTCGCACCCGCATCGTGGCGCTGGTTCTCGCCGGCTTCAGCGTCGCCACCGCGCTCGCCTTCCACGCGCACTTCGCGGATCAGAACCAGTTCATCCACTTCCTGAAGAACCTCGCCATGGCGGGCGGCCTGCTCCAGGTCGCGGCCTTCGGCTCGGGCAGGATCGGCCTCGACCGGCGCTGAGCCTGCCTTCAGCCCAAACGAAAAACGGCGGCCGGATCGCTCCGGCCGCCGTCTTTTCGTGGGCAATCTGCGCTCGGATCAGAACTTGATCGAAGCGTCGAAGCCGAAGGTGCGCGGCATGTTGAAGTTGCCGTAGTCGCCCAGCACGCTGCCGTTGTTGCCGATCACCACCACGTTCGTACCGGCCGGGCCGCTGGTCTGGACAGCCGGAAGGCTGTTCGACGGATCGCGGCGGTAGACGAACTGGTGGTTGAACAGGTTGCGGCTCCACAGCCCGATGTTGAGCTTGGTGTCAGCGGCCGGCAGCTTGATATCGAGCACCGAGAGGCGGGCGTTGACGATGAAGCTCGAGTCCGCCTTGGTCTCGAACTGGTCGAAGCTCTGCGTCGCCTGCGCATAGTTGGCATCGATGTGGAACTTCGGCCGCGCACCGCCGAGGATCTCCGGCAGTTCGTAATCGACCGAGGCGCTCGCGGCGTTGCGCGGCGTGTAGACGATGTAGAACTTCTGGTTGACCGTCGTGCTGAACAGCGGCGTGCCCGTGCTGCTGAACTGCGTGTACGTCACCGGCACCAGCGGAATGTCGGTGTAGGTATAGGCGTACGAGACGTTCATCGTCAGGCGGCTGGTCGGCTTCACCGTGAGGTCGGCTTCAATACCGCGGATCTTCGTGGTGCCCGGGGCATTGAAGGTCACGAGGTTGTTGAAGTTGCTGGTCCCGGTCGGCAGGACCGTCGGCTGGATCGTCGAAAGGTCGACCTGGCTGCCCGTGCGGTCCATGATGTAGCCCGCAAGGTTGAGGCGGGCACGACGGCCGAACAGGTCGGCCTTCACGCCGATTTCATAGCTCTTGACGTCTTCCGGGTTGAACGCGCGGTAGTCCGAGGTGCGCGAGCTGGCACCGCCCGCGCGGTAGCCCGTCGCGTACTTGGCATAGGCGTGGACTTCGCTGTTCACGTCGTAAGCCACCGTCACCAGCGGGTTGAACCGGCGCCACTTCTCGTCGAGCGGCTTGTAGCCGTTCGCGGCGGCGATGGCCGGGTTGGCGCGGTAATCGACGTTGCGCGAATAGATCAGCTGGCCCTGCTTTTCGTCCCAGGTGTAGCGACCGCCCGCGGTGATGTGGAGCTTGTCGTTCACATTCCACGTCGCCTGGCCGAAGATCGCATAGCTCTTCGAGTTGACCTGTGAAGCGCGGTCGATCGGGCAGCCGTTGACCGCCTGACCGACGAACTCGGGGGTGTCAGCCGTGCAGAACGTGTTGGGCACGTAAGTTGCCTGCGTCGGCGTGTTGTAGATCACGCGCATCGAGTTCGGCGTCGCCGCCGTGTCGCTCACGTGCTCGTTGAAGTAGTAGAGACCAGCCACGTAATCGACCGGGCCGATCGAGCCGACCGCCTGGATTTCCTGGCTGAACTGGCGCTGGCGCAAGTCGGCAAGGCTGTAGCGGCTGAACGTGCAGTTCGACGGGCCGTTGGCGGTGCACTCGGGGCGGTAGTTGACCACCGGCACGCGGTGCGCGCCGCCCGAGTTGTCCCACTGCTGCACGTCGACGCCGCGCCATGCGGTGATCGAGCGCAGCTCGATTTCCGGCGAGATCTTCCACTTGAGCACGTTGGTGAAGCCGTGCGTCTCGTCGAAGCTGCGGCGCTGCGGCACGCCGATGTCGGCCACGCGCATCAGCGTGTCGCCATTGACCACCACGCCGGGGAGCAGCGGGCGGACAGTGCCCTGCGTGCCGACAAACGCCGTGCCCGGGGTGACGCAGGTGCTGCCGGCGGGGATCGCCAGCGGCGCGCTGTTCGAACCGCCGCTCAGGCAGTTGTTCGGGTTGTAGTTGAGCAGCTGGCTGTAGAACGGGGTGTTCTCGTCGCGCGCCACGTCATAGGAGAAGTCGTTGGTCACGCCGTCGACCGGCTTCCAACGCACGGCGGCACGGAAGCCCTTGCGATCGAACAGGCCCCAGCCTTCCTGACCCTGGAGCGGGTTCTTGGTGATCGGGTCCTGGTGCTGGTAGACGCCGTCGAGCTTGATCGAGAAGCCCTTCACTTCGGGCAGGTTGAGGTGGATCGCACCGCTGCGCGAGCCAATGTTGCCGACGCTGCCGTCAATGCTGCCACCGAACTCGCCGGTGGGGCCCTTCGAGACGAGCGAGAGCGCGCCGCCTTCGGTGTTGCGGCCAAACAGCGTGCCCTGCGGACCCTTGAGCACTTCGACGCGCTCGATGTCGAACAGGCCGGTGTTGAGGCCATGCTGGCGGCCGAGGTAGACGCCGTCGATGTAGATGCCGACACCCTGTTCGCGCGCGGGCTGGTTGGCGTCGAGCGGCACGATGCCGCGGATGCCGATGGTCAGCGCCGACTGGCGGGCTTCGAAGGTCGCGACGCGAAGGCTCGGCACGCCGCCGTCGGCGAGATCGAGCAGGCTCTGCACGCGGCGCTCGCGGATGGTTTCGGCGTTCACGACCGAGATCGAGATCGGCGTCTTCTGCAGGTTGGTTTCGCGCTTGGTGGCGGTGACGACGATTTCCTCGATCGGCACGCCGTTGGGCACGTCGACGCCGGGCGCGGGTGCAGCTTCGGCCTGTTCGTCCGCCGCAGCGGCGAAAGCGGGGGTCGAAGCGAACGCGACGAGGCACACGCCGGCCAGCAGGCCGGTGCGCAACGGATTTGCGAGTGTCATGGATAACCTCAGTTAGGGGGAATAGCTCTTCGCTGAAGCCGGCCCTAGGCTAGTTTCATGACAGTTTTCTGACATTCTGACACAAAATGTCATGGAAGAACCGCGGATTTCCGCCATTCTTGGCGATATGTTGCGTGAAATCCACGGTAATATTAAATCACTGCAACATTTCCAGATGACCGGCCCAGTCAGGTTGGGTTCAGGTTGTCCATCTAAAGTACGTATTACCTTCTATCAAAAGTTTCGCAGAAGTTACCGGCCTAGAGACTCGGCGCCCGGTTCGTCGAGTCCGTATTTCAACGGTCAGTGGCGCAGGAGCCACGTTTCGTCGCAACCCTAAGGGCTTGGGGGTTGGATCATCAATCATTGCCTGCCTTAGTTGAACGCGGGATCGCCACTGCGTTCAGGACGAACTGGGACAATGACCATCAACCGGCGCCATTTTCTTGGCGCCCTTGCCGGAACCGCCGCATCGCTCGCGCTGCCGCGCCAGGCCTTGCAGGCACAGGAAGCCGAGCCCGAACTGCCGGGCGGCACCTTCTGGGGCACCGTGCCCGTCGCAGACGCCGATGCGCCGATGGTGCAGGGCGAACCGGTGGCCATCGCGCGCTCGGGCATTCTCCCCCTTATCCCCCGCGCCCTCGCCGCGCTCGACAAGCACAGCGCGGTCATCGCGGTGCGTGACAAGATCGGCATCGTCGATTTCTCGCAGCCCTCGCGGCAGGCGCGTTTCCACATCGTCGATCTCGTCGGCGGCACCGCCTCCACCCCGCTGCTGGTCGCGCATGGCAAGGGCTCGGACCCGGCCAATTGCGGCATGGCGCAGCACTTCTCGAATCTGGTGGACTCCGAAGCCTCCTCGCGCGGCAGCTATGTCACCGGCGAGCTCTACTACGGCAAGCATGGCCGCTCGCGCCGCCTGATCGGCCTCGATCCGGACAACGACCGCGCGCTGGAACGCGGCATCGTGATTCACGCCGCAAGCTATGTCTCGCCCGCCGTCGTCGCCGCACAAGGCCGCGTCGGCCGCAGCCAGGGCTGCTTCGCGGTCAACCCGCGCGAGATCACCCAGGTCCTCGAAACGCTCGGCCCGGGCCGCCTGCTTTTCGCAACGAGCTGAGAACAGCAGAAACCGCTCGTGCCGAGCCTGTCGAAGCACCTGCCGCAACCGTGGTGCCAGCACCCTTCGACAAGCTCAGGGTGAGCGGGGTTGGGGCAATGGTTCAGCCCGGCTTCTTCGCCAGCAGTGCCATCCGCAGGCACCGGCAGACAACTTCGTCCCGCTGGTTGAGTGCCTCGTGCGCGAAGGTCACGATCCCCGCATCGGGGCGCGATTTGCTGGCGCGCAGTTCCACCACTTCGCTGGTCGCGCGCAAGGTATCGCCGAGGAATACCGGCTTGGGCATCACCAGCTTGTCATAGCCCAGATTGGCGACGAGCGTGCCGACGGTGGTATCGCCGACAGAGAGCCCCACCATCAGCGCGAAGGTGAAAGTGCCGTTGACAAGGATCTGCCCGAACTCGCTCGCCCGCGCGGCTTCGGCATCTATATGCAGCGGCTGCGGGTTGTGCGTCATCACCGAAAACAGGAGGTTGTCCGTCTCGGTGACGGTGCGCCGGATTTCATGCGCGATCCGGTCGCCCACCTGCCATTCATCGAAGTACCGCCCTGCCATTGTCCCAATCCCTTTATCCCCAAACCGTTCGTGTCGAGCGAAGTCGAGACACCAAGCGCCGCGTATGGTGTCTCGACTTCGGGTCTTCGACCCGAAGTTTATCCCGAGCGAAGACGAGGGGCTCGACACGAACGGATGTGGGTTATTCCGCCTTCTCCACCCTCACCAGCAAGGCTTCCACCTGCACCTGCGAGCCCACCGCCACAGTCAGCTCCGCCACCGTCCCATCAAACGGCGCGGTGAGCGCATGCTCCATCTTCATGGCCTCAAGCACGAGCAGCTTCTGGCCTTTGGTGACGGTATCGCCAGCCGCCACATCCACCGCGATGACCTTGCCGGGCATGGGCGCGAGGATGGCGCCGTCGGAAGCCGGTCCATCCCGCCCTCCCCTCGGCTCAGCCAATGCAATCTTGAACATCGCTCCATCTTCGAAGGCAATGATCCCATCGTCGCCGTACAACTGGTGCTTGCGTCGCCAGCTTTCACTGACCAGCGTGTAGTTGTCTTCTGTCACGTCCACGGTCAGCGGCTCACCATCGACGATCAGGCGGTATCTGCATTCCGGCGCCCTGTTGAGACGAAAGCCGCGGAGTTCGCGGACAATCTCGGCGGAAGGGGCGCCGTGCCGCCACCCTAAGTGCTTTCCGTCGGCCAAACTGGTCGCCGCGATCTGCAGCACCAGGTTTGATGGCTGCGGCGCGAGTGTAAGCGCTTCCGCATGGTCGGCAATGAAGCCGGTGTGCACTTCCCCCCGACGTATTGTCGGCTCATCCAGCAAGCGCTTCAGAAACCATGCGTTGGTGCGGACCGGCTGCATCTCAACATCACCGCAGGCGCGGGACAATCGAGCGATCGTCGAGAGCCGATCTTCGCCATGCACGACAAGTTTAGCGACCATGGGGTCGTAGAATGGCGAAATCTCGTCGTCTTCCTCGATCCCGGTCTCAACCCGCACCTCGTCAGGGAAGTTGAGATTGTAGACACCGCCAATACTCGGCAAAAACCCCTTGGCCGGATCCTCCGCATAGAGCCGCGCTTCCATCGCCCAGCCGTTGATGCTCAGCTCGTCCTGCCGCTTCGGCAGCGGTTCCCCGCTCGCCACGCGCAGCTGCCACTCCACCAGATCGACCCCGGTGATTTCCTCCGTCACCGGATGTTCCACCTGCAGCCGCGTGTTCATTTCCATGAACCAGATGCGGTCCGCGCGCAGGCCCTCGCTGGCATCCGCGATGAACTCGATGGTCCCCGCGCCCTCATAGTCCACCGCCTTCGCCGCGCGCACCGCAGCGCCGCACACGGCCTCGCGAGTCGCTTCGTCCATCCCCGGCGCGGGGGCTTCCTCGATCACTTTCTGGTGCCGCCGCTGCAGCGAACAATCGCGCTCGAACAAGTGCACCACATTGCCGTGGCTGTCGCCGAACACCTGCACTTCGATGTGGCGAGGGGAGAGGATGTACTTCTCGATCAGCACCCTATCGTCACCAAACGAAGCCGCCGCCTCGCGCCGGCACGAGGCAAGCGCCTCAGCAAAGTCCGCCGCGGCTTCCACCCGCCGCATGCCCTTGCCGCCGCCGCCCGCGACCGCCTTGATCAGCACCGGATAGCCGATCGCATCCGCCTCCGCCTGCAGCCGCGCCTCGGACTGGTCCTCGCCGAGATAGCCCGGCGTCACCGGCACCCCCGCCGCGATCATCCGCGCCTTGGCCGCGTCCTTCAGCCCCATCGCGGTGATCGAGGCGGGCTTGGGGCCGACCCAGATCAGCCCCGCATCGATCACCGCCTGCGCGAATTCCGCATTCTCCGAAAGGAACCCATACCCCGGATGGATCGCCTCCGCGCCCGTCGCCCTGGCCGCCGCGATGATCTTTTCGCCCACCAGATAGCTCTCGCGCGCCGGGCTCGGCCCGATATGCACCGCCTCGTCTGCCGAGCGGACATGCAGCGCCTTGGCATCGGCATCGGAATAGACCGCGATGGTGCGAATGCCCATGGCCCGCGCCGTGCGGATCACGCGGCAGGCAATCTCGCCGCGATTGGCGATCAGGAGAGACTGGATCATGCCCCGCACCCTTCCGTTCGCGAGGAGAACGTGAGGTTCATCACCTTCCATTGGCCGTTCTCGCGCACGAGATCGAAGTGATCCGTACCGCAGCTTGCCACCTTGCCCCCGATCGAGACCGTGAACGGCGCCCACACCATCGCGACATCCCCATCGCGCTCGACGATCATGTCGCTGATCTGCTCATGAAAGCCCGAGCCCAGCTTCATGGCCGCCGCATATTCGGCAAAGCTCTGGCTGCGCAGCCCGGTAAACCCGCTCCGCAAAGTCCCCCGCGCGGTAACGCGGCCCTGCGGATAGACGAGCTGCAGCAGCGCCGGACCATCGCCCTTCTCCAGCGTGGCAAACAGCGCATCAACGACCGCGATGACTTCCTTGTCACCGAAATCCGGCGGCGGCAGGCGCTCCCCTTGCGGGAGAGGCGCGGCAGCGAGGGCAAGGGATGAGAGGAGCGTGATCATTGGTCTTCCCTTAAACCTCCCCGGAACGGGGAGGGGGACCGCCGCGAAGCGGTGGTGGAGGGGTAAGCCCTTCGCTCACATCCTGAACACCCCAAACCGGGGCGCCTCCGCAATCGGCGCCTCAAGGCAAACCCCCAGCGCCAGTCCCAGCACATCGCGCGTCTGCATCGGATCAATCACCCCATCATCCCACAGCCGCGCGGTCGCGTAATAGGGATTGCCCTCGTCCTCGTACTTCTGCCGGATCGGCGCCTTGAAGGCCTCGGCTTCCTCCGGCGACCACTTGTCGGCATCGCGGTGCACTGTCGCCAGCACCGAAGCCGCCTGCTCCCCGCCCATCACGCTGATCCGCGCATTGGGCCAGGTGAAGAGGAAGCGCGGGTCATAGGCCCGCCCGCACATGCCATAGTTGCCCGCGCCGAAGCTGCCGCCGATCAGCACCGTCAGCTTGGGCACTTGCGCGGTGGCGACCGCCGTCACCAGCTTGGCGCCATGCTTGGCAATGCCTTCCGCCTCGTACTTCCCACCGACCATGAAGCCCGAGATGTTCTGCAGGAACAGCAACGGAATGCGCCGCTGACAGGCAAGCTCGATGAAATGCGCCCCCTTTACCGCGCTCTCGCTGAAGAGGACGCCGTTGTTGGCGAGGATGGCCACCGGCATGCCCCAGATATGCGCAAAGCCGCAGACGAGCGTCGTCCCGTAATGCGCCTTGAACTCGTGGAACTCGCTGCCATCGACGATCCGCGCGATCACCTCATGCACATCATAAGGCGCGCGCACGTCCTCCGGCACGATGGCGTAAAGTTCCTCCGCATCATACTTCGGCGGGCGCGGGGGCGCAAAAATAGGGACAGTCCCCATTTTCGCATCCTGCTTTCCACTCCCGAACGCGGCCTGCCCGAAAATGGGGACTGTCCCTATTTTTGCGCCCAGATGGCTGACGATATCGCGCACGATGGTCAGCGCATGCTCGTCATTGTCCGCCAGATGATCGACCACGCCGGACTTCCTTGCATGCAGGTCCCCGCCGCCCAGATCCTCGGCGCTGATTTCCTCGCCCGTCGCGGCCTTCACCAGCGGAGGCCCTGCAAGGAAGATCGTCCCCTGCTCGCGCACGATCACGCTCTCGTCGCTCATCGCCGGCACATAGGCGCCGCCTGCGGTGCAGCTGCCCATGACGCTGGCGATCTGCGGAATGCCCTGCGCGCTCATCTGCGCCTGGTTGTAGAAGAACCGGCCGAAGTGGTCGCGGTCCGGAAAGACCTCCGCCTGGTTCGGCAGGTTCGCCCCGCCGCTGTCGACCAGATAGACGCACGGCAACCGGTTCGCCGCCGCGATCTCCTGTGCGCGGATATGCTTCTTCACCGTCATCGGGAAGTAGGTGCCGCCCTTCACCGTCGCGTCGTTGGCAAAGATCATGCACTGGCGGCCCGAAACCCGCCCGATGCCCGTAATGATCCCCGCGCCGGGGACTTCATCGCCGTACATCCCGTTTGCCGCAAGCTGCCCGATCTCCAGAAACGGCGAGCCCGGATCGAGCAGCCGCTCCACCCGCTCGCGCGGCAGCAACTTCCCGCGCGCCACATGCCGCGCGCGCGACTTCTCATCGCCGCCCAGCGCAGCCTTGGCCACCCGCGCGCGCAATTCCGCCGCCAGCGCCCGATTATGCGCCGCGCGCGCCTGCGCCTCGGGGCTGGAAAGGTCGAGATTGGAGGAGAGAACGGGGGCGCTCATGCGACGTGCTCGCTTGCGGAGAATACCCCTCCGTCAGCCGCTTCGCGTCTGCCACCTCCCCATTTGTCCCTGCGGGAAAAATGGAGAGGACCTTTTCCCTCCCCATTTTTGCGAAGCACAAATGGGGAGGTGGCAGCCCGCAGGGCTGACGGAGGGGTCATCTTCGCGCTCATCCGTTTGCCCCGATCAATTCCCGCCCGATCAGCATCCGCCGGATCTCGTTCGTCCCCGCGCCGATATCGAGCAGCTTGGCGTCGCGCAGATAGCGCTCCACCGGCCAGTCCTTGGTATAGCCCGCCCCGCCCAGCGCCTGCACCGCCTCGCCCGCCACGCGGAACGCCGCCTCGCTGCCCAGCAGGATCACCCCCGCCGCATCGAAGCGCGTCGTCTGCCCCGCATCCGCCGCCCGCGCGACGGCGTAGGTATAGGCCCGCGCCGATTGCAGTGCGACGTACATGTCTGCCACCTTGGCCTGCATCAGCTGGAACGCGCCGATGGGTTTGCCGAACTGCTTGCGCTCGCGGACATAGGGGATCACGCAATCGAGGCAGGCCTGCATCACGCCCAATTGAATGCCCGCCAGCACCACGCGTTCATAATCAAGGCCGGACATCAGCACGCCGACACCGCCATGCAGCGGCCCCATCACGTTCTCTTCCGGCACGAAGCAGTCGTTGAACACCAGCTCCGCCGTCGGCGAGCCGCGCATGCCCATCTTCTGGATCTTCTGCCCGATGGAAAAGCCCGGCATGTCCTTCTCGATCAAGAACGCGGTGATGCCCCGGCTCGCGGCTTCCGGCGCGGTCTTGGCATAGACCACCAGCGTATCGGCATAAGGCGCGTTGGTGATCCAGAACTTGGTGCCATTGAGCACGAACCCGCCCTGCACCCCGTCCGCGCGCAGCTTCATCGAGACAACGTCCGACCCGGCCCCCGCTTCCGACATCGCCAGACTGCCGACATGCTCGCCCGAAATCAGCTTCGGCAGATACTTCGCCTTCTGCTCGTCGTTCCCCCAGCGCCGGATCTGGTTCACGCAGAGGTTGGAATGCGCGCCATAGCTGAGGCCCACCGAAGCCGAGGCCCGGCTCACTTCCTCCACCGCGATCACATGGTCGAGATAGCCGAGGCCCAGCCCGCCCCATTCCTCTTCCACCGTGATCCCATGCAGGCCGAGCTCACCCATCGCAGGCCAGAGATCGCGCGGGAACCAGTCCTCCGCATCGACCTTGGCGGCGAGCGGCGCGATCTTCTCGTCGGCAAAGCGGCCCGCCGCCTCGCGGATCATCAGGGCGCTTTCGGGCAGGGCGAAATCAAGCTCGGGCGTGGCGCGCATTTCCTGTCGGGCTCCTCATTATTGGCCGCAGTCTATGGCAAACCGCAGCTTCGGAAAAATTGAATTTTCAGCGGAAGTAGTATAGGAAAAACCTATGCTGAGCCGCCGTCACCTGCGCCAATTCCTCGCTCTCGTCGATACCGGCTCGTTCACCGCCGCGGCAAACCAGCTCCACGTTGCGCAGCCCACGCTCTCCGCCGGGATCGCTGAACTCGAACGCGAACTCGGCGCTGCCGTCATCCTGCGCGAACGCCGCGCGCTGCGCCTCACCGAAGCGGGCAACCGCCTCCTCGTCCACGCCCGCATGATCGAGCGCGAGTTCGGCCTCGCCGAGCGCGGGGTTACCGCAGCGCCCACTCCCGCCCCGCCGCTGCGCCTCGGCGTGATCGCCTCGCTTTCCACCCGCATGGTCGCCGCCGTGGCCGCCCGCTTCGAGCCGGGCCGCCTCACCCTCACCGAAGCGCCCGACGCGGACCTCAGGCGCCGCCTCGCCGAACACCGCCTCGATGCCCTCCTCACCACGCTCCACGGCGCCGAGGCAGGCGCCGAGGTCCTGCTCGAGGAAGGCTATGCCATGCTGCTCCCCGCCGCCCACCGCTTCGCCGCGCGCGCCCAGCTGCTGCCCGAGGAGCTCGCTGGCGAGACGATGATCGCCCGCCGCTCCTGCGAGATCCTCGCCGAAACCAGCCGTTTCTTCACCGCGCGCGGGGTGCGCCCCCACTTCGCCTTGCGCAGCGCCAACGATGACCGCTGCCTCGCGCTCGTCGCCGCCGGGGCCGGGGTGACCACCGCCCCCGTCTCGCTCGCCGGAGAAGGCACGGTCGCCGTCCCCCTGCAAGGCTACGACTATCGCCGCCGGATCGGCCTGATCACCGCAACCGGCCAGGAAGACCGGATCACCGCCAGCGGCCTTACCGCAATCCTGCGCGAGGTGCTTTCCCCGTCAGGCTGATCGCCTCGATTCCGGGTCTATCCGTGCTTGCTGCGAGGCCGGATGCCATGACACCTCCCCCGGCATGACCGAGGCGACCTCCCCTTCCCCGGCGCGCCGGATCGCGCTGCTCAATGTCAAGTACAGCCCCAATCTGGGCGATGGGCTCCTGTCCGAATGCCTCGAGGCGGAACTGGCACGCACGTTCCAGTGGATCGCGCCGGGGACCGAGGTCTTCTCGATCGATCTCGCCGGCCGCCGCGCCTATCCCGCCATCGCGCCAAGCCGCCGCGCCGCCGTGATCGGCCTGCTCGAAGCCCTGCCCGCCACGCTGCGCAGCCTTGCCACCCGCGCCGCACTCACTGCGCTGGTGCGCCTGCGGCTGCGGCGCCACGTCCGCGCGCGGCTTGCGGGCTGCGATGCGGTCGTCCTCGGCGGCGGCAATCTGCTCACCGATGCCGATCTCAATTTCCCGATGAAGATCGCGGGCGCTCTCCAGCAGGCCGCCAAGCTCCGCCTCCCCGTCGCGGTCTACGGGGTCGGTGCCAATCGCCAGTGGTCGGCCACCGGCAAACGCCTGTTCGGCCGTGCGCTGCAATCGGCCAAGCTTGCCTATGCCGCGGTGCGCGATTCCCGCAGCCAGGCGGCCTGGCGCGATCTGCTTGTGCCGCAAGGCGTGCGCCCCGCCGCGCTCAGCGGCGATCCCGGCCTCCTCGCCAGCTGCCACTTCCCTCGCCCGCCGCTCCCCTTTGATGCGCCGCTCGCGGGCCTGTGCATCACCGCCCCGATGGCGCTGCGCTATCACGCCACCGGCCCGGAGGCGGGCACCGCCGCAGATGCCCGCCCCGCGCTCGATGCGTGGTATGGCACCGCCGCCCGCGCGCTGGTCGAGGCCGGCTTCCGCGTCGCCCTGTTCACCAACGGCAGCCCGGAAGACCGCGACTACCTCGCCGCGATGGGCCCGGCGTGGATCCTCGCCGCCAAGGGCCCGGTCACCATGACCAATCCCTTCGCCGATCCAGCCGAAATGATCCGCTTCATCGCCGGCTGCCAGCTCATCGTCGCGCACCGCATGCACGCCTGCATCGCCGCGCATTCCTTTGCCATCCCCACCATCGGCCTGCGCTGGGATGTCAAGCTCGACAGCTTCTTCGCGCTCGCCGGACGCGGCACCTTCATCGCCGATACCGCCTCGCTCGATGCCTCCGCACTCACCGCGCTCGCCCGCAAGGCGGCGTCCGAAGGCGTCGATCGCGCCGCGCTGGAGGAGCTCATCGCCAATACCCGCCGTGATATCGCCCGCATGGCCGCCGCGCTTGCCCGCGCGATGCAGCCCCCATCCGGGCTGCCAGTGAAGGAAGCCGCATGAACCCCGCACCCGATCGCATCGTCGTCATCAACGATCTCTCGCGCCCGATGGGCGGCGCCAGCGCGCTCGCGGTAAGCTCCGCCCGCCGCTTCGCCGAACGCGGGTACCCGGTCGCGCTCCTGGCGGGAGACGCGCCCGATCCTGCGCTCGCGCTTGCCGGCATTGCCGTCACCGGGCTCGGCCAGACGCGCCTGCTCGGCCGCAGCGGCGCCCTGCTCGATGGCCTGTGGAACCGCGCGGCGGCGCGCATGGTGCGCCAGTGGATTGCCGAGAACGACACCGCGCGCACGGTCTATCACCTCCACGGCTGGTCGCAGATTCTCTCGCCCTCGGTCTTTGCCGCGCTCGCTCCGGTGCGCTCGCGGCTGGTGATTTCGGCGCACGATTTCTTCCTCGCCTGCCCCAACGGCGCCTTCACGCAATTTCGCACCGGCGCGCTCTGCCCCCACACCGCGCTTTCCCGCGCCTGCCTTGCCGAACCTTGCGACCGCCGCGGCCAGGCGCACAAGCTCTGGCGCGTCGCCCGCCATGCCCTCCAGCGCCTCGCCTTCCAGCCGCAAAGCGCGCCTCCGGTGCTGGCGATCCACGCCGGCATGCGCCCGATGCTCGCCCGCGCCGGCATCCCGCCCGAAGTGATCCACCCGCTGCCGAACCCGGTCGTCCCCTTCAGCAAGACGCGCATCCCCGCCGAGCGCAACGACACCGTGCTCTTCGTCGGCCGGATCGAGGCGACCAAGGGCGCCGACCTCGCGCTTGCCGCCGCGCGCCGCGCCAGCCTGCCGATCATCCTCATCGGTGAAGGGGCCGATCGCGCCCGCCTTGCCGCCGAATACCCGGAGGCCCATTTCGCCGGGCGCCTCGCTCCGTCCGCCATCGGCGCGCTCGCTGCCACCGCGCGCATGCTCGTGATGCCCAGCCGCTATCCCGAACCCTACGGCCTCGTCGCGATGGAAGCCGCGCTGTCGGGCCTGCCGGTCATCCTCCCGCCCACCGCGCTGCTTGCGGCCGGCCTGGTTGCCGCAGGCGCGGCAGCCACCGCCGATCCGCAAGACGTCGCCGCCCACGCCGCGCTCCTCTCCGCGCTGGCACACGATGATGCGAGGGTAGCGGCGATGAGCCGTGCCGGATTCACCGCCACGCGCCACCTTGCCCTGTCACCGGAGGAATGGATCGATCGCCTGATGGAGCACTACACTGGCCGGCTCGGGCCGGTTCAGGCCCCTGCCGCCGCCCGATCCGGATCCAGATCGGAGCTGATCGCCGCCGGCGCATAAGCCACCGTCGGCTCCGGCACGACGGTCCACACCCGCCGGTCCAGCTCGCCCAGCGGCCTGTAGGGATTGCTCCGCGCCAGCTGCCGCAAGTGCTGCACCTTGAACGGCACGATCACCAGGCTCAGCGTCGCCAGCACCACCGCCCAGCGCCACAAGGCGAAATGGCCGCTCTGGATCGCGGCCATGAACTCGGCATAAGTCAGCCAGATCGCCAGCGCGCCGAGCAGTTCGGAACTGCGCTGGCCGGGCAGCGCCAGCAAGGTCAGCACGGCGAGGAACAGCGCGCCGACCCCGGCCAGCTCCAGCGTCAGCCGGTCGGTCACATAGCCCGCCGTCAGCGCGAACGCGATCAGCAGCGCACCGATGCGAGCGAACCGGGTCACATGGCCGGGCGTGATGCGGGCGGTCAGACTGTCCATGGCCGGGAGCATGCCCCAACCTGCTCAAGGAACGCTTTCGCCCGGTGGTTAACGCCGCGCCAACGAAAGGCTCCGCATTGGGCACGGCTGAAAATGCCCGAACTCCCGGCACTAAACCCGCATCAGGGGCCGAACACTAAGGGAGATTGCTCGTATACGGGGCTAATTGCGCGAAAGCATGGCGCGAAAGAATGGTACCCCCGGGCCATGGGACCCACACGGCACAGCATCCGGGGCAGCATCACGGATCGGGCGATGGCTGTCAGACAGGCGCGGCAATCGCGGGCGCTTCCGCTCTGCCTGCTCGGCCTCATCGCGCCGTTTGCCGATGCCAGCGCGCAGACCACGGTTGATCCGCGGATGGAGCGCGATACCGTCGGCGCCCGCTCGCGGCCCGAAGTGGAAACCGTGGGCGCCCGCGTCGGCGCGCTGCTGATTTCCCCCAGCTTCGGGATCGAGGCTGATGCCACGGACAATATCTACGCGCGCAGCGACACAAGGCGCGGCGATGTCGCGCTCGCCATCCTCCCCGCGCTGGCCGTGCGCTCGCAATGGTCCCGCCACGCGCTCGGCCTCTCGGCAGAGGGCACGGTCAAGCGCTACGCCAGGCGCACGACCGAGAATATCGAGACGTACGCCGTCAAGCTCGATGGCCGGCTCGACATTTCGGGCGACACGCGCTTGTCCGGCGATATCGGCTCCGCCCGCCGGATCGAGCCGCGCGGCACCACCGGCGATACGCTGTTCGGCGCCGCCCCGATCGCTTTCACCCAGCTTTCGGGCGGCGGAGAGCTCGAGCAGACCTTCGCCCGTGCCCGGCTCACCCTCGCCGGCCGCTACGAACGCTTTCGCTACGAAGACCGCGAGCTCGGCGGGACCCTGATCGACCTGTCCCAGCGCGATTACGAAGCGCTCACCGGCTCCTTCCGCGCCGCCATCGGCGTTGGCCCCGGCGTCGCCGCCTTCGCCAGCCTCGCCTACAACCGCAACCGCTACCTCACCACGCCCGCAGGCCTGCCCAGCCGCGATTCCCACGGTTTCACCCTGCTCACCGGCGTCGCCTTCGGGCTCAACCGCCTGCTGCAGGGCGAACTCGGCGTCGGCTGGGTGCGGCAGGATTTCAACGCCCCGGTCTTCCCCCGCATCAGCGGCCTTGCGTACAACGCGCAATTGCGCTGGAGCCCGACGCGGCTGACCACCATGCGCCTTTCCGGCGGCCGCACCTTCCAGCGCTCGCCGATCATCGGGGTCGCCGGCATCCAGCAGCACGAAGTCACGCTCTCTGCCGAGCACGAGCTGCTGCGCACCCTCATCCTGCGCCCCTCGCTGCGCTATCTCGTTGCCGATTTCCAGGTGCCCACCGGCACGGCGAAGCGGCAGGAACGCTATTTTACCGGCGCATTCGGCGCGACATGGCGGCTCACCCAGCACCTCGAAGTCGCTGCCGACTATGCGCACAGCCTCGGCCGCAATTCGGGCGCGGTCGATCCCGGCCGGGCCTATGATCGCAACCGCGCCACCATTTCCATCCGCTGGCGGCTCTAGGGCGATGGCCAGCCTGCCGCGCGACAGCCGCTTTGACGCGGACCAGCCGCCGCCCCTCCCCGAATGGGCCGCCAGTCCGCGCCTGCAGGCGGCGGCCCCGGTTGTGCTGCGCCTCGTCATCGCGCTCCTCTTTCTGGCAGCGCTGGCAGCCGCGCTGACGCTGCTCGCCCCGCCCCGCGCCGGCCCGCAGGTGCGCTTCGCCTTCCCGCCCCCGCTGCCCGATCCCGCCGCGCTGCTCCCCTATGCGCCCGAGACCGCGCGCGCCGCCAACGCCGCCATCCCCATCGACCCGCCCCGCGCCGCCGCGCCCGCCTTCCGCCTCGGCACCGCCGACGCGCTCCCGCAGGCCCGCGCGCTCGATTGCCTCGCCGCCGCCGCGTGGTACGAAGCCGGCGACGATCCGTCCGGAATGCGCGCCGTCGCCCAGGTCGTGCTCAACCGCGCCCGCCATCCGGCCTTCCCCGCCAGCGTCTGCGGCGTGGTGTTCCAGGGTTCGGAGCGAACGACCGGCTGCCAGTTCAGCTTCACCTGCGATGGCGCGATGCTATCCCGCCATCCCGGCCCCGCCGCCTGGGCGAGAGCGCGCGCGGTCGCCGCCGCCGCCCTCGCCGGTGCCGTCGATCCACGCGTCGGCCTCGCCACGCATTACCACGCGGATTATGTCGTCCCCATCTGGCGCAGCGGTCTCGTCAAGCTGGCGCAAGTCGGCCTCCACTTGTTCTACCGCTGGCCGGGCAACTGGGGCTCCCCCGCCGTCCTGCGCGCCGCCAGCGGCGGCGAGGAACCCCGCATCGCCGCGATGGCCGCGCTCTCCCCCGCCCACGGCGGCGCGGAAGGTCTGCCTGCCGCAGCCGCCCCGCTCGCCTACCTCCCGCTCGAAGAACCGGAAGCCCCCTCCAGACCCACCCCGACACTCGCGCCCAAGGTCGCCGCCCCGCAGGCCGACAGCACCCGCATCGTCCTCACCCTCGATCCCGCCGCTTTCCCCGGCACGTACGCCACCCGCGCCCTCGCCGCCTGCGCCGACCGCGACCGCTGCGCCGTCATCGGCGAGTTCCCCGCAAGCCCCGCCCAAACCCCCGCCTTCCTCTACGTGCGAGACCGAGGCACCGGCGCCGAAGGCGCCTGGTGGGACTGCGCCGCTCTCCCCCGCGCCAACCCCCGGCGCTGCCTCCCCAAAGGCACCGCCCTTGCCCGGCTGCTGGCGGAGTGGGGGTAAGGCTAGGGGTAACGAAAGATGCCACGCGATCAAAACCTTACCCAATCCCCCTCCCGCTTGCGGGAGGGGTTAGGGGTGGGCCAGCAGCACTGACCGACCCAATGTCACACCGCGTCACCCCGGACTGAGCTCGGGGGTCCCGCTTCTCGCGGCAAGCACCGCGCTCGCAGACAAAAAGCGGGACGCCGGATCAAGGCACTCCTGGAGCGCAGCCGAAGAGCCCGGCGAGGCGAAAAAATCCCTTATCATCATAATCGTCGTCATTCCCGCGCAAGCGGGAATCCAGAGCGGCAACCACGGCGCCAGCCCCCGTGGATTCCCGCCTGCGCGGGAATGACGAAGCTATGTGCCTCCACCCTTGACAAAACGAACCATATAGGTTATACGCCCCGCCCAGATCGGGAGCAGGCTAGGCCGGCCTCGCCCTCGCTCCTTTGGCGTCTTGTCCACCGGGCAAACGCCAACGCGACCGGTGCGGGCTGCGGGTTCAAGGTGGGGCGGTCTCCCCCAAGTCCTTGGCCAGGCAATCTACCGCGCCAGCACGCAGATCATGGCTCCCATCGGCTTCGTCCCGGTGCGAGCAAAGACCGGCACGCATGCGAGCCGCTACCCCGGTCCCGGGCCATGATCGACACAAATGGCTGCGCCGGACCTCTTCTGCCCATCCGGCCACTCGCACCTGCGCGGAACACGACGCCCTCCCCGCAGCGCCAGTGCAGGCGCCGCACCGGTCGCGCGATCAACCCAACTGCCCATCAGCCGCAGAGCTGTGCGACCAAATCCAACAGCCTCATCCCTTCTTCCCCTCCCCCGCTCGGGGGAGGCCGGGTGGGCGTGCGCGGCGCCAACGGCAATGTTACCGCTGGCGACACCGATCACCCCAGCCCCAGCGCCCCCAGCACCGGCCGGAAACCCGTCCCCTCGCGCAGCACCCGCGCCGCGTGGTTGCCGCCGAAGTGCGCCGGCACCAGCAGCGCCTCCCGGCTTGCGGCCAGTTCCAGCACCGCGCGCCGCGTCTCGCGCGCCTGATCGGGCGCCTCGCAGAACACGCTGTTCCAGTCCGGCCGATAGATCTGCGCCGGATGGTGGACCACATCGCCCACGAACAGCGCGTTGTCGTCCTTGCCCATCACCTCCAGCATCATGCTCCCGGGGGTATGCCCCGGGCAGGCCTGCAAGGTCAGCCCCTCGGCCACCTCGAACCCCGGCTCGGCCCACTCGGCGCGCCCGGCCGCGACAATCGGCGCCACGCTGTCCTCGTACATCCCTGCATTCACCGCCGCACCGACACCCTCCGGCCCCGCGGCGCCGTCCTCCGGGTCCCAGTAGGCGCGGTCCGCCAGCGGCAGCACATAGCGCGCGTTGCGGAAGGTCGGCTCCCACCGCCCCTGCACCAGCCGCGTGTTCCAACCGACGTGATCGATATGGATATGCGAGCAGACCACCACGTCGATATCCTCCGGCTGAAACCCGGCACGCGCCAGATTGCCGAGGAAATCGGTCTGCAGGTTGCTGAAGATCGGAATGTTCGGCCGGTCCTTGTCGTTCCCCGCGCCGGTATCGAACAGGATCCGCTCCTTGCCCGTATCGAGCACCCAGCTCTGCAGGAAGGCATAGAGGTGCCCCGTCGCCGGATCGAAGTATTCGGGCGCGAACTCCTCCGCATGCGGGTCCCACCCTTCCGGCGTGTAGCCCTGAAACAGGTACGACGGCGGCGCAAACGTGCCCTGCCATTCCTCGATGCGGTGGACGGTGACGTGGCCGATGTTGAAACGGTCCATTGCTCTCTCCCCGCCGGGCGGTTCCCCGGCGCAGGGAGAGTGCAACAGCGCGGCCGAGTTCACAACCAGCGCCGGACGAGGGCCATCTCGGCGCTATGCTGTCAGGCGCGGCGCACGAGGCGCGGGGCGGGGATCAGCGCGCTCGTTCCGGCCATCTGGGCGGCATGGGTCTGCCGCCAGACCGGATCGGCCACCGCAAGGCTGGGTTCTGCCAGTTCCGGCACCCCAAGCCGACGCTCCAGACGGCGCACGTTCACGCCCGGCTGAAACGGCACACGGTTGAAATTCACGAACGCCTTCAGCCGGTTGGCCAAGGTCTGCCGTGCAAACGGCAGCGCGGCATAGCGCCGGGCCGTCGCCTCGAAGCTCTCGGCGGGCGTTCCCGTCAGCGCTTCCACCACGTCGGTCACCCCGCCTTCAAAGGCGAAAGTCCCCGCGCGCATGTCCTCCAGATAATGGCTCAGGCTGGCGATCTCGTAGGGATCGACGCCCTGCAGCCGCGCCGCTTTCGCGAACAGCCAGAACGGCATGTCGAACGGAAGAACGCCATGGCCGACCACGCGCGCGATCACCGCCGCCATCTCGCGTCCGTCAAGCAGTTCGGGACCGGTCGGGCGATAGCGCTTGCCGGCATGCCGCTCCGGCCCCTCGGCAAGAATCACCGCCGCGGTGCGCGCCATGTCCTCGTTCGAGACCGGCGCCGCACGGCCCTTGCCGGAAAGCACCGGGTAAAAGCCCAGCAGGGCGGCAAAGTCGATCGTGCGCAGGAAATTGTGCGCGAACATGCCTGGATTGAACACGGTGTGCCCCGCACCCGGCACCAGATCGAACAGGCCGTCATTGAGCCACGTCTGCCGTGTCATGTTGGCCGGATGCGCGCGGTGCGAAGTCCACTGGCTCATGCTCACGACATGCTCGACGCGCGCCGCCTTCGCCGCCAGCGCAAAGGCCACCGCGCTCTGCATCATGTGCGGCCGCATCGGCGGCAGGTAGAACGCGCGCCGCACGCCCTTCATCGCGTCGGCCAGCTGATCGGCGTCGAACAGATCGGCGGTGACGATCTCGGCGCCCTTCGCGACCAGCGCGGCCGAGCGGGCATCGTGGCGGCGCACCAGCGCGCGCACCGGCAGTCCGCGCGCCAGAAGGTCTGCAACGAGCGGCTGGCCGACACCGCCGGTCGCACCGCTGACAAGAATGAGGGGCGCGGCCATGGCTCAGCCCTCCTGCTTGGCGGCGGCGGCTTCAAGCCGGGCCACGCGCGCCTCGAGCCGCGCGATGCGCAGCTCCGGCGCGGCGAAGTGATCGCTGTCGAGCGCTTCGAGGAACGCACCGATACGGGCAAGGAATCCCTGCCGTGCAGGTGCAGGGTTGGCGGCGAAAGCGGAAGCGGAACTTGCCATGGGACTGACCTCCTGAATAAGATGACCATCATCATCTTAATTTTTAGATGACATGCATCAGCTAATTTGGCAAGGGCCTGTCAGGAGAAAATCGCATGCGCCAATCCCGCGAAGCAAAAGCCGAGACTCATCAAGCGATTGTCGCTGCCGCCGCGCGCCGGTTCCGCGAGCGGGGGATTGAGGGCACCAGTGTCGGCGACGTCATGCAGGCCGCGAATCGCACGCACGGCGGCTTCTATCGCCACTTCGATTCGAAGGAGGACCTGCTCGTCGCCGCATTGGGCCGCGCCTTCGAGGAGATGATCGCCGGGCTCGAGCACGCCCTCGCCCATGTCCCCGCAGAACGCGCGCTCGGCGGCTTCGTGCGCGGCTACACGTCGGTCGGGCGGGTTGCCGATGTCGGCGGCGGCTGCCCGGTGGCGGCGCTTTCCAACGACGTCCAGCGCAGCAACGAAGCGGTCCAGGCCGAATTCGGGCGCGGCGTCCGGGCGCTCATCGCATCCCTCGCCGCGCACCTCGAAGGACCGCAGGCCAAACGCGAAGCACGCGCCGCCCGCACCTTCGCCATGGCCGCAGGCGCGGTGATGATCGCGCGGGCCAGCGACCAGGCGACAGCGGACCTTGTGCTGGCGGCGGTCCGGGACGAGGTGCCCCGCCACGCCAGCACGCCCGCTTCCGCGCCGGCTGGGCCGCGAGAGCTTCTGTAACCTATCCAGCGCAATGGGCGTATGACCCCATGTGCGCCAGGCTCAGCGACCAGGGGGCGCGGGCAGACATGTTCGGACAGGGCGTGATGAATGATGGAACCGGCGGCGTGAGGAGCCGCACGGCCGGGATATTCGCCCTCACCCTGCTTGTCCTGCAGGCGATGGTGCTGGCATCATGGATCGCCGGGCTCGCCCTCATGCTCCCATCCTGGGCCTCGAGCACCGCGCTCATCGTCGGTTGCCGCGAGGTGCCCGCCGCGCGCCCCCATGCTGCCAGCTTCGGTCACCTGATCTGCGGCGCGGTCGGCATTGCGGCGTTTCTGCTCGCCGGCCCCGCCGCCCATCCCTGGGCGCTGTGGCTGGCCGCGCCCGCTGTCGCCGTCGGCGTCACGCTGATGTGGGCCCTGCGCTGCTACCACCCGCCCGCCGCGGCCAATGCCGCCATTCCGCTCTTCTCGGCAGCAACGATGCCGGTCTATGCGGGCGCGGTCACGCTTGGTGCCGTGCTCCTTTATGGCGCCGCATGGGCCTTCGACCGCGCCGACGGGGCAGCCACCGCCTAGAAGTAGCGTTCACCGATCCGGATCGTATCGCCCGGCAGCACGGCCACTTGCGCGCTGCGCAGCGAAACCGCGCTCTCCGCCTTGCCCGTCTGCCGCCGCAGGAACACCGTCTTCTCGTTCGCGCGGTAGGTGAAGCCGCCCGCCCGCGCGATCGCCTGCTCCACGGTCATCCCGGAGGCATAGGAATATTCACCGGGACGGTTAACTTCCCCCAGAATGTAGAACGGCCGGTAGTTCAGCACCTCGACACTCACGCGCGGGTCGTTGACATAGCCCTCGGCGAGCTTCGTCGTCAGCTCCTGCTGCACCGCATCGATCGTCCGGCCGCCCGCCGCCACCACCCCGATCAGCGGGAATGCCAGCGCCCCGCCGGGGGTGATGTTGTACTCGCCGGTCAGCGTCGGTTCGTTGAAAACGGTCACGCGGACACGGTCTCCCGCGCCCAGATGATAGCTCTCCAACCCCGCCGCGACCTCTGCCGTGGAGATCGGCGGCGCGCCCGCACCGGCACATCCGCCGAGCATCAGCGCGGCCGCGCCAGCCATCGCCCCAGCTATCGTCCTAGCCATTGCGGTGACGAGACCGCGCCGCTGCCGCCCAGCGCCATCGTGCTTCCTGTCCATGCGAAATCTCCAATGCTTCCGGGTGATCTTGATCGTTGCCCCAAGTCTATGCCGCGGGCGGCAAAGCGCAATCACCCGGCCCCTTGCCGAATCCTCCACCTTGGAGATGTTCTGGCGGAGCGGCGCGCCACGCCGTGCTGCCGCCTGCCGGCACCGCTCGCGTCACCTTCATCACAGCGCCGCCCCGCGGCATATGGTGCATAAATCCTTAAGCATTCACCCGGATTTGCCCTCGATCCGGCGATGCGGGATGCAGCGTCATACGAAGCTTCGGACTGCGCCCGCGAAGGCGCGCAGCGATCCTGCGGTGTCAATCGAAGGCATGATTGCCTCCGGTTTGCCTCCGCAGCGGATACGCTTCGCCTTCCCCGCCGCGGCCCCTTGCCTAGTCTTGGAGCATGTCGCGAGGGGCACCAACTTCCCCGACCGGATCGCACTTTACCATATAGGTTCCTCACCTGCTGGCGCGGGCGGGCGGGCCCATCGACCGAGGAGAACAGGGGTGAACACGGCAGTCGGCCTCTATCGCAATGCCGGGGGTGTGCCAGGCTTGGCACCCGCCGTCGCTTTCGAAACCCGGGTCCCGCCCCCGGCGGCAGACCGGGTGGACCTGCGCCTGCTCCTGGCCGTGTTCCGCCGCCGCCTTGGCGTTTTCCTCGCGGTCCTGTTCGCGGTGCTCGCCGCGGGTCTGCTGCTCACAGCGCTCCAGCCGCGCACCTACACCGCGCGCGCCGAAGTCACGCTCAACAGCCGCCCGCAGGCCGTCGCGCCGACGAGCACGAGCGACGGGCCGCAGCAGGCCGCGATCCCCAGCGAAGGCTATGTCGATACGCAAGTCGCGGTGGTCACCTCGGAAGCCAATCTCGCCGCCGTGGCAGACAGCCTCGGCCTCGCGAAGGATGCGCGCTTTGCAAAGTCTCCCGCCGGTGCGCAGGCCGCCGCGCTGGCCTGGCTGCGCAAGGGCGTGGTCGCCACCCGCATCGGCACGACCTACGGCATCGCGATCACGTTCGAGGATACCGATCCCGCGCTCGCCGCGCACGTCGCCAACATGTTCGCGCAGCAATACACCGCCGGCGCGCTCGAAGCGAAGCGCAAGACCGCGCGCGCGACGACGACCGCGATCGCCGAGCGGCTCGAACAGCTGCGCCAGCAGGCGCTGGGCGATACGGCGGCTGTGCAGCGCTACCGCATCACCAACAACCTGCTCTCGACCACGATGGGCTCGCTGACCGAGCAGGAAATCTCGAGCTACAACCAGGCCGTCACCACCGCCCGCGCCGCCGCGAGCGAGGATGGCGCGCGGCTCGATGCGGCGCGGCGCCAGCTCGCGCTCGGCACCAGCGCAGGCGGCGTCGGCGAAGTCGCGGCCTCGCCCGCCATCGGCTCGCTGCGCGCCCAGCAGGCCACCGCCGCGACCGAGCTCGCCTCGCTCACCGCGCGTTATGGCCCGCGCCATCCCGATGTTCTGCGCGCCAAGGCTGCGCTCGGCGCCATCGACGGCCGCATTGCGGATGAGACGCAGCGCGTGATCTCCAGCCTCGAGGCCCGCGCCCGGGTCTCGCAGCAGCGGCTCGCCTCGCTCACCGGCTCGCTCCAGCAGTCGCGCGGCACGCTTGCGCAGAACAACGCCGCGATGGTCGGCCTGCAAGACCTCGAGAAGCGCGCCGAGACCTCGAATGCGCTTTATGAAAGCTATCTCAACCGCTTCAAGGAGCTGACCGCGCGCGAAGGGACCGAGCAGGCCGACGCCGATCTGCTCCACCCCGCCGCCGTGCCGCTGCGGCCGACCAGCCCCAACGTCGTGCTCAATCTCGTGCTGTCGTTCGCGCTCGGGCTCGGGCTCGGCGTGGCGGCAGCCTTCGCGGCGGAAATGACCTTCAGCGGCCTCACCACCGGCGATGACATCGAGCAGCGTCTCGGCGTGCGTTACCTCGGCTCGATCCCCACGCTCGGTTCGGTCTGGCGGGGCGACGAGAGTGTGCCGATGGCCGCGCTGCTGGAAGACCCCCGCTCGGCCTTTGCCGAAAGCTTCCGCTCGCTGCGCGCCTCGATCGCGATGAACACCACGCAGGCGCGGATCATCGCGCTGACCTCGGCCCTGCCCGACGAGGGCAAGACAACGACGTCGATCTGCCTTGCGCGCTCGATGGCGCTGTCCGGCGACAAGGTGCTGCTGATCGATGGAGACTTGCGCCGCCAGGGCGTCAGCCGCTTCCTGCGCGGCGATGCCGGGCGGCCGGGCCTGCTCGATGTGCTCGGCGGCAAGGCCTCGCTCGAAGCCGCGCTGGTGGTCGATCCCGCCACCGGTCTCAACATCCTCCCGCTCGCCGAAGGCAGCGACAAGGCCCCCGAGCTGCTGACCGGCACCGAGATGGACCGCATGCTCGATGCCGCGCGCGAGATGTTCGATGCGATCATCATCGATACCGCGCCGGTGCTCCCCATCGCGGATGCACGGCTGATGCTGCGCAAGGCCGATGCCTCGGTCTTCGTCGTCCGCTGGCGCAAGACGCCCGAGGCCGCGCTGCGCTCCGCGCTGCGCCTGCTGCCGGACGACCGCGTGCAACTCGCCGGCGTCGCGCTCACCCGCGTCGACATGCGCAAGCAGGCACGCTTCGGCTATGGCGACGATGCCTTCTACCATTCGTACAAGCGCTACTATGCCTGAGGCGGCCCCCACCTCCTCCACGCTCCCGGCCGAGCGCCTGGCACCGGCGGCAGACCGCGGCTTTCTCCTGCGGGACAGCAGCACCAGCCTTGTCGGCTCCGGCCTGCCCGCGCTGATCCGCCCCGGCGCTGTCCTGCCTGCCGATCCGCGCCGGCGCTTCAAGCGCGTCGCGATCATCCACTACTGGCTCGTCACCATGCGCGGCGGCGAACGCGTGCTGGAGCGGCTGCTGGAGCTGTTCCCGCAGGCGGACATCTTCACCCACGTCTACGATCCCGCCGCGATGTCGGCCACGATCCGCGCGCGCACCGTCCGCACCAGCTTCATCCAGAAGCTGCCCGGCGCGAAGAAGCACTACCAGTCCTACCTGCCGCTCATGCCCATGGCGCTCGAGCAGCTTGACCTGCGCGGCTACGATCTTGTCATCTCCAGCGAGAGCGGCCCGGCCAAGGGCGTTATCCCCGCGCCGGACGCGCTGCACCTGTGCTACGTACACTCGCCGATGCGGTATCTGTGGGATCACTACCACAACTACCGCGAAGAGGCCGGCTGGCTCAAACGCGCGGTCATGCCCATGCTCTGCCACGGCCTGCGCCAGTGGGACACCAGCTCCGCCGCACGGATTGACCGCGTCCTCGCCAATTCCAGCTTCATCCGCGAGCGCGTGGCCAAGGCCTGGCGCCGCGAGGCGGAGGTGGTCCATCCCCCCGTCGATCCCGCGCTGTTCACCCCGTCGAGCGAGATCGAGCCGGGCTATCTCTGGGTCGGCCAGCTCGTCCCCTACAAGCGCGCGGACCTTGCGATCGATGCGTTCAACGCGCTCGGCCTGCCGCTCACCGTCGTGGGAGACGGCCCGCAAGCGGCCATGCTCAGGAAACGCGCCGGCCCCACCATCCGCATGATCCCGCGCCTCAATTTCGACGAACTGCGCCGTGCCTATGCCCGCTGCCGCGCGCTGGTGTTCACGGCGGAGGAAGACTTCGGCATCGTCCCCGTCGAAGTCATGGCCTCGGGCCGACCGGTCGTCGCCTATGGTCGCGGCGGCGCGCTCGACAGCGTGGTCGAGGGCCGCACCGGCCTGTTCTTCGGCGAGCAAACCACCGATGCGCTGATCGCCGCCATCCAGCAGCTCGAACGCTGGCTCCCCCAGTTCGATCCCGCCGAGGCCGCGGCCCGCGCCCGCGACTTTGCCCCCGAACGCTTCGACGCCGGTGTGCTGGAAGCGCTCGCATGAAACTCCAGCCGCTCAACCGCCTGCGCACGCTCATCACCGTCCTGCGCCTCAAGCTGCGCGGCGAGGCGCCCGGCAAGCGCTTCTTCGTCCACAGCGGCTTCCCCCGGATCGAGGGGCCCGGCCGCATCACCATCGCGGATCGCGTCAACTGGTCCTGCCACGGCGCCCCCGTCGCGGTCGAAGTCGGCCCCGGCGCGCGGCTCGAGATCGGCGCCCGCGCCTTCCTCAATGCCGGGGTAGAGATCGTCTGCCACCTCTCCGTCCGCATCGGCGAGCATTGCCGGATCGGCCCGCGCTGCGTCCTCGCCGATACCAACCACCACCCGGTGCATGAAGGCGAGGGCGTCCGCGTCGCCCCGGTCACGCTCGGCCGCAACGTCTGGCTCGGGCGCGGCGTCACCGTGCTGCCGGGCGTCACCATCGGCGATCATGCCGTCATCGCCGCCGGTTCGGTCGTCTTTGGCGATGTCCCCCCGCGCCAAGTCTGGCGCGGCAATCCCGCCGCCTTCGTCAAGCCGGTCCGCACCTCCGACGCCTTTGTCCGGCCATGATGCGAAAGACGCCCCCATGGAACTGACCTACATCGGCGCCGCGCAAGTCCTCATCGGGCTCACGCTGTTCGTCGCCGGTTCGGTCGAGGCGATGTTCGCCTTCGCGCTCGTCTCGGCCATGTTCGGCGGCTCGGCAGCGCTCCAGCTGCCGGTGCTCGGCAATTCCTCGATCCCGCCGATCCAGTTCGCGCTGCTCTTCGTCGCGATGCGCCTGGTGGTGCCGGGTGCAGGCCAGATGGCCGCCGTCGGCCGCGCGCTCCGGGCCAACGGCTGGCTGGTCTGCTTCGTCGTCTACGGCCTCGCCATCGCCTTCATCGCCCCCCGCCTCTTCGCGGGACAGCTCGACGTCACCCCCCTGCGCGGCCGGGTCGAGGCGCGCTACACCTCCACCTTCGCCTATGTCTACGCGGTGCGCCCTCTGGTGCCGAGCCCGCAGAACCTCACCACCGCCGTCTACCTCCTCGGCACGCTCATCGCCGCCATCGCCAGCTACGTCGCCTGCGGGCGGGAGCAAGGCCGCGCGGTCCTCGTGCGCACGCTCGCCGCCGTCGGCATCGCCCATGCGCTCACCGGCTTTGCGTCGGTCGTCATCCGCGGCACCCCTGCCGAGGTGATCCTCGCCGTGTTCCGCAACGCCGCCTACGCCCAGCTCGACCAGTCCTACAACGGCTTCGTGCGGATGACCGGCCTCCTCCCCGAAGCCTCGACTTTCGCCAACTACGGCCTTGTGCTGTTCGTCTTCTCGTTCGAATGCTGGCTGCGCCGGATCGATCCGCGCTGGACTGGCCCCGCCGCCGCGCTCCTCGCCAGCGCGCTCGCGCTCAGCACCTCGAGCAGCGCCTACGCCGGCCTGCCTGCCTATGCCGCCATCCTCGCCGTGCGCGCGCTGCTCTTCCCCGGCGCGCTGCCCACCGACCGCGCGCTGTGGATCGCCGCGACCCTTCTCGCGCTCATCTCCGCCGGCTGCGCGGTGATGATCTGGCAGCCCCATTTCGCCGACGCCTTTGGCGACATGATCCGCCACATGACCATCGAGAAAAGCGAGACCCTTTCCGCCCAGCAACGCCGCTTCTGGGCCTGGCAAGGCATCAACGCCTTTATCGAGAGCCGCGGCATCGGCATCGGCCCCGGCAGCTTCCGCTCCTCCAGCCTCGCGACTGCCGTGCTCGGCTGCACCGGCGTGATCGGCGCGGTGACGCTGCTCGGCCACGTCCTCTCGGCCTTCAGCCCCTTGCGCCAATCGACATGGGCCCCGGTCGAGGACAAGGCCCTTTCCACCGCCGCCGCCGCCAGCTGGGCGATGATCATGGGCCTTGCGATTGCCTCGATCGCCTCCCCCACCTGCGATCCGGGCACGGACTTCGCCATCCTCAGCGGTGCCGCCCTCGCGCTGCGCCGCATGCCAGCCGCAGCCCGCCCGGCAGAGGCCGCTGCCCCCATCCCCGAGCCGCAAGCACCGGCACTCGCGGTGCAGGGCGAACCTCTCTTCTTCGCGCCCGCCGCACCCACGCGTGGCTTCATCCTCACCGAACCCCTTGTCCTCGACAGCGCGCTCGAACTTGCCTGACCGCGCGGCTCAGCCGCCCGCCTGAAGCCGATAGCCCCCGCCGAGCAGAAACGCCCGGATCGCCGGATCCGCGCTGAGTCCTGCGGCCCTAGCCGCCGCGTCCGCCGCCCCTTGTGCATCCCCCGCCAACCACGAGACGCGGGCCAGCGCCGCCCACCATGGCTGATAGCTTGCGGTGCCCTCCATCGCCCGCAATTGCCCGAGCGCCGCAGCCCATGCGCCATTCTCCGCATGCGCCACCGCGCGCGCCACCATCACCCCCGTCGTCGGGGCGAATCCCGCCAGCACATCGTAGAGCCGGGCCAGCGGCGCGGTGAAGCGCTCCCCGGTCATCCGCTGGTGCGCGTGGAGCGACTGGATCGCCGCCTCGGTCTGGAACCGCCCCGGCGCGCCTAACTCCGCTGCCCGTCGCAGCGCACCTTCCGCTTCGAGCACCAGCTCGCGCGACCACATCTGCGGGTCCTGCGCATGCAGCGGCACAAACGCGCCATCCGCCCCCCGCCGCGCCGGCTGCCGCGCCTCGCAGTGGCAGATCAGCGAGAGCAGCCCCATCGCCTCCGCCTGCTCCGGCATCAGTTCCGCAGTCAGCCGCGCCAGAAACAGCGCTTCCCCGCGCAGACCCGCCAGCCGCGCATCCGCCCCCAGCGTATCGTCCCATGCGGTGCCATAGGCCGCATAGATCGCCGAAAGCACGGCGGCGAGCCGCTGCGGCGCTTCCTCCACATCGGGCACCACAAACGCGATCCCGGCATCGCGGATCTTGCGCTTGGCGCGCACCAGCCGCTGCCCCATCGTCGCCCCGCTGACGAGGAACGCCGCCGCGATCCGCGCCGCATCGAGCCCCAGCACCGTCTGCAACATCAGCGGCGCCTGCGCATCGGGATCGATCGCGGGATGCGCGCAGACGAACAGCAACGCCAGCCGCTCGTCGCCAAAGGGGCTGGCCGACACGTCCTCCCGTTCCTCCGCCAGCAAGGCCAGCACATCCCCGACGCGCGAGGCCGTCGCCGCCCGCGCCGACTGGTGCCCCGCCGCTCTCCGTGCGACCGTGAGCAACCAGCCTTCCGGATTGGCCGGCACGCCCTGCTCGCCCCATTGCGCCAATGCAGCGGCAAAGGCTTCGGCCAGGGCATCCTCCGCCGCCGCGATATCGCGCGTCCGCGCCGAAACGAGCGCAAGAAGCCGGCCATAGGATGCGCGCGCCGCCTGCTCCGCAGCAGCCGATGGCGGAGCAGGCGGGGGGCGGCGCGCCCTCTCCATCCGGATCAGCCCACGGGCGGCGGCGGCATCACCGGGCGGATCTCGACCGAGCCAGCCACAGCACACGGCGCCCGCGCCGCCCATTCGAGCGCCGTATCCAGATCGGGCACCTCGATCACCGCATAACCGCCGAACGCTTCCTTGGTATCGGCAAACGGCCCATCGACGACATGCCGCGTCCCGTTCTCGATCCGCAGGGTCGTCGCCGTTTCGGGGCCATCCAGCCCGTTGCCGCCCTGCATCACTCCGGCCTGCGACATCGCGCCCATATAGGCCATCCAGCCGCCCCAATAGGCGCCGGCCGCTTCCGGATCATGCCCCTTCGCGCGCTCTTCGGCGGTTTCATGGTAGAGGAGAACATACTGCATCGTTCGCTTCCTTAATCGGCGTTGGCCGGACCAGCCGGCAAGCAGCAGAGGCTGCCTGCAACGATGTGCGGCGAGGCAGCGCGATTTCGACAGGGCGGGTGAAAAAATACGCCGCCTCCGCCCCGCGCGAAAGAGGAAGAAGAACGAAAAGGGCCTCCGGCGGGCAAGGGCCATCGCCCTTGCATCCCGTTATCGGGGAGGGAGCGATGGCAGGGGGTTAGTCCGGCAAGAACCCATACTCGAAAACCTTGGGTCGCAGCTTCTCCGTCAGCGCAGCATAGGTGGCCTTGAACGGATCGAAGTCGGTCAGTTCCGTATCGCCATAGGCTTCGAGCGCACGGCGAATCTGATACCAGCCCGCATCGGCACGGCCCAGCTTGTATTCCTGCCTGATCTTGTTGGGGAACTGCGTGGCGTGGAACCTTGTCCACAGCTTGCGACCTTCATCGAGTACAGCCTGCGCTTCGGGAGAGAAGTCCATGCCTGCGATGTAGCGCACCATGAAATCACTCTCGAACCGAGCCTTCGCACCGACCTCGGCTTCGGTGAAGGGGATGAAGTGGTTGGTCAGCGACCAGTCGCGATCATTCCAGCGCAGCCCATCGGCCCCGGCGGTGAGATTCTTGCCAGCGAAGAGCATCCATACGAGACAGTCGGATTTGAACTCATCTGTAAGCGGCTGCGAGGGTTGCAGGAACTGATCGTTGTGAATCAACCAATGATGGTCAATCAACATTCGGACAGAAAAAAGCACTGCAGCTTTCGATAGATTTGCCTCGGTCACAAAAAATGCACCAGCACTACAGTATCCTGAAGACAGTAGAGCCGTTTGTTGTCCGGCATTCTGAAAATCATTACCCTTGGCGATCATGCTGCCCAATGCGCCATCGGCCCACCATCGACCCCGCACATCAACCGTACTTGTCGTAGGAGTGATTGCATTCTTCAGCGGCAACGCGGGCACTCCGTTCGACCTAGGGCGCGCAATCCATTCCGCTAGTGGAGGGCGTGGTAGCTCTTTGTAAAAAGTGTGACTTCCAACCATTGAGCCTGAGCGATCAAGCGCAATCACCCCAACCGACTGGGGCGGATCATTGACTGCTAAGTCCCAAATTAGGAAGCCAATTGGGAAATTCCCCTTCAAAGCATCGAAGGCTTTGCTGTGGACCACAAAGCCATCGAGATATCGGGCTGTCCATTTTTCACGAAAGAGGCTGAAGTTTGGAGCGTTTATATACTTTAGAGTGCTGAACATCGCTAAACTGGCATTCGGCAATTCAAGCAAAATGCGATGCAGAAACTGAACGAAAATTTCACGTGCGGCATAGCCAAGGTGGCTCATTCCAAAACTCACCCGAGTTTTTGAAACTCCTGATTTCATTACGGCGTTAGCACCGCTGTCTTTCATGTTATCAACATTCATCGCCTCCGCATAAGGCGGATTGATGAGCACCAGGATCGGCTTCGCACCCTTCTTTCCCTCGCGCGCGTCGGCAATCGCCTGCCGCAGCGCCTGTGGCACCTTGCCCGACAGGCTGTAGTCGATCTCGCCGAAGTCGGTCACATCGTCGTTAAGGTAATCGTACTGGAAGATTTCCGCCCCGGCGAAGGCCGGGTTGCTGCGCATGATCGTCACGTCTTCCTGATCGAGCGTCGACATGAACACATTGCGCAAGTTGCTGTGCTTGGCTTCCAGATTGCCGACCCCGGCGCACATGTCCCAGACGATGTAGCGTTGCTGCCAATCCGCGCCGAGGGTTGCGGCAAGCTGGTCATAGGCTTTGTCGACGATGTGCAAGGGCGTGTAGAAGGCGCCCTTGAACTTCTGGTCGTCCATCGGCAGCAGGCTGTCGCGCCGTTCGAGCAGGTAGTGCCGGTGCTTGAGTTCGGGCGGGCGGTGATAGATGTTCCAGAAATTGCGATAGCCGCGCTCGCTGGCGAGTTCGTATTGCTCGGCCCCGATGATGAACACCGGCTTGTCGCCACTGAACAGGAGGCGTGCGGGCAGGTTGCGCATCGCCTCGTTGCGGCCATCGTGCATGATATCGGCAAAGAACAGCACCGCGTAATCGGCCTGCCGCTTCACGCCGAGTTCGACGCCGATCATGGCCACCCACTTGTCGAACACCTGCCGCAGGTTGTCGGGCGTGATGGGGGTGCGGATGATGCGGCCTTCGCGCACGGCATCCCTGGCGGCCTTGATGAACTCCGCTTCGTAGCCATCGATCTGGTAGAGCACGAAGTGGGTTTCGATGGTCGGCGCGATCTGGGCAGCGAGCACCTTGTCTGCCGCCGAGCCGGACTTGGGCCAGATAATCGTCTTGTCGTCCAGCAGCGGCAGGGCGTGCTCGGTCGCCATGAGGGCCGCCTTCTCGCGGTCGATCACGCATAGAAAGCCGGGGATCGCCTCGCCGCGTTTGCGCGCGGCGCGGACGTAAACCAGCAATTGCGCGAACATCAGGAGCGGCGGGGTGGGTGCTTCCTTGGCTTCGAACCAGATTTCAGGCGTCTGGATATCGACAAGCCCCTTGAACACACTCTTGAGACCAAGTGCCTTGATGTAGGCGTCCTTGACGTCTTCTTCAGTTCGGGCGGCGGCAAGCGACTGAACCAAGTTCATGTAACAGGTGCACTCCATTTGCGCGTTGGCGCAGGAGATCCGGTATAAACGGATTTGGTTGATTGGCGAGCCGGCAGGTACACTCGGTCCCTTCCTGGCGCGTTGAGAATTGTGTCGGGATGCAAGGGTGACAACCCTTGCCCGCCGGAGGCACCTTTGCCCCTCCCCGCACAAACCATTTTCCTACAGCCCTAGCCTTGGGGCATGCTCGCCCTGCACGTTCCGCGTCCTGAAAGGGGTATGCCGTTATGGACCATTGCTGTGCCAAGCCAGCCGCTATGCCCTTCGCGCCATTCCTGACAGGTGTGTCTGTTATTCCGCGGGCGGGGTTTTGCGCCTCTCGCGATTGTCGTTTGGTTTCAAGGGGAAGGTCGCTCGGGGCGGGGGCGGCGGTTTTTGCTTTGGACTGTGTCAACCGTGTCAACCCTCTCCCCCTCCGGTCGGCGCTTGACCCTGCCCGGCGCCGGTGCTGGACTGCTCGGCAAGGCCAGCGGCAGGAGGCAGCATGATCACGGTGACTCGCGTCGATACGGCGGGCACGGCGCACCGCATTGCCGTGCGCGGGCACGAGTTTGTGACGGACATGACGCCCGCAGCGGGCGCGGACAACGAGGGGCCCGATCCGCACGAGATCTATGATGCGGCGCTGGGGGCTTGCAAGGCGCTCACGGTGCTGTGGCTGGCGCAGCGCAAGGGCATGGCGCTGGAGGATATCGAGGTTGTCGTCACGCGCGATGCCAGCCGTGAACGCGAGGGCGTCTACCGCCTGCGCACCGCGCTGATGCTGAACGGCGATCTCTCGGCGGAGGACCGGGAGGCGCTGCTGGCGGCGGCGAAGAAATGCCCGGTGCACAAGCTGATGACCGAAGTGACGACCGAGGTGGAGACGGTGCTGGTCGACCTAGGCTGACTGCGTCCGCGCCAGCCGGCGCATGGCCTGCGGAGGCTGGCCGAAAGCGCGCAGGAATGCACGGCGCATGCGTTCGGGATCGTGAAAGCCGAGCGCGGCTGCGATTTGCTCGATCGGCTGGACGGCGCTTTCGACGCGCTCGCGAGCGACTTCGAGGCGGAGGCGCTCTACTGCGCGGGCCGGGCTGACACCGATCTCGCGAACGAACGCGCGGGAGAAATTGCGCGGGCTCATCGCGCAGCGTTCGGCGAGAACTTCGACGGTGAGCCGCTGATCGAGATGGCATCGGATCCATTCGAGCAGCGGAGCGAAGGGCGTTTGCTGGCCGCCCAGATCGGCCAGCGCGGAGAACTGCGACTGGCCGCCCGGGCGGCGGTAGTAGACGACCATTTCCTGCGCGACGCGGCGGGCGGTGTCCTCGCCGAGGTCTTCCGCGACGAGTGCGAGGGCAAGGTCGATTCCGGCGGTGATACCGGCGGAAGTCCAGACGTGGCCGTCGCGAATGTGGATGCGATCGGGCTCCACGACGACTTTGGGAAACAGCCGCGCAAGCTGCTCGGCGCGGCGCCAGTGCGTGGTGGCGCGGCGACCATCGAGCAGCCCGGCGGCGGCGAGCAGGAATGCGCCGGAGCAGACGCTGCAAAGGCGGCGCGGCGTAGCGGCGCGGAACCACTCGGCGGTCGCGGCATGGTGCATGGCGGTGCGGGTGCCGTCGCCGCCGGAGACGATCAGCGTGTCGAGCAGCGGAGCCTGATCTATGGCCAGGGTATCGAGCGGGACGCCGGCGGAACTGCGGACAGCGCCGCCCTCCGCCGAGAGCAGAACGGTGGTGTAAGCGCCCGGGACAAAGCGCTCCGCCACTTCGAAGCTGGTCAGCGGGCCGACCACGTCGAGAATCTGGAAGTCCGGAAAAAGGAACAGGCCGACCATGCGAGGCATGGCCTGAAATGAGGGATCATTGTCATTTTGTCAAACGCGGCTCTGCGCGATGGGGGGAACCAGATCGAGGAGACTGCCATGACCAAAACGCCATTCCGCATCGTGTTCGCCGTTTTTCCGGGGATGACCCAGCTCGACTTCACCGGACCGCACCAGTTCCTCTCGCGCGTGCCGGGAAGCGAGACGCTGGTCGCCAGCCGCGATGGCGGCGAGGTGCCCGCGGAAGGGCTGGTGTTTGCGGGGACGGCCATGCTGGCCGATATCGAAGCATGCGATCTGATCTGCGTGCCAGGCGGAGTGAATGCGAGCGAGGCTGCGCTCGACGCCGCGTTCGTTGGCGAAGTGCGTCGGCTGGCGCTGGGCGCGCGCTATGTGACCTCGGTGTGCACCGGATCGCTGATCCTCGGCGCGGCGGGCCTGCTGACGGGCAAACGCGCCGCGTGCCACTGGGCGTGGCGACATTTGCTGCCGCTGTTCGGCGCGGTGCCCGACGAGGGGCGCGTGGTGCGCGATGGCAACGTGATCACCGGCGGCGGGGTGACGGCCGGAATCGACTTCGCGCTCAACGTGCTCGCAGAGATCGGCGGCGATCCGCTAGCGCAAATGCTGCAACTGGGCCTCGAGTATGCCCCTGCCCCGCCGTTTGACGCGGGCCGACCTGAGACGGCACCTGCAGCGATCCTGGCCGGGTATCGCCAGCGGATGGATCCGATCATGCCGCTGCGCGAAGCGCAGGCGCGCGAGGCTGCGGCACGGCTGGGGCTATAGGATCACTTCGGCTTGGTCAGCGCATCCCATTCCGCCCAGGGAATGTCGCGGCCGGGCCAGGCGACCTTCTTGAACGGCCACTTCCGCGCGATCCAGCGGTGCGCCCATGCCGCCAATTGCCGGTCAAAGCCCGCGTCGTATTCGGCCTTGGTCACCCAGATGAGAACGACGGCGTCATAGCCGGGGACCGGGCTGGGCTGGACATAGACGCAGCCGCGCTCGCGCTTGCCGTCGGGCGTGAGGACCGAATAGGCAAAGCTCTCGCGGCGCTGGAAGCGGCTGGCCTCGGTCTGCATGTCGAGCAGGGCATCGGCATCGCTGATCCCTGCGTGGGGCCATTCGGTGCTGCGGGTGAAAGTCTGCTGCAAGTGCTCGACCGAGGACATGTAGGCATCGAAATCGATCTTAACGAGATCGGGGCCGAGCGGCTGGAGGCGGAAGCCGGGGCCCTTCGCGCTGGTCGGGACGACGAAGGTGGGGGCAACGAGCGGTGTCGGCGGGACGAGCTTGGCTTGCACCGGCAGCGCGGCGAGGAGCACGGCGGCAGCGACGGCGATGGCGAGGCGCTTCATTGGTTCAGGTCCCCCTTGTTGCACTTGCGAAGGTTTCACGAGTGGCTTGAGGGAGCAAGCGGCATTTTGGGTCAGGCCGGTTTGGGCGGTGCCGAAAGGAGCGCGGCGGCGCGGCGCAGCGAGGGGATGACCGGCCATGCGGCGAGAAGCCAGCCGGCGGCGGCGCAGGCGAGCGGGAGCGCCAGCGCAAGCAGCGGGGCGGAACCGCCGAACAGTCGGTCGGCCGCAAGCGCCGCGCCGAATGCTCCAACCAGCGGCAGGGCTACGAGGCGGGCGGCTTCGGCGAGCGCGGGGCGGTCCTGCTGCTGCAAGGCCGCGAGCACCATGGCAGCCGCAGCGAGCAGGGCGACCAGCGTGGCCGCACAGGCGGCGCCAAGTGCGCCATAGGGGGCGGCGAACACAGTGAGCCCGGCGGTGGCGGCGGCGGCGGCGGACTGGATGGCGAGAACCCTGCCCTGCCGGTCCGTCACGATGAGTTCGGCAGTGGCGACGGCGGTAAGCAGGGCGGCCATGCGCGCCACGCAGAATACCGCGACGACGGGCGCAGCGGCAGCCCACGCGGGTCCAAGCGCGAGCGGAACCACGCGGTGTGCGAAGAGAGCCAGCAGCGCCATCGTCGGCCAGCCGAGCACGGCGAAGAGGCCGGCGAGGCGTGGCCAGGCGCCGGGGTTGCCCTCGCTGTCGCCGCGCACCCGCTCTGCCGCAAGGGTGGTGAGCGCGAGCATGCCGGCGGGCTGGACGAACATGTCCGCCAGCGCGGTAACCATGCGGTTGGCGGCGCGGTAGAGCCCGGACGCGGCGGGCGAGAGGACCACGCCGAGCACGAGATCGCCGCTGTAGTTGGCGAGGAAGGTGACGAGTACCGAGCCGAAGCGGCTGACGGACCAGCGGAGGACTTCAGTCACCGCGGCGCGCTGCGGCAGGGCAAGCACAAGCGGCGGCCCCAGCGCGCCGAGCGCCAGCGCCATCAGCACCGTGCGCGCGTAGATCTGGAGGACCAGCGCCCAGAGGCCCCAACCCGCCAGGAGCAGTGCTATGGCGGCAAGGCCTGCGCCAACCTCGGCCAGCACGGTGATGGCATAGTAGAGCCGCACTGCGCCCGATCGGAGCATCAGCGATTCCGCAAAAGCCGCGAGTGCGCCGAGCAGCACCGACGGGGCAAGCGCGAGAATGACGGCCGCGACCCCGCCGCCCTTGAACACGAACGGCGCGGCGAGGCCCAGCGCGAGGAGCAGCAAGGTCCAGCCCAGCGCGACCAGCATCGTCGCGGCAAGGCAGGCGCCGGCACCGCGCGGCTGATCGGCATCGTGCGGGAGCTTGAGCAAGTACTCGAACGGGCCGGTGTAGAGCATCGTCCGCGCGAGCATGACCAGCGCCCCGGCAATCGCGAACACGCCGAAAACGGCAGGCCCGAGGTGGCGCGTGGCGACAAGCGTGACCGCGACCATCGCGAACTGCCCGCTGACCCGCGCGGCCATGGCGATGACGGCCGTGCCGCCACCGGCGCGGGCGAAGCGGAGCACGCGAGCCTTCATGCGCTGCGCCTCATGTCTTGCGGGCCAGTTCGCGCAAGGAGGAGAGCAGCATCTGCCCGGCGCGCGCCCAGGTATAGCGCGCGGCGCGGGCGCGGCCGGCCTCCACCAGAACCTCACGCGGCAGGCGGGTGATTGCGCGGCGCCACGACCTGGGATCGTCCGGATCGGCATAGAGCGCGGCATCGCCGCAGATCTCCGGCACGGCCCCGCAGGGCGCCGCGATCACCGGGCAGCGGCACAGCATCGCCTCCACCGGGGGCAGGCCGAACCCTTCGGTGCGCGAGGGGAACAGCAGCGCGGCGGCGCCTTCATAAAGCCCGCGCAGGGCGGCATCGTCGCAGGGACCGGCGAACACCGTGTCCGCCGGCGGGGCGAGCCCGGCGGCTTCCAGCGCGGCACGCGGCGGGCCGATCACGACAAGGCGCAAAGGCGCCAGCGCGCCATCGGCAAAAGCGGCGAAGACGACGGCGTTGTTCTTGTAGGCCTTGGGGCTGCCGAACATCAGCACATAGGTGCGCGGGGCGAGGCCCAGGCGGGTTAGCGCTGCGGGATCCGGCACTGCTTCGAGGATATGATCCGCGCCGTTATGGAGCACGTCCGCCCCCGCCCTCCCGGTGACGCCGCCGCGCGCGAGTTCGTCCGCCGAGAAGGCCGAGACGGTGAGCACCCGCGCGCTGGAGCGCGCCATCAGCGGGGTCAGCAGCCGGTATCCCACGCGCTGGCGCCAGGGGTAGGAGCTGTCCGACCGGAGGAACTGCGCATCGTGCAGCAGGGTGAGCTTGGGCCGGTGCGCGACAGGCGCGAGATTGGCGAGATTGACGAGCAGCCCGCCCGCCGCCAGCCGGGGCAGGCGCAGCTGTTCCCAAGCCTGCGAGGCGGGCTGGTCATCCTCGATCACCTGAATCGCGGTGAGCGGCGGGCCATCGGCACAGCCCTTGGGCACGATCAGCGCGCAAGGCGGATCATCGGGCGCGGGAGCGGTGGCGAGGAGATCGTCCACTTCGGCGATCAGGCGCGCGGCGACGCGGTGGACGCCGTTCAGCCCCCCCGCGCGGAACTTTCCATTGAAGACAACGCGGCGCATGCGCGGCCTCACATCCGCTCGATCTTGCGCGGATCGATCCGGCCGAGCGCGAGATCGGCGAGTGCGCGCACGTTTCCCGCGAGACGGCCGGCGCGATCGATATGCGGTTCGGGGAACGGCGCGCGCAGCAGGTTTGCGGCGAGGTTCTGCCAGAACAGCCGGCCCGCCAGCCAGCGCGGGATCGTGCCCTTGCGCAGCAGGTAGACGATGTTGGCGACTTGCGAATAGCCGAGCCGCCGACCCGAAGTACGCCCGCCGCGCACCCCGAGATGGACGCCGGTGACACGGCCCGACGAGACCAGCCGCCCGCGCCGGGCCAGCTGCATCGTCAGATCGATATCCTCCTGCCAGCCATAGAGCGGCAGCGCTTCATCAAAGCGCAGGCCGCGCATCAGCGACATGCGCAGCGCCATGTTGCAGCCATAAAGCGCCTCACGCGGGATGACCGCCGGATCAAGCCCCGGCGCATCGCGGGCGATCAGATCGAGCGCCTGCTCCGCGGTGAAGCCGCCGTGGCGCACCCCGTCTGCCACGAGGTTGCCGGTGATGCCGGCTATCCCCGGATCGGAGGCAAACAGGTCTTCGATCGCGGCGCAGTAACCGGGCGCCATGACAAAATCATCGTCGAGGAACAGGACCACGTCGGCCCGCCCCTCCAGCACTTCGAGCGCGCGGTTGCGCTGGCGGCAAAGGCCCTTGGGCGAAAGCACGAGCTCCGGCTGCAGCGCGCTTTCGCCCGCGCTGCCGAAATCGGCCTGCGAAGGCGCGACAATCACCACGCCATCGGGCGTGCGCGTCTGCCGCGCGATGAGATCGACCGTTTCACGCAGCAGCGCAGGGCGGCCAACCGTGGCGATAGCGATATGGATACGCAGCATATGCGGCCTGCCCCCGAAGCCTAGCACCACTCCATCGCGTGTGGCCCCACCGGTCTAGCCAAGGCCCGGCCCCGCGCCCACGAACGTTGTCTCCGAACCCGACCCGTTAGCGGGCGCGGTAGAAGCAGGGGTGGTGGTAGAACGCGGCATTCCCAACCAGCAGGACCGTGCGCGGATGACCCAGCAGAGCACCAGCAACCCCGAGATCGTCATCAATGGCCGTTTCCTGATGCAGCCGGTGACGGGGGTGCAGCGCGTGGCGCGCGAACTCACGCGCGCGCTCGACCGGCTGGTGGCGGAGGACGGCCTGCCGGTCGCGCTGCGGCTGGTATGCGAGGCGGGTGCCGTTGTCGACGATCTGGGCCTGCAGGTCACGTCGGTGGAGCGCGCGGAAAGCCGGTGGGGCGGCCATGCCTGGGAGCAGCTGGTGCTGCCGGGCCGGGTGCGCGGCGGGCATCTGCTATGCCTGGGAAATACCGCGCCGTTTGCCTCGCTCCATGCCGGACAGAGCGTTTCGGTGATGATCCATGACCTTTCGTATCGGCAGTTTCCCGGCGCCTATCGGCTGCACTACCGGCTGGGGCATCGCTTCATGCTGCCTTCGCTGCTGCGCCGGGCCCGGACGATCATCACCGTTTCGGAGCGGGAGAAGGCCATGCTCGCGGCGCTCCGCCCGGAAGCGCGCGGGCGAATCCGCGTGGCGCAGAACGGCGGCTGGAGCAGCAGCCCGGCGGGCGCACAGGCCGCAGAGCCGACCGGTGTGGAGCCCGAGCCGGGCTACGTGCTGTTCGTCGGTTCACTCTCGCGGCGCAAGAACATCCACGGCGTGCTTGAAACAGCGGTGCGGCTGGCGCGCGAGGACGGCCTCGACACGCTGATTGTCGGTGGCGGAAGCGATATCCTCTCCCCCATCGCGGGGGACATCCCGGCGGATGTGGCGCATCTCGTGCGCTTTACCGGGCCGGTGACCGAGCTGGATGCGCTGGGGCAGCTGTACCGCAATGCCGGGTGCCTGCTGTTCCCCTCGTTCTACGAAGCGAGCCCGCTGCCGCCGGTCGAAGCGATGCATTTCGGCTGTCCGGTGGTGGTCTCCGCCATTCCGGCGATGACCGAGCGCTGCGGAACGGCGGCGGTCTATTGCGATCCGCACGATGTGGACGACATGGTGGCGGCCGTGCGGCGGGTGCTGGCCGATCCCGCCCGGCTGGCGGCAAAGGGCCGGCTCCACGCCGCGCACTGGACCTGGCGCGATCAGGCCGCAGGCGTGCTGCGTGCCGTGCTGGGCGGCGCATACGAAAACGCCCGCCAGAACGAGCCGGCGGGCGAGGCTTCTGAGAAGGGCATCTTCTTTACCGGCAAGACCGGTTCAGCAGGCGCCCTGCCCGCGCAGCACCGATGGAACGGTGAGCAACAGGATGGTGCAGTTGAGGACCAGCGAGCGCGAGCGGGCGTAGGCGAGATCGAAGGCAACACGGCGGCGATAGCTCGTCGCGTCCTCGCGTTTGACCTGCCAGAGCCCGGTAATGCCGGGCTTCATGCTGCAATAGACCGCGAAATAGCGGCCATAGCGCACAACCTCCGCCGTGGTGATCGGACGCGGACCGACTAGGCTCATTTCCCCGCGCAGGACGTTGAAAAGCTGCGGCAACTCATCGAGGCAGCTGCGGCGCAGGAACCGGCCGAGCGGCGTGATGCGCGGGTCGCAGCGCAGCTTGTGCGTTTCGGCCCATTCCGCACGGGCGGCCGGGTCTGCTTCGAGCAGGCGGGAAAGGCGTTCGCCTGCATCCACCGTCATCGAGCGGAACTTGAGACAGCGGAACGGGCGCCCGCCCTGCCCCAGCCGCTGGTGCGCGAAGAATAGCGGGCCGGGATCGAGCAGCTTGATCGCGAGCGCGATTGCCAGCAGCACCGGCAGGAGCAGCAGCAGCGCAGTGGCCGCAACCGCGATATCGAGCACGCGGATGGCCCGCATATGGCGCGAGGCAGGCGCCGCACGGCGCGGCGGAAGCAGCGGCTCTGGCGGCAAGGGCACGGCCGAAAGCACGCGCGGAGGTGGAACGGGCCGCGCGGCAGGAACAAACGCGGTGGGGGCGGCTTCGGGTGCCCAGGGCTCGACCTGGGCTGGCATGAGGCTGTTCACTGCTCCGGTCTCCATACGAGGCCCGCACGCCGGAAGGGGGCGGCAGTGACGTCATGATGGCGTGCAGTGCAGCACGGGTCAGGCGAGGATGCCCCCGGGACGGTTGGATAAGCGTGCAGCGAAACGCTTGACGCGGGTCCGTTCAGGCGAAGCGGCTGGCACCCCAGATGATCGCTGCCCAGAGCAGCGCGGAGCTGGCGATCGGGAAGGCGAGGCGGAACCAGCCGGGGTAAAGGTCCTCTGGCACGATGTGTTCCGGCACTGTCAGCTGGAGCAGTTCTGCCTGCAATTGGTGCACTGGCGAACGCGCCGGAACCGCCAGTTCATCGGCAAGACGGGCAGCTGGAGCAGCGGATGGAGGCGCGCCCAGCACATCAGGCGCGGCAGCCTGGGGGATGGCCGAAGCGGCAGGATCGGCGCTTGTGCGGCGCGGCTGGGCAGCGGACATCGGGTACCTCCGCGCGCCAGTCTAGTGCGCAGGGATGAAGCGAGGCTTTCGCGAATCTATGTATTTTTACTTAAGTATATGCAGCGCAACGAAAAATTCATTGCACTGCACAATCACCTCCATCTCGGAGCAGTCTAAGCGCGGTCCGCTTGCGAGAGCGGTTCACCATCGACCGGGTAACCGGCATCAGGGGGAATCACCAGCCAGCGTTCGCCATCGCGCAGCTCGATCCGCGGCGTGACGGTCACGATCGGCGTCGTCAGCGCATGCTCGCGCGCGGCGTGGAAATGGCTGAATTGGGCCAGCCGTTCGAGATTGCGGCGGGTGGGAAAGATGATCTTGATGGCCTTCTCGTCAGCAAGACGCAACGCCTCGGCCGCGCTGGCCCAGAACAGGTGGCGATTCTCGGTAGTGTCCGCGGTCACTTCCACCGCGCCGGTGCCGAGATCGGCGAGATAGAACCGCGTATCGAACACGCGCATGTTGCGATGCCGTGGCCACCACCGCGCGAAGGGCACGAGCGCATCGAAATCGAGCTCCCAATCGAACGCTTCGAGCACATCGGCGAGGCGGCCCGTATCGAGCAGGAGGCGGCGGGCGGCGGCCGCGCGCTCCGCATCGATGGCGCCGACGAGGCCGACGGCGAGGCCGGTTTCCTCCAGCGTCTCGCGTACGGCGGTGATGCGCCCCGCAGCGTCCGCCGGATCGAGCGCGAGGCCGGTGCGCGCCATGAAAGCTTCGGCAAGCTCCCGGTCCGCCGGATCGACCTTGCCGCCAGGAAACACGGTCGCCCCGCCCGCAAAGGCAAGGCTGCCCGAGCGCTCGACCATCAGGATATGGGCAGGTCCGCCGGCAGGATCATGGCGGAACACCACAAGCGTGGCAGCCGGAGTGGCGGGGGCAGCGTCCGCGTGTTCGCCCATGTCGTCGAGTTCGTCCATGACCCGACCATGCTACAGCCTGCGGGGACTTGCCAAGCGCCTCGGCAACGCTTTGCCGCGTTCTCCTACAAAGTGAGAGGCCTGTCGGCAAACTTTACACGGGGTCGCCCACCGCATACCCGGTTCGGGACGCTTCAAGCGGTTTTTTGGGCCATTCGCCAACTTGGCACGCCCCATGCATAGTCTCTTTTGTCCTGAGAGTGTCTTCCCAGAGGCGGAACCGTTCCCCCCGGTCTCCCGGTTCCGCCTCTCCAGGCTCCCCACCGCCTGACAAGCCCCGCGCGCGGATTTCTCCCCCCACCCACGCGCGGGGCCGGACACTTCCTTCCCCACGACACCGGCTCCTGAAACGGAAAACGCGGCCCCGCGTGGTGCGAGGCCGCGTTTTGCCATTCAGCGGGCTGGAAGAATCAGGCCTGCGCGACCTGCGCATCGACCATGAGCTGCTGGAGCTCACCGGCCTGATACATTTCCATCATGATGTCCGACCCGCCGACGAATTCGCCCTTCACATAGAGCTGCGGGATCGTCGGCCAATCGGAGAAGCTCTTGATTCCCTGGCGGATCTCCATGTCCTGCAGCACATCGACCGAGGCATATTCGACACCGAGGTGATCGAGGATGGCAACCGCCTTGCTCGAGAAGCCGCACTGCGGGAACAGCGGCGTCCCCTTCATGAACAGGACGACGTCGTTGGTACCGACGATTTCAGCGATGCGTTGGTTGGTGGACATGGGGCTCTTCCGGATCTTTCGTGACGTTTGCTTGAGAATCAGGTGGGGACGCCGGTGGTCACTTGCAAGGCGTGGAGCACTCCGCCCATCCGCTCACCCAGCGCGCCGTAGACCGCCTTGTGCCGCGCAACGCGGCTGAGACCGGCAAACGAAGCGGCGACGACATGCGCGGCATAGTGATCGCCATCGCCAGCCAGATCGGTGATCGTGACCTCCGCATCGGGAATCGCGGTGCGGATCAGCGCCTCGATTTCGGCGGCGGGCATCGGCATCAGGCGTCGCCCACGATCTGGCGGCGCGCTTCGATCGCCTGTTCGGCCAGCGCCGCGCGGATTTCGGCTTCGTCGATGTCGACCTTGGCCATCGTCAGATCGCCGAGCAGCTTGCGCACGACGTCCTCGTCACCGGCTTCCTCGAACTCGGCCTGCACTACGGCGCGGGCATAGGCTTCCGTCTCGGCGGCATCGAGGCCCATGCGCTGCGCTGCCCAGTGACCGAGCAGCTTGTTGCGGCGGGCCTGGATGCGGAACAGGGTATCTTCGTCGTGGGCGAACTTGGCTTCCTCGGCGCGTTCACGGTCCTGGAACGAGGTCATGTCGGGTCTTTCCTGTGGCTTGCGCCCACCTTGGCGGCCGGCTGCTTCACGGATGTGGGATAGTGGCGCGCGGGCATGGCCGCAAGGGTGCTATTGGAGGGCAAGCCCCGTCCATTTCGCGAGGAAGGCAAGCACGTCCGCGCCGCTGGCGATCACTTTGTCGACCGGCTTGCCGGAACCATGGCCAGCCTGCGCCTCGACCCGCAGCAGATGCGGGCGCGCGCCGAGATCGGCGGCCTGCAGCGCGGCGACATATTTGAAGCTGTGCGCGGGCACGACGCGGTCATCGGTATCGGCGGTGGTGACGAGGATCGCCGGGTAATCGCCGCGCGGGCGGATGTTGTGATAAGGCGAATAGGACCTGAGCACGCGCCAATCCGCCTCGCGCGCGGGGCTGCCGTAGTCGTCGACCCAGAAGCGGCCCGAGGTGAAGCGGTCGAAGCGCAGCATGTCCATAACGCCGACGTCCGGGTTGGCGGCAGCGAACAGGTCCGGGCGCTGGTTGATCACGGCCGCGACGAGCATGCCGCCGTTGGAGCCGCCCTGGATGGCAAGCCCGCCCTTGGCGGCGATGCCTTCCTTGAGCAGGTATTCGCCCGCTGCGATGAAATCGTCGAAGCTGTTCTGCTTGTTGGCGAGGCGCCCGGCATCGTACCAGGCACGGCCAAACTCGCCGCCGCCGCGGATATTGGCCAGCGCGAAGACGCCGCCGGCTTCCAGCCACGCCATGCGAACCGCCGAATAGCCCGGCGTGAGTGCGACATCGAAGCCGCCATAGCCGTAGAGCAGCGTGGGGGCGGCGGTGTTCGACGCGGCAAGGCTGCGCTTTCGCACGACATACATCGGCACGCGGGTGCCGTCCTTCGAGGGGAAGCTGCGCTGATCGACCACGTAGTCGTCAGGATTGAACGGCAGGCGCGGCACGGCAAACGGCGTGGCGGTGCCCGTGCGCGTATCGAGGCGGAAGATCGAGGGCGGCTGGTTGAAGCTGGAGAACTGGTAGAATGTCTCCGGATCGCCCGGGCGGCCCCCGAACCCGCTCGCCGAACCGATCGCGCCGACAGTGATCGCGCGCTTGGGCTGGCCCTTGAGATCGGTGACGACGGCGTAGCTGGAGCCGTGCTGCAAGTAGGACAGGATCAGCCGGTTGCCGACGATGCGCCCGGCATCAAGCGTATCGCTGTTCTCGCCGATTACGACATTGAGCGAGGGGGCCTTTTTGCCCGTCCGATCAAGATCGATGCGCACGAGCCGGTAGTGCGGCGCGGCGGCATTGGTGATGAACCACAAGCGATCGCCGAGGCCTTCGACGAATTTCCAGTCGTCGGTCATGTCCGGTGCGATTGCGATGGCAGTCCAGTCCTGCGGCTTGCCGCGCTCGAGCGGGATCACGCGGACGGTGCGGCGCGGAAGCGTGCTGGCAGAGGATATGATGATCGCCCAGCGGCCATCCGATGAAACACTGACGCGGTGGTTCCAGTCGCGGTGGTCGGGCGTCGCGAAGACCTTGATGTCAGCGCTTTGCGGAGTGCCGACACGGTGGAACCAGATCGCCTTGTCGAAGACCTGCGCGCGGTATGCCTCGCCTGCCGGCGGCTCGGGATAGCGCGCATAGAGGAACCCGGCATCGCCGACCCAGCCGATCGTTGTATCATTGGCCCATTCGAGCCGGTCATCGAGCATCCGGCCGCTGGACACATCAACCACGCGGACGGTGCGCCAATCGCTGCCGTCGCGCTGCTGGGTGAGCGCGAGGAGATGGCCGCCCGGCGAAGGAACCCAGGCGTCCAGCGTGCGCAGGCCCTCCCCGGCTGCAGCTGTCCATGTGTTCGGATCGACCAGCGTGCGGCCTTCACCGGAGAGCCCCTCGCGCACTTGCAGGACAGCCTGGTTCTGCAGCCCGCTGTTGCGCGTGTAGAAATAGCGCCCCCCCGCCTTGCGCGGCAGGCTGAAGCGTTCGTAGGCGAAAAGGCTGCGGATCTTGTCCTTGAGCGCGTCGCGGCCGGGCAGCTCTGCAAGATAGGCCGAGCTCGCCGCGTTCTGCTGCGCGACCCAGCCGGCGACTTCGGGGCTGGAGCGCACGTCCGCCTCAAGCCAGCGATAGGGATCTGCCAGGTCCTCGCCGAACTGGCGCTCGATCAGGGAGTCGCGGCGTGTCGGCGGATAGTGCGGCGCGGAGAAGGCGGTGATGCCCGCGCTGCCAGGCTTGCGCTCGGTCGCGGAGGGCTGGACCGATGTGGCGGCGGAATAGCCCGACGGGCCGCGAACCGGCGCGGCCAGCGCCTCGGCCTCCTCACGGGCCATGGCCCCCGGCGCTGGCATCAGGATGGCCAGAACCAGGACCGCCCTTCCGATCCTTCCCGCGATATTCATGTTTTATGGGAGGTGTTTAGCACCACCGAGGGGTGGTGGGCGAGAGCGAAATTGCACGTGGCGGGACGTAGGGGATTGGCAGGATTTCAGAGGATCTGGCCTTGGCGCACACGTTGTGCGTTGCGGTCCCAAGTCGGGCCAGAACAGTAATAACCGCCTCAGCAAAGAGGTCGAACCATCTCTCTCAGCTCCTGCTGTATATCCGTCATTGCGAGCGCAGCGAAGCAATCCAGAGCGTATGCGCGTGCCGCTCTGGATTGCTTCGCTGCGCTCGCAATGACGAGGGCTTAGACTGCAGCGCAAATGAAAAGGGCGGAGCCTTGCGGCCCCGCCCCCAGGTTCCCTTGCGGGATCTGGCGGACTCAAGCCGCCTCGAATTCGTCCTCATCCGCGGTCATCACCGGGCCCGAGTCCAGACCCTTGGCGCTGGTGTCGCGGTCGACCAGCTCGATCACGGCGATCGGAGCGGCGTCCGAAGCGCGGTAACCGGCCTTGATGATCCGAGTGTAGCCACCGGCGCGGCCGGCATAGCGTTCGGCCAGCGTGGTGAAGAGCTTGGCGAGCTGCGCGTCGTCAAGCAGGCGGGCGTGCGCGAGGCGGCGGTTCGAAAGGCCGCCGTGCTTGCCCAGCGTGATCAGCTTTTCGATGTAGGGGCGCAGTTCGCGCGCCTTGGGCAGCGTGGTGGTGATCTGCTCATGCTTGATGAGCGCGGCCGCCATGTTGCGCATCAGCGCGCGGCGGTGCGAGGATGTACGACCCAGCTTGCGCTGGCCCAGCTTGTGACGCATCGGTCTTCTCCGTTCGTTAGGGGCCCGTATCAGGTAGCCCGTACCAGGCGGTTTTTTGGGGTGTCCGCCGATCCACCCTTGCCTCCATGGGAGGCGAAACCTGTTTTGCGGCCAGGCCGTCACGGGAGTAAATCCCGTGACGTCAGACGGCCCGTTGGGCCGCTGGCCGAGCTGGCCGCTGTTCCGTCCTCAAGCTACCATTCTGCTTTGCAAAATGTCGCTTGCGGACGGGCGGCTCAGCCAAGCAGCTCCTGCTCGAGCTTCTTGGCCATCTCTTCGATGTTCTCGGGCGGCCAGCCCGGGATGTCCATGCCGAGGCGCAGACCCATCGAGGAAAGCACTTCCTTGATTTCGTTGAGCGACTTGCGGCCGAAGTTCGGCGTGCGCAGCATCTCCGCTTCGGTCTTCTGCACGAGATCGCCGATGTAGATGATGTTGTCGTTCTTGAGGCAGTTGGCCGAGCGGACCGACAGTTCCAGTTCGTCCACCTTCTTGAGCAGGTAGCGGTTGAGCTGGTTCGCGTCGCTTTCCTCGGGCGTGTGGACGGCCATGCCGCCACCCATCGCCGGCACGTGGCCGGTGGGCAGCTGGTCGTCGAAGTGCACGAAGAGCGAGAGCTGGTCCTGCAGGATGCGGGCGGCATAAGCCACCGCGTCTTCCGGCGTGACGGTGCCGTCGGTTTCGACCGTCAGGCTGAGCTTGTCGTAGTCAAGCTCCTGGCCGATACGGGCGTTGTCGATCTTGTAGGAGACCTGACGAACCGGCGAGTAGAGCGAGTCGACCGGGATCAGCCCGATCGGCGCATCGACCGGACGGTTCGACACGGCGGGAACGTAGCCCTTGCCGGTGTCGGCAGTCAGTTCCATGTTGAACGTCGCGCCCTCGTCGAGGTTGCAGATCACGAGGTCCTTGTTCATGACCTCGATGTCGCCGCTGACGGCAATATCGCCGGCCTTCACTTCGCCCGGGCCGGTGGCCGAGAGCTGGAGCCGCTTCGGGCCTTCGCCCTGCATGCGGATGGCGATCTGCTTCACGTTGAGCACGATGTCGGTCACGTCCTCGCGCACGCCGGCGAGCGAGGAGAATTCATGCAGCACGTTCTCGATCTTGATCGAGGTAACCGCTGCGCCCTGCAGCGAGGACAGCAGCACGCGGCGCAGCGCGTTGCCGAGGGTGAGACCGAAGCCACGCTCAAGCGGTTCGGCGACGAACGTCGCGCGGCGCTTGGCATCGTTGCCGGGCTTGATCTCGAGGGAGTTGGGCTTCTTCAGTTCCTGCCAGTTCTTGATGTTGACAGTCATGGAATTCCCCTAGGGTTTATCGGAGGAGACCGGCCACTGGCGTGAAGGCCAATGCCGGTCAGAAAATGGGGCGGGCGCATAACGCGGGACGCGCCCCGCGTTGCCGCCCGCCAAAGGCAGGATCAGACGCGGCGACGCTTCGACGGGCGGACGCCGTTGTGCGGAATCGGCGTCACGTCGCGGATCGCGGTGATCGTGAAGCCGACCGCCTGCAGCGCGCGCAGCGCGCTTTCGCGGCCCGAACCGGGGCCCTTCACTTCGACTTCGAGCGTGCGCACGCCGTGTTCGGCAGCCTTCTTGCCCGCATCGTCAGCCGCGACCTGCGCGGCATAGGGCGTCGACTTGCGGCTGCCCTTGAAGCCCATCATGCCGGCGGACGACCACGAAATGGCGTTGCCCTGTGCATCGGTGATGGTGATCATGGTGTTGTTGAAGCTGGCGTTGACGTGCGCGACACCACTGGTGATGTTCTTGCGCTCGCGCCGCTTGATACGCTGAGGTTCCCGGGCCATTGTACTGAATTCCTGTCGAGAAATGGTGCTGAGAAGTCGGGGCTCGAGCCGCCTTACTTCTTCTTGCCGGCGATCGCCTTGGCCTTGCCCTTGCGGGTGCGGGCGTTGGTGTGGGTGCGCTGGCCGCGAACGGGCAGACCCTTGCGGTGACGCAGGCCGCGGTAGCAGGCGAGGTCCATCAGGCGCTTGATGTTCATCGCGGTTTCGCGACGAAGATCGCCTTCCACAGTGTGTTCCGCGTCGATCGTTTCGCGGATCTGGAGCACTTCGGCGTCCGACAGATCCTGCACGCGGCGGGTGTGATCGATGCCGAGCTTGTCGGCGATCAGCTTGGCCTTGTGCGCACCGATACCGTGAATGTAGGTCAGCGCAATGATCACGCGCTTGTTGGTGGGGATATTGACCCCGGCAATACGAGCCACTTGTTTCTCCATGCTCCACAGGGTGATGACGGCAACGCGGGAAGCGCCGGGCCAGACCCCATCTCATCGCGAAACACCCGGTGCACGAAAGCGGCATCGCCAGAAGGAACCCTGAAAAATCCGGGATTCCCAACCGACGGTTTTACCCCTGTCGTATCGAGTGAATGGCGCGCTTAGGACGATTCGGATTATGCGTCAACCATTAAGACGCACCAAAGCGTGGCCCTCGTGCCTCGGGGGCACGGCCGCGGTCGATGATGTAGAGATTATACCGTATTGGACGGCCGAGGTCAAAGGCCGCGTCGTAACGGACCATTTCCGAGAGGCCGCCCCGCTTGTCGTTTCGCCGCGCCCTGCTAGCCTCGGCGCGAGGAATTGGGGGCCTTGCGCGAATGACGGCAAAGATCGACGAGCGCGCGGTGATCCGCAGGATCGCGTGGCGAACGCTGCCGCTGATCCTGCTGAGCTATTTCGTCGCGCTGGTCGATCGTGCCAACATCAGCTTTGCCGCCACGACGATGAACGCCGACCTCGGCTTCAGCGAGACAATCTACGGCATGGGCGCCTCGGCGTTCTTCCTCGGCTATTCCCTGCTGGAAGTGCCCTCCAACCTGCTCCTCGCGCGGTTCGGCGCCCGCGTCTGGCTGGCGCGGATCATGTTGACGTGGGGCCTGATCTCGATCCTCACCGCGTTTGTCCAGACGCCCGTGCAATTCTACGCGATGCGTTTTGCTCTCGGCGTGGCGGAGGCCGGGTTCTATCCCGGGGTGATCTTCTATCTTTCGATCTGGTTTCCCGGCGAGCACCGCGCGTGGGCCGTAAGCCGGTTCTACATCGCATTGCCGCTGTCCTACATCGTGATGGGCAGCATCGCCGCGCCGCTGCTGGCGATGCACGGCTGGCTGGGGCTGCACGGCTGGCAATGGCTGCTGGTGATCGAAGGCCTGCCCTCGGTGCTGCTCGCCATCGTACTGCTGTTCGCCCTGCCCGACCGGCCAGGTTCGGTGCGCTGGCTGGACGACGCGGAACAGCGCTGGCTGGAAGGCGTGCTGAAGCGCGAGGCCGAGGCAGCGGGCCCCGCTTCGCACAATATCCTGCGGGCGCTGGCGAACCGGTTCGTGCTGATGCTCGGCCTTGCCAATGCGCTGCTTTATCTTGCGGTGAATGCCGTGGCGTTTTCCGCGCCCAAGCTGCTGGCGCACGGGACCGGATACGATGTGGCGGGTGTCGGCAGGGTCGTCTCGGCGGGCGGCGTCGCCATGGCGGCAGCACTTCTGTCGGTGAGCCTGCTGGCAGGGCGGACAGTGCCTCGCTCTCTGCTCGCCTATGCCGGGCTGATGTTGACGGCGGCGGCGGGACTTGCCGTGCTGTGGCTGGGCGGAACGGCTGCGAGCACGATCTGCGGCTATATCGTGTTCCTCGCCGCCGGGCAGACCGCCGGGATGCTGCCGCTGGCCATCGTCAGCCGGCTGGTTCCGGCGGCAGACCGGGCTGCGGGTCTCGCCATGACCAACACCATCGCGCAGGCCGGCGCCTTTTTCGGGCCGCTGCTATGGGGCGTGCTGGCAGACTGGACCGGCAGCTACGCGCTGGGCGTGGCGCTGCTGATCCCCGTGGCAGCCGGTTCGGCGCTGATGGGGCTGGTGGCGCGCCGGGCCAGCCTGGGCTTGTCTCAAGGCTGACCCGGCGCCGCTGTCACACCACGCCGAAGGCCAGCATCGCGTCGGCGACTTTCTTGAAGCCGGCGATGTTCGCGCCCTTGACGTAGTCGGTATAGCCGCCGCCCTGATCGCCGTATTCGAGGCAGGACTGGTGGATGCCGAGCATGATGTCCTTGAGCATCTGCTGCAGTTCCTCCTCCTTCCACGAGCGGCGTTCGGAGTTCTGGCTCATCTCGAGGCCCGAGACCGCGACGCCGCCGGCGTTGCTCGCCTTGCCCGGCGCGTAGAGGATTTTCGCGGCCTTGAAGGTGTGCACGCCGTCAAGGTCGGTCGGCATGTTGGCGCCTTCCGCGACGGCCTTGCAGCCGTTGGCGACGAGCATCTTGGCGTCCTCGCCCAGCAGTTCGTTCTGCGTGGCGCAGGGCAGCGCGACATCGCAGGGGACGCCCCACGGGGTCTTGCCCTTGACGAAGCTCGCCTTGGGGAAGGCCGCGACATATTCCTCGATGCGCCCGCGGCGGACGTTCTTGAGGTCCTTCACCCAGTCGATCTTGGCCTGATCGATGCCGTCCGGATCGTGGATGTAGCCGCCGGAATCGGACAGCGTGAGCACCTTGCCGCCCAGCTGGACGATCTTTTCCGCCGCATGGGTGGCCACGTTGCCCGAGCCTGAAATGACCGCGGTCTTGCCGACAAGGTCCTCGCCCTTCGTCGCCAGCATGTTGGCGAGGAAGTAGACCGCGCCGTAGCCGGTCGCCTCGGTGCGGATCAGCGAGCCGCCCCATTCGAGGCCCTTGCCCGTCAGCACGCCGGTGAACTGGTTGGTGATGCGCTTGTACTGGCCGAACATGTAGCCGATCTCGCGCCCGCCCACGCCGATGTCGCCCGCCGGCACGTCGACGTCGGCGCCGATGTGGCGATAGAGTTCGGTCATGAACGACTGGCAGAAGCGCATGATCTCGCGCACGCTCTTGCCCTTGGGATTGAAGTTCGAGCCGCCCTTGCCGCCTCCCATGGGCAGGCCCGTCAGCGCATTCTTGAACGTCTGCTCGAAGGCGAGGAACTTGAGCACGCTTTCGGTGACACTGGGATGGAAGCGGATGCCGCCCTTGTAGGGACCGATCGCGTTGTTGTTCTGCACGCGCCAGCCGCGCTGGACGCGGATGTTGCCCGCATCGTCTTCCCAGCAAACGCGGAACGAGACGACGCGGTCAGGCTCGGCAATGCGGCGCAGGATCTGCTGCGCGTGATACTGCTCCTTGTCCGCCATGAAATCGAAGATGTCTTCGGCGACTTCCTGCACCGCCTGGACAAATTCCGGCTGGTACGGATTGCGCTTCTTCACACCTTCCATGAAGGTCGGCAGGTCGACGTGATCGGATACGGCCACAGCATTCTCCCCCTTGCGCGAAGCCGGACATCGGCTTCGGGTTTGCGTGCGACCCACCTTGCGGACAGCTCGCCCGCCCGGTCGTGCCCGGCGAGTCGCGCTTGTCCTGTTCGACGTTCTATCCGGTTTTGTTACGAAGGACAGTGCGCCCGCGCACAGCGCGCGGGCTCATGGTTTGGGAGTGGAACCGAGCGCCGCATCGAAGGCGGCATTGGCATCGCGGTGCGCGTCATCCTCGGGATCGGGAGCCTTTGGCGCAGGCTTCTTGACGGGCTTTGGTGCGGGCTTCGCGGCCGCCTTGGCTGGCGCCTTGGCAGGCATGACAGCGATGGGCTTGGCCGGAGCCATATAGGCGGCCTTGACGGGCGCTTTCGCGGTTTGCGCCGGTGCTGCGGTGGTTTTGGTGGTTGCCGGAGCAGGTTCAGCGCTCGGCTCAGATTTGGGTTCCGGCTTTGCCGATGCTTTGGGTGCGGGTTTGCCGCCCTTGGGAGGCAGGCTGAAACGTTCGGCACCCTTGAGCGGCACGACCGGCACGGCAGGTTCGTCCCTGGCGGGGGCATCACTCTCCGGCGCAGGTTTGGCCACCGGTTCGGCAACGGGACCCAGCTTTCCGGCCAGGCTGGCGAGCTGCGCTGTCAGCATGCGGTCCACTGCCGGCGCGATTTCATCGACCTTGTAACGCATGAAGCCGCCGACAACGTATTCGAACAGCACGCGCGAGCCTTTCTCGGTGGGCTTGACGGTGATCGTCATCGTCGCCGCCAGCGCCTCGCTCTGCAGCGGGCCGAGCGCACCGGACAGGCGCAGGGCGCGCGGCGGTTCGATGTAGATGACGCGCATGTGCTGCACGCCGCCGGGCTTCTGCGTGACGGGTGCACCCTCGGGGCGCGGGAGTACTTCGCAGAAACAGCCGCCGACTTGCGGATCGAGCGTCAGGTTGGCGGCGTCGCCCGAAAAGGTGTGCTGGCTCTGCCACCACTGCGCAGGGGTGAGGATGGTCTTCCAGGCATCCGCCGGTGCTGCGGTTACTTCGCTGGCCAGACGGATGACGAAGCCAGTCTCGGTCCGGCTCACCACCTCGGCGCGTGCGGGAGCAGACATGAGAGCAAGCGCTGCCATGACGAGGCCCAGGCCCCATAGCTCACGCCCGATATCCCGCATGTTCAGCCCCCTGCCTGCGCACCCGCTTAGGTGCCCCGACTTAGGTGCTTATACGAGAATGGCCTCGATGGCACCTGTCACGGCGTCCATATCCGCCATTCCGTCGACCCGGCTGACGATTCCGCGCGCTTCGTAGATCGGGAGGATCGGCGCGGTCTTGGCGCGGTATTCGGCCATGCGCGTGCGCACGGTTTCCTCGTTGTCGTCCGGGCGGCGCTTGAACTCGTGGCCGCCGCACTTGTCGCAGGTGCCGGGGGCGGCCGGCTTCTCGAACCTGTCGTGATAGCCCTTGCCGCAGGTGGCGCAGGTGTAGCGGCCGGTGATGCGCTCGACGAGCGCGTCTTCGTTGACCTCGAGTTCGATCACGTGATCGAGCGCACGGCCACGTGAGGCGAGAATGGCATCAAGCGATTCCGCTTGCGGCGCGGTGCGGGGATAGCCGTCGAAGATCGCGCCCATACCGGCGGGCATGGCATCGAGTTCATCGCCGATCAGCGCCGAGACGATCTCGTCCGATACGAGCTCGCCCGCTTCCATGACAGCCTTGGCCTTGAGGCCAACCGGGGTGCCGGCCTTGACCGCCGCGCGCAGCATGTCGCCCGTCGAGAGCTGCTTCATGCCATGCCGCTCGACAAGCCGCTGTGCCTGGGTGCCCTTGCCGGCTCCCGGCGGTCCCAACAGGATGATGTTCACGCCTGCAATCCCCTCATAACCCGCTCGCTGTCTTTCAAGCTTCCCCGCCCGACCCCCGGGCGGCTGGCTCAGCGCATGCGGCCTTTCAGCTTGGCCTTCTTGATCAGATCCCCGTACTGGTGCGCCAACAGGTGCGACTGGATCTGCGTAATGGTATCCACCGTCACGTTGACCACGATCAGCAGACTGGTGCCGCCGAAGAACAGCGAACCCATGCCGGTTTCCGCCATGATCGCCTCCGGCACCACGCAGACCACGGTGATATAGGCAGCGCCCAGCACGGTGATGCGCGTCAGCACATAGTCGAGATACTTCTCGGTGTTCTTGCCCGGACGAATGCCGGGGATGAACCCGCCGTTGCGCTTCAGATTATCCGCCGTCTCTTCCGGATTGAACACGATCGCGGTGTAGAAGAAGCTGAAGAACACGATCCCGAGCGCGTAGAGCACCATGTAGACCGGCTTGCCGTGGCCAAGGTACTGGTTCAGCACGACGATGAACTGACCCATGGTGCTGTCGGGCGAGACCGAACGACCGGCGAACTGCGTGATCGTGAGCGGCAGCAGCAGCAGCGACGAGGCGAAGATCGGCGGGATCACGCCGGCGGTGTTGAGCTTGAGCGGCAGGTGGCTGCGGTCCGCCGCCATCATCCCGCGCTGGGTGACGCGCTTGGGGTACTGGATCAGCAGGCGGCGCGTGGCGCGCTCGAAGAAGCAGATGCCGATGACGACACCGACAAGCAGGACGACAATCCCGACGATCAGGAATGGGCTGGTCGCGCCGGTGCGGCCCTGTTCGAACAGGTTGCCGAAGAACGTCGGCATCTGGGCGACGATGCCGGCCATGATGATCAGCGACGTGCCGTTGCCGATGCCGCGGCTGGTGATCTGCTCGCCCAGCCAGAGCAGGAACATGGTGCCGCCGATGAGGCTGATCACCGCGCCGATGCGGAAGATGTAGCCGGGATCGACCACTGCCTGGAGGCCGCTCGACGCGCTGAACGCTTCGAGGCCGACGGCGAGGAAGTAGCCCTGGATCGCGGTGAGGAACACCGCGCCGTAGCGGGTGTACTGGTTGAGCTTCTTGCGCCCGCTTTCGCCTTCCTTCTTCAGCGCGGCGAGCGCCGGATGGAGCGAGGACGCGAGCTGCACGACGATCGAGGCGGTGATGTAGGGCATCACGCCCAATGCGATCAGGCTCATGCGCTGGAGCGAGCCGCCCGAAAACGCGTTGAAGATATCGAGCACGCCGCCCTGGGTGCGCTTGTAAAGCTCTTCCAGGATCATCGGATTGACGCCGGGCAGCGGCACGAAGCTCAGGAAGCGGAACACGATAAGCGCGCCCACCGTGAACCAGATGCGCGACTTGAGTTCGGTCGCCTTCGAGAAATTGGCCAGATTGAGCGTGCTGGCGATGTTGTCGGCGCGGGATGCCATGTTCGGGTTTCAAGCCTTGCTGCTGGGCTGACTGCGGCAAAACGCAGTGCCTATGTGGCTAGCCCATATAGGTAGGGTTCGGCAATGTCGAACCCCCGACCCTTCGATTTATCAGCACGAAAGGGCCGCAAAACGCAAACGAGGGGCGGTTATCCACCAGCCCCCCGCGTGGTCCTTACTTGGCCTTGTTCGCCTCGCGGCGGGCCGTCTTCTTCTCGTGCTCGCTGGGCTGCGCTTCGGGCAGCGTGACCGAGCCGCCGAGCGCCTCGACCGCAGCGCGGGCACCGGCGCTGACGCCGGCGACGTGGAAGCTGACCTTGGTGGTGAGTTCACCCTTGGCGAGGAGGCGCACGCCGTCCTTGCCGCCGCGAGCGAGGCCGGCAGCCTTGAGCGCGGCGTGATCGATCACGCCGTCAGTCGCCAGCTTGCCGCTGTCGATCGCCTTCTGGATCATGCCGAGGTTCACCTCGGCGTAGTCCTTGGCGAAGATGTTGTTGAAGCCGCGCTTCGGGATGCGCATGTGAAGCGGCATCTGGCCGCCTTCGAACCCGTTGATCGACACGCCCGAACGTGCCTTGGCGCCCTTGACGCCGCGCCCGCCGGTCTTGCCCTTGCCCGAGCCGATGCCGCGGCCAATGCGCATGCGGCCCTTGCGGGCGCCATAGTTGTCGGAGAGTTCGTTAAGCTTGGTCATGGTGTAGCACTCGCTTTCGCTTTGAGTCGCGCTGATGGAAGGCGGGGCCTTAGGCGAAGCGGGCGCGAATGTCACGCCCTACTGCGCCACCGTTTTCTGCCGCAACCGTTGCGGTCGCTTCAAGTCGGGGTCCGGGCGGTGAAACACATCGTCGGCGCGACCACCTCCGATCGGTAGGCACCACATGAATCGCCGGACACCGAAAAAGGTATTGCATGAACCATAGATCTGCGAGCAGGCGATGTTTTGTTTTGCTCCCATAGTCATCCCGTGGTTTTATATCCCCGTTTGAGGTTTTTGATTCGCCCTTTTTGTCTCCATATTGGCGCTAGTTCTCTAGAACACCTTTTTCGTTGCAGTATCGGGAGGGGAATATGGATAACTCTTCGAAAACCATTCGATTCTTTCGCAAATCTTTCTTGCTTCTGGCCTGCCTCACAGGAGTATCGCTCCTTATCCGCGCTCCGGTGCTGGCACAGCTGCAAGGTAACGAGAGTTCGCCAGGACCGATCTATCTGCAGAACAGCCCCGCTTGGGGTGATGCCGAGCGCACTGCATTCTATTCGCAGGATCAGGGTTCGACTTTGATCCCGGCTGCATGGCTGAAGGCGCTCACCGGCCCTGATGGACAGCCGTTTCTTGCAGGCAGCCTGACCCGCTACGGCTACCTCGCCAATCCCGCGCGGACGGATGGACTTCCGATCGGGTTCACAACGACGCAGTTCAAAGGCGCAAGCTATGTCGGCATGACGTGCGCAGCGTGCCACACGCGCGAGATCAGCCTCGGCACAAACCACTACCGGATCGACGGCGGCCCGGCGCTATCCGATTTCCAGCAGTTCCTGACCGATCTTGTTGCTGCGGTGGGCCGGGTCAACAGCGACGACGCGTTTCCGGCCTTTGCCGATGCCGTGCTTGGACCGAAAGCAAACGCGGCGCAGCGCAAGGCCTTGCGCCAATCGGTCAAGGTCTGGTTCGACCGGGAAAATGCACTGGCACAAAAGGCCTATGGACGTCCTGATCTCTGGGGTCTTGGCCGCCTCGATGCCGTTGCCATGATCCTCAACCGCGTCGCGGGCCTCGATGTCGGGCCTCCGCCGTCCTATCTGCTTGAAGACAACATCCAGCTGGCCGACGCCCCGACCCGGTACCCGTTCATCTGGAACGCCACGCTTCAGGACAAGACCCAGTGGCCGGGATTTGCGGACAACGGGGACAACCTGTTCGGTCTCGCGCGCAATCTGGGTGAAGTCTACGGGGTGTTCGCCACCTTCCATCCGTCATCCGCGCCACTCAGCCGTCCGTTCTCGCGCGGGGACTTCATCAAGACCAATTCGGCGAACTTTGTCGGCCTGGGCAAGCTCGAGAACCTCGTAGGCAAGATCCCCTTGCCCAAGTGGCCTTGGCGCATTGATGCAGACCTCGCCAAGCGCGGACGCCTCATCTTCGAAAGCGCATCGGCGATGGGCGGTTGCGCGGAATGCCACCAACTGACCAACGGCAAGCCGCGTTTTCTGAATGGCAACACGTGGGCCACCCCGGTCCAGGATGTCGGCACGGATTCGCGCGAGTATCAGATCCTCGATCGCGAAGGACGCTCGGGCGTGCTCAACGGCATGCAGATCCCGCTGAGCGGCGACCGGATCCAGGCCACCGACAAGGTGCTCAAGATGCTCAAGACTTCGGTGGTCAACGCCCTGCTGCAAGGCGGCGTGCTCAACGCCAGCAAGGAAGTGTTCAAGGGCAGCGGCGCCAACCTCGACTTCCGGGCGCTTGTCCCCCTGCTCGACGGCGCGTTCCGCACCGGCAAGACCGTTGAGGATCCGCTTTGCAACAAGACCGACAAGCCCTATTGCTACGAAGCGCGTGTGTTGACCGGCATCTGGGCTGCAGCACCCTATCTTCACAATGGCTCGGTGCCGACGCTGGAGGACTTGCTGAAGCCGGCCGCAGAGCGTCCTGTCACGTTCGCTGTGGGCCCAGAATACGATCCCGAACGCGCCGGGCTGGCGATCACGCAGCCGACATCGCGCTATGCCCGCACGACAACCGGCTGCGAGGCCCGCGATTCGGGCAACAGCCGCTGCGGGCATGAGTACGGGACAGGACTTGCCGCCTACGACAAGAAGGCACTGCTCGAGTATCTGAAAACGCTTTGACCCGACAACGGCCTCGGTCCTGGCAGACATGCGGGGGCCGCAGGTCCGGTGCGACTGCGGGCATGCGCAGATAAGGAAGGATGCGGCTGAATACGCGAGACGGCAGCCGCCCCGAGATAGGTGGATCGTCCACCACGGCCGGCCCGGACCGAGCATGGTGCTCGGGTCCGGGCCGGTTCCCATTTCGGCTATGTGATCAGAAGCCGACCACGAGCGTCCCGCTGACCGTGCGCGGGGCGCCGATCTGGGCGAAGTAGGTCGCGGTGTGCAGCAGCGTGCCGCCTACGCCGCCGACCGAGAACTCGTCGAACAGGTTGTAGACGTTGAGCTGCAGGTAGCTGCCCTTGCCGATGCCCTTGAGGTTGAAGCGGGCATCGAGATTGACGAACGTGTAGGCCGGGATCTGCGCCGGATAGACTTCGTTGCCAGCCACGGTGACGGGCAGATTCTCGTCGTTGTAGTAGCGCGGACCGGTGCGCTTGGCCGTCACGCCCAGATCGAACGGCCCCACGGAGCCGCGGACCGAACCGCCGAACGAGTAGGTCGGGATGCCGGATTCGCGCTTGCCGGCAGTAGCGGCAAACGTGGTGGCATTGATCTGCACGTCGTTCTGGATCTCGGACTTGATCGCGCCGGCGAAGGCATAGAGGCTGAGCGCCGGGATCGGCTGGTATGAGACATAGGCGTCAAAGCCGTACTTCTTCACGTCGCCGAGGTTGCGGAAGACGTTGACGTCGAGCTCGGGATCGTAGGCGCTCGCCAGACGGTTCTTGAACTTGTTGTAATAGCCCGAAATCTCGCCCTGAATCTTGCCGGAGCGATAGCGCACGCCGCCGTCGAAGTTGTCGGTCGTCTCGGGCTTGGGCAGCGCCTGTTCGGTGCCGGCGGGGAACACGAAGGCGTTGTAGAGGCTGTCCGTGCCCGGAACCGAGAGACCCTTCGAGTAGTTGGCGAACAGGCTCACGCCGCCGCCCAGCTTGTAGACGAAGCCGACGTTGGGCAGGACCTTGTTGAAATTGAACACGCGCTGCTGCGGCGCCGCGAAGCCGGTGAAGCGATTGGTCGTGCTGTTGAACGAATACGGGTTGGCCGCAGCATAGGCCGCGTTGAGCGTCGCATCCTGGCCGAAGCAATCGACGTTGCCGCTGGCCGACGTGGCGAAGCAATAGTTGGTCAGATTACGCTTGAAAAACGGCGCACGCACGCCGGCATTGACCACGAGGTTGCCGCCGAAAAACTCGCCGCGATATTCGCCCGCGACCTGGTGGAGGATGGCGTAGGACAGGCGGTCGCGCTTCTGCACGACCACGCCGTTGGCAGCGCGCAGCGGATTGTTGACGGGGAAGACATCGGTCGGTTCACCATTGACCTGCAAGGTGCCGACTTCGCCCGTCTGGCGGTGACGCGCGCCATCGTAGGTATAGGCAAGGCGCACACTGTTATCGGGGTTGATGTCCCACTTGAGGCTGGCGATCAGGCCATAGCGGCGGGTCTTGGTCTGGCTGGGAGCGAGCAGCGTGACCGAGTCGAGCGCATCGCCATCACCATTGAGATCCTTGCCGAAATAGTAGCGGCCGCCGAGGAAGCCGGTGTAGGCCGTGCCTGCAATGGTGCGGGTGCCTTCTAGCCCGGTCACCGTGCCGCCGCCATTGGCCTTGACCCACTGGTAGCTCGGATCGACCGTGAGGACGAGGTGATCGGCCAGCGTGAAGCGCGAGGAAATGCGCACGTTGCCGGTGTTCGACGGGTTGTAGCGACGGTCGAACTCGGTGCCGCAGGTGCTCGCGGCATCCGCCGTGCCGGTCACGCCGGGCGCAATCGTGCAGGGCGAGTTGACGAGATAGCCGCGCTCGTCGGTGTTGGCCGGGAAGCGGTTGCCCGCCCCCGAACCGACCGTGCGATTGGCATCGTTGCGCAGCGGCAGCGAGCCGAAGAAGTTGTTGCGGTTCTGGTTGTAGTGCGCCGCGATCGAGATGAAGTCATCGCCAGCTAGCGGCTGGTAGATCTTGCCGTTGTACTGCTGCTTGTTGACCTTGCCGTAATTGTTGAACGGATTGTCGTTCCTGGCGGTGCTGGCGGAAAACCATGCGCGGGTACCGCTGGCTGTCAGGTCCCCCGTCTCCACCTTCACGAAGCCGCGGCGGAAGTTGTATTCACCGAGCGAGCCCGAAACGAGCAGGCCGAGATCGTGATCCGGCGTCTTGCTGCGGTAATTCACCGTGCCGCCAACGGCAGAGGCGGTGGGGCTGTCGACGTCGGTGGTGCCGAGGTTGACGTTGACCTCGGAGATGATCTCCGGATCGAGCTGCTGGTTCGAATAGATCGCGTAGTTGCCCGAATCATTGAGCGGAACGCCGTCGAAGGTCAGGCTGATGCGGCTTGCATCGAAACCGCGGATGCTCAGCGTACCGCCGGCCGAACCGTAAGCGTCATTGTTCTGGAAGCTGACGCCCGGGATCAGGTTGATCGTATCGAGAATGGTCTGGCCCGGGTTCTGGCGCTGGATCGTCTCCTGCGTCAGCACGGCTCTCGCCTTGGGCGTATCCGGCGACGCGACACCGGCAACCTGCTGGGTGCCGCGCGTGCCGGTGACCACGATTTCCTTCTCGAATTCGACCGAACCGGTCGACTGGGCGAAAGCGGGTGACGAGAGCGCGGTCACGCCGATGGCGATCGGGCTGGCGGCCGCAAGGAACTTGGGGGGGAAGCGCATGTGTTCTGGTCTCCGATTGGGGATCGAATGATCCCGCGCGGAGAAAGGCCCCCACCGTGTACCACCCGGGAGGCGGCGTGGGCAAAACATCAGACTCCGCGCGTGACCGCTCCAGAGCACGCGAAGGTGACACTAATACTACGAACGATATAGCTAAAATGGGCAATAATGCAGTTATTTCATATATCTTTTGTTATGGATCCGTACGCCACCCGTCTCTCGGCAAAAAAAGAGGCCTTGGCATCGCTGCCAAGGCCTCTTTTCAATTGCATGACCCATCCGGACCGGATGAGTGCAGGATCAGTCGACCACCGCCACCATGTGCGGGAGCTTCGCGATGGCACCGCGCACTTCGGCGGTGTCTTCCAGCTCGACGATGCGGTGCATCTTGCCCAGACCGAGACCGATGAGGATCTTCTTCTGGCTTTCGGGGCGACGGATCGGCGAACCGATCTGCTTGAGCTTGATCTTGGCCATGGTTCTTACTCCACGATCGCCGCGGCTTCCGCCTCGGCTTCAGCAGCAACCGCACCGCCACGACCGAGCAGGTCGGCAATCTTCTTGCCGCGGCGCTGCGCAACCGACTTCGGGCTGGTCTGATCGGTGAGCGCGTCGAACGTCGCGCGGATCATGTTGTAGGGGTTCGAGGTGCCGACCGACTTGGTCACCACGTCAGCCACGCCGAGGCTCTCGAAGACGGCGCGCATCGGACCACCGGCGATGATGCCGGTACCGGCGGGCGCCGAACGGACGTTCACCTTGCCAGCGCCGAAACGACCCTTGCCGTCATGGTGCAGGGTACGGCCTTCCTTGAGCGGAACGCGGACCATGGTCTTCTTGGCCGAAGCGGTCGCCTTGGTGATCGCTTCCGGCACTTCGCGGGCCTTGCCATGACCGAAGCCGACACGGCCCTTGCCATCGCCGACCACGACGAGCGCGGCGAAACCGAAGCGCTTGCCGCCCTTCACGGTCTTGGAGACGCGGTTGATGTGGACGAGCTTCTCGATCAGCTCCTCGCCGCCTTCCTCGTCACGGTTGCCGCGACCGCGATCATCGCGGCGGCCACGGCCACCACGTTCGCCGCCGCGGTCATTACCGCCGCGGCCACGACCACGGTCACCACGACCACGACCCTCGCGGGGCGCGTCGGTGGCCACATCGGCGCCGGGGGCGCCTTCCAGAACGGTTTCGTCAGCCATCTTAGAACTCCAGCCCGTTTTCGCGGGCAGCGTCGGCCAGCGCCTTGACGCGGCCGTGGAACAGGAAGCCGCCGCGATCGAACACGACGGTGGTGATGCCGGCAGCCTTGGCGCGTTCGGCAATGTCCTTGCCCACCTGCGCGGCGGCATCAACCGTGGCGCCGATCGCCTTCTGGCCCTTCACAAGGCTGGAAGCGGCGGCGAGCGTCTTGCCCGCGGCGTCGTCGATGATCTGCGCGTAGATGTGACGGCCGGAGCGGTGCACCGACAGCCGGGGACGGCCGCTGGAACGAGCCTTGAGCGCGGTACGGACGCGCTGGCGGCGGCGATCGAAGAGCGAGAGCTTGGCCATTACTTCTTCTTCCCTTCCTTTCGGAAGATGAACTCGCCGGCGTACTTGATACCCTTGCCCTTGTAGGGTTCGGGCTTGCGCCAGCGACGGATCTCGGCGGCCACCTGGCCGACCTTCTGCTTGTCGATGCCCGAGATCAGCACGGTGGTGTTGTCCGGGGTCTTGATCTCAATCCCGTCAGGGATCTCGAAATCGACATCGTGGCTGTAGCCGAGCTGCAGCTTAAGGGTCTTGCCCTGCGAGTTGGCGCGGTAGCCAACGCCGGTGATGTTCAGGGTCTTGGTGTACCCTTCCGTCACGCCGACAACGAGATTGTCGACCAGCGTACGCTGCATGCCCCAGAACGCGCGGGCGGACTTGGTGTCGTTCGCCGGCTTCACGATGATGGCATTGCCATCGACGGTGTAGCTGATCTCATCGCGCATGTTCAGCGTGAGCGTGCCCTTGGGGCCCTTCACGGTGATCACGCCGTTCGCGATATCCGCGGTGACGCCGCTCGGGATCGTCACCGGCTTCTTGCCGATGCGGCTCATCAGAACACCTCCGCCAGCACTTCGCCGCCGACGTTGGCAGCGCGCGCCTCGGCATCCGAGAGCACGCCCTTCGGCGTCGAGACGATGGTGATGCCAAGGCCGTTGCGGACCACCGGGAGTTCCTTGGAACCCGAGTAGACGCGGCGGCCGGGCTTCGAGACGCGGGCCACGTGCTTGATCGCCGGCTGGCCTTCGAAATACTTCAGCTCGATGCGCAGCTGCGGGTGGGCGCCGGTGGCGTCCTCCGTGAAGCCGCGGATGTAGCCCTCGCGCTGGAGAACTTCGAGAACGTGGAGACGCAGCTTCGAAGCGGGCGAAAGGACCGAGTCCTTCTTCGCCTGCTGGCCGTTGCGGATGCGGGTGAGCATATCACCCAGGGGATCGGTCAATGCCATCTCGTGATCCTTACCAGCTCGACTTGGTCACGCCGGGGATCATCCCCTTGTTGGCGAGATCGCGCAGCTCGACGCGGCAGAGGCCGAACTTGCGGTAGTAGCCGCGCGGACGACCGGTGGTGTTGCAGCGGTTGCGCACGCGGGTCGGGTTCGCGTTGCGCGGCAGCTCGGCCATCTTGAGGCGGGCGATGAGGCGCTCGGTTTCATCGAGCTTCTCGTCGTCTGCGACGGCCTTCAGCGCAGCGTACTTCGCCGCGTACTTCTGAACGAGCTTCTTGCGACGCTCATTCTTGTTGATGGAACTCAGTTTCGCCATGGACTTAAGCTCTCTTCTTCAAAACCATTGGCGAGCCTTTCGGGGCTCGAGCCGGGATATCCTCAGGCGGCCTTCTGCTCTTCAGCAGCGTCGCGCGGGAACGGGAAACCGAACAGGCGGAGCAGCTCGCGCGCTTCGTCGTCGGTCTTGGCGGTGGTGGTGACGATGATATCCATGCCGCGCACCTTCTCGATCTGGTCGTAGCTGATCTCCGGGAAGATGATCTGCTCCTTCAGACCCATCGCGTAGTTGCCGCGCCCGTCGAACGACTTCGGGTTCAGACCACGGAAGTCGCGGATGCGGGGCATCGCGATGGTGATGAGACGGTCGAGGAATTCGTACATGCGTTCGCGGCGCAGGGTCACCTTGCAACCGATCGGCATGCCTTCACGCAGCTTGAACTGCGCGATCGACTTCTTCGCCTTGGTGATCACCGGCTTCTGGCCCGAGATGAGTTCCATCTCGGCAGCAGCGGTCGTCACCTTCTTCTTGTCCTGGCTCGCCTCGCCCACGCCCATGTTGAGCGTGATCTTCTCGATCTTCGGAATTTCCATGTGGTTCGCGTAGCCGAACTTGGCCTGCATCGCGGCAGCGATCTCGGCTTCGTACTTGGCCTTCATGCGCGGCACGTACTTGTCAGCCATCGATCGTCTCCCCGGTCTTGACGGCCACGCGGACCTTCTTGCCGTCCTTCGTTTCGAAGCGCACGCGGGTGGGCTTGCCGTCCTTGCCGGCCAGACCAACCTTCGAGATGTGCAGCGGAGCCTCGCGGCGGTCGATGCCGCCCTGCGGGTTCTCCTGGGTCGGCTTGCGGTGGCGCGCGGCGATGTTCACGCCGGCCACGACAACCTTGTCTTCCTTGGGCATGACCTGCAGCACGGTGCCCGTGCGGCCCTTGTCCTTGCCCGAACGGACGACGACGCTGTCACCCTTCTTGATCTTGGCAGCCGACATTACAGCACCTCCGGCGCAAGGCTGATGATCTTCATGAAGCCGCGGGCGCGCAGTTCACGCACCACGGGGCCGAAGATACGGGTGCCGATCGGCTCTTCGTTCTTGCCGACGAGCACGGCGGCATTGGTGTCGAAGCGGATCACGCTGCCATCGGCGCGGCGCACATCCTTGCGGGTACGCACGATCACCGCACGGTGCACGTCGCCCTTCTTGACGCGGGCACGCGGCTGCGCTTCCTTGATCGACACGACGATCACATCGCCGACGCTGGCGAAACGACGCTTCGACCCGCCCAGCACCTTGATGCACTGGACGCGCTTCGCGCCGCTGTTGTCAGCGACTTCGAGATTGGACTGCATCTGGATCATTGATCCGGTTCCTTCTCACTGGCTTGCCGGAACCAGTCCGGCAGTTCCAAAACTGTTTCGACTTTAGACGTCGGCTTCGATCGCGGCGGCCTTGCCGGCCTGCACGCGGTCGACGACCTTCCACGTCTTCAGCTTCGAGATCGGCGCGGTCTCTTCGATGCGCACGGTCTCGCCGGCCTTGAACGAGTTGGTCTCGTCGTGGGCGTGGTACTTCTTCGAGCGACGGATGATCTTCCCGTAGAGCGGGTGCTTCACCTTGCGCTCGACCTTGACCACCACGGTCTTGTCGGTCTTGTCCGAGACGATCGTCCCGATCAGAATACGCTTGGGCATAGTCTCTTCCTTACGCCTTGGCCGACTGAGAACGCTCAGTCTGCAGCGTCTTGATACGGGCGATGTCGCGGCGGACCTCGCGGATGCGGGCCGGACGCTCGAGCTGGTTGGTCGCCGCCTGGAAGCGCAGGTTGAACTGCTCGCGCTTCAGTTCGACAAGGTCAGCCTGGAGCTGGTCGTCAGACTTGACGCGCAGATCTTCAAACTTTGCTTTGCTCTGGGCCATCATTCGCCTCCGAGGTGCGAGGTGTCGCCGAGGCGGGCAACGACCTTGGTCTTGATCGGCAGCTTCATCGCGGCGCGGCTGAACGCTTCTGCCGCGAGCGGGCCGGCAACGCCGTCGAGCTCGAACAGGATGCGACCCGGCTTCACGCGGGCTGCCCAGTATTCGATCGAACCCTTGCCCTTGCCCTGACGGACTTCGGCAGGCTTCTTCGAGACCGGCACATCCGGGAACACGCGGATCCAGAGACGACCCTGGCGCTTGATGTGGCGCGTGATCGCACGGCGGGCCGCTTCGATCTGGCGGGCGGTAACCCGCTCCGGTTCGAGCGCCTTGAGGCCGTACGAACCGAAGTTGAGGTCCGTGCCACCCTTGGCGTCGCCCTTGATCCGGCCCTTGAAGGCCTTGCGGAACTTGGTCTTTTTCGGTTGCAGCATGGTTCTGTACCTACCTTAGCGCGCCGGGCGGACGCCGGAGGTTTGAGCCTCCATCATCAGCCGGTCCTGCGCCATGGGATCGTGGCCAAGGATTTCGCCCTTGAAGATCCAGGTCTTGATGCCGATCACGCCATAGGCGGTGTGCGCCACGGCTTCGGCATAATCGATGTTCGCACGCAGCGTGTGCAGCGGCACGCGGCCTTCGCGGTACCACTCGACGCGGGCGATTTCCGCACCGCCGAGACGGCCGCCGCAGGTGATCTTGATGCCTTCGGCACCGAGACGGAGCGCCGACTGCACCGCGCGCTTCATCGCACGGCGGAACGCCACGCGGCGAACGAGCTGATCGGCAATACCCTGCGCAACGAGCTTGGAATCGATCTCCGGCTTGCGGATCTCGACGATGTTCAGCTTCACGTCGCCGGCAGTCATCTTGGCGAGCTGGCTGCGCAGCTTCTCGATGTCCGCACCCTTCTTGCCGATGATGACGCCCGGACGGGCGGCATAGATCGACACGCGGCAGGTCTTGGCCGGACGCTCGATGACGACCTTGGAGATCGCTGCCTGCGGCAGGTGCTCCATGATGAACTTGCGCATGGCAAGGTCTTCACGCAGCAGCGTCTGGTAGTTGCGGCCTTCCGCGTACCAGCGGCTATCCCAGGTGCGGTTGATCTGCAGGCGCAGACCGATGGGGTTCGACTTGTGACCCATGATCAGGCCTCCTCACCAGTAGCCGCTTCGCGAACCACGATCCGCAGGCGCGAGATCGGCTTCAGGATGCGGGTGGACTTGCCGCGACCACGGGTGTGGAAGCGCTTCATCGTGATCGACTTGCCAACCGAAGCCTCGGCGACGACGAGCGCGTCGACATCGAGGTTGTGGTTGTTCTCGGCGTTGGCGATCGCCGAGGCGAGCACCTTGCGCGCGTCGACAGCCATCGCCTTCTTCGAGAAGGCGAGGATGTTCATCGCGTCTTCGGCGCGCTTGCCGCGGATCAGGCCGGCAACGAGGTTCAGCTTCTGGGCCGAGCCGCGGATCTGCGTGCCGACCGAGAGCGCTTCGTTGTCCGCAACGCGGCGCGGGGACTTGGGCTTACCCATTAGCGCTTGCCCTTCTTGTCAGCGGCGTGGCCGGGGAACGTGCGCGTCGGCGCGAATTCACCAAGCTTGTGGCCGACCATCTCTTCGTTGACCGAGACGGGGATGAACTTGTGCCCGTTGTAGACGTTGAACGTCAGACCAACGAACTGCGGGAGAATGGTCGAACGACGCGACCAGGTCTTGATCGGACCTGCACGCGAACCAGCATCCTGGGCCACTTCGGCCTTCTTCAGGAGGTGCAGGTCGACGAAGGGTCCCTTCCAGACGGAACGTGCCATGGGGTGTTACCTCTTCTTCTTCGCGTGACGCGAACGGATGATCATCTTGTCCGTCTGCTTGTTGTGACGGGTACGGGCGCCCTTGGTCGGCTTGCCCCACGGCGTGACCGGATGACGGCCACCCGAGGTGCGGCCTTCACCACCGCCGTGCGGGTGATCGACCGGGTTCTTGGCGACACCGCGGGTGAGCGGACGACGGCCGAGCCAGCGGCCGCGACCGGCCTTGGCAAGGTTCTGGTTCGAGTTGTCGGGGTTCGAGACCGCGCCAACCGTGCCCATGCAATCGCCGCGCAGGTAGCGCTGCTCGCCCGAGTTCAGGCGGACGATGACCATGCCGCGGTCACGACCGACGAGCTGGACATAAGTGCCGGCCGAACGCGCGATCTGACCGCCCTTGCCCGGCTTCATCTCCACGTTGTGGATGATCGTGCCGACCGGCATCTGGCTGAGCAGCATCGCGTTGCCCGGCTTCACGTCGGTCTTCTCGCCGGCGACGACCTGGTCACCGACCGCGAGACGCTGCGGCGCGAGGATGTAGGTCTGCTCACCGTCCTCGTACTTGACGAGCGCGATGAACGCGGTGCGGTTGGGGTCATACTCCAGACGCTCGACGGTCGCGGGCATGTCCCACTTGCGGCGCTTGAAGTCGATGAACCGGTAGCGCTGCTTGTGGCCGCCCGCGATGCCGCGGCTGGTCACGTGGCCCTTGTTGTTGCGGCCGCCGGTCTTGGTCTTGCCCTCGGTCAGCGCCTTGACGGGCTTGCCCTTCCACAGCGACGACTTGTCGACGAGGATCAGGCCGCGCCGGGCGGGGCTGGTCGGGTTATAGTTCTTGAGTGCCATGGTCTATGCGCCTCAGATACCGCTGGTGACGTCGATCGACTGGCCCGGAGCCAGCGTCACAACCGCCTTCTTGAAGTCCGAACGCTTGTAGGGTGCACCCTTCCAGCGCTTGGTCTTGCCGTCCTGGTTCAGCGTGTTCACCTTGGTGACCTTCACGCCGAACAGGGCTTCGACCGCAGCCTTGATCTGCGGCTTGGTCGCCTTGTCCGCGACCTTGAAGACCACGGCATTGTGCTCGCTGAGCAGCGTCGACTTCTCGGTGATGTGGGGAGCCACGATCACGTCGTAGTGACGCGTGTCGATTGCGTCCTTAGCCATTGAAACGCGCCTCCAGCTTTTCGACCGCAGCGCGCGTCAGCACCAGCGTATCATGCTTCAGGATGTCGTAGACGTTCGCGCCCATCGCCGGGAGCACATTGACCCCGATGATGTTGCGGGCGGCGCGGGCGAAGTTGTCGTTCACCGCTTCGCCGTCGATCACCAGCACCTTCTTGCCGAAGCCCGCCTTGGCGAGCGTCGCGGCGAGCGTGGCGGTCTTGCCGTCGGTGTCGAGCGTGTCGACGACGACGAGGCCGCGACCTTCCGACTGGGCCTTGGTCGAGAGCGCCATCTTCAGACCGAGCGCGCGGATCTTCTTGTTGAGCGAGGGATCGAAGTCACGGACGCGGGGACCGTGGGCCTTGCCGCCGCCGATGAAGATCGGAGCCGCGCGATCGCCGTGACGAGCACCGCCGCCGCCCTTCTGGTTGCCCAGCTTCTTGCCGGTGCGCGCCACATCCGAACGCTCGCGGGCACCACGGGCCGTGCCGCGACGCTTCTCGAGCTGCCAGGTGACAACGCGGTGGAGGATGTCAGCGCGCGGAGCGACGCCGAACACGGCATCCGAGAGCTCGGCTTCGCCGGCTGCGGTGCCATCGAGATTGAGGACCTGAACCTTCACGACTTAGCCCTCCTGACCATCGACGGTGGTCTCGACCGCAGCGGTGTCTTCCGCCGGCGTGTCGGCCGCAGCCGTGTCATTGCTGTTGGCAGCCTGCTTGAGACCGGCCGGATACGGCGCTTCAGCGTGACGGCCGAGCTTGACCGCATCGCGGACGAGCAGCCAGCCGTTCTTCGAACCAGGGACCGAGCCCTTGACGAAGATCAGGCCGCGCTCATCGTCGGTGCGGACGATCTCGAGGTTCTGCTGGGTGCGCTGACGGTCGCCCATGTGGCCGGCCATCTTCTTGTTCTTGAACACGCGGCCCGGATCCTGACGGTTACCCGTCGAACCGTGCGCACGGTGGGTGATCGAAACACCGTGGGTGGCGCGCATACCGCCGAAGCCCCAGCGCTTCATCGCGCCAGCAAAGCCCTTGCCCTGGGTGTGACCGGTGATGTCGACATACTGGCCGGGCACGAAGTGCGAGGCGGCGATGGTCGAGCCGACTTCGAGCAGCGCGTCTTCGGCGACGCGGAACTCGGCGACTTCCATCTTCAGTTCGACTTCAGCCTTCGCGAAATGCTCGCGCTGCGGCTTGGCGACATTCTTCTGCTTGGCCTGACCCGCACCGAGCTGAACCGCGACATAACCGTCGCGCTCTTCGGTGCGAACCGAGACCACCTGGCAATTTTCAAGCGCCAGGACGGTAACCGGCACGTGCCGTCCGTCGTCCTGGAAAAGCCGGGTCATCCCGACCTTCTTCGCGATCACGCCGGTGCGCATGACCATACTCCTTACAGAGGCCTTGCGAGGACCATCCCCGCGAGGCGTGTTCAGCCCGTATGTGAAGCGCGCCCCGTCCGGGCTGAGTGCCCCTGCGTGAACAGGAGCGAACGGGGGACGCTTGCCCGGCTAGGTGCCTCAGCTGAGGCGGCGCCGGAGGTATCCCATTGTCCGGGAGGCTTGGCCTCCAAAACTCTGGTTGCCCCTGCCAAAGCAGAGGCGAAACTTGTTACGCGACCCCCGCCTTCGCGGGGGCAGGGCAAGCTGCCTTAGGCCAACTTGATCTCGACGTTGACGCCAGCTGCGAGGTCGAGCTTCATGAGCGCGTCCACGGTGGCGGCGTTGGGCTGCACGATGTCGAGCAGCCGCTTGTAGGTGCGAACCTCGAACTGCTCGCGCGACTTCTTGTCGACGTGCGGGCCGCGGTTGACGCAGAACTTCTCGATGCGCGTCGGAAGCGGAATGGGGCCCCGGATCAGCGCGCCGGTGCGGCGTGCGGTGTCTGCGATTTCGCCAGTGGCCTGATCGAGCACGCGGTGATCAAAAGCCTTGAGACGAATGCGAATATTCTGGGCGTCCATGTCCGTTTACCGATGCGAAAGAGCGAAAACAAAAAAACCAGCCGCTCCACCCTCTCACCCTGCCCCAGCTGTCGAAGCGAGGAGAAAGCGGGCCGCTGATCCGTAAAAACCGGACCGGCGGGAGAAGCGAATCTCCCGCCGGTGCGCGGCCTATATTACTTCGTGATCTTGCTGACAACCCCCGAACCGACGGTGCGGCCACCTTCGCGGATCGCGAAGCGCAGACCTTCGTCCATCGCGATCGGCGCGATGAGACGGACCGACAGGGTCAGGTTGTCGCCGGGCATGACCATTTCGGTGCCTTCGGGAAGGATCACTTCGCCGGTCACGTCGGTGGTGCGGAAGTAGAACTGCGGGCGGTAGTTGGCGAAGAACGGCGTGTGACGGCCACCTTCGTCCTTCGACAGCACGTAGACCTCAGCCGAGAACTCGGTGTGCGGCGTAACCGAACCGGGCTTGGCGAGAACTTGGCCACGCTCGACTTCTTCACGCTTCACGCCGCGAACCAGCGCGCCGATGTTGTCGCCGGCTTCACCCTGGTCGAGCAGCTTGCGGAACATTTCGACGCCGGTGACGACGGTCTTGGTGGTGTTCTTGAGGCCGACGATCTCGACTTCTTCACCAACCTTGACGATGCCGGTTTCGACGCGGCCAGTCACGACGGTGCCACGACCCGAGATCGAGAACACGTCTTCGACGGGCATCAGGAAGGGCTTGTCGGTCGGGCGCGGCGGCTGCGGGATGTAGCTGTCGACAGCGGCCATGAGCTCGTTGATCGAGTTCTTGCCGATGGCGTCGTCGCGGCCTTCGAGGGCGGCCAGAGCCGAACCCTTGACGATCGGAATATCGTCACCCGGGAAGTCGTACGACGAGAGCAGCTCGCGCACTTCCAGCTCGACGAGCTCGAGGATTTCCTCGTCGTCAACCTGGTCGACCTTGTTCATGTACACGACGAGCGCCGGCACGCCGACCTGACGGGCAAGCAGGATGTGCTCGCGGGTCTGCGGCATCGGGCCGTCAGCAGCGTTCACGACCAGGATCGCGCCGTCCATCTGGGCGGCACCGGTGATCATGTTCTTCACGTAGTCGGCGTGGCCCGGGCAGTCGACGTGCGCATAGTGGCGGTTGGCGGTCTCGTACTCGACGTGCGCCGTCGAGATGGTGATGCCGCGCTCGCGCTCTTCTGGAGCCTTGTCGATGTTCGCGTAGTCGGTGAACGTCGCGCCGCCGGTCTCGGCGAGCACCTTGGTGATCGCTGCCGTCAGGGTGGTCTTGCCATGGTCGACGTGACCGATGGTGCCGATGTTGCAGTGCGGCTTGGTCCGCTCAAACTTAGCCTTGGCCATTGCTCAAACCTTCTTCTCTAAAATTGCAGATACTGCGGGTTCGAGGTCGGCGCCCGCTGAATCAGGCGCCGCCCCTAGATTGATCCGCTTGCTTATGCAAGCCCGCCGTTCCCCGGTAATCCGCGCCGGAGCGCGAAGTCCCGGAAAACGCCGTGTTACGCCATCTTCGCCTTGATCTCGGTCGCGACGTTTGCCGGGACTTCATCGTAGTGATCGAAGAACATCGAGTAGTTCGCGCGTCCCTGCGTGAACGAGCGCAGCTGGTTCACGTAGCCGAACATGTTCGCCAGCGGGACCATGGCGACAACCGCCTGGGCATTGCCCCGGCTGTCGGTGCCCTGGATCTGGCCGCGCCGCGAGTTGATGTCGCCGATCACGTCGCCGAGGTATTCCTCCGGCGTGATCACCTCGACCTTCATGATCGGCTCGAGCAGCTTGATCCCCGACTTCTGGGCCACTTCGCGCATCGCGCCGCGGGCACAGATTTCGAAGGCCAGCGCCGACGAGTCGACGTCGTGGTAGGCGCCGTCATAGAGCAGGACTTCGAAGTCGATGATCGGGAAGCCGATCAGCGAACCGGTCTCTGCCGTCTCGCGGAAGCCCTTCTCAATGGCGGGGATGTATTCCTTCGGAATATTGCCGCCCTTGATCTCGTCCTTGAAGACGAAGCCCGAACCGCGCTCGCCCGGCGTGACCTTGACCTTCACGCGGCCGAACTGACCGGTACCGCCCGACTGCTTCTTGTGGGTGTAGTCGATGTCCACGGGCTTGCCGAGGTACTCGCGGTAGGCCACCTGCGGCGCGCCGACGTTCGCCTCGACCTTGAACTCACGCTTCATGCGGTCGACAAGGATTTCGAGGTGGAGTTCGCCCATGCCCTTGATGATGGTCTGGCCCGATTCATGATCGGTCGAGACGCGGAACGAGGGATCCTCGGCCGAGAGACGGTTGAGCGCGATGCCCATCTTCTCCTGGTCGGCCTTGGTCTTCGGCTCCACCGAGAGCTCGATCACCGGCTCGGGGAATTCCATGCGCTCGAGGATGATCGGCTGCTTTTCCGAGCACAGCGTATCGCCGGTGGTAGTCTCCTTGAGACCGGCCAGCGCGACGATGTCGCCCGCGTAGGCCACATCGATGTCCTCGCGATTGTTGGAGTGCATCAGCAGCATGCGGCCGACCTTCTCCTTCTTGTTCTTCACCGAGTTCAGGTAGCTGCCCTTGGTCAGCGTGCCCGAATAGATGCGGGTGAAGGTCAGCGAGCCGACGAAGGGGTCGTTCATGATCTTGAACGCGAGCGCCGAGAACGGTGCCTCGTCCGACGTGGCGCGGCTGTCCGGCTCGTCGGTGTCGGGGTTGATGCCCTGCACGTCTTCGATGTCGAGCGGCGAAGGCAGGTAGTCGACCACGGCGTCGAGCAGGGGCTGCACGCCCTTGTTCTTGAACGCCGAACCGCACAGCACCGGCACGAACGACTGGTTCAGCGTGCCCTTGCGGATCAGCGCCTTGAGCGTCGCGACGTCGGGCTCGTTGCCTTCGAGGTACGCTTCCATCGCCTCGTCGTCCTGCTCGACGGCAAGCTCGATGAGGTTGTTGCGATATTCAGCCGCTTCGTCCGCCATGTCGGCCGGGACCGGCTCATAGAAGAACTCGGCGCCGAGGCTTTCGTCCTTCCAGATGATCGCACGGTTCTCGACGAGATCGACGAGGCCCTTGAAATCGCTTTCTGCGCCGATCGGCAGATAAAGCACCGCAGGCTTCGCGCCGAGGCGATCGATGATCGTCTGCACGCAGTACTTGAAGTTCGCACCGGTGCGGTCGAGCTTGTTGATGAAGCACATGCGCGGCACGTTGTACTTGTCGGCCTGGCGCCACACCGTTTCCGACTGCGGCTCGACGCCGGCAACGCCGTCGAACGCGGCAACCGCGCCGTCCAGCACGCGCAGCGAACGCTCGACTTCGATGGTGAAGTCGACGTGGCCGGGGGTGTCGATGATGTTCAGGCGGTGATCGCGCCAGAAGCAAGTCGTCGCGGCCGACGTGATCGTGATGCCGCGTTCCTGCTCCTGCTCCATCCAGTCCATCGTCGCGGCGCCGTCGTGGACTTCGCCGATCTTGTAGGACTTTCCGGTGTAGTAGAGGATACGCTCGGTCGTCGTGGTCTTGCCGGCGTCGATGTGCGCCATGATGCCGAAATTGCGATAGCGCTCGAGCGGATGGCTGCGGGCCATGGGAGGTTCCTTGGGTTCGGGATGGGCCGGATGGTTCCGGCCCGCCCCATAGAGTGCTTAGCGTGACCGTTTCAAGACGGCTGCCTGATCATCCTGTGACAATCAGGCAACCCTCTCGGGCAAGCCGCTGCTTACCAGCGCCAGATTACCAGCGGTAGTGGCTGAAGGCGCGGTTGGCGTCGGCCATGCGGTGGGTGTCTTCACGCTTCTTGACCGCGTTGCCGCGGTTGTTGGCGGCATCCAGCAGTTCCGACGACAGGCGCGCCGACATCGTGGTTTCGCTGCGGTTGCGCGCGGCGGTGATCAGCCAGCGGATGGCCAGCGCCTGCGCACGCTCGGCACGCACTTCGACGGGGACCTGATAGGTCGCACCGCCGACACGGCGGCTGCGCACTTCGATCTGCGGCTTCACGTTGTTGAGCGCATCGTGGAACAGCTGCAGCGGGTCCGCCTTGGCGCGGGCCTGCATCGTTTCCATGGCGCCGTAGACGATGCTTTCAGCGACCGACTTCTTCCCGTCGAGCATGAGGTTGTTCATGAACTTCGACAGGATCTGATCGTTGAACTTCGGATCCGGCAGGATTTCCCGCTTTTCGGGACGACGACGACGAGACATTTTATGTACTCCTTCGGAGTGCGGCAGCCCCATCCGGGTCTGCCTTGCGGCTCCAGCCCGCTCCCCCGCCCGACCACCCAGATGCTAACCCGTAGGGTAGCCGGGCGGGGAAGCGGACTGGAGCCGGCCCCTGGTGAAACTTACTTCGGACGCTTGGCGCCGTACTTCGAACGCGACTGCTTGCGGTCCTTGACACCCTGGGTATCGAGCACGCCGCGCAGCACGTGGTAGCGCACGCCCGGAAGGTCGCGCACACGGCCGCCGCGGATGAGCACGACCGAGTGCTCCTGCAGGTTGTGGCCCTCGCCCGGGATGTACGAGATGACTTCGCGGCTGTTGGTCAGGCGGATCTTGGCCACCTTGCGCAGCGCCGAGTTCGGCTTCTTCGGGGTCGTCGTGTAGACGCGGGTGCAAACGCCACGCTTCTGCGGGTTCTGCTCCATCGCAGGGACCTTGGACTTGGTCTTCTGCGGTTCGCGGCCCTTGCGGACCAGCTGGTTGATCGTAGGCATGAAGGACTCTTCACCTTGGTTGCGGGCGCGGCAGGAACCAGGTGAAGGTTTGCGGAAAATCTCATCCAGCGGCGGGCAAGACCGGCAAGGGCCTTGCGCCGAAATGCTGCATGAGCCGAAAACACTCCACCCGGGGCAAGTCGCCACCGGGTTACTTTGACGGCTGACGGCATGGGATGGCCTGTTCCCGATTCGGGAGACTGGACCAAACACAAGAGGGACCCGCGAATGGCAGCAAAACCGCCTTCGAGGCCCCACTTGCCGCGCACCGGCAATGTTCAGCTCTGTTGAACCGATCAGCCTGAGGCCTCTCGGGACGGGGGCCCTTAGGCCGGAACCACCCGCCGGTCAAGCATCAAGCCGCCGGCGGGCCTTGGAGCCGGACCTATTCTGCCGCTTCGGCAAGCGGCGGGTTGTACCGGCGCAGGATCGAACCGACCGAATGGTCCAGCATGGCAAGGGCCACGTGAAGCCAATCGTCCATCGCGGCAAGTCCCCGCGCCGACAGGCGGACGAACGTGCGGCGCCCGTCGCGGCCGTCTTCCTCGCGCTCGACCAGCCCCCGTGCCTCCAGGATGCGCAGCCAGCGCAAGGCCGTGGTCGGCGGGACATTGGCGCCGATGCAGGCACTCGTGGTGGGCACCGGCCGCCCCTCGCGCGTCGCGACATAGAGATCGAGCAGGATGTCCCATGTCGGCTCGCCGAACAGGTCCCCCGGCAAATGCCGGTCACGGCGGCGGCGGATCGCGTAGGTCTCGCGGGCAAAGGCCAGCAGCGCTTCGGGCGTGATCCGTGCCGAGGCCTCGTGCAGTCCGGCGGCGACCGCGGCGGTCACTTCGGGCGCAGCAACGCGGCCCGCCTCCCCCATCGGATCGTGCCCGGCTACCGTATCGGTCAGCGAAGCCGGATTGGCACGGCGCAAAGCAGCGCGGCGGCGGCCACGATCGTGGCGGCGGATGATGCGCGAGCTCATACGAGGCGCCAAGAATGATAGCGGCCAATGCGGCGCTGGCGCTCGACATGCGCCCCCGTGCCGATTGCCAGCACGATCAGCTGAAACAGGAAAGGCATTTGCGTCATCGTCCAATAGGCTCGGCGGACCATGTCCACTTCCCAGAGCTTTGCGACATGGCCAAGCACGACGAGAACCTGTGAGGCAGAGACCCACAGCGGCCAGCCGCGATTGGCGTAGAGCGCCACCCAGAGCAGAGTGAAGAATGCCCAGGTATCGATCACCAGGTGTCCCGGGTTGACCGTGTACCAGGCCGGATCGCCGAACAGCATATGATTGCCCACATCCAGTGCGAATGTGGAAAGCAGCACCGTCGCCACCAGTTGTTCGGGCTCGTCCCCCTTCCGGGCGGCGAACAACACAGTGGCGATCAGCGCTATGCGAAGTATCCAGAGCCACACCATGGCGGGTCAGGATTTCCGATCGGTGGTCTGGATCGACATCACGCGGCCTGGGCCACCGATGCCGGAACCGCATCGATGATGCCTGCGCCTTCAAGGAGTGCAGCCGGCGGACAGGCATCGTTGCCGCCGCAGGTCTCGACCGAGATCGTGCTGAGCCGGCCATGGACGCGGGCGAGTTCGCCGCCGGCATCGAGGAGGTCCTGCTGGCTCTTGAGCAGACGCATGAGCGCGTCCTGGCCGAGGAAAGGCGCAACACCCGTTTCACGGCGGGCACCAACCATCGTCTGAAGCAGCTGCGCCTGGCGCACGAGCGCCTCGTCGAGCGCTGCTTCGGCCTGATGCAGATCGCGGGCGATCCGCAGCTGCGCCACGGCAAGTGGCATCTCAGGCGCTGTCTGGGTAGCAAAAGCGGTCATCACTGTCTCTCCATGCCCGGAGCCCTCCCCCGGGCCCACATCTGCCAACAAGATGGAGAGGTTCGCGCCGGTTCAGTGTGCGATGATCTGCGACAACTGCGCAAACATCGCGAGACCGCCCATGACGATCAGGATCAGGAACATGGCGAAGGCCGCAATGGTCCCGAGCCGGAGTAGGGTCCCGTAAGGCCCGTCGAACATCTCCGGGAGGACATGATGGTAGGGCTCGGCCAGTGCTTCGTCGCTGCGGTACACGGCCCTTGGCAGTGAACCCCGGCGGCTCGGCGGGCTTTGTATCCAGTCCGTCCTGTCTTCCCGGATCGGTTCCTGCAGCGCATCTGCCAGCGGCGCGACATCGGAAAAGTCATATACGGCTCGTTCGTATATGGCTGGAACGGGCGCGGGACCGGCAACAAGACGACGATAGGCCTGCGCCACCTCGCCGCGCGTGGCGACGCCGAGCTTGGCGCGGGCCAGCATGATGCGCTGATCGACCGTATGGTGAGAGATACCCAGGATGCGCGATATCTCCTTGGAGGTCTTGTGCTCGATCAGGAGGTCGAGGACGGCACGCTGCTTGTCGGTAAGAGCTGTCAGGATACCCTGCGCAATCTCCGATTCGGTCGACTCGGAACGTAATGTACCATCCTGGTCCGCCACTGCCTGCGCTGCCGCAGAACAAGCCGGCTTGTCGGCATCCGGCAGGCGCGGCATTGCTAGCTTATGATCCGACTTTCCCATGATTTCTTGTTATGACCCTGAAATCGCCAAACCGGCGGTAAAAATGGATTAAGACTGGCTTGACCGCAAGAACTACTCAACTTCATCACCTGTTTCGGACCAAATCGTACGAGTGGACATTGCCGACTGTGGCAAAAAATCATATGACTCCTAACATAGGTTAAATTAGATATTAACTCCGGAGCAAGGATCGCATGAAGCCGCGGATGTTCGCCCGGCGAACCGGCAAGGTTCTCGCAACCAGCCGTGCGGCGATGGCGCTCGTGTTCCTTGTGGCGCTTCTGATTGATCCCACCACGCCAGGACCTGGCGGTTCGGGCGTTTACATCATGCTGGCTGCCTACCTCGCGGGCGCTGCGGTGATGATCATGATCGCCTGGCGCAGCTGGTGGTGGGAGTTCCGCCTCGCGCCGTGGGTTCACGGGATCGATACGCTGGCATTTGTCTTCGCGGTCTACTTCTCCGAAATCAGCAAGGCGGATTTCAACAGTCCGTTCATGGCGCTCACCGCGTTCCTGCTGATCAGCGCGACCTTGCGCTGGGGCTGGTTTGCTGTCGCGTGGACAGCGCTCGCACTGATCGGGCTCAATCTCGTGATCGGCACCGGACTGTTCGTCCTCGGCTTCCCGTTCGATCCATACCGCTACGGCCGTCGGTTGATGTATCTCGGCGTCCTCTCGATCATGATGGTCTGGCTCAGCGGCGAGCAGCGCGGGCCGCGTTCCGCGCCGATGCCGCGCACCCCCGGCACGCCCGGCGAGCGGCGCAATGCGATCCTCGTGGATACGCTGACCTTCGCGCGCGTCTCACTGCAGGCGCGCGGTGCAGCCATCGCGGTGCCTCACGGCGAGGAGCCCTGGACCGAATTGCTGCGCGATTCCGGCTATGCGGTGATTGTCGAGCGGCTGGGGCCTGAAGTGCTGGAGGGCTGCTTCGGCGAGCCGGACCGGGCCTCCCTGATCGACCGCACGCGCGGGCGCCGCATCATCAGCCGCGCCAGTTCCTATCCGATCGCCTTGAATGGCCCGGTCGACGCGCCGCTCGCCGAGCATTGCGGGGTCAAGGAGGCGATGATCGTCACCTTCGAAACCGCCGCGGGCCCCGGGCAGCTCCTCATCTGGGGCATTCCGGACATGTGCGTCGACGATCTCCCGCTGGTCGAGACGATCGGCCGCCACCTCAGCACCGAACTCGACCGCGAAGATCTTGCGGAACTGGCGCAGGCCGCGTCCGCCGCCGCGCTGCGTGACGCGCTCGCGCGCGATCTGCATGACAGCGTGGCGCAATTTCTCGCCGGCACGCTGTTCCGCCTCGAAGCACTTTCGCGCTGGATCCGCGAGGGGCAGGATCCCACCGACGAGATCAACGACCTCAAGGCCGCGCTCAGGCGAGAGCAGGGCGAACTGCGCGCGATGATCCAGCGGCTGCGGCGGGGCGAGGAAGGCGACCGCCGCACCGATCTCATCGAGGAACTGGAAACACTGCTGGGAGAAATGAGCCAGCATTGGCACATCACCGTCCGGCTCGAGGCGCAGATCCGGCCCATGCCGGTATCGATCGGCCTTGCCCACGAATTGCGACAGTTGATGCGCGAGGCGATCGCCAATGCCGCCCGCCACGGCAGTTGCAGCGATGTCGCCGTCTCGGTCAGCACCGGCGGTCCGGGCCTCACCTTGCGGATCGCCGACAACGGCGAAGGCTTCCCCACCGACAGTCCGATCCATCGCCCCCGATCGATCAGCGAACGCGTCGAGGCTCTGGGCGGAACTCTCTCGATCTGCCATAATCGCCCCGGTGCGGTGCTTGATATCGCTTTGCCCAATAGGATTGCCTGATGATTCCCGTTCTTGTTGCCGATGATCACGGTTTCATTCGTGCCGGTGTCGAAGCCGTTCTGCGCGGCAGCCGGTTCCAGGTCGTTGCCGGCACGGCCAGCGGGGAGGAAACGCTTGCCGCGATCAGCACCCACGATCCGTCCATTGTCCTGCTCGATATCAACATGCCCGGAATGAACGGCGTGCAGGCGCTGGAAGCGCTGCGGTCGAAGGGGGACAAGCGCGCGGTCGTGCTGCTGACGGCGGGGATCAACGATCGCCAGCTGCTCGCGGTGATGCGCGCGGGGGTCGAAGGCATCGTCTACAAGGACGGCGCCGAAGGCGGCCTCGTCGAAGTGCTCGAGAAAGTCCACGCGGGCGGCAAGGCGATCGATTCCGCCCTGCTCCAGCGCGCGCTCGATCTCTCGTTGAGCGTCGAGACCGGCGGCCCGCTCGAACGCCTCAACCAGCGCGAGCGCCGGATCGCCCGCCTCGTCGCGCGCGGCATGCGCAACCGCGATATCGGCGCGGAGCTCGGCATCGGCGAAGGCACGGTGAAGGTCTACCTCCACGCGATGTACCAGAAGCTGGGCATCGAAAACCGCACCGAACTCGCGCTGCTGGCGGTCAACGACCCCGGCGAGTAAGCCCGGCCCCGGCCCGCTCAGGCCGGTTCCAGCACCACTGTTGCCGCCGCCGTATTGCTGATCGGCAGGTGGTAGTTGCGCATCACCATCGCCTGCGGTGCATCGCCCAGCGCTCCGCGTGCGGCGATCCAGTTGAGGATTTCGACGCCTTGCGTCCCCGCCAGTTCGGCCACTTGCTCGGCCGTCTGGCCGGTAAGCGCAGCGGGATCATCGGCCAGGTGATCGAGGCAGAAGCGGTCGTAGTCCGGGTTCATGAACCCCGCCCGCGCGCCCTCCAGCTGGTGTGAAAGCCCGCCGGTCCCCATCACCACGATCCGCTCGTCCCCACGCCAGCTGCGCAAGGCGCGGCCGACAGCCTGCCCCAGCGCGAGGCAGCGCCGCGGTGAGGGCAGCGGGAACTGCACCGTGTTGATCGCGATCGGCACAAGCTTGACGGGCCACGCCTCGGCATCGGGCCAGGCCAGCTCGAACGGGATCGAGAGCGCATGGTCGACCATCATCTTCTGGCAGGTGGTGATGTCGAATTCGGCCTCGACCAGTGTCTCGATCAGATGCCAGGAAAGGTTCGGGTGGCCCTCGAAGCTCTTGTAGACCGGCAGGCCCCAGCCCTCGTCCGCGTTGTCATACCGCGCGGCTGCGCCGACCGCGAACGTGGGCATGGCATCGAGGAAGAAATTCAGGCCGTGATCGTTGTAGAAAACCACCGCGACATCGGGGCGGACATCGGCAAGCCACCGCCGCACCGGCGGAAACCCGTCGAAGAAGGGCTTCCAGTAGTCCGCCTGCTGATCGCCGCGCTGGATCGCGCCGCCGATGGCCGGAACATGGCTGGTGAAGTAACCGCCGACGACCTGTGCCATTACACGCTCTCCCGCTGGCAGTCGGCGGCTAGCCTCCCGCCCAGATGCAATCCGCCGAGTTCAGGATCGACCCCGGCCCGCGCGGCGATCAGCATGGCCTTGAAATCCGCCACACTGCGCCCGGTCTGGAGCGCACCCAGATCCTGCACGTTGAGCCCCAGGATGCCGGCCAGCTTGGCGAGGTAATAGACGTTGCCGCCAGCCGCGAGCATCGCGGGCACATCCCGCGCGGCGACCGCAGCGCGTTGCACCTCGGTGAGGCCGTACTTGCGACAATAGCCGTCTTCATCCGCCACAAAGGCCGCGCGGTTGGCTGCGTCGTTGAACGAAAAGCACATGGCGTTGAGCGCAAGGCCACGCATCGCAAGATCACCATCGAACAGGGCTGTGCCGGGGATCGAGCGGCGCAGATCACGCGATGCAGGAGACGATGCAGGTGGCATGGGACACTTCTCTCGCCGGAAGGCCGGGATGCCCCGGCATCTCTGCCTAGCAACCCCGACGCGACCGCGAATTGACCGGCGTCAATCCCGCCGCGCCAATTGTGAAACGCTTGCTTCTAGGCAAAGTTACGTAACGGACAATGCGGATTGCGCCCATATCGCCGCGGCGCCAATCTTGGATCCATGGCCCTGACCAATGCCGAGCGGCAGCGTCGCTATCGCCAGAAGCTGAAACTTCGCGCATCGCCGGATGGCGTTGGCGCGCAGGCGCGTGTGGCGGTCGAGCGTGCGGTGCAGGCGCTCTGGGCCTTTCACCAACGGCCGGGTCCGGGCGGAATCGACTGGTCCGCAATCGATGGGTGCACGTCGCTGGCAGAGTATCGCTCCGAACTGGAGCGAAGTCCGGGTAATCTGATCCAAGCAGCGCGGGCATTTATCCCCGATTTTGCCGGGCTCACTGCCGATGAAGCGCGCGCCATCGCCGTGGTCATCGCAATCTCCGATGCGTTGCGCCTTGCTCCCGCACGCGATTACGCCGTCCCCGGGGAAGCTTGAGCCTGGCCCTGCTTCACCGTACAGATTGCGCTATTCCCTATACCTAACATGCGGTTAATGGCGTTTCTTGTCACCTGAACAACCCTCGAGCCGCCAGTCACGCCGTCGCAGCCTTGATCTCACTTGCGAGTCGATCAGATTGCATTCTGGCACGCGGCTAGCATTCCCGTTGCCTAGACGTATTACAGTAACGCAACATCCCTAGGCGGGTCTTCCGCCGATGGGGATGCAAGTGCGCTTGCACGATGCAGTTGTATCAGGTTAGCCGCAAGACGGCAGGGGGACTATGAGCGTAGACAGACAATTCATGCGGCTTTTTGCAGCGCGTTATCGCGGCGGCATTGTTCTGGTCGCCGTGGCCAGCGTGATGCTCAACGTGCTGGTTTTCGCCGGCTCGGCCTACATGCTGCTCGTTTACGATTCCGTCTTGCCCAGCCGCAGCGTGCCGACGCTGATCGGCCTGTTTGGCATGCTGCTGCTGGTCTACGTGTTCCAGTCGGTGTTCGAGGCAATCCGGGGCGAGGCTCTGCTGGGCATAGCCAACGGGGTTCACGACGATCTGTTCGAAGCCGTGCATTATGCCACGGTCACCCGCCCCTTGCGCGCAGGCGCGGACAAGGGCGACGGCCTGCAGTTCACGCGCGATCTCGATTCCATTCACACTTTCCTTGCAGGGCAAGGTCCGATTGCACTGATCGACCTGCCGTGGGTGATCATGTTCATGATCGTGCTGTTCGCACTGCACTGGTGGCTGGGCGTCACCGCACTGGCCGGTGTGTTCGTCATGGCCGGGATCGCCATCATCTCCAACCGGCGCACCAATGCCGGTTCGCGCGAGCTTGCCAACATCACCGGCCGCCGCTCCGCTGCTGCCCTGTCCGAAATCCGCTTTGCCGAAAGCGCTTACGCGATGGGCATGCAGGAACGGCTGGTGGCGCGCACGGCAGGGTGGGAAGGCAATTTCATCGAAGCGCAGTCCTACCTCTCGCGCACGGTCACCCGGCTCGGCGGCGCGAGCAAGGCATTCCGCATGCTGCTGCAGTCGCTGATCCTCTCGGTCGGCGCGCTGCTGGTGATCGACGGCAAGGCAAGCGGCGGCGTGATCCTTGCCTCCTCGGTGCTTTCGGGCCGCGCACTCGCGCCGGTCGATCAGGCGATCGCCACCTGGAAAAGCCTCGTCGCCGCGCGCATGGGCTGGGGCCGCATCACGCAGGCCGTCGCCACTTTCCGCAAGCCCGCCGCGCGCGGTGTCGTGCTGGACCGCCCTTCAAGCGAGCTTTCGGTGCGCGATATCTGGGTCGCGCCGCCGGGCACGCAGCGCTTCACGCTCTCGGGCGTCTCGTTCAACCTCACGCCGGGGCAGGTGCTCGCCGTGATCGGGCCGAGCGCAGCGGGCAAGACCACGCTGGTGCGCGCGATCCTCGGCATCTGGAAGCCAAACCGCGGCGAAGTGCGGCTCGACGGCGCAACGCTCGACCAGTGGGATCAGGAAACGCTCGGCAGCTATTTCGGCTATGTTCCGCAGACGGTGGACCTCGTCGACGGCACGATCGGCCAGAACATCGCACGGTTCGATCCCGATGCGACGTCCGAGGGGATCATGGCGGCGGCCAAGGCTGCCGGGATGCACGAGGTGATCCTCGCCCTCCCCGACGGCTATGAGACACCCGTTTCCGCCGGCGCGGTCGAGCTTTCCGCGGGACAGCGCCAGCGCATCGGCCTTGCCCGCGCGCTCTATGGCGATCCGTTCCTGCTCGTGCTCGACGAGGCCAATTCCAACCTCGATGCGGCCGGTGACGCGGCACTGGCCAATGCCATTGCCGGCATGCGCGCGCGCGGCGGCATTGTCATCATGATCACGCACCGCCCCGCCACGCTGGGCCCCGCGACCCACCTCGCAGTCATCAACACCGGACGACTGATGGACTTCGGCCCGCGCGATGAAGTGCTGCAACGCATGCAGGCGCAGAACGCGCCGGGCCAGGTCAGCGCCGAAGCCAGCAGCAATCCGGCCAGGGAAGCCACAGCATGAACATGCCCACCACCATTCCTGATCCCGCGCGCCAGCTTCTGCCGGTGTTCGCAGAGGAAGGGGCGGACAAGGCAAAGTCGCCGGTCCTGCTCAAGCGACTGACCTACACTATCGGCGGCCTGTTCATCGTGCTGCTCCTGCTCGCCGCGCTGATCCCGATGGGCGGTGCGGTGATCGGCGGCGGCTCGGTCGGCATGGAATCGCGCGTGAAGCGCATCGCCCACCCCACCGGCGGCGTGATCAAGGCGATCTATGTGCACAATGGCGAGCACGTCACGCAAGGTCAGCTGCTGATGCGGCTCGACGACCGGGTGACCGGTGCCGACGCGACGTACTCCAACCTCACCGTCGAACAGCTGCTGGCGCAGAAGGCGCGGCTCGAAGCAGAGCGGCTCGGTTCGGGCCGACTGGTCTTCCCGGCGGAGCTGGTCAATTCGAAGAACCCCAGTGCTGCCAAGGCCATGGCTGACGAGAGCCGCCTCTTCTCGATCCGCCAGACCGAAGAAGCGGGGCTGCGCGCGCAGCTCGCCGCGCGGGTGCAGCAATACAACGAGGAGATCCGCGGGCTGGAATCGCAGATCGCCGCGCTCAAGGAGCAGCGCCGGCTGATCGAGCCCGAGCGGCTGGGCGTGAAGGACCTATGGGACAAGCAGCTCGTCACGATCAACCGGCTCAACCAGCTGGAGCGCACCGCGGTCGATCTCGACGGCAACGTCGGCTCGCTCCAGGCGCAGATCGCGCAGGCCCGCGCCCGCATCACCGAAGCGCAGCAGCAGTCGATCCAGCTCGCGCAGACGCGGCGGGTGCAGGCCGGCACCGACCTCGCGCAGATCAATACCGCGCTCAACCAGCAGCAACTGCGCAGCGTTGCCGCATCGGACCAGCAGGACCGCAGCGAAATCCGCGCGCCCTACACCGGGGTCATCGAGAAGATCGCGTTCGCTGCCGTCGGCGACGTCGTGAAGCCGGCCGAGCCGATCATGGAAATCGTGCCCGATCGCGATACCTTCGTGGTCGAGGCGATGGTCAGCCCGGCGGACATCGACCAGACGATGGTTGGGCAGAAGGCGCGCGTGCTGTTCACCTCGTTCAACCGGCCGACCACGCCCGAGATCCTCGGCAAGGTGATCTACGTCGCGACTGACCGCAGCGAGACCCCGGAAACCCGGCAGGCCTTCTACATGGTACGGATCGAAGTCGATCTGGCTGCCGTGAAGAAGGAAGGCCTCGCGCTGCGCAGCGGCATGCCGGCGGAAGTCTACATCGAGACCGGCCACCGTTCGATGCTCTCCTACCTCACGAAGCCGTTCATGGACCAGTTCATGCGCGCCTTCCGCGACAATTGAGCGGCGTGACAATGGCCCCTCGACTGTACATTCGCGCTGTGCTGCTCGCTGCCTCGGCGGCCTGTGCCGTGCTGAACCCGGCTTTTGCGCAAGAACTCCCGATGGCGCGTCCGGTTCAGGGCCCGCCCGATACCGGCGCCTCGGCGAGCAGCTATGGCACCGAAGATCCGGACAGCGGGCGCGATCCCGGCGATTATCGTGCCGACGCGGATGACAACACCGCTGACGTAACCGACCGCATCGCCGTGCGCCCCGAGCTGCCGGAGGGAACCCCGGCCGATGTCGCGGAACTCGCGGCTTCGGGCACACCGGTGACGTCGCTTACCGACGCGCTGCGGTTGGCCTACTGGACCTCGCCGACGCTGCTCGCCCAGCGCGCGACGGTGCGCAGCTTCGACTACCGCATCGCGCAGGCGCGGGCGAACTACGGGCCGCGGCTCACCTACAGCCTCGCCACGACCTTCCAGAGCGACCGTTTCGACCAGCGTCGCGGCCCGCCGCTCAACCTGTCCGGCTGGACCACGACAGCCTCGGCCATTCTCAACCAGCCGCTGTTCACCTTCGGCCGCAATGCCGCGCAGGAGCGCAACTCGCAGGCGCAGCTCGAATTCCAGCGCCAGGTCTTGCGCTCGACCGAGCAGCAGGCCCTGCTCGATGCCATCGCCACCTATATCGGCGTGCTGCGCGATCGGGCGGCGGTGCAAATCGCCAAGGACAACCTCGCCGCGCTGCAGCGCCAGCTCGATGACAACAAGTCGCGGCTCGCGGTGCGCGAAGTGACTGCGACCGATGTGCAGCAGATTGCCACACGCGTGTCGCTGGGTCAGGCGCAAGTCTACAACGCGCAGCGCGATGCCGCCTCGAGCGAGGCCGCGTTCCTGCGCATGGTCGGCGTGCCCGCGGGCGAACTCGTGCCGCCCAATCCGCTCCAGTTGCCGGTTGTCCAGCTCGAGGAAGCCTACGCCTATGCGGAGCTGCACAGCCCGATCGTACTCGCCGCGCAGGCGCGCGAGAAGGTCTCGCGGGCCAGTGTCGCAGCGGCGAAGTCGGATCTCCTGCCGCGCATCGATTTCCAGGGCAGCGCCAGCTACGGATCGCAAAGCGCCTATACCGACGATCTGAGGCAGCGCGATCTGCGGGGGCAGTTCATCATTTCCGGGCCGATCTTCGAAAGCGGCCTGCGCAAGGCGCGGGTGAGCGAGGCGATGGCCGCGAACGACGCTGATTGGCGCCTGCTCGATGCGTCCCTTCGCGAAAACCGCGCCACGCTTGCCGCCGCATGGAACGACTGGCAGGCCCAGCAGGCCGCGATCGCCAGCTTCCGCTCGGCCGAAGATTCCGCGCGCAAGGCCTATGAAGGCGCGGTGCTGCAGCAGCGTGCCGGGCTGATCACCACGCTCGATGTGCTCGATCTCGCGCGCGAACTGCTGCTGGCGCGCAGCAATTCGAACACCGCCATCGCCAACGCCTATGTCGCCAAGGCCCGCGTGCTTGCGGCGGCGGGCGCGCTCGAGCAGGCGTGGCTGATGCCCGATGCCGCGCGCTATGACGCCGAGCGGCACTTGCGCAAGGTCCGGCACAACGGCGATGTGCCGCTTGCCACCCCGATCCTGCGCGCGTTCGAGAATGCCGGCGCGATCGGCAGCACCGCCACCCGCCCGGTGCGCGATCCAACCGGCGAGCGCACCGCCGCACCGGTCGTGATCGTCCCGGCAGACAAGCTGGTCGCCCCGGCCCCGCCCCCTGCCGATCCGCCGAAGTAGGCCATGCCCGGCGGGGGCCACAAAATAGTTCTCGCAAGGAACCCCCGGCAGGAGTAGCGGCGCGCCGATGGACCGAAACGCGACTCAGGATGGCGTGCCGCCAGACGGCACGGCCGCCGACCACAGCTCTGTTTCCAGCAGCGAAGCGGCGGCGCCTCCTTCCGAGTCCCACCACACAGGCCACGGCCATCAGAAGGAAAGTCTTGCCACGCTCGCTGTCGGCGCGATCGGCGTGGTGTTCGGCGATATCGGCACCTCGCCGCTTTACTCGTTCAAGGAAACGTTTGTCGGCCACCACTTGCTGAAGGTGGACCAGACCCACGTGTTCGGCGTGCTCAGCATCGTGTTCTGGACGATGATCCTGATCGTGACGGTCAAGTACCTCTTCATGGTGCTGCGCGCTGACAACAAGGGCGAAGGCGGCAGCCTCGCGCTGCTTGCGCTGGTCAGCCGCTGCCTGCCGAGCCAGCGCTGGACATATGTAATGGCCCTGTTCGGCCTCACTGCGACGGCGCTGTTTTTCGGGGATGCCATGATCACCCCGGCGGTCTCGGTGCTTTCGGCGGTCGAGGGGCTCACCGTGGTGCATCCTGGCTTCGAGCATCTGGTGCTGCCGATATCGATCGCGATCCTGTTCGGCCTGTTTGCCATCCAGTCCCGCGGGACGGCAACCATGGGCAAGCTGTTCGGGCCGGTGATGATGTTCTATTTTCTGACCATCGCGGTGCTGGGCGTAATCGGCATCATGGAGGCGCCGGAGATTCTCTGGGCGCTCAACCCCCTCCATGGCTTCCGCTTCTTCGCACACGATCCATTGATGGCTTACCTCGCGCTCGGCTCGATCGTGCTGGCGGTGACCGGGGCGGAAGCGCTTTATGCGGATATGGGCCACTTCGGCCGCCCTGCAATCACCACGGCCTGGCTCGGCTTCGCGTTTCCCTGCCTGCTGCTCAACTACCTCGGGCAGGCGGCAATGATCATGAACCGGCCCGAAACGGTGGTGAACCCCTTCTTCCTGCTCGCGCCGGAAGGCCTCCGTCTGCCGCTGGTGCTGCTTGCGACGGCGGCGACGGTGATTGCCAGCCAGGCCGTGATCTCGGGGGCCTTTTCGGTGTCGCAGCAGGCCGTCCAGCTTGGCTATCTTCCCCGCATCCGCATCCGCCACACGAGCGCTACCGCGGCGGGACAGATCTATGTGCCGCTGATCAACTGGGCCCTGCTCGCGCTGGTGGTCATGCTGGTGATCGGCTTCCGCACTTCGGGCAACCTCGCCTCGGCCTATGGCATTGCCAACACGGGCACGATGTTCATCACCTCGTGCATGTTCGGCGTGCTGGTGTTCCAGGTATGGAAATGGCCGCCGCTGGTGGCGGGCTTCTTCACCTGCCTGTTCCTGCTGATCGATGGTGCCTACTTCACCTCGAACATGACCAAGATCCCCGATGGCGGCTGGTTCCCGCTGGTCGGCGCCTGCATCATTTTCACGATTCTCAGCACCTGGTCGACCGGCCGCAGGATCATGCGCGACCGGCTTGCCGAGGATTCCATGCCGTTCGACATCTTCCTGGGTTCCGTCTGCCAGAAAGTGCGGCGCGTGGCGGGCACCTCGGTGTTCCTTGCCTCCAACGCCGAAGGCATTCCGCCCGCGCTGCTGCACAACCTCAAGCACAACCACATCCTGCATGACCGGGTGGTGGTGCTGACGGTGGAGACGCAGAACGTGCCCCACGTACCTCCCGAAAAGCGCCGCGAAGTGGAAGACCTCGGCCACGGTTTCTACCGCATGATCATCCGCATCGGCTTCATGGACGAGGCCGACGTACCCGCCGAACTGGGCGCGGAAACCCGCGCGGGTGGCGCGTTCAAGCCGATGGAAACGAGCTACTTCCTCGCCCGCCAGACGCTGATCGCCTCCAAGCGGCCCGGCATGGCGATCTGGCGCGAAAAGCTCTTCGCATGGATGGTGCGCAACGCCGAAAGCGCGATGGTGTTCTTCCGCCTGCCGACCAACCGCGTGATCGAGCTGGGCAGCCAGCTGGAGATCTAGGCTCGCAGCTCCACCACCGTATCCGCCAGCCGCGCGACGTCGCCGCGGTCGTGGCTCACCAGCAGGATCGGCAGCGCCAGTTCGGCCCGGATGCGCAGGATCACCGCGATGATCGCCTCGCGCCGCGCATCATCGAGCGCGGTCAGCGGCTCGTCCATCAGCAGGAAGCGCGGACCCGCCAGCAGCGCTCGACCGATGGCCACACGCTGCGCCTCCCCGCCGGACAGCGTGCGCGGGCGGCGGTCCAGCAGCGGCGCGATATCGAGGAAGGCAGCCGCCTCATCGAGGCTCAGGAAGCGGCGTTCGGGCGGCGCGAGCCGGTGCCCGTAAAGCAGGTTGTCGCGCACCCGGCGGTGGGGAAACAGGCGCAGATCCTGAAACACCATGCCGCAGGCGCGCTGCTCGGGCGCAAGGTTCACGCCCGCAGCGCTGTCGAACAGCACTTCGCCGCCCACCGCGATCCGGCCCGCCTCGGGCCGCAGCAGGCCGGCAATCGCCTCCAGCACGCTCGACTTGCCCACCCCGGAAGCGCCGACGAGTGCGGTAATCCCGGCAGGCGCGGAAAGGCGGCAGGCAATCGTCCGCTCGCCGCGCCGCAGGGTCAGGTCGATCTCAAAGGACATGGCCGCCCCTGCCGCTGCCCGAAGCCCGGCTCAGCGTCTCCGACGCCACGAGCGCCGCCAGCGACAAGGTCACCGCCATCAGCGCCAGCCGCCACACCGCGCTGTCCCCGCCCGGCAGCTGGAGCGCTGCGTAAATCGCCAGCGGCAAGGTGCGGGTCTCCTCCGGGATATTGGAGACGAACGTGATCGTCGCGCCGAACTCGCCCAGCGAGCGCGCAAAGCCGAGCACTGCGCCTGCCAGCACACCCGGCGCGGCGAGCGGCAGCGTGATCGTCGCGAACGTGCGCCAGGGCCCCGCTCCCAGCGTGCGCGCGGCCTGCTCCAGCCGGGGATCGACCGCCTCAAGACTGAGCCGGATTGCGCGCACCATCAGTGGAAGCGCCATCACGGCAGCGGCGATGGCAGCGCCGGTCCAGCGGAACAGCACGCTGACGCCGAACAAGGCAAGGAAGCGCCCGCCCGGCCCCTCCGGCGCGAAGGCGATCAGCAGCAGCCAGCCGATCACCACCGGCGGCAGTACCAGCGGCAGGTGGACAAGCCCGTCGAGCAGGATCTTGCCGGGAAAGCGCATCCGCGCGAGCACCCACGCGAGGCAGAACGCCACCGGCAGCGCGCCGGCAATCGCGGCCAGGCTCACTTGCAGCGAGAGCACGACGATGCCCCATTCCTCGGCGCTCATGCCCATTGCCAAGGCGTCCGCTCAGCGCGTACCGAAGCCGTATTGGCGGAAGATCGCCTTGCCTTCCGCCGATACGATGAAGCGGCGGAAGCTCTCCGCTTCCGGATTGGACGAAGCGGCGAGGCGGGCAACCGGGTAAACGATCGGCCAATGCGTGCTCGCCGGAATCCACCCCGCGACACGCACCGAGCTGTCCGCCCGCGCATCGGTTGCATAGACGATACCCAGCGGAGCGGCACCGCGCGAGACAAGTGCCAGGGCGGCGCGCACGTTCTCTGCCCGCGCGATATTGCCCTCCACGCTCGGCCAGACCTTGAGCCGGGTCAGCGCTTCCTTGGCATAGCGACCCGCGGGCACCGCATCGGGATCGGCCAGCGCCAGCCGCCCGCCACCCAGTGCTTCAGCCAGCGGAAAGGCGGGCCGTACCACCAGGCTCACCCGGCTGCGGACCGGCGCGACGAATACGAGCCGGTTGGCGAGAAGGTCGACACGCGTGGCCGAGACGATCAGATTGCGACCGGCGAGGTAGTCCATCCACTCCTGATCGGCCGAAAAGAACAAGTCTGCCGGGGCCTTTGCCGCGATCTGCCGGGCAAGTGCGGAGGACGCCGCGAACGACAGGACTGGCCTCGGATGCCCCTTCTTCGTCCAGCTGTCTGCCGCCGCCGTCAGCGCTTCCTGCAAGCTCGCCGCCGCCAGCACGAGCGGCCCGCGCGCCTGCGCGTGCGCTGGCGATGCGATCGCCGCAAACAAGAGAATGCAGAACACGACACAATGCCGAACATGGCGGAACGGGAACAGCAAGGCGGGCTCCATCAAGCTATATCCCGTGATATACAGTCCTCGCACAAATTGCCTAGCGCGAATTGGCTGCTTATGCTGCGCACGGTCGGCGATCCTCACGCTGTCATACCCTTGCCACCGTTTCAGCCGAAGGCGCGCCGATGAACTTTCTCCGACATCCCCTGCTTCGTCCGCTGCTGGCAGGTGCCGCCCTTGCCGTCTGCGCCGCTGCACCAGCCGTCGCCGCCGATAGTGATGCGCAATCCATCTGGCATGGCGCCGGTCCGGTCACGCCGGTCGACGCAGCGCGCGAGCCGGTCTACGGCCAGCCTGCCAGCGATTTCAGCGTGATCGTCTGGCTCGATCCGGAGTGCCCTTATTGCAAGGAGTTGGGGCGCACGCCGGAAAAGGTGGTCGATGCAAGCGGCGGCCGGGTCAATCTGGCGGTGCGCCTCCTGCCCTTGCCGATGCATGGGCGCCCTGCCCTGATCGCGGCGGCGACGGCACGGTGCATCGGCCAGCAGACATCGGCCCCCGCCTATTACCGCTTCCTCGACCGCTACATGGAACTGACCCGCACCAATGGTGCCGGTCTTCCGGAAAAGCCCGGGATCACGGTGGAAGCCTTGGCCAAGGCCGCCGGCGTCGCCGACCTCGCCGCGCTCGATGGCTGCGTCCACGCGCCGGGCACGGTCGAGGCGCTCGGACAGGAATTCAACGCAGCCAATGTCGCAGGAGTGACCGGAACGCCCGCCATCGTCGTGCGCGACAATCGCACCGGCAGGGTGGCCATGACCGAGGGCGCCATCCCGCTGGAGGAATTCAACCGCGCGATCCGCACGCTCGGCGCGCGAGGGGCGGATTGAAAAACGGCGGCGGAAGCCGAAGCTGCCGCCGCCAGGATTGGGATGTAACCTTCACTACCGACAGGGAAGTGATGCATTTCTATTACCTGCCCAGCCCTTAATACAGGATGAATTCGTAGCGCCTTGCGCGCATCTACTCCGCAATAAATGATGCGCATTTTGCAAAAGTCTGATGCGTGGCGACGTGGGTATCCGTCAAACTACGGTCACATAAAGAGTCGCGCCGCGCTCCGGCTTGGCGTAAACATAGCACGTAGGCCGCGTTTTCCGCTGCGTTTCAACGCGAAACAGCGCCGGCTACCCGGCAACGAGGGGGGCGAGGTGGGGATGGAGAAGACACTCGCGGCGGCTGCGAGAGGGCCATTGGCGAGTGGAAAATCCGGGCAATTCCTTTACCACTCGCGATGATAGTACCTGGCATGCGCAACCCTGTCGACGATCCCTCTGTCGCGCTCGTGGCCATCCTGCGGCGTGAGGCCGGGATGCCGGAGGAAGCGCTCGCCCGCGCGCGGCTGGTCGAGGGCGAGACGGGCGAAACGCTCGACAAGATCGTCACGCGGCTGGGCCTGATTTCGGAGGCTGCGCTCGCCGATGCCCTCGCCCACGCGCTCGGCTTGCCGCTGGTCGAGCCGGCCCAGTTCCCGGCCGAGACCGCCGCTGTGCCCGAAGTCTCCGCCCCCTTCCTGCGTGATCGCCGGGCTTTGCCGCTGTCCATCGAAGACGGCGCGGTCGTCGTCGCCATGGCCAACCCGCTCGACCGCGAGGCGGTGGACGGCATCGCCTTCGCCACCGGTCGCCGCGTCGAGCCGCGTGTCGCGCGCGGGGGCGATATCGATGCCGCCATCGACCGGCTCTACCGCAGCGACGCCATCCCGACCGAAGTGGAAGACGAAGTCGACGAAGGCGATCTCGAACGGCTCAAGGATCTCGTCAGCGACGCGCCGGTGATCCGCGCGGTCAACCGCCTCATCGCCGATGCCGTCGATGCCCGCGCCTCGGACATCCATCTCGAACCGACCGAGGACCGCCTCGCCGTCCGCTTCCGCATCGACGGCGTGCTGCGCGACATGCCCGCCAAGCCCCCCGCCATGCGCGCGCCGGTGGTCAGCCGCATCAAGGTCATGGCCGGGCTCAACATCGCCGAGCGCCGCCTGCCGCAGGATGGCCGCCTGCGCCTCACCGTGCGCGGCCACGAGATCGACCTGCGTGTCGCCACCGCTCCCTCGATCCACGGCGAAAGCGTCGTCATGCGCATCCTCGACCGCGCCAACCTCGCGCTCGATCCCGCTGCATTGGGCTTCGATGCAGCGCTTGCCGCGCAGTTCCTCGCCGCGCTTGCCCAGCCGCATGGCATCATGCTCGTCACCGGGCCGACCGGTTCGGGCAAGACCACAACGCTCTATGCCGCGCTCGCGCACCTCAACGCGCGCGAGCGCAAGCTGATGACGATCGAGGACCCGATCGAATACCGCCTCCCCGGCGTCGTGCAGAGCCAGATCAACCCCGCCATCGGCTACAGCTTCTCCAGCGCCCTGCGGTCCTTCCTGCGGCAGGACCCGGACGTGATGATGGTCGGCGAGATCCGCGATACCGAGACCGCGCAGATCGCGGTACAGGCCGCGCTCACCGGCCACATGATCCTCTCGACCTTGCACACCAACACCGCAGCCGGCGCGGTCACCCGCCTGCTCGACATGGGGGTGGAACCGTTCCTGCTGTCCTCGGTGCTGACCGGCGTCCTCGCGCAGCGGCTGGTACGGCGGCTCTGCCCGCATTGCCGAGAGCCCTATGAGGCGGACCCGGCGCTGCTGGACCGGCTCGGCATCGCCGCCGCGCCGCATGAGCGCCACACCTTTTACCACCCCGTCGGCTGCCCGCAGTGCAAGGGCTCGGGCTATGCCGGGCGCATGGCCGTGTTCGAGTTCATCCGCATCGACCGCGAACTCGGCGCCCTGATCCTCGCCCGCGCCGACACCCGCGCCATAGCCGAGGCCGCCGCCCGTGCCGGCTCGGGCAGCTTGCGCGCGGACGGCATCACCAAGGCCCGCCTTGGCCTCACCGCGCTCGAGGAAGTGCTGCGCGTGGCGAGCGAGGACTGAGCGGCGTGACGACCTTCCAGTACCGCGCGCTTGCCGCCAATGGCGCCGCCGTCTCGGGCCAGATCGAGGCGTCGGGCCGTGCCGACGCCATCGCCACCTTGCGCAAGTCCGGCATGCGCCCGATCGAAGTCGCCGAACCCACATCCACAACCACCGCGCGCCGGGGCAAGACACCCGCCCGCTTCGTCACCAATGTCTTTGCCGAACTCGGTGTGCTGCTGCAGGCGGGTCTCCCGCTCGACCGCGCGCTGGCCATCGCGGTCGACAACGTCACCCATCCCCCGCTGCGCGCGCGCCTTGCCGATGTGCTGGCCGCGGTGCGCGAGGGCAAGCCCCTCTCCGCCGCGCTCGCCACCCACCCCGATCTCTTCCCCGGCCTCGCCCCGGCAATGACCGAAGCGGGCGAGGCCAACGGCAAGCTCGGCGAGGCGCTCGCCCGGCTTGCTGGCATGCTGGAGCAAGCCGACGAACAGCGCCGCCAGATCACCTCCGCGATGACCTATCCGCTCATCCTCTGCGTGATCGCCATCGGCGTGATCCTGCTCATGCTCCTGTTCGTCGTCCCCCAGTTCGAGGCGCTGTTCGCCTCCGCCCCGCCCGGCAAGCTCCCCGCCGCCTCGCTCGCGGTGATGGGCGCCAGCCGGTTCGTGCGCGAACATGGCCTGTTGATCCTCGCCGCGCTTGTAGCCGTTGTCCTCGCAGCTCGCGCCGCGCTCGCCCGACAAGGCGGCAAAGTCTGGCTCGACCGCACCATGCTCAAAGTCCCGCAGATCGGCGCACTTGTCCGCAATATCGAGACGGTGCGCTTCGCCCGCAGCCTCGGTGCGCTGATCGATGGCGGCGTGCCGCTGCCCAGCGCGCTGGCGCTTGCCCGCCGCACGGTCGCCAACCGCCACATCAATGCGGGCCTTGGCGAAGTGACCGACATAGTCCGGCAAGGCGGCGGCCTGGCTGCGCCGCTGGCCGAACGTCAGGTGCTCCCCGCCATGGCACTCAGCTTCATCCGCACTGGCGAGGAAACCTCGCAGCTCGGCCCGATGCTCGCGCGGCTGGGCACGGTGCTCGACCGCGAGGTGAAGATGCAACTGGAGCGCGTGATCGCCATCGCGACGCCGGTTGTCGTCGTCTCGCTCGGTGCGCTGGTCGCGGCGATTGTCGCCTCGATTCTCTCAGCCATTCTCGGCTTCAACGATCTGGCGGTGGCCCAATGAAAATCCGGAAAAGTCTCCCCGTCCGCAACGGCTTCACCCTGCTCGAACTGCTGGTGGTGCTGGCCATTCTCGGCCTGCTCGCGGCCATCGTCGGGCCGCAAGTGATCAAGTATCTCGGCAGCTCGCGCAGCGAGACGGCGGCGGTGCAGGTCAAGAACGTCGATGCCGCGCTCAAGCTGCTGCGGCTCGATGCCGGGCGCTATCCCAGCGCGCAGGAGGGGCTGCAGGCGCTCGTCACCCAGCCGCCGGGCATGGCCGACTGGCGCGGGCCTTACCTGCCCAATGCGGCGGCGCTGACCGACCCCTGGGGCAATCCCTATCGCTATGCCGTTCCCGGCAAGCACGGCGAAGTCGACGTCTACACGCTGGGTTCCGACAATGCCGAAGGCGGCAGCGGCGAGGCCAAGGATCACGGCAACTGGTAAGCCATGCACCGCGCCGCTCCCTCCCTTCCCCCACTTGTCGAGCGCGGCTTCACGCTGCTCGAGATGCTCGTGGTGCTGGCGATCACCGGATTGATCGCGGGGCTGCTCTATCCCCGGATCGAGACGGCGCGCGGGGCCATGCAACAGCGCCTGCTTCGCGAACAGGTCGCGGCGGGCCTGGCGGCGGCCCGTTCTGCCGCCATGCGCAGCGGGGTTCCGGTGGCACTGAGCACAGACGCCTCGGGGCTGGTGATCGCCGGTACGCGCCGGATCGCCGTTTCGACCACTCAGCCGCTGTCGCTGAAGCCCCGGTCGATCCAGTTCTACCCCGATGGCAGCTCGACCGGCGGGCAGCTCACGCTCGGCACCGGCCGCGCGCAGACCACCTTCGACATCCCGCGTGTCGGCGCCGGAAAGGGGGTCTAGGCGATGCAACCAGGTCCCACAGAGCGCGGTTTCCTGCTCGTCGAAGCGCTGGTGGCGCTGGCCATCGCGGCGCTGATGGCGGCGCTGGTATACGACACGGTCTGGCAGATGGGGCGCACCGCTACCGTCGCCGCCGATCAGCGGCAGGCGCTCCTGCTGGCGCGCTCGGTGCTGGCGGCAGCAAGCGTGCCGGGCCCCGGCTCACCGATCCCGGCGCGCGGCACCGATGGCCGCCTCGCCTGGGCGATCACCAGCGAAGCCTATACGGAGGCGGCGGCGGATGGCCTCGCGCTGCGGACGGTGCGCGTCGAAGTCAGCGATGCCGCCTCTGGCCGCACCCTCGCCCGGCTCACCTCGCTGAAAGCCCGGCAATGAGCGCCGCTGCCCTCCCCCGCCGCGCCCGGCACGACGCCGGCTTCACGCTCGCCGAAATGCTGGTCGCGCTCGCGCTGTTCGGCATGATCTCGGCCCTGATCGCAGGCGTTGTGAACCTGATCGCCCGGCTCGACGGCTCCGCACAGCGGCAGTCCACAGCACTCGAACAGGTCGTTTCCGTGCAGACCGTGCTGCGCGCGCGGCTCGAACAGATGCGCACGCAAGTCGATCCGCGCGGGCTGGGCGATACGATCGCATTGGTCGGCTACCCCGAAGAGCTGACCTTCACCGCACCCGGTTTCGCTGCGGATGGCGCGCACCAGTTGCAGGCGCTGCGCTTGCGCCGAACTCCGCGTGGCGAACTTGTTCTGTATACTATGCCGCTGCTGGCGGGCCGCGATCTCGGTGCCTCGTCGGTGGATGGGTGGAATGCAGCCCCGCTGCTGGACGGCGTCGAGCGGCTCGACATCGCCTACTACGGCACCGACCGGATCACCGGACGCGACGCGTGGCAGAGCCGCTGGCAGGCCCGCGCGCAGCCGCCCAAGCTGGTGCGCATCCGCCTCGCCTTCGCCAAGGGCGATGCGCGCCCATGGCCGGTGCTGATGGTGCGGCCGCTCAGCGGGGTGCGCCTCGGCTGTCAGGGCGGCCGGAAGACTTTCGACTGCGCAGAGACGCCATGAACCTCTCCGAACTGCTCAATTCGGACATGACGACGCTGGCGCGGCTTGCGCGCGGCGGTTTCGACTGGTGGCTGCACGAACTGGCGGAGCTGCTCCCGGCGGGCGTGGTCAGGAGCAGTGGCCTCACCGCATGGCACCGCTACGAGCAGGGCGCCGTGATCGCGGCCAGCCGCAAGGGCGTCGATACGCTGGTGATCCCGCCCGAACTGTGCCTCGTGCGCACGCTCACCCTGCCGCGCCTGCCGCAAGCCGATCTCGCGGCGCTGATCGCGCTCGATGCCGACAGGATCATGCCCGTCCCAGCGGAGAGCGTGGTAATCGGCATCCGCACGCTGGGGCCTGCCGACACAGCCGGCAGCGGGGCTGACATGGTGCGCGTGCAAGTCGGCGCACTTGCGATCATCCGCGCGCGCGAGATTGCCGAGGCCGCACAGGCGGCAGGCGTCGTCCCCGCGCACATCGGTCCGCTCGATGCAGCGGGCGAGCGGACCGATTTCGATCTGGCACCGGCGATGCGCGAGGCTGGCCTGCTGCCCCCGCGTCCCGCTGTCGCACGGTTCTGGTGGGCTGTGGTGGCCGTGCTGCTGCTTGCCAATATCGGCACGGCAGTGCTGCGCGATCAGCAGCAGGTGGACCGCCTGCAGGCGCTTGTCGATTCACAGGCCCCCGCACTCATGGCCGTCCGGCGCATCGAGGACCGGGTGATCGGCAACGGGCGGATCGTGCAGGCGCTCAATGCCAAGCGCACCGCAGGTCAGCCGCTGCGGCTGATGGCCAAGGTCGGCACCGTGCTGCCGGACAAGGCCTGGATCCAGCGCTTCGAATGGGATGGCAAGGCCGTGCATCTGGCAGGCTATGCGGCGCCGGGGGTCAATGTCGTCGCCGCGCTCAAGGCCTCGGGCCTCTTCGCCAGCGTGCGCGCCAATCGCGCCGAGGCTGAAGCGCAGAGCGAGACCGGGCGCCCCTTCGATATCGTGCTCACCCCGCGCGGGAGGGACGGCGAATGAGGTCGCTTTCGCCCCGCGAGCGCAAGCTTGTCGCCGTGCTGATCCTCGTGCTGGCAGTCTCGCTGGTGCTGGCCGTGGTGATCGGCCCGCTTGTAGCTGGCTTTACCGAGCGCGCCGCGCGGCGGGACGCGCTGGTGCAGACGTTCCATGCGAACGAGAAGCGCATCGGTTCGCTGAGCGCCCTGCAGGCCGAGGCCGAGCGGCAGGTGGGCGAAATGCGCGCGCTGTTCATGGCGGCCCCCGATGCCGACGAGGCGGGCGAGGCCTTGCGCGATCGGATCGAGGCGGCGGCCCTCGCGGCGGGCGGCGACGTGAAGACCTCCGAAGCCCCCCCCGCCGATGAAGGCTGGGCGCGCGCCGCGCTCGAGGTGCGGCTCAGTCACACCCAGCTCGCGGGCCTGCTCGCCCGCCTCAATAGGATGAAACCCACACTCGCGGTCGATGGCCTGACCGTCGTCGCCGAAGACGCCCTGACCAATCCCAAATCGGATCTGCTCGATGTCAGACTTGAAGCAACGGCTCCTTTCGTACCGGCCCGATAAGGCGAACGGTGCGCTGCTGCCCGCCGGGCTCGCGCTGGTCCTGCTGGCGGGCGCGGCACTGCAGCTTGGCCTGCCACAGGGCGAAGCGGTGCCGCCCGCGCTCGGCGTCTGGCGCGCGCCGGACCGCCGCCTGCCAGCGATAGCCGATGTCGCCGCGCCGGACCTTGCGGGCCGCGTCTCGCTGTTCTCGCCGCTGCGGGTCCTTGGCGCGCAGGTGGATACTTCCGTCAGCCTGGTACCGCAGGACCGGGTCGGCCCGCTCGACGGCACCTATGTTCTGGGCAGCGCGCAAATCGGTCGCGTGCAGGCGCTGCTGCTGCGCGATGAGAACGGCCGCGTGCTGCGCATGGCGGCGGGCACAAGCTATCGCGGCTGGCGCCTGCTCCGGATCGAGGCGGACGGCGCCCGCTTCCTCAAGAACGGCACATCCCGGCGCATCGCCTTCGGCGCCAGTGAACCGGCCTCCAGCGAGAGCGAGACGATCAGTGAATAAGCCCAAGACGATCCCCGTGGCCGCTCTCTCGGCCCTCGCGCTGGCCAGCGTTGCCGGCTGCGCGCCCAAGGCAGTGCAGCCGGTCGAACGCGCCCTGCCCCCCGCCCCGCCCGCACCCGTCGTCCGCCCGGAAGGCGTGACGACCGCGCTCGTCGGCGGCACCCAGCCCGCGCCCGGGCTTCCCGCCGCCGAGAGCACCCGCAGCGGGCCGAAGGGCAACATCGAGTTCACCATCCCCAGCGCCGACGTGCGCACACTCGCCCAGATCGTGCTGCGTGACACGCTGCGCATTCCCTATACCGTCAGCGTCGAGGGCGATGTCGATGTGGGCCTGACGACCGCCGGCCCGGTCAGCCGCCAGCAGCTGCTCGATCTGTTCGAGGCCTCGCTCCGCAAAGCGAACCTCGCGATGGTCTGGGAAGGCACCGGCTACCGCATCCAGACGGTCGACGCGGCCAAAGCGCGCGGCACCGAATTCCTCGCCGACCGCGGCTTCGGCAGCGAGACGGTGCGGCTGCAATACGCCAATGCCGACGAGCTGCGGCGCCTGCTCGATACCGTCGTGCCTGGCGCGGTGCAGTCGCTGGACACCACCCAGAACGCGCTTGTGATCGCCGGCACCGAAGCCCAGCGCAAGGCGGTGCACAAGGTGATCGACCAGTTCGACGTCAACTGGCTGCGCGCGATGTCCTTTGCGCTCTACGTCCCCCAGCACCTCGACAGCCGCCTGATCGTGCCCGAGCTCGACAAGCTGATCAACGCGCCCGACGCGCCGACGCGGGGGCTGGTGCGGCTGATCGGGATGGACAAGATCAACGGCGTCATCGCGATCAGCGCGCAGAAGCAGTACCTTGAGGATGTGCGCCGCTGGGTCGAAGTGCTCGACCGCGAAGGCACCAGCAACGAGGCGCGGCTCTACATCTACCGGGTCCAGAACAGCCGGGCGCGCGATCTGGTCAAGACGATCAACACCACCTTCGGCATCGGCGGCGGCACCGCCTCGTCTGACAACTCCGATCCCTTCGCCCCCGAGCCGCGCAGCAGCGGCACGTCGGAGCAGCCAGGACCGGGCCGCCAGCCCCCGCTTCCGCCGCCGCCCCCGCCGCCGACCGCAAGCGCGGCGGACACCGGCAGCTCCGGCCTCAAGGTGCGCATCTCGGCGGACGAGCTCAACAACGCCGTCGTCGTGTTCGGCTCGGCACATGACTACGCGATCCTCGAGGACGCGCTGCGCAAGCTCGATGTGCCGCCGGTGCAGGTGATGATCGAGGCGGCGATCACCGAAGTCGGGCTCAACGACGCGCTGCGCTACGGGGTGCAGTGGAACTTCCAGACCGGCCAATCGAACTTCGCGCTGGGCGAAGGCAGCACGTCATCGCCGACGCGGGTGTTTCCGGGCTTCTCCTATTTCTACTCCAACAGCAACGACATCAGCGCGACGCTCAACGCGCTCGAGCAGCGCACGACCGTCAAGGTCGTCTCGGCGCCCAAGCTGATGGTGCTCAACAACCAGACCGCCGCGCTGCAGGTGGGCGACCAGGTGCCGGTGCTGGCGCAGCAGGTGACACCGCTGGGCGGCGGGGCGAGCACGGGCAACCTGCTTTCCGCCAACACCGTCGAGTACCGGGATACCGGCGTGATCCTCAAGATCACCCCCCGCGTCAACGCCAGCGGGGGGGTGCTGCTCGACGTCAGCCAGGAAGTGAGCGACGTGCAGACGACCCGGACCGGCGTCGCCAATTCGCCCACCATCACCACCCGCCGCGTCGCCACCACCGTCTCGGTGCAGGACGGGCAGGTCATCGCGCTGGGCGGGTTGTTCCGCGACAGCAAGAGCTTCGGCAAGAACGGCCTGCCGATCCTCAGCCGGGTGCCGGTGCTGGGCGGGCTGCTGTTCGGCAACAACGACAACACGCAGAAGCGCACCGAGCTGATCATCCTGATCAAGCCGCACGTGCTGCGCACCCCCGACGACCTCACCGCGATCACCGAGGAGCTGCGCGCCAAGATCCAGACGGTCGAGCCGTTCAGGACCAAGGGCAAGATCCCGTGACACGCCGCCCGCCGCCCCGCCACGAACGTGGCTACGCGATGCTGGCCGTCGTCGCCGGGATCGGCGTGATGGCGGCGCTCGCGGCAGGGGCGGCGGCGGCGACTTCGGCGCGGCTCGATACGCTGGAGGCCGAGACCACCAGCGCCCGCCTCACCGCCGCGGCGGACGCGGGCATCCAGATCGCGCTCGCCAACCTGACCCGGCCCGGGATCGGCGCGCGGTGGGCGATCGACGGGCGGACCTACACCGCAAGCTTGGGCGGCGTGCCCATCGCCATCCGGATCGAGGACGAGGCGGGCAAGATCATGATCAACCGCATCGACGGCGAGAACGTCGGCTGGCTCGCCACCGCGCTCGGCCTGCCGCAGCGGCAGGTGGACGAGCTGCGCGACAGCTTCGACGACTGGATCGACCAGGACGACGAGCCGCGCCGCGACGGGGCCGAGTCCCGCTACTACCGCCGCCGGGGCTACGCCGCGCGCAACGGCCCGCCGCTCAGCATCGAGGAACTGGGCGACATCCGCGGCTTCACCCCCGCGCTGGTCGAGCGGATCGGGCGCATCGCCACGGTGGAAGTGAACGGCGGCCCGTTCGACAAGCGATATGCCGACCCGCTGGCGATCCAGGTGATGAACGACGGCGACGGCAATGCGGTCGACGTGATCGAACGGCAGCGCGAGATCGCCGGACAGCGGCCCGCGCTCGCGATCAAGGACCCGGCGGACTGGGCCGGCCGCGTGGTGACCGTGATCGCCGTGGCGCGCGGACCCGGCGGCGCGCAGGCGCAGCGGCGGGTGGTGGTGCAGATCACAGGACGCGCACGCCAACCCTATGTGCTGCGCTGGGGGGCGTGAAGGCGGGGTTGAAGTTGACGGGGTTGACGGGGTTCAGGGGGAACGGGCGGGACTTGGTTTCGATGGGAGGGGCGGCGCTGGTTACCCCTCCACCATCCGCTTCGCGGACGGTCCCCCTCCCCATTTGTGCTTCGCAAAAATGGGGAGGATTGGAAGGGTCTTTGGCCATTTGTGCTTCGCAAGAATGGAGAGGATCTGAAGGGTCTTCGGCCATTTGTGCTTCACGAAAACGGGGAGGATCTGAAGGCAGCTCCCCCGCGAAGATGGCTTCCAGCGTGGCGAGGCGGGCGGTGTGGTCGGCGTCCCAGGCCTGCGCAGCGGCGGTTTCGGCGGTGAGCTGGGCCTTGGCGAGTGCGGCGTCGAGGAGGTCTTCGCTGTCGGTCTGGTCGAGATCGATGCCGGCGACGGCTTCGGGCGTGAGGTCGGCGACATCGCCGGGGAAATCGTGGAGCACCTCCTCGCGCGCGGCGCGCAGGGCTTCGGCGCGGGTGGGGTGGGCCGGAGTCCACTGCGGGGGCATATCGAATTCGTCGATCGGCGGCTCGAACACCGGATCGCAGCCACGCGCCTCGGCCTCGGCCAGCTCGGCGAGGTAATCGTCGAAGCGCGCGGCGATGCCCGGCGCGGGGTCCTGCGCGGTCTCGGCGCGCTCGGCATGTCGGTCGAGCCGGGCGAGATGGGCGAGCAGCAGGCGCGGATCGTGGCGCACCCGGCTGCCGACCGCCTCGCCCCGGTAGAAGATCGTCTCGCGCACACCGTGGAGCGCACGCTCGGCCAGCATTTCCTCCGCCGCATCGCGCGCGAGCAGCAGCGCCGCCGCCCAGCCATGCGCAAAGGCGGCATCGCGCCGCTTGTGGACATAGGCCGACTGCGGCGAGACCCCGACCACCTCGCAAGCGCGGCGGACATTGCCGCTGGTGGCCAGGATATGCAGAAACCGCACCCGCCGCGCGAGAGTGAAGGGCTGGGACATGAATAGCCCCTCCCGCTTGCGGGAGGGGTTGGGGTGGGCGCGGTCAAACGCAGCGCCCGCATTCCGCCCACCCCCGACCCCTCCCGCAGGCGGGAAGGGAGAGGTGCCGTAAGCCTCGTCATCGTAGACATATTCGGTCAGCCCGTCCGCGCTCAGGACCGGGCCGCGCCCCGCCCGGCGGTGCGCGAAGGGATCCTGATCATCGGGGAGGCCGATATCCCGCTCCATGGGGATCCACCCGCGGCCAAAGGTGCTGGTGCTGTGCTGGTTCATGCCGTGCGACTCCCTGTGGAACATAGAGGGAACGCGGGTATGGCATGGGTCGGGGTTTGTAGGAAAATGGATTGCAGTTCAATGCAAACGGCGTAAATTCTGCTTGACCATCTAATAGGTGTAATATGACTTTTGGTGAGACAGTCGCAGTGACGGGCCTTAAGGCGGCGGCCGACGGTGCGAAGGGCCCAATTTCAAAGATGACCAAGGCGGCATATAACAAGTTAGTCGTGTCATTTATTGACTGCTTTCGTGACAATCTTGCCCATGCTGAAGGTCAGTGTCAAAAAATTAAGAATATCTTATATCGGAATGAACCAGTAGATCTATTAGACAAATATGTTAATGTAAAGTTTAAGACGAACGTCGGTGTAGAAACTGATGCAGCAGTGTCAAAGCGTCTGCACAATAATCAAAAGACATTAATTTCTGGATTTGCTGGTTACGGCAAGACCATGTTTGTCAAATGGGCGACACTCAATCATATTAAAACCATTCAGCATCATAGAAAATATCCAATATTTATCAAGTTAAGATATCTAAAAGGTGAATACTTTGAGAAGCCTCTCGAGCATGTTCTTTATGAATTTATGTCATCCACGCCAAATAAATCGACCTACGATCAATTTCTGCTGGGGTTACATCAAGGATGTTTTTGCATAATTTTAGATGCTGTAGACGAGGTCAATCCACAATACAGAAAAAAATGCATTGAAGGTATTCGAAAATTTGTCGTCGACTTTCCAGAATGCTCAATGTTAATATCCACACGTCCAGATGATGAGCTTGAAAGCATTAGCCAGTTATTGGTTTTTAAAACTATTCCGATGGACAAAGATCAGATAGTCCAGGTTATTAAAAAACTTGACTATGATCTTGGCGTTAAAGAAAAACTGATAGCTAAAATTGAAGATGGATTGTTTGAAGAGCGAGAGGATTTCCTTGGCAGCCCGCTTCTTGCAACAATCATGCTGCTTACGTTTGACAACACAGCAGATATACCTGAAAAACCAAGTCATTTTTTACAAGGAGGCTTTTGAAGCCCTGTATTACAGGCACGATTCTCACAAAGGAGCTTTCAAAAGAGGCCTTCATGCCGGCTTACCTATTGATAAATTTGAGAGAGTTTTTAGCCATTTTTGTTTTACAACCCTTAGAGACTCGAAAATTGAATTCTCGTATGAAGAAATTTTGAAGTACTTTCGAATTTCCGTCGAATTTTGTGAGGAGAATATTGATCCAGAATTAGTACTCTTGGACGCTTTTGTATCAACATCAATTCTTCGCAAGGATGGAAACATCTATGATTTTGTGCATCGAAGCTTTCAGGAGTACTTTGCTGCCAGATTCAGTATCAATTTTAGAGGCCCAAACATTTTCGAGCTCATCGACAATATTGGAGGGTTATTGAGAGACAGAAACGTAAATGAGCTCATTTTCGAAATGAATCCTGATTTGATTGAAAATGTATGGATCGTCAGGAAATGCACCCAATGGCTTGAATCCGTCGGAAGATCACGCCCAGATACAAAGCGTGGCTTGAGCATCTATTTTAAGAATACATTTGGATCATTGGGCTATGGGCCGGACGGTAAAATTCGAAACTATGGGATGCTCCCCCGCTCGAAGGGAGCTTCTTGGATGGGTACGATCGACAATTTTTATGAGAATCGCCCACTTGCTCGGCGTGTATTTCAGGCAAAGCTAGCCACATTTGACCAACTACAGTCATCTCTACCAGAAAAAGTAAGATTAGGCAGCTTTGATGCCTTCAGAGCGGAATGCGAATTAGCCGCCTCTCAAGATTTCGATGCTCGCGACCGATGCCCTGATGTATACCCAAAAGACGCCGATTGGCTAATTTACTCTGGTTTGCCGCAGGTTTTCCTTGATATCAAAAACGATGTTACTTCTATAAAAGCTACTATCGAAGCTCGTGTTGAAAAACTTAGACGAATAACAGCTCGATAGCCATTTATATTTGGGAATTACAGAAATTATAATTCTCGATAGGACTTTATTAAATCTCCAAACTCCGCAGGCCACATCATTCGCGCCGGTCTGGATTGTTTTGCTTCGCTCCGCTCGCAATGACAAGACAGTGGGCGTGTGTGGGGATGCAAGGGCTGTGGCCCTTGCCCGTCCTTCGACAAGCTCAGGATGAGCGAGCGGGCCACCTCCCCCTTTGTCCCTGCGGCAGGAATGGAGAGGGACGTGGGGGTGTGCTGGCGCCTTGGGGTTATTCGGTGCCGTAGCCGGGATCGCCGTATTGTTTGGTGGGGGGGGATGAATAGGAGCGGTCGGCGCTGTCGGCGCTGTCGTCGTCGTTCGGTGCTTCGCCCCAGCCGGAGCCGGGGCCGGTGAGCGGGCGGGAGCTGCGGGCTGGTTCGCTGGTGAAGGTGCCCCAGCCAGAGGCGGATTCGGCGGAGGCGGCGGCGACCTGATCGATGCATTCGCGGCTGAGCTTCATGTGCACATCGCGGGTGTAGTCTGCGCCGAAGTGGGTCCACTTGTACCAGCGGGCCTTGCCGATCAGGCAGTTGCAGAGCGGGATGCTCTCGCTGCGGGAGAGGCCGGCGGCTTCGACCTTGCCGAAGCACATGGCGCGGAATTCGGTGAGCTTGCTGGGCGGGCTGGCGCGCCAGGCGGAGTAGCCGGCGTTGAGGCTGCCCATGGCGATGGCAGGAACGAGCAGGTACCACAGGCGCATGAAGATCCCCCTTTGCCGCGCGCGGGGGGAGGATAGGCGGATTTGCTTAAGCGGGGGTTACCCCTCCGACCCGCCTTCCTTCGACAAGCTCAGGATGAGCGAGCGGGCCACCTCCCCATTTGCCCCTTCGACAGGCTCAGGGGAAAATGGGGAGGAATGGCGGTCACTTCCAGGTGAAGCGGTAGCCGTAGGAGAGGCCGAGGGTGAACTGATCGCGGCGGCCGCGCTCGCGGATGAGGGTGCTGTCGGCGGCGGCATCGCCGAGGCGGTCGTACCCGGCGAGGAGAGTGACGGCGCCGTGCTGGCCGCGCTTGCCCAGCGGGCGGGTGAACGTGCCGCCGACGCCGGCGGAGACGAGGCCGCCGTCGGTGCGGTAGGCGGGGAGGCCGGCGCGGGCGGCTTGCTCGGGGCTCACACCGAAGTAGACCTGGGTGTAGCGCGCGCTGGCGAAGGTGCTGCGCAGGGCGAGCGAATAGCGAAATGGCCCGGCGCGGTCGGCGAAGCGGATCGAGGGTTCGGCGACGACGCCCTCGTGCCCGCCGGTGCCGCGGCGGACTTCGGCGCGCAGGGCTAGGCGGCGGGTCGGGCTATACTGCGCGAAGCCGCCGAATTCGACCGCGAGGGGGATGTTGCCGAAGCCGCGCAGCGCGTCGCTGCCGCCGGTGATGAGGAAGGGCGAGCCGCCGGTGCTCTCGCGCCGGCCGAAGCGGAGGCGGGCGATGGGGCCGATCTTCCAGCCGTCGCGGTTGATGGCGTTCCAGCCGAAGCCTTCCTGCACCGAGGCGAAGGCGACATCCTTGTAGGTGACGCGGATGTCCGGGAAGACCGAGAGCGCATAATCGCGCGAGCCCTGCCAGGCGGGAGCAAGGATGGGGGCGACGCCGACGGTGAGGCTCCACGTGGGGGTGGGCGGCGGGCCCATGGGGCGCTGGGGCGGGAGGCTTGCGGGGGCGGTCTGGGCGAAGGCCGGGGCGGCGAGGAGGGTTAGCGCGGCGGCGAGGGCTGCGCGGAGGGCGGTGTTCATGGGGCCGGATCCTGACGGTTGCGTCTTGCGGAGCGGGGTTGCGACTGCAGGGCGCTTAGCAGGAGGGTGGCGGGGGTGCGTTGCTGCGGGGTGACGTATTGTTGCTTGGGGGGCAGGAAGAACCCCTCCGTCAGCCCTGCGGGCTGCCACCTCCCCATTTGTCCCCTTCGACAAGCTCAGGGGAAAAATGGGGAGGGATGACGATCAGCGGGTGAGGAGCGGCTTCAGGTAGTGGCCGGTGAAGCTGCGGGGGTTCTTGGCGACCTGTTCGGGGGTGCCTTCCGCCACGAGTTCGCCGCCGCGCACCCCGCCTTCGGGGCCGAGATCGAGCAGCCAGTCGGCCGTCTTGATCACGTCGAGGTTGTGTTCGATGACGACGACGCTGTTGCCCTGATCGACGAGGCGGTGGAGCACTTCGAGGAGCTTGCGCACGTCTTCGAAGTGGAGGCCGGTGGTGGGCTCGTCGAGGATGTAGAGCGTCTGCCCGGTGCTGCGGCGGGCGAGCTCCTTGGCGAGCTTGACGCGCTGCGCCTCACCCCCGGAGAGGGTGGTGGCCTGCTGGCCGACCTTGACGTAGCCGAGGCCGACTTCGTTCAGCATGTGCATGCGGTCGCGGATCGGGGGGACGGCCTTGAAGAACTCCTCGGCGTCCTCGATCGTCATGTCGAGCACATCGGCGATGGAGTGGCCCTTGAACTTCACCTCGAGCGTTTCGCGGTTGTAGCGGCGGCCTTCGCATTCCTCGCAGGTGACGTAGACATCGGGCAGGAAGTGCATCTCGATCTTGATGAGGCCGTCGCCCTGGCACTTCTCGCAGCGGCCGCCCTTGACGTTGAAGCTGAAGCGGCCGGGCTTGTAGCCGCGGGCGGCGCTTTCGGGGAGGCCGGCGAACCAATCGCGGATGAGGGTGAAGGCGCCGGTGTAGGTGGCGGGGTTGGAGCGCGGGGTGCGGCCGATGGGGGACTGGTCGATCTCGATCACCTTGTCGCAGTGTTCGAGACCGGTGACCTTGTCATGCGCGCCGGCGATCACGCGGGCGCCATTCAAGGTGCGCGCGGCGACGGCGTGGAGCGTGTCGATGGTGAAGGAGCTTTTGCCCGAGCCGGAGACGCCGGTGATGCAGGTGAAGGTGCCCAGCGGGATGGAGGCGGTGACATCGCGCAGGTTGTTGGCGCGGGCACCTTCGACGGTGATCTTGAGGCCATTGCCCTTGCGGCGCTTGGCCGGCACTTCGATGCGGCGCGCGCCGGTGAGGTATTGGCCGGTGAGGCTGTTCGCGTTGCCGAGGATCTCCGCAAGGTTGCCCTGGGCCACGATCTCGCCGCCGTGGACGCCGGCGCCGGGGCCGAGATCGACGATATGGTCGGCGGTGCGGATCGCGTCTTCATCGTGCTCGACGACGATGACGGTGTTGCCGAGATCGCGGAGGCGCTTGAGCGTTTCGAGGAGGCGGTCGTTGTCGCGCTGGTGGAGGCCGATGGAGGGCTCGTCGAGCACGTAGAGCACGCCGGAGAGGCCGGAGCCGATCTGGCTGGCGAGGCGGATGCGCTGGGACTCGCCGCCCGAAAGCGTACCTGAAGTCCGGTCGAGGTTCAGATAATCGAGGCCGACGTTGTTCAGGAATCCAAGGCGCTCGTTGATTTCCTTGAGGATGGCGCGGGCGATCTGGCTCTGCTGCGGGGTGAGCTGCGCGTCCAGATTGGCAAACCATTCAACCGCGGCGGCAACCGAGAGGCGGGTGACGCTGGAAATGTCTGCCATCGCGACCTTGACGCTCAGCGCCTCGGGCTTGAGGCGGGCGCCCTGGCAGGTTTCGCAGGGCTGCGCGGTCTGGAACTTGCCGAGCTCTTCGCGCATCCACGCGCTTTCGGTTTGCAGCATGCGGCGGTTCAAGTTGCCGATGACGCCTTCGAAGGCTTTCTGGACGGTGTAGGACTTCTTGCCATCAATGAAGGTGAGCGGGACGGCCTTGCCGGCGGTGCCATAGAGGATGACGACCTTGACCTCACCCGGGAGCTTTTCCCACGGCGTTTCAAGGCTGAAGCCGAAATGGCCGGCGAGGCTGGCGAGCACCTGCATGTAATAGGGCGACGGCGGGTTGGACTTGGCCCAGGGCACGACCGCGCCCTGCTTGAGGCTGAGCGCCTCGTTGGGGACGACGAGTTGCGGATCGAACAGCAGCTTCTCGCCGAGACCGTCGCAGGCCGGACAGGCGCCTTGGGGGGCGTTGAACGAGAAGAGGCGCGGTTCGATGCTCTCGATGGTGAAGCCGCTGACGGGGCAGGCGAACTTTTCGCTGAAGACGATGCGGTTGGCGGGGAGGCCGGTCTTCTTCATGCCCTTGGCGCTGCGTGAGCGTCCTTCGACAGGCTCAGGACGAGCGGATGTGGGGTTATCCCGTTCATCCGGAGCAGCACCCTCGCCCGCTCGTCCTGAGCCTGTGGAAGGACCACTCACGGCCTCCACGGTGGTGTCGGCCAGATCGAGGTAGACGGTGCCGTCCGCCAGCTTGAGGGCCTGTTCGAAGCTGTCTGCCAGGCGGGTGCGGAAGCCTTCGTCGCTCTGCTTGACTGCGATGCGGTCGACCACGACTTCGATGTCGTGCTTGAGCTTCTTGTCGAGCGCGGGGGCGTCCTCGATGGCCATGAGATCGCCGTTGATGCGCACGCGGGTGTAGCCGGCGCGCTGCCATTCGGCGAGTTCCTTGCGGTATTCGCCCTTGCGGCCGCGCACGACCGGGGCGAGCAGATAGGCGCGCGTGCCCTCCGGCAGGGCAAGCACGCGGTCGACCATCTGGGTGACCGTCTGCGCCGCGATGGGCAGGCCCGTGGCGGGCGAATAGGGAATGCCGACGCGCGCCCAGAGCAGGCGCATGTAGTCGTAGATCTCGGTGACGGTGGCGACCGTGGAGCGCGGGTTGCGGCTGGTGGTCTTCTGCTCGATCGAGATCGCGGGAGAGAGCCCGTCGATATGTTCGACATCGGGCTTCTGCATCATCTCGAGAAACTGGCGCGCATAGGCCGAGAGGCTCTCGACATAGCGGCGCTGGCCTTCGGCATAGATCGTATCGAACGCGAGGCTCGACTTGCCCGAGCCCGAGAGGCCGGTGATGACGATCAGGCTGTCACGCGGAAGATCGACATCGATCCCCTTGAGATTGTGCTCACGCGCGCCGCGAATGGAGATGGTGCTGAGGGACATGGGGGCGGTTTGTTCCAGATTTGTTCGATTCCGGCAAGAGGCGCGCGGAGGTTTTGCGACACGTGGGTGGCGGGGCGGAGAAGCGCAAGGTGGCGGGAGGGGAAGAAAGAACCCCTCCGACCCGCCTTCCTTCGACAAGCTCAGGATGAGCGGGCGGGCCACCTCCCCATTTGCCCCTTCGACAAGCTCAGGGGAAAATGGGGAGGGTCTTGCTTCAGAGGGAGAGGGCGCGGGCGGTTGCGGGGCCGGTCCATTGGGCGCGGACGCGCCAGACGTGTTCGATCACTTCTTCGGAGAGAGCGACTTGCGGCGGACCGTCGGCGGCGAGGCGGCCATTGTCGAGGACAATGACGCGGTCGGCGTGGTTCATCGCGTGGGCGAGGCTGTGGACGACGAGGACGACTCCCCTGCCCTGATCGGCGAGCTGACGGAAATGGCGGAGCAGGGCGGCGGCGTGGGCGAGATCGAGGCTGGCGAGGGGTTCGTCGGCGAGGATCCACTGCGGCTGCCCGGCGAGGACGCGGGCGAGGAGGACGCGGGCGCGTTCGCCGCCGGAGAGGGTGTGGATGCCGCGGCTTGCGAGGTGGGCGAGGTCGAGGGCTGCGAGCGCGGCGGTGGCGGCGGCTTCGTCTTCGCTGCGAGAGGTGCGGTGGGGCAGGCGGCCGAGGCGGACGAGCGCTTCGGCGGAGAGGTTCCAGGCGGGCTGCGCGTGCTGCGAGAGGTAGCCGATCTCCTGTGCCCGGCGGCGTGGGGGGAGATCGGCGAGCGCGGTTTCGCCAAGCTTGACGGGTGCGGGTTCGAGACCGGCGAGTGCGCGCAGGAGGGTGGTCTTGCCCGCGCCGTTGGGGCCGCAGATGGCGGTGAGTTCGCCGGGGCGGAGGGTGACGGAAACGTCGGTCAGGCGGCCGGGGACAGTGAGGCTGTGGGCTGAGAGGTTCATGCCAGCTCGCTCCGCAGCTGGAGGAGCAGCGCCAAGAAGAAGGGTGCGCCGATGAGGCTGAGCGCGATGCCGATGCGCAGCTCTCCGCCCGCGAGGGGAAGCAGGCGGCAGAGACAATCGGCGAGGAGCAGCAGCAGCGCGCCGCCGAGGGCGCTGGGGAGGATCAGGCTGGAGGGGCGCTGGTCGGTGCAAGGGCGCAGCAAGTGCGGGACGACGAGGCCGACGAAGCCGATGATCCCGGCGGCGGCGACCCCTGCCCCGACGACAAGACCGGTGCCGAGGACCATCAGCGAGAGCAGGCGGACGGGGTCCACGCCGAGCGAGCGGGCGGTCTCCTCGCCCAAGGTGAGCGCATCGAGCGCGGGGGCGGCGCGGGCGAGGAGAGTGAGGCCAAGCGCGGTGGGGGGCGCGGCGAGCGCCACATCATGCCAGCTGCGGCTCTCGAGACTGCCCATCAGCCAGGTGACGATCTCGCTGAGCGCGAAGGGATTGGGCGCGAGGCTGATGACGAGGCTGGTGAGCGCGCCAGACAGGCTTGCGAGCATGAGGCCGGCGAGCGCGAACAGGGTGGTGCTGTTGGGGCCGGAGGCATTGCCCGCGATCAGCGCGAGTGCGGCCATGGCGAGCGCGGCGCCTAGCAAGGCAGCGACGGGGAGCAGTACGCCGAGGCCGAGCGCGAGGCTGAGCACGGCGCCGAACGCGGCGGTGGGGGCGACGCCGAACAGGCCGGGGTCTGCCAGCGGATTGCGCAAGTAGCCCTGCATCGCGGCCCCTGCCCCGCCGAGGCCGGCGCCGATGACCAGAGCCAGCGCGGCGCGGGGGGCGCGCAGTTCGGCGAGGATGGTGATCGCATTTGGCGCCTGGGGCGCGAAGGGGTTTAGCCAGACCTGCCCGGCGAGGAGCGACAGGGGGATGGCGATGGCCAGCGCGGCCAGCAGCAGGGCGATGGGGCGGGTCATTGCGGCTGGCGGGGCGTTTGCCGCGGCCCACCCCCAGCCCCTCCCGCAAGCGGGAGGGGGGAAGATAGGGAAACACTGGCCGCAAGCGGGAGGGGAGATGAAAGGGCGACTTGGCTCCCCTCCCGCTTGCGGGAGGGGTCGGGGGTGGGCTGGAGGGAGCGGCGCACTTCGGCGAGGCGCGTGGCGGCGGGGATGATGGTGGGGCCGGCGCAGTAGAGCAGGCGCGGATCAAGCGGGGCGCGGGTGGTGGCCTTGAGGTGGGCGAGCGCGGGATGCTTCAGCGCGCGGTCGGAGCCGGCGGCGAGGATGACGCGGGGCGGGTCGGCGAGGACGCGTTCGAGGGGGAGCTGGTCGGCCTGGCCGAGGCCGCGCGCGGCGGCGAAATTGGTGAAGCCGGTGCGGCGGAGGAGCTCGGCGATGAGGGTGCTGTCGCCGGGGACGATGCCGCCGGGCTCCCAGACGAGCGCGGGGATCCGGGCGGGATCGGCTGGGGCGGCGGCGGCGAGCGCGGCGTCGATGCGCCCGATCAGCGCTTCGCCTTTGGCGGGGTTTCCGGCGAGCGCGGCCAATGCACGGATCTGGGCGCGGCTTTCCTCGACGGTGCCGGCGATGCCAAGGGTTTCGAGGCGGAGGCCGAGGCGCTGGTAAGCCGCGGCGGTGGCGGGAGGAACGAAGGTGCCGTCGACCACGACGTCGGGATGGAGGGCGAGCACTTCCTCGAGCGTGCCGCGGGTCTTAGGGTATTGTGCTGCCTTGGCCGCGTCCATCGAGGCGGCGCGCGGGTCGGCGCTGTAGTGCGAGAGGGCGAGGAGCTGGCCGGGCCGGGTGACTTCGGCGAGGATGGCGTCGGCGCAGGGGTTCAGGCTGACGATGGTGGGGAGGTAGTGGGTGGTGTCGCGCCTGGCCTCGCTTTTGGGCTGGGGGGAGCAGGCGGTGAGGATGGTGAGCGCGGCGAGCGTTGCGAGGCCCACCCCCGACCCCTCCCGCAAGCGGGAGGGGAGCAAGGAGCGCTTTCTACTCCCCTCCCGCTTGCGGGAGGGGTTGGGGGTGGGCCAGTGCATCAGTAGCTCACTCTGAGGCCCGCGAAGGCGCCGCGACCGAGGGCGTTGTAGCCGGCGGCGGTGGGGAGGCGGTTGTCGAAGACGTTCTCGACGCGGCCGAACAGGGAGACGCTCCGGTAGACCGGCAGGCTGGCGCGGATCGTCGCGACGGGGCCGCCGGGGAGCTTCGTGGTGTTCGACCCGTTGTCGAAGCTGGTGCTGGTGAGGCGCAGGTCCGCGCCGAGCGCGAGTCCGGCGAGCGGCGTTTCCCAATCGCCACTGACGGTGAGCGCGTGGCGCGGGCGGCGGGCGAGATCGTTGCCGAACTGGGCGCTGCCGGGGGTCAGATTGCGCGCCTTGGTATAGGTGTAGAGGCTGCGCAGGGTGAAGGCGGGGACCGGCTTCAGGGTGAGTTCGGCCTCGACGCCTTCGGCGCGCGCCTTGCCGACGTTGTCGTAGGTACCGAAGGGGCGATTGGTGCAGATCGCGCTCGTCTGGCCGAAACAGGAGACGAAGGCGATCAGGTTGCGGCTGTCGCGGCGGTAGAGCGTGACGGCGGCGGTGACGGGGCCGCTGCGGTACTCGAGGCCGGCGTCGTAGCTGCGGCTGCGTTCGGGCTGGAGTGCGGCGTTGCCGAAGTCTGACAGGAGCTGGAACAGCGTGGGGGCCTTGAAGCCCTCGCCGTAGCTGGCGCGCAGGCGGAGGTTTTGGGTCAGCTTGACCGTGCCGTTGGCGCCGAGCGTGGTGGCGTTGCCGAAGCGGCTGTGGTCGTCGTAGCGGACACCGGCGGCGAGCGAGGCGGCATCGGTGTACCAGCCGAGCATGGCGTGGCCGCTGGTCTGGCGCGCGGTCTGGCGGGCATCGAAGGTGCCGGAATAGCGCGTCCATTCGCTGTCCGCGCCGAAATCGAGCGCGAAGTTTGCAGGCAGCGTGGCGCGGCCGGTGAGATCGGCGCGGTGGCTGCGGCCGCGGTAGCCATAAGACGGCGCGGTGCCGAAGGTAGGGTCGTAGTAGTCGCGCTTGGTGTCGGAAAGCGCGAAGCCGGTGTTGAGCGTGAGCCACGCGCCTTCGTAGCGCAGGCCCGCGCGGCCGGAGAACTGGCGGGTGATCTGGTATTCCGACGTATCGGCGAAGCTGTAGTTGGGCGGCGGGAAGCCATCGATATCGGTGCGGGTATCGGCGTAGCGGGCATTGGCCACGAACGCGAGGCCGGACACGAGATCGAGGCGCGCCTTGCCGCCGAGGCGCCACTGGCGGAACCCGTCGCGTTCGGTGCCGGTGGCGGCGGCAGAGATGCCATCGGTGGTGGTGTAGCCGCCGGTGAGCGAGAGGGCGTATTTGTCCGTGGCGAGACCGGCGGACGCTTCTCCGGCGAAGCTGCCCCGGCTGCCGCCTTCGGCGCTGGCTTCGAGGCCGTTGAGCTCGCGGGTCTGGATGGCGATGACGCCGCCCAATGCGGCGCTGCCCCAGGCCACCGAGTTGGAGCCGCGCAGCACGTCGATGCGCTCGATGCCGCCGGTCGTCAGCGTGCCGAAATCGAAGCCGGCGCCGGGGGCAGCGACATCCTCGACGCGGACGCCGTCGATGAGGACGAGGACCTGCTCGCTATCCGAGCCGCGCAGGCGGACGCCGGTGAAGGCGCCGGGACCGCCGTTGCGGCTGAGCGTGAGGCCGGGGACCTGTTCGAGTGCGCGGGTGATGTCGGGGCCCTGCAGGCGCTTCAAGTCGTCTGCGGTGAGGACGGTGATCGGCTGGCCGGTCTGGTCGATGCGCTGGGGGCTGCCCGTGGCGACGACGGTGATCTGGTCGGCCTGCTGGGCGAGTGCGGGGGTGGCGGCGAGACTTGTCGCTGCGGCGGCGAGATAAAGATACTTCACGTGTGTTCTCCACGGCCCATGGACGTTGCCGTCCATGGCGGGAGGGGGCGCGGGGCCTTCATGGCGCGCCATCTCACGCATGCGCCCGGTACACCCCGCCCGGCCGCGGAACGACCACACACCGGCAGGTTTCCTGGCTCGCCCGGGGTCATCGCCCCCTGCCCGCCTTCCCAGACCCTTGCGGGCCCAGTGGCATAGTGGACAGGGCGCTATCCGGGCACAGTTGCGGGGGCAGCTCCGGGTTTGCCAAGAACAGCTTGGCGTCCGGATTCCCTCTTAGCCCGCTCTCGCGGGCACCGGTGGCGTCGCCGGCTTGGTAGCGGGACCTGCACTTTGGGGCAAGATGGAAGCGAAGGAAGAACCCCTCCGACCCGCTTCGCGGGCCACCTCCCCATTTGTCCCTGCGGGAAAAATGGGGAGGGAAGGAAGACTGCCGCAGGTTTGGTGTTAACGGCTTCGCAGGGGGGTGTGCCTTAGCGGGACGGGGTGAAATGGCGGGATGCGGGGCGCAGGGAGAGGGTCTAGCGCTGGGTGGCCGCCTTGTGAGTCTGCCTGAGCTATGCCGCTGATTATCGACTACCGGCCGGTGAAACTGCCGCCCGAGGCCTTGGCGCCTCGGCGGGTGGTGGTGCCTGTTGCGCCGGTGGTCGAGCGGCCTCATGTTGAGGTTGACAGGCCCTCCCCCAACCCCTCCCGCAAGCGGGAGGGGAGCAATAGGGAAGACCCCTCCCCCCTTCGACAGGCTCAGGATGAGCGGAAGGGGAGCTTCAAGCGCTGGGCGGGAATCGCGGGTGTTGCCGTGATGGGCTTTGCGCTGTGGCTCGCGGGGCCGGGGTGGATCGCGCCGGGAGTGCCGACGGCAGCGGCGCGCGATGGGCTCCAGCCGTTCGAGCGGCCGGGCGACAGCTTTCCCGGCTCGGCGTTCTACTATCTGGCGAACGATGACACGGGGCTGCTGGCGCCCGATGCGGCGCGCACTGCGTGGGATGCGCAGATTCATCGGGACGATTCCATTCCGGTGACGGGGAGCGGCCCGGCGGCGCGGCCGATTTTCGCCCGGGGGACGAGTCTGGATCAGGGACGCGCGCTGCAGTGCCTGACGGCGGCGATCTATTATGAAGCGGCGAGCGAGCCCGATGCGGGGCAGCGCGCGGTGGCGCAAGTGGTGCTCAACCGCGTGGCGCATCCGGCCTGGCCCAAGACGGTGTGCGGCGTGGTCTATCAGGGATCGGAGCGGCCGGGCTGCCAGTTCAGCTTTGCCTGCGACGGATCGATGGCGCGGCGGCCAATGGCGGCGTTCTGGGAACGGGCGCGGCGGGTGGCGGCGGATGCGCTGGCGGGCTATGTCTATGCGCCGGTGGGGCTGGCGACGCATTACCACACCAGCGCGGTGCATCCCTACTGGGCGGACAGCCTGAGCTTCATCGGCACGATCGGCGCGCACCGGTTCTATCGCTGGAGCGGCGCGGCCGGGCGGCCCATGGCGTTCAACGCGGTCTATGCGGGCGGCGAGCCGGTGGCGGCGCCGCATCCGCGCACATGGACCCCGGCGGCGGCGGACGTGGCCGATCCGATCCAGCTGGAAAAGGCATTCGAGGCGGGGCGGATCGAGGCCCTGAAATCGATGCAAGCCGCGCAGGCCGCACCGGGGCGCAATACCGCCGCGTTCGGACAGACGCCGCTTCCGGACTACACGCAGCCGCGCGCGGCGGCACCGAAGTTTGCGCCCGCAGTCGAGGCGCGCGGCGGCGATGCACTGTATCGTGCCGGGCAGTTGCCGGGCGGTGCGGCGGTCAATCCCGCTTACGAAAATGCGGGCAAGTGGATTGCCCAGCCAGGTGGCTAGATTTAGTCCGATTCGGGGTTAGTTTGCCCGGAAAGGTCCATTTCGGCAGGCACCCACAACTCCTATAAATCTATGTTTTTTATATAGTTATTCTTCGCTAGGCAGGGTTATTGAGTCCTTTACCCTAAGGGCGAACGCGCTGTTCACTCCCGCCTGCTATACCCTGTGCATCGCCCAACCGAGGAGTGCTCGCCATGCTGCATTTTGCCCCGCGTTATGGGATCATTTCGCCTTGCCTGCATTGGGGCCCGAGCCGAAACGCGGTGCGCCCGCGCGCCCTGCGGATGCCGCGACCGGTGAACGACAATGATGCTGTAACCAAGCGCAGGGCCGGCACGAACCCCGGCAGCGCGCAAGACGATGCCCTGCTGGAAGCAGCGCTGCGCTTGTTTGGCGCGCATGGCCTGTCGGCGGCGCAGCGTGCGAGCGAGGCGGCGCAGATTGCTGCCGAAGGCGGCGACAATGCGGCTGCCGAATGGTGGATCGCGGTCTGCGCCATGCTGGACGGGCCGCTGGCAAAGGCGCTGCAGCGCCGGTTTGCAGCGCGGGCATCCTCGCAAGCTTGACGCCTCCACCCTCTTATTGATATTGCGAACTGTTATCACAAAAACCCGCGCAGTGCGGGTTTTTGCGCCTTGCAATCACCATCCCGCAGGCTTAGGTCGCTCCCATCCGTCTGGAATCCTTCCCGTCATTGCGGGACGCGGGAGGCCTAACGGCGGCAGCTCTTGGGCGGCCCGCATGGGTCGCAGGTCCCGCGTATCCGGGAAAGGATTGCAAAGGCATGGCTCGCAAGAAAATCGCGCTGATCGGCGCCGGCAACATCGGCGGGACGCTGGCCCACCTCGCGGCGCAGAAGGAACTCGGCGACATCGTGCTGTTCGACGTGGTCGAAGGCGTGCCGCAGGGCAAGGCGCTCGACCTTTCGCAGTGCGGCCCGGTCGAGGGTTTCGACGCGAAGATCACCGGCACCAACGACTATGCCGATATCGCCGGCGCGGACGTGATCATCGTGACCGCGGGCGTACCGCGCAAGCCGGGCATGAGCCGCGATGACCTGCTGGGCATCAACCTTTCGGTGATGAAGGCCGTGGGCGAAGGCATCAAGGCCCACGCGCCCGACGCCTTCGTGATCTGCATCACCAATCCGCTCGACGCGATGGTGTGGGCACTGCGCGAGTTTTCAGGGCTGCCGCACAACAAGGTCGTCGGCATGGCGGGCGTGCTGGATTCGGCGCGCTTCAGCACCTTCCTCGCCTGGGAGTTCGGCGTTTCGGTGCGCGATGTGACCTCGTTCGTGCTCGGCGGGCACGGCGACACGATGGTGCCGGTGGTCGAATACTCGACCGTGGCGGGCATTCCGGTGCCCGACCTCATCAAGATGGGCGCCTCGACGCAGGAAAAGATCGATGCGATCGTGCAGCGCACGCGCAGCGGCGGCGGCGAGATCGTCGGCCTGCTCAAGACCGGTTCGGCGTTCTATGCGCCGGCCGCTTCGGGCATCGCGATGGCGGAAGCGTATCTCAATGACCAGAAGCGCATCCTGCCCTGCGCGGCCTATGTCGACGGCGCTTATGGCGTGGACGGGCTCTACGTGGGCGTGCCGGTGATGATCGGCGCGGGCGGCGTGGAGAAGGTGATCGAGATCGCGCTCGACGACACGGCGAAGGCGAACCTGCAGGTTTCGGTCGACGCGGTGAAGGAACTGCTGGTGGCCTGCAAGGGCATCGACAGCTCGCTGGCGTGATTCTGGCGAACGGGGCGCGGATGGCCTGCCCGCAGCAGGTTCGCGCCCCGTTCAGATAAGTGGTTTTACGCAGGCCCCGGTGCGGGCTCCCTTCGCAGAGACATGGTTAAAGCGGCCAGTCTTGAGGGGTTTGCGTGGTTAGCGGATCGGGCGGCGCATTCCGTCCGTGGGAAAGCATGGTTTTCCGAAGCCCCAACCTCCCCGGGGCGAGAGGAGTGACATATGGGTTATGAAGAGCGCTCGTTCGAGGTGGACCTTCTGCAGGAGGGTCCGCAGGCGGGGCCTTCGTGGGCTTCGAAGCGCTGGCCGGTAAGCGACCCGGCAGCGGGCGACGATCTCACCCGCGCGCTCGATCCGATGGCGCTGAAGCAGGAAATCGCCAAGGCGGCCAAGGCTGCGGGTGCACCGCTCGATGAAGCGGCGCTGGAAGCCGCGGCGGGCGCCTCGATCCGCGCGATGATGCTGGTGCGCACCTACCGCGTGCGCGGGCATCTGGCGGCGGACCTCGATCCGCTGGGCCTTGCGCGGCAGGAGCTGCCGGCGGACATCACCCCCGAATACCACGGCTTTGTGGGCCCCGACCTCGACAAGAAGGTCTTCGTCGGCGGCGTGCTGGGCCTGCAATGGGCCACCCCGCGCGAGATCGTGGCGGTGCTGCAGAAGAACTACTGCGGCAAGGTCGGCCTGGAATACATGCACATCTCCGACGTGGAGGAGCGCAAGTTCCTGCAGGACCGCATCGAGGGCGGCGACAAGAGCATCGACTTCACGCCCAACGGCAAGAAGGCGATCCTCGCGGCGGTGGTGCGCGGCGAGCAGTACGAGAAGTTCCTCGGCAAGAAATACGTCGGCACCAAGCGCTTTGGCCTGGATGGCGGCGAATCGATGATCCCGGCGCTGGAGGCGGTGATCAAGTATGGCGGCCAGCTGGGCGTGCGCGAGATCATCTACGGCATGGCGCACCGCGGGCGGCTCAACGTGCTGGCGAACGTGCTGGCCAAGCCCTACCGCGTGATCTTCCACGAGTTTTCCGGCGGCAGCGCGAACCCCGAGGATGTCGGCGGTTCGGGCGACGTGAAGTACCACCTCGGCACCAGCACGGACCGCGAGTTCGACGGGATCAAGGTGCACATGAGCTTGCAGCCGAACCCGAGCCATCTGGAAACGGTGGACCCGGTGGTGCTGGGCAAGACGCGCGCGCAGCAGGCGTTCCGCGAGGACATCGGGCCGGGCAAGCACAAGCAGGTGCTGCCCATCCTGATCCACGGCGATGCGGCTTTCGCAGGGCAAGGCATCGTGTGGGAGTGCCTCGGCTTTTCGGGCGTGAAGGGCTACAACACCGGCGGGTGCCTGCACTTCATCATCAACAACCAGATCGGCTTCACGACGAGCCCGCAGTTCAGCCGCGGTTCGCCCTATCCGAGCGATGTGGCCAAGGGCGTGCAGGCGCCGATCATCCACGTGAACGGCGATGATCCGGAAGCGGTGACTTTCGCGTGCAAGCTCGCGATCGACTACCGCCAGAAGTTCGGCCGCGACGTGGTGGTCGACATGTGGTGCTATCGCCGCTTCGGCCACAACGAGGGCGACGAGCCGAGCTTCACCCAGCCGCTGATGTACGCCAAGATCAAGCAGCATCCGGCAGTATCCGAGATCTATGCCCGCCGCCTGATCGAGCAGGGCGTGATCGAGAAGGACTGGAAGGGCGAGACCGAGGACCGCTTCGTCGCAACGCTGGAGGCCGAATTCGACGCGGCGAAAAGCTACAAGGCGAACCATGCCGACTGGTTCGGCGGGCGCTGGAGCGGGCTCAACAAGCCGGCGGACCCGGAAACGGCGCGGCGCAACGTGGCGACGGGTATCGACCAGAAGCGCTTCGATGCGCTGGGCCGGACGCTGACGACGGTGCCCGAGGACCTCACCATCCACAAGACGCTGGGCCGCGTGATCGAGGCCAAGAAGGCGATGTTTGCGGATGGCGAAGGCTTCGACTGGGCGACCGGCGAGGCGCTGGCGTTCGGCAGCCTGCTGACCGAGGGCTTCAATGTGCGGCTGTCCGGGCAGGATTCGGGGCGCGGCACGTTCAGCCAGCGCCATGCGGTGTGGGTCGACCAGACCAACGAGCGCAAGTACGTGCCGCTGACCACGCTGCCGCATGGCAAGTTCGAAGTGCATGACAGCCCGCTGAGCGAGTACGGCGTGCTGGGCTTCGAATATGGCTATGCGAGCGCGGACCCCAAGACGCTGGTGCTGTGGGAAGCGCAGTTCGGCGACTTTGCCAACGGCGCGCAGATCATGATCGACCAGTATATCGCGGCCTCCGAAGCCAAGTGGCTGCGCGCCAACGGCCTCGTGATGCTGCTGCCGCATGGCTATGAGGGACAGGGGCCGGAGCACTCGTCGGCAAGGCTGGAGCGCTATCTCCAGCTGTGTGCCGAGGACAATATCCAGGTCTGCAACATCACCAGCCCGGCGAACTACTTCCACGTGCTGCGCCGGCAGATGCAGCGGCCGTTCCGCAAGCCGCTGATCATCATGACGCCCAAGAGCCTGCTGCGCCATCCGCTGGCGAAATCGAAGGCTTCGGACTTCGTCGGCGAGGGGCACTTCATGCGCATCCTTTCCGACCTCAATCCGGCGGCGGACGCGGATACCCGGCGCGTGGTCCTGTGCAGCGGCAAGGTGGCCTACGACCTGATCGAGGCGCGCGATGCCGCGGGGATCACCGATACGCAGATCATCCGGCTGGAGCAGCTCTACCCGTTCCCGGGCGAGCCGCTGGCGCTGCGCCTTTCGCGCATGACGAACCTCGAAGAAGTCGTGTGGTGCCAGGAAGAGCCGAAGAACAACGGTGCGTGGTTCTTCGTGGAGCCGCTGATCGAGGAGGCGCTGAAGGCGGCGGGCAGCAAGGTGAAGCGCGCGCGCTATGCGGGCCGTAGCGCGGCGGCTTCGCCGGCGACCGGCCTTGCCAAGCGCCATGCGGCTGAACAGGCCGCGCTTGTCAGCAATGCGCTTTCGCTTTCGGTGCGCGGCGAGTTGCGCCGGACCAAGAAGAAGGCCTGAACCCCTTTCGTTTGAGAGATTGAAGCATGTCTATCGAAGTCAAAGTTCCGGTGCTCGGCGAAAGCGTCAGCGAGGCGACTGTCGGCCAGTGGCTCAAGCAGCCCGGCGAGGCGGTGGCGCTGGATGAGCCCATCGCGAGCCTCGAGACCGACAAGGTCGCGGTGGAAGTGCCCTCCCCGGTTGCGGGGATCATGGGCGCGCATGTGGCTGCCGAGGGTGACACCGTGGCGGTTGGCGCGCTGCTGGGCCTGATCGAGACGAGCGGGGTGGCGACGGCTCCGGCGGCAGCTCCTGCCCCGGCGGCTGCGGCTCCGGCTGCTGCGGCGGCTGCGGATGATGCGGCGGCGCTTTCGCCGGCGGTGCGCCGCGCGGTGCTGGAGCATGGGATCGATCCGGCGACGGTGAAGGGCACCGGCAAGGACGGGCGCCTGACCAAGGAAGACGTGCTGGCGGCCGCGCAGGCCAAGCAGGCCGCGCCCGCGCCGGTGGTGGCGGCTCCGGCCCCTGCCCCGGCCCCCGCGCCGGTTGTCAGCGCCAGCGGCGAGCGGCGCGAGGAGCGGGTCAAGATGACCCGCCTGCGCCAGACCATCGCCAAGCGGCTGAAGCAGGCGCAGGAAACCGCCGCGATGCTCACCACGTTCAACGACGTGGACATGAGCGCGGTGATGGAAGCGCGCGCGAAGTACAAGGACGTGTTCGAGAAGAAGCACGGCGTGAAGCTGGGCCTCATGAGCTTCTTCGCCAAGGCATCGGTGCTGGCGCTGAAGGACATTCCCTCGGTCAACGCGCAGATGCAGGGTGATGAGATCGTCTACTTCGACTACGTGGACATTTCGGTCGCGGTATCGGCGCCCAATGGCCTTGTCGTGCCGGTGGTGCGCGATGTCGACAAGATGAGCTTTGCGGCGATCGAGAAGGCCATCGCCGAATACGGCAAGAAGGCGCGCGACGGCACGCTGACCATGGCCGACATGGCGGGCGGCACCTTCACGATCTCCAACGGCGGCGTGTTTGGTGGGCTCATGTCCACCCCGATCATCAACCCGCCGCAGTCGGCGGTGCTGGGGCTGCACCGGATCGAGGACCGGCCGGTGGTGCGCGATGGGCAGATCGTGGTGCGGCCGATGATGTATATCGCGCTCTCCTATGACCACCGCATCATTGATGGCCGCGAGGCGGTGACGGCTTTGAAGACGATCAAGGAAGCGATAGAAGACCCGACGCGTCTGCTGATTGATATGTGAGGGCTGTTTTGATGGATTGGAGGGACTACATCTACACCAATCCTGATATCGGCTTTGGAAAGCCGATCTTTCGTGGAACGCGGATCAAGGTGGAGTTTGTGCTCAACCTCCTCGAAGCGGGTTGGACTCAAGAGGAAATCGAAGAGTCCTACCCGGGCATCGCAGGCAGCCACTTGCAAGCGGCAAAGCTCTTTGCGGCATCTGTTTAGAAAACAACAGCAAGGCGTGTGCCTGCTGACTGAGACATAGGGAACTGGACGTGCGCGCGCTTACTGCGGTGACAATGCTGGGGGGCGTCATGCCCCTCCATGCGATTGCTGCGCCGGAGCAGTATGTCACGTATCATGAGGCGTTTCTCACAGTTGAAATTCCGGCAACAGCCTTGAGATCAAGGAGCGGTCGCTTCGTCGTTCAGCATGGCTCGCAGCGAGCCGAGTTTGATCTTGCATGGTCAACACCTCACGTGGACGAGCGTTCGGTCAATTGCGACGGCGGCTCGGTAACTTATGAGGTCAGCAAGCCGGAGCTGTTTGCTTATTCCTGTCTATTGAACGGAAAAGTCATTTATCACGCCGAAAAACTTGGTCGCACATATCGTGTCGGCGCAAGTGATGCGACCGAGACTGTCGAGTTGCATATGACATATCCAGCTGACGAGCGGATCTTTTGGGATCCGATCGTTACGCACATGAGCCGGACGCTGCGCGTGCAGGCCCCGAAGAGGTAAGAGACATGGCTGAATACGACTACGACGTGCTTGTCATCGGTGCCGGTCCCGGCGGCTATGTTGCGGCGATCCGCGCGGCGCAGCTGGGGCTGAAGGTGGCCTGTGCGGAAAGCCGCGAGACGCTGGGCGGTACGTGCCTCAACGTGGGGTGCATTCCTTCGAAGGCGCTGCTGCATGGGTCGGAGAAGTTTGCCGAGGCCGTCGATGGCACGTTTGCGAGCTATGGCATCAAGACCGGGCCGGTGACGCTCGATCTGGCGGCGATGCAGCAGCAGAAGCTCGATTCAGTGAAGCAGCTGACCGGCGGGATCGAGTTCCTGTTCAAGAAGAACAAGGTGACCTGGCTCAAGGGCTATGCCGCGTTCGAGGATGCGCACACCGTTTCCGTGGGCGGCGCGAAGGTGACCGCGAAGGACGTGGTGATCGCGACCGGTTCGAGCGTGACGCCGCTGCCGGGCGTGACCGTGGACAACGATGCGGGCGTGGTGGTCGATTCCACCGGCGCGCTGGCGCTGGAGCGCGTGCCCGAGCATCTCGTGGTGATTGGCGGCGGCGTGATCGGGCTGGAGCTGGGTTCGGTGTGGCGGCGGCTCGGCGCGAAGGTGACGGTGGTGGAGTTCCTCGACCAGTTGCTGCCCGGCATGGACGGCGATGTCCGCAAGGAAGCCGCCAAGATCTTCAAGAAGCAGGGCATGGAGCTGAAGCTCTCCACCAAGGTGACGGGCGTTGCCGTGAAGGGCAAGACCGCGACCTTGACGGTGGAGCCTGCTGGCGGTCCTTCGACAGGCTCAGGACGAGCGGATGTTGAGGAGTTGACGGCGGACTGCGTGCTGGTGGCCATCGGGCGGCGGCCGAATGTGGATGGGCTTGGCCTCGAGAAGATCGGGCTGGAGCTCAACAAGCGCGGGCAGATCGAGACGGGGCATGATTTCCGCACGAGCGTGCCGGGCGTCTGGGCCATCGGCGATGTGATCCCGGGTCCGATGCTGGCGCACAAGGCCGAGGACGAGGGCGTTGCGGTGGCGGAGTTCATCGCCGGGCAGACAGGCATCGTGAACCACAATGTGATTCCGGGCGTGGTCTATACCTTCCCCGAGATCGCGGGCGTGGGCCTGACCGAGGAAGCGGCAAAGGAAGCGGGGCCGGTCAAGGTCTCGAAGTTCCCGATGCTGGCCAACAGTCGCGCCAAGACCAACCACGAGCCCGACGGCTTCGTGAAGGTGATCGCGGACGCGAAGACCGAGCGCGTGCTGGGCGTGTGGTGCATCGCGAGCGTCGCGGGTTCGATGATTGCCGAGGCGGCGCTGGCGATGGAGTTTGGCGCGACGGCGGAAGACATCGCCTATACCTGCCACGCGCATCCGACCCATGCCGAGGCGCTGAAGGAAGCGGCGATGGGGATTGGCGGGAAGCCGATTCATATTTGAGGGGACGCTGTGCCGCACAATAGATAGGGACAGTCCCCTAAAAAGAGGGGGACTGTCCCTATCTATTGTGCGGCACCGTCAGGCGCGTTTGCGGACTTCTACTTCGAGGAACTGGGGGGCGCTGGTGCTGACCATGCGGGCGGCGGCGGCGAGCGCGTAGGAGCTGGCGCGGTAGCGGGTGACGAGGCCGCCGGCACCATCGCTGACGAGCGGGGTTTCGAACTCGACGCCGATGGTCGCGTCTTCCGAGCGCGAGACGGTGACGACGGCGAGCTGGCCCGCGCCGAGATCAAGCACGAGGCTGGTGCCGACGGGGACGCCGACGAGCCCTTCGATGCGCGCGCCGGTGGCCGAGAGGTTGCGCAGCAGCGCCTCGTAGCGGTGGTCTTCGTGGATCACGCCGATGCGGCGATAGACCGAGCGGCGCTCGGGCCGATGGCGCTTGGGGCCTTCGGGCGGGATGCGCAGTTCGCCCGCCGCCATGCGTTCGAGCAGGACCGCCTGTTCGAGCGGGGGCGAATAGAGAAAACCCTGGATGAACCGCGCGCCCTTGGCGCAGACGACATCGCGCTGGTCGAATGCTTCGACGCCCTCGACGGTGGTTTCCATGCCAAGCGCATCGGCGAGGCCGATGATCGCGGCGATGATCTTGGCGCTGTTCTGATCGCTGAGGGTGCAGCTGTCGACGAAGCTGCGATCGACCTTCAATTTGTCGAAGGGTGCGGCGCGGAGGTAGCTCAATGAGGAATAGCCGGTGCCGAAATCATCGAGCGCGAGCCGCACGCCGAGAGCCTTGAGCGCCTTGAACGCCGCATCGGTGGTCTCGCTGTCGCCCATGAACACGGATTCGGTGAGTTCGAGTTCGAGCCGTTCAGGATCGAGGCCGGCGCTATCGAGCACATCGGAGACGATGCGCGGGAAATCGGGGTGGGCAAACTGCACCGCCGAGACATTGACCGCGATGCGCAAGGGATGCGGCCATGCGGCAGCATCACGCGCGGCCTGGCGCAGCGCCCAGGCGCCCAGCTGTAGGATCATGCCGGTATCTTCGGCGACGGGGATGAACACCGACGGCGGAATGGCCCCGCGCTGGGGATGTTCCCAGCGCATCAGCGCCTCGAACCCGACGACGACGTGATCGTCGGTGCGGACGACGGGCTGGTAGACCATCGCAAGCTGGGGTTCGTCCCAGTTGTCGGCATCGCCCTCCACGGAGGAGATGGCCTCGCGCAGGGCCTCTTCGAGCTGGCGGCGCTCTTCCTTCTCGTCCTTGAGATCGGCGGAGTAGAAGCGGAACTGGCCGCGTCCGCCGTGCTTGGCGGCATAGAGCGCAAGGTCCGCCGCACGGACGATGTCCTCGCGCTCGCCGCCATCGAACGGGGCGATGGCCATGCCGATGGAGACGCCGATGACGACGTGGTTGTCGTCGATCCGGTAGGGCTGCGAGACGAGGCCGATGATCTTGTCGGCGAGTTCGCCAAGCTTGCCGCGATCCTCGATGTCGGGGAGCAGGATCTGGAATTCGTCGCCGCCGAGGCGGCCGATGTCGCCCACCGTGCCGACGACGCGGGTGAGGCGCTGGGCAACCTGGCGGAGCAATTCATCCCCGGCGGGATGGCCGAGCGTGTCGTTGACCTGCTTGAACCGGTCGAGATCGAGCATCATCAGCGTGACCGGGCGCAACGTGCCCTTGAACGCGGCGAGCATCGCATCGAACCGGCGGCTGATGCGATGGCGATTGGCAAGGCCGGTAAGCGAATCGAATTCGGCGAGGCGCGAGTCCTCGATGCGGCGCTCGTATTCGAGCGTGATGTCGCGCGCGCTGCCGCGATAGCCGTGGAAGGCGCCATCGGAGCCGGGCCGGGCGACGTCGATCTTGGGCTGGCCGGACAGCGCCCACCATGCCGGGCGCGCGCCAGGCGGGCAGCGATCGGGGACGAGGCGGACGGTGACGTCGGCGAGGCGGGCATGCGCGCCGAGGAGGAACTGCAGCGGACGGTCGGAGCGTTCGCCGGGGTGTTCGGGATCGGTCTCGAACAGGCTGGTAAAGGGTTTGCCGATCAGATCCTCAGCGGCGAGGCCGAAGCGTTCGCAGGCGGCGGGGGAGATGTAGGACAGGCAGCCGGCCGCGTCGGTGGCCCAGAACCAACCGGAATGGCCCCGCTCGATATCCTCGAAGACAGACGCCCGGTGCTGCGCGCGGTCGGCCGCATCGTCGCACGGAGGCGGCGGTTGCGGCCGCCGGGACGCCTGCCAGGGCTTGAGCAGATTCTTCACGTGGCGCAGAAAGCCTGTTGGAGAAAAGGACCGATCCGGATTCCATCCTAGACATGGGTTGGTTACTTTCGTCCTAAGGGGAGCGTTAATGAGCCCGATCGATGTCCTTGCGCTGAGCCTGCCCGCCGCGACGCGCCTGCCGGCCTCGGACGTGTTCGCGCTGATCGCGGCGCTCGACCCGGCGGGCATCGCGATCACCGCGCTGAGCGGGGCGCTGCTGGCGGCGCGGATGCGGCAGACCTTTGTTACCATGGCGTTTTTTGCATTGGTGACGGGCGTGGGCGGCGGGACCGTGCGCGACCTTTTGATCGGGGCACCGGTGTTCTGGGTGCACAATGCGTGGACCGCGCCGGTGTGCCTCGGCGCGGCACTGCTGGTGTGGTTCAGCCCGGCGCGGTGGTGGCAGAGCGAGAGCACGCGGGTGATCGAATGGGCCGACGCGGCGGGGCTTGGCGCCTATGCCGTGCTGGGGACGGCCAAGGCGCTGGCGCTGGGCGTTGCGCCGGTGCCCGCGGCAATGATGGGGGTGATCACCGGCTGCGTGGGCGGAGTGATCCGCGACGTGATCGCCGGGCGCCCTTCGATCATCATGCGGCCCGAACTCTATGTGACGCCCGCCGCGCTCACTTCGGCGCTTTGCGCGGGTGGACATATGGCAGGGGTGGACAAGATGATCGTATGGCCGCTGGCGGCGCTGGCGGGTTTTGGCCTGCGCGGGGCGGCGATCCAGTGGCAGCTGGCACTGCCGGCCTATGGGCGCACACGGGACAAGGGAGAATGAGGGTGCGGAAAGGTCTGTTGGTTGGCGCGCTGGTGATGGCGGCGAGCGCTGGTGCGGCGGAGCAGGCGAGCCCCTATGGCACGTGGCGTACGCCCGAGCGCGGCGGGCTGATCGAGGTTTCGCAGTGCGACGGCGGGCTCTGCGGCAAGATTCTGGGCGGGACTGGCAGCAGCCCGGAAGACAGGTTCGACCGCAACAACAAGAACCCGGCGCTGCGTTCACGCCAGTTGATCGGCCTTTATGTGTTCCGCGGGCTCAAGCCGGCGGGCGGCAGCTGGAAGGGCTCGATCTACAATCCCAGCGATGGCGGGACCTATTCCGCGACGGTGACGCTGAAATCAGCGAGCGAGATGACGGTGAAGGGCTGCGTTGTCTGGCCGCTGTGCAAGACGCAGGTCTGGGCGAAGGTGAAGTAGGAGGGAAGTACCCCTCCGACCTGCCTGCGGCAGGCCACCTCCCCATTTGCACTTCGTGAAAATGGGGAGGACGAGGGGGCCTCGTTACTCCATCGTGACCACGACTTTGCCCACCGCCTTGCGGTCGGCGAGCATGGCGATGGCTTCGCCGCCGCGTTCGAGGGGGAAGCGGGCGGAGACGCGGGGGTTGATCTTGCCGGCCTTGAGGAGGTCGAACAGTTCGGCGACATGCTCGGCGTTCTTCTGCGGTTCGCGCGCGGTGAAGGCGCCCCAGAACACGCCGCAGACGTCGCAGGACTTGAGCAGCGTGAGGTTGAGCGGCAGGCGGGCGATGCCGGCGGGGAAGCCGACGACGAGGAAGCGGCCTTCCCACGCGATGGCGCGCAGCGCGGGCTCGGAATAGTCGCCGCCGACGATATCGTAGACGATGTCCGCGCCGTTCGGGCCGCAGGCGGCCTTGAACGCGTCGGCCAGGGCTTTGCTCTGGTCCTTGTCGAAGGGCGGGCGGCCGTAGATGACGACATCGTCTGCCCCTGCTTCGCGCGCTGCGGCGGCTTTCTCCTCGCTGGAGACGGCGGCGATGACGCGGTTGCCATAGGCCTTGCCCAGTTCGATGGCGGAAATGCCGACACCGCCGGCGGCGCCGAGGACGAGCATGGTCTCACCCGCCTTGATCCGGCCGCGATCCTTGAGACCGTGGATCGTGGTGCCGTAGGTCATCAGCAAGGACGCGCCGGTCTCGAACGAGACGCCTTCGGGCAGCGGGAACATGCGGCCCTGATCGAGCACGACCTTTTCGGCAAGGCCGCCGTTGCCGCACATGCCGATGACCTTGTCACCCGCCTTCCACTGCGTGACGCCTTCGCCGACGCTCTCGATGACACCGGCGAGTTCGCCGCCGGGCGCATAGGGGCGCTGCGGCTTGAACTGGTACATGTCGCGGATCATCAGCGTATCAGGGAAGTTGATCGCGCAGGCCTTGACCGCGACGACGACCTGGCCGGGGCCGGCGACGGGCGCGTCGATTTCGTCGAGGGTCAGGGTTTCAGGGCCGCCAACGGCGTGGGTGCGCAAGGCTTTCATGGGTCTCTCCGATGCATGTGTTTGCACCGTTGAGCCACGTTTTGACGGGCTTGGGAAGCCCTATTCAAGCGGGTGGTTAAGCTGGATTAAGTCGTCCCACGCCGCTCATGCTGAGCTTGTCGAAGCATCAGGCGCGGCGCCAGCACCCTTCGACAGGCTCAGGGTGAGCGGGGTGGGGATGGTGGTGAGGTGGACGGGGCGCCTGCCCAGTCAAATGCTCAGGCCGGGTGGACGAGGAAAGGGCGCTCGGCGCTGGCTTTTGCTTCGTAGGCGCTGATCGCGTCGCCGCGGGCCATGGTGAGGCCGACTTCGTCGAGGCCGTTCAAGAGGCAGTGCTTGCGGAAAGCGTCGATCTCGAAGGTGAAGCGGTCCTGGAACGGGGTGGTCACGGTCTGCGCTTCGAGGTCGATGTGGATGGCTTCGGTCTGGGCGACTTCCATCAGGCGGTCGATCGCTTCCTGCGGCAGGACCACGGTGACGATCCCGTTCTTGAAGGCGTTGCCCGAGAAGATATCCGAGAACGAGGGCGCGATGACGGCCTTGATGCCGAGATCGAGCAGCGCCCAGGCGGCGTGTTCACGGCTGGAGCCGCAGCCGAAGTTGTCACCCGCGATGAGGATCGGCGAGCCCTTGAACGTGGGCGAGTCGAAGATGTTGTCCGGATCCTGACGCAGCGCCTGGAATGCGCCCTTGCCGAGGCCTTCGCGGCTGATCGTCTTCAGCCACTCGGCAGGGATGATCACATCGGTATCGATGTTCTTGCGGCCGAACGGGATGGCGCGGCCATCGATGGTGCTGACAGGTTCCATGGCCCGCGCCTTAGACTGCGGGGGGCGCTTGATGCAAGGCTTCAGCTTTGCTTGTGAGTGCTCTCACCCCTCCCTGGGCCCCTCCCCGAGCGGGGAGGGGCTTGATGGGTGGTCAGTCTGTTTCGATGGGATCGACAGGGGGCTTGGGCTTGGCCTTGTCCGCGCGTTCCTTGCGGCGCGAGGAATAGAGGAGAGCGGCGGCGAGTGCTGCCGAGCCGATGGCCGCACCGGCGATGGCGGCAGGGCCGGTCCAGTTGCTGCTGCTATCCCGGGGGCTATCCTTGTCGGTCTTCTTGGTCACGTAGGTGCTCCTTGATCCCGCCTGCACCCGAAGTGGCCTTGGCGGGACCGGATTGCAAGCGGGCTTGGGGGGCTATCCGCAGGTGTGTTTGCGAGGTGCCCACCCCCAGCCCCTCCCGCAAGCGGGAGGGGGTCAAGCAAGCGAGTCCCTCCCGCAAGCGGGAGGGGAGTAGAAGGATCAGAGTCCGTCGACGGCCTTGCTGACCATGACATTGACCGAGACACGGCGGTTCTGCGCGCGGCCTTCGGGCGTGGAGTTGTCGGCCAGCGGGTTGGCGGTGGCCATGCCGCTGGGCGTGAGCATGCGGTAGGGCTTCCACCCGCAGGCCTGCTGCAGATAGTTGACCACGCGGGTGGCGCGCTGGTCGCTGAGGCGCTGGTTGAGCTCTTCGCTGCCCCGGCTGTCGGCATAGCCCACGACGAGCATGACCGCGTTCTTGATGCCTTGCGCCTGCGTGGCGGTGGCGCAGAGATCGGCCTTGCCCTGCTCGGTCAGCTGCGTCTTGCCCGAGGCGAAGTTCACGTTGGTGGTGCTCTTGATGTTGAATTCGTCGATATCGGCGAAGCGGCTGCGCAGTGCCTCGGTCATGGCGCGGACTTCGGCGGTCGCGGCGGATGCCTCCTCGAAACCCTGCTTGGTGCCGGTGCGGATCATGTTGGCGATCTTGAGATCCTTGTCCTTGAACTGGATGTCGCTCGCCATCAGCGCATCGCCGGACTGCAGGGTGTGGACCGTGACCGGCAGGCCATTGAGCAGCGAATTGGCGGCCAGCTGCTGGCGGCTCATGCCGAAGAGGCCCTTGCTGGAGCGGATCTTGGTGTAGTCGTTGACGTTGACGATGGTCTTCGTGCCATCATCGGCGGTGATCTCGATCCGATCGGCGCTGCGGCGGGAAATGACGCCCTTGATGTCAGGGCCCTTGGGGAGCGAGGCCGTGTCGGCCGCTCCCGGTGCGACGGTGGTGCTGATTTCGCCGCTGGCGGTGGGCTGGGCCGAAGTCTGGGACTGGCTGACCGGCGGGAGTTCCTGCGCCAGCACGGGCATGGAAGCGGCCAGCGCTGTCACGAGGATCAGGCCGGTCTTTCCGGGATTGGGGGCACGCATCGGGTTACTCCTTCAAGCTCTGTCATGACGCCGCGCGGGGCGCCGCGGGGGGAAGTCGATTTCTTCGCTGCAAGGTTTTGCGGCGTGAAGATGAACGGCTTCGGGTTCTTCCCTGCTGCAGCAGGCTTGCTGCCAGATGAACAGACCGGATGAGACGGGCCGCGCGAAGGCTGCGCCGTGCGGGTGCTGCGACAGAACGTTGCCGGCGTGCACAAGCCCCTGAAAGCGCCCGATTTGGTGCTATCGACGAGGCGTTCCGGGGGCGCGGCGGGGCGACATCATAACCCGACGAGGCGAGCGCTGTCGTCCCACAGACGGGTGCAGGCGGCGTCATCGCGCGCCAGAGTCGAGGGCTCGATCCGGATGAGTGCAGGCCCGCGCACCGACCAGTAGTCCCCGCGCGCGCCGGCATAGCGGGGCGACAGGGCGAGATCGGCGAGGAACTGGCCCGACCGCGGGATCGTGCTCGAGCGGTCGCGCTTCATCAGGAGCGGGAGGATATAGCTGACGAGCGCGGCGATCACCTGCCCGTTGTCGCGCCCGAGGCCAGTGTGGGGGACGTAGCCCGGATCGAAGCCGAGCACATCGATCCCGGAGAGGCGCTTGGCTGCCTCGCGCGCGGTCATGATATTGCAGAGCTTGGAGGTGCTGTAGGCGCGGAAGCAGGCCTGGCGGACGCCCTTTTCCGCGGTGGGATCGGTTTCCGGGCGCGCGAGCCGCATGGCGTCAGCGTGGACGGGCGGCGTGACGGGAGTCTTCTCCGCCGGATCGTGCGTGCCGCTGCCGGTGAAGATGACACGCGCGCCAGTGGTGAGGCGCGGGGCGAGGAGGCGCAGCAGGAGATAGTGCGCGAGGTGGTTGACCGCGAAGGTGCGCTCGAACCCATCGGCGGAGCGTGCGGGCTTGGCGAGCTGGAGCCCGGCGTTGAGGACGAGGACGTCAATCGGCCCCTCCCCCAGCGCGGCGGCGAACTGGCGAACATTGGCGAGCGCATCGAGATCGAGCGGGAGCGCGCTGACGCGGCCTTGGAGCGTCGGGGGCAGCGCGGCGGGGTTGCGCGCGCCGATGGTGAGCGTGGCGCCGGCCTCCACCAGACGCTCCGCGGCGTAGAGGCCAAAGCCGGCGGTGGCGCCGGTCATCACGATGCGCATGGGATGCCCCCGATATACGTTGCAAAACACAACTTATATCGGGTTGGAGAGCGCTGGCAAGCCTTGGCGTAGCACAGGCACGCTTGGCCGCGTGGACAAACTCAGCAGGGCGGGCGCGACTGAGATTGGGTGGGAAGTGGACCTCATTTCAGCAACCCACCCGTCGCCCCGTGCTTGACACGGGGCTTGGCTTTTCCTTTCAGGCCGGGCGTTAGAAGAACAGCCAAACCCCGTGTCAAGCACGGGGTGACGGTGGGTTTTTGGTGGCGATGGTAAGCCGTGATGTCCGCAACTGGGCGCAAACAGTCGTTCGATTTCGTCAGCGTACCCCAGCGATCAGACCAATTCCCGCACGTCCGTCAGCCGGCCCGTCACCGCCGCAGCCGCCGCCATCGCGGGGCTGACGAGGTGGGTGCGGGCGCCGGGGCCCTGGCGGCCGACGAAGTTGCGGTTGGAGGTCGAGGCGCAGCGCTCGCCGGCGGGGACCTTGTCAGGGTTCATGCCGAGGCAGGCCGAGCAGCCGGGTTCGCGCCATTCGAGGCCGGCTTCGAGGAAGATCTTGTCGAGGCCCTCTTCCTCGGCCTGACGCTTCACGAGGCCCGAGCCGGGGACGACGATGGCCCATGAGACGTTCGGCGCCTTCTTGCGGCCCTTGAGCACGGCGGCGGCGGCGCGCAGGTCTTCGATGCGGCTGTTGGTGCACGAGCCGATGAAGACGTTCTGGATCTCGACCGACGTGAGCGGCTGGCCGGGTTCGAGCCCCATGTAATCGAGGCTGGCACGCGCAGCGGCCTGCTTGGAAGGATCGGCAAAGCTTTCGGGCGCGGGGACGAGGCCGGTGATCGGGAGGACGTCCTCAGGGCTGGTGCCCCACGTGACGCTGGGGGCGATATCGGCTGCGTTGATCACCACGGTCTTGTCGTACTTCGCGCCGGCATCGGTGGCGAGGCTGCGCCACCAGGCGACGGCCTTGTCCCACTCCTCTCCCTTGGGGGCGTAGGGGCGGCCCTTGAGGTAGGCGAAGGTCTTGTCGTCCGGCGCGATGAGGCCCGCGCGGGCGCCGTGCTCGATCGCCATGTTGGAGACGGTGAGGCGGCCCTCGATGGAAAGATCGCGGATGACCTGACCCGTATACTCGATGACATGGCCGGTGCCGCCCGCCGCGCCGAGCACGCCGGTGATGTGGAGCACGACGTCCTTGGCGGTGACGCCGGGGAGCAGCGTACCTTCGACGCGGACTTCCATCGTCTTGGAGCGCTTGAGCAGCAGGGTCTGCGTGGCGAGCACGTGCTCGACCTCGCTGGTGCCGATGCCGAAGGCGAGTGCGCCGAGGCCGCCGTGGCAGGCGGTGTGGCTATCGCCGCAGACGATGGTCGCGCCGGGGAGCGAGAAGCCCTGCTCCGGCCCGACAACATGGACGATGCCCTGCTCCGCATCGGCATCGCCGATATAACGGATGCCGAAGGCGGGCGCGTTGGCTTCGAGCGCTTCGAGCTGCGCGCGGCTTTCGCGGTCTGCAATGGGCACGCGCGCGCCGCTGGCATCGCGGCGGGCGGTGGTCGGCAGATTGTGATCGGGCACCGCGAGGGTGAGATCGGGGCGGCGCACCTTGCGCCCGGTAAGGCGCAGCGCCTCGAACGCCTGCGGGCTCGTCACTTCATGGACGAGGTGGCGGTCGATGTAGACGAGGCTGGTGCCATCGTCGCGATCCTCGACGACGTGGGCGGCCCAGATCTTTTCGTAGAGCGTTTTTGCGGTGCTGGTCATGGCCTGCGCGCTAGACCCGGTGCGGATGCTTTTCAAGGCGCGTGAGGGCATGATCGCGCAATTTTGTTACCTTTCGGACCTGCCCCAGAGGATGGCTGGGATCGCGGCGCCGGGTGGTGTAGAGGGCGGGGCATGATTCAGTTCTTGATCGTGTTCGCGACCGTATGGGCGATGGAGTTCGTCGCCTGGAGCAGCCACAAGTACGTGATGCACGGCTTCGGCTGGGCGTGGCACCGCGACCATCACGAACCGCACGACGGCTTTTTCGAGCGCAACGACCTCTATGCGGTGGTCGGCGCGGCGATCTCGATCAGCGGGTTCATGTGGGGCAGTCCGCTGATTGCGGGCGCTTATGCCTGGTGGCCGGCGACGTGGATCGGCGTGGGCGTGCTGATCTACGGGATCATCTATACGCTGATCCACGACGGGCTCGTCCACCAGCGCTGGTTCAAGTATGTGCCGCGCAAGGGCTATTTCAAGCGGGTGGTGCAGGCGCACAAGCTGCACCACGCGACGATCGGCAAGGAAGGCGGGGTGAGCTTCGGCTTCATCATTGCGCTCGATCCGGCCAAGCTGAAGCAGGAACTGCGGCGCCAGCGCGAGGCGGGGATTGCGGTGGTGCGGGACGCGGTGGAGTAGGCTGCGCTGGCAGATTGCGTGATGGGGTGAAAGGCTGGAATTGGTGGGGAGCGGACAATTCCACCTGCACACTGCCCGTCGGCCCGTGCTTGACACGGGCCTTGGCTTTTCCTTTCACGCCGGGCGTTAGAAGAACAGCCAAACCCCGTGTCAAGCGCGGGGTGACGGTGGGTTTTTGGTGGCGATGGTAAGCCGTGATGTCCGCAACTGGGCGCAATCGGACATTCGGATTGGTCCGCGCGGCTAAAGCCTCGTGGTTACTCGTTGCGAGTCCAGATCCAGGTACCGGAGAGCGCCATCACTGCGACCGGGATCAGCACCCAGGGCCAGCCAGCGGTCATGCCGGTGACGAGGACCGATACCGCCATCGCGATCAGCGCGGCCCATTTGGCGCGGCGGGGGATGGCGCGGCGTTGGCGCCAATCGAGCAGCAGTGGGCCGTACTTGGGATGCGCCAGCAAGCGCTGCTCCCACACCGGATTGCCGCGCGCGAAGCAGAACAGCGCGAGGAGCAGGAACGGCACGGTGGGCAGCAGCGGCAGGAAGGCGCCGACCGCGCCCACGCCGACGAAGAAGAGGCCCGCCCCGGTCCAGAGGTGGCGGCGCACCCGGTTATCCCCCCGCGATCCGCGCGGCGTGTTCGCGCACGAGGGCGATCATGTTGGGGACGCCTTGCGTGCGGTTCGAGGAGAGCTGGTTCTTGAGGTCGAACGGCGCGAGCAGCGCGGCGATATCGGTTTCGGCAACCTGCTTCGCGGGCTGATCCTGAACTGCGGCGAGGACGAGGGCGACGATGCCCTTGGTGATCGCGGCGTTGCTGTCTGCCAGAAAGTGCAAGGCATCCCCGCTTCCGGCGACCGGATAGACCCAGACGCTGGCCGAGCAGCCGCGCACGAGGGTGGCATCGGTCTTGAGCGCTTCGGGCATGGCCTCGAGCTTGCGGCCGAGATCGATCAGCAGACGGTAGCGTTCGTCCGCGTCGAGGAATTCGTACTCTTCAAGGATGTCGTCGAGGTGGCTCATGGGCGGGGGACATAGCGGATCGCGCGAGACGGGCAAGACGGTAGAAGGGCCCCTCCGCCAGCCCTTCCTTCGACAGGCTCAGGATGAGCGGGGCTGCCACCTCCCCGAGACGAGCTCGGGGAGGGATTACCCCTCCGACCCGCTTCGCGGGCCACCTCCCCATTTGTGCCCTTCGACAAGCTCAGGACAAAAATGGGGAGGACCGTAGTCGTCAGAGATCGACGCCGGCGGCGATGGCTTCGAGCTTGCGCAGGCGTTCCTTGATGTCGCTGAGGTCGATCAGGCCGAGCGCGTGGCTGGTGCCGGTATCGGCAGGGCGGGCGATTTCGGCGCGCTTGAGATCGAGCCAGCCGTTCCATGCGGTGAGCGCGGTGCGGGCGAGGATCGCGATGGCCACCAGCGTGGCGGCGGCGAGCACGGCGGCTGTGGTGAAGGGCATGGCGAAGGCTCCGTGGTGGATCAATGTTCGCGCAGGGCTTCGATATCCTGCGCGAGGCGGCTGGCATCGCGGCCATCGGTGAGGATGCGTTCGAGCACTTCGACGCGCTTCCTCAGTTCGACGACTTCGCGTTCGAGCGCGGGGTTGGCGGGCAGCGCGTCGCGCAGGTCGGTACGCGGGCCGAGGCGGCTCTCGCGCGTGCTGCGCAGATAGGCCCAGGCAATGATGGCGACGATCGCGACGATGGCGCTCGTAAAGCTCATGGATTCAGTCCTTGGAGGGTTTGGCCTTGGAGGGTTTGGCCTTGGAGGGTTTGGCCTTGGAGGGTTTGGCCTTGGAGGGTTTGGCTTTGGAGGGCGGCGGGCAGGCTCAATTGGCCGCGGCGGTGCGCAGGTCTTCGATCTCGCTGGCGAGCGCGGCCACTTCCTGACCCTGGCGATCGGTGGCGATGCGCTCGAGGACGCGGACCCGCTGTTCAAGCTTTTGTGCCTGAGCGGCGAAGCTGGCGGCCTGCTCGGCGCTTTCCTTGGCCGCGAGTTCGAGCTTGCGCTCCTTGAAGGCAAGGCGGCGCTTGTAGACATCGGCGGCGACTCCGAAGATCGAGATGAGCCCGATCATCAGCGCGGCAAAGGCAATGGCTTCGGCGGCGTTCATTGCTTGGTGCTCCCCTGGCCACGAAGGGCCTCGATCTCGTGCGTCAGATGATAGCCGCTGTCGGTGACGATGCGCTCGACATTGGCGAGGCGGTCCTTGACCGAGCCGAGTTCGGCGCGCAGCTGCGCGTTTTCCTGGCTGAGCAGCTTGATCCGCTCCAGTTCCTCGGATGCGGTCTTGGGATAGACCGCCTGCCCCCATGCACCATCCAGCGGGTAGCCATGGCGGACGCGCATCCAGGTGGTGAGGACCCAGCCGACCACGCCGGCGATGGTGACGGTGCCGACCAGCGGCATGAGTTCGCCCAGTTTCGAGAGTTCCTCGGGGCCCATCAGTTCCTCCTGTGCTCGATCGCTTCGCCGCGAAGCGCCTCGATCTGGCTGGCGACATCGTAGCTCTTGTCGGTGACGATGGCTTCGAGGACGCGGACCCGTTCCTCCAGCGCCTGCGCCCTGGCGGCGGCCTGCGCCCCAATCTGATTGGCGCTTTCGGTGAGCGTGGAGGCGCGGATTTCCTCGAGCTTGCGCTGGTGCTGGGTCCAGATCGCGATGATCGGGATGAGGAGCGCGAGGACCGGGATCATCAGCGCGATTGTACCGTTGTCCATTGGAGTTCCCCCAAGGTGATCCGGCGCTTACCGGAGCTTTTCGATTTCGGCGGAGAGGCGCGGGTTGCCCGATACGTAGAACTGCTCGACCTCGGCTAGGCGGCGATCAATGTCGCGGAACGACGAGCGCACTTCGCGGGCCGTGCGGGAGGGCGACTGGCGCACGCCCTGCCAGAACTTCTGCTCTTCGCGGTCTGCGTAGAGCCGGGCCGGCTTCTTTTCAGCGAGGAAGCCCAGCGCGAAGTAGATCAGGAACGGCCAGCCCATCGAGAAGGCGAGGACGATGAAACCGAGGCGGATCCAGAGGACATCGATCCCGGTGTAGTCGGCAATCCCCGAGCAGACGCCCATGAACTTGCCATTGACCTTGTCGCGATAGAACTTGGTGCGCTGGGGCAGCTGGTTGCTCATTTGGAAGTCCCCCTCTGTGCGGCGAGCATGCGGTCGAGCTCGCGCAGTTTCTGGTTGTCCTCGTCGCGATCGGGCAGAAGGCGGGCGGGACGGAATTCGGGATTGTCGGCAGCGACGAGGCGCTCGACGGTATCCATGCGCTCATCGAGCCGGCGGGCGAGCTGGTAGAGTTCCTCCAGCAGCGCCTCGTCCCCCGACGTGAGCGTGGCGGCGGTCTTCCACTTGGTGATGTAGTGGAGCACGACCCAGGGGAAGGCGATGAACAGCGAGACCATCGCGATCAGCGGAACGACGATGTCTTCCATCGGTCAGCCCTCCTTCTTCTCACCGAGCGCGCGCTTCATCGCTTCGAGTTCCTCGTCGACCTTGTCCTGCCCGGCGAGCGCGGCGATCTCGTCCGCAAGGCTGGCGGGCTGGCCATCAGCGAGGCTGAGCGCATCGGCGCGGCCTTCGGCATAATCGACGCGGCGTTCGAGCTGGTCGAAGCGGGCGAGTGCCTCGTCGACGCGCTCGTTGGTCATCAAGGTGCGCAGGCGGACGCGGTTCTCGGCGCTTTCGAGGCGCGCGGCGATCGCGGTCTGGCGGCTGCGGGCTTCACGCAGGCGCGTCTGCAGCTTTTCGATGTCGGCCTCGTAGGCACGCATCGAGTCGTCGAGAATGGCGATCTCGCTGCGCAGCTGGGCGCCCATGTCCGCGGCCTTGTTCTTTTCGACCAGCGCGGCGCGGGCGAGGTCCTCGCGGCCCTTCGAAAGAGCGAGCTGGGCCTTGTCCGCCCAATCGGCCTGGAGCCTCTCGAGCTTGGCGACGTGGCGGGCCATCTCCTTCTGATCGGCGATGGTGCGGGCAGCCGAGGCGCGCACTTCGACGAGGGTTTCCTCCATCTCCATGATGATCATGCGGATCATCTTGGCCGGGTCATCGGCCTTGTCGAGCAGGTCGTTGAAGTTGGCGGCGATGATGTCGCGGGTGCGGGAGAAGATGCCCATCAGGTTGGCTCCGGTGGCAAAAGGCGTGAATGGCCGTGAGGTCTCGTTGTCGTGCTGGCGTAGCGCACCAAGCTCGATTTCGAAACGGGATTGCGGGCGCCCGCCGGCAGAAGGCCGAACGGGCGTATCGGCGCCCATCAGGCGAGCTCACCCGTGATCGCGGCGCTCGAAGCGACGACCGAGGGGGTGGCAGCGGCCGAAACCGGGCGGGTAGCGACGGCGACGTTGAGCGCCAACATTGCAGCGATGCTGATCAGCGCCGCGCGGCCGAGCTGGGTCGAGAAGAAGCGGGCAGTGTACATCGGTAGTCTCCTGTCAGATCCCGTTGCCGGGTATGCACCATGCTTTGCAGGAGGCGTGCCAATTCGCGTGAAGCGCGCAAAATACGCGGTTTCGGCGGATCGGCGGAAATGCTTATATGGGAATTCTTGCCTAGGTTTGGGAAATTCTGCTACTCCTAGGCGCGTTCACAAGGGTAGGGTTCCCCATGGATCGCGAAGTCCAGTTCATCGGCCAGTCGAGCGCGTTTCTGGATGCCGTGGAGCGCGCCAGCCGAGCCGCGCCGATGCGCCGCCCGGTGCTGGTGATTGGCGAGCGCGGGACGGGCAAGGAACTGATCGCCGAACGCCTCCACCGCCTCTCGACACGGTGGCAGGAACCGCTGGTGACGATGAACTGTGCGGCGCTCCCGGAAACGCTGATCGAGGCGGAGCTGTTCGGCCACGAGGCGGGCGCCTTTACCGGGGCGACGCGGGCACGGGCGGGGCGGTTTGAGGAAGCCAACGGCGGCACCTTGTTCCTCGACGAACTGGGCACGCTTTCGATGGGCGCGCAGGAACGGCTGCTGCGCGCAGTGGAATATGGCGAAGTGGCGCGGATCGGGGCGAACAAGCCGATCACGGTGGACGTGCGCATCGTCGCGGCGACCAACGAGAACCTGCCGCGAATGGCAGAGGAAGGCCGCTTTCGCCCCGACCTGCTCGACCGGCTGAGCTTCGAGGTGATCACCCTCCCCCCGCTGCGCGTGCGCGAGGGCGATGTGGCGGTGCTGGCGGACTACTACGGGCGGCGCATGGCGGCGGAACTGGGCTGGCCTGCGTGGCCGGGGTTCGCCGCGCACGTCAGCGAGCAGATGGACAAGTATGCCTGGCCCGGCAACGTGCGCGAGCTGCGCAACGTGGTGGAACGCGCGGTCTATCGCTGGGATGATCCGGGCCGTGCGATCGGGCATATCCAGTTCGATCCGTTTGAAAGCCCGTGGCGGCCTGCTGCCCTGATGGGGGCGCCGGTGCCGGCGCGTTCGGCAGCGGTGGACCGCCCTGCCCCGGCGGCGGTCGCCAGCGATTTCGACGCGGTGGCGGACCTGCGCAGCGCGGTCGATGCACACGAGCGGGCCATTCTGGAGCACCATCTCGGGCGCAACCGGTATAACCAGCGGCAGACGGCGAAGGCGCTGGGGCTGACCTATGACCAGCTGCGGCATTGCCTGAGGAAGCACGGGCTGCTGGAGCGGGGGGAAGTGGGCTAGTTTGCAGGCGCGCTCAGCGCGATGCGGTTGCCTTCGCTGTCTTCGATCTCGGCGACGAAACCTGCCTCGCCGATGTCCTTCTTCGGATAGAGCACTTTGCCGCCGCTCGCCGCAGCGCGGGCGAGGACCGGGTCGATGCTCGGCACATCGAAGTAGAGGATCGCACCCGACTTCGTGGGCACATAGACATCGCCCTTGGCGAGCGCGCCGCTGGCGCCGGGCTTGCCATCGGCGCGGGGGAAGAAGGCCATGGCATAGCCATCGACGTCCTGACGGGCGAGCTTCATCTCGAACACGGCTTCGTAAAAGCGGACGGCGCGGTCGAGATCGGTGACGGGGATTTCGAAATGGACGACGGGGTTCATCGGGAGCCTCGGTGCCGGGCCGTTGGCGCTGAGCAGGAGCGCGGCAGCAATCGGGAGGAGGAAGCGCATGGGGTGAGTTTCCGTTTGGCACGGGGTCTTGTCAATCGGGCAGCTTTGCACCGCGCGCGCAAAAGCTCTAACGCCGCGAACCGATGCCGCTCACCCGCCTCACCTTGCGCGATTTTCGCAACCATGCCGCGACGCGGCTGGAGGGGACGGCGCGGTTCAATGTGCTGATCGGGGAGAACGGCGCGGGCAAGACCAATGTGCTGGAGGCGATCAGCCTGCTTTCGCCCGGGCGGGGCCTGCGGCGGGCGCAGCCGGCGGAGATGGCGGGGCGCGGCGGGGACGGCAGCTTTGCGGTGGCGGCGGAACTGGAGGACGGCGCGGTCTTGCTGGCGACCTCCACGTCTCCGGCGGCACCGGGGCGGCGGACTGTGCGCATCAACGGCGCGGATGGTCCGGCGGCGCGGCTGGGCGAATGGCTTTCGATCACGTGGCTCACCCCGGCGATGGACCGGCTCTTTGCCGAAGGCGCCTCGGCGCGGCGGCGGTTTCTCGATCGGCTGGTGCTGGCGGTGGAGCCGGGGCATGCGCGGGCCGCGAGCCGCTATGAAACGGCGCTGCGGGAGCGGGGCCGTTTGCTGGAGGCGCCGGGCGAGCCCGATCCGCTGTGGCTCGACGGGATCGAGGCGGGTCTGGCCGAAGCGGGGGCGGAGCTGGCGCGGGCGCGGATGGCGCTGATCGCGGGGCTGACGGAGACACTGGCGGACCTGCCCGAGGCGCCGTTTGCGCGGCCGGGCCTGGCCTATGTGGCGGGCGGGCCGGTGGAAGTCGATGCGCTGCGAGGGGCGCTACGGGAAGGCCGGCGGCGCGACCGGGCGGCGGGGCGCACGCTCGTCGGGCCGCACCGCGATGATCTGGGCGTCAGGATGGAGAGCAAGGACGCACCGGCGGCGGATTGTTCGACCGGTGAGCAGAAGGCGATGCTGATTTCGATCGTGCTCGCCCATGCCGCGCTGACCAAGGGAGCGCGGCCGCAAGTGCTGCTGCTCGACGAGATTGCTGCGCATCTTGATCCGCTGCGCAGGGCCGCGCTTTACGAGCGGCTGGGCAAGGCCGGGGCGCAAGTGTGGATGACGGGGACGGAACTGGCGCCGTTCGAACCGCTGGGGGCGGATGCGGCAGTGTGGCGCGTGGCGGATGGGGCGGTGGCGCGGTAGTGTTTGCAGGCGGCCCACCCCAAACCCCTCCCGCAAGCGGGAGGGGCTTAAAGAGCAGTGGTGTCCTCTCCCTTTCCGTAAGCGGGAGGGGCTTTGTCTGTGCGCTGTCCTGCTCCCCTCCCGCTTGCGGGAGGGGTTGGGGGTGGGTTCTAGCGCGACGTGGCCGCCTTGAGCGCCTTGGCCACTTCGTCCTTGGTGGCCGCGACGATCTTGTCCACACCCGCCGGATTGGGGTGGACGTGGTCGTCCAGCATCAGTTTGTCGTTGCCGATCACCGCTTGCAGGAAGAACGGCACCAGCGGCGCTTTGTGCTTGGCGGCGAGCGCGGGGTAGATCGGGTTGAAGGCAGCGACATAGTCCTTCCCCATGTTGGGCGCGGCGAGCATGCCGGTGAGCAGCGCGGGGATCTGGCGCTTGTCGAGCTCGGTGAGGATGGCATCGAGATTGGCGCGGGTTTCGGCGGGGGGGAGGCCGCGCAGCATGTCGTTGCCGCCGAGGCCGACCATGACGAGTGCGGGCTTGCGCCTCTGGTTGTCGAGCGTGAAGGCGAGGCGCTCGCGCGCGGCGGCGGTGGTATCGCCCGAGACGCCGGCATTGACGACGCGGGCCTTCACGCCACTCGCATTGAGCGCGGCTTCGAGGCGAGGCGGATAGCCTTCGCCGGGCGCGAGGCGGTAGCCGGCGTAGAGGCTGTCTCCGAAAGCGAGGATGACGGGGGCGTCGGCGGGGATGGCGGGGGTGGCGCTCGCCTGCGATTTCGGGGCTTCGGGGACGGGCGCGCTCTGCGAACAGGCGGCGAGAGCAAAAGCGATAAGCGGCAGAAGGCGGCGCATCGGAGTCCCCGGCATAAGAAACAGTTCCACCTACCCGTTCGTCCCGAGCGAAGTCGAGGGACCTGTTCGAGCGAAGCCGAGAACTTGCGTGGGGCCTCGGCTGCGCTCGGCCGTTTGTCCCTCGACTTCGCTCGGGACGAACGGAAATGGGGGTGCGCCTTAGATCAGGTTGCACCATGCAACTGATCTATGCCAATGTCGACAGGTGACAAGCCCCTCCCCCGCTTCGCCCCTTATCGATGCCCGCCATATCACGCTCAGCCTTGGTCAGGGCGAGGCGCGGGTGGACGTGCTGCGCGGGGTGAGCCTGAGGGTGGAAGCGGGCGAGCGGCTCGCGCTGCTGGGGCCTTCGGGTTCGGGCAAGAGCTCGCTGCTGGCGGTGCTGGCGGGGCTGGAGCGCGCCGGCGGGGGTACGCTGACGGTTGCGGGACAGGACTTCATGGGCCTTTCGGAAGATGCGCTGGCGGCGGCGCGGCGGGGGCGGATCGGGGTGGTGCTGCAGGCGTTCCACCTGCTGCCGACGATGACCGCGCTTGAAAACGTGGCGACGCCGCTGGAGCTGGCGGGGGAGCGCCATGCGGCGCCGCAGGCAAAGGCGGCGCTGGAGGCGGTCGGCCTCGGGCACCGGCTGGGGCACTATCCGGCGCAGCTTTCGGGCGGCGAGCAGCAGCGCGTGGCGATTGCCCGCGCGCTGGCGCCGCGTCCGGCGCTGGTGTTTGCCGACGAGCCGACGGGCAACCTCGACCATGCCAATGGCGAGGCGGTGGCGGACTTGCTGCTGGCGCAGGTCTCGGACGCGGGCGCGACCCTGATCATGGTGACGCATGACGAGGCCCTGGCGAGGCGCTGCGGGCGGATCGTGCGGCTGGAGGACGGGCGGATCGCCTCGGACAGCGCGGCGTGAGGGGCTATGGGGCCGAGGTTGCGCGAGGACCCTTCGACAGGCTCAGGGTGAGCGAGCCTTTTTGTCTGGAGCAAGGATCTTGAACCGCTGGGCACTGGCGTGGCGCCTCGCGCGGCGGGGGCTGGACTGGCGGTTTCGCGGCCTCAGGCTGCTGATCGTGTGCCTTGTGCTGGGGACAGCGGCGCTTTCGGCGATCGGAACGCTGACCGGCGGGATCGGGCGCGAACTGGCGGCGCGCGGGCAAGCGATGCTGGGCGGCGATCTGGAGCTGACGCTGGCGGGGCGTGAAGCTGCGGCGGATGAGCTGGCAGCGATGCAGGTGCTGGGCACGGTCTCGCAGGGAACGCGGCTGCAGGCGATGGCACGGCGGGGAGAGGATGCCGCGCCGGTGGAGCTCAAGGCTGTCGATGCACGGTGGCCGCTGTACGGGCAGTTCAAGGTAGACAGCGGGCGCGTGGTGGGTGCGCCGCAGGGGATGACCGCGTGGATCGACCCCGGCGTAGCCGACCGGCTGGGGGTGAAGGCGGGGGACCATCTGCGCGTCGGCGACGCCGAGCTGGTGATCGGCGGGGTGATCGCGGGTGAGCCGGACCGGCTTTCCGAAGGCTTTGCGCTGGGGCCGACGGTGATCGTGAGCGAGGCGGCGCTGGGGGCTTCGGGGCTGGTGCAAGTCGGCTCGATGGCGCGCTGGAAGTACCGCGTGCGCCTGCCCAAGGGAGCGGATGCGGCGGCGCTGGCGGACGCGTTCAAGGCGCGGTTCGTGAATTCGGGTTTTCAGGTGAAGACGCGCGACAAGGCCTCGCCGGGGCTGGACCGGTTTGTCGAGCGGATGGGGCAGTTTCTGGTGCTGGTGGCGCTCGCCGCGCTGGGGATTGCCGGGATCGGGATCGCGGGGGGCGTATCCTCGTACCTCGAGATGCGGCGGGCGAGCATTGCTACCTTGAAGATTCTGGGTGCGCAGTCGGGCGACGTGGTGCGGATCTATCTGCTGCAGATCGCGGCGGCGGCCTTGGCGGCGCTTACGCTTGGGCTGGCGCTGGGTGTGGGAATCACGCCGCTGCTGGCGCGGGCGCTGGAGGGGCTGCTGCCGATCCCGCCGGGCTTTACCGTGGATGCGGGTGCACTGGCGGTGGCGGGCGCCTATGGCCTGCTGATCGCGCTGACTTTTGCGGCACCGCCCTTGCTGGAAGCGCGGCGGGTGCCGGCGATGGCCTTGCTGCGGGCGCGGGTGGCGCCTGTGGGACGCGGGTGGAAGGTTCCGTTGTGGGTGCTGCCAGTCGGGCTCGGGCTGATGGGGATTGCCGCGCTGGCGGTGCTGACTTCGCCGCAACCTTGGCTTGCAGCCGGGTTTTTGGGCGGTGCGGCAGCGGTGTTTGCGCTGCTCGCGCTGATCGGGCGGGCGCTCGCGTGGGGGGCGGCGCGCTTGCCGCGTCCGTCGCGGCCGCTGCTGCGGATGGCGCTGGGCAATCTGCACCGGCCGGGCGCGCAGACATCGGCGCTGGTGGTGGCGCTCGGCTTTGCGCTGGCGGCCTTCGTGCTGCTGGCGGCGGTGCAGACGAGCATCGATGCGAACATCGCCAAGCGCGTGCCGGAGCGGGCGCCGGATTACTTCGTGCTTGATGTTCCGAGGGGGGCAGGCGCGGAGACGTTCAAGGCGCTGGTGCGGCGCGAGGCGCCCGGCGCGGCGGTGCGGATGGTGCCCGCGATGCGCGGCACCGTGCTGGCCTTCGGGCCGGAGGGTGCGATGACCGATGTCGCCACGCTGAAGGCGGTGCCCGACGAGACCTGGCTGCTGCGCGGCGACCGGGGGCTGACTTATGCCGACGAGGTGCCGCCGGGCAACACGCTGACCGAGGGGCGCTGGTGGCCGAAGGACTACAAGGGCGAGCCGCTGGTTTCGGTCGATGCGGATCAGGCGAAAGCGATTGGCCTCAAGGTGGGTGACAAGCTGCGGATCAGCCTGCTGGGGACCGAGCGCGAGGCGCGGGTGGCGTCGCTGCGGCGGATCGACTGGTCCTCGTTCGGGTTCAACTATGCGCTGGTGTTCAGCCCCAATGCGCTGGAGGACGCGCCGCATACTTACGCTGCGACGATCACGCTGGCTGCGCCGGAAAAGCGCGATGGGGTGCGCCGCGCGATCCTTTCGGGGCTGGTCAAGGCACTGCCGGAAAGCTCGGTGATCGAAGTGGGGCCGGTGCTGGGGCAGGCGCGCACGCTGCTGGGACAGGTCGGGACGGCGATCTTTGCGGCGGCGGGGGTGGCGGTGCTGGCGGGGCTTGCCGTGCTGGCGGGCGCGATCGCGGCGGCGCGGGCGGCGCGGCAGTATGACAGCGTGATCCTGCGCGTGCTGGGCGCGAGCCGGGGGCAATTGCTGGCGCTGCTGGCGGCGGAATATGCGCTGCTTTGCGCGGTGCTGGCGGCGGTGGCGCTGGTGCTGGGCGGGGGGACGGCGTGGCTGGTGATCGTGGAACTGTTCGAGTTTGATTGGGCGCCGGACTGGGGGCGTGTGCTCGCTGTGCTCGGCGGCGGGGTGGCGCTGGTCTTGGTGCTGGCGGTACTGGGCTCGCTTTCGGTGCTGCGGACGCGGCCGGCCGAGGCGCTGCGAGCGCTTTAGCGCTGACCCCTAATCTTCTCTTCCCCTCCCCCGGTCGGGGGAGGCCGGGTGGGGGTGCGCCACGTTTGCCAGAGAGGCCGAGCCCCCTCCCCCATCCCCTCCCCGCCGGGGAGGGGGGCTTCCGGTTGTGACTAGCTGAAGATGTCGACGCTGCTGGGGTTCTTGGGATCGAGGCCGTACTGGTTGGGGCCGCGCGTGCCTTCGAGGCACATCAGGACGAGCAGCGCGAAGCCGCCGAACAAGGGTATCAGACCGAGCAGCAGCAGCCAGCCCGAGCGATCCTGATCGTGCAGGCGGCGGACGGAAACCGCGAGTGCAGGGATGAAGCTGGCGAGCGCGAAGAGGCCGCCGAGCACGCCGCCCCCGCCGACGAGGCGGCTGCCATAGCCGAAACCGGTGGGCGTGCGGGTGAGCTCGTTGGTGCCGAACAGGGCGTTGAGCACCACGAACACCAGGATATAGAACAGCACGAAGCTCCAGTACTCCCGGCGGCGCGAGCGGCCGGTGAACTCGGCGTAGCGCCGGTATGGCATGAGCATCCAGTTCATCGCGCGCCTCCCGTGGTGGTGCCGTTTGGCAAGGTTGAGCCACAAATCGGCGGGTGCGGCAAGCATTGCCCCCGCTTTGGCACCCACGTACCCTTGCCGCAGCGCACAATTGCGGGTAAGCGCGCGCCCGTTAGTCCGGCCTCAGTTTGGCCGGATACGGCGGAGCCAGCGGGCTGCGCCGCAGATATTCAACCGAAAGCATGCTCATGTCCAATGCCCAGCGCAATATCGCGATCATCGCGCACGTCGACCATGGCAAGACCACGCTGGTGGACCAGTTGTTCCGCCAGTCCGGCACTTTCCGCGACAACCAGCGCGTGGAAGAGCGCGCGATGGATTCGAACGATCTCGAAAAGGAGCGCGGGATCACCATTCTGGCCAAGTGCACTTCGGTCGAGTGGGAAGGCACGCGGATCAACATCGTCGACACCCCCGGCCACGCCGACTTCGGCGGCGAGGTGGAGCGCATCCTGAGCATGGTCGACGGCGTGATCCTGCTGGTGGACAGCAGCGAAGGCGCGATGCCGCAGACCAAGTTCGTGACCGGCAAGGCGCTGGCGCTCGGCCTCAAGCCCATCGTCGTCGTCAACAAAATCGACCGCCCCGATGGCCGTCCGCAGGAAGTGCTCGACGAAGTGTTCGACCTTTTCGTCAGCCTCGATGCCAATGACGAGCAGCTCGAGTTCCCGGTGCTCTATGCCTCGGGCCGCAACGGCTATGCGAGCGAGGACCAGGACGCGCGCGAGGGCACGCTGACGCCGCTGTTCCAGAAGATCGTCGACCACGTGCCGCCGCCGGCCGCCGATGTCGACGGGCAGTTCAAGTTCCTCGTGACCTTGCTCGACCGCGACAACTTCCTCGGCCGCATCCTGACCGGCAAGGTCCAGTCGGGCACGATCAAGGTGAACTCGCCGATCCACGCGCTGGACCGGGATGGCAAGATCGTCGAGACGGGCCGCGCCTCCAAGCTGATGGCGTTTCGCGGGCTCGAGCGCGTGCCGGTGGACGAAGCCAAGGCGGGCGACATCATCTCGATCGCGGGCCTCACCGTGGCGACGGTGGCCAACACCATCGCCGATCCGACCGTGACCGAGCCGCTCCACGCGCAGCCGATCGATCCGCCGACGCTCTCGATGCGCTTCGCGGTGAACGATTCGCCGATGGCGGGGCGCGAGGGCACCAAGGTGACCAGCCGCATGATCCGCGACCGGCTCGAGCGCGAGGCCGAATCGAACGTCGCGATCCGCGTGACCGAGAGCGCCGACAAGGACAGCTTCGAAGTGGCGGGCCGCGGCGAACTGCAGCTGGGCGTGCTGATCGAGACGATGCGCCGCGAGGGCTTCGAGCTGGGCATCAGCCGCCCGCGCGTGCTCTTCGGCGAGGACGAGAACGGCGAGCGCACCGAGCCGTATGAAACGGTCGTGATCGACGTGGACGATGAATTCTCGGGCACGGTCGTCGAGAAGATGGCCAACCGCAAGGGCGAGATGATCGACATGCGCCCCTCGGGCGGCGGCAAGACCCGCATCACGTTCTCCGCTCCTTCGCGCGGGCTGATCGGCTATCACGGCGAGTTCCTTTCGGACACGCGCGGCACCGGCATCATGAACCGCCTGTTCGAGAAGTACGGCCCCTACAAAGGCCGCATCGAGGGCCGCAAGAACGGCGTGCTGATCTCGAACGGCACCGGCGAGGCGGTTGCTTATGCCCTTGGGCCGCTCGAAGAGCGCGGCATCCTGTTCGTGGGCGTTGGCACGCCGCTCTATGAAGGCATGATCATCGGCGAGAACGCGAAGCCGGAAGACCTCGAAGTCAACCCGATGAAGTCGAAGCAGCTGACGAACTTCCGGTCGAGCGGCAAGGACGACGCGATCCGCCTGACCCCGCCGAAGATCATGACGCTGGAGCAGGCCATCGCCTATATCGACGACGACGAGATGGTCGAAGTGACGCCGAAGTCGATCCGCCTGCGCAAGGCGATCCTTGATCCGCATGAGCGCAAGAAGGCGAGCCGGAAGAAGGAAGCGGCGTAAGCGCTGCGCATTTTCAGCCTTTCATACCTGCGATAGTCATGTGCGAAGACCATTTATTGTGGTCTTCGCACCTTGAAACTGTCACCCACTCGCGTCATCCTTTCCGGCGTGAGTGCGATTGCTCTCTTCGCGTCGGTCGACATTCTGGGCTCCTGCATCGGGGGCCTGCTCGGCAATCGGTTCGACGCCGGAGTTCTGCATGCGGCACAGCAATGTGCGGACCTGCTTGATCTCAAGACATTCCCGAAAAACCATCATGTGCTGAACGCGATGCACGAGGCTTTCGCGGAATCGCTGGGTGTGATGGCCAAGGCCTGTGCGGATGCCAACGTGACCGTGCAGGACTATGGCGCATCTCAGGCGCTGAACCGGATGGTGCGCTCGGGCAGTCTGACCCGGATGCACCCCGATGCTTCGAATGTTCCTGTCGCGCTGCTGCAGGAGCGGGTCGAGGCGATTTACGGGCATGACGGCATCAATGCTGCAGCGGCAGCGACAGCCAGCGTCATCACCATTGTCGAAAGCGCGATGGGCGTGCCGCTCACCGACGGGCTTCGCGCGGTCTTTCGCTTCGGGCATGGCACATATCCCGGTTGGGCCGGCAGTTTCGAGCTGTTCTTCGCGGACAAGGTGAAATCATCGACCCCGCTGTTCCGCATTCTGCAGTTCGACCGCAGCAATGCCATCTACGCGCGCGCCGAGGCGCTGGTCGAACTCGCCGAGGCGCAGTCAGCCCGCATACAAGGCCTGATCGACGCGATTGCCGATCTCCGCGCCGAAATGAACGCGGGATTCGCGAAAACAACCGCGCAGAATGAAGCAATTCTGGCGGCGATCGCTGCTCTTTCGGCGCAGATATCAGACCAGCGGGAAGCAGCACCCTTTGCGGTGGCGACCGAAGAGCTTGCCGCTTCTGACAAGGCCGAGGATCAAGGCATCCTGGCGGAGATTGTCGATGGAGGTCCGGAGGTTGTCGGTGACAGCCTTATGGCGCAGGTGCACGAAGGCAAGCGCCGCGATGCCGAAACCGCCAGACGAGCTGCCCGTATCTATGCGCCGTTTGCCCGAACAAAGGCGAAGGCAGCGTATGAACAAGCGGTCTTGCTTGACCCCACCGATGTCTGGTCGTGGATCGAACTCGGCAGGCTGAAGGCAGACTACGAGACGCTCGCCGCCGCGCGCACGTGCTTCGGCAGCGCCTTGCAACACGTTACGGATGAGCGCGACCGCAGCGTACTCCATAACGAACTCGGGGCCGTTCTGGTCGCAGAAGGCAATCTGGCCGAAGCCTTGCACGAATTCCAGGCAGGTCTTGGCATCGTCGAAGCGCTCGCCAGGGCCGATACCTCCTCGGCCAGCCTCCGCCGAGATATTTCGGTCAGCCTCATCAAGGTCGGCGATGTCATGGTGGCGCAGGGACGCCTGGACGACGCGCTCGAGCGCTTCGACCGCAGCCTCGAAATCGCAGAATCGCTCGCCGCGGCCGATCCCTCCTCGGCCAGCCTCCGCCGCGACATTTCGGTTAGCCTCAACAGGGTCGGCGATGTCATGGTGGCGCAGGGACGCCTTACCGAGGCGCTCAAGCGCTTCGAACGCGGCCTCGAAATCATGGAAGCACTCGCCAGGGCCGATCCCTCCTCGGCCAGCCTCCGCCGCGACATTTCGGTGAGCCTCATCAAGGTCGGCGATGTCATGGTGGAGCAGGGACGCCTGGACGACGCGCTCAAGCGCTTCGAACGCGGCCTCGAAATCATGGAAGCACTCGCCAGGGTCGATCCTTCTTCGGCCAGCCTCCGCCGCGACATCTCGGTCAGCCTCGACAGCGTCGGCGATGTCATGGTGGCGCAGGGACGCCTGGACGACGCGCTCGAGCGATTCGAACGCGGCCTTGGCATCCGCGAAGCGCTGGCCGAGGCCGATCCCTCCTCGGCCAGCCTCCGCCGCGATATTTCGGTCAGCTTCAACAATGTCGGCGATGTCATGGTGGCGCAGGGACGCCTGGACGACGCGCTCGCGCGCTTCGAACGCGGCCTTGGCATCCGCGAAGCGCTGGCCGAGGCCGATCCCTCCTCGGCCAGCCTCCGCCGCGATATTTCGGTCAGCTTCAACAAGGTCGGCGATGTTATGGTGGCGCAGGGACGCCTGGACGACGCGCTCACGCGCTTTGAACGCGGCCTTGGCATCCGCGAAGCGCTCGCCAGGGCCGATCCTTCCTCGGCGAGCAACAAACGCGATGTGTTCGTTTCGCTCATTCGCGTGGCCGGGGTGCTTGCGGAGCTTGGCCGGAGCGCTGAGGCGCTTGAGCTTGCGCGGCAGGCGGAGGGGATCAGCGCTGCGTTGGTGGCGCTGGCGCCGGATCATGCGGTGTTTGCGAACGATCTGGCAATTGTGCGGGGCTTTGTGGCGGAGCTGGAAAGAGGCGCGTGAGTTTGCAAGCGGCGCGCGTGGCTGCTCTGGATTGCTTCGCTGCGCTCGCAGTGACGAGATCGGGGTGTTTTGTTCATTTAAATCATCGCAAACCTGAACAACGGCTGCATTGGCCATTCCGCGTGCAGTCAGGCGGCAAAGCCTAATCCCATCCTCGACGGCGACGAATCGCGGCGGGATGATCCGCTTGGCCTTTCCTTCGCCCGCAGGAGATGGACCATGTTGAACTTCGCGAAGAAGGCCGTGCTGGCAGTCACCCTTGCCGCCACCGCGCTCGCCAGCGCCACGCCGGCGATGGCGGATCCCTATTACGGCGGCGGCTATGGCGGCTATCGCCACCATCGCGGCGGCGACAGCACCGGCGCGGCGATTGCGGGGGGCATCATCGGCCTTGCGCTTGGGGCGATCATCGTTTCGGCGGCGAACAGCAATCGCAACCGGGATCGCGACCACGCCTATCGCCGGTACGACAACCGCTATCAGGGCCAATACCAGAACCAGTATCGGGGCCAGCCCAGCTGGCAGGGCGCCTATAACGGCGATCCCTATGACCAGCGCTATCAGGGCGGGCAGCCGGGCTACAGCCGCGATGGTTATCCGCAAGGGAACGACGGCTACTACGACCGGCGCGGCTATCGCGATCCGGATTATGACCAGGACGGCAACTGATCGCAGCTTTGGAGCGGCGCGGCGCATTGCCCGCGCCGCTTCAGAAACGGTTCAGCCCGGAGGCGCTCCTCTTTGCAGCACATGCAGGCCGGACCGGGCCTGCCAAGGAGAACAGCCATGAAGCTTTGGAAACCAGGACTTGTCGCTGCCGCGCTCGCTGCGGGCAGCATGGCGATGGCGGTGCCGGCCGAGGCGCACGGGCGGCGCGGCAACGATGCCGCCATCGCGATCGGCGCAGGCGTGCTGGGGCTAGCCGTGGGCGCGGCGATCGCATCGGACCGCAATTCGGACGTCTATGTCCGCTATGACAACCGCCCGCGCTATTACGGCGGGTATTACTACCCGGCCTATCCGGTCTACCGCCCCTATCCGGTGTGGCGCGGCTATGATCCGCGCTATGAACAATGGCGGCGCTGGCGCGAGCACGAGCGTTGGGAACACGAACGCTGGGAGCATGATCGTTGGGGTGATCGTGGAGGCTGGCGCGGTTGGTAAGCTCGGGTCCTCCAAGCTTGCGCCTCCACGAACCCCTGCACGCACCGGTCACCTTGCGGCGTCATGCGCCAAGGTGATCGGTGCGCCTTTCTTATATGAGCAAAAGACACTATGGCCGCGCGGATGGACCGCCCTGCCCCAGCCGAGAGCTTCGATACCGCGCCGGAACCGAGCTTCGCCGAAGCGCCGCTCAAGGGGCTGCGGGTCGCGCTGCTGAGCGGCAATTACAATTATGTGCGCGACGGGGCGAACCAGGCACTGAACCGGCTGGTGGGCTATCTCCAGCGGCAGGGCGCGCAAGTCCATGTGTTCGCGCCCAAGGTGAGAAAGCCCGCGTTTCCTTCGATGGGCAAGCTGGTGGGGCTGCCTTCGTTTCCCGTGCCGGGCCGCGCGGAGTATCGCATTCCCTTCGCATTGGGCCGGAAGGCGCGCGCCGACCTCAAGGCATTCCAGCCGAATGTCGTCCACGTCTCCTCGCCCGATCCGGCGGCGCACCGCGCGGTGACCTGGGCACGCGGACGCGGGTTGCCGGTGCTGGCAAGCGTGCACACCCGCTTCGACACCTACCCGCGCTATTACAACATGGCGTGGCTGGAGCCGATCCTGACCGCGCTGCTGCGCCGGTTCTACCGCCGCTGCGATGCGCTGGTGGCGCCGTCCGAATCGATGGCGCAAGTGCTGCGCGAGGAGCGCATGAACTACGACATCTCGCTGTGGTCGCGCGGGGTGGACCGGACGATCTTCAACCCCGGCCGGCGCGATCTGGAATGGCGGCGCAGTCTGGGCATTGCCGACGACGAGGTGGTGATCGGCTTTCTCGGGCGGCTGGTGATGGAAAAGGGGCTCGACGTGTTTTCGGACACGATCGACGAGCTTAACCGCCGCGGCACGCGTGAAGGCACGCGCCACCGGGTGATGGTGGTGGGCGAAGGCCCGGCGCGGACGTGGTTCGAGGCGCGGCTGCCGGGCGCGGTGTTCACCGGGTTTCAGGGCGGCAAGGATCTGGGGCGCGCGGTGGCGGCGATGGACGTGCTGTTCAACCCGAGCGTGACCGAGACATTCGGCAACGTGACGCTGGAAGCGATGGCCTGCGCGGTACCGGTCGTGGCGGCGGCGGCGACGGGGAGCCAGAGCCTTGTTTCCGACGGCGTTTCGGGCCGCCTGATCGCGCCGGGGGCACTGCATCACTTTGCCGAGGCGCTGCGGGCCTATGTCGAGAATGCCGACCTGCGTGCGCAGCACGGCGCGGCGGGCGAACGGCGGTCGCTCGATTTCAGCTGGGATGCGATCAACCAGGCGGTGGCGGACACCTACCTGAGGCTGATCCGCCAGAAGGACGCGCTGAAGCGGCGCTAGCGCAGTACGCCCCTGGCGGCCATGCTGCGCGCGTAGATCAGGAAGAAGACGAGCGCGGACCACACCATGAGGATCAGGCCGATGGGGCCTGCCTGCGGTGGGTGGAGCCAGAACTCCTGCGTGAGCTGGCTGACCGCAAGACCGGCGAGCGAAAGCGCGAAGGCGGGTACGGCGAGGCGCGAGCGGGCCAGCAGCAGGAGCGAGCCTGCAAGGGAGCCCCACACGCCGAGTGCCCAGAAGGCGGTGAGCCAGCCCGGCAATGCGGCCATGTAGGCAACGCTTTCGGCGTTCATCCCCATGCTGGCGAAATAGCTTTCGGGCGAAAGCTTGGACATCAGATAATCGTAGCAGCCGAACAGGTTCCACAGCAGGCTGAGGACGGCGACGAACCAGAAGGATACCGTTGCTCTAGGTCTTGGGTTCAGGGGCATCAGTGTTCTCCCGCTCCGGCGCCGATGATACGCCGGAGCGGAAGGAAGGGCAATCAACCTGCCAGATCGGACCAATCCCACGTCAGCGTCTCGCGGAAGGCGAAGCGGTCGATGTGGCGTTCGACGGCGCCTTTGAGGCCGCCCAGCTGGCCCGGCTCGCTGGCATCGATGCGGCATTCGAGTGCTTCGGGGTGCGCCGTGAAGGTGACGAGCGCGTCACCCGCCCACGAGGCGCCGCGCGCGTCGCGGGGGAAGGTGACGGTGCCCCGCTGCGCATCGAAGCTGACGGCAAGGTTGTGTTCCCAGTGCTTGCAGACCTGTTGGAGGTACTTGCTGGCATGGGCTGTGGCGACGTTGGCGATTGCACTGCTGGACTCTGGGCTCATTGCGCGGCTCCGAGGCGTTCGATCTTGCGGGCGGCTTCGTCGAGGATATCGGCGATCTGGTGGGCGGTAGGTTCGTCGAGACCGCGGCCGGCGCGGTGGCGCAGCGCGATCATCAGGTTGGCCATGGCGCGGCGCAAGGGCGGGCTGCCGGTGCGGCCTTCGGCGTCAGCGCGGGCCTTGCCGAAATCGCCGAGGCGCTGGACGATGGCCTTGGCTTCCTCCAGCCGGGGCGCAAGTTCGGCGCGGCCAGCATCGGTGATGGTGAAGGCCTTGCGGGCGCCCTCCCCCGGAACCTCTGCGATCATGCCTTCGTCGACCAGAAGCGAGAGCGTGGGATAGACCACGCCGGGGCTGGGCGCATAGGCGCCGGCGGCGAGTTCCTCGATCGCCTTGATCAGTTCGTAGCCGTGGCGGTCCTGCTCGTCGAGCAAGAGCAAAAGCAGGAGGCGCAGTTCGCCGGGGCCGAACATGCGGCCACCCCTGCCGCCATGGCGGCCGCGGCGTCCGCCAAAGCCCGGGCCTTCATCGTCCCAGTCCTCGCCGCCGCCCCAGCCACCGAAGCCGCCGCGGTGTCCCCAACCGCCGCCAAATCCTCTGGCCATCATCTTCATGGCGAAGTGGTGTTTATGGCCATGTCCGTGGCCGTGAAAAGAGTTGTCCTTGGCGAATCGCATTGTGCGTCCTTGATGTTTCATGATGGCTCTAAGATATATCTTTAAACAATCTTGGCAAGAGGGTGGATGCAAAATCGTCTGGAGGTGACTAGATCGGGAGGACGATGGCCGATCTCTTCGCCCCTGCCCCCGCCGAAACGCCGCGCGAGCACGCTGCCGATGATGCGCCGCTGGCCGAGCGGCTGCGTCCGGCAAACCTTGGCGAAGTCGTGGGCCAGGATCACCTGACGGGGCCGGACGGCGCGATTGGCCGGATGGTCGCGGCGGGGAAGCTCTCCTCGATCGTGCTGTGGGGGCCGCCGGGCACGGGCAAGACGACCATCGCGCGGCTGCTCGCCGATGCGGTGGGGCTGCGCTACGTGGCGATCAGCGCGGTGTTTTCGGGCGTGGCGGACCTCAAGAAGGCCTTTGCCGAGGCGGAAGCCATGGCGCAGATCGGGCGCAAGACCTTGCTGTTCGTGGACGAGATCCACCGCTTCAATCGGGCGCAGCAGGATGGGTTTCTGCCCTATGTCGAGAAGGGCACCGTCACGCTGGTCGGCGCGACGACCGAGAACCCGAGCTTTGCGCTGAACGCGGCGCTCCTCAGCCGCGCGCAAGTGCTGATCCTGCACCGGCTGGATGCCGAGGCGCTGGGATCGTTGCTGGCGCGGGCCGAGGAGCTGACGGGCCTGCGTTTGCCGCTGACGCCGCCGGCGCGCGAGGCGCTGATTGCCTCGGCGGATGGCGACGGGCGGTTTCTGCTGGGGCAGGCGGAGACGCTGTTCGATGTCTCGCTGCCTGCGCCGCTCGGGCCGGAGGACCTCGCGAAGTTCCTGATGCGGCGGGTGGCGGTCTACGACAAGGACCGCGACGGGCACTACAACCTGATTTCCGCGCTCCACAAGGCGCTGCGCGGTTCGGACCCGCAGGCGGCGCTCTACTACATGGCGCGGATGCTGACGGCAGGCGAGGAGCCGCTCTACGTGCTGCGACGTCTGGTGCGCTTTGCCAGCGAGGACATCGGGCTCGCCGACCCGCAGGCGCTGGTGCAGTGCCTGGCGGCAAAGGATGCCTACCAGTTCCTCGGCTCGCCGGAGGGGGAACTCGCCATCGTGCAGGCGTGCCTCTATCTCGCCACCGCGCCCAAATCGAACGCGGCCTATGCGGCGCAGAAGGCGGCTTTCGCGAGCGCGCGGGAGACGGGATCGCTTTCACCTCCGGCGCATATCCTCAATGCCCCGACCAAGCTGATGAAGGAGATCGGCTATGGCGAGGGCTATGCCTATGACCACGAGGCGGAGGACGGCTTTTCGGGCGCCGACTACTGGCCCGAGGGGATGCGCGCGCAGACGTTCTACAAGCCGGTCGAGCGCGGGTTCGAGCGCGAGATCCAGAAGCGGCTCGACTGGTGGGACAAGAAGCGGCGTGAGCGGCGGGGGGAATGAGAGCCGGACGGTTCCGGCATTTCGCGGCCATCGACTGGTCCGGCGCGGCGGGCGAACGGCACCGGGGAATTGCGCTGGCGATTTGCGACGAGGGTGCAGCTGCGCCAAGGCTGGTGCGGGCGGGTCACCGGTGGTCGCGCACCGACGTGCTGCACTGGCTGGTGGAGGACCTGCCGGCGGATACGCTGGTGGGGGTGGACCTTGGGATCTCTCTCGCCTTTGTGGATCGAGGCGCGTTCTTTCCCGGCTGGCCGGAAAGCCCCGCAGATGCCAAGGGCTTGTGGGCGCTGATCGACGCGATTTGCGCCGATGAGCCGCACTTGTCGGTGGGGGCGTTCGTCGACCATCCCGAGGCGAGTGCGCATTTCCGGCGGCATGGCGGGCGTGAAGGCGCCGCCTTTGGAGGCGGGCGCGGGCGGCTGCGGGTGACCGAACTGGCGCAGCAGGCCATGGGCTGCTCGCCTTATTCAAACTTCAATCTGGTCGGCGCGGCGCAAGTGGGCAAATCGAGCCTTTCGGGAATGCGCGTGCTGCACCGGCTGGAGGGAGGGCTGCCGGTCTGGCCGATCGATCCGTTTCCGGAGACGGGCTCGGTCGTCTGCGAAATCTACACAACGATCGCCGCGATGGCGGCGGGGCGGAGTGCGAGCCGGTCGAAGATCAGGGATGGCGCGGAACTGGATGAAGCGCTGGCGCAGCTGGGGAGCGCTCGGGCAGGCTTGCGCGGCCCAGTTGACGACCACACCTGCGATGCCTTGATCACCTCAGCATGGCTGCGCAAGGTGGCGCACGATCCGGCGCTGTGGGCCCCGGCAGGCCTTACGGATGCAATTGCCCGCACCGAGGGCTGGACCTTTGGCGCCACCTGACGCTAAGGGGCTTTCAGCGCCGGCTTAGCACAGTGGTAGTGCAGCGGTTTTGTAAACCGAAGGTCGGGGGTTCAAATCCCTCAGCCGGCACCATTTCCCAAACACTCTACCCCAGCACCAGCACGTTGTCGTGACGGACGATCGGCCGCGCAAGGCTGATCCCCATTGCCCCCAGCCCGCCCGTCTGCTCCAGAAGCGCGTGTAATTCGGAGGCTTGGTGCGGCTCCAGCGCGGCAGCGGCGGCTTGCGCTCTGGCGAGATGCCACAGTGCCTGCGGCTGGCTTTCCCGGCTGAACGTGGTGCCGCCGCGCGTGTAGGTGACCGGACCCAGGCGCGCATGGACGAGCCGCCGCGAATCTGCCGAAACCAGCGTGCCGGGGGCCGGATCGGTGAGCGCGCCGCACCAGGCATTGAACAGCGCCGCGTCGGCCAGCAGGCCGGGTGTCCAGATGCGGAAGACGACTTCGAGAATGGCGGGCAGCGTCGGCGGCAAGCCTGCCGGTTCGGATGTTTCGGCGGGGCCAAATTCAGGATCGCTAAGTCCCGGTGTGTTCATCCGCTCGGTCCAGCGGGCCACTGCCGGCGCCCTGGTCTTCATGATGAAGCCGGGGACCGGATCGCGCGCCAGATGGGCGTAGAGCGGCGCCATCAAGCCGAAATCGGCGAGGCTGGGCGCGCGGCCCAGCACATAGGGTTCATGCTGGAAGTGATCTTCGAGCGCGGCAAGCAGATCGAGGTAGTCCTGCTCGATCACCGGAATGACGTCCGCTGTCACGCCAAGACCGGCAAGAAAGCCGGCGAACTTGTCCATGACCCTGGCCGTGGTGGCCGCCTTGTGGGCCGGGGGGACGGCGCCCGGAGGGATCGCCCGCCCGAATTCGGCGAGCAGGAACTGCTCTTGCTGGTCGCGGTAGCTCCAGCGGTAATGCATCGCCATGGGGAGCAGCGCCGTGCAGGCGAAGGCGTCGAGGAGGTGCGCGATGACGCCGCACAGCCCCGTGCCAGCTGCCTGCAAGCGCGGTTCGCGGTGCTCGAGCCGGTCGATGATGACCGTGCTGTCCTGCCACAACGCGCCGTCCGGAGTCTCGAGCACCGGCACGACCTGCAAGCCGATGGCGGGGACGATCTGGGCGGCGAAGCGGGGATCGGCGGGCGTCCGTTCGGTGAAGGGAATGCCGTGCTTCAGAAGATAACTGCGCACCTTGCCGGTGAACAGCGAATGCGGCGTGCCCCACAGGATGAAGCTGTGCTCCGGCATGATCCCTCTCTTTTGCAGTCCGACGGGTTCGGACGGTACGGGCAAATAGCTACAGGTCCGGCGAAGAAACGGACCGGACGCCTGCCGGCGCGAACCTCAGAACAGCGTCGTCAGCGCATAGAACAGCGCGCCGACAGCGGCGGACGCCGGGATCGTGATGATCCAGGCGACGACCACGCTCTGTGCCACGCCCCACCGCACGGCGGAGGCGCGACGAGCAGTGCCGGCGCCGATAATGGCGCCGGTGACGGTGTGGGTGGTCGAGACCGGAATGCCGAGCGCCGAGGCGCCGAACAGCACGATCGAGCCTGCCGCCGAAGCGCTGAAACCCTGGTGCTGCGAGAGCTTGGTGATGCGCCCGCCCATCGTCTCGATGATCTTCCAGCCGCCCGTCAGCGTGCCGAGGCCGATGGCGAGGTAGCACGAGATCGCCACCCAGTGCGGCACCTCGAAGGGCCCGGTGAGCCGCCCGGTCGAATAGAGCAGCACGGTGATGATCCCCATCGTCTTTTGTGCGTCGTTCAGGCCGTGGCTCAGCGAATAGGCGGCGGAGGAGAGCAGGTGGAGATAGCGGAAACGCGTCTCGGCGCCGCGCGCGGTGGCGTTGCGGAAGAGCCAGCTGGTCAGCAGCATGACCAGCATCGCCAGCAGCATGCCGATGGTGGGCGAAAGGACAATCGCGATCAGCGTCTTGTTGAGGCCGCTCCACTGGATGCCGGTCATCCCCGCATGGGCGAGGCCCGAGCCGATCAGCCCGCCGACGAGCGCGTGGCTGGAGGAGGAGGGAATGCCCTTGAGCCAGGTGAGGATGTTCCATGTGCTCGCCCCGATCAGCGCGCCGAAGACGACCGCCGGGGTGACGAGGTCCTTGTCGATCAGGCCCTTGCCGATGGTGGCGGCGACAGCCTGCAAACTGGGGAACGTGATCGTCAGGAAATAGGCGCCGGCATTGAACACGGCGGCAAAGACCACCGCCTGCACCGGGCTGAGCAGGCGCGTGGCGACGACCGTGGCGATGGAGTTCGCCGCATCGTGCAGGCCGTTGAGATAATCGAACGCCAGCGCGATCAGGATCAGCCCGACCAGCAGCGGGAAGGCAAGCTCATGCATGCGGTAAGCCCCCTGCCCGCCTTACGAATGATCGATGACGATGCCGTCGATCTCGTTCGCCGCATCCTCGAAGGCGTCGACGATGCGTTCGAGATGCTTGTAGACCTCGCGCTCGACCACGAAGCGCAGCGTATCGGTCGCGCCATGATCGCGCAGCGCGCGGCGCAGGCCGGCGGCGTGGATCTCGTCCGAATGGGCTTCCATCCGCACCAGCCGCTCGGTGAGTTCGTGGAGGCGCGCGCCGTTGCGGGCGACATCGCGCAGCAGCGGCACGGCCTCGGCCATGACGCGCGCGGCATCGACGATGATCGCGGCCATGTCGCGCATTTCGGGCGCGAAAGTCTTGAGCTCGTAGATGGCGATGGCGTTGGCGGCCGAGTGCATCTCGTCCACCGTATCGTCCATCGCGCCGATCAGGCTGGTGATCGCGCCGCGGTCGAACGGGGTGAGGAAGGTCTTGCGCACGGTCTGGAGCACCGAGCGGGTGATCTCGTCGGCATCGTTCTCGCGCTCGATGATCTCGCGGATGTGGTCGGCGCTGGAGGAGCCTTCCTCGAGCAGGCGCGCCATGGCGTCCGAAGCAGCGAGGACAGCGGTGGCGTGAGCCTCGAACATGTCAAAGAAATTGCCCGTGCGGGGCAGGAGACGCTGAAACCAGGCGAACATCGATCCCATCCGTGTGTGGTGTAGGGCCGCCCCTAGCACACTCGTACGCTGTGTCGCTGCCCTGAATTCTGATGCGGCAAAAGATCGGATCAGATCGCGCAGGTCCGGCTCGTCGACCGCGTCCGCCGCTTCGGCCAGCGTGAACCAGCGGCGCTCGCGCTGGTGCTGTTCCTTCCACGCGGGCATTTCGCGGGTCACGGCGAGCGGGAAGACATCGACATCGACCATCAGCGAAGCGCCGTTGCCGCGCTTCTTGCGGTAGCGATAGCTGCCGAGCGGGGTGGGGCAGGCGGCGCCGGACACGCCCGCTTCTTCCTCCGCCTCGCGCGCGGCGGCGACGTGGGGCAGCAGCGAGCCCGGCAGATTGCCCTTGGGAATGACCCAGCGCTTCGTCTCGCGCGAGGTGACCAGCATCAGCCGCACCTGCGCATCGGCAGAGACGTCTTCGAAGCGGTACGGCAGGGCAGCAATCTGACGGATGGTAAAGACTCCCGGTAAAACCGCGATCTCTAGACCATCGGTTGCGTGGCAACGCCAGTTTCGTGACTGAAATTTGACGAGATATCGTCAGATTTCATGGGCAGTATCGCGTCTGCTTACACAATACCTGCGCCCAGACCCACTGCTTTGCGTTCTTGCGCCTTGCGGCTGCGATATTGGCTGAGGCGGTAGGCCTCGAGCACGTCGATCGCGCCGCCGGCTTCCAAGCGCGCCATGGCGAGGATGGGCGCGACATCGGTGTTGTAGGCGCGGCGCAGGGCCTGGAAGGCCATCATCGTGTCGTTGGCTTGCTGCGCGGTGTGGAGCGTGGCGCGGTCCACCAGCGCGGCCTTGGCGTAGCACTGGGTGATCGTCTCGGCAGAAGAGAGCATCGATTCAATGGGATCGGTGACGTTGTGCGACTGGTCGATCATGTAGCTGGGGTTGAAGCCGTCTCGCGGGTTGAGCTCGGCCTCGGCCAGTTCGTTGAAGACGAGGAACAGCTGGTGCGGGTTGATGGACCCGGAATCGAGGTCGTCGTCGCCGTACTTGCTGTCGTTGAAGTGGAAGCCGCCGAGCTTCCCGAAGCGGTGGAGGCGGGCGACGATCTGTTCGATGTTCACGTTGGGCGCATGATGGCCGAGATCGACGAGGCACTTGGCCTTGGGGCCGAGTTCCTGCGCGGCGAGGATGGATGAGCCCCAGTCGCTGATCACGGTGGAATAGAAAGCAGGCTCGAACATCTTGTGTTCGAGGAGCATGCGCCAGTCATCGGGGAGCGCGGCGTATATCTGCGCGGCGGCTTCGAGATAGCGATCGAGGCTGCGGCCAAGATCCTGCTGGCCCGGGAAGTTCGTGCCATCGCCGACCCAGACGGTGAGATCGGTGGAGCCCAATTGCTGGCCGATTGCGATGCATTCAATGTTGTGTTCGACCGCCTGCTGACGCGTGGCGGCATCCTGCGCGGCGAGCGAGCCGTGGGCGTAAGTGTGGGGCTGGCCGGGCTGGTCCTGAAAGGTGTTGGAATTGACCGCATCGAAGCCGAGGCCGAGGGCGGCGGCGTGCTCGCGCAGCGCCTTGTAATCCGAGACCTTGTCCCACGGGAAATGGGGCGAGACGCGCGGCGTGGTGCGGCCGAGTTGCTGGATGACGGCGCAGTCTTCCAGCTTCTCATGGATATTGGTCGGCTCGCCGGGGATCGGGAACTTGGCGAAACGCGTGCCGCCGCGCCCTGCGCCCCATGAGGGGACGGCGACGGAGAATCTGGCAACCTTGGCCTTCACCGCATCGATATCGATCCCGGCGCGGGCGAGCTTGCGGCCCAGGGCGGCGTAGTCGTCCTCCAGCGCCTCGCGGTGGGCGTGGTTGCATGTCCCGATGAGGTCGGACGAGATGGGCAATTCGGTCATTCTCTCTCCCCTTCCCGCTTACCGGGTGAACGCCTGGACGTTGCCTGCGTCAACATTGATCATGTTGCCGGTGGACTTGGCCGAAAGATCGGAGCCCAGCCAGAAGGCGGCTTCGGCGATATCTTCGGGGAGGACGTCGCGCTTCAGCATTGAGCGATTGCGATAGTGGGCTTCGAGTTCCTCGCCGGCGTCGACCTTGTTGGAGGCGGCGCGTTCCTTGCGCCAGTCGCCGTCCCAGATCTTGCTGCCCTTGATGACCGCATCGGGATTGACGACGTTGACGCGGATGCCTTCGGGCGCGCCTTCCAGCGCGAGGCAGCGCGCAAGGTGGTTGGCGGCGGCCTTCGCGGAAGCATAGGCGGAGGCCCCGGCGGCGGCGGCGACGGCGTTTTTCGAGCCGATGAAGACGACCGAGGAGCCGCCCTGCTCCTTCATGCGCTTGAGCAGGCCCCATGCGTGCTTGGCGGTGAGGAAGTAGCCCTGCGCGAGGACATCGAAGTTGCGGTCCCACAGTTCGACCGTGGTCTGCTCGATGGGGGCGGAGCTGGCGATGCCGGCGTTGGCGACCAGCACATCGAGGCCGCCGAACTCACGCGCGGCGTAGGCGAAGGTGGCCGCCACCTGCGCTTCGTCGGTGACGTCGCAAGCGACGGCGCGGACGACGTCCTTACCGAACTGGGCGGCGAAACCGGCACGGACTTCTTCGGCCGCGGCGGCATCGCGGTCGGCGAGGACGACACAGGCGCCTTCGCGCAGGAAGCGCGCGGCGGTGGCGGCGCCGATGCCACCCGCCCCGCCGGTGACGAGCGCGATGCGGCCGACCATCGGCTTTGGCGCGGGCATGCGCTGGAGCTTAGCTTCCTCGAGCAGCCAATATTCGATGTCGAAGGCTTCCTGTTCGTCCAGCGCAATGTAGTCGCCGATGGCCTCGGCGCCGCGCATGACGTTGATGGCGTTGCCGTAGAATTCGCCGGCGAGGCGCGCGGTGGTCTTGTCGGTGGCGAAGGTGATGCGGCCCACCCCGGGGACGAGGACGACGACCGGGTTGGGATCGCGCATGGCGGGGGAATTGGGGCGTCTGCAGCGCTCGTAATAGGCAGCGTAGAGCGCGCGGTAGTCGGCGAGTTGCTGCGCGAGATAGGCGTCATCGGTCAGGCGCGCAGGGTCGAGCGTCAGCGGCGCGATCTTGGTGCGCAGGAAGTGATCGGGGCACGAGGTGCCGAGCGCGGCGAGGCGCTGGAAGTCCGCGCTGCCGGTGAATTCGAGGGCTTCGGCATCATCCGAGAAGTGGCCCAGCTTGCGCCGCGTGCCGGTCATCAGCCCGCGCAGGCGGGGCATGAGATCGGCGGCGATGGCCGCGCGGTCCGGGTGGGGCGCGATGACCTGGCCGCCGAACGCGGGCTTTCCGGCCATCGCGGCATTGAGATGGCGCGCGGCGTCGGCGATCAGGCCAATGGTGTGTTCGTAGCAAGCCTTGGCGCTGTCGGCCCAGCAGATGATGCCGTGGCCGGCGAGCATGACGCCTTGGACCTGCGGGTTCGCGCGGACATAGTCGCGCAGCATCACGCCGAGCGTGTAGCCGGGGCGCTTCCAGGGGAGCCAGCCGACCCGGCCGCCCCAGATCTCGCGGGTCGCCGCCTCGCCGCCGGAGCTGGCCGCGAGCGCGATGATCGCATCGGGGTGGACGTGATCGACATGCGCGAAGGGCAGCAGCGAGTGCAGCGGGGTGTCGATCGAGGCAGCGCGGGCGTTCAGGTTGAAGGTGCAGTGGGGAAGGAAGCCGACCATCTTGTCGTCGTCGTCCGGCCCGGAATAGTGCGCTTCGAGCGCGAGCAGCTTGTCCTGATAGAGCGTTGAAAAGCCGTCGAGTTTCATCGAGCCGATATCGCCGCCCGAGCCCTTGACCCAGAGGACGGGGACGTCCGCGCCGGTCAGCGGATCGATGCCGGTAAGCTTGGCCGAGGTGTTTCCGCCGCCGAAGTTGGTGACGGTAAGATCGCTGCCGAGGAGGTTCGAGCGATAGAGCAGCAGTTCCTCGGGGCTGAGCGTGGCGGCGTGCGCATCGTCCCAGCGGCTGGCGGGCACGGCGAAGGGAATCGCTGGAGCTACAGGCGTATGGGCGTTCATGGCATCCTTCCGGGGGCAGCGATGGGCTGCGATTGCGAGAGCCTGCTAACATTTCTACTAGAAACGATCAATATTGATTGATATTGATCGTTTGAGAAAAGGGAGACGGACGCTGAAGCACGGCGCATTCATCGTGATCGACATGGGCAAGACGCTGGCCAAGGTTTCGCTGTGGGACCGGGCCGGGCGGCGGCTCGATGTGCGCACGCGCCCCAATGTGGCGGCTGGCGGTGTGCTCGATGTTGCCGGGATTTCCGCGTGGCTGGTCGATGCGCTGGGGGCCTTTGGGGGGCATCCGGTGGAGGCGATCGTGCCAGTGGGGCATGGCGCCGGGGTGGCGGCGCTGAAGGACAGCGCATTGGCCTTTGCGCCGGTGGACTATGAGGCGACGATTCCGGATGACGTCATGGCGCGGTACCGCGCGGCGCGCGATCCGTTTGAGGTGACGGGCTCCCCTGCCCTGCCCCATGGACTGAACCTTGGCGCGCAGCTTTGGTGGCTGGAAGAACAAGGCGCGCTGGAGGGAACGACGCTGCTGCCCTGGGCGCAATACTGGGCGTGGTACCTGAGCGGTGCGGCGGTGAGCGAGGTGAGCTCGCTGGGGTGCCATACCGATCTGTGGGCGCCGGCTGAGGCCGCGTTCTCGCCGCTGGCGCAGCGGATGGGCTGGGCGGAGCGGTTTGCGCCGGTGGTCCATTCGGGGGCTGTTGTCGGCACGCTGAGGCGGGAGATCGCGGCGGCGACGGGGCTTTCGCCAGAGGTGCGCGTGCTGGCCGGAGTGCATGATTCCAACGCGGCGCTCCATGCGGCGCGGGGGTTTGCCGAAGTGGCGGACCGCGAGGCGACGGTGCTTTCGACGGGTACGTGGTTTGTCGCGATGCGGCGGGCGCAAGGCGATGCGCCGGTGCTGCCGGAGGGGCGCGACTGCCTGGTGAACGTGGATGCCGACGGGCGCGCGGTGCCTTCGGCGCGGTTCATGGGCGGGCGGGAGATCGAGCTGGCGGCGCATGGGGCGCGAGTGGATGATCCGGCGGAGCAGGCGGACATGCTGGCTGCAGTGCCGGGTCTGCTGGCGGCGGGGACGATGCTGCTGCCGACCTTGGCGCCCGGCTGCGGGCCGTTTCCGGACAGCACGGCGCGGTGGATCGGGGAGCCGGGCGATGGGCGCGCGGCGGCGTGCCTTTACGCGGCGCTGATGGCGGATGCGGCGCTGGAGCTGATCGGGGCGCGGGAAACCGTGCTGGTCGAGGGGCGGTTCGCGGCAGCCGAAGTGTTCGTGCGGGCACTGGCAGGGCTGCGGCCGGACTGCCGCGTCTTGGTGGCGGACGGGCCGTGCGATGCCGCGTTCGGGGCGCTCCGTTTGATCAAATCCGGTCTGGCGCCGGCCGCGCGGCTCAGGCAAGTGGAGCCGCTGGCGGGCGATTGGGAGGCCTATCGCACGCGGTGGCTGCAGGAGACCGCCCAGTGACCGGTAACATGATCATTGCCAATATCGCCGACTTTCGCGAAGCCGCGCGGCGGCGGCTGCCGCACTTCCTGTTCGAATATATCGACGGCGGTTCCTATGCCGAGGCGACGCTGGGGCGCAATGTGAGCGATCTGGCGGCCCTCGCGCTGCGGCAGCGCATCCTTGTCGATGTGGCGGATATCGACCTTTCGGCGGAGCTGTTCGGCCAGAAGCTGGCCATGCCGGTGGCGCTGGCACCGATTGGCCTCGCGGGCATGAACGCGCGGCGCGGCGAGGTGCAGGCCCTGCGCGCGGCGGAGGCGGCGGGGGTGCCGTTCACGCTCTCTACCGTATCGGTCTGCCCGTTGGATGAAGTGCGCAAGGCGGCGCGTGGGCCCTTCTGGTTCCAGCTCTACATGATCCAGGACCGGGGCTTCATGCGCGAATTGCTGGCGCAGGCGCGCGAGGCGCAGTGCCCGGCGCTGGTGTTCACGGTCGACATGGCCGTGCCGGGGAGCCGGTATCGCGACGTGCGTTCGGGACTGGCGGGCGCGGCGGGTCCGCTGGGCGCGATGCGGCGCGTGGTGCAGGCAGCCATGCGCCCCGGCTGGGCTTGGGACGTAGGCCTTTGGGGCCGCCCACACCACCTCGGCAACATCGCGCCTTTGCTGCAAGGGCGGACGGGGCTGGAGGACTTTTTCGCCTGGATGCGGGCGAATTTCGATTCCTCGATCCACTGGCGCGATCTCGACTTCATCCGCAGCGAGTGGACCGGGCCGCTGATCCTCAAGGGCATTCTCGATCCGGAGGATGCGAAGGCGGCGGCGGACGTCGGCGCGGACGGGATCGTGGTTTCGAACCATGGCGGGCGGCAACTCGACGGTGTGCTGTCGACCGCGCGCGCCTTGCCGCCGATTGTCGATGCGGTGGGGGACAAGCTGACGGTGCTCGCCGATGGCGGCGTGCGCTCGGGGCTCGATGTGGTGCGGATGCTGGCGCTGGGCGCGAAGGGCGTGCTGCTGGGCCGGGCCTGGGCTTTTGCGCTGGCGGCGGGCGGCGAGGCGGGCGTCGCCAAGATGCTGCGCCTGATCGAGGCGGAAATGCGCGTGGCAATGGCGCTGACCGGCGTGACGCGGGTGGACCGGATCAGCCGGGATAATCTGGCATGACGGGTTGGAACGGTTCAACCCCGGTCTCGTCGGCCCGTGCTTGACACGGGCCTGGGCTTTTCTGGGCGGCCAAGGCCAGCCAAGCCCCGTGTCAAGCACGGGCCGACGAGGTTTTTGGTATCAGGGGGAGAGAATAGTTGACGTCACCTTCGCACCACTGGCGCGACACGATCCTTGCGGGGCTCGCCAACTATATCGATGCGGGCTCGATCGTGGCGGGGTCGGTGGCGCTGGCGCTGTGGCAGGAGCATTACCAGCTTTCGCCGGGGTTTCTGGGGCTGATCGGGGCGTTTGGGCCCAATGCCATCGGCGCGGGGATCGGCGCGCTGGTCGGCGGCATCCTGTGCGACCGGCTGGGGCGCAAGACGATCTACCAGTGGGACATGCTGCTCTATGCGGCGGGCATGGCGCTGCTGGTCTTTGCTGTCGCGCCGTGGATGATCATTGCGGGGTTCCTGATTGTCGGGCTGGCGGTGGGCGCGGATATTCCCGCCTCGTGGTCGCTGATTGCGGAGGGCGCGCCGGAGGGGCAGCGCGCGCGGCATTCGGGGATGGCGCAAGTGCTGTGGTATCTCGGGCCGGTCGTGGTGCTGCTGATGAGTTTGGCGCTCACCTCGCTGGGCGAACTGGGCGCGCGGATCGTGTTCGGGCACCTGCTGGTGATCGCGATTGCGCTGACCTTCCTGCGCTCGCGCATGGCGGAATCGGCGCGGTGGGAGGAAGCCAAAGCTTCAGGCGCGAAACGACCGCCGATTTCCTCGCTGCTGAAGGGCAAGCACCTCGCCTCGATCCTTGGGCTGGTTGGCATGTATGGCTTCTGGAACCTGTGGGCGGGCACCAACGGGTTCTTCTTCCCCTATATCCTGCGCACGGTGGGCGCGGCGACGCAGGCGCAGGCGGTGGCGATCCAGGCGCTTTCGTTTGCCATCGGCATGGCCTCGATCGGGCTGGTGTTCATGCAACTCGCGGACCGGGTGAACCAGCGGACGCTGTTTGCGATTTCGGCGGTGGTTCAGGTCGTCGGCATGGCGCTGCTCGCGGTCTTCCCGCTGACGATCCCGGTGGCGCTGCTGCATGTGTTCCTGCTGCAGTTCGGCGGCGGGTTCGGCGCGCAGAGCTTTTTCCAGCTGTGGAGCGCGGAGATGTTTCCGACCATGCTGCGCTCGACCGCGCAGGGGATCTGCTTTGCCATCGTGCGGGTGAGCCTTGGCGTGTTCAGCGTGTTCGTGCCGCTGCTGACCGCGACGGGCTTTACCACGCTGGCGCTGATCCTGACCGGCTTTCTCATGATCTCCGGGGTGATCGGCTTCGTGTGGGCACCGCGCAACGAGGGCAAAAGCCTTGAACAACTCGAGACCGAGCGGCATGACGGTTTTTGATTGCATGTAATCACGGAGGCATCGGTGCACGCGGCGGAACGCGAAAAGGTGATCGTCGAGGCGATGCAGGGCACCGGCTTCGTCACCTATCGCGAGCTGGAGGCAACGCTCGAGGCCTCGCCCGCGACGATCCGGCGCGATCTGGCGCGGCTGGAGGATGCCGGGGCCATCGTGCGGGTGCACGGCGGGGCGAAGCTGGTCGAAGGACCGCGCGCGCCGGTGCTGCAATTGGCGGGCACGCCGTTCGACCAATCGATCAACCGAAACATGGCGGCCAAGCGCGCCATCGGCGCGGCGGCGGCCTTGCGCTGCGAGCCGGGCGAAGGCGTGATGATCGACGGCGGCACGACGACCTTGCAGATGTGCCCGCACCTCGCTGGCCTCGGCCTGCAGGTGCTGACCAATTCGCTCCATATCGTGAACGCGCTGCTGCCCCAGGCGGGGACGCGCATTCTGGTGCCATCGGGCACGGTGTTTCGCGAGCAGAACATCATTCTGGCCGCGGCGGGTGAGGAATCGATGCCGCGCTTCCATGCGCCCAAGCTGTTCATGGGCGCGGCTGCGGTGGGGCCGCAGGGCGTGATGCAGCAGGATGTGGTGCTGGTGGCGGCGGAACGGCGGCTGATCGACCGGGCGGAGCAGGTGATCCTGCTGGTGGATTCGGCGAAGTTCGCCTCCGGGTCCGGCACCATCGTCTGCGGGCTGGACGAGGTGGACGTGCTGGTGACGGACGCAGGGATCGCGCCGGAGCATGCAGCGATGGTGAAGGCGGCGGGGGTGGAGCTGGTGGTGGCGGGGTAGGTACACATGTTCGGATGGCTGAAAAGATTTCGCCGCGAGCGCGCGCCAAAAAGTGAATGGGCCGCCACCATTGATGCAGAAACCATCACGATTCACGATATCAAGGGCGATGTCCGTTCGATCGCAAAGGACGACATTTCGTCCGTCATCATCGAGACCAACGACAGCGGCCCTTGGGGCGATGACGTGTGGTGGATTCTGTTTGGGCCGGACAACGCGCTGGCGGGCGCATTTCCGCAAGGGATCGATGGTGAGAGGGACGTGGTCAACTATCTGATGACGTTGCCCGGGTTCGATGAAGCGGAAATGATCAAGGCCATGGGTTCGACTGCCAATGCAGTGTTTATCCTGTGGCGGCGGACCGAGACGGATGATGCTTCGACAAGCTCAGCATGAGCGGTTTTCTGGTAGTCTAATTTGCCCCTCCCGTTCGTGTCGAGCCCCTCGAAAAGCTCGGGATAAACTTCGGGTCAAAGACCCGAAGTCGAGACACAATGCGCGGCGCTTGGTGTCTCGACTTCGCTCGACACGAACGGGAAGTGGTGTGGCGGTTACTCAATCCGGCGTGAGCACCATCTTCAGCGCACCCGCCTCGCGCGCTTCGAACAACCGATAAGCCTCCGCGCCTGCGCTCAGCGGCATGCGGTGGCTCACGTAGCGTTCGGGCTTCAGGCGGCCCGAGCGGACCAGCGGGAACAGCGCAGGCAGTTCCTCCGGCACCGAGCAGGTGCCGGTGCGGAAGGTGAGGCCGGCGGCGAAGGCGCGTTCCAAGGGGAAGGCGAAGCGGCGGGATTGCTGGACGCCGATGACCGAGACAGTGCCGCGCGGGCGGACGAGGCGCAGGGCGAAATCGACCGTGGCGTCGCTGCCGACGACTTCGACCACGCAATCGAGCTTCTTCCCCTTGCCGTCAGCCTTGATGCGTTCGAGCGCTTCGTCCGGGTGGAGCGCGATGGCGCCGTTGGCTTCGGCGATGGCGCGGCGTTCGGGGATGGGATCGATGGCGTAGACGACGTGCGCGCCCATCACCATCGCGCTGTCTACCGCCATGAGGCCGATCGGGCCGAGGCCGATCACCGCGACCGACGCGCCGGGGACGACATCCGCATTGCGCACGCCGTACCAGGCGGTGGCGAGCGCGTCGGTCATCATCAGCGCCTGTTCCTCGCTGACGCCTTCGGGGATGGCGACGGCGTTGGCATCGGCGGCGGGGACGCGCACGGCTTCGGCCTGCGAGCCCTGCAGCGCGGCGGAGAGGCCGTAGCATGCGCCCATGCCGAACTCGCAGGTGTTGACCACGCCCGCAAGGCACGAGCGGCAGCGGCCGCAACCGACGGCGGCGGGGATCATCACCTTGTCGCCCACCTTGTGGCGCTGCACGCCCTTGCCGATCTCGACGATCTCGCCCACCGCCTCGTGGCCGACGCAGAAGCCCACATCCTTGGAGAAGCCGTGGCCGTGGTAGATGTGGAGATCGGAGCCGCAAATCGAGCAGGCGGTGACGCGGACGACGGCATCGCCATCGGACTGGGGCGCAGGATCGTCCATGCTTTCATAGCGCACGTCGCGCGCGCCGTAGTAGCGGAGAGCCTTCATGGGCGGGACCCTTTCGGTGAACTGCTCGTCTCCTGCCACTCCCATCCTCGCTCATGCTGAGCTTGTCGAAGCATGCCCGCACTGCGCGCGCAGGCAGCACCCTTCGACAGGCTCAGGGTGAGCGGCGTGGGGAGGGTGCGGGCGCAGGAAAGATATGACTTCACAGCGAGAGCCCTCCATCGACGATGAGCGTCTGCCCGGTGACGTAGCTGGCGAGCGGCGAGGCGAGGAACAGGACCGCGCCGGCCATGTCCTCGGGCGTGCCGAGACGGCCCTGCGGGATGCGGGCGATCGAACCGGCGAGGCGTTCGGGGTGGTCGGTGGTGACCTTGGTGAGCTTGGTGGCGACGAGGCCCGGGGCGATGCCGTTGACGCGGATACCTTCGCCCGCGAAGGCATTGCCGAGTGTGCGGGTGAGGCTGACGGCACCGGCCTTGGACGCGGCATAGGCCGGGTTGCCGATATTGGCGCCCCATGCGGCGACCGAGCTGACGGTGACAATGCTGCCCTTGGCTTCGGCCAGCATGGCGCGGAACTTCATCGCGCAGTGCATCAGGCTGTCGAGATTGACCGCCATGACCTTGTCCCACCCGGCACGCTGGAACTCGCCGCGCTTGTAGACGACGGTGCCCTGGCAGAGGACAAGGACATCGAGGCTGGCGAAGGGCATGGGTGCAGCCTCGACGGCCCCGGGATCGCCGACGTCGACTGAGGTATAGCCGAGGCCGGTGAGGTCCGAGCCTTCGGCGGGGTCATAGTCTTCTGCCCGGGCACGGGTGCCCCAGACATGGACCTGCGCCCCACGTGTGCGGAAGGCATGGGCGATGCCGTTGCCGATGCCGCTCGATCCGCCGACGACGAGGACCTTCCGGCCGGTGAAATCGGTATCGCCGCTCATGCGCATTCTCTCCAGCGGGGCGGTTCGCCCTCTCGGCCCTCCTTTTCGGCAGGGATGGCGGACTGTGCAAGGGGATCGACGGGGTGTTCAGAAAAGTTCGATGAAAGCTGAACAAATGCCAACGTCGCATTCAGGCTCGTGCCACGGCGAATCAGGCACAACCGCACCATCGGCACCAGTGAAGGGACACGACGATGAAGACGATGACCAAGGTTCTGGCAGCGGCGCTCGCCCTCGGCAGCGCGGCGACGATCTCCGGCACGGCCAGCGCGCACGACTGGCGCGGCGGCTGGAACAACGGCTGGGGCTACAACCAGCCCTATGGCGGCGGCTGGCGCGGGGATCGCGGCGATTTCGGCGGCGCCTGCTCGGGCCAGCGCGGCTATGGGCTGGAGCGGCAGCTGCGCTGGAAGACCAGCCGCGGGCTGATCGACTACCGCACCGCACGGCGCATCCAGCGCGATATCGACCGGCTGCAGTGGAGGGAACAGCACGAATGCGCCGAAGGCGACTGGCGCGCGGTCGGGCGGATCCAGCGCGACTATGACCGCATCGACCACTGGATCGACGAGGCGGCAGGGCAGCGCTGGGGCTTGTGAACCTCAGCCGCGGCCGCGGTAGGACGCGACCCCCTGATCGGGCACCCACAGTCCGGCGGGGGGCGCATCCGACTGCCAGAACACGTCGATGGGAATGCCGCCGCGCGGATACCAATAGCCGCCGATGCGCAACCAGCGGGGCTGCATTTCGGTGAACAGGCGCTGGCCGATGCCGACGGTGACGTCCTCATGGAAGCCGGCATGGTTGCGGAAGGCGCCGAGGAACAGCTTCAAGGACTTTGATTCGACGATGGTTTCACCCGGAGCGTAATCGATCACGAGGTGCGCGAAATCGGGCTGGCCGGTGACCGGGCAGAGCGAGGTAAACTCGGGCGCGGCGAAGCGGACGAGGAACAGCGAGCCTTGCCGCGGATTGGGCACGTAATCGAGCACGGCCTCCTCGGGCGAGGCGGGCAGGCTGCTGGTCTGGCCCAGATGCAGCGGGGTGGCGCCGATATCGGTCATGCAAAGTCCTTTCTTGCGCGCGCCTTTGCACCCGCGGACGCGGCGGGGCAAGCGGGCGTGAGGGGCAGGAGCACTCCCTTCCTCCTTGCCGCAGCGCAGCAAGAGGGTTAATCATTGGCCCCAAGGCCCCGCAAAGACGGGCCGCATGCAGGACGGAGCAAACCCCATGGATTCCCTGGTCTCGACCCAGTGGCTCGCGAGCGAGCTGGGCGCGAGTGATCTGCGCATCGTCGATGCGAGCGCATTCCTGCCCGAGCACAGCCGCGATCCGGTGCTGGAATACGAGGCGTGCCACATCCCCGGCGCGGTGTTCATGAACCTTGCGGAGCTGACCGACCCGGAGCGTCCGGGGCTCAACATGCTCCCCAGCGCCGAACGCTTTGCCAGCAGGATGCAGAGCCTCGGCCTCGGCGATGGCAGCCGCATCGTGCTTTACGACGACAGCCCGGTGAAGACCGCAACGCGCGCCTGGTTCATGCTGACGATGTTCGGCGCGACCAATGTGGCGCTGCTTGATGGCGGGATCGCCAAGTGGAAGGCGGAAGGCCGCCCCTGCGCACAAGGGCGCGAGACGCTGCGGCACCGCCACTTCACCGTGTGGAGCGACGACCGCAACGTGCGCAGCAAGGCCGATGTGCTGGCGAACCTCGATAGCCACGCGGCGCAGGTGGTCGATGCGCGCGGGGCCGGGCGCTTCACTGGCGAGGTGGCGGAAGTGAAGCCGGGGCTTGCCAGCGGGCACATCCCGGGCGCTCGCAATTTGCACTACGCCACGATGTTCAAGCCCGATGGCACGTGGAAATCGCCGGACGAGATTCGCGCGGTGTTCGATGCGGCGGGCGTGGACCTGAGCCGGCCGCTGATCACCAGCTGCGGCTCGGGCGTGACGGCCAACGTGCTGATCTTCGCAGCGCATCTGATCGGCAAGCACGACGTGGCGCTTTACGACGGCAGCTGGAGCGAATGGGGGGCGGATCCTGAAACGCCGAAGGAAACGGGGGCGGCGCGGTAGGTTCAGTGGCCCGCTTTTGGCCCGTCGAATTGTGGAGATGGCTGAATGGGCACAGTGTCCATGGCCCGCTTTTCGGCAAAAAATACAGAGTGATCAAATCACTCTACAGCTTTGACGGCAAGCGCCGTGCAGACGTGTGCAAGTTCGCTTGGGACAAGACCTATCTGCTGGAAAGCGATTGGGACGAGCAATCGACCTGGGTGCCGCGCCATGATGGCAAGATGGTCGGGCCATTCGACAATCCGTCTGCAGCCGAGCAATTCATCGTGGCGACCGACTGGTTCAACGGGCTTGACTGACGGGATTTGCCCCCAACCCCGCTCATGCTGAGCTTGTCGAAGCATATAGCGCAACCGCAGCACCAGCACCCTTCGACAAGCTCAGGGTGAGCGGGGTTTGGGCCATTGGCGAAAAGGGGATGGATTCCCTTCCGCGCAAATTCAGCCTAAGACCCTCCCATGGCGGAACATGACAGCGAAGGCCTTGGCATCGGCACGCGGCTCGTAGGCGCAGGGCGGCGGGCCGAATGGACCGGCAGCGCGGATCATCCGGGCGCGGTGGTCAATCCGCCGGTCTACCGGGCGAGCACGCATCTCTATCCCGATATGGCGGCCTTGCGCGCGCATCCCGCCAACGAGGACGGCAAGTTCTATTATGGCAGGCGGGGCGCGCCGACGCAGTGGGCATTGGCCGAGGCTTTGACCGCGCTGGAGCCGGGGGCGGAAGGCACGGTGCTCTATCCTTCCGGCGTGGCAGCGATCATGGGCGCGCTGCTCACGGTGCTGCGGCCGGGCGATGTGCTGCTGATGATCGACAACGCCTATGAGCCGAGCCGCGCGATGGGGCGCGGGCTGCTGGGGGACTTCGGCGTGGAGACGCGCTGGTTCGATCCGGCGGACCCGGCAGCATTCGAGGCGGCGATCTGCGCGCGGACCAAGGCGGTGCTGCTGGAAGTGCCGGGCAGCCTCACCATCGAGGTCTGCGATGTGCCGCGCTTGTCCGCCATCGCCAAGGCGCATGGGCTGACGGTGGTGCTCGACAATACCTGGGCCTCGCCATTGGGCTTTCCGGCGCTCGTGCGCGGGGTGGACATTGCGATCATGAGCCTGACCAAGCATGTCGGTGGGCATTCGGATGTGATGATGGGCAGCGCGAGCGCGGGGCCGGCGTGGTACCGCAAGCTGCGGCTGCGCGCGCAGGGGCTGGGCAATGTCGTCTCGCCCGATGACGCCGCCCTGATGCTGCGCGGGCTGCGCACAATGGGCCTCAGGCTGGCGCAGGAAACCGGCTCGGCGCTGGCGATTGCCGAATGGCTGGCAGCCCAGCCGGAGGTCGCCAAAGTGCTCTGCCCGATGCTGCCGGGTTCACCGGGGCACGACATCTGGGCGCGGGACTTTACCGGCGGGTGCGGGCTGTTCAGCTTCGTGCTGAAGGGCGGCACCTGTGCGGCGCGCGACGCGCTGATCGATGCGCTTGCGCTGTTCGGCATCGGCTATTCGTGGGGCGGGTTCGAGAGCCTCGCGACGCCGGTCGACCCCGCACCGATCCGCACCGCAAGCCCCTGGCCGCTGCCGGGGCTGGAGGCGGGAGACCGCTTCGGCGTGCGGCTTTCCATCGGCCTTGAGGACACGGCGGACCTGACCGCCGATCTTGCGCGCGGGCTGGCCGCGTGGCGGGCGGCGCTATGAGCGAGTGGACCAAGCTGCAGCGCAGCATTGCACAGGTCGCGCGGTCTCTCGACGACGTCGGTTTCGATATCGGCCGCACCCATATCTCGCTGTTCAACGCGGTGTGGATGGTCGTGGTCGTCGTGCTCGTCATCGTGTTCGGGCGGATCGCGGGGCGTGTCGGTCGGCGCGCCGTGCGTTCGATGAAGGGCCTCGATCCGACGCAGCGCGCGCTCGGCGAGAAGCTGATGACGGTGACGGTGTGGACCGTCGCGGTGCTGGTCGGCATCGATGCGGTGGGGATCAACCTCACCACGCTGACCGTGTTTTCCGGCGCTTTCGGCCTCGCGGTCGGCTTTGGCCTGCAGAAGACTTTCGGCAACCTGATCGCGGGCGTGATCCTCCTCATGGACCGCTCGATCAAGCCGGGCGACGTGATCGCGGTGAACGATACCAAGGGCAGCACCTTCGGCGTCGTCAGCGCCATCGGCGTGCGCGCGATCACCGTGGCGACGCGTGATGACCGCGAGATCCTGATTCCCAACGAAATCCTGATGACCACGCAAGTCGAGAACTGGTCGCACAGCTCGAAGCAGGTGGGGATCACGATTCCCGTGAACGTCGCTTACGGCAGCGATCTCGACCTTGCCGAAAAGCTGCTGCTGGAAGCCGCGCTGACCGTGCCGCGCGTGCTGCGCGATCCGGCGCCCTCGATCCTGTTCAGCGCCTTCGGGGCAAGCGCGATCGAGTTGCTGATCTATATCTCGATCGACGATCCCGAGAACGGCGTGGGCAACGTGCGGTCCGACGTGCTGAAGGCGGCATGGCATGCGCTGAAGGACAGCGGCGTGAGCATTCCGCTGCCGCAATCGGATGTCACCTTGCGGGATTCGGATGGGCTGCGGGTGCTGGCGGAGGCGCTGGTTCGGCGTGGCGCTGATAATCTGTAGCAGATCGGACACATCCGAACTTGCCCGCCTGACGAGGCCCCATCTATCCTTCCGGCCCGCGCGACCCAGCGGCTACGGCATGCACAGGCAATTGTGGTTAAAGGATAATCAAGGAAATCCTGATGGAAGTGATCACGCACAATCCCACTGAGGGAGTCTATGCGACGGGCGGCGACTGGGTTCACGCCATCGAGGTTCGCGGGCCGCAGCGCCTGCTGTTCATCAGCGGAACGATGGGCCTGCGCCCCGATTTCACCGCACCGCCGACGCTCGAAGAACAGCTGGACTGCGTCTGGAACAATCTGCGCGCCATTCTGGCGAGCGCGGGCATGACGACCGACAATCTAGTACGACTGACCAGCTACCTGCGCGACGCGAGCTATGCCGATGCCAACGCGGCCGCCCGCCTCGCCGCATTGGGCGAGCACCGCATTCCAACCACCGCCATCGTGGCACAGACGCTGGCCGACGACTGGCTGGTCGAGATCGAGGCCATTGCAGCGGCGTGATGAGCCCATGGGACAGGGCTTTTGGCTCCTCCCCCGGTCGGGGGAGGCCGGGTGGGGGTGCGCGGCGCTTGTACGGCGAACTTGGTTACCCGTCCCCAACCCCTCCCCGAACGGGGAGGGGCTTTTCATAAAGGGCCGCTAAAGCTCACCTAGCCGCCCCCCTAGCTTTCCTCGCTGGCGATTGCAGGGTACAAGGACCATCTGCCGCCCATGAGCAATTCGCCTTCCAGACTTGGCACCGTCTACCTTGTCGGTGCAGGCCCCGGTGATCCGGACCTGCTGACCTTGCGCGCGGCGCGGCTGCTCGCGGAGGCTCAGCTGGTCGTGCATGACGGGCTGGTCGATCCGGCGATCATGGCGATGATCCCGGCAGGCGCGCGGCTGGTTTCCGTCGCGAAAAGCCGGGCGCGGCATACCTTGCAGCAGCATGAGATCAACGCATTGCTGGTGCACGAGGCGCTGGCGGGCCACGATGTGGTGCGGCTGAAGGGCGGCGATCCGTTCGTGTTCGGGCGCGGCGGCGAGGAGGCGGAGGCCTGCTATGCGGCGGGCGTGCCGGTCGAGGTCGTGCCCGGCGTAAGCGCCGCGATGGGCGCGGCTGCAGCGGCGCAGATTCCGCTGACGCACCGCGAGAACGCCTCGATCGTCAGCTTTGTGGCGGGGCAGTGCAAGGGCCTGACCGACCAGAACTGGGCGGGCCTTGCGGGCGTAGGCCGCACGCTGGTGATCTACATGGGCGTCGCGACGAGCGATGCGATTGCCGAGAAGCTGATGGCCGACGGCCTTGCGCCCGATATGCCGGTGGCGGTGATCGAGAACGCCGCGCGGCCGACGATGCGCGTGCTGCGCGGGGCGCTGGCGGGGCTTGGCGCGCTGGTGGCCGAGCACAAGGTGAAGAGCCCTGCCCTCATCGTGATCGGCGAAGTGACCGGGCGCGAGCGGCATATGGAATTGCAGAAGTTGGCGGAGTGCGCTGCGTGAAGATCTTGACGGGGAATGATTTGGGCAGCGGCCACGTTGTCTGGTGGGACGGCCAGGGCTGGTCGCGCCATGTCCATGATGCGGTCGATGTCGGTGATGCGGCGGATACGATCCTTGCCGCCGAGGAAGCCGCGCGCCGCGTCAATGCAAGCTATGCGATCAGCGCCACCAAGGGCGCGGACGGCACGGTGCGCCCGGACCACATCAAGGACCGCATCCGCGCGCTGGGCCCCACCGTCCGTCCCGACCTCGCGCTGCAACCTTCCGATCCGCACAGCGGCAACTGGGTGATCTGACATGTACCAGTACGACCAATACGACCAGGCCATGGTCGATGCGCGCGTCGAGGAATTCCGCGGCCAGGTGGCGCGCCGCATGGCGGGCGAAATCACCGAGGACCAGTTCAAGCCGCTGCGGCTGAAGAACGGGCTCTATCTGCAGCTGCACGCCTACATGCTGCGCGTCGCCATTCCCTATGGCACGCTCAATGGCCGCCAGATGCGCATGCTGGGCGACATCGCCGACAAGTATGACCGCGGCTATGGCCATTTCACCACACGCCAGAACATCCAGTACAACTGGATCAAGCTGGAAGACGCGCCGCAGATCCTTGCCGATCTCGCGACGGTGGAGATGCATGCCATCCAGACCAGCGGCAACTGCATCCGCAACATCAGCTCGGATCACTTCGCCGGGGCAGCGGCAGACGAAGTGGTCGATCCGCGCCCTTATGCCGAACTGCTGCGCCAGTGGTCGAGCTTCCATCCGGAGTTCGATTACCTGCCGCGCAAGTTCAAGATCGCGGTGATCGCGTCCGACACCGACCGCGCAGCGATGCGCCTGCACGATATCGGCATCCAGATCGTGAAGAACGATGCGGGCGAGATCGGCGCGCGCTTCTATGTGGGCGGCGGCATGGGCCGCACCCCGATGATCGCGCCGGTTATCCGCGAGTTCGTGCCCGCGCTGCAGATGGTGAGCTACGCCGAAGCGTGCCTTCGCGTCTACAACCGCTACGGCCGCCGCGACAACAAGTACAAGGCGCGGATCAAGATCCTCGTCCACGAGATCGGCGCGGACGAATACCGTCGGCAGGTGGAGGAAGAGTTCGCGCATATCCTCACCCTGGGACTGGAGCCGCCGCAGGCCGAGTTCGAGAGAATTGCCGCGTTCTTTGCCGATCCCGGCCTCGAAAGCGGGCTCGCCGATGGCTATGACCGCAGCGATCCGGACTTCGCGGTCTGGGCTGACCAGAACACCACGCCGCACAAGCAGGCGGGCTACAGGGCGGTCGTCATCAGCCTGAAGCCGGCTGGCGGCATTCCGGGCGACGCCACGGCGGACCAGATCCGGCTGATGGCTGACCTCGCCGAAGTCTACAGCCTTGACGAACTGCGGGTGACCCACACCCAGAACATCGTGCTGCCGCATGTGAAGCAGAGCGACCTCTACGCGCTGTGGCAAAAGCTCGATGCGGCGGGTCTCGCGACCGCGAACCTTGACCTCATCGGCGATATCATCGCCTGCCCGGGGCTCGATTACTGCAGCCTCGCCAATGCGCGCTCGATCCCGCTGGCGCAGAAGATCTCGGCCCGGTTCGCCGAGCCGGAACGCCAGCGCGCGCTAGGTGAGCTTAAGCTCAAGATTTCGGGCTGCATCAATGCCTGCGGGCACCACCATGCCGGCAACATCGGCATTCTGGGCGTCGACCGGAAGGGCACCGAGAACTACCAGCTGCTGCTCGGCGGTTCGGAAGCGGCGGATACTTCGCTCGCCCAGATCGTTGGCCCCGGCTTCAGCGAGGACGGCATCGTCGATGCGATCGAGACCGTGACGAACGTCTATCTCGCCCAGCGCGCGGAGGGGGAACGCTTCCTCGATACCTACCGCCGCCTCGGCATGGCTCCGTTCAAGGAGGCGATCTATGGTTGAGCACTGCCTGCGTTACCGCGACGACGAGCCCGTGGGGGATCCGGCGGTGACGGTCGACGCCTTTGCCGTGCAGGGCAACGCGACTGCCGTCCGCATCGAACCCGGCGACGACGCGCGTGCGCTGCTGCCCGCGCTCGACCGCATCGCGCTGATCGAGATCAACTTCCCGAGCTACGGCGACGGCCGCGGCTATTCCGCCGCCCGCATCCTGCGCGAGCATGGCTATGCCGGCGAACTGCGCGCGGTGGGCGATGTGCTGATCGACCAATTGAGCCACATGCGCCGCTGCGGCTTCGATGCCTTCGCGCCCGACAAGCCGATCACGCCGGACGCCGCGGACAAGGCGCTCGCGACCTGGCCCGAGGTCTATCAGAAGACGGTGGACGGCCGCTCGCCCATCTGGGCGCTTCGCCATGGCCGATAACACCACCAGAACCGCAGACCGGATCGACACCGGACCGCGCTTCACCGAAAGTGACGCGATCCGGCTCAACAACCTGTTCCGCGGCACCGACACGCCCGAGATGCTGCGCAGCGTCCTCAAGGACAAGCTGATCGGCGAAGTCGCGGTCGTCTCCAGCTTCGGCGCGGAAAGCGCGGTGCTGCTCCATCTGATTGCCGAGGTCGACAAGACGATCCCGGTGATCTTCCTCGAAACGCACAAGCATTTCCCGGAAACGATTGCCTATCGCGACCAGCTGGTGGCGCATCTGGGCCTGACGAACCGGCTGATCGTCGAGCCGGACATGGAGCTTGTCGCCAAGAAGGACGAGAACGGCCTGCGCTGGTCGTGGGACCCGGACGGCTGCTGCGAGATCCGCAAGGTGCAGCCGCTGGCACGCGCGCTGCTGGCGTTCGATGCCTCGATCAGCGGGCGCAAGGGCTTCCAGTCGGCCACCCGCAGCGGGTTGCCGCGCTTCGAAATCGACCGGACCGATGCCGAAGGGCGCCTGAAGTTCAATCCGCTCGCCTCGTGGAGTTCGGAAGACCTTGAGGCCTACATGGTCCGCCACGATCTGCCGCGCCATCCGCTGGTAGCGCAGGGCTACCCTTCCATCGGCTGCGCCCCCTGCACCAGCAAGGTCGCGCCGGGCGAAGACCCGCGCTCGGGCCGCTGGAAGGGCTGGGACAAGGTGGAATGCGGCATCCATGTACCCGGTTCGCCAGACAGCAGCGCGACGGATGGCGAGCTGCCGCCGGGGTATGATCCGGCGTTCTGAGGCGCTGGCCCGCCACCACGCCCGTTCGTGTCGAGCCCCTCGACACGAACGGATTGGTGTTGATCTTACTCCAACCCAACTCCGCTCACCCTGAGCCTGTCGAAGGGTGCTGGCGCGACCGCCGTGTGTGATGCTTCGACAAGCTCAACATGAGCGGGCTTGGGGTTGGGTCAAAGATCGCCCAAACCATCGTCATTGCGAGCGTAGCGAAGAAATGACGAATGAAGGTGCACATGACTGGTGAGCCGGATTTCCCCTCACCAATGAGCACCTTGCCGCGCCCTCGCCCCAAGGCCTAGGCGCATGGCATGTCCCCTGCCCCCCTCACCGTCTGGTATGACGGCGCCTGCCCGCTCTGCACGCGCGAGATTGCGCTGATGCGGCGGCTGGACCGGGCGCGGCGGATCGAATTTGTCGATGTGAGCGATGATAGCGCCGTCTGCCCGCGTGACCGCGCGCTGCTGCTGGCGCGGCTCCATGCGCGCGAGGATGGCGTGCTGCTCGATGGCGCGGCGGCTTTTGCGGCCATGTGGCGGGCGATCCCGCTGCTGCGTCCGCTTGGCGTGCTGGCGCGCATTCCCGTAGTGCTCTCGGCGCTCGAATGGGCCTATGTGCGGTTTCTGCGGGTTCGTCCTGCCCTTCAGAGGATCATGCGTTGAGCGAAGACCGCTACCGGAAAGTTCCCACCAGCCGCCTCGGCCGCTTTTCGGCGTTCGGCCAGCTGGCTGGCGGCGTCGCGGGCGGAGTGATCGCGGAAGGGGCCAAGCGGATCGCACGCGGGGAGCGGCCGCAGATGGCCGATCTGCTGCTCACCCCCGCCAACGCCACGCGCGTGACCGAGCAGCTTTCGCGGCTGCGCGGGGCGGCGATGAAGCTGGGGCAGATGATCTCGCTCGATGCCGGCGATCTGCTTCCGGCAGAGCTGACGGCCATTCTGGCGCGGCTGCGCGATGCCGCGCACTTCATGCCGCCCAAGCAGTTGCAGACCGTGCTCGCGGCCAGCTGGGGGCCGGACTGGCGGCGCAAGTTCGCCCGCTTCGAGGCGACGCCGATTGCGGCGGCTTCCATCGGGCAGGTCCACCGCGCGGTCCTTCACGATGGGCGCACGGTGGCGGTGAAAGTGCAGTATCCGGGCATCGCCGCCAGCATCGACGCCGATATCGACAATGTCGCGACGCTGCTGAGGGTTTCGGGCCTGCTGCCCAAGACGCTTGATATTTCGCCGCTGCTGGTCGAGGCCAAGCGCCAGTTGCACGAGGAAGCCGACTACTTGCGCGAGGCCGAGCAGATGCGCCGCTATGGCGCGATGCTCGCGGGCGAGGAGCAGTTCGTGGTCCCCGCGCCGGTCGAGGAGCTGACCGGGCCGAGCGTGCTGACGATGGACTTCATCGCCTCGCGCCCGATCGACACGCTGGCCGAAGCGCCGCAGGACGTGCGCGACCGGGTGATGGGCGCGATGCTCGATCTGGTGCTACGCGAACTGTTCGTGTTCGGCTTCATGCAGACCGATCCGAACTTCGCGAACTATCGTTGGCAGCCCGATACGGGGCGCGTGGTGCTGCTCGATTTCGGCGCGGCGCGCGCGGTTCCCGATGAGACCCGCGCCGCCTATGCGCGGATGATGCAGGCGGGCCTCAATGGCGATCCGGCGGAACTGAAGCAGCGCATCTGCGAAGTGGGCTTCGCCTCCGAAGAGCAGATGGCGCGCCACGGCAAGGCGTTCGAGGGCGTGATCGGGGTGATCCTCGAGCATGTGAACAAGGACGATATCTTCGATTTTGCCGACCGCAGCTTCGTGGCGAAACTGCGCGATTTCGGCGAGCCGGTGGCGCAGGACCGCGACACCTGGCACCTGCCACCGATGGATACGCTGTTCGTGCAGAGGAAGGTCAGCGGCACGGCGCTGCTCGCGGTGCGGATGAAGGCGCGGCTGCCGCTGCAGGGGATGGTCGCGGCGCGGCTGGCGGGTTTGGTCGAGCCGGCCTGAGCCGCTATTTCAGCCAGCCCGCCTCACGATACCACGCGGCGGTGGCGTGGAGCCCCTCGCGCGTATCGATGCGTGGGCGCCAGAGCGATGCAGGCGGCTGCGCGCCCTCGCTCACCGTCCAGTCCGGATGGCAGATATAGCTGGCGCGGTCGGGCGTCAGCTTGGCCTTCTTGCCGCGCACCATGCGGTCGGCACGCGCGGCAAGCTTGACCACCCCTGGGGAGAGCGAGAACGGGCGGATCGGCTTCTCGCGCACGGCGGCGCCGATGGCGTGGGCAAGGCTGACATGGGTCCAGCCGCCGGGTTCGCCGTCGTCGGGTTCGAACACCTGATGCGTGGTCTCCTCGCTGCTGGGGAGCAGCGCGAGCAGCAGAGCGGCAAGATCGGCGACATGGATCACCGAAAGGCGTCCCGGTGGCGGCAGCGGCACGACGCCGCGACGGGCGAGGCGGAACAGCTCGAGCATCTCGGTATCGCGCGGGCCGAACACGGCAGGCGGGCGCACCACCGTCCAATCAAGCCCGGAGGCACGCACCAGCCGTTCGCCGCGCAGCTTGGAGGCGCCGTAGACCGACAGCTGCGGCTCGCGCGCGGCGAGGGAGGAGACGTGGATCATGCGGCCAACGCCGATTGCGTGCGCCGCCTCGATCACGCGCAGGGTGCCCTGGACATTGCCTTCCTCGAAGCCGGCAGGATCGGGCGCGTTGACCACACCGGCGATGTGTATCACCACGCTGGCGCCTTCCATCAGGCGTTTGAGGGCAGCCTTGTCGCCAAGATCACCGTCGATCCATTCGACCCCGCCGCGCAGGCGCTGTTTGCGCCGGGTGAGTGCGCGAACCTCGATCTGCTGGCGTCCTGCGGCCATGAGGACGGCCTGCCCGACGAAACCGGTCGCACCCGTGACCGCGACGAGCTGACCGTCGCTCACAGCATCACCAGCTGGTCGCGGTGGATCAGCGCCGAGCGCGGGGCATAGCCGAGCAGCGCTTCATGCTCGGCGGAAGGATGGCCCATCAGCGCCGCACATTCCGCCGCGTCATACTCGCTGAGGCCGCGCGCGAGGACGGTGCCGTCCGGGCCGAGCACGGCAATGGCATCGCCGCGCAGGAAGCTGCCTTCCACCGCGGTGACGCCCGCCGCGAGCAGGCTCGAGCCGCGTGCGAGGGCTGCGGCGGCACCGGCATCGACCGCGACCGCGCCCTTCATGCGCAGCTTGCCGCCAAGCCACGCCTTGCGTGCGCGCGCCTTGCGCCTGGATCTTTGGGGCGGGCAGAACAGCGTGCCGCGTTCCGCGCCGAGTGCGGCGGCTATGGGGCTTTCGGGGCGGCCATCGATGATCGCAAGCGCGATGCCGGCAAGGCCCGCGATCTCGGCAGCCTGCAACTTGGAGGTCATGCCGCCCGAGCCGAGGCCGGAAGAGGAACCACCCGTCGCCATGGCATGGATCTCCGGCGTGACGCCGCGCACCACCGGAATGCGCACCGCGCCTTCGAGGCGGGGATCGCGGTCGTAGAGGCCGTCGATATCGGAGAGCAGCAGCACCGCGCTCGCCCCCGCCGCTTGGCCGACGCGGGCGGCAAGGCGGTCGTTGTCGCCGAAGCGGATTTCCTCGGTGGCGACGGTGTCGTTCTCGTTGATCACCGGTACCGCACCAGACGCCAGCAAAGTGCCCAGCGTGGCGGTGACGTTGAGATAGCGGCGGCGATCCTCGAGGTCTTCGAGCGTGAGCAGAACCTGCGCGGCGATCAGCCCATGTGCGGCCAGCAGTTCGGCCCAGAGCCCTGCAAGCGCGATCTGGCCGACGGCAGCGGCGGCCTGCGCATCGGCAAGGCTGCCCCTGCCGCCGCGCGCGAGGCCAAGCTTGCGGGCGCCCAGTGCAATCGCGCCGGAGGACACGACGATGACATCCTGACCGCGTCCCCGGGCGGCGGCGATTTCCGCCACCAGCAGGGTGAGCCAGGCCCGGCGCGGCTCGCCATCCTTGCCGACCAGCAACGCCGAGCCGACCTTGAGCACAAGGCGCGGGGTCTCGGCGGCATCCGTCAGCTGGGCAAGGCGTTCAATCGACATGGTGCGAGCCGCTTAGGGGAAATGCTGCGGCGCGGGAAGCCCGCTTGGTTCGTCATTGCGAGCGTAGCGAAGCAATCCAGGGCCCCACGCATCACCGCTCTGGATTGCATCGTCGCTGCGCTCCTCGCCATGACGAAGATGGGTGCGTAGGGCTTGCGCTCCTCAGATCGGCGACCAGGGCTTCTGGTCTTCGATGTCCTCGACCTCGCCATCCGGGCGTTCGGTGGCAGTGGCGGCAGGGAGGTGTTCGAGCACGGCATCGAGCAAGGCGTTCATGCCCTTGCCGGTGGCGCCGGAAATCGGGAACACGCGGCGCGCGCCCGCGGCGCGCAGTTCGGCGCGGAAGGCGCTGACGAGTTCGGCGTCGACCGTGTCGATCTTGTTGAGCGCGATCAGGCGCGGCTTCTCATCCAGTCCGCCACCATAGGCTTCGAGTTCGTCCTGCACGATATGCAGCGCTTCGGCGGGATCCGTACCATTGATGTCGATCAGGTGGATCAGCACGCGGCAGCGCTCGATATGGCCGAGGAAGCGGTCGCCCACCCCGGCTCCTTCGGCGGCGCCGGCGATCAGGCCGGGGATGTCCGCCAGCACGAATTCGCGGTTGCGATGGCGCACCACGCCGAGCTGCGGGCGCAAGGTGGTGAAGGCGTAGTCTCCCACCTTGGCCTTGGTGTTGGTGATCTGGTTGATGAAGGTGGACTTGCCCGCATTGGGCAGGCCGACAAGGCCGACATCCGCCAAGAGCTTGAGCCGCAGCCAGACGTACATTTCCTGCGCCGGCCAGCCGGGGCCGAACTGGCGCGGGGCGCGGTTGGTCGAGGTCTTGTAGGACAGGTTGCCGCGCCCGCCGTCGCCGCCGCGCAGCAGGACTTCGCGCTGGCCGGGTTCGGTAAGATCGAGCAGCACCGTCTCGCCGTCCTCGCCATCGATCACCTGCGTGCCGACGGGGACCTTGATGACGAGATCGTCGCCCGCCGCGCCGGTGCGGTTCTTGCCCGCACCGCCACCGCCGCGGGGAGCGCGGAAGTGCTGGGTGTAGCGGAAGTCGATCAGGGTGTTGAGGCCGGTTACCGCCTCGAAAATGATGTCGCCGCCCTTGCCGCCGTCGCCGCCATCGGGGCCGCCATACTGCACGTACTTCTCGCGCCGGAAGCTGACCGCACCGGGCCCGCCCGCGCCGGAGCGGATGAAGATCTTGGCCTGGTCGAGAAAATGCATGGAATGGAGCTATCGAAGAGCGCGGCCTTCGACAAGCTCAGGCTGAGCGGGTGTGGGGTGAAGTCCATCGACCGCTCATCCGGAGCTTGTCGAAGGATCGCAGGCCGTTCAGGGCCAATTTACGGCATACTGGTGGAGCCGAGGGGGATCGAACCCCTGACCTCGTCATTGCGAACGACGCGCTCTCCCAGCTGAGCTACGGCCCCGTTCCCAGTATCCTCCGGCCTGCCAGCACGAAGCTGCCCTGCCGGGAGCGCGGCCCTTAGCCCACCGGGGCGGCGCTTGCCAAGAGCAAAATGCGGGCGAAGCGTTGATGCCTCCACCCTCTCGTTGGTTATGGACGATCTCTCAGGGCGTCCCACTCGCAGCCGCAGGCGCCGCTGGCGGGCCATACTTGGCGTTCCATTCGGCGAGATCGCGCTGGTACTGTTCGTAGCGGCGGTAGAAATCGTCGTAGACCACTTCGATGTTGGGCAGGCTGCGCATGGCGAAGGCTTCAAGCTCGGCGGGCTTGAGTGTCGGCACTTTCGCCGGGACCGCCTTGGCGCCCTTCTTGCGGGGCGGCGCGGGGGGCGCAGGCGGCGTGATCGCATCGAGATCGCTGGTGACGGCAAGCGCCGCGTTGCAGAACTCATTCATCATCGGCGGCAGCGCGAAGTGGTTGTAGACCGAGGTCATGTAGGCCTCGCGCGGGGCGGTGAATTTCGCGCCGTAGCGGGCCTTGAACTCGTCATCGACCTTGCGGTTCGTCGCCGCGAGCGTCGCGTTGTAGTTTTTCAGGAACGCCCTGTAACGCGGCAGGATCTCGGCATGCTTGGGATCGCTGCAATTGAGCGCGGCGACGTTGAGCGCCGAGCGCAGGTTCCACAGCATCTGGGTGGACGAGATGCCCCGGTTCACCGACTGCCGCAGGCCGCTGGGATCGAGCGGCGGGATGACGAGGTTGCCGCTCGCCCCGGCGGGGGGCTTGGGCTTGGGCGGCGGCGGGATGTAGGGCTTGGGCGGCGGCGGCGGGGGTGGCGGCGGCGGGGGCGGCGGCGCGGCGCAACTTGCCAGTGCGGCCGCGAGTACGGCGGCGGGGAGGAAACGGGCAATGTTCTGGAAAACAGGCGCCGCCGGGCGCGAAGAACGAAGCATGCGAGAGGGTCCCCCCGGTTCTGTTTGTCCTGCGGTCTAACCGGCCCGACGCGCAAAGAAAATGCCCGGCGAGCCGGAAGGCCCGCCGGGCACGTTAACGTGAAGCAGCTTGCTTCAGATCAGCAGCGCCAAAGATTAACGACGGTCGCCCATGAACTGCAGCAGGAACGTGAACATGTTCACGAAATCGAGGTAGAGCGTGAGCGCGCCGAGCACGATCATCTTGCCCGCGAAATCGGTGCCCGCGACCTGGCTGTACATTTCCTTCAGCTTCTGCGTGTCATACGCGGTGAGGCCTGCGAAGATCAGCACGCCGAGGAAGCTGATGCCCCAGGCAAGGCCCGGCGACTGCAGGAAGATGTTGATCAGGCTGGCGATCAGGATGCCCACGAGGCCCATGATCAGGAACGTGCCGAGGCCCGACAGGCTCTTCGTGGTGGTGTAGCCGTAGAGGCTCAGGCCAGCGAAGGCGCCCGCGGTGGCGAAGAATGTCGCCGCGATCGACGGGCCGGTGTAGACCGCGAAGATCGCCGAGAGCGAAATGCCCATCAGCACGCTGAAGGCCCAGAACAGCGCCTGCATCGTGGTGGTCGAGATGCGGTTCACCCCGAAGCTCATCACCATGACGATGGCGAGCGGTGCGAGCGCGACCAGCCAGCGCAGCGGGGTGCCGAACACCGCCTCGGCCATGCCGGAGGTGGCGAACAGCAGCGCGACGATGCCCGAAAGCAGCACGCCCGAGGCCATGTAGTTGTAGATCGACAGCATGTAGCGGCGCAGACCCGCATCATACGCGGCGCCGCGCCCGGCGAGACCCGCCGCAGCGCCGAAGCCTGCCGGGCTCCAGCCAGAAGGCTGGGGGTCATTCCAGTTTGCCATGACGTACCTAACTCCGTTTCGGCCCGGGATGGACCGAGTGCTGCCAATATCGCCCCAAACCCTTACCAATTCAAGCTTCCGGGCCATAACGGAATGTATCAAAGCGTAATAAGGTCCGGTTTTGGCCCGCATCCGGAAAAACAGGGACCGTCCCTATCTTCGTGCGGCTTCGGTGAGCTCTGCACTGCGGTCGCGCGCGGCGCGCAAGGTGGCCGTGACGAGCGCGGCGAGATGCTGGTCGGCATCGAGGACCTTGAGCCCGGCTTCGGTCGTCCCGCCGGGGCTGGCGACGCGGCGCGCGAGTTCTCCGGGCGCGTGGGGCGAGGCCGCCGCAAGCGCAGAGGCGCCCTCGACCATTGCCAGCGCGAGCCGGTCCGCCTGGACGCGTGGCAGGCCGAGCGAGGCGGCGCCTTCCGCCAGCGCATCGATGAAGCGGTAGACGAACGCAGGACCGGAACCGGCAAGCGCGGTGACAATGTCCATCGCGGCTTCCTCGGCGAGCCATTCGGCCGGGCCGAGCGGGGCCATCAACGCTTCGGTCCGTTCGCGCAAGGGCCCTTCCGCCGAGCCGTAGAGCGCAATGGGCGACTTGCCGATCGCGGCGGCGAGATTGGGCATGACGCGCACGATGGCCGCGGCCTGCGGAAAGGCGGCGCGCAAGGTGGCCACATCGACTCCGGCGAGGATCGAGAGCAGCAGCGTCCCCTCCCCCACATGCGGGGCGATGGCGCGGGCGGACGCGGCGAATTGTTGCGGCTTGAAGCCGAGCAGGACGACATCGGCGGGGGCCGCTTCGGCGGAGGCTTCGCGCAGCAGGGATACGCCGGTGGGCGCTTCGGCGAGCAGCGGATCGACCACCGTGAACGCGGCGGGATCGAACCCGGCCGCCAGCCAGCCGGCGAGCATGGCGCCGCCCATGTTGCCGCAGCCGAATTGGAGAAGGGAGAAGGTCACTGGGGGTCTCCTGCCCCATGGCGGATAACTGGGGCTGTCAGAATTTCAGCCCCCTTACCCGTTCGTGTCGAGCGAAGTCGAGACACCTCGCGCGGTGCAAAGTGTCTCGACTTCGGGTCTTCGACCCGAAGTTTATCCCGAGCGAAGTCGTGGGGCTCGACACGAACGGGAGTAATGGCAGCCCCGACTGTCAGGCCTCGCCGGCGGCGTCGATCAGGGCGCTGGCGAGGGCTTCCGCAGGGCTCTTGTCGCCCCAGAGGAGGAACTGGAAGGCCGGGTAGAAGCGATCGCATTCGTCGACCGCCGCCTCGATCGCGGTCTGTGCCTGGACGAGGCTGAGCAGGCCGTCGTCGCCCAGCATCAGGCCGTGGCGGTAAAGCAGCACCGAGCCGTTGGACCAGATATCGAAGTGGCCGAGCCAGACCTGCTCGTTGATCAGCGCCATGATCTCGAACATCGCGCCGCGCTTGTCCTCGGCGACGCGGATATCGGGGAGGCAGAGAATCTGGAGGACATGGTCCTCGCTGCGCCAGATGCAGCGGAGCTGGTAGCTGGCCCAGCTGCCCTGGATTTCGCCGTGGATCTCGTCATCCGAAACGAATTCGCAGGGCCATCCGCGTGCCTCGAACAGCGAGGCGAGCATATCGACGGGCGCCGCATCATCGCGTTCGCTGTCTTCATGGCCGGTGCGCATCGCGTGTTCCTCGGTGTCCGGACTGGACAGATGCGAGCCATCGCGGAGAGGGCTCTTGACGGCAATCGGAGCCCCGCGCGGGGCTGGGCAAAACTTTACTAGTCTGTTCATAAGCTGTGGAGAAGCGGTGCAGAGCCCCGCCCCTTCACAAACCCTACTTCGCGCCGAGACCGTCGACCGCCTGGCCCGCCGGGCTGGTCCACTGATAGCTGCTGACGCCCTGGCTGCGCAGCTTCTCGACGAACGCCTGCGCTTCCGCGTCGCTGGCGAAAGGCCCTGTCAGCAAACGATAATTGCTGCGCCACGGCGTGATCGAAGGCTTGCGCGCACGGAGCGCGGCAGAGCTGCCGGCAAGGCGCTGCCATTCCTTGCCCATCGCCGGGCGGTTGGAACCGGTGAGGACCTGCACCCAGATCCGGCTGGGGTGCTGGAGCTCGGCCTTGGCTGCCTTGCTCTTGGCGGACTTGCTGTTCTCCGGCGGGCACTGCGCGTCAGCCTTGCCCGATTTGCCCTTGGACTTCGCGGTCGTCTTGCCTTTCGCGGCCGAGGCCTTGCTCTTCCCTGATTTGCCCTTGCCCGAAGGCTCGAGGCAATCGGCATCGAGCGCGAGCTTGTCCTTGGCCGATTTGGCCTTGGCATCTTTCGCGGCGTCTTCCTTGGCAGCCTTTTCCTTGCCGCCGCGCGTGACGGTGGGCTCGGCCTCGTCCTGATCGCTGGTGCGCGAGACGGCGGTCGGGCCATCGGGCCTCGCGCCGCGGTCCTTGGCCGCGCGCTCCTTGGCCTTGGCGGCGGCGGCAGCGCGCGCCGTCTCGCGCATCGCCTCGATCCGCGCGAGATCGACCGCTTCGCTGCTGGCGGCGGCTGCTTCCTGCTCGGGCGCCTTGAAGCCGTCGAACATGCTGCGGAAATCGGCCGGCGCGGAACTGGCCGATGGCGCCGGAGCCGGGGTCGGCGTGGACGGTGCCACAACCGGCGGCGGCACGGCGGAAGGCGCCGGGGGGAGGACCGTGGCGGGTGCAGGAGTCGGCGGTGTTGCCGGTGTCGGCTGGGTCGATGCCAGCGCAAGTTGGGGGCCGATCGCGGCAGGCGTGCCTGCTGGCGCAGAGGCCGCCACTTGCACTTGCGCAGGAGCGCTCGGCGGCGGCGCTGGCGTGGCCACTTGCGGCTGCGGCGGAGTGGTTGCCGGAGCGACCGATGTTGGCGAAGCAGACGGCGGCGGCGTTACAGGGCGCGGGACCGGCGGCGGCGAAAGCGGGGTGCCGGGGGGCACGTCGAGCTTTGACAGGACCGTGGGCCGCGCCGGTGCGGTCTGCGTCGGTGCCACTTGCGTCTGTCCGGCGGGCGAGCCCTGCTGCGGCGCGGCGGCGGTGCGGCTGCCCGGTTGCAGCCCCCAGGGCGCAGTGAGGGCCGGTTGCGCCGACGTTGGAGGTGGCGGCGGCGGCGGCAGTGGCGCGGATCTGACGAGCAGCGGCTGGGCCGGAGCCGGCGATGCTGCGGCAAGGGCCGTCTGCTGCTTGTCTTCCTTGCCCGGACGGCGGCGCTTCGACCGGTCATCGCGGCCGCGCGCACCCAGCGCCTCACCCTGCGGCACGAGCGCGGCATCGACCCGCTGCGCGCGGGGATGGGCGAGCGCATATTGCACGATCTGCGGATCATCACGGCCGATGTCCGCCGCGCGCGGGAAGCGGCCGAGATTGGCGGCGGCGGCCTGCTGCGCGGGGGTCAGGCGCGGCATGTAGCGCAGATAGGGCGAAATCGCGGCGGCGAGATCGGCGGGCATCGTCGCCTTGGCAATGCCCTCGGCCTCCTCGCTCTGCCCGGCAATCGCCATGATGAACGTGCGCACCCGCCAGGCGCCGCGGTCCTGCCGCTCGAGCAGCGGCTGGAGCACGAGCTCGGCGCCGCGCCGGTCGCCCGCGATCACCAGGCTCAGCGCATAGCGGCGGCTGGTCTCGTCGTTGCGCCCCGCCGAAAGCGCGAGCTGGTATTCGCGCTGCGCGGCGGCGTTGTCGCCGATGAGATCATAGGCGAGACCGCGGTCGCTGGCCATTTCGGTCCGGTTGAACCCGGCTTGCTCGGCCAGATCGAACCAGCGGATCGCCTCGAACGGCTGGTTCGAGCGCAGCATCGCGATGCCCATCCGTGCGCGCACCCCGCCGGTGCCGGGCGCAACCTGTTCGGCGCGGGTGAGGAAGCCGATCGCCGCATCCGTGTCGCCCAGATCGAGTGCGGCGCCGCCAGCATCAAGCAAGGCGCTGATATCGCGCGGATCGCGGGCCAGCCGGGAAAGCGCGGCATTGAGCGTGCGCGTGGGACTCGGCGCGATCGGCTGGACAACCGGGATCGAGGTGCTCGCGACCGGCTCGGTCGCATCGTCATCGACCGGGCCACCGCGCTGCTGCGCCCATGCCGGGTGCGCGAGGACCAGCGCCATGCCCAGAACAAACGTCGAAGCACTGAGCCGGGGGGCGGAACGGGAAAAGCGGCAGATCATGGGGCCGACCTTATCGCGGCTTGCATGGACACGCCAGCCGCCCCCGGCCGGCGTGTCTCCTGTGGCCGGGCGACCTGCGCCCGGCTGCATGGTCTTACTGGTTGTTCTGGCGGCCGAGGAAGCGCGGGATGTTGAGCGCGCTGCCATCTTCCGGATCGGCATCGTCCTCGCCCACGCGGCCCCCGCCGCGCGAGAGATTGGCCATGCGCTCGAACAAGGTGCTGCCCGGCGGGCTGCGCGGCGCGTCACCTGCCGGATCCGGCTGCGCGCGGCCGAAGCGGGGCGGGATCGGCTCCGCATCGTCCAGCCCCAGCGTGAGCTCGCCCGGCTCGTCGGCAGGCGGCGCGGCTTCCTGCGCGTCGGACAGGTCGAGCGTCAGATCGAGCGGCTCTTCGGCAGCTTCAGGCTCGGCTGCGACCGGTTCCGGCGCGGCATGGCCTGGCGGCGGCGCAAACGGCTGCGGCTCGGCCGCAACGGGCGCCGGAGCAGGTGCCGGTTCGGGCGCGGCGGGACGGGCAAGGCCGCCCGGGAAAGCCGGACCACGCATGCCGCCGGTCACCGCAGGGCGGGAGGCGCTTTCCGCCATCTCGCCGGTCTGCTCGATGCCGGTGGCGACCACCGAAACGCGGATCTTGCCATCGAGGTTCGGGTTGAACGCCGAGCCCCAGATGATGTTGGCGTTGGGATCGACCAGTTCGCGGATGTGGTTGGCCGCTTCGTCGACTTCGAGCAGCTTCATGTCGTCGCCGCCGATGATCGAGATGATCACGCCCTTGGCGCCCTGCATCGACACGCCGTCGAGCAGCGGGTTGGCAATCGCGCGCTCTGCCGCTTCGAGCGCGCGGTTGGGGCCCTCGCCCTCGCCCGTGCCCATCATCGCCTTGCCCATCTCGCCCATGACCGAGCGGACGTCGGCAAAGTCGAGGTTGATGAGGCCGGGCATGACCATGAGGTCGGTGATCGAGCGGACGCCCTGCTGGAGCACTTCGTCAGCCAGCTGGAAGGCTTCCTTGAACGTGGTCTCCGCCTTTGCGACGAGGAACAGGTTCTGGTTCGGAATGACGATCAGCGTATCGACGTGCTTCTGCAGCTCGGCAATGCCGCTTTCGGCCGCGCGCATGCGGCGCGTGCCTTCGAACAGGAACGGCTTGGTGACGACGCCGACCGTCAGCACGCCCTTGCGGCGGGCCGCTTCGGCGATGACCGGCGCTGCGCCGGTGCCGGTGCCGCCGCCCATGCCGGCAGCGATGAAGCACATGTGCACGCCTTCAAGCGCGCGCTCGATTTCCTCGATGGTCTCTTCCGCAGCGGCACGGCCGACTTCGGGACGAGCGCCCGCGCCAAGGCCCTGCGTCATGTCGGGGCCAAGCTGGATGCGGTTGTCCGCGATCGAATTGTTGAGCGCCTGCGCATCGGTGTTGACGACGACGAAGTCGACGCCCTCGATCCTGGCGTTGATCATGTTGGCGATGGCGTTGCCACCCGCCCCGCCCACGCCGATGACCGTGATGCGCGGCCGCAGTTCGTCGATGGCCGGCGGTCCGATGTTGATGCTCATAGCGCTCTCCCATGCGGGTCTGCGGGGGGCCGGAAATGGTGCCCCGGTAAATGTAACGTTTGCTTTGGCACGGATTGTTTGACCGAATCAAAGCTTCGACAGGTTTTTCCACAAGTAGGAGGGTTTGCGCCGCCTCCAACCATCAGAAATAGTCTTTCATCGCGCGCCAGATGCGCTGCAGCAGGCCGATACCACTGTAGGATTGCGTAGGCCCCCAGGTCGGCCCGATCTTGCGGATGTCGACCGGATCGGCGGCGGCATAGAGCATCAGGCCGACAAGCGTCGAGGAACTGGGTGTTGCGTGGCCCGGCGGCAGGCCCAGCATCGTGGGCGGAGAGCCTATGCGCACCGGGCGGCCCAGCGCAGCCTGCGCGTAGTCGGCAAGGCCGGGAAGCTGTGCACCGCCTCCTGTCAGCACGACCTGCTGGCCGCGTTTGCCGTTGAAGCCGAGCGACTTGAGCGCTCGCCCGACCTCGTCGGTAAACACCCCCAGCTGCTGGGTGATCACCGAGACGAGTTCGGCGCGCGGGATGCGGTTCTTGTCATCGGCATGGCGCGCCATCGGGCCGCCCTGCTCGGGATCGCCGGGCGCGTTGACCGGGATCATCTCGCGGTGATCGGCGGGGCTGGCGAGCGCGGAACCGGCCATGCACTTCAGCCGCTCGGCCTGATAGCGGCGGATGCCGAAAGCCGAGGCGATGGCATCGGTGATGTCGCCCGAGCCGAACTGGATCGCCTGCATGCCGAGCAGCATGCCGCCCGCGTAGACCGAAACGGTGGTCACTTCCGCGCCGAACTCGATCAGCGCAACACCCAGTTCGCGCTCTTCGGCGGAGAGGCAGGCATGGCCCGTCGCGACCGGCGAACCGACCACGGCCTCGACGCGCAAATGCGCGTTCTCGACCGTTTCCTTGAGATTGCGCACCGGGGCGCCGTCCGCCAGCATCACGTGGATATCGACCGCGAGCCGCTCGGCATGGAGGCCTTTGGGGTTGGGCACGCCGTCCGCGCCGTCTAGCGTATAGTGCGCGGGCTGGGCGTGGAGCACGGTGCGGCCATCGGGCTGGATCACCTCGCGCCCGGCGATCAGCAGGTGCTCGATATCGTCGCTTTCGATGCGCCGCCCGCCGATCTCGACTTCGACCTTGGCGGTGGTGCTGGCAAGCCCCGCGCCCGAGCAGCCGATCCACACGCTCTGCACGCTGGCATTGGCCATCTTTTCGGCCCGCTCGATCGCATCGCGCACCGAATGGGTGGCGGCGACCATGTCGGTCACATAGCCGCGCTTGATCCCCTGCGACTGGCGGTGGCCGGAACCCATGACCACCATCTCGCCGCCTTCGGTCAGCCCGGCGATGATCGCCGAAACCCGGAACGAGCCGAGATTGACGGCCGCGAAGACCTTGGTGATGCGGGGGGCAGCCATGGCCGGATGATCAGTCCTGCGCGGTCTTGGCGATAGCGACTTTAGCCGGTGCAGCAGAGGCGACCGCGCTGCGGGCGGCTTCGGTCTTCGCCGCGGCGGCATTGGCCTTGGCCGTCGCTTCGGCACGCGCGGCGGCGGCCACTTCGTCGGCGCGGCCGGGCACGCGCATGTAGATGCGGTCCGGATTGCGCATGTCGAAGCTTGCCACCCGGCCGCCGAGCAGACGGTCGACGCCGTCCATCCGCGCGAACGTCAGCAGCGCGCTCGCTGCCTCGGTTTCGCCTTCGGGCAGCGCGACGACCTGGCGGGTCTTGAACGTCAGGTTCCAGCGCCTGTTGCCGACCCATTCGGCTTCCGTCACCTGCGGGCGAATGGCGGGCGCGGCATCGAGCAGGTGAACCAGATCGGGCACGCGCGCCTCTGCACCATTGCCGGAAAGGACGAGCAGGCCCTTGGCCTTGGCCGGGTTCACCGCTTCGAGCGGATGGCCGGTCTCGTCGATCAAAGTCAGCTTGTTGTCACGGCGCAGCACCGCGTGGGGACTGCGCTCGACCACATCGACCACCAGCGTATCGGGGAGCTGCCGCGAGACGCGAGCGTCCTTCACCCACGAAAGCTGGAGCAGCTGATCACGCAAGGCCGCGATATCAAGGCGCGACATCGCCTGATCACGCTGGCCGAGCACTTTCTCATAGATCTTGAGCTCGTTCATGCGGTTGACGCCGCGCACTTCGACGCGCTTCACCTCGAACCCGGACTTGCCGGCGATCTGCGCCATCTGGGCTTCGGCCAGCTGCGGGACGCCCGCCATGCTGGCGACGACCCACATCAGCACCGCCGCGCCGCCGAGGATGATCACCATCAGGATGCGGTGCAGCGTTTCCTCGCTGAACGGTATCCACTGCATGATCTGATCGAGCACCGAACCGGTCTGGCGCCGCGCGGCATGAACCTTGCGCTTGGTTCCACTCGCCGCCGCGACCTTGCGCACCGTCTTTCCGCCCCGGCGAATGGTCTGCGCCATGGCTCAGGCCTCCTTCTTCGCAGAGGCGAGCGCGTCGGCGACAATCGCCTCCACGAGATCGCCGTATTCCATGCCCAGTGCCTTGGCCTGTTCGGGCACGAGGCTGAGCGGGGTCATGCCCGGCTGGGTGTTCACTTCGAGCAGGAACAGACCCTCGACGCCCTGTTCGTCATCCCAGCGGAAATCGCTGCGGCTGGTGCCTTTGCAGCCCAAGAGCTGATGCGCGCGCAGGGCGATATCCTTGCAGGCCTCGGCGATCTCTTCGGGGATTTCGGCGGGGCAGATATGGTCGGTCATGCCGTCGGTATATTTGGCGTCGAAATCGTAGAAGCCGGATTTGGGCCTCAGTTCGGTGACGAGGAGTGCCTTGTCCACCAGCACCGCCGTCGTCAGTTCGCGGCCGCGGATGAAGGGTTCGGCGAGAAGCTCGTCGAACTCGTTCCATGGACCGACGCTGTCGCGGCTGATCGGATCGCCGTAGTTCCCGTCCTTCGTGACGATGGCGACGCCGACCGAGGAGCCTTCGTTGACCGGCTTCACCACATAGGGCCGCGGCAGCGGATCGCGCTGGAACAGGTCCTCGCTCTTCACGATGCGTCCGCCCGGCATCGGAATGCCGTGGGGCACGAGCGCCTGCTTAGTGAGCTGCTTGTCGATGGCGATGACCGAGGTGGCGAGGCCGGAGTGCGTGTAGGTGAGACCCATCAGGTCCATCAGGCCCTGCACCGTGCCGTCCTCGCCCGGCGTGCCGTGGAGCGCGTTGAACACGACATCGGGCGCGGCCTCGGCCAGCCTCTGCGCGACATCGCGGCCCATGTCGATGCGGGTGACGCGGTGGCCCTTGGCCTCGAGCGCCTTGGCGACGCCCTCGCCGGACATGAGCGACACGGGGCGCTCGCTCGACCAGCCCCCCATGAGGACCGCGATGTGGAGTTTGGGAAGTGTCACGGTCGGCCTACTCGCTGAATTTCCCACTGCAGTTCCACACCCGAGAGTTCCTTTACGCGGCGGCGGACTTCTTCACCCAGCGCTTCGATCTCGGCGCTGGTGGCCTCACCGGTGTTGATGAGGAAATTGGTGTGCTTTTCGGAGACTTGCGCGCCGCCCAGCGTGAGGCCCCGGCAGCCGGCCTTGTCGACGAGTTCCCACGCCTTGGCGCCGCCAGAGAGTTCAGGGGGCGGGTTCTTGAAGGTGCTGCCGCCGGTCTTGCTGCGCAGCGGCTGGCTGGCTTCGCGCGCGGCGGAGATGCGGTCCATTTCAGCCTGGATCGCGGCAGGTTCGCCCGGGTGGCCCCGGAAGCGCGCGGCGACGACGACGCAACCATCGACGAGGTCGGAGTGGCGGTAGGTGTAGCCGAGTTCGCTCAAGGGCAGCGTGGCGATCTCGCCCGAGCGGATCACGACGTCGCAATCGATCAGCACATCCTTGACCTCGCGGCCATAAGCGCCGCCGTTCATGCGCACGAAGCCGCCCACGGTGCCGGGGATCGAGCGGAGGAATTCGAGGCCAGCAATGCCGTTGTCGCGCGCGGTGGAGGAAACGAGGATGCCGCTCGCGCCGCCGCCGCAGTTGAGCGTGGTTTCATCCACGCGCTCGACTTGCGCGAAGGCCTTGCCGAGGCGGACGACGACGCCGGGGACGCCGCCATCGCGCACGATGAGGTTGGAGCCGAGGCCGAGCGCCATGACCGGGACATCGGGCGCGAGACCGGCGAGGAAGTCCTGCAGATCAGAGACGTCCTTCGGCTCGAACAGCCACTCAGCCGTGCCGCCGGACTTGAACCAGACAAGCGGCGCAAGCGGGGCGTCAGGGGTGAGCTTGCCGCGAACGTTGCGCTGTAGTGCTTCGACAAGCTCAGCACGAGCGGACTGGGAATAGGAACTCCCAACATCCGCTCGTCCTGAGCTTGTCGAAGGACTATCCGCCGAGGCTTGCGTCACGTCGCCCCCCGCTGCCTGGCAATCGCGCCGGCGAGGCCCGCCGCCCACTTGGTGATATCGCCCGCACCGAGGCAGACGACCATGTCGCCCGGCTGGACTAAACCCGCCAGCTCCGCCGCCAGTGCGTCAGCGCCCGCGATCAGGTGCGCCGAGCGGTGCCCGCGCGCCTTGATGCCTTCGACCATCGCCGCGCTGTCCACGCCTTCGATGGGCTGCTCGCCTGCGGGATAGACGGGCGCCGCATAGACCACATCGGCATCGTTGAAGGCGCCCTGGAAGTCTTCCATGTGATCGCGCAGGCGGGTGAAACGGTGCGGCTGGACGACGGCGATGACGCGGCCCTGCACGCCCTCGCGCGCGGCGGCGAGCACGGCGCGGATCTCGACCGGGTGGTGGCCATAGTCGTCGATCACGGTGACACCGTCCACCTCACCCACCTTGGTGAAGCGGCGCTTGACCCCGCCGAACTTGCCGAAGCCGGTGCGGATCAGCTCTTCCGAAACGCCCATTTCCACCGCGACGGCAACGGCGGCGAGCGCGTTCTGCACGTTGTGGCGGCCGGGCATCGGCAGCTCGATGCCCTCGATGCGGCGGAAGCTGCCGTCGCGCTGGCGCAGCACGGCGGTGAAGCGGTTGCCGCCCGGGATCGGGGTGACCGCCTCGCCGCGCACGTCGGCCTGCGCGGAAAAGCCGTAGGTCACCACACGGCGATCACGCACCTTGGGGATGATCGCCTGCACTTCAGGATGGTCGATGCACAGGATCGCCGCGCCGTAGAACGGCACGTTCTCGATGAACTCGACGAAGCTGTCCTTCACCCGCTCGAACGAACCGTAGTGATCGAGGTGCTCGGGATCGATGTTGGTGACGACCGCCAAGGTGCCATCAAGCCGCAGGAACGAGCCGTCGCTTTCGTCGGCCTCGACCACCATCCAGTCGCTGTCGCCGAGGCGCGCGTTGGAGCCGTAGGAGTTGATGATGCCGCCGTTGATCACGGTGGGATCGATCCCGCCCGCATCGAGCAGGCAGGCGACCATCGAGGTCGTGGTGGTCTTGCCATGCGTGCCCGCCACCGCGACGGTGTTCTTGAGCCGCATCAGCTCGGCCAGCATTTCGGCGCGGCGGACGACGGGGACGCGAGCTTCAAGCGCGGCGACGACTTCCGGATTGTCGCGCTTCACCGCAGTAGATGTGACAACCACCGCCGCGCCCGCAACGTTCTCCGCGCGCTGGCCAATCATCACCGGAATGCCGCGCTGGCGCAGGCCATCGACGACATAGCTTTCCGCCATGTCGGAGCCCTGCACGCTGTAGCCCATGTTGTGCATGACCTCGGCAATGCCGGACATGCCGATCCCGCCGATGCCGACGAAGTGGATCGTGCCGATCTCGGTGCCGACGCCCTTCATGCTGCCACTCCTTGGGCGGCGATCCTGGTCCTCCCCATTTTTGCCGCAGGCACAAATGGGGAGGTGGTCCGCCGAAGGCGGGTCGGAGGGGTGCTGGCGGGGAGGAAGAACCCCTCCGTCATCGCTTCGCGATGCCACCTCCCCATTTGCACTTCGTGAAAATGGAGAGGAGCAGGGACCGACTGGCTCATTCGGCGGCTTCCTTCGCAAGTGCCTCACGCGTGGCGGGCGCGGCGGCCGCGCCTTCCATGCGGATCACGTCCATCAGCGGGACGCCGCCGAAGCCTTCGACAAGATCGGCGAGGTCGGAGACGGCATTGGGCAAGCCGCAGTTCCACGCGGCGTGGGCGGCATTGGCGAGCGAGGTGGGATTGAGCGCCATGGTCTGGATCTGTTTGGCGAGTTCCTTGGGAGTGAAGCCCGTCTGCCGGATCGCCCGCGCCCCGCCGGCCTTGACCATCTCGCGCGCGTTGACAGCCTGGTGGTCGTCGGTCGCGATGGGCAGCGGGACGAGGATCGCCGGGCGACCGACCGCCGTCAGTTCGGCAATGGTCGAAGCACCGGAGCGGCCGATGAACAGGTGCGTTTCCGCAAGGCGGCTCGCCATGTCCTCGAAATAGGTGCCGAGTTCAGCGGGGATCTGGTGCCCGGCATAGCGCGCGCGCACGGCTTCGAGGTCTTCGGGCCGGCACTGCTGCGTCACCTGCAGGCGGTGGCGCAGCGCGGGCGGGAGCATGGCAAGGCCATCGGGCACGACTTCGGACAGCACCGAAGCGCCCTGGCTGCCGCCGGTGACCAGTACGCGAAACAGGCTGTCCTCGCTGAACGGCGGGAACGGCTCCCCGCGCAGCGCGAGGACTTCGGCGCGCACCGGATTGCCGACGCGGTGGACCTTGCTCCAGAGCTTCGGATCGAGCCGCTCGACTTCCATGTAGGCCGTGGCGATGGCATCGACGCGCTTGGCCAGCAGGCGGTTGACGCGCCCCAGCACGGCGTTCTGCTCGTGGATCACCGTGGGGATCTTCGCCGAACGCGCGGCGAGCAGCGCGGGGAGCGCGGGATAGCCGCCGAAGCCGACGACGCAGGACGGCTGGAAGCTTTCGAACAGGCGCAGCGCCATCGCTCGGCCGCGCCAGATCGCGGCGAGGCCCTTGGCAAGCGCAATGGGGTTCTTGCCGAGGCGGCCCGCAGGCAGGACATGCGCGGGCAGGAACGAAGGCTTGCCCGGGATCTTCGCGCCGCGCTCATCGGTCACCAGCGCGACATGGTGTCCGCGCCGCTCCAGCTCGACCGCCAGCGCGAAGGCCGGCAGCAAGTGCCCGCCGGTGCCGCCCGCCGCGAGGACAAAATGGCGCGACACGCCGGGAATAGGATTGGTCATGTGCGCACGAGCTCCCTGAGGTCCGACGTCTCGCGCGAGAGATAGGGATTGCGCCGCGTGATGGCGAGGAGGAACCCGACGCCGAGCAGAAGCGCGATGGTGGAGGAACCGCCATAGCTGATCAACGGCAGGGTCATGCCCTTGGACGGGAACAGCTGCAGGTTGACGAGGATGTTGATGAACGCCTGCCCCGCCAGCTGCGCGGTGAGCCCGGCGGCGGCGAGCACGGTGAAGAGGTCTTCCTCGTCCGCCAGCCGCATCATCACGCGGATCACGATGGCGCAGTAGAGCACCACGATCAGCGCGCAGGCGATCAGCCCGAATTCCTCGCCGATCACCGAGAAGATATAGTCGGTATGCGCCTCGGGCAGCGCCATCTTGCGGCTGCCGAGCCAGAGGCCAGTGCCGCTCCACCCGCCGCTGACCAGCGTGCGCATGGCAAGATCGACCTGGTCGAACTCGCTGCCGCCTGAAAGGAACGCGTCGATGCGGTGCGTGGCGTTGGGATAGAAGAAATAGGCCAGGATCACGCCGGCAATGCCGCCGCCGATGCTCCAGCCGATCTTCCTGAGATCGAGGCCCGAGAGCAGCACGAGCACGAACCACACGCCGCCGAACAGCACGGTCGAGCCGAAATCGGGCTGCGCCATCAGCAGCGCGGCGATCAGCAGCATCAGGCCGATGGTGATCGGGATCACGGGAATGTTGGGATCGCGCACCTTCCACGAAAGAATCCATGCGACCGCAATGGCAAAGCCGGGCTTGAGGAATTCGGACGGCTGGAGGCTGAACCCGATCCACAGCCAGCGCTTGGCGCCCTTCACTTCGTTGCCGAGGAAGGGCACGAGCACGAGGGCCACGAGCATCGCCGCGGCGAGAATGATGGCGAGCCGGCGCGTGGTCTCCTTGGGCAGAAGCGAGGCGACGAACATCGCGAAGAGCCCGACCGCCAGCCAGCGCAAGTGGATCCAGAAGAAGTAGAGATCGCCGAGCGACTTGATCTGTGTCGACAGGCGGTGCGCGCTGGCCGGGGAGGAAGCGGCGACCGCGACAGTTCCCACGGTGACGAGCATCAGCACCAGCGCAAGCAGCACGCGGTCGATCTCGCGCCACCAGATGACAAGTTCGCTGCGCCGGGTACGGCGATAGCGGTTGGTGCGCGGGGCGATGCGCACGCCGCCGCCGGGCAGCGCGGTGGCGACCTGCCGGGTGGACTGGACCGAGTTCATGCCGCCCCCTTCTCGGCGATCAGCGCGGTGACGATCTGGCGGAAGCAATCGCCGCGCGCTTCGAAATCGCGGAACTGATCAAAGCTGGCGCAGGCGGGCGAGAGCATCACGACATCGCCGGGCTGCGCCGCGTCCATCGCCTGCCGTACCGCCGCGCCCAGCATCTCGCTGCGCTGGACGGGCATGAGCGGTTCAAGGATCTCGGCAAAGCGCGGGCCGGCCTCGCCGATGGTATAGGCCTGCACGACGTGGCCGAAATAGGGCGCGCAGGCGTCAAGGTCGTCGCCCTTGGGGAGGCCGCCGAGAATCCAGTGGACGCGCGGCCATGCGCCGAGGGCGGGCGCGGTCGAGGCGGGGTTGGTCGCCTTGCTGTCGTTGATGAACAGCACGCCGCCCGCCTCGGCGACACGCTCCATGCGGTGCGGCAGGCCGACGAAGCTGGCGAGCGCGGCGCGCCAGACCGGCTCGTCGATCCCGAGGCGCTTCGCCATGGCGACGGCGATGGCGGCGTTCTGGAGGTTGTGCGGGCCTTGCAGCGAGGGCCAGTCGGCTTGCCCCGTCAGCGCGGCGGGATCGACGACTTCGACATCGCCATCTGGACGGTGCGCCGCGATCTCGGCAGCGATGCGGCGGGTATCGTCATCGCCGCAGCCGAACACGGCAAACTGGCCCGCCTGCTGCATCTGGAAAAGCCGCGCCTTCGAGGCACCGTAGCCTTCATAGCCGTCGTAGCGATCAAGGTGATCGGGGCTGAGGTTGATGAAGGCGGCAAGATCGGCGTGGAGGCTGTAGGTCAAGTCGATCTGGTAGCTTGACAGCTCCAGCACATAGACCCCGCCTTCAGGCAGCGGCGGCTGGCCAAGGATGGGGAGGCCGATATTGCCGCCCATTTCGGTCGGGAGGCCCGCTTCCTTGACGATGTGATGCATCAGCGAAGTCGTCGTCGACTTGCCGTTGGTGCCGGTGATCGCGACGACCTTGTGCGGCGGCAGGCTGGCGCGGGCCTGCGCGAAGAGCTCGATATCGCCGATGATCGGCACGCCCGCCGCGCGGGCGTGCGCGGCGATGGGGTGGCGATTGAGCGGCACCCCGGGGGAGACAACCATACCGTCAAAGCCGGTGAGGTCGATCGTCAGCGGGTCTGCAATCGTCGCGCGTCCCTCGACCGCCGCGCGGGCATCCTCGCGCCCGTCCCACGCTGTCACGTCCGCCCCGCTTGCCAGCAGCGTATCGACGCTGGCGAGGCCTGAACGCGCGAGGCCCAGAACGGCGTAGCGTTTGCCGCTGAAGGCGGGGGACGTGATCACGGCGCGCTTACCGCACCTTCAGCGTGGCAAGGCCGATCAGCGCGAGCACGATCGAGACGATCCAGAAGCGGATGACGACGGTCGATTCCTTCCAGCCCAATTGCTCGAAATGGTGGTGGATCGGCGCCATGCGGAACACCCGCTTGCCGGTCCGCTTGTAGACGAAGACCTGCACGATGACCGAGACCGCCTCCATCACGAAGAGGCCGCCGACGATGCCAAGCACGATTTCGTGGTGGATCGAGACAGCGATGACGCCGAGCGTGCCGCCGAGCGCGAGGCTGCCGGTATCGCCCATGAACACCGCGGCAGGCGGCGCGTTGAACCACAGGAAGGCCAGCCCCGCGCCCATCACCGCGCCGCAGAAGATCGAAAGCTCACCCGCGCGCGGCACGTGCTGGATGCCGAGGTAGTGCGCATAGTCGACGCGGCCGGCGAGGTAGGCGATGATCGCGAAGGTGCCTGCCGCGATGATCACCGGCATCGTGGCGAGTCCGTCCAGCCCGTCGGTGAGGTTCACCGCGTTGCCCGCGCCGACGATCACGAAAGCGGCGAACAGGTAATAGGCCGGGCCCATCGGCACATAGAGGTTGCTGAAGATCGGCAGGTAGAGGTTGGTGTCCGTCACCACCAGCGCGAGCGCGGTCCCCGCGACAGCGAACTCGGCGAGCAGGCGGATGCGCGCGGAAAGCCCGGCGTGGGCGTACTTGGTGACCTTGGCATAGTCGTCAAGGAAGCCGATCAGCCCGAAGCCGAGCGTCACCACAAGGCAGGCCCAGACGAACTTGCTGGTAAGGTCCATCCACAGGAGCAGCGAGATCGCGAGGCTGATCACGATCATCAGCCCGCCCATCGTCGGCGTGCCGCGCTTGGCGAGGTGCGACTGCGGCCCGTCGGCGCGGATCGGCTGGCCCTTGCCCTGCCGCACGCGCAACATGTTGATGAAGCGCGGGCCGATGATCAGGCCGATCACCAGCGCCGTCATCAGCGCCGCGCCCGAGCGGAACGACTGGTAGCGGATGAGGTTGGCGATACCCTCGAAATGCAGCCAGTGCGCCAGAACGTAGAGCATTCAGTTTTCCCCGGCCGTCTTGGCCCCTGCGGTCAGCGCGCGCACGAGGGTGCCGAGGCCAACCGAGTTCGATCCCTTGACCAGAATGGCGTCCCCGCCCTGCGGCGCGTCGGCCGCAAGACATTCCGCCGCTTCTGCAGCGGTTTTGGCATGGTCGAGTTCGATTCGCGCGGCAAGCGCAGGGTCTGCGCTTTTCCCCAGTGCCTTGGCCAGCGGGGCCATTTCCGGGCCCACGAGGATAATCCGTTCGACCCCCGCGGCGATCAGCGGTTCGGCCAGACCGGCGTGGTACCCATCCGAAGCCTCGCCCAGCTCCTTCATCGCGCCGAGCACGGCGATGCGGCGGCGGGCGGGAACCTCGCCCAGCGCGGCGATGGTCGCGCGCATCGAGGCAGGGTTGGCATTGTAGCTTTCGTCAATAAGGAGCGCCTTGCCTGAGCTGTCTCCACCGGGCGCGGGGATCACGTGCCGCGCGCCGCGTCCGGCAAGGCCTTCCATTTCGGAAAGTGCGAGACCTGCTGCACCCAAATCACCGCCAGCAGCCGCGACAGCCGCCATGACCGCAAGCGAATTGTCGACCCAGTGTGCGCCGGGCTGGGCAATCGTGTAGCACAGCTTGCGCGAACCCAGCGGACCCGAGAACGCGGCGGTCACGAGCGTCCCGCCGCCCGGTGCGGGCACGGCATCGAGCAGGCGCGCGTCGGCATGGGCGCTGCGCCCGAAGCTCACGACATCGCCCGCATGGCGCGCCGCCGCCTCGCGCAGCAGGGCATAGTGCGGGTTGTCGGCAGGGACGATCGCAATGCCGCCCGCCTCCAGCCCCTCGAAGATTTCCGCCTTGGCGTGGGCGATGGCTTCTTCGCCCGAGAAGTGCCCGATATGCGCAGGCGCAATAGTGGTGACGATGGCGATGTGGGGGCGCACCAGCCGGGTCAGCGCGGCGAGTTCGCCCGCGTGGTTCATTCCCATCTCGAACACGCCGAAGCGCGTGCGCGGCGGCATGCGCGAGAGACTGAGCGGCACGCCGACGTGGTTGTTGTAGCTCTTGACCGAGCGGTGCGCGCGGCCCCGGCTGCCGCGATCGAGCGCCGCGAACAGCGCTTCCTTGACGCCGGTCTTGCCGGCCGAGCCGGTCACGCCGATGATAACCGCCCCGGCCCGGTCGGCACGGGCGCGGGAAGCATGGCCAAGGTCGACCAGCGCCTGCGTGGTGCTTGCGACCAGCACATGCGGATGAGGCACCGGGCGGTCGACCAGCGCGGCGGTCGCTCCGCGCGCGAAGGCACCTTCGAGGAACATGTGGCCGTCGCTCTCCGCGCCGATCAGCGCAATGAACAAGTCGCCCGGCTGCACTTCGCGGCTGTCGGTGGCGCAGCCCGAAACCTCGAACACGCCTGAGGCCTTGCCGCCCGTCGCCGCGGCGATCTCGTCCGCCGTCCACAAGGCAAGCCCGATGCTATCAGTCGGCTCGACCGGCCATTGCAGCAGGGCTCTCATCGCATTCATTGGCTGCACTCCCGCGCCACTTGCACGTCGTCGAAGGGAAGGACGCGCATCGCCTCGCCGCGCCCCACGATCTGGCCCTGTTCATGGCCCTTGCCCGCCACCAGCACGATATCGCCCGCGCCTGCTGCGGCAATCGCGGCAGCGATGGCTTCGCGGCGACCTGCCACTTCGCGGGCGCGCTCGTTGCAGCCGCCCATCACGGCAGCACGGATCAGCGCCGGGTCCTCGCCGCGCGGGTTGTCGTCGGTGACGATCACAAGTTCGGAGCCGACGCAGGCGGCGCGGCCCATCTCGGGGCGCTTGCCTTCGTCGCGGTCGCCGCCGGCGCCGAACACGGTGATCAGCTTGCCCTTCGCGCCGACATGCGGGCGCAGCGCGGCAATCGCGGCGGTGATCGCGTCAGGCGTATGGGCGTAGTCGACATAGACCGGCGCGCCGGCCCGCGTGATCGCCGCGCGCTCGAGCCGCCCGCGCACCGGCTGGATGCGCGAGAGCGCGGCCAGCGTCGCCGCCGGATCGCCGCCGGTCGCGATGACCAGCCCCGCCGAAACGAGCGCATTGGCGGCCTGATAGGCGCCGATCAGCGGCAGATCGAGCTTGCGGGTGGCGCCATCGAAGGCGAGTTCCAGCGTCTGGCCCAGCAGCGTGGGCGTGCGCGAAAGGAGGCGCAGCGTCTCGCCCTGCTCGCCCACGGTGATCAGCTTCAGGCCGCGCGAACGGGCCGCGGCGATGGCCTGTGCGGACCATGCATCGTCCGCCCAGATCACCGCCGCGCCGTCTTCCGCCACGACATCGCCAAACAACCGCATCTTGGCCTCGAAATAGGCATCCATCGTGCCATGGTAATCGAGGTGATCGCGGCTGAGATTGGTGAAGGCGCCGGCTGCGACCCGAGGGCCTTCGTTGCGGAACTGGTCGAGGCCGTGGCTGGAGGCCTCGTAGGCGACATGGCTCACCCCTTCGCGGGCGAGCCCGGCAAGGTTGGCGAGGAAGGTGACGATATCGGGCGTGGTCAGCCCGGTGGAGACGCTCTCGTCCGCCGTGGTGACGCCCAGCGTACCGATCGAGGCGGCGCGGAAACCGGCCATGCGCCACAGCTGGCGCGTCATCTCGACGGTGGAGGTCTTGCCGTTGGTCCCCGTCACCGCCACGAGCATTTCCGGCACCGGCGCGAAGAACGGCGCGGCGAGGCGCGCGAAGGCGCGGCGTGGGGAGGCATCGGCGATATGGACCGCGCCTTCGACCTTGGCCTCGGGCCGCGCGACGACCGCGATGGCACCCGCCTTCACCGCATCGGCAATGAAATCCTCGCCATTGAAGCGCGCACCGACGAAAGCGCCGAACACGGTGCCAGGCGCAACCTTGCGGTGATCGATGGCAAAGCCGGTGACTTGCGCTCCGGCGAGCGGGGCAGCATTCTCAGGCAGGGCGACCCCCGCCGCAGCGGCAAGCCCGCCAAGGTTCATTCGCCTTCTCCGGAGCCGACCAACGGGCTGAGGTCGGAAATGTCGACATCATGGTGGGCGTCGGGCACGACGCCCAGCATCGGGCCGATACGCGGCACCAGCCGGCCGACGATAGGCGCGGCATTCCACGCGGCAGTGCGCTGGCCGCTGGTCTGCTGGGTGGCCTGGGGTTCATCGAGCATCACGATCACCACATAGCGCGGCTTGTCCATCGGAAAAGCCGCTGCGAACGTCGCGATCAGCGACGTCTTGCGGTAGCCGCCGCTGCCGGGCTTTTCCGCCGAACCGGTTTTGCCCCCGACGCGGAAGCCCGGTGCATCGGCCTTGCGGCCCGTGCCATCGACCACGATCATCCGCAGCAGCTGGCGGATGCGCGCGCTGGTCGAAGCCTGGAACACGCGGCGACCCTGGGCGAGATGTGCCGGGTCTACCTTGTAAAGCGTGGCAGGACGCCAGATGCCGCCGTTGACGAGCGCGGCATAGGCCGAGGCAAGGTGCAGCGGGGTGACCGCGATGCCGTGGCCGTAGCTTACGGTCATCGTCGTCAGCCGCGCCCAATCGCTGTCCGCGCTTTGCCCGCCGCCGCGCGGCCAGAGTGGACGTCCGCGCGCGGGCAGCTCGATCTTCGGGCGCTCGTTCATGCCCAGCTGCATCATCGTGCGGCGCAAGGCCGCCGGCCCGAGCTTGTCGGCGATCTGCGCGGTCACCACGTTCGAGGAATGAATGAGCGCCTCGGGCACATTGAGCGAGGCGCCGAAATCGTGGCTGTCGTGAATGGTGAACTTGCCGATCTGCAACGGAACAGCCGGATAGCGCGTCGAAAAATCGGTAACCACCCCGGCATCGATCGCGGCGGCGATGGTGATCGGCTTGAACGTAGAGCCGAGTTCGTAAACGTCGTTCGATACGCGGTTGGTCACGAGGTAGTTGAAGGCAAGGTCCGACCGGTTCGGATTGAACGAGGGCAGCGAGGCGAGCGCAATGACCTCGCCGCTGTCGGCATCGAGGATAACCCCGGCAGCGCCCTTGGCGCTGGTCTCCAGCATGCCGCGCCCCAGTTCATCCTCGAGCGCGCCCTGCGCCCGCGCGTCGATCGAGAGCGCGGTCGGCGTGCCCCGGTGGGCGGGATCGAGGAGGCGCGGCTCCAGCACCTCCTCCATGCCGACATGGCCCTTGCCCGCCTCGTCGACGAAGCCGAGCACGTGTGCCGCGAGCGAGCCCTGCGGATAGAAGCGCTGCTCCTCGCGCGGGAATTCGAGCGCGGGCTCGCCCAGCGCAAAGACCTTGTTGGCGTCTTCCGGCAGCACACGGCGGCGCAAATAACAGGGCTTGCCCGCCTTCAGCCGCGCCACGAGATCGGCGTAGTCTGCATCGGGGAAGATGCCGACCAGCGCGCGGGCGACTTCCTCGGGCGTCTTGACCAGCGGCGCGCCGCCCTCGCCCATCGCCTTGGGATTGAACCACAGCGAATAGGACGCAAAAGCGCGGGCCAGCGCGATGCCGTTGCGATCGGTGATTTCCCCGCGCGAAGGCAGCAACGCCTCGGCCAGCGAGGTGCGCTCGGGCGTCTGCTCGAACAGGCCGAGCTGCGCGATGCGCACGCAGGCGGTCAGCGTCGCGAAGATGAACAGCACCATGATCCACAGCGCGCGCACCCGCGCCGTGTTGAGTGCGGTATGGCGCACGTTGGCGAGCTGGACCCGGCCGGTGGCGATGGCGGCGGAGGCGGTCAGCGAGTTCACTGGGCAGACTTGCTCCCACCCATGGCGGACTTCGCCGCGGGCTTGGTGCTCTTGGCGGACTTCGCAGCAGGCGCCTTGCCCGGCTTGGTCTCGGTCTTGCCGGCCGCAAGCTTCGCGCCCTTGCCCGGCTTCGCAGCTTCTTCCTTCGCGGTCTTGGCTGACTTGGCGAGGCCGGCCTTCTTGTCCCCGTCCTTCGCCTTCTCGTCCTTGTCCGTCTTCGCCTTGCCGCCGCTGTCCTTGCCATCCTTCTTCAACGGCGTGACCATCGCAAGGCGCGCGCCGAGGTTGGCCGTCGCCTTGGCGCGGTCCGCCGCATCGGCGGGCTTTGCTGCCGGCTTGGCGTTGCCCTCATCGTCAGCCGACCGGGTGATCGGCGCGGCGATTTCGGCTGCCAGACCAGAAATGACCGAGGGGAACGCCGCTTCGGCTGCCACGCTGTCGTCAGCGCTGGCGACGCGGATCGGTGCGGGGGTGTCCGGGCTATCGGGCTTGGCGAAAGCGGCCAGCTGGCGCTCGTTCGACAGGTACTGCCCCGCCGTCGGCGCGACGTAGCCGAACTCGACATCGTTCCACAGCTTCAGCTGCTGCTGGTTGGCGCGGGTCTCCACCTCGGTCTCGAGGTAGAGCTTCTCCTTGCGCAGCGCGACGATCTGCAACTCGGTGCGGTGGACCTGGCTGCGCAGCGCGTTGACGCGGAACGCCAGCACCATGACCAGCGCCGCGCAAACGAGCAGCAGCGCGATCCAGCCGATCGAACGGAAGCGGTTGGCGCTGACCATCATGCTGCCAATGCTCCTCGTGCCGGGGCCGCCGTCCGCACCGCCCAGCGCAAGGTGGCAGAGCGCGCGCGGGGATTGCGCGCCTGCTCGTCCGCGCCGGGGCGGATCGCAGCGGAGGGCTTTTCGAACACCGGCGCGGCGGTGGGCGCACTCATCGGCATATGGCGCGAACCCGTCGGCAGCGCGCCCGCGCCTTCGCGGAGGAACTGCTTGACGATGCGGTCTTCAAGGCTGTGGAAGCTGACCACCGCGAGCCGCCCGCCCGGCGCCAGCATGCGTTCCGCCGCCGCGAGCCCGGCGTGAAGCTCGTCCAGTTCGCCGTTCACATGGATGCGGACGGCCTGGAAACTGCGGGTCGCGGGGTCCTTCGGCGCGCCGGGGCGGTAGCCCAAGGCCTTGCGCACCACATCGGCGAACTGCCCTGTCGTTGTCAGCGGGCGGGCGGCGACAACGGCGCGGGCGATCCGGCGCGACTGGCGCTCCTCGCCGTAGTGGTAGAGCACGTCGGCAATCGCTTCCTCGGTCGCGCCGTTGAGGAAGTCCGCCGCACTTTCCCCGCTCTGCGACATGCGCATGTCGAGCGGGCCATTGCTGGAGAAGGCAAACCCGCGCGCCGCCTGATCGAGCTGCATCGAGCTGACGCCGATGTCGAAGACGATGCCCTGCACGCTCGAAACACCCGCTTCCGCAAGGCCCTCCGCGAGTTCGGAGAACCGGCGGGGATGGAGGACCAGACGGGGCGGGTTCTCGGACACTTCCCCCCAGGCCCGTCCCGCCGCGATCGCATCGGGGTCGCGATCGAAGGCGTGGACGGTGGCGCCGGCACCGAGCAGGCGGCGGGTGTATCCGCCTGCGCCGAAGGTGGCGTCCACGATCAGACTGCCGGGCGCGGGGTGTAGCGCTGCGATCACCTCATCGAGGAGCACGGGGATATGGGGAGCCGCGCTCACTTGCGCGCCGCCTTGGCCGAGAATTCGGCCATCCGGGCACGGCAGGCCGATTTGACGGAATCCCATTCGGAGCCCATCGCAAACAGCACATCGGGCGCCCAGATCATGATCTGGTGCATGCCGCCGTGGAAATAGAGTTCATCACCCACCTGCGCCTGCTCGCCGAGGTATTCGGGCAGGACGAAGCGGCCGGAATCATCGAAATTGATGCGGGCGAAACCGCCGATCTGCGAGGCACGCAGGTCCATGTCGAACGGCTCGCCGCGCTCGATGGCGACGCGTTCCTCGTGCGCGAGCATCTCAGCGAAGCTGTCGGCGCGGGATTCGCCGAAGCCGACCAGGCAGGGGTGCTTGTGGTGCTTGTCGAGGCAGAGGGTGCGGTTGCCCTTCGAGGCTTCGCGGACGGTCTGGCGGAAGTCTGCGGGGAGGACAAAGCGGTTCTTCTCGCCGCGCGGCGAAAAGCCCTGCCCCCAGTAATGCGACTGTGCCCCAGCCACGTGCCGCTTCCCCGCGTCGGACGAAAGCCTCCCAACCCGGCCGCACACACCCGTGCGACCGACTCATCCCCCGCGGATGCGTCATGGAGTCCGTCCTGATGGGGAGTTGTCTTAACGCGGGAGGGTCCGGGCGAAAAGGGGAAAATGCGGGAAATTGCGTCCGAACGTTGAATCTAAGGGATGAATCTTATCATCGACCAGTCGCCTGCAAAGTTAATCGGGCCGCCTGCCACCGCATGGAATCCCGCAATTCCGCCAGTTTTCGTGATGCCGCCGCTCGGTGTACAGGCCGACACGCCTCGTTCCCGCGATTTCCCGCGAGTTGGCTGTGTGGAATAGCCTGTGGAAAAATCAGTGGACGAAAGCGCGCCGCATCAGTTCGCGCAGACTGCGCGCTCGTCCGGCCACGTCCGGGCCAGCTGATGGCCCCAGCAGCGCCGCATCGGCCACGATCAGAACGAAACCCTTGCCGATATGGCAGGCCGCGATCAGTCCGGCCTGCTCGATCCGGCAGTCGCGTGGTCCGCCTGGCAGCGGAGCGAGTTCACCGGGCGCCTCCACCGGAAACGGCGTTCCCGCACTTTCCCGCCCCTCCCCCAGCGCAAGGCCCCAATGCGCAAGGATCGGCCCGAGCAGCACCGTATCAGCAGGGCGGCGCGGATCGCCGAGGGCGAAGCGGCTTTCGCTCGTCAGCAAGGGATCGGCGAAAAGCAGCACATGTCCACCGCCCCGCACCCAGCTGTCGAGCGCGACGTTCTCGGCCGGTTCCAGCGGACGCGGCTGGGCAATCACGAGCTCGCCCACGGTTTCCGGGTGCAGCAGCGTATCGAGCGGGACGAGCGGGCGACCTTCCTCCAGCACAGCCTTGGCCCAATGCGGCCTGGTGGGCGCGGCAAGTTGTGCGGAAACGCCGTCCGCCTCGCTCCACAGGATCGGCAGGGTGGTGAACAGGCCAAGCGTTGGCGGCGGGGGCGCGCGATGGCAGCCCGCCAGCGCCAGTGCGCCGACCAAAACGCCGAGAATAGTGCGAAGTGGGCTCAGTTGCCGGAGGAGGCCGGCGGCGCCTGATGCGCCGGCTTGGCCCCGCCCGCAACGGGGAGTTCGGGAGCAACGCCCATGTCGACCAGCGGGTCGTTGGCGGTGCTTGGGCTGGCGCTCGGGCTGACGGCAGCAGCGGGCGTGCCGCCGGTGGTTCGGTCGACCAGTTTCGCCCGGTCCATGATCACATTGGCGAGGCTGACGATCAGCAGCATCCCGGCAAGGCCGAACAGCCCGATCTGCAACCGGTGCACCGCCTGCGCGCGCAGCTCGCGCGGGCCGGGATGCTGGGGCTGCAGCGCGGCGAGGCGCGCGGCGTCCGCAGCGGCGTCTCCGGCAGGCGCGGCCGGTTCCGGCGAACGATCAGGAATGAGGCCGAACAGTGCCATCCCTGCGATGTTACGCGTTTATGCGAGCCAAGGGAAGACCGGCAGGCCCTTCGCCCGCAGCCACTCCGGATTGTAGAGCGAAGAGAGGTAGCGGAAGCCGGTGTCGCACAGGATGGTGGCGATCCGCTTGCCCGGCCCCAATTGCTTGCCCAGCGCCACCGCGCCCGCAACGTTGATGCCGCTCGACAGGCCGAGGCACAGGCCCTCCTCCTCCAGCAGGCGGCGCACCCATTCGAGGCCTTCCTCGTCCGAGATGCGGAACTGCGTGTCGATCGGCGCGCCTTCGAGGTTCGCGGTGATGCGGCCCTGCCCGATGCCTTCGGCGACCGACGATCCTTCCGCCTTCAGCTCGCCGTGGGCGAAGTAGTTGTAAAGCGCGGCACCATGCGGGTCGGCGAGGCCAATCGTCACGTTCTCGTCGAACGCCTTGAGCCCGAAGCCGACGCCCGCAATGGTTCCGCCCGTCCCCGCCGCACAAATGAAGCCATCGACCCGGCCTTCCATCTGGGCCCAGATTTCCGGCGCGGTGCTTTCGATATGCGCGCGGCGGTTGGCGATGTTGTCGAACTGGTTGGCCCAGATCGCGCCTTCGGTCTCCTCGGCAATGCGGCGCGAGGTATGGACGAAGTGGCCCGGATTGGAAAACGGCGCGGCGGGCACCAGCACGAGCTCGGCCCTGAGCGCGCGCAGCGTGTCCATCTTCTCGCGCGACTGCGTCTCGGGCATCACGATCACGGACTTGTAGCCCAGCGCATTGGCGACGAGCGCAAGGCCGATGCCGGTGTTGCCCGCTGTCCCTTCGACGATAGTGCCTCCGGGCCTCAGCAGGCCCTTCTCCTCCGCATCGCGCACGATCCACAGCGCGGCGCGGTCCTTCACCGAGGCGCCGGGGTTGGCAAATTCGCACTTGCCATAGATCTCGCACCCGGCCGCCTCGCTCGGCCCCTTGAGGAGGACAAGCGGCGTGTTGCCGATCAGCGAGAGAGTATCGGATTGCAGGGCGGGCGGCTGGACGGTCTGGCTCATGCCCGGTGAGGTAATGCGCCGCCGCGCCCGCCGCAACGGATTTGCGCTTTCAGGGAGCGAAGGGCGGCTGTCAAAAAAGGGGGACTGTCCCTGTCTATTCCCGCCCGGCCCGGATCGCCCCCGCCGCAGCAAAGGGCGCGATGGCCAGCGCGGCAAGGCTCGAGGCGGCGAGCAACAGCAACCCGCCTTCCCCGCCCGGCTGGAGCGAGCCTGCGCCGAAGATCAGCAGCGGCACGGCGAGCGGGATCGCGAGCAAGCCGCCCAGCGCCGCTCCTGCCCGCAGGCCCGCTGTCAGCGCCGCAATGGTCACGCCGATGGCCGCCAGCCCCGGCGTACCCAGCAACAGGCCCACTTCCACCGTCCACAAATGCGCGCCGTCGAGGTTGAGCAGCCCCGCCGCCAATGGCGCCGCCAGCATCAGTGGCACGCCGAAGCTCAGCCAATGTGCGACAATCCGCAAGGTCAGCACCCCTTCCTCGGCAATCCCGCGCAGCGCCCATTGATCGAAGAACCCGGCTTCGAGATCGGGCTCCACCAGCCGGTCCAGCGGCAGGATCGCGGCGAGCAAGGCCGCCACCCAGATCACCCCTGCGCCGGTCCGCGCCAGCAGCTTGGCATCCGGCCCCACCGCGAAGGGATAGAGCATCGCGACGGCCAGAAAGAACAGCAGCGGCAGCAGCGCCCCGCCCCGACCCGGCGCGCCCATCAGCAGCAGCGTGAGGTCGCGCCGGAAGATGGTCCACAGCGCCCTCACGGCAAATGCTCCAGCAGCGCCAGCTTCTTCAGCTTCTGCAATTGCAGCGGCTGGTGCGAGGCGATCACCGCGATCCCGCCCAGCGCGCGGTGCGCCTCGATTGCTGCCTGCGTAGCTGCGCCCCAATGCGTATCCAGACCATTCAAAGGCTCATCCAGCAACCAGATCCGCGCTCCGCTCGCCGCCAGCCGGGCAAGCGCGGCACGCTTGCGCTGGCCGGTGGATAGATAGCGCACCGGCACATCGAGCAAGTCTTCAAGCCCGAAATCGGCACGCGCCTCGCCCGCCTGATCGATCGCCCGCCAGAACGCCAGCGCCTCGCCCAGCGGCCGGTGCGGATCGAGCGCGGGCCGTTCATCCGCCAGCGCCAGCGATCCGTCGATCTCCACATGGCCATTGTAGGACCGCAGCAGCCCGGCCAGAATGCGCATCAGGCTCGACTTGCCGATGCCGTTGGGCCCGGCAAGCTGCAGCGCATCGCCCTGATGGAGTTCAAAGCTGACGCCCCGGAACAGCAGCCGGTCGCCGCGCCGGCAGGCAAGATCGTAGGCAGCAAGACGGGCAGGTTGCATCATCTGCCGCGATAGGGGAAAGACCCGGACCTGCCAAGGAGACCCTTAAATGGCTATTGCCCAGCTGACCGAAGCCGAACGCACCGCCGCGCTGGCCGCCCTGCCTCACTGGGCCTTGCGCGAAGACGGCCTCGCGATCACGCGCACGTTCCGCTTCACCGATTTCGCCGAGGCCTTCGGCTTCATGACCCGCGTCGCGATCCTGGCGGAAAAGGCCGATCACCACCCCGAATGGTTCAACGTCTACAATCGCGTCGAGATCACGTTGACCACACACGACGCCGGCGGCCTGAGCCAGCGCGACGTGGCTTTGGCGAGCGCGATCGACGGGTTCGGCGGCTAGCCTAGCGCCCCGCCTCGGCTCCCCACCTGCTTGCGCAGGGCGCCGGGCATCCAGCGCGCGGCGAAGGCGAGCTTCTTCGCGGTCTTGCCGACGAGGGTGTGGACTTTCTCGCCGTGGACGGCAGCCCACGCGCCTTCCGCCACTTCGCTCACGGGGGTGATCTCCAGCCCGGCGGAGGTAACGAGGCCCCGGATATCCTCGTTCGAGGCGCGGTTCGGGGCGTGGTCGAGCAGCGGGGTTTCGATGAAGCTTGGCATCAGGTCGCGGACGCGGATGCCGTCTTCCTTCCACTCGGCATCCAATGATTCGGTGATCGAGCGGACGCCGAACTTGGTCGCGGAGTAGATCGAGCCGCCCGGCACGCCGTAGATGCCTGCCGCGCTCGCCGTGTTGAGCAGGCATGAGCCGGGGGCCGAGGCCTTGAGCCACGGATAGGCTGCCTGCGCGCCGAAAATCACGCCCTTGAGGTTGATATCGAGCGTGCGCTCCACCTCCTCGGGCGAGCAATCGGTGATCTTCCCGCCGAGGGGGATGCCTGCGTTGTTGAACACGACATCGATCCTGCCGCCCGCGGCCGCCGCGCAGTCAGCGAGCGCCACGTCCCACGCCGCCCGGTCGCGCACGTCGAGCTTGTGCTGCGAGGAGTACCCCGCCGGAATCAGCGCAGCGGTGCCCGCCATGCCTTCCTGGTTGATATCGGCGATGCCGACGAACCAGCCGGCCTGCCCGAACCGCTCCGCCACCGCGCGCCCGATGCCCGACGCGCCGCCGGTGATGAAAATCGTCTTCTGCGCCATAGCCGCCATTTCCTTATCCGTTGCCGCGCGACAATGGCTCGCTGTGCCATGCCTGCAAGCACGCGTTAGCTTCAGGCGCCAAGCAAACGTCGAGCCAGCGCGCTCCAGCCGGGGGTGAAGTAGATCATCGCCGAGCCAAGCTGGGTGGCAAAGATCAACCCTGCCGCCGGCAGGAACGCCGGATGGAGGCGGCCACGCGTTGCCTGGTCATACCACGCCATACCCGCAAGCATGATCCAACTCGCCGGAAAGCGGAACAGCAGTTGCCCTGCCCAGCCTGGCCCGAGAAGCTTGACCATGTCGGGGCCCAGCCATCGCGACCAGCCGGTATCGAGCACGGCAAACATGCCCAGAAGCAGCAACCGCTTATGCAGTGCGGGCTGATCCGTGCGCATCAGAGCCAGTCCGGTGAGAACCACGAAGGGAATGACGTGGCCAAGCTGGAAAGCCAGCCCGGCCGGGTTGTAGGGCCTCCCGTCCGGGGTCAGCATCGTGCCGGCAAGGCGGGCGCGGTCGGCAGTCCAGACAGTGACCAGCGCGCTCAGCACCACAAACGTCAGCAGCCAGCCTCCGATCAGGCGACCATGGCGACGATGATCGGCCTGCCGGCCACCGCGAATCTTGAGCGCCTGCCAGCTAAGCAGCACCATCCAGCCGAAGGCCGAAGCCGCGTGCAGATGGGCGCTCAGCACATAGCGGTGACCCGTGACGAGGCCGCGCACCATATCCGGCACAAAACCCGCGAGCAGCAGGAACCAGCACAGCGCAATCGCCACCGCGACCGCGTCGTGGTCCGCAGGATGATGTTCGCGGAACACAGCCGGCATCATGGTAGCGCTCGTCTCGGACATCGCTTGGCTCCCCTCCAACGAGGCCAGACTACAACGCCGGATTGTTATAGCAATGCCAGGTGAAGATCGCCGCCGCGCCCCGGTGCGGGCGCCAGTCTTCGGCAAGCGCGCGCGCTTGCTTTTCGCTCGGGCGTTCGGCGAGCCCCAGCAGCTTGCCCATGCCCGCCTGCACCGCGAGATCGCCCGCCGGCCAGATATCGGGGCGGCCTTCTGCGAAGAGCAGGTAGATTTCCGCAGACCAGCGACCGATGCCCTTGATCTTGGTGAGCTGGGCAATGGCGTCCTCGTCGTCTTCCGGCAGCGCGTGGAGATCGAGTTCGCCCGTCACCACCAGCTCGCACAAACTGCGCGCATAGCCCTGCTTCTGGCGCGAGAGGCCGCAAGCACGCAGGGAATCGAAATCGGCGGCGAGCAGGTCATGCGGCGGAATATCATCGCCCAGCAGTGCCGAAAGCTTGGTCCACACCGATGCGGCGGCGGCGACGCTGACCTGCTGGCCGACAATCGTGCGCAGGAGCGTGGCATAGCCGCGCGGGCGGATGCGCGGCTCGGGATGGCCGACGCGCGCCACGGCCTCGGCGATCAGCGGGTTCTTCTGCCCGACGAAGGTCAGGCCCTCGGCAATCTGGCTGGCGGTGAGGCCCATGCGGTTCAGCTTTCCTTTTGAGGCCAGGATGCAGTGCAGCACCTTGCCAACTTGCCCCCCACGCGATAGCAGCGCGGGTCAAATGGGGCCAGAGAGCGTTGGCATCCTGAACCTGCCGCGCTCAACAGGAGATCAAGTCGATGCCGAAGCTTGTCGTGGTTAACCGCTCGGGTGAAGAATCCACTGTCGAGGCCGCTGCCGGCCTCTCGGTGATGGAAGCGATCCGCGACAACGGCTTCGACGAACTTCTCGCGCTGTGCGGCGGCTGCTGCTCGTGCGCGACCTGCCACATCTATGTCGACCCCGCCTTCGCCGACAAGCTGCCGAAGATGAGCGAAGACGAGAACGACCTGCTGGAAAGCTCGGACCACCGCAACGACACCTCGCGCCTGTCGTGCCAGGTGCAGCTGACCGCCGATCTCGACGGCCTCAAGGTCACGATCGCTCCCGAAGATTGATGGCCGCGCGCTCCGGCGCGCCCGTCCGTTACAAGGCACAAACGCCCCGGCGCAGCGATGCGTACGGGGCGTTTTGCTGTGGGCGATTCGTGCAGAGCTGAGCGTCCTTTCTGCTAACTTTAGTCAATTGGCCTGTGCCTGAACGCTTGCTGAATTTCGGACCTTGGCACCCTCGGCTCACCGTACATTGACGGCCGCCTGCCGCCCTATTTTTGAATAAAAATCCGATGTGACCTGATTGCTGCGACGCAAAACTGTCACCATTGAAATTACCCTAAGATACTACAAAATTTACGCAAAACTGTCACACTCCCTCCCTAGCGGCCGCAGCATTCCAAGGCTTTATGAGGGAGTTTAATATGCGCCTTGTTACCCTGCTGCTCGCCACCACGGCGTTTGCGGCCACCCCGGCTCTCGCGGCCCCCGCACCGCAGGCCGCGCCTGAAGCTGCGGCCGCCGATGCCCCCGCGACCGATGGCGGCGATGCCGACGCCATCGTCGTCTACGGCACCGGCAAGACCCGTCAGGTCCAGGAACTCTCGGGCGCCGACCTTGCCATCCAGGCCGCCGGCACCAGCCCGCTGCGCGCCATCGCCAAGCTGCCCTCGGTGAACTTCCAGTCGGCCGACGCCTTCGGCACCTACGAATGGTCGACCCGCATCACCCTGCGCGGCTTCAACCAGAACCAGCTGGGCTTCAACCTCGACGGCATCCCGCTCGGCGACATGTCGTACGGCAACTACAACGGCCTCCACATCAGCCGCGCGATCACCACCGAGAACATCGGCTCGACCGTCGTTTCGCAGGGTTCGGGCTCGATCGACACGCAGTCGACGAATAACCTCGGTGGTACGCTGAACTTCTACTCGATCGATCCCAGGACCGCGCTCGGCCTCGACGCCAGCGGCACCTACGGCTCGAACAACACCTGGCGCGGCTTCCTGCGCGGCGGCATCGGCAGCGAAAGCGGCGCGCGCGCTTTCGCGTCGGTCGCCTATATCACCACCGACAAGTGGAAGGGTGATGGCAAGCAGCGCCAGCTCAACGTCAACGCCAAGGGCATCCTGCCGCTCGGCAGCGTGACGCTCGACGGCTACTTCAGCTACTCCGACCGCGCCGAGCAGGACTATCAGGACCTCAGCCTCGACCAGATCAAGCGCCTCGGCTACAACTGGGACAACTTCGGCCCGGGCAACTATGCGCTGGCGATCCAGGTGGCGGACATTGCCGCAAACCGCGGCGAAACCGGCACCACTCCGCTCAACCCGGCGGCCGGCAAGGTCTACCCCGCCCCGATCAGGACCGCGGACGATGCCTATTACGACGCCTCGGGCCTGCGCCGCGACACGCTGGCGTCGGTGGGCCTGACCGCTCCGATCGCCTCGGGCGTCACGGTGAAGCTCAAGACCTACCTCCACAAGAACGAAGGCCAGGGCACCTGGGGTTCGCCTTATGTGAACAGCCCCACCGGCGTGCCGATGGCGCTGCGCACCACCGAATACGACATCAACCGCAAGGGCGTGTTCGGCAGCGTGAACGCCGATCTGGGCTGGAACAACGTGACCGTCGGCGCGTGGTACGAGAACAACGATTTCAACCAGGCGCGCCGGTTCTACGCCTATGCCAGCCGCACAAATCCGGGCCGCGATCACCTGAAGTTCCAGCGCGATCCGTTCTTCACGCAGTGGGACATCGACTTCAACACCAAGACGTTCCAGTACTACGTCGAAGACCAGATCAAGCTGGGAGATGCGACGATCAGCCTCGGCTGGAAGGGCTTCAAGGTGGATAACCACGCGCGGCCGATCGTCGCCGGTGGCCGTACCCAGGGCGACCTTTCAACCAAGGACTGGTTCCAGCCGCATGCGGGCGTGAGCTACCGCTTCACCAGCGAGATCGAAGCCTTCGCCGGCTTCACGCAGGTGACACGCGCCTTCGCCTCGGCCACCACGGCGGGTCCGTTCTCCTCGAGCCAGGCGGGTTTCGACGCGATCAAGCCCTTCCTCAAGCCCGAGCAGTCGGACACCTATGAAGCCGGTCTGCGCTACAACAGCGGCATCTTCCACGGCGTGCTCGCAGGCTACCTCGTGAACTTCCGCAACCGCCTGCTGGCGATCCCGACCTCGGTCGGCATCGTGGGTGCGGCGAACGCGCTGCAGAACGTCGGCGGCGTGCGCTCGGCTGGGATCGAGGCGAGCGGCGAACTGCGCCTCGGCCACGGCTGGTCGGCGCTGGCGTCGTACAGCTACAACGACAACACCTACCGCGACGACGTCGTGATCCGCGCCAATGGCACGGTCACCACGATCCCGACCGCGGGCAAGACCGTGACGGACAGCCCCAAGCACCTTGTGCACGGCGAGATTTCGTACGATCAGGGCCCGCTCTACGGCCGCGTCGGGGTTGACTACATGTCGAAGCGCTACTTCACCTACACCAACGACCAGTCGGTGCCGGGGCGGGCGCTTGTCGATGCCACGATCGGCTACCGGTTCGATCTGGGGATGCGCAAGCCGGTGGAACTGCAGGTCAATGCGACCAACCTGTTCGACAAGAGCTATGTCGCAACAATTGGGTCAAATGGCTTCGGTAACAGCGGCGACAACCAGACGCTGCTCGCGGGTGCTCCGCGGCAGGTCTTTGCAACTGTGAAGGTAGGTTTCTGACATGATGCGTCGCGCGCTTTCCCTTGCTTTTCTTGCTGCTGTTTCCGGCAGCGCACTTGCCGGGGAAGCGCGCGCCGCTCCCGTACTGCTGATTTCCATCGACGGGCTGCGGCCCGCCGACGTGATCGAAGCCGAAAAACGCGGCCTCCAGGTCGCCACGCTGCGCCGCTTCATCGAGGAAGGCGCCTATGCCACCGGCGTTGTCGGCGTGCTGCCTTCGGTGACTTATCCCAGCCACACCACGCTGATCACCGGCGCCGCGCCTTCCCAGCACGGCATCGTCAACAACACGACCTTCGATCCGCTGCAGATCAACCAGGGCGGCTGGTTCTGGTATGCCGAGGACAACAAGGCCCGCACGCTGTGGGACGCGGCGCACGATGCCGGGCTCACCACCGCCAATGTCCATTGGCCGGTCTCGGTCGCGGCAAAGAATGTGACGTGGAACCTGCCCCAGATCTGGCGCACCGGCCATGAGGACGACCGCAAGCTGGTGAACGCGCTGGCCACCCCGGGTCTGATCGAGGAACTCGAAGGCGAAGCCGGTGTGCCCTATGCCGACGGCAAGTCCGAAGATGTCGACGCAGACTATCTCCGCAGCCGCATCGCCGAAGGCCTGATCATCAGGCACAAGCCCGGTTTCATCACCGTCTACTTCGCCGGGCTGGACCATATCGAGCACGAAAGCGGCCCGGGCTCGCCGCAGGCCAAGCATGCGCTCGAGCGGATCGACGGGTTCGTCAATGATCTGATCGTCTCGGAGCAACAGGTGCATCCCGATGCGATCATCGCCCTCGTCAGCGACCATGGCTTTGCGCCGGTCGATACCGTGATCAATCTCTACCGCCCGTTTATCGACGCCGGCCTTGTCACGCTGGGCGCCGATGGCAAGATCGCCTCCGCCGATGCAACGCCGTGGGGTTCGGGCGGCTCGTTCGCGATCCGCCTCGCGCGGCCGGACGATGCGGCGCTGAAGGCCAAGGTCAAGGCCGTGCTCGACAAGCTGGCCGCCGATCCCGCCGCGAAGATCGACCGCGTGATCGACGCGCCCGAAATCGCCAAGCGCGGCGGCAATCCCGATGCCAGCTTCTACGTGAACCTCAAGATCGGCGCGGTCGCCGGGCCGTTCGTCAACGGCAGCCTGCCGCTGGCGTTCCCCTCGCCGGTCAAGGGCATGCACGGCTATTTCCCGACCGCGCCCGAAATGCGCTCCACATTCATGATCATGGGCCCGGGCATCCCCGAGGGCCGCAATCTCGGCGAAATTGACATGCGCGCGATCGCCCCCACGCTGGCCAAACTGATGGGCGGCACGCTGCCCGATGCAGACGAGCCGGCGATCGCCTTCGGAAAATAAGACCTACCAGCCCCGGCTGCCGGGTCCGCCCTTGAACGGCCCGGCGACCGCGCTGGTGATCCATCCGCCGTAGAATTCGCCCGGCTGCGGGATAACCGTCTCGCCATCCACGCTGCACCGATCGAACGGCGCGGCGTAGAACGCGACATGATCCTTGAGCGCGAGGAAGCCGCGGGTCGGGCTGGGATAGCTCGAGCCGACATGGGGCAGGACTTCGCCCGCCACCACCACGTCCCAATAGATCGCCGCGCCCTTCCATTCGCACAGCGAAGAGCCGGACGCGCGGCGCAGCACGCCGGGGGCGATGTCGTCCGGGTGGATGTAGTAACTCGGCGGATGGCTGGTCTCGAGCGTCTGCACTGCGCGGCGGGTATCGGCGATGATCTGGCCGCGATGTTCGATCATGACATGGGCCGAGCAGGCGCGCGCCACGGCGGGACGGGGATAGTCCCAGACGCTTTCCTGCCCGGGAAGAACCGGATCAGGTTTGGGCCACATACCGCATACTCTTTGCCATTAACCCATCCTCCGTTCGTGTCGAGCCCCTCGCCATTGCTCGGGATAAACTTCCGGCCTGAAGGCCGGAAGTCGAGACACCGGGCGCTGGGTTTGATGTCTCGACTTCGCTCGACACGAACGGGCAAGCGGGATGGAAATTCAAGCTGCCCTTAGAGCCGCAGGCCCGCCGTCTCGGGCAGGCCGCTCATCAGGTTGAGGCTCTGCACCGCAGCCCCGCTCGCGCCCTTGCCGAGATTGTCGAGCAAGGCGACGAGGCGGGCCTGTGTGCCATCCTTGCTGCCGAAGACGTAGAGGTCGAGACCATCACGCGGTTCGTCCGAGCGGCGCAGCAGAAGTTCATCGGGCACGCCATCGAGCACGCGCACCAGCGGGCTAGCAGCGTAGAAAGCCTTGAGGGCATCGCGCAGCGCATCGGGTGCAGCGGCGCCGGGGATCGCGGCAAGCGGCGCCGGCACTTCGACGACCATGCCCCGGTGCGCCGGGACCACGGCGGGCGCGAAGATCGGTGCGTGCTTGAGGCCCGCATGGCCCTGCATTTCGGCGACATGCTTGTGGCCGAGGGCGAGGCCATAGGCGCGGAAGGCGATGTCCGCATCGTCTTCGAAGCGGGCGATCAGCGCCTTGCCGCCGCCCGAATAGCCGGAGACGGCGTTGACCGTGTAGGGCCAGTCCGCCGGGAGCAGGCCAGCGCGCAGCAGCGGCACGAGGAGGCCGAGGAAGCCGGTGGGGTAGCAGCCGGGGTTCGAGACGCGCCTGGCGTTTGCCACGGCGTCGCGGCCGACGAGTTCGGGGAAGCCGTATGTCCAGCCGGTGGCGACCCGGTGCGCGGTCGAGGCATCGATCACGCGGGTGCGGTCATTGGCGATCAGCGACACGGCCTCGCGCGCGGCATCGTCGGGCAGGCAGAGGATCGCGACATCGGCGGCGTTCAGTGCCTCGGCGCGGGCCTTGGCGTCCTTGCGCTGGGCATCGTCGAGCGCGATCAGGCTGAACTCGCTGCGTCCCGCCAGCCGGTCGGCGATTTCAAGGCCGGTGGTGCCCGCCGCGCCGTCGATGAAAACTTGCGTGGTCATGGCTCCAGCGCCGTCAGCGGGAGATAACCGACAAGGCCGTCCTCGCCCTGCTGGCCCCAGCCCCAGCCGCCCGCCTTGTCGAGCAGGTTGAAAGTCTCGCCCGCCGCCAGGGTGCCGATCACTTCGGCGTCCTCGCGGCCCGCCGTGCGCAGCGTCGCCCCGGCGGCGCCGACCGTCTTGGGCATCGGCACGGCATAGTGCGAGACGAAGACCTGCCCGGCATAGCGGATATGCGCGACATCGCCGCGCACCGCGCGGGTGTGCGCATGGCTGTCGACCTTGGGCGCGGGGCCCTTCAGCGAATGCGATGTCGTCAGGCTTGGCAGGATCAGATCGGTCACGTCAGGCTTTCCGGCAAACAGGAAAGCGCGCCGCTTAGAGGCATCCGGCGCAGTGTTCAAGGCGCGGAAGCCTTGCCGAAACGGGACTGGATCAGGCCCCAAGATGCCCGCAGCCCCAGCGCCTCCCCGCCCTTGGGGCGTCCGGGCTTGGCGGCGGGGCGCCAGGCGAAGGTATCGAAGTGTGCCCAATCAACACCTTCCGCCACGAACCGGTCGAGAAACAGCGCCGCGACGGTCGCACCGGCAAAGCCGCCGGAGGGGCTGTTCTGCAGGTCCGCGACATCGGATTTGAGCATTTCGCGGTAGCCATCGTGGAGCGGCAGGCGCCAGCAGGGATCATCGCGCTCCAGCCCGGCGGCGAGGAGGCCGCTTGCGGTTTCGTCGGTGCGGGCAAACATCGCGGGCAGGTCCGGACCCAGCGCGACGCGGGCGGCGCCGGTGAGGGTGGCGAAATCGATCATCAGGTCGGGCCTGGTCTCGCAGGCGCGGGTAAGCGCGTCGCCCAGCACGAGCCGCCCCTCGGCATCGGTGTTGGTGATCTCCACCGACAGGCCGGCGCGCGAGCGCAGCACGTCGCCGGGGCGGAAGGCATTGCCGGATACGGCATTCTCGACCGCCGGGATCAACAGGTGCAGGCGCACCGGCAGGCCCGCGCCCATCACCAGCCCCGCGAGCGCCAAGGCATGCGCCGCGCCGCCCATGTCCTTCTTCATCAACGCCATCGCCGAGCTTGGCTTCATGTCGAGCCCGCCGGAATCGAAACAGACCCCCTTGCCGACGATGGCGAGACGCGGGTGTGCAGGATCGCCCCATTCAAGCTCGATCAGCCGGGGCGCATGGCTGCGCGCGGCAGCGCGGCCGACGGCGTGGATCATCGGATAATCGCGCTCCAGCGCATCGCCCGAGATGACGTGGATCACGCCGTGGTGCGCCTTGGCCAGCGCGCGCGCTTCGGCCTCAAGCTGCGCGGGGCCCATGTCCTCCGCCGGGGTGTTGACCAGATCGCGCACGCGGATCACCGCTTCGGCTTCGGCATAGGCCGCGTTCATCGCGCCGAGCGCATGGGTCAGCAGCAGGCGGGCGCCCTTGTCGGAAGGATCGCTGCGATAGCGATCGAAGCGGTACTGCGCGAGCCGCCAGCCGATCAGCGCGGGGCCTTCCGCGCCGGGATTGGCCAGCCGGTAGGTGCCCGCGGGCAGCCTGTCAGCCAGGGGCGCAAGGCACCAGCTGGAAAGTTTCACCGGATCGGCCACGCCTGCCACCGCGAACCAGCCCTCGCCTGCGCCCGCCGCATCGGGGACGATGGCGGTCTCCCCCGCCCCGCCTTCGAAGCCTTGGCCTGCCAGAACCGCGCGCTGGGCGGCGGTCAGGCCGGAGAGCCAAGCCGGCAGGCCGGCCTTGTCGGTCAGGTGGAGCGGAATGGCCTTCTGGCCGCGATCGGGCTGGATCAGTGCATCGAGCTGGTTCATCGTGGCCGCGAGTGTTGCCGCAGCTTGACGGCGAGTGCGAGAGGAAATTGCACCGCGCGGCATGCCCTTGTGGCGCCGTGACCTCGCAATTCGGGCGCAAAGGCGCTACATGGCCTTGCATGACCGACTATGTGATCGCCGACGAGACCGATGTGATGCCGCGCGACGGCACGATCAAGCTGCATGGGCCCGCGGGCTTTGAAGGCATGCGCAAGGCCGGGCGCCTTGCCGCCGAGATCCTCGATGCGCTCGCGCCTATGGTGCAGCCGGGTGTCTCGACCGCCGCGCTCGACGACGTGGTGCGGCAGATGACGCTCGACGGCGGGGCGATCCCGGCGACGCTGGGCTACCGGGGCTATACCCATTCGTGCTGCATCTCGATCAATCACGTGGTGTGCCACGGCATCCCATCGGAAAGCCGGATCCTGCGCGATGGCGATATCGTCAACATCGACGTGACGCCGCTGCTCGATGGCTGGCACGGCGATTCCAGCCGGATGTACCTCGTTGGCGACGTGGCGCTGAAGGCGCGGCGGCTGGTCGATGTGACGTACGAATGCCTGATGATCGGCATCGAGCAGGTGAAGCCCGGCGCGCGGCTGGGTGATATCGGCGCGGCGATCCAGGCCCATGCCGAGCGGCACCGCTACGGCGTGGTGCGCGAGTTCTGCGGGCATGGCCTCGGCCGCCTGTTCCACGATGCGCCCGAAGTGATCCACGCCGCGCACCGGGGCACCGGGCCGGAGCTGCGCCCCGGCATGTTCTTCACCATCGAGCCGATGATCAACCTCGGCAAGGCGGGGGTGAAGCTGCTTGACGACGGCTGGACGGCGGTGACGCGCGACCGCTCGCTCTCCGCGCAGTTCGAGCATTCGATCGGCGTGACCGAAACGGGCTGCGAGATTTTCACGCTGAGCCCGAAGGGGCTGCACCAGCCGCCTTACGGTGGTTGAGGGGGGTAAGAACCCCTCCGTCTCGCTTCGCGAGCCACCTCCCCATTTGTGCTTCGCAAAAATGGGGAGGAAAAAGATGGTCCTCTCCATTTTTCCCGCAGGGACAAATGGGGAGGTGGCCCGCCGCAGGCGGGTCGGAGGGGTTCTTCCGCCCTTCTGCCTAAAAATCAGGCAGCGTTTGCGCAAATCTTGTGCACCAATCCAACCGCCCCGCGCAACTTGCGCAATGCGAGCGCGCGCGCAGGGCTTGCATTCTTGCCGGAGTGGCCGTTTTCCGGCTTCCGCACGCCCCGTTCCTGTCCTAGTGATGAGTGGTACCCGCGTGGCACGATTCTTGGATAGCTGATCCGGCAATCGGGCTCCGTACGAATACCAACACCGCCGGTCAGGGCCGCAGGGCCTGCAAACCGGTCTGCCTGCAGGGATTGATCGAGTGAAAAAGGTCGAAGCGATCATCAAGCCCTTCAAGCTGGACGAGGTGAAGGAAGCGCTCCACGAAATCGGCGTTTCCGGCATCACCGTCACCGAAGCCAAGGGCTTCGGCCGGCAGAAGGGCCATACCGAACTCTATCGCGGCGCCGAATATGTCGTCGATTTCCTGCCCAAAGTGAAACTCGAAGTCGTCGTGACAGATGCGATGGTCGACCGCGTGGTCGAGGCGATCGCGACCGCGGCGCAGACGGGACGCATCGGCGACGGCAAGATCTTCGTGTTCGCGGTGGAAAGCGCGCTGCGCATCCGCACCGGCGAGCGCGACAACGACGCAATCTAGGGACGCAATCTAGGGACGCGATCCAGTATCGGAATTTGAACCGGAGGGCGCCGCGGGCCGGCGGCTTCTCCAGACCCCACCACTGAGCGCTTCGGCAGGGGCCGAGGCCAGTTAAAGGACCAGCGATGGCTACTGCAAAGGACATTCTCGCCCGCATCAAGGACGAGGAAATCGAATGGGTTGATCTGCGTTTCACGGACCCCAAGGGCAAGTGGCAGCACCTCACGATGGTTTCGTCGGTGCTCGGCGAGGATGAACTCGAAGACGGCCTGATGTTCGACGGCTCCTCGATCGAGGGCTGGAAGGCCATCAACGAGTCCGACATGATCCTCAAGCCCGACCTCAATGCGGTCTACGTCGATCCGTTCTCGGCGACCCCGATGATGATCATCTGCTGCGACATCGTCGAGCCCTCGACCGGTGAACTCTACGCCCGCGATCCGCGCTCGACCGCCAAGCGCGCCGAAGCCTTCGTCAAGGCGAGCGGCGTGGGCGACACCGTCTACGTCGGCCCCGAAGCCGAATTCTTCATCTTCGACGACGTGCGCTTCTACGACGGCTACGACGGCAACGGCTTCAAGATCGACGACATCGAGCTGCCGACCAATTCCAACAAGGAATACGAAGCCGGCAACCTCGCCCACCGTCCGCGCGCCAAGGGCGGCTACTTCCCGGTCGCGCCGGTCGACAGCTGCGTCGACATCCGCGCCGAGATGGTCCGCACGATGATCGACATGGGCCTGCCCTGCGACAAGCATCACCACGAAGTGGCCTCGGCCCAGCACGAGCTCGGCCTCACCTTCGGCACGCTCGTCCAGACCGCCGACCGCATGCAGGTCTACAAGTACGTCGTGCACCAGGTCGCGCAGGCCTATGGCAAGACCGCGACGTTCATGCCCAAGCCGATCAAGACCGACAACGGCAGCGGCATGCACACCCACATGTCGATCTGGGATGCGGGCAAGCCGCTCTTCGCGGGCAACGGCTATGCCGGCCTGTCGGACATGTGCCTCTACTTCATCGGCGGCGTGATCAAGCACGCGAAGGCGCTCAACGCCTTCACCAACCCGACCACCAACAGCTACAAGCGGCTGGTGCCGGGCTACGAAGCCCCCGTGCTGCTCGCCTACTCGGCGCGCAACCGTTCGGCCTCGTGCCGCATCCCCTATGGCTCGGGCGCCAAGGCAAAGCGCGTGGAGTTCCGCTTCCCCGACGCGATGGCCAACCCCTACCTGTGCTACTCGGCGCTGCTCATGGCCGGCCTCGACGGGATCAAGAACAAGATCCACCCGGGCGAAGCCATGGACAAGAACCTCTACGATCTGCCGCCGGCCGAACTCGCCGAAGTGCCGACCGTCTGCGGTTCGCTGCGCGAGGCGCTGAACGCGCTCGAGGCTGACCACGACTTCCTGCTGCAGGGCGGCGTGTTCACCAAGGACCAGATCGAAGCCTATATCGAACTCAAGTGGCCCGAAGTGATGCGCTGGGAAACCACGCCCTCGGCGGTCGAGTTCGACATGTACTACAGCGCCTGATCTTTCAGCGCTGGATCAGAAAGGGGCGTCCGGGAAACCGGGCGCCTTTTTCTTTTGGCGTAGGGGAGCGAGGGTGCCTGCGGCGGGCAAGGGCCATTGCCCTTGCATCCCGGAAGTTTGCGGCGGGTTGTGGGTGGAAAGCTGACCTAATCATATTCAGGCGCGGGTGAAACAACCCACGCTGACTTCGCGTCCGCTCGCTCGGCCATGTGTCCAAAGTCGACAATGGGCAACGACAGTAAGTCTGGTTGCCAGTCCAAAACGTGAGATGCGTGCAAGAAAATGCATTGCGTCTCAAAATCGTGATCTGCGTCACCACACATGAATTGTAAGTCGCCATCCGCCTCGTGAACGAAAAGAAGGACCGGCGCTCCATCCTTGACGTGCTTGCAAGTGAAACAACCCTTATCGGTGGCAAACGTGTAGCCTGCGAAGCTGATGCCGGAAGTGGTCATGCGGCCCGCATGGCACACGACCGCGAATGTCCGCAAGTGGGCGAAAACTGTCGTTCGACTTTACCCACTCGGCCCAGCGCTTTCCCAGCTTGCAATGTGCATGAAGCGCAAAGCTCGCCTCATCATTGCGAGCGTAGCGAAGCAATCCAGGGCGGCTTTGCGTGGCTGTGAATTGCGTCGCTATGCTCGCAATGACGAAGGGGATGAATGTGGCGCAAGCAGCCGCAATCGCCACAGCTGACATCAAAGGCCTTCGTCACCCCGGGCTTGACCCGGGGTCCCGCTTTGGATGGCGTGCGCAGTGGGTGCGGCAAGAAGCGGGCCCCCGGATCAAGTCCTCGGTGACGACGGGTCAGGGAAATGTGTGCAAGCGGCTGTTGGATTTGACGGCGCGGCAGTGCGGTGTTCGGGCAGTAGGGGGTGATCGCGCGACCGGTGCGGCGCCTGCACTGGCGCTGCGGGGAGGGCGTCGTGTTCCGCGCAGGTGCGAGTGGCCGGATGGGCAGAAGAGGTCCGGCGCAGCCATTTGTGTCGATCATGGCCCGGGACCGGGGTAGCGGCTCGCATGCGTGCCGGTCTTTGCTCGCACCGGGACGAAGCCGATGGGAGCCATGATCTGCGTGCTGGCGCGGTAGATTGCCTGGCCAAGGACTTTGGGGGTACCGCCCCACCTTGAACCCGCAGCCCGCACCGGTCGCGTTGGCGTTTGCCCGGTGGACAAGACGCCAAAGGAGCGAGGGCGAGGCCGGCCTAGCCTGCTCCCGATCTGGGCGGGGCGTATAACCTATATGGTTCGTTTTGTCAAGGGTGGAGGTCCCTTGCTTCGTCATTCCCGCGCAGGCGGGAATCCAGGGGTGCTGGCGCTGCGTTTGTCGCTCTGGATTCCCGCCTTCGCGGTAATGACTAAGATTATGATTATAAATGCTTTTTGTCTCTCCGGGCTATTCAGCTGCGCTCCAGGAGTGCCTTGATCAGGGGGCCCGCTGTTTGCCTGCAAGCGCGGTGGATGCCGCGAGAAGCGGGACCCCGGATCAAGTCCGGGGTGACGAGGTGTGAGATTGGTTGGTCGGCGCTGCTGGCCCACCCCCGGCCCCTCCCGCAAGCGGGAGGGGAGGAGACCGAGAAGGAAGGTCCCTGTCCCGCCAGCGACGTCTTTTTTCGCCGCCGCTGTAACCTTTTCCACAGGCCCGCTTCGACTCGGGATGAAGCGAGATTGCTGCCCGATGAACGGATGCCTCGCGGACTCCTCGAATCGCCAGCGATCCTTAGTGATGCTGCACATGCACAAGACCATAATCGCCGCATGCATCGCCCTTCTGTCGCTTTTCGCGCTGCCGACTGCGGCGCAGGCCCGGCTCCAGTGCGTGACCTATGCGCGGCAGGTTTCCGAGGTGCAGATCAGCGGCAATGCGCGCGATTGGTGGGGCAATGCGGAAGGCCGCTATGAGCGCGGCCATGCGCCGAAGGTCGGTGCGGTGCTGGCGTTTACCGGCACGCGCTCGATGCCTTATGGCCACGTCGCGGTGGTCCACAAGGTTGTCGATGACCGCCATATCCTGATCGATCACGCCAACTGGTCGCGCCCCGGGATGGTCGAGCGCGGCGTGATGGCGGTGGACGTTTCTGCCGCCGGTGACTGGAGCGAAGTGCGCGTGTGGTACGCGCCGACCCGCTCACTGGGCCTGCGTCCGAGCGCGGCCAAGGGCTTTATCTATCCGCGCACGGTGACGGCGAGCGCCGAGACCGGCACCAACGCGGGCTGACTGCTTTTCGGGTAGGCAAGCGCCTGCCGATTTGCCAACACGCCGTCCCATGATCAGACCGCTTCTTGCCGCAGCCGTGCTGCTGTGCGCCCTTCCCGCCTGTGCCGAGCCTGCTGCCGACGCGCCGATGCCGCCTGCGGCAAAGGCGATCATCGATCACTATCACATGCAGAACATCCCCCACGAAGGGCCGTGGTTCCTGCAGACGTTCAAGAGCGACGACGTGATCGAAGGCGCGCTGGCGGAGCGCTACACGGGCAAGCGCTGGGCCTATACGGCGATCTATGCGGTGTTCACCCGCAGCGATTTTTCCGCGATGCACAAACTGGCGACCGACGAGCTGTGGCACTTCTATGGCGGCAGCCCGGCGCAGATCCTGCTGCTTTATCCCGACGGGCGCGGCGAAGTGAAGATCTGGGGCAGTGATGTGCTCAAGGGCGAGGAGCCGCAGATCATGGTGCCGCGCGGCACCTGGATGGGCGCACGGCCGATCGGGGATCCGAAGGTGGCCTATAGCTTCGGCGCCAACACGCTTTCGCCGGGGTTTGAATATGCCGACTACGAACCCGGCTACCGCGACGAGCTGGTGAAGCTCTATCCCAAGTTTGCGCAAGCGATCACCGAGCTGACCCGCGATGAATCCGCGCATCGCCCTGCCGGAGCCGGAACCAAGGCGGCGCTGGTGCCGCCGGTGGCGGTGGAGGAACTGGTCGGTCGCACCTCGTCGCAGCACTCGGACGCGATCAGCGTCGCGCGCTTCACCTTGCAGAAGGGCGCGGCGATCCCGCTGACGGTGACGCGCGAGGGGACCGAGGTGATGGTGGTCAGCATGGGCAAGGGCCGTGTGACCATCGGCGGCAAGGTGCAGGATGTGGCGCAAGGATCGGTCGTGCTGCTGCCGCCCGGCGTGCCGCACCGCATCGACGCCGATACGCGGCTGGAGTTCACGGTGAGCGTCGCGCCCGCATGGCAGGCGTCCGACATGCAGGTCCTGCCGGACAAGCCTTAGGACGCGCGGCGGACGATGGCTTCGGCGTCGCGCTCGGCCAGCAGGGCGCGCGCTTCTTCGGCGGGGATGGCGGCCCAGAACAGATAGCCCTGCACCAGCTCGCAGCCCGCGGCCTGGACCAGCAGGCGCTGCACTTCGGTCTCGACGCCTTCGGCAACGACCTTCATCCGCAGCGTCTTGCCCAGCGTCACGATCGCGCAGAGGATCGAGTGCGCATCGCGGTCGCGCTCGATGTTGGAGACGAACGAGCGGTCGATCTTGATCCGGTCGAACTGGAACGAGCGCAAGTACGACAGCGAGGAATAGCCGATCCCGAAATCGTCGAGCGCGACGCGGATGCCCATGCGGTTGAGCTCGCGCAGCACGCTGATCACGTGGGCGCTGCGATCGAGCATGACGCCTTCGGTCACCTCGAACACGAGGCGCTGCGGGTCCATGCCGGTCTCTTCGAGCAGGCTCGCCAGCATCGGCAGGAAATCGCCCGCCATGATCTGCAGCGGCGAGAGGTTGACCGAGATGTCGCAATCGGGCCAGCTGCGGCATTCGGTGAAGACGTGGCGCAGGACCCAGGTGCCGAGCGGGATCATCAGGCCCCCCTGTTCGGCGATGGGAACGAAGAGGTCAGGCCGGATCTCGCCGCGTTCGGGATGATTCCAGCGCAGCAGCGCCTCAAAGCCGCTAATGGTGCCGGTGCCGGTTTCGACCACCGGCTGGTAGGCGACCGAAAGCTCGCCGCGGGTGATCGCGAGGCGCAGTTCCATTTCCATCTCGCGCCGCAGCTTGACGCTGGCGTCCATGTCGGGCGTGAAGCGGCGGTAGCGGCCGCGGCCGCGCTGCTTGGCGCGGTAGAGCGCGATATCGGCGCGGCGGAGCAGCTCGCCAGGGTCCCCGCTCTGTTCGGGGCCCCAGCTGATCCCGCAGGAAACCGAGACTTCGAGCGTATTGCCCGAGATGATGAAAGGCCGGCGCATCAGCGAGATGATCTTGCTGCCGAGCCGGTCCGCCGCGCGGGCGCCATCGGTGCCGGCGTGGAGCAGGACGAATTCGTCGCCGCCGAAGCGGGCGATGAAGGCATCGCGCGGGAGAGATGAGCGCAGGCGGTGGGCGACCTGGCGGACGAGTTCATCGCCGACGTGATGGCCCATCGTGTCGTTGACGAGCTTGAACCCGTCGATGTCGATATAGGCGACGTAGAGATTGCCCTGCGCCTCGCCCTCGATGAATTCGGTGAGCAGGGTGCGCAGGCGCTGCATGTAGTAGACGCGGTTGGGCAGGCCGGTCATCGCATCGTGCAGCGCGTTGTGCTGGGCCTGCGCTTCGCTTGCCTTGAGTTCGTTGGCGGTCATCCGCATGCGCCGCACGATCACCGCGCCGCCCGCGACGACGCCGAGGAAGAACAGGATGAACGTGGCGAGCACGGGGGCGGTGCGCTGGACGATCTTGGGGCCGGGGACCTTTGCAGTCCACGTGATCCAGCCGACGTGATCGCCGAACGCGGTGGTCAGCGGGACGGCGTTGGCCGCGCCGATGAAAGCCTCGTCGGTCTTGAAGCTAAGATCACGCAGCACCAGGTCGGAGCCCATCTTGGCCAGAATCGAGCCATCGAGATAGCGCAGCGTGGCGACGTAGTTCGGTTCGCGCCGCAGCAGGCTGTAGTCGTTGTCGGGCACGATCGAAACGACGGTCAGGAAGGCCGGGCGACCATTGCGCAAGACGGCGGTCGCCGCCCAGCGGTTGAGCGGCTGGCCCGAGGCGGCCATGGGCCACTCCACATCGGCCAGCTTCTTCATGCCCGCGATGCGCCCGCCGAGCGGAACATTGCGCTTGGCATTGCCGATCAGTTCCTCGACGTGCCAGCGCACTTCCTGATAACCGGCATCACCCGTCGGCCGCCCCTGCGCCCAGCCGTGGACCAGCGTCCCATCCGGCTTGACGAGGAACATCGCGTCGGTTTCGAGGTTGTTCCACACGAAATCGCCGAGGAAGTGGTTGGCCCAGGTCTCGTTGTCCGCCAGCACCGCATTGCGCATGGCGTCGTCCCAGGTGAGCTGCACTTTCTGCGCGGCGACGATCTGGCTGCCGAGCTGATCGAGATAGCGGGTGACCAGCACGCGCTCGTCCTCGCGCGCCAGTTCATCGGCGATGCGGGTCGAGCGGGAGAACACTGCGACCAGCAGCGCGGAGAGGGCAATCAGCGCGAGGAACGTGGCGAGCGCGATCCAGCCCGTGCGCAGATTGCGCACCGACGGACGCATGGCGGTTCCGCGGCTGATGGTGTCCATGCCCATTGGATCGGGCATAGAGGCAGGATGGAAAGAAACAGTTAGCGCCGCTTACGCAATGCAGGTTCGATGCCTCGATTTTGGCGCAGAACCGGCCTATCCAAAGGGTTAGCATGGCCTTTCCGGCCAATCCTTGTCTCCGGCTGCCACGCGATGCCAAATGCGTTGCAATCGCAGACCGGACTTGTCATCGTCCGCCGCAACCCCACTTTCCGGAACACCATAACCTCGGGAGAATACCGATGCGCGAGCATCTGCAGCACTACATCAACGGCGCCTGGGTCGACAGCGAAGGCGGCAAGCGCCACGAAGTGATCAATCCCGCCACCGAAGAGGCCTGCGCAGTCATCACGCTGGGCAGCCAGGCCGATGTCGACAAGGCCGTCGCTGCCGCCAAGGCCGCCTTCCCTGCCTTTGCCGCGACCCCGGTGGAAGAGCGCAAGGCGCTGCTCGAGCGCATCCTGGCCGAATACAAGAAGCGCATTCCCGATTTCGCCAGGGTGATCAGCGAGGAAATGGGCGCGCCCATCGGCTTTGCGGGTACCGCACAGGTCGGCGCGGGCATCGGCTATATCCTAGGCACGCTCGAGGCGCTGGAAGGCTTCGAATGGGAAGCCCCGGTCCCGGGCGCCAATGCGCGCTTCGTGCACGAGCCGATCGGCGTCGTCGCGGCGATCACGCCGTGGAACTGGCCGCTCAACCAGATCTGCGCCAAGATCGCGCCGTGTATCGCCGCGGGCAACACGGTGGTGCTCAAGCCTTCGGAAGAATGCCCCTCGAACGCGGTGATCATGGCGGAGGTGATGCATGCGGCCGGCGTGCCGGCGGGCGTGTTCAACCTCGTCAACGGCGATGGCCCGGGCGTCGGCGTGGCGCTGACGGTGCACCCCGATGTGGAGATGGTGAGCTTCACCGGTTCGACCCGCGCGGGCATCCAGATCGCCAAGAACGCGGCCGACACCGTCAAGCGCGTGCATCAGGAACTCGGCGGGAAGTCTCCCAACCTCGTGCTGGAAGATGCCGACTTTGCCGCGACGCTGCCCGGCACGCTGCAGGGCATTGTCGCCAACACCGGCCAGAGCTGCATCGCGCCGACCCGCATCCTCGTGCCCAAGTCGCGCAAGGAAGAGGCCGAGACCTTCGTGAAGAACTACTTCGCGGCGGTGAAGGTCGGCAGCCCCGAAGAAGACGGCGCGCATATCGGCCCGGTGGTCAACAAGGCGCAGTGGACCAAGATCCAGTCGCTGATCGACACCTCGATCGAGGAAGGCGCCTCGCTGCTTCAAGGCGGCCCGGGTCTGCCGGACAACGTCAACCGCGGCTACTACGTGCGCCCGACGGTGTTTTCGGACGTGACGCCGGACATGACGATCTTCAAGGAAGAGACCTTCGGCCCGGTCGCCACGATCACCACTTATGACGGCATCGAGGACGGCATCGAGCTGGCCAACCGCACTGCTTACGGGCTCTCGGCGGTCGTCACCGGCGATGTCGAGCAGGCCAAGGGCATTGTCGGCCGCCTGCGTGCTGGCCTCGTCGCGGTGAACCAGTGGGGCGGCGTCAAGGGCGGTGCCTTCGGCGGCTACAAGCAATCGGGCAATGGCCGCGAAGGCGGCGTCTATGGCCTGAAGGACTTCATGGAAGTGAAGACCATCGCCGGCGCCTGATAAGGAAAGGCCCCGCGCTGCTTCGGCGGCGCGGGGCCGACTTGCTTCAGGTCCGGTATTGGCGGGCGGCGCATGTGCGATCATCGCCGCGCCACCGCACACCCCTGAGCGCCGCCATGCGCGCGGCCGATTTGGCGAGGGCGTGCGGGTAGACTTCGCCGAGCAGGGTCTCGAAAGTCTGCTTCCATGAGAACCGCGTCGTCACATGCTCACGCGCGCGCTGGCCCATCCCGGCGCGATCCCCCTGCCAGACATCGACCACGGCCTGCGCCATCGCCGCCGTATCATCGAGCGTGACAAGCTTGCCGAGCGCGGGCGGCACGCGCTGCACCATCGCGCCTGAAGCAAAACCGACCACCGGCAACCCGCTCGCCTGCGCTTCGAGCACCGACAGGCCGAACGTCTCATCGGCCATGCACGAGACGTAGATATCGGCGGAGGCCAGCATGCGGGCGATTTCCCCGCGATCCCCGACATAACCCGGGAAGGCCACCGGCAGGCCCTGCGCCGCTTCCATCAGGGTCTCGCGCAGCTTGCCATCGCCCAGCATGACGAGCGAGGCCCCGAGTGAGGCGGGCAGCGCACGGAACATCGTGATCAACCGGTCGGCGCGCTTCTCATTGTCGATCCGCCCGGCGTATATCAGCAGCGGGCCGGTTTCCGGCAGGCCCAGCTCGCGGCGCAGACCGGGATCGCGCCGCGCGGGATGGAACGTCTGGCCGTCCACGCCGAGCGAGAGCACATCGACGTGCGACAGCCGGTAGCCTTCGAGCACATCGACCATGGCCTGATCGAGCGCATAGACGCGGTCGAACTCGCGATAGGTGATATGCGCGTAGCCCGCGACAAGCTGGCGCAGCCCGCGCCCGACGAAATCGCCGAACAGCTGCGAGCCGACGCGGTAGACGTGCGTGTTGGGAAAATCGGTGTGGTAGCCCGCCACCAAAGCGGTTTCCGGAAAGGCGCGGCGGTGGCCGATCGCGGTCCACGGCAGGATCCACGGGCACTGCGATTCGATCACGTCCGGGCGGTACTGCTCGAGCACTTTGCGAACCGCGCTGGTGCGCAGGATGAAGCGGTAGTTGGGGCTGCCGCGCACATGATCGGCGCCGATCTCGACCCAGATATGGCGCCCCTGCTCGATCACGCGGTCTTCGGGGCCGGGCACGATCTGGAGCAGGCGGTGGCCGGTCTGCTCCAGAATATGCTCACGCTTCTGGCGCAGATAGATGCCGATGCCACCGCCGCCATGCGGCGCATAGCTCTGGGTCAGGTCGCAGATGAGCAGGCGTTCTGTGGCGGTCCTCACGGGCCCCCTTTCACTGCATTGCTGTGACCGGATCAAGACAATCGACCCGTTCCGGAGGGCAAATAGTGTCAGTAGTCCTTTGAGGCTTTCAGGTTGAGGCTCTCGTCGCCGATGGTGGACACGGTGCCCAGCAGCACCAGCCAGCGGGTGATGCGGAACTCGGCCGAAGTGGCGCTGTAGCCGCGCCCGTCGGTGATCAGTTCGACGAAGACGCGCCGCCCCAGATACTTGCCCACCGCGATCGAAGTGCTGCGTCCGACCGAGGCATCGGCGCTGATGATGCGCAGCCGGTCAAGCCCGATGGCGTTCCTGACCTTGTTGATCGGATCGAGCCCGCCGCCGCCGCGGAAGGCGGCCAGGGCAGAGGCGAGCTGCACCGCCTCGGGCGCGGAAATCTGGGTGATCGAGCTGCCGAACAGCATGCGCGAGAGCAGTTCTTCCTCCGGCAAAGCGGGGACCGAGCTGAAAGTGATCTGGGGTTTCAAGGCAGAGCCGCTGATCGCGATCTTGGCGCTCACCCCGTTGGCATCGCCTTCGGCCACGATATCGAGGCGGGGATCGACCGGGACTTCGCCGACAAAGCGGATGCGCCCGCGCGTCAAGTCGAAGCGCCGTCCGGCGAATTCATAGCCGCCGCGCACCAGATCGGCGCTGCCGAAGATCTGCGGATTGGCGGTATCGCCGCGCAGGCGGATATCGGCGCCCCATTCGCTTTCGAGGCCTAGACCGCGCACGTCGATGCGATCGGCCCCGGCGGCGTCGATCAGGTATTTCCACGGGGTGTAGGGCGTGCGCGGCGGAGCGATATCGGCGCGCAGGTTGGTCTCGCGCGTCCGGATCGTGGGCAGCTGCTCGATCACGTTGGCGCGGCCCAAGGTCCAGCGCGCGCGGTCGATGTGGACGCGGCCCGCGATCGTGCCGCCGATGCCATCCGAGAGGAGGCGCAGCGGGCCGGTGACGGTGGCGCCCATGTCGTCGCGGTTGATCAACTGGGCATTGGTGGCCGCGAGCCTGAGATCGAGCCCGACGCCGCGACTGGCGGCGTTGGAAAGATCGACCACGCCGCTGCCGCTGACCATGCCGCCGCCCGGCGTGGTGCCGCTGAAATGCGCGAGGCTGAGGCGGGCATCGGCGAAGCTGCCGAGCGCTTCGACATCGCGCACGTCCGAGCCGGTGAGGTTCGACTGCACGCGCAGCGCGCGCGTGGCGACGGCTCCGGTGATCACCGGGTGATCGAGCGAGCCGCTGACGCTCGCCGCCGCGCCGAGCGGGCCGGTGAGGTCGATCACTTCGATCGCGGCGAGGCGCCACAGTGCTTCGGCGGGGCCGCTGTAGCGCAGCTGCGCCTGGAGGCTGCCGCCGCGCAGGCGTTCGAGCATGGTGCCGCCGCGCGGCAGATCGGAAACAAGCGCCTGCACCCGCCCGCGCATGGCAGCGCCTTCGCGGGCGACGGCGCGGACTTGCAGCGCGGCAGGATCGAGCGCGGCAACGAGTGCGATATCGAGTGGCCTTGACGTCAGGACCAGCCCCGAGCGGGTAAGGCCCTTTATCTCGACGGCGGCATGTCCGGCGGGGGCGCCGAGGTGGTCGTTCTCGTAGTCGATCACGCCCGAAGCCAGCCCGCCGAGGCCAAGATCGGGCAGCACGATATCGAGCACCGAGAGCGGCATGCGCGAGAGGAGGATCTGCAGCTTGGTCGCGCCGCCAAGGACATGGCCGCTGGCGATAATGCTGCCGCGTCCGAAATCGACCTGCGTGGGCTGGAGGCGCCAGCCTGCGGCCTGCCCCTCGCCCGCCTCGTCCGGCTCGCGCTCGAGCACCGCACGGCGCGGCATGGAAATGGCGCGGCCGGCATAGTCGCCCGCGACGAAGGCGATGATCCTGTCGGGCGAGAAGGCGGCGGTGCCCTGCAAGGCAAAGCTGGTGCCGCGCCGCCCGCTGAGCGAGGCGGTGACGCTGCCCGAGCCGTTGACGAGCGCGGCGTCTGCGGCGAGGCGGCCAATGAAGAGCTTGCCCGCGCTGATGCCCTCGGCCTTGAGCGAAGCGGTGAGCGTGGTGTCGCCGCCCTCGATCCGGCCATCGGCGGTGATCTCGGCATTGCCGACGGCGATGGGACTATCGCCGCCGAAGCGGGCGCCGCGCGCGGTGATCACGGCTTTGAGCGCTTGTCCGGCGCCCTCTGGAGCGAAATCGACCGTGCCCTTCACGCCGCCGCCTGCGAGCGTGAGACTGCCGGTGGCGCCTTCCCTGGCGATGGCGACGCTGCCGATGATTTCGGTCTGGTAGACGGTGAAGCGCTCGATCCCGAGCTTGACCGGGCCATCTTTGGGGGCGGTGAGCATGACACTGCCGCTGAATGGGCCGAGGCGGGAATCGCCTTTGGTTTCAATGCGGAAGCCATCGCCTTCCGGAGCGAGCGCGAGGTGGACATCCTTGAGGCTGGCGGCAGGGAGCGGATTGGCGAGGACGAGCGTGGCGCGTGGGCCGTCCTTGGCGAGCGCGGCATCGAAGGTGAATGGGCCGTATTCGACATGGCGGCCCTGCCCGGCCAGCGTGGTAATGCCGTTCGCCTGCGTCCAGCTCCCCAGCGCCATGGTGAGCTTGGTGGAGGTGAGCTCGCCGCGCCGGATCAGCAGCGGCTGGGTGCCGCCCACGGTGATCGCGCCGCGTGCGCGGACATTTCCGCCGGTGAGGTTGGCGAGCGTGGCGTTGTCGATGCGCGCGAGGCGGCCGGCGCCGTCGGCGGTGAGCAGCCAGCTCTGTCCGCCGCCGACGGTGAGCTGGATGCGCGCCTCGCCATCGGCCAGCCCGAGATCGGGCAGCGCGATGCCGCGGGCGGTGACCGGGCCGGTGAGCGCGAAGCGGCTGCGGGCAAGATCGCCATCGAGCGCCAGCCGGGCGGAAGCGCCCTTGGCGGTGAGGTCGAGCCGGTCGGAGGTGAGCTTGCTGCCTGCCAGCACAAGGTCGCCGGTGAGCCGCGCGCCGGGCAGGCGGGGATCGACCATGGCCTGGCCGGTCTTGAGGCGCTGCGCGGTGAGCGCGAGGGGGAGGCGCAGGCGCTTGCCGTCCCAGTAGGCGGTCCCGGCGGTGCGCAAGCCTTCGGCGAGGACCGGACCGCTCTTGAGGCGGGCGGCGCGCAGATCGTGGATGATCGCGAGCGCGGTGAAGCGGCCATCGACGGTGGCATCGAGCTGCGCGCCCTGCAGTTCGGTGCCGGTGCCCGCGAGCAGCAGGTCCGGACGGGCGAGCACGGCGCGGACCTTCACCGCCTCGGCGCGGTCGTTGATCAGATCGACACCGCCCGCCGCCGTCGCCCGCAGCGCTGCTGCGCCAGCGAAGACCTTGCCGCGCAGGGCGCCATTGGCAGCGGTGCCATCGGCAACGAGGGAGATCCTGTCGCCACTCGCACGCCGCAGGGCCGGGCCAAGCATGTCGCCGGGGAAGATCTGCCCGGCGAGCGTGTAGCGCCCGGTGTGGTTTTCGAGCTGGAAGGCGGCCAGCTTGCGCGCGGCGTCGGTGGCGGCGGCCCAGCCGTGCCATTCCTGGAAGGTGCCCTTCCCGCCCGCGCGCGCGGCGATGTCGCGCTTCACGCCGGTGAGCGCGGCGAGGAGGCCATCCTTCGGGGCGTTGTAGATGAAATCGAGCGCGAACGTGTTGCGATCAGGCTCGCTGTCGAGCCGGAGGCGCAGGCGGTCCCGCCCGCCAAGCCGCCCGCCGAGGCTGATGAGCGCGCGGCCGCGGCGGATATCGGTGCGGGCGGAAAAGTCGATCCGCCGCCGCTCGCCCATGATCGAGCGGTCGACGATCAGGTTCTCCGCCGCGAGCTTGCCGATGCGGATGTCGAAATCGGGGAGGATCGGCTGGTTGGGATCGCCGGGCCTCAGACGCGGCGCGCGCAGGAGGGTGCCGCGCTTGAGGATCAGCGAGCGGATGTCGAGGCCCTTGAACAGGCCGGAGCGCGGATCGAGCCCGAACCAGGCCATGGGCCGCCAATCGAGCGAGGCTTCGGGCACGACCATGAAGCGGCCTTCGGGATCGCTGAGGACGACTTCGTGCAGGCTCATGTCGCCGAAGAGGGTGCCGTCGATCCGGCCGATGCGGATCCTGAGGCCCGAGCCGGGGACGATGGCGGCGATGCGGTCTGCCACGAAGCGGTGGCCGAGCGAGCTGTCGAGCACGATGACCGAACCGGCGATGGCCACTGCAAAGAGCAGCGCCGCGAGAACCAGCCCGCGCCCCCAGCCCAGTACGCGACGCAAGGCGCCCTTGCGCGGCGGCGGCGGCGTTTCGGCAGGCGCCCCCTCGGCCATCAGAAGGCCTGCCCCAGCGACACGTAGACGCCGATGCGGCTGTCCCCCTTGGAGGGGTTGAGCGGGGTGCCGAGGTCGAGGCGGATCGGGCCGAAGCTGGTCTGGTAGCGCAGGCCGATGCCCGCACCGACCTTGAGGCCGTTGACCGTGGGCGAAGCGGTGGTGCCCACGGTGCCGGCATCGACGAAGGGCACCAGGCTGACCGCGCCGCCCATCAGCCCGGTCTGGACGCGGGCCTCGAGCGAGAACTCCGACAGGCTGCGCCCGCCGCTGGGATTGCCGAGCGCATCGCGCGGGCCGACCCCCTGATAGGTGAAGCCGCGCACGGAGGCGCCGCCGCCCGCGTAGAACCGCCGCGACGGCGCGATGGAATTGACGTTGACGCCGGGGATCGTGCCGAGCCGCACGCGCTCGGCCAGCACGATGCGGCTGGTGATCGGCTGGTAGGCGCTCGCATCAAGCTGGGCGCGCACGTAGCTCGACCGCAAGCCGTTCTGGATCGAGATTTCCGGGCTCAGCCGCAGCGAGACGCGCACGCCGCGCTTGGGATCGAGCAGATCGTTGCTGCCATCATAGGCCCCGCGCAGGGGCAGCGCGCCGATGAAATAGGTCGTGCGGGTGGAGCCGGGCGCGGCGGGCAGTTCGCTGGTGGCGAGGAGTTCGAAGCCCGCCGACCAGACAAAGGCCTTCTGGAAGATCAGCGTCGTCTGCTTTTCGTAGGTGGCCGAAAACGAGAGCGTGCGCGCCTGATAGGCGTCAGTGCGGCGGGTCTGGGCATAGAGATCGGCGGTGAACACCTGATCGCGGCCGAGGAAGTTGTTGCGGCGATAGGTCGCGCCGAGCAGCTGTTCGCGCGTGCCGACCACGCCGCGGAAGCGGACAAGGCCTTCGGGCGGGAAGAAGTTGCGGTTTTCCCAGCTTGCCTCGACGCGCACGCCCTCGCCGCTCGAATAGCCGATCAGGCCTGCAATGGTGCGCTGCGGCGCCTTGGACAGCGTGACATCGACGTCGGCGACACCGGGCTGCGCCTCTGCCGCCGGGGTGACTTCGCGCGGGGTGACGGTGACGGCGGAGACGAGACCGGTCGCGAGGATGGCCTGCCTGAGGTCGTCCATGCGCGAACGGCGGTAGGGATCGCCGGGGCGGAAGCGGGCGATGCGCGAGAGGTGGCGGGAGGAGAGGTAATCGGGGAGCGAACTGTGGACCTCACCCATCACATACTGACCGCCGCTGGTAACGGGGATGGTGAGATCGCCGGTGCGGTCGGCATGGTCGATCGAGAGGTCCGGCTCGCCCACCTTGGCGAAGGCATGCCCGCCCTCGCCCAGCGAAGTAATCAGGTGGTCGCGCTCTGCGACGATGCGGTCGCTGTTGACCGGATCGCCGGGCGAAAGCGCGAAGGCGCGGGTGAGCGCCGGAGCATCGCGCTGCAAGGCGATATCGCCGAGGCTGATGCGCGAGAAGGTGTAGCGCGGCCCGGGGCGGATATCGAAGCGGACGCCGACTTTCTTGAGATCGATCGCCGGTGCCGGACCGCCACCCTCGACCGGCGCGGCATAACCGGTGGTGCTCTGGAAGACTTCGGCGTCGTAGTAGCCATAGACGCGCAAGACCTGCTGCAGCAGTTCGGTATCCTGCCGGGCGCGGCGGGTCAGCTGGGCGAGGTTGTCTTCCTCGTTGCCGAACTTGCGCAGCGCGGCAAGCGCACCGAAGCGCTGGGTCACGGCCTCGCGTTCGGGCAGCGCGGCCTCGTCCGGAGGGAAGGCGAGCACGAGCTGCGGGGTGATCGGGAGCAGGCTGGCGCCGGGGATCTGGCCGATGCCGCGCCCGCTGCCGGGATCAGCGTCACTCGCCAGCGCCTGCCCCGCCGCCTTGGCCTGCTCGGCCGCCTCGCCGATATCGGGATCGGGGGTGAGCGGGGCGATCGGCGGAAGCTCGGACGCGTCCGGCCAGGCCAGCGTGATCGCGGGAATGCCCGTCAGCGGCTCAATCGCATCGGGCGAAAGCAGCGTGCTGGGATCGGGCACGGGGACTTTGGCGGCGTCGGTCTGGTTCGCCCAGGCCTTGGGATCATCGAGCGCGGAATCGGGGATCAGGTCTTCGAGCGCCTGATCCGCATCACGCGTCTGGGCGTGCGAGGATTGCGGCAGGATGGCAAGCAGGACAGCCGGCAGCAGCGCCCGCAGGACATCAGACGGGGCGGTACTGCGTGTGCGCGGCGGCTGCGGCGAGGCCATCCATGAGCCCGTCCTTCCCGCTGTCGTCCGCGATTCGCCGATCTGCACCCCTTGCGGTCGCAGCGCGGTCGATCGCGCGGGCCTGCTCATCGGGGTCAAAGCGTTCCCATCCTTCACGGCCCAGACGTTCGAGGGGCCGGTACCGCACCTTGTACTGCATGCGCGCCGAACCTTCGACCCAATACCCGAGATAGACGTAGGGTAGACCAATCCGGGCGGCATGCAGGATGTGGTCCAGAATGATGAAATTGCCAAGCCCCCGCCGCTTCGCATCATCGGGTTCGTAGAAGCTGTAGATCATCGACAGACCATCACCCTGACGGTCGGTCAGGCAGGCGCCGACGAGCTTGCCGGGCTTCCCGTCCACACCCGGCTCGCGATACTCGATCACGAAGGTGCTGACGGGCGTGTGCTCGACCATGTCGGCGAAGTCCATCTCGTCCATCGAGGCCATCCCGCCACCGGGATGGCGGGCAGCGAGATAACGCTGGAGCAGCTCGAATTGTTCCGGAGTGGACCACGGCTTGCACGCGGTGACGACGAGATCGCCGTTGCGCTTCAAATTCTTGCGCTGGGTGGCCGAGGGGACGAATTCGTTCGCCACGACGCGGACCGAAATGCAGGCCGAGCAATCGATGCAGCTGGGGCGATAAGCGACCGTCTGGCTGCGGCGGAACCCGATGCGGCCAAGCGCATCGTTGAGCTCGTCGGCATTCGGCCCCTTCAGCTCGGTGAACACCTTGCGCTCCGTCTTGCCCGGCAGATAGGGGCAGGCGCTCGGGCTGGTCACGAAGAAGCGGGGGAAGCGGACGGGCGCGGTCACGGCCTGGGCGGTATCCTCTCGTCACGCCGCCGGCCCATCCGGCAGCGCTGACGAGGGCAACATGCCTCAGCCGGGCGATTGGTGAAAGAGCGATTAACCACCAAAGGTAGTTAATCGGCAAGGAATCGGCCGAGGTGTTGTGGACAGGCGGGCGGGCGTACCGAAACGGGATGCGCCCGCCCTGAAATCTGACGAAACAGGCTTAACCGAGCTCGACCTGCTGCACATCGTAGCCCTTGGCGCGCAGGCCCGCGACGAGGAGGTCGATCTGCTCGCGGTCGCGCGCTTCGCATTCGATCTCGGCGGTAAGCCCCTTGGCGGGGAGCGAGGTGAAGATGCGGTTGTGCCAGACTTCGAGGATGTTGACCTGGTGGCGGTTGAAGTCCTCCACCACCTTGAACAGCGCGCCGGGGCGGTCCTGCAGCGTGAGGCGCAGGCGCGCGAGGCGGCCCGAGCGGGCGAGATCGCGCAGCAGCACGTTGGCGAGGAGGCGCGTGTCGATGTTGCCGCCGCACAGGACAAGGCCGATCTTGCGGCCGGCAAAACGCTTGCGGTGGGTCATCACCGCAGCAAGGCCGGCAGCGCCGGCGCCTTCGACCACGGTCTTCTCGATCTGGAGCAGCACGGCGACGGCGGTTTCGAGCGCCGGTTCGCCGACAAGCACGATGTCGTCCGCGATCTTCCTGAGCACGGCGGAGGTGAAGGTGCCCGGCTCCTTGACCGCGATGCCTTCGGCGATGGTATCGCCGCCGCAGGGCAGTTCGAGGCCCTTGAGCCTGGCGTACATCGACGGGAACAGCGTGGCCTGAACGCCTACGAGGCCGATCGAGGGCTTCAATCCGCGCGCGGCGGTGCCCATGCCGGAGAACAGCCCGCCGCCGCCGATGGGGACGACGAGTGTCTCGAGTTCGGGCACGTCCTCCAGCATTTCGAGCGCGACGGTGCCCTGCCCGGCGGCGACATGCGGATCATCGAAGGGGTGGACGAAGGTCAAGCCGCGCTCGGCTTCGAGCTGGCGCGCGTAGGCATAGGCTTCGTCGAAAGTCTCGCCTTCGAGCACGACATTGCCGCCGACGCTTTCGGTCTGCATGATCTTCACCGTCGGCGTCGTGCGCGGCATCACGATGGTGACGGGCATGCCGAGCCGCGTGCCGTGGTAGGAGAGGCCCTGCGCGTGGTTGCCTGCCGAAGCCGCGATCACGCCTTTCGAGCGCTGCTCTTCCGACAGCTGGAGCAGCGCGTTCAATGCGCCGCGTTCCTTGTAGGCGGCGGTGAACTGCAGGTTTTCGAACTTGAGCCAGATTTCCGCGCCGGTAATCTCGCTGAGCGTCTTGCTGTGGAGCGTGGGCGTGCGCACGACCTGCCCGGCGATCCGCGCGGCAGCGGCGCGCACATCGTCGAGGGTCAGCAGCGGAGCGGCGGTTGTGGCCGAAGTCGGGGCAGTGCTCATGGGCCAAGGCCCCTAGTCTAAACCTGCCCTCAAGGGAACCTTCGTTCCGCCTGGCGGGCGCGGCGAGGCAGATTCATTGCGTGGAGCAGTGCCAGGACGGCAACGATCGCGATCGTATCGGCGATCCAGTCCTGAATGTCGCAGTCGCGGTGCAGCGAAGGGATCGACTGCAGCACTTCTACCAACGCACCGAGGAACGAGAGCCGCTCGGCAAGCCGTGTCTTCGGGAAAGCCGGAAACGCGAAGGTGCCGAGGAACGCCAGCGTGCCGAAGGCGAGCATGTGCTGCGCCTTGTCTCCGAATTCGCGGAAATGCGGCGGGGGCGGCAGCAGCGCCAGCGTGAGCGCGGAGGCCAGACAGACCCAGAAGGCAATCTCGGCAAAGCCGACGTATCTTTTGCGGTGCAGCATGATGTCGGAGCTAGACCGACCGCCCCTTGCCGCCAAGTACAATTGCATCCGCCGGTACGCGAAGGGGGCTGGCGGCGCGCGGCAAAGCGGTTAGAACCCGCTGCCATGACCGACGCAACCACCACTCCGCTCAATGTCTCGTTCCTCGGCCTTGGCGTGATGGGCGGGGCCATGGCCCGCCATCTCGGCACCGCAGGCCACACGCTGACCATCTACAATCGCACGCCGGCGCGCGCGGAAGCGTGGCAAGCCGCGCATCCGGGCCTTGCCGCGCGCGTCGCCTCCAGCCCGGCAGAAGCTGCCGAGGGCGCGGATGTGGTGATCACCTGCGTCGGGAACGATGACGACTTGTCGGATGTCGTGCTGAGCCCCACCGGCGTTTTCAGCACCTTGCGCCGGGGCGCGCTGTTCATCGACCATACCACCGTTTCGGCGCGGATTGCCCGCCAGATCGCGGTCGAGGGGCGCGACAAGGAACTGCTCTGCGTCGATGCGCCGGTAACCGGCGGGCAATCGGGCGCGGAAGCGGGCACGCTTTCGATCATGTGCGGCGGCAGCGAGAAGGCGGTCGATGCGGCGCGTCCCGTGCTGGCGGCCTATGCCAAGCGGGTGACGCATGTCGGCAAGCCGGGCGCCGGACAGACCGCGAAGATGGCCAACCAGATGTGCATCGCGGGCGCCATCGCGGGCTTGTCCGAGGCGATCCGCTTTGCGCAGGCGGCGCGGCTCGATCTCGACAAGGTGTTCGAGGCGATCTCGGGCGGCGCGGCGCAATCGTGGCAGATGGACAACCGCTGGCACACGATGGCGAAGGACGAATTCGACTTCGGCTTTGCGGTCGACTGGATGCGCAAGGACCTCGGGCTCGCCATCGAGGAAGCGCGCAGCGTGGGAGCAAGCGTGCCGACCACGGCGCTGATCGACCAGTTCTACGCCGACGTGCAGGCGCTGGGCGGCGGTCGGCAGGATACGAGCGCGCTGATCCGCAGGCTGCCGCGGCGGGGGAACGGGTGATGCGAGCTTTGCGCTTGCCGCTGCCCACCCCCGACCCCTCCCGCAAGCGGGAGGGGGGTACGAAGGGAACTGCGTGCCGCAAGCGGGAAGGTAGAAGCAAGCGAAACGGGCTCCCCTCCCGCTTGCGGGAGGGGTTGGGGGTGGGCCTCGCAGCGCTCGCCATTGCGCTTGGCAGTGCCGCCCATGCCGACACCCTCGTCGACAATGTGCAGGGCCAGACCATCGGCGCGGACGGCCATGTCGAGCGGTTCAAGGCCCTGGTGTTCGATGATGCCGGGGTGATCAAGACGCTGATCCGCGACGGCGAGAAGACGCCGAAGAAGGGGTTTCAGTACCGCATCGACGGCAAGGGTCGCCTGCTGCTGCCCGGCCTGATCGACGCGCATGTCCACGTGATGAGCACCGGCTTTGCCGCGTTGACGCTCGATCTTTCGGAAACGAACAGCCTTGCCGAAGCGCTCGAGAAGATCGCCGCCTATGCCAAGGCGCATCCGGACCGGCCGTGGCTGATCGGGCGCGGGTGGAACCAGGAGCGCTGGAAGCTGGGGCGGTTCCCGACGGCCGCCGAGCTCGACAGCGTGGTGGCCGACCGGCCCGTGTGGCTGGAACGCGCGGATGGCCATGCCGGGTGGGGCAACAGCGCGGCCTTGAAGGCAGGCGGGGTGACGGCGGCGACGCAGGCGCCTTCGGGCGGCGAGATCATCCGGCTGGCCGACGGCAGCCCGGCGGGCGTGCTGGTCGATAACGCCTCGAACATTGTCGCCGCCAAGGTCCCGCCGCCGACGCCGCGCGACTATGACGCGGCCTTTGCCCTCGCCCAGCGCGATTTCTACCGACGCGGCCTGACCGCGGTGGCCGACATGGGCACCGAAATGGCCGACTGGCAAACCTTCCGCCGCGCGGGCGATGCCAACACGCTCTACGTGCGGATCATGGCCTATGGCGCCGGGATCGACGGCACGATCCAGATCGGCGGCCCCGGCCCCTCCCCCTGGCTCTATGCCGACCGGCTGCGGCTGGGTGGCGTGAAGCTCTACATGGACGGCGCGCTGGGTTCGCGCGGGGCGTGGCTCAAGGCGCCCTATCACGACAAGCCCGATACGCGGGGGCTGCCGCGGCTGACGCAGACCCAGCTCGGCAACCTGATGAGCCGCGCGGCGATGGACCAGTACCAGATCGCCGTCCACGCCATCGGCGACGAGGCCAACGCGGTGCTGCTGGGCGCGATGGAGGACCTTTCCGCCACCTACAAGGGCGACCGGCGCTGGCGGATCGAGCATGCGCAAGTGATCGATCCCGCCGATTGGCCGATTGCCGAGCGAGTGGCAAAGTCGGTCGGGCTGATTGCTTCGATGCAGCCGGTGCACCAGACCTCGGACCGCCTGATGGCCGAGGCGCGGCTCGGGCCGGAGCGGCTTTCGGGCGCCTATGCCTGGGCTTCGGCCAAGGCGCATGGTGCGGTGCTGGCGTTTGGCTCGGACACGCCGGTCGAATTGCCCGATCCCTGGACCGGCATCGCCGCCGCGATCAGCCGGATCGACGAGAACGGCCAGCCCGCGGGCGGCTGGCAGGCGCAGGAGCGCGTGAGCCGCGAGACGGCGCTGGCGGGCTATACCGCCGACGCCGCCTATGCGGGCTTTGCCGAGAAGCGCTTCGGCCGTCTGGCTCCGGGCGAGCGCGCCGATTTCATCTTCGTCGATACCGATCCGATGACCGCGACACCCGAAGCGATCCGCAAGACCAAGGTGCTCGAAACCTGGGTCGGCGGCGGCAAGGTGTGGGATGCGGCAAAGCCCGAAGGCGGCGCGGCGGGCGCGGAGCCGGTGAAGCGCTGATCGCTCAGCCGAGCCAGCTTTCCGGACGTTCGATCAGTTCGATGCGGTAGCCATCGGGATCGGCGAGGAAGGCGATCGTTTCGCCGGGATCGCCTTGCAGCGGGCCGGGCGCGCGCACCACCCGGGCGCCGCGCGCTGCGGCCTCGACGGTGAATGCGCGGATATCGGGCACGCCGATGGCGATATGGCCATAGGCGGTGCCCGGCTCGTAGCGCGTGATGTCCCAATTGTGGGTCAATTCGATCACCGCACCGGTCTGTTCCGGCGCGAAGCCGACGAAGGCGAGCGTAAAGCGGCCTTCGAGGAAGTCCTGCCGGCGCAGCAGGGTCATCCCCAGCATGCCGACATAGAAATCGAGCGCGCGGTCGAGATTGCCGACGCGGAGCATGGTATGAAGGAGACGGGGCCGGGCCATCATCGGCACTCCCGGTTGCGGCAGGCCGCCCGTTGCAGCAGGCGGCCTGGCCATGGGTCAGCGGAAGAAGGGCGAGTGGAGCAGGCGGCTGGCGTCCTTCACCGGCGCGGCATCGAACAGCCGGGTCGTGTAGGCGACATCGAGCTGCTTCGCCTCGGTCGGGAAGTAGTCGACGGCAAACCGCGTCGCGTTTTCGATCGTGTCGAAGGCATAGAAGCCGCCGACCGACTGGGTGTGGACGCCCGAGAGCCAGGTCTTGTGGAGCAGGCCGGGCTGGGCCTTGAGGATGGGATTCATCGCAGCCCACGGCGCCTGCGCGAAGGGGGCGGAAATCTGCACTTCGGTATAGACGAAAGCACCCGGCTCGGCGCCAAGCTCGCCGCCGAAGTGCAGCGAATTGAGGTAGCGGCTGGCCTCTTCGACGACCGAGCCGTCAAACACGCGAGTGGTTTGCGCGGCATCGAACACGCGCGCCTCGCCGGGGAAGTAATCGGTGACGAAGCGCTTGGCATTGGCCACGCTGTCGAATTCATAGAAGCCGCCGACCGACTGGTTGCGCAGCCCGGCGAGCCAAGTCTTGTTGCGGAAGCCGGGCTGCTGGAGAATCTTTTCGTTGAGCGCGCGCCAGGGCGTTTCGGCAAAGGGCACGGAGAGCTGGAGTTCGGTGTAGATGAATGCCTTGGACATGTAGGGTCTCCTCGGACGGTGAAGGACGCAGGCTTCGGCGGACTCCGAGGCCTTGTGATTTGCGCCACGACCGTTATATAACGACCGTGATTTTCCATTTATGTAACGATCGCTATTTCGTCAAGGCGAAAAAATAACGATCGCTATTTTCTGAGAGGCATGATGCTATGGCCCGCCCCAAGGGATCGACTTCCGATGCGCACGAACGGCTGCTGGCGGCCGCCGGGAGGGGCTTTCGCAGCGGGGGTTATGGCGGCGTGGGAGTAGACGGCCTCGCCAAGCAGGCCGGGCTGACCTCGGGCGCCTTCTATGCCTATTTCGGATCGAAGGCGGAGGCATTCCGGCAGGCGGTGCGCGCGGGCATCGGCGATCTTGCGGCGGGCATCCGACGGTTCCGCGGCGAAGGCGACAATTGGCGCTCGCGCTTTATCGATTTCTACACGACCGAGCGCGTGAGCTGCGACATTACCGAAAGCTGCGCGCTGCAGAGCCTGACGAGCGATGTCGTCCGCTCGGATAGACAGACGCGCGAGGATTACACAGCCGGGCTCGAACAGGCGATCAGCGCGCTGGCGGACAGTGCAGAACCGGCCGCACGCGCATCGGCCATCGCCATGCTGGCCCTGCTTTCGGGCGGCACGGCGATGGCCCGAGCGGTGAACGATCCCGTTCTGGCAGAAGAAATCGCCGCCGCCATGCGGTCAGCAGCGGAAAGTTTGGGAACCTGATAGCGGATCAGGCCCCGATCGCTTCGGCCTTCGCCTTTTCCTCGGCGTCCTTCTTTTCGGCAAAGCGCATCACGACGAGCGTGCCTTCGAACAGGATCATCAGCGGGATCGCGAGCATCAGCTGGCTGAGCACGTCGGGCGGCGTGATCACGGCGGCGAGGGCGGTGATGCCGACGATGACATAGCGCCGCGCCGCCACGAGCTGCGCGCGGGTGACAATGCCGGCGCGGTTGAGCAGCATCAGCAGGACCGGCAGCAGGAAGCTGATGCCGAACGCGAAGATGAACTGCATGACGAGATTGAGGTACTCCTCGATGCCCGGCAGCGCTTCGAGTTGCAGCCCGCCCTTGTCGCCCTGGAAGCCGATGAACCAGCGGAAGGCGGTGGGCATCACCACGAAGTAGGCGAGGCTCGCGCCCATCGTGAACAGGATCGGCGTTGCAATGAGGAAGGGCAGGAACGCCTTCTTCTCGCGCGCGTAGAGCCCGGGCGCGATGAAGGCCCAGAGCTGGTTGGCGATGATCGGGAAGCTGACCAGAAAGGCGGCGAACAGTGAGACCTTGAGATCGACGAAGAAGGCCGAATAGAGCTTGGTGTAGATCAGCTTGCCCTGCCCCGCCGGGAAGGCATGGGCGAGCGGCTGCACCAGAATGGCGAGGATCTGGTTGGCGAAGTAGAAGCAGCCGAGGAAAGCAATCGCGAGCGCGTAGACGCAGCGCAAGAGGCGAGTGCGCAGCTCGAGCAAGTGGTCGAGCAGCGGGGCCTGCGTCTCGTCGATATCGCTGACCATCATGCCGCGCCCTCCGCCGGGCCGCGCGCTCGCTCGGGCCGCTGCGAGATGGGAAGCATTTCGCCCACCGGCTCCGTGGGTGCGACGGCGGCGACCTCGGGATCGATCGGTGCGGGCAGCGGGGTCATCAGGGGCGGCGGATCGTTCTGGTCGGTCGCGGCTTCGACGGTCTGGCCTGCGGCGGGGTCAGGCGTCGGATGTGCGGCCATGATCGCCGCGTTCTGTTCCTTCCACTTGCGCTCCATCTCCTCCATTTCCGCCTCGCGGATCATGGTTTCGATGCCGGCGCGGAAGTGCCCGGACACGCGGCGGATCTTGCCGATCCAGCGGCCTGCGGTGCGCAGCGCGAGCGGCAAGTCCTTGGGACCGATGACGATGATCGCCACGATCACGACGAGCAGCATCTCGTCTGGCGCAATGCCGAACATCGGATCAGGCCTGAGGTGTCAGAAGGTCAGGCAGCGGGGCCGGAGCCGGTCTGCTCAGCCTGCTGGGCAGGCTGCGCGGGGGCGACGGGCTGCGGCGGGATCTGCGCCGGGGGCTGGACGAGCGGCGTATCGGTGCCCTCGCTCATGCCCTGCTTGAAGCTTTTGATACCCTTGCCGAAATCGCCCATCATCTCGGAAATCCGGCCGCGACCGAACAGGATGAGGACCACCAGCGCCAGAATGATCAGATGCGGAAGGGACAGACCGCCCATGGGAATTCTCCTTTATGCCCCTTCAGATAGGACATGTTTGGCGAAACTGCCAGCAACCTCACGCAGATTCGTCAAGCTCGGATGCACTATCGGCCTCATCGTCCATTTGGCCGGCGAACACCGCCTCGACCGGATCGAGCAGCCCGGCGGCGCGCAATTCCTCGATTCCCGGCAGATCCCGCCGCGATTCGAGGCCGAAATGGGCGAGGAATGCGGGCGTTGTCGCGTAGATCGTCGGGCGGCCCGGCCCTTCGCGGCGGCCTGCAACCTTGATCCAGCCCGCCTCCATCAACACGTCCAAGGTGCCCTTGGCGGTCTGCACGCCGCGGATCGCCTCGATCTCGGCGCGGCTGACGGGTTCGTGATAGGCGATGATGGCAAGCGCTTCGGTGGCGGCGCGCGAGAGGCGGCGCACGTCTTCGCGCTCACGGCGGAGCAAGTGGGCGAGATCGGGCGCGGTCTGGAAATGCCAGCGGTCGCCGCGCTGGACGAGTTCCACCCCGCGCCCGGCATAGTGCGCGGCGAGGGTTTCGAGCGCATCGCCGAGGTCTGCGCCGCCGAGATGGCGTGAAATCTCCTCGGCGGTCATCGGCGCTTCGGCGGCGAACAGCGCCGCCTCGACCGCGCGTTCGACCTCGTTCATCGCCAAAGTCATTGAACGCACCGGCGCAGCATGAGCGGCGCGAACGTGGCTTCCTGCGCGAGTTCGACCTTGCCTTGCTTGGCAAGTTCGAGTGCGGCGACGAAGCTGGAGGCGAGCGCCGAGCGGGCGAGGCGCGGGTCGGCGTCCGGTTCGTGCTGGGGCAGGAAGCTGGTGAGCGCGGTCCAGTCGATGGCGACGCCGAGCAGCGCCTCGACGCGGGCGATGGCGGCCTCGAGCGTCATCACCGGGCGCGCGCGGACCATGTGGACCACCGGGCGATTGCGGTGCTGGACGTGCCCATAGGCTTGCATCAGCGTAAAGAGATCGCAGTGCCAGCGCACTTGCCGGTCAATGCGCAGTCCCTCCGCTGCGCCGCGCAGGAACACATCGCGGCCCAGGCGGTCGCGCGCCATGAGACGGGCGCCGGCCTCGCGCATCGCGCCGAGACGCTGGAGGCGCAGCTGCAGACGGAGCGCCAGTTCCTCAGGGCTCGGCTGCACTTCGGGATCGCGCGGGAGCAGGAGCAGCGATTTCAGCCACGCCAGCCACGCGGCCATGACGAGGTAGTCCGCCGCGAGTTCCAGCCGCTGCGCCCCCGCACGCTCGACGAATTCGAGGTACTGATCGACCAGCGCGAGGATCGAGATCTTCCTGAGATCGACCTTCTGCCGCCGCGCGAGATCGAGCAGGAGATGGAGCGGGCCTTCCCAGCCGTCGATGGCGAGAGTCAGCGTGTCCGTCTCGTCGGCGCGCGCTTCGGGGGGCACATCGAGCGCTGCCTCGTCCCAATCGTCCGCTTCGAGCGGCGCGAGGGCGGCTTCTTCCATCATGCCGCGAGGGCCAGCAGCCGGTCGCGCGTGGCGGTGCGTTCGGCCTGACGGGCGTAGTCCACCGGGGCGCTGAAATCGCCGGTCGCGGCGAGCGCGCGGTCGAGCCGGGCGGCAGTGGCTTCGGACATCGGCGCGAGCGCCTTGGCAATGCCGACCATGTCGTCCATCTTCGCCCAGCAGTTGAGCGCGATATCGCAGCCCGCCGCCAGCGCGCGCGCGGCCCGGTCTGGCACGGCACCGCCGAGCGCCTGCATGTCGAGATCGTCGGTCAGCAGCAGGCCATCGAAGCCGATGCGGGTGCGGATCACATCGCGGATCACGGTGGCAGAGAGCGTTGCCGGGTTGTCCGCATCCCACGCCGTGTAGCGCACGTGGCCGGTCATGCCGATAAGGCTGTCCTTCAGGCTGCGGAAGGGCGCGATATCAGTTTCAAGCTCGGCATCGCTGGCGGTGACGGTGGGCAGTTCCTTGTGGCTGTCCACCCCCGCGCGGCCATGGCCGGGCATGTGCTTGATAACGCCTGCAACGCCTGCCCGGCCCAATCCTTCGAGCATGGCGCGGCCCAGCGCGGCCACGCGCAGCGGCTCGTGGCCGAGCGCGCGGTCGCCGATCACGTCGTGCGCACCTTCCTGCCGGACATCGAGCAGCGGCAGGCAATCGACGCTGATCCCGGCCTCGGCGAGATCGAGCCCCAGCGCCTCGGCATGGGCGCGCGCGGCTTCGATCGCGCTGATCGGGGCGATGTCGTAGAGCTTGTCGAATGCCGCGCCGGGGGGATAGGCCGCCCAGACCGGCGGCTTCATCCGCGCGACGCGGCCGCCTTCCTGATCGATGCAGATGAAGGTGCGCTCCCGCCCGTGGAGCGCGCGCAGTTCATCTGTCAGCGCGCGCAGCTGCGTGCGGCTTTCGACATTGCGGCCGAACAGGATGTAGCCCGCCGGATCACAATCGCGGAAGAAGGCGCGCTCGTCATCGCTGAGAGTGAGGCCCGAGAGGCCGAAGATCGCCGGGAGCATGGGCAAGGGTTTGCGCAAAGCCCGCTTGCGCGCAAGGCTTGGGGGTGTGGATGGTGGGGAAAAGGGGGAAGAACCCCTCCGTCAGCCCTGCGGGCTGCCACCTCCCCATTTGCGCCTGCGACGAAAATGGGGAGGACCTTCTTGATCCTATCCATTTTTGCGAAGCACAAATGGGGAGGTGGCTCGCGAAGCGAGACGGAGGGGTGCTTAGATCAGCGCTTGACCTGGCACTTGAGCCCGCCGGCCTGCAGCTTCGCGCAGAGCGCGTTGGCGGCGGACAGATCGCCCGCGACGGCCTGAAGACGGAACACGGTGGCCATGTCAGCCTTGCCCTCGATCACGCGGTGAGAGAGGCCATTGAGCGCATCGTGCGCGGTGACCAGCTTCGACCAGCCGGCTTCGGCGGAAGCGGCGGTCGAGAAGGCGCCGACTTGCACGCCCACACCCGAGGTGGGTGCGGCTGGTGCCGGAGCGGAAGCGGACGGCTTGGGGGCGGGCGCCGGTACGGGCGCGGGCGCATTGCTGCCGGCAAGGGTGGCGACGGGCTTCTCGCCCTCGCTGACCTTGAAGCTGGCATCGCCGGTGCCCTGGAAGGTCTTGCCGCCCGGATCCTTGGGCGCGATCTTGTAAGGCTCCTTGCTCGCCTCGATCAGGCTGCCGTCGGCCGAAGCAGCGGGGCCGCCGCGGTGGGTAAACCAGTAGATGCCGCCGACGAGCGCGGCCAGCAGCAGCACCGCCAGCACACCGAAACCGATCATCCGGCTGTTGTCAGGCTCCGCGTCATCGAAATCGACATCGTCGGCGCTTTCAAGCCAGGGCAGACGTTCCTCGTCACCGAGCGCGAGACGATCATCCGGCGCGCTTTCGAACATCGCATCATGCGCCTCGTGCGCCGCGTGCTCCGCCGTCTCGCCCCAGCCCTGAAGCTGGCCCTCGTTCTCGTCCCCTGCGCCGGTAACCATCGCGTCAAAGCTCCTCGGCGGCCTCCACCCCTAGTATGGCCAGCCCGTTCTTTACCACTTGCCCGATTTGAAGGCCGAGGAAAAGACGCGCCGATGTCAGCGCTGCATCCTGTGCCACAATGAAGCGCTTGTCCGGGCGGTCATTCCCGACGTTCCAATAGGCATGGAAGCCCGCAGCGAGGTCGTAGAGGAAGAAGGCCACGCGGTGCGGCTCGCGCGCGGCGGCGGCCGCCTCGACAATCCGCGGGAACTGCGCGGCGAGCTTGATCAGGCCGAGTTCTTCCTCGCCCAGCAGGGCGACATGGTCTGCCGAGGGCGCAAAGCCTTCCGCCGCCGCCTTGCGCAAGGTCGAGCGGATGCGGGCGTGCGCGTACTGCACGTAGAACACCGGGTTGTCCTTCGAGGCTTCGACCACCTTGTCGAAGTCGAAATCCATCTGCGCATCGGGCTTGCGGGTGAGCATGGTGAAGCGCACCACGTCCTTGCCGACCATCTCGACGACATCTGCGAGCGTGACGAAATTGCCCGCGCGCTTCGACATCTTGAACGGCTGGCCGCCCTTCATCAGCTGGACCATCTGGACGAGCTTGACCTCGAAGGGCTTCGGCGTGCCGCTGTCCGCACTGGTCAGCGCGGCGACGGCGGCCTTGATCCGCTTGACCGTGCCGGCATGGTCCGCGCCCCAGATATCGACGAGCGCATCGGCGGCCTGTGCCTTCTGGAAATGGTAGGCGAGGTCCGCGCCGAAATAGGTCCATGCGCCGTTCGACTTCTTGATCGGGCGGTCCTGATCGTCGCCGAACTTCGTCGAGCGGAAGAGCGGGAGCGCGACCGGTTCCCAATCCTCGGGCGTCTTGCCCTTGGGGGCTTCGAGCTCGCCATCATAGACCAGATCATGCGCGCGCAGCCAGCTTTCCGCGGCGTCGACCTTGCCCGAGGCCTGCAGTTCGGCTTCGGACGAGAAGAGATCGTGGTGGATGCCGAGCGTGGCGAGGTCGTCGCGGATCATGTCCATCATCGCGGCGACGGCGCGGGTGCGGAAGAGGACGAGCCAGTCAGCTTCGGGCGCGGCGGCGTACTGGTTGCCGAACTCGGCGGCGAGCGCCTGCCCGACCGGCACGAGGTAGTCGCCCGGATAGAGCCCTTCGGGGATGGTGATCGCCTCGCCCAGCGCCTCGCGATACCGCATGTGGACCGAGCGGGCGAGCACATCGACCTGCGCGCCGGCGTCGTTGACATAATACTCGCGCGTCACGCGGTGCCCGGCAAATTCGAGCAGGCTGGCGAGGGCATCGCCGACCACGGCGCCGCGGCAGTGGCCCATGTGCATCGGGCCAGTGGGGTTGGCCGAGACGTATTCGACGTTGACCATGGACCCACCGCCCATCGCGGAGCGGCCATAATCGCCCGCCTTGGTGGCGATCAGGTGCAGTTCGTTCAGCCACGCGCTGCCGGCCAGCCGCAGGTTGATGAAGCCCGGCCCGGCGATCTCGGCGGAGGCGACGCGGGGTTCCTTGGCGAGTTCCTCCACCAGCAGCGCGGCGAGTGCGCGCGGGTTGGTGCCGGCAGGCTTGGCGAGCACCATCGCCGCGTTGGTGGAGATATCGCCGTGGCTTGCCTCGCGCGGCGGCTCGCAGGTCACGCCGCTTCGCGCCAACCCCTCCGGCAGCGATCCGGCGGCGACGAGCGCATCGAGCGCGCGGTCAATCACGCCGGCGAAATCGGCGAACAGGGGGAGAGCGGAAGCGTTTGCGGTCTCAGTCATGCCCGCGCCGTTAGCCGAAGCGGGATAGGCCCGCAATCAACGCGTGGCGTTGTACTTCAGTTGATCGTCGGTCAGCTGGAAGCCGACCAACTGCTCGAAGCTCGCCTTGGCGAGCGCGGCGCGGACTTCGGGCAGCGCGAGCGGATCGGTCGCGGCGTCGGCCTGGCCGGGCTTGCGCTTCTTGGTGAGGAGCTTGCGCACATTGGCAGGCAGCGTCGCCTCGTTGCGGTCCACGACCGAACCCGCGCGGCCCACGGCCTGCGCGCGTTCCTGACCATCGGCGAAATCGAGCGTGATCGTGCCGAGGCGCTTGGCGATCACGACATTGCCGCCGCGCATCACGGCGGAGAAGTAGGGCAGCGTCACCCGGCGCGCGCCGCGCGTGTCGGTACGGCGGGCGAGAACGTCGAAGGTGACTGCGGTGTCGAGCTGGGTCGCGCCCTTGCTGTCGTCGCAGGTGCCGCGCAGATTGGTGATCGCGGCGGTGACGTCGATCGCACCAGCATCGCTGCGGCCGGGCGCGGAGAACAGCGTGATGTCGCCGGTCATTTCCGGGATCTCGACCAGCGGGCACGGGCTGCGCAGCGCCGTGACGCCGACACTGTCGTCCACCACCAGCTCGCCGCCGCCGCCCTTGCAGGCGCCGAGCATGCCCGCGAGGGCGAGCGCAGCCAGCGGAGCAAGGCGCCGGAACGTGGCTGGGCGGAAGGCGGACGAGGTCATTCAGGCATCCTTGGGCAACTTGAAGCGCATCCTCTAGCCACCGTGCCCCCTTGGTGCAATGCTGCATCCCCGGTCATGGTGCCTTCTTGGCGGGTTTGCGAGAGGCCGCCCGCCTGCTAAGGTCGCTTGCGATGACCACCACCGTTTCCGCTTCGCCCGATGCCCCCACCGCAGCGCTTGCCCCGCTCAAGCTGCTGATCGCCGCCCCGCGCGGCTTCTGCGCCGGGGTCGACCGCGCGATCGAGATCGTCGAGCGCGCGCTGGACCGCTATGGCCAGCCGGTGTTCGTGCGGCACGAGATCGTGCACAACCGCTATGTGGTCGATGGCCTCAAGGAAAAGGGCGCGATCTTCGTCGAGGAGCTCGATGAAGTGCCCGATGGCTCGCCGGTGGTGTTTTCCGCCCATGGCGTGCCCAAGACGATCCCTGCGACCGCCACCGAGCGCGGGCTCGACTGGCTCGATGCGACTTGCCCGCTGGTGAGCAAGGTGCACCGCCAGGCCGAACGTCATGTCGAGGCCGGGCGGCATATCCTGTTCGTGGGCCACAAGGGCCATCCGGAAGTGATCGGCACGATGGGCCAGGTGCCGGACGGCGCGATCACGCTGGTCGAGACGCTGGAAGACGTGGCTGCGCTCGCCTTTCCGGAGGGCACTCCGCTCGCATTCCTTACCCAGACGACGCTTTCGGTCGACGACACGCGCGAGATCGTGGCGGCCTTGCGCGCGCGGTTCCCAGAGATCAGTGGCCCGCGAGCAGAGGATATCTGCTACGCGACGTCCAACCGGCAGGCCGCGGTCAAGGCGATTGCCGAGCGCTGCGACCTGCTGCTGGTGATCGGTGCGCCGAACAGCTCCAATTCGCTCCGCCTCGTCGAAGTGGCCGAGCGCGAGGGCACCAAGGCCCGGCTGATCCAGCGCAGCAGCGAGATTGATCCCGCATGGCTTGAGGGCGTCGAGACGCTGGGCCTCACCGCCGGGGCCTCCGCGCCCGAAGTGTTGGTGCGTGAAGTGATCGACCGCTTGCGCGAATGGCGCGCGGTGGAGGAAGAGACCGTGACAACCACGGTCGAGAAGATGGTGTTCAAGCTGCCCCGCCAGCTTACCGAGTAAGCCGGGAATCATGGCCGTCTACACCCACCTCGGCGCGGAGGAGATGTCCGCGCTGATCGCGCGTTTCGACGTGGGCACGCTGGTTTCCGCGAAGGGCATTGCCGAGGGCGTATCCAACAGCAACTGGTTGCTCGAAACCACGGGCAAGGATGGCGCGAGCGCGCGGTTCATCCTGACGATGTACGAATTTCGCATCGAGCTGGAGGACCTGCCCTACTTCCTCTCGCTGCTCGATCATCTGGCCGCCAAGGGCTGCCCGGTGCCGCGCACGATCCATGACCGCGAGGGCAATCTCTTCGTCAGCGAGTACGGCCCGAACGGGGACAAGGCACTGGCGCTGATCGAGTATCTGCCGGGGGTTTCGGTGAGTACGCCGACGGCCGGGCAGGCGCGCGCGGTGGGGGCCGAGCTGGCGCGGCTGCATCTGGCGGCGGCGGATTTTCCGGCCAGCCGCGCCAATGGCATGGGCGTGGCGGAATGGCAGCGGCTGGCGGCGGCGTGCGGGCCGGAGGGGCTGGCGCGGATCAATCCCGAACTAGCGGAAATTGTCGCCAGCGAGCTGCCGCGCCTTGCGGCAAGCTGGCCCGCAGACCTGCCCGCCGGCGTGATCCATGCCGACTTGTTTCCGGACAATGTGCTGATGCTGGGCGACAAGGTCACCGGCCTGATCGACTTCTACTTCGCCTGCAACGACCTGATTGCCTACGATCTTGCCGTGACTCATGTCGCGTGGTGCTTCGACAAGAACGATGCGTTCCAGCCCGATGTCTCGCAGGCTTTGATCGAGGGCTATGAAAGCGTGCGCCCGCTTTCGGCGGAAGAACGCGCCGCGCTGCCGCTGCTGGGGCAAGGCGCGGCGATGCGCTTTGCGATGAGCCGCGCGTGGGACTGGCTGAACACGCCGGCGGATGCGCTCGTGACGCCGAAGGACCCGATGGGTCCGGCGCGGCGGCTGGGCTTCTACAAGGCCAACCCGCAGGTCTTCGCATGAAGCATGTGCAGATCTTCACCGACGGCGCGTGCAAGGGCAATCCCGGCAAGGGCGGCTGGGGCGCACTGCTGCGGATGGGCGAGGCGGAGAAGGAACTTTCGGGCAGCGAGCGCGAGACGACCAACAACCGCATGGAACTGATGGCCGCGATCAAGGGGCTGGAGGCGCTGAAGGCACCCTGCCAGGTCACGCTCCATACCGACAGCCGCTACGTGCTCGACGGAATCACCAAATGGGTGTTCGGCTGGCAGAAGAAGGGCTGGAAGACGGCCGATAACAAGCCGGTCAAGAACGAGGACTTGTGGCGCGCGCTGCTGGCCGCGGCCCGCCCGCACAAGATTGAATGGGTGTGGGTGAAAGGCCACGACGGCCACCCCGAAAACGAGCGTGTGGACAAGCTCGCAAGCGACGCGGCGATCGCGGCCTGACCCTGCGATCAGAGGCCGCGTCGATCAATCGTCGGTGGTGGTGTCGACCACTTCGGCGCCGGGGCCGTTCTTGAGCACCGACTCGATGGCGTTCTTCGCGCTGGCCTTCGACTTGTAGCCTTCGGTCCAGAAAATCGTCTCGGCATTGTGGCAGAAATAGGCGACGAACTCGCCCGCCTTGTTCTTCCGGATCTCGAAACGGTGCGCCATCGGATTAACCCTCCCTGGTAAATCTACCTAAACGCTCTTTACCACGCGGTGACCTTGTTGGGAGTCCGAATTGCGCCGCTAAGCGCGAAACCGGGCGGGCGCGTAGATCTCCGCAGCGATCGATGCGGTCATCGCATCGCGCGGGAGGCCGAGCAGCAGCTGCGCGCCGAGGCGGGCGGCGGCGGGTGCGGTCTGGATGCCGAAGCCGCCCTGCCCGGCAAACCAGAACAGGCCTTCGCGCGCGGGATCGAAGCCGTAGACCGGCAGGCGATCGGGCGAGAAGCTGCGCAGGCCCGCCCAGCGGCGCTCCAGCGCGCGGATGTTCCAGTCGACCGCCTGCTCCATCCGGTCGATTGCCATGGCGATATCGAGTTCTTCCGGCGCGGCATCGCGGGGCACGTCGGGTGTCTCGTCGTGCGGGGAGAGCCAGAGCCGGTCGCCTTGGGGGCGGAAATAGAAATCCTCGTCGAAGCTGAGGGTCAGCGGCAGCGTTGCAGGCGGCGGGGGATCGATGCGCAGCTGCACCATCGAGCGCCGCATCGGCTGGATGCCCAAGGGTGCGGCACCGGCCAGCTGCGCTACCGGATCGGCCCAGGCCCCTGCGGCATTGACCAGCAAGGCGGCGCGTGCGCTGCCCGGTCCGGCGGCGCCGTTCCATGAGAGCGTCCACTCGCCGCCGCTGCGCTCCGCGCTGTCGAGCCGCGCGCGAACCCTGAGAACGCTGCCGATCCTGCGCGCGGCGGCGAGGTAGTGCTGGTGCATCGCGGCGACGTCGATGTCCGCGCATTCGGGTTCCCATGCGCCGATGATCCATTCGGGGCGCAGCCCGGGCACGATCTGCTCGAGCCGCTCGCGCCCGATCAGCTCGATCCGCGCGCCGGCCTCGAGGAATTCCGCGACGAAGGCTTCGGCCTTGGCGCGGTGGTCCTCGCGCCCGATGTGGAGGCCGCCGCGCGGGCTGAGGAAGCCGTGCTCCGCCAGCCAGTCGCCCGATGCTGCGGTGAGCGGATAGATCTTCGGCCCGCCGATAGTCTCATGCCAGAACGCGGCGGAGCGGCCGGTGGTGTGGTAGCCGGGGGTATCCTCGGCCTCGATCAGCAGAACGCGGGCGTGGGGGGCGCATTCGGCGGCGAGGCTGGAGCCCGCCATCCCTGCGCCGACAATGGCGACGTCGAACGTTTCGAGAGCACTCACCCGTGATTACCCCGCCCTGGCCGGGACGGCGCGGTCGAGGAAGCTGGTGATCGCGGCCATGACCTGTCGGCGCACGGGATCGGCTTCGCGCAGCAGTTCGTGGCGCGCCTCGGGGCCCCATGCGACGAGTTCGCCGCGCGGCAGGCGCTCGGCGGCCCGCTCGATGGCGGGCCACGAAACCAGCGCATCCCTCCTCGCGGCGAGCAGCAGCACCGGTGGAACCACCGCTTCGAGCACGCCGGGCGCGCGCAGGCTCTCGATCGAGGCGGCGGCGCGCTCGACCCAGCGCCAGCTGGCGGGGCCAATGTCCAGTTCGGGCCGCGCGGCGCGCCACCACAGCTCATCCGAATAGCGTTCCAGATCGTGGGTGAGGAGGGTCATGCGCTCGTCGCTTGCCGAACCGGGCTTCTCGCTCGATTCCCAGGCCATGCGTTCGGGGTTACCGATCAGGCACATCAGCTTTCCATAAACATGCTGAACAAACTGCGGAATCGCGGTGACGAATCCGAGCATCGGGGCGCTGAGCACGACCGCATCGGGACTGGCCGCGCCTTCCGCCACGCCGCGCAGCACGAGGTGCCCGCCCATCGAATGCCCGGCCAGAACGTGCGGTCCGGGCGTCGTTCGCACCCAGTCTGCCCACAGCGCGCCAAGATCGGCAATCCAGATCGAGAAGTCGGCGATATGGCCCACGATGGGGTTTGCGGTCATGCGGCCCGAAGCGCCCTGCCCGCGCCAGTCGGCGGCGCTGACATGCCATCCGGCATTGGCCCATTCCACCAATGATTCCAGATACTTCTCGTAGAAATCGGCGCGTCCGGGCATGAACAGGATGGAGCCGCGCGGGCGCACTCCGGCGGGCGGATCAATGGCGATGCGGCGGATCTCGTGGCCATCGGGCAGCGCCCAGCGCCACTCGCGCGCCGAGGCGGGAATCGATCGCCGCGTATCGCCACTTGCCAAGCCTGCGTTCACGCCACAACTCCTGTCACGATACCTTGAACGCGTCCGCAAATGCGCGGAATTGCGGCGCCCGTTTGGTTACCGTTTGGTAAGTGATTGTCCCGTATGAGACCACTCATGCAGGGAACTCACATCGTTTACGGACTGGTCGGGGCCTTGGCAATCGCGCTGACGATTGCCGCGATCACCGATATCCGCCGCCGCCAGATCGACAACTGGCTGAACGCCGCGATCGCGCTGGGCGCACCGCTGTTCTGGTGGGCGTCCGCCCTCCCGCTTTGGCCGGGTGTCGCGCTGCAGCTGGGGCTCGCCGTGGTTACTTTCTTCGCGCTGGCCGGCCTTTTCGCGCTGAAGGCGATGGGTGGCGGCGACGTGAAGCTGCTCACCGCACTGGCACTGTGGATGCCCGCGCTGCTGTTCCTCAAGCTGCTGGTCATCATGGCGCTCGCAGGCGGCGTGCTGACGATCACGATGGGCATGTGGCACATCGCCCGGCGCCAGAAGGACAAGCTCAAGATTCCCTACGGCATCGCCATCGCGACCGCCGGGCTCTGGATCATCACGACAACCGATTGGACCGCAGTTCACGCTCCTTTGGCGGGCTGACGCTATCTTAACCATTTTGCCCGAAACAGGCGGGCAGAACTAACGGCAGGATTGAAGCCATGGACAGGAAGAAGCTGTTGCTGCTGGTGGGGGCGCTGATCGTGGCGATCGGTACGGCCTTTGCTGCCAGAAGCATGTTTGCGGGCGCCGCATCGCCGCAAGCAGCGGCCGCCGCGAAGGTGCAGATGGGCGCCAAGGTGCTCGTCGCCAACCGCGCGCTTCCCGCCGGCACGATCATCACGGCCGACGCCATGGGCTATCAGCCCTGGCCGAAGGACCTTGTCCAGGACGTCTACTTCACCGAAGACAAGACCGACATGTCGAAGCTGCTCGGCACGGTCGTACGCCATCCGATCACGGCGGGCGAACCGGTGACGCAGGGCAGCCTCGTGGCTCCCGGCGACCGCGGCTTCCTTGCCGCCGCACTCGGGCCGGGCATGCGCGCGGTCACCATTCCGGTGAGCGCGCGTACCGCCGTTGCGGGCTTTGTCTTCCCCGGTGACCACATCGACCTCGTGCTCACCCAGTCGGTGAAGGGCGTGGGCCAGACGCTCAAGACCGCCGAGACGATCCTCAAGAACCTGCGCGTGCTCGCCACCGACCAGTCGACCGAGCAGGAGCAGATCGAGGGCAAGACCCGCGTGCGCACCTACAGCACCGTCACGGTCGAAGCCACGCCCAAGATCGCCGAGAAGATCGCGGTGGCGCAGACCATCGGCACGATTTCGCTCTCGCTGCGTTCGCTGGCCGACAACACGAGCGAACTCGAACAGGCGCTCGCCAGCGGTCAGATCAAGATCCCCGCGGGCGCCAGCAAGGCCGAAGAGGAGCGCATCCTCAAGCAGGCGGTCACCAAGCCGATCGAGGCCGATGGCAACAGCTATGTCTCCGGCGGCGATGTCTCGCGCTTCCAGCCGAAGAAGGTGACCGATCCGGCTGCCGCCGCGCAGGCGGTGGCCAAGGCGATCTCCTCCTTTGGTCAGCGGCCCATGCCGATGCCCGGCACCGGCGGTTCGATGACGGATGCCGCCCGCGCCATGTTCTTCCCCGGTCCGGTGGTCCGTGTGACCCGTGGTCGCGACACCACCGAAGTCAAAGTGGGAGCGAAGTGAGATGAACACGACCGCTCCCCTCAAGGCCCAGATTCCGCCCGCGAAAGGCATGACCATGAAGGCCCGTATCGCATCCAAGCTGCTCCCGCTCGCTGCACTCGCGGTTCCGCTGGCGCTGGCCGCGGCCCCCGCGCCGGTCGCGGCCCAGTCGGTGACCAGCCCGGCCCGCAGCATCGCGATCTCGATCGGCCGCGGCCAGCTCGTGACGCTGCCCGGCAAGATGACCGACGTGTTCGTCGCCAACGACCAGGTGGCCGACGTGCAGGTGAAGTCCACCAACCAGCTCTACGTGTTCGGCAAGTCTGGCGGCGAGACCACCGTCTATGCCAGCAATTCGAACGGCGATGTGGTGTGGTCGGCCAATGTCCGCGTCGGCACCAACATCGACAGCATCGACCAGATGCTGAAGCTGGCGATGCCCGAAGCGCGCATCGTCACCTCGACGATGAACAACACCGTGCTGCTCACCGGCACGATCGCTGCGCCCGAGGATGCCGCCGAGGCCGAGCGCCTGGTCAAGGCATTCGTCGACACGAAGACGACGGTGATCAGCCGCCTCAAGATGGCGACCCCGCTGCAGGTCAACCTCCACGTGAAGTTCGCCGAAGTGAACCGCTCGCTGGTGCGCCAGATCGGCTCGAACATCACGACGATCGATGGCAGCGGCAAGATCACGAAATGGGGCCTCAACACCGGCCGCGGTCCGGCGTCGACCTTCACGACCGATCCCAATCTGCCGCTGGGCATCGGTTCCAGCGTGACGGGTCAGACCTTTGATGAGACCGCGATCACAGCCGCAAATCCACGGGGCGTCGTCACACGGCCCGGCACCAACGTCACCCCGCTGCAGGGGCAGTCGACGCTCGCCGTGATGGGCAAGCTGTTCGGTCTCAACGTGCTTTCGGCGCTCGATCTGGGCGAGACGATCGGCCTTGTCACCAGTCTTGCCGAGCCGAACCTCACCGCGCTTTCGGGTGAGACGGCCAACTTCCTCGCGGGCGGCGAATACCCGATCCCGATCTCGACCGGCCTCGGCAACACCGCGATCGAATTCAAGAAGTATGGCATCAGCCTTGCCTATACGCCCACGGTTCTCTCCAATGGCCGGATTTCGCTGCGCGTGCGGCCGGAAGTCTCCGAACTTTCGTCCGACGGCGCGATCATCAGCAACAGCTTCCGCGTCTCCGCGCTCACCGTGCGCAGCGCCGAAACGACGATCGAACTTGGCTCGGGCCAGAGCTTCATGATCGCCGGCCTGCTGCGCAACAACGCGCAGGACACGATCACCAAGATGCCCGGCGCGGGTGACCTCCCGATCCTCGGTTCGCTGTTCCGCTCGACCTCGTTCCAGAAGGGCGAGACCGAACTGGTCATCATCGTGACCCCCTATCTGGTGAACCCGGTCGACGCGAGCGAGATCAAGCTGCCGACCGACGGTTTCAAGTCGGCCACGGCGCTCCAGCAGGTGCTCGGCCATCTCGAATCCGACGGCGTGACCGGCGGCGACCGCCCCAAGCCGACCGAAAAGTCCGGCACGGTCCAGTCGAACGGTCCCAAGGTCAGTGCGCTCGACGCCCCGGCCGGCGATGCGCCAAGCATCGATGCAGCCTTGCCTGCCGCGCCTGTCGCACCGGCCGCCGCGCCGCCCAAGAGCAGCCGTTCCACCCGCAATCGCCAGGCCAGCGCCGATGTCGCGCCCGGCTTCAATCTCAAGTGAGAAAGGGCCAAGCCATGTCCATCCCTATGCCCCGCATCCAGGGTACTGCCCGGGTCCTTCTCCTTGCAGGCATGCTGAGCCTGCCGCTGGCGGCGTGCAACGCGCCCTCGGCCGAACTGAACCGCAGCCTTGAGAGCGTGCACCAGCCGGTCGTCCAGCGCAGCAGCTTCGTGTTCGATGTCTCGACGCTGCCCGGCGGCGGCCTCGCCGTGTCCGAACAGCGCCGCCTTGCCGGCTGGCTGGATGCGCTCGACCTCGGCTATGGCGACCGCATCTCGCTCGACGATCCAGTCGATTCCGACCAGACCCGCGACTCGGTCGAAAAGGTGGCCGGCCGCTTCGGCATTCTCCTCGCTGCGGTTGCCCCGGTGACCGAAGGCGCCATCGCGCCGGGCACGGCCCGCGTCGTCGTCTCGCGCACCGAGGCCTATGTCCCCGGCTGCCCGGACTGGGCGACCAAGGTCGACAACAAGAACAGCAGCGCCACCTCGTCGAACTATGGCTGCGCGATCAACGGCAACATGGCCGCGATGGTCGCCAACAAGGAAGACCTTGTGCGCGGCACCAAGGGCATGAGCACCACGCTGGTCCAGAGCAATACGAAAGCCATCCAGACCTGGCGCGAGACGCCGCCCACGGGTGCGCAGGGCCTGAAGGTCATTTCCAGCAAGTCCGGGGGTAACTGATCGATGAGCGCGACCTGGAAAACCGCCAACCGCGACATGTTCGCGGCCTTCATGTGCGACGATGCCGCGCTCGACGTGCTGCGTCCGGTCACGGTCGACATGGGCTGGCAGCCCGAAAAGTGCAACAAGGGCGGCCTGCGCAATGCGATCCAGTCGCTCTCGATCGCGGCGAGCCCGGCGATCCTGATGGTCGACCTTTCGGAAAGCGGCGACCCGCTGAGCGATATCAACGCGCTGGCCGAGGTCTGCGAACCCGGCACCGTGGTGATCGCGGTCGGCCAGGTCAACGACGTGCGCCTCTACCGCGACCTGCTCGCATCGGGCATCCAGGACTACCTGCTGAAGCCGCTCACGCCGGGCCAGGTGCGCGATGCGCTGGTGCAGGCGCAGGCGATTTTTGCCGCGCCCAAGTCGGCTGACGGCGGGGCGACCCAGCGCCACGTCTCGACCGCCGTGGTCGGCACGCGCGGCGGCGTCGGCGCCTCGACCATCGCGACTTCGCTGGCGTGGCTGTTCAGCAGCGACCACCGCATGCCGACCGCGCTGCTCGATCTCGACGTGCACTTCGGCACTGGCGCGCTCACGCTCGATCTCGAGCCGGGCCGCGGCCTCACCGACGCGATCGACAATCCGAGCCGCATCGACGGGCTGTTCATCGAACGCGCGATGATCCGCGCCAACGACAACCTCGCGATCCTTTCGGCCGAAGCGCCGATCAGCGCCCCGCTGATGACCGACGGCAGCGCCTTCGTCCAGCTGGAGGAGGAATTCCGCCACGCGTTCGAAATGACGATGATCGATCTGCCGCGCAACATGCTGATCAACTTCCCGCATCTGCTGGCGGACGTGAACGTGGTGGTCGTGGTCACCGAGCTCACCCTCGCCGGTGCGCGCGATGCGATCCGCCTGCTGTCGTGGCTCAAGTCCAACGCCAAGCATGCCGAGACGATCGTGGTGGCCAACAAGGTCCACTCCGGCATCGGCGAGATCAGCCGGTCCGACTTCGAAGCCTCGATCGAGCGCAAGATCAACTACGTCGTGCCCTATGACATCAAGGCGGCGGCCAATGCGGCCAAGCTGGGCCAGACCTTCGTGGCCGCCAATCGCGCCAGCAAGGCGGGCGCGGCGATGCGCGATCTGGGCACCGCGATCATCGCCACCGGCACCGATGGCGAAGTCGTCGAGGTGAAGGGCAAGGGCAAGGCGAAGGACAAGGCCGCGGACAAGGGCGGCGACGCGGCGGCAGGCAAGACCTCGCTGCTCGGCAAGTTCGATTTCAAGAAGATCCTCCCGTCCGGCAAGGCCAAGGCCGGCACCCCCGCATGATCCGCAGCCGGCGCATGGCCCCCATCCGGGACCCGCGCGCCGGTCTCGCACGTACTGAAAGAACTGGCAGGACCCGGCAATGAACATGATGCAACTCGTGATCCTTGGCCTCGGCGCTGCGCTGGTTCTCGTGCTGATGGCGCTGGCGCTGAGCGGTCCCTCGGCCAGCCGCGAAGCATCGCGCCGCCTGCAGACCGTGCGCTTCCGCCATTCGGAAAGCGCGGTGGACAAAGTCGAGGCGCAGTACCGCAAGGCTGTCGCCAACCGCAAGCCGACCACGTTCAAGAAGGCGGGCTCGGGCTCGCGCCTCGAAGCGCTGGCGCTGCGCCTGCACCAGACCGGCAAGGGCTGGACGCTCACCCAGTATGTCTATGCCTCGCTCGGCCTCGCCGTCGGCGTTGCGCTGCTCGTGTTCCTCAGGACCGGTGCGCCGCTGCTGGGCCTTGGCGTCGGCGTGCTGGTCGGCGCGGGCATCCCGCACTGGATGGTCGGGCGCGCGATCAACAAGCGCAAGAAAGGCTTCGTCGCGAAGTTTCCGGATGCGCTCGAGCTGCTCGTGCGCGGCCTGCGCTCGGGCCTGCCGATCACCGAGACCTTGACTGTCGTTGCGCATGAATTGCCCGGCCCGGTCGGCGAGGAATTCAAGCTCGTCACAGACCGCATCAAGGTGGGCCGGACCATGGAGGAATCGCTCCAGGAAACCGCCAACCGGCTCGACATGGCCGAGTTCAGCTTCTTCTGCATCACGCTGGCGATCCAGCGCGAGACGGGCGGCAACCTCGCCGAAACGCTGGCGAACCTTGCCGACGTGCTGCGCAAGCGCGCACAGATGAAGCTCAAGATCGCGGCGATGAGCTCTGAATCCAAGGCTTCGGCCTATATCGTCGGCTCGCTCCCGTTCATCGTGTTCGCGCTGATCTATTCGATCAACCCGCGCTACCTCGGGCAATTCTTCGTGGACGAGCGGCTCATCATCGCTGGCATCGGCGGCCTCATCTGGCTGGGCATCGGCGCCTTCATCATGAAGCAGATGGTCAACTTCGAGATCTGAGAGCAACCATGGCAGTCACCCCTCCCCCGCACGGCCCCACGCTCCTCGGCGTCGATGTCATCTACGTCGGCTCGATCCTCATGGGGATCGCCGCCGCCGCCATGCTGCTGGCGATCTACGCCGCCATCACCGTGCGCGATCCGATGGCCAAGCGGGTCAAGGCGCTCAACGAGCGGCGCGACCAGCTCAAGGCCGGCATCGTCACGGTCAACGCGAAGAAGCGCCAGAGCATCGTCCGCCGCAACGAGACGACCGACAATATCAAGACCTTCCTTGAATCGCTGAAGGTCCTGCAGGACAGCCAGCTCAAGGACATCCAGCAGCGCCTCGCGCAGGCCGGCATCCGCAAGAAGGAATGGGCGGTCGCGGTGGTGCTCGCCCGCATGATCGGGCCGATCGTGCTGGGCCTGTTCTTCGGCGTGCTGATCTACGGGGTGAACTACTTCCCGCTGTGGTCGGCGTTCAAGAAGTTCGGCCTGTTCGCGGGCATGGTGATCCTGGGCTACAAGGGCCCGGACCTGTGGATCACGAACATGATGAACAAGCGCACCAAGGAGATCCGCAAGGGTCTGCCCGATGCGCTCGACCTCCTCGTGATCTGCGCCGAAGCCGGTCTCACCGTCGACGCCGCGTTCGCCCGCGTCGCGCGTGAACTCGGCCGCGCCTATCCCGAACTGGGCGACGAATTCGCGCTCACGGCCATCGAGCTTTCGTTCCTCACCGAACGGCGCATGGCGTTCGAGAACCTCGCCTACCGCGTGAACCTCGAATCGGTGAAGGGCGTGGTGACCACCATGATCCAGACCGAGCGTTATGGTACGCCGCTCGCTTCGGCGCTGCGCGTGCTCTCAGCCGAATTCCGCAACGAGCGGATGATGCGCGCCGAGGAAAAGGCCGCGCGCCTGCCCGCGATCATGACGATCCCGCTCATCCTGTTCATCCTGCCGACGCTGTTCGTCGTGATCCTTGGCCCGGCGGCCTGCTCGATCAGCGACAACTTCCTCAACCGGAAGACGTAAAGGCGAAATGGGGGGGTAGAAATACCCCTCCGACCCGCCTGCGGCGGGCCACCTCCCCATTTGTGCTTCGCAAAAATGGGGAGGGAGAAAGGCCCTCTCCATTTTTCCCGCCGGGACAAATGGGGAGGTGGCAGCCCGCAGGGCTGACGGAGGGGTTCTTCCCTAAGCCTTGACCACCGTCTGCTCGATTGCGCCGAACACGGCGTGACCCTTGGCATCCTTGGCGGCGATCCGCACCGTATCGCCGTGCTTCAGGAACGGCGTGACCGCCGCCCCGCTGCGGATCGTCTCGACCATGCGCTGTTCGGCGATGCACGCATAACCGCGCCCGCCCTCGCGCACCGGGCGGCCCGCGGTGTAATCGCCCTTCCCATCGGCATCGCGGTTCGAGACCGTGCCGGAACCGATGATCGAACCCGCGCCGATGCGCCGAGTCCTGGCAAGATGCGCGATCAGCTGGCCGAAATCGAAGGTCATGTCCTCGCCCGTCGCCAGCCGCCCGAACGGCCGTCCATTGACGTCGATATGCAGCGGCAGATGCAGCTTGCCGCCTGACCACGCGGCGCCGAGGCTGTCCGGCGTCGCGAACACAGGCGAGAAATGGCTGGCGGGCTTCGACTGGACAAAGCCGAAGCCCTTGGCGAGCTCGTCCGGGATCAGCCCCCTGAGCGAGACATCGTTGACGAGCCCGACCAGCCGGATGTGGCCAAGCGCCGCCTGCGCGGAGACGCCCTGCGGCACATCCCCCGTCACCACCACGACCTCGGCTTCGAGATCGCAGCCCCAGCTTTCGTCCGCGAGCGCGATCGGATCGCGCGCACCGCGCAGATCGTCGCTGCCGCCCTGGTACATCAGCGGATCGGTCCAGAAGCTCGCCGGCAGTTCCGCCCCCCGCGCCTTGCGCACGAGTTCGACGTGATTGACGTAGGCGCTGCCGTCCGCCCACTGGAACGCGCGCGGCAAGGGCGCCGCCGCCTCGCGCTCGTGGAATCGCTTCCTCGGGATCGCGCCGTGTTCCAGCTCTATCGACAGCGCTTCGAGATAGGGCGCGTAGCGGTCCCACTCGTCGAGCAGGCCCTGCAGGGTCGGCACGATGTGATCGGCATCGGCGTACCACGCGAGATCATCAGACACGACGATAAGGCGGCCGTCGCGCCGCTGCGGCAGGCTTGCCAGTTTCATGGGCTCTCCCCTTCGATGGTGCGCACCGCGTTGAACAGCTTGTCGAGCAGCGCCCTCAGCTTCGCCGTTTCGGTGGCCGAAAGCGCGGCAAAGATCTTCTCGTAGGTCGAGAACGCGTTGGGCCAGATGCGGTCGTACATCGCGCGGCCCTCATCGGTCAGCCACAAGTGGTGCGAGCGCCCGTCCGCATCGTTGGGTGTGCGCGCGACGAGGCCGCGTTCGCCGAGCATCTTGCAGGCGCGGTTGACCGCCACCTTGTCCATCAGAGTCGCGCGGACAAGATCGCGCTGCGTCAGCGGTCCGGCATCGCCGAGCACCGCCATGATCCGCCACTCGGGGATCTTGAGGCCGAACTCGCTGTGATACTCGCCTGAAATCAGGCTGCTGACCGCGTTCGACGTGATCGCAAGGCGGTAGGGTATGAAATCAGACAGTCTGGTGTTCTCGGGGCGGGTTTGCGCGTCAGACATAACCCTGTTTCTAGGCCAGCCGCCGCGCCGCGCAAGCAAAGATGACTCCGCCTGCCACCGCCCGGGTCACCGCGCCAGAATACCCGCCATGATGAAATCGACCGTATGCTCGCGGTAGCGGTCGCGCAGTTCCTCGGTCAGCGTGTCCTGATCGAAGCAGTGCCGCAGCACGAGCCGCGCCGAGAAGAACCGGTCCGCCGCGCCCGTCACGGTGAAATAGAACAGCTGCGGATCGATCGGACGGAACACGCCGGCCTTCACCCCGTCGCTGATGAGCCGGTCATAGGCCTTGTTGAGCGGCATGAGGTACTTGTCGGCAATCCGTTTCGCTTCGGACGGATCGCTGTCGCGCACCAGCCGCATCAGGAGGCGGTTGAGATAGGGGAACGCGAAATAGGTATCGACGCAGCGGGCGATGTGCTGCCTGAGCTTGGCCTCCGGGCTCATGTGATCCTTGGCCAGCAGCGCTTCGACAGACTTGATGATCGCCACCATGTCGCGGTCGAGCAGTTCGCCCAGCATCCCGGCCTTGTTGCCGAAGTAGTATTTCACGAGCGCGGAATTGAGCCCCGAGCGCAGCGACAGCTCGGACAGCGAGATATCGACCTGATCCCCCTCGCGCATGATCTGCGAGGCGGTTTCCAGAAGCAGTTCCCTTGCGCCGGCCTGCTCCCCGCCGGTTTCCCCCGCACTTGCCACGTTCGTCTGCTCTTTCATTCCCAGACCGGTTCTTCCCACCGCGGGTAAAACCCCGGCATATCGGAAGAAACGCGGCCCGGGTAGGCCGGAGCGCGCTTTTCCAGAAAGCTGGCCACACCTTCTTTCGCATCGGCCCCGCGCGAAAGCTGATAGATCGCGCGGCTGTCGACGCGGTGCGCATGCATCGGATGCGGCGTCGCCGAATTGCGCCACAGCATCGCGCGCGTCATCGCAACGGAAACAGCGCTGGTGTTGTCGGCAATCTCGCGCGCCAGCGCATGGGCGGCGGGCAGCAGGTCTTCCGGCGCGTGGAGCGAACGGACGAGGCCCGCCGCGTGCGCTTCCTCCGCGCCGAACACGCGGCCCGTCATGCACCATTCGAGCGCGGTGCTCATGCCGACGAGGCGCGGGAGGAACCAGCTCGAGGCCGCCTCGGGCACGATCCCGCGCCGCGCGAACACGAAGCCGAAGCGCGCCGAGGTGCTGGCGAGGCGGATATCCATCGGCAGCTGCATCGTTGCGCCGATGCCCACCGCCGCGCCGTTGATCGCGCCGATCACCGGCTTTTGCGAATTGAACATGCGCAAGGTCAGCATGCCGCCGCTGTCGCGCACGCGGGTGTCGGAGAGGTCCGCCACTTCGGTCGGATCGGAGAAGGGCCGCGCCCCGTTGTCGGGCGTCAGGTCCGCGCCCGCGCAGAAGGCCCTGTCGCCCGCGCCGGTCACGATCACCGCCTTGACGCTGTCGTCGGCGTCGGTCTCGTCGAACGCGGAGACCATCTCGTCCATCATCGTGCGCGTGAACGCGTTCATCTTGTGCGGACGATTGAGCGTCAGCGTCGCAACGCCGTCAGCCACATCGAGCTGGATCTGCGAATAATCGGCCATTTGGCTCTTCCTCTCCAAAAATAGGGACTGTCCCCCTTTTTCTCGGGGACTGTCCCTATTTTTCCCTCCAACTTACCGCGGCGCCATGCGGATCGCACCGTCGAGGCGCACGTCCTCGCCGTTGAAGTAGCCGCACTCGATCATCGTCAGCGCCAGCTGCGCGTATTCCGCCGGAACGCCGAGGCGCTTGGGGAACGGCACCGAGGCCGACAGCGCATCGCGCACGTTCTGCGGCGCGCCGGCGAGCAGCGGGGTATCGAAGATGCCCGGCAGGATCGTGTTGACGCGGATACCCTCGCTCATCAGGTCGCGCGCGATGGGGAGCGTCATGCCGACAACGCCGCCCTTCGAAGCCGAGTACGCCGCCTGCCCGATCTGGCCATCCTCGGCCGCGACCGACGCCGTGTTGACGATCGCGCCGCGCTCGCCGAACTCGTCGACCGGATCGAGCGTCATCATGCCCGCGGCGGACTTGGCGATGCAGCGGAAGGTGCCGACGAGGTTGATCTGGATCAGCCAGTTGAAGGCCTCCAGCGGGAAGTGCTTGATCGAGCCGTCTTCCTTGCTGCGGCTGGCGGTCTTGATCGCATTGCCGGTGCCCGCGCAGTTGACGAGGATGCGCTCCTGCCCGATGGCCGCGCGCGCCTTGGCAAAGCCGGCGTCCACGCTCTCGTCCGAGGTCACGTTCACTTCGCAGAACACGCCGCCGATCTCGGCCGCGAGCGCTTCGCCCTTTTCCTTCTGCAGATCGAAGATGGCGACCTTCACGCCCTTGGCGGCCAGCGCCCGCGCGGTGGCGGCACCGAGACCCGAGGCGCCACCGGTGACGACGGCGGAAATCGAACTATCAAGCTTCATGGCATTTCTCTCCTGAAATCGCAAAAATCAACCACACCAAACCCGTTCGTCCCGAGCGAAGTCGAGGGACCAAGGCCGAGCGAAGCCGAGGCCTCACACGCCGCAGGTTCTCGGCTACGCTCGAACCACCCCTCGACTTCGCTCGGGGCGAACGGGGTGAGGGAAACGAGCACCTGCAATCACATCATCTCGACAATCGTCACGTTGGCGACACCGCCGCCTTCGCACATCGTCTGCAGGCCATACTTGCCCCCGCGCGCCTTCAGCGCATTGAGCAGCGTCGCCATCAGCTTGGTGCCCGAAGCGCCAAGCGGGTGACCGAGCGCGATCGCGCCGCCGTTGACGTTGAGCTTCTCCGGGTCCGCACCGGTGTGCTTCAGCCAGGCGAGCGGCACCGAGGCGAAGGCCTCGTTCACTTCGTAGAGGTCGATATCGTCGATCTTCAGGCCCGCGCGCTTGAGCGCCTTGTCGGTCGCGAAGAGCGGTTCCTCGAGCATGATCACCGGATCGCCCGCCGTCACCGTCAGCGTGTGGATGCGCGCCAGCGGGGTGAGGCCGTGGGCCTTGAGCGCCGCTTCGGAAACGATCAGCGCCGCGCTCGCGCCGTCGCAGATCTGGCTGGAGCTGGCCGCCGTCAGCAGGCCCTCGGGCGAGAGCAGCTTGACGCCCGCGATCGATTCCAGGCTCGCATCGAAGCGGATGCCTTCGTCGACGGTGTGCGTGGCCGGGCCGTCCGCCGTCTCGATGGCGATCGGCACGATCTCGTTGGCGAAAGCATTGGCCACAGTCGCGGCAATCGCCTTCTGGTGGCTGGAGAGCGCGAACTGATCGAGCTGGTCCTTGGTGAAGCCGTGCTTCTTCACGATCATTTCCGCGCCCATGAACTGCGAGAACATGATGCCCGGATACTTCTCTTCAAGCTGCGGCGACTTGTAGTTGCCGAGGCCCTCTTTCATGTGGAAGATCGCGGTCGAGCCCATCGGCACGCGCGTCATGCTCTCGACGCCGGCGGCGATCACCATGTCCTGCACGCCCGACATCACCGCCTGCGCCGCAAACTGGATCGCCTGCTGCGAGGAGCCGCACTGCCGATCAATGGTGACGGCCGGGACCGAATCCGGCAGATGCCGCGCGGCGAGGACGGCATTGCGCCCCACCTGCCCCGCCTGCTGTCCGCCCTGCGAGACGCAGCCCATGACGACATCGTCCACCGCCGCGCCATCGATCCCCGTGCGCTGGACAATGGCATCAAGCGTCGCCGCGGCGAGATCGACCGGGTGCACCCCCGCGAGCCGCCCCCCGCGCCGCCCGCCGGCGGTGCGCACTGCATCAACGATATAGGCTGTGGCCATGACTTCCGACTCCCGAATGCGTTCGTTTAACCGGACGATTAAGGGGTGCAGGGGGTGGGGTCAAGGGATGGTGGTGGAGAACTACTGGCGGCACACGACGAACCATCATTCGTCCATTACCCCCTCATTTGAACATACCGCAGCCCCTCAAGCGCAGGCCCCTTAAATACAACAAAGCAGGGCCGAACGCACAATTTACCATAGCGAATGGCCATGAAGATTGATTCAGACTGATGCCCACTCTAAGCTTTGCAATGAATGGAGGCACCAAATGACAGGCGTAGTAAGAGCACAAAAGCCCTTGGTAGATTTCACAGACGGTACACTCTTCGGAAATGATGCCGGAGAGGATGAGCTACCCGATGTTTTGAGCTCATATTTCGTCGATCAACCCGCATTCTCTAATTTCCTCTCCCGTACCCAGCCATTTTGCGTGGCAAGATCTAGAAAGGGAATGGGAAAATCCGCACTTATCTCAAAGCTCGCTTTCGATTTGTCAAAAGATATTAACCGTCCAATTATTATAAATATAACTGGCGCAAAACTAATAGGACTGATGAATCCTCCAGATAATGCAAATTTCTTGCAGCTTCAAAATTACTGGACAAAAGTTATTTGCGCAAGAATAAATTATGCACTTGGAGCAGAGCTCGGCTTTGCATTTTCCGACACCAACATGGCACTAGTCGAAAGTGCTGAAGTAGCAGGTTTCAAAGAAAGAAACATCGTAGGTTCTTTGCTACAGCGAATTAAATCTTCCAAGATACCAATCGAAGTAATTACTAAAGAATATAAAAATCATGAAGAACTACTTAGGAGAAGCCTTGAATCAAACTCGGCGCGCCAGGTCTGGCTTCTTGTTGATGATATTGATTCAACGTATATTGATTCACCCGATCAACGCGCCCTAATTTCAACTTTCTTTTCCGCCTGCCGTGCCGTTGTTCGCGAGGTCAAGGGGCTTTCAATTCGCGTGTCAGTCCGCACTGACGTATGGAGCGCGCTTCGCAGCAATGAAGATTTGGACAAGTGTGAGCAATACGTATCAGACATTCAATGGACAGCGCCAGAACTCAAAGTTATTTTATGCAAGAAAATCTTCTCTTATCTTGAACGCAGGGGTTCACTACCGCAACTAACAGGGATTCGTGATTATAAAGTTGATGCAGACAAAATTCTTGAAATAGCATTTGAACCAAGAATGAAATGGGGCAATAGCTTCGTACCGCCGTTTAGACCGATTCATATACTCTCGGCTGGGCGCCCGCGGTGGATGTCTCAACTTTGCAGACTCGCGGGAATGAATGCCGCCCAAAGACGGGTTTCAGTCATAAACAAAATTGACATAAATAATAGCGAAAAAACCTATAGCAGACTTAGGCTTAATGATATATACAAAGAGCATAATCATCAGTATTCAGGACTCGAGAAACTCATTGAAACTTTCTCAAATAGTCCAGCTCGCTACACAACTAGTGATTTGCTTACCCAAATTGCTGTTAATTACATAAATCTTGTTGGCGCTAACAACATCCCAAATCTAGATGGAGCACCGTACAGATACCCACTGCAACTAGCTCACTTTTTGTATAAAGTTGGATTTGTAGTTGGCCGTCGAGATCACGAAGGCAACAACAGAAATGCCGACTTCACTCGCTATGAGGAACGACCAGAACTTCTAACAGACGGCAGAAACACTGATGATGGTCTTCTTTGGGAAGTCCATCCAGCATATAGAGAAGCTTTGGGTATTGGACGTGTACAGCGCGCCGCAGCAGGTGCTGCAAAAAGGCAGTCAAGAAAGCGTCATGGGTTCGACCTTAGTTAACCAAGAAGCCATTGGTAAAGTCGATTCCACGTGATCGTCGCCACGACTTGATTTCAACTCACCCCACCAGCCGATCCGTTCGCGCCGCCATTTCGTGCCAAGGCCCGTGCCCGCCCAGCCCCACCCCAAGAACACCAAACCGGACGTATCAAAATATGTCGGCGGCGGATGCTAAATCGATCGTAACCAATGGCATGCGAGGTTTTCCGGCGGAGGACCGTCATGACCACACTCTACTACAGCCGCGAAAGGCTTGTTCTCAGCGGGGCATTGTTGTTGTTCTTCGTGCCCGTGGTCGGGCTGGGGTGCTTTTTCTTTGGGCCGTTCGGGATGGTGCTGGGCGCCATTCTGCTGGTCGGCGGGCCGCTGATGTCGATCGGGCGGCTGGCGCGGGTGTTCGGCGACTTGCGGGCGGTGGAGTATGACGAGCGGCAGATCACGCTCTATCCCATCGGCGCGCAGCGGCGGCTGGACTGGCGGCAGGTCGCCTCGATCGAGGTCGAGACGCTCACGCAGTATATCTATGGCTTCATTCCGGTGAACCGGCAGCATTCGATCCAGATCAGCCACGCCGCCGATGGCCGCCGGCTTTCGTCGATCAATATCCCGTTCAACCTGCTCAATGCCGACAAGGCGGCGATCATGGCGCGGATGACGCATATGGAAATGCTGCGCAACCGGGCGGGCGAAGCGGCGGCGGGGCGCGCCGTGCCGCAGGGCATGGCCGACGAGGCCGAGCCGAGCGACTTCGATGCCGATGCGGTGATGGCCCGCTATCTGGCGCGGCGCGGGGAGCAGCAGGCGCAGGCGGAAGAACCCGCCCGCCCGCAAATGCCGCCGCGCGTGGCGGGGTTTGGCCGCAAGCGGGCCTGACAGGCCTATTACATCATAAAGCATCGTCGGCCCGTGCTTGACACGGGCCTTGGCTGTTCTTCTCGGGCGCGGCGCTGGAAGAACAGCCAAACCCCGTGTCAAGCACGGGGTGACGGGAAGATGCTTATCGGACCCTAGCCGACGAGGCGGTCCGTGCGCGCTGCCATTTCGCGCCACAGGCCGTGGCCGCCGAGGCCGGCGACGCGCTTGCCCAGGCGTTCGGCCCAGAAGGCGTCGCCGCCGAATTCGCTGCGCCAGCCCATCAGGCGGCGGGTCAGGTGGTTGAGGGCGTATTCGATGGTGAAGCCGATGGCACCGTGCATGCGGTGGGCGATGGGGACGGCGCGGTCGACCGCGATCCCCATGCGCAGCTTGGCCGCGGCGATCTCGAAGCTGGCGTGCCCGTAATCCAGCGCGGCGGCGCAGGCGGCGGCGGAGGCGTCCACCGCGGCGGCTTCCTCGGAGAATTCCGCCATGGCCTGCTGCACCGCCTGGAACTTCGCCAGCGCTCGGCCGAACTGGACGCGGGTGTTCACATGATCGATGGCGAGCGTGAAAGCCGCCTCGAGCGCGCCCGAAGCCTGCGCGACGCGGGCGAAGGCGCCGAGGGCCTGCAGGTCGATGTCGCAGGCCGCCGTTGCGGCAGCCGCGCCGGTGAAGGTGACACCGTCCCACGGCTCACCGGCAGGCGAAAGGCCTTCGTCGAACGCGCAGGCATCGGCGTGGTAGAGCGAGAGCGTGCCATCCGCGACATGGACCACGGCGGCGGCATGGCGGCCATAAGGCACGCGGCTGCCGGGCGCGGCGATGGAAATCAGGCCCTCAGGCGCGGCGATCCCCGCCTTCGCCAGCAGATAATGCGCGATCACCGGCTCGGCCAGCGGCGCAGCGAGCGCGTTGAGGCCCGCAAGGCGCAGCACGGCGAGCACGTCGCCCCAGTCTCCGCCGAAGCCGCCCGCATCCTCGGGCACCAGCAGCGTGGAGAACCCCGCCTCGGCCACCTGCGGCCAGGCCACATCGAAAGGCTTGCCCGCCAGATCGGCGAACAGGCCGGCTGCCATGTCGGTCAGCAGTGTACGGTTGTCGCTCATCACTTTTGTCCCGGAGAAAAATGCATCAAACCCACCCCGTTCGTCCCGAGCGAAGTCGAGGGACTTGTTCGAGCGAAGCCGAGAACGACCCACGCCGCGCAAGGTGTCTCGACTTCGCTCGACACGAACGGACGGGGGAGAGCGGTCCCTCGACTTCGCTCGGGACGAACGGGGTGTGGCGAAGGTGTCACCGCAGGCCGAGGCCCTTGGCAATGATCCCGCGCAGCACTTCGGGCGTGCCGCCGCGCAGCGAGAAGCTCGGGCTCGCCACCAGAATCCACGAAAGCAGGCGCGAGAGGTCGCTCTTCCCCGCAAGGTCCGCATCCACCGCCGCCTGCACCGCGCGCGGCAGCGCCTGTTCGTAGGCGTTGCCTAGGTCCTTGACGATGGCGGCCTCGACCACCGGGTCCTCGCCCGCCGCCAGCTTGGCGATGGTCGACATCGACATCTGCCTGAGCGTCCACATCTCTGCGGTGAGGCGGCCGATCAGCTGCGCGGTGGGCGCATCGGGCTCCGGCCCCATCGCGTCGATCAGCGCGACGAGCAGCATGTGGCTGGAGAGATAGCGCTCCGGCCCCGAGCGTTCGAGCGCGAGTTCGGCGACGACCTGCTTCCAACCGTTGCCTTCCACGCCAACGAGCGCATCGTGCGGCAGGAGGACGTCTTCGAACCAGATCTCGTTGAAGTGGTGCGTGCCCGTCATATCGATGATCGGGCGGATCGTGATCCCCGGCGTATCGAGGTCGATCATCATTTGCGAGAGGCCGGTGTGGCGCTCGCTGCCTTCCTCGGTGCGCAGCAGGGTGAGCGCGGCGTGGCTCTTGTGCGCACCGCTGGTCCACACCTTCTGGCCGTTGATGCGCCAGCCCTCGTTGGTCTTTTTCGCGGAGGTGCGCACGCTCGCAAGGTCTGACCCTGAGCCGGGTTCGGACAGGCCGATGCAGGCATATATCTCGCCGCGCGCCATGCCGGGGAGGTACTTCTCGCGCTGCGCTTCGGTGCCGTAGCGCAGGAGGAGCGGGCCGGTCTGGCGGTCGGCGATCCAGTGGAGGCCAGCGGGGGCGCCGAGGGCCAGAAGCTCTTCGAGCACAACATAGCGTTCGAGCAGGGTGCGCTCGTGGCCGCCGTACTGCTTGGGCCAGGTCATGCCGAGGAGGCCGGCTTGCCCTAGCGCCTTCGAGAATTCCTCGTCGAAGCTGAACCAGCAATTGGCGCGCAGCTCGATGGGCCAGCGGCTTTCATGCTGCGCAACCAGATCACGAACCTGCTGGCGCAGCGCGGGAATATCGCCCTCGGGGCGAAACGGATGGAGCGGGAATATTTGCATCGGCGGCATCCCTATGGCAGCGCGCGGGCCATCGCAATCGCAAGATTGCTAGTGGAGACGTCCGGAAGGGCAAAAGGGAGAGTAGCCAAGATGACCACCCCGTTCCTGCACGAAGAGCGCCGCGGGCGCGTTGCGATCCTCACCATGGATCGGCCTGAATCGATGAACGCCATCGGCACGCTGGAAGATTGCGACAATATCGTCGACACGTTCTTCCGCCTCTCCAACGACCGCTCGGTGAGCGCCATCGTGCTGACGGGTGCGGGCCGCGCCTTCTGCACCGGCGGCAACATCAAGGGTATCCGCGACCGCAAGGGCATCGGCCCGCTCGACCAGCCCGATTCGACCGCCGCGAACTACCGCCGCGGCGTGCAGCGCGCGACCCGCGCGATGCTCGATTGCGAAGTGCCGATGATCGCGGCGATCAACGGCCATGCCATCGGCCTCGGCCTTGACCTCGCCTGCGTGTGCGATCTGCGCGTCGCGGCGGACAGTGCCAAGATGGCGGCGAGCTTCATCAAGGTCGGCATCATCCCCGGCGATGGCGGCGCGTGGACGCTGCAGAAGATCATCGGCTATTCGAAGGCGGCGGAACTGTTCCTGACCGGCCGGACGTTTGACGCGGCCTATGCGCAGTCCATCGGGCTTGTCGGCGATGTGGTGCCGGCGGAGCAGCTTATGGAAAAGGCCATCGCCCTCGCGGAGGAAATCGCCGCCAACAGCCCCCGCGCGCTGCGCCTGACCAAGCGCCTGCTGCGCGAGGCACAGCATGGCCGCGCGGGCGACGTGCTCGAGCTTTCCGCCGCGTTCCAGGCGATCGTGCACGAGACGGCAGACCACAAGGAAGCCGTCAACGCGATCCTCGAAAAGCGCGCGCCGGTGTTTACGGGGGACTGAGGCCGGGTGCTGCCAATCTCCCCCACACCCCCGCTCACCCTGAGCTTGTCGAAGGGTGTGGCCGCATACGCCGCGCCAGCATGCTTCGACAGGCACAGCATGAGCGGGAATTGGGTGTGGGGGGAGGCTGGGACCAGGAAGTGGCAGGAATGACCCCCGAAGCCGCCTTCATCGCCGCGCTGCGGGGGCTTGCCTCGCACCCGGCGGCACGCGGCCTTGTCGACGACTGCGCGGTGCTGGAAGTGGGGGGCGAGACGCTCATCCTCACCCACGACATGATGGTCGAGGGCGTCCACTGGCTGGCGGGGCAAGACCCGGCGGACGTGGCGTGGAAGCTCCTCGCCACCAACCTGTCCGACCTTGCGGCCAAGGGCGCCGAGCCCATCGGTGTGCTGCTGGGCTACAGCCTTGCCGAGGACAACACCCGCTTTGCGGAAGGGCTGGGCGAGGCACTGGCGCACTTCGCTGTGCCACTGCTTGGCGGCGACACCGTCAGCAACCCGGGCGCACAGACCTTGGGCCTTACCGCGCTGGGCCGCGCTACCTGCCGGCCGGTGCCGAGCCGCAGCGGCGCCAGGCCCGGCGACTCTGTTTGGATCACCGGCCCCGTCGGCGCCGCGATGCTGGGTTTCGAGGCCCTCAGCGCTGGTAACACTTCTACCGACACATCTGTTTACCGCCGCCCTGTCCCGCGCCTTGCCGAAGGCCGCGCCTTGGCGCCGCTCGTCACCGCGATGATGGATGTTTCGGACGGGCTTCTGCTCGATGCATCGCGCATGGCTGCGGCCAGCGGCGCCACGGTCTCGCTCGATCCTGCGCTGATCCCCTTCCCCGCCGGGCTCCCACCGCAGCGCGCGCGGGACGCGATGGCTTGGGGTGATGACTACGAATTGCTGTTTACGCTTCCGCCGGATGCCAGCCCGCCCTGCCCTGCCCACCGCATCGGCAGCGTGCTTCCGGCAGGCCCTGCCGCACTTCTTCTTGGGGGCGCACCACTTTCCGGCCAACTTGGCTACGAACATGGCTGAATTTTCACACGCAAAGGCTTGCCGTGCGAAAATTATGCACTAGCCTCCCGCCCCGACCCGCGAACGACGGGTACCGGTGAAAATGCCGGTGAAAATAAGGGGGTGTCTGACGTGAGTTTGACCATACTAGCCATAATCCTCGGGCTCGTGGCCGTCGTGTACGGCTTCGTGACCAGCCAGCAGGTGCTCGGTGCGCCCGCCGGCAATGCCCGCATGCAGGAAATCGCCGCCGCCATCCAGGAAGGCGCGCAGGCCTACCTCAAGCGCCAGTATACCACGATTGCCATTGTCGGCGTCGTGGTCGCCGTGATCGTCGCGGCGGCGCTCGGCACCGTTTCGGCCATCGGCTTCGTCATCGGCGCGGTGCTGTCGGGCGTTGCAGGCTTCATCGGCATGAACGTCTCGGTGCGTTCGAACGTGCGGACCGCCGCTGCGGCGCAGTCGGGCCTGCAGGCCGGCCTGACGCTGGCGTTCCGCGCGGGCGCGATCACCGGCATGCTCGTGGCGGGCCTCGCGCTCCTCGCGATCGCGGTGTTCTTCCACTACCTCACCGCGATTGCGGGCGAGCCGGCCAACAGCCGCGTCGTCGTCACCGCGCTCACCGCGCTGGCGCTGGGCGCTTCGCTGGTGTCGATCTTCGCGCGTCTGGGTGGCGGCATCTTCACCAAGGCCGCCGACGTCGGCGCCGACCTCGTCGGCAAGGTCGAGGCCGGGATTCCGGAAGACGACCCACGCAACCCCGCCGTGATCGCCGACAACGTGGGCGACAACGTGGGTGACTGCGCGGGCATGGCCGCGGATCTGTTCGAGACCTACGTCGTCACCATCGGCGCGACCATGATCATGACCGCGCTGCTGGTGAAGAACGCCGCCAACCTCGATGCGCTGATGGCGATCCCGCTGCTGATCGGCGGCGTCTGCATCGTCACCTCGATCATCGGCACCTACTTCGTCCGCCTCGGAGCCACGAACAACATCATGGGCGCGATGTACAAGGGCTTCCTTGTCACCGCCGTGCTCTCGATCCCCGCAATCTGGTTTGCCATGAGCTATGCGCTCCATGGCGACATGGAAGCGGCCACGAGCTACTCGGCCTTCGGGCACGACTACAGCTTCAACGGGCGCATGCTGTTCTACGCGGGTCTCGTCGGCCTCGTCCTGACCGGCCTGATCATCTGGATCACCGAGTACTACACCGGCACGAACTACCGCCCGGTGAAGTCGATTGCCCAGGCCTCGGTCACCGGCCACGGCACCAACGTGATCCAGGGCCTCGCGATCTCGATGGAAGCCACCGCGCTTCCCGCGCTCGCGATCGTCGCCTCGATGATCATCACCTACAAGCTCGCCGGCCCGCTCGGCATTGCCTACGGCGCCACCGCCATGCTCGCACTTGCCGGCATGGTCGTCGCGCTCGATGCCTACGGCCCGGTCACCGACAACGCCGGCGGCATTGCCGAAATGGCGGGTCTCGACGACTCGGTCCGCGAGAAGACCGACGCGCTCGATGCGGTGGGCAACACCACCAAGGCCGTCACCAAGGGCTACGCGATCGGTTCGGCCGGCCTTGCCGCGCTCGTGCTGTTTGCCGCCTACACCACCGACTTGCGCGAGTTCTTCCCCGCGCTCCATGTCGATTTCAGCCTCGAGAACCCCTACGTGATCGTGGGCCTGCTGCTGGGCGCGCTGCTGCCCTACCTGTTCGGCGCCATGGGCATGACGGCGGTGGGCCGCGCGGCGGGCGACGTCGTCGTCGACGTGCGCGACCAGTTCCGCAACAATCCGGGGATCATGGAAGGGACCTCGAAGCCCGACTACGCCCGCACGGTGGACCTCGTGACGAAGGCCGCGATCAAGGAAATGATCATTCCTTCGCTGCTTCCGGTCCTCGCGCCGATCGTGGTCTACTTCGTGATCACCTGGGTCGCGGGCGCAGAGAACGGCTTTGCCGCGCTCGGCGCGCTGCTGCTCGGGGTGATCGTCGGCGGCCTGTTCGTCGCGCTCTCGATGACCTCGGGCGGCGGCGCATGGGACAACGCCAAGAAGTATATCGAAGACGGCCACCACGGCGGCAAGGGCAGCGAAGCCCACAAGGCCGCGGTGACGGGCGACACCGTGGGCGATCCCTACAAGGACACCGCGGGCCCGGCCGTGAACCCGATGATCAAGATCACCAACATCGTCGCGCTGCTTCTGCTCGCGGCGCTGGCGGGGGGTCACTGATCCGCCGCTGATCTTCCGAACTTGCGAAAAGCCCCTCCCTCACCGGAGGGGCTTTTTTTGCGCCCGCGCGTATTGCCGCCATCGCTTGCCAGAGGCGCGGGGCAAAGCGCAGGTTATGGCCGGGATAATGTAAGGTATCATTGCTGGACGCTGACAACGGAGTACATTGCGGCATCCCGATTTAAAGGCCGAGGCCCATGTTCGATTTTCTCAGGAAGCAGTTCGTCGATGTCATCGAATGGCTGGAGCAGCCGGGCGATCTCGCCTGGCGCGTGCCGTTCGCCGATCACGAGATCCAGCACGGTGCGCAGCTCACGGTGCGCGAAGGCCAGATCGCGGCGTTCCTCAACGAAGGCACGCTGGCGGACTATTTCGGACCGGGCCTGCACACGCTCGATACGGCCAATCTGCCGCTGCTCACCAATCTGATGAACTGGGACAAGGGCTTCAAATCGCCATTCAAGTCCGATGTCGTGTTCTTTTCGCTCAAGGAGCAGGCGGGCCTCAAGTGGGGCACGGCGCAGCCGATCACCGTGCGCGATGTGGAGCTGGGCGCGCTGCGGCTGCGCGCGTTTGGCTCGTATTCGTTCAAGCTGAACGAAGTCGCGCCCTTCGTCTCACGCGTGCTCGGCACCCTTCCGGGCGTGACTGCCACATCGCTCGAGCCGCAGCTGCGCGCCGCAATCCAGACCGCCATCGCCACTGCGCTGGGGAGCAGCGGCGTGCCGTTCCTTGATCTCGCGGCGAACCAGCAGGCGCTCTCGGACCGCATCAAGCTGGAGGTCGACAAGGCCTTCGCGCAGTGGGGGCTTTCGTGCCTGTCGTTCTATGTCGAGAGCATCTCGCTGCCCGACGAGGTGCAGGCGCATCTCGACAAGGCGAGCTCGATGCGCGTGCTGGGCGATCTGGGCAATTACACCCGCTTTCAGGCCGCCGAAGCGCTCGGGGACGCGGCGAGCAACGATGGCGGCATGGCCGGGATCGGCGCCGGGATGGCAGCGGCCACCGCGCTCGGCGGCGCGATGGCTCAGGGGCTTGGCGCTGCAGCCGCGCCTGCCGAAGACCCCATCGCGGTGATCGAGAAGCTGCACAAGCTCGTCACCATCGGCGCGCTAAGCCAGGCCGAGTTCGACGCCAAGAAGGCCGAATTGCTCGGCCGGATCCGCTAGGGCTGCAAGGTCCGGGGGGATGGCAGACCTGACGTGTCCTTCCTGCGGGGCGGCGCTGCCTGTGCGCGATCCCGGCTTGCCGTACTCGACCTGCGCCTATTGCCAGACACTGGTGCGGCGCGGCGAGGCGGGGAGCCTGGAGGCGGTCGGCACCGTGGCCGTGCTGCCGGCCGATGTCTCGCCGATCCAGATCGGCACCGTGGTGAACCGCGATGGCATAGCGGCCACCGTCGTCGGGCGCGTGCGCTGGGGCTGGACGGACGGATCGTGGAACGAATGGTTCCTCCGCGCCGCCGACGGCCGCGCGTTCTGGCTGGGCGAGGCGATGGGCATGTACATGCTCACCAGCGAATATCCGCGCGTGCTGGGCGTGCCGGCGATTTTCAACTTCGTCCAAGGCAACCCGATGGCGCGGGACTGCACGGTGAAGGCGGACGGCAAGTGGCTAACCGCGACCGACATCAAGGAAGCCACCTGCCTCGGCAGCGAGGGGGATCTGCCCTTCCCCACCCTGCCCGGCTGGACCATGACCAACGTCGACTTCCGCAATGCCGCGGGTGATGCGCTCTCGGTCCAGCGCGATGCGGACGGCACCACGGCATGGCTCGGCGTGTGGAGCAATCTCGCGGGCCTGAAACCCGCCAACTTGCGCCAGATCGAAGGCTGGAGCATCCCGAGGGCACTGGCGTGACCACCGCGCGCGCGATCACTTGCCCTTCCTGCGGCGGTACCATCGAGATCCGCGCGGCGGGCTACACGGTCACGCTCGCCTGCCGCTACTGCGGTTCGCTGCTCGATGTGGCGCACGAGGACGTCCGCCTGATAACCGCCTATCGCCGCGCCGCGAAGAACTTCGCGATTCCGCCCGGTGCGCGCGGCACGCTGTTCGATGTGGAGTGGGAAGTGATCGGTGCGCTCCGTCGCCGCAGCGGGAGTGCCCTGTGGCAGGAGTTCCTGCTGTTCAATCCCTATTCCGGCTATCGCTGGCTGGTTGCCGCCGATGGCGAATGGCAGTTCGGCACGATGCTGCTCGACCGCCCGGAGGACGACCGGCTCGCGGTCTCATGGCGCGGCAGGTCCTTCGCGCTGGAGGACGATGCCGAGATCGAGACCACAACGGTCGTCGGCGAGTTCTACTGGCGCACCGCACGCGGCGACAAAGTGCAGGGCGCGACGTTTGCCAATGGCCGCGAGCAGCTTTCGCGCGAGACGTCTGCGGATGAAGTGACGTGGACCCAGCTGATCCCGGTCACCGCCGAGTGGGTCGAAGAGGCCTTCACGGTCGAGCAGCGCCACATGCCGCGCGCGCCGCGACCTGACCTGACGGAGGGTTTTCGCAAGGCGCCCGGCATGGCCGAGGACGACCTTGGCAAGATGTTCCTCATCGCTCTCGCCTCGCTGGTGCTGATCCTGATGGTGCAGGTCTTCCTGAGCGGCCCGCGCGCATGCTCGGATGGCCGGGCGACGGTCGAGGTCGGGGCCGCAACGAGCACGCACCGCATCGGCACCATCGAAGTGCGCCGGCCGTGGCAGCTCGTCACCATCGTGGTGGACAGCGACAGCTTCACCAATCGCTGGGTCGATCTCGACTACAGCCTCGTAAACCGGCAGACGCAGCAATCGATCGATGCCTACGGGATCGTCGAATTCTACACCGGAACCGACAGCGACGGGCCGTGGAGCGAGGGCAGCCATCACGCGGAAACGCTGATCTCGCAGGTGCCGCGCGGCACGTACGATGTCTATGTCGATGCAGGCGCGCACGGCTGGCCCAGCGATCCGACACCGGGGTCGATCGATCCGGCCAACCCGTGGGGTCAGGGCGAGACGGTGGCGCTGTGGTTCAATTCCTGCACCGGCGGCTTTTCGTGGGGCATGTTCTGGCTGATGGCCGCGCTGCTGTTCAGCGTGCCCGGCGTGATTTTCTGGTGGAGGCATGACAGCTGACATGAGCAAGCGCCTGTTCCTTTTCACCGCCTGGTGTGCGCTGCTGGTGATGACCTCGGCCATCAGCACGTGGTTCGCCTGGACGCCGTTTTCCGACGAGGAGCGCCCGAGTTCGTCGTCCGGTTCCTATCGCGGCCCCACCCACAAATGACCGCCCCCTCTATCCTGCAGGAGCACTGCCCATGATCAGCCTCGACGTCTTCCTCGCCACGGTGCTTTACGCAGCGCTGGGCATTGTCATCTTCATCGTCAGCTTCGTGCTGGTCGACAAGCTGACGCCGGGCCAGCTCTGGCGCGAGATCATCGAGCGCAAGAACGTCGCGGTGGCGCTGCTCGCGGGTGCGGTCGCCATCGGCATTTCCAACATCATCGCCGCCGCCGTGCATGGCTGAACAGGAAGCCCCGGCTGGCGGGGCTGAGGATAGGGCACCCGCCTCGCTGGCGGTGATCCTGCTCGTCTCGGTGCTGGTCGTCGCCACCTGCGGGCTGGTCTACGAGCTGCTGGCCGGAACGCTCGCGAGCTACCTCCTCGGCGACAGCGTCACCCAGTTCTCGACCGTCATCGGCACCTACCTCTTCGCGATGGGCGTGGGCAGCTATCTCTCGCGCCACGTGCGCAGCAACGAGATGGGCGTCTTCGTCCGCGTGGAAATCCTGATCGCGGCGCTGGGCGGCTGGTCGGCGGCCGGGCTGTTCCTGCTGTTCCCGGTGGTGGAGGATTTCCGCATCGCGCTCTACGGCCTCGTCGTCGCCATAGGCGTGCTTGTCGGGCTCGAGATTCCGCTGCTCATCCGCATCCTGCGCTACCGCTTCGCCTTCCGCGATCTCGTCTCCAACGTCCTCACCTATGACTACATCGGCGCGCTGATCGCCTCGCTGCTGTTCCCACTCGTGCTGGTGCCGCGCCTTGGCATGATCCGCACCGGGTTCGTGTTCGGGCTTGCCAATGTCGGCGTCGCCATCGCGCTGCTCGTGGTGCTGCGCGGGCGCCAGAGGGTGGGAGGCGATCTGCTGGCCGCACTTGTCGTGCTCGCCTCGCTTCTCGCGGGCCTCGCCGGGGCGGACCACATCCTGCGCTGGTCCGAAGTCGCCTTCTATGGCGAGCCGGTGATCTACGCGCGCTCCACGCCCTACCAGCGCATCGTCATCACCCGGCGCGGCGAGGACTTGCGCCTCTATCTCAACGGCAACCTCCAGTTCTCCACGCGCGACGAGTACCGCTATCACGAAGCGCTGGTCTGGCCGGTGCTCGGCCGCGTCGCCAACCCGCGCGAGGTGCTGATCCTCGGCGGCGGCGACGGGCTGGCCGCGCGGGAGGTGCTCAAGGACCCGCGCGTCGGCCATGTCACGCTCGTCGATCTCGATCCGGAAATGACGCACCTGTTCCGCGACGAGCCGTCGCTGGCGCGGCTCAACGGCGGTTCGCTCGGTTCGCCGCGCATGCAGGTGGTGAACGGCGATGCTTTCCGCTGGGTGCGGCAGGCACGCGGGCGCTATGACGCGATCCTGATCGACTTTCCCGATCCCACCGAGTTCTCGCTCGGCAAGCTCTATACCGAGAGCTTCTACCGCGAAGTGGCGCGCCTGCTCGGTCCCGCCGGCGTGCTGACCGTGCAGAGCACCTCGCCGCTGGTCGCCCCGCGCTCGTACTGGACGGTGGCGAGCACTCTGGAGGCGGCCGGGCTCAAGGCGCGCGGCTATCACGCCTATGTGCCGAGCTTCGGCGAATGGGGCTTCACGATGGCCGCGCACCAGCCCCCCGGCGATGCCGTGCGCCTGCCGGCGGGCCTGCGTTTTCTCACCCAGGCGAGCGAGCGCGCGATGTTCGATTTTCCGCCCGACATGGCCCGCCGCCCGACTCCGGTGAACCGGCTCGACAACCAGGCGCTGGTGCGCAGCTTCGCCGAGGAATGGGGCCGCTACGATGGCTGAGCCGACCCGGCGGCAGGTGCTCAAGGGCGCGGCGGCGGGCGCTGGTGCGCTGGCGCTGCCGGGCTGCACCCCGACCACCTTTCCCGGCACGCTTGGCGGCGCCGACTGGCAGCGCGGGCACCGGGTGCGCGACGGCGGGTTTCCGGCGCCGCAGGGGCAGGCGGAGGATGCGGCCATCGTGATCGCGGGCGGCGGCGCGGCGGGGCTTGCGGCCGCATGGCGGCTCAAGGACGCGGGTTACAGCGATTTCGTGCTGCTGGAACTGGAAGACACGGTCGGCGGCAATGCGCGCTCGGGCCGCAATGCCGTCAGCGCCTATCCGCTCGGCGCGCATTACCTGCCGGTTCCCAACCGCGAGGCGCACGCGCTGCGGCACATGCTGCAGGGCTTCGGCATGATCGTGGGCGAAGCGGACGGCGCGCCGGTCTATGATCCCTACCAGCTCTGCGCGGATCTCGAGGAGCGCCTGCTGTGGCGCGGCAGCTGGCAGGAAGGGCTCTATCCGGCGAGCGGCCTGACCGCCGATGACATCGCGCAACGCGACCGGTTCTACCGCGAGATGGCCGATTTCCGACAGGGGGTTGGCTCCGACGGCAAGCCCGCCTTCGCCATCCCCCGCGCCTATTCGAGCAACGATCCGCGCTTCACTTCGCTCGACGGCATGACCTTCGCGCACTGGCTCGATGGGCGCGGCTTCACCTCCCCCGTGCTGCGCGCCTATCTGCGCTATTGCTGCCGCGACGATTACGGCACCGAGCCGGAGCGCATCTCGGCATGGGCCGGGGTGCACTACTTCGCCGGACGGCGCGGCTGGGCCGCTGGCGGCGACGGGGACCGCGAACTGACCTGGCCCGAAGGCAACGGCCGCCTTGCCAGCCTGATGGGCAAGGCCGTCGCGCCCCATATCCGCTCCGGCCAGAGCGTGTTCTCGGTGGTGCGCGAAGGCGATAGCGGCGCGCTCGTCACCGCGTTCGACCATGCCGCCGGGGTGAGCCGCCAATGGCGCGCGCGCACGGTGATCATGGCGATGCCGCACTTCGTCGCCGCCCGCGTCGCGCCTGCGGAAACGGTCAAGGGCGCGCTGCGCTATGCTCCCTGGGTCGTCGCCAATGTCACGGTCAACCGCCAGCCGCGCGGGCGGGGATCGGCGCTGGCGTGGGACAACGTCTCCACCGGCAGCGACAGCCTCGGCTATGTCGTCGCCACGCACCAGAGCGGGAGCGCGGGCGACGGGCCGACGGTGCTCACATGGTACATGGCGCTTTCCCGCGAGGAACCCGCGCAGTCCCGCAAGCTCTTGGCCACGCGCCCGCTTGCCGAATGGCAGCGGATCGTGGCGGACGACCTTCTTGCGATGAACCCCGATCTTGCTGGCGCCATCGAGCGCATCGACGTCTGGCGCTGGGGCCATGCGATGGTGAGCCCCGCCCCCGGGTTCCTGAGCGATCCGGCGCGCCTCGCCGCCATCGCGGCAAAGCCACCGTTGCTCTTCGCGCATTCCGATCTCTCGGGCCTCTCGCTGTTCGAGGAAGCGCATTATCGCGGCGTGGTGGCGGCGGAAGCGGCACTAGCGCACCTCGGCCATCCCTTCGAAAGCCTTGGCGCATGACGCATCTTCCCGGCACCAGCGTGCACCTGATCGCCGACCTCGAAGGCGGCACCGGTTACGACGATCCGGTCCGCATCGAAGCCGCACTGCGCGAAGCCGCCGCCGCCGCACGCGCGCGTGTCCTGAGCGTCCATGTCCACGGCTTCGGCGAGGGGCTGGGTGTTACCGGCGTGGCGCTGCTGGCCGAATCCCATATCTCGATCCACACCTGGCCCGAACATGACGTCGCCGCGGTCGATCTCTTCGTCTGCGGGCAGGATGTCGACGCGGAGGCCGGTCTCGCGGCGATGGTGGCCCTGTTCGGCGCGCGGGTTACCAGCCGGAGCGCCCTTCCCCGCCTCGCGCCCTGATTGGCCTGTGCGGTCAACTGATTGGCCGTCGCGGCCAATGCCTTGCCCCGGCTTTGACGGTAACCCCTGGTATTGACCGGAGCTGCGCCGTGCGCGGTCCGTGGCAGCGTGGGAGAGAAACACAATGAGTAGCGGCACCCTGTTCCTGACCGATGAGCGTACTTTCTGGCACTGCACCGGGGTGCAGGCGCTGTTCTTCCCCATCGGCGACTGGGTCGAGCCGCCTTCGGGCAGCTACGGCGCCGATACGCCCGCTTCCAAGCGCCGCCTGCTCAATCTGGTGCGCGCCTCGGGGCTCGACCAGCATCTCGAAGTACGCAGCGCCGCGCCCGCCACGCGCGAGGATCTGCTGCGCATCCACCCCGCCAGCTATATCGACGAATTCAAGCGCGTGAGCGATGCGGGCGGCGGCGAGCTCGGCCTGTTCGCCCCCTTCAGCAAGGGCGGCTTCGAACTCGCGACGCTCTCCGCAGGGCTTGCCATCGAGGCGGTCGACGCGGTCGTCACCGGCCGCGCGCGCAACGCCTATGCGCTGTGCCGCCCGGCCGGGCACCACTGCCTGGCCGACCAGCCGATGGGCTTCTGCCTCCTTGCCAACATCCCCATCGCCATCGATGCGGCCAAGGCGAAGCATGGGCTCGGCAAGGTCGCGGTGGTCGATTGGGACGTGCACCACGGCAACGGCACGCAGAGCATCTTCTATGACCGCGCCGACGTGCTGACGATCTCGATCCACCAGGACCGCTGCTTCCCGCCGGGCTATACCGGCCACGAGGATCGCGGCGCAGGCGAAGGGCTGGGCTTCAACCTCAACGTGCCGCTCCCGGCCGGCAGCGGTCACGAGACTTATCTGCGGGCGCTCGACCGGGTGGTGATCCCGGCGCTGCAGCGTTACCAGCCCGATCTCATCGTCATCGCCAGCGGCCTTGATGCCAATGCCGCCGATCCGCTCGCGCGGCAGATGCTTCATTCGGAAAGCTACCGCGCGATGACCGAGCGCATGGTCAAGGTGGCCGAAGAGCTGTGCGGCGGGCGCCTCGCGGTGGTGCACGAAGGCGGCTATTCGGAAGCCTATGTGCCCTTCTGCGGGCACACGCTGATCGAGGCGCTGGCGGGGGTGCGGACCGAAGTGGTCGATCCTGAAATGGACTTCTTCGGCCCGCAGCAGCCGGACGACCGCATGCTGGCGTTCCACTTCGAACTCATCGAGGAAATGCGCGCAGGCGCAGGGCTTTAAGCTTCGGCTGTGCTGTGTTGAACGAAGGGCTGGCCGCAAGGTTGGCCCTTTTTTCGTGCCGACCTAAAATGGCAGCCCGGGCCAGTTTGTTGGCGGCTGGCGACGTTGCATCGCAGGGCCTCCTTGGAGACATTCCACGCTGCAATCATGCCGCGCCGCACCCCGGCGCGAGGCAGGCCAGAGTGGAGCAGGATGTGACCGAAGTAATGGAAAGACCGCAGCAGGACAGCACCGCCGCGACGCAGGATTTCGATGTCCTGATTGTCGGGGCCGGCATTTCCGGCATCGGCAGCGCCTATCACCTCAAGACGCAGAACCCGGACAAGAGCTTCGCGATCCTTGAAGCCAAGGACGATATCGGCGGCACCTGGCACACGCACAAGTACCCCGGGGTCCGCTCCGATTCAGACCTCTACACCTTCGGCTATCGCTTCAAGCCGTGGGTCGGCCCGCCGATCGCCACCGCCGAGGAAATCCGCAAGTACCTGCGCGACGTGCTCGCTGAAAACGACCTCGACAAGGCTATCCGCTTCGGCACGCTGATCACGCGCTGCTCGTGGTCGACTTCCGAGAAGCTGTGGACCGTGGAAACCCGCAAGGCTGATGGCTCTACCGGGCCGACCTACCGCGCCAACTTCCTGTGGATGTGCCAGGGCTACTACGACCACCAGAACCCCTACCTGCCCGAATGGCCGGGCATGGGCGACTACAAGGGCCAGCTCATCCACGCGATGAAGTGGGACGACGAAGTCGACTATGCCGGCAAGGAAGTCGTCGTCATCGGCTCGGGCGCGACCGCCGCGACGGTGATCCCGGTGCTGGCCGACAAGGCCAAGCACGTCACCATGCTGCAGCGCTCGCCGACCTACTTCTACTGCTATCCCAACCGCAGCGATCTGGCTGACAAGCTGCGCGAGATCGGCGTCGACGAGGACACCGTTCACCGCGTCGTCCGCCTGGACTATCTGCACAACCTCAAGATGCTCGATCACCGCGCGCGGGCCGAGCCTGACCTCGTGTTCGAGGAACTGAAGGAACTGATCCGCCAGTATGCCGGTCCCGACTTCCAGTTCGAGCCACACTTCACGCCGCGTTATCGGCCTTGGCAACAGCGCCTGGCTTTCATCCCCGATGGCGACATGTTCGAGCGGATCCGCGACGGCAAGGTGAGCGCGATCACCGACACAATCGACCATTTCACGGCGGACGGCATCAAGCTCGGCTCGGGCGACGAGCTCAAGGCGGACATCGTCATGGCCGCGACCGGCTTCAAGCTGCTGATGATGGGCGGGATCACCTTCGAGGTCGACGGCAAGGAAGTCGACTGGTCGGAAAAGGCGACCTACCGCGGGATGATGTTTGAAGGCGTGCCGAACATGGTCTGGGTCTTCGGCTATTTCCGTGCCGCGTGGACCTTGCGCGTCGACCTGCTCGGCGATTTCGTCTGCCGCATGCTGAGCCACATGGACGCGAAGGGCGCGAAGGAAGTCAACATCGTGATCCCGCCGGCACTGGCGAACGAGCCGCTGCTGCCGTGGATCGAGGACGACAACTTCAATCCCAGCTACCTGATGCGCGATATGGACAAGCTGCCCAAGCGCCTCGGCGAGCAGCCCGAATGGCGCCACACGCAGGACTACTGGCGCGAGGCGGAAGATATCCCGGCGGTCGATCTCGACGGCGCGGAGTTTGCTTATAGCTGAAGCAGCCTACCTGAAAATGTGGGCGGCAGGCCTCAGGCGAGAAGCTGGTTCCTCGCCTGGGCCTGCCGCCGGTACTCGAGCGCACCCATGCCCGACCAGCGCTTGAACGCGCGCGAGAAGCTGGACGGCTCGGCAAAGCCGACCGCGACGGCGATCTGCTCGATCGCCAAGTGGCCTTCCGTGAGCAATTCGCGCGCGCGGCTGTAGCGTGCCTCGTCGATCATCGCCGAAAAGCGCGTGCCTTCTTCCGCCAGCCGTCGGTGCAGCGTGCGTTCGGACAGCGCCAGCATGCGGGCGGCTTCGCCCGCTGTGGGGAAATCCGTGTCGCTGCGGCTGAGCCGGGCAGCGAGCCGCCCCTTTATCGTGCCATCGGTCTGCGCGCGGCGCAGAATACTGTCACAGCGCGAGCTGTAGAGCGTCACGAGATCGCTGTCCGCCATCGGCAGTGGCAGGCTTGCCGCGCCCGGCTTGAACAGCCACTGCGTCTGCTCCGCATTGAACTGGACGGGGCACGGCATATGGCGGCGCTGCTGCTCCCAATCGGGCGCAGGCGGCGCGGCGATGGTCACACGCTCCAGGGGCAAGTCTCCGCCCATGAGATCGGCCACCAGTGTCCGGATCGCGCCGAGATCGCGATAGTGGGAGAAATCGCGCAGCTCCTCGGAAAGCTTTCCGTACGTGCCGATAAGCGCAAAGGCGCCGTTGGGCGCAGAGGCATAGCGATAATTGATAAGGGAATATGTCAGCGCCTGACAGCGGCAAGCGATCTGCAGCGCCTCGCCCAGCGTGCGCGACGTCATCATGGCAAGGCCGAGCTCGCCGAACTTGATCGCCCGGTAGCGCAAGCCGACATCGAACCAGATGTTGCGCGCGCTGGCCGTGCACGCCGCAAACGACTTTTGCAGCTGCATTTCTTCCTGCGCCAGCAACTGGCCGCAACCGACGTCGAGGCGCACCGGCCGGACATGGCTGGTGCGGCAGAAATCATCCCAATCAACCCTGGTCTGGCTGGCCAGGGCGCTGCGCATGATCCGAGCGCTCAGATCCGGCAAGGTCGCGTAGAGTGCATTGGAGTCCATGCTCCATCCCCTCCTCTTCCCCTAGTGCTGCCCCTAGTGCTGCCTTGTTTTTTGGCAGCGTACCTGTCGCTGGCCACATCCGTCAATAACTTGGCGCGCAGCGACATGGTGCGTCGACGCCCCTTGGCATAGCTTTACCGATAACAGGCAGAAGCTTTGGGGGGATATCGTTATTTATCATATCTTTGCCGCACGACCATTCCGGACGGAACATGGCGGCCCCAAACAAGCAATGCTGCGGCATTTCGCCGCCAGAGCCCGCGCGCATGATCGCAGCGGGCTGAATCTGTCTTTCCAGGTTGCAGGAGCGCTTTGATGGAAGAACCGTTTGTCTTGCCGGAAACCGCCGCGGTGCTGGCCGGAATCGCCGAGCAGGGCGGCCCGCACCTCGCCGATCTCTCCGCGACCGACATGCGCGCGGTCTATCTGCAGATGGGCGCGCTGTTCGATGTGCAGCCCGAAGCAGGCGTGCGCTGGAAGGATCTCGATGGCCCATCCTGCAAGCTGCGCACCTATTTCCCCGGCGAAGCGGCGGCCGGCCCGGTCGTGCTTTACATGCACGGCGGCGGCTGGGTGATCGGCGATCTCGAAACGCATCATCCGGTCTGCAGCACGATTGCCGCGATCACCGGCTGCCGCGTCGTTGCGGTCGACTACCGCATGGGTCCCGAAGACCCCTACCCCGCCAGCCATGACGATTGCGTCGCGGCGGCCGGGTTCGTGCTCGGCAGCCCGGCGGAGCTTGAAGCCCCCGTCACCGGCCTCGCCACGGCCGGCGACAGCGCGGGCGGCAATCTGGCGTACTACGTCGCTGCCGTGCTCGGGGCCGAGAAGGTCAAGGCGCAGCTGCTTGTTTATCCCTGGCTCGATTGCACCGCGCCGGATCGCGGTTCGTACAAGGCGTTCGGCGAAGGCTTCATCCTCGATGCGAGGCTGCTCGCGCGCTTTGCGGCGGATTACCTGCCCGGCGATGGTGTCGCCGCCGGACCCGCTGCATCGCCGCTGCTGCATCCGCTGCCGGCTGCGCTGCCGCCTGCGGTGATTCTCACCGCGGGCCTCGACCCCTTGCGCGATCAGGGCCGCGCGATGGCCGGCCGCATGGCCGATGCCGGGATGGAGGTCCACTTCATGGAAGCGGCCGGCCTCATCCACGGCCTTGCCACGATGCGGGCCGCATTCCCGACCGCCGACCGCATCCTGCGGCGCGCGATCGGCGTGTTTGCAGATCTGGTGAACGGCTGACGAGCCCCCCGTCAGCCCGAAGCCACAACAACAAAACGACAGACCAAAGGAGAGGGAAAAATGAGCAAGATCAGGCGCAACCTAATGGCGACCTCGGCCGCCATCGGCCTTGCAGGCATCGCACATCCGGCCTTCGCGGCCCCGGCCCCGGCTCCCGCCGCGGAACAGGCCGCGGCAGAAGAGGCCCCGGTCGGCGAAATCATCGTTACCGCCAACAAGCGCAACGAAAACATCAGCAAGGTCGGCGCCAGCATCGCCGCGTTCGACACCTCGCTGCTCGAGCGCCGCAACATCAACAGGGCCGAAGACCTAACCAAGTATGTCCCGGGGCTGACGCTCGCGCCGTCCACACATGCCACACCGGTCTACACGCTGCGCGGCATCGGCTACAACGCGGACGCGCTTGGCGTCTATCCGGCGGTCAGCGTCTCGATGGACCAGGCCCCGCTCACGTTCCCGGTGCTTGCCGGCCACTCGCTTTATGATCTTGAGCGCGTCGAAGTCCTAAAGGGCCCGCAAGGCACCCTGTTCGGCCAGAACTCGACTGGCGGCGCGATCAACTATGTCGCGGCCAAGCCGACCAAGGAACTCCAGGCTGGTTTCAACCTCGATTACGGTCGCTTCAACGAAGTGCACGGTGCTGGCTTTATCAGCGGCCCGGTCAGCGAAACGGTCGGTATGCGCCTCTCATTCGACGCCATGCATCGCGACGCCTGGCAGTACAACTTCCTCGATCCGAAGCAGAAGAACGGGACAACGAATTATGTTGCCGCCCGCCTGATCACGGAATGGCAGGCCAGCGACAAGCTGAAGTTCCAGCTCAACCTCAACGGTTCGGTCGATCGCTCCGAGCCGCAGGCGCTGCAGATCATCGCGACGGTGCCGTCGGTCCCGTCTGCGCCCTCGTTCGCAGAACTCAACGCGCCGTTCACGCCGCAGAACCTGCGCGCCGCCAGCTGGACCACGGTCGCCCGTATCCCCGGCCCGCTGACCGGCGGCCTGCCGTTCCCGCCCAATCCGGCACCTGGCTACACCCCGGGCTTCCAGTCTGTGACCGAACCGGCCATCCCGTCCGGCGACCGCACCCTGTTCCAGGCAATTCTGCGCGCCGACTTGCAGGTGACCGACAGCATCGCGATCACCTCGATCACCGGCTACAACCGGCTCAGCCAGAAGATGTCGTTCGACCTGGACGGTTCGCCCTTCGAGATGGTCGACGCTCCACGCGACGACGGCACGATCGACGACTTCTCGCAGGAACTGCGCATCTCGAACGCCGCATCTCCGGGTCAGCGCTTCCGCTGGACGCTGGGGGGCAATTACAACCACTCCAAGGTCAACGAGATCCAGGACATCACCTACGGCGACAACTCGCTGTCGAACGCGGGTACGGCGTGGATCCACATCAGCACCGTCGACAGCCGGGGCAAGATGGACAACATCGCGGCCTTCGCCAACGGCGAGTATGACCTCACCGACCAGCTCACCTTCAAGGCCGGCATCCGCTACACGCACTCGATCAACAACCAGCGGATGTGCAACAACGATGCTGCGCCCGACCAGCGCGTTTCGGTGCTGTTCGGCCTCGGCTTCAACAATCCGGGCAGGTGCTACTCGTTCTTCCCCGATTTCACCAACGGCAAGCCCTACCTCGGCCGCCTCGCGGAAAACAACGTCTCGTGGCGCGCGGGCCTCGACTACAAGCCGAACAGTGACCTGCTGCTCTATGCCAACGTTTCGCGCGGCTTCAAGGCGGGCAGCTTCCCGGTGATCACGGGCGCGACGGTCGACGTGTTCGCGCCTGCCCGGCAGGAGCGGGTGACCTCGTATGAAGGCGGCTTCAAGGCCAAGTTCATGAACAACACGATCTCGTGGACGGGCGCGGTCTTCTATCAGGACTACAAGGACAAGCAGATCCAGGGCACCGTCGATACCGCCCTGTTCGGCCTGCTGCAGCGCCTCGACAACGTGCCCAAGTCGCACATCTTCGGCGTGGAGACCGATATCGTTCTCCGCCCGGTTTCCGGGCTGACGCTGTCGGGTTCGGCGAGCTACCTCAAGACCAAGGTGGACGAATACACCGCCACCACGGTCTTCGGGAACATCCTTGGCAACGGCTATGGCAGTGCCGGCACGAAGTACAACTTCGCCGGCAACCGCCTGCCTTTCGCGCCGTCATGGAGCCTCACCGGCGACATCGACTACCGCGTTCCGACGGGCAATGGCGGAACCGTCTTCGTCGGCGCCTCGGCCAGCTACCGTTCGGATGTCGACGCCTATATCGGCGGCAGCTCGCTGAAGATCCCGCCGGCACCGTACCGCTCGATCAAGACCTTCCCCTTCCGCATCGACGGCTACACCATCGTCGATGCCCGGATCGGCTACGAGTTCCCCGGCGACCGGATCTCGATCTCGGCGTGGGGCAAGAACGTGTTCAACAAGTTCAACGTCCAGAACATCATCTCGTACAACGATATCATCACTCAGGCGACCGGCATGCCGGCAACCTATGGCGTATCGCTCCGGGTGAAGTGGAAGTAAGCAAGGGCTTCAAGGGGGGAGCAGTGCCGCGTGCGCTGCTCCCTTTTTGCTGCGCAACATACCAAGGTTCAAAGGGTCCCCATGTCCTCGTCCATGCAGCCTGATCCGGTCATCGCCCGCGCGCGGGCGCAATCGCTTTCCGCCATGCTCACGCGCTCGGCTGAGCGGCATGGCGCCAAGACCGCGATCATCTGCGGCGAGGTGACGTGGAGCTATGCCGAGTTTCACGGCGAGGTCGAGCGGCTCGCCTCGGGGCTGCGACAGCTGGGGATGCAGCCGGGTGACCGCATCGCCATCCTCGCACGCAACAGCCACGCCTTCATCGCGCTGCGCTTCGCCATCGCACGGGCCGATGCGGTGCTCGTGCCGATCAACTTCATGCTCAATGCCGAGGACGTGCGCTACATCCTCGACCATTCGGGCGCGCGCGTGCTGTTCGTCGACGAGACCACGATCGAGACCGGCCTTGCCGCCCGCAGCGACGCGCTCGAACATGTCTACGGCATCCCCGGCGAATGGGCGCCGTCGCCTGCCGGCCTGCCTGCGTGGACCGACCTCCTCTCGGACGATCCCCTCGCCCCGCAAGAGCGCGGCGGCGAGGACCTGCTCCAGATCGTCTATACCAGCGGCACGGAATCCCGCCCCAAGGGCGCGATGCTGTCGCACAATGCGGTGCTGTGGGAATACCAGAGCTGCATCATCGATTGCGAGTGGACGGCGAGCACGGTTGCGCTCCACGCCATGCCGCTGTTCCACTGCGCCCAGCTCGATTGCATGATCGGGCCTGCGCTCCATGTCGGCACGACCAACGTGATTACCGGCTCGCCCGCGGCGGACAATGTGCTGCAGCTGCTGGTGCAGCATAAGGCCACTTCGTTCTTCGCGCCGCCGACGGTGTGGATCTCGCTGCTGCGCTCGCCGCTGATGGAGACGGCCGACCTCTCGGCGCTCGAGAAGGGCTATTACGGCGCCTCGATCATGCCGGTCGAAGTGCTGCGCGAAATGAATGCGCGGATCCCGCAGCTGCGCCTGTGGAACCTCTATGGCCAGACCGAAATCGCCCCCGTCGCGACGATTCTGTTCCCCGAGGAACACGCCGCGCGGCTGGGGTCAGCGGGCCGCCCGACGCTCCATGTCGAAACCCGCATCGTCGATGATGCCATGCAGCCCGTGGCCCCCGGCGAAGTCGGCGAGATCGTCCACCGCTCGCCCCAGCTCCTGTCGGGCTACTGGAACGACCCCGAGCGCACGGCGGATGCCTTTGCCGGCGGCTGGTTCCACAGCGGCGATCTCGGCGTGGCGGACGCGGCGGGCTACATCACCGTGGTCGACCGCAAGAAGGACATGATCAAGACCGGCGGCGAAAACGTCGCCTCGCGCGAGGTGGAGGAAGTGCTCTACCAGCACCCGGCGATCAGCGAAGTGGCGGTGATCGGCCTGCCCGACCCGAAGTGGATAGAGGCAGTCACCGCCGTGATCGTGCTGCGCGACGGGCATGTGCTGGAGGTGGAGGCAGTCCTCGCGCACTGCGCCGAGCACCTTTCAGCGTTCAAGGTCCCGAAGAAGGTCGTCTTCGCCGAGACCCTGCCGCGCAATGCCAGCGGGAAGATCCTGAAGCGCGAACTGCGGCTCTCGCTGCTTTAGGCCGCCAGATACTCCCCGCCCGTCACAAATACGACCTGCCCCTGGATCATCGCCGCCGATGGGCTCGCGAGGTATTCGATCAGGCTGCAGTAGTCATCATGCGTCACATTCCGCCCGCTCGGGCTGGCGGCGGCCGCGGCGGCGAGGATTTCGTCGGTCTTCTCGCCGTAGACCTGCCGCAGCGCTTCGGTATCGACGGCACTTGGCGCGACGCAATTGGCCCGCACGCCGAGCGGCGCCAGTTCACGCGCCAGATAGCGGATCAGGCTTTCCGCCAGCGATTTGCCTGCGCCGACGGCGGCATAGTTCGGGATCACCATACGGCTGCCTCGGCTGGACAGGAAGAACACCGTGCTGCCCCGGCGGAACAGCTTCGCCGCGGGCTGCACCAGATAGACCAGCGCGGTGCCGTTGAGGTTGATCGCTTCGGTAAAGGTCACCGGATCGACGGTCAGCAGCGGCTCCGGCAGCACTTTCACCGCGCAGTGGACGAGCTGGTCCAGCCGGTCCGTCTTCGCGGCCACTTCCGCCACGACCGCCTGCGCACCCTGCGGCGTGCTGACATCGCCCTGGATCACATGGCAGCGCGCGCCCAGCGCCTCGATTTCCGCCTTGGCGCTGTCCGCCGACGCCTGATCGGCGCGGAAATTGAGGAACACGTCCGTATCGGGCTTGGCAAACCGCTTGGCGATGGCGAGGCCGATGCCCTTGGTGCCGCCGGTGACGAGAATGGACATGGCGCGCCCCCTCAGCCGTCGTGGCCGATGGAGGAGACGAGCGTTACCCCGAAGCGCTCGATCATGCCGCCGGCATCGGCCCGCAGCGCCAGCCATTCCGGGGTTTGTTCGTCCCGCTCGAGCGCAGCCTTGTCCGGCCAGGTCATGATCGCGAAGCGGTAGGCCCCGGCCTCGGCGCCTTCGAGCCCTTCGGCGACGAGGATGGTCTCGAGGCTGGTCAGGTTCGGCAGCGCGCGCGCCAGCGGGGCGTGGACATTGGCATAGGCGGTTTCGAAGGCCTCGCGGTCCTCCGGCTTGGGCGCCGACCATAAGGCAACGAGCTTGAGCATGCATCCTCTCCCGTGGCGCTTGCCTCTTTTGTGCAGCCTTGCTGCACCTGTCGCGCCTTCGCCGAGAGGCTACCAAACAAGTGTTTGCTATGGCAAGGGTGCGATGATAGCCAAAGCGCGAATTTGCCAAGGTTCAGCCGCGTCATGCCCCAAACCGCCCTCGTCTTCGATCCGCGCGATCCGGACGTCATCCAGCGCCCGCTGGAAACCTTGCTGCGCCTGCAGGCGGAGGACCCGGTGCACTGGTCACCGCTGCTCAAGGGCTGGGTGCTGACGCGGCATGATGATGTGAAGGCCGTGCAGATGAACAGCGGTGTGACCTCGGACCGCCTCACGCCCTTCTTCGACAGCCAGCAGGGCGAGGAACGCGCGAAGCTGGCGGACCTGATCCGCTATCTGAACACCTGGGTCGTGTTCAAGGATCCGCCCGACCACACCCGCCTGCGCACCCTGCTCAACAAGGTCGTGACCCCTGCCGTGATGCGCGATCTCGAAGCCGGGATCGCCGAACTGGCGGACGGGCTGCTCGACAGGATCGCAGCGCGCGGGGACGGTAGGTTCGAGTGCATCAGCGAGTTCGCCCATCCCCTCCCCGCGAGCGTCATCATGGACCTGCTCGGCATCCCGCGCGAGGACATGGAAGCCTTGCGCGACTGGTCGATGCAACTCCAGCCGTTCCTCGGCAACGCCACCAGCACCGGCGACAAGTACGAGACCGGGCGTGCAGGGATCGTCGCCATGGCGGACTACTTCCGCGCCGCCGCCGAAGACCGCAAGACCCGCCCGCGCGGCGATGTCATCTCGCATTTCGTCATGCTGCAGCAGACCGGCCAGATCAGCGAGGAAGAACTGATCGGCTCGTGCATCCTGTTCCTCTTCGCCGGGCACGAGACGACCACCAACCTTATCGGCAACGGCGTGCGCGCGTTGCTGCAGAACCCCGAGCAGAAGGCGAAACTGATTGCCGAACCTTCGCTCGTCGCCGGTGCGGTGGAAGAAATGCTGCGCTTCGAAGGGCCGACCGGCGCGGTGGTGCGCGTGGTCAAGGAACCGTTCGACATGCGCGGCAAGACGCTGCGCAAGGGCGACCGGGTCTATGCCATGGTCAATGCCGCCAACCACGATCCCGAAGTGTTCGAGGACGCGGCGCGGTTCGACATCACGCGGACGCCCAACCGCCACCTCACCTTCAACCACGGCATCCACTTCTGCCTCGGTGCGCCGCTCGCCCGCGCCGAGGGCCGCATCGCGATCACCCGCCTGTTCGCGCGCTTTCCGAACCTCGCGCTGGCGTCGGACACCGCCGAATACATGGACACGCTCACCATGCGCGGCGTGCGCGAAATGCCGATGGTGACGGGATGATCGAGGCGCCCGCCTTCGGCATGCCAAGCGTTTGGGCCACCCACGCCCGCTTCGCGCCCGACAGGATCGCTGCCATCTGCGGCGAGCGCCGGATGACCTGGGGCGAGTTCGACAAAGGCACCGCGCGCGTCGCCAATGCGCTGATCGGCCTAGGCGTTCGGCACGACGAACCCGTCGCGCTGGTGATGACCAATTCGCTGGACATGCTGGAAGTCATGTTCGGCATCGTCCGCGCGGGCGCCTGCATGGTGCCGATCAGCGGGCTCCTGACGGGCGCGCAGATCGCGACGATGATGGCCGACAGCGGCGCGAAGACGGTGTTTGTTTCCGCGAGCAACCGGGCGCTGGTGGATTCCGCAGCGCTTCCGGCAGATATTCGCCGGGTCGCCATCGGCTTCGCAGGCGAAGGCTGGGAAACGCTCCCCGCTGCCTCGGACAGCGACCCCGCCGTTCGCATCCAGCCCGACGACCGCTTCAACATCATCTACAGCTCCGGCACCACGGGCCTGCCCAAAGGCATCGTCCAGAGCCACGGCGCGCGCATGCATTTCGCGTGGTCCAACGCGCTCGAACTCGGCATGACGCGGGACAGCGTGACGCTTGTCACGACCGCGCTCTATTCCAACGGCACGATGTTCATGGTGCTCCCGCCGCTGCTGCTGGGCGCGACCATCGTGATCATGGAACAGTTCAGCCCCGCCGGCGCCCTTGCGCTGATCGAGCGACACCGGGTGACGCACGCCTTCATGGTGCCGACGCAGTGCATCGTGACGCTCGATGATCCGGCGCTCGGCCAGCACGATCTTTCCAGCCTCAAGGCGCTCCTGTCCGCCGGTTCCTCGCTGCGGCCCGACACGCGCGAAGCGGTGATCGAGCGCATGACGCCCAACGTCTATGAACTCTATGGCTTCAGCGAAGGTTTCGCGACGATGCGCAAGCCGGGCGACAAACCTTCCCGCCCCACCGCCGTCGGCCGCCCGGTCATCGGCTTCGACATGCGCATCATCGGCCATGACGACCGCGAAGTGCCACGCGGCCAGCCGGGTGAGATCGTCGGGCGCGGGCTCGGCATGATGGCGGGCTATCACAACCGGCCCGACCTCGACGCGGCGATCCTGTGGCGCGACGACAACGGAACCGAATACCTGCGCAGCGGCGATATCGGCATGATCGACGAGCAAGGCTTCCTCCATATCGTCGACCGCAAGAAGGACATGATCCTCTCGGGCGGTTTCAATATCTTTCCTGCCGACCTCGAAGCGGTGATCGGCCAGCACCCGGAGGTGCAGGACGTGACCGTCATCGGCATCCCGCACCCCAAGTGGGGCGAGACACCGCTCGCGCTGGTCATTCCGCGCGGGGAACCGGACGCAGCGGCGCTGCTGGAATGGGCCAACGCCCGCCTCGCCAAGACGCAGCGTCTCGCGGACCTTGAATTCCGCACCGAATTCCCGCGCAATGCGCTGGGCAAAGTGCTCAAGCGCGAGTTGCGCGCGGCCTATTGGGAGACCGCCGGATGACGGACGTCTATATCGTCGGCAGCTATTCCAGCGCCTTCGGCAAGTTTCCGGGTCGCAGCTTCAAGGACCTGACGCGCGAAGTCTACCTCGGCGTGCTCGCCGATGCGGGCCTCGCCAATGGCAACGACATCGGTATGGCGTGGTTCGGCAATTGCGGCATGTGGACCGATGGGCAAGGCAGCATCCGCGGGCAGGTCTGCCTCACCCCGCTGGTGCGCGAGGGGCTGTTCCCCGAACGCGTGCCCGTCATCAACGTCGAAGGCGGCTGCGCCACGGCCTCGATCGCGCTCCACGGCGCGTGGAAGGATGTGCTGAGCGGCCAGACCGACCTCAGCATCGCCTTCGGCGTCGAGAAGACGTTCAATTCGGCCCATCCCGAACGCACCAAGGCCCTCTTCGACGGCGGCATAGACCAGTATGACCCCGAGGAGTGGATGGCCTACTACGCCGCGGCCGGCGAGGCATCCGGCAAGCCGTTCGAGCCGGGTCCGGGCCGTACGATCTTCATGGATACTTACGCCATGCAGGCCGCGTGGCACATGCGCACCCACGGCACCACCGAACGCCAGATCGCGATGGCCTGCGCCAAGAACCACAACGCTTCGGTGCACAATCCCAAGGCGCAGTACCGCTTCCCGCTGACAGTGGAGGAGGTGCTGGCGGACCGCCCGGTCAGCTGGCCGCTTACCCGCTCGATGTGCGCGCCCATCGGCGATGGCGCCGCCGCTGCGCTGGTCTGTTCGGGCGCGTGGCTCGCCCGCCAGCCCGCCGACGTCCGGGTCCGCGCCGTTCGCATCGCCGCGAGCACGATGACGGCGGGCAAGTATCGCCGCCTCGATGAGCCGGGCCTCTCGCAACTGGCCGCGCAGAAGGCCTACGAGGCCGCCGGCGTGACTCCGCAGGATATCGACATTGCCGAAGTCCATGACGCGACCTCGTTCTGCGAGATCTACCAGTCCGAGATGCTCGGCTTTTGCAGCATCGGCGAAGGCGGGCGGCTGGTCGAAAGCGGGGCGACGTCTCTCGGCGGCTCGATCCCGATCAACCTCTCCGGCGGCCTCGTCAGCAAGGGGCACCCGGTCGGCGCGACTGGCCTCTCAATGATCGACGAACTCATGCTCCAGCTGCGCGGCGAGGCCGGCCCCCGGCAGGTCAGCGGCGCGCGCATTGCCTTGGCCGAGAACGGCGGCGGCGTGATGGGGTTTGACGAGGCGGCCTGTTCGGTCATGATCCTGCAGAAGGATTGACCCGCATGGCGACCACGGCACCCAAACTCGAAGCACGCGGTGGCGAGAGCCGACGCGAGGCGCTGCTCGATGCTGCAGCCGAAATGTTCGCGGCCAAGGGGTACGACGGCACCTCGATCCGCGACATCGCGGGCGCGGTCGGCATGCTGCCGGGATCGCTCTACTATCACTTCAAGTCCAAGGAAGACCTGCTCATCGCGGTCTACCGCAAGGGGGTTGCCCGCTTCGAGGCCGCTATCGACCAAGCGCTCGCCAGCACCGGCGCCGATCCATGGCAGGCCATCGAGGCTGCCTGCGCCGCGCACCTTTCGATCCTGCTCGACGGCGGAGACTACGCGCGCATCGTCAATCCCGAATTCGTGCGCTCGTTCCCGGCGGAGATGCTCCCCACGCTCAATGCGGAGCGCGACCGCTACGAGCGCCATTTCGAGAAGCTGATCGCGGCGCTGCCCCTCGCTGCCGAGACCGACCGCTGGCTGTTCAAGGTCGCGCTGTTCGGCAGCCTCAACTGGTCGCAGACGTGGTACCGCAAGGGTCGCTACACGCCGCAGGACATTGCCGCTGCCTTCATCGGCATGCTGCGCAAGCAGGACGCGTGACACGGCCTCCGGGGCGCTTGGCGAAAGGCAGGAAAAGCCAGAAAATTGGCCAGATAAATCATCGCCCTGATGCGCGGCCTATGGTGCAATGTGGCATGGCGGCTTGACCAGTCGATAAACAGGGACCCGGGCAATGCCGGGCCGCTAGGAGAGGGATAGAGGTATGCGCATTTCGTTTGTGCGAAAGTTTGGGCTGGCTTCCAGTCTGGCGCTGGCGGCGGGAGCTATTGCAGTGCCGGGCGCGATGGCGACGGTGACCGAAGCGATGCTGCGCGGCGTGCCTGGGGCCGAATGGCTGACCTATGGCGGTGACTATGCCGAGCAGCGCTTTTCCCCGCTCAAGCAGATCAACGAATACAACGTCGATCAGCTCGGCCTTGCCTGGTACGCGGACATGGACTCGGCGCGCGGGCAGGAAGCGACGCCGCTGGTGCATGACGGCGTGCTCTATGTGACCACCGCCTGGTCGATGGTGAAGGCCTATGACGCCAAGACCGGCAAGCCGCTCTGGGCCTTCGATCCCAAAGTGCCGCGCTCCACGCTCTACCGCGCCTGCTGCGATGCGGTGAACCGCGGCGTCGCGCTTTATGGCGACAAGCTGTTCGTTGCCGCGCTCGATGGCCGCCTGCTGGCGCTCGACCAGAAGACCGGCAAGGTGCTCTGGGAAAAGGTCACCGTGCCCAACCAGACCGACTACACGATCACCGGGGCGCCGCGCATCGTGAAGGGCCGCGTGCTGATCGGCGCCGCCGGTTCCGAATACATGGCCCGCGGCTATATCGCCGCCTACGATACCGAGACGGGCAAGGAAGTCTGGCGCTTCAACACCGTGCCCGGCAACCCGGCCAAGGGCTTCGGCGCCGAGGGCGTGAACAAGGCGGCGCACGAGGCAGCAGCGAAGACCTGGGGCAACAAGTGGTGGGAACTCGGCGGCGGCGGGACCGTCTGGGATTCGATCACCTATGACCCCGAAACCAACCTCGTCCTGTTCGGCACGGGCAATGCCGAGCCGTGGAATCCGGCGGCGAACGGCCGCGCGGGTGACAGCCTCTACACCTCCTCGATCGTCGCGGTGAACGCCGATACCGGCCAGTACGCATGGCACTATCAGGAAACCCCGGAAGACCGCTGGGACTTCGATTCCGACCAGCAGATCACCGTCGCCGACGTCACGATCAACGGCGAAAAGCGCCATGTTGCAATGCATGCGCCCAAAAATGGCCATGTCTACGTGCTCGACGTGAAGACCGGCAAGTTCCTCTCCGGCACGCCATGGGTACCGGTCAACTGGGCGACCGGGCTCGATCCCGAAACCGGCCGCCCGAACATCAATCCTGACGCGAAGTACGAGAAGACCGGCAAGGCCTTCGTCAGCCTGCCCGGCGCGGTCGGCGCGCACTCGTGGCAACCGCAGAGCTACAGCCCGAAGACCGGCTATCTCTATATCCCGACCAATCTTGCTGGCTGGCCCTATCTCGCGGCCAAGGACTGGAAGCCCACCTCGATCGGCTGGAAGATCGGCATGGATGGCTACGCGGTCTCGATGCCCGCCAACCTCAAGATCCAGGAAGGCGCCAAGGCGGCGACCAAGGGCCAGCTCGTTGCGTGGGACGTGGCCAACCGCAAGCCCGCTTGGAAGATCGAGCTCACCGGCCCGTCGAACGGCGGCGTGCTGTCGACCGCGGGCAACCTCGTGTTCCAGGGTACTTCGGGCGGCGAATTCGTCGCCTATACCGCCGACAAGGGCGAGAAGCTGTGGTCGTTCCCCGCCCAGACCGGGATCATCGCCGCCCCGATGACCTACACGATCGACGGCGAGCAATATGTCGCGATCCTCGCCGGCTGGGGCGGGGTGTGGGACGTTGCCACCGGCGTGCTCGCCAGGAAGGGCGGCGCGGCGCGCAACATCAGCCGGCTGCTGGTGTTCAAGCTCGGCGCCAAGGGCCAGCTCCCCGAGCCGCCGCCGATGAACCAGATGGTGCTCGATCCGCCGCCGTTCACTGGCACGCAGGCGCAGGCGACGCATGGCGGGCAGCTCTATGGCCGCTACTGCGCGATGTGCCACGGTGACGCCGCCATTTCCGGCGCGCTCAACCCGGATCTGCGCCACTCCGGCGTGATCGCCTCGGCCGACGCGCTGAAGGCCATCGTGATCGGCGGCCAGCTCCACCAGAACGGTATGGTCTCGTTCAAGGCAGTGCTGAAACCCGCCGATGCCGAAGCCATCCGCATGTACATCATCAAGCGCGCCAACGAGGACAAGCAGCTGGCCGCAAAGTAGGCCGCCGCTGGACACGCGAAGGGGCTGCCGGCACGCGTCGGCAGCCCCTTTCCTTTTTCGCAGCGGTCACCGGTTACAGGCTTACTGCGATCCGTTCGGCGTAGAACGCGATCATCCCGGCGATCCCGGCAACCTCGGGATAGACCTCCGGATAGCTCCACGCGACAGGAACATCGGGTGCCTCAGGCAGCGCCCAGTAGCGCGCGTCGCCTTTGTACGGGCAATGCGTGGTGCGCCCCGGCATGGGGACAAGCGCGGTGAAGTCGACCGACGCGCTCGGAAAATAGACCACCGGCTCGTGGTTCTGCTCGTCCAGCCGCACGGCATGGCGGGTTGCCGCGATGAGCCGCGAGGGCGTCCGCGCCTGCACCACGACGGGCAGCGGGACGAGGTCGATGCGGTAGTCGGGCCGCGTCAGGTAACCGGAAGGGCGCATGGTCAGATTCCTTTCGTTTCGCCCCCGTCGACGCGCAGCGCGATGCCGGTGATCCAGCGCGCGGGCGGCGAGACGAGGAACGCAATGGCTTCGGCAATGTCTTCGGGCAGGCCGAGACGGGCGATCCCGGCCTTGGCGACAAACCCGGCTGCTGCATCGGCCGGTTCGAGCCCCTCGACTTCGGCCAGCCGGTCAAACATCGCGCGCCGGCGGTCGGTGAGGATCGCGCCGGGCAGCAGGCTGTTGACCTGCACGCCGTCCTTCAGGCCCCGCTCGGCAAAGGTCTTGGCGAGCGCGGCAATCGCGGCATTGATCACGCCGACGGCGGCAAACTCGGGCTTGGGCGCCAGCGCGGACGTGCCGGAGGTGATCACCACCGAACCGCCGCTGGCCTTGAGGGCGCCCCACGCCGCCAGCGTCAGACGACGCGCGGCATGGAACTTGAGCGCCAGGCCATCGTCCCATTCAGCGTCGCCCAGCGCGAAAAGGTCTTTCTGCGGCACCGCGCCGGCCACGTTGACCAGCGCATCGATCCGTCCGGTCTCGGTCAGCACAGTGCGTACTGCGGCTGCCGGAGCATCGGGCTCGCGCAAGTCGCGGGCGATGCAAATCGCGCGGGCGCCCTCGGCACAGATCGCGGCGGCGGTCTCGGCCAGCATCGTCCGGCTGCGCGCCACGATGGCGACCGTGCCGAAATCGCGTGCGAGGCGAATGGCAACGCCGCGGCCGATCCCGCGGCTGGCGCCGGTAACAAGGGCAACGCGCGCCGTGGGGCGCGAAGCGGGCATGGTTGTCATGAGAAGTCTCGGGAAAAAGGGAGATTGGCCGGCAGCCTCATGGGACTGCCGGCCACCCGCGCCGCCTTACTTGGCCGGGACGTAGTCGAACTTGCCCGGCTGAACGATGAAGAACACGCAGTCTTCCTTCGAGAGGCACTGGGTCACGTGGGCTTCCTCACCTTTCTGGAACCAGTACGAACCGGCGGCGAGCGGGATGATCTTGCCGCCCGGCAGCTGGTTGGCGCCGACGCCCTTGATCACCACCGCGAAGTAGTCCTCGGTGTGGGTGTGGACCGGGCTGACGAAGCCGGCCGGCATATGGATGAAGGTGCCGTGACGGCCGTGCTGGAGATCGCCATAGGCCGGGCCGGCCTGCAGTTCGCCCTTGTCGGTCTTCACGCCCGAACCGAAGAAAGAGATCTGGTCGACGGGGATGCTCACCGAAGGGCCTTCGTGCACGGGGCGCGGGGCATCCTGTGCGGCAGCGAGGCTGGCGCTGCCAACGGCGAACGCGATGGCGAGGAACAGGGTCTTCTTGATCATGATGGAACTCCTTGAACTGTGAGGTTGGTTGAGCGGATTGGAGGTACTCAGGCCGCGAAGGTGTCGATGATCTCGGCGGCGACGGTCTCGGCATTCTCGTCGAGCACGAAGTGGCCGCTATCGAGCCAGACGAGCTTCGCGTCCGGCAGATCGGCGAGGAACGCCTCGGCACCGGCGGGAGTGAAGAACGGATCGCCCCGGCCCCACGTGATCAGCGTCTTGGGCTTGTGCGCGCGGAAGGCGGCGTGCCAGCTGTCGTAGGCGGCGACGTTCGTCTTGTAGTCATCGAGCAGGTCCAGCATGTAGGCATCGGTGCCCGGGCGATCGAGCAGCGCCTGGTCATGGGTCCAGTTGTCCGGGCTGATCGCGGCTTCATCGCGCGCGCCGACCAGATACTGGAACTGCGTCGTCCCGGCGGCAAGGAAACCGCGCGCAGCCGCTTCGGTTTCCGCATTGCGGTTTTCCCACAGCGGCAGGAACACTTGCGCGGCCGGTTCGCCCACGCCCGCCGTGTAGGCATTGGTGTTCTGGATCACGAAGCCGCGCACCGCTTCGGGGCGCTGGGCGAACAGGCGGAAGCCGACCGGGCCGCCGAAGTCCTGCATGTAGAGGATGTACGAGGTGAGGCCGAGTGCATCGATCAGGCCCGCGACATGCGCGGTAAGGTCGTCGAAGGTGTAGTCGAACTCGGTCGCGGACGGAGCGTCCGACTGGCCGAAGCCGACATAATCGGGGGCGATCACGTGGAACCGGTCCGCCAGCAGCGGGATCAGGTTCCGGAACATGAAGCTCGAGGTGGGGAAGCCGTGGAGCAACACGATCGTCGGCAGCGCGGCGTCTCCGGCCTCGCGGTAGAAGATCTTGCGGCCGCCAACGGTCGCGGTCTTGTAGGTGGTCTGGGTCATGCGTCCGTTCCTTTTCAGGTGTGTGGCGGGGCCATCGCCGCCGCTGAAGAGGACCTAGACCCTTCCGTTATCGCCGAGTATTCGATAAGATCGGGAACTTGGCTCCCGCCGGATGGAAGGCTCCATGGACCGTTTCGATGCCCTGCGCACGCTCGTCGCCGCTGTCGATGGCGGCAGCCTGTCCGCCGCCTCGCGCACGCTGCGCATGCCGCTGTCCACCGTGAGCCGGAAGATTTCCGAGCTGGAAGAGCATCTTACCACCCAGCTTCTGGTGCGAACCCCGCGCAAGCTGCTGCTCACCGATGCGGGCGAAGCTTTCGTCCACACCGCCAGGCGGCTGCTGATCGAGCTCGACGAGGCCGAACGCGCTGCCTCGGGCGAATACCGCGAGCCGCTCGGCGAATTGCTCGTCACCGCGCCGATCGCCTTCGGCAAGCTCCATATCCTCCCGGTCGTGCTCGAATTCCTGCGCGCCTATCCCAAGGTCGATGTGCGGCTCGTGCTGGCGGACACGGTCGTCGATCTGATCGACAACCATGTCGACGTTGCCGCGCGGCTGGGTCGTCTGCCCGACAGCGGTCTGGTGGGCATGCGCGTGGGCGAGGTCCGCTGGATCACGGTCGCCAGCCCGCGCTACCTCGCCGAGCGCGGCCTGCCCGAAACGCCCGCCGCGCTGGAGGCGCACGATTGCCTAGCGTTCGAGGGCCTGCAGGCCTCGCGTACCTGGAACTTTTCCGGCGAAGCGGAAGGAACGCCGCTGCAGATCCGCCCGCGGCTCGGCGTCAACACCGCCGATGCGCTAGTCGAGGCGGCGAGCGAGGGGCTCGGCATCGCGCGGATGACCTCCTACCAGGCCGCGCCTGCATTGCGTGACGGGCGGCTGGTGGAAATCCTGAAGCCCTATGTCGGCCGGTCGATCCCGGTGCACCTCGTCCACACCGGCCCCGCACTCCTCCCGCTCAAGCTGCGCGCCTTCCTCGATTTCGCAGCACCGCGCCTGCGCGCCTCACTGGCCGCCCTGCCACGCTGAGATCGGGACCGCGCTTCTCGTCGATCGATCTCGCCTCTGCGGCTCAGCAAGACCGACCTGCAGCCCGACGGACCGTATTGACGGCCGACCGGCGAAATCATGCGATGTGCCGCAACCTAGGCGCGGGCTTCCAGCCTGCTCAAACAATCGATGCTGTTGAAAGTTCAGCTCTCGGAAGTGGTGCCCGGGGACGGAGTCGAACCGCCGACACCGTGATTTTCAGTCACGTGCTCTACCAACTGAGCTACCCGGGCATCGTTTCGCAAGGCCGCCATAGGGCCTCAGCGCGTTGGAAGGGCGCCTATGGCGAAGGCGTGGCGGCTTGTCCAGCCCCTTGATGACGAAATCGCGCCATCTTGCCTCAGTCTACATCGCCCTCGGGATCGTGCACCGGGCCGGGGAGGGTGTAGCCTTCCTCCAGCCAGTTGACGAGATCGCGGTCGCGGCAGCGGGGGGAGCAGAACGGGGCGTATTCAGCGCTGCGCGGCTTGCGGCAGATCGGGCAGCGGCGAATGGGAGCGGCGGGGGTCGTCATGCGGCCACTGCCTGCGCGAAGGTGGCGGCGGGCGCAAGAGCTGCGTCTTCATGCCATTGCAGACGGCGGCCGGTGCGGCGGGCGAGTTCGGCTTCCCATTCCGCCAGCATCGCGCGGCGCACGGCGGGGTGCGCGGTGAGCAGCAGGGTGCCGGGCTCGGCCACGCGCTCGGCCTGCCGCAGCAAGCGGCGCGCTGCTGCTGCAGCAGGCGCTCTGGCGAAGCGCGCCACCAGCGAAGGTCGCTCCAGCCGCGCAACCAGCTGGACGAAGCCGAAGCCATTCATCCCGGTGCGCTCACCCTGCCAGCCTGCGGCCTCCAGCGCAGCGACCAGCGCCTCATCGACCGCGCGGCGCTGCGCCTTGTCCGCAAGCGAGGGGAAATCGATGCCCACCGACCCGCCGATATCGAAGCGCAGCAGCGCCGCGGCAATCGCCGGCGCCGCGGCCAGCGCCAGCGCGGGAAGCGGCGGTGGGCCGTCAATATCGATCAGGGTCATCGCCGGGGTCGGGCTGACGACAAGGTTGCCGCCCGCGAACGCTACTTCGCCGGTCAGTGCTTCGGCGACAAGATCGTCCCACCCGGCTTCGGCAAAGGCGCGGCCATGCACCGGCACGTCCCGCACCGGATAAGGCCCGGCAGCAAGCTCCTCCAGCAGCGACGGCGCAGGCTTGAGCGCCTCACCCGCCGCGGGACGGACCTGCGGCAATTTGGTGCGCCCCCTCTCGGCAATCGCGGAGCGGGTCACGCGGACCATGACCGGGCGCCCCTCGGTCAGCGCAGGATCGAACCCCTCGCCCAAAGCCTCGCTACCATCGGGCAGGCGCACCACGGTGCGGCGGGTGCCGGGAATGCGGCCGACGAGGCGCGCCTCCGTCACCGCGCCCGCGCGCCAAGGTTCATCCCACAGGATGCGCGCGGCCAGTATCTCGCCCTGTTCGACAAGGATCGCGCGTTCTTCGCCGATCCCCGCCTCGATCAGCCACTCAGGCAATCGCCAGCCCCGCCGCGCGCAGAAGACGGCGCGTCTCGTAAAGTGGCAGACCGACAACGCCCGAATGGCTCCCGGCCAGCCACGCGCAGAAGCCTTCCGCGCTGCCCTGGATGGCATAGCCGCCCGCCTTGCCGTGCCACTCGCCCCCGGCGATATAGGCCTCGATCTCGGCGGGCTCGAGCCGCTTGAAGCGCACGATCGTCTCGCTCAGCGCCTCGCGCAGCGTGCCGTCGGGCGAGAGCACGGCAATGGCGGAGAACACGCGGTGGCGGCGGCCCGAGAGCAGCGCAAGACACCGCCTTGCCGTCGCCTCGTCCTCGGCCTTGGGCAGGATGCGCCGCCCGACACCCACGACGGTGTCGCCCGCAAGGATCACCGCCTCGGGTTCCAGCGCAGCGGCGGCACGCGCTTTCCCGGCAGCGAGGCGCACCGCGTGATTGCGTGGCAGTTCGCCGGACAGCGGGGTTTCATCGATGTCGGTGGCGAGAATGCGCGGCGCAGTCACGCCAAGGCGGGCCAGCAACTCGCGGCGGCGCGGGCTGGCCGATGCCAGCACCAGCGCGGGTGGTTCGGAAGCGGGCGGCACTGCTGCCGCAGCGAGCTCAGAAACCGCCAGGACCCGAACGGCCGGGCATGAAGCGGTAGGTGATGCGGCCCTTGGTCAGGTCATAAGGCGTCAGCTCGACCAGCACCTCGTCGCCCACCAGCACGCGGATGCGGTTCTTGCGCATCTTGCCGGCGGTGTGGCCCAGAATCTCGTGCTCGTTCTCCAGCTTCACGCGGAACATCGCGTTGGGGAGCAGTTCGACCACCTGGCCGCGCATCTCGAGGAGTTCTTCTTTCGCCATAGGCGGGGTCGTCTGCCTTTTTCGCTTGGGTGCATGCACGCATTGCGGGCGCCAGAAGCGCCCTTGCGCGCGGCGCATAGCGATCTCGGCGCAAAAAGAAAAGCGCGAAGGCAATTGCTGCGCTGCGACAAATTGATACGAAAGGGTCATTGTCGGGCGCTTATGGGCGGCCCTAGGACCGTCGCGGGGGTTGGAACCAGCAACCGGGCCGGAAATCCCGACTCGCCAACAGGATACGTTCGATGGCCCTGCCGCAAAGCTCCGCCGCGCTGGCACTTGCCCTGCTCCCGGCTTCCGCACTCGCTGCGACCGGGCCGCAAACCGCACCCGCCCCGCCCGCCGAGGCCGATGCGCCGGTGGCGGTGGGCGGCACCAACGGGACCATCGATGCCGACGGTGACATCGTCGTTGTCGCCACCCGCGTGCGCGGTCAGGTCGAGACCGCGGCGCCGCCGATCGTCACGCTCGGCGAGGAGGATATCGCGGCCTATGGCGCCAGTTCGCTCCAGTCGCTGCTCGCCGCGCTCGCCCCGCAGACAGGCACCGGACGCGGGCGCGGCGACGGGGCGCCGTCGGTCCTGCTCAACGGCCTGCGCATCGCCAATTTCCGCGAGATCCGCTCGATTCCGCCCGAAGCGATCCGCCGCGTCGAAGTCCTGCCCGAGGAAGTCGCGCTCAAATACGGCTTCCGGCCCGACCAGCGCGTGGTCAACTTCATCCTCAAGGACAAGTTCCGCAGCTTCGGCACCGAGACCGAGGCCAAGCTCCCCGGCGCGGGCGGATTCAGCGATCTCAGTGAGGAACTGACGCTCACCCGCATCGACAAGGGCAGCCGCCTCAATCTCACCGGCACACTCGAACGCCGCTCGCCGCTCACCGAGGCCGAGCGCGGGATTGTCCAGCCTGCCGTCAGCGGCGCGCAGACCGGGCTGATAGATCCGAGGCAAGGCGACTACCGCACGCTCCTTGCCGATCAGCGCAGCGCCATCCTCAACGGCACATATGCGAAGTCGCTCGGCACCGGCGCATCGCTGACGCTGAACGGCCTTATCCAGCGCAACGACAATCGCAGCCTCAACGGGCTCAACAGTATCGTCCTCACCGCGCCCGACGGCAGCCTGGTCCAGCGTACCACGCTGCTCCCTGCCCCCCTCGCCAGTCGCACCGTCGCGGAAACATATTCCGCAGGCGCCTCGCTCAACCTGCCCGTCGGCGCATGGCAGCTCGCATGGACAACGGACGGCAGCCATGTGAACACGACCACCACGATCGATGCCCGCGCCGATCTTTCGGGGCTGCAGACGCTGGTCGATCAGGGCTCGCTCTCGCCCTTCGGCACATTGCCCGTCGATGCGATCCTGCCCACCCCGCAAGGCATCGCCCGCAGCAAGTCCGATACCGCAACGACGCTCGCCACCGTCACCGGATCGCCGCTGCGCCTCCCCGGCGGGCAGACCGCGCTTACGCTCAAGGCGGGCTTTGCCTACAATGGCCTGCGCTCCTCGGATTCACGCCAGCTCGCCGCCCCCGCCAATCTCCGGCGCGGTGATGCGCAGGCCGGTTTCAGCCTCGATCTGCCGATCACCAGCCGCCGCGAGAACTTCGGCAGCAAGCTCGGCGACATCTCGCTCAACGTGAACGCCGAGGTGCACAACGTGTCCGACTTCGGCGGCCTCACTGCCTATGGCGCGGGGATCACCTGGGGCGTCACGCCCAAGCTGACTTTCGCCGCCAATTACATCGCGAGCGAGAAAGCGCCTGGCCTTGCCGACCTCGGCGCGCCGGTCACGATCACCACCGGCGTCGCGCTGTTTGACTTCACGCGCGGGGAAAGCGTGCTTGCCACCGTGATCACCGGCGGCAACCCCGCGCTCAAGAAGGAACGCCAGCGCGACATCAAGCTTTCGGCCAACTGGGACTTGCCGATCGGCAAGGAATCCGCGCTGCTGCTCGAATACTTCCGCAATCGCTCGCTCGATACGACCAATGCCTTCCCGCTGCTGACCCCCGATGTCGAAGCTGCATTCCCCGGCCGCGTCACCCGCGACGCCACCGGCCGCATCGTCAGCGTCGATCAGCGCGCGGTGACCTTTGCCGAGACAACCGGCTCGCGCCTGCGCGCCAGCCTCAATTTCGGCGGCCCCTTCGGCAAGCCCGATCCCAATGCCCGGCGCAGCGCCTTTGCCGGCATGCGCAGGCCCGGCGGCGGGGCACGTCCCGGCAACGGTGGGGGCGGCGGCGGGCGTGGCGGCCCCGGCGGTGACGGACGCGGACACTGGAACCTCAGCCTCGCCTACACGCAGGAGCTTGACGAGACCGCGCGGATCGTTCCCGGCAGCCGCGTGCTCGATTTGCTGAACGGCGATGCCCTGTCCGGCGCGGGCATCTCGCGCAGCAGCGCGACGCTGGAGGGCGGCGGCTTCTATCGCGGTTTCGGCCTTCGCATTTCAGGCACTTACGCCAGCGGCACCCATGTCGATGGTTCAGGCGTACCCGGAGCCTCGCGCCTCGATTTCGGCGATCTGGCGACGTTCAATCTGCGCGGCTTCATCGACCTCGGCCGCATGGGCAATCTCATCGGCCGCGCGCCGTTCTTCAAGGGCGCCCGCGTCGCCTTCGGCGTGAACAACGTGTTCGATGCCGTGCAGAAAGTGACCGACCAGACCGGCGCCACCCCGCTGCGCTACCAGCGCGGCTACCTCAATCCCGAGGGCCGCGTGTTCAGCATCGAATTGCGCAAGCAGTTCTGATCAGGAGAACGGGCGCAGACGCGGGCGGCCCTGCAGCGGGCTGCGCCCATGGCGCTGGACATTCGCCGCTTCCTGCCGTGCCCGCGCATCGGCGTGGTGGCGCACGTTGACCACTTCGTGCAGCGGCAACGGCTCCTCGAACTGGATGCCGAAGCGCGCTCCTTGCGACCAGACTACCGTGCCGAACACGTCGAGCCCGGCGGCTTCCAGCACCACGCCGGCGCCGACACCGGGCAGCCTGGCCGCAATCGTCACCCGCGCGCCCGCCTGCGAAAGATCATCGAGCAGGCAATTCTCCTTGCCGTGCAGCAGCAGCACCGTCGCCGGAATAAACAGCCGCACGCGGGGGGTCGCGCGGCGTCCGGTGATGCGCGGCATCGGGATGATCGACTGGGAGGGCTGCGGGCTCATGATGCGCGTGTGCATGCGCCAGAAGAGATTATGCGAGCGTTGAGATGGTCCTAGCAGGATACCCCTAGAAGCCACATTTCCGCGCGGGGATATCTGCCCGCCGCCCCTCCCCAAGCCCGGGCCGAAGCATTATCTCCGGCCTTGCCATGGCGCGCCGCACCCCTCCCCCTGCCCCTGACCACCACTCCGGCCCGCAAGTGCCCGAGCCCTTGCTGCCCAAGGCTTCGGAGCGGTTCAACGAGGACAAGGCGACTTATACGGTGCGCGGCTCGGACCAGCCCGACATCGAGCGCGGCGTCGCCGCCATCCGCGAAGTCGTCGCCACGCTCAAGCCCAAGCCCGGCGTCTACCGCATGCAGGATGCGCGCGGCGATGTGCTCTATGTCGGCAAGGCGCGCGCGCTGAAGAACCGCGTCGCCAACTACACGCAAGTCGAGCGCCTGCCGCAGCGGCTCAAGCGCATGGTCAGCCAGACGCGCTCGATGACCATCGTGACGACCAATTCCGAGGCCGAGGCGCTGCTGCTCGAGGCGCAGCTGATCAAGCGCTATCGCCCGCCCTACAATGTGCTGCTGCGCGACGACAAATCGTTCCCCTTCATTCTCCTGCGCGCCGATCACGCCTTCCCGCGCATCAGCAAGCACCGCGGCGCGCGCCGCGCCAAGGGCAATTACTACGGCCCCTTCGCCAGCGCCGGCTCGGTCAACACCACGATCAACGCGCTGCAGAAGCTGTTCCTGCTGCGCAGCTGCAACGATGGCTACATGTCGCGGCGCGACCGGCCCTGCCTGCTTTACCAGATCAAGCGCTGTTCGGCCCCTTGCGTGGATCGCATCAGCGAGGAGGACTATGCCGAGCTTGTGCGGCAGGCAAAGGACTTCCTCGGCGGCAAATCGGGCGCGGTGCAGAAGGAGATCGAGGCGCAGATGAGCGCGGCGGCCGAAGCGCTCGACTTCGAACGCGCCGCCATGCTGCGGGATCGCCTCCGCGCCGCTACTTTCATCCAGGGCAGTCAGGCGGTGAATGCCGAAGGCGTCGGGGATGCGGACGTGTTCGCGATGGCCAGCAAAGGCGGCCAGATCAGCGTGCAGGCCTTCTTCATCCGCGGCGGCCAGAACTGGGGCCACCGCGCCTTCTTCCCCGGCCATACCGAGGGGCTGGAGGAACCCGAGGTCCTCACCAGCTTCCTCGCCCAGTTCTACGAGGAAGTGCCCCCGCCGCGCCTGATCCTCGTCGACCGCGAGCTCCCCGAGGCGGACCTCCTCGCCGAAGCGCTCCACGGCGCCGCGGGCGGCAAGGTCGAAATCTCGGTCCCCCAGCGCGGCGATCGCCGCCGCCTGATGGAACAAGCCCAGCGCAACGCGGTCGAAGCGCTTGAGCGGCGCATGGCCGAAAGCGGCACCAAGGCGCGCACCTGGCGCGAAATGGCCGAATTCCTCGAACTCGGCGAACCGCCCCAGCGCGTCGAAGTCTACGACAACTCCCACGTGCAGGGCGCCCATGCGCTCGGCGCGATGATCGTCGCGGGGCCGGAAGGCTTCATGACCGGCCAGTATCGCAAGTGGAACATCAAGACCGCGCAGACCAATGACGATTTCGGCATGATGCGCGAAGTGTTCCAGCGCCGTTTCGCAAAAGCGCAGGACGACGATCCGGACCGCGAGGCCGGGATGTGGCCCGATCTCGTGCTCATCGACGGCGGCAAGGGCCAGCTTTCCGCCGCGCGCGAGACGCTGGAGGCCATGGGCATCGAGGACGTCACGCTCATCGGCATCGCCAAGGGGCCGCACCACGGGCGCGAAGGGCGCGAGGTGTTCCACTTCATGGATGGGCGCGAGAAGATGCTCCCGGTCAATTCTCCTGTGCTGTTCCACCTCCAGCGCCTGCGCGATGAAGTCCACCGCTTCGCCATCGGCGCGCACCGCGCCAAGCGCAGCCGCGCGATCACCGCCAGCCCGCTCGACGAGGTGCCCGGCATCGGTCCGGCGCGCAAGCGCGCGCTACTGCTCCACTTCGGCACCGCCGGAAAGGTGCGCGCCGCCAGCCTCGAAGACTTGCAGCGCGCCCCCGGGGTCAGCGGCGCCGTCGCGCAGGCCGTCTACGATTTCTACCACCCCGGCGCATAATTCGCCCCGAAACACGGTGACTTTCGGGTTAACCGCAAGCTTTGGGCGCTCGTCCACCATTCGCTTCTAACCTGCTGTCAAAGGGAGAATGCCAAGGGATGGCGAGCCGCGGAACGGGCCGTCACCCGTCCTATGGGGAGCCCGTGATGCGCATGAACCGCTTTCGCCTGATCGCTCCGGTACTGGTCAGCGCGCTGATCGCCGTCACCGCCCCGCCGGTCGCCGCCCAGACCGCCGCCCCGGCGGCGTCCTCCACGCCCAACGGCGTCGGCTCCGCGTTCGAGCTCACGTTCTGGCAATCCGTCACCGGCAGCGAGGATGTCGCGAGCTACGAGGCCTATCTCGCGCGCTATCCCGATGGCACCTTCAGCGGCCTTGCCCGCGCGCGCATCGCCGTGATCCAGCGCGCAATGGCCGTGCAGCCCGCCACCGCCCCCGCTGCGGCGCCCACCGCCGCTCCCGTTCCCGCGCCACAGCCCGCGCCTGCGGTACTGACCATGCCTGCGGCCGAAGCCCCGCTTGCGCCAACGCCGGCCGCCGCGGTCGTCACGCCTGCCCCGGCCGCAGCCCCCGTCGCTCTGGCCGAAGCCGCTCCTTCGCCGATGGCCCGCCTGCTGGCGCAATTGCGCGCCGCCAATGGCGAACCCGCCCCGCAGCCGACTGTCGTCGCCGCAGCTCCCGCGCAGCCGCTCCAGGCACCGGCCGCAGCGCTCACGCCTGCCGTCACGCCTGCCGTCAGCTACGCCTCGGGCCGCCCGTTCCTGATCCCGGTGCCCGAGGTTGTCCTCCCCGCCTATTTCTGCAGCAACGATGCGCGCAACGAATTCCACAACAATGCCTATCGCCCGGCGGTGGAAGTCGCGACGCGCAACAACGAAGCCGCCGTCGCCTATCTGCGCCAGCTCCAGCAGACGTATGACCGCGGGCAGCTCGGCCGCGACACGGCTGTGCTCAACGCCATCGCCGCCGAAGCCCGCGCCTATCAGGCCGAGGCCGCGCGCGCCTATTCGGTGCAGGCCGCGCTGGTTCGCCAGTTCGATGCGATGATGGCCGTGCCGCTACGCCCTTGTGCGGCGCCGGTTCAATAACCCCTGCCCGATGGGGAAGGCATCCTGGCGCGCAATGGGCCATATCGACTTCGAATCTTTACTTTCGTGTGTTAAGGCCACTTACCTATCGCGGATAGCGACAGGCGAACCGAGGGGCACGGTGAACAGGAAGGCATCCGGAGGCGGTCACGCACAGGTGTGGCATGTGCCAATGCCGTTCGTTGCTGCCTGTGCCGCGCTGGCACTATCCACCGCGACCTCGGCACTGGCGCAAGGCGTGGCCGCCACCGGGGTCGGCTCACAGTTCGAACTGACCTTCTGGCAGTCGGTCGAAAGCGGCAGCGATCCTGCGCTCTACGAAGCCTATCTGGCGCAGTACCCCACCGGCACATTTGCCACCGTCGCGCGCGTCAAGCTGGCCAAATTGCGCCAGCTTGCGGCCCCGGCGACGCCCGCGCCGGTTCCGGCCCCCGCCCAGCAACCGGTCCTGCCGACGCCTCCGGCTCAGGCGCAGATCGTGCCAGCCGCCGTCGTCACCGCGGTAACGCCGCCCGCACCTGTGCCGCCGCCCCCCGCACCCGTCACCGCACCGCACCTGGCCGCCTCTACACCTGCCGCCAAACCTTCTGCGACGCCCCCCATCAAGCAGCAGCTCGCTTCCCGAGCCTCGCGCTCGGCACCGCTGCCCGCGCCGAACGTCGCTTCGGTTCCGAAGCCCGATCCGGATTCGGCACCTTATGTGACAACTCTCCCGCAGGAGCCGGAACCGGAAAGCAGCGACAGCGATGCCCTGCGCCGCCTGCTCGGTGCACTGGGCGACAGCCAGCGCCTCGGCGCCGTCACGCCTGCACCGATCGTCGACGCAGCCGAAGTTGTACCTGCCGGCGCGGTCACTCCGGCCCCGTCTACCGCTCCGCTCAACCCCTCCACCCTGCCTGAACCGCAGGCTTCGCTGGCATTGCGCCAGACGCCGATGGCCACGCCGTCCGCTTCGCCGCCACGCCTCATCGAGACGAGCAGGGTCGAGACGGGCAGGGTCGAGACGGGCAGGATCGAAGCAGGCGGGCGAGCCGTGGCGGTGCCCGATGCCGTGCAGCTCTCGCTCACCTCCACACCGGCGACCGATCCGCATCCCATCGCGGTCGGCCTGCTGCCGCCGGACTTCAAATTGCCGCCGCGCCCGCAGCTTGCCGCGATCCCGCCGCTGATCTTCCCATCCAGCTTCTGCTCGGCAGAAGCGCGCAACGCGTTCCACGACAGCGCTTACGTCGCCGCGGTCGAGGCGGCGAAGCGCAACAACGACGCCACGATCGCCTACATGCGCCAGCTGCAGGACCTTTACGATACCAACCAGCTGCGGGGCGATACGAACCCGATCAATGCGGTAGCCGCCGAATCGCAGTCCTACAGCCCTGTCGCCGCCGCTGCCTTCACCGCCCAGTCGATTCTGGTCAGCGCCTTCAGCACGCTGATGGCCGTGCCGATCCGGGCGTGCGAGGCCCCGAGACAGCCGTGACCGCCCCCCGGTATTCCCGCCCCGCCGGGCTGGCCGGAGCGCTGGTGCTCGTGCTCGCCCCGGTCGCGACAGAGTTGGCGGCAGCCGAGACGGTCTGTCCCGATGCGGCGACGGTGCAGGCCGCCCGCCTCGTCGAATTCCAGACAATGATGATGGGTGTCGCGGTGCGCTGCCGCCACGTCGGTGTGCCCATTGCCGATCATCTCGATGGCATGACCACCGCGCGCCGCACCATGTTCACCAGCGCGAACGACCGCGTCGCCGCCTACTTGCGCAGCCTCAACACCAGGCCCGCCCCCGGCGCGGCGCCGCCCGCCATGACCGCCAGCACACCGGCAGCCGAGGTGCAGGCCAAACCCGCGGCCGGCAAGCCTGCACCGGGCAAACTGGCCGCCGCCAAAGCCGCACCGGGCAAGCGCCCGCTTGCCTCGCCCGCTGCCATGGCCGGCGCGACAGTGGCAAAACCGCGCAAGGCGGCGCTAGGCACCGCCGCCGCAGCCGCCACGCCCGCTGCCCCCGCCAAGCCCGCCACCAAAGTCTCGCGCCGCACCGATCCCTATGACCGCTATCTCACGATGATCGGCAACCAGTACGGCGCCGGGATGACCACCTTGCAGCGCTGCAAGGCCTTCGATGCCATCGTGCTTTCGCTGGGCGACAAGACCAACACGGACCGCCTGCTGACGATGGTCTCCTCGTCGCTGGTGCAAGCCACCCTGCTCGAAGCCATCGTCAACTGCCCGGCGGGCAAGAAATAGCTCAGCCCTCGGCCTTCCTGGCAAGCGGCCGGATCAGCCCTTCCTGCGCCACATTCGCGATCAGCTTGCCTTCGCGGGTGAAGATACGCCCCCGGTTGAACCCGCGCGCGCGCCCCGCCCAGGGGCTGTCGCACACGTAGAGCATCCATTCATCGGCGCGGAAGTCGTCATGGAACCAGATCGCATGGTCGAGGCTGGCGCCCATCATGTTGCCCTTGGACCAGCTGATCTCGTGCGGCAGGGTCGCGGTGCCGAGCAGGGTCATGTCGCTCGCGTAGGCAAGCACCGCGCGGTGCAGCTTGGGATCATCCGGCAGCGGCGCCACCGCGCGCATCCAGGTGTGCGACAACGGCTCGCGCGGGGGGCCGCCCATCCAGTGGCGCGATTCCACCGGGCGCAGCTCGATCGGGCGCGGGGTGAGCATCTGCTTGCGCAGGCGCTCGGGCACCTTGTCGGCATATTCCGCGCGCAGTTCCGCCTCGCTGCGCAGGCTCTCGGGCGCGGGCACCTGGGGCATCGCTTCCGCATGCTCCACACCCGGCTCACGCTTGTGGAACGAGGCGACCATCGTGAGAATGGGCCTTGGAGTGCCATCTTGGCCCTGCTGGCTCGCCACCACGCGCCGGTTGGCAAAGCTGCCGCCATCGAGATCGCGCATGACCTCGAAATCGATGCCGAAATCCTCGTTCCCGCCGCGCAGGAAATAGGCGTGGAGCGAATGGACCGGACGGTCCTCGGGCACCGTGCGCTCGGCACTCGCCAGCGCCTGACCGATCACCTGCCCGCCGAACACGCGGCCCACCCCGCCGGGCTTGCGCGCCCCGGCAAAATGGTCATCTCCCTCGTCGGCCACATCAAGCAGCCGCAGCAGGCCATCGACCAATGCCGCGGGATCGGAACTCTCGGGTGCGTCGCTCATGCGGGGCGGCATTGCCCAAGCTGACGTTTGCGTCAACGCAAAGCTGCCGCCTCGACTCTTGCACGACGGGTCACACCCCCCACCCGCTCATCCTGAACCTGTCGAAGGATGCCGACACGACTTCCGCCGCTTCAGCCCAGCCCCTGCGGATTGCGCGACAGCTCGTAGGACACGATCCGCCCGAACAGCGCCCGCCGCGCAGCGCCGCCGATCGCAATGGAAAAACGCCCGATCCCCCGCCGCTCGCGCCACAGCGAATCGATCATCGGATGGTCCGGCGCCGCGCAGCTGTCCGCCCAGCGCACCCCCGGCCGCTCCAGCAGCGCCAGGTTCTCGAGTTGCAGCAGCACCCCCGGCGAGAACCGCGCATAGCGCTGGTCGAACGCGGTCTTGTACGAAAACGCCCCCGGCGGCGAAATCAAGGTCGCCAGCATCGCGATCGGCCGCCCATCAAGCTCGAGGCTCAACCGCTCGAGACACCCGCGCGCCGCCGCCGCCGCCATGCTTTCGCGAAACAGCCCAGCGGTCTCTCCCGCGCAGGCCAGCGCGCTCCCCGCAGCGCCCTTCCAACCCAGCGCCTCCAGCGCCAGGAACGTCTCGATCCAGAGCCCGATCCCGGTCTCATCGTCGCGACGGACAACGCGCAGCTCGCCCTGCTCAGCCAGCCGTGCCTGCTGGCGGCGCAGCTCCTTGCGCTTCTTGCCCGGCAGCGCATGCTCCAGATAGGCCGCCGGCCCCAGCGGCGAAGACAGCATCGCGCGCTCCTCGCGGTGCACCAGCTCGACCTGCCGCCGCTGCCGCGCGCCGACTGCCTGCAAGGCTTCGGTCAGCGCCGCATCCAGCGGCAAGGCAGCAAGATGGAGGAACGCGGCCGTACCGGCATGGCGGTCCGCCCAATCGAGCAGCGCTTCCCAGAACGCTTCCTCCGCACCTTCCGCCACCAGCGGCGCCCCCAGAAAGGCATTGGCATGGAGCCACACCGCCAGATGCGGCAGCGGATGCCGCCCATAGCGCCGCGCCCGCTGCAGCGGCAGCAGCCCCAGCGGCGCAGCGTCCTGCATCAAGGCCGCGATCTGCACGCGCCCATAGGGATCGAACCGCCCCAGACCGGGCAGCAAATACCACGTCTCGAAAAACGGATTGGGCGTGCTCGCCCGCGCACTCAGCGCATCCCACGCCGCGCGCGCCTCCGCCGAACCCCACGCGCGCCACGGCAGCACGGCAAAGCTGGCACCAGCCCCGCCGGCTCCGGGGAGCAAGGGCTTCCCCGGCCGCATGGTAAAGGATTCGTCGTTCAAACCTCGGTCTCCGGCCTGCAGGCCTAGCAGTCCGGAGCGAACATGCGGTTAATGTCTAGGCATATTTTGCAACGAAGACCGGGGTCTCAGGTTGCGACAGGCCGTCTCACCCATGCCTTCCACGCCGCCCACAGTAGCAGCGGCAGAAAGCCGGACAACAGACCGCCGATCCCCACGACAAGAACCGCTTGGCTGAAAGTCGGGATCACCCATACGGCGACCCCGGTCATGAACAGCGCGCCGATCAACGGCATGATAACATGGGTAAATGCCTCGCGCAGGTCCGTCCGCAGCAACGTCCGGAAATGCCAGGCCGAGGCGTAACCGGTCAGCCCCATGTAGAAACAGATCTGGAGGCCAATCGCCTCGATCGAACTTTGCAGGATTTCGGCGACAGACGGCATGTAAGAAGCGCCGAACAGGAGCACGAGCCCCAGCGCCCAGATCACCAGCGTTGCAACCCAGGGAGTCTGCCAATCACGGTGCACGGCGGCGCAGAAGGGCGGCAGGACATCCGCGCGCGCCATCGAATACATGCTGCGGCTGAACTGCAGGATCTGCGTCTCCAGCGCGCCGACCGTGCTCAGCACTGTCGCCAGCACCACCAGATAGCTCCACGGCGCGGGGAAGATCTTGGCCGAGATCGCATAGAGCACGTTGGTATTGGCTGCGGCGATCTCCTTGTCGCTGAGGGCAATCAGCACCACCGTCATCAGGATCACGAAGAACACGATGAGGTTGATCATCGCCCAGAACGCGCCCTTGGAGGCGTCCTCCGGCTCGGTCTCCTCGCCGAGGTTCATCGTCACGTCCCAGCCCCAGTAGAAGAAAACCGAGACAATCGCCCCATCGGCAAACGATTTGAACGTAAACGAGGCGGGCGAGACCCATGCCGCCGAAGGCACATGCGCGGGATGGCTGCCGAACCAGTAGACCGCCGCCGCCAGCAGCGCGACCACGATCACCGCCTCGATCACCGTCACCGTCACCTGCGCGGTGCTGGCGTGCTTGATCCCGCGCAGCACGATCCATGTCACCAGCGTGAGCCAGATGGCCGCGATGGCGGTGACGAGCGGCGTGTTCTCCACCTGATCGGGCGCGAGCAGCAGCAAGGTCGCGGTCGCGGCGGGCAGCGTGGCGGAAACCATGAACACCACCGAGGCGACCATCAGGCCCCACCCGGCAAAGAACCCCCAGGTCGGGCCAAACACCTTGCCCACCCACGCAAACGCGGCGCCCGCATCGGGCATCACCCGGTTGAGCTTGGCGAAAGCGAACATGATGCCCAGCATGATCACGCCGCTGTAGAGCAGGCTCCCGACCGAAAGCGGCCCGATCGCGGCATAGATCGTGCCTGTCGTCACCGCGACGGTGAAGGCGGGCGATGTCCCCGCGATCCCCATGATCGTCGATTCCAGCGCCGAAAGCGCGCCCTTAGCCAGGCTCTGCTGCTCGCTCATGCCATAGTGTCCCCCGCGTTAACTTGGTGCTTCCCCAAAAACTCGCTCACCCTGAGCTCATCCTGAGCTTGTCGAAGGACGAAGGGTCCCTTGCACAACCGTCGCCCCCAGCGCCTCGCTCCGGATCAGCGTGGAGCCGATATGCGCAATCCCGTCGCGGATATCGGCCTCGATCGCGATCCTGAGCGCCATCGTATCGCGCCGCCGCAGCGCCGCCAGCGCCTCGCTGTGCCGGTCGACGGTATAGTGCCCCGAAATGGTCCGGATCGCCCGGCGCAGGAACGGCCCCACCTGAAGCCACAGGCTCTCGATCAACGGCAGGAACGCCGATTGCCCCGCCGCCCCGTAAAGCGCTGAATGAAAGGCATAGTTCGCGCCGATCCAGCGGTCATAGTCGCGCTCCGCCACCGCTGCGTTGATCGCCACATCCTCCGCTTCCAGCCGCGCGATCAAGGCATCCGTCACATAGGGCATGGCCCGCGCCGCGGCTTCGGCTTCCAGCACGATCCGCGCCGCGATCAGGTCCTCGAAGCGCTCGATGGTCATCGGCGGGATGCGCACGCGGCGGTTGTCCATCAGCTCCAGCGCGCGCTCGGCCACCAGCTGGCGCAGGGCTTCGCGCACCGGCATGGCGCTCACCCCCAGCTCCGCCGCCAGCCCCCGGATCGTCAGCGCCTGCCCCGGCTCGATCCGCCCGAGCAGGATATTCTCGCGCAGCCGTGCCAGCACCTGCTGGTGCAAGGTGCGCGCATCGTCATCGGCGAGTGGGCCTGTTGCTGCCATGCCGCCATGTGATCACAATTTTGCGCCGAGGCCAAGCAAGATTGACACCCCACGCCCTGCTCCATACCACCCGATATGAAGTTCCCGAGGACCGCCAAGACCGATGACAACCCCCGCCAGCATGATCGCCGACCCGGCAGAGGCCCGCGATTTCCTCGCCGCCAATCCCGAGATCGCCTTCATCGAAGTGATCTTCACCGCGCTCTCCGGCGTCCCGCGCGGCAAGCGTGTGCGCAAGAGCGAGCTCTTGGCGATCTACGAAAACGGCCGCCTGTTCCCGAGCTCGATGCTGGTGGCGGACATTACCGGGCAGGACTGCGAGGACACTGGCCTCGTCTGGGGCAACGGCGATCCGGACTACATGCTGCGCCCCGTCCCCGGCACGCTCGTCAAGGCGCCGTGGCTGGGCGATGACGTCGCGCAAGTGATCACATCGATGTACTACGCGGACGGCACCCCCTGCGAACTCGATCCGCGCCACGTGCTCGCCCGCGTGGTGGACCGCTTCAAGCCGCTCGGCCTCACCCCGGTCGTCGCGTGCGAGATCGAATATTACCTCGTCGATCCGGTGCGCGGCCCCAAGGGCGAAGTCCAGCTCGCCCGCTCGCCGCACTCCTCGGCGCAGCCCCACCTGATCGACGTGTTCAGCCTCACCGACGTTCAGGATTTCGCCCCCTTCTTCAAGGAACTCTGGCGACAGGCCGACGTGCAGGGCATCCCGCTCGAAGCCGTCATCTCCGAATATGCCCAAGGACAGGTCGAACTCACCCTCCACCACCGTGCGGATGCGCTGCGTGCGGGCGACGAGGCGCAGATGTACAAGCGCCTCGCCAAGGGCGTCGCGCAAGTGCAGGGCATGGCCGCCACCTTCATGGCCAAGCCGTTCAGCCACTCGGCCGGCAGCTCGATGCACCTCCACTTCAGCATGGCGGACGCTGCGGGCAAGAACGTGTTCGCCAGCGAAGACCCCGAAGGCACGCAAGCGATGCGCCACGCCATCGGCGGCCTGAGGGAAACGCAGAGCCAAGCCTTCGGCATCTTCGCCCCCAATGCCAATTCCTACCGCCGCTTCCGCGCCAACAGCTACGCGCCGACCGCGCCGATCTGGGGCGTCAACAACCGCTCCGTGAGCCTCCGAGTCCCCGCCGGCCCGCCCGCCTCGCGCCATGTCGAGCACCGCTTCGCCGGGGCCGATGCCAACCCCTACCTCGCGCTCGCCGCGATGCTTGCGGGCGTCCACCACGGCATGGTGAATCAGATCGACCCCGGCCCGGCGGTCGTCGGCGATGGCTACAAGGCCGCGGCCGACAGCCCCTATCAGGTCCCCGGCAACTGGTACGCCGCGGTCGATGCGCTCCACGCTTCCCCCATCATGCGCGACTACCTCGGCGATACCTTCGTCGAGATGTACTGCGCGGTGAAGCGCACCGAACAGGACCGGTTCTTCAGCGAGGTCACCGCGCTCGACTATGACTGGTACCTCCGCAACGCCTGATCCGCTTATCGAACGGCGCGACCGCGCCTTCGGGCGCGGCGCCAAGCTGTTTTACGACGAGCCGCTCCATCTGGTGCGGGGCCAAGGGGCAAACTTGTTCGGCGCGGACGGCCGCCGCTACGTCGACATGTACAACAACGTGCCCTGCGTCGGCCACGCGCACCCGCGCATTGTCGAGGCGATGGCGCGCCAACAGGCCACGCTCAACACCCACAGCCGCTACCTCAGCGAACCCGCCATAGCGCTGGCCGAACGCCTCACCGCGCTCCAGCGAGTCACGGACAGCGCCGTCTTCTCCTGCTCGGGCACCGAGGCCATCGAAGTCGCGCTGCGCATGGCCCGCATCGCCACCGGCCAGCATGGGATCGTCTGCACCGACCACACCTACCACGGCAACAACACCGTCGTCGGCGCGCTGACGAACCTCCCCGCAGGCGATACCCGCCACCCCGCCATCCGCTCGATCCCCTTCCCCGAAACGCTCCGCCCCCTTGTCCCCGGCGAGGCATCGGCAGACGCCTATATCGCCCGCCTCAAGGCCGCCATCGACGACCTTAAATCCACCGGCCTGGGCTTCGCCGCCCTGATCCTCTGCCCCATCCTCGCCAACGAAGGCCTGCCGGACATTCCGCCCGGCTTCATGGCCAAGGCCGCCGCGCTCGTCCGCGCCGAGGGCGGCCTCGTCATCGCCGACGAAGTGCAGGCAGGCTACGGCCGCACCGGCCAATGGTGGGGCTATGACAAGGTCGGCCTGACGCCGGACATTGTCGTCACCGGAAAGCCGATGGGCGCGGGCCTTCCCCTTGCCGCCACGTGCGCGAAACGCGACGTGGTCGAGGCCTTCCGCGCAGAGGCCCGCTATTTCAACACTTTCGCCGCCAGCCCCCTGCAAGGCGCGGTCGGCCTCGCCGTGCTGGATGTGATCGAGGAGGAGGGCCTGATCGACCACGCCCGCACCGTGGGCGCCGAACTCAAGGCCGGACTCCAGCAGCGCCTCGGCCACACCCCCGGCCTGCTCGACGTGCGCTGCAAGGGCCTGTTCCTCGCCGCAGAATTCGTCGATGCCGACGGCAATCCCGATGCGCCCCGCGCCTTCGCGCTCGTCTGCGCGCTCCGCCGCGAAGGCTTCCTCACCTCGGTCGACGGCGCCTTCAACAACTGCGTCAAGATCCGCCCCCCGCTCGTCCTCCCGCGCGAAGATGCGCTCGCCTTCCTCGATGCCTTCGACCGCGTGACGGCCAGTGCCTGAGATCTTGGACTACCTCCCCGCCGCCCGCTCCGCACTGCGTGCGTTCGGCCTCCCCGAAACCGAACCCCACCCCATCGGCAAGAGCGAGAACGTCGTCTTCCGCGCGGACGCGCCAGACGGCACGACTTGGGCTCTGCGCCTCCACCGCCCCGGCTACCACGCGCTCCCCGCCCTGGAATCCGACCGCCTGCTCACCGCGCACCTCGCGGCAAGCGGTCTCCTTGTCCCCACCGGCCTCCGCACCACAACCGGCGCGTGGTATGCCGAAGTCCCCACCCCCGATCCCGAAGGCAGTCGCCTCGCCGGCTTGACGCTCTGGCACCCCGGCCAGACGCTCGCCGACCTGATCGGCGACGACCGCGGCCCCGCCACCTGGCCTTGGTTCGAACGCAGCGGCGCACTTCTCGCCGATCTGCACAACGCCACAGCAGACTGGATCCCGCCCGCCGGCTTCACCCGCCACCGCCTCGACGCCGAAGGTCTTGGCGGCGACAGCCCGTTCTGGGGCCGCTTCTGGGACCTGCCCTGCCTGACCGACGACGAGCGCAACCTGCTGAGCCAAGCCCGCGAACACGTCCTCATCCGTTTTTCCGCGCTCACCGATCCCCTGATCCTCATCCACGCCGATGCCCACCCCGCCAACGTCCTCATCAGCGGGGACACGCTCGGCCTCATCGATTTCGACGATTGCGCGTGGGGCTGGCCGATGTTCGACCTCGCCGTCTGTCTGTGGAGCGCCTCCAGCGAACCGGATTTCGCGCAGCTGCGGGGCCGCTTCCTAGTTGGCTATGCCGCGCAGCGCCCGCTACCGGACGACGCGCTCGAACAGCTCGACTTCTTCCTCCTGATGCGCACGCTCATGCTGATCGGCTGGTGCGCGGACCGCCCCGAAGTGGTCGGCGCACCCGAGGAATGGAAGCCCGGTCTGATCGACAAGGTCCGCGTGGCGCTCGCACACCTCTCCTGAAACCCCACCTTCGTCATTCCCGCGAAGGCGGGAATCCAGAGCGGCTGGCACCGCGCTTCAACCCCTGGATTCCCGCCTTCGCGGGAATGACGAAGGAGGAGTGGTACGCCCCATGCGAACCGGCACCGCAGCGCCAGCCGCACGAATCAAGTCATTGAAAGGAATCAGGAACCGGAATCGGACCTAAAGTTCACTTTAGATTCAAGATTCATCCCTAGATTCCAAGGCGATCCCTCATCCCGTAGTACCACGCGCCCAGCACGCAGTAGGGCACGCGAAACAGCTTGCCGCCCACGAACGGGATATAGGGCAGCGAGGCAAACACGTCGAATTTGGTCATCTGACCGTCGATTGCTTCGGCCAGACGGCGCCCCAGCATCTGCGTCGTGGTCACGCCGTGCCCGCTGTCACCCTGCGAGAAATAGACGCTGTCGGACACGCGCCCCATCTGCGGATAACGCGTCATCGTCAGCGCGAAATTGCCGCTCCACTGGAAGTCGACCTTCACGCCCTTCAGCTGCGGGAAGGTCTGGTGGAGCTGCGGCAGGATCTTGCCCTCGATCGAAGCCGGATCGAATCCGCCATAGATCGTGCCGCCGCCATAGAGCAGCCGCCCGTCCGCCGTGCGCCGGTAGTAATCGGGGATATAGCGGATATCCTCGATGCAGTAGTTGGTCGGAAACAGCGTCTCGAGCAGGTCATCCCCCAGCACTTCGGTCGCGATCACCTGGCTGGAGACCGGCAGGATGCGCCCCGAAAGATCGGGCGCCGCATCGCCGAGATAGGCATTTCCGCAGACCAGCACCTTGTTCGCGCGCACCTTGCCCTTGGCCGTATGCACCACCGGCTCGGCGCCGCGATCGACATGCGTGACCCGCGAATGCTCGAAGATGCGCCCGCCGAGGCTTTCGAACGCCGCCGCTTCGCCCAGCACATAGTTCAGCGAATGCATGTGCCCGCCGATGGGATCGAACATGCCGCCGATGTAGCGGTCCGAATTGATATGCTCGCGCGCCGCCGCGCCTTCCGCGAGGAACATCTGCGTGTGCCCGTGGCGGTGCCATTCCTCGGTGCGCTCGGCCAGCGTCTTCAGCTGCGGCTTGCTCATCGCCATGATCGCGTTGCCCGCGCGCAGGTCGCATGCGATGCCATACTTCGCCACGCGCTCGCGGATGATGCCCTGGCCTTCCAGCGCCATCGCGCCGAACGCCTTCTCCGCCTCCGGCCCGTAATGCTGGCGCACTTCCAGCATCCGCCGACTGTAGCCATTGACGAGCTGCCCGCCATTGCGCCCCGAAGCGCCCCAGCCCACGCGCTCGCCTTCGACCACGATCACCTTGTAGCCGCGCTCGGCGAGCTCCAGCGCCGCGCCCATGCCGGTGAAGCCCGCGCCCACCACGCAGATGTCGGCCACTTCCTCGCCCAGCAGCTCCGGCCGCCGCGGCGTCGGATTCGCGCTCGCCGCGTAATAGGTCGGCATGCCCGCATAGGGCGAAGCGGGGGAGAACGTGTCGACCACGCGGTCGGCAATCGGGGACAAGACAGGTGCGCTCATCCCTGTTGGATAGATCGCACCTGCCCTTGCGTCAATGCAAATTGTGATCACATTTTTCGAGCCTTTGCCCAGATGCCATACTCCCGCTCCGCTTGCCGGCCAGGATTGTGATCACGTTCGACCCGAAGCAGTGTGGTGATCACCAGCAGCGAGGTGCCCCAGGCAACCCAGATGATCCCGGCGTCGGGATTGGCGGCGGTGATCCCCGCAAGCGCCCAGATCACCGCGACAAGCACCGCCTGCTCGTTGCTTCGACGTGCCAGCACCATCGCCGCGAGCGAGGCCCCGATCATCAGGGCTGCCGCCGCCAGCGGTCCAGTCGGAACCTCAAGGCTCTGCGCCAGCTGGCAGGCATTCAAGGTGGTCGCGACCAGCAGCCAGCCGGCAAACAGGCCGAGAGGCGCGCGCACCAGCCAGCGCCCGGCCCCAGCGCTCAAGGGCCGCGCAGCCAGCAAGGCTCCGGCAAGGCAGACGAAGGCTGCGGCGACGACGAGATTGCTCGGCCCCAGCGGCGTGAACGCCGTCCCGCCTACCAGCAGATAGCCCGCTGCAGCGCGCCTGCCGATCCGGTCCAGCTGCGGATCGTCGCGCCATGTGGGCCACGCCTGGTAGAACGCGAAGGCAATCGCACCCACAAAGATCGGAAGCCAGATCGCGAAGGTGAACGGGTGCGGCGCGAAGGCGACCGGATAGGCCGCATACATGCCGCGCTGGCCTGCGGCTTCCAGATCGGTCGGTGCCGGGTCAAAGCCCAGATTGCAGGCCAGCATCAGCACTGCCGCCCCGATCACCGCCAGCTGCCGCAAGCGCCCAGTCACCGCGATCATGCGCCAACTCCTGTCTGTTTGATGTTCAGAAAGTCCGTCCGGTCATGACCGCCACGAGACCGATCGAGGCAAGCGCGACCCAGACGATCACCGGCACGATCAGCGGCGCCAGACGCGGCGCCCGCTCCAACATCATGCCAATTGCGAAAGCCGCCAGCACCGCCGTCAACCCGTTCCCGGCAAGTCCCAGCGCGCGCGACGAGAAGCCGAGCGTATAGACCGGATAGAGCGCACAGTTGGCGAGCAGCACGCCGACCGCGCGCGCGGGGCGCATCATCCCCCGCGCGCGCAAGGCGAACAGGGCCGTCCCCATCGCGGCAAACAGGCCGATCCACACGAACGGCACGATTGCATAGATCACGCTGTTCACCGGCCCCGGATAGGCCGTGCCGGCTGGCTCCTCGCCCCACCCGGCGAGCTGGATGACAAGGTTCACGCCGAGCGCGAGCACCGCGCCGAGCAGGCTGCCACGAACGACCGGGCTCACAGCCGATAACTCAGCGCGAGGCCCGCAAACGGCTGCCATTCGCGCCCTCGCTCGCGGACAATCGGCGATCGCGACGCCGCGCCTTGCATGCGGCTCAAGGTGCCCAGCACGCTCAGCGACCAGCGCTTCGACAAGGTACGGGTGTAGACCCCGCCGACGCCGATATCGCGCAGCCCCTTATTCGCCCGGAAGACCGGCAGGCCGGACCGCACCGCTCCCGCCGCATCGACCCCGAAATAGGCCTGTGCATAGCGCCGGTCCTGCCAGCTTGCCTGCACCGAGAGCGCCAGCACCGCACGCCGGCCCGCCGGGATCAGCACGCCCGCGCTTGCCTCGCCCAGCAACCCGCCGTGCCCGGCACCGAAGCCCTGCACCAGCGAAGCCCGGCCGCGCCAGCGGACGGAACCGGCAAGCGGCCCGCCAAACTCGACAAACCCGCCAGCCTCGGGTGCGGCCTTGACCCGCGCCAGCCGGGCCACCACGGCATCCTTCACGGCAAACAGCGAGCCGCGCCCCGGATCGACGCGCAGGATCGGTCCCGCGCTCACGCCGCCGCCCAGGTCGAAGCCCGCTTCGAGGCCGAAGTTGTTGGTGCGCCAGGTCACCGTATCGCCCGCGATCTCCAGCGACGGCAGCGGCACGGCGATCACCTCGCGCGCGCCGGGATAGGGCGGGGCCACGCCCAGCCCGAGGCCGATGGTGGTATCGGCGGCGTGCGCCGGAGCGGGACAAAACGCCATGCCAAGGGCCAGAGCCATCAGCGGCGCAATCTGGGGTTGCGTGCTCATGGTCGGTCCATCTATCGGTTACTTTCGGAATCCGAAATACCAAAATATCTACTATCTCGAAATGTGAGAGCAATTATGCAACCTGAGGCCCTCACCTTCGCCTGGCAGCGCCACGCCGCCGAACTGTTCAGCTTCACCTCTTTCGCCGGGCGGCGCATGAAGATCGGGCTCGCCGAAGTCGCCGCGCTTGAACACCTTCAGGTTGCTGGCGCGCTTTCGCCGGGCGATCTCGGCAAGCGGCTTTCGATGCCCTCCGCCTCGGTCACTGCGCTGCTCGATCGACTTGAAGGCAAACGCATGATCGAGCGCAGGGCCAATCCCGCTGACCGGCGCGGCGTGCTTGTCGGACTGACACCGATTGCCATGGAACGCGCCGCACTGGATCTCATGCCCGTGGCCGAAGCCATGATTGCCGCCGCTGCGCACATGAGCGAGGCCGAGCGCGAGACGGTCGCGCGCTATCTGGAAATGGTCAACGCCTGCATGGCCCGCCAGCAGGCCCAACCCCCGGCAGAACCACGCTCCTGAGCCCTGCGCTCCTCAATCATGCGACTCGCGCACCGTCTCCATCGCAACGAAAGTGGAGGTGCTCGCCACATGCGGCAGGCTCGAGATCTTCTCGCCCAGCACTTCGCGGTAGCGGCGGATATCCGCCGTGCGCACCTTGAGCAGGTAATCGAAGCTCGATGCGATCATGTGGCATTCCTCGATCTCGGGAATGCGCAGTACGGCCTGCCGGAACGCCTCGAGCGCCGCCTCGCGCGTGTCGGACAGCTTCACCTCGGTGAAGGCGATATGGTCCAGCCCCAGCTTCCGGTTGTCGAGAATGGCCCGAAAGCCCCGGATATAGCCCTCCGCCAGCAGCCGCTTCAGCCGCGCCTGCGTCGGCGATTTGGAAAGGCCGATGCGCTGCGCCAGTTCGGTGATCGGCAGGCGGCCATCGACGACCAGACTATCCAGGATAGCACGGTCGAACCGGTCGAGTGGACCGCCATTGCCAGCATCAGTATCCATATCGCCCGCCACGGCGGTAAACTTAGGGCGATATATACTTTCAGACAACGCAAATCAGGCAAACCGCCTGCGCGCAATCTGGTATTCTCGCTTCATGCCCAGCGTCCCTGCCCCCAGCCTCCCCGCTTTCGCCCCGCGCCTCTCGCCCGACACCCCGCTGCGCCGCACCATCACGGCGGCCACGCGCATCCCGGAGCCCGAGGCGATCCGCCCGCTCCTCGCCGCCGCCACGCTGCCCCATGCAGACCGCGCCGCTATCGCAGCCACCGCGCGCCAGCTGATCGAGGCCCTGCGCGCCAAGGCCCGCCCCGGAGGCGTGCAAGCGCTGGTGCAGGAATTCGCGCTCTCCAGCCACGAAGGCGTCGCGTTGATGTGCCTCGCCGAGGCGCTGTTGCGGATCCCCGACGACGCCACGCGCGACGCGCTGATCCGCGACAAGCTCGCCACCGGCAACTGGGCCGCGCATCTCGGCGGGGACAAGCCGCTCTTCGTCAACGCCGCGACCTGGGGCCTCGTCATCACCGGCAAGCTCACCGCCAGCGTCGATGCGACCGGCCTTGGCCACGCACTCACCCGCATGGTCCACCGCCTTGGTGAGCCCGTCATCCGCCGCGGCGTCGATACGGCCATGCGCATGATGGGCGAACAGTTCGTGATGGGCGAGACCATCGAAGAAGCCCTCACCCGCGCCCGCCGCCGCGAAGCGCAAGGGTTCGCCTTCAGCTACGACATGCTGGGCGAAGCCGCCGCCACCGCCGAAGATGCCGCCCGCTATCTCGATGCCTACACGCAGGCCATCCACGCCATCGGCAAGGCCAGCGCCGGGCGCGGCGTGTTCGCCGGCCCCGGCATCTCGATCAAGCTTTCCGCGCTCCACCCGCGCTATACCCGCGCTGAGGCCCAGCGCGTCATGGCCGAACTCGCCCCGCGCGTCCTCATGCTGGCCGAGCTCGCCAAGTCCTACGACATCGGCTTCAACATCGACGCCGAGGAAGCCGACCGCCTCGAACTCTCGCTCGAAATTCTCGAGCTGCTCGCCCGCGGCCCCTCGCTCTCCGGCTGGCAGGGCCTCGGCTTCGTCATCCAGGCCTACCAGAAGCGCTGCCCCATGGTGATCGACTGGATCGTCGACCTCGCCCGCCGGACCAGCCGCCGCATCATGGTCCGCCTCGTCAAGGGCGCTTACTGGGACGCCGAGATCAAGCGCGCGCAGGAAGCCGGCCTCGCCGATTTCCCGGTCTACACCCGCAAGGTCCACACCGACCTCGCCTATGTCGCCTGCGCCCGCAAGCTTCTCGCCTCGCGCGATGCCGTGTTCCCCCAGTTCGCCACGCACAATGCGCAGACCCTTGCCAGCGTGCTCCATCTCGCCGGGCCGAACTTCACCCCCGGCGACTACGAGTTCCAGTGCCTCCACGGCATGGGCGAACCGCTCTACGAGGAAGTTGTCGGCCCCGAAAAGCTCGCCCGCCCGTGCCGCGTCTACGCCCCCGTCGGCACGCACGAGACGCTGCTGGCCTACCTCGTCCGCCGCCTCCTCGAAAACGGCGCGAACTCCTCCTTCGTCAACCGCATCGCCGATCCGGACGTCCCGGTAGACGCGCTGATCGAAGACCCAGCCGCCGTGGTCGCCGCCGAGCCGCTTCCCGGCGCGCCGCATGAAGCGATTGCCCTCCCGCGGGCCCTGTTCGCCGACCGCGCCAACGCCCACGGCCTCGACCTCGCCGACGAACCCACGCTCGCCGCCCTCGCACAGGCCCTCATGCAAAGCGCCGCGCAAGACCACCGCGCCGGCGATCCCGCCCGCCCCGCTCAGCCGGTCCTCAACCCCGCCGACCACCGCGACATCGTCGGCCATGTCCACCCCGCCACCCCCGCAGACGCCGCACGCGCCGCCGAAGCAGCTGCCACTTCAAGCTGGCCCGCCGCTCCCATCGAGACCCGCGCCGCCGCGCTCGAGCGCGCCGCCGATGCGCTGGAATCCGCGCGCATTCCCCTCATCGCCCTGCTCATCCGCGAGGCCGGCAAAAGCGCCGCCAATGCGCTGGCCGAAGTGCGCGAAGCGGTCGACTTCCTGCGCTACTACGCGGCGCAGGCCCGCGACCTGCCGGAAACAGCCCAGCCGCTCGGACCGATCGTCTGCATCAGCCCGTGGAACTTCCCGCTCGCCATTTTCACCGGCCAGATCGCCGCCGCGCTGGCCGCCGGCAATCCCGTCCTCGCCAAGCCCGCCCCCGAAACGCCGCTGGTCGCCGCCGAGGCCGTCCGCATCCTGCATGAGAGCGGCGTCCCCGCCGACGCGCTCCACTTCCTCCCGGGCAGCGGCGACATCGGCGCCGCCCTCGTCGCTGCGCCTGACGTGCAAGGCGTCGTCTTCACCGGCTCCACCCAGACCGCCCATGCCATCCAGCGTGCCCTCGCCGGGCGGCTGAACCGGCACGGCCAGCCCATCCCCCTCATCGCCGAAACCGGCGGTCTCAACGCCATGGTGGTCGACAGCTCCGCGCTCGCCGAACAAGTCGTGGCCGACGTCCTCGCCTCCGCCTTCGACAGCGCAGGCCAGCGCTGCTCGGCGCTGCGCCTGCTCTGCCTGCAGGAGGATGTGGCCGACCGCACCCTCACCATGCTCAAGGCCGCCATGGCCGAACTCGCCGTGGGCAACCCCGCCGCGCTCGCGACAGACGTCGGCCCGGTCATCTCTGAGCGCGCCAGCACCGGCATCGCCGCGCACGTCGCCGCGATGCGCGCCGCCGGGTTCCCCGTCACCGCAATGCCGCTCGGCGCCGAAACCGCCCACGGCACCTTTATCGCCCCCACTCTCATCGAGCTCACCGATCCGCGCGATCTCAAGGCCGAAATCTTCGGCCCCGTCCTCCACGTCGTCCGCTTCCGCGCCGAAGAGATGGACAGCCTGATCGAGGCTGTGAACGCCTCGGGCTACGGCCTTACTTTCGGCCTCCACACCCGCATCGACCAGACCGTGGAGCGCGTGTGCGAGCGCATCCACGCGGGCAATCTCTACGTCAACCGCAACATGATCGGCGCGGTCGTCGGCGTGCAGCCCTTCGGCGGACGCGGGCTTTCCGGCACCGGTCCGAAGGCGGGCGGTCCGCTCTATCTCACGCGCTTTGCCGCCAATGCCGCGCCCAGCCTGCCCGCTGCCGAGCCGGACTCGGCGCTCGCCACCTTCGCCCAGTGGGCTTCCGCCCAAGGCCTTGCCGCCACCGCCCAGGCCGCATGGCGAGCCGCGAAGGCGTCTCCCCTCGGCCACACCATCGAACTCCCCGGCCCGGTCGGCGAACGCAACACCTGGCGCCTCGCCCCGCGCGGCCGGATCGCCTGCTCCGCCACCAGTGTCGAAGCGCTGTGGAACCAGGTCGCCGCCGTGCTCGCCACGGGCAACACCGCCGTCATCACCCCGCCCAGCCCCGTGGCCACCCGCCCCGCCGGTTTCCCCGCCAGCCTCGCCGCCCGCGTCGAATGGACCGCTCAGAACCTCACGCGCATCCCCGATCTCGCCGCCATGCTGATCGAAGGCCCCGCAGCCCGCATCGCCGAGGCCAGCCACGAGCTGGCGCAGCGCGAAGGCGCTATCGTCCCGCTCCATACCGGCACCCCGCTGCACCTGCTACTCGAGGAAGTTACCCTTTCCATCAACACCACCGCCGCCGGCGGCAACGCCAGCCTGATGGCCATCGCCTAGAGCACCTTCCGACCAATCCGGGAATTGCACCGCAAGCATCGGAGCGCATGGCGCGCGGCATGGGGGTAATCCGATCCTGCCCAGCAGGAGAAGCCCCCATGCCCGCCCCAATGCCCCCCAGTTCAGTCACCAGCGAACCCGCTATCCTCTATTTCGGCACCCCCGTCGCGCTACTCAGCACGCTGAACCCGGACGGCAGCGCCAATCTCGCGCCGATGTCCTCGGTGTTCTGGCTCGGCTGGCGCGCAGTGCTCGGCCTTGCCGCCGCCTCGCAGACCGCGCGCAACCTGATCGATCACGGCGAAGTGGTGATCAACCTGCCGTCCTCGGCGATGGCCGCGCATGTCGATGCGCTCGCGCTCACCACCGCTTGCGATCCGGTCCCCGACTACAAGGCCGCGCGCGGCTACCGCCACGTGGCCGACAAGTTCGCCCACGCCGGGCTGACCCCAATCCCGTCAGAGACAGTCGTCCCGCCCCGCGCCGCCGAGGCCCCCGTCCAGCTCGAAGCGCGGATCGAGGCAATGCATTCGCTGGCCCGCCACGACGATGATCTCGCCGGCAAGATCCTCACCTTCGAGGCCCGCATCACCCGCGTCCACCTGCACGAAAGCATCGTCATGGCGAGCGACCCCAACCGGGTCGATCCCGACCTGTGGCGCCCCCTCATCATGAGCTTCCAGAAGTTCTACGGCCTCGGCCCGCAGCTTCGCCCCTCCACCCTCGCGACGATCCCGGAGGCGGTCTACCGCAGCCCCGACGTCGACCGCGCCCGCGCCGCGTGATAGCGAAGAAAGGCAAGACCCCCATGACCCACACCATGCCCCAGACCCTCGACGATCTCCGCTGGCATCAGGTTTCCATCCGCGACAAGGCGGCGGACGGCACCTTTGTCTACGGCGTCAAAACCACCGGCGTTTATTGCCGCCCCTCGTGCCCCTCGCGCCTCGCCAAACGAGCAAACGTCAGCTTCCACGAAAGCCCCGTCGAGGCCGAAGCCGCCGGGTTCCGCCCCTGCCGCCGCTGCCACCCTGCCGCCGTGCAGGAACCTGCGACCTCGCTGATGCAGGCCATGGCCGCCTACATCACGCAACATGCGGAAGAGAGTCTTCCGCTCGCCCGCCTTGCCGATCAGGCCGGGATGAGCCCCACCCACTTCCAGCGCGCCTTCAAGGCCGCGCTCGGCGTTTCCCCGCGCGAATATCAGGCGGCCCGGCGCCTCTCCCGCTTCAAACAGGCCCTGCGCGGAGGCGAAGGCGTGCTCGAGGCCGGGATCGACGCGGGCTACGGTTCCACCAGCCGCGTATACGAAGCCATCGACGGCGGCCTCGGCATGACCCCCAGCGCCTACCGCGCGGGCGGTGCCGGTGAAGCGATCACATATGCGGTCCGCGATACCACGCTTGGCCCTTTGATGATGGCCGCCACGCCGCGCGGTGTCTGCTTCGTCCAGTTCGGGCCAAGCGCGGAGGCTCTTCTCGCGCAGCTTGCCGCCGAGTTTCCCAAGGCGGCGCTCAGCCCCGCCGGCGAAGCCGCCGAAGGCCCGCTCGATGCCTGGATGGCCGCTCTCGCCGCCCATCTCGAACAGGCCGCCCCGCGCCCCGATCTCCCGCTCGACTTGCGCGGCACGGCGTTCCAGATCAGCGTCTGGCGCTTCCTGATGTCGGTGAAGCCGGGCGACGTGGTCAGCTACAGCGAACTCGCCGAAGGCGCCGGCAAGCCGCGCGCCATCCGCGCCGCCGCTTCGGCCTGCGCCGCCAATCGGATCGCCGTGCTCATCCCCTGCCACCGCGCCTTGCGCGCCGATGGCAGCCTCGGCGGCTATCGCCGGGGGCTTGAGCGCAAGCGCGCCCTGCTCGATGCGGAGCGGCGGGTCAGCGCAGCCGGCTGACGATCGCCTGCGCCGCCGCGGTCACGTCCGCCCAGGTCACCGCGAAATCCTCCTCGCTCCCGCCATAGGGATCGATCACCGCCGTCCCTTCGCGGCCCGGCACAAGGTCCATCAGCAGGCTCAGCCGCGCATTGGGCCCTGCGAGCGGGCGGCCCATGAACCCTTTTGGCTCGATCCGCTTCAGATCGCGCAAGTTCTGCTGATCGAGCGCATAGATATGGCCGAAGCGGCGGAAGTCTTCGCGTCGCACCTGCCGCGCGCGATAGCCCGAAATGTCGATCCCATGCCGGGCCGCCTCGGCAATCGCGCGGCGGTCCGGCGGATCACCGGCATGCCAGCCCCCGGTTCCGGCCGAATCGATGGTCACCGCGAGACCGGCAGCAACGGCCTCGGCCCGCAAAGCGGCCTCGGCGAGCGGCGAACGACAGATATTGCCAAGGCACACGAACAGGACGGACGGCTGGCTCACGAGAGGCCTCATGGGTCAGATGGCGACAAGCCGCCGCTGGGCTTCGCGGCCCATCGCGACGAGAAACGGATCCTCTTCCTGCCTACGTGAAAACACGGATTTGCTGTCAATGTCCAGCCAGCGATGCGCAACAATCGCTTGCCCGATGGCACCGCCCAGCGTTTCGCCCGGCCCCAGCAGCACGATCCGATCCGGTGCAAACTCCCTCAGCGCCACGGTGATCGCGGCGGTGAAGTCATAGGCCTCCAGGATCTGGTGCCCGAAAGTATAGTCCCACAGCTCCGCCGCATCGGTCTCGAACTGCCGCCACACCTTGCCGCGCCCGTCGATCAGCGGCACCTGCGGCGCGCCGAACCAGTCCGCCGGCAGCGACGCGCGCGCCGCATCCGCACTCGCCTGCATCAAAGGCGTGTGGAACGGCCCATGCCCAGCCAGCCGCAGCGGCGCACGCGGCAAGGGCGGCAGCGCTGCATTCAAGGCATCGAGCGCGCGCTCCGGCCCCGCCACCACCAGCATCCCGCCCAGCCGGATCGAAGGCAAAACGCCCACTCGCGCGCAGGCTGCTTCCACCGCGCGCTCGGTCGCGGGGTCGACCCGCCAGTCCTCGCCCGCCATCACGATCACCGCCTGCCCGCCGGGCTCATGCTTCTGCGAGTTCACCCCCATTGCATCGGCAATGGCAAAGCCATGCTCGCCCGAAACCGCCCCCGCACAGGCCAGCGCGGTATACCAGCCCATCGAATTGCCGGTGACCGCGACAACCTCGAACCGCTCGCGATCAAGGCTGAGAAAATCCAGATAGGCACAGGCATGGATCAGCGGCGCCGCCACATCCCCGCGCGGATGGAGCTTCGCATCAAACTTCTTGGCGCCGTCGAGCTCGCTCAGCGTCGGCTTCCCCGCCGCGCCCCGCACCCCGTCGAAATGCGCCAGCCACGGCGATCCGGCATGATGCCGCGCCAGATAGCCCAGCTCCGGCGCGTTATACGTGCCCCGCCCCGGGCACACGACGACGACGGTTTCCTTAGCCACGCACCATCTCCAGCGCCTTGGCGACAATCCCGTCCCGGCTCGGCAAGGTATGCGTCGCTGCACGTGCGAGCGGGATGAAGCTGTCCGTCGCCGCCAGCACGCCGAGCGCCTTGTCCGGCGCGCGCAAGGCCAAGAGCGCCAGCAGCGCCTCGCTCTGCGAACCCGTCTCGCGGCACTCGTCCACCACCAGCACCCGTCCGCATGGCACCACCGCTTCCAGCAGCGCATCCTCCGCCAGCGGCGCGATCCAGCGCAAGTCGATCACCCGCACGTTGACGCCCTGCTCCGCCAGCAGCTTCTGCGCCTGCAGCGAAAGGTACACCCCGTTGCCATAGGTGACGATGGCAAGGTCCGTGCCCTCTCCATGCACCCCGATCTCGCCGACGCGAATCTCGGCTTGGCCCGGCGCCTCATAGACCGATGTCCACAGCCCATCGCCTTCCGCATGGAGATCGCGCGTCATGTAGAGCGCAATCGGCTCCACGAAGATCACGACGCGCTGCTCCTCATGCGCCAGCCGCACGCATTCGCGCAGCATCAGCACCGCCTCGCGCCCGCAAGACGGCACCGCGATGACCAGCCCCGGAATGTCGCGGAACACGGCAAGGCTGTTGTCGTTGTGGAAGTGCCCGCCAAACCCTTTCTGATAGGGCAGCCCGGCGATCCGCACGACCATCGGGTTGGTATACTGCCCGTTCGAGAAGAACGACAAAGTCGCCGCCTCGCCCCGGATCTGGTCCTCGGCATTATGGACGTAGGCCAGGAACTGGATCTCCGGCATCGGCAGCAGCCCGTTGTGCGCTGCGCCGATCGCCAGCCCCAGAATCGCCTGCTCATCCAGAAGCGTATTGATCACCCGCGCCGAACCGAACCGCGCATGCAGCCGCGCCGTCGCGTTATAAACCCCGCCCTTCGGCCCCACGTCCTCGCCGCAAACGATCGCATTGGGATATTGCAGCAGCAGGTCCGCCATGGCCCACGAGATGAGCCGCGCCATATGCTGCGGCTTCTCCATCACCGCCGCTTCATCGGCAAACACCGCCGCCCGCGCCTCTGCGCTCGCCAGCGGACGCTCCACGCCCTCGCGCTTCGGCGGCACGATGCTCGCCATCACCGCCGCCGCATCAGGGAGCTTCGGGCGCAGAATCGCCAGCTCCACCTGCCGCAGCAATTGCGCCTCGATGGCGTCGTACTCGCGCCGCACATCGGCCGCGCTCATCACGCCTTCCTCGATCAGCAAGGCTGCACTTGCCAGCAAGGGATCGCGCGCATTGTCCGCCGCGATTTCCTCCTTGCTGAGGTACACGCCCTGCACATCGTTCCCGGCATGGCCATAGAGCCGCACCGTCTTCATGTGCAGGAACACCGGCCTCCGATAGCGCCGCGCATATTCGACCGCCTCGCTCGCCCCGCGCCACGCATCGGCCAGATCGCAGCCATCGCACTGGATGTAGTGCAGCCCCGCCCGCGTGGACCAGTTCGCCTCGATCCAGCCCATCGGCGTCTTGGTCGAAATGCCGATCCCGTTGTCCTCGCACAGGAACACGATGGGCATCGGCGTCCCCTGAAACGCCGCCCAGGCCGCCGTGTTCAGCGCACCGACCGCGGTCGAATGGTTGGCCGAAGCATCGCCGAACGAGCACAGCACGACGCCATCCTTGGCGAGCGTCGTTTCCTCCAGCCCCATCCGCCGCGCGATCCCGATGGAAAACGCCGCCCCCACCGCCTTGGGCAAGTGGCTCGCGATCGTCGAAGTCTGCGGCGGAATCGCCAGCCGCTTCGAACCCAGCACCTTGTGCCGCCCGCCCGAAATCGGGTCCTCCGCGCTCGCGGTGAACGAAAGCAGCATGTCCCACATCGGGTTCTCGCCCGGCACGCGGCTGGCGCGGTGGATCTGGAACGCGGCATCGCGGTAGTGCAGGAACGCAATGTCATCCACACGCAGCGCCTCGGCGAGCGCAGCATTGCCCTCGTGCCCCGAGGAACCGATGGTATAGAAGCCCTCGCCCCGCGCCTGCAATTTGCGGGAGAGCCGGTCGAGCTGGCGGCTCACCATCTGGCTATGCAGGATTGCCGCCGCGCGCTTCGGATCGAGGCCGACCGCAGCCAGTCCCAAGTTGCTCCCGCGCTGCAATGTCCCCGCGTCCAGCGCGGCAACAAACTGCTCATGGACCTGCTGTGCGGCGTCCATCAGCGCGAACCGGTTTCAGTCGTGATCATTTCGCCAGCCCTAGCGAAAGGTACGCAGGCCGTCACCCCTTGTGAGGCGCCAAAGCCGCCCGCCCCAGCGCCGGATCATCGGTAAAGAACCCGTCCACCCCCGCCGCCACGAACGCCCGCACATCTGCCACCATCCCCTGCGGCCACCGCGCATTAGCATCGCCGCCGCGCAAGTTCACCGGCAGAAACTGGTTCTCCGGGCGAAATGTGAACACGCTGACCTTCAGCCCAGCCTTGTGCGCATCGGCGATGAGCGCGGCAGGCGGCCCGGATTGGCCCGCCGCATCCAGCGGGATCACCCGCCGCAGCGGCGGCGAAATCCACTGCGCATAGGTCGCGATCTCGGCCAGCCCGGCAGGCGTCACCATATCCTCGAACGTCAGCACCCCACTCGCCAAGACCACATCCGCCGGCTGCCTGACCTCCGGCCCCTGAATCAGTTGCAGCAACTCCACATTGCGCTGCTCCGCCAGTTCCTTGTGCAACCGCTTCAAGGTCGCGATTTCAAAACATTGCACAATCACCGGCGCGCGCCGCAGGTATGCCGAGCCCTTGATCGCCGCGACCAGCATGCCCGGCGTATCGAACCCCAGCCCCGCGAAGTACGTTGGATGCTTCAGCTCCGGGACCAGCCCCACCCGCCGCTTGCTGCGCGCCGCGAGCGCCACGATCTCGCCCAAGGTCGCCACCTCGAACTGGCCATCATGCGCCTTGCTCTCCGGTCGCAGAGCCCCCAGCCGCTCCTTCGCGCGCAGCGTCTTCAGTTCCGCCAGCGTGAAGTCCTCGGTAAACCAGCCCTCTTGGGCGCGCCCGTCGATCACTTTCACCACGCGCCGCGCGGCAAACTCCGGGTGGCTCGCCACATCCGTCGTCTCGGCGATGTTGCTCTCGTGCCGCGCCACCAGCACGCCGTCCTTCGTCGGCACGAGGTCGGGCTCGATGAAATCCGCCCCGTCCGCAATCGCCCGCTCATAGGCTGCCAGCGTCTCCTCCGGCAGCCACGCGGAAGCGCCGCGATGCGCGAAGATCAGCGGTTTGGCGGCAAGCGGTGCAGTGGTCATCACCAGTCCCAGAACCAGCAGCAAGCGGACCATCATGGCGAAACTCCCGGTGGAATGCACCCGCTATGCCGTATCGGTTACAGCAGAGAGACCACGTGCAAGGCCGGCAGTGGTCCCGCCCCCGGCTGATCACGCCAATCGCGCGCATTGAGCACGCCGCCATCGGCGCGCAATTCGGCCACCTTGCCAAGATCGATCTCGGCGAACACCCACTGGCTCTCACCCTCGGCACCAATCGCGATCACGCCGTCCTCGGGCATCCCGCGATCCGGCGGCCCATAGACCCCCGCCGCGCCCCGGTTCACGTCCACCGCCGGAGACCATTCAGCCTCACCCACCGTCGGCGATTGCACCGCATAGCACTGGCCTTCGAGCGCCCGCGCCTGCGCGCCCAGCCGCACACGCCAATAGCCATGCAGGCTGTCGGTGCAGCTCGGCACCAGCAGCACTTCGGCCCCGGCATCCACCGCCGCGCGCGCCAGCAGCGGAAACTCGCTGTCATAGCAGATCAGCACCGCCAGCTTGCCCAGCGCCGTCTCGAACAGCGTAAGGCCATCCACCCCCGCCGAAACAAACCACTGCTCACGCTCGAAGCGCGTCATCACCAGCTTGTCCTGCGTGCCCGCCTTGCCGCTGGGCGCAAACAGCCGCGCCGCATTGCGATAGCGACCATCGGCATCGAGGCGCGGCAGGCTCGCCGCCAGAATATGCAGGCCAAACCGCTTGGCCAGCTCGGCATGCAGCGCATCCACCTGTGGTACCAGCGCGGCCACGCTCGCCAGCGATCCCGCCAGATCCCCCATCGTCGCAGGCTCGAGGCTCGCCAGCTCCATCCCGCCATATTCGGGAAACACCGCCAGCGCCGCGCCGCTTTCCGCCGCACTCGCCACCCAGCGCGTCAGCTTGGCCTCATAGGCGTCCCAATCGGCCAGCGGCTCGATCGGATACTGCGCGGCGGCGATGGTGTAGCGGACCGAAAAATGGGGACTGTCCCCTTTTTTCTCGGGGACTGTCCCCAATTTTCGGCCCGCGTCCGCGCCCATGCTCACCATTCCCTCAGCCAATACTGCATGGCCTTCAGGCTCTCGCCCTCCTCGCCGTGCTCCTTCCACGCCAGTTCCGTCACCAGCCCCGGCACCACCGCATAGCCGCGCTTCGTCCAGAACGCATCGTGCGGCACATAGCCCGCCGGCTTCGCTGGATGATCGTCCGCCCGGATCACCGCAGCAAAGCACGCCGCCGTCGCCCCGCACGCCTTCGCCTGCGCCTCACGGTGATCGAAGAACGCATGCCCGATCCGCTGCCCGCGATACTCCGGCAGCAGCACGCTCTCGCCGAAGTAGAACAACCGGTCCACATCCAGTCCTCGCTGGGCGAACGGCTCGCGGAACTCCGCCTTCTGGTGAATCATCGGCGCCGCCGTCGCCGCCCCGACAATGCGCGCGCCATCAAACGCCGCGACCAGCACGGCATCCGCCGCCGCCGCATATTCGGCGAGATACTCCGCCTCGTAAGCCGCATCGCCGTCATAGAGATAGGGGTAAGCCGCAAAGACCGTGATCCGCAGCTGAGCCAGATCATCCAGCGCCGCGCCGATTTCCACGCCGGTCAGCGGGCGGACGGTGACGCTCACCCGACCACCTGCGCGGTCCAGTCCGCCAGGTTGTAGTACATCGTCAGCCGCGTGATCCTGCCGCCGTCCACCGCGATAAACGCGCCCGCCGGCAGCACATAAGTCTGGCCATCGGCCTCGGGCAGCCCCTCGTCGGTCGCAAGGTAGGCGCCATGCACCACGAACTCCGCCGCCGCGCGCGCACCGTCATCGGTCGCCATCAGCACGATGTCCTTCAATTCTTCCTTGTAGCAGCGCTCCATGTGGCCAAGGAACGCGGCGAACTTGTCCTTGCCGATGACCCGCTCGCCCTGGTTCACGTCATGCGCGACATCGTCGGCAAGGCAATCAAGCATCCCCTGCCAGTTGCCCGCATTGAACGCGGCGTAATAGCGGGTCAGCAGGGCAATGGTGTCAGCACGGCTCATGGGACGGTCTCCTTCAGCGTCGCGCTTCTAGCGGTGGCTGCGGTAATGCACCACATTACAAAAACGCAAAACGCCGCCAGTCCTCCCCATTTTTCCGCAAGGACAAATGGGGAGGTGGCAGCCTCGCTCATCCTGAGCTTGTCGAAGGAAGGGCTGACGGAGGGGTACTACCTCCCCGGAACGGGGAGGGGGACCGCCCGAAGGGTGGTGGAGGGGTCTTACCCGAACAGCTTCGCCGCCGTCGTCGCCACACGCTGGCCGAGGTAGCGGGCGCCTTCCAGTTCGGTCTCGCTCGGCTGGCGGCTGCCGTCGCCGCCCGCCACCGTGGTCGCCCCGTAAGGCGCGCCGCCGACGACTTCGTCATGCCGCATCTGGCCCTGATGGCCATAGTCGAGGCCCACGATGGTCATGCCGAAGTGCAGCAGGTTGGTGATCACCGAAAACAGCGTCGTCTCCTGCCCGCCATGCTGGGTCGCGGTCGAAACGAACGCCGCGCCGACCTTGCCGTTCAGCGCACCGCGCGCCCACAGGCCGCCGGCCTGATCGAGGAACGCCGCCATCTGGCTGGAAATCCGGCCAAACCGCGTGCCGGTGCCGACCACGATCGCGTCGTAGTGCTCCAACTCCGCCACCGTCGCGACGGGCGCGGCCTGATCCAGCTTGAAGTGATGCGCCCTGGCCACTTCCTCGGGCACCGTCTCGGGCACGCGCTTCACGTCCACCTCGGCGCCCGCCGCGCGCGCACCTTCGGCGATTGCGTTCGCCATCGTTTCGACATGGCCATAAGCCGAATGATAGAGCACCAGAACCTTTGCCATCGGATGTATCCTTTGCTGCGCGGGGCACCGAATCGTGCCTGCCGCATCGTGTGAAGCCTTTCTACGACGCTCCGATGGTCCGGTTCAGCCGGATAAAACTGTCTTCCTTGTTCAAGATTATCGAACAAGCGGCCACATATGTGTCCATTTGCGTGGACGCGCGTTTTGTCCTATGGGCCTCGCCAACTGCCCCGGCCCAGCGCAGGTTTTCCCCGATCGGTGGAAATCCCGCCCCGCCGGGGCTTTTGATTTAACGCGCCGCGCTTATCTTCAGCCCAGCGCTAGTGAAAGAATCGCCCATGTCCCGTCGCCGCCAGATCTACGAAGGCAAGGCCAAGATCCTCTACGAAGGCCCCGAACCCGGCACGATCATCCAGTATTTCAAGGACGATGCCACCGCCTTCAACGCGCAGAAGCGCGGCACGATCAACGGCAAGGGCGTGATCAACAACCGCATCAGCGAGTATGTGTTCACCCGCCTCGCCCACATCGGCATCCCCACCCACTTCATCCGCCGCCTCAACATGCGCGAACAGCTCGTGCGGCAGGTCGAGATCATCCCGATCGAAGTCGTCGTGCGCAATGTCGCCGCCGGCTCGATCAGCAAGCGCCTCGGCATCCCCGAGGGTGAGCCGCTGCCCCATACCCTGATCGAATACTACTACAAGGACGATGCGCTGGGCGATCCGATGGTCGCCGAAGAGCACATCGCCTGCTTCGGCTGGGCCAGCAACGAGGAGATGCAGGACATTTCCTCGATGGCGATCCGCGTGAACGACTTCATGGTCGGCATGTTCGCGGCGATCAACATCCGCCTCGTCGATTTCAAGCTCGAGTTCGGCCGCATCTGGGACGGCGACTACAGCCGCGTCATCCTCGCCGACGAGATCAGCCCCGATGGCTGCCGCCTGTGGGACATGGTCACCGGCGAAAAGCTCGACAAGGACCGCTTCCGCCGCGATCTCGGCGGTGAGGAAGAAGCCTACCAGGAAGTCGCCCGCCGCCTCGGCCTGCTCGAAAACGACGGCGGCCCCAGCGAAGTCTTCGACCTCGGCGCCCACCGCAAACTCCGCGGCAAGAAGTAAGCCGCCAAGGTCCTCCCCATTTTCACGAAGTGCAAATGGGGAGGTGGCAGCCCGCAGGGCTGACGGAGGGGTAAAAGAGCGCCTCCGGCGGGCAAGGGCCACAGCCCTTGCATCCCATCACTCAGCTATGCGCTCGATTTGACCGCAGCGCCCGCCTCAAGCGGCTCAGAATGTCTGTTCCGCAATCCCCACCATCGTCATTCCCGCGAAGGCGGGAATCCAGAGCGGCCCACACAGCGCCGCGCCCGAAATTGGGGATTAAGTAAAGTGTCACCGTAATCCCAAAGTGTTACCGTAATCCCCGTAATCCCAAACGGCGTCACCCTCAGGATTTGGGGTTTTAGTAATGTGTCACTGTGGTTCCCACGGCGTAGGACGCGTGTCGCCCGAGACGTAAAGCGGGTGGGATGGCTGTCCGGCACTGGTAAGCCTGAGAAAGTGCGGCCTGACCAGACGAGGAGACACCAATGCCGCTCTTCCGAGGTAGCTGCCTGCATTTCCCCAAGCCGCGACGGTAAGCGAAGCTTGTTCGCCAAGCTTCTCCAGCCAGTGATCGTTCTCGGGACCAACCGGTTCGTCGGCTGACATGAGTTCGGCAGGTGACGGCGTCCGGAAAGCAAACAAGTTGCCGACAACCAACGAGCCAAAGCCCCACGAATCAGCAAAGGAAATGCACCGACCGATTGTGCGATCATCGGTCGTGGCATCGGCAGTTGAAGGGTTCAGCATTACAAACAGGACTTGCGGCCCATCTCCCCACTTACGGGTCAGGGAATAACGATAGCGACTGCAGGGTGAAATGACGGCGTCTCGGTACATTTCAGTCCCCCATAACTCTTCAGACGGATCACATCAGATCGTTCTAAATCACCTCATCGGGTGCAGATCTGCGATAAGCAACCAACCGTTCTATTGTGAAGTGTTCATTACAGAACGAGGTTTGAGTACCCCCCTCACTCCACCACCGGCAGCGCAATATAGCTCCCGCCTTCGCCCCCAACGCTCACTTTCTGCACCGCCTTCACATAATCCCCCGGCTTCGCGTCCAGGATCGAAGGCACGAACGTCTGCGGATTGCGGTCGTAAAGCGGGAACCAGCTCGATTGCACCTGCACCATGATCCGGTGCCCCGGCAGGAACACGTGGTTCGCCTGCGGCAGTTCAAACACGTATTCCAGCGGCGTGTTCGCCTTCAGCGGCCGCGCTTCGGCCAGGGTCTCGCGGAACCGCCCGCGGAAGATGTCCATGCCCACCGCCAGCTGGTAGCCGCCCATTGCCCGGTCGCCCGGCACGGCATCGGGGTAGACGTCGATCAGCTTTACCACCCAGTCGCTGTCGGTCCCGCTGGTCGAGGCGGTGAGATGCACCACCGGCGCGCCCGCGATCGTCACCGGCTTGTCGAGCACCGGACCGACGAAGGCCAGCACATCGGGCCGCCCCGAAACCGCGCGCTGGTCGCCCACCAGCCAGGTCGGCCAGGGGTTTCCGTCATAGCCTTCCTGCTGGTTCGGGCGCGGGTAGTAGGTGACGGGCTTGGCCGGATCGGAGACATAGTCCACCGTCCCCGCCGTCGCCGCAGGCTCGAACCCCAGCCCCTCGCCCGGCAGCAGGTAGAGGTTCTTCTCCGACTTCGCAGCAGGCCAGCCGCCCAGCTTCTGCCACTGGTTGGACCCGCTCTGGAACGCGGTCACCGCGGGCACATCCATCGGCTTGTCATAGAGATAGTGCGCCAGGAACGGCGCGAGCACGTTCATCCGCCACCATTTGCCGGTATCCGCATCCCACTTCAGCGCGCCCAGCGTATCCGCCTTCTCGATCGCCTGCCCATGATACCACGGCCCGATCGACATATGCAGCAGGCCGGCGCTATCCTTCGGCTTCAGCGTCTTCCACACCGCCGGCGCGCCATAGATGTCCTCCTGATCCCACAGCGAATGGACCAGCAGCGTCGGCACCGTCAGCGGCGCCTTGGCCAGCACCTTGTCCATCGCCTGTTCCTGCCAGAAGCTGTCCCACGCCTGATGCGCCTTGATCTTCTGCCAGAACCCGATCTGGTCCAGCCCCTGCGCGCTCGCCAACGCGCCCGCCGAGCCATATTTCATGAAGTGCGCATAGGCGTCGGCCTCCGCCACTTCATACTTGTTCTCGTTGCCCCGCGTCGCGACCTGCTCCCAGATGTAGCTCATGCCGATCTGGCGGAACGCGCCGTTGTGGAACCAGTCATCGCCGCGCCAGCCATCGACCATCGGGTTCATCGGCACCGCCACCTTGAGCGCCGGATGCGGGTTCACCAGCGCGGCGAGCGCGGTGAAGCCATCGTAGCTGATGCCGATGATCCCCACCCGCCCGTTGCTTTCGGGCACGTTCTTCACCAGCCAGTCGATGGTATCATAGGTATCCGTCGCGTGGTCCACCTTGGTGGGGTTGAGCGAAGTGCCCACAAAGGGCCGGTTCATCACGTACGTGCCCTCGGAACCGTACTTGCCCCTCACATCCTGCACCACGCGGATATAGCCGCCCGCGCTCACCACATCGGGCGCATGGTCATAGCCATCGAGCGCCACCGCCATGATCGGCGAACCATGCTGGCTGGTCATCTCCTCGGCATTGTAGGGCGTGCGCGTCAGCAGCATGGCCGGCTTCTGGGCGGCGCCTTTTGCCCCCTTGGGAATCATGATCACGGTGTGCAGCTTCACCCCGTCGCGCATCGGGATATCGACCGCGCGCCGCTCGTAGTCGCGCGCCATGACCGGTTGCGTGATCGTCGCGGGCCGCTCGTCATAGACCGGGCCCTTCGCGGGCGCCGCCCATCCGGTCCCGGCGCTCGCCAGCAGAAGCCCCAGAGCCAGACCCGCGCGCAGCTTCATCATGCCATTCCCCCTCGCCAAACCACCGCGAGCTTATCACCCGCCGGTCCGGTGCCAAGCGTCATTGCGCATTAACCCGCAAGCCGCCACAACCGCGTCTGATGCTCCACCGCGCCTTCGTCCGCCTGCTCGCCCTGTTCCTGCTCGCCGCGCTGCCGCTCGCGCCCGCTGCGGCCAAGCCGGCCCCCGTCTGGGCTTTCGAGAAAAGCGACCTCGCCCCCGATCCCGCTTTCCGTTTCGGCCGTCTGCCCAATGGCATGCGCTATGTTATCCGCTACAACGCCACGCCCAAGGGCACCGCCGAAGTCCGCCTCCAGATCGATACCGGCTCGCTCGACGAACGCGACAATGAGCGCGGCTTTGCCCATTTCGTCGAGCACATGGCCTTCAACGGCAGCGCCCACGTCCCCGAAGGCGAAATGGTCAAGCTGCTCGAGCGCGCGGGCCTTGCCTTCGGCGCCGATACCAATGCGCAGACCAGCTTCGAGCAGACGATGTATCTGCTCAGCCTCCCGCGCAACGAACCGCGCCTGCTCGATACCGCGCTGATGCTGATGCGCGAGACGGCGAGCGAACTGACCTTTGCGCCCGATGCGGTGGAGCGCGAACGCGGCGTCGTCCTTTCCGAACTGCGCGACGGGCAGGGCTATGCGCTGGAGAACAGCAAGGACCAGTCGGCCTTCCTCTACCCGCAGGCGCACTACCGCGACCGGCTCCCCATCGGCACCGTGGACTCGCTGAAGGGCGCGACGGCCGAAGCGCTGAAAGCCTTCTGGCAACGCGAATACGTCCCCGCCAAGAGCACCCTCATCGTCATCGGCGATTATGATCCCGATGCCGTCGAGGCCGCCATAAAGGCCCGCTTTGCCGATTGGCCCGCCCGCGCTCCAGCCAAGCGCCCCGATCAGGGCAAGGTCCTTCTGGCCCAGCAGGGTACAACCGATATCTACCTCGATCCCGCGCTGTCCGAACGCGTCACCGTCTCGCGCCACGGCCGCTGGCGCCGCGAGCCCGACACCGAGGAAAGCCGCCGCGTAAATCTGCTGCGCCAGCTCGGCTACGGCGTGATCAACCGCCGCCTCCAGCGCCTCAGCCGCCTGCCCGATCCGCCGTTCCGCGGCGCCGGCGTGGGCACCAGCGAGGTCTTCCATATCGGCCGCACCACCAACCTCGTCATCGACACCGCCGACAAAGGCTGGCGCAAGGGCCTCCTCGCCGCCGCGCGGGTTACCCGCGAGGCGCTGGCGCGGGGCTTCACCGAGGCGGAAGTGGCCGAACAGCTCGCCGGCACCCGCACCGCCATCGAAAACGCCGCCGCCTCCGCCGATACGCGCAGCAACGATGCGCTCGTCGGCGCCGTTCTCCAGCTCCTGCGCGATGACAAGGTGCCCACCACGCCCGCTTCATCGCTCGAACGCCTGAACCGCCACGCCGCCAGCTTCACTCCCGCCGCCGTGCTCGCCGCACTGCGCGCCGACGCGATCCCGCTCGCCAATCCGCTGATCCGCTTCCAGGGCCGCTCCGCGCCTGAAGGCGGCGAGCAGGCCCTGCGTGCCGCCTGGAACGAAGCGCAAGCCGCGCCCCTGCAGGCCGCCACGAGCGCCACCTCCGGTACGTTTGCCTACACCGATTTCGGCCCCCCCGGCGCCGTGGCCAGCGACCAGACCCGCGCCGATCTCGGCCTGCGCGAAATACGCTTCGCCAACGGCGTCCGCCTCAATCTCAAGCGCACCGATCTCGAGGCGGACCGCGTGCTCCTGCGCCTCCACATCGATGGCGGCGAGTTGCTCGATACCAAGGCCAACCCCACCGCCACCGAGATGACCGCGATGCTCCCCACCGGCGGCCTCGGCAAGCACAGCCTCGATGACCTGCAGACGCTGCTCGCCGGCCGCTCGGTCGGCACCAACATTGCCTCCTCGGGCGATACCTTCGCCATGGCCGCCGCCACCACGCGCCGCGATCTGGAGTTGCAACTCGATCTCATGGCCGCGCAGATCACCGATCCCGGCTGGCGCACCTCGGCGGACGTCATCTACCATCAGACGATGACGAACTTCTTCGCCCGGATCGACGCCACCCCGTCCTCCGCGCTCGCCAACAGGCTGCCGAGCATTCTCTCCGGCGGCGACCCGCGCTTCACGGTCCAGGCGCCTGAAACCTATCAGGCGCTCACCATGGCGCGCCTCAAGGCCGATATCGGCGGCCGCCTCGCGCATGGCGCGATCGAACTCACCATGGTCGGGGATTTCGATCCCGAAGCTGCCGTCGCGATGGTCGCCCGCACCTTCGGCGCCCTCCCCCCGCGCGAGCCCGATTTCCTCCCCTACACCGCCGAACGCGAGCGCAGCTTCACCCCCAAGCGCGGCATCACCGTCATCCGCCACAAGGGCGCGCCCAACCAGGCCATCGTCCGCTACGTCTGGCCCACCACCGACGACAGCGACCCGGTCACCAGCATCGGCCTCGAACTGCTGCAGGAAGTCACGGGCATCGAAGTGCTCGACACCGTGCGCGAGGCCTTGGGCAAAGCCTATTCCCCCGGCGCCGCTTCCTCGCTCAGCCGGGTCTGGCGCGGCTGGGGCACGTTTACCGTCAATGCCTCGGTCGATCTGGCCGATGTCGCCGCCACCCGCAGCGCCATCGAGAGCACGATCGCTGGCCTCGCCGCCAAACCCGTCGACGACGATATCCTCGCCCGCGCCCGCGCCCCGATGCGCGAGCGGATCGACAACCTGCTCAAGACCAACGGCGGCTGGCTCGCCCTTGTCGACCGCGCCCAGAGCCAGCCCGACCGCATCGCGCGATACCAGCTGGCCCGCCAGCGCCTCGACGCACTGACCGCGGCCGACCTGCAGGCCCTCGCCAGGCGCTACCTCGCGCCCGATCAGGCCGTCGTCGCGCTCGTCCTCCCCGAGGGCGCTGAGGCGCCTGCCCGTTAGGGAAGATAGGCCTTTCGCCGATTCAGCGTAGCCTTACTTGGCGGACATCCAGCCCGCCGGAGGGACACCCCGCCATGCTCACCCGCCTCGCACTCACCGCCGCCGCCGCGCTCGCGCTGATCCCTGCCGCCGCACAGGCGGGCCACAGCGAACTGGAAGTCCCGCCGTCCGACACCTTCTTCCTCGGCGGCGAGCAGAAGGCCGATATGGTCGTCTCCGGCCGCAACACCGGCCAGACCACCGTCACCGTGCTCGCCACCAAAGACGGTTCGTCGCCCGAAGTGCTGATCGCCACCGTCGCCCCTGGCGCCAGCTTCAAGCACGCCTATGCCCCCGGCGAGATCGCGCTGATCCGCAATGCGTCAACCCGCGAAACCGCGCGCCTCAGCGTCGATTTCACCGGCAACCCGTCGAGCCTGACAATGGCCTACCTGCTCCCCCAGAAGGACTGACCCAAGGTCCTCCCCATTTTTCCCGGAGGGACAAATGGGGAGGTGGCCCGCCAAAGGCGGGTCGGAGGGGTATTGAGGCCTAAGCCACCGTATCCTGATACCGCCGCACCGCCAGCGATCCCAGCAGCACCAGCATACCCGCCAGCACCCCCATTTCGGGCAGCGCATCAAGCAGCCCCCACCCCTTCAGCATCACCCCGCGCACCAGCCGGATGAAATGCGTCGTCGGCAGCACTTCGGCCAGCGTCTGCGCCCACACCGGCATGCCGCGATAGGGAAAGGCAAAGCCCGACAGCAGCACCGAAGGCAGGATGTAGAAAAAGCTCATCTGCATCGCCTGCAACTGGCTCTGCGCCAGGGTGGAGAGCGTGAACCCCAGCCCCAGACTGGTCACCATGAACAGCAAGGTCGATCCCAGCAGCAGCGGCAGCGGCCCCGCAAACGGCACGTCGAACAGGAACCGCGCCGCGAGCAGGATCACCGTCAGCTGCACGATCCCGATGCCAAGGTAGGGCACGATCTTGCCCACCATCACCTCGAAGGGCCGCAGCGGCGTTGCCAGCAGGTTCTCCATCGTCCCCTGCTCCACCTCGCGCGTCACCGACAAGGCCGTCAGCATCACCATCGTCATCGAAAGCACGATGGCCAGCAGCCCCGGCACGACGTTGTGGCTGGTGATCCCTTCCGGATTGTAGCTCCGGTGCAGCACCAGCTCGACCGGCGATGGCCCCGCCGCAGGGGCTCCCAGAGGCCCGATCAGATCATGCCCCAGCGCGGTAGACACCGCATCGCCGATCGCGCTCAGCGCCGGCCCCGTCGCGGCGGGATCGGTCGCGTCCGCCGTCACCAGCAATTGCGGTCGCCGCCCGCGCACCAGATCGCGCCCGAAGTCCGGCGGGATCGTCACCACGAACTGCACCTTGCCGTCTTGCAGCAGGCGGTCCCCGGCGCCCGGCGTCTCGACCAGCTCGGTCACCTTGAAATAGGTCGTGTTCCGCAGCGCCGCATCGATCGAACGCGCAAACACCGAATTGTCCCCCCGCTCGATCGCCATCGGCAGCCCGCGCGGATCGTTGTTGATCGCATAGCCGAAGATCATCAGCTGCATCAGCGGCATGACCAGCATCATGCCCACCGTTCCCCGGTCGCGCAGCATCTGCCGCACTTCCTTGAACACCATCGCGCCGATGCGCTGCAGCGGGGTCGCGCTCATGCGTGCACCACCACCGAATTGTCCTCGGCCCCGCGCATCAGATGGATGAACACGTCCTCCAGACTCGGCACCGCCTCACGGAAGGTGATCGTATCCGCCCAGGGCGCTACCGCTTCATGCAGCGCCGCCATGTCCGGCCCGCAGACATGCAGCGCCGTGCCGAACGGCGCCGCCATCGCCACCCCGGGCCGCGCCTCGATCGCCGCCGCCAGCCGGTCCGCACCCGTTCCATCAGGCAGGTGCCCCTCGCCCTGCAGCGCCTTCAGCCCCGAGCCCGAGATCACTTCCGCAATGCTCCCCCGCGCCAGCATCCGGCCATAGGCGATATAGGCGATCTCATGGCAGCGCTCGGCCTCGTCCATATAGTGCGTGGAAACGAGCACGGTCATCCCGCCCGCCGCCAGCCCATGGATCTGGTCCCAGAACTCGCGCCGCGCCTGCGGGTCGACGCCCGCGGTGGGCTCGTCCAGCAACAGGATTTCGGGATCGTGCAGCACGCAGGCGGCCAGTGCCAGCCGCTGCTTCCACCCGCCCGAAAGCTTGCCCGCCAGCTGGTCGCTGCGTGTCGCGAGCCCCAGCTTGTCCAGCGCCTCGGCCACCCGCTCGTGCCGTCGTGGCAGCCCATGCACCCGCGCAAAGAACTCCAGATTCTCGGCAATCGTCAGATCGGAAAACAGCCCGAACTTCTGCGTCATGTAGCCGACGCGCGCCTTGATCGCGCTGCGCTTCGCCCTGAGGTCCTGCCCCAGCACCGTCCCTTCGCCCGCATCGGGGATCAGCAGCCCGCAGATCATCCGCAAGGTCGTCGTCTTGCCCGACCCGTTCGGCCCCAGAAACCCGCAAATCCGCCCCCGCGCGACAGACAGGTTGACCGCATCCACCACGGTCCGCCCACCAAACCGCTTGGTCAGCCCCCGCACATCGATAACAAGATCCAGAACCTCCCCGGAACGGGGAGGGGGACCGCCCGAAGGGTGGTGGAGGGGTCGAACCCCGCTCACCGACTGCTCACCGCCACCGGCAACCCCAACGGCAACGGCTTGTCCACCGGCAATATCGCCTCCACCATGAACACCAGCTTGGCCCGCGCATGCTCGCTGTAGATTACCGGGGGCGTATACTCCGCGCGCGGCGCGATGTAGCGCACCGTCGCCGTCCGCTCCCCGCCGCAGCCATCGCAGCTGAACCGCACCGCCTGCCCCATCCGCAGCCCCGCCACCCTGTCCTGCGGCACGAAGAAGCGGATCTTGCGCTTGTCATCGGGAATGATCGAAACCACCGGCTGGTTCGCAGGCACCCATTCGCCCGGATTGAAATAGGTCTGCTCCACCTGCCCGCTCACCGCAGAAATCGGCGCGATTTCCTGCCGCCGCCGCGCCTCCGCCGCCAGCGCCGCCTTCGCCCCCTGCACCTGCGCGGCCGCCGCCGCCTGCTGCGCACTCCGCCCCACGGTCAGCTCGCCGCTGCGCTGCTGCGCCTGTGCCTGCGCCACACTGGCCGCCGCGCTGTCCCTTGCCGCGCGTGCGGCATCCAGCTGTGTGCGGCTGGCAAAGCCCTTGGCCGCCAGATCGGCAAAGCGCCGGAAATCGGCCTCCGCCTTCACCAGCTGCGCCCGCGCCGAAGCTTCCGCCGCCCGCGCCACATCGATTTCCGGCCTGCGCTCGCGCGCCGCGCCAAGATCGCTGAGCGAGGCTTCCGCCCCCGCGACTTGCGCCGCCGCCTGCGCCGCGCTCGCATCCGCCGTGCGCGGATCGAGCGCAAACAAGGTCGCGCCCACGCTCACCCGCCCGCCGCGCTCCACCGGGCGGCTCGCCAGCGTGCCCGAAACCGGCGCTGCCACATAAATCGCCTCGCCCTCGACATAGCCCAGCCACGGATCGGGCGCGGTCTGCCGGGTGAAGTACCAGATCGCAGCCCCGACCAGCACCGCCAGCAGCACAAGGATCGGCAGGCGTTGGCGCAGGCTCATGCGGAAACTCCCCGGCTCGTCGGGCTGGCCATCAGGCCGCCGATGAGCAGATCGGCATGGCTCGCCGCCATCGCCTCGATATCCATCGGCTTGGCGCCCACCGGCACGAATACGATCCGCCACAGTGCGGTCAGGATCATGCCCCCCGCCACGCTGCGCGCCGCCAGCGACGGGTCCGCGCAGGCAAACTCGCCGCGCTTCACGCCGTGGCGGATGATCGCCTCGATCGCCCCGAACACCTTGGTGATCGCGGCATCGTGATAATACTTCACCAGATCGGGGAAGGCCTGCCCCTCGCCGATGATCAGACGTGGCAGGAAGGCGATGTTGCCGGTTCCCATGCGGATCATCACCACGCGGATGAACCGCCGCAGCGCTTCGGGTGCCGGATAGTCACCCAGGTCCGGGATCGCCTCGGGCAGCACGTGCTCGATCATCCCTTCGACCAGCGCGCGGAACAGCGCCTCCTTGCTTTCGAACAGGCTGTAGAGCGCGCTGCGACTGATCCCCACGCGCTGGGCGATGTCGTCCATCGGCGTCGCGGCAAAGCCGCGCTCGGCAAAGGCATCACGCGCTGCTTCAAGTACGCGGTCAAGGCGATCGGGAGGTGTGACTCGGGCCATGCCGGAATAAATAACAGACGCGTCTGTTATTTAAAAGCGAGAGCGTCTGCGGACGGCGTCGATTTTCCTACATCGCCGCGATCTGCTACAGAGCCCGAATGCCCCGTAGATCCGCCCTTTCGCAGCTTGATCGGCCCACCGGTTCGCCGCTGCACCGGGCTCGTCCATTTTCGCTCTGGATTGTGTCAACCGTGTCAACCTCCCGCCAGCTTGCGCTTCGGTCCGCACCGGAGCATAGGCGCACGCGATTCTCCCCAAAGTTGCCCGGAAAGGCCTGCCGCCCATGAAGATCCGCGTCCACGTCAGCCTCAAGAACGGCGTGCTCGATCCGCAGGGCCGCGCCATCCACCATGCGCTCGAAGGCCTCGGCTTCGGAGGCGTCAACGATGTCCGCGCCGGCCGCCTGATCGAGATGGACGTGGCCGACAGCACGACCGACGCCGCGCTTGAAGACATGTGCCGCAAGCTCCTCGCCAACCAGGTGATCGAGAACTTCCGCATCGAGAAGGTCGCCTGACCATGGGTTTTACCGCCGCTGTCATCACCTTCCCCGGCTCCAACTGCGATCGTGACATGGCCGTGGCGATCGAGCAGATCACCGGCGGCACGGTCCACCGCGTTTGGCACGGCGATGCCGAGCTCCCCTCCGGCCTCGATTTCATCGCCCTTCCGGGCGGTTTCTCCTACGGCGACTACTTGCGCTCCGGCGCCATGGCCGCGCGCTCGCCGGTGATGCAGGCGGTTGTTGCCGCCGCCAGCCGCGGCGTCACCGTGCTCGGCGTGTGCAACGGCTTCCAGGTCCTCACCGAAGCGGGGCTCCTCCCCGGCGCGCTGATGCGCAACGCCGGCATCCGCTTCGTCTGCCGCGATGTGCCCTTGGTGGTAGAGAACAACCAGTCGCTGTTCACCGCGCGCTACACCGCCGGCCAGCGCATCACGATCCCCGTCGCGCACCACGATGGCAATTACTTCGCCGACGCCGAGACGCTTGACCGCCTCGAAGGCGAAGGCCGCGTCGCTTTCCGCTACGGCGAACCCGTCAACGGCTCGCAGCGCGATATCGCGGGCGTGCTCAACGATGCGGGCAATGTGCTCGGCATGATGCCCCACCCCGAACGCATGATCGAGCCCGCACAGGGCGGCAGCGATGGCCGGGCCTTGTTCGAGAGCGTGCTGGCCGGCCTCGGCGTCGCCGCCTGATCGTCAGGCCTGCCGGCGCTGCCAGCCGATCCGGTCGAACAGCCCGCTCGCATCGCGCGCGGTCATCGGGCGGCCGAAGTAGTAGCCCTGGATCTTCTTGCAGCCGAGGCGGCGGATCATGGCCAGTTCCTCTTCGGTTTCAACGCCTTCCGCCGTGGTCGACATCTCGAGGCTGTCCGCCATCGCGACGACGGCGCGCACGATCGCAAGGCTCTCCGGATTGTCCTTCGCCGCGCCCTGCACGAAGCTGCGATCAACCTTGATCGTCGAGAACCGCAGTTTCCGGAGGTACCCCAGCGAGGAATAGCCCGTCCCGAAGTCATCGAGCGCCACGCCGCAGCCGAGCGACATGATCCGCTCGAGCGTCATCTGCGCCGCCGTCCCGTCGCGCACGAAGATGCTCTCGGTCACTTCGATCTCCAGCCGGTGCGGCGGCAGACCGCTGGCCGCGAGCGCGGAGACGACGACTTCGGCAAAGCTCGGATCAAGCAGCTGCTCGCCCGAAACGTTGACCGCCACCTTGATCGGATCAGGCCAGTTGGTCGCCTCGAAGCACGCGGTGCGCAGCACCCATTCGCCGATCGGCACGATCAGGCGGGTATCCTCGGCGAGCGGGATGAACTTGGCCGGACTCACCGGGCCATGGTCCGCCGAGTGCCAGCGCAGCAGCGCCTCGAAGCTCACCGGCTCCTCGGTCAGCGCGTCGACCACCGGCTGGTAGGCGAGCTGGAACTCCCCGCGCTCCAGCGCATGACGCAGCGAGAACTCAAGCTTGCGCCGCTCCTCGGCATGGGCATGCAGCGCCGGCTCGTAGTCGAAGTGCAGCCCGCCGCCCTCGTCCTTGGCGCGGTAGAGCGCGAGGTCGGCATTGCGCATCAGCGTCTCGACCGTCGCCCCGTCGCGCGGCCCGATTGCCGAGCCGACGCTGGCGCCGACAAAAAGCGTGTGGTGATCGATCTCGTAGGGCTGCGACAGCGCGGTGATCACCGCCTCCGCCACCACCCGGATGCGCATCCCGTCACCCGCATCGCGCACCACGATGGCGAACTCGTCGCCGCCCAGCCGTCCGCACAGTTCGTTCTCGCTCATCAGCGACTTGAGGCGATCCGAAACCTTCGCGAGCAGCTGGTCGCCGACAAGGTGCCCCAGCGTATCGTTGACCGCCTTGAACCGGTCGAGGTCGATCATCATGAATCCGCAGCGCATCCGCCAGCGATCCGCCTCCCGCATGGCATCGCCCAGCGTTTCGGTGAGCATCAGGCGGTTCGGCAGGCCCGTGAGCGTGTCATAGCGCGCGAGATAGGCGATCTTGTCGGCGCTTTCGCGCTGCTCGGTCACGTCCGAACCGACGCCGCGGAAGCCGATGAAGTTGCCGTTGTCGTCAAAGCGCGGCGAAGCGGAGAGCTCCCACCAGCGATTGCTGCCGTGCAGCGTGACATGGACAAGCAGGTTCGAGAAGCTCTCGCGCCGCTTCAGCCGTTCGGCGAGGTCGTGAAGCGAGGAATGGAAGTGCCCGCTTTCCCAGGCGGAACCGGCGATCAGCTGGATCAGCGGCTTGCCGTCGATGTCTTCAGGGTCTTCTCCGAGCGCGAAGGCAAAGCGGGGGGATGCAGCGCGGACGCGGCGGGTAGAGTCGGTCTGCCACAACCAGTCCGCCTCGCCTTCCTCGAACTCGCGCAGCAGCAGCGAGACAACCTCGCTCTTCTCCGCAACGCCCGCTTCGGCAACCTTGCCCGCAAGGAACATGCGCGCGGCTTCAAGACTGCCGACCCACAGGAAGATCACGAAAGTGACCGCAGCACCTGCCGCCGTCACCTTGCCGAAAGCGAGGAACACCACGACGCTCGCCGCGCCGAGGATGGCATTGAACAGCACCGCGCCGAGCGGCACGGCGGCGAAGGCAAGCGCGGTGCCCGCCATCAGCATCGCCATGATCGACCAGACCAGCAGCCGCTGCTCGGGCGACGCGAAAGGCCCCATCACGAGGATCGGGAGCACCCACACCACCCCCGCCGCAACGGTGCAGACGGTATGGCGATGGATTTCCTGCCGGGTCATCCGGCGGCGGTCGGCATCTTCCAGCGTACGGTCGAAACTCGCACCCCAGACCAGAACCCCGGCAAGCATCGCGGCCCAGCCGAGCAGGACTGCAATGTGGATCGCGCCCCACAGCGCCTGAACGACGAGCATCGCCGCCAGACCATGTGCGGCAAGCCGCGGCCGGGTGAGCCGCGCAAGGCCGGAATACTGTAGTCCGCGCAGCCGCCCCCAGTCACCTTCCGCCGAATCGGACAGGCCCAGCACGGCCATGGCCGGCAGCTCCCGCGGCAAGGCGGGCATAGTTTGATCGGTCGGTCGGGTCACGCCTCCCGGCTTAGTGGAGAAACCTTGCGCAAAGGTAAGCGCCCGGACATCTTCACTACAAACAACACCAATCCGGACTTTCCACAAGCCTCTGAAATGTAACAGCACTATCCCGGCCGGTAGCAAATTGTTGAGCAAGTTTTTTGCTGCCATCTGCCCATCGGCAGCAGCTTGCCCCTGCCGCTCCGCAAGAGGCCGTGCTAGCCCCATGCCAAGCCCCTCAAAGAGAGTTCGCGACGACCATGACCGCTCCCCTTCTCATCCTCGATGGCGGCACCGGCCGCGAACTGGCCCGCAGCGGAGCGCCGTTTCGCCAGCCCGAATGGTCAGCGCTCGCGCTGATCGAGGGACCGCATTTCGTCAGCGCCGTGCACCGCGCCTATGTCGCGGCGGGGGCGGACGTGATCACGACCAATTCCTACGCCGTCGTCCCCTTCCACATCGGCGAGGAACGCTTTGCCGAGCAGGGCGCCGCGCTGGCCGCACTGGCAGGCAAGCTGGCGCGCGAAGTCGCTGATTCGGCGGAAAGGAAGGTCCGCGTCGCAGGATCGCTGCCGCCGGTCTGCGGCTCCTACCGCCCGGACCTCGTCGATCTCGATCGCGCCCGCCCGGTGCTCGACGTGCTCGTCGCAGCGCTCGCGTCCAATGTCGATCACTGGCTCGCCGAAACCCTCTCGTCGCTCGTCGAAGCGCGCCTTGCCGCATCGCTCACCGCGCCCTCGGGCAAGCCGCTTTGGCTGTCGTTCACGCTGGAGGACGAGAAGCCGACCGCCGAACCTGCCCTGCGTTCCGGCGAAACCGTGCGCGCAGCGGCCCGCGCGGCAGAGGACCTCGGCGCGGCGGCGCTGCTGTTCAACTGCAGCCAGCCGGAAGTGATGGAAGCCGCCGTCCGCGCCGCCAAGGACGAATTGGGGCCGGACAGCCCCATCCGCATCGGCGTCTATGCCAATGCCTTCCCGCCGATGGCCGCCGATCACGAAGCCAACGCCGGGCTCAGCCCGATCCGCGCGGACCTGACACCGGAAGGATATGGGAAGTTTGCCGCAGCCTGGAGCGCGGCAGGCGCCTCGATCCTGGGTGGGTGCTGCGGGATCGGGCCGGAGCATATCGCCGCACTGCGAACGAGCGCTGTACATGCCTGACAGCGGGAGCCGCGCCCAGCCTGCCACGACCAAACCGCCGGGCTGGCCCGACGAAGTGGCACTGGGCGCGCTCCCGCCGGGCGAGACGCTGATCGTCCACGCGCGCCATCTCGGCACCCGCATCGACACACGCGGGCTCGCCGCCGATACGGTGCTGCGCGAACTGGCCGCTGCCGCCGGGCTGACCTTCGCGTTTCGTTATGGCGTCGCGGTCACGTTCTGCACCACGGTCAATCGCATCCCCGCGCTCGACAAGGCGCTCCTCGCGCATGTGCAGGAACCCGCCGAACATCAGGAGATCGAGACGGCCACGGTGCTTATCACCGACGGCGGCAAGGAGCGCGTTGACGACGACGGCGTGATCCACCTCGCCGATGACGAGGAGCCGCGCCTGCTCCTTGTCGCCACCGTGCTGGCGCATTCGGTGATGCTCTCGCGCGACGAAATGCTTGTCTCGGACGTGTTCAATTCGAGTGTGCCCCTGGTCGCGGACTTGCAGGTCAACGGCAAGGCGCGGCTCTCGATCCCCGAATGCATGCGCATGGTCGGCGGAGTGCTCGCCGCGCGTCACCGTGTGATGGGCACCGCGCAAGCGGGCGAGCGGCCCGACCTCCTCTGGGACCACCCCGATCTTGACCGGCTCTACACCCGGCTCGAGGCTGAGTACGAACTGGGTGAGCGCGCCGAAGTGCTCGAGCGCAAGTTCGGCGCGCTGGGCGATTTCACCGAAGTGCTGCTCGATATCGCGCAAGACAAGCGCGCGGTGCGCCTCGAGGTTGCAATCATCGCGCTGATCGCGGTCGAACTGCTGCTTTCGATCAGCAAGGCGATCGGCGGCTAGGGCCGACGCTGCCAGAGGATCAAGCCGTCGCCAAGGATCAGGTAGCGCCCGGCCTCGAGGTAATGTGTGCGCATCTCGGCCAGCACAGTCGGCGCGGTGTAGGACCCGTAGTAGAGGCTGGTGTCCGAGCGGGTCAGCACGAACATCGGTTTGCGGGCGAGGAACTCTGCGACGATCTCCTCCTGCGGCCTGCCCAGCGATCCCTGCTCGAAGTATTCGGCACTGTGGAAGGGAAAGGGATACTTCGTGTTCGGGTTCGTGCCGGTAGCGGTGTAGGTCGCGGTGGGGCCGGAAAAGACATAGAGCGTGCGCTCGGACCCGCCCGCGTTGATCCGCTGAACCAGTGCCTGAAATTGCGCCTCGTCGGCTCGTCCACCGGCGATGGCGGCGGGAAAGTTGCCGATCACCACCAGCGCCGCCGTCAGCAGCCCTGCGCCGAACCACCCGGCGCGCTGGCGCAGATCGTAGAACGGCACCGCGAGCAGGACCGCGAACGGCGCGAGGAAGGCGTAGTAGTAGGCCAGCACGTTGCTGGGGAAGTAGATCGAGGCCAGTGCGCCCACTGCCATCACCGCCACGAGCAGGCTGGCGCGGCGCGGATAGGTCTGGCCGAGGCGGAACCACGCCCAGACCCCCGCCGCGATCATCAGCAGGAACGGTGCGATCACCGTCAGCGTCTTGGGATGGAAGCGCCCGACGCTGACCTTGCGCTGGAAGATCGAGACGAAGTTGGCGAAGACAAAGTCGTCGAAATGGCCGATCGCAGCATACCACGCGGCAATCGCCAGCGTCGGCGCGAGGCCGACCAGCGCATAGAGGCAGGCGCGGCCCAGCACTGGCGACAGGGCGCGGGTGCGGCGCCAGTCCTCGATCAACACGAACAGGGCAAACACCGCGCAGTAGGGCGCGGCGGTATACTTGATCTGGATCGCGAGCCCGCCGAGCAGCATGGCTAGCAGCATCGCCCCGAGCGATCCCGGCCGGACCATCGCGAGATACATCATGCCCAGGCACAGCGGCGCAAACAGCAGCTCGCTCTGCGCCCCTCGGCATCCGAACACCGTCATCGCCAGCAGGTACAGCAGCGCCGCCACCCAGCCCGTCCGCCGGTCCGCCAGCAGCGCGGCGATGCGGTAGGCCAGCCATGCGCCCACGCAGGCGAAGAGGTTCGCCATGACGAGATAGGCCCAGGGCGCCGGGCCCAGCAGGCCGTGCGCGGCGACATAGAGCAGGAACAGCCCGAGCGGCTTGCGGTCCCAGATGTCGACATAGACCAGCTGCCCCTGCAGCATGGCCTTGGCGACATAGGAATAGAACTGCTCGTCGTGGTCGACGACGGGGTTGTCCATCCACCCCCCGCGCACCAGCAGCGAGCATGCGGCGATGAACAGCAGGACCGGCACCTCGCGCAGGAGAGCGCGCGCCCAACCGCGCTCCACCGGCGCAGCGGTCATTCGACGGTGACCGACTTCGCCAGATTGCGCGGCTGATCGACGTCCGTCCCCTTGGCCACCGCGACATGGTAGGCCAAGAGCTGCACCGGCACGGCATAGACCAGCGGCGCGATCAGCGGGTGGACCTTGGGCATCTCGATGGTGGCGAGGCAGCCCTCGCCCGCTTCCTCGATGCCCGCCTTGTCGGAGATGAGCACGACCTTGCCGCCGCGCGCGCGCACTTCCTGCATGTTGCTCACGGTCTTTTCGAACAGCGGGCCGGAGGGCGCGAGCACGATCACCGGCACCGCCTCGTCGATCAGCGCGATGGGCCCGTGCTTCATTTCGCCCGAGGCATAGCCTTCGGCGTGGATGTAGCTGATTTCCTTGAGCTTCAGCGCACCTTCCAGCGCAAGCGGAAAATCCGGACCGCGGCCCAGATAGAGCACGTCACGTGCCGGGGCGATGAGGTGCGCCATCGCGGCGATTTCGTCGTCGTGGCTCAGCGCGGCATTCAGGGCGGCAGGCGTCTCGGCCAGCTGGTTGACGATATCCGCCTCTTCCGCGCGCGTCAGCCGCCCGCGCTTGACCGCTAGGTGTGCGGCTAGCGCGGCGAGCACGGCAAGCTGGCAGGTGAACGCCTTGGTCGAGGCGACGCCGATTTCCGGCCCGGCGTGCGTCGGCAGCAGCAGGTCCGCCTCGCGCGCCATCGAACTGGTCGGCACGTTGACGACGACCGCGATGGTCTGCCCTTCGGCCTTGCAGTGGCGCAGCGCGGCGAGGGTGTCCGCCGTCTCGCCGCTCTGCGAGATGAACAGCGCAAGGCCGCCCGGCTCGAGTACCGGATCGCGGTAGCGGAACTCGCTCGCCACATCGATATCGACAGGCAGCCGGGCAAACTGTTCGAACCAGTACTTGGCGACCATGCCGGCGTAATAGCTCGTTCCGCAGGCGACGATGGTCACGCGGCTGATGCTGGAGAGGTCGAAATCGATCTGCGGCAGCGCGACGGTCTGGTCGATCCGGCGCAGGTAGCTGCGCAGCGTCTGCGCCACCACGGTCGGCTGCTCGAAGATTTCCTTCTGCATGAAGTGGCGGAATTCGCCCTTCTCGATCGCCGCCGCCGTCGCGCCTGACGCGACAATAGGGCGGGTCACCTGCACATTGTTCACGTCATAGATCGTCGCGCCCTCGCGGGTGATGACAACCCAGTCGCCTTCCTCGAGATAGGTGATCCGCTGGGTCAGCGGCGCCAACGCCAGCGCGTCGGAACCGAGGTAGGTCTCGCCATCCCCGTAACCCACCACCAGTGGCGAGCCGAGCCGCGCGCCGATCAGCATGTCGTCGTGCTGGCGGAAGGCAATGGCGAGCGCGAAGGCACCGCGTAGCGTGGGGAGCACGGCCTTGACCGCATCCTGCGGGCTGAGGCCAGCTTCGACCTGTTCGGAGACGAGATGCGCGACGACTTCTGTGTCGGTCTCGCTCTCGAATGTGCGGCCCCGCGCAATCAGCGCATCGCGCAGCGGCTTGAAGTTCTCGATGATCCCGTTGTGGACGAGCGCGACCTCACCCGTCGCATGGGGGTGCGCGTTGCTGGTGGTCGGCGCGCCATGGGTGGCCCAGCGGGTGTGGGCGATGCCGATCAGGCCCGAGGCGGGATGGCGCACCAGTTCGAGCACGAGGTTGTTCAGTTTGCCCTCGGCGCGGCGGCGCACCAGTTGGCCGTCCTCGACCAGACAGATACCCGCGCTGTCGTAGCCGCGGTATTCCATCCGGCGCAGGCCGTCGACCAGCCGGTCCGCCACTTGTTCCTTGCCGACAATTCCGATGATTCCGCACATGGGGAGAGTGGCTTTCGCTTAGAGAAAAGGGGGCGCTTAGAGAGTATAGGGGACGCGGATACCCGGCATTTCCGCCGGGAAGTCCTTGGTGTTGCGGGTAACGAGGACGCGGCCGCGGGTCAGCGCGGTGGCAAGGATGATGGCATCGGGCGATTTCAAGCGGGGCCGTTCGCGCCGCAAGGCCGCTGCCCGTGACGCAATTTCCATGTCGATCTCGTCGATGGCAAACCGGTCAAGGAAGGCCTCCGTCTCGCGCAGGGCCTGACCTTCGCCTTTCGAGAGGATCTCGATCCAGGCCATGCGGCTCAGCCAAAGCCGTCGTCCCGCCGAAGCGGCGCGTTTGAGCTCGGTGCGCGCACGATCGTAGCCGAGCAACGCGTCGATCACGATATTGGTATCGAACGCATAGTCGCTCACCGAGGGTCATCTTTCGACTGGGCGTCATCTTCCGGTTTCGGCTGAGCGCCGCGCATGGCGAGATAGATGGCGCGCTGGCGATCATCTTCGGCATCGAACAGGTCCGGGAACTCCGCCTTGGTCGCCTCGTAGTCGTCATCCCAGGGGCGGGTCCACGAAGCCCGCTCGCGCCGCTGCCATTCGACAGAATCGCCGATGTCGGTGCGGTCCTTCCACAGACCGAAACCCAGATCGATCCAGTCCGTGCCCGAAGACGCGGCCTGCGCCTTGTAGGTCGCCACTGCTTCGCGCAGCACCGATGCGCGAGACTTGCCCTGCTCGGCCGCGCGGGCATCGAGCCACTGGATGTCCTCTTCCGGAAGATCGGCAAGGATACGCGTCATAGTGATATCGCGATATCATATCATGATATCATGTCAAGCCAATTGCAGGCCTTGCCACCCTTTCGCCACACGGTAATCTTGCAGAGGTAAACAAGTCCGTACAGCCGATGCGGGAAAGGGGAGCCGAGATGGCCGATGCATCCACCCTCAAGGTCTATCACCTGCCCGGCGCGTGGGGTCTCCCCACGGTCAGCCCGTTCTGCCTCAAGCTCGATGCCTGGCTGCGGATGACGGGCATCCCGCACGAGAGCATCACCGCGCCGACCCCGTTCGCCGGGCCCAAAGGCAAGGCGCCGTGGATCGAGCTCGATGGGAAGAAGCTGGGCGATTCAACCTTCATCGTGGCCCATCTTGCTGCGCGGTTCGGCGTCGATCCCGATGCGCACTTAACGCCGGCCCAGCATGGCATGGCGGTGGCGATCCAGCGGCTGATCGACGAGAACCTTTATTGGACGATGGTCCATGATCGCTGGATGAACGATGCCAATTGGAAGCAGTTCCGCGACGTCGTGCTGAGCGGGGTTGCCGCTCCGCTGCGCCGGGTGCTTGGCCCCATCGCTCGGCGCGGCGTCAAGAAGCAGCTCGAAGGCCATGGCATCGGCATCCATGAACCAGAGGAAATCGCCGCCATCGGTCGCCGCGATGTCAATGCGCTTGCGGCGATCCTCGGTGATCAGGACTGGTTCTTCGGCGATACGCCCAGCACGATCGATGCGGTTGCCTATGCCCAGCTCGTCAACATCTGGCGCGCGCCGTTCGAAAGCGAAGTGCGCCGCGCCATCGGCCAGACGCCCAACCTCGTCGCCTTCATCGACCGGTTTGCGGCGAAGTATTACAGTTGATGGCCCTGAGACAAACCCGCCACAGCGATGAAGGTTGCGTTTGACCGCCCCAACTCCTCCGCCATATCATCTTCCAATCTCAGAGCCAGCGGAGAAGCGAATCGGCGGCCTGCGGTTTGGTATAGGCACTCTCCTCGCCGCCGGTAGCCTTGCCGCTGGCGCAAGCACAGCCTGTGCGGCAGACATGACGCCAGAGCAGGCACAGGCAGCCGTCAATGCTGCCTTCGCCGAACAAAAGCGTGGCAATCTCGAAGGCGTCATTCCGCTGCTCGATCCCGTCATCGCAGCGTTTGAATCGATGCAGGCTAGGAGCGCGACGTTCTGTAGCGAAAATCAAAAGCAGACCCTCGCGCTGCTTCTCACCGCAGCCTCGGATCATAACGAGGGCAAGTCTTCAGCCCCCGGCGGCAAGACCGTTGTGGTCAACGAAGCCTTCTGCATCGCTCTGTTCCTGAAGGGCTATGTCATGGTTGACATGGGCCGGAATGCTGAGGCCGAGACCTTCCTGCGCCGTGCGCACGAGGGAGAACCTCTCAACGCGCATTTCCTCAACGAATACGCCGAGTGGTACAAGATGGCTGGCCAGTGGCAGCGCGCGCATGATCTGTTCGCCGAAGCTCTGGACAAAGCAAGCTACGCTGACGACGAAAGCCAGCCCAAATACCGTGCGCGGGCGCTGCGCGGCATGGGCTATACGGAAATCGAACTTGGCAAGCTGGATGATGCCGAAAAGCACATGCTGGAATCGCAGAAATACGATCCAGACAGCAATGCCGCCAAACACGAGCTCGAATACATCGCCAGACTGCGCAAACACCGAAGCACTTGAATGCCCGGTCAACCCGAACGATTTGCTCGCCACCATTTGAACGTGAACACCGCCGCGCTCGGCCCGTCACGGCCCAGCTGCGCCAGCTTGTCGAGCGCCTCGGCCACGCTCGGGATGTGGCCCTCCGGCACCTCCCACAGCGCCAGCGAAGGCTCCATCGGCTCGAACCACTCGCCCCGCCGCGCCAGCACGCTGCGGTGATCGGCCTGGCGATAGGCAAAGGCCTCGAGCGAAGGCACATCGCGCCAGACCGAGAGGTTGACGATGAAATCGGCGTCCCCCGCCACCGCCTCGATCGCGGTCGCATCGTTGGCATCGCCTTCACCCACCAGCCGCCAGATGAACCCGTCCGCCACATCGGCCTGCGCATTCACGTGATCGAGCGCGTCCATGAAAGACTGGTTGGCGGGGTCCGCCTTGGGGCGGCGGAAGCGGGCGACATTGAGCTGAGCAATCGGCATCGAAATCTCTTGTCAGAGTTCGCGGCGGAAATAGACGACGCGCTCGGTCTCGGCAAATCCTGCGGCGCGGTGGAATGCGTGGCTATCCGCATCATCCTCCAGCGCATCGGAGGCAAATTCGCTGCACTCGTGCGCCCGGCCCCAGTCTGCCACCGCATCGCACAGCCGCCGCGCAAGGCCCTGCCCGCGCGCCGATGCATCGACGTAAATGCCTTCCAGAAACACCACGGGCGAGGTCTCGCACCCGTTCACATAGTCATGCCGCAGGGCGGCTTCCGCAAAGCCGACGACCTTGTCACCATCGAGCGCGACCAGATTGAGCAGGCGCTCCGGCTCGCCCAGCTGTTCCTGCGCCTCGGCGCGATGTTCCGCCGCGGTCAGCTCGTCCCACAGCGCATGGCGTAGCGCCGCCCAGCCATCGAGGTGATCCTCCGTGGCCGGGACGATCTCGATCATTTCCGCTCGGCCTTCTTGCGCTTCATCGCGTCGTGGAAGCGGTCGGCCCAGCCGGGCTTGACCAGCTGCTCGCCGCGCACAAGCCGGAGCTCGCCATCCGCCACATCGCGGCTGACGGCGCTACCCGCCGCCACGATCGCGTCCGCGCCGATCTTCACCGGCGCGATGAGGGCAGAGTTGGAGCCGATGAAGGCACGCTCGCCGATCACCGTGCGATACTTGAAGTAACCGTCATAATTGCAGGTGATCGTGCCCGCGCCGATGTTCGCGCCCGCGCCCACATCCGCATCGCCGAGGTAGGTGAGGTGGTTGGCCTTGGCGCCTGCGTGCAATACCGCGTTCTTCACTTCGACGAAATTGCCGACGCGCGCCTTCTCTTCCAGCACCGCGCCCGGCCGCAGCCGCGCGAAGGGCCCTACCGAAACGCCCGGCTCCAGCCGCGCGCCCTCGATATGGCAGAAGGCGTGGATCACCACGTTGTCCGCCACGGTCACGCCGGGGCCGAACACCACATTCTGCTCCACGGTCACATCGCGGCCGAGCACGGTGTCCCAGGCAAACCACACCGTCTCGGGCGCGACGAGGCTGGCGCCGTCCGCCATCGCTTGCAGCCGGCGCTTCTTCTGCCAGCGCGCTTCGGCTTCGGCGAGTTCGGCGCGGCTGTTGATCCCCGCCACTTCATCGGCATCGTCCGTCACCACCACCGCGCAGACGCGGCCATCGCCGTTCGCGACGTTGACGATGTCGGTGAGGTAGTATTCGCCTTGCGCATTGTCGTTGCCGACCCGCGCCAGCAGGGCGAACAGTTCGCTCCCGCGCACCGCCATCAGGCCTGAATTGCACAAACGGCAAGCGCGCTCGGCTTCGGTCGCATCCTTGTGCTCGACCATCTTCGTGACCACGCCGTTCTCGGCGATCACGCGGCCATATTGCAGTGCATCCTCGGGCTCGAAGCCCAGCACGACCACCGCCGGATTATCGTCACCATGCAGCCGCTCCAGCATCGCGCGCATTGTCTCGGTTCGCACGAAAGGAACGTCGCCGTAGAGAATCAGCACATCGCCTGCGAACCCGGCCAGCGCGCCTTCGGCCTGCTGCACGGCATGGCCGGTGCCGAGCTGCGGGTCCTGCACGGCAAGGTCCGCAGTGCCGTCCAGCGCCTTCTCGAGCTGCTCGCGCCCGGCCCCCACCACGACGACCTTGCGCGCCGGTTCCAGCGCATCGGCGCTGGCCAGCAAGTGCATCAACATCGGCCGCCCGGCGATCGGGTGGAGCACCTTGTGCAGGTCGCTTTTCATGCGGGTGCCCTTGCCGGCGGCAAGGACGACAAGAGCGAGCGGAGCGGGAGCATCAGTCATGCGCGTTCCTTGCCAGCATTTCCTTGCAGTTTCCAGAATGCGCCGCCACGGAGCGGGGCATGACGGATTTTCCCTTCCAGATCGTCGGATTCGACCTCGACGGCACCTTGCTCGACACGGCGGCGGACCTGGCCCATGCCCTCAACCATGCACTGGGCCATATCGGCCGCGAACCCGTCTCGCTCGATCTCGCCCGCACCTTCATCGGCGGGGGCACCGGGCAGATGCTGCGCGCGGCGCTCGCTCATGGCGGCAGCGCAGACGGGATCGACGTGACGGCGCTGCAAGACGTGCTGGTCGGCTTCTATGCCGAGAACATTGCCCGCCACACCGCACTGTTCTCCGGCGGCGAGGCCATGCTGGACGCGCTTGCCGCGCGCGGCGTCCACCTCGCCATCGCCACCAACAAGCGCGAGGACCTTGCCCGCCGCCTGTTCGACGAAATGGGCCTCACCCCGCGCTTCGCCACGATCATCGGGGGCAACACGCTGGGGCCGGGCCGCGCCAAGCCTGCGCCGGACATGCTCCACGAAATGGTGGCGCGCTGTGGCGGCGGGAGGGCTGCATTCGTGGGGGACACGACGTTCGACGTGGGAGCAGCGCGCGCGGCGGGCCTGCCGGTCGTCGCCGTGAGCTTCGGGTTCAACGACCTGCCGCCCCGCGAGCTCGGCGCCGACGCGGTGATCGACCATTTCGACGAGCTCGTCTCTGCGCTGGAAGCCCTGTCGCGATAGAAAAAGGTGGGGCGCCAGCAGAATATCTGCGCCCCCCGTCCGCCTTGCCATCGTCACACCGCGACGCCACTCTTGGGGCACGCCATTCCCAAGAGGAGATTCATATGTCCGAAGAATACGTGCCGCCCAAGGTCTGGGTCTGGGACAAGGCCAACGGAGGCGCCTTTGCGGGCGTCAACCGCCCCACCGCCGGTGCGCAGAAGGACGTGGAACTCCCGGTCGGCGAGCATCCGTTCCAACTCTATTCGCTCGGCACGCCCAACGGTCAGAAAGTCACGATCATGCTCGAGGAGCTGCTCGAGCTGGGCATCGCGGAAGCCGAGTATGATGCCTGGCTGATCAAGATCTTCGAAGGCGACCAGTTCGGCAGTGGCTTCGTCGATCTCAATCCCAATTCCAAGATCCCCGCGATGCTCGACAAGAGCGGACCCGAGCCGTTTCGGCTGTTCGAATCGGGCGCGATGCTGCTCCACCTTGCCGACAAGTTCGGCCAGTTCATCCCCGCTTCCGGCCCCGCGCGCGCCGAAGTGCTTTCCTGGCTGTTCTGGCAGGTCGGCTCGGCGCCGTTCATGGGCGGCGGCTTCGGGCACTTCTATGCCTATGCGCCGTTCAAGATCGAATATGCGATCGACCGCTATTCCATGGAAACCAAGCGGCTGTTCGACGTCGCCAACAACCAGCTGAAGCAGACTCGCTTCCTTGCGGGCGACGAGTACACGATCGCCGACATGGCGGCCTATCCGTGGCTGGGCAACATTTACCGCGGCGAAGCCTACGGCGATGCGGCGACGTTCCTTTCGATGCACGAATACGAAGCCGTCGGCCGCTGGGTCGCGGAAATCGACGCGCGTCCGGGCGCCAAGCGCGGCCGCCTCGTCAACACCAACAAGGGCATCCTTGAACGCCACAGCGCGGCCGACTTCGACGCGCTGCCGGAAGGCACGCTTTAAAGCCACTATCCTCCCACATCCGCTCACCCTGAGCCTTTCGAAGGGTCCTTACGCGACCGCCGCGCGTAATGCTTCGACAAGCTCAGCAAGAGCGGGTGTGGGGAATGGTGTGAACGAAGAGGGTGCATCTGCCCCATCCGCCCCTTGTCCAATGCAAACCCGCCGCTATAAGCGCGCCACCCTGATGGGGCGTCGCCAAGTGGTAAGGCAGCGGTTTTTGGTACCGCCATCCGCAGGTTCGAATCCTGCCGCCCCAGCCAGCCTTCCCGCACTCGCATCGATCAGCGCCTTGCCGCATGCCCACCCCAACCCCTCCCGCAGGCGGGAGGGGCATTAAGGGCTGCGCTTAATTCCCCCCTCCCGCTTGCGGGAGGGGTCGGGGGTGGGCAGCGGCCAAACACCGCGCTAGTGAAGCGCGACAAGAGCTTCTGGAGTAGCGGACAAGACATTCTGGAGCACTCAATTCAGCCTCGCCCGGGGTCTTGATCTCGGCGATTGATGCCCGCGAGCTTACCTGGTGGCAATGATGCAAAGACTTCATCGACGTGCCGGGGCTCAGTTATGACCTTCTCTACGATGAGATTGATCAACCGAAACAAAGCCAAAGCCATGCCCGGATCGTCACGCAAATCGATCGTTCCAGGATGGACAGCCTCGTTGCCAATGACCCTCACCGAATCGAGAGCTCGTTGAATGATTGGTGTGATTTTTCCCTTGGCAACTAGCTCGCCGATCATCGCGTTTATGTCGCCAGGAGTTGCGCCGATAAGAGGACAAAACTTCTGGATTGCAAGACGCAACAGGGCAGCAGCGCCACGGGGGGATTGCCCAACAATCAGTCTAGCCTCCTCAAAGTCAGCTCTGATCTCGTCAGGCATGTCTGGCGATGGAAGAGGCGCATCCACATAGAGCGGGAAGATTACCTGATCGCCGAAAAAGATGGTCTCCCGTGAACAAACTAGGCAGCCAGCAAAGATGAACCCTCGCTCCTTGGTGCTTCGCCCACCACCAATGCCACCATTGGGTATAGCAAGGTAGTTTAGCCAGCCCATAGCCTGCTGGGTCATCGAGTGACAATGAGGGCAAACAAACGAGATGTTTGGCTCCTCGCTTCCAGCATCCATCCACGCGGTGATTGCCTCAACGGGATTACTCTTCGACATCCTCAACTTTGCCCTTCACGGTGAAGATCGCGCGGTGATGATCAGCTCTCTGGCAGGCCGCTGCCCACCACCCACGCCATAATGCAGGCTGACCTCCTCGATGTCGAATCCGGCGAAGAGACGTCGAACCTCCGGGGTATCATTCAACGACAAGATGAAGCGCCCCTGCAACTGCTCTAAGAGGTCTCTCAGAGCCACGAAGTCGGCCTCTGAAAACAGCCCGATGCCATAGTCATCCGTGCACCCCCAGTACGGCGGATCGAGGTAAAACAGTGTCCCCGGCCTGCTGTCATAGCGGGTGATACAGGCCGCGAACGGCAGGCGCTCGATCACCACTCCGCAAAGCCGCTCATGCACATCCTCGAGCATCGGCACGATCTTGGTCAGATCGAACCGGGCACCTTGCTGAAAGTCGATGCCGAAGGTCTGCTTGGCCACCTTCCCGCCGAAGGCCGCACGCTGCAGGTAAAGGAAGCGCGCTGCGCGTTCGAGGTCGGTCAGCGTCTCCGGATCAACCTGTGCCAGCCGCTCGAACTCGGCCCTGCTGCACACCTGCCATTTGAGCACGTCGAGGAACTGCTGGTAGTGCCGCTGCAGGATGCGGAAGAGCGTCACAACATCGCTGTTGATGTCGTTGATTACCTCCATCTGTGGCCGACGCCGACGGCGGAAGAATACCCCACCCATGCCCACGAAGGGCTCGACATAGCGGGTGTGCGGAATAGCCTCGATCCGCTCCGAGATACGTTTTGCCAGCGCGCGCTTGCCGCCCTGCCATGGTGCGACCGGCCTTACCGGCTTGATTGGTTGTAGATCCACATCTGGTCTCCGACGGCGCTCAATCCCGCGCTCTCGGAGGGCTCACTGGCCTCAGCTGATTGATCTGGCGGCACCGCCGGCACTTGATCTCGATCGTGCCTGCCAGTGCCCCAGTATCTGCCTTGAACAGCAGCGCGTTGCAAGCGCCGCACCTAAACGACTCCTTCATGTGTGAGCACCTATCACTGCTCCGCCGTGACGGCCGGGGGAGCCTGAAGGCTGGCGCGCCAGCCCCAAGGTGCGAGCTTGTCTCTCGCGGTTCGAGGCGTTGCGACCGCCTCGGCCGCCCCCGTTAGAGGGCAGCGTGGTATCTCCTCAGCTGTTGGCGGGCGCTGTTGGCCAATCTTCGCCTTCCATGTCGAGATCGCGAAGCGCCTGGCGATACGCCGCCCAGGCCGATTTCAGTTCCGGCTGGTCGACCAGTGTGTCGCCGAGCTGGGTCCAGTCGCTGGCGGCGAGCAGCCGATCGCGCTGCCGCTGCCGCATCGTCTGCCGGGTTTCCGGATCCTGCTCACGCGTTCGTGCGAGCGGACCATTGCCCAGGTCGACAATTTCGAGACCGGCGGACTGGTCGTCCATCAGCCTACCGTACGTCTGATCGCTGATCGCCACGGCGTCTGCCGGGATGAGGCAATCCGGATTGGGCACCATCTTGGGCCGCTTCCCGGCCTTGATCTCCCGCGCGGACTGCGGAGCTGGGATCAGCTTCGCGCCGTGGATGTCCTCATCGTAGAAACCGCCGGCTTCGGCACTCCAGAATTTGCCCATGTCCAAATCTCCGTCTTGTGGCGATCACTTGCCGATCGCGATGTAGTCGAGGCCGCTGATCGAGTTCGTCGCGTCCCCATCGAAGTTGAAATAGAAGCTGGCGCCGGTCGGCGACTTGCTCACGCCCTGGCACCACACGTCGTACGAGTTGTTCGCCGGCAGGTTCACGGCAACCGGGATTGCAGCGTAGCAGGCGGTTGGGAAGGTCGTCGGGAAGGTGACAGCTACGCTACCCTCGCTGTAGGCCCCGCGAAGGTAGCCCCACTGCAGCAGCCAACCGCCGGGCAGCGGCACATAGCCATTGAGCCCGGCAACGCCGGCAAACGCTGCAGCAAGGCCTGCCGGCGTGATCGCCTTGGTATCCAGCGAGCCGGCGGTAATCTCGGCCGAGCTGGACTTGGGCACGTTGATGGTCCGGTTCGCCGCCAGATCGCCACCGCCGGTGGCGAGGCCCGACGTATTGACCTGCCGGGTAGTCGGAACAGCGCCGCCGCCCGCCCCGATCACGCCGGAAATAAGGTCGAGCACCGCTGCCCGAAGCTGGGTTTCGTCGCCCTTTTCGAGCGTGATGCCCTGCTGCTCGATCAGGTAGCAGAGCGCCTCCTGAACGTCGTTCATCCAGTCGGCAGAGATCCGCGTGGCGCGCTGTCCGGTGGCGGGATTGCCCTCGTCGAACTTGCCCTCAACGTTCCCCAATGTGTCGATGCGGTGCATGTCAGATCCTTCTCATCGCGTGAAATCAAACCACAGGGCCGGCTCTGGCTCGACCTCGTAGGCAAACAGGACGGTGGTGTGAGCCGGGCGCGCGCGGCCGATCAGGCATTCCAGATCAAGTGCGCCCCAGCCGCGGAGCGGTATTCCGACTGGATCGCCGGCCTCTGCGACCGCAACGGGCAATTCCCCTTGCTGCGTTCCGTTGAACGGGAGGACGCGCACGGTCCATGCAAACGCCCAGGCCTCGCCGTACAGTTCGGCATCGCATGCCATGCCGACAACTGCCGGCCGGTGCTCATCGATCTCGATCAGGAACCCCGCCTTAGCGGCCAAGTCGATGAAGTACGCAATGGTCTGGCCGCCCGTCGACGTCAGCTTCTGATGCAGCGCTGCCTGTCGTTCCCGCGCTGTCTCTGGCGCGCCTGTGCATGTGTCGGGAAGCCCGGCCACGCGCTCCCAGTCCGGCAGCAGCTCATAGGCTGTGCGCGGATCAGCTTCCTCGATCAGATCAATGCCGCGCGCATCGATACGGGCCAGTTCGACCGCCAGCCCGGACAGGAGCTTGCCAAGCGTGGTACCAGCTTCGCAGATCCAAGCGGCACCGCGCGGCAGCAGGGCGCGCAGCTGCTCGAAGTAGGCGCCCGATCCACGTGGATAGATCATCTCGCCGCTCATGCAAACGTGATGCTCCCAAGCACGGGCAATACGCCCGGGCTTGCCGTGGGGTTGCCGGCCGGAGCGCTGAGGACGTGGTTGAACTCACCCTCGGCCTGGCTGATCGCTTCATTGATCCGGCTGAGGTAGATGGTGCCGCCCGGCTCGGCCTCACGCCGGAAGAAATCCTGCAACTCGGCGGTGATTGCGGCTTCTACTGCCGGCGTGGGGGGCGTCGCGGCGACAGTGAAGTTCACAGGCAACGTCGCTGGCGCGAAAACGGTCAAAGCAGCGGTCACCGGCCGCAGTTGATCAAGGGCCTGCTGGACCGCCAGCACGTCGCCGGCAAGCGGAACCGGGTCGACCCGGCCGTCCATGACGAATGTCAGCCCCACAGTTCCGGCCCCCAGCCAGCCGGGGTAACACCATGCGCGCGTGACACCGGCCTGCTCCAGCGCCCAGCCCACATAGTCGGACGCTGTGCCGCCTTTGGGCGGTGTCCGGATCCGCTGCAGGAGCCGGGCGCGCAAGGCCTCGTCGTCCTCCTCTTCGGCCCCTGCCGTCGTTGTCGCGACGACGGTGACCGTCGCGTTGATGCCGGGAGTTGGCGCCGAAAGCGTCAGGACGGTTCCGCCTGCAACGTTGCCGCCGAGCCCCGCATCCACTGCCTGCAGCAAGACCACGGCAGTGCCGCCGCTGATCGTCGCCGCAGCCGTCGCGGCGTAAATCGCGCCATCGCTCCGCGCCACTTGTGTGCCCGCAGGAATGACCGCGCCGTTGGTCCCTGTCGCAGTGGCAGAAATGATCGCCGCGACAGCTGCCTTGCGACGGAGGCCCCACACAGCGCAGTGACGGACAAGAAAGTCGCTTGACGCAGTATCGGGCATCAGCTGCTCGGCAACATTGGCCAGATAGCCGTAGAGCCCGGCAGCCGCGCCGGCGTGCACCCGGGCAAGCACGTCCAGCACCGAATGGCGCAGCCGGCTGTCGGCGCCGGGGAGCCGCGACTCTATGTCGGAGCGAGCGCGCTCGATGAGCGCCGAAAGGGTCGGACGGACCAGCGTCATGATACGGATGCCTCCCAGGTGAAGTCGTAGCGCTCGCGCGCAGGGCCGGTCGGCCGATCGAGCGTGACAGCGATCGCGAGGCGGTCACCCTGCACCTCGACCTCGACGGAAACTGCGCTGGCGATGCCGTCCCGGATCAGCCAGCCCAGCGCGTCCAGGACATGCTGGCGCGCGTCGCGAAGGACCTGCTGCGTGACTTTTGATCGGCGCAGCAGCCAAAGGCGCGAGCCGATGGCGTTCCTATCGTCACGATCCGCAGCGGCCGAGCTGACCTCTCCGCCGAAGTCATCACCCCACCAGCCGCCGCGATCGCCGCCCTCTTCGGGCAGGATCGCCGTGTCGTCCGCGCGCGCGTCCGAAAAGAGCGAGATAAGGATAGCCGAGCGAAGCCCCGAATGCGTCTGCAGCGCTCCGCTGCTCAGCACGAGGTCGGCGATCGACGTGTCGTTGTTCCATTCAAGAGCAAGGTCGATCATGCCGCTGTCACCTTCGCGCTGCCGCTGATGATCTTGCCCGTCGTGAGGTTCACGTCGTCGCCGACACGAGCAACGGCTGCGCCGCCGTCGCCGCCGAGCCGGACGTCATCGGCCTCGATCACTGCGATCGGCGCGATCACCCGCACTTTGGCCACCCCCTCGATAGTGAGCTCGTTGCGCCCAAGCTTCACCACGTTGCCGAGATCATCGTGCATGGCGACTTCGCCGGCCTCGAGGCCGCGCAGGCGATAGCGCCTGTCACCAACAGCGATCACAACGCCATGGCTGCGCAGGCCCCCAACGAAGCCAACAAGGGCTTCTGCCCCCGCATGTGGCACGCTGGTGAAGCCGTAGTCCTGCAGGCGCTCGACCGCATCGTGCGTCTCATCGGCCAGAAGGTCGATCTGCAGCTCCTGCGCCTGCGGCTCGTCGGAAACGAGATTGACGATCGCGCGCGACAGCATCAGCCGTACGCGACCCGCGATTGGCGCGATCAGACGGAGCATATCTTCGCGCGCGTTCATCGCTTCGGCTCCGGCTCGGCCAGCTGTGCCCATGCCTCTGGCGGTACCAGCGTGAGCTCGCTGATCGTTCCACCCTCACCATCACGCGCCAGGCGCACCCGCTCGATCAGCAAGGTCTCGTCAACGGCGCACCACGGAATGCGCACATAGGCGCGCGCGCCTGGCCGCCAGACCGGACCGGAAGCATAGTTGCCGGCATACCAGCCCGGTACGGTGACCCGGCGCTGCAGGCTTCTGGCGGCGCGGGTCTGTGCCTCCCACGCCGCGCGCTTGCGCAGGCTGGCCGTATCGGACTGCTCTTCGGCAACAACCAGCAAGGGCCGGTAACGCGTGACGCCAGCGTCGCGGGTTTCCGCCTTCACCTGCGCCGTAGCTCGCCCATGACGGTTGTCATCGCCCGATGCCTGCCCCTTCACCACGTAGTCGGAAAACCGCGCGCTGTGGTCCTGGTCGCTCTCTGCGGCGAGCACGTTGACGCCGGAGATGATCTGCCCGGCGACTTCGCCGCTGTCCGGATTGCCGATGCGGATCGTGCCATCGCCCGTCGACCAGGCGATCACGCCGCGGTAGCGCGCCATGCGCTCGATTGCGGTCCATGCAGTCTCGCCCTGCTGCAAGGCGAAGCGGGTGAAGGGCTTGCCCGTATCGGTCTGGACTTCAATCTCGACACCGAATGGCGCTGCGATTTCACGCGCGATCGCCTCAAGCTTCTGGCCGCGCCACATCCCGGGCGAGTTGATGGCCGAGCAGTCGACCAGATCGGCTGCCTTGTCGCGGCCGCGCAGATTGATCGAGACATTCTGGCTGTCGATCGAGCGGCTCACTGCGTCGACATAACCCGTCACCACCGTTTCCGCGCCCAACGTCACCTGGCACGGCATGCCGGCCGAAACCGCCCACGCCAGATCGCCAGTGCGGACCCTGCTCGTGAAGCTGATGTCAAAGCCGCCTGCGACGGTGTCGATGCCGCGCTCGATGGAGATCGACGTCCAGCCCGCCCACCCGCGCCCATCGAGCCAGAGCGTCACGTCATGCCGCGCGAGACGATCAAATGCCGCTGTCATGCCGCACCTGTCTCGATGGCGGCGGTGTCGCCCGCGGTCAGCAGCTGCAACTCCACGCCGACGGGCAGGAAGCCCGGGTGCAGCACAGCATTGCGCGCCGCCAGCTCCGCCGCGCGATCGGCCACATCCTTGCGGCCATAGACACGGTTGGCGAGGCGCAGCGCCGGTTCGCTCTGCGGAAGCACCACGCCATAGGTGCGAGCGAGGTTCGATCCGCGCACGGCGATGTCCCGGGTTACCGCTCGGCGAAGCAGGTCAAAGGCCTCTGCGGTGTCGTCATCGCCGGCATCGGCCGCCGCGATCGCGAGCACATCGAAGCGCGTTGTCACAGCGTCCCGAATGCCCACGGCTTCCTCGTAGCTGGCGAAGCTGCTGGCACTCACGGCGCGGGCCAGCTCGGCGGCCGTCGTCATGCGGAAGGCGTTCAGCAAGGCGTCACGGTTGGCCGCTTCGCGAACTCGGTTGCGGGTGGCAGCGAATGACCCCGGCTCTTGCGGGATCCAGTCGAGCATGATCGTCAGTGCCGCGATCTTGCGCCGCGGCGATGTGCTCAGCGCCGAGACCGTCGAGACCAGGCCAACAATCGCAAGGCCGAGCGACAGGGGCGCGCGCAGCAAGCCTTGCATGTTCGCGGGCAACAGCGAGAGTCCGGCTTCGAATGCCCGCAGCGCAGGGCCGACGCCGCCCTGCAGACTGGCTGCGATCTGCGTTGTCTGCGCCATGCCGGTGATGAGGGTGGCCGACGCGTCCTCGACAAACGCCGCTGCATCCTCGATCGAGAACGAACCGGCGAGCCGTTCGGGCACCGCGGCGACAACCTCGTCTGCTGCTGCGGCACCCTGCTTTCCGCCTTCAACTGCAACGGGCGCGGCGACTTCGATCCCCGCCTCCGCAAAGGTGACGTTGAACCAGCACATCCCGCCATCCTCGGTGCTCTCCGAGGTACGATAGTCCATGACCGCAACCATCATCTGGCCATGCCAGGGATGGACGAGGAGGCCCGGACCTTGCGCCTCGAGCGCATCGATCAGCGCATCACGCGCGCTGCGATAGTCCGCGCCGATCACGTGGAATTCCAGCACGAACTGGCGCGCGCGACGGCCAAGGTCTTCGATCAGCGGCTCATCGCGCCCAGGCATCTCGAACACCGCATTGCGCCGCCCACCACTGCGTTCGTGCGACTGCGTGCGGAACGGCACGCCGCGGAACGAGCCCGGCTGATAGTCCTCGCGCCAGCTCATTGCGGCGTCCCCATCGAGCGGCCATACTGCAGCAGCAGCGGCACCTTGGGATTGTCGGACTTCATCTCGCGGGTGCGGACACCCCAGCCATCGGGAGCAACCAGCTCGACCTTGACCGCGCCGCCAACCTTGACCGGCGCCGAGCCCTGAAAGTCCCTGGCGGAATAGCCGCTCGCGCCTTGACGCAAAGGAGACGGCCTTGTGAGGCGCGGCGTGGCTCCCCCCGGTGGCGATGGCGGACGGCCGGGAGGCGGCGCGGGCGGCTTGCCGGTGACGATGTCGATTACCCTGTTGGTCAATCCAATGGATGGAGTGAGCGCGGTCGCGATCTCTGAGGCGGCGCGAACCCGATCCCAGTTTTGTGCGATAAGCAGTACGAAGTCAGCTATGCGCTTGGCCGCTTCACCGACCTCCCGAAGATCAGATTTGATCGCATCCCAGTCCGACTGCTTGAAGCTCGTGAGCCAGTTGACGGCCTCTTCCAGCTTCTTCGAAATGAATTCTGCCCAAGCCTTCAACTGCCCATTGGCGGAGATCTTGCCTACCCACTCGAGCAGCTGCTGAAGCTTTCCTTTTACCAGGTCAAAAATGCCGGCGTCCGCGATCATCACCAGGAAGCGGGACCATGCGTCCTTGAGGTTGGAGATGATGCCAAACAGCGTCTTGCTCTGGGCCTCCATTGCGCCGCCGAATTTGCTATCCCAAATGCCGGTGATCGCCTTCTTCATGGCGAGCGAGTTCTTGGCGACATCGAGCGACATCGCCTTGCCATCCTTCGTCCAGCTGAAGCGAACCTTCTTGCCCTGCTGGCTGGCGGAGATCCCGAACTCCTTGAGCCTCTCGAACTCACCCTGCATGACATCTGCCAGTGCTTCGACCGCGCTGCCGACGTCCTTGTTCATTGCCGCCGCCGCATCCCCCGCGCTGCGCAACGAGCCGTCCATTGCATCGATGCCGTAGCTGCGGAGTTGCAGGAACGCCGCTGTCACCTGTTCGAGCTCATAGGGCGTGTCGGCGGCGAACTTCTGGATCCAGTTCATCGCAGCTTTGCCCTTGGCGATCGAACCGAACTCCCGGTTGAGCTGGGTTTGGAAGGCCTCGAATTGCCCCGCTGTGCTGAACAGATCGTAGAGTGAGAACGTAACGGCGCCGATGCCGGCCGCACCGGCCCACCGCGCAGCATCCACTGCGAACGCGCCAATGCCTCGCGCAAGTCGCCCGATGCCGAAGCCCGCCAGCTCGGCCGCATCGCCCCAGCTGCCGAGGCCCGCTTTTCCCGCCCAGTACTTCGCCGCTCGCCCCGCCGCGCCGATCGCGCCGACCAGCACGCGCGACGCCCGGTCAAGCCGGGTGATCTCCGCCGCCTCGCGGCCTACCCGGCCAACGTCACGCGCCATTTCCTTCGCATGCCGACCGATGCCTTTCATCGAATTCTGGATGCGCTTGGCCGGGGCTGTCACCCGGTCGATCGCCTCCAGCATCATCGAGAACTTGAGAGACATAGGTCACCCTCCGCGCAGCGCGTGGATCCGCTCGGCCTGGCCGAGCCACATTTCCAGTTCGTCGGCCGTGAGCGCCATCAACTCCGATGGCGGCCAGCCGAATACGATCGCGAGATCGGCTAGGAGGTCCCGCCAGTTTTGCGGGAACTCGGCACGAAGCCGCCAACAAGCTCCCCCAGGCCGGCCAAGTCCTCCGCGTCCAGGTTCTCGACTTCCTGCGCGTCGAGATTGGTCAGCTTGCCGATCAGGGCGAGCGTGATAGCCACGTTCTGGCCCTCGAACTGGTCGACGACGCGCATGTCCTTGCCCTTGGGCCTGCGCAGCACGATCGTTGCACCGGCCGGGCGCAGTTCCTCCTCGCGCTCGGTGCCATCGGTGCTGCGCGTGTTGAGGATGATCGGATGCTGCAGCGTATAGGTGAGCGGCGCCTTCACAGCACTTCCTCCGCCGGCGGGCCTTGGAAGACGACCTTGGCCTTGCCATCCTGGCTCCACGTGATCACGTCGGAGACGTAGGCGTTGCGCATCAGCCATGTCGTTCCCGTATCGGTCACCAGGATCACGGTGGCGTTGTCGATCGCGCGCAGTGCGGAAAGGCTCACGCCCTTCTTGTAGAGGATGTTGACCTCGCACTTGGCAGGCTTGGTCGACTCCTTGAACGCGCTGGCATCATTGTCGCCCTCGACCGGCTCGCGCATCGTGCCGCCGATTTCCATGCTCGAGGTGCCATCGGTGGGATAGGTAGCGCCGTCGATCTTGAGATTGACCTGGCCGACCACCTGGTTGGGATTGGACATCGTGGGTGCCTTTCTGAAAGTGGGATGAGAAGCCTCTCAGAGGCCGCTTGCGCGGCGTCAGAGCCGGAACTGGATCGCGGCCGCGAACTGGCGGAACTGGTTGACGATGTCGGGCGGCACGAGTGCATTGATGCGGTTCACGTCGCTCTCGTCGCGCTCCACGATGATGTCGGCGATGAACTGGTCGAGGTTCTCGACAAGGCCGGCCGCTTCCCATTCGCGGGCAAGCGCGATGATCTCCATGCGAATGACGGAGGGCGTCACGATCGCCTGCCCGACGCCGTACTTTGTGCCGTCCGACGCAAGCTTGTGGCGTGGGAACTTGCTCACGATCCGGGCGCGCAGCGTCGCGCGCAAATAAGCCAGCGTGGTCACCGTCTCGAGGTCGAGATAAGCAACGCTTTCGATGCCGAGCGCGTCGGTCTGATACGTCGTGATCGAGCGCTCGATGCGGCAAGTCCCGCCGCTGTCGACGGTGTAGGTGGCAATGCCGTCGGCAAGCAGCAGTTCGCGCTGGGCACGGGTAAACCGCGTGGCCTCGACCGGTGCGATCAATCCGGTGAGCGGCAGCGTCTGCAGCGGTCGGGCCGGATCGATCGCGGTGTAGAAGCCGCAGACAGCCGCATAGATCGCCGCCGCCTCGGGCTCCCAAGTCGGGCTGTCACCGATGCCAAGGATGGTCACCAGCTCGCTGTTGCGCGCGGCACCGAAAGCGGTGAGCGCCCCAGTGTTGCCGCTCTTCGCCAGATAGGCCACGCTCTCCAGCATCCGCTGGGCGCCCCACCGGCTGTCCAGCTCCGCCTTGATCTTGCCGAAGGTGGTAGCGTCGCTAAGCGCGGAGACGATCGTGCGATAGGGTTCGTCGCCGATCACCGGCCACACGCCGTCGATATCGGGATCCGTTGCGCCGCCGGACATGGCCGCAAATGCGAGCGCAATGCCGGTCGGGACCTGGGCGCGGCTAAGGTAGTTCTGAAGCACGTCGATCGCGTTGCCGACGGTGCCCTTGTGCCGGCAGGTCAGGGTGACCACACCCGCGGCCGCCGCCGCAGTTACCGGAAGATCGGGATTGGCGGTGATTGCCGCCACGATCGCCGTCGCAACGTTGGCCGCAGTCGCCGCCGCCGCGACAGGCACATCGATCTGGACGCCCGCGACAAGGAGCGGGATCGTGCCGGCGTTCGCAGCGGTGCCGGTCACCGTGATCGTACCCGTCGCGGCCGCGCCGCCGCCGATATCATCGAGCGCGATCGCATAGATCTTCGAGTAGCGATCGACCTTGCGATAGGCGGAGATCATGCGGGCAAGCATCGAGCCGCGGCCGAAGCGGGTAATCCCCTCGCTGGCATCCGCGATCGCGCGGACAGTCAGCGCCGGAGTAGTACCCGAGGCAAGGCGCTGCCCGATCAGCAGAACGCGGTTGTCGATCGGCGCGATGCCCGAAACAGCCCGGCTCGCGTCGAACTCGATCATCTGCCCGGGAACGCGCGTGCTGGCCGGGATAGTGTTGAAGCTGATCATGCGGTTTTCCTTTTTCCGGAAACGACATCGCCAGCGGCTGAAAGCCGGGCGACAATGGGGGTGGCTTCAGGGCGCACGCTCATTGCGGCACCGCGATATCGTCGCGCGCATCGGCGCGGGCGGCAGGCAGCGGCGGGATTACGTTGCCGATCGGCGGCACATCCCAGTCGATATGCAGCTGCTCGAAACCTTCAGCTTCACTGCTGAAGCGGCCCATCGGGAAAGTGCAGCGCAGCTCGACCGCCATCAGCGAGAGGTTGTTCTTCGCCATCATTTCAGTGCGCTGGACGAGGCGGACACCGGCTACCGCGATCGAGCGGATCAGCCGGACGTTCGGTTCGTCCTCAAGCCAGTTGTCGGACAGGATGCGGAGGGCATCCTCGACCAGCTGATAGCTGCCCGGCTCGCTCTGCCCGTCAGGGCCGCCGTGACGCGTGGCGGTCTCGTTGCGCAGGTTCTGCGCCGCCAGGACAAGCGCGAACCGGCCGATGCCCTGGACGCCCTGGCCGTCGCCGAAATCCTGGCAATCATCGAGCGCGAGAAACGTGCACCACGCGGCGGGCGCGCGGATCTGGCCCTTCTTGTCCACGAAGTACTGGTCGAAGTCGTCCGGATAGGTGTCGAGCAGGCGGTATTTGTAGCCCAGCTCGCCGGCCTCTGACCGGGCACGCAACGCGCCGATGATGGCGTTCTCGATCGCGCCGATCATGCGCCGTCTCCCAGCTGCTGCCGCGTGTAATCCGCAGTCAGCGCGAGCAACTCGTTTTCGTCCTCGCTGGAGAGGCCAAGGAACGGCCGCGCCGGCATGGTGACCGACTTCACCCGGCGGACACCGAGACCGCCCGGCAGGCGGAAAGTCAGATACTCGCCGTTCTTCGCGCGGATGGTGCCGCCGAACTGGTGGATGCCGCCGTAGATCTTGTTGGTACCGACCTCGACGCTTTCGGGGCCAGCCTGCGACGTGATCGAGGAGCGCAGTTGCGCACGATCGGTCAAAGTTTTGCCGCCCTGCTGCCGTGCGCGCAGCGAAGGCTTCCAGCGCTGGCCATCGGGGCCGCGCTCATTCTCGAAGCGGTCGATCGTCGCGCTTTCAAGGTAGAGGCCGAAGCCTTCCATGAGCGGCTCGAGGTTGCCAAAGGCCTTGACCAGGCCCGCGAGCTTGCGCTCGATCGCGAGAGCACCTTCGGACGTGACGCGGAACGAGACCGACATCAGTAGCCGCTCAGGCTGTCGCGGGTGAAGCGCCGCTCCGGCCCGCTGGTCAGGATCTGGCCCGGGCGCGGCTGCGCCTCTTCGGTGCCCTGGTCGAGCTTGATGCTGCCGGCCGCGATCCGGCTCAGCGTGTCGAGCGCAAGCTTGCGGCGGTCCTCGACCCACTTGGGGAGGTCCGTCTTCCACAGCAGCGAGAAGGCATAGTCACAGGCGACGTCCTTCAGGATCGAGTTGCCGGCGAAGTTCCTTACGTCGCGGTAGCGCGCGGCGATGTAGCCGACGATCAGCGCGTCGGCCGAAGCGAGCTTCGCCTCGACCTTCTCTTCGTCCACCGCGCCGACGCCGGCGACATCGGTGAGCTGGACAAGGTCCGGCTCCTCGAAGCGCGCGCGCATGTCTGCGACGGTGGCAAAGGTGGACACGGCTCAGCTTCCTCGCTGGTAGAGAATGGGGGCCGGGCGGCGCGCCTGGCGGCGCCGCCCGGCAGCGCGGTCAGGCTTTGGCCTTTTCGCGCCTGGTGTTGGTCCGCTGCTTGGGCTCGGCGGCCGGGGAGGCGATTTCCTCCCCGGCCGGTTGGCTTTCGCTCGCGGGGGTATCGGGCTCCGCGACCGGGGCCGGAACAGTCGCCCCCGGTTGATGATCTTCGTCCGATGCAGCCTTCTGATCAGCTGCTGCCTCGTCCGCCTGTTCGCGATCATTCTCAGACGATGCCGCGGCCGCATCGTCTGCCCTTCCGGGATCGACAGCTTCGGTGCGTGCTGAGCCCAAAGCCTTCTCGCTTTCGTCCTCGGCAGGCGCGGCCGCGCCAGTCGGTTCGGATTGCGACCCGTCAGGGGTCTGAATTTGGAGGATCGCTTCCGGCGGATTGGCCGGGTCGACGCGCAGCTTCTCGGCTTCGAGCACGCCTTTCATTTCGGCGAGCACGTCGGCGTCCACCGGCAGCTCTTCGCTGCCGTTCACCAGCACGGTCTGCAGGAACGCATCCTCGCAGATCATGACCAGGCGAATGAACCCGGCGAGGCCTTCGCCCAGCTCCTCGAAAGCGATCTCGCGCGGGTTCGAGGAGAAGGCGAAGCCCGCGCGCCGACGCGAAGGCTGCAAAGCCTTCACGCGCAGCGCGCCGCCGATCGGCATCAGGCCAGCCACGGCACAACCTTGAGCGCGACCGAGCCCTGCCACACGTTTTCGGCGCCGGCGGCGTCGCGCGAGGCATTGACGATCTGCATCGCCTTCTTGCGGTGCACCGGCGGCACGATCAGCATCTTCGGCGTCGTGCCGAGCGGCCGGTCATAGTCGCCCTTCTGGCCTTCCATCATCGAGAACAGCGTCCCGAAGTTGTCCGGTGTCAGGTCCGCCTTGGAGGCGTAGCAGAGCTGCCACAGGCCGAAGCCGACGTTGTAGCGGGCGTCAACGCCGTAAAGGAATTCCTTGCGGCGGAAGACGTTCTCGTCGTCGGGTTTGTCCTTCGCCACGAAGTTCGGGCGCTGGCGGTTCTGGAAGATGATCGGCGAGATCTCGTGCGCCGTATCGACCAGGTACCAGGGCGCGAAAGCACCGTCGACGAAGTTGGCCACGGACTGCGGCGTGCCGGTCGCATCGAGCACCGGATGGTCCGTGTCGAAGAAGAACTGGCCATCGTAGCAGACGGTGCTGAAACCGTTCTTGAGCAGGCCCCAGGCAAGCTTCGGCGGGTGCGATGCGGTGGCTCGGCCCATCGCGCGGAAGCGCGTGGTGTACTGGCCGACGTTGTCGTCCTCGATGTCGTTGCGCTTGACCGCAACGGTCTGCTCCCAGTCCTTGTTGACGATCGAGTAGGTCGAGCCCTGGAGCTGGTTGACGACGCGGTCACCGACCCACTCGCGCATGTCGGGCAGTTCGCCCAGCCAGCCGTATTCTTCCTTGCCCGTGGTGCTGGGCACTTCCATCGCGATATCGCTGATGGACGTGTCCGCCACCAGGTCGACGCCGTTGGAGTACGCGGTGTTGAACGCGACGCCGAGCGTCTGGAGCGCTGCTCCGGTGATCTTCATGCTTCCTGCCCTCCTTAGGCGATCTTGACCCAGACACCCTGGGCATCGACGTCGACAACGATGCCGGCGGCGCTGCGGGTGTTGGTGCCGTTGGTCTTCGCCACGGTCTGATCGTCGACCACGTAGCAAGTGGTCCCGATCTCGGCCCTGGTGATGAGGTCGCCCGCCGCGCTGTTCGCGAAGCGAAACGTGCCCTTGCGGACCTCGACACTTACAGCGCCGTCGGCGCCGCTGGTGTTGTCGACGGTGGTCAGCGCGATGCCATCAGCCTTGAGGGTGGTGGCGACGGCGCCGGGCGTGGCAAAGCCGGTTGCACTGAGGCAGACCAGCGAGCCCTCGAAGATCTTCTTCGTGGCAGCGACGCCGCGAAGGAAGGTTTCCGCATCGCGCCGCGGCGTGACGCGGGCATCGGTAAGTGCCGCCATGTCAGAGGTTCCCTTCGTCGCGATGCTTGATGAAGTCGGCCTCGGTGAGCCCCATCATCGCGCAGATCGCCTTTTCGTCCTCGGTGAGCTTGCCCTTCTCAGGCTTCGGCTCGCCGGTGATCGCAGCGCCGGCCGGGAACGGCACGGCGGCGGCGAGGTAAGAATTGAGCGCAGCCTCGTCCTTCTTGCCGAGATCGATCGCCCACTCCTTCATCGCCGGGGGCAGCTTGCCATTGGCCACGGCAGCCTCGACCGAGGCGAGGACACGGTCCTCCTCGAGACGGGCAAGCCGCGCCTGCAGCTGGTCATATCCGGCCTTGGGCACGAACTGCGCCGGATCCGGCTTTGCCGCTTTCACTGCCTGCACGGCGGCGAGGACCGCTTCGCTGCCGGCGTCGGCACCAAGGCCGAGTTCGGTGCGGGCAGCATTGAGGGCAGCTTCGCTGCCATCACGGTCGGCCTTGAGCTTCCCGATCGCGGCGAGGACTTCCGTCTCGCCGGCCGAGCTTGCCAGGGCCAGCGCCGCGACAAGCGGCGCCAGGGCAATCATGGTCATGGTAGGGTCTTCTCCTGCAGGTGCGCTGGCCCGCATGTGGGCAAGCGCTGGAAGATCGAGGTTCGGGGTGTTGGTGAGGCCGGCGTTGACCAGGCGCGTCACTTCGCGGGTCACCTTGTCGACGCGGAAATAGGGGCTGATGTAGCGGTACTGCCGCGCGGCGAGCTCGGCTTCGGCCTGCGGCGTCCAGTCGACGCTCGCCCAAATGCCGTCCTCACGGATATCGAGCTTGCTGACCCAGCCGGCCGCCAGGGCGCGGCCCTTGCCCTCGGGCGCCGCCAGTTCCGACGCGTGATCGTAGTCGATCATCATGTCGACACCGCCCAGCATCTGGCGGGTGAAGTTGAGCACCTTCTCGGCATGCGCCTCGTCGCGCATGATCCACGGCCCGCGGCCATCGCGGCCGTAGAACGGATTGCCGTAGGGAAGGACGAGGAACTCGCGCTTCACCTTCCCGTCGGCGCCGATCAGCTCCTGCATCGAAGCAAGAGCCGCCTCTTCATTTGCCAGGGAAGGATGCGCGGGCCGGGTCATGAACCCGGCTGTACCGAGGCGCCGCGTGGCCCCGTTACATGCCGACCGACATAGACGTCAGCAAGGCGGCGCGCTCCCCGTGCTTACGCACAGAAAGCCGGTTTAGCCAAGCCGATTGAACGGACCTTCGCGAAGGTGTAAGGCAAGCCCAGCCGCCTGACGTTTCGGACGTGGGGCCTTGGGCTCCATCTTCGGATCGAGCATGTAGGCACGCGGTCTCTCAGCCCTTTCCCTTCCGGCGTGCCCTGGCCTCCCTGGCAAGCATTTTGCGCAGCTTGGCCTGCGCATCGCGGTTCAGCTTCTTGCCGCCGGGCCGATCCTCATGGACCGACACGATAATCACCTTGTCGGCCGACACGTCGGCAATGATCGCCAGCTTCACGCCCTGATGCGGCACCACTGCCTTGAGCCGCGGCATCATGCGATGCCCGATCCCGCTCCGCTCGATGGTATCGGCACGGCTCATAAGCCGGTGGCTGTCCATCAACAGCCGCCCGGTGATTGGCAGCTCACCGGAAATCGCCGCGACATCCGGGCCGTGAGCCCCGATGATATGAGCGGCAAAGGTGTGATCGAGCACGATGCTGCGGCCGGCAATATCGATGCCGCCGGCCTTGCCCTTGCCCGCCGCTGCTGAAGAGACTGCGCCGACCCGGGTGCGCTTGAACGGCTTGACGTCGCCAGCGCGCTTCGCATCCTTCATTGCAGCCAGCGCCTGCGCCCGATCAGGCCGGGACCACTGGCCCGCGCCACCGGTTGACGCAAATCGTCCCTTGCGATCGCGAACGTAGCGACTGCGCTTTGCGTTGATTTCGCCCTGGTCCGCAGTCCACACGGCCTTGCCCGAGGCAAGCCCGCGCGTACTGCCGGCCCGCCAGCGCCAGAAGCTGCCACCGATATCGACTGCGCCGCCGGCCGCGGCATAGCGCCGGACCAGCAGCAGGCGCCCATCCTCACCTTTGACCCAAACCCACGCTATGCTGTCCGGCTGAAGCAGCACGCCGGCCGCCGCCTCGAGCGCTCGCAGCTCGCCCGCCTTGAGCTTAATCATGCGCCCGGTCGGGCCGCGCAGCAGCCCCAGCGAGATCGCCGCCGGCCAGCCCGCCGCGTCCTGCCAGATCTTGCCCTTCGTCGCGGCCGCCTTGTCGCCAAGGCCGAACGCATCGAAGAACGGCTTAACCCGGGCAAACTCGCGATCGGAGAACGCCGCGGCATTAAGCTCGCCCATGTCGCCGCCCAGGCGCGGCGCTGGCGCAAGCCCGTCAAGCGGCGCCTTGCCTACGTTGTAGCCCCACCCGGGATCGATCCCGGCCTCGACGCGGATCACTTCGCCGGTGCGCTTGTTGACGTAGCTGCGCTCGACAAATTTGGGCGGTGCCTCGCTCTTCCAGTTGCGCCGCTCCATGATCCGCCGGTTGATCGGCTGCCCGTCGCACCGGCAGCCCCAGCCGCATGGCGGGAAGTGCGTGTCCCACCAGGGATCGTCGACGGGCAGGATCGTGCCATGCCAGGCGTGGTGCTGAGGCCGCTCACGCCCGTCGAGCACCGAGACATAGCGGATGAACGGGAACAGCGCCTTGCCCTTCTCGATCCGCTGCCAGCGCCCGGCCATGTAGCTCGTGCGAAGGTTGGTTTCGTAGATCGTGCGCAGCCGCGCCGGACTGCCGAGCTGGACAACCTTCTGCTCTCCCGTCGCGGGATCGGTCATCAGCTTCTTGCCCCACCACCCTTTGGCGAAGAGCTTGGGCGCCAGGTCCTTGGCGAACTGCTGCAGCGTCTGCCCTTCCGCCAGCGCCGTATCGACGGCGCCGCGAATATCCTCGAGCAGATCCCGGCTCATCGCCTTGGCGACCGTGAATGCGCGGATATTCTCCTCCGCCCACACGTCGCGCCAGTCGAAGGCGATCTCCCAGCCCTTGGCGCGGAAGAACGCGATCGCCTCGGCAGGATCGAGGCGCGGAAGGGGCTCGGCAGCGCCGGACATCGCTATCCCCGCTTGCTTGCGCCGCTTGTGAGCAGCGGCCTGCCAGCTGCATCAGCGATCGCGGCCTCGCCGGCGAGCAACACGCCGGCGATTGTCCAGGCATAGCCGCGATATTGGACTGATCCGAGCACATTCGCCCGAAAGCCGCTGACCACGCCCAGCGCGAGATGATGGCCGGCCTGCGCCGCCAGTGCATCGACGCAAGCCTTTGCATTGCGGGTGTACCAGGCACGGCGAACAGGCAGCCAGTCTGCATCATTTGCAACTGTCGGCGCGAACCAGTGGAACACGGTCGCATCGCTGGCGGTCGGCGTCGTAAAGTCGAACAGCGCGGCCGGGAGGATTTCCGGCTCGATCTCCACGCGATCGCCACCGCCAAGCTCCACGCCGGCGCTCACCAGCAGGCCGCGCGGCGACAGCAACGTGTCATAATCGAAGCGCGGCGTATCGGCTGCAGCGGCCGTAAGCGTGCCGGCGGCGTTGCGATAAGCAGCCGCTTCCGAACGACCGAACGCAAAGGCTAGATCGAAGTCAGCCTGGCGAAGGTTTGACGCACCCACCAGCCTATTCCCCCGACGGCTGCGGACTGGCCAACCCGGCAATCCGCGCGGCGAACTGCCCCTTGGCGAGCATGGCGGCGAAGGCGTCGACATCCATCTCGCCAAGCACGTCGACTAGGCGCGACTGCAGCTCGCCAAGATCGCCGCAATCACCGATCAGCGTCTCCACGGGATCGAGCAGCGGGTTGATCAGGGCCTCCCAGTCGCCCAGCGCTTCCTCCGTGGTCAGTGCGATCGCGTCGGGCTCGCGCTCGCCATTGCCGGCACCGCCATCAGCCCCACCCGATTTTGCACTGTTGAGAGCGGGCTCGCTTGCCCCGCCAGCGGGTTTAAGAGGCCTTGAGAGCATAGCCGCGCCCGTTTTGCCGGGGACAGGGCCTCCAGGCGCTCCAGCGGGCGTTTGCGGGGCATCTCCTGCGGGTGCCGGATCGGGCTTCATCCCAGTTCCAGGCATCAGGATCTTGCCGCCGGCTTTCGCCCCCGGCAGGCCGGCGCGCTCGCGCACTTCCTCCGCGTCGATCTCCACGCCCATCTCTGCCAGCGCAGAAGCAGACTTGACCATGCTGTCCACGTCGACCGGATCGGGCCGGCCGATCTTGAGGCGCGGATACTTGCCGCGCATGCCGCGGTTGAGCATCACCAGCGGCACCACGAGGTCCCGGTTCAGCGTGGCTGCCAGCAGCTTGGCGTCGGCCCGCTCGATATCGCCGCGCACGTCGTTGTGGACGTTGGCCTGGCCGGAGCCGAGCCCGCCCGCCTGTGCATCGGTGGTGTTTGTCTGCCCGAGCACAGCCTTGCTGATCTGCAGGTCGAAATACTCGGCATGGCTGCGCCACAGATCGTTGGGCGCGGTGCCCGCCTTGCGATCGACGAACTCGACCGACATGGTCTCCGGGAAGGCAGCCGCCGCATCCGAGCCGAGCTGGTAGAGCGCCCGCTCGAGGATCGACTTGTTCTCCTCGCTCTCGTTCGGGCCATACTTCCCGATGCGGATCGGATGGCCATACGCCTCGAGGAAGGTCACCCAGTCCTTGATCGCGAAGTTCTTGAACATGTAGCCCCACGCCGCGATGCGGGCGAGGCCGCTGCGGATCGGCAGCCCGCTCTTGGCCGGGTGGAAGTGCGTGATGAACTTGGCTGCGGGCAGCGGTGTGGACTCGCCGATGCCTTCCTCGCCGCCGCGCAGCAGCAGGGTCTCGCCGTCCGTCCGGTCGAACTCAAACCAGCGTGGATCGCGCCACTTGAGCAGCTTGGGTGTCCACTGCGATGAAGTGGTTTCCCAGATCAGCTCGACCGTGCTCACGCCCTTGCCGATGGCGTCGAGGATGTCGAACAGCTCGCTTTCGAGGAGATCTCGGTCGAGCCAGTCCTCGACCAGCTTGGCGTCTTCCTTCGCCTGGGCACTGTCGTCGGCCGGCTCCACCTCGATCGGCAGCTGCGAAACGGCGCGCTTGCGGGTGCCCAGCACCGACAGATAATGGAGGTCCTTCTCCTCCATTTCCTCCGCCAGCTCGAAGTACGCGATCGCGTTGCCGTCCTCGGCCGCGCGCAGGATCGTCCCCAGCTTGCCGGGATCGAGCCCTTGTGCCGGATGCCCGGACTGGATCGTGCGAACCGAGGCGCGCGAGGGTTTGGCGATCTCGCGGGTAAGCGCCTCGCGGATCAGCGGGCGGCCGTAGGGATCGACCAGCGGTGGCGGATTACTTGCCATCGAAGATGCCCTCGCCGCCTGCCGCGTTGGCGACCCAGAGGAACGCGGTTTCAAACTGGGTCCGCGCGACTGCAAGCGAACGCGCACTCGTACCCGGCGTGTCCTTGATCTTTTCGAGCAGCTGCTGCACCGCGCCGATCGCGTTCGCGACCTCTGTTTCCAACTCCATTACCAAGCTCCCGGAAAGCCAAAGCGGGTGCCGCGCGTCTCGCGGCCGATATCGTCAGGGTGAACCCAGCCGGGCTGCCCGCGCTTCGGCCCGCCCTCGAAACGGCCGCCCACGCGGATGCCGCGATACTCGTAGAGCGCGCCCGCCATGTCGCAGGCCTGGCTCATCAGGGCATAGGCCCAGAATTCGTCGGCGTGGACGGTGCCGTCGTTGACGATGCGGATGCCGCCCGACTCTTCCGACCCGATCTTCTTGATCGCCATCAGGTCGGCGCGCGTCACCGGGTCTATGCGCGTGCGGATCTTGCGCTGCTGGAAGCGCCGGGCGAGACCAAGGGCAAGGTCCACCCGGTTGGGGCCGGTCAGCAGCACGCCGACAACGCGGGTGGCGCCGTGCTTGCGGATCTGGTCCTCGACCACCTTTTCGCCCATGCCGGTCTGGTCGACCCGCGCCTGCACCATGCGGCGATCCTGGAAGCGTGCGTCGAACCAGGCGTCCTGATGCGCGAATGTCTGGCCGATCTCGCGGTATCCGTCGCGCTCCCACAGCACGTCGCCCAGCAGCTCGCCCACGATCTGGATCTGGCCATCGCGCCGGCGCGCCACGTCGCGGCCCATGTAGCAGAGCCCGCCCTGGTAAAGCTCCGGGATCCCGCAGTCGGCATGTTCGGCCGCAAGGATATCCTCAAGGCTGATGAGCGAGCCCGAGCCCATCTTGGGAATGCAGTCGAGTTCCTCTTCCGCATCCGCACCATAGGCGGCGCGGATATCGGCTTCCCACTCGGCTGCGGGCGGCAGCTCGTTGCCCTTCGTCTTTGCGACGAGGCTGACCCGCTCGTAGAGGCCGGACTGCATGGCGTCGCTGAAGGTGATCTTCAGGGTATCGCCCTTGCGCTTGCCCGCCTTGATCTCGTCGAGCAGCACGTTGAACGGGTTCGACACGCCGTCATGCGTGGAAATCACCACCACCTGGCCGCCCCAGATCAGCAGCGCCATCGCCGACTTGATGACCTCGTTCACGTTCTTGTGGAACGCTGCCTCGTCGATGATGACGATGCCCTGCTTGCCGCGCAGGGCACGCGGCACACTGGGCAGCGCCGTGATGCGGAAGCCCGATGCAAAGCGGATCGAGAACGCCTTGACGCCCTGTTCCTTGCCGTTGTCGTCGGTGTAGAGGACTTCCTCTTCCTCGACATCGCCGGCGACGTGGCCGAACGCCCTGGCCCACATGGCGCAGACCTCGATGAACTCGAGCGTCATGTCCTTGTCGTAGCCCATGTACCAGACGTTCTGGCCGCCGGCGTCGACCGAGCTCGCGGCCTTGAGCGCGGCGTAGGCACCCATCCCCCACGTGAGCCCGATGCGGCGGGACTTCTCGATCACCAGCAGCGCGGTACCGGCGAACAGCATGTTCACCGCGCGCTGCTGGTAGCCGAGCAGCAGGTCTCCCTTGGGCAGGCGCATGATCGCGTTTTCCGAAGCCGCGCGATCGCCCTGGATCTCGCGCGCCCGGATCAGCGCATCGCGTTTCGCCTGGTCTTCGGGAGAGAGTTTCATTGCGCCCTCTCCGCGAGCGGCACCATATCGACGATCTGGCCGGCCAGTTCGTGCGAGCAATCAGCTAGGAACTCGATCTTGCCGCTGCGGACATAGCAATGGCATTGCCTGCAGCGAAAGCCCCAGTCCTCTTCGCTGGGATTTGGAGTGCACCAGCAGGGCTCGCCCTGTTTCCAGTTCGGTGCGAAGTGGCCGCCGCGGACCAGGACGCTCGGCTCGAAAGTCGGCACATCAGGGTTGCCGTCCCAACGCCAGTTCTGGCCCGGGTTGTGAACACTGGCTACCGGGATATGGTGCGTTTCCCGGCAACCGGGGCAAAACCATTGGACATAGCCCGGCGAAACCTCTGCCAGAACGGGAGAGAGCAGCTTGGTCACGCCCCATCGTCCCAGTCACTGTCGCCGATGGTATCGTGAACGCGCGCGAAGCCCGCCGCCTCGTCGATGATGAACCTGCCAGACATGCCGCCGATCGGCGGGCCCTTCGGCTCGAAGTAGATGCCGGCTGTGCCGCAGCGAACGCGCTTGCTGCCGAGCACCTTGCGATCGGTGCGCTCCATCTCGATCGACGTCGCGACACGCGATCGGCGCTGGTTGCGTGCCGGGTTCCAGTTGCTCGCCACAGGGCGGCCGCACTGGACCTTGCCCTGCAGGTGCACGCAGTCGGTGCAGCTGGGCGAGCTCATGCCGCCTTGCCTTTGATCGTCCCGCGCCAGTTCACCCGGTAGGACGAAAGCCTGATTTTCCCACCGCGAGGCTGAGTAAAGAACAGCTCGACCGTCCATCCATTGTCATAGGTGGCGCGCGCTCGGCGCGGATTGCCCTGCCCGTCGCGCCAACCGATCAGGCTGGAAAGCACCGCGTCCTCGCCCACCGGGGCTAGATCCTTGAGCAGGCCGACGATTTCGCCGTCCGCCGACATCTTGAAGCGCACGAGCTTCTGCGAAGGCTTGCGCGCCATCACCCGTCACTCCCCAGCACCGCGTAGCGGATCGCCTCGACGGTATCGCGCGACAGGCCCTTGGTCCGCGCCGCGCTGACTGCCTTCTCAGCCGCCTCTCTCGTCGCCTTCTCCGCCGCGCGCTTCTCGGCCTTCTCGATCAGGTCCATGTCCGTCTTGCGGGTGAGCGCGATCGAGCGGAGCGCGTCGGCGAAGTCCTTGGCGTCCTTCGGCCCCAGCTGGATGCCTTCGCCGTCCTTGGCCGCCAGCATCAGCTTGAACATGTTCGCCTGCAGCAGCTGCGAATTGAGGTCGAGCATCCTGCTCTGATCGGCGCCGCCCGCTTCCTTCGCGATCGCTTCGGCATAGATCCGCGTCTCGCGCAGATCCGCGCTCACATCCTCAATCGAGCGGACATGCCGGCCGAGCGCCGAACGGCTGACATGGCCCTGGCCGAGCTTGACCAGCTGCTCGCGGATCTCGTCGATCGTCCAGCCCTGATCGATCCGCAGCTTGCTGATCAGCTCGCGGATTTCCGGATCGAGCCGGTCGATCGTCGAAGGCGTCCGCTTGCGGCGCGCCTTGGCAGCGGCGGGTGAGAGGCCCATGGTAGGCGCCTCAGCGGCTCGGGCTCGGGCGCTGCACACCCGCAATCACCGACCGGCCCTTCGCCACGTCGCTGCCGCGCTCGGACAGGGTGACAACGAGGAGACCGCTGCCCGCCGCCTGGTACGTCACCAGGCGCTGTTCCTGCAGCCATTCGACATGCCCGCGGATCTGCGATCGCGTGGCGCTAAGGCCCACGGCATTGACCGCATCATGGAGCACGCTGTCGTTGGCGCAGTAGCCCGGCTGCTCATCCAGCAGCCGGAGGATAGCGAGGCGGACATGGCCATCGTGCACGGCCGCGAAGTCCTGGGAGATGCTCACTTGCTCATGCCCCTTTCAACGATGAAGTCGTAGAGCCGGTCGACCTGGCGGCGCGTGTGCTCGATGTCGGCATGCTGGGCGGCCACGCTTTCGCGCAGATTGCCGACCTCGCGCTTGAGCTCGGCCACGTCGCGCTCCATGCGCTGCAGGTCGAACGATTTGGCCGAGCTGCTCTCGAGGCCCACCACCTGTCGCTCGATCTCGTCGACTTTGCCGGTCAGGATGCCGACCTTGCTCTTGACCTCGCGCACCTGCCGCCCGAGCGAGCCGGTCGTTTCCGGGTTGGCCGCGCCGCCCTTGAAAATGGCGACGGCAATGCCGGCGATGATGAAGCCGATGATGGCCAGCTCGAGCCAGCTTTCGCTCATGGTGTACGGTCCTTGTTGGAAAGCGCCGTGATGAGGCGCGCGGCAAACTCGCGCACCTGGCTGCCCACGAGCTCGATGAGGGAGAAACCCGAGAAGCCGAGCCCGATCGCAATTACGAAGGCGAAGAGCGCCGGCGGCCGGCTGTCGATGATCCAGATTTCGACGGTCAGGAGCATGATCGCCGAAACAACGAGGAACAGCGGGAGCTGCAGCGTACTTTCCTGTCGCCGCGCCAGAGGGCGAGCTAGGATCACACCGAGCGCGCCGAGCACACATGTGGCGAGCGGGATGGATACCCCGCCGATCGGCACGACGAACGCGTCGGCAAGTCGCGGCGCCGGATCCGCTACCGACGCAACCGTAAGCGCAGGCAACCATCCAATGGCAAACTTCGGGGCGGACAAGGGATAAATCACATACCGCTCCTAGATCGCGAACGCGTAGCCCTGCGCAGCCAGGAACGCCTTGACCTTGGCGTAGATCGTGTCGATCTCGCCAGCGGTCATGACGCGGTTGTAAAAGGCCTCGCTGCAGATGCTGATGCCGCCCGCATCGCTGGTGTTCGGCGTCCGCCGCCCCATCATGAACAATTTGCCCGAGGGCAGGATCACTGCCGGCGAAGGCGTGGCCGTGGCGGTGAGCATCGCAGTGGCGGCGCTCCTGCGGTATGACTTCACCTGGGCCGCACTGTAGGAGACCGCAAAGAACGTCCAGGCGTTTGCCGCCCCGGCGATTATCGGATTGGCGCTGCCGGTCGGACCGTCGGCGTCATACTGGTGGGGAGAGAACGATCCGCTTGTGGAAATCCACGCGCGAAAGCCCGAAAGATCGCTGGGATGCTCCGCAGAGAACAGCGAGCCATTCGCCGCACCGTTCCCTCGCGCAACGCCGCAGAAGGTCCACTCGTTCGCCGTTCCGGCCGCGAGGAGCTCGGTGTCAGTGAATGGCGTTTCGTAGTAGTTGGTCGCGTCCGGCGTGGCGAAGCCGCTGCCCAGCGTCGGTGCGCCGGTCTGGGTGCGCTTGCGGCTGTGGAAGCTGTAGTCGTAGTGCGCGCTGTCGGCCATCTTCTGGCCGTTCCCGAAGAAGAACGCACCATACAGAGAATTGCCGCCGATATTCGGCCAGCTCTCGCCATAATAGGGCGAACCTGCCGGTGCAGTAACGCCCTTCAAAGTCTGCAACAGTGCCATGATCTTACCCTACAGTGATGCGGTGGATGGGTGCCCAGTTGAAGAGCGGCTTGTTGATCCCCGAGGGATCAAAGACAGCGGGATCGCTGTCGCGCAGGCATCCGCGCGAGCCGGTAACGCGGCCGGCAGGACTTCCGCTTGCACCCCCCTTGTGCGCATAGTCGACACGAATTGCGCCCGCCGGAATGTCGCTACTCGTCGTGAGTAAAACCGTTCGGCGGCGCAGGCCGACGATCGATACCGCAGAGATCGGTACTTCGGTCGAGCCCGAGTACAGATTGAAACCTCGCTGGCCGGGATCGCTGACATTCACCGTATCGATCACCAGAGGCCCGACCGGAACGTCATACTCGATCGCCACGGTGCGCGGGCCATCCTGCCAGGCACGAAGCGGGTTGATCCACTTGTGCCTGACGCCCCGCGCCGTGCGTTGCAGCGCCCGCCCTGCCATCGCGCCCGCCAACTTAACATCAGTCGCACTAAGCAGGTGCGAGCCGACCCCGTTGGCGCCGTAGTCGTACTGGTACATCGCCCCGGCGAGAACATAGTTCGCATCGCTGTTGCAGATCGCCAGCGCCTGTCGCGCGATCGCCGGGTCCGCAACGTTGTAGTACTGGTGGCTGGCGACCTGCGTCATGATGATCTTGACGCCCGTCTTCCGGCCAAATCTCGCCTGGCAGTATGCTTCGAACGGCTTTCGTATCCCGTTCTCGATCTGCGAATACCACAGCGTCGGCGCAGTTCCGTTGGCGATGTCCTGCTCACCTTGGCAATAGACCAGATGCACCACGTCGGGCACCTTGGCACCGGCACGCGCGAGCGTGTCGATCGCGTCGATCGCGGACTTTAACCGAGGGAACCAGGTTCCTCCGTCCGAGAGTTCGGAGGCGCTTTTGCCGCCTTCCGCAGCGACCGAAAGGATGAGGTTCACCCCATCATCCGTCATCGCGTAGCCGGCCTCGCTCGCGAAGAACTGGGCAAAGGCTTCGCCGACTCCACGTCCGGCGCTTTCCACGCCGGACTCGCGCGCCGCGACCAGCGAGGCGAGGTTGGTCGAGACCGAGTAATCGAAACCGGCCATACCTGCGTTGAACATCAGCAGTCCGCCGCCGGAATAGGTCCCGGTGCTGATGGCCGTCGTATCGAAGCCGCGGAAAACCGACTGCCCATAGACCATCGCTGCAAGGTAATCGCCGGCGGGAATGTAGATTGTGGGATCTGTTGCCGTGGTCGCGCCCAAGGCATCCGTCATGCTCTTCCACGCGACGCCATCGTGGAGGTCGATCAGGAAGCCATCCTTGTCGACCTTGGCGTATGCGAAGGCATCGGTCTCGATAGTCACATGGCTGATCAGATCGAGCAGATAGGTCTGGTTGGGCGATTGGCGCAGGAAATCGTTGCCGAGTAGCTCGATGAGGAAGCCATCATTGTCGACCACAGCCATGGCAAAGGCATCGGTTTCGATATTCACTACGATGCCGGAAACTGCGCCGACAAGATCGCTTGCCGTTTGACTGTCCAGATCGCCAGTACGCTGCCACCCCGCCGGACTAGCTGAATAAGTGTAGTCTCCGGCGTTCTTGACGGTGCCTCCCACGACAGGATCGGTATGCGTGCCAGTGTCGCTTGCCCTCACGCGCGCACGGTCACCGGAGACCATACCAGTCGCCGCCGACAGCGCAGCCCAGGTCGGGAATGGCAATGCATTGCCCGAACGCACACGAGATGCCTCTGATGCAGTGGCCGCAGTCTCTGCCGCGACCTTTGCCGCAAGCGACAGAGTATCAAACTGCTCCCACGCGCCTGCGCCACTTATGCCCGTCTTGCGGTACCAGCCGTTGAGAGACGACGTTGGATCATTGAAAACGAGCGCGACCTCGTCCGCCGCATGCGCCAGATCGGTATCCAGCAACGCCTTGGTCGCCTTGGTCAGGTTAGCCGCAATCAATTTGCCCAGCAGCTTGTTGAAGGCCAGTTTCTGAATTGGGCCACCCGGCGCAAAGACCAGGGCGAAGAGGTCATCACTGGGCTGCGCGCGCTCGCCCAGCTGGTCGGGGCTGACGGTCTGAAGTGGTTCGGTCATGCGCGGCCCAGCCTTTCAGCGCGGGCAAGCCAGCCCCGCTCAAACCGCTTCTGCGCGGGGAAGCGGCGAACGATTGCCCGGTACCGCTCGCGCACCGCATCGCGGTACGCCGTCACCAGCGCTGGCATGGCCAGACTGTTGAACAGCAGGACCTCGCGCATCGCCTTGCGCGTCTTCTCCCCGATCACGCCGTCCACCTTGAGCAGACCGACGGAAATCTTGCTCGCCGGCATCAGGAGCAGGCAGTTGTTGATCGCGCGCTGCAGCAGTTTGCGGGCGGCCAGGGCGCCGCCGTTGACGGCCTGATCGAACAGCATCTCGCCCACCGGAGCCGGGAAGCTGTCGGCCTCTAGCGTCAGCCAGAAGCACCGGTGGTAGAGGTAGATCGCATCGCCGACTGTCAGGGCGCGGATATCGGCGCCGTCGATATCGCCGTCGAAGTCCAGGTCGAAATCGGCCTTGCCGTCGCCGTCCTCGTCAAAGGCGCCCTCTGCGGCAAGGAAGCGGAGCGATACGCCGTATTTCGTCTCGCCCCCGCGATCGACCGGATCGTTGACGTGGCCGCCCTCGATGTCGAGCAGTTCCCGCACGGCAGCTGCGTAGCGGTCGGAGTATCCCTGCACGACGATGATTTCGTCGAGGCTGGCGTTGGTGGCTGGAGAAGCGCTTTGCATGCCGCCCGGATAGGGTGGCGGGCGCTCGCCGCGTTATATGTCCACCGACAGCAAGGCTGTCAGAACATGTCGATCTGGCGCGGGTCGACAGGGCGAGCGCGGCGGGCGCGGCGCACGGCCGGCGCGGCGGACTCGAGCAGGCGATACACCTGCCGCTCGGTAATATGCAATCTCTCGGCGATGGCCTGACGCGTCATGCCCTGCGCGGCAAGGCTGTGCACCATGCGCCGCTCGACTTCGCGCACGGGCATGGGGATGGTTGTGCGGTAGAGAGCATCGCACAGCCGAACCGCCAGTTCATCGCCGATCGTCTCGGCAATGCGCGGATCACTGGCCGGATCCTTGGGGATGTAGAGCCGCAGGCCCCGGAACCGGAAGGCAAGCTTGCAGGCCGCCTCCTCGCCGATCACGTCGACGAGATCATCCAGTACCCGCGAGCCGGTACCGGAAGGAGAGGCGACCTGCAGGTTCACTTCGCCGTCCCGCCGATGCAGAGCCACATGACCGCAGCGCCGACGCTCAGCCAGAACAGCAGTGCGCCAACCATGATGCAGCGGGTCGCAAGCGCCACAGGCGTCAGGCGCGGCTTCGGACAGAAGTTCTTCATGGCCGGTCCCCCGTCGCGGCCGTCATCGCGTCGAAGTCGGCAAAGATCGCTTCGATCTCGGTCCGCTTCTCCAGGATGATCTGGGCAAGCCCGGTGGTGAGGCCACCTTCGGCGCCGATCCTGCCGAGCACCGCCGTCAGGTCGACAAGGATGGCGTCGATCGGCGCCGAGTGGATGGCGCCGCTGTTGTCCGCAAAGGCAGTAACGACCTTAGCCATGGCGCGCCTCCACCGGCCCGGCCTCGCGCAGCTTCCGCCCCAGTGCCTCAGCGAGACGCTGATAGTCGTCCGCCGTCCATGCCTCGCGCTTCTCGATCCCGCAGAGCTTGTGCTGGGCATCGTGGATCGACCAGTCGGCCGGCGCGATGCCCTTGTCCTTCAGCTTCACCAGGATCGCCTCGCACAGCGACGCCTGCAGCTGGATCGGCGGCAGGTTGGGCTGCGGCCAGCCATGGCGCGTGGCCATGGCCTTGAGCGCCTCGATCAGCGACCGTGCGTCCGACTGGCGCGCCCAGACCAGTTTCTCGCACTTGATCTGGCGCTTGGCGAAGGCCTCCAGCGCCTCGTCAGAGGCGTTGTGGACGGCGCCGAGCTGATAGAGCGAGATCCACATCGCGCGGGCCTTGCGGGCCATGGGATGCTGCGCCGTCTTCTTCTTCGGGATCGCGCGGAAGCCCTTCGATTTGAGCCAGTCCACCATCGTGCCCAGCTGGGCATCGGTGCACTTGTTGGTCTCCAGTTGCCCGGTGCGTTCGAACAGCGCTTGGCGATAGTCGGCGTCGACCATCCGCAGGTCCTTCCGCGCGACATGGATCATCGCGATCATTGCGCGGCGCCGCTGCGAGACGCGGTCGAACTTCGCCGGCACGGCCGGCACGTGGCTAAGCGCGTTCATGTGCGCCTCCGTTGGTCAGGATGAAGTACCGCCGCATCGCGGTGCAGCAGTCGGCGAAGAACCCCTCGCAAAGCCGAAGCGCGATCGCCTTGATATGCAGGTTCGTGACGCCGGTGTGGTCGCGCCCGTCCATGTGGCGCCCGATCTGGACGTAGGACATCGGCTCGGTGGGGATGGTCCACAGGCACCACACGACCAGCGCCCGCGCTTCCTCGAAGCGCGTATTGCGCCGGCGCGAGAGCAGCTCGTTGACCTCGATCGAGTAGAGCGCGGCCGCGACGTTGATCACCACATCCGGCGAGATCCAGCGCGGCCGGGGCCTGCCTTCGATGCTCGGCCCGACATAGGCGACCGCCCGCGCGGTGTTTTCGCGGTTGACGAAGAGATTGATCGGAGATGGTGCGTTCACGAGAGCAGCCCTCCCCACAGCAACGCCAGCACCGTGCCCCACACTGCCGCGTTCGCGACGAAGAGGAAATCGGCCACCGGATTGATGCCCAGCTCGCGCGCGGCTTCGAGCGCTTCGCGGATCGTGCTGATCACAGCCCTGCCTCCTCAAGAAGGAGCGCCGCGCACTCGCAAATCTCCGGCTTGAACGAGCCAAGGTAGAGAGCGATCCCATCCTCTTCGCCGCTGGAGACGTCATTGAGCCGAAGGAGCGGTGTGTCGATTGCTGCGGCAAGGCACTCGGCCAAACGCTGCTCCAGCGTCTTGTCTGGATCATCGTCAGGCAGCTTGGCGATCAACGCCATCGCGCAGAGCTTGTTGTAGAGGCTGTAAAGACCCGAGAGCGCTTTGCCCTTGGGATCGTCGTAGCCATAGTCGCCGGGCGCACAGAATGCGGCATGTACGGCGTGGATCGCACCGATTGCGTCCTTCCTCACCGAGTTGCTCATGCCGCCACCATGCGCACGTCGAGTTCCGACCATGCGTCCGCCAGATGATCGATGCCCATAGGAGTGCCTTCGGCCGCAGCCATCATCCGCGCCAGGCGCAGCACCTTGGTCCCGTTGCGCAGGCCGCCAAGCCGCCCGCAGATGCTGTGGAGTTCCTTGCGGATCGCCGGGTCCACGATGTGCCACGCATCGGCCAGCGCATCGATATCGCCGATCGTCGGCAGCCGCCGCTGGATCTTCAGCTCCAGCCGGCTCCACAGCTGCGGATACTTCGCCAGCTTCTGCAGGATGCCCACGTTGCCGAAGAACGCGATGCCGACATGATCACGGTCATTCCAGCTGCGGATTTCCTCAAGGCTGTCCTCGCCCAGGTGCTGCGCTTCGTCGAAGATGATCAGCGGCTTGTCCACCTTGCGCAGCTGCTCGCGCACCATGTTCGACATCGCGAAGGTGCCGCTCGGCGCATCCTTGATGCCCATGGCTTCGAGCAGCATCCGGATCATGTTGTTCATGCCCGAGGCCGACTTGCAGAGCTCCACGTAGAACACGTTCGGAAACACCTGCTGATAGTGCTGCGCGGCGGTCGATTTGCCGCATCCGGCCTCAAGCGCTGCCGCAACGCTCATGCCGTGCTGCGCAAAGCCCAGCATCCGCTCGAGCGCGTCGCTCGTTTCGGTGCGGAAGAACTCCGGCACGTCCGGAACCTCGTCGGAAATCGCCGCCTGCTGCGCCATCGAATGGCGCATACGCTCGATCTTCTGCGCAATCGGATACTCGCTGCTCTGCTTTTTGCCGTTGTAGCCCGATGCACTGGCGAAGACGCTGATCGTGCCCTTGGGCAGCCCGGTCTTCTTCGCAATCTTGTCCCAGGCCGTGCCGGTCTGCTCGCGCCACCGGATCAGCCAGTCGCGTTGCTCCTCGATATAGAGGCTCTTATCGCCCTGATCTTCCATGCTAGATGCTCCTGTCTCTTCTCAAGGGACGGGTGCGCGGGGCCGGTTTACCAGGCAGACCCCGCGCACCTTTTCATTCCACCAGCCTCGGCTTCCCGAGTGCGGCGAAAAGGCGGTTGCGCGCCCGCGCGGATGGCGGCGCGGGCTCCGGCGCGGCGACAGCGGCCACGCTCTGGCGCGATGGATGGATGCGCACGGCGGCCGGCGCCGGCAGTTCGGGCTCGGGCGCGGCGCGCACGCCGGACTTGATCCGCGCGATCTCGGCCGGATCAACCAGGTCAGCCGCTTCGGCATACTGGCGCGCCATCTTGCGGACATGGCTGCGGCGCTTGGAGACAACCGTTGCCCCGGCCTGATCCTTGAACCCGTGGTCCTCGAGCACCGGCGCCGTGAACAGATAGGCGCCGCTATCGTTGTAGACGTGGACTTCGGTGTGGAGATCGTCGGGATCGAACCGCACCGTCACATACTTGCCGGCGATCTCACGGCATTCGAGCGACCAGTAGCGGTTGCCCAGCAGCCGGATTTCGCCGCTCTGGGCGTCGCCCCGCTTGCGCTCCACAGCCAGCAGCGCATCGCGCAGCTGCTGTCGGCTCGGCTTGGTGACGATCGTCCGCGCCAGCCCTTCGGCAAATACCTGGTCAAAGCTGCGCCCGGCATAATCCCGCCCGGTGCGGCCCTCGCGCGCGTTGTGCTCACGGATCTCGCGGTCGACCAGCGCGCAGAACTCATCCCAGTCGATCGCGCGGGTGCCCCGGTTCTCGGGCTTGTTGACCGGGGAGTTGCCCGTATAGGCGCCGTCCAGTTCGGCGCTCTTGGCGATGTAGTTGCACAGGTCTCCCCATGCGCGCTCGATCGGCTTGGACTGCCCATGGAACGGCGTCGCCCAGTGGATGTTGACGCCCAGCGCAACCAGCAGCCCCTGCGGGTCCTCGGGCTTGATCTTGAACCGGTACCGGGTCAGCGCGCCACCTGTCAGCCACTTGGCGGCAAAGCCCCGGCCATTGTCGAGGATGATGTCCTTGGGGATGCCCCAGTCGCGGATCAGATCGGCGAACACGAGCCGCACGGTGGCGACGCTCTCGCTGACGCCCACGCGCCACGCGAGGATCTTCGAGCTGCGGATGTCCTGGATGCCTACCAGTGTCGGGCGGATCGGTTTGCCCGTATCCGGATGCTCCACTTCCACATCGAAGACATGGCCGTCGATGTTCACCCATTCCATCACGTCGATATCGTCGACCGTGCGGCGGATCGAGGGCACATGCCGCTCCAGCGCAGTGGCGCCCTGCCGCATCAGGATCACGACATAGGGGTCGATCTCGCGCGCCACGCGGCGCTGGAATGCCTTGATATGCGGCACTGCGATGCCGAGCGTCTTGGCACGTCGCCGCACCACGTCATAGCTCGCTGCAGCCGGCGGCGCGGAAAGCCGCAGCCAGTCCGACTTGTATAGCTGCCACAGTTCCTCCGGGATCTCGGCAACCTTGCCGCCACCCTTGCGCTTGGGCGCCAGCAGCGGCAGCCAGTCCTTCCGATCTGCAGTGCCTACGGCCTTGATCCAGCTCCACAGCGTGGCCGGGCTGATCCCGTTCTTGTCCGCGACCGCGCGCACGGCGGCATTCTTGCCCACCTGCAGCGTTTCGGTCATCAGCAGCACCGCGCTCACTGCCTCAAGGCGGCTCTTGGCCTCGTTTTTCACCTTGTCCGGCTGCGCGCCGAACCACTGCCAGAGCTGCTCGGTTTCGGATGCCTCTTCCGCTGCCGCCATCGCGTCGCTGCAGAAGCCCCGGCGGACCAGTTCCTGCCGTGCGGCTACCGGCAGCAGCGCGACATGGAACTCCACCGGCCCGCCGCGCCCAGGGCGCTTGCGCGAAAGAAGCTCGCCGTCGAGCGCCCGCCGCTCCATCCAGCGCTCATCCGCCGCGCGGCGCTGCAGCGACCGCTTGTCGGCAGGCAACCCGGGCAGGCGCAGATCGGCCAGCTCCACCACCGTGAACCAGCCTGTCGGCTCTGCATCCTGGTGGCCAAACTGCTCCGGGTAGATGATCTTGGCTGCACTCACCCGTTCCGGCTCCCGCGGATTAGCGGCGCTGTCTGTTCGAGCGCCTTGATTTCATTCTGGATTGCGCGCTGCTGCTGGCGCAGATGGCCCAGCCGCGCGGTGTGGACTTCCGGCCCGATGAGCAGCGAGCCGCCGATCTCGCGCACGAGCGGGTCCATCAGGTCGAGCCGCGCGGTCACCGCGATCAGCCCGAAAAAGCGGCTCATCGGCACCTTGTGCTCAGTGCGTGCCGGGCTGGCGTAGGCGTCCAGCATCGCCTTGGTCACTTCGTCGCCCAGCAGCACGGTCATTTCGGCTGCGATCACTTCGCGTGGGCGACCGCAGCTCGCCAGGATCACGCCCACCGTGGCGCAGATGCGCGCCTCAAGCCCCGCCAGCGCGGCCGGGCCGGTCGCCATGGCGGGCGCGTCGAGGTCAAACGCCAACTGGCCGGGGTGAGCGCGCGCCTTAGGCATGGAATGCCCCCGCGCTGCGGCTCGAAGGGTCGTAGTAGGCCACCGGCTCGAAATCGACGCGCATGCCGGCGGTCGCCGGGTAGACGAAGGCTTTGCCGTTCCACCGGCCCAGCGCCATCTTCTGCCCGGCGCGCAGCAGCACGCTGCGGCCCGCGCGGGCGCCGTCGTCGATCGGCTGCCAGTTGAGGGCGGGCGTCATGCGAGGCCGCTCCTGCGGATGAACGACGTCAGCTTCGTCGAGGTATCGCCTGCAGGGCGATGCGCGCAGCCGACTCCGCTGCGCGTGCCGCAGCGCGGGCAGGCCGTTTCGCCGTAAGCAGCTGCGGCGCGCCCGTGCGGTACGGGCCGGGTATCGCCGCCGATCATCATGGCCTTTGCGACCCGGTCGGAGTGCTGTGCGGCCTCCGCGCGCGCCGCCTGGCGCAGGGCTTCGATGCGGTCTGTCACAGCGGGAATCCGTTGTGCTCTTGGCCGTGCAGGCGGCGTCCGGCTGCCTTCTTGCCAACCTTGCGGAACTCAATGCCGGACCAGCGGACGTCGTTGTCGACGTGAACCGGAAGCCATTCGCCCCATTGCTTGAAAAAGAACGGGACTCCCGCCGCCTCGCACTGGTCACGGAGGCTGATCACCCAATCCGGGTGCATCGGGCGAGCGTGAGGACCGCTTTCCCCGCCGACAATGACCCAGTCGAGAGCGGCGAGCCATTCGGGCCTAAGCACGACCGCGCCGAGCAGCGGCTCCATGCTCAGCCCGATCCACGGAATGCCGAGCCTGGCCTTGAGATCGATCAGACGCGGGATATCGCGGTCAGCCTCGTCCTGATTGACGACGCTGATGATCAGTCCGGCATGCTTTGGCCACTCACGGCCATCGAGCCGCTTCTCGACATAGGAGACGCGCTTGGTGACGATCTGGATATCAACCCCATGCGCGAAAGTGACGCCGCCCCAAGCCTCGTCAAACCACTCCTCCGGAACCTCCTTGTCAAAGAGGTCCGACATGCTCTGCAGGAAGACGCGGCGCCGACGGCCATGCTGCTGGTCGAACGCCGGCGCATTGTGGTGCAGCTTCCGAAGGGCAGTCCATGCAGACTTGACCTTCCGGCGGGGCACACCGACGCCGAAGAGCTGCTCGCCGACCCGCTTTGCCCATGCCTCGGCGTAGCAATGCTCGCAGCCGAGGCTGACCTTGGAGCAGCCCCACCAGAAATTGATGGTCGCGTCTGTCCACTCGATTGCGGTCGTCTCAGCCACGCGCGCCCCCATCATCATTCGCCCGCGCGAGGCGCGGATCTTCGGAGCGGCGCGGACGGTCGACCAGGCGCACCGGCAGAACGGGCACGGTGCCCGTTCCCGGCGCATCGCCGATCAGCGCCGCGACGGCGCGCGGCGTAAGCGCGAAAGGTGCGGGCCGCAGGTTCACCGCATCGCCTCCCCCAGCACGCGCTGGGCTTCGGCGATCGCCAGCAAGGCCTCGTCGATCGAGTGTGCGATTGCGCTGAGCAGGGTAGGCTGCTGCGCCGCAAGCGACTTCTCGATCCGGATCAGATCGTGCGCGATGCTGCGATCCAGCAGCGGGATTTCCTTGCCCGACTGGACCGGACCTGCCGGCCGCAGCGAGCCGTCGTCTTCAAGGATCAGATGCAGCGGGTACCGCTCGATCTGGTCATAGGTCAGCGCGTCAATCGCGCGCGCCAGCGCTTCGCGAGCCTCGCGCATCAGGCCATGCTCCCCTGCTTGTACCAGAGCGCCAGCGGCTCGCCCTCTTCGAGCAACGAAGCGGGAATGACCGGAGCATTCATGCGCGCCTGCAGGCGGCGGTTCGCCTCTTCCCAGCGGGCGCGCGCGGCGCGCTGCTGCAGCACGGCCTCGGCCTCGCGCGGCGTGACGCGCAGCTCGAGCGCCAGTTCCATAACCTTGCGGTGGTGGCGGAGTTTGTCGGCAAGGGATGTTGAACGGGATTGGGCCATCAGTTCGGCTCCCAGCGGATAACGTGCCCGATGAACTGGCCCGGGCCGTGGTGACGCATCCAGAAGTTGCCCATCGCCCGGCGCGCGCTGATCTCGCCGTGCCCGGTGAAACCGTCGGCAATGGCGAAGCGCTCGATCGCGCGGTCATTGAGTAGGTAATCTCCGCCTACATTGATCGAGGCGATCCGATCGGGATGATTGGCATCGACCTCGATCACGATCAGCGAGACCTCGGTGCAGATCGGGTCCGGGATGATCTTGCGGCAGTGCTTGGTGCGCATGCCGGTGTAGAGCTGCAGCCGCTCGCCAGCGCGCGGCGGACGCTTCCGGCCCGCGCGCACCGTCTGGCGCTTGATCCCGGCCACGATTGGCGGCGCGAACTGCGCCTTGAAGCTCAGTGCGACCATCAGACGCGCTCCCCACTGAAGAGCATCGCCCGCTGTCCGACCATCGGCGCTGCGTAGAGTGGCGTTCCGTTGATCGAGGGAACTGTGACAGGCGTAAGCAGCTTGATCGCGCGGTCGCGGTACCGCAGGCGGCTGATCGCGCCGCGCTCTTCCATGCGGTCGAGCAGGGCGACGATGGCCGACTTGGATCGGCAACCGATGCCGCGCGCGCACTCCTGCATCGTCGGCGAAACGCCGCCGTGAGCGGCCTGATAACCGGCGATGAAGCGCAGCAGCGCTGCCTGCTGTTCGGTGAGCCCCATCATGCCGCACGCTCCTGCTGGATGGCGCGGAGCAGTTGCGCGCTGGCGGCGGCAGTTTTCCGGTCGCTTGTGCGCTGATCGGCGGCGCCGTCGTAGTAGATGATCAGGTTGCGCACCCGGTCGACCGGCTTGCCCAGCTCGCGCGCGATCCTGGCGATCGGCATGCCGGCATCCCACCGATCCATGATCGCCAGTTCATTCGGCGTAAGGCCGCGGTGGAACTCGCCGGCGCCGCGCGATTGCGCCGCGCAGCCGCGGGGGGCACCGCGCATCACCGCTTCCCCTCGATCTCGGCGATCCGCGCGTCGATCGCATCACGGACCGCTGACAGCGCCGAAGGCTTGATCATCCCGGCCAGCGAAGGCGCGAAGCTGATCCAGGTCGAGGGCGTGAGCCGCTCCAGATTGCTGGTGGCGCGGGTGAGCAGCTTGCTCTCGCCTTCCAGCTGATCCGCCGCGCGCAGGCCCTTGGATGTCGAGAAGCCGAGCGCGACAAGCGCTTCCTCCGCCGTCTTCGCCTCGGGGTTCTGCGCCAGCCACTTGAGCGCCGCCTGCCGCACCGGCTCGTTCTTGGCGGCGAGCTGCAGCAGGGCGTCGGCGTTGGAGGCGATGCGGCAATGCGCGATCGCCTCGACCTCCGCGCGGAACGGCTTGATCAGCGCGCGATAGATGGTGAGGAGACGGTCCATCTTCTTGAAGTGCAGGCCAAATTCCTCGGCGACTTCGGCGCGCCAGCCGTAGTGCCCGCCAACTGCCGAGACATCGGCAGCGACTTCCTCTTTCGGCGGCTGCGGGCTGGTCGGAGGGGCAACTTGCTCCGACTTGGGAGCCTTGGCGAGGAGTGCCTCCTGCGCGGGCGTGAGTTCGACCTTCGACGCTTTGGACAAATTTGTCCAAAGCGTGCCCAGCGCCTTGTCACTCTCGACGCCAGCCGCCTTGAGTGCCCGCTCCCGCACAATTTCAGCGCGCCGGCCAACGAACGCCGCGCGCTCCAGCACGGTCATATCGCGCCGGTCGATCTGCTCCGCCGTCTGCATGCGCAGCAGTTCGTCGTTGCTGCCCGAAACCACGCGCGCCAGCACTTCGACGCCCAGCGCGGCGCAGGCCGCAAGCCGGTGCCGGCCATAGACCAGGCGATAGCGCCGGTCCTTTGCGCGCGGCGCCGGCGGCGCGATCATGATCGGCTCCTGCTGCCCGTCGCTGGCGATCACATCCGCCAGCGCCTCCGCTTCGGCGGGATAGAAGAACCCGATCCGCTCAAGGCCATCGGGGTCGATCTGGTCAGTAGGCAGGCGCAGCACTGCGCCCTGTTCGGCGGCGCTGTTCATTTCGCGCCCCCATCAAAACGATGCGGGACCTGCGCTTCGCAGGTACCATCGCCGTCAGCATCAACAGCGGAGACGCCATCATGGCCGAAATCAGCCAGGACCAGTTCGACGAACTCAAGGATCGACTTGAGGCCCTGCATCAGTTCGTGATGGCTCACGTCATCGCAGGCGATACGCTCAATCGCACACTGGGCGATGATACCGTGGTGATAGCGCGAGAGCGTCGGCGCCTGCTCGCCCGCAAGCACCCGCGGGCGTCCATCTTTCTCGATATGTACATCGAAGAATTTGCTGGGAGCCGCCTGCCGGATGGCATGGTCCCAGACTAGCTTGCGCCGTCGTGCAACGATCCGCGCCCCTTCGGGATCGGCAAAGCCATGATCCTCGACGAAGCGAAGCTTGCCGATTGCAGCGAAGAGGCTGCCGCCATCTTTCGCCCCGCTCATGCCGCTACGCTCCGATCGGAGCGCAAACTGGATTGACGGTTTTTGTCTCCACTTTTGTGGATAACGCCGGTAGTGATCACAAGGTGAGCAGGATCGATGCCCAACTCCTTGGCCACAGCCGCATGAACGTTGCGGCTCGTTCTTCCTCTCAAGAGGTCGCGAAGCTGCGTGCCAGCGAACCCCATCGCGGCCTGCGCGGCTTCCACAGAGCCGTATTTTTTGCGGAGCGCCGCTTTGACGTCTTCTTTGTGAACCCGTGTTGTTGCCATGGTTAAGCGCTCGACGTTCGATGAATCCTCTATAGGGGATATATCGCCACAAAAGAGGATGCAAGCCACTTTAGTGGAAGGCATCGGATATCGCTTGCGCGACGCCCTTGGCGGGCGGACGTATCAGTGGCTGAGTGATGCAACCGGCATCTCAACCAGTATGCTCAGCGACTACGGGAAAGGCGCGAAGACGCCTGGCGCGGACAAAGCGGTCCTTATTGCCGACGCGTTGGGTGTTGAAATTTCCTGGCTTTTGACTGGCAGAGGCAGCAGGACCGGACGCTACTTCCTGCCTAGTGATATTGTCGACCAGTATGGGCTGATGCCCGGATCGTCTTTGCGAGACCCCAATTCGTCTCTTCCGCCGGACGAGGTCGGCACGGGCTCGCTTCAGCGAGATCGGCCTCTAACAGATCGCGATGCTGACCTAGATGCCGACTTGGTCGAGATCGATCAGGTTGATCTACGCTTCGGCATGGGAGCGACCTACCTCGACGGCCCCGTGGAGAGCGAGAAGAGGGTGTTCTCCCGCTCTTGGCTGCGCAACTTCACCCGGGCCGCGCCCGAGCAGCTTTTCTGGACGCTGGGCGATGGCGACTCGATGGAGCCGACGATCCGGAGCGGGGAAGTGATCTTGATCGATCGCTCTCAGACGTCGCTGCGCTCTGCCGATGCCATCTGGGCGGTCACCATCGGCGATATTGCCCAGGTCAAGCGCCTGCGCCCTCGCGCCAGCGGCGCGGTTGAGATATTGAGCGACAACGCGGCCGTCCCGCCCGATGTCGCCGTTGACGGCGAGCTCCACATCATAGGGCGCGTCGTCGCCGTTGTTCGGAGGCTCTGATGCGATCCAGATTTCTGCCTTTCTGGCTTTCTGGCCTCGCGTTGGGGCTGGCATCCTGCGGCCAGTCATCTTCGCGGGCACCAGCAGAGACGGGCCCAACAGACACCTCCTCTGCTGAAAGTGTTGCCCCGTCTCCATCGGTGCCGGCGCCAGATGTCGAAGGCGCAGAGGCAGCAATTAGAGCGGAAAAGAAGGTCATCGACCTGGTCTATCAGCCGAACGAGCCAGTGCAGTGGCTGATCGGCGTGAAGGACGACGGGTCACCTCGCTTCGGATACGCTGAGTACATCTGCAATCTGCTCGGCGATCACCAGTTCCCAATGAAGGGGACATGGGTACGCATTGTCGACTATCGCCGGTTCATGCATGACGGCGATCATCATGCCGCCAGCCTTGGGTCTGTCGACTGCGGCAGCGGCCAGCATATGGTGCCATGAGCGGGCAGGAATTTTGTCGCAGTTCGCAGTGGCCTGAGATTGCCCCGACCTCGCAAAGTCTCCGATTTCCGGGCATTTTGCGGTTCATTAAACTGCGACACGCGCGTCCACATGTGTTTTTGGGGGCGTCGGCGCCGCGGAACTTGCCGGATCAGCTGAAGCGCCCGGTTTCAGGGCCTTTTGAGCACCATCTAAGGATCCTCTCAGTGCCCTCTTAGAACCGTTGTAGAGGCCTCGATTATCGTCTAAATCGAAATCGCTCTAGACAGTCTCGTTGCCGGCGCGATTTTGGCCTCAAACCGTGAAGACGCCGATTTTTGGGGCGTTTCATCCCACGGAGTGCCGAGATGTCCCGAGAAATCCCGGCTTACGGCCACTCCAGCCTGTCTTGTCTTATATCAGCTAGCGTGGCAAGGTGATGACCAACCTGCAGCTCAATCCGATCTACGCCGAGATGCCCGTCACCGTGTTCGAGCATATGTCGGGCCTCGCCCGCAGCCTCGGCGCGATCAATCTGGGCCAGGGCTTTCCCGATACGCCGCCGCCCGCGGCACTGACCGCCGCTGCCGTGCGCGCAATGGAAACGCGCTCGCAGCAATACCCGCCAAGCATGGGCGTGCCCGAACTGCGAGATGCGGTCGCCGCCTTCTATAGGCGTGAGCAGGGGCTGGATCTCACTCGTGAGCAGGTCGTCGTCACCTCGGGCGCCACCGAAGCCATCGCCGCCGCGATCCTCGCCGTGGTCGGCACTGGCGATGAAGTGCTGCTGTTCTCCCCCGCCTATGATGCCTATGCGCCGCTGGTGCGCCGCGCAGGCGGGGTGCCGGTGTTCGTGCCCCTCGCCCCGCCTGCGTGGGGTTATGACGACGCCGCGATCCGTGCCGCGATCACCCCACGTACCCGCGCGCTGATCTTGAACGATCCGCTCAACCCGACCGGATCGGTCGCCAGCGCGGAGGAACTCGCGCTCCTCGCCCGGATTGCCTGCGAGCACGATCTTGTCGCGATCTGCGACGAGGTGTGGGAAGCCGTCCGCTTTGATGGCCGGCCGCAACGCTCGCTGCTGGCGCAGCCGGGCATGGCGAAGCGCACGATCAAGATCGGCTCGGCAGGCAAGATCTTCGGCGCGACGGGGTGGAAAGTCGGCTGGATGGTCGCCGATGCAGCACTCGCGACGGTGCTGGGCAAAGCGCACCAGTTCCTCACCTTCACCACCCCGCCGATGCTGCAATGGGCTGCCGCCGAAGGCCTTGCCGATCCGGCGATCACGCGGACGCTCCATGCGGAATGGGCCGCCTCGCGCCGCGTGCTGATGGATGGCCTTGCGGCTGCAGGATTCAAGGTGCTCGACAGCGTGGCGACCTGGTTCGCCTGCGTCGACCTCCCTGCCAGCGGCATCGCGCTCGATGATCGCACCTTCAGCGAACGCGCTGTGCGCGAGGCCGGTGTGGCCTCGATCCCGCTCTCGGCGCTGTGGGAGGGAGAAGGCGGACCGACAACCATCCTGCGCCTCTGCCACTGCAAGCCGCCCGCGATGCTGGAGGACGCCGTCGCGCGGCTGAGCAGGTGGCGCGAGAGCCTCTAGCTCTCCAGCCCAGCCAGCCAATCCGCGATCATCGCGCGGCCCGCCGCAACCGCGCCCGGTCCATGCGCGGCATGCGCTTCACGCAATTCGCCGGCGCAGCGACCCGCTGCAGTCAGGTAGTCGAAGTCCTGCACGATCCAGTCCTCGAAGCGCTCGTCCTCGCCCATCTCGGCATGGAACTGCAGCGCCAGCACATTGCGGCCCTTTCGGAACGCCTGATGCTGATAGAGCGAACTTGAGGCCAACAGCTCCGCGCCCTCGGGCAGGGTGAACGTATCGCCATGCCAGTGCAGCACGGGCACGTCCGCGAGATGGCGCAGCGGCCCTGCCGTGTCGTGGATCGTGACCGGACCGAAGCCGATTTCCTTCACCGGCCCGGCATAGACCTCGGCCCCCAGCGCTGCCGCGATCATCTGCGCGCCGAAGCACACGCCGAGCGTCGGCCGATCCGCCGCGAGCCGCCGCGCCAGCAGCTTCAGCTGGCACGAAATCCACGGATGCGCCTCGCGCTCGTAGACCCCCATAGGCCCGCCCATCATCACCACCAGATCGGGCGAGACGAGATCAAGCGCATGGAAATCCTGATCATCCACGTCCACGCGGTCGATCACATAGCCCGCCGCCTCGATCGGCGCGCGAAAGCCCGCGACGCCTTCGCGCGGGACATGGCGGATGATGAGGGCGGATTTCATCGGCAGTGGCTCCTGAGTCGGAGCACTATATCTACTGAATTGATAGACAATAGACAGAGACTTGGGATTGGGGCCGCCAAAGCTGAACTTCATCGCGAGCAAAAAGGCCCGCCGCGCGATCGTGTCGCACGGCGGGCCAGCTTTCCTCCCCAGGAAAGTTGCGTGTGGGGCGCAGAGAGGGCCTCAGCGGCCCATGGCGCTCCCGAGCCGGTGGTAGAGGTGCGAGAACTTCACCGATTCCGGCTGGTCCTCGATCACCTTGAGGTAGTGCAGCACTGCCTCGCGGATAAGCTTGAAGTCTTCGGTGGAAAGGACCGCACGGGCCCGCGTCGGTTCAGCCATTGTCGTTGCTCCTCTCTCTAACCTTAAGCGGCGAACTGGTTCATGGTGTTGTGCGCGCCGCCCGCCTTCAGGGCCGCTTCGCCGGCGAAGTATTCCTTGTGGTCGTCGCCGATGTCCGAGCCGGCCATGTTCTGGTGCTTCACGCAGGCGATGCCCTGGCGGATTTCCGCGCGCTGGACGTTCTTGACGTAGCCCAGCATGCCCGCCTCGCCGAAGTATTCCTTGGCCAGATTGTCGGTGCTGAGCGCAGCGGTGTGGTAAGTCGGCAGCGTGATGAGGTGGTGGAAGATGCCCGCCTCGCGCGCCGCATCGCGCTGGAAGGTGCGGATGCGCTCGTCGGCCTCGTCGGCCAGTTCGGTGCCGTCGTAGTCCACGCTCATCAGCTTGGCGCGGTCATAGGCGCTCATGTCGCGGCCTTCAGCGGTCCAGGCGTCGAACACCTGCTGGCGGAAGTTCAGCGTCCAGTTGAAGCTGGGCGAGTTGTTGTAGACCAGCTTGGCGTTCGGGATCACTTCGCGGATGCGGTTCACCATGCCGCCGATCTGGCCGATGTGGGGCTTCTCGGTCTCGATCCAGAGCAGGTCGGCGCCGTTCTGCAGGCTCGTGATGCAATCGAGCACGCAGCGGTCCTCACCGGTGCCGGGGCGGAACTGGTAGAGGTTCGAAGGCAGGCGCTTGGGGCGCAGCAGCTTCCCGTCGCGGCTGATCAGCACGTCGCCGTGGCCGAGATTGCCCGCATCGACTTCCTCGCAATCGAGGAACGCGTTGTACTGATCACCGAGGTCGCCCGGCTCCTTCACATAGGCGATCTGCTTGGTGAGACCCGCGCCGAGGCTGTCGGTGCGCGCCACGATCACGCCGTCTTCGACGCCGAGTTCCATGAACGCGTAGCGGACAGCGCGGATCTTCGCGAGGAAGTCCTCGTGCGGCACGGTGACCTTGCCGTCCTGGTGGCCGCACTGCTTTTCGTCCGAGACCTGGTTTTCGATCTGGATGCAGCAGGCGCCCGCCTCGATGAACTTCTTGGCGAGCAGGTAGGTCGCCTCGGCATTGCCGAACCCGGCGTCGATATCGGCGATGATCGGCACGATGTGGGTTTCGTACTCGTCGATCTTGTGCAGCAGGCGGTGGACGCCGACCGCGTCGCCCGCAGCCTTCGCGGCATCGAGCTCGCGGAACAGCATGCCCAGTTCGCGCGCATCGGCCTGGCGCAGGAAGGTGTAGAGTTCCTCGATCAGCGCCGGAACGCTGGTCTTCTCGTGCATCGACTGGTCGGGCAGCGGTCCGAACTCGCTGCGCAGCGCGGCGACCATCCAGCCCGAGAGGTAAAGATAACGGCCCTTGGTCGTGCCGAAGTGCTTCTTGATGGAGATCATCTTCTGCTGGCCGATGAAGCCGTGCCAGCAGCCGAGCGACTGCGTGTACTTCGCCGGGTCCGCATCGTAGGCGGCCATGTCGGCGCGCATGATCTTGGCGGTGTAGCGCGCGATGTCGAGCCCGGTCTGGAAGCGGTTCTGCAGACGCATGCGCGCCACCGAGGCGGCGTCGATCCCATCCCAGGGCTTGCCATAGGGCGCGATCGCCTTGGCGGCTTCGTTGATGGTCTGCGAATAGGTCATGGGTCTCGCTTCCTGTTGGGGGTAGGCTTGTGAGCCCCGGCTAGACCCGCAAAAGCACACACGAAACCCGCAGCGCGGTCATGTTGTCAAACTTTACAGAATATGCTTGTAAAGTTGTGCAGCCTGCACAGACGACGGATATCTCATGGAATCGCGCCCGCTCTACCTCGGCCCCCGCCTCAAACGCCTGCGCCGCGAACTCGGCCTCACCCAAGCCGTGATGGCGGAAGACCTTGCGATCTCGCCCAGCTACATCGCACTGCTCGAGCGCAACCAGCGCCCGCTGACGGCGGATCTGCTGCTGCGACTCGCCAAGGCCTACAAGCTTGATGTCAGCGAACTCGCCGCCGACGAGCGCGACGACTACGCCCGCCGCCTGTCCGACGTGCTGAAGGACCCAATCTTCGCCGAGATCGACCTGCCTGCGCTGGAAGTGGCCGACGTCGCCACCAGCTACCCCGGCGTGACCGAGGCCATGCTGCGCCTCCACACCGCCTATATGCGCGAACAGCAGGCGCTCGCAGGCTTGCGCGGCGGTGCCAGCACCGAGGCCGATCCCCTCGCCGAAGCCCGCCGCTTCGTCGCCCAGCGCCGCAACTACTTCCCCGCGCTCGACAGCAAGGCCGAGGCGCTGGCCGAAGAGATCGAGAAGCTCGGCGGCCTGCAGGAAGGCGGCCTTGCCGAATACCTGCGCAGCCAAGGCCTGCGCGTGCGCCTGATGCCCGCCGAGATCATGATGGACGCGCTGCGCCGCTATGATCGCCACGCCGAGCAGTTGCTGATCGACGAGACGCTGGGGCCGCAGGCGCGCCGCTGGCAGATGGCGCTCCACATCGCCTACACCGCACTCCGGAGCGAGATCGCCGCCATGGTGCGCGGCGCCAGCTTCTCGAGCGAGACCGCCGCGCAGCTCGTCCGCCGCGCGCTCGCCGCCTATGGCGCCGCCGCGCTCATCATGCCCTACGATCGCTTCGCCCGCGCGGTGGAGGCGCGCGCCTACGATATCGAAGCGCTTTCAGGCCAGTTTGGCGCCAGCTTCGAGCAAGTCGCGCACCGCCTCACCACGCTCAATCGCCCCGGGCAGGAGCGCGTGCCGTTCTTCTTCATCCGCGTCGATGCAGCGGGCAACGTCTCCAAGCGGCTCGACGGTGCGGGCTTCCCCTTTGCCGCGCACGGTGGCGGCTGCCCGCTGTGGACGCTCCACGATTGCTTCCGGCGTCCCGGCGAAGTGCTCACCCAGTGGCTCGAACTGCCAAACGGCGAGCGTTTCTTCAGCGTCGCGCGCAGTGTCACCTCGGGCGGCGGCGCGCATGGCAAGCCCGCCGTGCTGCGCGCGATTGCGCTCGGCTGCACCGCCGAACACGCGCCCAAGCTGATCTACGCGCGCGGAGAACAACCGGCGGCCACTCCCATCGGCGTCACCTGCCGCCTCTGCAACCGCGCCACCTGCACCGCGCGCGCCGAACCGCCGCTGGGCCGCGAGATCCTGCCCGACGATTACCGCAAGACGCCCGAACCATTCGTGTTCGCGGAGAGCTGAAGTACCCCTCCGACCCGCCTTCGGCGGCCCACCTCCCCATTTGTCCCTGCGGGAAAAATGGAGAGGAAAGGAAGATCCTCCCCATTTTCACGAAGTGCAAATGGGGAGGTGGCCTGCCGTCAGGCAGGTCGGAGGGGTTCTTCTCTTTTCCTGCACACCCCCTTGCACAAAACCAGATTGACGCGGCCCGCACGCCCCTTGAAGCTTGGGGCAAGGGAAAAACAGGGGGCAAGCCACATGATCACACGCCGCACTCTCATGGCAGGCCTCGCCGCCGCAGCCGCGCTTCCGCGCTGGGCTTATGCCGCCGCGCCTGCAGACGGCGTCGATCCCGCGCTGGTGCAATTCATCAAGGGCCTGCCCAAGAGCGAATACCACGTGCACCTCGAAGGCACGCTCGAGGCGGAAATGAAGTTCGCGCTCGCCAGGCGCAACGGGCTGGGCCTGCCCTTCGCCGACGTCGCCGCGATGAAGGCGAGCTACAACTATCACGACCTCGCGAGCTTCCTCGCGATCTACTACGACGGCATGAAAGTCCTGCTGAAAGAGCAGGACTTCCGCGACCTCGCCTATGCCTACCTCGCCAGGGCCGCGGCGCAGAACGTCATCTATACCGAGATGTTCTTCGATCCGCAGGAGCACCTCAAGCGCGGCGTGCCGATGGAAGCGGTGATCATGGGCATCACCCGCGCGCGGCGGGAGGCGGAGACCATGCTGGGCATCCGCTCGCAGCTCATCCTTTGCTTCGTGCGCGATTCCTCGGCCGAAAGCGCCATGGCTGCGCTCGATGCGGCGTTGCCGTTCAAGCAATATCTCGTCGGCGTCGGGCTCGATTCCGATGAAGCCGGGCACCCGCCCGAAAAGTTCGCCGCCCACTTCGCCAAGGCTCGCGCCAACGGCCTCCACGTGACAGCGCACTGCGATATCGATCAGCCCGGCACGCTCACCAACATCCGCACCGCGCTGGTGGACCTCAAGGTCGACCGCATCGACCATGGCGGCAATATCGTCCAGTCGCCGGAACTGGTCGCCATCGCGAAACAGCGGAACATGTATTTCACCGTCTGCCCCACCTTCTCCGGCACCTTGCGCAAGGGCCTTGACCAGCCGGTCGATGTCGTGCGTGCGATGCTCGATGCGGGCCTCAAGGTGACAATCTCGTCCGACGATCCAGCATACATGGCGAGCGAATACATCAACGACGTTCTGCTGCGCGCGGTCACCCGCAGCAATCTCAGCCGCGCCGAACTCGCGCAGATCGCCCGCAACGGCTTCGAGGCGGCCTGGTTGCCGGAGGCGGACAAGCGCCTTCTGCTTGCCCGCCTCGATGCCTACCTCGCCTCGGTGTGAGGCTCAGATGATCTCCTCCATGTCGATCATGAAGGGCCTGCCGGGGAACGCCGCGATCGAGCCGAACAGCGCATCGACCGGCCCAGCGGGCGAGCGGAACGGGTAGAGTTCGCCCAGTTCCCCGCGCCGCGGCTCGACCGCATAGGTCGCGATGGCCTTGCCGCCGAAATCGGTGATCGAAATGAACGGTGCGGTCACCGCGAGCCCCGGCCCGCGCCCACCGAATCCGGCGGTGTTGAACGAGACCGCGCCGCCGACCGGGTCCTTGAGCCGGCTGTCGGTGAAGCTGTACTGCACCTCGCCGGTCGGCCAGGCGAAGGTCACACGGCGGTCACCCCGGCTCACCAGCCAAAGATCGTCCCCTGCCGCCGTCGACGTACCGTTGACGAAGGCGAAGCGCGGGTTGCGCCCGGCCTTGAACGTCCCCAACGGCTCGGCCGGAACGGTCGGCCCCACGGGCGACTTCGGGAACATCAGCCCCTGCACGTTGAAGATGCGCACTGTGCCATCCATCGCGGCGACGAACGCACGGCTGCGCGCAAGGTAGCGCTCCGGCTCGCTGTTCGACCAGGCCTCGCGCGGGCTGCGCCGCCCCAGCCGCTCGAAGATATCGGTGCTGCGATCCGAGAACGCGCCCCGCGCCTGCAGCCCCGCGTTGACACTCGTCGGCTGCGATACCGTGATCGTCGAGACCACACGCGGACGCTGGCTGGGTTTGACGGCAAAGGTATAGGGCCACTTCGCCGGGTCCGTGGTGCTGGCATCGACGGTCCGGTCGTAGTTGCGCTGAGAGGTGAGATACATCGAGCGGTAATATTGGTAGAGCGGCGTCATATCGACGAACGCCACCCTGTTCTCGGCGCGCGAGGCGACCACTGCATAGCCGCCCGACGCCGTCTGGCTCCAGTCCGGATCGGGGATGCCGTCCGCCCCGAAGGGCGGATAGATCGGATTGATCTTGCTCCAGATCGCCCGTGCCGATGCCCTCGCCAGATCGCCGCGCGCCGGGTCATCGTTCGCACCATACCCCCGCGGGTTGCCCAGAACGAGGTTGTTGGACACATCGAGACTGGTCGGCGCGGCGAAAGGCAGGTTCACCATGCCCAGCAGCTTCATCCCGCGATTGGTCCATGCGCCCGGCAGACCCCAGTACCAGCGCGTGTTGGGCGTCTGCTCGGGTGATCCCACCGCCATCTCGCGCGGACGCAGCGCGATGAAAGCGAGCCTGCCCGATACGGTGTTGGTATCCCACACCGAAACGACAAGAAACTCGTTGTACGGCGTCACCGCCATCGCGGTCGGCACCATGCCCTTGGGCAGTTGCAGCGGCGTCGCATCGAACAGCTCAGGCGCCGAGTTGCCGACGATCATCGGCACGATCGTGCCGTCCTTGAACGCGGCGAAGCTGATCTGGCTGGCATTGGCGCGCCCGCGCGCGATGGCGACCGGGACCAGCGGCAAGTCGGGCCGCGTGGTCTCGACCAGACGCCGCACCTGGCTGTTGTAGGGCTGCGCGATCCCGTTGCGGTTCCACCAGTCCGGATACCACGAGGCGATCATGCGCATGCACAGGCCCCCTTCGGTGTTGCGGAAGCGCCGCGCGTTGAACACGGCTCCATCCGCGCCGCGCGTGTTCGCGACGCCGAAGCGGAAATCGGGATCGAGCGGATTGTCGGGCAGGAATGCCTGCTGACCGCCAACCAGCCAGCCCGCCCCGTCGAGCCCGCGTGCCAGTTCCTCCTCGTCGCTGCGCGGCTGCTGGCTGGGCGGCAGGCACTTTTCAGGCTCGCCCGGATTGTTCGCAGGCAGGATACCAAAAGGCCACAGGCCCTGCCCGCTGGTCATGTCCGGGCCCCACAAGGTCGGCGCGGGTGCTTCACCGGTATGATCGAAATGCTCATATTTCGGCCCGAGCCGGTAGTCGACCACGTCCGGATCGGTGATATGCGCAGCAAGGAAGCGGTACTCCGCCGCATTGATCCCGCCCGCCGGCGTCAGCAGCCGCTCGCGGAACACGCCGGCCGCTGGCGCCGCGCCGACTACCACGCGCGTGGTCGACCGGCTGATCACCGCGCCGCTGGCGTTGAGCGACTGCAGTTCGAACATGTAGGTCCCCGGCGCCACGAACCGCGCGGAAGTGACGACGCTCGCCGGATCCGTGAGCGCGACTCCCGCCGCCGTCCCGATCACCACCCATCTGGCACGCACGCCATCGATGCGGCCCGTCAGCGTCACTTCGTTGGTCGGCAGGGTGATCACCTGCGTCTTGCCGGCATATGTGGGCAGGGTGGTGGTCGCCGTCTGCGCATGAGCGGTTCCCGCCATGGGCAGGGCCAGCGCGAGAGCGCAGCAGGCAAGGGGCAGGGCCGCGCCAGAACGGCGCAGACCCGGGCGGCAGTCCCAGAGTCGGTGCATCGGATCATACCTCAGATCACACCGCGCGCGTTCTCCACCACGCGCGGCAGGTTCGCCGCCGTTCCTTGCTAATGCGCTGCCGGTAACCGGAAATTGACGAGTTCACTGAATGCGGCAGCAACCAGATTTCAAGCGCCAGATCTCAAGCGCCAGATCTCAAGCGCCAGATCTCAAGCGTAGGCGCGGTCCAGCCTCACTGCCACCGGCATCGCCGCAACGATCGCCAGTGCGCAGATCACCCCGCCGACTGGCCCGATCAGCGTATAGGCGCCGAGGCCCTGCGCCATCGCGCCAGCTGCCAGCGAACCGAGGCTTTGCGCCAGCAGCCAGGTGCCCGAAGTCATCACCGCCAGCCGCTCGCCGCCGGGCTGCGCATAAGCGAGGCGGATCAGCAGCGGGTAGGTCAGGAACCAGCTGACCATGAACACCACGAACGCCGCGCCGAACGCAGGCGCGCTGCCGACGGTGGTCAGAAGGCCGCACATCAGCGCGCAAAGGCCCAGCGCCGCCGCCAGCGGCCACGCGCGCGGCAGGCGGTCGATCACCAGCGCGAGCCCGGCATTCCCAACCGCGCTCGCGAGCACTGCCGCGCTCTGGTACAGTCCGAACTCGGTTGCCGGAATGCCGATGGCATGCGCGGTACGCTCGATGAACGGCCAGATCGCAAGGCTGCCGAAGGAGAACAGCGCCATCGCCATGAGCACCAGCAAGCCATCCGCGCCGATCGGCGCCGAGGCCATTCGCGCGCTTTCGGCATCCGCCTTGCCGCCCGGAAGGAGCAGCGCGCAAAGGCCGAACAGCACGGATATCCCGGTCAGACCGAAGAACATGCCCTGCGCTCCGTATTGACGCCCGATCAGCGGCACCAGAATGGCAATGCCGGTGTAAAGCAGGGTCTGCACCGTGATCCCCAGCGAGATCCACCGCGCCGGATTGCCCGTCCGCCCCGCCGCCAGATTGAGCGCGCTGTTCATCAGGCCAAAGCCCAGCCCCGTCCCGATGCGCCCTGCAAACAGCAGCGCATAGGCCCCCGTCAGCGCCGAGCCGGCCTGTGCCGCGATCACCACCACGCTCGCCAGCATCGCCAGCACCCGCGCATCGAGATGCCGCGCACGCGGCGCGACGAGGAACATCGCGGCCGCATAGCTCAAGGTCTCGGCCATGTTCCATGCGCCCATCGCGAACGGCGTGAAGCCGAACTTGTCCATCAGGCCGCCGACGAGATAGGTCGTGAAATTGTTGCCGATGTGTGCTGCGGCGGTAGCCGCGCCGATGCCGATCAGGGTGGGGAGGAAGGGGAAAGTCCCTCTCGCGGTGCTGTGCGCGCTGCCTTGCGTCGTATTCATCGGCGAGAGAGGTGGCACGCCAGGCCGCAGGTAGCAATGCGGGCACGCCTTGTTTTACGGTTGTCCAAGCAATCGATACGCCATATTCTATCGATTGATGACGTGTTTCCGCCCAGACCTGATCCACGGCCAGCGCCCGGCGTCGTTCCGCTATGGCAAAGTGCAGGACTGGCGCCCGCCGCCACGCAAGGACTGATCTGCCGAACCGCGATCACTCTTGCGACACGACGGGATGTTCCCATGAAGATTTCTGCTCTCGAGGTGCGGCCGGACGCCCTCCTCGCCACATGGTCAACGGAAGGCCACGCCGTTTATCCCGCGCTCTGGCTTCGCGACAATTGCCCCAGCGCCTTCCATCCGCAGACCGAAGAGCGCGTGCTCGATCTGCTCTCGCTCGACGATGAGCCGGTCCTCGTCCTCGCGGAACAGACCGGCGATACCGTGATCCTGCACTATCGCGATGGGCACGTCAGCCATATGCCGGTTCACGTGCTCGCCGCGCATCGCCCGGGCCGCCGCGCCGCCGATCCCGCCGCCATTGCTCCCCGCCTGTGGCGCGCCGATCTCACTCCGACTGGCCTGCCGCGCCATGCCGCCAACCGCATCCTGGAAAATGACTGCGAACTGCGGGCGTGGATGCAGGATACTGCCGCGGTTGGCCTGTCGATCGTCGACGGCCTCGACAACCGGGTCGACGCCGGTGTCGAGATCGCCTGCAAGATCGGTTTCCTGCGCGAGACCAATTTCGGCATGACCTTCGAAGTCGTCAGCAAGCCCGATCCCAACAACCTTGCCTACACCGCCGTCACCCTGCCGCTGCACACGGACCTCCCCAACCAGGAAGTGCCGCCGGGTTTCCAGTTCCTCCACTGCCTCGCCAATGAAGCGGAAGGCGGCGGCTCGCTCTTTGCGGACGGATATGCCCTCGCCGAGGACTTGCGCGCCAAGGACCCGGAGGCGTTCCGCCTGCTCAGCGAAGTCGCCATCCCGTTCCGCTTCCACGACCGCGATGCCGATATCCGCACCCATGCGCCGGTGATCACGCTCGATCGCGCCGGGAAGGTCAGCGAAATCCGCTGGAACGCGCACATCGCCGCCACGTTCGACATGCCGGCGGACATCATGCCCGCCTACTACCGGGCCTACCGCGCCTTCATGGCGATGACGCGCGACCCGGCGTACCAGCTCACTTTCAAGCTCAAGGCGGGCGAGATGATCGTGTTCGACAACCGCCGCGTGCTCCACGGGCGCGAGGCGTTCGATCCCTCGACCGGCTTCCGCCATCTCCACGGCTGCTACGTCGATCGCGGCGAATTCAACTCGCGGCTCAGGCTGCTGGCGCGTAGAACCCACTGAGCGCCTCCTGGTCGGGGGCGTGGCCACAATAGGAACCCGCAGCCATGTCCTCCGCCAATCCCGTCGCGCTCATCATCGGCATGGGTCCCGGCCTTTCCGCAGCACTGGCGCAACGCTTTGCCGCCGGCGGCTATGTCATCGCCGGTTTCGCGCGCAGTCCGGAGAAGTCCGCCGCCCTCGCGGCCGAACTGGCCGAGCAGGGCCATAAGCTCGATCTGCGCACCGTCGATGCCGGAGATTTCGCCGCGCTGGCTTCAGCGGTGCGTGCGGTGGAGGACCAGCTCGGCCCGGTCGAGGTGCTGGTCTACAACGCCTACAGCGCCACCCTCGCAGTCCCCTCGCAGATCCCGCTGGATGCCCTGGTTGCCGATTTCCGCGTCAACGTCGGCGGCGCGCTGGCGGCGGCGCAGGCCGTGCTGCCCGCCATGCAGGCGCGCGGAAAAGGCTCGATCCTCCTCACCGGCGGCGGCCTTGCACTCGATCCCACCGGCTGGCTGCCCGCCGCCTCTCTCGCCGTGGGCAAGGCCGGCATCCGCAATCTCGCCCAAAGCCTGCACAAGGAAATGGAGGGAAGCCCGATCCGCGTCGGCACGGTCACTGTCACCGGCCAGATCCTCCCCGGCACGCCGCTCGCACCCGAAACCATCGCTCAGCGCTTCTGGGAGCTGCACAGCACGCCCGCCCCTGCGCCCGTGGAAATCATCCTCTAAACGCGCAGCTTGTCCCCGGCCCCCTCGCCCGCTATCGGCGCGCTTCCTTGCCGCTGCCCGAAAGCCGTCCGCCTTGGCCACGCTGATTCCGCTTGCCGATATCGATCCTGCGCTGATCGAGGACGTGCTCGACGCCGCCTTCGGGACGGACCGTTTCGCGCGCACGGCCTACAAGGTGCGCGAAGGGACTGACTGGCTCCCCGGCCTGTCCTTCGCCGCGCTCGATGAAGGCGAGCATATCGCGGGCACGATCCAGTGCTGGCCGGTTGCGCTGACCGACCCGAACGGCCGCGCGCACCCGATGATCATGGTCGGCCCGGTCGCCGTGCTTCCCGGCCTGCAGGGGCAGGGCTATGGCAAGGCGCTCGTCACCGCCAGCCTCACCGCGATCGATCCGCGCGCGCCGCTGCCGCAGGTGATGATCGGTGATCTCGATTACTACGGCCGCTTCTTCGGGTTCTCCGCCGCGAACACCGGCGGGTGGAAGCTCCCCGGCCCGTGGGACCCGGCGCGCCTGCTCTGCCGGACCGCCAATCCTGCCGTCCTGCCCGCAGAGGGCATGCTCGGCCCTTGGCGCGGCTGATCTGATCTGGCATCGGCGGAGCGTGCCCTACGAACCGCCTGCCGATCTCGCCAAACTCTCGCTCGCCGAACTGGCCGAAGCTGTGGCCGCGCGCCGCCTGCCGCCGCTTGCCAGCTGGACTCCGGTGCGCGAGGGCGACAGCCACATGCGCATTGCCGCGGACGGTACATGGTTCCACGAAGGTGGCCGGATCACGCGCCCGGCCATGGTCCGCGCCTTCTCCGGCCTGCTCACCCGCGACGATGCTGGCCAACACTGGCTGATGACGCCTTACGAGCGCCTCTCCATCGAGGTCGAGGACGCCGCCTTCATCGCCACCGACATGGAAGTGCGCCACGACGAGGCAGGCCGCCCGGTCATCGCCTTCCGCCTCAACACCGACGACGTGGTGCTCGCCGGCCCGGATCATCCGCTGATCGTGCGCGGCACCGCCGACGTCCCGGCCTACTACCTCGCCGTGCGCCATGGCACCGAGGCACGGCTCAACCGCAGCACCTACGGCCAGCTGATCGACCACGCGCTGACGCTTTCCGGGCCCGAAGCTCTCGCCGTCGAAAGCAGGGGCGCCCGCTTCGCCCTGCTCCCCGCATGAGCTTGCGCGCGCGCCTTGCCGAGCTGTTCGACGTGGGCCACGCGGCGCCGGTGCCCCCGGCCTATGAGGATTGGCGCCCGCTCCCCGATACACCGCTGCGCCCCGCCGCCGTGCTGATCGCCGTCACGGACCGGCCCGATCATCCCGAAGGCCCCGGCGTACTTCTCATCCACCGCCCATCGCATATGCGCGCGCATCCCGGGCAGGCGGCGTTTCCCGGCGGCAAGCTCGATCCCGGCGAAACACCCATCGAGGCCGCCCTGCGCGAGGCGAACGAGGAGCTCGGCATCGACCCTGCTCTCGTCGATGTGATCGGCGCGACCGATCAGTACCGCACCGGGACCGGATACGACATCACCCCCGTCCTCGCGATGGTCCCGCCGGACCTGCCGATCCAGCCCAACCCCGCCGAAGTCGCGGGCTGGTTCGAACCGCCGCTCGGTTTCGTGCTCGATGCCGAAAACCATGTCCGCCACACCGGGGAATGGTCCGGCAGGCGCGGCAGCTACATCGAGATCCTGTGGCAGGAGCACCGCATCTGGGGGGTCACCGCCGGAATCATCGCCAATCTGGCGCAGCGGATCCGCTGGCATGGCTGACGCGCGCCTCCCCGCTGCCGACTGGCCCCAGCGCGAGGACCTCGCCGCACTGGTGGCCGCGCTCGATCCTCACGGCAAAGGCCTTGTCCGCTATGTCGGCGGTGCGGTGCGCGATACGCTGCTGGGTATCGCGGTGAAGGACATCGACATGGCGACTCCGCTCGAGCCGCCTGCGGTGATCGAGCACCTCGCCGCAGCTGGCATCCGCAGCGTGCCCACTGGCCTCGCTCACGGCACCGTCACCGCTGTGCTGGCAGGCGGCCCGGTCGAGATCACCACCTTGCGCCGCGACGTTTCCACCGATGGCCGACACGCCACCGTCGCCTTCTCGCAAAGCTGGCAGGAAGATGCCGCGCGCCGCGATTTTACGATCAACGCGCTCTATGCCGATCCGCGCGATCTCACCGTCCACGACTATTTCGGCGGCCTCGACGACCTCGAGGCACGCCGCCTGCGCTTCATCGGCAATGCCGAACAGCGCATCCGCGAGGATTACCTGCGCATCCTGCGCTATTTCCGCTTTCAGGCCCGCTTCGGCTCGCTGCCCGCCGACGCTACCGCCGAAGCCGCCTGCAGCGCGCTCGCCCCCGGCCTCAAGGGCCTCTCGCGCGAACGCATCGCCAGCGAGCTCTTGCTGCTCCTCGCCCTGCCCAATCCCGCCCCCACAGTGTCGCGCATGGCTGAACTGGGCGTGCTCGCAGTAATCCTGCCCGAGGCGGACCCCACCGCGCTGCCCCTGCTGATTGCAGCCGAGCAGGCCCACGCCATTGCGCCCGACCCCCTGCGCCGCCTAGCCGCGCTGCTTCCCGCCGAGCCGCCGCAAGTGGAGCAGATCGGCGCCCGCCTCCGCCTGAGCATCGCCCAGCGCAAGCACCTCGCCACGGTCGCCGCGCGTGCCATTCCCGAGGAAGCCGCCCGCCCGCTCGCCTACAAAGTCGGCCGCGAAGCAGCGCTTGATCGCCTGCTGATCACCGGCGGCAACATCGCGCCGCTTGCTGACTGGGATATCCCGCAGTTCCCCCTCAAAGGCGGCATGATCGTCGCGCGCGGCATCACCGCCGGCCCCGAAGTCGCCCGTATCCTTCGCACCGTCGAAGCGCAGTGGGTCGAGGAAAAATTCCCCGATGAAGCGCGCGTGATGGCGCTGCTCGATGCGGAAATCACGGCAGCCTCAGGCCCCGTCTGATCCCTTCCACTCGCGCCGCTCTTCCGCAGCGCGCAGCACTTCATAGGCGGTCTGCAGCTTCAGGAACTCCGCCGCCGCTTCCTTGTCCCCGGGACGCACATCGGGGTGGACTTCCTTGGCCTTGCTGCGCCACGCCTTGCGCACCGCCTCGAAGTCGGCGTCGACCTCAAGCCCCAGCGCTTCCAGCGCGCGCATCTCGTCGCGGCTGCGGCTGCCGTCGCCGGGACCGGCCCAGGCCTGATAGGCCGACTGCGCATAGCCCGAAGCCTCACCGCGCTCGGCCTTCTCGCGCAGTTCGGCTTCTTCCTTGTCGAGCCCTTCGAAGTAGTTCCAGCCCTGATTGTACTCGGCGGCATGGGCCACGCAGAAGTACCAGCGCTCCGGGCTGTTCGGCGATTTGGGTGCCGGACACTCACCCTTCTCGCTGCACCCGGCCCGGTCGCACAGGCGCACGGGGGCAGCTTCGCGCGCGCTTTCATAGCCGCGCCACCGGGGGAAACCCCAGTCTGCCGATCTGCCCTGCCGTGCCACCCCTGCGGTCCCGCGTCCTCGCTTACTCGACCGTGACGGTCACCGCGCGGCGGTTCTTGGCCCAGCTCGCTTCATCCGAACCCAGCGCGACGGGGCGTTCCTTGCCATAGCTCACCGTGGTGATGCGCGAGGCGTCGATCCCGAGGCTGACGAGATAGTTCTTCGCCGCATTGGCGCGGCGCTCGCCGAGCGCGAGGTTGTAGTCCCGCGTGCCGCGCTCGTCGGCGTGGCCTTCCACGGTCACGCGCTTGCCCGGATAGCGTGCCAGCCACTGCGCCTGGCTCTGCAGGATGCCCTGATCCTCGCTGTCGATGTTGTAGCGGTCGGTGTCGAACAGGATCGTGTCGCCCAGCACCGAAGCCATGAAATCGGCGCGGCTGCCCGGCACCGGCCCCGAAGGCGTGGTTACCGGCGGCGGCGGGGTCGTCGTGGTCGTCGTTGCACCGCTCGGCTGCGGCGGCAGTTCCTTGGGCTTGGTGGCACAGCCCGCCAGCGCGAGGCCGGAGGTGAGCAGCAGGGCAGTCAGAATCTTGCGGTTCACGAGGCTGTCTCCTTTGGTCATTCAGCGCCAGAGTGCATTGCACAAGGCGAATCGGCAATCAGTTTTGCCACCGGTTTATGGCAATACCGGGCCCCATGCCGGGTCCGAGGCATCGACCGGCGTGTTGAGCTTGCGCTCGTTGCGCCCGGTCAGGTCCACCTGCCAGATGGAGGTCTTGCCGGTGGTCTTGGCGGTGCGGAAGAACTGCACGATGCGCCCGTTGGGCGACCACGTCGGCGCTTCGTCCTGCCAGCTGTCGGTCAGGTAGCGCATGTCGCCTCCGCCCGGGTTCATCACCGCGATGCGCAAGTTGCCCGCGATATGCGTGAAGGCGATCTGGTCCCCGCGCGGGCTCCATTCGGGCGTCGCCGCCCGGCCGCCGAAGAAGCTGATGCGCTTCTGGTTCGTCCCATCCGCGTTCATCACGTAGACCTGCTGGCTGCCGGACCGGTCGCTTTCGAACACGATCTTGCTGCCATCGGGCGAATAGCTGCCGCCCACGTCGATCCCCGGCGAATCCGTCAGCTTCACCGAGTCCCCGCCGGTCGCGGGCACGCGGTAGATGTCGGTGTTGCCGGCAATCGCCATCGAATAGAGGATATACTTGCCATCGGGCGACCAGCGCGGCGCGAACGTCGGCCCCTTGCCTTCGGTCACCAATCGCTGCTGCCCGCTGCCGATATCGTAGACATAGATGCGCGGGGTGCCGTTCAAGAAGCTGAGGTAGGCGATCTTGGAGTAATCGGGCGAATAGCGCGGAGTCAGCGCGGTGGCCTGCCCGTTGGTGATGAAGCGGTGGTTCGCCCCGTCCGAATCCATGATCGCCAGCTGCTTGCGGCGGTTCCCCTTCGGCCCGGTCTCAGCGATGTAGGCGATCTTGCTGTCGAAGAACGGACTTTCGCCCGAAAGCCGCGAATAGACCATGTCCGCGCACTTGTGCGCCGCGCGCCGCCATTCCTCGGGCTTGACCACATAGCCCTGCCGCGCCAGTTCGCTGCCCAGCGCGACGTCGTAGAGGTAGCAGCCCACCGTCAGCCGCCCGTCAGCGCCCGCCTTCACGAAGCCCTGCACCAGCATTTCCGCCGAACGCGCGCGCCAGTTCGGGAACTGCGGTGCGGTCACTTCGCCATAGCCGATACCCGGCAGCGCATCGGGGCCGACCGGGCGAAACAAGCCGTTGTTCTTGAGATCGCCGTAGATCACCCGCGCCAGATTGCGGCCCAGCGCCTCGGTATTCCCGCCCTCGGCCGCCGTCGGCAGCATCTCGTTGGTCGGGAACACGGGAATCGCGATCGCCGCATCGTTGTTGATCGTGCCGACGACATCCTCTTCCGGCGAGGTGTCCGCAGATACCGCCGCCGCTGAAGCGCTGGGCTGCGGAGACGGCACCGGCTGCGCCAGAGCAGGCGAGACGGCAAGGAACGCGCAAAGGCCGGCGACAAGAGTGCTACGCAAGGCTCTACTCTTTCCTGAAATTGAGCGTGTAGGTCTTCCAGAAATCGTACGATTCCGGCGGAAGGTTGAACGGAGCGGCCGTCCGGATCGCGCGCACCGCGCATTCGGTGAAGCGGCCCACTTGCGGCGAGTTGGCGGGAGTCTGGCCGGAAAGCACCGGCGATGCAATGCTGGTGATGTTCCCGGCGCGGTCTAGCTGGAAGGTCACTTTGGCGCGCAGCTTCTCGATCTCGACACCACTCAGCGGGCAGCTGTTCCACGGCGGAACCACCTTGCGGTTGATCGTCACGCGGATCGCCGCCTTGGCCTCGGCGCTCACCGCATCGGCCGGATTGCCTTTCGCGCCGGGGCGCGTGCCGGTGGGGATGCCGGAGAGGAAATCGGTGCCGATCTGGCTCGCCCCGCTCGGCGCGTCCGGCCGGCGGCGCTGGCGATTGTCCGGCGCGGGCGATACGGCAGCCGGTTTGGCGGCGGGCTTGGGCGGGGGCGCCGGAGCCACGCGCGGCTGCGCTACGGGCGTGGGGCGCGGCGCCGGTTTGGGCTGCGGTGCGGGCTTGGCCTGAGGTGGAGGCGGGGGCGGAACCGGCTTCGGCTGCGGCTGCGCGATCTGCGGGACCGGCTGCGGCGGCGCGGGTTCCGGCGCAGGCTCGCCCAGCACCGGCGCGGTTTCAGGCGCGGCTTCCTCGTTCGGATTGGGCGACGTCGAAGTCTCCGCCGTCTCGTCGGCGAAGGTCACTGTCAGCCGCTCGGGCGGGGACATGATCGACTTGCCTGGCGGCGACAGCGTCAGCGCCGCGATCAGCCCGGCATGCGCCGCGAGCGCGATGACCAGCGCCAGCGCTTCCTCGCGCGAGAGGCCCGATGAGGAGGAAGAGGCGCTCATTCCCGTCCGCCTACGGCGCCGTTACTGAACCGTTGGTGACCAGCGAGATCGACTTGAACCCCGCCGCATTGAGCGCGCCCATCACCGCCACCACGCGGCCATAATCAAGCCCGCGATCAGCGCGCAGCGTCACTTGCGGCAGCTTGCCGTCCGGCCCTGCCACGGCAAGGCCCGTCAGGCGGTCCGAGAGTTCACCCGGCGCGAGTTCCTGATCGTCGAGGAAGATGCGCCCCTCGCCGTCCATGCTGACGGTGATCGCCTTCTGCTCGGTCTTGAGCGCCTCGGCCTGGCTGTCCGGCAGATCGATCGGCACGCCCGCGGTCAGCATCGGTGCGGTCACCATGAAGATGATCAGCAGCACCAGCATCACGTCGACCAGCGGCGTGACGTTGATCTCGCTCATCGCCGCGCTGCGCCGTCCGCGCCGTCCGCGCCGGCCGCCACTGCCCCCCGAGGCCATGTTCATCGCCACGGCCTACTGCTCCAGCTCGCGGCTCAAGGTGGCATGAAACCGGTCGGCAAAGCGGAACAGCCGCGTCTCGAAGCGGTTCACGCGGTGCGAGAAGCGGTTGTAGGCAATCACTGCCGGGATAGCCGCGAAGAGGCCGATGGCGGTTGCGAAGAGCGCTTCCGAAATGCCCGGCGCCACCACCGCGAGCGAGGAATTCTGCTGCGCGCCGATATTGAAGAAGCTGTCCATGATGCCCCACACCGTGCCGAACAGGCCGACAAAGGGCGCGACCGAACCCACTGTCGCGAGGAAATTGAGCCGGCCCGCCAGCCGGTCGGTCTCCGACGTCACCACGCTTTCCATCGCGCTGTTGAGGCGCTGGCGCGTGCCTTCGCGGTCAATCGTCTTGCCCGAGGTCGAGCGCCGCCACTCCGCCAGCGCCGCCGTCACCACCCGCGCGCTCGGCACGTCCTTGCTGCCGTTTTCCTTGTGGAAGGCGTCGACATCGCGCGCTTCCCAGAAGGCGGTCTCGTACTTGTCGCACTTGCGCTGGACGCTCCCCATGCGGAGCGAGAACGAGACGATGATCATCCACACCCACACCGAGGCGAGCACCAGCGCGCCCATCACCACCTGCACCACGATATCGGCATGAAGAAACAGCGCGACCGGGTTGAGCCGGGTCGGCATGCCAGCAGTTATGCCTGTTGCGGCAGCGGCAAGAACGGAAAGCATCATGGATGGACGGACCCTTCGGGCGATGGCGCCGTGAGCGCCGTGAATGCGGTATGGAAATGCGCCGGCAACCGCCGCGCGCGGCCTTGCGGCGAGACGAAAGCGACACGCACCTGACCGTCGGCCAGCAGTTCCTCGCCGCGCCACGCCTTCTGGACCAGACTGCACGTCACGCGTGAAACTTCGGCGACAGTGCTCTCGATCAGCACATCGTCGTCAAGCCGCGCCGGGCGGGCATATTTGAGCGCCAGATCGGTGACGGCAAACGCGCCCTCGCCCGCTTCCTGCGCGCCCCGCTGGTCGATACCCAGCAGACGCAGCATGTCCGAGCGCGCGCGTTCGAACCAGCGTAGGTAATTCGCGTGATAGACCACCCCGGAAAGATCGGTGTCCTCAAAGTATACGCGTACCGCATAAAGGTGCCGCGCGCCGTCGAAACAGCCGGAGGGGGGGAGCGGGAGAGGCATGCGCGGCCTGTCCTAGCCTTGCCGCGACTCGCGAGGCAAGATCAAAGGCTGCGATTTGTTAACCCATTACGGTGAAGCCCAGCCCCGGCTTCAGTCCACCCGCGCCAGCAACGGCCCCAGCTGCCGGCCCGCAAACACGTGCACATGCAGGTGCGGTACTTCCTGGTGGCTGTTGGTGCCGGTGTTGGCGAGCAGCCGATACCCCGGCGCCACCAGCCCCGCCTCGCGCGCGACATGGCCAACCGCGCGCACGAAGCCGGTGATCTCGGCATCAGAGGCCTTCGCCGAAAAGTCGTCCCAGCTCACATAGGCGCCCTTGGGGATCACCAGAATGTGCGTCGGCGATTGCGGGTTGATGTCGTGGAAAGCGAGGCTCCACGCGTCCTCGTAGACTTTCCGGCACGGGATCTCTCCGCGCAGGATCTTCGCGAAGACGTTCTGGTCGTCATAGGCTTGCGTGGCATCGACCGCCATGTTCAAGAGCTCCTGCTGGCTTTCTCGGCAATCCCGGACGTTCCCTCGCGCCGCTCCAGCTCCGCCGTCACCTGGGCGAGCGAAACGCCGCAATCGCCCATCAGCACAAGCAGGTGGAACAGCAGGTCCGCCGCTTCGCCGACCAGCGCCTCGGGGCTTCCGGTCAGCGCGGCGATCACCACTTCGGTCGCTTCCTCGCCCACCTTCTGCGCCATCTTGCCGCGCCCCTTGGCGTTGAGGCGCGCGACGTAGCTGGCATCCGGATCACCGGCGCGGCGCGCGGCGATGGTGGCTTCGAGGCGGGACAGGAGGGTGGTTTCGTCCATGCGCGCGGGCATGGCGTGCTGGATTGGGAAGGTCAAGTTTGGCGGAGCAGCACCCGCCATCCGTTCGTGCCTGGCGAAGTACATCCGTTCGTGTCGAGCGAAGTCGAGACACCTGGCGCCGGGCGCTCAGTCCTCTTTGCGCTTCGCCACCCGGCGGCCAATGATCAGGCCGGCCAGCCCGATCGCGAAAAGCGCGCCATCGGTGGGTTCCGGAATCGCCGTCCCCCCGCTCGCCTGCGCAAAGGCAGGGCCGGCGGTGAGGACAAGGACGACAAGGGCAGAGAGCATTCGCGACACGCGAAGGTTCCTAGGGAAGCAAAGATGACTGAAAAGTTAATGCAATGCCTGTGCCAAGAACCGAAAAATCAAGGATATAAGCAGGTTTCGCTAGTTAACGTCCGCAGCGTTCCGGCGGCATTTGTCAGAAATTCCGACAGTCGGCAGGGCTATCCGCGCGCCGGAATCCCCGCCGTGCGCAGGGCCGCATGGGCCTCGGCAATCGAGTGCGTGCCGAAGTGAAAGATCGAGGCCGCCAGCACTGCGCTCGCATGCCCCTCGCGCACGCCCGCGACGAGATGGTCCAGATTGCCGACACCCCCGCTCGCGATTACCGGCACCGGCACCGCATCGGCAATCGTGCGCGTCAGTTCAAGGTCGTAGCCGGCCTGCGTGCCATCCCCGTCCATCGAAGTGACAAGCAGTTCGCCCGCGCCAAGCGTGGCGAGGTGCTCGGCATGGGCCAGCGCGTCGATCCCGGTCGCCTTGCGCCCGCCATGGGTAAAAATCTCCCACTTGCCCGGACCGGTGCGCCGCGCATCGACCGAGCCGACCACGCATTGCGCGCCGAACCGCTCGGCAATGTCGCGCACCAGTTCGGGCCGCGCGACGGCCGCGGAATTGACCGCCACCTTGTCCGCCCCCGCGAGCAGCAGCGCGCGCGCATCCTCGGCGCTCCTCACCCCGCCGCCCACAGTCAGCGGCATGAAGCAGACTTCTGCGGTGCGCGCCACGACATCGAGCAGCGTGCCGCGCCCTTCGTGGCTCGCTGAAATATCGAGAAAACACAGCTCGTCCGCGCCCGCCTTGTCATAGGCCCGCGCCTGCTCGACCGGATCGCCCGCATCGCGCAGATCGACGAAGTTCACGCCCTTCACCACGCGCCCATTGCGCACATCAAGGCAGGGAATGACACGGACGCGGACGGTCATTGTACGGGCTTCAGGTGAACATCACGGAGCAAGGTCATTTTGCCACCCTTCTCGACAAAATAGCGAACACCGCATTCGTTTCCGGCCATTTTTCCGCTCACCAGAAATAGCCGACTCTCCGGTCGGAAAACGAAGTCGTGGTCGATTGCTTCGCCCCTTGAATCACGGAACCGATTTTCATCGCAGTAGGTCAGCTCCTCTCCAGATGGCACGTCGAAACTGACAGGGCGACCTGCCTCCAAATCGACAACCAAGAGGAAAGCGCAATCCGCTCCGCAACCAACAACAGAAATCGCGTAATGCCCACCAAAGTTCGGGCTGGAGTTGTAGAGGGCACGCAGGCGCGTTTTGAACAGCAAGTCCTCGCGATCAAGCTTGAGTGGAGGCTTTTTCCCGCGAAAGAGGTTTGAGGGATAGTCCGCAAATTTTGGCAGCCGAGCCGACGACTGCTGAGCAGAAATTGAAATCGGGCAAACTGCAATCGCTAAGGCAACGGAGGACCCAACCAAACCTCGGGTCAGGAAATTGCCCGCCATCACCATCACGCCTCCGCCATGGCAATCGCTGCCGCCAGATCCAGCCGCCCTTCAAACAGTGCGCGGCCCGTGATCACGCCCTCGATACCGTCGGCCTCATGGATCTTGAGCATCCGGATATCGTCGATACCCTTCACCCCGCCGCTCGCGATCACCGGCAGCCGCGTCGCGCGCGCCAGATCGAGTGTCGCGTCGATATTGCAGCCCTTGAGCAGCCCATCGCGCCCCACATCGGTGAACAGGATCGAGGCCACGCCCGCATCCTCGAACCGCTTCGCCATATCGACAATCGAAACGTCCGAAACCTCGGCCCAGCCCTCGGTCGCGACCATCCCGTCGCGCGCATCGACCGCCACCACGATCCCGCCGGGATAGGCCTTGGCCATATCCTTCACGAACTGCGGGTCCTTCAGCGCCGCCGTGCCGATCACCACCCGGCTCACGCCCAGATCGAACCAGCCATCCACCGCAACGGGCGTGCGGATGCCCCCGCCCAGCTGCACGTGGCCCGGAAACACCTTGAGAATGCCCTCGACCGCCGCGCGGTTCACCGCCTCGCCCGCAAAGGCTCCGTCGAGATCGACGACATGGAGATACTGCGAACCCGCGTCCGCAAACAGCATCGCCTGCGCCGCCGGATCATCGCCATAGACCGTCGCGCGCGCCATATCGCCTTCGGCCAGCCGCACGACCTGCCCGCACTTCAAATCAATGGCCGGAAATACGATCAAGGCTTCCACTCCAAAAATCTTGCGAGCAAGGCCAGCCCGTAATCCTGGCTCTTCTCGGGATGGAACTGCACGCCCAGCACGTTGTCCTGCCCCACCGCCGCGACAAGCCCGCCGCCATGGTCGGTCATCGCCGCCACGCTCGCGCCTTCCTCGGGAACGAAGTGGTAGGAGTGCAGGAAATAGGCCTCGCCCGGCACGATCAGCGGGTTGTGGTGCATCGGCGCGACATCGTTCCAGCCCATGTGCGGCACCTTGATCGCCGGGTCCGTCGGCTCGATCGCCCGCACTTCGCCGCCGATCCAGCCCAGCCCCTCGGTCACGCCGAATTCGATGCCCCGGTCTGCGAGCAGCTGCATGCCCACGCAAATGCCCAAGAAGGGCGCCCCGCCCACCAGCACCCGCTCGCGCATCGCCTCGACCAGCCCCGGCACGCCTCGCAGCGCCTCGATGCAGGCCTTGAACGCACCGACACCCGGCAGCACGATCCGGTCCGCCGCACGCACCACATTGGGGTCCGCCGTCACGGACACACCCTCGGCCCCCGCCGCCTTCAGCGCATTGGCGACCGAGCGCAGGTTTCCCGCGCCATAGTCCACCAACGCCAGCACCTCAGCCACCGAGGATGCCCTTGGTGCTCGGCACGGCATCGCCTTTTCGCGGATCGATCTCGACCGCGCTGCGCATCGCCCGGGCAAAGCCCTTGTAGATGCCTTCGATGATATGGTGGTTGTTCGAGCCGTAGAGGCATTCGATGTGGAGCGTGATCCCGGCGGCCTGGCTGATCGACTGGAACCAGTGCTCGAACAGCTCGGTATCCATCTCGCCAAGACGCGGCTGCGTGAACTGTGCCTTCCACACCAGCACCGGACGACCGGAAATATCCAGCGCCACGCGGGCCAGCGCCTCGTCCATCGGTGAATAGGCCGTACCGTAGCGGGTGATGCCCTTCTTGTCGCCGAGTGCCTGCGCGATCGCCTGCCCCAGCGCGATGGCGCTGTCTTCGGTCGTGTGGTGCTGGTCGACGTGGAGGTCGCCCTTCACGTGGCAGGTCACGTCGATCAGCGAATGGCGGCTGAACTGCTCGATCATGTGGTCGAGAAAACCGATCCCGGTGTTCACATCGAACGTCCCGGTGCCATCGAGGTTCACGGCGACCTTGATGTCGGTTTCGTGCGTGGTGCGGGCGATCGATCCGGTGCGCATGAGGGCGGCCTATAGGCCACTTCCGGCCAGAATCAATTGCCTGCACGCTACGCCCCCTTGACCCGCGCGGTGCACCAAGCCACCTTGGGGGTGATGAGCGACGGACCTGACAGCCTGATCCCCTACGACGAAATCGTGCAGGAAGCCCTGCGCGCGGTGGTCGGCCGCGTGCTCGGCCAGGTCGAAAGCGCGGGCGGCATGCTTCCCGGCGCGCACCATTTCTACATCACGTTCAAGACCGGCGCCCCCGGCGTGGCCATCCCGCCGCGCCTCAAGGAGCGCTTTCCGGACGAGATGACGATCGTGCTCCAGAACAAGTTCTGGGATTTGAAGGTCACGCCCGAAGGCTTCAGCGTCGGCCTTTCGTTCAACCAGATCCCGTCCACGCTGGTGGTTCCGTTCAGCGCGATCACCGCGTTCGTCGATCCGGCGGTCGATTTCGGCCTGCAGTTCCAGACCTCGGGCGACGCCGAGGAAGACGAAGCGCTGCACGACGCGGAGAACGATTCGCCCGAGGGCAACGAGCCGACGGGCTCCGATGACGGCTCCAACGTCGTCACCGTGGATTTCGGCCGCAAGAAGTGACCGCCTCCGGCAAGCAGGCTCCGGAAGCACCAGAAGTCCCTGCCGAATCGCCTGATCCGGTCGGCCCGCTCACCCGCACGATCCTTGCCGGCATCGCCATGCGCGCGGGCTCCCGGCTGCTGAAACAAGGCGTCGACCGCGGCATTCTCGGCGCCGCGCCCGAAGTGCTGAAGTCGGCCGCCAAGGCTGCGGGCGCAAAAGCGGCGGAAAAGGCCGCCAAAGTACCCAGGCCCAAGCGCGGCATCGGCACGCGCCTGATCACCGCCGCCGCCACGCGCATCGCCACGCGCTCGGTTCCCGGCGCCATTGTCGTCGGCGGCGCATTGCTCGCCAAGACGCTCCACGAGCACCGCAAGAATCGCCCAAAGGCCAAGCGCCCTTGACCCGGAGGGCAGGCATGCGCCAACAGCGCGCATGGTCCAGCCGACTCCCCAGTCCTCCGACGCGCTCCACCGCCGCGGCCTCATGTTCATCCTGTCCTCGCCCTCGGGCGCCGGCAAGACGACGATCTCGCGCATGCTGCTCGAAGGCGATCCCGCGATCCGCCTCTCCGTTTCCGCCACCACGCGCCCGATGCGCCCCGGCGAAGTCGACGGGAAGGACTACCACTTCGTCACGCAGGAGCAGTTCGACCAGATGATCGAGGACGAGCAGTTCCTCGAATGGGCGCACGTCTTCGGCCACAGCTACGGCACCCCCAAGGCGCAAGTTAAGGCCGGCCTGCGCGAGGGGCAGGACTTCCTCTTCGACATCGACTGGCAGGGCACGCAGCAGCTCTACCAGAAGCTTGAGACCGACGTGGTCCGCGTCTTCCTCCTGCCCCCCAGCATCGACGAACTGCGCCGCCGCCTGACCGGTCGCGGCACGGACAGCGCCGAGGTCATCGCCGCCCGCATGGAACGTGCCCGCGCCGAAATCAGCCACTGGGACGGCTACGACTACGTCGTGGTCAACGACGATATCGAGGAATGCTTCGCCAAGGTGCGCGAAATTCTCCACGCCGAACGCATGAAGCGCGCCCGCCAGACGGGCCTGATCGGCTTCGTGCGCGAACTGATGCGGCCTTAGAGCAGCGCCGCCAGTTGCGCCAATTGCCCCGGCAGGGCGGCAGCCGAAGTCTCCAGCGCCTCGTTCCGCGCTTCCGGCCCCGGATAGCGCTCATGAAACGTCAGCAGGGTTCCACCGTCCGCTGCGGCAAAGGTCACTGTCGTGACGGCCCCATCGGGGTCCTCGGCGTTGGTCCACACGATCCGCGCATCGGGGACGACCTCAGGATAGATCCCGTGAAACGCCATGGTGCCATCCTCGTCGAAGGCATAGACCAGCCGATAGGCCCCCCCGGTGCGCAGGTCGATTGCGCAGTCCTGCAGGGTCACGCCCGAACCTTCCGGTGCCCACCACTGCCGAAACAGTGCAGCATCGGCAAACGCGCGGAAGACAGCGGCCGGGGCGGCAGCGAACCGGCGCACAATGGCAAGCTCGCGATCTCCTATGGCTTGCGCTGTCCCGTTGTCATCCATGGTCAGGGCCTCCCAGCCCGGCAGGCGTCCACCTCGGCCACCAGCACCACGCCCTTCGCCGCGCTCCTCGCCACTTCCGCATCGCTGCTCGGCGCGCAGAGCATGAACAAGTGCCGCCCCTCCGGCCCGCCCAGCATGCAGGCATAGCAAGGCATTGCGCCGGTCGAGACAACCTCCAGCACCTCGCCGCCCTCGGCAATCCGCACGCATTCGGGCGCGATGGGGTTGGCGATCCACACGGCCCCATCGGCATCGAGCGCAATCCCGTCCGGCACGCGCGGCCCGGTCTCGGCCCAGACGCGGCGCCCTGAAAGCGCCCCGCCCTCGCCGATATCGAACGCCGTCAACCGCGCACCCAGCGTCTCGCCGATGATCAGCGTCCTGCCGTCGGGCGTGATCACCGTGCCGTTGGGAAAGCTCATGTCCGGCGCGGCGACCGCGACGCTGCCGTCCGACTGCACCAGCACCAGATTGGCCTTGGGATGATCCGCCAGCACCGCCGGGACACCCCGCGCGCGCAGTTCATGGTCGAGATCGAAGCCGAAGTTGCCGACATAGGCGCGGCCCTCGCTATCCACCACCATGTCGTTGCAAAGATGCGCGGTCAGGTCCGCCAGATCGGCATGCAGCGCCAGCCGCCCATCCGGCCAGCGCCGCCACACCTGCCGCTTGCGCATGGATACGAACAGCAGCGAGCCATCGGGCATCCACCCCAGCCCCGATGGCTGGTCATCCAGCTCCAGCTCGATCCGGTGGTCCCCCGAGAGGTCCACCGATCGGATGGTGTGGCTGTAGAAATCGCTGAACCACAGTCGCCCCTCATGCCAGCGCGGCCCCTCGCCGAAGTGGAACCCGTCGGCAAGTTGGCGGACCGCGCGGCTCATGGCGTCACTCCCCCAGCGGGTTGACGGGATTCTCGGGAATCCACGCGTTCACGATGCCGCCGTCAATCGGCAGCGGCGTACCGACCACATAATCCCCCGCACGGCTGGCGAGGAAGATCGCGCCGCCCGCCATGTCTTCCAGATTGCCGATGCGCTTGGATGGGATGCCCCGCGCCGACGCTTCAGGGTTCTTCGCCGCCGCCTTGTTCATTTCCGAAGCGAAGGCGCCCGGGCAGATCGCGTTGACGATGATGTTGTCCTTGACGAGGCGCGCGGCCATGCGCCGTGTCAGGTGCACCAGCGCCGCTTTCGAGGCCTGATAGCTGTAGGTCTCCCACGGGTTCACGCGCAGGCCATCAACCGAGGCAATGTTGATCACCTTGGCCGGGCGCTCGCCGGCAGCGGCCTTGAGCAGACCATGCAGCTTCTGCGTCAGGAAGAACGGCGTCTTGACGTTGAGGTTCATCACCTTGTCCCAGCCCATTTCCGGGAAATCGTCGAACTCCGCGCCCCACGCGACGCCCGCATTGTTGACGAGGATGTCGATCCGGCTCTCGCGCTGGGCCAGGTCCTCGGCCAGCGCCTCGATCCCCGCAAAGGTCGAGATATCGCCCGGCAGCGCGATGCATTTGGGCCCGAGTTCGGCGGCGGTTTCCTCGACCACAGCAGCCTTGCGCGCCGTGATGTAGACTCGCTCGCAGCCCGCCGCGATGAAGCCTTCGGCAATCATCCGCCCGATCCCGCGCGAACCGCCCGTCACCACCGCGACGCGGCCTTCGAGGCTGAAAAGCTTGGCAAAATCCATATCAGGTATCCTCAATAGCCGCTGAGCTGCGCAACGCGCTCGGCATGGTAATTGGCATCGCCCATGAACTCGGTCAGCGCGCGTTCGCGCTTCATGTAGAGCCCGATGTCGTATTCGTCGGTCATGCCCACGCCGCCGTGCATCTGCACGCCTTCGCGCACCGCAAGGTTGCACGCGCGCGCCGCCTTGGCCTTGGCGACCGAGACCATCAGCTCGGCCCGTTCCGAACCGCCATCGAGCAGCTGCTGCGCCTTGATCACCACTGCCTCGGCGATCTCCAGCTCCGAATAGAGGTGCGCCGCACGGTGCTGCAGTGCCTGGAATTCGCCGATCAGCTTGCCGAACTGCTTGCGCGTCTTGAGGTAGCCGGTCGTCATCGCGAAGGCCCCACCGGCTACGCCGGTCTGCTCCGCCGCCGCACCGATGCGCCCCGCGCTGAGCACCTTGTTCAGCACTGCGCGCCCGCCATCGACTTCGCCGATCACGCTCGAACCATCGAGCTCCACGCCATCAAAGCGAACGTGGCTGGCGAGGGAGCTATCGACCAGTCGCACCGCATTGTGCCCGATCCCCGCCGCGTCCTTGGGCACGGCAAACAGCGTCACGCCGTCGGCATCTCTGTCGCTGCCGGACGTACGCGCCGCCACGATGATCGCATCCGCCGACGTGCCATGAATGACGAAGTCCTTGGCGCCCGTCAGGCGGAAGCCATTGCCCGCCTTCTCGGCGCGGCAGGCGATCTTCTCTGGCTTGTGCTTGGCGCCTTCGTCGATGGCCATGGCCAGCACCGTCTCGCCCGCGATGATCCCCGGCAGCCAGCGCCCGCGCAGGTCGTCCGACGCGTGGTTCAGCGCGGTCACGCCCATCACCGACGTCGTCAGGAACGGCGAGGGCGTCAGGTTGCGCCCGATCTCGGCGAGCACGATGCCCGCCTCGACATGGCCCATGGAGAGCCCGCCGTCTGCCTCGGCGGCCAGCATGCCGGTGAGGCCCATCTCGGCAAACTGCTTCCACAAGCCGTGGCCGAAGCCGTCCTTGCAATTGATGTCGCGCCAGTGGCGCAGCTGCTTCTTGATCCCGCCCTCGTCGGCCATGAAGCCGGTGACGCTCTCGGCCAGCATGGCCTGATCTTCGGTATGGTACAGCGGCATGGATGCACTCCTAAGCCTTTAAAAAGTCAGAAAATCCGAAACCCAGATCCCCAACTCCGCTCACCCTGAGCTTGTCGAAGGGTGCTGGCACCACGGCCGCGCCCGATGCTTCGACAAGCTCAGCATGTGCGGTTGGTGGGGGATTGCTCGTTACGCCCCCGGCAGCTCGAGAATGCGCTTGGCGACGACGTTGAGCATGACCTCGCTCGTGCCGCCCTCGATCGAATTGGCCTTGGTCCGCAGCCATGACCGCGCCGGTGCGCCGCCGCGTGTTTCCTCGCTTTCCCACTCCAGCGCCGTGCTGCCGCCCGCCGCCATCAGCAGCTCGTGCCGCCGCTTGTTGAGCTCGGTGCCCGCGTACTTCATCATGTTGGGCTTGGCGGGGTGTGCCTTGCCGACCTTGATCTCGTCGAGGAACTTCTCCCCGCACGCCGCAAAGGCCAGCGCATCGATATCGAATTGCGCCAGTTCCGCCCGCAGCATCGGATCATCAAGCCCGTTGCGCGTCAGCACCTTGCCGATCGTGCTCGTCTGCTCGCCGCCGCCTGCGCCCGAAATCATCTCGCGCTCGTGGCCGAGAAGGTACTTCGCCACATCCCATCCCCGGTTGAGCTGGCCGACGATCTGGTGCTTGGGCACCACCACGTTGTCGAAGAAGGTCTCGCAGAACGGCGAATTGCCGCTGATCAGCTTGATCGGCTTCGTCGTCACGCCCGGCGTCGTCATGTCGAACAGCAGGAAGCTGATCCCCTGATAGACATTGGTCTTGTCCGTGCGGACGAGGCAGAAGATCCAGTCGGCCTTGTCGGCATAGCTCGTCCAGATCTTCTGGCCGTTGACCACCCAGTGGTCGCCCTTGTCCTCGCCGTAGGTTTGCAAGGCGACGAGGTCGGACCCCGAACCCGGCTCCGAGTAGCCCTGGCACCAGCGGATCTCGCCGCGCGCGATCTGACCCAGGTACAGCACCTTCTGCTCTTCGGTACCGAACTTCAGCAGCGCCGGCCCGAGCATCCAGATGCCGAAGCTCGACAGCGGCGGCCGCGCCCCGGCGCGCGCCAGTTCCTCGCGCCAGATCTTGGCTTCAGGCGGGCTCATTCCCGCGCCGCCATAGGGCTTGGGCCAATCCGGCACGGTGTAGCCCTTGGCCGCGCAGACCTCCATCCAGGCTTTCTGCGCCGCGCTCTTGAACACGAAATTGCGCCCGCCCCAGCAGATGTCGTCCTCGCCCTGCACGGGCTTGCGCATCTCTTCCGGGCAGTTCGCCTCGATCCACGCGCGGATTTCCGCGCGGAAAGCTTCCAGCTCCGACATGGCTTTTGCTCCTCTCTTAATCGAGAGGTTAAGGCGACTCGCCGCGCGCTGGCAAGCGCCGATTTTGCCAAGGTTTTCCGCCAATCGCGCGGGCCCCGCATGCCGTAGCGTAAAGCCGATCGGCATTGACGAAGAGCCGCTTGAGCCTAAGCTCGCGCCAAAATCATAAGCAGATGGAGAGGTTCCCATGCGATTCCACAACAAGACCGTCGTCGTCACCGGCGCCGCTTCCGGCATTGGCCGCGCCACCGCACTCCTGTTCGCTGCCGAGGGCGCCAAGGTCTACGCCGCCGATATCGACGAGGCCGGCCTCGCGCAGACCGCTGCCGAATCCAACGGCGAAGTCCACACCGTGCGCTGCGACGTCTGCGTGACCGAGGACATCAAGGCGCTGATGGACCGCGCCGCAGCCGAGACCGGCGGGATCGACGCCGTCTTCAACAATGCCGGCGCAGGCGGCGACATGGCCAAGATCGACGAGATCGAGCCCGAGGGCTGGGACCGCACGATGCACCTCCTGCTCCGCTCGGTCGCCTTCGGCATCCGCTACGCCGTGCCGCACATGATCGGCCGCCCATCTACACGAACAGGGGGCGCCGCCATCGTCAACACCTCCTCGGTCGCCGCCGTCGGCCCGGGCTACTCGCCCAATGCCTATGCTGTCGCCAAGGCAGGCGTCCTCCACCTCACCAAGACCAGCGCCGCCGACCTTGCCCGTCACCAGATCCGCGTGAACGCCGTCCAGCCCGGCTTCATCAACACCAACATCTTCACCACCTCGCTCGAAGTTCCCGCCGAACTCGAAGCGCAGGCCAAGGGCGCCATCGCGATGATGAGCCAGGCCGCCCAGCCCGTCGCGCGCGGCGGCCAGCCGAGCGACATTGCCGAAGCCGTGGCGTACCTGTGCAGCGAGGCGGCAAGCTTCGTGAACGGCACCTCGATCATCGTCGACGGCGGCCTCACCATCGGCCCGCGCCATTCGTGGGATCCCGAAGTGCCTGACCTGTTCGAAGCGCTCCGCCAGATGAAAGCGGCAGCCGAAGCACAGGCCTGAACTTTCTGCGCTTGATCTGGCGCAAGGTTTAACCGACAGATTAAATCAAGAGACAAGAACGGTGCCGCCCGGCGCACCGCAGGAGAGCAAACATGGATTTCGAACCGACCGAACGGCAGGTCTACTGGCGCAACCGCGTGCGCGATTTCATCGAGACCAACGTCCGCCCGCGCCACAAGGACTACAAGGCCGAGCAGGCCAGCGGTGGCCGCTGGAAGGTGCTGCAGGTGGTCGAGGAAGAGAAGGCCAAGGCCAAGGCCGCCGGCATCTGGAACCTGTTCATGCCCCCGCGCAACGCCGGGCATCACCATGTCGAAGACACGTTCGAGTTTGAAGGCCCCGGCCTCACCAACCTCGAATATGCGCTCTGCGCCGAAGAGATGGGCCGCATTTCGTGGGCCAGCGAAGTGTTCAATTGCTCCGCGCCCGATACCGGCAACATGGAAGTGTTCCACCGCTACGGCACGCTCGAGCAGAAGGAGCGCTGGCTGCGCCCGCTGATGAACGGCGAGATCCGCTCCGCCTTCCTGATGACCGAGCCGCTGGTCGCCTCGTCGGACGCGACCAACATCGAAACCCGCATGGTCCGCGAAGGCGATGAATACGTCATCAACGGCCGCAAGTGGTGGTCTTCGGGCCTCGGCGATCCGCGCTGCAAGATCGCCATCGTCATGGGCAAGACCGACACCAGCGCCAAGCGCCACCAGCAGCAATCGCAGGTGCTTGTTCCGATGGACGCGCCGGGGGTGAACATCATCCGCCACCTTCCGGTGTTCGGCTACGATGATGCGCCGCATGGCCACATGGAAGTCGTGCTCGAGAACGTCCGCGTCCCCGTCTCCAACGTCGTTCTCGGCGAAGGGCGCGGGTTCGAGATCGCGCAAGGCCGCCTCGGGCCGGGCCGCATCCACCACTGCATGCGCACCATCGGCGTCGCGGAGGAAGCGCTCGCCAAGATGGCCCGCCGCCTCCAGTCGCGCATCGCGTTCGGCAAGCGGATTTCCGAGCATTCGGTGTGGGAAGAACGCATCGCGCGTGCCCGCATCGATATCGAGATGACCCGCCTGCTCTGCCTGAAGGCGGCGGACATGATGGACAAGGTCGGCAACAAGGCCGCCGCGCTCGAAATCGCGATGATCAAGGTGCAGGCCCCCAACATGGCGCTGCGCATCATCGACGATGCGATCCAGGCCCACGGCGGCGGCGGCGTCTCCGAAGACTTCGGCCTCGCCGAAGCCTATGCACACCAGCGCACGCTGCGCCTCGCGGACGGTCCGGACGAAGTCCACGCCCGCGCCGTCGCCCGCATCGAATATGCGCGCCACACCGATCTGCCGAGCGATCCGGGCTTCAGCTCGGGCGACATGGCGATCTCGCGGTAAGGCCAGAAATCTCCCCTCCCGCTTGCGGGAGGGGCCGGGGGAGGGCATGTTCGCGCTCGCCCCCAACACACCCTCCCCTAACCCCTCCCGCAGGCGGGAGGGGAACTGTGCAAGGTAGCCCCCATGAAAGCCGCCATCCTCGAAGCCGCCGGCCAGCCGCTCGTCATCGATCAGCTCACCGTGTCGAAGCCCGGCCCGCATGAAGTGCTGATCCGCACCGCCGCCTGCGGCCTGTGCCATTCGGACCTGCACTTCATCGAAGGCACCTATCCGCACCCGATGCCCTGCGTCGGCGGACACGAGGCGGCGGGCATTGTCGAGGAAGTCGGCAGCGAAGTGCGCACGGTGAAGAAGGGCGATGCCGTCGTCACCTGCCTCTCGGCCTTCTGCGGCCACTGCGAATTCTGCGTCACCGGCCGCATGGCCCTCTGCCTCGGCGGCGACACCCGCCGCCGCCCCGGCGAGGCCCCGCGGCTCACCCGCAGCAGCGACGGCGGCGTCGTCAACCAGATGCTCAATCTCTCGGCCTTTGCCGAAATGATGCTGATCCACGAACACGCCTGCGTCGCGATCAACCCCGAAATGCCGCTCGACCGCGCCGCCGTCATCGGCTGCGCCGTCACCACCGGCGCGGGCACGATCTTCAACGCCTGCAAGGTCACGCCGGGTGAAACCGTCGCAGTGATCGGCTGCGGCGGCGTCGGCCTCGCGACCATCAACGCGGCCAAGATCGCCGGCGCCGGCCGGATCATCGCCGCCGATCCGATGCCGGAGAAGCGCGAACTCGCGATCAAGCTCGGCGCCACCGATGTCGTCGATGCGCTCGATCCCGATGCCGCCAAGCAGATCGTCGAGTTGACCAAGGGCGGCGTCGATCACGCGGTCGAAGCCGTCGGCCGCCCCGCCTCGGGTGATCTCGCGGTCGCCTCGCTCCGCCGCGGCGGCACCGCCACGATCCTCGGCATGATGCCGCTCCAGCACAAGGTCGGCCTCTCCGCCTTCGATCTGCTCTCGGGCAAGAAGCTGCAGGGCGCGATCATGGGGATGAACCACTTCCCGGTCGATCTCCCCCGCCTCGTCGATTTCTACATGCGCGGCCTGCTCGATCTCGACACCATCATCGCCGAGCGCATCCCGCTCGAAGGCATCAACGAAGGCTTCGAGAAGATGAAGGCCGGCCACTCGGCCCGCTCGGTGATCGTGTTCGACTAGTCCAATCAACAGGAAACCCCGGGACACAACCGGGGTAAAGGGGAGCAGGCTGCGCCAGGACGCGGCCTCACCAACGGGAAAGACCAATGACCGAAGCTATCGACGCCCAGGCCGCCTTCACCGGCACCGTAGCCCCCGAAGGCGCGGACAAGCTCGACGAAGCGAAGCTCACCGCTTGGTTCGAAGCCAATGTCGCGGGCTTCATAGGCCCGCTCACCGTTTCCAAGTTCAAGGGCGGCCAGTCGAATCCCACATACCGGATCGATGCGCCGTCTGGCCCCTATGTCCTGCGCCGCAAGCCCTTCGGCAAGCTGCTCCCCAGCGCGCACGCGGTGGACCGCGAATACAAGGTGCAGGCCGCGCTCGCCCCCACCGGCTTTCCGGTCGCTCCGCAATATGGCCTGTGCACCGATGACGATGTCGTCGGCTCGTGGTTCTATGTCATGGGCTGCGTCGATGGCCGCACGATCTGGGACGGTGCGATGCCCGGCGCGAGCCGCGAGGAACGCAGCGCCACGTATTTCGCGATGGTCGATACCCTCGCCGCGCTCCACAGCGTGGATGTGGAGGCCGTGGGCCTTTCCGATTTCGGCAAGCCCGGCAACTACTTCGGCCGCCAGGTCGATCGCTGGACCAAGCAGTACCGCCTCTCCGAAACCGAACGCATGGAGCCGATGGAGCGCCTCATCGAGTGGCTCCCGCGCACCCTGCCCGAACAGACCCGCACCAGCGTCGTCCACGGCGACTACCGCATCGACAACATGATCTTTGCCCATGGCGAGCCCAAGCCGCTCGCCGTGCTCGACTGGGAACTTTCGACCCTGGGGGATCCCCTCGCCGATTTCACCTACTTCTGCATGGCCTGGTCCACCGACAACGGCGGCCGCTCGGGCGTCGCCGACCTCGACCGCGCCGCGCTCGGCATTCCGGAGCTCGACGAAGTCGTCGCGCGCTACTGCGAGAAGACGGGGCGCGACGGCCTCCCCGGCATGGACTGGTACCTCGCCTACAACTACTTCCGCCTCGCCGGCATCATCCAGGGCATCAAGAAGCGCTACCTCGACGGCACCGCCAGCAGCGCCCACGCCAAGGCCATGTCCGACCGCGTCGGCCCGCTGGCGGATACAGCGTGGGAGTATGCGCTGAAGGCAGGGGCCTGAGATCCTCCCCATTTTCGCGGAGCGCAAATGGGGAGGTGGCAGCCCGAAGGGCTGACGGAGGGGTAATGTCGGCGGGCACCAGACCCGCGAAAGGACGAGGATGAACGAACCGGCCGCGCTTGCACCAAAGCCTCTGTCGCTGCACCTCGTCCTCGCGGTCCTGCTCGTTGTCTACATCTTCAATTTCCTCGATCGCCAGATCGTCAATATCCTCGCCGAACCGATCCGCAGCGATCTCGGCCTCTCCGACACGCAGATCGGCCTGATGACCGGCATCGCGTTCGCCGCGTTCTACACCTTCCTTGGCATTCCCATCGCGCGCTATGCGGATCGGCCATCGACCAACCGGGTCGGCCTGATTGCCGGCGCGCTCGTCATCTGGTCGGGCATGACCGCGCTCTGCGGGCAGGCGCAGAATTTCGTGCAATTGCTGCTCGCGCGCATCGGCGTCGGCGTCGGTGAGGCGGGCTGCTCGCCCGCAGCCCATTCGCTGATCGCCGATCTCGCCCCGCCGGAAAAGCGCGCCTCGGCCCTTGCCATCTATGCGCTGGGCATCCCGATCGGCACGCTGCTGGGCATGCTGATCGGCGGGCTCCTTGCCGATAGTTATGGCTGGCGCGCGGCGTTCGTCGTCGTGGGCCTGCCCGGCATCCTGCTCGCTGGCGCAGTCATGCTGCTGATCCGCGATCCACGCCGCGCGGCCGCCCTCGGCGCCGCCACCGCGGTACAACCCCGCACCTTGTCCAACCGCGAAGCCCTGCGCGAAATCCTCAGCTCGCGCGCCTATGTCCTGCTCGTCGCAGCGGGATCGGCGGCCGCCTTCCTCAGCTATGGCAAGGCCACCTGGACGACGATTTTCTTCCAGCGCACCCATGGCCTCAGCGCAGGCGAAACCGGCTTCTGGTTCGGCATCTGGGGCGGTGTGGCCGCGATCGTCGGCACCTTCGCCGGTGGCTGGCTGGCGGACCGCTACGGCAAGGTCAATCGCCAGCACGTGCTGACCGCCCCCGCCGTCGGCTTCGCCCTCGCCGTCCCGCTCGCCATCGCTTCCTATGTCATGACTGACTGGCGCTGGGCGCTCGCGCTGCTGATGATCCCCACCCTGCTCAATTCGCTCTACTACGGCCCCTGCTTTTCGAGCGCACAAGGCCTCGTGAAACCCGAAGCCCGCGCCATGGCCAGCGCGGTCCTGCTTTTCAGCCAGAACCTCATCGGGCTCGGCCTCGGTCCGCTCTTCTTCGGCATGCTGTCGGACTGGATCAAGCCGGTTGCCGGTGACGAAAGCGTGCGCTGGGTGCTCTATGGAGCTGCTCTCATCGGCTTTGTCCCCGCCTTCTTCTTCTGGCGCGCCTCGCTGCGACTCAACGAGGAACTGGACCGCAAGGGCCCTTAGGCATGCCCCCTTTGCCCGGCGTGGCTCATCGGTTACCGCGCCGCAATGCCTGCCCCGCTCACCGTAGCCGCCCTCTACCGCTTCGCTCGCTTCGCGGACCCGGCCGCCCTGCGCGCGCCGCTCCTCGAACTCGCGGAAGCGCAAGGCATCAGGGGCACGCTCATCCTCGCCCGCGAAGGCATTAACGGCACCATCGCCGGCACCACCGAGGGGATCGCGGCCATCATCGCCCACATCCGCGCCCTTCCCGGCTGCGCGGACCCTGACGTGAAGTATTCCGCCGCCAGCGAAATGCCCTTCGGCCGCCTCAAGGTCCGCCTGAAGCGGGAGATCGTCACGATGGGGCTGCCCGACATCGACCCGCTGGCGAGCGTCGGCACATACGTCGCCCCGCACGACTGGAACGCGCTTATCAGCGATCCCGAGACCATCGTGATCGATACGCGCAACGACTACGAAGTCGCCGTCGGCACCTTTGCGGGCGCGATCAATCCCGAGACCCGCTCCTTCCGCGAGTTCCCCGCCTGGTTCCGCGCCGAACGCGAACGACTCCTAGGCAAGGGCAAGCAGCCCAAAGTCGCCATGTTCTGCACCGGCGGCATCCGCTGCGAGAAATCGACCGCCTTCCTCAAGGCCGAGGGCGTCGAAGAGGTCTATCACCTCAAGGGCGGCATCCTGCGCTATCTGGAAGAGGTGCCCGCCGAGCAGAGCCTCTGGCAGGGCGAATGCTTCGTGTTCGACGAACGCGTCGCCCTCGGCCATGGGCTGGCCGAGGGCGAGCATGTGCTATGCAAAAGCTGCGGCCGGGCTGTGCCGGCGGGCGAGAGCTGCGCCTGCACCGCAAGCTGACCTGCCCCTCCCCCGCTCGGGGGAGGCCGGGTGGGGGTAACAAGCGCTCGAACCGCAAGCGCCGTACCCCCTCCCCCAACCCCTCCCCGCCGGGGAGGGGGCATCCCGGCTCAGGCGACCGAAAACGTCAGCGCCCCGTCGCCTTCGTCGATCCGCACCGTGCTGCCATCGGGGATCTCGCCCCCCAGAAGGCGTTCGGCCAGCGGATCCTGCACATGGCGCTGCACCGCGCGCTTCAGCGGCCTTGCGCCATAGACCGGATCGTAGCCCACCCGGCCCAGCCAGCGCTTCGCCGCTTCGGTGAGGTCGATCACGATCTTGCGATCCTTCAGCAGCGCCTGCACCCGCGCCACCTGCAGGTCGACGATCGGCGCCATGTGCTCGTGGCCAAGGCGGTGGAACAGGATGATCTCGTCGAGCCGGTTGAGGAACTCGGGCCGGAAGTGCGCCCGCACCACGTCCATCACCTGCGGCTCGACGCTGGAAACGTCCTGCCCTTCCTCGAGGTTCGCCAGATACTGGCTGCCCAGATTCGAGGTCAGCACGATCAGCGTGTTGGTGAAGTCCACCACGCGGCCCTGCCCGTCGGTCAGGCGCCCATCGTCGAGAACCTGCAGCAGCACGTTGAACACGTCCTGGTGCGCCTTCTCCACCTCGTCGAACAGCACGACCTGATAGGGCCGCCGCCGCACCGCCTCGGTCAGCACGCCGCCTTCGTCATAGCCGACATAGCCCGGAGGCGCGCCGATCAGGCGGCTCACGGAGTGCTTCTCCATGAACTCCGACATGTCGATGCGCACCATTGCGTTGTCGTCGTCGAACAGGAAGCCCGCGAGCGCCTTGGTCAGTTCGGTCTTGCCGACGCCCGTGGGGCCGAGGAACAGAAACGAGCCCAGCGGCCGGTTCGGGTCCTGCAGGCCCGCCCGCGCGCGGCGCACCGCCTTGGAAACCGCGACCACCGCATCGCGCTGCCCGATCACCCGCTTGCCGATGGTCTCTTCCATCTTGAGCAGCTTCTCGCGCTCACCCTGCAGCATCCGCTCGACCGGCACCCCGGTCCAGCGGCTGACCACCCCGGCGATGTCGTCCGCGGTCACTTCCTCGCGCAGCAAGGCGTTCTCCGCCATGCCCTGCGCTTCGGCGAGCTGCTTCTCCAGCTCGGGAATCCGGCCATAGGCAAGCTCGCCCGCCTTGCCGAGATCGCCCTGCCGCTGCGCCTGCTCGAGCTCGATCCGCGCCGCATCGAGCGCTTCCTTGATCTTGCCCTCGGCGGCGATCTTGTCGCGCTCGTTCTGCCAGCGGGTGGTGAGCTCGCTCGACTGCTGCTCGAGGTTCGCCAGCTCCTCGCGCAGCGCCGCCAGCCGGTCCTTCGAGGCCGTGTCGCTTTCCTTGGCGAGCGCCATTTCCTCGATCTTGAGCTGGATGATCCGCCGGTCGAGGTTCTCGATCTCCTCGGGCTTGCTTTCCACTTCCATGCGCAGACGGCTGGCCGCCTCGTCCATGAGGTCGATCGCCTTGTCGGGCAGGAAGCGGTCCGCAATGTAGCGGTTGCTGAGCGTCGCCGCCGCCACAATCGCGCCGTCGGTGATCCGCACGCCGTGGTGCAGCTCGTACTTCTCCTTCAGCCCGCGCAGGATCGAGATCGTGTCCTCCACCGTCGGCTCGCCCACGAACACCGGCTGGAACCGCCGCTGCAGCGCGGGGTCCTTCTCGACATACTTCTGGTACTCATCGAGCGTGGTCGCCCCGATGCAGTGCAGTTCGCCGCGCGCCAGCGCCGGCTTCAGCAGGTTGCCCGCATCCATCGCGCCTTCCGATTTACCCGCGCCGATCAGCGTGTGCATCTCGTCGATGAACAGGATGATCTCGCCTTCCGCGCCCTTCACTTCGTCGAGCACGGCCTTGAGCCGCTCCTCGAACTCGCCGCGATACTTCGCGCCCGCGATCAGGCTGCCCATGTCGAGCGCCATCAGGCGGCGGTCCTTGAGGCTGTCGGGCACGTCGCCATTGGCGATGCGCAGCGCGAGGCCTTCCGCAATCGCGGTCTTGCCCACGCCCGGTTCGCCGATCAGCGCCGGGTTGTTCTTGGTGCGCCGCGCCAGGATCTGGATCGTGCGGCGGATTTCCTCGTCGCGCCCGATCACGGGGTCGAGCTTGCCCTCGCGCGCTGCTTCGGTGAGGTCGCGGGCATACTTCTTCATCGCGTCATAGGCGTTCTCCGCCCCGGCGCTGTCTGCCGTGCGGCCGCCGCGCAGCGCGGTGATCGCCGCTTCGAGTGCCTGCGCCGTCACGTTCGCGGTCTTGAGCGCCTGTCCCGCCGCGGTGGTGGTTGCCAAGGTCAGCGCGACGAGCATGCGCTCCACGGTCACATAGGCATCGCCGCTCTTGGCCGCGATCTGCTCCGCCGCGTCGAGCACGCGCACGGCATCGTTGTCGAGGCCGGGCGTCTGCTGCGCCCCGCCGCCCGATACCGCCGGGATCTTGGCCAGCGCCTTGTCGGTCTCCGCAAGCGCGATGGAAGCCGTGCCACCAGCGCGCTGGATCAGCCCGGATGCCATGCCCTCGCTGTCCTCCAGCAAGGCCTTCAGCACGTGTTCGGGCGCGATCCGCTGGTGGCTCATGCGGATGGCAACGGTTTGCGCCGCCTGCAGGAAGCCCTTGGCGCGGTCGGTGAATTTCTCGAGGTTCATGGGTAAGACTTCCTCCTGATGCCCCGAAGGTAGTGTGTCATTTCGGCCACACAAGGACATGGATCAAAATTCCGCAGCCGTTCGTCGAAGCTCTTCGGGCGTCCATCCCGCAGGTTCGGCAACCATGTCTTGCCCCAGCCCCTCAACGCACAGGTTCTCGGTCGGTGCCGCAGCGACGTTCGTCGGGCGCTCGCTGTCCTACAGAGAGCAAACCCGCTATGGCCAAGTTGATGACTTTTGGCCGCGCCTCCTTGCCAAACCAGATGATCGTCTCAGTCGATCAAAACGCCCTCACTGATCGAACCGAGTTATTCCTCAGGACTGTGTCAACCGTGTCAACCCCCACCCCGAATGGGCCAAGCGGCTCGCGAATCGATTTTGCTTCTGTTCAGCCACGCCATGCTCTGGAACAGAGCACGCATCCCTTCCAGCGCGACCGCCGACCAGTGGTCCGCCCCAGCCGCAGGATCACCATGCCCCGTTCGTTGATGGCCTCCCTCCTCGCGCTTCCCGTCCTCCTTGCCGCCGCGCCCGCGCTCGCCGCCGATCCGGCCGCACCCCAAATCTCTTCTGCTGCGCTCAAGGCCGCGCCGGTCGCCGATCTCGTCAAGGCGGTCGACATCCCCTACGAGCGCTTCACCCTGCCCAACGGCCTCACTGTCCTCGTCCACACCGATCGCAAGGCGCCCGTGGTCGCGATCTCGGTGTGGTACAAGGTCGGCTCCAAGAACGAACCGCGCGGCAAGACCGGGTTCGCCCACCTCTTCGAGCACCTGATGTTCAACGGCTCGGAAAACGCGCCGGAAGACTTCTTCACCCCGCTCAAGGAAGTCGGTGCGACCGATGCCAACGGCACGACCTGGTTCGACCGCACCAACTACTACGAGACGGTACCGACCGCCGCGCTCGACCGCGCGCTGATGCTCGAGAGCGACCGTATGGGCCACCTGCTCGGCGCGGTGACGCAGGAGAAGCTCGATAACCAGCGCGGCGTCGTCCAGAACGAGAAGCGGCAGAGTGACAACGCGCCCTTCGGCCTGATCGAATATGAAGAGTTCGAGACGCTCTACCCCGCCGGACATCCCTATCACCACACCACGATCGGCTCTATGGCAGACCTCGACAGTGCCAGCCTTGCCGACGTGAAGGGCTGGTTCCGCGATCACTACGGCCCCAACAACGCGATCCTCGTCCTCGCGGGCGACATCGACGCCGCCACCGCCAAGGCCAAAGTGGAGAAGTGGTTCGGCGCGATCCCTGCCGGTCCAGCTGTCCAGCCGGTCAGTGTGCCGGTGCCGACGCTCCCCGCCCCCATCGTTCGCACCGTGCAGGACCGCGTCGCCACCACCCGCGTCTACCGCATGTGGGCGATCCCCGGGCTCGACAATCCGGACTACCTCCCGCTGCAGGTCGGCGGCCTGATCCTCGGCGGCCTCGCCAGCTCGCGGCTCGACGATGCGCTGGTGCGCGGCGCGCAGACCGCCGTCTCCGCCTCCGCCCACGCCGATGTCTTCGCGCAGGGCGGCCAGTTCATCATGGAAGCCGATGTGAAGCCAGGCGCGGACCCCGCCAAGGTCGGCGCAGCGCTCGATGCCGAGCTCACCCGCCTGATGACCGAAGGTCCAACGGCAGACGAGCTCGCCCGCGCTGCCACGTCGTTCGCCGCCAGCGAGATCCGCTCGCTCGAATCGGTTGGTGGCGGCGGCGGCAAGGCCGCCACCCTCGCCGAAGGGCTGCTCTATTCGGGCGATCCGGCCAACTACCGCAAGGAACTCGAAGCCGCGGCCAAGCTCACCCCAGCCGCGGTGCGCGATGCGCTGGCCAAGTGGCTCAAGCGCCCGGTCTTCGCGCTGACGGTCGTGCCGGGCAATCGCACCGGCGGCGGCGAAGCGCGCGGCGGCGATGCAGCACTGCCCACGGCTGCCCCGGCGCCGGTCGTCGCGGCCGCTGCGGCGACCACGGTGGATGCCGACCGCAGCAAGATCCCGTCCGGCGGCGACGTCCCCACGCTCGATTTCCCCGCCATCGAGCGCACCAGCCTCAAGAACGGCATCAAGGTCGTCTTCGCCCGTCGCAGCGCGGTGCCGGTCGTCTCGGTGCGCGTCTCGTTCGATGCGGGCTATGCCGCCGATCCGAAGGACGCGCGCGGCACCACGTCGCTGCTGCTGCGGCTGATGAACGAGGGCACCACCAGCCTCGATTCGTCCGCCCTCGCCCGCGCCAAGGAAACGCTGGGCGCCTCGATCAACGGCGTAGGCCTGCCCGATTCGACGGCGTTCGAGCTGAACGCGCTGGTGCCCAACCTCGCACCATCGCTCGATCTCCTCGCCGATTACGTGCGCCACCCCGCGCTCGATCCAGCGGAGCTTGAACGCGTGCGCGCCCAGCAGCTGAGCACGATCCAGTCCGAGCGCACCGATCCCTATTCGCTCGCCAGCCGCACACTCTACCCGGCGATCTACGGCCCGGCCCATCCCTATGGTTATGCTCCGACGGGCACAGGCGAAGCGGATGTCGTGAAGAAGCTGACCCGCGCCGATCTCGCCGCCTTCCACGCCCGCTGGCTGCGTCCCGACCGCGCGACGATCTATGTCGTGGGCGATACCAGGCTCGCCGATGTGGTTCCACTACTCGAAAAGAGCTTCGGTGATTGGCCGTCGAACCGAATGGCCCCGCCGGTCAAGGACTTCTCCTCGCCGATCCCCACACCTGCCCCGCGCATCGTGCTCATCGACCGGCCCGGGTCGCCGCAGTCGATGATCGTCGGCGGCGAAGTCATCGCGGCCAAGGGCACGGACGACACGGTCACCCTGCGCACCGCCAACGACGTGCTCGGCGGCGATTTCCTCAGCCGCATGAACACCAACCTGCGCGAGACCAAGGGCTGGTCCTACGGTGTCGACAGCGCGATCAGCGACCGTGCGGACCGGTTGATCTTCCGGATCATCGCCCCCGTCCAGACCGATCAGACCGGCCCCTCGATCCGCGAACTGCAGGGCGAAATGACGCGCTATCTCGGTGCCAAGGGCACCACACCGGAAGAGACCGCGCTCGCCACCCAGGGCAGCGCGCGCGAACTGCCCGGCGCGTTCGAAACCTCGGGCGCGGTCCTCGAAGGCGTGGCCAAGATCGAAACCTACAAGCGGCCGGACAACTACTACGCCACGCTTCCCGCCCGCTACCGCGCGATGACGCCCGCCGACCTCGACGCAGCGGCGCGCAAGATCATCGATCCCAGCCGCATTGTCTGGGTCGTCGTCGGCGACGCGGCCAAGGTCAGGCCGCAGCTCGACGGGCTGGGCCTGCCGGTGGAAGTTATGAAAGCGGAGTAAGGCGCGCTGGGCGAAGCCGGCCTCAGGCCAGCTTCGCCTTCAGCACCTCGTTCACCAGCTGCGGGTTGCCCTTGCCCTGCATGGCCTTCATCGTCTGGCCGACGAAGAAGCCGAACAGGGCTTCCTTGCCGCCCTTGTACTGCGCCACCTTGTCCGCATTCGCGGCGAGCACAGCATCGACCGCCGCTTCGATCGCGCCGGTGTCCGAGGTCTGCGTCAGGCCCTCACGCTCGACGATCACGCCCGGCGCATCGCCCGTCTCGAGCATCTTCTCGAGCACCTGCTTGGCCGCGCTGCCCGAGATCGTGCCCTTGCCGACGAGCGCCAGCAGTTCGCCGCCCGCTTCCGGGCTGACGGGGCTTTCGGCAAGGCCTTTGCCCAGCTTGTTGAGCGCACCGAACAGTTCGGACGTCAGCCAGTTGGCCGCCTGCTTGGCGACTTCACCTTCCGGCTTGCCCTGCTTTGCCGCGCTTGCCGCGAGCAGCGCCTCGAACCAGCGCGAGGTCTCGACCTCGGCGGTCAGCACGCCCGCGTTGTAGGCGGAGAGCCCCAGCGCGGTTTCATAGCGGTGGCGCTTGGCATCCGGCAGTTCGGGCAGGCTGGCGCGGCATTCCTCGACGAAGGCATCGTCGAGTTCCACCGGCAGCAGGTCCGGATCGGGGAAGTAGCGGTAGTCGTGCGCATCTTCCTTGCTGCGCATCGAACGCGTCTCGTTGCGGTCCGGATCGTAGAGCCGGGTTTCCTGCACGACCTTGCCGCCGTCTTCGAGCAGCGCGACCTGGCGCTTGGCTTCCTGCTCGACCACGGCCATCACGAAGCGCACGGAGTTCACGTTCTTCGTCTCGGTGCGCGTGCCGAAGGGCTCGCCCGGGCGGCGCACCGAGACGTTGACGTCCGCGCGCATCGAGCCCTGATCCATGTTGCCGTCGCAAGAGCCGACGTAGCGCAGGATTGTGCGCAGCTTCGACAGATACGCCCCCGCCTCGGCAGGCGAGCGCATGTCCGGGCGGCTGACGATTTCCATCAGCGCGACGCCCGAGCGGTTCAAGTCGACGTAGGACATCGTCGGGTGCTGATCGTGCATCAGCTTGCCCGCGTCCTGCTCGACATGGATGCGCTCGATGCCGATGGTCTTGGTGCTCTCGGGATTCTTGTCGTCGAGCTGCACCTCGATCGCGCCTTCACCTACGATGGGGTGGTAGAGCTGGCTGATCTGGTAGCCCTGCGGCAGATCCGCGTAGAAGTAGTTCTTGCGGTCGAAACGCGACCACTTGTTGATCTGCGCATTGATCGCAAGGCCTGTGCGCACGGCCTGGCGGATGCATTCCATGTTGGGCACGGGCAGCATGCCCGGCATCGCCGCATCGACGAGGCTGACCTGCGTGTTGGGCTCCGCACCGAACGCGGTCGCCGCGCCGGAAAAGAGCTTCGCCTGCGTGCTGATCTGCGCATGGACTTCAAGGCCGATCACGACCTCCCATTCACCCGTTGCGCCCTGAATACGATAGTCGCTCATGCTTACCACCACTTCGCCGGACGCGCAGTGAACGCGGCACGGGCTTCGATTGCCAGACCCGCATCGAGCACGCCCTGTTCATCGAACGGGCGGCCGATCAGCTGGAGCCCCAGCGGCAGACCCTGCCGGTCGAGACCCGCAGGCACCGACATGGCGGGAAGGCCTGCCAGCGAGGCGGGCACGGCGAACACGTCGTTGAGGTACATCGCCAGCGGATCGCTCACCATCTCGCCAAGGCCGAACGCGGCGGTCGGCGCGGTGGGGGCGAGGATCACGTCGACGGTCTGGAATGCGTCCATGAAGTCGCGGCTGATCAGCGTGCGGACCTTCTGCGCCTGCGTGTAGTAGGCATCATAGAAGCCTGCCGAGAGCACGTAGGTGCCGATCATGATGCGGCGCTTCACTTCCGCGCCGAACCCGGCAGCGCGGGTGGCGGCATACATGTCCTGCAGCCCCGCACCCTGCGGCAGATCGCGCAGGCCATAGCGCACGCCGTCATAGCGGGCGAGGTTGGAGGAGGCTTCGGCGGGCGCGATGATGTAATACGCGGGCAGCGCGTACTTGGTGTGCGCGAGATTGATGTCGACGATCTCGGCGCCCGCGTCCTTGAGCCAGGCGATGCCTTCGTCCCACACGCGGGCGACGTCGGCGTCCATGCCGTCCATGCGATATTCGCGCGGGATACCGACCTTCTTGCCGCGCAGGTCCGCGTTCAGGCTGGCTTCCCACTCCGGCACCGGCATGTCGAGGCTGGTCGAATCCTTGGGATCGAAGCCCGCCATCGCTTCCAGCATGATCGCGCAGTCGCGCACGTCGCGCGCCATCGGGCCCGCCTGATCGAGGCTGGAGGCGAAGGCGACGATGCCCCAGCGTGAGCAGCGGCCATAAGTCGGCTTGATGCCCGAAATGCCGGTGAAGGCGGCGGGCTGGCGGATCGAACCGCCGGTGTCGGTGCCGGTCGCAGCAGGCGCAATGCGCGCCGAAACCGCCGCGGAGGAACCGCCCGAGGAGCCGCCGGGAGCGAGCTGCGCTTCGCTGCCTTCACGGCGCCAGGGCGAGATCACGTTGCCGAACGCGCTGGTCTCGTTCGAGGAGCCCATCGCGAACTGGTCGAGGTTGAGCTTGCCGAGCATGCCGGCGCCCGCGTCCCACAGCTTCTGCGAGACGGTGGATTCGTAGGGCGGCACGAAGTTGCCGAGGATGTTCGAGGCGGCGGTGGTCCTGGTGCCGGTCGTCGCGAAGAGGTCCTTCATGCCGATCGGCACACCGGCCATCTTGCCGAGCGGCTTGCCCGCCGCGCGGTCTGCATCGACGGCGGCGGCGGCTTCGAGCGCCTTCTCGGGTGTCAGCGTGATGAAGGCATTGAGCGCGTCTTGCGCTTCGGCGACGGCAGCGTTGAATGCGCCCGCCACTTCGACGGCGGTAAAGTCGCCCTTCGCCACGCCCTCGCGGATCGCGGCGACGCCGAGGTCAGTAAGCTCCGTCATGCCAATTCTATCCCGACGACCGCGCCAGCATGCTTCGACAAGCTCAGCATGAGCGGGAACTGGACTGAAACAAGAATACCGCTCGTGCTGAGCTTGTCGAAGCACATGGGCGCAACGCTTGCTTCAACCATCATTCGATCACCTTGGGCACGCCGAAGAAGCCGTGTTCACCGGCAGGCGCATTGGAGAGCACCTTGTCGCGCACGTCGCCGCCGGTCAGCGGATCGGCGTTCACGACGTCATCGCGCAGGCGCTGCTTGTTGGGGATCACCGCCGTCATCGGCGCGATGCCTTCCACATTCAATTCGCCCAGCTGCTCGACCCACGCGAGGATACCGTTGAGCTCGGGCACCATCGCCGCGATCTCGTCTTCGGTCACCTTGATGCGGGCCAGCGAGGCGATCCTGGCCACCGTGGCGGTGTCTACGGACATGGCTGTCTTTCGCTAGAACTGGGGCCGACGGTTCGACCACCGGCCGGGAATTGGTTCAGGGCTGCGGTGCGGATTCAGCGCCGCCCTTCGGCGCGCTGCCCATCTGCTGCTGCAGCTGTTGCAGCATCTGGCGGCGCTGCTCGATCTCGGCCGCGCTCTTGAAATCGAGCAGTTCGACGTCGAACGTCAGGTCGCTGTTGGCGGGGATCACGACTTCACCCGTCGAGGGGTTCTTCTGGTCCTGCGCGCCATAGGCCATCGCAGCCGGGATCACGAGCTTGTACTTGCCGCCGCGCTGCATCTTCTGCAGGCCTTTGCTGAAGCCGGGGATCACGCCCTCGACCGGCATGGCGACTTTTTCGCCCTTGTCGAACTCCTTGCCGTTGGCGAGGTGGCCGGCATAGTTGACCAGCACGACATCACCGAGCGTCGGCGAAGGACCCGAGCCCGCCTTGAGCGTTTCGACGACGAGGCCCTGATAGCGTGTCGACCATGCAGCCGTCGCGCCGATCAGCAGCGCGAGAATCACGCCGATCCAGATGCGGGTGAGCGATCCCTTGCCGACCGGCTGGAGCGGAACGCGGGTGATTTCCGACATGTCTTCCCCTTTTGCGGAGCCTGCGGGAGAGCTCCGATTCCATGCCCTGATGCCGGACCGACATGCGTCAGACAAGCGAAAGGGCGCCGCGAATACGGCGCCCTCTTGGCCCAGCCGGATGGTCTTATCAAGAGGCCAGAACCCGGGAACACCCGGCCCTGGCGTTATCGCAAGAGGCTTAGGGGCAGAACGCGCTGCCCCGACAGCAGCTTACTTGCCGCCGTCGCGCTCAAGCCGCTTGCGCTCCATCTTGCGGGCGCGGCGGACAGCGGCGGCCTTTTCGCGGGCGCGCTTTTCCGAGGGCTTTTCAAAGTGACGGCGCAGCTTCATCTCGCGGTACACGCCTTCACGCTGCAGCTTCTTCTTAAGCGCGCGGAGGGCCTGGTCGACATTGTTGTCGCGAACGAGAATCTGCATAAATCGCTACACCTCAATGCTGATGGCGAGAGCCCGCCCACGCGGGAGTCACCTTGAATTTATGAAATAGATAACGGGCCGAATCCGACGGGATCGGCTCCAACTGGGCGCCCGCTACCAAAAGAGGCCCGCCAAGGCAAGCAATCTCGTGCATTTGGCGCATGGCTGCGTTAGGGGCATGGCGAATGACGTCTACCACACCTTTGCTTTCCAGTGTCCCACCCGGCCTTGCGGTCGCCGCCGGCGGCGCGCTCGGCGCTTGGCTGCGCTACCAGACCGGCCGCCTGTATCTTGCGGCCATCGGACCTGTGGCCGCGAGCGCTTTTCCCTGGGCCACCCTCACCGTCAACGTGCTGGGCAGCGCTGCGATGGGCCTTCTCGCCGGGTGGCTGGCGCGTCATGGCTCGGAGGGCGAGCAGTGGCGGCTGCTGCTCGGCGTCGGCGTGCTGGGCGGCTACACCACGTTTTCCTCCTTTGCGCTGGAGTTCGCGCTGTTTGTTGAACGCGGGCAGCTGGGGCTGGCGGCGGCCTATGTGGCTGCATCGCTGGTGGCAGGTTTTGCCGCGCTGTTTGCCGGGCTCTGGCTGATGCGGGTGGCGGCATGAGCGGCCCCGACGCATCGGACGACGTCCGCCAGTTCACCGTCACCAAAGATGACGACGGCGTCCGGCTCGACCGCTGGTTCAAACGCAACCTGCCCGCCGTCGGCTTCGCGACCGTCTCGCGCTGGGCGCGGACCGGACAGCTGCGCGTCGATGGCAAGCGCGCCGATGTCGATACGCGGCTCGAAAAGGGCCAGGTGCTGCGCGTGCCGCCCGGTGGCAGTGCCCCTGCCGCCGCCAAGGGTGCCCGCCCCCGCAAGCCACTTACGCCCGAACAGATCGCGCTGGCCGACAGCATGGTGCTGACCAAGGACCGCGCCGCCATCGTGCTCAACAAACCGCCGGGGCTGGCCACGCAAGGCGGCAGCGGCACGCATGAGCATGTCGACGGGCTGCTCGATGCCTATGCCGAGGAGAAGGGTCCGCGCCCACGTCTCGTCCACCGGCTCGACAAGGATACCTCAGGCGTCCTCCTGATCGCCCGCACCCCGGGCAGCGCGGCGTTCTTCTCCAAGCGCTTTTCGGGCCGCAGCGCGCGCAAGATCTACTGGGCGCTAGTGACCGGCGTGCCGGATGTGAAAGACGGCCTGATCGAACTGCCGCTCGCCAAGCAGCCGGGCACCGGCGGCGAGAAGATGATGGTCGACGAGACCGAGCACGGCCAATCCGCTCGCACCCGCTACCGCGTGATCGGCCGCGCGGGCAATGCCGCATGCTGGGTCGAGCTTCAGCCGCTGACGGGGCGCACGCACCAGCTGCGCGTGCACATGGCGGCCATCGGGCACCCCATCGTCGGCGACGGCAAATATGGCGGGCAGGCGGCATTCCTGACGGGATCAATCAGCCGCAAGATGCACCTCCATGCGCGCCGCCTCAGGATCGAGCATCCCGAAGGCGACCTTCTCGATGTGACCGCACCGCTGCCCGAGCACTTCGCGGCGAGCATGGCGCAACTGGGCTTCGAGGAAGCCGACGGCGATCTGCAGCTGGAGCCAGTCAAGCTTATCCCCGACAAGGTGATCGAGAAACGTGCCGCCAAGGCCCACGCCAAGGAGTACCGCAAGGAACGCCGGGGCGAGCGCCGCAAGCGCGCCGATGCGCCTCCGTCCGGTCGCAGCGCGCCGAAGCCGCGCGGGGGTGTCAAGAAGGGCGTTGGCAGCAAGCCGACCGCGCCCAAGGCAGCGCCGAAGCGCGGTGCACCGCCGCGCCGAGGGCCCAAGGCCTGATGCACCCCAATCCCGCCTTTCGTTCGGACGACCGCGCGCTCTATGCCGCGCTGATCGAGGAGACCGGCTTCGGCATGGTCTTCCTGACCACACCGGACGGCCCACGTGTCGCCCATGTGCCGCTGCTGCTGACGGATGCGGGAACGCTGCGGTTCCACCTCGCGCTCGGCAATGCGCTGACCCGCCATCTCGATGGCGCGCGGGCGCTGGCGGTGGTCAACGGGCCGGACGGCTATATCTCGGCGCGCTGGTACAGCGATCCCGATCAGGTGCCGACCTGGAACTACCTCGCGCTCGAAATGGAAGGCCCGGTCCGGCGCATGGACCGCGATGGGCTGCATGCATTGCTGGAAGACGTTTCGGCCCACCACGAGGCGCGGGTGAGCGAAGGCACGCCGTGGACCATGGACAAGATGGCCCGGATCAAGCGCGACCGCATGATGGACATGATCGTCGGCTTCGAGTTGACGGTCGAGGCTTGGCGGCCCACCCTGAAGCTTTCGCAGAACAAGCCGGCCGAGGAGCGCAATCGCGTGATCGAAGGTCTCAAGGGCGAAGGCAAGCTCGCGCTCGCAGCGCTGATGGAGCAGTTCGGGAAATGAGCTTGCGGCTGGCCATCTTCGATTGCGACGGCACCCTGGTCGATAGCCAGGCCGATATCTGCGCGGCGATGGATGCGGCGTTCGAGGCCGCTGGGCTCGTCCCGCCGGACCGCAATGCCACGCGCCGCGTGGTCGGCCTTTCGCTGCCCGAGGCAATGCGCCGCCTGCGGCCCGATGGAACGGCGGACGACCATTCGATGCTTGCGCAGCTCTACCGCGACGCGTTCCGTGAGCGGCGCATGGCGGGGCAAGTGGCCGAACCGCTCTACGAAGGCATTGCCGCCCTGATCGAGGAACTGGCAGGCGCGGGCTGGCTGCTCGGCGTCGCCACCGGCAAGAGCGACCGAGGCCTTGCCCACTGCCTCGAAACGCATGGTCTGGCCGGGCACTTCATCACCTTGCAGACGGCGGACCGGCACCCCTCCAAGCCGCACCCCAGCATGATCGAGGCTTGCCTTGCAGAAAGCGGTGCGAGCCCGAGCGAGACCGCGATGATCGGCGATACCGCATTCGACATGTCCATGGCAGTCAACGCCGGGGTCCGCGCCATCGGCGTCGACTGGGGCTATCACCACCCGCGCGAATTGGTGGAAGCGGGGGCAGAGGCGGTGGCCGGGTCGATCGCCGAACTGCGCCTGCTCCTGAAGGGCATGGAATGAACACCTCTCCGGAGCGCGATCCCGCCGCCGCGCGCTTTGCCGTCCTTCAGATGGTGCGTCTGTCCGGCGCGCTGCTGGCGCTTGGCGGGGTGCTGATCATCACCGGCAAAGTCGCGTGGCTGCCAAGGCTGCCCGAAGCGGCAGGTTATGTGCTGATCGCGGCAGGACTAGTCGACTTTTTCGTCGCCCCGCTCTTGCTCGCGAGGCGCTGGAAAAGTCGTCCATGAAGCGTTTCTACAAGGCGGTTACCGTTGCTGTCGAAGGCAGCGGCTTCAGGGTCATGCTCGATGGCCGGGGCCTGCGTACGGTCGGCGGTGCGCCGCAGATCGTGCCGACAGCGCCGCTGGCCGAAGCGATGGCGGCAGAGTGGTCCGGACAAGGCGAGGAGATCGATCCTGCCCGCTTCGTGTTCCGCGACCTGGTGGATTACGCCATCGACGTGGTGACGCCCGGCAAGGCGGCGGTGGTGGACGAACTGATCCCCTACGCCGAGACCGACACCCTGTGCTACCGCGCCGAACCGGACGAAGCGCTCGGCATCCGCCAGCGCGCGGTGTGGGATCCGCTGCTGACCGCCGCGGAGGCGCGATGGGATATACGCTTCGTGCGCGTGGCCGGGATCATGCACCGCCCGCAGCCCGAGGAAACGCTGGCCCGCCTGCGCGAAGACCTCGCCACGCGCGACGGCTTCACGCTGGCGGCGGTGAAGAACACGGCCTCGCTCGCTGCCTCGCTGGTGCTCGGGCTGATGGCGGTGGAACCCGGTGCCGATGTAGACGCGCTATGGGATGCGGCCAATCTTGAGGAAGACTGGCAGGCCGAGCTCTGGGGCAAGGACGCCGAAGCGCAGGACCGCCGCGCGCGCCGGCATGCAGCCTTTGCCGCGGCGGCGAAGTTTGCAGTGCTGGCGCGGGTTTAGCCCACCCAGTCTGCGATCTCGCCCGCCACTTTGTTGGCCGCTTTGTTGAGAGCCGGGCCAATCTCGTTCGGCGAGGGATCGACACCGCGCACGGTGCTTTCAAAGCGCCGCGTCTCGATCTTGCCGCCTGCCAGCCACTTCATCGCATCGAAGCGCACAACGGCTGAACGCGTCTGCGCATCGAACCCCATCGCCAGCAGTTGACCGCCGATGCGCGTGCCGGTGGTGGCGCGGTCGGTCTCGACCACCAGCCCCTTGCCGCGTGCACGCAGCGTGTCGGCGAGCAGGTGCTGGAAGGCGCGGCTGGGGCGCTCCACCCACTGCGTGCCGCGGATATAGGCGACGTTGGAAGCATCGATCTGCACCGGAATACGCAGCACCGAGATCGATGCCGCGGCCGAAGGTTCGAGCACAACCGTCGCTTCGCTCAAGGTGCCGCTGCTGGTCGCGCCTGCAGTCGGCGCCGCGTCCGGCGTCAGCGTGAGGAAAGTGCCGGGCGGCTTCGCCCCGATCCGCACACAACCGGAGAGCGCCGCCAGCAGCGCGAGCGACAGGGCAAAAGTTCGGGTCATGCGGGCGCTCATGGCTTGTAGTCCGGCAGTTTGGGGCTTCCCACGACGCTGCCGATGCCGCGATCGTTGATCGTGTCGGTCATCTGGCGGATCGAGCGCGAAGTGGCCTCGATATCGCGCAGCGCCGCTTCGAAGGCGGGCAGTGTGCGGTCGTTGAACTGCTTCGCGGCGGGCTTGGTCTCGTTCATTGTCGCCTGCAGCGAGTCCGCCGCCGCCTGCGCCGATTTGAGTGTGGCGCGCAACTGCTTCGTCAGCCCGTTCGAAGGATCGTTGATCGAGGCATCGGTCGAGGCCGCCAGCCTGTCGACGGTCGCCAGCGTGGTGGTCGCCTGCTTCAGGGTCAGTTGCAGCTCGGCCAGCGACTTCTTCACCTCGGGCGAGGCATTGGCGAGATTGCCGGTCAGCTGGTCGGTATGCGCAAGGATATTGGCGAAGGCTTTCTGGTTCTGGTCAGAGAGAACCATCGTCAATCGCTCTGTCAGCGTCGCCAGGCGTTCGAGCAGGAGCGGGGTGGTCGAGAGGATCTCGCCCAGACCGCTGCGCTTGGTCGGGATCACCGGCGCACCTGCAGGACCGGGCTCGTCGATCTCGGGCGCATCCTTGATCGCGCCGGTCAGCTGGATGGTCGACACGCCGGTGAAGCTGCCCTGCAGGCTGGCGGTGGTGCCCTGCAGCAGCTTCACCTTGCGATCGACCTTGATCCGCACGCGCACGAAGCTGGGGTCTTTCTCCCACAGCGCGATGTCCTTCACCTGCCCCACCGGCACGCCGGAATAGGACACTTCCGAGCCCTTCGCGACGCCGTCGACCGATTGCTTGAAGAAGATGTCATAGTCCTTCTGCTCGTGCTGGCTCAGCCGCGCGATCCAGATCAGCAGCGCCGCAAGCCCCGCCAGCAGCAAGAGGGTGACGATCCCCACCCAGATGTGATTGGCGCGCGTTTCCATCGGCTATCCCTATGCCTCCTGCCCGGCGGTGCCAAGGGCAGCGTTGCGCTCGTTTGCCGCCATTGCGGCGCGGCCGCGCGGGCCGTTGAAGTACGAAGTGATCCACGGGTGATCGGTGGCGATCAGTTCGGGGATCGTGCCCACCGCGATCACGCGCTTGTCCGCGATCACCGCCACCCGGTCGCAGATCTCGTAGAGCGTATCGAGATCGTGGGTAATCAGGAACACGGTGAGGCCGAGCGTCTGCTGCAGGCTGCGGATCAGCTGGTCGAACCCCGCCGCGCCGATGGGATCGAGCCCGGCGGTCGGCTCGTCGAGGAACAGCAGTTCGGGATCGAGCGCGAGCGCGCGGGCGAGACCGGCGCGCTTCTTCATGCCGCCGGAAAGCTCACTAGGGTACTTGCTCGTCGCTTCCGCCGGGAGGCCCGAGAGCAGCACCTTGTAGCGCGCGATCTCATGGCGCAGTTCGTCGGTGATCTCCGGGTAGAACTCGCGCAAGGGGACTTCGACGTTCTCCGCCACGGTCAGCGTGGAGAACAATGCGCCGCCCTGAAACAGGATGCCCCAGCGGCAGCGGATGTCGATGTCGTCATCGTCGCGCGCATCGGTAATCGGGCTGCCGAGCACTTCTATCGTGCCTTCCTCGGGGATCTGCAGCCCGATGATCGAGCGCATCAGCACCGACTTGCCCGTGCCCGAACCGCCCACCACGCCAAGAATCTCGCCGCGCCGAACGTCGAGATCGAGGTTCTCGTGGATTACATGGTCGCCGAACGCGTTCTTGAGGCCGCGCACGCGGATCGGGAACAGGTCCGCCTCGCTCCCCGGCGGAGGCGGCACAGCGCAGGCGGTGAGCAATCCTTCGTCGCTCATCCCCAGCCCACTTCCGAAAAGAACACCGCGAAAAACGCGTCGAGCACGATCACCATGAAGATCGCCATGACCACCGCCGCCGTCGTCCGCGTGCCGACCTCCTCGGCGTTGCTCTTCACCTGCAGGCCCTGATAGCAGCCCGATGTGGCGACAATCAGGCCGAACACCGGGCCCTTGATGAGGCCGACCCAGACGTCGTGCAGCGGCACGACTTCCTGAATGCGCGCGAGGAAAGTGAAGAAGGGAATGCCGAGCGTGAGCGCCGAAAGCGCCGCGCCGCCGACGATGCCGATGGCGGCCGAATAGATCCCAAGCAGCGGCATCATCAGCATGGTCGCGAGGAGGCGCGGGATCACCAGCGCCTCGATCGGCGAGACACCGATCGTGCGCATCGCATCGATTTCCTCGGTCAGCTTCATCGTGCCGAGCTGCGCGGCGAAGGCCGAGCCCGAGCGGCCCGCGACCATGATCGCGGTCATCAGGATACCGAGTTCGCGCAAGCTCAGGCGGCCGACGAGGTTCACCGTGTAGATCTCGGCGCCGAACTGGCGCAGCTGCACCGCGCCCTGCTGCGCGATGACGATGCCGACAAGGAAGCTCATCAGGCCGATGATGGCGAGCGCGTTGACGCCCATCAGCTCCATCTGATGGACCAGCGCGCGCAAGCGGAACTTGCCCGGATGGCGAATGAGAACGCCGCTCGCCAGCACGATCTGGCCGAGGAAGCCGAGCACCAGCAGCATGCCGTGGCCGAGTCCGATCATCACACCGCCCACTTGCTGGGGCACGTGCAAATAGAGAGGCAGGCGCGGTGCCTCGACCGGAGCGGTGTTGTCATCGACCGCGCTGATCGCCCCGATCAGCCGCTCCGCTTCAGGCGAGGCGCCGGTGATCGGCGCGCCAAAGCGCTGCGAAAGGCTCCATGCCGTCCACGCGCCAACGGTATCGATGCGGCTGGCGCGGCTGATGTCGATGGCTTTGAACGGACCTTCCAGCGCACGCAGCCGCGAATCCACCGATCCCATTGCCGAAACGGTCAGCGGGCCGGTAAGAACCAGCGCAGCGCCCCCATCGGCATCCGTTTCGGTGATAAAATCGGCTGTTGCCCGCATGGTAGGCGTTACATGCGGGAAATCGCCCATGGCCGCAAGCGCAGTCCGGCCCGTTGACGCACTTGCAGCGGTGGGCGCGGGATGGCAAGGCCCGCAGCATCATGACCGAAGCGACGATTGCAGAGCAGGAGGGGGCCGCCGCCCTCGCCAAGACGTTCGAGGCTGCGGGGCTCGAAGCCAAGTGGTATGCCCACTGGGAAAAGAACGGCCTGTTCCGGCCCGAGCGCCCCGACGCCGCGCCCTTCACCATCGTGAACCCGCCACCGAACGTGACCGGCTCGCTCCATATCGGCCACGCGCTCGACAACACGCTGCAGGATGTGGTGATCCGCTACGAGCGCCTGCGCGGCAAGGATGCGCTGTGGGTGGTCGGCACCGACCATGCCGGCATCGCCACGCAGATGGTGGTCGAGCGCCAGCTGGAAACGCGGCAGGACAAGCGCACCAACTACACCCGCGAGCAGTTCGTGGAGAAAGTGTGGGAGTGGAAGGCGGAAAGCGGCGGCACGATCACCGGCCAGTTGCGCCGCCTCGGCTGCTCGATGGACTGGAGCCGCGAGCAGTTCACGATGGACCCGCACTTCACCAAGGCGGTCGTGAAGGTCTTCGTCGATCTCTACAATCAGGGCCTGATCTACCGCGACAAGCGGCTGGTGAACTGGGACCCCAAGCTCAAGACCGCGATCTCGGACCTCGAAGTCGAGGCGCGCGAGGTGAAGGGCCATATGTGGCACTTCAAGTACCCGCTCGCGGGCGGCGAGACCTACACATACGTCGAGCGTGATGCCGATGGGAACGTCGTACTGGAGGAAGAGCGCGACTACATCGCTATCGCCACGACCCGGCCCGAGACGATGCTGGGCGACGGCGCGGTGGCGGTTCATCCCGACGACGCGCGTTATGCCCCCATCGTCGGCAAGCTCTGCGAGATCCCGGTCGGGCCCAAGGAACACCGCCGCCTGATCCCGATCATTACCGACGAATATCCGGACCCGACGTTTGGTTCGGGCGCGGTGAAGATCACCGGCGCGCATGACGAGAACGACTTCGGCGTCGCCCAGCGTAACGGCATCCCGATGTACCGCCTGATGGACGAGACCGCGACGATGCGGACCGACGGCGCGCCTTATGCGGAAGCGGCCGCGCGCGCGAAGGCGATTGCGGGTGGCGAGAAGGCGAGCGCCAGCGAGATCGACGCGCTTAACCTCGTGCCCGAGGCCTACCGCGGACTTGACCGCTACGAAGCGCGCAAAAAGGTGGTGGCGGACATCGACGCCGACGGCCTGATGATCAAGGTCGAGGACAAGATCATCATGCAACCGTTCGGCGACCGCGGCGGCGTGGTGATCGAGCCGATGCTGACCGATCAGTGGTATGTGAATGCGGCTGAACTGGCCAAGGCGCCAATCGCAGCCGTGCGTTCGGGCGCGATCGAGATCGTGCCGAAGACCTGGGAGAAGACCTTCTTCAACTGGATGGAGAACATCCAGCCGTGGTGCGTTTCCCGCCAGCTGTGGTGGGGACACCGCATTCCGGCGTGGTATGGCTCGGACGGCAAATGCTACGTCGCCGAGAGCGAGGCAGAAGCGCAGGCCAAGGCCGGTGCGGACGTCACGCTGAGCCGCGACGAGGATGTGCTCGACACCTGGTTCTCCTCCGCGCTTTGGCCCTTCGCCACGCTCGGCTGGCCGGAGGCGGATGCGCCGCTGGTGGCGAAGCATTACCCCAATGACCTGCTCATTTCGGGCTTCGACATCCTGTTCTTCTGGGATGCGCGGATGATGATGATGGGTCAGGCGATGACTGGGCAGAACCCGTGGAAGCGGCTCTATCTGCACGGGCTGGTGCGCGCGGCGGACGGGCAGAAAATGTCCAAGTCCAAGGGCAACGTGGTCGATCCGCTGGGCCTGATCGACAAGTACGGCGCCGATGCGCTGCGCTTCTTCATGTGCGCCATGGAAAGCCAGGGCCGCGACGTGAAGATGGATGAGCGCCGCGTCGAGGGCTATCGCAACTTCGCCACCAAGCTGTGGAACGCCGCGCGCTTCTGCCAGAGCAACGGGATCGTCGGCGCTGTCGGCGATCACACGGGACCGGGCTTCCAACCTGTCTCGGCGGTCAACCGCTGGATCATCGGCGAAGTGGTCGAAACCGTCGCCGCGCTGGATCAGGCGATGGCCGACTTGCGCTTCGATGCCGCCGCCAACGCGATCTATCACTTCGTGTGGGACCAGTTCTGCGACTGGTACATCGAGCTGATCAAGGGTTCGTTCGACGACGAGACGCGCGCTGTCGCGGGCTGGGTGCTCGACCAGATCCTCGTCATGCTCCACCCCTTCATGCCCTTCGTGACCGAGGAACTGTGGCATGCGCTGGGCGCGCGTTCAGCGGAGCTGATCGTTGCGGAATGGCCTGCCCCGCAGGCGGGCGTTGACGCGGCGGCCAAGGCGGAGGTGGAATGGCTGATCGCTCTGGTTTCCAACTTGCGCGGAGCCAAGAACGAACTCGGCATCGCCCCGGGTGCGCGGCTTGAAGCCTATCTGCCCGAACCGAGCGCCGCGACGCGCGCGATCATCGAGGCCAATCCCGCCGCGATCGAGCGGCTGGCTCGGCTCAGCGCAATCCACTTTGCGCCGGCCCCGTCAGGCGCCGCCATGCAGATCGGCGCGGGCGACGCCAGTCTCATCGTGCCGCTTGAAGGCGTGATCGACATTGCCGCCGAAAAGGCCCGCCTCGAAAAGGCGCTCGCCGCCTCCGAAAAGGAAGCCAAGTCGCTTGAAGGCCGCCTCTCCAACCCGGCGTTTGCCGAGAAGGCCAAGCCCGAAGCGGTCGAGAAGGCCCGTGCTGACCATGCCCACCACCGCGCCGAGGCGACCCGCCTCGCCGCTGCACTGGCGCGTCTGGGTTGAGCCTCACGCTCGCAACGACCTCGCCCGGCGAGCCGGAGATCTTCCCCTCGCTGCAAGGGGAAGGCCCCTCGGTGGGCCGGCCTTGCGTGTTCGTGCGCCTCTCGCGCTGCAATCTGGCCTGCCGCTGGTGCGACACCGCCTATACGTGGCGCTTTACCGGCGACATCCGTCCGCACCGCGACGATCTGACCTTCGAGCGCATGGAGAACCAGATCACACTCGAAGTGCGCGAGGTCGCCATGCGCATCCTCGCGCTGCGTCCGACGCGGTTGGTGATCACCGGCGGCGAGCCGCTGCTGCAGGCGCCCTCGCTGGCAAAGCTGATCCCGATACTGAAGGAAGCGGTCCCCGGGCTCGAAGTCGAGATCGAGACCAACGGCAGCGTCCCGCCGCCGCATGCGATCACCCAGCTGGTCGATCAGTTCAACGTCAGCCCCAAGCTCTCGCATTCGGGCAATGCCGAGGACCTCGCGCTCGTCCCCGAACTGCTGCGCGATTGGGCGGCGAACCCCAAGGCGTGGTTCAAGTTCGTCGTGGCGGACATGGACGACCTCAACGAAGTCGCCGAACTGCAGGCGCTTTACCGCATCCCGGCGGAGCGCCTGTTCGTGATGCCGGAGGGGATCACCAGCGAAATCCTGCGCGAGCGGTCAAGGTGGCTGGGTGGCGCCGCGCTGACGCATGGCTGGCGTTTTACCGACCGGCTGCACATCCACCTCTACGGCGATACCCGCGGGACCTGATCACCCTGCGCCCGCTCATGCTGAGCTTGTCGAAGCATCCCGCGCGACGGGGGTGTCAGCACCCTTCGGCAAGCTCAGGGTGAGCGGAGTTGTGACGTGATCGGATCTAGCAGATGGGTTCCACCTCAGAACGGAATATCGTCGTCGAGGTCATCGCCGAAGCCGCCGCCCGACGAGCCGCCGCCACCCTGATTCCAGCCGCCGCCGGACGAGCCACCACCCGAACGGCCGCCACCGCTGGAGCCGCCGTCATTCCAGCCGCCGCCCGAGCGCTGGCCGCCGCCACCGCCCATGCCGCCACCGCCGCCTTGCGCGCCGTCGAGCATGGTGAGGTTGCCGTTCGGGCCGACCGAGATTTCGGTCGTGTAACGGTCATTGCCGGATTGATCCTGCCACTTGCGGGTGCGCAGCTGGCCTTCGATGTAGACCTTGCTGCCCTTCTTCAGATAGCGCTCGGCAACGCCGACTAGGCCGTCCGACTGCAGCACGACGCTGTGCCACTCGGTGCGCTCCTTGCGCTCGCCAGTCGCGCGGTCCTTCCAGCTCTCCGAGGTGGCGATGCGCAAGTTGGCGATGCGCCCGCCGTTCTGGAAGCTCTTCACCTCGGGATCCTGCCCCAGATTGCCGACCAGAATGACCTTGTTGACGCTGCCTGCCATTGATTCGCGATCCTGTATCGTGTGAGGCTCTGACCTAGACCCTGGTGCCAGTCAGAGCGAGTCTGACCGCATCCGTTTCCACAGCATCAGCCCAAGACTCAGCCAAGCCCGAAGGCGACCGCGGTCCAGTAGGTGATCCCGGCCGCGACGTAGGCGAGGCCGAACAGGTAGGCGAGCATGAAGGCGGGCCATGTCCAGCCATTGGTCTCGCGTCGGGTGACGGCGATGGTCGACATGCACTGCGGCGCGAACACGAACCACGCGAGGAAGGCGAGCGCGGTGGCGAGGCTCCAGTGCGCCTTGAGCCGTTCGCCCAGCGCCTGCCCTTGCACTGCATCGTCGCTCTGGCCCACCGCGTAGGTCGTCGCGAGCGCGCTCACCGCCACTTCGCGCGCGGCCATCGCGGGGATCAGCGCCAGCGCGATATCGCGATTGAAGCCGATCGGTTCGATCACCACGGCGAGGCCATTGGCGATATGGCCGGCGATCGAGGCGTTGACCTGATCCTGCGGATGCTCCGCGCGCGGCAGGTTGAGCAGCAGCCACAGCACTACTGTCACGCCGAGGATCATCGTACCGGCGCGGCGCAGGAAAACGTAGGCGCGCTGCCAAAGGCCGAGCGCGAGGTCCTTCACCGTGGGCAACTGGTACTTGGGCATTTCCATGATGAAGCCCGAGGCCGCGCCCTTGGTGACTGTACCGCGCAGAAGCAGCGCGGCGCCCATCGCGCCTAGCACGCCGAGGACATAGAGCCCGAACAGCACGAGCCCCTGCTGGCCGATCCCCGGAAGGACCTGCCGGTTGGGCACAAACGCGGCGATGATTACGGTATAGACCGGGAGGCGGGCCGAACAGGTCATCAACGGCGCGATCAGGATCGTCGTCAGCCGGTCCTTGGGATCGGTGATGCTGCGCGTCGCCATGATCCCCGGCACCGCGCAGGCAAAGCTGGAGAGCAACGGGATGAAGCTGCGGCCCGAAAGGCCGACGCCTGCCATCGCGCGGTCCATCAGGAAGGCGGCGCGGGCCATGTAGCCGGTCGCTTCCATCGTCAGGATGAAGAAGAACAGGATCAGGATCTGCGGCAGGAAAACGACCACTGCGCCCACGCCCGCAATCACCCCGTCCGTCAGGAAATCGCGCAGCAGCGAGGCGGGCAGCGCATCCCGCACGAGATCACCGAGGGCGGCGGCCCCGCCATCCAGCGAGTCCTGTAGCGGCGCGGCCCAGCTGAACACGGCCTGGAACACCACGAACAGCAGCGCCAGCAACACCGGCGGTCCCAGCCACGGGTGCAGCAGGACCCGGTCGAGTTGCGCATGGATGCGATGCTTCGCCGTCTCCGAAAGAATCGCCCCGCGCGCCATCTGCCGGGCCAGCATGCGCCGCTCCGGCGCGGTGACGTGCGGGCGATGCGCGGGCAGTTCCCCCGCTGGCGCATCGCGCAGTGCGGCGACGGCTGCGGTCAGTTCGGCAAGGCCCCGCCTGCGCACGGCAACGGTCGGGAAAACCGGCACGCCCAGCGCCGAGGAGAGCGCGGTCGGATCGATCACCAGCCCGTCGCGTTCGGCCAGATCGACCATGTTGAGCGCCACGACCACCGGCCGGCCGAGCTCAATGATCTCCTGCGCAAAGACAAGGTGCTGCTCGAGGTTCGAGGCATCGAGCACGATCACCAGCACATCGGGCTGCGCCTGCCCCGCCATGCGGCCGAGGATCACATCGCGGGTGACTTCCTCGTCCGGGCTCGAGGGATTGAGGCTGTAGGAGCCGGGCAGATCGACCAGTTCGACCGGTTCGCCGCTCGGCAGCAGCATGCGGCCCGATTTGCGCTCGACCGTAACGCCGGGATAGTTCGCGATCTTCTGCCGCGCTCCGGTCAGCGCATTGAACAGCGCGCTCTTGCCCGCATTGGGATTGCCGACCAGTGCGGCGATCATCGTCTGGCGGGTCATGCTGCGGCGACTGCCAGCGGTTCGACCTGCATCGCGCGGGCGTGGACGCGGCGCAGTGCGACAGTCATGCGCCCGATTTCGACGGCTATCGGATCACGCGCGAGGAACACGCCGCGATAGGCGAGTCGCACTTCGGCCCCTTCCTCGATCCCCAGCGCGCGCAGGCGCTGCGCCTCCTCCGGCACAAGCGCGTCCCAATCGGCACTCAAGATGCGCGCCGGGGTGCCAAGGGGGAGTTCGTCGAGGGTCACCCCGAAAGCGCTGCCACAGCGCCGGGGTCATTGCAAGTCATTCGCAATAACTGTTTCGACTCAGCGCGCCGGGTAGCGCAACCGGCCGAGCAGGCGCGTCACGCTGAAGGTCTCGTCGCTCGGCTTGGTGAAGCGCGCCTTGGCCTTCTCGAAGCGCATGATGCCGTCGATCCGGCGGGCCAGGAAAGCGCGGGTCTCCTCGCGGTCCTCGCTCTTGTCCTCGGCCATCACGGCCAAGGTCGCAGCATAGATCGATCCCAGAATCGCACGCTTGGTGTAGTGGTTGTAGTCCGTCGCGGTGTCGCCCGCGAGCCGCCACATCGCATCGGCGCTGCGCCAGGCGAGCCTGGTCGCTGCGGGGACATTCCACGGCTTGGCCATCTCGATCAGCGCGCTGCGCAGCGCTTCCTCGCGGCCCGCGATCTGGTCGAGCCGGAAGGTGACCAGCGCGGTGATCCGTTCGCGCACTTTCATGGTCGCGAGATGATCCGCCGGCAGAGCTTGTGCCATCGCGCGATCAATGCTGCCCGCCCAGGCGGTGATCATCGCCATCGCCGCCGATTGCCCGCCCTCAGCCTGAAAGGCAAAACGCGCGGCAGCGGGATCGATCCCGGCAATCTCCGCCGCCTCGTTCACAGCCGCTTCGCTCCAGCCTTCGAACGCCGCCGCTTCGGCGATATGCGGAGCGAGCAGGCAGCGCAGGTCCTCGAGCGAGATGTCGGCGGTTGCAGTATCGATCATCTTGGGGTCCGTTCAGAACGAGGGGCCATAGGTCTTCTTCTGGGGAGCGGAACCGCCTTTGGCGGTGTTGGCGAGCTCGCCCGCGACCGGGCTGTCCTTGCCTTCAAGGGTTGCGTAATCGCGGGCCGAGCGGCCCGAATTGTCAGGACGATCCGGATTGGCCCCGGCCTTCAACAGCGCACGCACCATTGCCAGATCGCGGCGGTGCACGGCGGTGATCAGCGGGGTTTCGCCGGTGTTGTTCGGCTCGTCGACCTTGGCGCCCGAAGTGAGCAGGAATTCGACCCCTTCGATGAAGCCGAGATTGCAGGCAAGCACCAGCGGCGTCGTCCCCCGTGCGTCGCGCGCGTTGACGTTGGCACCACGCGCGACGAGGAACTGCATCCACGTGAGATCGCGGCGCGCGGTCACGATGTGCAGGCCGCTCTCGCCGGTGGTGACATCGCGGGTGTTGACGATCTGGCTTCCCGGCTCGTTGAGTGCATCAGTGACTTTCTGGCCGTCCTTCTTGCGCACGGCTTCGAGGAACTTGTAGCTCTCGGAGAACTGCGCATGCGCGGGCAGCGCTGCGCCAAGCGTGCCGAGCAGTGCTGCTGCGGCAAACCCGACGCGAATGGTGCGTGCGATCACCGACTTGTCCCTCATCACCAAAGCCCCGTCCCTCTCGATAAAGCGCGCATTCTGCCCGACTTGTGACAGAGTCGCCCCTTGCAAGCCGCTGGTTAGCAGAGCATGAACCGCCGCGCCATGGACCCCATTAGACCTATTCGTACCCGTCTGCGCAGCGCCTTCGCCGCAGGTGCCCTGCTCCTCCTCGCAGCCTGCAGTGGTGCTTCCAGCGAGCCGCCGCCGCTCGAAGGCGCGGCCATCGGCGGCGATTTCACATTGGTCGACAAGACCGGCAAGACCGTGCGCGCGGCTGATTTCAAGGGCCGCTACACCACGCTCTATTTCGGGTATTCGTTCTGCCCGGACGTCTGCCCGCTCGATGTGCAGATGCTGATGCAGGGCTACCACAAGTTCGCCAAGGCGCACCCGGATCTCGCCGCGAAAGTCCAGCCGCTGTTCATCACCATCGATCCTGCGCGCGACAAGCCCGAGGTCGTCGGCCAGTTCGCCGCGCATTTCGGCAAGGAACTGATCGGCCTGACCGGCACCGACGCGCAGATCGCCCAGATCGCCAAGTCCTATGCGGTCTATTACAAGAAGGGTCAGGGCACCGGCCCCAATGACTATCTGATGGACCACAGCCGCGCCGCCTACCTGATGGGTCCGCAGGGCCAGCCGATCGCGCTGCTGCCGGTCGACAAGGACGCGAACGCGGTGGCTGACGAATTCGCGAAATGGGTGCATTGATCCGCTGATGCCTTCGTCTTCCACCCGCTTCTGGGACAAGCCGGTCGAGGCGCTGACCCGCGACGAGTGGGAAGCGCTGTGCGACGGCTGCGGCAAGTGCTGCCTCCACAAGCTGGAAGACGAGGATACCGGCGAGGTCCATCACACCAATGTCGCCTGCCGCCTGCTCGATCTCTCGACCGGGCGCTGCTCCGATTACCGCCACCGCAAGGCGATGGTGCCCGATTGCCTGCGCCTGACGCCGCGGCTGGTGCGCGAAGTGCCGTGGCTGCCATCGACGTGCGCTTACCGGTTGCGCGCCGATGGCAAGCCGCTTCCTTCCTGGCACTATCTCGAGTGCGGAGACCGCGAGGCAGTGCGCCGCGCTGGTCACTCGGTGATCGGCAAGGCGGTGAGCGAAGTGCTCGCCGGACCGCTGGAGGACCATATCGTGCCGGGCGGCATCGGCTTCGGGGCAGAGCGCGCATGATCTCGCTGCCACGCCTGCTGCCGCGCGGCCGTGCACCGCGCCCGGCACCGCTGCCGCGTACGCTTTCTGTAGCGGGCCGCGAACTGCCCGTCGTGATCCGCCGCCTGCGAACCGCGCGCCGCATCACCTTGCGCCTTGCCCCCGATGGCAGCGAGGCGCGCATTTCGATGCCCGAATGGGGCCGCACCGCCGACGCGCTCCAGTTTGCCCAGCAGCGCCGTGACTGGCTCGCGGCGCAACTGGAACGCATCCCGGCGCCCGTGCAGATCGAGCCGGGCTTCACGCTGACCTTTCGCGGTGAGCCGCTGCGCGTCGAATGGCAGCAGCGCGCCCCGCGCCGTCCGGTCGTGGTGGATGGACAACTTGTCCTCGGCGGCCCGGCAGACGGCATGGAAGGCCGCTTGCGTCGCTGGCTCGAAGCCGAAGCCTTGCGGCTGGCGGAAGCCGACCTTGCCTACTATTGCGACCGTGCAGGCAAGGCGATGCCCAAGCTTGCCCTGTCCCGCGCGCGGCGGCGCTGGGGCAGCTGCAGCAGCCGGGGTGTGATCAGGATCAACTGGCGGCTGGTGATGGCGCCCGATTTCGTGCGCCGCTCGGTCGTCGCGCATGAAGTGGCGCACATGACGCATTTCGACCACAGCCCGGCCTTCCATGTGCATCTGGCCAAGCTTTATGAGGGCCGCATCGAGCAGGCCAACCGCTGGCTGAAGGCGGAAGGCCGCCTGCTCTATCAGCCGTTCGGTTGACTGCCCTTCTTCCGCGTTGGTGCGCCGCCACTGGCGCAGCGCCCCGCCACGTTCTATCTAGGCCCGCATGAAAGAGTTTTTCCGCAACGTCTCCCCGGTGCGCGCCGTCAAGGATCTCTGGCAGATCCTCGGCGCGCCGAGCGAATTCCGCTTCCGCTCGCTTGCGCTGGCGCTCGCTGTCACGGTCGGGATCTTTTCGGTGATGTGGCAGCAAGGCGGTCGCGGTCTGCCCCGTCCGCCCGAAGTGATCTACTTCGAAAGCTGGCGCGCGGATCGCAGCGATGCGGAAATCATCGCCGGCAATATCGAAGCGACCAAGAAGGCCCGCGCGGAAGCCGCCGAGGAAGAAGCCCGCGCCGAGGACGTACGCAAGATGTACAAGGCGGTTGGTGCCGCCACCGGGCTTGATACCGAAGCGATGGACCGGCAGGGCCGCGCCGAGCGTGAAGCGGCCAAGCGCGCTGCCGATGCCCGCAACAAGGCGATTCTCGAGCAGTCACTGGTCAAGCCGGTGGCAACGCCCTCCGCAAAGACGCCCTGAGCACAGTGGCGTTCAGTGATACCGACTGGCTGGACGCCGCTGCTGCACTCGCGGCGCGCGGAAGGCCGCTGAGCCGGCCAAACCCCGCCGTCGGTGCTCTGATCGTCAAGGATGGCCGTGTCATCGGGCGAGGATGGACCCTGCCTGGCGGCCGCCCCCATGCCGAAGCCGAAGCGCTGGCACAGGCGGGCGCGGCGGCGCGCGGCGCGACAGCCTACGTTACGCTCGAACCTTGCGCGCATGACAGCCAGCGCGGCCCGGCCTGCGCACACCTCCTCCGCGAAGCCGGTTTGGCCCGCGTGGTGATCGGCTGCGAAGACCCTGACCCGCGCACGGCCGGCGCCGGCATCGCCTCGCTGCGGGCTGCGGGGATCGCGGCGGAACTGCTCCCCTCCCCCGCCTCGCTGCGCTCGCTGGAAGGCTACCTCACCCGCGCGCGCCATGGCCGCCCGCACACCACGCTCAAGCTCGCCACCTCGCTCGACGGCTGCATCGCGATGGCCGACGGCACCAGTCAGTGGATCACCGGAGCCGAAGCCCGCGCCCACGGCCACGCCATGCGCGCGCGATCCGACGCCATCCTTGTCGGCGGCGAGACGCTCCGCACCGATTCGCCACGGCTCGACGTTCGCCTGCCCGGCCTCGAGACGCGCAGCCCCGCCCGCTGGGTGCTGACGCGCGGAACTGCCCCTGACGGCTGGCAGGCCATCGCCGATCCTGCCGCCAGCTTCAGCGAAACGCAGTACCTCCTGATCGAAGGCGGTGCCGGTGCTGCCGCCGCGTTCCTCGCCGCCGACCGCGTCGACCGCCTGCTGCTGTACCGCGCGCCCATCCTGATCGGTGCGGGCAGGCCCGGCCTCGGCGATATCGGCCTTACCTCCTTGGGCAATGCCCATGGCCGCTGGGCGCTGACGGACCGGCGGCGGCTTGGCAGCGACACGCTCGACGTCTACGACCGCATCCGCTGAAGGAGACCCCCATGTTCACAGGTATCGTGACCGAAGTCGGCCGCATCCGCGCCATTGCCACCAAGGGCGATACGCGCGTGACAATCGCCTGCGCGATGGACCCGGCCAAGATCGCCATCGGCGCCTCGATCGCCTGCTCGGGCGTGTGCCTGACCGTGGTCGACAAGGGCGGCGCGGCGGGAGACAGCTGGTTCGCGGTCGACGTCTCGGGCGAAACGATCCGCCGCACTGCCCCCGCGCAGTGGCACGAGCACGCCGCGCTCAATCTCGAACCCGCACTCAAGCTGGGTGACGAACTAGGCGGCCATATCGTAACCGGCCATGTCGATGCCGTTGGCCATGTCGTCTCGGTCGACCGCATTGGCGGCTCGTGGCACGTCGTCGTCTCGGCGCCGAAGGAGCTTGCGCCTTACATCGCCGCCAAGGGCTCGATCACCGTCGATGGCGTCTCGCTGACGGTCAACGACCTGGCCGACCAGCCGGACGGCAGCTGCCATTTCATGCTCAACATCATCCCGCACACGGCGGAAGTGACCACGCTGGGCAGCCTTGCGCCGGGGCGCGAAGTGAACCTCGAGATCGATGTCCTCGCCCGCTACCTCAAGCGGATGCAGAGCCTCGCGGCGGCAGGGTAGGCCGGCGGGCTGATCAGCCTGCCACGTCCTTCAGCGCCGCGACAAACGCCTCGATATTCCCCGTCGTCAGGCCCGCGATGTTCACGCGGCCCGACCCGGCCATGTAAACGCCGTGCTTCTCGCGCAGCGCCATGATTTGCTCGCTCGAAAGCGGCAGCATCGAGAAGAGGCCCTTCTGCATGCCAAGCGGCGCCATGTTGATCGGCCCGATCTGCTGCGCGGCGGCGAGCCGTTCGCGCACTTCGGCCATGCGCGCGCGCATCGCGGTCAGCTCGTCGATCCACTGTGCGGTGAGCGTGGCGTCGCCAAGGATCAGGCGGACCGCAGCGGCGCCGTGATCGGGCGGCATTGACCAGCTCGCACGGGCAATCGTCGCACCGTTGGCCATGGTCTTGGCGAGCGCATCGGCATCACCCGTCACCGCGTAGAACGCACCCACACGATCACGATAGAGCCCGAAGTTCTTGTCGCAGCTGTAGGCCACCAGAGCTTCCGGCACCGCAGCGAGCACCTTGCGCAGGCCATAGGAATCGGCTTCCATGCCGTCGCCAAGGCCCTGATAGGCAAGGTCGATCAGCGGCAGCACACCCGAAGCGGCCACCAGTTGCGCGATCTCGTCCCACTGCGCAGTGGTGTAATCGACGCCCGTCGGGTTGTGGCAGCAGCCGTGGAGCAGCACGACATCGCCTGGTGCAGCATCGGCCAGCGCCGCGCGCAGCGCTTCGAGATCGGCTGTGCCTTCGGCGGTCATATGCTTGAAAGTCTTGAGCTCGAGGCCGACCGCTGAAACGATCTGCGCATGGTTGGGCCACGAGGGCGTACCCATGAGGATGCGCTTGGCACCCGCGCGCGCCGCCACTTCCACCGCCAGACGTACTGCGCCAGTGCCGCCAGGGGCCTGCATGCCTTCGACCCGGCTGCGGTCAAAATCGGCACCGAACACATAAGGGATCAGCGCATGAACAAAGCCCATGTCACCTTCCGGTCCGAGATAGGCCTTGGAATCCTGCGTCTCGAGCAGGATCTTCTCCGCCGCCTTGATCGCGCCGAACACCGGGGTATCGCCTTCGCCAGTGCGATAGACACCCACGCCGAGGTCGATCTTGGTCGGCCGCGGATCGGCATTGTGGAGCTTGATCAGCGCAAGCAGCGCGTCGGCGGGCTGGGCGTTCAGGGTCTCGAGCATGGCCGCGCCTTTGCCCCCAAACGGCCCCGCGCACAAGGGGGTGCGGTTCTGCTTAGAAGGGGACCCAGTTCTGCGTCTTGCGGAACTTCATGTAACCGCCGTTGACGCCAAGCCGCAGCCCCGCGCCAAACCGCACCGGGATCAGCACGATGTCGCCGCGCCGCAGATAGCTCACGTTGAACCCGCCGACGAAGTAGGCCTGCCCCTCGCCCGCGCCATAGCGGCGGAAGAGGTCCTCGCTGTCATGCAGGTTGTAGACGAGCACGAAGGTGTTCGCCGCATTGGCGCCGAGATCGAAACCCAGGGAGGGTCCCGTCCAGTAGACCGGGCGTTCACCTTCGATCTTGTGATGCAACGTGCCCGAACCATACCGCAGCCCGACAACGACCGCACCGCCCGCCTCGCGCCCGGTGATGTAGGCGTTGGGCCGGCCCTGCTTCTTGAGAATGTCCTGGATCAGCAGCGCAAGACCCTTCGCACCCCGGCCGAACACGCCTTCCGCCGCGCCGATGAGATCGTCCTCACGGTAGGTGGTGCCATCGGCCGCCGTGCCCTGGGATGGCCCGGCTGCAGGCGGAATCGAAGCCGTACCCGGTTTGGCAGGGTCGCTACCGGCCGCCGGCGAGGTAAATGTAGGATCGCCTCCGGTCGTCGTGGCGGCTGGAGCGGGCGGGAGGGGGGCCGGAGCGCTGGCGGGCGGCGTGGATCCCGCAGCCGGCTTCGCGGGCAGATCCCCGTCGATCGCAGAGTTGGGATCGATCTGCTGCACCTGCGCGCTTGCGCCCGACCCCAGCATCAAGCCCAAGGCGGCAAGCCCGATCGCGATGTTCCGGCTCAGCTTCATCACCCGATTTCCCATCCTGCGGCCCGTTGGCGGTTTATGGCCCGGTTTGATGGCCGGACCCATTGTCATGCTATCAGGCCCTCATCTCTCGGCCCGGTACAATGAACCGGCGATGAGCCGAGTCGATTTCGCGCCGAGGCGAATCCACACCGGCTGCATGATCCCCGCAGGAAGCCCCTTGCCGCCCCCCCACTCCCTCGCTATAGCGCGCCCTCGCCGCTGCGATCCGGAGACGTGGGTGAGTGGCTGAAACCAACGGTTTGCTAAACCGTCGTACTGGGATTACCGGTACCGAGGGTTCGAATCCCTCCGTCTCCGCCAGGCTTGCTTCCAGAGAGCACCGCAAATATCCAAAAAGCCGCAGAAATGCGGCTTTTTTCGTATCTTCTGCATCTGCAATGTTCTATATATGTTCACTTCTATCCAACACAAGTGTGGGTCTGGAAAGTGACCTGCCCCCCGCTGGTCCCGCGGTCATAACGAGAGTCCACCGGTTTGATATTCGTGCCGGTGTTCGGTTCGCCAGTGACGAGTGCGGCCTTTCGTTGTTGTAGTCGTAGCGCCAGACCGCCAGC